>NZ_JARWSK010000009.1 GCF_031081985.1 Komagataeibacter xylinus | reverse complement strand
ACACAAACTTTGCATTAGCCAGACCGACCCCTGTCTGGGATACACAAAGTTTGCGTTAGCCGGACCAGCCCCTGTCTGAAGACACAAACTTTGCATTAGCCAGACCGACCCCTGTCTGGGATACACAAAGTTTGCGTTAGCCGGACCAGCCCCTGTCTTAAGACACAAACTTTGCATTAGCCGGACCGGCCCCTGTCTGAAGACACAAACTTTGCATTAGCCGGACCGGCCTCTGTCTGGGATACACAAACTTTGCATTAGCAGGCGCACTCACACCTTAAGTGTTGGAAGTTTTCATTAGAAAATTTTATGATTGCCTAATGAATTTATGTTTACATTAAACTGTGAGAATAGGCTATAATGTAAGACTGTTTGATCTTAGGGGCGCAACATGCAGACCGTGAACCGTGCAGGAACCTACCAAAAGCAATCTACGGGATATAATGCCTTTATACCTGCACCGCTTCCCCCTGAGATTGAAATTGATATGGAAATGCAAACTCTCCTATCAAGAGCAGATAGGGCGCTAGGGCGATTGGACGGATCTATCCAAACTCTGCCTAATCATGACTTATTTGTTTTGATGTACGTTAGAAAAGAAGCTGTGCTGTCCAGTCAGATAGAGGGCACACAATCTTCTTTGTCAGATGTTCTAGAAGCTGAAGCAAACATACATTCATCTCATCGGCCCAATGATGCAATAGAGGTTATAAATTATGTAGGCTCACTAAGATATGGCATATCAAGACTCAAAGAACTTCCTATATCTATACGTCTGATAAAAGAAATTCATGAAAAACTTCTATCAAATGTAAGAGGACAGGAAAAAAATCCAGGAGAGTTACGAACTAGCCAAAATTGGATTGGGTCAGGAGGTTGTTCATTACGTGATGCAACCTTTATTCCACCTCCTCCACATGAACTTATGGAACATTTAGGAAATCTAGAAAAATTCATACATGGTGATGACGATATTCCATTTTTGATAAAAATTGCTTTAATACATTCTCAATTTGAAACTATACATCCATTTCTAGACGGAAATGGTAGAGTTGGAAGGCTTCTTATAACATTCTTGATGTATGAAAAGGAAATTCTTTGTAAGCCAGTTTTATATTTATCTCATTACTTCAAACGACATCAATCTAAGTATTACCAACTCCTTCAAGACGTCCGTGATGAGGGCAAATGGGAGGAGTGGATCAAATTTTTTCTTCGTGGTGTCGCCGAGGTTAGCGCAGAAGCAACTGAAACGGCTCGGAAAATTGTAGATCTTCGAGAAGAAAATAGAGATATAATACAAAAAAACTTTGGCAAAACGGCCGGAAATGCATTAATATTACTTGAAAGACTTTTTTATAGTCCTTATGTCGATATAAAAATCGTAGCTGAAAATTTGAATATATCTTATCCAACTGCAAATAATTTAGTTAACAAGTTTGTTGAATATGGTATTTTACATGAGCAAACTGGGCAGCAAAGATACAGATTATTTTTTTACAAGCCATACGTAAGCTTGTTTCAGTAAGTAAATATTTTATAATTAAGTGGTGCAATTGAAATAATAAATTACACCACTTAATATATAATTTTTCATTTAATATTTAATGTTTATCAGAAAAGAGAGACAAAGCATCTGCGGCCTTTTTCAGCCAGTTAGGGCTATGGTGCCCATAGACGCGCTCGATCATCTCCACGCTGTTCCCCAAAAACTTGGCGACCATCTCAAACGGCACGCCGGCCATCACCATCCATGTCGCGCAGGTATGCCGCAGGGTATGGGGGGTGACATCCTCGAGGCCTGCTTTCTGGACGCGCTTGTTGAACGCTGTCTTGATCTTGCTGACACGATTCCCACGGTACTCGATCACCCAGTCGGTCGTGCGCCCCTCGGCCGCGACTGTAAGCGCCTGGCGCAGTTGGGGCACCATTGGCACAATCGAGCGGCCTTTGTTGCCAGTGCCACGACCGAAGCTGATAACGCCTGTCTGCAGGTCAACCTGATCCCAGGTCAGCTCAAGAATGGCTCCTGTGCGTGCGCCGGTGTACAGGGCCATGAGGATAAAAAGCTGGACGTGGGGCGTGGTGGTCACCCCTAGAAGCCTGTTGGCTTCCTGATGGGTAAGCCAGCGCTCGCGCGGCGGGGGTGCTGATGGCACCTCGATCGACGGCTCCCGTGCAATCCATTTCTCTTTGACGGCCCAACTCAAGGCTGCCCGTAATGTGACCAGTTCGCGAATGATGGTGCCGTCACTGATGGGGCGCCACTGCCCGGCAGGCAGCCCGCGCCATCCCTGCTCACGGCGTTTGTCTGCATAGCCACGGCAGACCTGCGTTGTGAGATCATCGGGTTTCAGGAAGCCTAGATGCTCACATAAAGCTGCCGCTGCGTGTGCAAGGGTCTGAAAGCTCGCGACCCGCTCCCGCCGGTCATTCAGGTAACCCTCCAAGATCATATCCACCGAGGGTTCAGATGGGGGTGCAGGGGATGCCACCCCTGCCATGAGCCGCCCTAGCGCGCGTGTTGCTGCTGACCGATCTTTTGTCCCAAGCGAAACACGTCTCTTGCCCCGCTGGGGATCCCACCACTGGGCGTAGAAATAACCGTTTCGGACTGCGAGGCTGTAGGTCGGGGCTGGTCGGTCTGACATTTCTCTCGGTTTTCGTAGGCGACAACATCATCTGGGCGAATACGGAACAGCGATCCGATTCGGATGGCCGGTAATTCTCCCCGCTTGATCAGGTTACGAACATGCTGGTGGGAGCAGCCCCAGGCTGTCGCCACATCCGCAATACGCAGGCGCTTTTCTGGTAACTCACCCATTGGGATCATCCTTTACTTCGGTCTCTTTGCTTACCCATGCCTGCACACCACGCGCCCGGATCAGCCTGACATCGCCTTCCCTGACCAGAGGCCCACGGAAAACAATCCTGCTAGGGCCGCTCTCCTCGAGCACGATGCCGAGGTATTCACCCTGACCGTTGCCATAGATCTCGACATCGTAGATCTCCCGGCCGAACTGGAGGCCCCGCAGGCAGGGATGCGCCTGGTCATCGAGGGCATGAGGTTTCAAGCCCTTGGATGCGTAGGCCGCCGCGATCAGGACATTGGCAGCAGCCCGGCGGTAGGTCTGCCAGTTGGGCACTAACGTATTGCCTTTGATCGTCACGACCATTGCATCGGGGCCATGCGGGTCATTGTATGACTCACACAGTGCACGGGCAGCCGCTTCCACGACCGCGCTGGGAATGGTGGTCATGAGGCGACCTCCTTGAGCGATGTGAGCACGGTCTTGACGGTGCACAGTTCGATGATACCCAGAACAGTGTCCTGATCCATGCCAAGCGCTTCCCTCACCGATCCGATCGTTGCTCCAGAGCGGATCATATCGAGAGCCTGCTGACGTTGCGGCTGAGTGAGGGCGCGTGCTTTCTTTTTCCATCCTGCTTTGATGGTTGCGGCTGTGATGCGCCTGAATTTCATCGGGTTGGCGCTACTCATCTCACCTCTCCCGTAATGGCCAAACGACGCATACACTCCGGCATGGCGTAGCCCCTGCGTCTGCACGCGGCATAGTCAGGGTTGCTGAAATTGTCGTCATGGACGTAACCGAACACCAGCGACCCGACAGCGCAGCCGGCCAAGGCAAGGATCACCCCGATATATTTCAGGCAATCTGTTTGCTCGTAGCTCACGCTGCACCCCCTATCCTGCCGGGCATGCTGTAGGTGACCACGAACTCGCCGCGCTGGTCCTGATGGCCGCTGGTGGCGAGCAGGCCCTTGTCGACCAGGCTGTTCAGGATGCGCGTGACGTGCGACCGGCGTTTGAGGCCGGGCATGCAGCGCCATACGGTGCGGGCGGTTACGGACGGCTCGCGGGTGATGCGGATCGCCTCGCGGTGAGCGCCCAGAACCTTTTCCTGCATGTCGCGCTCTTTCGGCTTCATGGCAGGCACTCCAGCACGAGCAGCAGGCTGGCGCCCCACATGAGGGCGTAGAACACCACGCAGCCCAGCACCTGCTGGGTGGTGGGAAGCTGCTGGCGGATTGGCCGGGGTAGCCTCATGACCGCACCTTCCCCGCCTTGCGGCGCTGGGCGAACAGGCTGGCCTCGATCTCGCCGCCGGTGCGGTCGATGGGGGCGCCCCCCAGCAGCATGTTTTCCATGTCCTGCCAGCGGGCATCGGCCTGCCTTGTGGCATGGCGGCAGGCCTGCGGGATGCCCTCGGCCCTGGCCTGCTCAGCATCGATCATGAAGCGGTGTGACCTGAATGGCGTGCGCAATGTCATGGCAGGCCTGTCGGCAGCCTATCTCGGCGTGCAACTTGCCGATGCCGATCTGTGGGAGGATGAGAACGGCGCGCTGGCTCCGGTGTGGGATACCGGCACCCCGGCCGGACATGGTGACCCGACCCCCAACCCCGCGAACGGCCATTGCCTGCTGGGCTGGGATTATACCGGCACCGATGACACGGACATCGTGACCCTGCTCACCTGGGGCACCACGCAACGCGCGACCTGGCGCTGGGTGCGCTCGCGCATCATGGAAGCGCACGCGCTCGCCTGGCGCCAGCTGCTGCCCGCCTCGGCTCTGGCCCCGAGCCAGCCGGACTGGGAGGCGCTGGTCGCGGCCAATGATGCGTATCTGCAAGGCATGGCCTAAAGCACCAGTTCGGCCCAATTATTATATACAAAACACCCTGCTCCCTCTCCCTGTTTCATTAAGTATGAGACAGAGATTAAGAACAGGGCATGTCTAATGTTACTCTTTCTTGTGACCAGAGGCGGTCCCAAAATAGAAACCTACTACAGTCGCAACGATCGGAACGATCGAAGCCATTACCGTTGAGATGAACTTAATAACATCCTCATCAGGTAGTCTTTTCTTGTGGAATGCAAGAAGCAACCCACCCAGAAAAATAATAGTCAGAAGACCTAGCACGAGATAACGCGCAATGT
This sequence comes from Komagataeibacter xylinus, assembly GCF_031081985.1. GTDB lineage: Bacteria > Pseudomonadota > Alphaproteobacteria > Acetobacterales > Acetobacteraceae > Komagataeibacter > Komagataeibacter xylinus_E. Next base: position 163,438 of record NZ_JARWSK010000009.1, on the reverse strand, counting down.
CCCCACGGGTATTTTCTCGAGTTTCTTCGACGTCGATCTGGTCTCGCGCAGCCTCATCGTCGAGCGAGATAGGACCTTTACTCCCTACCTCCTCTACTGTTAGATTAGCAGCGATATTGCCTAGTTTGATTTCTTCCATGCTTAAATCTCCTTTTTGTTATTGGCATTAGATAAGTTCCTTGTAAATCGAATGTTTTCAAAATGATTATCGTATAAACATCAATTATGAACAGTATTTTACGCTGACATAAGTATCTGTTTTTTTTCTCCATCAGGAGAAAGAACGGTTAGAGTGTTACTGCTGTCTGCATTCTGGTTCGCGACTAGTGCCAATGCCAGTGCTTTTCGAATGACTTGAGCGTTTGTTTTTACACCAAAAGATTTTTTCAAACTTTCAAGTGCCTTCATCGTATTGGCATCGACCGCGAAAGTGGTCTGAGCCATGCTGTGTTACCTCCTTTCTTTGTTACATTCTGGAACCTAGACCAATCCTATGGGAATGTCAAGCAAAAATGGTACCATTTTGTAAGTTTTATGCACACGCTCTTGGGTGACTACCCTTTGAATATAAAAAAGCCCCTCTGCCCCACTGTGCTTCAAATAAGCATATAACTTTCCAAATATTTCTCCCATCACCATATTTTCGCCTCCGTGATGTCCCAGAGGTACGTCGCATAGACTAGGAAAAGCATGTTCTGCTGGGCACGCCATGTCCGGTCGAGACCGGTGGAAAGAGACCTAATCGTGCCTCGGCCATAGCGCCCATTCACCGCATCGGGCGCATCCATGAGCCGGGACGACTTCATCAGGTCACGCATCTGGCACAGACCGCCTTGTAGCCCGGCCGGGCACAGACCATCTAGCATCACATCCACCTTGAAATACCGACACCCCTGCTTCCAGATCTTGCATAGGAGCCGGAGCACCTCGGTGATCAGCACCAGCGTGCCGTAGGTCGGCTCAATGCCGCATAACTACTGATTGGCTTACCAGCCTGTATCCTTCTGATACGGGTTGGTGTGGATAAACACGGTCAGGAACGATGCGGTCATTCCCTCGGCCCGCAGCTTTTCCGCTGCCGTGGTGGCATAATGGGAAATGGCCATGCCCAAGTCTATCGGCCCCTCGGCGCTGTCAGACGCAAAGTCCGTGTCCTTGTCCCCTGACATAATTCGCCCATCCCTCTCAGATATGAAATGAACATAACATGAACAAACTAAACAGTGTCAAGTTTGTTCTCGTAATGTTTTGCTGCATGGTGCTGTCTGCCTGCGCAAACCATCCCGCGAGGATCTCCACCACCATCCCGCAGGCCATGGCGGGCATCCAGTCCAGTCTGGCGCAGGCCGGGGTGGTGTCGGTCTCGCATGCGGGTGACTGGACGGCGGAACAGGACGCCCGGTTCACGCGCGCCGTGCGCACTGCCCAGTGCAGCCAGCATACGCCCGACCCGGTGATCGGCACGATTGCAGGCGACGTGACGCTTCAGCTCTCCGGCCAGTTCACGCAGGGCGGCCAGTTCAGCGTGGGTGCAGCCACTACGGTGCCCACATTCGGGGTGCAGGCCGATGCCAGCCGGACGCGCGGGCAGGCTATCAGCCTGCCGGTGGCCTATGCGGCGCTGTCGTCCATGCCTGACGTGGAAATGGGGCGGCAGCTTGGCTATGAGGCATCCATGTTCGCACAGAACGATGATGCCCGGCACGCCGAGGCTGCCAGGATGATTGCCGACCGCGAGGAATTGTGGGGAAGGGTGCAGGCGATGATTGATACCTGGTCCGCCAAAGAGTGCATTGGACCTATCCCGGTCGCCCCATTCGTAGGCAACCCGACTCGACATCGACGATAACGAATCGAGAAATACCCCTCTGGTCCACTGGACCAGAATCGCATGCACGAATCGATGCCACGTTTAATTTATTGGCGGCATTCTTGACGGAATGCCTCTGATTTTGCGGGGAGGATGTGTTTTGGTAAGGGAGAGGTCGACAGTTCAATCCTGCCCAGCAGCACCATTTTTTCCCGATCAATTTAAAAGCCCTCAGGGGCCTGCCAGAATGATTCTTGTGGCTTCCACGCCCAAGCCCTGTCAGCACGCGAATGCGGTCCGCTACTGCGCATGGCGCATCCGGTTGCCTGCCCGCGCAGCCAGAACTTCCCCCACCCTGCCGCGTTACCGTCTCGATACGCCAGATGGCTTCAGGACAACGCACTGATAGAAATAATGAAAGTTTTTAAGTGTCGCTTTTTTTCAAAAGGGCGACATTTGCCGAAGCTTTTTTGAAAAAATATTCACCGGCAGCGCCCTACAGTTTGCAGGCGCAGGCTTGCGTGCCGGCTTTCACTTTATTCACTCACGCGCGGCCCTCATCGCCACACCGGGCCTGCACGGGTCCAGATATTTGACAGAGGCACCATGCATGCACCCGTAACCACCCGTTTTACTGCCCTGCGGCCCTGCCTGCGCCTGTGGCAGGCTACAGCGCTTGTGGCAGGGCTGGTGGGCCTCAGCGGCCTTTCAGGCTGTGGTTATACGGATTCGCGCGCTGCCCATCGCGCGCAGATGACCATGATCGGCATGAACAGCACGGATGTGCAGTCCTGCGTGGGCATTCCCGACAAGACCAAGAAAATCAGCGATGCAGTGCAGATTTTTGAATATTCGCGCACCCTGAACATTCCCTCCACCAATGATTCGACGCTGATCCCGCTCCAGTCGGTCGTCAACCTGACCGAAACGACACTCGGTGGCGCAGGCAAGACCTGCATTGCCGATATCCGCTTTGAAAACGACCGGGTCACCCAGGTACATTACAGCGGCGATGATGATGAAATGATGGGCACGGATGGTGTGTGCTCCATCGTCACCCGTGGCTGCGTGCGCCAGCCGCTTGCGTCCATGCGGCATGTGAAGAAAGGGGTCTTCGGCCCCGTCTCCGCCTTTCACTCGCCCAGGCTCGAGCCACAGCCCGCTACGCCGCCGACACCAGACACGCCAGCACCGGCAAGCGCAAAATAAAAGTTTCTGGGTGCCGCCTTTTTTCAAAAAGGCGGCATTACCTGAAGCTTTTTATAATCAGGAAGTCATCTCGAGCGGCAGCGCCGCAATATCCGCAGGCGGTCCGGCCAGCATGCAGGCAACACCGGTCGTGCGGTCAACAAGCATGCGGATCTCGACCGGCCCTTCCTCCGCCCCGAACAGGTCGGATGTGACATCATAGACCGGGCGCAAGGGCGCGTCCTGCGCCGCATCATGGCGCACCACCTCGGTCATGATACGGCCAAGGGCGCGCTCGAGCCCGTCCATGACACGCGAGGGCGCGAGGCGGGGCCGGTCGCCCTCCCCCGTGCAATGCAGTTCCAGCAACCGCGCCCATGAGGCGGCGGGAATGAACATGGGCATGCGCGAGCCATCATTATGCCGCTCCGCATGCATGATGCGCCGCGTATTGGCCAGCTCAATCACGTCCACGCGCGGCAGGTCATCGCCAATGCGCGCGGCCACCATGCGGGGCGCATCATCGCTCACAGCGTCACCCCTTCAAAACGCGCGGGCAGCTTGAGAATATCCTGGGAAGACAGTGCAGACGAGACAAAGAAACCCTGGATGCGCTCGGGCCTGAGCGCCTTGACGAGTTCAAACTGCTCGCGGTTTTCAACACCCTCGACCGTGACTTCCATGTTGAAGCCCTGCCCCATGTCGATCAGGCTGGACAGGACCATGCAGGCATCGGGGTTGCCCACGATGTTAGTCACCATGCTCTGGTCGATCTTGACCTGCGAGAACGGCAGTTCGCGCAGGTGGTTCAGCACCGTGATGCCCTTGCCGAAATTATCAAGCGCGATCCGGAAACCCGCCCGCGCCAGTTCACGCAGGTTGCGGATGCCCTGCTCGGCCCGGCGGCCATGCAGCATGGCTTCCGTCACTTCCAGCACAAAGCTGTCGGGCGACATGTTGAAGCGCCGCAGCGATTCCTCAAGCTCGCGCTGGTAGTCATCGCGGATCAGGTCCATGCGCGAGAGGTTGATGGCAAGCTGGCGCGGCGGCTGGCCTTTCTCGTTCCACATGCACACATCGCGCCGGAAGGCCTCGATCATGCGCGGCCCCATCGCCTGGGCGAGGCCCGCATCGGTAAACACGTCGGAGAAGTCTTCCGCCGCGAGCAGCCCGCGCTCGGGGTGCTGCCAGCGCAGCAGCGCCTCGATCTGGTCCACCTCCATCGTGTTGCAGTTCACGATCGGCTGGTAATAGACCTCGAACTGGTTGCGCTCGACCCCGCACCGCGCCTCGCTCAGGATCGAGACACGCGCCTGTGCGCGCTCGCGCAGGTTCCTGGTGAACATCTGCGACTGCTTGCCGCCCGCGCGCTTGGCAGCGTACATCGCCATGTCGGCGTTTTTCTGCACGTCTTCCATCGTGTCGGTGCCATCGAGCAGCACCGCGCCAATACTGCCCGCAACGCTCACCGTTACCGTCTCGATATCGATGGGGCGTTCAAGGATGGCCTGCAGGCGGTCCATGTACCGCTCAAGCGATACATCCTCGAGCGTGCGGTGCAGGATGACGGCAAACTCATCGCCACCCAGCCGGCTGACCGGATCATCGGGGTGGGTAAGCTCGATCAGCCGCGAGGCAATGGCACGCAGCACGATGTCACCCGCATGGTGGCCATGCACGTCATTGATCTGCTTGAAGCCATCGAGGTCGAACATGGCAAGTGCCGGGTGGGCGGTCATGCCCGGCTCGCGGCAGCGCGCGATCTCATCGGCCAGCGCCGTGTTGAAGCCGCCGCGGTTGAGCAGGCCGGTCAGGGTATCGGTCTCGGCCAGTTCACACAGCCGGTCGCGCGTGTTCATGAGTTCGGTAATCTCGAACCGGCTGGCCACATACCCCGTAATCGTGCCCTGCCGGTCGATCTTGGGAATGATGGTGGTGGCCACCCAGTACAGCGACCCATCCTTGGCGCGGTTGCAGATATTGCCCCGCCACAGTTGCCCCGCCTTGATGGTGCGGTACAGATCCCGGAAAAAATCGGCATCATGGTAGCCGGAATTGACGATCCGGTGCGTCGATCCCACCAGTTCCTCGCGCGAGTACTGGCTTATCTCGCAAAAGCGGTCATTCACGTAGGTGATGACCCCCTCGCTATCCGTAATCGCGACAATGAGGACATTATCAACCAGATCAGCCCAGAAATCCGCATCCTGGTGCGTCAGGGCCCGCAGCCGATCATCGTGTTGCAATGCCATGTTCCCGCCTGGAATCCGTAATGAAAAACAAACTGTTATGCGTCATGAACTCAAACCGGCCCCCGCATGCCCCTGAAACACCGGTGCCAGTGCGGGGCACCACATGCTCTATGCCGTCGTTGGAATAAGGAAGGAGCCACGCTCCTGCCGCTCGCGGAACCATTTTTCCAGTTCCGCTGGCGGTAGTGGCTTCGAGAAAAGATAGCCCTGCATCACATCGCAATGCAATTCCTCCAGAAGGCGCCACTGCTGCTCGGTTTCCACGCCTTCGGTCACCACCGTCATGCCCAGCCGCGAGCCGATGCCGATCACTGCCATGGTCACGGCCTGGGCGTTGGTGTCATGCTCGAAGTCGTTGATGAAGCTGCGGTCGATCTTGATCTCGGTCAGCGGCAGGCGGGTCAGCCGCGAGAGCGATGAATACCCCGTGCCGAAATCATCCATCGACAGCCCGACATCAAGCCTGCGGATGGCATGCAGCACCTCCTCGGTCTCGCTGCTGCTGTCCATCATCACGCTCTCGGTTATTTCCACCGTCAGGCGGTCCGGCGTCAGGCCATGGTGCTTGAGCAGGTTGGCAATGTGCTCGGGCAGCCCGCGGTTGCGGAAATGCACGGCGGAGAGGTTGACCGCCACGGTCGGCACCCGCACGCCGTCGCGGTCCCACTTCACCATCTGGCTGCACGCTTCCTCAAGCGACCAGCGGCCAATGGCCTCGATCTGGCCCGTCTCCTCCGCCACGGCAATGAAGCGGGAGGGATAGATGTTGCCCAGCGTGGGGTGATGCCAGCGCGAGAGCGCCTCCACCCCGTAAAGGCCGCCGGTCATGGTCTCGACCTGCGGCTGGTAGTTCAGGTTGAGCATGCCCTTGGAGAGCGAATCGCGCAGCGCCGAGCCCAGCACCAGCCGGTCCTGCGCCACTTGGTTCTTTTCCTGGCCGGCAAAGCGGAACAGGCCACGCCCGTCCTCCTTGGCCTGGCGGGTCGCGGCATCGGCATGGCTGAGCAGGGATTCGCTGTCCGGCCCGTTGGCGGGGAAGGTGCTGATGCCAACGCAGCACGAGATGCTGAGCGTGTTCTCGCCCACCTGCAGCGGCCTGGCGATGGCGTTGATCAGGTTCTCGGCAAATTTCTCGGCGCGTTCATGCGAGCATTCAGGCACGACGATGATGAACTCATCACCGCCGGAGCGGCTGACAATGTATTCATCCTTGACCAGATGGCGGATGCGGCGACCGATCTCTATGAGGAAGCGGTCGGCATTCACATGGCCAAGCGCGTCGTTGATATCGCGGAAGCGGTCGATATCAACCATGAACAGCGAGAACTGGCTGTCGCCGCCGCGCATGATCAGGCGCTCGATGATATTGTGCAGCGACGTGCGGTTGAGCAGCCCGGTCAGGCTGTCGAAATTGGAAAGCTGGGCGATATGTTGGCGCGTCTCGCTCTGCTCGATGGCCAGCGCGCAGAACGGCATGCTGGTCGAGACCACGCGCTGCGCCCAGGCCAGATCGGCCTCGTCGCCACGCAGGTACAGCGCGAACACGCCCATGACCTGCCCCGTGCGCGAGATGATGGTGGACGAACAGCACCGCTCCAACCCCAGCGAGCGGGCCAGCGAGGCGTAGCCATCCCACACCACGGTGTTGCTGCCGGCGGGGTTGGCGCGCAGCATTTCAAGCTGCTCGGGGGTAAGCTGCATGCTGTCGAGTGCCGCGCGGTAGCGCTTGGGCATGGAGGGCGAGGCACTGACCGAAAGCCTGCGCGAGCGGTCGATCAGCATCAGCGCGCCAACCGCGCCGGGCACGAAACTGTCCGCCCGGCGGCACAGCAGGTCGCCCACTTCCTGTATGCTCATGTCGGATGCGAGGGCCTGGAGCACATCATTTTGCAGCACCAGTATCTTGCGCTGGCGGCTTTGCTCGGTCACGTCCTTCATGACCGCGATGTAGTAGATCTTGCCGCAATCATTCACCTGCACGCGCGAGATGGACAGCTCGCCACAGACATACTCGCCATTGGCGCGACGGAATTCGACCTCGCGCGAGGTGCCGACAATCCGGCCGACCCCGGTCTCGCGATTGCGGTTGATGTAGTCATCATGGCGATCGCGCTCGGGTTCGGGCACGAGGCAGCTCACATTGCGACCCATGACCTCTTCGCGCGAGCAGCCCCATATCTTCTCGGCCGCCGCGTTGAAGAAGATGATGAGGTTATGCTCATCAATCACGACCATGGGATCAATGGCCTGCTCCATAGCAGAAAGCAGGACATCGGCGCTAATCTTCGGCTGATCCACCGTAAACTCCAGAACATCGGCACGCCCAACCGCGCCATGTAAGATCATTTTCCTGACCTGGGCAGGCATCCGCCTGGCGCGTCATCAAGCGGTCAGATTCGATCATGGCCATGCGGAAACAGGCATCGGGACCACTCGGCGCAGGCATCATACTATGATTTATGCCCATGCGGAAACATGACATGCCTCAATCTTGACACAAAGCCGCCAGCGTCGCGCCTTATCTGCCGTGGCGTTCAAGATCCTGCGGCAGCATGCCCGCAAGCGGGCGGCAGGCATAGGCGCTGTCCTGCTCGGGCTGGGCCTGGTTCTGGCGCAACTCTGCCGCACCCGCCGCCACCGCACGCCAGGCCGCCTGCGCCAGCGCCTTGCGGCTGGGAAAGTCGTCGGGGTCGAGTGCGGGGTGCAGCAGCACGGTCGCGCGCATGGAGCGCCATTTGAGCAACTGCCACACATGCGGCCCGAGTTCCATGTCGCCATACCACGCAAAGACCGGGCGGCGGGCATGGTTGACCGGCAGGCCCTCAAGCTCGTCATACACCACCGAGACCGGCTGGATCAGCGGCGTCATGCCGGGACGCGCGGCAATGGCGGCGGCCTCGCTGTCGGGCTCGACCGGCCCCTTGCCTTTGGGCAGGCGCGGCGGCTTGGCAATGGCGAAGAAGGCCGACAGGAAGGGCAGCACCCTTGAGCCGTCCGATGACGTGCCTTCGGGGAACAGGATCAGGTTGTCGCCTTCCACCATCAGGCGGTGCAGCATCTCGTCGCGCTCGCGCCCCGTGGTGCTGCGCTGGCGACTGACGAATATGGTGCGGCCAATGCGCGAGACCAGCCCCATGATGGGCCAGCCCTCGATATCGCCCTTGGCCACGAAGTTGGATGGCAGCACCGTGCCAAGCACCGGCACGTCAAGCCATGTGGAATGGTTGGAGACGTAAATGACAGGCCGCTCGCCATTCTGTCGGGCCTTGCGCCCGCCCACGCCACCGGCCCTGCGCCCCACCACCCGGATGCGCAGCGACAGAAGCAGGCACAGCCCGCCCCAGACCATGCGCGTCCAGCGGATCTTGGCGGTGCCGGGCACGAGCAGCAGCACGGCCTCGAACCCGACCGAAAGCGGCACCCACACCGTAATGGCCGCAAGCCGCCCCACGCCGCGCGCTGTCCGGGCATAGTCGCGCAGGCGGCCCGCGGGCATGACCGTGGTGGTGGCAATGGCCTGCGCCGCCTCCGAGCCCGGGGCGGGCGCGATCACCTGCCGCGAAGCCCGCACGGCGGATCGGGACATGGCAGGTGAGGCGGAACGACGCCGGGCAAGGCGGCGGATGAAATCGGCGATCATGCGGCTATCCATAGCCCGCCATCATGGCGCGCGACAATATGGGGCAAACCGGCAGGCAGCCCGGCGTGTCGTGCACGCCACGCCTGTCATGACACGCGCCCGCGCCCGTTGGGCGTGCGGAATGACCGCGCGAAACGCCACCTGTACACTGGACCTCACTCCCCGACCCGTTCATGCTGGGGGTTGATCCTGGAGGAGAATTTCCCATGCCCGCACGCAGCCGTCGCAGCGCCCTCGCTGCCGCGACCGCCTTCTCGCTCCTTGCCGCCATGGCGCCTGCGCCGCTATGGGCGGCTGACGAGGTTCTGAACGTGCTGACATGGTGCGACCATGAGGACCCCGAACTGCTCGGCCCGTTCGAGCAGGCCAACAGGGTGCGCATCCATTTCAAGGATATTGACGGCACCGAGGCCGTGCGCGGCATCCTGCGCCAGGCCCAGCCCGGTGACTGGGACGTGGTGATCATGGAGGAGACGGCCGCCGCGCAACTTGCAGCAGCAGGCCTGCTGGCCCCGCTCGACCCGGCGGATTTCCCCAACACCGACATTCCCCCCGCCATCGCCAACCCCGCAAGCGGGTCGTATCAGGGCCAGCTTTATTCCGTGCCGGAAAAATACGGCTTCCATGCCGTGGCCTTCAACCAGGCCCGCGTGCCCGCCGCCGAGATGGACGACATCAACGCCCCGTGGCAACCAAGCCATAACGGGCACATCGCCATCTATGACAGCTACCTGCTCATCCTGTCCTACGTGGCGCTCGCACTCGGCCTTGACCCTGCCCATCTGACCGAGGCCGACCTGCCTGCCCTGCACGACAAGCTGGCCGCCCTGCGTGCCAATGCCACGCTGGTGGGCGATACGGCGAGCGTGCAGCAGGCCCTGGCCGACGGGCAGGTGGATATTGTGGTGGGCGGTGGCGGCTGGACCACGGCAGGCGTGGATGAAGGCGGCACCGTGACAACAGCCGATGCCCATGCCCCGCAGCCAAGGCCGGACCTGACCTTTACCCTGCCCCGGCAGGGCGGCATCCGCTGGCAGCATGGCATCTCGATCGTCGAGGCCTCGCAGCGCAAGGCGCTGGCGCTGGCCTTTGCAAAATACCTGCGCACGCCCGCAGCCCAGGCGCGGCTGGCCACCTCATCATGCTACTGGGGCATGCCTGCCAACACGCGCGCGCCGCTTGATGACACGACACGCGCCGCCCTGCACTGGGCGCAGCAGCCCGCCTATATCGCGGCAAGCCACACCTTCCCCATCGTGGATGACGCCATGGATGCCAAACTGCGCGCACTCTGGGCCGATGTGATGAAGGATACCGCGACAGCCAGCCCGCCTACCCCCGCCAGCATGGCCACACCGCGCCCTGCGGGCGATGCAGCCACAACGGATGCGCCAAGCTCTCAGCCGTAATGGCGCAGGGCGTTCGGGCGGCCGAGCACGCGCTCGGCCAGCAGGCCGAAGCCAAAGCCCATGCCGCCCCATAGCACAAGCTGCATGCCCAGCGCCGCCTCGCGGAAGTGCCACAGCACCTGGGCGGGAAAGTTGTCGGGCACTTCATTGACGCTCGGCAGCGCCCATTGCAGCAGGCCCGCCAGCACCACAAACGCCACCACGCCGCACAGGCTGGCATTCCAGTTGCCCAGCCTTGGCGCAAGCCACCGCCCGGCCAGCACCGCCATGATCAGGGCGCAGATGGAAAAGACCACCATCTCGAAATAGGCCGCCGTGCGCAGGCCGATGGTCTCGTGGTTGCCCACGCCGGGCGGATTGGCCGGGTATTTGAGGTCAGGCACCAGCACCACGGCCAGAAAGCCCGCTGCCGCCAGCAGCATGGCCAGCATGCGCGGCGAAAAACGGCCAATGCGGCCATAGGCGGTGGCGAATACCAGCGCGAATACCCCGCCATAGGCCGCGCCATACATGACCGCCGCCGTCAGCAGCCCCGCCGTGGCCTGCACCGCGCGGCTGACAAGTTCCACCTCCGGCGGCTCGCCCGCAGCCGCATCCATCGCGGCTTCATAGCCGATGGCAAGATTGACCTGGGGCTCGCCAAACACGCGGGCGAAGAAAAAGGCAAGGCAGGCGGCCACGATGCCGGCCAGCATGCCACGCAGCAGCAGGCGACCGGCCATCAGGCCACGCCCCGGCATGAGGGGAAGGAAAGGAAAGTCATGATGGCTATGCTCCTGTCGGGAAAGCGCGTCCCGTATCGGAAATGATGCTTGTGAACTGTCGGGGAGGTCTGACTTCCGCATGGTCCATGCGGTGCACAGTGGCGCGACCGTGCCGGAATCCCACCGGCTTCCCCCCGATGCAGGGTGAGCGTGCAGTCAATAGCGCGCATGCCCGCCAAGTCAATGTCGCGGCGGCGACGCACGCCACCCCCCACCCGGACCGGCAAGGGGCAGCAGGATGCGATTTCAGGGACTGTTTTTGCAGAAAGCCTGAAAGAACGCCGCCGTTTTGAAAAAAGGCGGTACCCGTAAATTTTTATCCTATTGAGCCGTAGGGGCCGCGGGCAACGCCACTTTGCTGGCCTGCCCCCGCGCGGCCTGCCACTGCCGCAGCGCATCAAGCGTCTTGCTCACGTGGCCGGAAGGCGAAAGCGCGCTGTAGGCGTAGATCACCTTGCCATCAGGCGCGATGACATAGGAGGTGCGACTCGCGCGGTTGAGCAGCGGCAGGCGGCTGTCATACTTGCGGGCAATCTCGCCATGCGGGTCGGCCGCCACGGGAAAGCGGCCATGGCCCTCACTGACCGAAAAACGGTCCAGCGTGGGCATGTCATCGGTGGAAACGCCAATGACCGTGGCCCCAAGCGCCTTGTACTGGTCCATGGCATCAGCGAAGTCATGCGCTTCTATGGTGCAGCCACGGGTAAAGGCGGCGGGGTAGAAATACAGCACCACCGGCCCCTGCCTGAGCGCATCAGCGAGGCGAAAGCTGAACTCGCTGCCATTGCGCGTGGCCTGGGCATCGAACAGCGGCGCCTCGCTGCCCACCGGCAGGGCGGCGCGCGCGGGCGAGAAGCAGATGAACCCGGCAAAGGCCATGAGGCCCACCAGCGGCAGGCACAGCCCCGGCAATGCCCCGCGCGGACGCCTGTAAAAATACCTCATGTTTCCTCACACCCCGTTACAGAGGTCAATGTCATCATGTGGCCGGCGGCAAAATCTGACACCCGGAACCACCAAGCCTCTGGCACAGCTGCTGGGCTGCATCGTGCGAAAGGCCGGTCAGCCTTGCACGATAGACATGACCATGCCCCGATGCAACGCTTGCAACATGGGTATGCACGCCGCTGAGCGAAACCTTGGCCCGTGCCTGCCCCGCTGCATGCTCCGCCTGCCCTGCCGAACCATAGGCGCCGACCTGCACGCCCCAGTCATGCCCCCCCGCCATGCTGATCACGCCCGGGTGCTCGCCCGCGGCCACCATGGGGGTCATGCCGTCCTGCGTGCGTGCGCGCCACGCCGCCCGCACGGCGGCGGCCTCGGGCGAGGGGGTCTCGAGCGCGGTGCCGTTCGGCACGGAGGCCAGCATCCGCTGCCCACGGCTGCGGCTGCTCAGGCTGTTCTGGGCAGCCTGCGCGCGGGCCATGGCACGTGCCTCGACAAGCAGGTCGGCCTGCGAGCGGTTGACGGGCGAACTCCCCGCGATGCGTGGCCCGATGGCCGCCACGTAGTTGCGCGTCTCCTTGGGCAGGGTGCGATAGTGATCGACAAAATCATCCAGCCGCCCCGGCCCGCTGTTATAGGCGGCCAGGAAGCCGGGCGAGCCGTAGATGTCATACATCTCGCGGATATAGGCGGTGCCCGCCATGATGTTGTCATGCGGCTCGAAGGCATCGGGGCCAAGGTCGTAGCGCGCGCGCATCGTATCGTAGGTGGGGGGCATGAGCTGCATCAGGCCCATGGCGCCGGGCAGCGAGGTCACGAACTGCCCGTTGCGGTAAAGCTGGCCACCCGATTCGCGGTGCATTACCTCACGTATCCACACCGCGGGCACGTCAAAGCGCTGCGACGCCTCGGTAATGTAGGGGCCCCACGGGTCATCGGGCGGGCCGGGCGGGGTATAGCTGCTATGGGCACGGGCGCGGTAGGCCTCGGCCTCGTGGACCATCTGCTCTTCGCTCATGGTGCCCACGCTGTTATGGGCGCAGGCGGCAAGCGCCCCCGCAAGGCCAAGCGCCAGCCAGCGCAGAAGGCGGCGGGGCGATGGACGAAATGGCCAGCCAACCCGATTGTCCGTTTCACCGGATGGTGCGTATGCCTGCGCTACTGCCATGTCGTGCCGTAATCCTGCTCATGCCCGCACACCCAATGAAGGACGTGCCAACATGGCCCGCCCGGCATGGAACGGGCGCCGCACCATAACAGCGTGAATCCGGCTTGCGCAATCCTGCCCTGCCGCCCCGTGGCCACGGGGCGGCAGGGCCATTCCGGCGTGGTTATTCCTCGATATAGGTGGCCGGGTCGCCGCCGGTGCGATGGGCCGGGGCATCAAGGGTGGCGAGGTCGCGCATGTCCTCATCGGTCAGTTGAAAATCGAACACCCGCAGGTTGGCGCGCATGCGCTCGGGGTGGGCACTTTTGGGAATGGGCACCGAGCCTGTCTGCACCACCCAGCGCAGCATGACCTGCGCGGGCGTGCGGCCATGCCGCTCGGCCACGCGGGCCAGCGTGGGGTCCTTGAGGATGGCGCCACGCCCCAGCGGGCTCCATGCCTGCGTGAGAATGCCGAGCTTGCCATCAACCTCGCGCTGTGCAGCCTGCGCGAAATCGACATGCATCTCGATCTGGTTGACCGCGGGCGTCACACCCGTTTCATCCACCAGGCGCTGCAGGTGCTCGGGCAGGAAGTTGGAGACGCCGATGGAGCGCACCCGCCCCTCCTTTTGCAGGCGGATCATCGCCTTCCAGCTCTCTACGTACAGATCCTTGGCGGGCAGCGGCCAGTGGATGAGATACATGTCGACATAGCTCATCTTGAGCCGCTCGAGGCTGGCCTCGAAGGCACGCAGCGTGCTGTCAAAGCCCTGCTCGGCCCCGCGCAGCTTGGTGGTGACAAAGATGTCTTCCCGCCCCACATCAAAGCTGAGCAGGCCGGTGCCGACCCCGCTTTCGTTGCCGTAGCGCGCTGCCGTGTCGAACAGGCGGTAGCCTGCGGCAAGCGCCTCGCGCACGGCGGCCTCGGCCTGCGGGTTGTCGAGAGGGTAGGTGCCAAACCCGATCGCGGGGATCTTGCGTCCATCATTGAGGGTCAGCAGGGGGATGGTGGTCATGGTCGTTCCTTCGCCTGGCGCCCCGGCGTTGCATGGTGCCCCGGCGCAAGGGCGGCAGGGTGGCGACCTGGCCGGGGCAGGACGTGTCGCCGTCTGTCACCCTAACGACATCACGCGGCTTTTGTTTTATGCCCAGTTTTCAGGACTGGGCTGCATGTGGTTCATTATCAGCACCAGACGAGGACCGAATGACCGATACATCCGCCGACCTGCACCACACCATCCTGACCCTCGATACCCATGTCGATATTCCATGGCCCGACCGGGGCGACTTCGCCACCGGCAGCCCCTCGCGCCGGGTGGACCTGCCGCGCATGCGCGCGGGCGGGCTGCGGGCGGCCTGCCTCGTGGCCTATGTGGGCCAGGGCGCATGCGATGCAGCCGGGCATGCAGCCGCCTCGGCCCGCGCGCTGGCCATGCTGCGCGTGATCAACGATGCGGGCCGGATCGGGGGCGTGCGCGTGTGCGATACGGCGGCAGGCGTGCGCGCGGCGTATGAAGCCGGTGACATCGCCATCGTACCCGCCGTGGAGAACGGCTACGCGATGGGCGACAACCTCTCGCTGATCGGGCAGTTCCGCGCCCTGGGCGCGCGCTACATGACGCTGACCCATAACGGCCATAACGCGCTGGCCGACTCGGCGCGCCCCATGCACCACCTCAACGACCCCGACAGCCTGCATGGCGGCCTGTCGGCGCTGGGCCGGGCTGCAATCGTGGAAATGAACCGCACCGGCATGCTCATCGACGTGTCACACACCGCGCGCGACACCATGATGCAGGCGGTCGAACTCTCGCGCGCGCCGGTCTTTGCCAGCCATTCCTGCGTGCGCGCGCTGTGCGATCACCCCCGCAACCTCGATGATGGCCAGCTTGATGCGCTGCGCGCATGTGGCGGCGTGATCCATATCACCGCCATGGACGCCTTCCTCCGCCCGCGCGACGTGCGCGACATCCGTCCCGTCACGGTGGCGGATTTCGTGGACCATATCGATTACGCCGTGCAGCGAATCGGCATCAAGCATGTCGGCATTTCATCGGATTTCGATGGCGGTGGCGGCATTCGCGGCTGGGCCGATGCCTCGGAATCGGGCAACCTCACCGCCGAACTGCTGCGCCGGGGCTATGACCACGCCCAGATCGCGGCCCTGTGGGGCGAAAACTTCCTGCGCCTGCTCGACCAGGCCGATGCGGTTGCCCGCACGATCGCGTGAAGACAAATCCCGCCCGCTCTGGATCAGTCGCGCCCAAACGGGTATATCCTGTGCCGAATTAACGAATACAGGATAAAACATGACCACCAGCACCGACTACAAGGTCAAGGACATCTCGCTCGCCGAGTGGGGCCGCAAGGAAATCTCGATCGCTGAAGGCGAAATGCCGGGGCTGATGGCGCTGCGCGCGGAATATGGCCCCTCCCAGCCGCTCAAGGGCGCACGGATCGCAGGCTGCCTGCACATGACGATCCAGACCGCTGTGCTGATCGAGACCCTGACCGCGCTCGGCGCCGAGGTGCGCTGGTCGTCATGCAACATCTTCTCGACTCAGGACCAGGCCGCCGCCGCCATCGCCGCGACCGGCGTGCCCGTGTTCGCCTGGAAGGGCCTGACGGAAGACGAGTTCAACTGGTGCATCGAGCAGACCATCCACGGGCCGGATGGCTGGACGCCCAACATGATCCTCGATGATGGCGGCGACCTGACCGTCATGATGCACGACAAGTATCCCGAACTGCTCGAGAACGTGCGCGGCCTGTCGGAGGAGACCACCACCGGCGTGCACCGCCTGTGGGAGATGGAAAAGAAGGGCACGCTCAAGGTGCCTGCCATCAACGTCAATGACAGCGTGACCAAGTCGAAGTTCGACAACCTGTATGGCTGCCGCGAAAGCCTGGTTGACGCCATCCGCCGTGGCACGGACGTGATGATGGCGGGCAAGGTGGCCGTGGTGGCCGGTTATGGCGACGTGGGCAAGGGTTCCGCCGCATCGCTGCGCAACGCGGGCTGCCGCGTGCTGGTGACCGAGGTTGACCCCATCTGCGCGCTGCAGGCCGCAATGGAAGGCTACGAGGTCGTGACGATGGAAGAGGCCGCGCCGCGCGGCGACATCTTCGTGACCGCCACGGGCAACATCGACATCATCACCATCGAGCACATGCGCGAGATGAAGCACCGCGCCATTGTGTGCAACATCGGGCATTTCGATTCCGAGATCCAGATCAATGCCCTGCGCAACTACACGTGGGACAACATCAAGCCGCAGGTCGATGAGGTCGTCTTCCCCGACGGCAAGCGCCTGATCGTGCTGTCCGAAGGGCGGCTGGTGAACCTTGGCAATGCCACGGGCCACCCCTCGTTCGTCATGTCCGCGTCGTTCACCAACCAGACGCTGGCGCAGCTTGAACTGTGGCAGGCGCCCAAGGGCAAGTACAAGAACAAGGTCTACACCCTGCCCAAGCATCTTGATGAAAAGGTGGCCTTCCTGCACCTGGCCAAGGTCGGGGCCCACCTGTCGCGCATGACGGATGAGCAGGCAAAATACATTGACGTGCCGGTCAACGGTCCGTTCAAGAACAAGGATTACCGTTACTAAGGGCCAGTCACGCGGCCTGAAAGGCCCGGCACCAGCCGGGCCCATATTTATGGAGTTGAAGATACCATGAGCATTTTTGGCACGATCCTGTCCAAGATTTTTGGCAGCCACGCTGCTGCCGCCACCCCGGCCGCAACCCCCGCAGCCGGCGCAACTGCCCCTGCCGCCGCGGCTCCCGCAGCAGCCCCCGCAGCCCCGGCCCAGCCGGTGGACGTGAATGCCGTGCTGAGCGCGCTGGCAGCGAAGTACCCCCAGAAGCTGAACTGGCAGGTCTCGATCGTTGACCTGATGACGCTGCTCGGCCTGGACAGCTCGCTTGCCGCGCGCCGCGAACTGGCCACCGAACTGCACTACACCGGTGACATGAACGATACCGCCCCCATGAACATCTGGCTGATCAAGCAGGTCATGCAGAAGCTGGCGGAAAATGGCGGCAAGGTCTCCCCTGACCTGATGAAATAAGGCGCAACTGCGTGATGGCGGGCGGACGCGTGGCCTGTGGCCGCCGCCCGCCCGTTTTCATGTCAGCCACCGCCCGGACATGACAGCCGCAGCAGGCGGCATGATGGAGGGACAAGCGATGGAAACCGTTCCCGACTTTCCCGTAGCCGACGCCGCCATGCCGATGGAGGGCAGGCCGCCCGCCACGTCCATCTCGAACGGGCTGGTCTGGGCCATTGGCTGCCAGTCCGGCCACCGCCCCGTGCGGCTCAATGACGAACAGATTACGCGCGCACTTGAAGGTGGCTCGCCCGCCAGCCCCGATTCATGGGTCTGGCTGCATTACGATATCGTCCACACCGCCAGCCGCGCCCATATCCAGGCCATACCCTGCCTGCCCGAGGAAGTGCGCCTTGCACTTGGCAGCACCGACCGCGGCACCAATGTGGAGGCGGAAGGCGACATCGTGTATGGCGCCCTGCCCGGCTTTGATGATGCCATGTCGGAGGATGACAAGAACCTCTCCGCCTGGCGCTTTGCCGTGCTGCCCGACCTGCTCATCACCACGCGCCGCCAGCCCGTGCCCGCACTTGGCGTGGTGTACCGCGCGCTGCAACGCAATGAATCCTTTGATTCGCCTGCCGAGGTCGTGGACCACACGCTACTGGAATTCGCCGATACCGTGCGGCGCAACATCGCCATGCTCGATGACCAGCTCGACCGCGCCGAGGACCTGCTGCTGACGCTGGACCAGCACACCGATTTCGGCCGCATCAGCGGGCTGATCGGCCGCGTGCGCCGCCGCTCGACCGAATTGCGGCGCGTGATCTCGCCCGTGGACCGCATCTTCCACAACGAAGACCTTGAACTCCCCGAATGGGCGGAAGATGACATACGCGACCGTTCGCAGCGCCAGATCCACGCGGCCCTCGATGACCTTCTTGCACTCCAGGACCGCGCGCGCTCGCTGCAGGATGAACTGGCATCAGGCCAGGCGGAAGAAACCAACCGCCGCCTTTACACCGTCTCCATCGTGACCACGCTCATGCTGCCCGCCACCTTCGTAACCGGTTTCTTTGGCATGAACACCGGCGGCATGTTCCTCGCCTCGGGCGGCATGGGCACGGTGGAGGCAGGCGGCATCTGCTTCATCTTCATGATGATTACGTGGTTCCTGCTCAAGGTCATGAAGCTGCTCTAGCCCGGCGCCCTGCTTCAGCCTGCGCTATCTTCCTCGCCATCATGCTGCGGCAGGGTGAGCGGATCGGGCAGGTCGGTGGGAACGGGCTCGGGGCGGGGCTTTTTGCTGGCATCAGGATCAGGCCGGGCCTCGGGCGGCGAACTGACGCCGGGGGCCGGATAGCGCTTGCCTTCGCCTTCGCCAGGGCCAGATTTTTCAGGGTCATCATGCGGCATGGCCTGAACCTTCCCATCATCCATCACCACGCCAACGCCTGTAGCACCAGCGGGTTGCCCCGTGGGGCAGGACAGCAGACAGGAAAACGCCCCAAAACGACGAAAGCCACCTTGCGGCGGCTTTCTCGTATCCAACTGATTTTTTACAATCTGGAGCGGGCGATGGGATTCGAACCCACGACCCCAACCTTGGCAAGGTTGTGCTCTACCCCTGAGCTACGCCCGCGCTCCGTGTCGGTGAAGCGGGTTTTACGGTAAACCCGTGGGGGCCGCAAGAGGGAAAAATGCATTTCCTGAAGTTTTTTTTCATCGCCCCACAAGGCGGTTGCGACACTCGCGGGGAATGCCAATCTATTGCACAAGAACGAAAGAACGAACCGGCAGGACGGGCCATACTGCGCGAGCACCCCGCCCACGCCTGCCGCCAGACCGACAGGATATGCGACCATATGGACTACATCATCGGCCAGACCCCCCGCCCTGACAGTTCCGGCCCGGCAGGCGCAGTGCCCGGCGGTGGCCCCGACCCGGTCATGGACGGCACGCAGAACACCTTCATGCACGACGTGGTGGATGCAAGCCGCGACATGCCGGTGCTGGTCGATTTCTGGGCCACGTGGTGCAACCCGTGCAAGCAGCTCACCCCGGTGCTGGAAAAAGTGGTGCGCGCGGCCCGCGGGCGCGTGCGTCTGGTCAAGATTGATGTCGATGCCAACCGCGCGCTGGTGCAGCAGCTTGGCCAGATCGGCCTGCCGGTGCAGTCGATCCCGCTCGTGGCCGTGTTCTGGCAGGGCCAGATCCTGGACATGATGCAGGGCGCCAAGCCCGAGGGCGAAGTGCGGCGCTTTGTCGAGAATGCCCTCAAGGCCGCAGGCGGCGGCGCCCTGCCCGCAGCCGAGCTGATCGAGGCGGCGCGCAAGGACATGGCCGAGGGCCGGGCGGAGGCAGCAGCGGGCCTGTTCTCGCAGGTGCTGGAAATCGAGCCCGAAAACCCTGCCGCATGGGGTGGCCTGGCCCGCGCGCTGATCGAGATGGGCGATGATGAAGGCGCCGAGACCGCACTCAATGACGCCCCCGCCGCCATTGCCAGCCATGCCGAGATAACGGGGGCGCGGGCGGCCCTCGAACTCAAGCGCGAGGGCCGCAAGGCTGCGGAGGAAGCAGAAGAAATCCGCGCCCGCATTGCCGCCAATCCGAAGGACTACGCCGCCCGCTTCGAGCTGTCGGCCGCGCTGAACGCCGCGGGCAAGCGCGCGGAAGCCGCTGATGAGCTGCTGACCATCATGAAGGAGGACCGGCAGTGGAACGATGACGCCGCCCGCCTGCAGCTCATCCGCCTGTTCGAGGCCTGGGGCCAGACCGACCCCGACACCGTGGCCGCGCGGCGGCGCATGTCCTCGCTGCTGTTTTCGTGACGCGGCATGACGAAAGCGGGGTGGTCGTCATTCATGATGACATCCCGCGCCGCATCCCGCTGGTGAGCGAAATGACGCTGGCGGACTTCCCCGCCGAGCTCGGGCTGTTCCCGCTTGATGAAGCCCTGCTGCTGCCGCAGGGTCGGCTGCCGCTCAATGTGTTCGAGCCGCGCTACATTGCGCTGGTGGAGGACGCGCTGGCCAGCAACCGGCTGATCGGCATGATCCAGCCCCGCCTGCTCAATGGCATGGATGACACCCCGCTTGACGATGAGGCCGATGACCCCGGCATGGATGATGGCTACAGCCACACCCCGCCGCTGTACAACATCGGCTGCGTAGGCCGCATCACCGCCATGACCGAGCGGGCGGATGGCACCTACGCCATCACGCTGACCGGCATCGCGCGCTTCCGCCTGCTGCGCGAGACGGGGCTGCGCCGTGGCTACCGGGTGGCGCGGGTCGATACATCGTCCTTCGTGGCCGACCTGACCGATGTGGAAGACGAGATTCCCTTCGACCGCGAGGGGCTGCTCAACGCGCTGCATGATTTCTGCGAGGCGCAGGGGGTCAGCACACAGTGGGACGCGCTGCACCAGATGGATGACGCCGCCCTGCTCGTCACCCTGCCCATGATCTGCCCCTTTGGCACGGCGCCGCGCCAGAAAATGCTCGAGGCCCCGACCCCTGCCGACCGCGCGCGCATCCTGCGCGATCTGCTGGAAGGGTCTGGACAGGAACCCGATGAGGGTGCATCCCCCGCATGACCATTACCCACCGCAACCTGCATGGAACCCGCCACCATGACCGAAAAGCCCCTCGCGCCGCCTCTCGACCCCCGGCTGCTGTCCATCCTCGTCTGCCCCGTGACCAAGGGGCCGCTGGTCTATGACCGCGAGGCGGGTGAACTGATCAGCAAACGCGCCGGTCTGGCCTTTCCCGTGCGCGACGGCATTCCCATCATGCTGCCCGATGAAGCCCGCAGGCTTGATGCCTGAACATAATGAACGTTTCTGGTGACGCTTTTTGAAAAAAGGCGGCACCCAGAAACTTTCATCTTTATTCAGCCTGCCAGCGTGGGCACGGCCATGCCATCGATCAGCCGCACATCGCCCAGCCATGCCGCCGCCAGCACGCGCGCGGGCGTGCCCGGCGGGCAGGTGGCCAGCGGTTGCAGGCTCTCTGCGTGGCGCAGTTCCACATAATCCACCGGGCCGAAGCCTGCCGCGCGCACCTGCTGCGCCACCCGTTCCAGCGCCGTGGCCACCTCCGCGCCGGTGGCGATCTCGTCCGCGCAGGCCGCGAGCGCACGGGGCAGCGCCACCGCCACCTGCCGCTGTGCCGCGGTCAGCCGCCGGTTGCGTGAGGAAAGCGCCAGCCCGTCCGCCTCGCGCAGGGTGGGGCAGGAGATGATCTCGATGGGCAGGTCGAGGTCGGTCACCATGCGGCGCACCACCTGCACCTGCTGGAAATCCTTCTCGCCAAAAAAAGCGCACTCGGCCAGCGTCTGCATGAACAGCTTGCACACGACCGTGGCCACGCCATCAAAATGACCGGGGCGGGCGCCACCGCACAACCCCTCCGACACGCCCGACACGCTGATGCGCGTGGCGAAGCCGGGCGGGTACATCTGCGCCACGGTGGGCGCATACAACAGGTCCACCCCGGCCTCGGCCAGCAGCCGCCCATCTTCCGCCAGCGTGCGGGGATAGGTTGCCAGGTCATCAGCGTTGTCGAACTGGATGGGGTTGACGAACACCGTGGCGATCACCCGGTCCGCCTGCGCGCGCGCGGCCCGCACCAGCGACAGGTGCCCTGCATGCAGCGCGCCCATGGTCGGCACCACGCCCACGCGCGCCCCTGCCTTCTTCCATGCACGCACATGCGCGCGCAGTTCGGCCACGGTGCTTACGGTTTCCATCAGCGGCAACTCCCTGTTCGTGCCCCGGCATGCCATGTGGCCGGGCCAGCGTGGCTTACCATCTTTTGCCACTGGCGTGTGAGGGGACGGAAGCGCATGTGCATACATGCATACGGGGCGTGGTGATGGCGGGGCTTTTCTGCTAGGCTTGCGGCTGCGTCGTGCAGGAGGTTTTTTTGGCCCGTTTTCTTCCCGTTCTTGGCATCTGTGCCATCGTGCTGTCACTGGCCGCCTGCGCCACCAACACGCCGGGATCGGTCAAGGACCGCTCGACATGGGCACGCTGGGGCTATGCCGAAGGCGTCAAGAACGTCGCCTCCCACTAAACCCGCCCCACGCCCCTGCAAGGCGCGGAAACCGACAAGCCTTCCCCAGTTGACAGGACGCCGGCACGCCCGGCGACTTTAAGCGCATGACCAATATTTCCGAACCCGCATGGTTTCCCATCGCGCTGCGGCTGGACGGTGTCCGGGTGCTGGTGGTGGGGGGCGGCATGATCGCCGCCAACAAGGTGCGCCTGCTGCTCGCTCACCGCGCAAGGGTGGAGGTGATCGCAGGCCGCCTCGATGCCGAGATGCAGCGGTGGGAAGATGAGGGCAGCATTACCCGCATTGCCTCCACGGCGGATGAGGCCACGCTGCGCGCCGCCATGCCCGGCTGCCGGCTGGTCTATGCCGCGACCGATGACCGGGATGTCAACCGGGCTGCCGCCGCGATCGCGCGCGCCATGAACATTCCCGTCTGCGCGGTTGATGACCCGCAGCCTTCCACCTTCATCACGCCTGCCCAGATCCATCGCGGGCTGGTGCGCATCGCCATTTCCACCGGGGGTGCCGCCCCCGTTCTGGCGCGCCGCCTGCGCGAGCAGGTGGAAAGCACCATACCCGAGGGCACCGGGGCGCTGGCCGTGTTCATGCAGCAGCAGCGCGAGCACGTGGGCACCGCCTGCCCCGACATTTCGCGGCGCAGGCAGGTATGGGAAACCTTTCTCGATGGCGCGGGCGCGCAGGCGGCGCGCAATGGCGATGCCCCGCGTGCGCGTGCGATACTCGATGACATCATCGCCACCACCGCCACCCGGGGCGAGGTCTGGCTGGTGGGCGCAGGCCCCGGCGACCCGGACCTGCTCACGCTGCGCGCCCTGCACCTGATGCAGAATGCCGATTGCGTGCTGTATGACCAGCTTCTCTCCCCCGCCCTGCTCGACCGCGTGCGCCGCGATGCGGAACTGGTGTTCGTGGGCAAGCGGCGCAACAACCACACCATGCCGCAGGAAGAAATCAACGCTGAACTGATCCGCCGCGCGCAGGCGGGCCAGCGCGTGCTGCGGCTCAAGGGCGGCGACCCGTTCGTGTTCGGGCGTGGGGGCGAGGAAATCGAGGCCTTGCTTGAATGCGCCATCCCGTTTCAGGTCGTGCCGGGCATTACGGCGGCCAATGGCTGCGCTGCCTATGCGGGCATTCCGCTCACCCACCGCGACTGCGCGCAGGCCTGCCTGTTCGTGACCGGCCATGCCCGCGCCGACGGCACGCTGCACCTGCCGTGGGACAGCATGGCCCGCCCCGGCCAGACGGTGGTGATCTACATGGGTGTTTCCGCCCTGCCCGCTCTATGCGCAAAACTGGTTGAGCACGGCCTGCCGCCCCAGTGGCCTGCCGCCATTGTCGAGCGCGGCACGCGGGCCGACCAGCGCGTGCTGACCGGCACGCTGGGCGACCTGCCCACGCAGGCCGCGCAGGCGGGCGTAGCCAGCCCGGCGCTGATCATTGTGGGCGAAGTGGTGCGCCACCGGGTGCTCTCGCCTGCATGAAACCTGCCTCCGGGCCAGGGCGCGTACATCATTTGTTATGAATTTGCTGCAACTTCCGTTGTATGGAATGCCAAGACCACCGAACGGTCAGGGAGACCATGTCCGATACATCGGCAGCAAACGCAGGACAGCGACTGCGCGACATGGCACGCCTTTACCTTCCCTGGACAGACAGGTTGCCAGCCGGATGGCTGGGCTTCAGCCTGCGCACGTGGTTCTCGCTTGTCATCGGGCTGGCCACAGCATTCTGGGTCCAGATCGACAATCCGCTCCTTGTCGGCGTGACCGTGATGATCCTGGCGCAGCCGCTGCGCGGGCAGGCGCTCTCCAAGGCGTTTTACCGCATTATTGGCACGGTGGTGGGCATGGGCGTGTCCATCGTGCTCGTGGCGGTGTGGAACCAGCAGCGCGGGCCGTTTCTGGGCGGGGTTGCGCTGTGGCTGGCGGCGTGTGCGTTCGTGGGGTCGCTCGAGCGTGACTTCCGCTCCTATGGCGCGCTGCTGTCGGGCTATACGGTGGCGCTCGTGGCGGTCAACTGCATCGACACGCCACAGAATGTGTTCAACATTGCCGTATCACGCGCCTCGGCCATCACCATTGGCGTGTTTGCGGTGGCGGTGGTCAATATCCTCTCCGGCTCGCCCGAGGCCACGCGCGGGCTGGCCGACGGGCTGAAGCAGCTTACCCGCCCCATCAGCGAGACCGCGCGCGCGGCCCTGCAACATCTGTATGACCGGGGTGCGCAGGCCGACATCAAGCTGGCCGGAGGCATTCTGGCGCTGACCACGCGCCTGTCCTATGCCCGCACGGAGTTCGAGCGTGGCGGCATGCGGGCCAACGGGGCGCGGCTGGCCATGGTGTCCATGCTGACGGTGCTTGACTGCGCGCGCGGCCTTGGCCGCCACACGGGCCACGGCAACATCGACCCCGCCGTTGAGGAGGCCATTGCCCGCATCGCGCGCCAGACCGACCTGCGGCTGGACCAGGCGGGGTTTACGCTGCGCATCCTTCAGGCCATCCGCGATGCGCTTCCTGGCCATGTGCCCAATGCCGATGAAGCCTTTGCCATCGAACGCGCCGCCCGCATGCTCACCGCGCGCGTGCGCCTGCATGCAGGCCAGCAGATGCTGGTGGACGGCACCGGCAGCGCTGCGGACAGCAAGACCATTGCCATTGCAACGCAGCCCAACATCCTGCTTGCCTTCATCGGGGCGCTGCGGGTGCTGGTAGGCTTCTCGTTTGCGGCGGCAGTATGCGTGATCACCGGCCTGCCGGGTGCGACCGTGGCACTGGCCCAGACGGCGCTGACCCTGACGCTGGCGGCCACCAATGTCGATACGGCCCGCTTTGGCATGGGGGCGGTCATCGGCATTCCGTGCAGCGTGCTGGCTGCGGCGGCGCTGAACTTCTTCGTGCTTCTGCACGGGGCGGACATGCCTTTCCTCGCACTGGCGCTGCTGCCGCAGACCTTTCTGGCCTGCCTTTTGCTCATGCGGCCGGGCACGGCGGCGATCGGGTTCAATTACGGGGTGTTCTTCTTCGCCATGCTGGGGCTGGACAACCACCAGAGCTACAACCCCACCGAATTCCTCAACCGCAACATCTTCTACCTGCTCGCCGCGCTGCTGGCCTTCATCATCCTCGTGCTGCTGTTTCCGCCTTCGGCGCGCAGGCAGCGCTTCTGGATGGCATCGACCATCGTGCGCGCGCTTGAACGCCAGATGGCGGGCCGGGGCGAGGCCGATGGGCCGACCCGCCTCACCCGCGCCTATGACCGGCTGGCCCAGATGCAGTTCTGGAATGACCGCCTGCCGCCCAGCCCCAGCGGCGCCCGGCAGCTTGAAAGCTTTACCGCCTTTACCGAACTCGATGGCGCGCTGGCACGCGCACGCGCCTATGCCCACCAGGCGCAAGGCCATGCCCTGCTGCGGCCCGCGGCCGAACTGGCGGCACGCGAACTGCGCCTGCACGCGCCGCCCTGGGGCGACCTCGAGGCGCGCCTGCAACACGCCTGTGCCGCCGTTCCCGCCCCCTCCCCCCACCTGCCGCAGCCCGATCAGGTCGCGGCACTCAACCTGCTGGCGGGGCTCGATGCGGTGCTGCACACATGGCGCGCAGCCCAGCCCCGGCTGCGCCATTACGGCATCATCAAGACAGGGAAGGCAGGCTGATGCGGCAGGTCGTGGATGTGGAAGGCGTGCTGGTCTCGGCCTTTGTCATGAACCTCGGGCTGGCGCTGTGCACGCTGCTCGTGCTGCGGGCCGCGCTGTCGTGGTTCAACCTGTGGCGCTTTGTGTGGAACCCGCCGCTAGCCCAGTTCGGCCTGCTGATCTGCCTTGTCGGCCTTTATACCCTGATGTTGTGAAAGACTGCTGACGTGTTCGCATATGCAAACCGCTTCGTGCGCCTGGCCATTACCGCGACCATTCTTTTTGTCGCGGCCATCGTGGTGATCGTGCTGTGGGATTACTATACCGCCTCGCCGTGGACACGGAACGGGCAGGTCCGCGCGCAGGTGGCCAATATCGCGCCGCGCATTTCGGGCCAGATCAATGAAGTGCGCGTGCATGACAACCAGTTCGTGCACAAGGGCGACGTGCTGTACGTGATCGACCCGTTCGACTTCCGCGTGAAGGTGGATGTTGCCGAGGCGGCGGTAAACGAACGCCGCGCCGACCTTGAGTTCAAGACCTCGCAATACGAACGCCGCCAGAAGATTTCGGGCGTTGCGGTATCGGGCGAGGAAAAGCAGCAGTTCGAGGCCGTAGCCCAGCAGGCGGAAGCCCAGTATGCCGCAGCCTTGGCCGACCTGCGGCAGGCGCGCATCGACCTTGAACGCACCGAGGTGCGCAGTTCGCTCAACGGTTATGTCACCAACCTGACCATGCGCGCGGGCGACTATGCCAGCGCGGGGCATGTGAACATCCAGATCATCGATGTGGATTCTTATTGGGTGGACGGGTATTTCGAGGAGACGAAAATCCATTCCATCCGTGAAGGCGAGCCCGTGCGGCTGGACCTGATGGGATTTCATGAACCCCTGTTCGGCCATGTGGAAAGCATTACGCGCGGCATTGCCAGCAACAACGCCGCCACCTCCATACAGGGGCTGCCGGCGGTGGACCCGGTCTATACCTGGGTGCGGCTGGCGCAGCGCATTCCCGTGCGGGTGCATATCGACACCGTGCCGCCCGGCCTTGTACTGGCAGCCGGCATGACGGCTACCGTAACTGTGGTGTCAGAGGCAGGAAACCGCCGCCACATGTCGGTGCGCGACGCGCTACGCCATGTGGGCGATGACATGCAGCACCTTGCGGGGCACCGTTGAGGGCAGGTGAGAAGACGTCGCCTTTTTGAAAAAAGGCGACACCCAAACACTTTATCTTCTTTTCATCGGCTCTGTGGGCATCTGTTTATCCCCAGATTCGGGGGAAGGATGTCCGGGCAACCCTGTGGAAAGACCTGTCAGAAACAGGGGAAAACGGGCACGTTTGTCACGAATCCTTCACATAACAGGCACGATGGCGACCGCCCGGCTTCAGCCTTCACTCGCACGGGAGGGCGCGGCGTAAGGGTCCACCACAGGAGCGGCGGGGGCCACCCCCAGCCGGTGGGCGCGGTAGAGCAGGCCATGGCCAAGCTTTTCAATCAGCAGGCCGCGACGCTGCAGGCGTTCATGGCTGATGGCATAACCGGTTTCGCGCACGATCTGGCCCCACAGCACCTGCAACCAGCCCCGCAGGGCAAGCTTCATCCGTGTCATATCGCGCGCACTCCCGTTCACCGCCACGTCAGTTATTATATTCATGGCAGATAAGCCTTATGCGCATGACATTCAAGTCAACACATATGGCCTGAACGGTTATTTTTATTTAATTCCTGTCATGACATGAAGGCTGCCCGCCACCGGGCGCACCATCATGCCCGCCCATCCATGACAGGGATGAACCGGTCTAAGTCCGCCATGGGGGATATCTTGCGCCATCTGTTCGTGTTTCTTGCCCTGCTGGGGTGGGGGTGTGCCACCGCAGCCGCCCAGACACCGGCCTCACAGGTCATCAGCACCCTGTTTTCTGACAAGCTGACCATGATGGACCTGGGCCTGATCCGCGCCGAGCGCGCCATGCAGCACGAAATCGACAGCCTGCCCGACACCTATGACAGCGACATGGTGCCGGTGGCCGATTTCGACCCGAGGCGCAACAGCATCCTGGTGGGCATATGGTACCAGAACCATGACAGCTTCAGCCGCCCGCAATGCGACAGGCTGCTTGATACGATCCGCAAATCATTTGGTAACCAGCCCACCACCATCATCGCCTCATGGTTCCGCCATCATGGCTATACCTCGCTGCGCGATGCGGGGCAGTTCTATACCGGGCTGCGCAACATCATCTGGCTGGTGGTGACCGATGGCGACCGCGCCTGCTCGTATTCCATGGCGACAGGGCAGACGACGGTGAACGGGTTCTAGCGGGCAGGAAGCCACGGACGGTGTCGTGCTATTTTCGTAGCAGCAGTTTGGCCACCACTGCCGATACCTGATTTTCATACCCGCCAGCCGCCATGCGGCTGAGGCGTTCACGCAGCCACGCCTCATCCCACAATACCCAACCCTTATCGACGAAATGGGTTTCAAGCTGCATGCGGTCATTTGCATTCCGAATCTTGCCGCAGGCAAGGGCCAGCCGGATAACCGGGTTTTCCCGGCAGGCCCCCATGGCAACAAACTGCTGCTGAAGCCGCCCGAAAACAACATCGCGCAGCGCATCATCAGTAAAGAGTTTGTAGCGATTGGCCTGCGCGGTATTACCACCCACAAAGGCCGCAGCATGAACGCCGCTTGAATCAAGATAGCTCTTGCATTCAACAACCTGCAGCACATTATCGCGGGCACAATATCCCACCAAATCCAGTTCCCAACGCGGAGCGGATGGGCGACCGATCGCACGCTTCTCTTCCTTGGTCAGTTCGACTTTGACCGAAGTGCGGACCCAATACCCTTCCTGCCACAGAATTTCACTGACAAGCTGTTCAAACGCATCCATGTCGGGAACTTAGAGAGTGTTTAAAAACAAATCATTGATAAAAAACAGGAACAGTTTTGGAGTGTCGCCTTTTTGAAAAAAGCTTCACAAAAAACTTTTGTAATTCCAATATATTAGCAGTTTTTAGAAAAAATCTTTACCACCCGATCAGAAGCTTGCGCCAACCGTCAGGAAGAACATGCGCGGCGCCATGGGGTAGGCCGTATACTGCCCGCTTGCCTGTGAGGTACTGAGGGTGGACCAGGCACGGGTATTAGTCAGGTTGGTGATATTGCCCTGCACCTTGAGCCCCTGCACATGCGGAATGCCCTTGATGGTATAACCGGCATTGATGCTGAACAGCGCATAGGACCCGACCGAAAGGTCGTTGGTATAGGTGGTGTAACGGCGACCGATGACATCACCGATGAACTGGCCATAGAAACGGCCCCAGTTGGTGGAGGCCACGAATTTTTCGGTCCAGTCAGGCAGGCCGACAACATTCTTGCCCGCCGTATGCACCTGTGTGGTACCTGAGAAATAATCATCATTATAAACGGACTTGTTATAGGACAGCGCATTATAGAACGAGAAATGCGGGCCGAACTGTGCCGTGAACGAGAAATCCATACCATCGGTCGAGACGGAACCGACATTGGTCAAGATGGTAGATGAACCGATAATATAGGAAACATTGCTGTTGTACGCCGATGATGCCACGGCAAGCAGGCGGTTGGAGAAATGGACGTGATAGTATTCAAGCTGCCCGCTGATATGGGTCAGCGGGCCGAGCTTGACGTTGCGGTTGGTACGCAGGCCGGTTTCATAGGTCCATGATGTTTCGGGCTTGCCGTTTTTCTTGAAGTTCTCGAATGCGGACTGGCTGGTCATGCCCCAGGGGCTGGCATTGCCGTAGCCCGTATCCTGGAACGAACGCATGTTCTCCTGAATATTGGCGAACCACTGCTCATGCGGCGTGAAATTCCACAAGGCGCCAAAGGAAGGCAGGAACGGCCTGACCGTGGCAATCCGGCCACCGGGAATGGTTTCAGCCGTTTTGGGGGAAAGCGACCCCGGCAGGGCGGCAACCGGCAGGGTACCGTTTGTATAGACCAGCTCGGACTTGAAGCCCGCATTCAGCATGAAGTTCTTGGTAATCTGCCAGCTATCCTGCAGGTGCGTGGTCCAGGTATTGGTATAGAAATAGTTTGTGTACTGGTGGATCAGCGGATTCTGCTGGCGGTCATAGGGGGTGGTGGGGTTGTTGATGTCAAAGGCATACCAGCGCCGGGCCTGGGTGTTGTTATTGCGCTCGTACCAGCCGCCAAGTTCAATATGGTGGTGGCCAACCTCATAGCGCAGGGTGGATATCAGGCCGCCGCGGTTATCCCAGTATTCGGTTGTACGCGTTGCCATGCCCGAGCCGCCAAACACGTCGGACAGGTCGCCAGAAGATGCATTGGGGTAATAGGCCCCGAAAAGAGTCGGCAGCCCGGCAGCACTGATCGGACCAGCCACTACGCCCTCGCCCATGTCATGATGGTAGTAGATCTGGTTGGTCCAGTGCAGGTGCGCGCTGAAATCATGCGTCCATTTGGTATAGGCCAGGAAATCTTCACGCTGGGCATCGGAGTAATAGTTACGGTAATTATTACCTGCGATATTGGCCGCGTTCTTGTAATAGTTCACGGCTTCGTTCAGGTTGGGGTACAGGAACGGGCGCACGTACATGTTCCCGCCTGATGGCTCGACAATCCCGTCTTCATTGGGTTCCACCTTGTCGGACCAGTCAAAGAAAGTCGTGATCTTGTCGTGCGATCCGTCATGCACGAACTTGGCATTGACCTGATTGCCACCCTGATGGCCCGCAAAGTCCCATGCCCGCGCATCCTGTCGCGCCCATGAAACATAGGCCGAGTTGTTATGGCCAAAATCGCCTGTATCAACCCGGGCAAAGGTGCGGAAGGTGGACCAGCTGCCGAAGGTCTGGGAAAGCTGGCCACCAGCCTTGTGCAGCGGGTCCTGTGTCGTGAATTCCAGCGAGCCGCCAAGGTTGCTAGTCGAGGCCGTGCCAAGCGCGCCCGCACCCGTTGCAACGGTAGCGGAACCGATATTCTCGCTTATGGCCGCGCGCTGGGGCGAGAGGCCGTTGTAATTGCCATAGGACTGGTCACCCAAAGGCACGCCATCAAGCGTAAAGCCAAGCTGGTTCTGGTTGAAGCCGTGAATGTAAAGCGATGAATTCTGTTCGTTATTGCCCCACGGGTCAGCATTTTCAAACACGACGCCCGGCAGGATCTCGAGCGCCTTGACCGGGTTGATGCCGGGCAGGATGCGCTGCAACTGGGTGCGGTTGACGGTCTGCTCGGAGCGTGTGCGGCGGGCGGTTGCCATGATCTGCTCGGCATTGGCGGAAGCAGACCGCGCATCATCCTTATGGACTCCGGCCGCCTTTTTATACGACGCCCGCTCAGGATTTTTGTCTCTGGAGGAAGGCTGGAGCGTCTGTGCATGCGCCGTGGAGAGCGCCAGGGCAGAACAGAACAGGCCAAAAGCAACATGACCATTACGTAGTAACTTGATCGACACCTGAAGGTCTCCGCGATGAGAAGGCGGACCACCGTCTATCAGCGCAGTTACACTTTTTGATGTGAAGGTTTCATGACAGTGCGGCAATGCCACACCCCTGAAACAACATTGGTTTACTTGTGTGAAGTTTTTATGAAGGCACCCGGATCGCACGGACTATGCTGCCATACCCGTTGTTTTGTTTCTTGCACGTCATTTTATATATTACCCCGATAGCCCCCTTGTTTTCTGCTGCCTGTCACGGCCTTATGTTGCGCCGCGCCACGACCATGTTCATGCCAACAGCCACCGGCGTTACGGACGTGCTTTCATTGTTGCTGCGGTCGATATCGGGAATGGCATGGTCGGGGTCGAGACTGACCGCGCGGACCGGCCTGCCACCGGGCAGGGTCACGACAGCCTCGTTGCCTTTCGCCCATATCTCGGTCGGCAGGATGCGGCGGGTGGTCGTGCCATCGGCCCAGGTTACCTGCAACGTGACCGGCAGCGGCAGGGCACCCTTGTTCCGCACCGTCACCTGCACCCCTTTTGCCGGGTCGTTCCCGACATATTCCAGCCCCGCCAGCGCGTAATCAGGGGCGGCATTGGTAAAATACCAGCCGCGCCAGAACCATGACAGATCCTCGCCCGCGTCGCTTTCCATCAGGCGGAAGAAGTCGGACGGCGTCGGGTGGCGATAAGCCCAGGCGGCAATGTAATGGCGAAACGCCGGGTCAAACCGCGCAGGGCCAAGGATCTGGCTGCGCAGCAGTTCCAGCCCGTACGCCGCCTTGAAATAGGGCATGGCATGCCGGTCGCCCCGGCCGGGAATGTAGGAAGGCGCCATGAGCGGCTGGTAGACCGGGTCCTTGAGCACCCTGACGATGTCATCAGCCGGCCTGCCGGTATCGGGTGCGTATTCGCCATCATGCTTGGGCGCGAACTCGCCGTTGTTGAAATGCAGCGAGGCCAGTGAATCGATAAATGTGTTGAAGCCCTCATCCATGAAGCCGTTACGACGCTCGTTGGAGCCGACAATCATGGGGAACCAGGTGTGGCCGAGTTCATGGGTGGTAATCCAGAACAGCTTGGCATCGCGGTCGTGCATGCCATCAAACACGATGCCCGGATATTCCATGCCCGCGCCATGCCCGCCTACATTGATCGCGGTGGGCCACGGGTAGGGGTACCAGTCGTGTGAGAAATACGCGATCGTGTGCCTGACATATTCGGTCGAGCGGTCCCATGCCTGCGGCCCCACGCCTTCCACGGGGTAGACCGACATGCCAAGCCGGGCCTCGGGCTTCATGCCCGGCGCGGGGGCCATGGGCGGCAGGTCCAGCTTCGCCGCATCCCACAGCAGGGCGGGCGAGGCGACGAAGGCCACGTCGCGCGTGTTGTCCATATGGAAGCGCCATGTGCGGCTGCCTGCGGGTGGCGCGTGGGCTGCCGCCTCCACATCCGCCAGATCGCGGATCATGACGCGCGTGTCGCTGCGCCGGGCCTGAGCAAGGCGCTGCTGCTGCGCGGGCGAGAGCACCTGTGCCGGATTGACCAGCGCGCCGGAGCCTACGACCAGAAAACTGGCGGGAACCGTGACCGCGTAATCAAAATTGCCGTAATCGAGATAAAACTCATCGCCCACATAGGGCAGCGTGTCCCACCCGCGCACGTCATCAAACACCGCCATGCGGGGGTAGAACTGCGCGATTTCATAAATATCGCCGTTTTTTGAGGGGCTGACCGCCGTGCGCCCGCCCCATGCGCCCGGCATGGTGTAATGCCACCGCACCTGCAACACCTGCGTCCTGCCCGGTGCCAGCGGGTGCGGCAGGGTGATCTGCATGCGGGTATCGGAGACCAGCGGGGTGACCTCCTGCATCGCGGCGCCCTCCATGAGGGTCACCGACCCGATCTGCATCCCATCTGTATGTGGCGCGCCAGCGGGACCGGACAGGGCGGCACGCCTGCTGTCGGCGCGGTACATGTTCTGGTCAAGCTGCATCCACAACACCGGCAGGCTGCTCGGGCTGTTATTGTGGTAGGTGAGTGTTTCCTCGCCCGTAAGCTCATGGGTCGTGGGGTCGAGGGTAACGGCAATGCGGTAATCGGCCTGGTTTTTCCATGCCATCGGCCCCGGCGTGCCATCACCCGAGCGATAGGCGCTGACCGGTGTGGGCATCGTGACCGGGCTGAAAATCTGGTTGGGGTCAGGCACCACACCCTGCGCCCGAACCGGCCGGGGCGAGAGGCTGACCAGCACACCACAGGTTACGAGGTAACAAAGCCGCATCGTGTAAGGGGCTGACATTAAGGGGCGTCTCCTTGCCACCCCGGAACGGGGAGCAGCATGCATTGCGGCATTATGCGAAGCTTTTTGAAAAACGCTTCGCCAAAAACTTCTTTCATGACCGGCGGCCCCTCAGTCAGGCAATGGATCAACCGATTCCACATGCTGCGTCACCACATCGCGGCTCAGCCACAGGTCACGCAGGGTCTTGCTGCTCAGATAGGAGAGCTGGTCAGAATGATGGGGCGAACCGGGCTGGCTGGAATTGCCGTAGCTCAACAATCCCTTCGCCTGCATGGGCGTGGAAAAACTGACAAGTGACACCCATGTCTCGCCATGCAGGGGCGTACGCTCGCCATTTTTCATGGCCCCCCACGTGATGGTGCGGAAAATGCCGGTATTGCCAAAGCCGCCATTGCCCGGCAGGTCGACATTATTGATGTGAAAGCGTGATACATCGCCAAACGGTCGGTCGATTGCGCCGTACAGCTTTCTGGTCTCGACCGCCGCCTGCGCCAGCAGGTCGACCGCGTGGGCAGGGTCACCCAGCCCCGAGGGCGTGCCGATCGGGTCATCAAGCGACCATTGCCGGGCAAACCCGTCCGAACCTGCAAATTTGGGGCCCATGAACAGCCGCGCCCATGTCTCGAACAGCAGGGCGCCCCGGCTGGTGGCGTCATCGGCGCCATCCCAGTTTTGCAATACCCTCACGGCTGCCTTCACATCCGCACGGCGGTCTTTGCGGGCGGCTGTGAGGAGTTCGGGCAGGATCCGCTCGGCCAGCAGCGAATGGGTGTTGAGCTTGCGGGCCATGATATCGTCAAACGACATTTTCACGTCACCCGCCAGCATGCGGGTCGACATCTGGGCGCGCAGCGTCATCGGGCCGGTCTGCGCCACATAGGCCGGATAGGCTTTGGGGTCGAGCAGGCGCGGATAGGTGGCAAGCCATGGCGGGTCATTGGCATTCTGCACAAAGCCCGATGGCGGGTCGATCACCTTGGGCAGATTGTCATAAGCGACAACGCCCTTGGGTATGTTATCCGACCGGTCACCCGGCACGATGTTGTTCCAGTAATCAAAGTCGCCATTATTGTGTTTTGGCAGGATACCGTTGTCGAGATACATGACGTGCCCGTCATGATCGGCATAGACAATGTTGAACATGGGCACCTGCAGCGTCTTGAGCGCGGCCTGGAACTCACTGAAATTGTGGGACCGCGCCATATCCCAATACTGCCTGAGCATGCCGGGGCGATCGAGGCCCGCCACATACAGCGCAATGGGCGTGCCATCCGCCTCGTTGAAAACCGGCCCCTGTTTTGCATAACGCTGCACGAAGCTGTGGGTGACCAGCGTGCCATCGGGCTGCCTTACCTTGTAGGACAGGGTGCGGGTGGTGAATTTCCGCTTCCGGCCATCGAGCCGGTATCCATCGCCATCAGGGGTGAGCCTGTAGCGCACGGCGCCCAGAATGGTGTTGACGGTATTGGTAAAGGCGACATCGGGCGTAAAGGCAAAGCGCAGCACCGGCAGGCCCACCTGTGTTGCGCCATAAATGCTGAAGCCGGGGCCATTAAGCTGCGCTTCGTAATAAGTGTAGAACGGCGTGCTCCATGGCAGGTGCGGGTTGGCCAGCAGCACGGCATGCCCGTCAGTCGTGCGCGAGGGCGCAATGGCCCAGGCATTCGACCCGCCCGCCCTGCGCTCGGGCGCATCGCCGA
Source organism: Komagataeibacter xylinus (assembly GCF_031081985.1). Taxonomy (GTDB): domain Bacteria; phylum Pseudomonadota; class Alphaproteobacteria; order Acetobacterales; family Acetobacteraceae; genus Komagataeibacter; species Komagataeibacter xylinus_E. Next base: position 128,061 of record NZ_JARWSK010000009.1, on the reverse strand, counting down.
GCATTTTCCGCTCCTCGGCAATATAGACATAATTCATCAACCGCAGGCCGTGGGCCACGACATCAACGCCACTGACCGGCAGGACGGCACGCATGTCATCGGCAATATCCGCCGGGTGGCGGGCCGCATAATCGTTTATGCCGCGCGCGAATGCATCGAGATCCCTGCGAAAGCCCGGCATCTGGCGGGCATAGAAGATTCTGGCGCGTTCATACACGCCATTGCCCCGCACCCAGCGATCCGACTCTTCTTCCGCCGCACCCCAGTATTCGGCGGCCCGCCCGCGGGCGGTGCCATACAGCTTCAGGACGATATTGCCGTGACTATGCGCCTGCGCCCAGCCAAAGCCGTAGAAGGCACCGGCCTCGGTCGTGGCATAGATATGGGGCACGCCAAACGTATCCCACAGGATTTCATCCTGACTGGCCCCTGCAGCCCTGGCCACGTAACTGCCACCCGCCATGGCCAGGCCCGCACCAAGGCACAGCCCCAACCGCCATTTCCGTGCCAATTCCATATGCCTCTCCCTTAACCGCCGCGGCATCACGCTCGATTTTGTCCGGCATTATAGATTGAATCCGAAACGATTTGCCAGAAGCGCGCGTGCAAGAGAGAGGCAATATTCGGCTCACGGCAGGCAGAACAATAGACGTACCGAGCACCGCCTTATTTCAAAAATACGTTATTATTTCAAAGCTTTTTGAAAAAATCTTCACCAGAACATTTTATGATCGGGCAGCTTTGTTTTCGTTCCAGAAAGCCTGCTGCAGGGCGGCGGCCTCGGCTTCAAGCAGCGGGCCGATCACCGCCACCGGGCGCTGGCCTGCGGCAAACACCGCGCGGCAGGGCAGGTCGAGGGTCGGGTTCTCGGGGTGGTTGCCCGTCATTTCCTTCAGGCTGTGTTCGCTCTGGCCAAAAACCACACGGCCAATGCCGCTCCAGTACACCGCACCCGCACACATCGCACACGGCTCAGCTGATGTGTACATGGTGTGCGACGCCAGCACGGCGGGCGGGAAGCGCTTCGAGGCCCGCGTGGCCAGCAGGCGTTCGGCATGGGCGGTCATGTCCCCGCCTTCGGCGGTGTAGCCATTGCCCTGTTCCAGCACTACCCGGCCCTGCGCATCAACCAGAATGCAGCCAAAAGGATGGTCGCCGCCCTGGCGCGCCCGTTCGGCCACCGCAAAGGCGCGGCGCAGGAAATGCGCGTGATCGAGATCGGGCAGCAGGTCGGTCATGGCGCATTCCTCATCATGCAGCATCCGCCTTGTCCGGGCGGCTCTGTTCAGACCCCGACCGGCCTATTCCGGCAAGGGGTGCGCCATGTGCTGGCGCAGCGTCTGCATCTCGTCATCAAGGTAACCCACGATGTCGGTGCTGTCATATGCGCCATCAAACCGGGTGGCAGCCAATTCGGCCCGCATGGCGGCAATCCGCTCAAGCTGGCGGGCAAGCTGGGTGGTGTAGCGGGTGACCCAGGCAGGCTCGTCAGGTGCGAATCGGGCATCGATATCAGCCTGCGTGCACCCGGCGGGCAGGTAGGGACTTTGCATCTGTTTTCGCTCCATGTGTGCCAATAAAATACACAATGGATAGGAAGGTAGCGATGAAGGCGCAAATGTTCTCATAAAGTTCTTGCTGTATGTGTGGTTTTTCAGCACATACTCTGTGTATGAAAAACATGCACAACATCACCTCCACAGCATCCGCCCCTGCCCCGCCACGCCGCACGCGCCCGCCGCGCGTTGACTGGGCCAGCCTTGCCCCGCGCGTGGCCAGCCTGCGGGCACAGGGCTGCTCCACGCGCGAGACCGCCCGCAGGCTGAACATGAACATCAAGACACTCGAAGCCCATCTGCGCCGCCACCGCATCCGCCATGCCATACCGATGGACCGCCCCGACCAGGTGCGCCGCACCTGCCTGAACTGTGACACCGCCTTTGTGGCCGATGGCCGCTTTTTACGGCTGTGCCCGGAATGCCGGGCCATGTTCAGCTAACACCGCACGGAGACTGCCTGAAAAGTCAGCCCCGAAAACATCCAGAACACTTCGAAGAACGCCGCATTTTTGAAAAAAGGCAGCATTCAAAAACTTTTGTCATTGTTATCAATAAGTTGATTTGAAACGGTTTCTCACATTCCCGTGATGCAGGAACCGGAACGGAGATTGCCCACTTAAGGCTGCATATGACATCGCAACAGGATATCGGGCATGGATAGCGCCTTACGCAACCGCACGCACACCCCTTCCGGCACGGAGCCAGCCCGCCTCCAGTTCCGCATTGCCCTGCACCATTTCACGCCCGCACCGGCCGCACCACGGCGGCGCCTGCGCTCCGTTGCCGCCCTTGGCCTGGCCCTGATGGTGGCAGCTACGGGGCTGAGCGGATGCAAGCGCCACCACGAGACGACGGGCGAGAAAATCGATCATTTTGGCGACAAGATGCAGGACACCTTTGATCCGCCCAAAGGCCCCGGTGAAAAGGCAGGTCGCACGATCGACCGCACTCTGCATGATGACTGATATTTTTTAGAACAATACTGAAAAATGCCGCCTTTCACTTCAAAAGGGCGGCATTTTTATTGCCATGCAGGCAAAAGTTTTTGGTAAAGCTTTTTTCAAAAAGCTTCGTAAAGAACACCGCTTTTTTGAAGAAAGGCGGCATCCAGAAACTTTCACGCCTTTTCAGCCTGCGCCACTGCATCAAACGAAAGATCAAGCACCGGGTAATCTGCCCAGTCCGCGAAGTCGAAATGCCACCATTCCTCCGCCAGCGGCACAAAGCCGCTGGCCTGCATGATGTGTGCAAGCAGGTCACGCCGCCGCCGTGCCTGGGCATCACCCCCCGCATAGTCAACATGGGCGCGCGGCGTCATTTCATCAAAGCCCGATGGCATGGGCACAACACAGCGCGTTGCCAGCTCCCACAGGGTCAGGTCAACCGCACAACCCCGGTTATGGCGTGAGCCGGTGGCCGGATCACCCACGAATTCATGCAAGGACTCCGGCACGGCAGCACGGAACAGCGCCGTGACATGCCAGGGTCGATACGTATCATAAACCAGCAGCCCATAACCATGCTGCCCGGCCAGCCTGCGCGCGTGCGACAGGGCGAGTGCTGCCGGGCGCTGCAGGAACGCCCGCGCCGCCGGATAAACCGGAAAGCCCAGAAAATTCCGGCGGCCAGCATAGCGGATATCAAGCGCAATCGCCGGATCAACCCGCGTTATGTCAACAAGGTCCGCAGTCCTGCGTGCTGGCGCAAAGGCGGGCATGACTGCCTGCCCGGCCAAAGCCTGCAATGCACCGGGCGCAAGGCGCGCGGGCACGCGAAACAGGTCATCGGCCTCCAGCACAGGGCCGGACGGGGAAGCGGGTGCATGCATTACCACATCCCGCTCAGGGGCAGCGCAGACCCTTCAGTTCGTGGGGGGCGTGTAGGCCTGTACATCTTCCACCGTATGGCTGAGCAGGATCTTGCCGTTATCGGCAGACTGCACCCATGCTGCGGGAATGGTAAAGGCGCTCTCGGCCGGGCCATCAACAGTAACCTGAATCGTGCCATCCGTATTGACGGCCGTGAGCGTGCCCATGCGGCCCGTGCCTGCCGCGATCACGTCCTGACCCAGCATGGCCTGCGTTACATCCGTCATGAATTCCCTTTCCTTGCCGGGCATGCGGGCTGGCACCTGCGTGCCGCCCCTGCCCCTTTTCTCGCATGGCAAGCCCTGTCGGCCGCCTTCTGTGCGCCGGAGTTCTTTACAGTCCAACCACTCCGGACTTTCCCCCATGCCGCACACGCCCGGCACGGGTCGCTGTGGGCGCATCTGCACGTTGAACGCCCGGCATGGGCTGAAGTTGTTTTGGCCTAGTTCACACCAAACTGGCTGCGCTGGGCCATGACCTGATTAAGCTGCTCGTTGTAATGGTGATAGGTGCCCTTTGGCACGCAGCCCATTTCCTCAAGGTCTTCGAGCTTGATGCTGTCATTGAGCCAGGAATTGACCTCATTGAACTGGATCTTCGCCGGAACCGGGCGCCCGCTGAAAATGACCGGGTCATCCTGGCCCTGCACATAGCCGAATTTTTTATACACCCCATCGGCAGGCGGGTTGTGTTCCGCCATCTCGCCGCACACGACGGCTGCGCCATCCATGGCATGCACCACGGCATTGCGGAAGGTGGCGGCATGCGGGTCGGGCAGGGTGGCGGCCACATGGCGCTCGGCCTCGGTGATGACGGCCGAACTGCCCCGCCCGCTGCCCGCCGCATGGGCCAGCCCGGAAAACAGGCACAGGGACACGCCTGCCATAATGACTCGTTTCATGCTTCCACCGCCTGCTTACTCATTTTTAGCCATAGCTTGCGCTCATCCATATCCCTGCCGTAGCAGACTGGATCAATCACTAACAGTGCCTAATTCTCATTGCAGGCCTTTGTGTATCGTTTTATTGAAACACGACCTTGAATTGTAAAATATTCATACCATAAATCCTTCTGGTATATTGCCGTTTTTATAAAATTCTGTGAAAATATGCGTAACAACATCATAATTATTCGTTAATGTTCTTAAATCATAAAAATCTCCCAATATAATAACCATATTGTCAGGCTTGCTATCATCATACAATGTTTTGACAACTACATCATCATCTTCATCGTCATCGCATAAGTATGTAAGAAGACATTCTTCCCCCATCGCATCTTAATTGTAAATCTGATGTTTCATTTAAATAGTCCAAACCAACGACTCCCCAAAATTTATGGGTCATCTCCAATTGGCGTATTAAATGCCCCAGTGTGAAATCTTTTAAATTTCCACAGCCATGGCATCCTTTCTCACCAATGTACCAATACATCTTCCTGCTTTTTTCCATGGGAGGATCAATCCATATCCTGAACCGTTCGCATAGCGTAAACCCAACATAACTTCTTACCGCTATTGGGATGCGTTGCCTGACCTGACCGGTCAAGCCGAATGCCCCGTAATCCAACAATAGCAATACCGTTATGAGTGATAATATGAATACCGCAAGAGGGGGCGTGAACCACGCGCCAGCCGGGTTATAACAGGTTCCTCCTGCCGGCCCCGTGGCCGCCCATTGCATCAAAGGCCCGTCTTGCCATGTCACAGCGCCCCGTTCCTGCTCCCGCGGCTGATCCGTCCACCCGGCCCGACTTCGTGCATGTGCGCGGCGCGCGCGAGCACAACCTCAAGGATGTCAGCGTGGACATTCCGCGTGACCGGCTGGTCGTGTTCACCGGCGTGTCCGGCTCGGGCAAATCCTCGCTGGCGTTCGGCACGCTGTATGCGGAGGCGCAGCGGCGCTACCTTGAATCGGTCTCGCCCTATGCCCGCAGGCTGTTTCGGCAGATGCCGGTGCCCGATGTCACATCCATCGAGGGGCTGCCGCCTGCCATTGCGCTCCAGCAGCAGCGCGGCACCGGCACCGGGCGCTCCACCGTGGGCAGCATCACCACGCTGTCGAACCTGCTGCGCATGCTCTATTCCCGCGCGGGGCATTACCCTGCGGGCATGACGCGGCTGGAGGCGGAATCGTTCTCCACCAACACGCCAGAAGGCGCCTGCCCGCAATGCCACGGCCAGGGCCGCATCATGGACACCACCACCGCGCTGCTGGTGCCTGATGACAGCCTTTCCATCCGCGAGCGCGCGGTCGCGGCGTGGCCTACGGCATGGCAGGGGCAGAACCTGCGCGATATCCTGATCACCAAGGGCGTGGACGTGGACTGCCCCTGGCGCGACCTGCCGGAAAAAACCCGCAACTGGATCCTCTACACCGAGGAAACGCCCACCTACCCCGTCTATCCCGGCCTTGACCACGCAGCCGTGCAGCGCGCGCTGCGCGACAAGGTGCCCCCTGCCTATAACGGCACCTTTACCGGTGCGCGGCGCTACGTGCTGCATACCTTTGCCACATCGCAGAGTGCGAACATGCGCAGACGGGCCGAGCGGTTCCTCACCGCAACCCCGTGCCCCACCTGCCATGGCGGCCGCCTCAACCCCGATGCGCTGCGCGTCACCATCGCGGGGCTGAACATTGCCGAACTCACGCGCCAGCCGCTGGCCACCATCGCGCGCACGCTGGCCCCGCTGGCTGACGGCACGCAGGCACCCGAGCACGCCCCGCAGGCGGGCGACGCCACCGCCATTGCCGCGCGGCGCATGGCCACCGACCTGCTCGGCCGCATTGCGGTGCTGGAGCATCTGGGCCTTGGCTACCTGCAGGCCGACCGCTCGGTCACCACCCTTTCGCCGGGCGAATACCAACGCCTGCGGCTGGGCACGCAGATCCGCTCCAGCCTGTTTGGCGTGGTGTATGTGCTTGATGAACCTTCAAGCGGGCTGCACCCCGCCGATGCCCACAACCTGCTTGATGCGCTGGAAGGGCTGAAGCAGGCCGGCAACTCGCTGTTCATTGTCGAGCATAACCTCTACCTCATCCGCCGGGCGGACTGGATTGTCGATGTCGGCCCCGATGCGGGCACGGGCGGGGGCGCGGTGCTGTATAGCGGCCTGCCCGATGGCCTGCGGGGGGTCAAGAACTCCCGCACCGCGCCCTACCTGTTTGGCAGTGACGCCCCGATAGCGGGCACGCCCCGCCCGGCCAGGGGGTGGCTGAAGCTTGCGGGACTGACATGGAACAACCTGCACGATCTGAGCGTGGAGATTCCACTGGGCACGTTCGTGACCGTGACCGGGCTGTCAGGCTCAGGCAAGTCCAGCCTTGTCAGCCAGGCGCTGCCCGCCATCATGGCGCACGCGCTGGGGCAGAAACTGCCCGATACGGCAGATGCCGATACCATCGAGGACATGCCCGAAGGCACGCCGCAGGGCCATGTGGTGTCGGGCGCCAAGCAGATCAGCCGGCTGGTCATGATCGACCAGAAACCCATCGGCCGCACCCCGCGCTCCAACCTTGCCACCTATACCGGCCTGTTCGACATGATTCGCCAGATCTATGCCGCAACCGATCTGGCCAGGTCGCGCGGGTATGACGCGGGTCGTTTTTCGTTCAACCTGCCCAAAGGCCGCTGCCCCACCTGCGAGGGCGCAGGCTCGGTGATGGTGGAGCTGCTGTTCCTGCCCAGCGTGTATTCCCCCTGCCCCACCTGCCACGGCACGCGCTACCGGCCCGAGGTGCTGGAAGTGACCATAGGCGGCAAGTCCATTGCCGATGTGCTGGCCATGACGGTGGATGAAGCCGCCGCCTTCTTTGCGCATAACCCGGCCCTGTCCAGCACGCTCGCCACATTGCAGCAGGGCGGGCTTGGCTACCTGCGGCTGGGGCAGCCCGCCACCGAGCTTTCAGGCGGCGAGGCGCAGCGCATCAAGCTTGCCACCGAACTGCGCAAGCAGCGCCGGGGCCATACGCTCTATATTCTCGATGAGCCCACCACCGGCCTGCACCCTGCCGATGTGGACCGGTTGCAGGCCCACCTGCAATCGCTGGTGGATGGCGGCCACACCGTGGTGGTGGCCGAGCACGACATGCGGGTGGCCGCCCGAAGCGACTGGATGATCGACATGGGGCCGGGCGCGGGCGACGGGGGCGGCACGATCGTGGCCGCTGGCACGCCGCATGACGTGGCGCGTGCGAAAGGCAGCGCGACTGCGCCATTCCTGCTGCCCCTTACGGGCTGAAGTACAGAACAGAGGTTTTTGGATGCCGCCTTTTTTCAAAAAGGCGGCATCCTTCCGCAGCTTTTTGAAAAAAGCTTCACCAAAAACTTTTACCTGTTACCCGCGCGAGGCGGGCAGCACGCCCCACAGCGCCGCAACACCTGCAAAGACCAGCAGCGATGCCACCAGCGTCATGAGGCTCCAGCTCCGCAGCCCCTCGCGCACGTTCACGCCGCACAGCCTTGTTACGATCCAGAACCCCGCGTCATTGACATGAGACAGCGCCATGCCCCCCGCCCCCATGGCCAGCGCCATGAGCGCCAGATGGGTCTGGTCAAGGTGCAGGCGGCCGATCATGGGGCCAAGGATGCCCGCCGTGGTCATCAGCGCCACCGTGGTCGGCCCCTGGGCTACGCGCAGGATCATGGTCAGCACGAAGGCCAGCACCAGCAGCGGCAGGCCGGTAGAAGCCAGCAGGCCACCCAGCGCATCGCCTACGCCGCTCCCCACCAGCACCTGCGCAAACGCGCCCCCCGCCCCGGTAATGAGAATGATGATGGCGGTGCCCGGCAGGGCGGCGGCCACGACATCGGATACGGTAGCCAGCGCCATGCCACGCCGCAGCCCCAGCAGCCACGCGCAGAGCAGCACGTCCAGCCCCAGCGCCACGAAGGGAATCCCGGTAAAGACCAGCACAGTGCGCAACCGCCCTGAGCCCATCAGCTCGCCCGCCAGCGTGCCCGCCACCATCAGCACCACCGGCACGGCGATGACGGTCAGGATCTCGCCCACGCTCACCGGGCTGCGCACGGTGGCCTGCGTGAAGGCGCCTGCCGCGTCATCACCCGCCCCCTGCCCCTGTGCAGGCGTGCGGGCCTCCTCCACCACGGCGCGGATATCGGGCGCGCAGCCCAGCGGTTGCGCCATGATGGGCCGGGTCAGCACATAGGTCAGCACCGTGGCCACGGCTGCCAGCGGCAGGCCGAGCAGCAGCATGTGCCCTGCCCCCACGCCAAGGGCTGCCGCAACCGCCACCGCGCCGGGGTGGGGCGGCAGCAGGGCATGGACGGTCAGCATGGTCACGGCCATGGGAATGCCGAACACGGCGGGCACGCAGCCCGTCTGCCGCGCCATGCCATAGACCAGCGGCATGAGCATGATCACGCCCACCTCGAAAAACACCGGAATGCCCACGCCAAAGGCGGCAATGACCAGCGCAAGCGGCACATGGGCGGACCCCACGCGGCGGACCAGCGCATTCGCCACGGTTGCCGCCCCGCCCGAGAGGTCAACCATGCGCCCGATCATGGCCCCGAAGGCCACGATAATGGCGATATGGCCCATGATACGGCCCATGCTGCCCTGAATGGCATCAGCCAGTTTTGCAACGGGCATGCCGGTGAGCAGGGCCACGGCCACGGCCACGGCCAGCAGGGCTATGAAAGAATGCAGCCGGAGTTTGAGAATAAGCAGGAGCAGAACGGCAATGGAACCGATGCCGGTCAGGATCAGCGTGAACGAAGTCATGGAGCGGTCCCGTGCATGAGAGCGGCCAGTCTCATCCAGCCAGACGCGCCTTGTAAGGGGCAGCCATGCGGGAAAGCAACAACCTTGCACGCACCCCCCGAAAGCCTGCCCGGCACGGAGGCATGCCCAAGGCGGGCCTGCCAGCGTTTGAGAGACTGCCTGAAACGTCAGCCCGGAAAATATCCAGAAATCATGAAGCGTTTTTCAAAAAGCTTCAAAGAATGCCGCCTTTTTGGAAAAAGGCGGCACTCAGAGACTTTTATTATTTTTTATCAATGCGTTGTTCTCAAACAATGCCTGAAAACCGACAATGCGCGCACAGAAAAGGCTTTTACTTCAACGAGTGCACGACACCCGCTGCATAGAACTCGGCCTTGCTGATCTTGGCAGTGCCTTGGGCATTGCAGATCAGTTCCTTGGTTTCCCCCGCAAACTTGCAGGTGCCAGTCGCATCTTCAGCATAAGACTGACCATTGGTGATGACCTGGATCCCGTTGATGTTCTGGCCAATGGTTGTACTATTGCTCGCAGCATCTGAAAAGAAACCATAAAATACGACCTGCATATTATTGTTTCCGAATATTTCCGTGCTGATGAACAGCCTGTTGTTCACTTTGTATAAGGCAACATTGCAGGTGTCTGACCGATCAGACCCGTTTTTGTATTCTACGCGGACATTACATTTCTCATGCGTGGCAATGGAAAACAGGTTTTTGGTATCCGGGCTGGCCATGGCCGCCCTGATCTCGGGCACGGCCTGCTGTTCACTCGGGGTAGACGCGTACGCACCTGGCACAACCGTCAGGCAGGCTGCCGCCATGATCCACTGATAAAAACGCATGAGCTGTCCTGTCATCCATTCATTGAAAACGGGGGCTTATACCCCACTCTCGACAGGCGCAGTCCTGTTGGTCTGGCTCCCATGACCGTTCAGCCAGACACCTTGACGGCATCCATACGATTCTTCCCCCAACGGCTGAGGGCACAGGCACCTGCGGCACGACCGCCCTGCAGGTAAAACATGCATGCGTGCGTGGAAACAGCCTGAAACCGGGATTTTTTTCCACCTGCCAACTCCATGCCGCGCCTGCGGCCGTTTTTCATGCTTGACAGCGTGCCGCCATGTCTCCATTACGCGCCACCGGTTACGCACCGCAGTCGCTTTTTTGGGCCCTAGCGCCCCGGGACGTCACGCCATGACAACCATGCTCAATCCATCCCTGTCGCCCATGCGCAGCCCGGCCACGCGCCGCGCCATGACGCATGTGACAACCTTCATCCGCGAGGCGTGGATCGTGCCGATGGTGGTCATGGGCAGCATGCTGTGCGGCGGCGTGTTCACCCTGCTCTCGCATCTGCTAGGCCACGCGGGATAAAAAAACGCCGCCCGTTTTTCAACTGGGCGGCGTCTTTCAAATCAGCGGGCGGCCTGCCGCATGGCGCGATGGCCATCACCCTTTTTGGGGGCCGGTTCCGCCAGCCAGTGAATGCGGACCTGACGCAGCTCGAAATTGCGCTGGCTCTGCACGCCCATATCCCCAAACGGGTCATAGACCACGCCGGTCACATCGGCACGGCACTGCTCATGCTGGCCGGTATCCCCACAGATCTGCTGCGCCTTGCGAAAGGAGGCTTCCTCCATCGTGGGGCCATCGAGCGGGATGGCGCCATTCCAGTCCACCTTGCCCGGCAGGTCGGCAATGCGGAAGGCCGCGCAATCCGCCCCGCCCGAATTGGCCGAGGTAATGGTGCACCCCTCAATGTGCACGGGCTTGCCCACATACTGAGCGGCCTGCGCCTGAAAGGAAGCGACATCAAGCGTGGGTGGCGGCGCGGGCGGGGCAGCATGCCCCCTGGGGTCGCGGGCCATGGCGGGTGTGGCGGCCATGCCCGTGGCCATGAGAGCCAGCCCGGCCAGCGCACCAAGTTGAAAACGTCGCCTCACGTCGTGTCGTCCTTCCGTCAAGAAATCAGCCTGCGGCCTGCATTCGGCAGGGCCATTTTTGCCATAGACACGCAGCCTGTGACCACAACGCAACGTGCGGGCAGCCATGCATGCGCGGCTGGACGGCGGCTGGACGGCCGGTCAGACGATCAGAACGGCGAGGATTTCTGCCCCGCACCCTGGCCAAGATCGGCAAAATGCTGGGTTTCCGCGCAGCCACGAAAGCGGTCGAGCACGGGCACGCTGCCAGCAAGATTGACGCTGAGCGGCGGCTGGTTGCCAAAACGCACCACCGCAAGGTGCTGGTGGGCCATGGCATCGAGCAGGCTGGTCATGTCGGCTGCGGGCATGTTGGCGACCAGCGTCGTGGCATCATTGGCCTGCATGTGAAAGACATGCGTATAGGCGCCAACCGTGACCGTCATGTCCCCCTTTTCGCCATTGGCGAGGGTCCAGTGATCATCCGCGCTGCGCACCTGTAGCGAGTCGGCATCGGCGCGGAACATCAGGATCTCGCTTTCCGACCCGGCGATGCACAGGTCGGTATGCACCCCGGCATCGGGCGTGTGATGGATGGCGACCCAGCCGCCGCCATGTTCATCAACGAGCATCTGCGACGGGCTGGGACTGCTGTCTTCATCCTGCGGCTGCATGGCCACCGGCATGGCATGCGCCGTGTTGTCATAGGACTGCGCCCACGCCCCGCCCGGCAGGGCAAGACAGGTGAGGCAACCCAGAAGAACCTTAAATTTCGTGCTCACTTTGCGACAATCCCATTGCAACAAGGACCGACGAATCGGAATGGTGGGTGATTTCAGCTTCACCCAGGCGTGATGTTGACATATATTGTCATAATTGTGGATAAGGAAAGGGCCTGCCTGCCCCGCGACAGAGCATGTCGCTCCACCCAGCCGATGCCTGCCACGCGGGCACGCATAATAATACTAAAGAAGATTTTCATTTTCCCATCCCCACACGGCCGCCGTGCGCGCACGGCATTGGCCTGCGGGCGCGGGGCCGTTATCATGTGGTTCGCCCACACTGTTTTTTCATGGATCTGGAAGGAAAAAGCCGGGATGCGCCTGTTACCTGCTGCCATCCTGGCAATCGGAACCCTTTGCGCCTCAACACAGGCGCGCGCGGCCGATCCGGACTGGATCTTTGCCAATAGCGGCCCCGGCGGCCAGCCCATGGTCATATCGCATCAGGGCACGCTGGATGTGATGTTCTACCGCGCGGCCAGCGGCACGCTGGGCATTGCCTTTCACCAGCGCCATGGCAGGTACCGCAACCCCAAGGGCGTGGAAACCGCCATGGCGATGATCGGCAAGTTCACCATAGCCCTCCAGACCTTCCTGACCGGCCAGAAATGGGACACGGCGGGTGGCGACCTCAAGCCCGATACCGTGCCCGACCTGGTCAACGCGCTGAAAAACGCTGGCACCGGCGCGCTCATTCCCTTCGAGCATGATCCCATTTCGTTTTCGCTCAAGGGCGCGATGCCCGCCCTTGAGGACCTGGCCCATTACGCGATGGCCCATGGCGAGAGCCTGCCACCACCGCTTGAACCCGCCGTTGCCACAGCCCCCGCCCAGCCGGGGCTGGACATAGAAAAACTGGCCCACCACCCCTATGACACCCAGCGCGGACGCAGGGTGGCGCTGCCGCAATACGACATTGCCGCCAACTGCGACCGCGCCCATGTGGAAATGCTCGATACGGATGGCGAATGCGTCAGCGCCGAGCAGAAAAGCCAGGCCGCGCTCAGCACACACTGGACCGGCTATGACAGCGACCTGCGCGGGGCCTGCCTGTCGCTGGTGAATGATCCGGGCCGGCTGGAAAAATATCAGGCCCTGCTCATGTGCCTCTCGCGCTATCAGGATGACCGGCGGCAGTGGCAGCTCGTATCAGGCTCGAGTGGCAGCGATGACATCCTGCCCGCCAAGAACGCAGCGCCAGCCGCGACAGGACAGGCCCCTGAGCAGAAACAGTAAACGGTTCTTTATGGAAAAAGGCGGCAGCCGGAAACTTTCATGATCTGAAAGCGGTTGCGGGCACAGTCATGCAACCTGCGGGCGGCACCACCGTTGAAGTGTCAGTTGGCCGCGTTGTCGCGCCGCAGCGCCTGTATGAAAAAGATCACGCCGCTCAGCAGCAGGCCGAACAGGATGACCAGCGGCTGCACGTAAAGCACCACCAGCACCACGAAAAGCACAAGAAGGGAGCCGTATTTCAGCTTGCGGTCCTCATTCGAGAACAGGTCGATAAACCCGTCTGAAATCAGGCGTAGGGCGGATTCGCCACCTGCGGAGGTCACGCTCAGCCCCTGCTGTTCAAGCCGCTGCATGAAGGCGCGGGCCTGCTCGCGCGCGGCGGGGGTGAGAGCGGGGGTTGCCCCGTCCCCTTCCAGGGCTGTTGCCACGGCGTCAATCACATGACTGTCCACAGTCGCCTGATCGCTCATTTTTATCTGTTCCCTCAGCCATGTGGTGCGTAAGCCCGTGGCTCGTCCACCCGTTTATCCACATTATTTACTGTTTTATCCACAGGGTGAAAACTCATTCCCCCTCGCCATGCGCTCCCTTGCCGCAGGCAATGCGACGTCCATCGCGCAGGGAGGGGTCAACCGTCATTTCGCCACGCGGCACCGGGCCATCGGCAATGCGGTGGCCGGTGCCCATATGCCCCGACCAGGTGGAATAGGCCATTGTGCGATAGGTATCGCCCGCGCAGTTATAGACAACGGAAAACCGCACCGAGGCAAAAGGCAGCCCGTGGCGGATCATGTCCTCGTCAAAATCCTGGATGAAGGTGGCCGACGAATGGGTGCCACGCGCCTGCACCGAGGCAAGGTCGATATATTCGTTCACCTTGTTCTGGTACGGCGGCAGTTTCTGCAGGTTCGCCGCCACGTGCGGGGCGGGGGAAGCAGGTTCCTGCGCCAGTGCCGCCCGCGCGCCGCCCGCCAGGCCACCGCAGGCGAGTCCTCCGGCCATCACCGCCAACACTACCCTGTATCCCATTGTCTCCCTTTCATTGCATTGCATGGACGATGCCCATGCATGCCAGACCCTACATCACGAGACTGTTTTGCAGGATCATGCCAGGAGCGGCAAGACAAACCACCCGCAAACACGTCGCATATCGCTTCGCGCTGACAGGAAGCCGCCATGCAGGCCCTTTTTTCACGCCCGAACGCCGCCCTGCTCGTGGCGGCCCTGCTCATGCCCGCCCCAGCCGGGGCGCAGCCCCTGCCCGCGCCCACCGTGACCCGCGCGCCATTTGGCGCCGCGCCCGACGGGCAGCGGGTGGAACGGTTCACCCTGGGCAATGCGCACGGCATGCGCGTGCAGGTGCTGAGCTATGGGGCCATCATTTCCGCCATCGAAGCGCCGGACCGCACCGGCCATGTCGATGACGTGGTGCTCGGCTTCCCCACGCTGGCGGGCTATACGGTGGACAGCGCACAGGGCGGCCTGTTTTTTGGGGCGACAGTGGGCCGCGTGGCCAACCGCATCACCAACGCTACCTTCGTGCTTGAAGGCCAGCGCTACCATATTCCCCCCACCGAGGGCACGACCGCGCTGCATGGCGGCCGCAGGGGGTTTGATAAACAGGTCTGGACCGTTGAGGCTACGGGCCACACGGCAGACACCGCCAGCGTGACCCTGAAGCTTGTCAGCCCCGACGGGCAGGAAGGCTTTCCCGGCACGCTGACCACGCATGTCACGTTCGCGCTCAACACGCGCAATGAACTTTCACTGCACTACCGCGCCACGACAGACCGGCCCACGGTGGTCAACCTGACCAACCACAGCTACTTCAACCTGAGCGGCGAGGGCAGCGGCACGGTGGAAAACCATGTGCTCCAGCTCAATGCCGATGCCTATACGCCCACCGATGCCAATGCGCTGCCGCTCGGCACCATCGCCCCGGTGGCGGGCACGGCGCTTGATTTCCGTACGCCCCAGCGCATCGGCGCGCGCCTGCGCGACAGCATGCCCCAGATGCTTCATGCCCATGGCTATGACCAGAACTGGGTCATCAACCGCGCCCAGGCCGCAACACTGGTGCCCGCGGCCCGGTTACGCGACCCGGAATCGGGCCGGGTGCTCGAGGTGCTGACCACCCAGCCCGGCATGCAGGTCTATACGGCCAATTCCCTTGATGGCGCCTATGCCGGGCCTTCAGGCCGCACATACCGGCAGGGTGATGGCATAGCGCTCGAAACCCAGCATTATCCCGACAGTCCCAACCACCCGGACTTCCCCTCGATCACACTCCGCCCCGGCCAGACATATGATGAAATGACAATCTACCGCCTTGGCGTGGAACCCGTTGCAGCCTCCGCCCCTTGAAGATGAGGGGGAAAGGCTTTGATTCTGGCAGCAATGTCCTTACATACCTCGCCATATCGTGATCGAAGGACGCAAACCCTCAATGAAAAAAATTACCGTTCTGCTGCTTCTTGCAGGGCTGGCAGCCTGCCAGGCCGGCCATCCGCCCACCGATCCCGACCAGAGCGGCGGCGTGGGCGGCATGACCGGCTCGCCCGGCCAGGACTCGCTCAGCGACGGACCGGGCGGCTCAGGCGGCCCCGGCATGGGCGGTTAGGCCCCACGGCCCCGGCGGGCGGTCAGTCACGCCCGCCACTTATGTTGATGATTCCCAGCCCCAGCAGGCCAAGCCCAGCAAGCCCTTCGGCCACCATCCATGAGATGGGGCCAATGCCATCAGCCGTCATGCCGCGCACCAGCACGCCCACGCTGCCCATCATCAGCAGAAGGGACACGATGGTCCCCCATTTTACAATCTTGCCGCGGTTCATCAAATCTCTTCGCTGTCTGTCTGGTTCCCGGCGGGGCCGGCGTGCGTACTTCTATCACCATGTAACTACAACCGTCCAAACCCGACATGCGCGGCGGCAATGCGCCAGCCGGGCAACGGCGCATTACTCATGCAGATGTGATACCCGCCCCGGCCACTTTCATGCTTGCATTTCGTTACAGGGATAACCGGCTGGCCTTCTGGCCCGTCCACCTGTGCAAAAGCATTCAAGGAGCACGGCCATGCAGATACTGACAGCCCCCGCGCCCGCCGCCGACTGGTCTGGCCGCATGATGCATCTGATGCGGAGCTGCATGGCCTATCCATACGCCTTTCTGCGCCTGTGGGATGGGGACTGACCACACGCCCCCGCTATTCGTGGCGCAGGTCGCCCGTCGAGAACCAGGCATCATTACCGGTCCTGTCGTTACGAACGCGCACCTGCCCGTTTTCTATCATTTCCACGATGGCCCCCTTGAAGCCACGCTGCTCGGGGCTGACCGCGGCATTATCCTTCACCACCACGATATCGCCGTCCTTGAAATCCATCAGCCCTTACTCCTTTCCCTCATGCGCGTTGAAATTCCTTCGCGCATCATGCCAGCACGCCTGCGCGCTGCAAGCCACTGATGCGCCATGGCATACCACATCCGCGCAAAGAACAGGTTGCGCCATCCCCAACGCATTCCGACATGAACAGGAGCAACATTTTTCATGGAGCCAGTTTCATATGTCCGCAGACCATCACATGCCGTCCAGCACCGACCTCGAGCGTGAACTCGAGCAGGTGCGCCGCGACCACGCCATTGCACTCAAGGACCGCCCCGAGCACGCCCATGCGCTTGCCGCGCGCATGAAAAAGCTTGAAGACGACCTCGCCCGCGCAAAATAAGACCTGAAAAGATAAAAATTCCTGTTGAAGCCTTTTTTCAAAAAGCTTCGTAAAAAACGCCGCCTTTTTGAAAAAAGGCGGCACCGGGAAGCTTTTGTTCTTCTACTCTTCAGGCGTGGTGGGTGCCGTGGCGCCGGGTGTTGGCGCGCGCACCAGCCAGTAGACAATGCCCAGTGACAGCACGGCCGCCGACAGGGCCAGCAGTTCCATCACATCGACTTCCTTGAGGTCGATGACGATGAACTTGCGCACCGTGGCCAGCATGCCGATCAGCAGCACCGAGCGCATGCGGATCATGCTGTGCGGCTGCGCATCGGGCAGCACCAGGATGGAATGCTTGAACTCAAGGGCAATCAGCACGGTAAAGAACATGCCGAAAATGCCCTGCAGCACCTCCGGGCTTGTCGGGTTCAGCCCCGAGGTCAGTACCATGCGCCCCACCGCCACCACCACATGCACAAGCGACGTGCCCGCGATCACCACGATCAGCAGGGTCAGGATGAGCATCACCCCCTCCTCGAACAGGTCGAACAGGCGGGCCATCTGAAAAAAACCGGGCAGGCGCTTCATCATATGCGGGGCGGTATCCTTGCTGGAGGGCGCTGGCGGCCATCATGCCGCGCCACGAAAGGCAACCCTTGTAACAAGCTTACCCCGCCCCGTGCAAAACCGGCGGCTGGCCTCTGTATCGCGCGGCGCCATGTCAAGATTGCGCCGCGGCATCCTGCCATGCAGGCGCGGGTCTGGATGATGGCCCTGTGCCACCCCAATTATGGT
The DNA here is from genome assembly GCF_031081985.1 of Komagataeibacter xylinus. Classification (GTDB taxonomy): domain Bacteria; phylum Pseudomonadota; class Alphaproteobacteria; order Acetobacterales; family Acetobacteraceae; genus Komagataeibacter; species Komagataeibacter xylinus_E. Next base: position 110,444 of record NZ_JARWSK010000009.1, on the reverse strand, counting down.
GGAACGGACACCGCGTGTGTCCCTGATACACAACATGACGAACAGGATGCCATCATGAGCAAAGCCGTAGCGACCGGACCCGACGCACAGGGCAAATTCGCGCTTGAAATCAACATCGGTGGCCTGACCGGCGCCATTGCGGGGTTCAGTTCCAAGATGGAAGCGGAAGACTACGCAACCTCGCTGCTGCGCCGCGTCAAGGAACTCGCCAAGGCCGATGGCCTGAAATAAGCGGGCTGGCCGGGATGGGAAGGTAATGCCTTCTCCCCCGGCCTTTCCCTTTTCCCACGGCGGGAAAGACGTGCAAAAAACGGCGTTTTTTGCGGCGTTGTGAAAAAAGCTTCACCAAAGACGTCTTTGCGTGAAAAAACAGGACCACGGTTTCCCCACGCCCTTGCATGTGCGTGAAAAGACCGGAACAGTCGCCTTAATGCACTCATATGCGCCCCGCAGGCTCAGACCCTGCCTCCGCAATGACAATCAAGGACGAGCTGCCCCATGAAAAAACTGACCCGATCCCTCTGCGTACTGGCCGTGGCCAGTGGCCTGAGCGCCTGCGTGGACGGTCCGCCCGGCCGCTATTATGGCGGGTATGGCGACTACGGTTATGGTGGCGGCGGCTACTACAGTGGCTATGGCGACTATTATGGTGGCGCACCGGAATATATCGGGCGCGGCGGTGGTCCCCGCGGTCCCCGTGGCGGTGGCTTCAGGGGTGGCTTTGGCGGCCCGCGCCGGGGTGGTGGCGGTGGCCCGCCGATGGGCGGCGGCGGACCGCGCGGCGATCATGGCGGTGGCTTCGGTGGGAGTGGCCACGGGCCTGGGGGCGGCGGCGGACCGGGAGGTGGCGGGCGTGGCCCCGGCGGTCCGGGTGGTGGCGGCGGTCATGGTCCCGGCGGGGGTGGTGATCATCACCGCTGAACATGACATGGGCTGGCTCCACGCGGAGCCAGCCTTTTTTAATGGGCGGCATCCAGCTTGAAAAAAGCTTCGCCAGACCTTTTCATCCGTGCTGCCCTGCTCCGGAAAGCAGGTTCATGACCAGCACGCCGCACACGATCAGGGTCATGCCCGCAATGGCGGCCAAGTCGAGTTTCTGCCCCAGCACCACGCGGCAGACCAGTGTAATGAGCACCGTGCCAATACCCGACCAGATGGCATAGGCCACGCCGGTGGGAATGACCCGCAACGCCAGCGACAGCGCATAAAACGCCACCCCATACCCCACCACCGTCACGCATGATGGCCCCACCCGTGTAAAACCAACGGACAGGGTCAGGCAGAACGTGGCCGTCACCTCCGCCACGATGGCGATGATCAGGTAACAGTACGCCACCCTCAATCCCTTGCGGGCGGCGTCGCGCGCGGGGGCAGGCCGCGCAGGCGGGTGCGGGGCGCACGCGGCCGCGGGGGTGTTTCATCGCGAATCGCCACGGCGTTCTGCCCTTTGGCCTGCAGGGCGGCGGCAAAGCGCTGCACATGCGTCCACTGCGCGCCGGCATAGAGTTCACGCCCGTCCAGCATCACACGATGTCGTCTCAAGCCCTGATCCTGTCCTGTTCTGTTCCGCCCTACAGATGGGGATGGCGGCCATGAGGCGCAACAGCAGCATAAAATGCGGCCATTTTTCAGGAAACCTTCGCTTTTACGAAACGATTCATGTATGAAGAGGATAGGAGGTATGATCCATGAGCAACTCTGCACGTATGATCGCCCATCTGCTGATTACAGTTCGGCTGAGCACGCGTAATCGGCCTTCTTCAACAGTTTCCCAGCCCACGAAGGACTGACCGCCTCTCCCGCAGGGTGGGGCGCGCAAGCGGGTGGGCAGGCACCTGTCATGTTATGACATACTATGTCCGTCACGCCTTCTTTCGCGCCCGCGCCAGCCGGGCGGCAAAGGCTGGCAGTTCATCGTGATGCAGCAGGAACACGTTGTTGGACCGCGCAAGCTGCCGGGCCGGGATCGTGTAATCCGCATTCGAGACCACGGCCGCCACATCCGCATGGTAATGCAGGCGGGCGGCTGCAATCTGCTGCACGGCCTCATTGCCCACGGCGTTGCGGTACAGCTTGCACTGCACCACCAGCCGCACAGGACCATGCACGGCAATAACATCCGCCCCCTGGTCACCGCCCGGCGGGGTGGCGTGGGCATCCCAGCCACAGGCCCGCAGGCGGTCGGCGCAGTACCGCTCATAGGCGATGGGGTCCATGTCAGGTGAAAAGCCATCCGCTGCATCACTGCCGGAGGGGGCCTGACGCGCCACCTGATCAATCAGCGCCAGCACGCGCCGGGCGAGGGCAGGCCACGTTGCCGCCAGCCTTTTGCCGCGCAGGGCAGGCTGGATGATCGTCTTGACGAATTCCGCCTGCTCGCGCTCCCATTTCGTGGTGCGCTCCACCCCGTAACTGTTGAACTGCACCAGTTGCCGGCGGCGGATGCGCAGGGCCTCGCCATGATGGTGCACCAGTTGCCTGCACAGCCGCCACGCCCGCCTGCGCCGCCACCATCGCCTGCCATAACGCAGCACAAGCCACAGCACCATCACCACGCCGCCCGCCAGCACAAGCCGCCATACCCCTGATGGCAGCACTGCGGGCGTGGCCCCCGCCACACCCACGGCACTGACGGCACTGGCGGCAAAATATAGCGGCGTGTTTCCCCGCCGTGCGGGCAGCGGGCGCAGCCGCGCCACGGTGTCGTCGTCGCGCCTGCCCAGTAATTGCCATGTTCCCGCCCCGTCAACGCGCTGGCAATGCAGTTGCGCCAGCGCCTGCGCGTAAGGAGCAGCAGGCATGGAAAGGGACAGCTCCCCCACCCGGCGCAGGCTGGCGGCCTGCATGCACCCTATGGCGCCAGGCGCGACCTGATAGGCGGTGGGGGCTGCCAGCACGGGCACGGGGACCAGCAAAAGCCACAAGCCCAACCCTGGCGTGATGCCTGCCCGCATTTGTATTTCTGCTCCCCTGCATTCGTGACGCAACCAGTCTAAAACGTGAGAACAAAATAAGAAAGTAGAGAAATGCCAGTGCCTTCGCACCGGGTGTGGGCCTATCATGCCCGCATGCGACTCTGCTTTATCGGTGACAGCTATGTCACGGGAACGGGCGATGAAACCTGCCAGGGCTGGGCCGGTCGGCTTTGCGCAATCGAGCGGCAGGCGGGGCATGATCTCACCCTCTACAACCTTGGCGTCAGGGGCCAGACCAGCCACGACATCGCGCAACGCTGGCAGGCTGAAGCACAGGCCCGCCTGCACGGGCGCGATGATGGCGGCATAATCCTGTCATTCGGGGCCAATGACGCAAGGGTCGATGCCGCAGGCCAGCCCCGGCTGGCGCTACAGGACAGCCTGCATGCCACCGAACGGATCCTGCGCAGCACCCGCGCCACGTGGCCAACCCTGATGATCGGCCCTCCGCCCGTAGGGCGGCCCGGCCCCGACCAGCGCACCCGCGTGCTGGAGCAGGCGATGGCGGCATTATGCAGTCGGGCTGGCGTGCCCTTCCTGTCTGTCTGGGCACCGTTGCTGGGCAGCGCCGCATGGTGTGGCGGGATTGCCCAGGGTGACGGGCTGCATCCCGGCGGGGCGGGCCATGCCGTGCTGGCCCGGCTGGTGCATGACTGGCCCGCCTGGCGGAACCTGATGGCCGGGGCGAAACGCATATCCCCATTCCCCTTGGCAGGAACAGGCATTATGGCCACATAAGGCACGCAGCTTCGTGCCGCGCTTTTTCGAATGAAGGCATACAGAGACATGAACAAGATCATCACCTGTGCCCTGCTGGGCGCGCTGGCCGTGGCCTGCATGCCCGCCGCCCGCGCCGACGTGCCCGAGGCGGAACTGAACTCGCTGTATATCCGCCCCGAGGTGCAGCTTGCAGCACCATCGCTGACATTCCCCAACTATCCGGTGGTCGATGTCTGCACCACCGAGTTTGGCGATGAAGTAACCAATGCCTGCGTCACGGCGGAAAAGGAGCGCGCCCTGGTGCTGCAACCCGCATGGGAGGAATACAAGGACAGCGACAAGATCGCCTGCCAGGAGGAAGTGACCCATATCCGCCACATCCAGCTCTATCGTGACCTGGCCTACTGCCTGGACAAGCGCCGCTATGACGCCTGGCGCAAGGACCACCCCAACGGGAAGTAAAATCCTGAAAAAATAGAAGTTTTTGGGTGCCGCCTTTTTTCAAAAAGGCGGCATTCTTTCGAAGCTTTTTGAGTCATAAGCGGTCAGTCGCTCGCGATATGACAGCTCTGGTCGTCATGGCTTTGGTCGTAATCCACGTTCTGGTTGGCAGCATTATCGCCATGCACGATCCGGCGCGGGCGGGCCGGGTCCGCTGACAGCACCGACAGGCTACGATCCAACCCCGCATAGGCCAGCCCCGCCGCCTCAAGCACGCTGGCGGGCATGCTGGCCAGCGTAAACGGCGCATGCACGTTGGCGCGCGCGGCCTGCATGGCCGGGGCGTGGGCGGCCTGCCAGTCAGGCGAGGCCCAGAAATAGAGCGGCACTTCATAGGCTGCGCGCACATCGCCATGCGCGGGAATGCCGCCGGTGCATTCATTCACCCGCACCCCATGGTCCGGCACGTAAAACAGGGCCGATTCCCCCCCATGCGCCTGCAGGCTGGCCTGCACGCGGGCAAGGATGTGGTCGGTATAGGCAATGCTGTTGTCATAGGCGCTGCCCAGATGGGCGAAGCCCGGCGGGGCGCGGTCCGCCGCGTTCTCATGGCTGCCAAACAGGTGCAGCACGATCAGCACCGGCCCCTTCGCCCCGGCAACCGCCTGATCGAACACGGGCAGCATCCGTTCATCAAGCACCGGCCTGCTCATCACGCCACCCTGCACGGTGGTATAGGCGATGTGATGCGCCTGCTCCGAATAGGCGCCGATCACGCTGTCATACGGGCCAAGGCGGGGGTGGTTGCTGATCCACCACGTATCGAACCCCGCCGCGTTGAACACGGATACAAGGTCATGCCCCGGCACGGCCCCCGGCTGCAGCCGGTCATAGCCTGACAGGATGACCGGCACGGCACCCACCGTGTAGTCAAACGGCGTAACCACATTGTCAAAGCGCAGCAGGCCGGGCAGGCGGTCCATTTCCGGCGTGGTGGGCAGGGCGTAGCCAAAGCCATGATGGTGGTCGCGGCGCGCGCTCTCGCCAATGACCAGCACGATCACCTGCCGCGCATCGGTTGCGGGCGGGGTCAGAAAGTGGACCGGCTCATGGCTGATGCGCCGCGCCATGGCGGTCACGCGCCATGTCTCGCGCCTTGCTGCTGCATAGCCGGTCAGCAGGCTCCACGGCCAGGCGCGGTCAAAGCGGGCATGGATGGCCACCAGCGGGTTGTCGGTACCCGCGCGGGTGGGCGGCAGGCTGTGCCACAGCCGCATCACGGGCACCACCAGCATCGTCACCAGCACCGCCACCGCGCCAAGACGCCACCGGGCAGGCCACGGCACCACCGCCCCACGCGGGCGCGATACGTAAAGCGCGGCCAGCCCCGACCAGAACACCGCCCACGCGCACAGCCACGGCAGCACCGGGGCGACATACCCCATCACCACCGGCACCGAGCAGTAGAACAGGATCAGCCATAACGGATAACCCGGCGGCACCCCGCTGATATGGATGTAATACAGCGCGCCGGGCAGCAGCACGACGGCAGGCAGCAAGACCGCCAGCAGCACCCGCCTGCTGTTGAAGGCGAGCGCGATCACCCCCCACAGCATGAGCGCACGCGCAATGCCCTGCAACGCCGTGCAGGCAGGCAGCAATGCCAGGCCAGCCATCAGCCCCAGCAGCACGTCAGGCCAGGCCTGCCGCCATGAGGGCTGCCTGCGCCACAGCGCGCGTGGGGGGAAATGCCAGTTCATGCCGCCTTCATGCCACGGGCGCGAACGGGCGGGTAGACCCGCGCGCAATGGCGGCAAACGGCCACGCGCCGCGGGGCTGGCACGTTTGTGAACGAACCGGCAGGCGGCAATGCTTTTTATCGTCCGGGCACGCGCCTAATAATGCGGGCCGCCGGGAGGGCCCGCGCAGACGGGCGCCACAAGAAAACACCCTTCAAAAAAACCAGATTCAACAAAGGCACACAGACGTACCATGGCAAAGATCAAGGTCAAGAATCCCGTTGTCGAGATGGATGGCGACGAGATGACCCGCATCATCTGGCATTTCATCCGCGAGCGGCTGATCCTGCCCTATCTCGATATCGACCTGAAATATTATGACCTCGGCATCACTCACCGCGACGAAACCGATGACCGCGTGACCGTGGACGCCGCCGAGGCCGTGCGCCGCTACGGCGTGGGCGTGAAATGCGCCACCATTACCCCCGATGAGGACCGGGTGAAGGAGTTTGGCCTCAAAAAGATGTGGCGCTCGCCCAACGGCACCATCCGCAACATCCTTGATGGCACCATCTTCCGCGAGCCGATCATCTGCACCAACGTGCCGCGCCTCGTGCCGCACTGGACCCAGCCCATCGTGATCGGCCGCCATGCCTATGGCGATATCTACCGCGCGGCCGAAACGCGCATTCCCGGCCCCGGCAAGGTCACGCTGCGCTACACGCCCGCCGATGGCGGCCCCGAGCAGGTGCTTGACGTGCATGACTTCAAGGGCCCCGGCGTGGCGCTGGGCATGCACAATACCCGCGCCTCGATCGAGGGGTTTGCCCGCGCCTCGCTGGCCTATGGGCGCGACCGGAAGTTGCCGGTCTACCTGTCCACCAAGAATACCATCCTCAAGGCCTATGACGGCATGTTCAAGGATGTGTTCCAGGAGGTGTACGAGCGCGAGTTCAAGGCCGAGTTTGAAAAGCTGGGCCTGACCTACGAGCACCGCCTGATTGATGACATGGTGGCCTGTGCGCTCAAGTGGAAGGGTGGCTATGTGTGGGCGTGCAAGAACTATGATGGCGACGTGGAAAGCGACATCGTGGCCCAGGGCTTCGGCAGCCTTGGCCTGATGACCTCGGTGCTGCTCAACCCCACGGGCGACGTGGTGGAGGCGGAAGCCGCCCACGGCACCGTGACCCGCCACTTCCGCGAGCACCAGAAGGGGCGACCGACGAGCACCAACCCCATCGCCTCGATCTTTGCGTGGACGCGCGGCCTGGCCTATCGCGGCAAATTCGATGACACGCCCGATGTCACCCACTTCGCCCACACGCTCGAGCGCGCGTGCATCGAGACGGTGGAAGGTGGCCAGATGACCAAGGACCTCGCCCTGCTCGTGGGCAAGGACACCAAATGGCTCGACACCCAGCCTTTCCTTGACGTGCTGGATGAAAAGCTGCGCACGGCGCTGGCCAAGGCATAAAACAGAAGTTCTAGGGTGCCGCCTTTTTTCAAAAAGGCGGCATTCTTTCTGAAGCTTCTTATGCTTTGCAGGAGGTTACTCGCCTTCCTCCAGCGCATGGTCGGCCAGTTCGCCTTCCCACCGGGCGGCCACGGCGGCAGCATAGCCATTGCCCAGCACGTTGGTGGCCGTGCGCGCCATGTCGAGAAAGTGGTCGATGCCCAGGATCAGCGCCAGCCCCGCCTCGGGCAGGCCGAACTGCGGCATGACGGCAGCCAGCGTGACCAAGGCCGCGCGCGGCACGCCCGCAATGCCCTTGCTGCTCAGCATCATCACCAGCACCATCGCGATCTGCTGGCCCACGGGAATGTGGATGCCATAGGCCTGCGCGATGAACAGCGCACCAAAGGACTGGAACAGCACCGAGCCATCAAGGTTGAAGCTGTAGCCTAGCGGCAGCACGAAGCCGCTGATGCGGTCGGGCACGCCAAACAGCTCCAGCCGCTCGACAAGCAGCGGATAGACCGCCTCGCTGCTCGCGGTGGCAAAGCCGAGCAGGATGGGCTGGATCAGCAGCTTCGCCAGCGCGAACACCCGCCTGCCCAGCACGCAGAAGGTCATGGTGGTGAGCAGCACCCACAGCACGCCCAGCGTGCCGTAGAACTTGCACAGGAACACGCCAAACAGGCCCAGAATGCCAACGCCGCTATGGGCCACGCTGCCCATGACCGAGCCGAACACGGCCACGGGGGCGGCATACATCACCATATCGGTCATGCGCAGCATGATGCGGGCGAGTTCGGTCGTCCAGGGCAGGATCATGCGCTGCGCCCCCTTGCCCGCCGCGGGCAGGGCCAGGCCAAACAGCACGGAGAACACCACGATCTGCAAAATGTCGTTGCGGCCCATGGCATCGAAAATGCTGGTGGGCACCACATGCAGCACGAACTCGACCGGATCGAAATGCGCATGCGCCAGCCCCGTATCGCCTGCTGCCGTGGGCACGGTAAAGCCCACGCCGGGCTGGAGCAGGTTGGCGGCGAGCAGGCCGGTCACGAGCGACAGGAAGGAGGCGACGATGAACCACAGCAGGATGCGCCCGCCAATGCGCAGCACCTGCGTGCCATCGCCAAGGCTGCCAATGCCCGACACAAGGGTGGCGAAAACAAGCGGGGCGATGATCATGCGCACGAGCCGCAGGAACAGCCCCGTCAGCAGGGTGGCGCAGCGGGTGGCTGCGTCGATCGCAGCCGGACCCGCCGCATGCAGCCCCAGCCCCACGACCACGCCGAGCAGCAGCGCGACCACAATGGCGCGCGTGCGCCCGCTGGCATTACGTTTTCCGGGCTGGGCCAAATCAAGAATCCTGCTGCCATTAATCAGAAGATAACGCCGGAACTAACGCACGCCCCCCCGGTTTTGCAAGGCGGACACAGGGCACGCCCACGGGTGCAGGCCCTGAAAGCCCTGCCCCGATCCGGCGCACAGGCAGGGGCATGATAAAAAATTCATTGATTATGCATCTACCCACCTACCCTTTTGGGTAGGATGGCGTTATAGGATGACCATCGTGGGTGTATGTACCGCGTCATCTTCTTCCTCACCCCGTGGGGCGCATCCTGGACGGGAAGGAGAGATGAAGCGGACAGACATTCGCGAAGGATGGCGCACCACACCGAAGCAGGCTGGCAACTGGCTGATTCGGGCTGGTCAGTTATCGTGCTGGCTACGTCGCAACCGCGCGCAGTGCAGCAGGATGCAGCGGTGCCGTCCTTTTCAGGCCACCCTTCAGCACTGCTGGGGAAACGATGCCGCGAATCGCATTGTAAAATGCGGGCCGCATCGAGGGAGAGCCATGAGCCTGCAGGCAGGCCTGCCACCGGAGGTGGCGGGCTGGTTTCGTGCGCGCCCGTTTTTGGCAGTTTTTCTTGGTTTTTAATATTGTCTCAATGCATCGGGCATAAAGAAGATCCTGTGCTCAGGGTCTGTCTGATGCATGAAAGATCGGCTTTCGCCACCTGTTACGCAGCGGCTTATTGCTCAACCTGATTACTCGCCTGATGGAATCGTATGCCAGCCTCCCATTCATCCTGCAGCGCAGGCCGTGCCGTAGCATGATGCCCTGCCCGGAAAACCGCTGAAAACAGGCAAATTCCTGGCAGAACAATACGTCCTGCCAGCCCGGTTCACGGACAGGATTCACGCTGAGATATCGTGGCAGGATGATGGCGGTTATCTGTTACTTCAATCACATTACCGTGATAGTAGAGCACCGCATTTGTCGCCTTTAAGGGTATTCAATGCCCTGAAATCAAGGGTTGGAGAGAGTTTTCCCCTATAATATGCATTTATTATGCAATTTATAGAGGTCTGTTTCTGCTTGTTCGCCCCATGCTAGCTATCGGTATGCGCCTGACCCTGCACACTGATTATGCCTTACGTACGCTGTTATACATGGGACTGCATGCCGACAGGCGTGTCTCGATCCATGAGATAGCCAGCGCGTACGACATTTCTGAAAATCATCTGGTGAAAGTCATTCACCGATTGTCCCGCCTCGGGCTGGTTGATGCCCGGCGCGGCCGTGGGGGTGGTCTTGTGCTCGCCCACGCCCCGGAGGATATCCGCATTGGCGATGTCGTGCGCCAGACCGAGGATGACCTGCAACTGGTGCACTGCGTACCGAGCCACCCAGAGGGTAACTGCTGCATCCTCTCTGACATGTGCAAGCTGCGCGGCGTGCTCTCGACGGCACTTGGCGCCTTCATGAGCGTGCTTGATGGCACAACGCTGGCCGACCTGCTGCCGGCGCATGACCGTCCGCACCTGCTGAGCCGCCTGCCCGGCCCGTCACAGATGCAGCAGGTACAGCAACCGCTGGCCAAAAGCGCCTGACCCGAGCGGTCAGGCCGCCTGCGTTCCACCCGCTGCATTTTCCGCCTCGGCCTCACGCAGGGCCTGCGCGGTCAGGCGCTGTTCATTGCGGCGCAGGAATACCGCACTCGCCACAAGCCCCGCCGCCACCGCAATCCCAAGCCCGATACTTGCCGGCCCCGATACCTCCGTGACCTTGCGCCCGAGGTAATACGCCCCCGTGGCATACCCCCCTGCCCAGCACAGCCCGCCCAGCGCATTAAAGATCATGAAGCGCGGCCAGGGCATGTGATTGGCCCCGGCCAGCAACGCCACGAAAACGCGCAGCAGGGCAATGAACCGCCCGAAAAACACGATGCCACTGCCATGATGGCGGAACAGGAAGCGGCCAAGCAGCAGCCTTTGCGGCGTCAGCTTGATGCGGCTGCCATATTTCTGCAGCAGCGGCAGGCCCACGCGGCGCCCGATCATGTAACCGATATTATCGCCAATGACGGCGCCCATCACGGCGGCAAGGGCCACCCAGCGGATATCGAGCCGGTGGGTGGCGGCGCAATAGACGGAGGCGGAAATGATCAGCGTCTCGGCAGGCAGCGGCAGGCCCATGCTCTCCAGCATGACAATGAAGGTAATGACCCCATAGCCATAGTGCTGGAACAGGGATTCGAAATGGTGCAGCAGCGTTCAGTCCTCCGTGCCGGGCAGGTCATCATGATTTCTTAGCGGAACATAGACAGGGCACGCCCGGACCAGATACGCGATACAAAGCCGCAGGGCGCCTGCCCCCCGGCCTGAAATCCGGTCGGTACAATGGGTGAAACAGACGCAAGGCAAAACCGGATTTAACGAATATCTGCCACCCGTTTTTTCAACCATCCGTGAAGATGGCCCATAATACCGGCCCCCGATACGCGATAGCCCCATGTAACCGCGCCACGAATACACGCACACCGGCAAGTCTGGCCCGTATTCCTGTGCGCCTGCCCCTCATCCGCGCAGGCAGAGCTGCGCCTTTACAAGGGCTATGTCATTGCGTGATGTCAGTTCCAGCACCGCATCGTCATAACCCGACAGATCAGGGGCCAGCCAGTCCTGACCGGGGCGGTGGCGATGCATCTTTCACACAACGGCGTGCCGCACACTGCCCGCCACCCGGCTTTTCGAGATCAGGCACACAAGGCCATCACGCCTGCCGTGCTGCTGTTCCCATAACGCAAAAACCGCATCGGAAAACCCGAGGGCGGCGAGCAGCACATGGGTCCGGTACCAGTCTTCCACATGCAGGGAATTGACCCAGCATTCCCGCCCCGTCTCATCAAGCCCTGCGGGCAATGCCACGCGCGTGCGGCAATAGGCCAGGTAGGTACATCCGCCTTCATCCACAATGCCCGCATCCAGCACCGGGGCAAAACGGCGCGCCACGTGCAGCACCGTGCGGGCAGGCACGCGGGCCAGGGCGCGCAGCATCCGCTCATTGGCACGCATGGCTAACGGCGCGCCTAGCGCCGGATCCACTGCCGCCGCTCGGGCGCGCGGCGTTCCCAGCCGCGCCGCTCCAGTTCAGGGGTGCTGGCAGGGGCTGCGGGGTAACCCACGCACAGATAGGCCACGAGTTCGAGTGCGGGGTCCATCTCCAGCACGGCAGCAACCCGGTCGGGATCGATGATCGAGACCCAGCCCACCCCAACCCCTGCCGCAGTCGCCGCCAGCCAGAAGGTATGGATGGCCATGACGGTGGACCAGGTGGTGGTCTGCGGCATGGTTGCCCGCCCCAGTCCGCGCCCCTGGGTGGGGTCGGGGTGCGAGAACACGGCCACATGGTGGGGCGCATCATCCAGCCCGGCCAGTTTCAGCCGCGCGTAGCGCTGGGCATCCGGCCCGTCACGATCGGCCAGGGCGGCTTCGTTGCAGCGGGCAAAATCAGCGCGGACCGCAGCCCGCCGGGCCGCGTCATCCACCCGCACGAAGCGCCACGGCTCGCTTAGCCCGACCGAAGGCGCAAGGCAGGCCGTACGCAGCAGGTCATCGAGCACGGGTTCGGGCACCGGGTCGGGGCGGAAATGGCGCACGTCGCGCCGCCAGCGCAGCAGGTCGCGCAACTGGTCCATGAAGGGGGATGAAAATTCCGGCGCGGTGGTGGTCATGCCTGTTTGTGGTTCATCGCAGCCCGTCTGTCACCCCCAGCCCCTCATCGCCCGCGCCGGGCAGGCCCGTGGCGGTGGGCTGGGCCGGGGGAATGCCTTCCTCCTGGGTTGCGGGCGTGGCGTAGGCGGGGTCTTCACTGAACTGGGCCGAGACTTCCTTGATCTCGTCAAAACTGGCCTTGTACCAGTCCACCTGCGTCATGGTGTGGCTGCGCACGACAAAGCTGAGGAAGGTCGGCTCGGATACGGCATAGCCGTACAGCGCATCGTCCTGCCCCGCCCGGTTACGGAACATGAACCGGCACGTCGCCGCATCGGTATAGCGCAGGAAGGTATGGTAGATGATGGTCGGCACGATCTCGTGCATGGCCTGGCCGATATAATATTCGGGCCGTTTGTTGATGAGATCGGTCGTGGCGTTATCGAGAATGCCCTCATTTTCCAGCGCGGTGGCACTCTGGGCAAAGCGGGCGGGGTTGACGCGCACCGTCACCTCGCAGCGCCGCACGTGATAGGCGGAGGAAACCGTAATGCCGAATTTCTCGTAATCCGGCATTTTGTTGAAGGCGGTTGTCGCCGCCCCGGCCGTGCCCCCATGCGCCAGCATGGCAAGGCCAATCCCCCCCATGCAGTTCAACATGCGCCTGTGCATTGCCATGTGCCTTCCTGTCTGCCCGCGCCATACGGCACGCATGAATATGGCGGCACACCGGGGTATGCCGCCATATACAATATCACAGAACTGGCCTGCCCGCAGGCAGCAGCTTCAGCCGCGGTCCCAGCCGCGCAACGCGAGCAGCGAGGGGCTGCCCTCCATGCCGCTATGGCAGCCCGAGGGCACGGCCACGCTGGGCAGTGTAGAGAGCAGCATCATCCCCTGCTTGCGATAGGCCGCACCCACCCACGCACTCACGCGCTGGCGGAAGGAACGGATCGGGAGGGAAGGGGAAGACGGGGAAAATCCCACGGCGGGGACAGGAGAAAAACTACGCATCAAGGCGTTTCCCGTGAGCCTAGCGGGCGATACTGCCGCATGCTGCTCCTGTTGCTCTACTACGCTGCAACCAACGCCTTGCACATCCGATATTTTCGCAGATTTACGGGCCGATCCATGCTGTTTTCGCAAGGCTTATTCCGGCGGGTGTTGCGCGGAAAATACACCCGCCGGACCCCTGCCATGCTCAGATGCAGCCGACCTGCCAGCCAGCCCGCCATTCCTGCCCCGGCTGAAGGTGAAACACGCCCGGACGGGTGAAAAATTCACCGCTGAAACCCACCGGGCTTGCAATGCCATGCCAGGGTTCGATGCACAGGAAATCACCGCCCGGCTTCATCCACAGGCCCAGATAGGGAAAGCCCTCCCATGTCAGCCGCAGGCCCGGCCCATCGGGGATATGGTAGGTCAGCCCATGGCTGGCCAACTGGTCGAGAATCAGCGCGTCCGGCGCGAACAGGGCCTCGTCAAGCGCCAGCGTGCGGCCCTTGATGGGGGTAGGCAGGGCTTCGGGCAGCAGCAGGCCGCCGTGCAGGCGGCGGATGGGGGCAGGTTCGGGTTCATCAAAAGTAATGACATGCCGGTTCTTGGGCACATCGGGCGCGAGTGGCCAGATGAAGGCCGGGTGCGCGCCAAGCGAGGCTGGCAGCACGCGCGCACTGTCGGGGTTGGTTACGCAGTAGCTCACCGACAGGATGCCATGCGCGATCCGGTATTCGATGACGAGGCTGAAGGCGAAGGGGAACATCGCGCGCGTCCCGTCCGTATCGACAAGTTCGAGGCGGCAGCCGGTCTCGTCGCGTTCAAGCCAGCGGAAGGTGCAGTCGCGCGCAAAGCCATGCTGGGTCATGCGGTAGGGCCTGCCCTCCACGAGGGCGGTATCATCGACCAGCCGCCCCACGATGGGAAACAGCACGGGCGACTGCCGCTGCCACGGCGCGCCACCGCCCCATAGCAGGTCGCGCCCGCCCGCGCGCAGGGCGCATAGTTCGGCCCCCCTGGCATGCACGCTGGCGGCAAGGCGGCCATCGCCAAAACTATGGGTATTCTCTGTCATGCTGGCGGCTCCATCAGGTTTCATGATGGAGCCTACCATGCACGATCAGGGGGCCACCTGCCTATTGGTGTGATGCAGGGCTGGTGGCCGGCGCGGGAGCGGGCGCCGTGGCAGGCTGCTGCGCGGGCAGCGTGGTGCCGGGGTTGAGCCGAATGGTCAGGCGCTCGACCGAGAAGGCAAGCCGCGCGCCGCTGCTTGTGGAAGTGAACTTGATATAGATGCCGTTATTGTTTTCCATAACGGCCCCACCCTTGCCAGCCCCCACCGTGGCCTCGCCCTGAACGGACCAGTACGTGCCCTCGATATCCTGCACGCGGTACAGGTTATAGACGGTGCCCACCGCCTTGGTGCGTGAAAAACCGATGGCGGCTCCCGAACCACCACGGATGCGGAAGGGATAATCATGCCCCTCGAAGGTCAGCACGCCCTTGCCCCATGATACACCCGCCCCGACATCCGCCGCTGAAATGGCAAAGGTGATCGTTCCCGTATGGTCACCAAGCGCATCCGCCGCGCGGGCATGGGCGCATAGCGGACCAAAACCGGACAGGGATATAACAGCCGCGGTGGCGGCCACACATGCTAGGCGCAAAAGCAGACTCCCTGACTTCTGGCGAAATGTATCGCCCGGCTCCATGAAGGATTGGCATGGCTTCCATGCCGTAACGCCAACAGTGCCGCACAAATAGCAGCCATGCAAACCCTATCATGGACTTTATGCCAGGCAGGCCCGCTTTACGGCCTGGCCGGCGGGGTCAGGCGCTCGATCTGGGCGCGCGCCTCGCCATTGGGCAGGGCGGCAGTGTGCAGGTTGACGTAAACCTGCCCGTTCTGCAGCGCCTGCGCCTGCTCGGCCGAGAGCAGCACCGCGCCATGCTGGCCGGATTTGTAGGGGCTGGGAATGGGCACGAGCACGCCCGCCTCCTCGCCTGCCGGGGCGGGGCCATGGAAATGCGCTGCCGTGACCGGGCCGCTCAGGCCGCTCCATGTAATGACATACTTCACAAGGTTGGTGCGCGTGTTCAGCGCCGCTTCGACCTTGCCCTCGGGGTGGGATGTCGCGCCATGTTCCCCTGCAAAATGCCCTTCAAGACGCACGACCGATGCCAGCGCGGGCGAGGCGAAGGCAACACTGGCCACGACAAGGGCTGGCAGGGTGGAAAAACGGATCATCTCTCTGACTCCAGTGCGGGTATGGCCCGCATGCCTTGTTCCGGTTTTTATGGGATACGCGTAACGTGAATGCGTATCACATGCATGAAGCCTGACGCAGCGCAACACAAATCCCTGTAGGGCCATGATGTTGCCAGATACTTAATCCTGATGGCGCTTTTTTCAGATATCCAGCGGGCGGGGCCGCTCCATCCAGCGCATGTCGGGGATGAGCCACCTGGCAAGGCGCCGGTAGCACAGGCTGCGGCGGGGCCATAACAGGCCCGCAAGGCCCGGTGTGGTGACATCGTGATCAGTCATCCTGTCATCCCCTTTACCGTCAAGACACTGCTTGAAAAGGCAGACCCGATAATGCCTTGAAATGATAAAAGTTTGGGGTGCCGCCTTTTTTTAAAAAGATGGCGTTTCTTCGAAGCTTTTTGAAAAAAGCTTCACCAAAAACTTTTATCAAAACGCTGTTTTAAAACGCTCTTTCATGAAGGCACGCGTCACCACGGATGGGAGTCCGAGATGAACCGCCCGGCATCGGTAATCATGCCTATGGCGAAATAACACGCTGCAACACCAAGGAGCATCAGCAGGGCAGGAATGATCATGCGCATGCCTGTGCTGTGCCACCGCGCGCAGCACAGCGCAAGGCTTCAGCCCACCCCCGTGCCGCCCGAGGCCGCATAGACCTGCCCGGTGATGTAGCTTGCCTCGGATGAGGCCAGCAGCACATAGATCGGCGCGATTTCCGCCGGCTGGCCTGCACGGCCCATCGGGGTCTCGCCACCGAAATTGTGGATGTTCTCCTCCGTCTGCCCGCCACTGACCTGCAGCGCGGTCCAGAACGGGCCGGGGGCGACAGCGTTGACGCGAATGCCCTTGTGCACCATCTGCTTGGCCAGCGACTTGACGAAGGCGACAATGGCCCCCTTGGTCGCGGAATAATCCAGCAGGATCTCCGATGGGCTGAACGCATTGACCGAGGCCGTGGCGATGATCGCGCTCCCGCGCGGCATGAGCGGAATGGCGGCCTTGCTCAGGTGGAACAGCGCATAGATATTGGTGCGGAAGGTCTCGTCGAACTGCTCGTCGGTAATATCAAGAATACTGGCCTGATGGCGCTGGCGGCCCGCGTTGCTGACCAGTATGTCCAGCCCACCGAGTTCATCATGCGCGTGCTGGACGAGCTGGGCGCAGTATTTACTGTCACGCAGGTCACCGGGCAGGGCAACCGCCTTGCGCCCGGCCTCGCGAATGAGGGCCACGACTTCACGCGCATCAGGTTCCTCCTGCGGCAGGTAGGCTATGGCCACATCCGCCCCCTCACGGGCATAGGCGATGGCGGCGGCGCGGCCGAGGCCGGAATCCCCGCCTGTAATCAGCGCCTTGCGCCCGGCCAGGCGGCCCGAGCCACGGTAGCTTGTCTCGCCATGGTCGGGGCGCGGGTTCATCTTGCCCGCAAGGCCGGGCCAAGGCTGTGACTGCTCGGGAAAAGGCGGGCGGGGATAGGCGTTTTCCGGGTCGACCAGTGGCGGGCGGGGGGCTGCCATTTCGGCTGCCTGCGCCCGGCCAGAGGCCGCCGCTGCCGTTACAAGACCTGCTGCTGCGGCCAGCACGGTGCGGCGGGAGGAGGCAATATGGCTGTCATCTGGCATGGTGCAGGCTCCGTATCTGTAACAGGGGGCTTGTGACCCCGGGGCTACAGATCAAACAGTGCGCCTGCCGCGCGGTTGCATGCGGAGCGGGTTTTGTGACCGTCCGGTACCAAAACGACTTCGTGGAAATCCTATCGGGTCAATAGGTTGCACATAGAAAGACGCCGCCTTTTTGAAAAAAGGCGGCACCCAGAAACTTTTATCTTTTTCAGGACAGGGCAGCGATGCCCGTGATCTCGACCTTCCATTTCGGGTTGGCCAGGCGGGCTTCCACCGTGGCGCGGGCGGGCTTGCTGGCGGGGTCGAGCCAGGCATCCCATGCGCGGTTCATGGCGGCCATGTCGTTCATGTCGCTCAGGAAGATCTGGACCGAAAGCAGGTTGGCCTTGCTGGTGCCTACCTCGGCAAGGATGGCGTCAATCTGGCGCAGGATGTCGGCGGTCTGGCCTTCGGCATCGAGGTTGTCATCATCGGCGACCTGCCCGGCAAGATGGACAAGGCCACCATGCACGACAGCCCCGGCGAGGCGTTCTTCAGGTTGCAGGCGTTTGATGGTCATGAAACAAATCCCTTATTACTGAGAGTTTTCAAGAATAACACCTTATGAAAATAATAAAAGTTTTTGGGCGTCGCCTTTTTTCAAAAAGGCCGCGTTCTTCTGACGCTTTTATCCTGATCTATGCGCCGCCCTTGCCCGCCCCATCAGGCGGCAGGTGAAAGCGGCGCGTCACATCGAAAAACCGCGCATTCATGTGCAGTTCACGCACCAGTATTTCCAGATAGGCCATGCACCACCCCAGATCGAGGCGGCGCGACAGGTTGGTCTCACCGTCCACCGCGCTGCCTATCTGCGCAAGCGTGGCTGCCACGATGCGGGCCAGCCCCTCCGGCGGGCCGCCCTTCCACGAGCCAAAGGCGGCCAGCGTGCGCTCCACCGCAGCCCCAACGGCAGGTGGCAGGCTGCCGCGGGCCAGCAGGCCGCGCAGGCGGATCAGGTTGAGCCCCACCGTCATGGCCGACAGCACGCCATCCAGATACGCATTGGTCTGCGCATCGGACATGGTGGACGCATGCCGCACCAGCCGCGCAAAGCCGGTGGTGAGCCGGTTCACCCATGCGCCGGGGTCGGGTATGGCGGGGGCAAGGGCAATGCGGCGCAGGTCGCGCACGATCTGGCGGCGCATGCGCCACCGCTCGGCATCAAGGTCAAAGGGCAGCACGAGGCGAAACACCAGCACGCTGCACCCGATACCCAGCACCACCGCGCTGTTGGTATTGAAAAAGGTCAGTTCATCCAGCCGCGACTGGTTGCCCGGATAGACCATGAACGGCAGGAAGTTGTTATAGGGTGCTGCCGTGCCTGCCGTGCGCGCATCGCGCAATGCAAGGCCGCCCACCATCATGGGCAGGAACAGCGAGAGCACCAGCGTCTCCCACACCGCCTGGTCAGGCAGCACCATGAAGGTGATGATGGCCGCAACCAGCACCGACCACACCGCCCCGCGCAGGAAGCCGATGCTGTCGCGCACCGGGTTTTCATTGGCGGCAAAGCGGCTGCAGGTCACCACCACGAACATGGCAAACGTCGCGCCATCGGGCCAGCCGGTACACTCCCATACCAGCCCACCCATCAGCACCGCACCCGCCGAGCGGATGCCGTTATGCCACGCCGCCGTGCGGTCGCGCCATGGCGGGATGGAGAAATGAAAGCGATCATGCGCAGGCGCCACCTGCGTTGCCGCCAGATGCCCCAGCGCCGCATCAAGCCGCACCAGCAGCACGCCAAGCGAGGCGTTGAGGATATAGCCATCAAGATGCTGCTGCCCCGCCGCCCGGCCCGGCGGGGCAGAGCCGGATGCGGCGATGATGTCATTGACAAGCTGCTGGCGGCATTCCGCCCCAAGGTTGCGCAACTGCGCGCGCAGGGCATCAATGGTGGCCAGCGGGTCAGGCCCCGCCATGGCGGCCTGGATGTTGGCAAACAGCGCCTGCGCGCGCGCAAGCGGGGTGACGAAGGCAGGCGGCAGGGCAGCCGTGGCATGCATGCGCGCACTCAGCCCCAGCCCGCGCGACATCACCACCGCAATCGAGGCAAGGGCTGCGCGCGCATGATCGCCCGCATGGGTGCGGTGCTGCATTTCCACCTCGCTGAACTCGATCTGGTCCGATACGGAAAAGACCGAGCCCAGCAGCGTGCGTGACTTGAGGAATGCCCCCTCGCGCCCCTGCATCATGCTGCCGAGCGCCTGCACTGCCTGGCCTATGGCGGCGCCCACCTTCTGGCCGATCTCGCGCCGGGCCACGTCAATCAGGCTAGGGGCGAACACGGCGGCCAGCGCGCTCTCGCACAATATGCCCACAAAGATGTAGGTCGAGCGCGACAGGGCAATGTCGAACACCTGATGCGGCGCATTGGCGGCATTGAGCGCAATCAGCCCGCTGGTAAACGCCATGAGCACCAGCGCATAGGAGTGAAAATTGCGCAGGAACGTGGCCAGCCCGCAGCACACCCCCACCCACAGGGCCAGCACGGGAAACAGCAGCCACGCCGATTGCGGCATGGCGGCAATCAGCGCAACGCCCGCTACTGCGCCAAGGCAGGTGCCCAAAAGCCGCCACCGCGCCTTGGACATGCTCTGCCCGCGTGAATTCTGGGCCACGATCCATGTGGTCATGGGGGCCCATTGCGGGTCGTCCATCTCCATCCACAGCGCCAGCACAAGGGCCAGCAGGGCGGCAATGGTCGTGCGCAGCGCAAAGCCGAAATCCGCAAGGCGCGGGGCGTAAAGCCAACGGAACCGACGCAGGAAGCCATCCGTCATGCCGGGCGCCACAGCCCCCTGCCCCACCTGCCGCGGGCTGGCGCAATGGCCCTATCACGTAATCGTGTCATGCCCTCCCAATGACAATAACGGGGGCACAAATCTACATGTTATAACGTAAATAGTTTTTCATGTTTCCCAGCCCTTTGCCACGCGTTACGGGCGATGGCCCACACCCCGCGCAGGGGCGCGATCAGAACTGGGCGGGTCCGGTTTGAATGGACACATTCAAACTGGTGAAGAGGCGGCGCTAGCGGTGGCGGAACATCTCGTACAGCGCCACGGCGGCCGCGTTGGATACATTGAGGCTTTCCATCTGGCTGCTCATGGCAAGGCCCGCGATTTCATCGCAATGCTCACGCGTCAGCCGCCGCAACCCTGCCCCTTCGGCCCCGAGCACAAGGGCGACCCGGCGCTGGTGGAAGGCCGCGCCATCAAGAACGCCACCCCCCGCATCAAGCCCCACCACCCACAGGCCACGCGCCTTGAGCGCATCAAGCACGCGCGAGAGGTTGACCACGCGGATCAGCGGCACGATCTCGAGCGCGCCCGAGGCCGCGCGCGCGAGCGTGCCAGTCTCGTCAGGGGCATTGCGGTCCTGCATCACCACCGCCACCGCGCCAAAGGCCGCCGCCGAGCGCAGGATGGCACCCACATTGCGCGGATCGGTCACCTGGTCGAGCACCAGCACCGGGCCGGGCTGCTCGAGCACCGTATCAAGATCGGGCGGGGTCAGCATATCGGCCAGCAGCGCCATGCCCTGATGCACGGCGTCAGGACCACACAGCGCATCAAGCTGGGCGCGCTCGGCGCGGACGGCCTGGATGGGAAAGCCGCCTTCAAGCCTTGCTGCCAGGCTCTCCTGCGCTTCCGCCGTGACCAGAAGCTGGCGCAGCTTGCGGGCCGGGTTTTCAAGCGCGGCCTGAACCGCATGCAGGCCATACAGCCAGCACGTGCCGTGCGGTGCCGATGCGGCCCCACGGCCACCCCGCCTGCCGCCCCTTTCGGGTGTGGCGCGGGCGGAAGAAGCGGAATGAGCCCCGGGCGAGGCCCCACGGCGGCGGGGTGTGCGCATGTTCATGATCGCTCTTTAAGCCCAACGCGCACCGGCGTCATTCCCCCAAACGAAAATTGTCGCAAATTTTTCACCCATGCCCTTGACTCACCCCCCTCATACCCCGTATTTACCCGCCCAACCTGGAGGGATGCCCGAGTGGCTAAAGGGGGCGGACTGTAAATCCGCTGGTGTACGCCTACGTTGGTTCGAATCCAACTCCCTCCACCAACTCCCTTTCACATGCAGTAGCATCATGTATCAAAGCGCTGGTTTTCCGGCGCTTTCCGTGTTGCTGCGCTGTGATGCAGACCGGCCATCATTGCCAGGATTTGCCGAACCGGCTTTTTCAGGTAGCCTCCTGATATTATACCGATAAGTTCATGGTGGCCTGATGGCAGATTCCCCGCGCGAAAGAAATATCCCACAACAGATGATCGCCTTATGCCACGACCGCCTGAAGGCAAGGGTCAGCCCGGGTGAATTTGCTGACCACTATATTTCTTTATGGAAAAGCGTGCGTGACAATGGCAATTTCAGCCTAAACCATCAGGATGGCACAACACGCGGGGCATTCGACAAAATCTTTACTGCATCAGTCAGTTATGAACCCATGAAAAAAGACCGGGATGCATACACCATTGGGGCAACGGAACTCGATGCCGTCATAAACAGGGCGCTGCCTGTCATCAAAAAATCCGTGTCCGGTCGGTCATCATGATGAATATGCCCTGACATGGAAAACAATCCGTATAAAGAAATCCAGATGGATGTCTGTAACAGGTTCCATGCGCCTTATTACGATTGCGGGTGGAATCTGAAACTGGGCATATCAAGAAATGTCAGGACCGGGCTGCTCCCCATAAGGGGCGTGCGCACGCCGCCCGAAAACGGCACGAGTGGCTGGTATATCTGGGCCGGGGAGGAAATGTCGCAGGCGGAGGACTTTTTCGTGCCGCTGCATACCCACCATATCCCGCACTGGTGCAAAATCGTCATTCCCTATCTGGGCCTAGCGCCGGGATGGCGCTTTATTGTTACGCCTGATTATGAAGATGTCTGGCATAAGGATAATACAGAAGGATAAAACCTGGCTGCTTTCCAAAAGAAAGCCTCACCAGAAACGTCCTTATGATTTCTGGATGTTTCCCCGGCCAACGTTCCAGACAGTCTCAAAAGGGTGTGAGGCAGCGCGTTTACCCTTAACGCAATGGAAACATGCCGGGGCATCGCACGCTATTTCCCCACGGAGTACCAGAACTGACGGGAAATGCGCCACGATGCCAAGAATACACACCACCCTTGCCCTGGCCATCCTTGGCCTGTCTGCCGCCCTGCCCCTTGTGGCCCATACCCAGTCAGTCGCCTCGGGGCATCGGGACATCCTGCTTCAGGCCGATCATTCATGGAATGGCGTGGCGTACGAACCCTACCCCGCCACGCGCCCCGAACTGACCATGATCCGCCTGACCATTCCCGCCCATACCGCGCTGCCATGGCACACCCACCCCATGCCCAACGCAGGCTACGTGCTTGAAGGGCAGTTGACGATTCATGATCGTGACAGCGGCAGGACTGAAACTTTCCATCAGGGTGAGGCGTTCGCTGAATCCGTCAATGACACCCATCGCGGGGAAACAGGGGATACCCGCACCGTGGTGCTGCTGACCTATGCCGGCACGCCGGGCACGCCCACCTCCGTTCCCGCGAAGGGGGAAAAACCGGAATACTGATCCACCGCCACATTATGCCCCTGTATGTGCAGGTGATGGAACAGTCAAAACGAAACATGAATCGGTAAATACACTACAAAAGCAGGCCATAAAACTGCCGCAATAAAGTTAAAGATACGCCAATGCCCCTTATCGCCTGAAAAACCGCGCATTTCATGCCCCGTCATCATGGGCGTGCCATGCGGCAAAGGACCAGGACCTTGTGGAAAGACGCCATCATGCCAGACATCACACAGATTTCTTCCCCGCTTCTGGAGAAACTGCCGTTGGCGCTGATGATGGCGGACAGCGCGGGTCATGTACTCTATGGCAACGCATGCGCCTGCGCCATGACCGGCTACAGCGCCACGGAACTCGCCGCCACCCGCCTCGGCCGCCTGTTTACCCAGGGCATGCGGCCCGGTGCGGATGCCGCGGCCACGCCGGGCCTGCCGGAACAGGGGACAACACCATCGCACTGCACCACGCTGCGCCGCAGGGATGGGCTGGGCCTGCCCGTGCGCCTGTACCGTGAACATGTAGAATGGGATGGCGTGCCCTATGAACTGATCGCCCTGCATGACCGCACGCACGAGGATCTGGTGCGCGAGCAGGCCGAGATCAGCGCCATGATCGTGCAGGCGACCGACCGGGGCATTGTGGTGCTCGATGCGCAGTACCGCATCACCCATGCCAATGCCGCCATCGCCACCATGCTTGGCGTGGAGCGCGACGCGCTGCACGGCGCGCCGTTTGGCACGCTGCTGGCGGGGGCGGAAAACGATATCGGCACCCTGCGCCAGTTCCGCGCACACCTTGCCCGCCGCACCGGCTTCGAGGTGGATGTGCAGGCCCGTGGCCCGCAGGGCGTGGCGCTGTGGCTGCGCTGCGCGGTCACGCCGCATTACGCGGATGACGGCACGCTGGCCGATATCATCATCATCATCCACGACATCACGCATGACCGGCAGTTGCGCAACCTGCAGCGCGACGTGGTCGAGGCACTGACGGACCAGTTCTCCCTGCGCGAGATGCTTGATTTCATGTGCCGCCGCATCGAACTCATCGCGCCGGACTGCCTGGCCGTGGTCATGCTCAGCAACGGCGGCGTGCTGCATGCCGGTGGCCACGGCGCCATGCCCCTGCCCGTGCTGCAGGCATTCGAGGGGCTGGAGGCCGGCACGGCAGGCGGCGCATGCGGCACGGCCATCGCCACGGCAAAGGAAGTGGAGGTGCCCGATCTTGCGGCGGAGGAGCGCTGGCCCGCCCTGCGCGCGGTCGTGGCCGAGCATGCGCTGGCAGCCGAGTGGGCGGTGCCCGTCATCCTGCGCAATGGCGAGGTTGCGGGCAGCTTCTCGCTCTATTTCCGCACGCCCGGCCAGCCGGGGGCGTGGCACCGGCGCATTGTCAATGCCTGCGTGCATCTGGCCATGCTGGCCATCGAGCAGCAGCGCAGCCGTGAATCCATCATCCGCCTGTCCTATACCGACCGGCTGACCAGCCTGCCCAACCGCCTGTGGCTCAACCGCCGCCTCAACGAACTCGTGGCCCGGCCGCCTGCAACAGCGCTGAGCATCATGGTCATCGACCTCGACCGTTTCCGCAAGATCGTGCAGGCGCTCGGCCAGGGCCGGGCCGACCAGATGCTGCTCGAACTCGCGGGCCGCCTGCGCCACGGCATTGTGGGGCGCGACGTGCTGGTGCGCACGGAGGGCGATGAATTCGTGGTGCTGACCACGCAGGACGCCACCGACATCACGCATCTGGCCGAGCGCATCCTCCACACGCTTGAAGAGCCGTTTACGGTCGATAACATTCCCATCAACATTTCGGGCAGCATTGGCATCAGCACCCATCAGGACGGGCAGGCCGTGGAAGAAACCCTGCGCCAGGCCTATACCGCGCTCGCGCAGGCCAAGAAGGCGGGGCGGTGCTGTTACCGCTTCTTCCACCCTTCCATGAACCGGCAGGCGGAAGATCACATCATCCTCGCCTCCGCCCTGCGCGAGGCCATTGCCGATAACCGGCTGAGCCTTGTCTATCAGCCCCAGGTTGACCTGAGCACGGGCGAACTGCATGGCGTGGAGGCGCTCTCGCGCTGGAACGATGCGGTGCTGGGCATGGTCTCGCCGGGGCGGTTCATTCCCGTGGCGGAGGAAACCGGGCAGATCCGCGCCATTGGCGTGTGGTCGCTGCGGGCGGCGTGCGCGCAGATGGCGCAGTGGATCGCGCACGGCATTCCCGTGCCCACCGTATCGGTCAATGTCTCGGCCATCCAGTTCCAGGACCCTGAACTCGTGGCGCAGCTTGCCACCATCCTGCACGAGACCAACGTGCCGCCCGAACGCCTGATCGTGGAACTGACCGAGACCGCCATGATCGAGAACTTCGAGCAGACGGTGGCCACCGCCCGGGCCATCCGTGAACTGGGCATCGGCCTGTCGATGGATGATTTCGGCACCGGGTATTCCAGCCTGTCCAACCTTGCCAGCCTGCCCATAAGCGAGGTCAAGATCGACCGCAGCTTCATGAACGGCTTTGGCAGCACCGGCAACGTGCGCCAGGTGGTGACCGCCATCATCCGCATCGGCCACACGCTGGGCATGACCGTGGTGGCCGAAGGGGTGGAGGACGCCGCCCAGTGCGCCCAGTTGCGCAACATCGATTGCGACGTGATACAGGGCTATTATTTTGGCCGCCCGATGGATACCGCAGCCCTTGATACATGGATCAGGGAACGCCGGGCCGAGCCTGTGCCAGCAGCCTGAAAACCGGCCTGTGAACCATAGGAAAATTTCCGGTGAAGCTTTTTTCCAAAAAGCTTCATAAAACAGCTGTCTTTTTTAATAAAATTGTTTCCTGTCAATATATTAGATGCCATACCCTTCCCGCAGGCACAAAAAGCCCGCCCGGCGTGCAGGCCCCGGCCACGCACGCATAACCGGGCCTGCGCGCCGCATGGCACGGCCCATGCCTGCACCGGGCGGAGCAGCCGCGCGGTAACACGCTGATCTTGCACATTGATCCGCGCACGGTATAGTCCAGCCCGACAAGTCAATGGTCCCGTGCAAACGGGTGAAAAAGGGAATGCCGTAAGCTTCGGCAGGGTCTTCAGGCCCGGGGGCTCAGTCGGCAACTGTACCCGCAACTGTAGGCGGAGAGTGCTTCATCTGGTGCCATGCCGATGGCAACCACTGGCTCCGGCCGGGAAGGGAGATGGCGTGCAATGACCCGCAAGTCAGGAGACCTGCCATTGTCCTTTAACGATATCGCCGGGCGGGCATGACCGGAGATGGATATGAGACCATGCGCCCTCCGACCTGACATCCCGTATGCCGTACCAGCGATGGGCCTTTGTGTTGGCCTGTCATCTTCTGGCCCTGTAGCGCCAGACCCATCCTGACGGGATGTTTCCACCATGAAATTGCCTATTCTCCTCCCGCGCCGGCGGCGCCTGTCGCGCCTGCTGCTGCTGTCGGGCGCCCTGAGCGGCGCGTATTGCACCGCAGCCCATGCCCAGACCCAGATCGCGCAGGACCGCGCCCGCCTGGGCAACTCCACGCCATTGATCGTGCAGATCGACCCCGCCACGGTGCGCGATTCAGAACGCGCCACCGCCGAAGCGGAGGAAAAAGCCGCGGGTGACGGCGATAAGCTCGACACCAGCGGCAACCTTCTGGGTAATATGTGGGGCGCGCGGCCATGGCTGTACAGGCACGGCATCAGCTTCGACATTCAGGAAGTCGATGAAGTGTGGGGCAACGGCACCGGCGGCACGCCATCGGGCAATGATGGCGCCAGTGGCTCGGGCACGGGACCGTCCTATGATGGCGTGACCATGCCCACGCTTACCGTGGATACCGAAAAGCTGTTCGGGCTGAAGGGCGGCCTGTTCAATGTCAGTGCGTTGCAGACGCGCGGGCGCTCGATCTCGCAGGATCATCTGGCCAATTTCAACCCCGTCAGCGGGTTCGAGGCCGACCGCTCCACCCGCCTGTTCGAACTGTGGTACCAGCAGTCCTTCCTCAAGGGCAAACTTGATGTGAAGATCGGCCAGCAGGATCTTGATACCGAATTCCTGATCAGCGATTACGCCTCGCTCTACCTCAACGCAAACTTTGGCTGGCCCATGGCGCCCTCGGTCAACCTGTATGGCGGCGGCCCGTCCTGGCCGCTGTCGTCGCCTGCCATCCGCATCCGCTACCGACCGAGCGAGAAGTTCACCTTCATGTTTGCCGCAGCCGACGACAACCCGCCGGGCAACCGCTACAACTCCCTGCCCATCCAGCAGGCCACCGGCTCGGCGGCCGGCAGCAACTCCGACCCCACCAGCCAGACCTATAACGGCGCCAACGGCACCAACTTCAACATGGGCACCGGCGCGCTGCTCATCACCGAGCTGCAATACGCGCTGAACCCCCAGCCCGCCGACATGGCGCACGCGACCAAGAACCCCGGCCTGCCGGGCGTGTACAAGCTGGGCGGCTACTACGATACCGCGAAGTTTGCCGACTACCGCTACAACAATCTGGGCCAGGCGCTCGGCAGCCCGAATGACACCACCGGCATCCCGCGCTGGGACCGGGGCAACTGGATGGTGTATGGCATCATCGACCAGATGCTCTGGCGGCCTTCCATCACGTCAGCGCGGTCGCTGGGCCTGTTCGTGCGCGCCACCGGCAATAGCGGCGACCGCAACCTGATCAGCTTCGCCATTGATGCGGGGCTGAACCTCAAGGCCCCGTTCAAGGGCCGCGATAACGACACGATCGGTCTGGGCTGGGGCATTGGCCGGGCCAGTTCGGGCGAGCGCCAGTTCGACCGCAACTCGGCCCTGAGCGCCTACACACCCGTGCAGGGCAATGAAAACCACCTTGAACTGACCTACCAGGCACAGGTCACGCCGTGGATGGTCATGCAGCCTGACTTCCAGTACGTGTGGAACCCCTCGGGCGGCGTGCCCGATTATGGCGTGAGCTACAATCGCCGCGTGGGAAACGAGGCCATTTTTGGCCTGCACAGCAGCATTACGTTCTGATGGGTGACCCCGCCACCCCGCGCATGCGGGGCTGGTCGGGTGCTATCGTGCTGCTGCTCATGGTGCTGCTTTTAGCGCCCGGACGGGCCAATGCTTCCCCTCCCCGCAACAATACATCCCGGTAAAGGCAAAAAGCACAGGGCCGCATTGAAAATTTGTATTCTTGTTACGTCCTCCCCCCGCCCTATAAACAAAAGGGGAGGAATCCATGTCTTACTACGACAGGTTTGATGATGTCCGGACCATCATGCGCACGGCGGCAAACGGGCGCTGGCTGGCATGCTCCCCCATCGACCCCAAAGGCAGGACCACCTTCATCCTGCTCGACATCTGCAATATCATCCAGTTGAAGCTGGAATATGATGGCACGGCCCTGTACCGCAATATCGGCGATGCCCTGCGCTATCCGCTGCATGATTTTGATGCTCCCATCCATGAACTTGCGGGCAGGCTGGGCGTAAAAACCATCACGCACATCATGCAGCCGGACTACATCGTGCTGCATGACCTTGAGGATTACGAAATACTGGGCGCGGGTGCGCCAACACGGGCGCAGCCCGGCCCGGCCTATACCGTATGCAGCATGATCCATTGCGCGACATATGCCCTGTATGCCCGCCCGCCCACGCCGGTCTGCATCGTCTATGACTACGCCAGCGTCACCCTGCGCTATAACCCCACCCTTGCACGCAGCAAGCCCAGACAGCGCAGGCGGCGTGGTTTCTTCGGGCTGGTGAAATGGTTCTTCACGCCGCCGGGCCGCGGCGGCGGAAAATACGCGGCGTAAGGCCGCCCACATGCGCTGGCGCGTAGCTGCCTTGAAAAAACATCGCAGCCATCAGGCAAAAAACAGTTTCACGCCTTCTTTTTGCATTATATGCAGCCTTGATGATCCGGCCCGAACAACCCGCCGCATGACGGGTTTGCGCGCCCCGCCAAAAAGGAAAAAACCGTTGCGCCGTCTTGTTGCTTTATGTCTTCCGCTCGCCATGGCCGCCTGCGCGCAGCATGCACCCCGCCCCATGGTCAATTACTGCAGCCAGCCCGCCATTACCGCGGCCATCGTGCGCACGGCAAACCAGGGCGCGCCCAAAGCCTCGCCCGCCATCCGGTTCGAGGGGGGCACGGTCAAGAGCTCGGTCTATAACGACCACGTTCAGGTGCTCGCCTGCCATGGCAGCCTCGTGCGCGGCGATGGCACGCGCGAGGATGGCGTGGCCATTGCCCGCCTGTCGCACATGCATACGGACTGGAAGGCCCTGTGGAGCACCACGGCTGCAACCCACCAGTGGATGTCGGATGCCGATATCGCGCGCAACCAGCAGGACCGTTACGCCAATTATTACGAACACACGCCGCAGGCCTGCAAGCCCTACGCGCATGACCTGTTCTATGGCGCCCCGAAATCGGACAAGGAAACCGACCACCTGCGCGAGACGCTGTATGACTGCCTTGCCGAGCATAACGTCAAGCCGCTGCGCCCCGTCTCGGGCGTGGAGCATACCTACAGCCCGTTTGGCCTGAATTTCTACATTCCCTACTACACCAACCTCAACGCGGATGATAACGGTCCCTTCCTGTACTGAAGCCCGGAACACCCGCCATGGCCATCGTGCCGATCATCCGCTACCCGCATGCCTGCCTCGAACAGGTCGCCCGCCCCGTTGACGCCACCAGCGCCGAAACGGCCCGACTGGCCCACGACCTGCTTGATACCCTGCGCGCGGCACCGGGCCTGGGGATTACCGCCAGCCATGTGGGCCAGCCCCTGCGGCTGGTGGTGATCGACCTGCATGATGGCGCGGGCGCGCATGTCTATGCCAACCCCGAGATCATCTGGCACGCGGATGACACCGCCACGATGGAGGAAGGCAGCCTGTCCATGCCGGGCATCCACGCGCCCGTCACCCGGCCTGCCCGCGTGCGGGTGCGCTACGACCGCCCCGACGGCACCGTGGCCGAAGACGAGGCCAGCGGCCTGCTGGGTGCATGCCTGCAGCACGAGATCGACCAGACCAACGGCATTTTCTGGACCCGGCGGCTGTCACGCCTGCGGCGCGAGCGTGCGCTCAGGCGTTATGCCAAGCTGGAGCGGGGATAAGCGTTTTCAGGCGCCGCCTTTTTTCCAAAAAAGACGTATTTTTCGAAGCTTTTTGAAAAAAGCTTCACCAAAAAATTTTATCGGTTTTCTTCAGTCCGCCTGTCCGTCATCAAGCATGTAGCCGCTTGAACGCACGGTGCGGATCAGGTCCGCCCCGCCGGTGGCGTTGAGTGCGAGGCGCAGGCGGCGGATATGCACGTCCACCGTGCGTTCCTCCACATGGATGCGGTCATCCCACGCGGCGGCCAGAATTTCAGCGCGCGAGAACACCCGGCGCGGATGGCGCATGAGATGCAGCAGGATGCGGTATTCCGTCGGCCCCAGTGCAATGGTGCTGCCCGCGCGTGACACGCGGCGGCCGCCATGGTCGATCGTGACATCGGCAAAGGTCAGGACATCGCCCTCTGCCACGGCAGCCGCCGCAGCCCCGCGCCCGGCGCTGCGCCGCATCACCGCGCGCACGCGGGCATGCAGCACATCCATGCCGCAGGGCTTGACGAGGTAGTCATCCGCCCCGGTATCGAGCGCGTGGATGGAATCGCGCTCCTCGCCGCGTGCGGTGAGCATGATGATGGGCAGGTAGCGCGTGGCCGCCGCCATGCGCAGCCTGCGGCACAGATCCACCCCCGACAGGCCGGGCATCATCCAGTCCAGCAACACGAGGTCGGGTTTCCAGCTTGTCACCCCGGTCAGCGCATCGAGCCCGTTATCGACCGGCATGACCGTATGCCCCGCCGCCTCGAGGTTGTAGGTGAGCATGACGGACAGGGCGGCGTCATCTTCCGCAACAAGGATGCGGAGCGGCTGATCAACCTGCACGGGGTCTAGCCTCCCTGGCCCGAAAACCCGCCGCGTGGCCGCACCACGGGCAGGATCTCGCCGGTGGCGGTGTAGTACACGCGCTCGGCAATGTTGGTGGCGTGGTCGCCAATACGCTCAAGGTTCTTGGCAATGAACAACAGGTGGGTGCAGGGCCCGATATTGCGCGGGTCTTCCATCATGTAGGTCACGAGTTCGCGGAACATGGCGTTGTAGAGTTCATCCACCGCCGTATCGGACTGCCACACCTCGCGCGCAAGATCGGGGTTGCGCTGGCTCATGGCATCAATGGCGCGGCGCAGGTTGTCCTGCACCAGGCGGCCCATGCTGCGCAGGCCGCTGAGCGAGATGCGCGAGGCCAACAGTTCGGCCCGCAGCGAACGCCGCGCGATGGAGGCGGCGCAATCGCCAATGCGTTCCATGTCGCCGGTAATCTTGAGTGCGGAGACCACTTCGCGCAGATCCCCCGCCACGGGCGAGCGCAGGGCGAGGATGCGGATCACCATCGCCTCTACATCGCGCTCGAGCGCATCGACCTGCGGGTCGAGGTCGGCGGCGATGCCGGCGGCGTTCTCGTCACGGTCGGCAATGGCGGCAACGGCCTGCGAGGTCTGGCGTTCCACCAATCCGCCCATGCGCGCCATCATGGAGCGCAACTGCTCGAGTTCCTGCTCGTAACTGCGTACGATATGTGCTGATTCCTGTCCCACCACCCGCAACCTTTTTGCCTGCCTGCCCGCGTCACTCCGCACGACCCGCCCGATAACAGGGCTTACGATGCCTTGCGGGACTATACTATATCGGTCCCCGATTTGTTCAAGACGATGTCATATCCCACCCGGATGAGACAGAATAATGAAATAAAAAGATATTTTTCAGGAACGCCCCCATGCCGCGCCCACCTCGCCGCCCCGTTGTGTTCCCCGCCGCCTCCGCGGGCCACCTGCATGTGCTCACGCTCGCCCTCAGCACCCTGCTTGGCCTCGGCCCGGGCATGGCAGCGGCTGATGACACCGCCACCATGCCTGCTGCTACAAAACCACCCCGCCCGCCTGCCACGGGCAAGGTGGAGCGGCTGACCGTGACCAGCCAGCGCGTGGTGGGCACCGAGCCCGGTGGCGGGCTGATCCGGGCGGAGGATGCGGCGAAATCGGTCAGCACCATCGGCACGGATTTCATGCGCAAGCAGGCGCCAAGTGCCACGGCGTTCGACATGGTCAGCCTGCTGCCCGGCGCCAATGTCTCATCCTCCGACCCGCTGGGCTTTTCACCACAGACCAATATCAGCGTGCGGGGCCTGGGCGGGGATTCGCTGGGCTATGTGCTCGAGGGCATGCCGCTCAATGATATTGCCTATTACAACGGCTATCCCGGCCAGTTTGCCGATACCGAAAATTACCAGAGCGTCTCGCTCGCGCAGGGCTCGGCGGATATTGACTCCCCCGTGCTCAACGCGGCAGGCGGGCTGATGAGCATGACCTTCCGCGATCCGTCCATGCGGGCGGGGGGATATGCTGATGTGTCCTATGGCTCGTACAACACCAACCGCCAGTTCCTGCGGCTGGAAACCGGGCAGATCGGGCATACCGGCCTGCGGGGCTTCGTGTCCTACTCGCATGGCTATACCGATAACTGGCGCGGGCCGGGCCATGACGAGCGCCAGCATATCGACTTCAAGTTCCTGCGCGAATGGGGTCAGGGCAACCGGGTCTCGCTGATCGGCACATGGAACACGATGGTGGCCAGCTACTACCCGCCGGTCGACAAAACCGACTGGCAGGCCCAGGGCGTGCATGGTGCGGCCAACAACCTCGCCGCCACCTACAACCCCAATAACGCCGCAGGCGGCACCGATTACTGGGCGCTGTACCGCCAGCCCGAGCGCATTGCCTACCTTGCCGCCCCCGCGCGCTTTACACTGGCACGCGGGCTGCACCTCAAGGTCACGCCCTATGCGCAGTGGAGCTACGGCAACGACCCCGGCGGCACGACGCTGGGCGATGCCGGGCTTTCAGGCGGGGCGGATGCGGCCACGGTGGTGCGCTCGAACTGGACCCAGACCAGCTACCGCTCGGGCTTCAACGCAACCCTCGACTGGCAGCTTGGCAACCATGACCTCGTGTTCGGCTACTGGTACGACTACTCCGATGACAGCGAGCACCAGCCCTTCACCGCCGTGAACGCGCAGGGCTATGCGCCCGATATCTGGGTGGACCGCATCAGCCGCACCCTGCTTGATGCCAGCGGCCAGCAGGTCGATGCGGGCAGCTACCACATGATCTCCCAGACCAACGCGCTCTATATCGGCGACCGGATGCACTTCCTGCACAAAAAACTGATGGTCGATGTCGGCTTCAAGGAAGTGATGCTCGACCGCACCGGCACCACCACATCGGGCGGCGTGCAGACGGCAGCGGGCAGCAACAGCGCCACACCGCTGCCGCGCATCGCCATCCGCTACCAGATCACGCCGCGCCATATGGTGTTCTTCAACACCACCACCAATTTCCGCACGCCTGATGAAAGCGCGCTGTTTGGCGGCGTGACGGCCAGCGGCACCACGACACAGCTTAAAAACGAATATTCCGTGTCCGAGGAACTGGGCTACCGCTACAATGGCGACCTGATCGTGGGCAGCCTGACACTGTTCAACTATGACTTCACCAACCGCGAAATCCAGACCCTGCTCAACGTGAATGGCGCGCAGGTGGATTCCACCATCAATGGCGGCGGCCAGACCTCGCGCGGGGTGGATGTGGAGATCGGGCTCAGGCCGTGGCACCACTTCGCCCCCTACCTGTCCGGCGAATACCTGCACGCGACCATTGATAGCGACATTCCATCGGCTACCGGCACGCTGGCAACCCGTGGCAAGACAGCGGTGGAAAGCCCGACGCTGCAGGCATCAGCAGGGCTGAGTTATGATGACGGGCATTTCTTCGGACTGGCCTCGGTGCATTATACCGGGCGGCAGTATTCAACCTTCATGAATGACGAGCGCATGCCTGACCACACCACGGGCAACCTCGCCATCGGCTACCGCATGGATGACCACGCGTTTTTCTCGCATCCCGAATTCCGCATGAACTTCATCAACATCACCAACCAGCATTACCTCTCCGGCGTGGCGACACCCACGCTGACCAAAGCCGACGGGCCGCAATATTACGTGGGCGGCGGACTTGCGGTGCTGTTTACCGCCGCCACGGGGTTCTGAACCCCAAGGCCCCGCAGCACCACCGTGCCCGCCAGCAGGTACAGCACGGCAGGCACCAGCAGGCAGCCCGCATGAATGCCTGCCTGCGCCTGCGCCGTCTGATGTCCCGCGCCACTGGCCAGCCCCGCCGCCGCCAGCACGCCCGCCAGCAGGCTGCCACCCACGTCAAATGCCATTTTTGATGCCATGGAATTGAGCGCCCAGCCCAGCCCCACCGTGTGCAGGCCATCCGCCCCGCCTTCGTGCCGCATGGCGTGC
This sequence comes from Komagataeibacter xylinus, assembly GCF_031081985.1. Taxonomy (GTDB): domain Bacteria; phylum Pseudomonadota; class Alphaproteobacteria; order Acetobacterales; family Acetobacteraceae; genus Komagataeibacter; species Komagataeibacter xylinus_E. Next base: position 76,210 of record NZ_JARWSK010000009.1, on the reverse strand, counting down.
GCCAGCAGGGTGAAACAGGCCGGGTTGCACACGCCCACGCACAGCCCGAACAGCCCCAGCCCGGCCCCGGTCAGGTCCAGCCGCGCAGGCAGCCCATAGGCCAGCAGCAGGATGCACCCCGCCGCAACCGTGCCGCAGCGCATGACCACACCTGCGCCCCACCGGGCGCACAGGGGCAGGGAAAGCCCGCACCCGGCCAGCACCATCAGGCTCATCATGCCCAAAAGCCAGCCCGCCATGTGGTCGCCCGCATGCAAAACGTAGCGCACGTCATAGACCAGCGCGCCGAACAGGAAGGTGCTGCCCAGCATGGTCAGCAGCATGGCCCCCGTCAGCCGCCGCCATGCCCGGTTGGCCAGCAGTGATACAACGAGCTGCCGGGGGGGCGCATCGCCGCAATCCGTCGCCACCCGCTCGTGGCACAGCCGCGCAGGCAGCCACACCAGCGCGCCCACCACGCACGCCACCACCATCATGAACAGGGCAAAGCCCGCCTGCCGGTTGCCATGGCCCAGAAAATCCACGGCAGGCAGGGTGACCATGCTGACCACAAGCCCGCCCAGTGTTGCCCCCACCATGCGGCTCGTGGCCAGGCGCAGGCGGATGGCGGGATCGGATGAAATCAGGCTGGTCATGACCCCGTAGGCGGTATTGACCACTCCGTAGCTTACGCACAGCCCCATATAGGCCATGCCCGCGCACAGCCCGCGCGCCACGATGGGCCAGCCACGCGGCAGCGGCACGAAGGTCAGCACCACCAGCACCATGAACGGCACAAGCCCGCCGCGCAGCAGCGGCAGGGCCTGATGGCCCGCGGGCCTGCGGTCGATCCACAGCCCCACGGCGGGATCGGTCACGAGGCTTGCCGCGCGTGCTGCAAGCAGCATGAACCCCACCATGCGGGCAGGGAAAAAGCAGATATCGGTATAGAAATACGCAAGGTAGCTGAGCATCAGCCCCCAGATGATGTTGAACCCCGCATCACCCGCGCCAAATGCCACGATCTCCTTCAGCCCCACGCGCAGGGCAGGAGGAGGGGGCACCGGCGCGGGCGGGCGCATCATCCCGGCGTTACTGCGCGGCGGGTGCCAAAACATTCTTCCGGCCCCGGAAAGCTGCGGGTGCGCACATCCTCGGCATAGCGGGCCACGGCGCCGTCAATCACATCGCCCACATCGGCGTAACGGCGCACGAAGCGCGGGGTGTCCGTGCCGAACACGCCCAGCATGTCATCGACCACCAGCACCTGCCCATCGCACGCAGGCGAGGCCCCGATGCCGATGACCGGCACCGGCACGGCGGCCACGATCTCGCGCGAGACGGATTCGACCGTGCCCTCGAGCACAACGGCAAAGGCGCCCGCATCCGCAATGGCATGGGCATCATCACGCACCTTGCGCGCCTGCGCCTCGTCACGCCCCTGCGTGCGAAAGCCGCCCGTGGCGTTGACCGCCTGCGGCATCAGCCCCACATGCCCGCAAACGGGAATGCCGCGCTCGGCCAGGAAACGCACGGTTTCGGCCATTTCCACCCCGCCCTCGAGCTTGACCGCGCCACAGCCGGTTTCAGCCATGAGGCGGGCCGCGTTGCGAAAGGCCTGCTGCGGTGATTCCTGATAGGAGCCAAAAGGCATGTCCACCACCACCAGCGCGCGCTGCGAGGCCCGGACCACGGCCGCGCCATGGGCAATCATCATGTCCATGCTCACGGCCAGCGTATCGGGCATGCCGTACACCACCATGCCCAGCGAATCCCCCACCAGCATCACGTCAACATGCGCATCGAGCCTGCGGGCCATGGGCGCGGTATAGGCCGTAAGCCATACACCGGGTTCCGCGCCCTTGCGCACATCGCGGATGGTCCGCCGCCGGGGCTGTTCGCCCTTGCCCATGCCTGCCATTTTCCTGCCATATCCGTTGCATTATGATGATATCTGGATATTGCAGCCCATCGGTCTTGGCAAATCCCCAGCCCGCCTCGATCGGGCGCGCGCCCGATCCGGTCGGAACCACAGCACGCGCCACACCGTTGATTTACAGAACTGAAAGAGACCTATCCGTTCGACCGGGGAGAAACCTGTCCTGGATTTAATATGATATTAATTACTATTATCACATAATATGCCTATGATATACATCAATACGGCATTAAACGATCCACCCTGCAGGCCTCACTCCATAACAAGGCGCATGCCGTAGCCCCCCATGTGGCCCGCCCCCATCGACTGTGGCGCATGGTTCCACGCGGCGCAGGCCCCTCCTGCCCGCTCCACCACCAGTACCAACCGTTCTGGCCACAGATACTTCAAGGACCGTCCGATGCGTGAAACACGTACCGCCATGGCTGCCTGGCATCTGCAGCATTCCCGCCCCGAATGCCTGGTAAGCTATTTCGACCCCTGGCAGCCCGTGGCCCGGCAGCTTGACCTGCTGGCCAGCCGCTTCGGGGCCGTAAAAGCCCTGTGCGATGCCGAACGCGACAGCCTCGCCACCGAGGATGACGCGCTGGCGCAACTGCGTGATTCGCTGGCCTTTCACCTGCTCAGGGCCTGCGTGTGGTGGCAGGTCGATTTCTCGCCCCGCGCCGTAACGGGGCTGTCAGCGCCCAATTTCATGGCGCACGCCCACCGCCATACCGCACGGCACGTGGATGACGAGACGCTGCTCGATGTCATGACATGGCAGCATTACATGCACCGCGCCGATAGCGGCCACATCATGGTGACCGGCACCGACCCGCTCTATCGTGGCAACACCACCATCGTGTACGGCATCGACGGGCATCGGGGCTTCCGCTTCGCCATGCAGCGCCCCGGCCAGCCACTGGCGTGGAACGACATCACCCATGCGGATTTCATCGCCGCCAGCCTCAACGCCCGCGCGCTGCACTGCCTGATCGAGACGGAATGCGCCGCCATTGGCGAATGGGATCAGGCGCGCGAGGAGCACATCCAGGCCGCCCGCCACCATGCCCGGCACTTCCACATCGTGGGGCAGGCCGATCCCGTGGCGCGCTATGCGCGCGCCCTCGAGCAGTTCAGCCAGTGCCAGTCGCGTTTCGGGCGCTTTGCGTTCGAGAACATCGTCAACCACATGGCCTTTGCCGTGGCCCATGCAGCCCATGAGCAGGGGCTGAGCCTGGCCGAACTCCTGCACCAGGGCGACGGGCACCCGGTCAACCCCAACATGGTCGACAGCCTCAAGCGCCGCGCGCATGCCCATGTCACCACCGGCACCGACCCGCTGCGCCAGGCGGAACTCGTGGCCATGCTCAACCGGGTTGAAACCGGCTTCGCCCTCTCGGGCGGACGATAAGAGGCCGTAAGACCGGGGGGAGGCGAAAACATATTCTTCTCCCCCCACGACATCCGGGCCTGCACTCCCTATATTCAGCAGGAATAGCAGGAGACCCGATATATGGCATTGGCCAAGAGCAGACGACCGGCACCCCGCCGCAGGACGGTACAGCCCCGCTCGCCGCGCGTGCGCGGCGAGACACGCCGCCTGCTGGAAATGCTGTGCGTGCTGCATGGGTCGATCCATCGCGGATCGCGTGATGCCGGTGCCCTCGTGCGCTGCGTGGTACAGGCCCAGCCCGATCTTGGCCTGTCCGACAAGGACCTGCCCGCCGCCCCCCGCCATGATGGCGAGAACCCACCCACCGCCACGGAATGGAAGCGCCTGGGCCATGCGCTGGAGGAAATCCGCCTCCAGCACATGAACGACCGGGGCTACGTGGATGCCTGGCTTGATGAACTCAGCCACGCCACCGGCCTTGGCAGTGTGGCCAGCGAGGTGCTCGGCCTTGCCATGTGCTACCGCCTGAACGGGCATTTCGAGCAGTTATGGGATGATCTGTGCGAGAACCGCTCGCGCGGGCCGTTCCTGTGCGAGGACATTCCGCTGCTGCACCTGCTGCTCGGCCAGGAGGAGGATGACATCGCCACCGCCCTCGCGCCTGATGGTCAGTTGCGCATGAGCGGGCTGATGACCGTGGACGAGGACGGCGACATCACGCTCCTGCCCCGGCTGATGGCGCTGATGAACCGCCGCGCCAGCGTGGTGGGCGATATCCGCTCCATGCTGCTCGGCCAGCCCCGCACCGCCACCCTGCCGTGGGAGGCCTTTGCCCATCTGGGCCAGCAGGCCGAGATTGCGGCAAAGCTGCTCAAGGCAGCGGTGGCCACCCATGCCAGCGGCATCAACATCCTGCTTTATGGGCCGCCGGGCACCGGCAAGACCGAGTTCGCAGCCACCCTTGCGCGGCATATCGGGGCCACGCTGTACCCCGTGGGCGAGGCCGACAGCGCGGGCGATGAACCCTCGCGCCATGAGCGCCTCGCCGACCTGCGGTGCAGCACGCGCCTGCTGCGCAACACCGAGTCCATCCTTCTGTTCGATGAAGCGGAGGACCTGTTCACCTCCAGCCTGTTCGACGCGCCGCAATCCTACAGCCGCGTGTTCTTCCACCGCCTGCTTGAGCAGGGGGGCACGCCGGTCATCTGGACCGCCAACGACCTTGATACCCTCGGCCCCGCCATTGCCCGGCGCATGGCGCTGTGCATCGAGGTGCGCCAGCCCGGCATCAGCGTGCGCACGCGGCTGTGGCAGGACATGGCGCGTGAGGAGAAAGTGGCCCTCGCCCCGCAGGATGCGGCCGACCTTGCGCGCACCATACCGGCAGCGCCGGGCATCTTTCGCAACGCCCTGCGCTCCACCCACCTTGCAGGCGGCGATTCGGGCATGGCCAGCCTGATCGCCACCGGCATTGCGCGCGCCGCCGCGGGCGGGCAGATGCCCATGCCATCGCAGCCCGACGTGACGGATTATGACGCGACCCTCATCAACGCCGATTGCGACCTGCAGGCGCTGACAAAACGCCTTGCCCGCCCCGGGGCACCCCGTGCGGTCTCGCTGCTGCTGTCCGGGCCGCCGGGTTCGGGCAAGAGTGCCTATGCCCGCCACCTCGCCGCCGAGATGGACATGCCAGTGCTGCAAAAGCGCGCCTCCGACCTTTTGGACAAATATGTGGGCCAGAGCGAGCAGCAGATTGCCGCAGCCTTTGCCGAGGCGTGCGACAGCGGGGCCTTCCTGATCATTGACGAAGCCGACAGCCTGCTGGGCGACCGTCGCTCCGCCGAGCGGTCATGGGAGATCAGCCAGGTCAACGAGATGCTGACCTGGATGGAGCAGCACCCGCTGCCATTCGCCTGCACCACCAACCTGGTGGAAAAGCTGGACCCGGCCAGCATGCGGCGCTTCCTGTTCCGCGCGCGCTTTGGCTACCTGAACACGGTGCAGGCGGCGCATGCGTTCTCGCGCTTTTTCGGGCAGGAAGCGCCCGCTGCCCTGCGGCACCTGCACACGCTTGTGCCCTCCGACTTTGCGCTGGTGCTGCGCCGGGCGCGGCTGCTCGATGAAAACCCCACGCCCGACGACCTGCTCGAGCGCCTGCGCACGGAAACCGCAGGCCGCGAGGGCAACCGAAAGATCGGTTTTCTTTCCTGAAAAAAAGGCGCCGCCCGGAACCTGTCACCACCTGTTTTTTACCCCTGCTGTCGCAGGCCGGCATCCATCAGGTGCCGGGCATCTGTGAGCATGTTTACAAGGCGGCATTCAGACACAGGACAGTGCGTCTGGTTCCAGGCAGCGGCCTGTCGCGTGAGCGTATTTTCATCGTGGGTATTCCGCCCTCACAAAGAGTTGGATTCCGGTTCCCCGCGCATGGGTCGAGACTGCATGCCCATCCGCGACATCGCGCCTCCGTCGAAAAGGAAATCCATCCATGCCCACACGACGTTTCCGGCTTTCTGGCCTGTTTTCGCTCGGCCTGCTTTCCCTTGCCAGCGGTTACGCGGCGTTCGCCACCCCCGCCCGGGCCGCCGATACGGCATCGGGCGCCCTGATGGGCACGGACGGCACGGCGCGGGGGTCGGTCCATGTGACGGCGGCACCGAAGGGGGTGCTGCTGCGTATCGAGGCCACCGGGCTGATTCCCGGCTGGCACGGCGTGCATTTCCATGAAAAAGGCGTCTGCGGGCCGCCGAAATTCACCGATGCGGGCGCACATGTCCATGCCGCCACACCGGTGGTCCATGGCCTGCTGAACGCCAATGCGAACGATGCGGGGGACCTGCCCAATATCTTCGTCGGGCAGGACGGCAGCGCGACGGTCGAACTGTATTCGACGCTGGTGACCCTTAACGGCACGGATAGCCACCCGGGGCTGCTTGATTCCGATGGGTCGGCCCTTGTCATCCACGCCAACCCCGATGATTACCGCACGCAGCCGATTGGCGGGGCGGGCGACCGCGTGGCCTGCGCCGTCATTCATCAGGGCGGGTAGCCAGTCAGGCACTGTCGGGACGCAGCCCACCGTAATCAGGCAATGAAAACTTCCGGCTGCCGCATCTTTTCAAAAAGGCGGCGCCCGGAAACTTCCGGTCACTGGGGCGGATGGGCTGCGGCGTCGGCCTCGATGGCGCATTCGGCCGCAGGGGGAGCGGCCATGGTGGCGTGCAGCGCCGTCACTTCCGCCCGCGCGGCATCCATTTCCTGCCTGAAGCCATCATCCTGCTCCATGGCCGAATACAGCACGCCGCCATTGAGCCACCCCGCCGCGACATCGGTCTGCCACTGCACGCCACACACCACGCGGCTCTCGCCAAACACGCGGGCGCGCTGCATGATCGCAGCCGTGCGATCAGGCAGGATATCGGACAGGATCAGCCCCGTCACCCAGCCCAGCGTGGCGTGGAGCGAGGGGTAGGACGGATCACGCTTGAGGTCGGCGCGCAGTGGAATGCAGGTGGAAAGTTCAGCCTCGGTAAAGGGGCGGGGGCGATTCCATAGCGCCTTCTCGGCATTGACGGCAGGCGTGAGGCGCTTTTCGATCCGCGCCACAAGGCCCACGAGCTCGGGCAACTGCTCGGGCGGCAGGGTAAAGCCCGCCGCACACGAAAAGGCCGAGACCATATGCGCAGGCGTATCGCGGTTATCGGCCTGCGCGAGTTTCCACCGTGGCGTGCCTTCAAGGGCGCGGGTGGCGGCAAAGATGGAGGCATCGGCCGCGCGCTGCGCCGTGTCCGGGCCGGGTGGGGGTGGCAGGAACACCTGCCCGTCAGGCAAGGGCGGGCCTGCGGGCACATCGGCCTGCGCGGCAGGGTGGGCATGGGCGGCATGATGATGGGCGTGAGGATGCGCCCGGGCCGCCACAGGCGGCATGGCCAGCAGCCCCATTGCGGCACAGGCGGCCAGCCCGCGCGCCATGGCAGAACGATCGAGACGCATCTTGTTCCTGTCAGTTCACCTTTTGCCGCAGGCCACGGCCACACCCTGCCCATAGCATGAGGCGCGGAAGGGGCAAATGCCGCGCGCGCCAGACACATCTTCTGCCCTGGCGGGTTTTATGGCATGCTGCGCCAATAAGCTGGAGGCACGCCCCGATGAACCGCAGAAACCCGATATGGCCCACCACCGTCAGCCCCGTGCGGATCGGGCTGTGCGTGATCGGGCTGACGTTGGTTCTTGTCCAGTTCATTCACGGGCTGAACATCAGCCCTGACGCCATGCCGGGTCAGGTCATGTTCCATATCGCCATGCTGGCCCTTGGCGCCATCGTGTTCGTGGCTGGCATGTGGGGGCCATCGCTTTAAAATAAATCATTGAAAAGTAATGAAAGTTTTTGGCGAAGCTTTTTGCAAAAAGCTTCAAAGAAGAATGCCGCCTTCTTGAAAAAAGACGACACCCAAAACCTTTATATTTTCAGCGCCCGCCCGATACCGTCATGACGCTGCCAGTCATGTACGATGATGCGGGCGAAAGCAAAAACGCCACCGCCTGCGCAATCTCGTCCACATGGCCCACGCGACCCATGGGCACCACGGTCTCGGCCAGTTTCGCGGTCTCGGGGGGGACCATGTCGGTCGCGGTCAGGCCGGGTGCGACCGCATTGACGCGAATGCCCTCGCGCGCGACCTCATTGGCCAGGCCGCGCGTAAAGGTCTCGACCGCCGCCTTGGTGGCGGCATAGGGCACCAGCCCCGGCAGCCCGCCCAGCCGCGCCGCAACAGAAGACAGGTTCACGATCACGCCGCCCCTGCCGCCATGGCGGGTGGACATGCGGCGCACCGCCTCGCCCGCCGCCAGCATGGTGGCGCGGATATTGATGTTGAACAGCGCATCAAGCGTCTCGGCGGTCTGTTCATCCACCCGCACCTTGGTGCCGGTCACGCCCGCATTGTTGACCAGTCCCCACAATGGCCCGAGTTCATGCGCGCGCGTGAACAGGGTGCGGATCTCGCCCGGCTGGGAAAGGTCGGCTTTGATGGCCATCGCGCGGCCACCGCGCTCGGTAATGGCGCGGGCCAGCGCCTCGGCCGGGGCGGCGTTGGTGGCGTAATTGATGGCCACCGCATGCCCCTCACGCGCCAGCAGGGTGCTGATGGCATGGCCAATGCCCCGGCTGCCCCCCGTTACGATCACGACGCCGGGCGTCTGGGCCGGGGCGGGGGAATGGGCATTGTTCATGAAATCATCCTGCCTGCTAATGGGTGTCTGGTCAGGGGATCATAGGCCCCTGCCCCCGCCTGCAAACAGGAAAACGTGCCTGTTTGCAGGCGGGCGGCGTATATCAGCCATCCAGTCGCGCAAGGTGGGGCAGCAGGTCGCTCAGCCCCTTGATGGTGGCAGGATGCGACAGCCCTGTTTCATTTGAGAACCGGTCAATGACGGGCTCGGGGATCAGGGTCGTGACCACGCTTTCATCAACCGATGTGTTGGTGGGGCGGGTTTCCCAGCCGATGACCTGTTCTTCCAGCCCGGCCTTGCGGGCGCGGGCATGCAGGTCCTTGCGGCCGGGGCTGTTGGCATCGCCCATATAGGCAATGACCGCGCTCATCAGGCCCGATGTATCGGTGCGGGCTCCGGTCAGCACATCGGCAACCTTGCCTGCGGCCTGTCCGATCTGATCAGTACGGGTGGTAGCCATGGTATCTGCTCCTTTGTGGTCTGACATTGTGGTCATGACAGGCCAACGAGGGCGGGACGGCATTCGTGCCATCACGGATTTATGAATACTGTCATGTATTTTTCAGGGAACTTTCAAAGCACACCCTTCGCGGTCCTGTTATGACAAAAAGGGTTGACAGTTGTAGCAAACTGCAATGCGCTGTGATGCAGCAAGGTCACGCGACCTTAAACACAAAGGAGAAAATGCAATGCGACGCCTGCCCGATGTCCGGCGCGCCACCACGCATGGACTGCTTGCGCTCATCTGTGTGGCCACGGGTGCTGCCTGCGCCCTGTCAACTGCCCATGCGGCCGAACGCGGGGATCAGGCCAGCGCATGCAAGGGCGATGTGTTCAGGCTCTGCTTTCTCGACATTCCGAACGAAAAGCTGATGACGGAATGCCTGGAAAGCAAGCTTGACCAGCTCTCGCCCAAATGCCGGGCCATGTTCGAGGATGATGACCCACCCAAGCCCACCAACACGCCCGCGCAGCCTGTGCCGCCAGCAGCCCCTGCCCCGCGCTGAAAACGTGCCGGTGCGCGGCGATCGGGTGGTTATTTGACGGCCTGCCATTTGTACCCCACACAAACAGCCGGTATTTTCTGGAACGGGGTCGTCATGGCTGATTATGCTCCCACCATCATGTGGTTTCGTGATGATCTGCGGCTGGCGGATAACCCGGCCCTGTCTGCCGCGGTGGCGGCGGGGCCGGTGGTATGCGTGTATATCCATGACCCCGCGCTGAATCTGGGTGGCGCCGAAAAATGGTGGCTGCACGGCGCACTTGAGGCCCTTGATGCCGACCTGCGCGCGCAAGGCGGCCAGTTATGCCTCATGGCCGGGCCGGAACAGGAAAGCCTTTTGTGGCTTGCCCGGACGCTGGGCGCGCGTGGCGTGGAATGGAACCGCCGTTACGCAGGGCCTGCCCGCACGCGTGATGCCGCGATCAAGACCGCACTGAAAGCCGGGGGCCTGATGGCCCAGAGCCATCCCGGCAATATGCTGCATGAGCCATGGCAGGTGCGCACGAAGCAGGGCAGCCCCTTTCGCGTTTTCACGCCATGGTGGCGGGCGGTGCAGGCCATGGGCACGCCGCCGCCGCCGCTGCCCGTGCCACATGGGCTGAATGCCGCCCTGGCAGCAGCCCCGGTGCCAGATGCCGTAACCGAACGGCTCGTGAAGCTGGCCGGCCTGTCGCTGCGCCCCACCACGCCCGACTGGGCGGCGGGCCTGCGCGCTACATGGCAACCGGGCGAGGCAGCGGCCCTTGAGCGGCTTGATACATTCGTAGCCGAGCGCCTGCCCGGTTATGCCACCGCGCGTGACCTGCCCGCCCGACCCGCTACATCGGGCCTGTCGCCGTGCCTGCGCTTTGGTCACATTTCGCCCCGGCAGGTCTGGCACGCGGTAGAGGCGCGGGGCGCAGGCGACCGTGACAGCGCGAGCTTCCTGAGCGAGCTGGGGTGGCGGGATTTCGCCCATTCCACCCTGTTCGAGTTTCCCGATATGGCAACGCGCAGCCTGCGCCCCGAATTCGATGCCATGCCCTGGCGCACCGACCCTGCCGGGCTGCAGGCCTGGCAGCGCGGGCGCACCGGCTACCCCATCATCGACGCGGGCATGCGCGAATTGTGGCACACGGGCTGCATGCATAACCGCGTGCGCATGATCGTGGCGTCTTTCCTGACCAAGCACCTGCTGCTGGACTGGCGGGTGGGCGAACGGTGGTTTGCCGATACGCTGGTGGATGCCGATGTGGCGAGCAATCCGTTCAACTGGCAATGGGTGGCCGGGTGCGGGCTGGATGCGGCCCCGTATTTCCGTATTTTCAACCCGGTGCTGCAAGGCGAAAAATTCGACCCCGAAGGTGCGTATGTGCGGCACTGGGTGCCCGAACTCGCGCGCCTGCCCGGGCGGGCCATCCACACGCCGTGGAAAGCCGACCTGCCCGCAGGCACGCGCTACCCCGTCCCCGTGGTTGATCTGGCAGGCGGGCGGGCCCGCGCGCTGGCCGCGTGGAAGGCGCTCCAGGGCAACTCCACTGAACCCTGACGCTGTATGTTTTCTCTAACTCATTGTTTATAAATCATCTTCGTCAGTTCGAATGTGTCTATTCAAACCAGATCTGCTCTAGCCCCGATTATGGACGACCCGCCCTGTAAGTGGACAGCCGCTTCATATGATGTTAGGAATTTTCCAGACAGTAACAGGTATTATGTATTAATTATTATATGAAACTAATTTCCGTCATTTCCCAAACGGCATGAAAGTCATCAGCACGCCGCGCCCATGACGGATGGCGGCATTTTTTCAGTTGATCAGCGCCAATATCTTAAAAATGACAATATTTTAATCATGTCTCCCGCGCAGGTGGCATGCATGCAGCACCTGGAGGCAGGATTTCATGGGTAGCAGGAACAGGTATGGCTCCACGCAGGCGGTGTCCTGTGAAAATGGGCAACTGACCCTTGTATCCGGTCATTTCGATACCGATTCGCTCCAGCAGGCCGTGGCCCAGTACCGCAGGGAAGGCCGCATCTCGGCCAACCGGGGCAATCAATGCCCCATCGTTGCGCAGAGCGGCGCGTGGATGAGCATGACCCTGCCCGAACTCGACGGCTGGAACACGGGTGCCCTGCACCTTGATGGGGGCACGATCATCGTAGGCCATGCCCAGTGCACGAGCGTGACCATGCTGCCGGTGAACATACGGGCGGGCGGAGGCACCCTGATGTTTGGCAGGGACACGATGCATGGTGGCAGCCTGCTCGTTGACCTCAAGCGCATGTGCGACTCCCACGCCACGCTGAAGCTGGTCTTTGAAGGCCATGCACGGCAGTTTGCCGCCTATGACCCCATGACGGACATAACCCTTGTCGGTCTGGCCCCCGGCAGTGACACCATTCATGGCTGGGTTGCCCTGCGGCTTGATGGCAACCCGTGGCACATCGTCTGCCCCACGACCGAGGAAGGCGCCCCCCAGCTACGCCGCGAATGGCAGGCCAACGGACAGCCGCATGTGACCATGCACCTGCCGGGCTGAAAAAGGGCGCCAGAACAAATCACGAAAAAAGGAGGACTCTGCATTCCGATGCCTGATCTCCTCAAGCGTCAACAGACTTATCCACAGGCTTGCGTGAAAGATTCCATCTTGCGAATCCTGTTTCCTGTTGCGGCAAAGCGACAATAAATGGCTATTTTCCGCCATAAACAGGATTCTTTTTGCACCCTTCTTTACGCCTGCAGTTTCCTGTGCAGGGGACTCGGGCGGATTACGGTGAAAAAAATCCACACCTGACCCACCCGTTCCATCAGGGACTCAGCCATTGAGCTCCGGTTCACCATCATGTTCCGCAAGGTCAGGGAACATCGGGTCAGGCTGGGCGAGGTGAACCAGAATTTCATGAGGCAGATTTTCGGCAAAGACCCGGTCGAATCGCGCATGCAGCGCCTGACGGACCCAGACCTCGAACGGCGTGCCCCCACGCCTGACGGGGAGGCGCGGCGTGTCGTGAAATGCTGGCATGGTGTCCCTCCCTGTGATGCCGGGCGTGTCCTGCACCGCAAACGGCCAGGCCGGGCTGACAGTTTCCTGCCGCCCCGCCCCGGCGGGGCTGCCATGTGCGTGGCTGGCACGCCCCGCTCAGGCCGCCATGGCGTCAAGCAGCCCAATGCCGGTGGCCTGCGCCATGCGCGTGGCATAGGCCCGCACCGGCTCGGGCCATACAAGCCCCGCCACCAGCGTCAGGTTGCGCAGGAAGGGAAAGAGATGGATGTCATCGGTTGAAAGCTGGCCGTTGACCGCGTCCGGGCTGCGAATCAGTCCGGCCAGGCGCGGGAAGGCCGCATTGATGCGGGCGATCAGGGCCGGGCTTTCAGCCAGGCGCTGATAAAACGGGCCGACCATCTCCTCCTTGTTGCGGATGAAATACAGCCGCGCCGCCGTGGTCGCGAACTCCGGCAGGGGCGTTGCCGCCGTGCGCGGGAGTGTCAGGTTCAGGTAGGGTTCGTGCATCTCCTTCATCCACGCGGTGACTTCGGGGCGCGTGGGGCCGGTCAGCAGGGGTTTGCCATCCATGGCATCGACATGGGTGACGATATCCATGCTTTCCCCCATGAAATGGCCGTCCTGTTCCAGAATCGGCACCATCTTGCGGCCTATCATGCGGGTGGGGGTCTGCACGTCATCATTGAGCAGCACGATATCGGTCACCGGTATGTGCTTGAGGCCAAAAATCATGCGTGGCTTCACGCAGAAAGGGCAGTGGTCGTAGATATAGAGTTTCATGCCGGTCCCGTTAGCGTTTGAGGGCCGCGATCTTGCGGTCGGTGGTGAACTGGCTCAGCGCATAGACCGACCAGATGGCGGCGGGAATCCAGCCAATGACGGTAACCTGCAGGATCAGGCACACAATGCCTGCAAAGGGCCGCCCGATGGTGAAAAACTGTAGCCAGGGCAGCAAAAGGGCCAGGATCAGGCGCATCAACAATACCTTTCTTGGAGTCCGGCAGGGCAGCGGGCATGACGCCATGCACGGATGGGTTCGCCTCATATTTCTGCCTGTGTGGCACGGCTGGGGCAACATGATGCATGTGCGCTGTATCCTCTTCCTTTTGGCGGGGGAGCGCAGTAAAAACATGATGATGGAAAACGCGTCGGATACACAACCCGCCCCCGGAGGGCGCCGGAATTTCCTCGGGCTTGTCACCACCGCCACCGCTGCTGCGGGGGCCGGGGCATGCCTGTGGCCTTTCCTGCAAAGTCTTGCCCCGCGCGACAGCGCCGCCGCTCACCTGCCGGTGGACGTGGACATATCCGCCCTGCCACCGGGGCAGCAGATTGTGGTGACATGGCAGGGCAAGCCGGTTTTCATTACCCACCGCACGCCCGAGGCGCTGGCCGTGCTGCAGGATGCGGCCCAGACCGCCCGCCTGCGCGATGGGCCATCGCACGACAACCAGCAGCCGCCCTATGCCACAAACTGGCACCGCTCGCTTGACCCGCGCTACGGCGTGGTGGTGGGCATCTGCACCCATCTGGGTTGCGTGCCCGCCTACAAACCCCTGCCCGAGGGCAAGGGAGACGCCAGTTGGCCCGGCGGCTATGCCTGCCCGTGCCATGGCTCCAAATTCGACCTCGCGGGCCGTGTGTTCCGTGGTGCCCCCGCGCCCTACAACCTGCCGGTGCCGCCATACAGCATGCCCACGCCGACCGTCATCCGGCTGGGCGAGAACCCGACGGGGCAGGATTTTGACTTCTCGAGCATTCTCCAGCTCTGAAAAACCAGTAAACGGCTGTCTGAAAACAACTCATTGATAAAAAATGATAAAAGTTTTTGGGTGCCGCCTTTTTTCAAAAAGGCGGCGTTCTTCGAAGCTTTTTGAAAAAAGCTTCACCAAAAACTTCCTTATGATTTCTGGATGTTTTCCGGGCTGACTTTTCAAGCAGTCTGTTAAAAAAACTTCGAGAGAACACCGCAATTTTTAAAAGGACGGCACCCGGAAATTTTTATCACATGGCCCTAGCGCACCGGTTTGAGGTGCAGGTCCATGGTGTAGATCGCAACCGGCAGGCGCAGGCGTGATTTTCCATCAGGCTGGAAGCTGGCGGTGCGGTTGAGCTGGACTGCAGGAATCCACAACGTGCCGTGGCTGTCGATCCACATGGCATCGGCCCAGACCAGCCGCCTGTCGCGCACCAGCGTGGTGGCCCTGCCCTGCGGGGTCAGGCGCAGGATACGCAGCCGGTTCACATCCGATACATACAGGTTGCCATCGCCATCAATGGCCGTGCCGCCGGTAGTGGGGGTGTTGTAAAACAGCCGGACAGACCGGGCGAGATCCGGCGCGGGCAGGTCCGGGTTTTCCAGCGCGGCGGTGGGGGCGACCCAGAGCGGGCCGGAACTGGGCTGGAAATAGAGTTTCGACCCATCGGGCGAGACCTCGAGCTGGTCGGCATGCACGCGGGCGGGGTGACCGCCAGTGGTCAGCAATCGGCCCTCGGCATACATCGGGCGTTCATCGGTGGTGGAACGGTCATGGGCCAGCACGCGGCGCTGCTGCCCGGTGCGCTGGCTGACCACGATCAGGGCGGGGTCGCCCGCATCGGTGACGAAAATCGTGTCGTTATGAAAGCGGATATCGTCGATATAGCTGTGCGGCGTGCTGCTGGCGCGCAACGAGATGATATGCACGGGCTGCCCGGTCGTGATGTCAAAGGCCAGCAGCCGTGCAGGCGCTCCGCCCATGGGGTTGGGCGGCCCGCCAACATTGGCATCGCCCGAATCCACCACCCACAGCAACCCGTCCGGCCCGATGCGCAGGGCGTTGACCCGCACGAAAGGCTGCATGTCGCCTTTCGTGCCATCCATATGGTTCCAGCGCACATCGGGGAAGGCATGGGGCACGCCCTGCGTATCGACCTCGGCCACGCTCGGACCGCCGCCACCGCCGCCCCAATACGGGAAAGAGACGAACATGCGCCCGTTATCCGCCACGGCCACGGCATTGAGCACGCGCTGCGAGGTCCAGGCCGTGTGCAGCGCCTCACGCGCGCAAGCCGGCCCCGGCTGGCCAGCCAGACCAAGGGCGAACACCACGCCCGCCACGGCCATGCCGCGCAGGGAAAGGAAAAAATGGGGGAAGCGCATGCCCCTACCCTATCACCCTGCGCCGCGCAGGCGGTTCACGGCTGCGTGTGAAAAATAATCTGAAAATAAATGATTGATGGACGTTTTGGGTGCCGCCTTTTTTTCAAAAAGGCGGCGTTCTCCGAAGCGTTTTGATGACGCTGTTCCCCGCAGGCGCAGCAGCCCTGCGGGGGGCGGGTCTTCAGGCCGCGGGGGCGGCTGCGGCCATCTGGCCAAGCGCTTCGCGCAGCTTGCCTTCATTGGCGGGCGAGAGCGAGGTCTGGAGCACGCGGGCATGGCCCTTGAACTCGCTCAGGTCAGCCAGAACCTTGTCGGGCTGCGACTTGCGCACCAGCACGAACAGGGCGGACGTATTGGCGGGAATGGTCGCGCCAAGCGACTTGATGAAATTGTCATCAATGCCGTAATCGGACATCTTGCCCGCCAGCGCCCCGGCGCCAGCGCCGACAATGCTGCCCGCAACAAAGCCTGCCAGCGGGTTCAGGCACAGAAGGCCAACCAGCGCACCCCAGAAGCCGCCCGAGAACAGGCCATAGGAGGCACCGACCTTTTCAAGGTTGATGCTCTGCTGCAGGTGCAGCTTGCCATCCGCATCACGGATCACGACAACCGCGTCCTCGAGGTCAAGCAGGTATTCCTTTTCCAGCTTCTTGCATTCGGTCAGCGCGGCCGTGGCTTCGTCCTTGTTGTCAAAACCGATAACGATCAGATCGGACATGGGATACTCCGTTGCATGCTACCGCCACGGTAGTGGCGGATGAGGATGTTGATATTACATGCAGCCCGCCCATCTGCCGTGGTGGTTTTGGGCATGGCCGCCGCCTGCGCGATGCAGGTCTGTGTCCAGCGCTTCAGTCATGCGGAGCCGGCCGGGGGGTGAACACATCGCGCGGCGCATGCGTAAAGGCGTCCTGCCCCTGCGGGTCATCACCCTGCGCATCATCGGCCTGCGGGTCGTGGCCGGGCGGGTTTGCGGGCTGTGACGCCTGCGGCGGGGCGTCGTCATCATCGGGTGGGGCGGGCGGGGTCTCAAGTGCGGGGATCATCAGCGTTGTGGGGGCTGTGGGCTGGGCCGCGCGGGCCAGCAGGCCATCGACATAGCCATTGCGCAGGCCCCGCGTGAGGCTGCCGGTATTGTAGCAGCTCAGCGCATGGCGCAGCGCGGCCTGCGGGCTGGCCCCATCGGGCAGGGCCGCGCGGTAGCATTGATGCAGGATGAGGCTGGCCACGCGCAGGTTGCGGCATGGCTCGAGCAGGGCTGCAGGGTCCAGCCCCAGCCGTGTTGCGTTGCGGCTGTTGATCTGAAGCAGCCCCGTATCAAAATCATGCCCGTGGGCGGCCAGCCACCGCACGGTGGCGGTGGCTTCGGCCAGGCTCGCGGGGGGCCGGGGCAGGCGGTACGGGCCATTGACATGAATGGCCCACGGCACGCCCCCTGATTCCTGTGCTGCAACCAGCATGAGCGTGCGGGGCGCGGTATCGGGCGCGCAGCTTTGCGCAAGCCTGGCGAACGGCACAGCGGGCACGCTTGCCCCCGCCGGGCCGATCAGCCCACATGAAAGCCACGCCAGAAGCGCGAGAAGGAACCGGCGCTGCATTTCTTCCTTCCCGGACTTGCCAATAACAGGGGGCTTTTTTATCCTTTTCGCATGCGAACGATGTCAAGAGACGGCTTTGAGCAATCGGTAGCGGTCCGCTTCAGGGTCGGGCTGCCCGGTCTGTGAGCCAGGCCGTCCGCATCTTTTCACGCCTGCGGCCTGTGGGCGCGCGTCTGGGCATGGGCGTGGCGGTGGGCCTGCTGCTGGCTGGCTGCGCGCCCCGGCCCGGCCATGTAACCCAGCCCAACATGTGGCATCTGGTGCCGGTCAACCGCACGCCGCCGCCTGAACTATCGGGCCGCGCAAGCGCCCCTGCCTCCAGCACACAGGCCGCACGCCCATGACCCGCACACTTCGCAGCACCTGGCGCATGGCCCTGATGGCGGCCCTCATGACGCCCGTCCTGTGCGCGGCACCTGCCGGGGCCACGGGGCGCAAGAGCGCCTCACCCTATGACTACCGCATCAAGTCGGTCATCTATAACCCGCGTGATACGGTGGAAATCGACGGCGTGGTAGGGATTGCGACCGACATCACCCTCGCCCCCGATGAACATTACATCACCCACGCCTTTGGCGAGGAAGGCGGCTGGTCCTTCGCCTGCCGCGAGAACCATTGCTTCATCCGCCCCAAGGCGCAGGAAAGCGACACCAACCTGGCCATCGTGACCGACCGCCGCACCTACCATATCCTGCTGCATTACGTGGGCGGCCAGCAGGAAAAGGGGGCGGATGGCGTCACGCGCACCGTCTTCGCCCCCACGCCGTGGGCGCTGGCGCAGGCCACGGTGGAGCTGACCTATGTCTACCCCGATGAGGACGGCGGCAAAAAGGCTGCCGCAGCACAGGCCCGCCACATCGAGGCCGCACTGGCCGACCCCTATGGCGACGGGCCGCACAATACCGCCTATCGCCGCTCGGATGGCACGCAGGACCGGGCCATCGCCCCGCTGAACGTGTGGGATGACTACCGCTTCACCTATTTCCGCTTTCCTGAAAACGGGGTGCTGCCCACGCTGTATGTCATGAACGAAAGCGGGCAGGAAACGGTGGTCAATGCCGTGGTGCTGGGGCGCGACCACAATATCCTCGCCGCCCAGATGACCGCCCGACAATGGCGCATCCGCTACGGCAGCCTCGTGATTGGCGTGGTCAATGACGGGTTCAACCCCTCGCTGGGCAGCACGCCGGGCGGCACCATCTCGCCCATGGTGCGCCGGGTCGTGCGTGACGGGGCATCATGAAGCGCGTGGCCGCGACCTGCGTGCTGGCACTGTGCGCGGCGGGGGCCAGCAGCCCCGCCCGCGCGCAGGATGCGGCCCGGCTTACCCTCAGATGCCCCGGCAGCACCGTCATGGTCGATGGGCAGGGACAGGCCTCGTGCCCGCCTGCCGCGCCAGCCCCTGCCCCCGTGGCAACCCCCGCAACCGTGGTGGACAGCGTGGAAGACGCCGCCATGAAGCGCAGGCTCGGCCATGACTTCACCTTCGCCACCCCCGTGGCCGATACCCCGGCGGCCACACCTGCTGCGGCCACGGCGGCCACCAAAAGCGACAACCCGCTCCTGACCCGCCTGCAGCCCGAGAGCACGCCTACCACCCATGCCAGCCTGATGCACGGCCAGAACCTGATCGTGGGCAAGGGCACGCTGATCCCGTGCGGCACGATCAACGAGATCAACACCACCCTGCCCGGACTGGTCACCTGCCGGGTCAGCCATGATGTCTATTCCATCAACGGCAAGGTGCGCCTGATCGACAAGGGGGCGGTGGCGGAAGGCGAGGTGACATCCGCCCTGCAATATGGCCAGAAGCGTATTTTCGTGAACTGGCTGCGCCTGCGCAACCCCGAGGGCGTGACCATCGACCTGCTCAGCCCCGGCACCACGCCGCTTGGCGGCAGCGGGGTAAAGGGCAAGGTCAACACGCATTTCTGGGCGCGCTTTGGCGATGCGATCATGGTGTCGATCATCACCAATGTGGGGCAGATGATGGTGCAGGCCATCACCAACCTCGCCTCCAAACCGGGCACAACCAGCATCACCACCAGCAGCGACAACACCAATTCAGTCGTAAGCGAGGTGGAAAAGGTCATCCTGGCCCAGACCAGCAACGTGCCACCCAGCCTGTATGTGCAGCAGGGCAACATGGTGCAGATCTATGTGGCGCGCGACCTTGACTTCAGCAGCGTCTATACGCTGGCCGAGCAGTAGCCATGCACGCTGGCGGTGAACCATGCCCCTGCCCCGCGTGTTGTCTGCGCATGGCCCACCCGGCCCCCAACACGACACGAAAGGCAGGCCCATGCCGCGCTCAATGAATGATGATGACCGCCCCGGTGATGATGGCGGAAACAAGCACGCAGCCGCCCGCCATCTGGCCGAGGCGGGCCTGCGCGCCGAACGCGCGGGCGATCAGGCCCGTGCCGATGAACTGTTTGATGAAGCCGAACGCACCGACCCCGAGGCGCTGGCCACCGTGCTGGCGGAAAACCCCGCCCCCCGCCGCCGTGTGTCGGGCCAGGGGTTTGGCGATGATGCCGGTGTTGCCCGCATGAGCCGCACGATGGAACCCGGCGCGGATGCCCCCTCACGCGCGGGCATTACCGATGAGGGTAGCGGCGCGGATTCGGAGCGCCGCTGAAAGGCCGCCCCTGCGTGGGTGGAAAGGCAGGGTGCGGGCGTTGCGATACGCCGTGCAAAGCGGGTGGAAATACCCCCGCCATGCGTTACCCTGCCCTTGCGGCGCGCCCTTCAGCCGGGGCGCAGGCAGGCTTTCAGAACAGCTTTTAAGGAGAAGCCAGACACATGTATATCGCCATGAACCGTTTCCGTATCCCGCCCGAGAACGAGGCCGAATTCCGTGAGCGCTGGCTGGGCCGCGAGGTGCACCTGCGCACCGTGCCCGGCTTTGTCAGCTTCCAGTTCCTCAAGGGCCCCGCGCACGAGGACTACATCCTCTACGCCTCCCATACCGTATGGGACTCCTATGAAGCCTTTGTAGGCTGGACCCAGTCGGAGCAGTTTCGCGCAGCCCACGCGCATGCAGGCAACCGCAAGCCGCTCATGGCAGGGCCGCCGGTGTTTGAAGGCTTTGAAGTGCTGCAGGATATCCAGAACTGAAAACCGTCTTTTTTTTAAAACTTCGACCTATATTTTCACGATCGCCTTTCATGCGGCGTCACTTGGCCCCTGCAGGGGCCGGATTGTCCTGTCGTGATCCATCATCATCAGAGGGAGGCTTCCATGCCGCCAGTCATCCATCCGTTCAATCCTGGCCGACGGGCCATGCTTGCCGGAGGGCTGGCCACGGAAGGACTATGGAGCATCGGCCGACGCGCCCGGGCCGCCAGCCCTGATGGCCTGCCCCAGCCGCCCAGCGTGGTGTCGAACCCGCCGCGGCAATGGGGTGCTGATGCGCCTGTCACACCCCTGCCCGACCCCGATATTCTGGTGCTCGACCCCAGCTTTGGCAATCTGGCCTATGCCAATGCCAGCCTGAAACTGACATGGCGCGGCGGCGGCTGGCTGGAAGGCCCGGCCTGGTGCAGCGAGGGGCGCTTCCTGCTGCTGAGCGATACAATCCGCGCCGTGCAGTACCGCTATCTGTGGGAGAACGGGGCTGTCTCCATCTTCCGCAGCCCGTCCTATCACAGCAATGGCAACATCTTTGACAATGAAGGCCGCCTGGTCAGTTGCGAGCACGGCCTGCGCCGCGTAGTGCGCTGGGAGCATGACGGCTCGTGCCGCGTGCTGGCCGACCGCTACAATAACGCCCCGCTCAACTCGCCCAACGACCTTGCCGTGCACCCTGATGGCAGCATCTGGTTTACCGATCCCGGCTATGGCGACACGATCGTGGAAGGCCACCCCGATGCGCCGGGCAACCCGGCCAACCGCGCGGGCGTGGAACGCTGGAACCTTGATGGCGAGGTCATGACCGAGTTTGGCGGCAGCAGGCGGCAGGAGGACCATGTCTTCCGCATCGACCCGACCACGGGCGAGGTCAAGGCCGTGCTGACCGAAAAGCAGCTGCCCGACCCCAACGGCATTGCGTTCTCGCCCGATGGCAAGATCGTCTATGTCATTTCCGACGGGCCGGGACCGGGGCAGAACGGACAGGGCGGCGACGGGCGCATCCATGCCGCTGACGTGGCAGGCGGCGAAGTGCGCAACCTCCACCCGTTTGCCGACATGATGCTGAACGGGCACGCGATGATTCCCGATGGCATGCGCACCGACATTTTCGGCAACCTGTGGTGCGGGGCCAACGGGCCGCTGGGGCTGTGCGGCGTGGTGGTGTACAACCCCCACGGCCACATGATCGGCCGCATCCGCCTGCCGCGCGGGGTGTCGAACCTGACCTTCGGCGGCCCCAAGCGCGATGTGGTGTTCATGTGCGCGGGCGATACGCTGTTCACGCTACAGGTCAACACGCAGGGCGCAGCACCTTCGTAAATGAGACAGGTTTATCCCTGCGTGTGCGGGGAACACTCTTTGTGGAACCCATTGATTCCACATCCTTATTTTACTGTTAAAGAAACTACCAACCAAAGCGTCCTTTTCACCTCCCCCTTTTCATGCCCACGGGAAAGGATCATCGTCAGGGTTCGCGCCACAGCGCAGGCAGGCATCATCCGGGTGCGGCTTTTTTCAACAGGCTTCGAGGAAAGCCGCCTTTTTGAAAAAAGGCGGCACCCGGAAATGTTTATCCTGTCAGGCCCCGCCTACGCCCTTGCCCACCATGTCGAGCGGGCGGACGAGGCGGTCGAAAGTTGCGCCATCGACAAAGCCGGAGGCCAATGCGGCCTCGCGCAGGCTGATGTCGTGTTCCATGGCCTGATGGGCGATGGCCGAGGCCCGGTCGTAGCCGATTTCGGGGCTGAGGGCCGTGACCAGCATGACCGAGCCCGCCACGTAAGACTCAATGCGCTTGCGGTTGAGTGTGGCGCCTGCCACCGAAAACACACGGAAGTTGTGGCAGCCATCGGCCAGGATGCGGATGGCATGCAGCACATTGGCCACGATCACCGGGCGCATCACGTTCAGGTCAAGCTGGCCCTGGCTGCCCGCAAACGCCACCGTGGCGTCATTGCCAAGCACCTGCGTGCAGATCATCACCATCGCCTCGCACTGGGTCGGGTTGACCTTTCCGGGCATGATGGAGGAGCCGGGTTCGTTTTCCGGCAGGTGTAGCTCACCCAACCCGCAGCGCGGGCCGGAGCCGAGCAGGCGCATGTCATTGGCAATCTTGAGCAGGGTTACCGCAACCCCGCGCAGCCCCGCCGAGGCCCGGACCATGGCATCCAGCCCGCCAAGGGCCGCGAATTTGTTGGGTGCGGTCACAAAGGGCTTGCCCGTCAGCGCGGCAATGCGCCCCGCAATGGCCCGGCTGAAGCCCGGCGGGGCGTTCAGCCCGGTGCCCACCGCCGTGCCGCCCGCCGCAAGCTGCAACAGGCCGGGGCGCGCGGCCTCGACCGCCTCCAAAGCATCTTCCAGCTGCTGCGCCCAGCCCGACCATTCCTGCCCCACCGTAAGCGGCACGGCATCCTGCAGATGGGTGCGGCCTATCTTGACCACCTGCATCCATTCCTCCGCCTTGCTGCGCAGGCATTCGATCAGTTCACGCACGCGCGGCAGCAGGCGGCTGTCGATTTCAAGCAATGTCGCCACATGCATGGCTGTGGGGAACGAGTCATTGCTCGACTGGCCCATGTTCACGTCATCATTGGGGTGAACCGGGCTTTTGGAGCCAATGGTGCCTCCAAGAAGCTGGATGGCGCGGTTGGCGATCACCTCGTTCACGTTCATGTTCGTCTGCGTGCCCGAGCCGGTCTGCCAGACAAAAAGCGGGAATTCGGAATCCAGCCTGCCCGCAATCACCTCATCGGCCACGCGACTGATGGCGTCGGCCTTCCATTGTGGCATGCGCCCGTCAGCGGCATTCACCTGGGCCGCCGCTTTTTTCACGATGCCATAGGCATGGCATACCTCGATGGGCATATGGTCGCGCCCGATCGAGAAATGCACGAGGCTGCGCTGGGTCTGGGCACCCCAGTAATGGCTGGCGGGCACGTCAATCTCGCCCATCGAGTCCTTCTCGCGCCGCGTGCCGGTGGCGTCGAGCCCGATGGGGCAGTCAGTCAATGTCGGGGGTGTGGGTTCGGTCATGGTGGCGTTCCTTCCCTTATGGTTGCAGGGAATATGGGCACACCACCCGCCTTTCGCGCCCCTGCCCGCCATCACAAGCGGGTGCGCGGCACTTCATAAAAAAATGCCGCCTTTTTGAAAAAAGGCGGCACCCAGAAACGTGTACTGTTTTTTGAACGGCGTTTTTAGAAATCAGCTTCCAGCGTGAAGTGGAAGGCACGCGGCATGCCGGCATAGGCGGCGCTGCCACTGTTGAGCGACGTGGCCGTGGCATCCTTGGTCGTGACACCCGCACTCGACACCGTGCCATTATAGACCGAGGACCAGTAGCGCTCATTGGCCACATTGGTCACGCCAAAGCGGGCCATCCACGGATGCTTGGCCGCACGGAACGGATAACGCACGCCCAGATCCAGCGTAACGTAGGAGCCGGCATAGGTCGTGTTTTCAATATCGGCAGCCCTGCGGCCGGTGTAATGTACGTTGGCATTGACCGCCAGGCCATTGAGCGCGAAGCCACGCGGGAACGGAATGCGGTAGTCCATCAGCGCATTGGCCTGCAGCGGGGCCACACCCACAACTTCCTTGTTGTTGAGGGCGGCAAAGGCTGCATGCGTCACCTCCGCATCGATCCACGTCATGCCACCGATAACCGACAGGCGCGGCGTGATGTGACCCATGGCCTGGAACTCAACGCCATAATTGCGCTGCGTGCCGAAATTGCCATACAGCGTGTTGCTGCCTTCATAGAAAGCATAGCTGCGCGTGGCGCGGAAACCCGCCACGTTGAACTGCATCTGGCGCCACTGCATCTTGTAGCCCACCTCATATTCCTCGCTATGCACGGGGGATGTGAGACCATTGGCATTGAGCGCATCGGCCGGGGCGGTCGTGCCCGCCTGCAGCGAACGGCCATAGGTGAAATAGGCGGTCTGGTTGTCGGTCGGCTTGTAGACCAGGCTGGCCATGGGGCTGAAGGCCGCATTGGCACGGCTGTTGGTGGTGGCACCCTTGGCCAGATGGGTAGTGGTGACGGTATAGCCGTTTTCGATGCTCGTGGTGTTCTTGGCCGCCGTGGTGGTGCTCGTGGCGTCCTGATCCAGCCAGCTCCAAGCCAGCGTGCCCATGACCGACCAGTGCTTGTTGAAGTGCACCGTGTCACCCAGGATCATCGACTGGTAGCGCACGTACTGCGATTCATACTTGCCGCTGTAATAGGGCTGCGGGCCATTGGCCGCAACCGTGGGGTTATTCAGCGTGCCCGCCTTGATATCGGTATAGCTCTGCCCACTCAGCGGGTTGTAGCCGCCTTCCATGTAGCCATTGGTGCCAATGACCAGATCATGCCTGATAAAGCCGGTGCGCACATGGCCGTTGACATAGGCCATATTACTGCCGACCTTGAAGTCATTGACCGTGGTGGCAGCCGAGAGAGACTGGGTGTAGCCACCGGAATTGTTGATCAGCGAGTCCGCTGATTCAAACACCTGCCGCCCGGAATCCTGGTACAGCCCGCCGATGACGAAGCTCCAGTTATCGTTGATGCGATGCTTGAGCTTGGCGAGGAAGACGTTGTTCTCGGAATTGTAGCCCGAATAGTCCTGCCCCATATGGGGCTTGCTCAGGTCAGGGGCCGAAGGCAGGCTGTAGCCCTTGAGGTTGACGCCCGCAGGCATGCCGCGCTCATCAAAAGTGTAATGGCTGGCATCGAGTTCCAGCACGGTATCGCGGTCGAAATGGATATCGAAATCGGCGCTGACCATGTTACGGCGCACCCAGCTATCCTGCACATAGGACGTGCCATCGCCATGCAGCAGGTTGATGCGGTAGCCAAACCAGCCATGCTTGCCCGCGCGGCCCGATGCATCGACGTTTTCCATCAGCGTGCCAACGGAATCCACACCCACCACAAGGCGGTTGATGCGCTCGTCGGTCGGGCGCTTGAGGCCGTATTCAAACGTGCCCGCCGGGTTCTGGGGTCCATACATGGCGCCTGCTAGGCCGTTGAGCACCTGCACGTTGTCGAACTGCTCGGCAGCATATGGCGTGACCGTAAAGGCGTTCAGCCCGTCGATGCGGCTGTTGGAGATCACATCCGCCTCGAACCCGCGCGACTGCGGGCGGCTGGTGCCGGGGTCGGCGCGCGTTTCAAGCTGCACCGAGGGGATGTACTGCATCAGGTCGTTGATGTTGCGCGCCTGCTGGTTGACGATCACGTCATGCGGCACGGTCATGATCGACATGGGCGTATCAAGCGTGCGGCGCGTGCCCAGCGGGCCGAGATTGGCCATCTTCTTGTTATAGTTGGCCGCAGCGCCCGCCACCATGCGATGGTGGCCGATCACGGTCATTTCCTCCGCATTGGCGGAGCCTACAGCGTCATCTGCAGCGGGGGTGCTTTTGGCGGTGGACAGGGCTTTTTTGCCCTTGTCCGCATCCGTGCCGGTGCCCTGTGCGTAAGCGGAGGGGATGAGCAATGCGCCAAGACTGGCCGAAAGCATCCACGCCATACCTGCGGTCATTCTGGCCATGCTGATTCCATTTCGTTAGCCATTTTGAACATGCATGGCCGTATATAACCCACCTGCCGCAGCGTCTATATCAGCATAAATATATTAATCACGTAATCGTCATATACTGCATGACTGTGTCCTTATAGATACAGATGTCTATATATGACTGTATATAGATGCACCTACTTTACCAACCACCCCTGATGACCCGGCTTTTGCAGCCAGCATAAACCGATGCAGCACAACTATATGGAATCGATAATAAAAAACACATGCCGCCTGCGGCGTTTCCAGATGTATACGCCGTAATACTGTGCGCAGGCGGAAACAGGCGCCGTCATTGCCGGATTCCATGCCTTTGGGGTGCGCAACGTGGACCATGCCCAGCCGGGCCGGACGCCATCAGTAGAAAGTTTCTGGCGACGCTTTTTTCAAACAGGTTCCCTAAACCCGCGCCAGCAGCAGCATGGCCCCGAACCCCATGAACACCAGCCCGGTCACGATGCCAAACACCCGCCGCACCACCGGCGTGCGCAGCCAGGCCGACAGCATGCGCCCGCCGCCCGCGTAAACCAGGTACCAGAACGCCTCGACAAGCACGAAGGTGGTGACGAGCAGGACATATTGCGGCATGTGCGGGGCTGCCGGGTTGACGAACTGCGGCAGGAAGGCTGCGGCAAACAGCAGCAGCTTGGGGTTGCTGATACCGGTCAGGAATCCATCACGGAACAGTTCACGCCACGGCGCGGCTGTTTGCGGGTCCGCCGCCTGCGCATCCTCGCCTTCCGTGTCGCGCGCCATCCACACGCGCACGCCCAGAAACACCAGATAGGCTGCTCCCACCACGCGCAGCCCCGCAAACAGCCGGGGCGAGGCCGCCAGCACGCCCGCCATGCCCGCAAGGGAGGCGCACACCACCAGCACGATGGCCAGCATGCACCCCGCCATGACCCCCGTGCTGCGCAGCAGGCCGTGCCGCACGCTGATGGACATGACATGCATCATGTTCGGCCCCGGCATGGCCGAGAGCAGGAAGGCGGTGGCGGCGAACAGCAGCCATGTATGAAAGCTCACCCGTTTCACCCCGATCATGCCGTGCGCATGACGTAACAATGCAGCCTTCGCTTGACGGATGGCAAGCCCGTGCTGTAGACGAATGTTATATTATAACACTTTGGGCGTTCCCATGCCATTCCCCTCAGCCACCCGTCACGCCCTGCAGGACCACAACACGACAATGCCCCACCCTGCCCCCAAGGCGGCAACGCCCCTGCCGCTGACATGGATGGCCCGCGCAGGCTGGCAGCGCCTGGTGTGCATGGCACTGCCCTGTGGCCTGTTATGGGGGCTGGTGGCCTGGGCCGTGGCCCAGCCATGAGCCATGGCGCCATCGGGCTGGATGATGCGGGTGTCGTACTCAACGGCACGCCGGTGTGGCAGCATGTAACCGGCAGCTTCGCGCCCGGCAGCATGACCGCCATCGCAGGGGCCAATGGCGCGGGCAAGTCCACCCTGCTGCGCGCCATACTGGGCGAAGTACCGCTGAGCGCGGGCAGGATCACCCTCGGGGGGTTGCGCGCGCAGGATTTTGGCTACCTGCCGCAGGCCCGCATCATTGACCGCGCCTTTCCCATCAGCGTAACCGACATGGTGCTCGGTGGCGCATGGCGCCAGACCGGGGCTTTTGGCGCGGCCAGCCGGGCCGTGCGCCAGCGCGCGGCCGATGCGCTGTGCCGCGTGGGGCTGGAAAAACAGGCCGGGCGCATGATCGATGCGCTCTCGGCAGGGCAGTTCCAGCGCCTGCTGTTCGCGCGCCTGCTCATGACCGATGCCACCGTCATCATGCTCGATGAACCGTTCACCGCACTTGATGCCCCCACCACGCAGGACCTGCTGGCACTGGTGCGCGAATGGCACGCGCAGGGCCGCACCATCATTGCCGTGCTGCATGACATGCACCAGATCCGCACCTGCTTTCCGCATGTGGTGCTGCTCTCGGGCGGGCAGGCCATCTGGGGCGAGACCGCGCGCATCCTTACGCCGGGCACGCTGCAACGTGCGTATGACACGCCTCAGGCCACCCCGTGGGCAGGCGGCCCGGCATGAGCATGCTTGTCGGGTTATGGGAGCCGTTCGCCACCTTTGGCTTCATGCGTCGCGCGCTGGTCGCCTCCATCACGCTGGGCATGGGGGCGGGGCCGGTGGGCGTACTGCTGCAACTGCGCCGCATGAGCCTGATTGGCGATGCGATGAGCCACGCCATCCTGCCCGGTGCCGCCATAGGCTTTCTGGCGGCGGGCGGGCTGTCGCTTACGGCCATGGGGCTGGGGGGCATCGCGGCGGGGCTGGGGGTGGCGCTGCTGGCGGGGCTGGTGAGCCGCCGCACGCATCTGGCGGAAGATGCGAGCTTTGCCAGTTTCTACCTCACATCACTGGCGCTGGGCGTGCTGATCGTCTCGGCGCGGGGATCGAACATCGACCTGCTGCACGTGCTGTTCGGCACCATTCTCGCCATTGACGGGCCTGCCCTGTACCTGATGGCGGGCATCACCACGCTCAGCCTGTTCCTGCTGTCCTTCATCTGGCGGCCGCTGGTCATGGAATGCGTGGACCCCGGCTTCATGCGCATGACCGGCAGCCGGGGCGCGCTGTACCACATGGTGTTCCTGTTCCTTGTGGTCATCAACCTCGTGGCCGGGTTTGAAGCCCTGGGCACGCTCATGTCGGTGGGCATGATGATGGTGCCCGCCGCCACCGCGCGGCTGTGGACGCGCCGCCTTGTGCCGATGATGGCGCTCTCGGCCACGGTGGGCATGCTGGCGGGCTATACGGGGCTGCTCGTGTCCTACCATTTCAGGCTGGCGGCGGGGCCGTGCATCATCCTCACCTGTTCGGCAGCTTACCTGTTCTCCCTTCTTGCCTCCCCCGCCGGCATCCGCGCGGGGGGTGGTTCATCCCCCTTCCGGAGTCACTGACATGCGCCGCCTCACCTGCCTTCTGGGCTTCTGCGGTTTCCTGTCCATCCAGCCTGCCCATGCAGCCCCCGCGCCGCATGTGGTGCATGCCGTTGCCAGCTTTACCGTGCTGGCCGATGTGGTGTCGCATGTGGGCGGCGCGCATGTCGCGGTCACATCACTGGTGCCACCCGATGGCGACCCGCATGAATTCGAACCCGCCCCCGATGATGCCCGCGCCCTGCGGCAGGCCGATGTCGTATTCATGAGTGGCGAGGGGCTGGAAAGCTGGTTTGCCCGCCTTGCCCATGCGGCGGGCTATCAGGGCAGGCCCGTCATCGTCTCGGACGGGATCGACATCCACACCGAACACGATGGCCAGCAGGTGGAAACCGACCCGCATGTGTGGAACAGCGTGCCCAACGTGATTGTATGGACCAACAACATCCGCGATGCGCTGATCGCCGCCGACCCGGCGGATGCCGATGACTTCCGTGCCTCGGCGGCGGCCTATACCGCGCAGTTGCAGGCCCTTGACCATGACATCCGCACCGCGATCGACACCATCCCGCCCGCGCGGCGGCGCGTGCTGACAAGCCATGATGCCTTTGGCTATTTTGGCCGCGCCTATGGCGTGACCTTCATGGCGCCGCAGGGCCTTTCCACCGAGACCGAAGCCTCCGCCGCCGATGTAGGCAGGCTGATCGCGCAGATCCGCGAAAGCGGCATGACCACCTATTTCCTTGAAAACGCGACCGACCCGCGCCTTGTGCAGCAGGTCGCCCGCGCCACCGGGGCACAGCCCGGCGGCGAGCTTTATGCCGAGGCCCTCTCCACCGCGGGCGGCCCCGCGCCTGACTACATCAGCATGATGCGCCACAATACCGAGCTGATGGTCAGGGCGATGCGTCCGCACTGACCATGTCGGTCGCACCCACGGCAAAGGGGGTGAGGTCAATGGCATTTTCATGCATGCCCACCACTGACTGCCGGTGCGTGATCGACACCACCGTCATGCCCGGGCAGGCCTCGGCCAGCAGGGCATAAAGGGCGGCCTCGGACGCGGCATCGAGGTTCGAGGTCGATTCATCGAGAAAGACCCAGCCCGGCCGCGCCAGCACGATGCGCGCGAAGGCCAGGCGCTGGAGTTCGCCAGGCGAGAGGATCTGCCCCCACGGCTCCTCGTTTTCAAGGCGCGGCACCAGCGCGCCAAGGCCCACCTGCTGCAGCGCCTGCGCCACCTGCGTTGCGGCATAGGCCGTGCTGTCCGCCGGATAGGCCACGGCCCGGCGCAGCGTGCCAGTGGGCATGTAGGGGCGCTGGGGCACGAACATCATCGGCACGTCAGGGCGCGTGATCGTGCCTTTGGCAAACGGCCAGATACCCGCCAGCACCCGGAACAGCGTGGACTTGCCGGTGCCCGAGGGGCCGGTCACCACCGTCATCTGCCCATGCGGCAGCGTAAGGTTCACATCCCTGAGCAGGGCCGTGCCATCGGGGCGGAACACGTCCAGCCCGCTGACCTGCATGGCCGCCCCGGCGGGGGCTGCAATGAGGCTGACCTCGCTCTTCATGGCCTGCGCGCGGTCCATCACGCGCTGGAAGGTGGCCAGACGCGCCACCTCCGCATGCCATGTGGTCAGCGCGGCATAGGAATTGGACAGCCAGCCCAATGCCCCCTGCACGCGCGAGAACGCCATGACCAACTGCATGAGCGTGCCGAAGCTCATCTTGCCCGCGAAATAGCGGATCGAGCCGATCAGCAGCGCAAAGTTGCCCGACACCACATCCAGCCCCGTGGTGAGCAGGCCCAGCCATTTGGTGCGGCGCATGATGGAAAGGAAATTGCCGTAAACAGAGGCGAAGGAGCGGTCGAGCCCAGCCTGTTCCTCCGCCTCGCCCCGATAGAGCGCGATGCCTTCAGCATTGTTGCGCACATGGACGAGGCTGTAGCGGAAATCGGCCTCGGCGCGCTGCTGGAAGAACTGCAGCCCCGCCAGTTTATGACCGGCAAGATGCGTAACCCACGTCGCCACCACGGAATAGATGAGTGCGGCCCAGAAGAAATAGCCCGGTATGGACATGCCCCATATTTCCAGCGGGCCGGACAGCACCCACAAAAGCCCGACATAGCTGAACAGCGTCACGATATTGGACAGCAGGTTGATGAACTGCGTCAGCGTATCGGTCACAAAGCTGTTCAGGTCCTCCTGTATGCGCTGGTCGGGGTTGTCGGCCCCGGCCTCAATGCCCGACGTGGTGATGGCGATGCGGAAATAGGTCTGGTTTTCCATCCACTGCCGCGTCATGCGCGCGGTCAGCCACCGCCGCCAGCGCAGGCCGAGCATCTGCTGCAGGTAGGTGGCATAGACGCTGAACAGGATGGCCGGAATGGTGATGATGAAGAAGCCGGGCACGTACCCGCTCTCATTATGCACATACCAGAACAGCCCGCGCAGGAAGGTAGTGGCGTCACGCTGCTGCAGCGCGGTGTAATACACATTGCGCGAGAATGACTGGAGCAGGTCCATCCCCACGATGGAGAAGGTCAGCACCAGAACGGCCACGAGCAGGCCCCAGGCCCATTTCTTGTCCTCCGACACGAAATAGGGGCGGGTCAGGTACCAGACATCTTTCAGGAGAAGGCGCAAATGCTGCATGTTGATCCCGTGCAGTGGGGTGAAAGGCAGGAACCCACAGCATTCCCACGAAGTGGGGGCGGACTCAATCATGATTGCGCCACACGCCCGTTTTGCGCGCAAAAAGCCGGGGACATTAAGCATTATCACAACTTATTGACCACATGCGCCATTTGCGCGCGCCCGGCACCCGGCAGCCAATACCGGCTGACAACAGGGGTTTATGGCGCATAAAGCGCATGACAAGAGCGCTATATATCGAAAAGACGAATGCCTGACATATCCGCCGCAGGGGTGCGGCGCGCGCCCATCGTGTTATGCCTGACACATAGATTCACAATTGAGTGGGCCGTGATCGGCCTGCCAGATGAACATGCAAGGAATAATGAATATGGTGTCGTTCGGTCGCGTCCTGTCCGCCAGTGCCTTCGCAACCGTGCTGGCCGCAGCACCGCTTGCGGCCCATGCCGCTGAAGTCTCGCCGCCCACGGGCGCAGGCGTTGCCAACCAGGTCGAGCAGATCAAGCCGGGTTCGCTCTCGGCTGATACGGTGTATTCCGCCGTTGCCTCCGCCAAGCCTGCTGATCTTGGCGGCATCATGAACTACTGCATCCAGTCCAACTACCTGACCGCGTCTGAAGCCTGGCCGGTGCTCGCCGCCTTCAACAAGAAGACCAACGACGTGCCGTCCAACCAGAAGGGCAACATGTCCTACGCCGATGGCTCGACCGGGCTGCTGAAGGTGGGCGGCAAGGCCCCCATCTCGCTCGAGGATGCTTCAGCCGACATCCGCAAGCAGGCCTGCGCCAAGGTGGAAGCCCGCGCGAAGTCCATGCTCTGATTACGGCGGCCTAACGCCCCGTTTTACAGACCCCGCCAGTTAAACTGGCGGGGTTTTTTATTTTAAAGAAGTTTTTGGTGAAGATTTTTTCAAAAAGCTTCGTAAGGAACGCCACCTTTTTGAAAAAAGGCGACACCCAAAAACTTTTGTTCCGTATCTTCCTTACTGCACCCACACGCGTGAAAAGGCCATGTGGTACAGGCTGGTTACAAAATAATGGCCCAGCCGGGGCGAGACGAGATCGACATACCGCGTGCTGATCATGGGGGCGGCGGGGGCGAGGCGGGTGATGCGGTCATCCACCTGCCCCCAGAGCGCCAGGGCCGCCTCCGGGTCGGGTTCGCTGCGGATGCGCGCCACGAGCGCCTGCACCACCGGGTCGCACAGGCCGGACATGTTGATGGAACTGTCGGAACCGGGATGGAAGTTCTCGCAGCCAAACAACGTGTCAAGAAAGTTGGAGGGCGAGGCGTAATCCGCATACCACCCCAGCAGGCTGATCTGCACATGATTGACGGTATTGGCCGCGTAATTGCCCTCCATGGCGGGCGAGAGCGGATGCAGGCGCGCGTGGTAGCCGATCGCCTCGAGCATGTCGCGCAGATAGGTGCCCATGCTCACATACATGGCGGTGGCAGGCACGATCAGGGTCACGTCCATGCCCT
The DNA here is from genome assembly GCF_031081985.1 of Komagataeibacter xylinus. Classification (GTDB taxonomy): domain Bacteria; phylum Pseudomonadota; class Alphaproteobacteria; order Acetobacterales; family Acetobacteraceae; genus Komagataeibacter; species Komagataeibacter xylinus_E. The sequence continues at coordinate 43,193 of NZ_JARWSK010000009.1, read as the reverse complement.
CCGTGCCGCTTTCATGCACAAGCTGGCGGGCGCGTTGCAGGTCCGGGTGCGCCCAGGGCGTTGCCGGGTGGTCGGGGTCGGCGCCGCGCGTCCAGGCACACGCGCCATCACCGGGCAGCAGGCCGGGCGGCACCATGCGGCAAAGCGGGGTGGCAATGCCCGACCCGCCATACAGGATGGTCATGGCGCGGCGGTCGAGCGCGTAGTTGACCGCCTCACGCGCCTTGAGCTGGTCAAAGGGCGGGATGTTGACGTTCATCGGCAGGAAGATCAGGCCATAGAGCGGTGATACATGCACCTGCGCCGTGTAGCGGCTGCCGATCTCGCCCAGCCGGTCAAGCGGCTTGAGCCCCGCCATCCAGTCATACTGCCCGCGCTCGACGGCGGTGACCGCATCTTCTTCCGACAGGCCGAAATCATAAACGATGCGGTCCACATACCCGTCGGGCTGGGCCGCCTCGCTCCATTCATGAAAATAGGGGTTACGCTCCAGCACCAGCCCGCGCTCGGGGTCGGAGGACACGATATGATATGGCCCCGTGCCGGGTGCGGCCACATTGCCCAGATCATGCGCGGGCGTGGAAGCGGGCAGGATGGAGGCATGGCCAAAAGCCAGCTTTTGCGGAAATTCGGAATCCGGCCCGGTCAGGTTGATGGTGATGCGGCGGGTGGCGAGGTCGGTTTCCACCCCGCCCTGCAGCGTGCAGTGCGCACTATCGCGCAGGCAGGCATCCGCCCCTACTATGGCGCCGTAAAACGAGCCCGCCGTGGGCGTGCCCACCTTGAAGATGCGCCGCAGCGAGGCTGCCACATCCTCCACCGTAACCGGCGTGCCATCTGAAAAACGGATGCCTTCACGCAGGGTGAATACCCATGTGCGCCCGCCATCACGCGGCGCGGGCATGGCCTCGGCCAGGTCAGGCACCACCTGGTTGCCTGCTGGCCCTTCAAGCTTGGGGTAGGTGAGCAGCCCGTCATACATGACCGTGGCAAGCTGCATGTACTGGCTGGTGTAGCTGATCTGCGGGTCAAGCGTGCCGGAAGCACTCGCCGCCGTCAGCCGCAGGGTGCCACCCCGATGGGGACTGCCCTGCGTGCCTTGTGCAAAGCCCGTGGCAGGCAGCGCGTGCAGGCCGCCGAGCATGAGCACGACAATGCCCAGCCGATGACACAATGCCCGCATGCGCTGGCCCGCCCGGTTCAGTTATGCGCCGCGGGTGACATGAGTTCCGTCATGCGGGCCGTGATGTCGGCTGCCGTGGCGGTGGCGGGCAGGCTGCCCTCATAGCGCCCGGTGGGCGACATGATCACGATCTGGCTGGCAGGCTCCATGCTGTAATCCCCATTGGCGCCATCACGCCGCACGTAAGGAGCATGATACTCCTTGGCCACGGCCTGGATCATCTTGGGCGAGCCGGTCATGACCGTGACATGCGAGCCATAGCGCAGGGCATAGGTGCGCAGCACGTCGGAGTTGTCGCGCATGGGGTCGAGCGTGATGAAGATGGGCACCACCAGCCGCACGCGGTCATGGCCCAGCGCTTCCACGCCCTCGGCCATGGCCTTGACGGTCGCGCCGCATACATCATCAGGGCAGTGGGTATCGCCAAAATAGATCAGCATCCACCGGCCACGGAAGTCGGTGTCGAGCACCGAGCCATCTGCCCCGTTGATCAGCCTGAACGACCCGCCAACCGGGTTGCCATAAGTGGTCAGCGGCACGGGCGCGCTGTCGGAATAACGGTAGCCGAAATACCCCGCAATCGAGGAGACCACCAGTATGGCAAACCCGACCAGCATGAAAAACCGGTCCCGTTCATTTCGCATCATCAGTGTGCATCCGCCCAGTTCGTTCCGGTCCCGGTTTCCACGACCAAGGGCACAGACAGGGCCGCCGCGGATTCCATGACCTGTTTGACGAGGGCTGCCAGACGATCGGCATCATCCTTGCGCACCTCGAACACAAGTTCGTCATGGACCTGAAGGAGCATGCGTCCGTCAAGCCCCGCATCGGACAGGGCAGCAGGAATTCGCACCATGGCGCGTTTGATGATGTCGGCAGCCCCCCCCTGCAGCGGGGCATTGATGGCCTGGCGCTCGGCATAGTTGCGGCGCACCGCACTCTTCTCGGCAATGCCCGGCACAAAGCAGCGGCGGCCAAAGGGTGTCGTGACATAGCCGTTCTTGCGCGCCTCCGCCTTCACGCGCTCCATGTAGTCGCGGATGCCGGGATAACGGGCGAAATAGGCATCAATGTAACCCCGTGCCTCACCGGGGGAAATGCCAAGCTGGCGGCTCAGGCCAAAGGCGCTGATGCCGTAGATGATGCCGAAATTGATCGCCTTGGCGCGCCTGCGCGTGAGCGGGTCCATGCCCTCAAGCGGAATGCCGAACACTTCGGAGGCCGTGCGGGCATGAATGTCCTGCCGTAGTTCGAACGCCTCGCGCAATGCGGGAATATCCGCCACATCGGCCAGCAGCCGCAGTTCGATCTGCGAATAATCCGCCGAGACCAGCACATGGCCCGGTTCGGCCACAAAGGCGCGGCGGATGCGCCCGCCCTCTTCCGTGCGGATGGGGATGTTCTGCAGGTTGGGGTCGTTCGATGACAGGCGGCCCGTTGTCGTCACCGCCATCTGGAAGGATGTGTGCACGCGGCCCGTGGCGGGGTTGATCTGGTTGAGCAGCGCATCGGCATAGGTGCTCTTGAGCTTGGCGAGCTGCCGCCAGGCCAGAATCCGCGCGGGCAGGTCGTGGCCCTGATCGGCCAGGTCCTGCAACACCGCCGAATCCGTGCCCCATGCGCCCGCCTTGGTGCGCTTGCCGCCGGGCAGGCCCATCTCGTCAAACAGGATCTCGCCAAGCTGCTTGGGGGAGCCGACATTGAAGTCGCGCCCGGCCAGCTTGTGAATCTCGGCCTCGATCACCCCCATGCGCTGCGCAAACTCGGTGGACATGGCGCGCAGGTCATCAGCATCGACCTTAATGCCCGCCCGCTCCATATCCGCCAGAATGGGCACCAGCGGGCGCTCCATTTCCTCATACAGCGCCAGTGCCTTATTGGTACGGAGCTGGGGCCTGAGCACCTGCCACAGGCGAAGGGTCACATCCGCATCTTCCGCCGCATACGGCGTGGCGCGGTCAATCGCCACCTGCGAGAACACGACCCGCTTGCGGCCCGTGCCGGTCACTTCATCATAGGGGATGGGCGTATGGTCGAGCGTGAGGCGCGAAAGCTCGTCCATGCCCTGCCCGTGCTGGCCTGCTGACTGCGCGTAGGAGATCAGCATGGTGTCATCAATGGGCGCGGGCTGGACGCTACCTGCCTGTGTCAGCACCAGCAGGTCGAACTTGGCGTTCTGGAATACCTTGAGCACGGACGGGTCGGCAAAAAGCGGCTCGAGGATTTCAAGCGCGGTTTTTACCGGCATCTGGGGCGTGCCCGCGCTGTCCATCAGGTCAACCTGATGGCCTAGCGGAATGTAGCATGCCCGCCCGCAGCGCGGCGCAAGCGAGATGCCCACCAGCGGGGCCGTAAGCGGGTCCAGCCCGTCGGTTTCGGTATCGACCGCGCACACGCCGCTCGTGCGGGCCTCGCTGACCCATTCCCGCAATGCCTCGGGATCGGTTACGGTGATGTAGGGACCATACGGCTCGGGCGGAAAAGGCGGGCGTGGCGCCACCGGCGCTGCTGCCAACGTGTCATGCGCCGAGAGGCGCGGGCGCGGCTTTGCCTTGAGCCCCATGCGCTGCAACAGCGATGAAAACCCCATATCCGACAGCCATGCGCCCAGCCGCTCCATGTCCACATCGCAGCAGCCCAGATCGGCCAGTGGTTCGGGGCAGGGCGCATCCTCGCACAGCGTGACGAGTTTGTAAGACAGGCGGGCCATGTCGGCATGGGCCAGCAGGTTCTCGCGCCGCTTGGACGGCTTCATGCCCTCCGCACCCGCGAGGATGGCATCGAGCGAGCCATATTCCGCCATCAGGGCGGAGGCGGTCTTGGGGCCGATTCCGGGCACGCCGGGCACGTTGTCCACCGGGTCGCCAATCAGGGCCTGCACCTGCGCCACGCGGTCCGGGGTGACGCCAAATTTCGCTTCAACTTCCTTCGGTCCGATCGGGCGGTTCTTGATCGGGTCCATCATCATCACGCCGGGGCGGATGAGCTGCATCAGGTCCTTGTCGGATGAATAGATGGTGCACTGCCCGCCCGCATCGGTGGCCTTGCGGGCGTAGGCTGCGATCAGGTCATCGGCTTCCCAGCCCGCCTGCTCGATGGCGGGCACGCCAAAGGCTGCCGTGGCGTCGCGCACGAGGCTGAACTGCGGGCGCAGTTCCTCGGGTGGTTCGGGGCGGTGGGCCTTGTATTCGCCATACAGGTCATTGCGGAAGGTATGGCGGCCTGCATCGAATATGACCGCAAGGTGGGTGCCCGCATGCTCGCGCAAAAGCCGCGACAGCATGTTGGTGAAACCATAGACCGCGTTGACGGGCGTGCCATCGGGGCTGGTCATGGGAGGCAGGGCGTGGAAGGCGCGGAAGATATACCCCGAGCCATCCACCAGGATCAGGTGAAGCGGCGTGTCGCTGGACATGGATGTAGAGGCTGTCAGTGCGCGTCACCCGCCGATGCATCGGGGTTGAGCACGAACAGGCGGGAGCAGTAGGGGCAGAAGGTCTGGTGATGGCCGATGCGCAGGAACACGCGCGGGTGGCCGAGCGCGCCGAGGCCACCATCACAGGACAGGGTGCGCGAATCGACCACGATGGTTTCAATCGTGCCCAGGCGGGGGTGCGGTGCGGGATCGTGGGACAGGGCTTGCATTCTGATCGGCCTCGGGTTGTTGTCCGGCTTGGATTTGCATGGCGCGCCCCATGGGTGGGCCATGCGCTGGCCCATGATGATACGCAGGATTGCCGTGCTTTCAAACATTCGCCTGTCACGCCTGCTTTATCCAGCGCTTTTTGTGATGTTGACCGCCTGCGCCACCCATGAGGCCCCGGCCCCCACGCCGCCCGCGCGGCATGCCGAACTCGCCCGCCTCATACCGCCTGACCGCGTGGTGGAGATTGCGGGCGTGGGCGCCGTGCCCCTGCGCCTCTGGCCCGCCCATGGGCCGGAACGCGCGGTAATCCTGGCGCTGCACGGCTTCAATGACAGCCGCGATGCATGGGAGCGCCCGGCCCCGACACTCAATGCCGCCGGGCTGAGCGTGGTCGCCCCCGACCTGCCCGGCTTTGGCCAGACACAGGCACGCGGCGGCTGGGTGGGCACGGACGCGCTGCGCCGCACGGTCAGCACTCTGGTCACCACCATCGGGCGTGAACACCCCGGCGTGCCGCTCTACATCATGGGCGAGAGCATGGGCGGCGCACTTGCCGCCGTAATGGCGGCCCAGCCGGACGCGCCGCCGGTAGCGGGCACGATCCTGCTGGCTCCGGCGTTGTGGGATCTGGACGCAGGCGCGCGCCTGACCACCCACCTGATGGCGGCCATGGCCCCGCGCTGGCGACTGAGCGGGCGCGAACTGCCCGTGCATGTGACCGCAGCCGATGACCAGTTGGCCCTGGCCCGCCTGTATTATGACCCGCTGACCCTGCGCGACACCTCAACCACGGCGCTCGCCGGGCTGACCGACCTCATGCATCAGGCCGCCCATGCCAGCGCCCACATGCATGGCCCCGTGCTGGTGGTGTATGGCGGGTGCGACCAGATCGTGCCCGCTGCCGCCATGGCGCGGGCGTGGCGGCACATGCCAGATGGCACAAGGCTGGATTACATACCCGACGGCTACCACCTGCTGACCCGCGGGCGGGCGGGTGAAAAGGTGACGGCGGACCTGACAGGCTGGATCCTGCACCCCACGCTTTTTCTGCCCTCGGGCGGGGATGCGGCGACGGCGGCATGGATGGCCGAACCCGCTGGCCACGACGCGCCGCTGCCCATCCTGCCCGGACGGATGGACGCAATCGCGCCGCGATGATTTTTGCCAATTGGGGCTGGCATTCCGCCTTGTGGCGATGTATGCAGGCGTGAGTGGACTCGTAGCTCAGCTGGATAGAGCGTCGCCCTCCGAAGGCGAAGGTCGAAGGTTCGAATCCTTTCGAGTCCGCCATTCCAAGACAAAATATGATAATGTCATTTATTTAGATGGTAGTTCACCATCAGATAAAAGTTTTTGGGTGTCGCCTTTTTTTAAAAAGGTGACGTTTTTCAAGGATTTTTGATAAAAGCTTTCCTAAAAACTTTTATATTTTCAAGGCATTATTGGTTCAGCCCTTTCAAACAGCCTCTTACCGCCGCAACGTGGCAAAAGGCCGAACGGGCTGCGGGGCAGGCGCGCAGTCATCCGCGCGCCATGACTGGATCAGCCCGTTGGTAATGTGCCGCAAGGCGTCGCGCCCGGCCAGCAGGCGCGTGGCCTCGGCGTGGCGTATGGCGTCGTTCTGGCCAAGCAGGGTGGTTTCATAAGTCGCCTGCCGCGCCATTTCCACATCCGGCATGGAGGAAAGCGGTGCGTAGGAGACCGGCAGGCTGACCTGCTGGCTGGTGGTCCGGCTGGCATCCGCCGCGATGCCAAAGGTGGGCGCGGTTGTCAGCGCGCCCACGCTAAACTGCCCCCCATGCGTAAAACTGCCTGATAGCTGGAGCGCCACATCCCCCACGATCGCGCCAATAACAGGGTCTGCCACGTTCTGGCGACATTGGGCAGCACGGATGGCGGCCGCAAAGCCCGCGGCCTGCGCCTGTGACCAGTCAGCAGGGTGCGAGACGGACACAATGCCCGCCTGCCCCAGCGTGGTTTCGAGCCCGGCCATGGCGGCGGGGATGGTGGTCTGCACGGGCCCGCCCTGCGCGCAGCCCCACAGGCACACCGCAAGAAGCAGTAATGACAGAAGTAATTTCATGATTTATTGCAAATTCCCGCAATCACTTTGAAAAAAACAGACGTTTCCGGGTGCTGCCTTTTTTCAAAAAAGCAACATGATTCCGAAGCTTTTTGAAAAAAGCTTCACCAAAAACTTGTTCCGTTCACACCGCCTCCGGCCCCGCCAGATAGGCTTCATTGGCGCTGACCAGGGCTTCCCAGTCCTGATGGGTGGGGCTGAGCGTGCCCGCGGGCAGCAACTGCCGCCACGCCAGGCCATGCGCTTCCATAAGGCGTGAGCGCACCCAGCGCCATGTCGCCTTCTGTCGCGTGCCCCATGTCAGAAGCGTCACCACATCCGTGTCGGCTGTGCCGGTGTAATCCCACAACAGCAGGCAGTGGCCACCCGCGCTACCAGGGGTGGGATCGCCACGCGCGGCGGGTGCTGGCGTATCCCATAACGGCGGCGGGTTGCCGGCAGCGTCGGTCCACATATCCGCCACGGCAAGCTGCACGCCCAGATAGGCCGCCGACAGCCCTGCTGTTACGTTACGGACTGCATTGAGGTCCGCAGGCTCCAGCGTGCCCCAGAGCGGGAACAGGGTCTGCCGGGCCAGCGCGTAGCCCCGTTGCGCGGCGGTGGTCAGCACATCCACCTCCACGCCACCATGATCCGTGGCCGGGTTGCCGGGCACATAACCGGTGGAAAGCGCGTAGAACCGCACGGCATCAGGCGTATCCACCGCCACCTGGTAGCCCGCAAGTGCGGCGGTGGCGCGGATATGGTTGCCTATGCCCGCCGCCGTGCAGTCACCCAGCACATCATTGCCCAGCATGAGCGGGGCGGGGTCGATGCCATCGCGGATCAGGCACGGCGGCGCGCGGCGGGCCATGAAGCCCCGCATGGTTGTGAGCATGGGCTGGCGCGCACGCCTTTGGGCAGGGCAGCAGCCCAGTTTACGCAGCATCATTTTCGCCCTGCTATTTGTTAAAAAGGCAGTTTTCTTCAGAATCTTTTGAAAAAACCTTCGTCCGAAACCTCTTTACGGCTTCTTATCCGTCGTATCGCCCTTCCTGTCGGAGGGCCGGTTCCAGCCACGCAGTTGCGCCATGGCGGTAACAACGGTCCACACGACCACCCATTTCGACCCGGCTGCGGGCGGCCGCCAGAAGCGCGCGACGAGCGCACAGCCGGAAATGAGGAAGGAGAAGATGACAACCGCATCCGCGGCATATTGAGCTGGCAGGAGAGAGAGGATGGTCTGGGTCGTGAGCATGGTGTCCATGACGCAGGGTTCCGGCAGGGAGACCGCCCTGCAGGGCGGCCTCCCCAATGGCTGGTGTCAGGTGGCGGGGCGCGGGTCGGGCTGGGCGCTTGCGGCCCATTCGTCAAAGGCGAAGATCTGCCCGTAATCATGCACCTCGGTCAGGAAGGTGCGGTCATCCTCCAGAACTATGCGCACGGTGGGGGCAAGCGTGCCGCCAATGCGGTAGGTTGCAGGGTTCTGCGGGTCGGTGCCAGGGGCTGGCAGCGTGTCGATGAAGGACTGCACGTAGCCCATCGGGTCAACAAAGTGGCTGTAGGTCTCGTAGGGCGCGGCAGACGGATTGCCCAGTACCAGCCCCGAACTGTTCAGCGGCGTGTAGGGGCCAAAAATGCCGTGGCGCGACACGAACCCGTACACCCCGTCCGGCCCTTCCAGCCCGCCGGTATAGGTGGAGTGGTGGCTGATGGTGAACAGGTAGGTCAGCCCGTTGCGGAACACCACATGCGGCCGTTCGGTCTGGTCGTTCACCCCCAGGGCGGTGACCAGGGCGGGCAGCATTTCCCAGCGTGAGAAATCACCCTGCGCATAGGACGAAACCAGCCGCGCGATGCCGATGGCGGCGGCGCCATAGCCTGCCCCTTCGCCCACGGTGTAGCCCGGCGGCAGGTGGCCCGCCTCGCGGTCGGTGATGACAAAGTCGCCGCGCATGCCGGGCACGTTGCCTTCAAACAGGCAGTAAACCTGCCCGTCAGCGGGGTTGATGAACGGATGCGGATCCCGGAAGTCGAAATACGGGTCCTGGGATGCATTGGCGTAATGCAGCCCGTCGGCCGAGAACATCTCGGTCGTGGCCGTGAAGCCCTCGAACCACACACCGCTGTCATCGGCATGGATCGTGCCGGAGGAAACGGACGGCACGCTCTGGTTCACATCCGTGTTGACGGAGGTGTAGAACATGTCCACCACGTTCTCGCTGCCGTGGCGCATGACCAGGCTGCCCGACCATTCATCGGGCCGCAGGTCGGCGCTGGTGTTGAGCAGGCGGCCGCCAAAGGTCCAGTCAATGCCGTTGCGGCTGTAGTAATAGCCAATAAAGGCGAAGGCGTTGCGGTTGTGCCAGCCAGCCGCATCATCACCTGTTGCGGCGCGTTCGGCCACGAGTGACCACATGACGTACCAGCCCTTGAAGGTCACTGTCTCGCCGGTGATGCGGCGCAAGGCGCCCGTGTCCCACTGCCACAGGGCATCATCAATAACAGGAAAATCCTGGGCAATGACGGGCATGGTGGTGGTGGGGTCATCGGCATGCACTTTCAGTGCATCGGCGATGGTCCAGGCGGACGGAAGGCGTGCATTGGAGGAAACCATGATCTGATCCTCTCGACAGGGCACGATGACGGCCCTGATCTATTTATATGCAGGTATCTGTTCTGTATAATGCATGAATTATGCCATTATACTTGCGATGTCAGGGTAATCGCGTTGCTTTGTCGCTCCTGACATGATGAAATATAGGGCGCGCCCATGCAGGCAGCAAAAGAAAGCATGCGGCCGCCCGTAAAATGTCATGGCTGGATGATACCTGCCGTCGCGCACCGGCTTGACCCGATCAGGCCATTGTCCCGCCGCAACGCGCAGTCCTGCGGCAGGCGGAACCCCGGCTGCAGGCCACAAGCACGCTGGGCGGGAATCGTGGCCGAACAGATGCATTTCGGGATAAGGGTGCGCGCCCCATGGCACAAAAAGCCAGACTGCGCGGGCGGCCACCAGGCAGGCGGGGAACCCGCAGCTTTTATGGAAGTGTCTGTTAATGCGAGATTTTACAGTCTCCTGCACAGGTGCAGGCAGCGACAATGGTGGCAGTTTAATTAAAAGTGATTGACAGCAGATCGTGTTATTTTTAAGGCAGGATTGTGGTGTTGCTCCACAATTGGGGGTGCTTTTTCCCCTTTCCTTCAGTTTCTAAGGCCCTAAGCGCATGTCGTTTGATGGTATCGCCCTGACACAGACGGTTTCCCAGCCTGCTGCGCAGCAAGTGACTGCCCCTGCCCGCCGCCGGTATTCCGCCGCGAGTGGCATTTTCTTCAGCCTGCTCATGGCCCTGCCCCTGTGGGCGCTGGTGGCTTTCTTCCTGCGCTAGGCCACGCCCGGCTCGGGCCGGGATGGACAGCCATGCCAAAAGCACGATAACGCTTGCCGCGACACGGGCCCCGGCCCGTGAACGCATCTTGGCAGGACGGACTTGAATTATAGACACAGCTATCATGCCGGCAACTTCGCCGATGTCATGAAACACGCCCTGCTTGTGGCCCTGATCAAGGCACTGTGCCGCAAGCCCTCGGCTTTTTCCGTGCTCGATACGCATGCCGGTATCGGCCTGTATGACCTGTCCGGCCCGCAGGCCCAGGCCACGGGCGAGTGGCGCGAGGGCATCGGCCGCCTGCTCGAAGCCCCGCTGAGCGTTGCGCAACAGGCCGCCCTTGGCCCCTGGCTGGACATCGTGCGCGACGTGATGCGCGCACATGAGGGGCGGCTGTTCTATCCCGGCTCGCCCGAAATCATCGCCCGCCTGCTGCGCCCCGATGATGCGCTGACCTGTTGCGAACACCACCCCGAGGACCAGCACGACCTGCGGCGGCTGTTTCGCCATAACCCACAGGTAGCGGTGCATGGCCGCGATGGCTACGGGGCCATTACCGCGCTGCTGCCGCCCCGGCAGGCAAAGCGCGGGCTGGTGCTGATGGACCCGCCTTTTGAGGACAGGGATGAATTTGCCCGCCTGGCCCAGGCCATCATGACCGCACGCAGGCGTTTCCCCGCCGGGATCGTGGCGGCGTGGTATCCCATCAAGCACCGCGCGCCGGTGCGGGCCTTCATGAACGGGCTGAAGGATGCGGGCCAGCGCAAGCTGCTGGCGGTTGAACTGACCCTGCGCCCTCCGCTCGACCCGACCCGCCTCAACGGCAGCGGTCTGCTCATCGCCAACCCGCCTTTCCGCTTCGAGGATGAGGCACAGGCCATTCTCGCAGCCCTGTGCCCGCATCTGGGTGATGGGCAGGCAGAGGGCAACGTGGAATGGGTTGTGGGGGAATAAGCGGCTCGGCGGCACGGCATCATACCATGCGGTCGAAATCCCGCCCGCATGACAGGACAGGCATCATGTTGCCTGCCTGCCGCACTGACCTGACATGATCCTGCGCTTTTTACGCAAACGATGGCATTGGCTGCCTTTTATCATCATCATCGCATACTACGTGATCGTGACCGTTGCGCACAAACTTGGCCCGTTTGTCATTTCCCACAGGGACATGGCACATCAGAGCGGGCCGGATATCGTGGCGGAACATTCATGCTTTGACGGGCAGCGCGTGCCCGAAAGCGAGCGCGTGGCGCTTGAAGCCACCCTGTACCTTTACGTGTCCACCCCCGGTAACAGGAACGACGTCAGTGGATCGGGCATTGTCCTGCGCAACAGCCGCACGCCCCAAGGGCATAACCGCATCCTGACAATACGGCACGTAACACAGCATGCCCTACGCAAGCATCGCAGAATTTATGTTCTTGACCGGTTTGGCAACATACTTGGCGAAGCACGGCAGACGCCGGCCACCATCCTTTCAGAAAGCCGCCTGGCGCAGGAGCCTGACTCCGCCGTGCGCGGCGAGCCGGGCGATAACGCGGTCCTGCTCGACATGCAGCCACGCACGCCCGCGTATGACCAGATCAGCGGCGTTGATGTCGCGCCGCGGCTCTACAGGGGTATCATGTACGCGTGGTTTACCGATCCTGGCGCCCTGATGCCGGGCGTCTCCGGCGCGGCGCTGCTCAATGAGCACAACCAGGTCATCGGAATTGCCGAGGGCACAGGCGGCGGCGACAACCTGCACAGCCATGCCTTCGTAACACAGGTCTCCGCCCATGATATCCAGAAAGTATTTGAGCGGCAGGACAGCGGCGAGAACACCATAGGGTCCGCAACCTTCTTTCACGGCTCCATAGCCGCTTTCATGCCGGTGGCAGGTCCTGGCGTACAGGAGATCCTGCACCTGCAGCCAACCTTTGCCCCACCGGAAAACCGGGTCCATGTTCATGTTTTCGGATACCCTGAAGAATTGTGCATCGCCTATCACGGGCAGATCCAGACCAGCGATCCCGGCCCCATGCAGGAGATGGTGCGGATCATGCACGATCTGAGTGGCCTGTAAGGGCGCCTCCTCCACCACGCAATAAGATATATGTATAAAATTGCATACACGCATAAAATATCATGTATACGCATAAAATATATTGTCATTACATAGTCATTTTCTACAATATAAAATATCATACTCTGGCATATTCGCCTTTTTACCGACGCATATTATGCGCCGCCCGTTCAAGGACATGTCTCTTGCCCATAGCGTTGCTCGCCCTTGCCATCGGGGCCTTTGGCCTTGGCACGACGGAAACCATCGTCATGGGGCTTCTGCCGCAACTCTCGGGGGGGCTGCATGTCTCCATCGCGCAGGCGGGGCTGCTGGTCTCGGGCTATGCCATCGGGGTCACGATCGCCTCCCCCGTGGTGGCCATCCTGACCAACAGCCTCTCGCGGCGCGACACGCTGCTGCTGACCATGGGCATCTTTGTTGCGGGCAATGCATGCAGCGCGCTCGCGCCGGGTTACTGGAGCCTGATGTTGGCGCGCGTGCTGACATCGTTCTCGCATGGCACCTTTTATGGCGCGGCCTCCATCATGGCGTGCCAGATCGTGCCACCGCAAAAACGTGCCGAAGCGCTCTCGCTCGTCTATATCGGGCTGACGCTGGCCATGATCCTGGGCGTGCCAATGGGCACCGTGGTGGCGCAGCTTACCTCATGGCGCATGGCATTCTGGCTGATCTGCGCGATAGGCGTGGTGGCATGGGGCGCGATGTGGCTGTGCATTCCGCGTGACAGGGCAGGTGGGGCCACCATTCCCCTGACTGCCCAGTTCCGGGCCATGTTGCACCCACTGGTGGTGACCATGATGCTGGTTTCCATGTGCACGTCAGCCAGCATGTTCACGCTGTTTACCTATATCTCGCCCTTTCTGCAGGTGCGCACGGGGCTGGGCATGCATGCGATCGATGCCGTGCTGCTCATGATCGGGGGCGGGCTGTGCCTGGGCAACCTGCTGGGCGGCCGGCTGGCTGACTGGAAGATGCTGCCCTCCTGCGCGGGGCTGATGGCGGCGGTGGCGGTGGTGCAACTGCTGCTTGTGCCGGGCAGCCTCATGAGCTGGAGCTGCCTTGCGCTGCTGTTCGCGTGGGGGGTGTTCATCTATGCGCCCATGGCGCCGCTCCAGACCTATGTGGTGGCGTGCGCAGGCTCCGCCCCCAATATCGCGGCAGCGATGAACCAGAGTTCCTTCAACTTCGGCAACGCCATCGGCGCGTGGGCGGGCAGCCATATGGTGGTGACCCGCTGGTCCTATGCCGGGCTGCCGGTGCTGTCAGCGTGTTTTGCCCTGATCGGGCTGGGGCTGGTGGGTCTTGCCATCCATTTCCAGCACCGCATGGCCCACAAGCCCGTGCCTGCTGCCGTTGTAACCCACCCCGCCTCTGCCCGGCCCTGACAACGCGCGATGCGCCTGCCCTGCATGCGTGCTGTCAGGGCACCATCACCCGCACTGTCCCTGTCATTTTTATCTGCCCTGACAATATTATACCATAATGAACAATATATTGCCGGAGGCCGTTTTACACGATGATCATTGCTGAAAACGATCCGCGTATTGCCGCTGGGCAGGATCGCGTGCAGGCTTACTGGAAAACAATCGGCGCGGTTGATGATGATGTGATCAGCTACATGATCAACCCCATGTTCTCCGGCGCGCCAGCGTGGCCCAATACACGGCAGGCGTATCGTGTCATCCGCACGGCAGGCAGCCTGATCGTGGCATCGGATGGACTGTCAGACCCGTTTGTGGGTACCGACATGACCGATACCAGCGGTTTTGGCCTTGAGGTCTATCTTGAAATCATGGGCGCCGAGCTCATGGCCCTTTGACCAGATCCAGCACAGCGCGGAATTCAGGCTGATTGAAAACGTGGCCCAGAACGTGGCCCATTTCGGCACGATTGCTGAAATGCTGGCACAGTATGGTGTCATTTCACTGACGGTTCCGATGCCACAGCCGCTTGCGGCAGGCTGGCAGGACGAGAACAATAATGTGGGCGTGCTGCTCGGCATGCCCGTTGCGGACCGCCCTGCACAGATTGACCTGCCCTTTGGCCCGTGCCGTTTCGTGCCCGTGACCCCCATCCCCCCGGCATCCCTGCCCCTGATCAGTTCATCGCGGCAGGCACGTAACGATCTGGCCCGGCACCTTGCGGCCTCGCCCGCAGGCTGGCGGTTTGATCCCTGCCTGACGGCGTGGAGCGGAGTTGAAAAAGAATAAACGTTTCGGTATCTCGCCCTTTGTCAAAAAGGCGATGATCTTTTGAAGCTTTTATACTTCATCAGTGTTTGTATTAGCTGATTTTCTCAAAGCCTCATTATCCCATACGTTTTCATAATCTGGCGTAACCAGAAACGTCCATCCCGGCGCCAGGCCAAGATAGGGAACAACCATTTTGCACCAGTGCAGGATGTGGTGCGTGTGCAGCGGCACGAAGAAATCATCATCCTGCGACATCTCCTCGCCCGCCCATATGTACCACCCGCTCGTGCCGTTTTCAGGCTGAAGGCGTAGTCCATTGACCGGCAGCAGGCCGGTTTGCACATTGCGGGCAATGCCCAGTTTCAGATCCCACCCGCAATCCAGGTAAGGTGCGTGGAATTTATTACAAATATCCATTTGTATATTTTTATAATTATTATAGTTCATAAATATACACCTTTATCATATGATTAAAAATAAAAGTTCCGGGTACCGCCTTTTTGAAAAAAGGCGGTACCCAAAAACCTTTATCATTACATTGATTATTATCTTGACTGACACCGGAAGTGACTCAGGCACGACACCGCCGGTCCCTGCCAGCCCCAGGCGCGCTATATGCTGATCAGACCCAGTGACAGCGCCTTGATGACCGTGGTGACACGATTGGTGCATTCCAGCTTGCGCTGCGCGTTCTTGAGGTGGAATTTGATCGTGTTGTCATTCACGTTCAGTATATCCGCCACCTCGGATGTGGTGCGCCCATTGGCCACCCAGGCCAGGCATTCGCGCTCGCGCGTGGTCAGGATATCGGGCTGGATCACCTTTGGTGCCATCAACTGCTGGTAACGCTGATGGTACTGCATGGTCAGCATTGACAGGGCTATCTGCGTGCGCAGGGGCATCGTGCGCCCGGCCTGGCCAAAACTGGCAAAGAAAACCGATGCACCCGGACCATGAATGGGCAGGACAAAACCATCCTGCACGCCGATTTCGTAAATATCGGCGGCCAAAGCCCATTCCTTCTTGTTCATCATGGCATCGCAGGTGTTCCATTCAAACCCGACCGTGGTCTGCATCGCACGGGGCAAAAGCGGGTCAACCTTCCCGTAATTGTTACCGATGTAATGGGTAATCCATTCCTTGGGGTAGCTGGACAGGGTCGGCCGTATGGCGCCAGGCTGGAATTTGTTCACGTTCGCGAGCAGGCAATAAAACTCTCCTATGGCGCCGACAGCTTTCTGGAACTGCTGGGCCAGTTCCTCGATGGTGCGCGTGCGGAGCATGGCCTCAAGCGTGTCGAGGGTGCTGTTATCCATAAGGTCGCGGTTCAAAACACACAGTCCTGTATCAGCAGCGTTATAAAAGCTTTATTTTAGGTACCCTATCATATAATCGCGAAGATATTCCATATGCTACAGAAGCCCCGCGCGGCCTCGGCCAGCCACAGGGCGGAATAACCAAACAACGTGCCCAGTTCACGAATGGTCGGGCGCGCGAGGATGCGCGCCAGGATGTTCAGGAACGGCCCCGTCTCCGGCCCGAGGGGGCGCATGGCAGAGGTCAAGAACCGGCTGATCCTGTCATCCCTGCCCGTCCTCCTTCAGGGCCCGAAAGGGCGCGCTTCAGGCCTGGCCCAGCGCGCGGGCGGTTTCATCAAGCAGGGAAGCGATCTTTTCCTCGGCCTGCGGGTCAAGGCCGCCGTTGCGCAACCGCAGGCGCAGGGCTGTCTTGAGGTTTTCCATAGCCCGCATGACGGGCACCGGCGCATTGCGGCCACCGCCACGCCCCTGCGGCCCGGCCGTTGCCGCGCGGGCAAGGATCGCCTCCAGCGCCGCGCGGTTTGCGGCAACGAACGCCTCGCCTTCGGGGGTGATGTGGTAGTTCTTGCGGCCTTCTTCCGCGCCGGGGCGGATGTAGCCCGCTTCATCAAGCCAGGTGAGCGTGGGGTAGATCACGCCGGGGCTGGGCGTGTAGCTGCCACCGAATTTTTCCTCGATGGTCTTGATCAGTTCATAACCATAGGTCGGTTTTTCAGCGATCAGGCTGAGCACCAGCAGGCGCATCTCGCCATAATCGAACAGCCGGTTGCGCGGGCCGCCCCGATGGCCTCCGCCGTGGCCGCCGCGACCATGATGGCCCCGGCCTTCGCGACCCTCACGGCCCTCACGACCTTCGCCGCGCCCGCCATGGCGGCCTGCGCCCTGCGCCAGCCCTTCGGGGGAGAAAACATGGCGGTGACGACCGCCTGCGTGTCTGTTTGCGTGTTTCATGAGTCCGATATAATTCCCGATATATCGTATGTCAAGATATATCTAGATATGTTTTTATTCTTCTGCGCCCACATCGCTGATGGCCGCGTCCGCCTGCCCCTTTACCCAGTAGCCCGCGGCCCTGATCCACGCGGCAGGCACCTTCTTTTCCGCAATCAGGCACTGCCGCACGGCACGCGCCACGCCTGCCTCGGCCCCGACCCACACGAAACTCCGCCTGACAAGGGGAACCTGCCGCAATACCGCCAGCAGGCCGTGCGCCTGCGCCGCCTCGGCCAGCGGGCGGTGCACCCAATGGGCGGCATGGGCGGCGCATGACGTAAAGACCTGCTCATCTTCCGGGCCGGGCACGGCAATGATCGTGGTGACCAGCGCCTCGGCGGGCAGGGCCTCCACGCGTCGGCCAATGGCGGGCAGCGCCGTCTCATCGCCAATGAGCAGCCAGTGGTCGATCCTGCCCCGGATGATGCGCGAGCCACGCGGGCCGCCAATCTCCAGCACATCACCGGGCTTTGCCGCCCGCGCCCATGCGGCGGCGGGGCCGCCTTCATGGTTGACGAAATCCAGCACCAGCGTGCCCGCCGCCGCATCGTAATGCCGCGGCGTGTAGTCGCGTCGCGTCAGTTCCCCCGCATGGTCAGGCAGGAAAATCCTGATATGATCATCCGGCGCGGGGCTGGTGAACCCGGCCAGTTCCGGGCCTGAAAGCGTGACCCGGATCATATGCGGGCTCAGGCGCTCGGTGCCCGCAACCCACAGGCGGCGGCGGCGCAGTTCGTGCCGCACGCGCTCGATCACCGGCGCGCCATCAGGGTGGGCAATGGGGGGAAGGATCGTCATGCGTGTCTCTCCTCATCATGCCAGCAGACCGGTGAGGGTGGATACACACACACGCACAGCCCGCCAGCATGTCTGCTGTCAGTTTCTGTGCGTTGTTTCACGTTAACGCCTACGGGCCACGGCGCATGCGCCGGACCTCAACTGCAACAAGCCAGACGCTTTTTCACTGCACCTGTCAAGAGTATTGCCAGACCGCCACGACCGGGCAGACAGCGGGCCAGAAACAGGTTAAATGTACCATATAGTTTTAAATCAGATGCCACACAGGACACAATGAAGCCCAATCACCCTATCGCCGCCGCGTTGCTCCTGGCCGTGACTGGCTGGGCCAGCCTTCCGCGCACTGCCATCGCAGGTAACCCGACAGATAATATACAGGTCACCGTGACCTCGCCTTATGGTCCCGCTTTCAACCGTAAAATCGGCAATGCGATTTACAAGTTCAGATATTACCCTGAAGAATCTTTCAGGTTTGGGGAACAGGGTATCGCTTCCGTCCATGTCGTTGTGCGCAATAGCGATGGCGTAGTGACACGCTACCGGCTGACCAGAACGAGCGGCTTTTATCATCTGGATAGCATATCATGCATCACGGTCGCCAAGAACGCACATCTGCCAACCAACCCGCGCCTCAAAACCGATTATTATGAAGCGGATGTGGACTTTCATTACATACTGGCCAGCACGCCATAAACGCTGTTCAGGCCTCAGGCCGCGACATCCGCAAGCAGCACCACGGCGGCTTCATCAGCCGTGACCGTAATGTCGGTCAGTTCGCTGATGGCTGCTGCATCGCCCGCATGCAGCCCCTGCGTGCCGATCCGCACGGCACCCGATACCACGAGCAGGTAGAGCACCCGCCCCGGCGCGGTGCCGTAAGCCGCCCCCTCCCCTGCCGGAAGGGCCGCATGCAGCAGGCGCGCCCGTGAGGTCAGCGTAACGGGAGCGCCATCATCCACGCTTTCGCCTTCCTCGGGGTCATCCTCTGGGAAGCCCGAGGCAAGGATGCGAAAGCCGCCATCTTCGAGTTCCGGCAAGGCCGGGCGCATCTCCTGCGCAGGGACCATGCCCTGCGTGTCAGCGAGGAACCAGAACTGGATGAAGCTGGCCCCCTGCCCGCCCGCGCGCCATGCCATTTGCGCACAGCCGCTGCCGGTGCTGGCCAGATGCAGCCCGCCCGTGCCGAGCGCATCAGGTTCAAAGCCCGCCATGTCTGTCGCCAGCGTGCCGTCTGCCACCCATGTCACGATATCTACTGCTGCTTCGGGGCCAATGCGGTAGGCCGCGCCCGCAGGCAGCGTGCAGGCATTGACCGCGCGCAGGCGGCCCTCATGACCATGCGTCGGATCGGCATAATCGGCAAAGGCAAAATGGCAGCGCAGCACCTGCCCGCCATCATGGGCCGTGCCAAGGCTGGCTGCGTGCCGGATCGTGATCATGTGCGCCCCTTAGAGACTGTTTTAAAACAACTCATTTGATAAAAAATAATAAAAGTTTTTGGGTACCGCCTTTTTTCAAAAAGGCGGCGTTCCCCGAAGCTTTTTAAAAAAAGCTTCACCAAAAACTTCCTTATGATTGCTGAATATTTTCTGTGCTAACGCTTCAGATAATCCCTCAGCCATGCTTGCGGGTCTTCTTCTGTTTTTCAGGGTAGAGGTTCTCCCACCCGCCGCCAACCGCGCGGTACAGATTGGTCACCGACAGCGCCACATGGGCGGTGGCATCCGCTTCCGTGCTCTGTGAGGACAAAAGCGCGTTCTGCAACGTCAGCACGTTGAGAAAATCGGATGATCCCTGCACGTACTGCGCCCTGGCGGTATCCACCGCGATTTCGTTCTCGTGCACGGCTTCGACCAGTTCATCGCGGCGGCGCTGGGCTGCGGTGAAATCGGCCATGGCGTCATCAATCTCCTGCCACGCCTTGAGCACCGTGCGCTGGAACATGGTGGCCGCCTCCTTCTGCTGGGCGCGGCGCAGGTGCAACTGCCCGGTCAGGCGGCCCCCTTCAAAGATGGGCAGTGTTGCCGTAGGGCCAAAGCCATACTGGCGCGAGGCCCATGACCCCAGCCCGCTGAACTGCAGGGCCTGCACGTCAAGGCTGCCCGAAAGGGTGACGCGGGGGAAGAAATCGGCAATTGCCACCCCGATACTGGCCGTGGCCGCATGCAGCCGGTCGGCGGCCATGCGGATATCGGGCCTGCGCTCGGCAAGCTGGGAGGGCAGCCCCACGGGAATGGTGGCGGGCACGACGGGAATGAGGCCCGGCGGCCCGAGTTCGGCATCGAGCGCGCCGGGTTCGCGCGCCACGAGAAAGCTCAGCGCATTGAGCCGGTGCGTGACCTGCGCCCGGAGCGGGGCGAGGCGGGAGGTGAAGGTATGGAGCTGGCCGGTCGCCTCCGCCACGTCCAGTCGGGTTGCGGCCCCCTGCTCAAAGCGCAGGGTGGTCAGCCGCACGCTGTTATCAGCCACCGCGATGTTGTGTTCAAGAATGCCAAGCTGCACCTGTGTGGCGCGCAGGTCGATATAGTCCTGCGCGGTCTCGGCCATGAGCGAGACCAGCGTGTCACGCCGCATTTCCTCGGTGGCGTGCATGGCCGCCGTCGCGGCTTCCACCTGCCTGCGCACATGCCCCCACAAATCCACCTCCCACGAGGCGTTCATGCCATATTGCGGCAGGTTGAAGGATGGGTTGCCCACGCTGCCGGGCAGCGCCGTGGGGCCAAAACCCTGCGTGCCCGAGGCCACCGAGCCCGTGCCCTCGCGCTCCATGGTGCCCAGCAGCCCCAGCACGCCATTGGTGGAGGCCCGCTCGCGCCCGTAGGAGGCATTGGCCTCGGCATGCGGCAGTTGGGCGGCGCTGGCAATGCGCCGCTCGGCCACACTCTGCATCAGCCGCAGGCTGGCAGCCTTGAGGTCAAGGTTGGCGCTGGCTACCTCGTTCTCCAGCCGGGTCAGGATGGGATCGTTGAACAGCGTCCACCACTGCGGGTCGGTCGTGGCCATGGTGACCTGACTTTCCGCCGGTGGCTGGGTCGTGCGCCACTGCGCAGGCGCCTTGACCTGGGGCTTGTGGTAGTTGGGGCCGACCGTGCAGCCTGCCACCACAAGCGCCGAAAGCCCTGCAAGAAGGAAGCGCTTCATGGCCTTACTGCCAGACATAACGGGCATCATTGGCATGCGGGCCTTCGGGGGCGGAAGACGTATCGATACTGGCTTCAACCGACATCCCAACGCGCACCCTGTCGGCCAGTGGCTGGCCAGGATCAAAGGTCAGCTTGACCGGAATGCGCTGCACCACCTTGGTGAAGTTGCCGGTGGCGTTATCGGGCTGGATGGGCGCAAACGCAACACCCGTGGCGGGCGCAAGTGAGTCAACATGCGCCTTGAGCGGATGGCCGGGAAACGTATCGACCCAGATGGTCGCGCGCTGGCCGGTCTGCACCTTTGTCAGTTGCGTTTCCTGAAAATTGGCCAGCACGTAGGCCGCATGCACGGGCACCACGGCCAGAATGCCCGTGCCCGGATGCACATAGTTACCCACGCGCACGCCACGCTCGCCCACCACGCCATCCATAGGGGCTGGAATGGTGCAGTAGGACAGGTTGAGTTCGGCCTGCTTCTCATCGCCCTGCGTGCGCACCAGCACGCCGCGCGCGCGTTCAAGCTGGCCCTGCAGCACGGCCACCTGCCGTATGGCCGCATCCACCCCGGCCTGATCGCGGGCAATGGCGGCCTCGGCTTCCTTTTCCTGCGCCTCGGAATGCTGTTTCTGCTCGATCGTGCCCGCCCCTCCGGATGACAGGTTGCGGTACCGCGTGGCATTCTGGCGCGCGAACATCAGGTCCGCCTGATCGGCCAGCACGGCGGCGCGGGCTTGGGCTATGACGGAATCCTGACGCGCGATTTCGGCTTCAAGGTTGGCCACATCACCCTGTGCCGCCTGCCTGTTGCCGCGTGCCACCTCAAGGGCGGCGCGGTAGTCGTCATCCTCGATATGGGCGAGTTCCTCGCCTGCATGCACCTGCTCGTTATCCTGCGCGATCACCCGGTCGATGCGGCCCGGCACCTTGGGTGCGACGGTGGGGAAGTCCGCCGTCACGTAAGCATCGTTGGTGTACTGGTTGATGCCATCGCCATTGACCAGGCGCGTGCCCCCCCAGGCCACAAGGGCC
Organism: Komagataeibacter xylinus; assembly: GCF_031081985.1. Taxonomy (GTDB): domain Bacteria; phylum Pseudomonadota; class Alphaproteobacteria; order Acetobacterales; family Acetobacteraceae; genus Komagataeibacter; species Komagataeibacter xylinus_E. The sequence continues at coordinate 21,371 of NZ_JARWSK010000009.1, read as the reverse complement.
AGCACGACGGCGGCGCAGCCTGCGTAAAGCAGCGGTTTCTTGTAAATCATGATCGGTAATTCCGGATTAACGGGCAGGAGTATCGGGTGAAGGGGCCTGCGGTGGATAGACGCGGCGCGGCAGGATGAGATTCATGACCGCGTAGCCCAGGCAGACCCAGATCAGGATGTAGTAGATATCGTTCAGCGCCAGCACGAGCGCCTGCTCATGCACGTAGGTATGGAAGACCTGCAACGTGTTGCGGGCCACATGCGCGCTGTCGGGCGAGGTGGCGGCAAGCTGGCCGCCAATGGGATCGCCCATGCCCTGCAGGGCCAGTTGATGCGTGCCATGGTGGTCGAGCAGCATGGTGGAATGGTACTGCTCGCGCCGTCGGGACAGCGCGCCAAACAGGGCAAAGGCCACGGCGTTGGCCAGCCCCTTGAGCATGTTGACCATGCCAGAGATGAACGGGCCATCGGCCGGCCCCATGGCCATGGTGGCCAGCATGAGCGTGGGGATGACGGTCATGGGCTGGCCAAAGACCTGCAGGATCTGGATCAGGTAGAAATTGTCGCGCACCCAGTCCACCGTCAGCCATGTGCCCAGCCATGCGGCGGCGGCAAGGCACAGCATGCCGCCTGCCAGCACGAAGCGGCAGTCCACCTTGCGGCTGTTGCAGATGGCTGCGATGAGCGGCAGCATGATGAGTTGCGGCAGGGCAACCACCAGCGCGACCGGGGCCGCCTGGATGGGCCGGTAGCCGCGCACGGCCTCAAGGTAGGTGGCGGGAATGTTGCCCATGATGGAGCAGATGGCCAGAATGCCCACCAGCGACAGAAGCGAGGCCTGGATGTTGCGCGAGCGCCAGTACTGAATCCTGAAATACGGGCTGGGGTGGTAGGCCTCGTTGATGACGAACACAATGAATGCCGCCCCGCCCCAGAAGGCGAGATCGGTAATGACAGGCGAGCGGAACCAGTCCAGCCGGTCGCCCTGGTACAGCACAATGACCAGCGAGCAGATGGCGGGCAGCCCCACAAGGATGCCAAGCCAGTTGAATTTCTCGAAGCGCTCGAAATGCATCGGGTCGCGCGGTAGGCCATAGGCCATCATGGCGATGGCCAGGGCGGCGGTGGGAATGATCTCCCAGTACAGCCAGTGCCAGCCCACATGCTCGAACCAGAATGCCTCGAGCGGCAGGCCGAGATTGGGGCCGAAAGTTGCACTCATGGCGTACCCCCCGATGCCGAACACACGGATCTGGGGCGGCAGGTATTTGAGCATGACGGTCATGAGCACCGGCGGCAGGCAGCCCCCCGCCAGCCCCTGGAAGGCCCGCAGGATGCACAGCGATGTGACATCGGGCATGAAGGGTGCCGGGATGGAAAACAGGGCGAGCGCCGCCGTCATGAAAATGGAAAAGCGGTAGATCGAGAACGTCATGTAGAACCACGGCGTAAAGGCCATGGCGGCAATGTTGAACGCCTCGTAGATGGCGATGACCCACGTGCCCTCATCGTGACCGATATGCATGGCCCCGCGGATATCGGACAGGCCGATCTCGGTCACATGCTCGTTGAACCCCGCCACATGCACGGCAAGCAGCATGCCAAGGCAGCCAATGACCGTGCGCAGGCCAAAAGGCGGAATATAGGAAGGCCGTGGCGGCGCGGCATGGATAACCGGCCCACCCGCCGCCTGTGCAGGAGCGACAGTGTTCATGCGCCACATGATCCTCAGACACACGTGGCGGACAACCCTCATTTCCCGCAGGTAATGACTTCGATTTGCGGAAGGGACGGGTCTGGGGGTTTTCATGGCCGCCCTCTTGTCGTGCAGCCATGAGGCAGGCACTTTGATAACAGGACAGGAGTTTCCGGGTGCCACCTTTTTGCCAAAAGTGGTGTTCTTCCGAAGCTTTTTGAAAAAGCTTCGCCAAAAACTTTTGATGGTTTCTTTACGGAGCGCAGGGGACAGGATGAAGACTGGATCATGGATAGCAGGCGGCCTGTTCTGGGCCGCATTGCCTGCCCTTGCGCACGGCGCGCCATTGCCTTCCGCCCCGCCTGCCACGCAAAACGCCCAGCCCGCCAGCCAAACGGGTGCAGCGGTGGACGCCGCCCGGTCTTTCCTCGACAGCTTCGATCCGCAGGCGCGCAAGGACGTGCAGTTTCCTTTCGTAGCACAGAAAGCAGGCACGCTGGCCCGCTTCCGCCGCAGCGCGCCCGACCAGCCCGCCCTGCCCGTTACCGGTGCGCAGGCCAACACACCCATGAAACAGGGTCCGGGCATGGGGCCGCCGGGCGGCTTTGTGGGCGAGCGTTACGGGCAGTCGATCTGGTCCAACTTTCCCGTAAGCGACGTGCCGCGGCCCGGCGTACAGATGGGCCACCTGACCCCGCAACAGCGCAGCGCCGCCCTGCACCTGCTCCAGACCCTGCTGAGTGCGAAGGGCTACCAGAAGGTGCGCGACATCATGGGCGCCGATCAGGCGCTTGCCGATAGCGGCACGCAATTTGCGTCGGGCGAGGCGGTCTATACCATTGCGATTTTTGGCGAACCCTCCCAAACCAGACCGTGGATGGTGCAGTTTGGGGGCCATCATCTGGGCCTGAACCTGGTCATTGACGGCCCGCATGGCGTCATGACCCCCACCCTGACCGGCGCGCAGCCCGCGCTTTACCAGCGCGATGGGCAGATGGTGCGCGTGCTGGCAGGCGAAAGCGACAAGGCCTTCGCCCTGCTGGACTCGCTCGATGAAACGCAACGCAAGCAGGCCATCCTGCCTTACAAGGTGGAGGATCTGGTGCAGGGGCCGGGCCATGACGGGGAAACTCTCGTGCCCGAAGGCATCAGGGGGGATGCGCTCAATGCCAGACAAAAGCAGGCCTTGATGGACATCATCGCCGAATGGGCCGGGATCATCAACGACACCTATGCCGCCCCGCGCCTGGCGGAAATCAGGGCCGGGCTGGACCAGACATGGTTTGCCTGGAGTGGCCCGACCACCCATGAACCAGACCGCAATGGGTCTTCGTATTACCGCATTCAGGGGCCGCGGCTGCTGATCGAATTTTCGCCCCAGGGCGTTGGCGGTGACCCGACACTGCATGTCCACACCGTCTACCGCGACCCGACCAATCGGTATGGCAGCCGATTTACCCACCCATGAGCCGGGCCGGACAGGCGTGTCTTGCGGCCATTGCCCTGCTGGCCCTGCCCGCTGCGGCTCAGGCGCACCGGCTGGATGAATATCTGCAGGCCACGACATTCAGCCTTGCGCGTGATCATATCGCCTTACATCTGCGCCTTACGCCGGGCGTGGATGTAGCGGCAGGGCTCATTGGCCAGATTGACCGCAACGGTGATGGCAGCCTGTCAGTCAGCGAGCAGCACGCTTATGTGACCCACGTCATGCACACCCTGTCGCTTTCCCTCAATGGGCAGCCGGGTCACCTGCGTGTACAGACCGTGACGTTTCCCTCCCTTGCAGCAATGCAGGGCGGCACTGGCGTCATTGATCTTGAGCTGACAATGCCCGCCCGCCTGCGGCAGGGCGACAATCATCTGGCCTACCGTAATCAGGGTGATGGCCCCGACACGGTATGGCTGGCGAACTGCCTGCTGCCGCCAGATCCTGCCATTCATGTCATCGGGCAGCGCCGCGCGGCCGATCAGTCATCCTATGAGCTGGATTTTTCTGTCAGCCGAGCGGGAAATGATAAAAGTTTTTAGTAAAGCTTTTTCCCAAAAACTTCGGAAGACATCGTCTTTTTGAACACAGGCGATACAAGGACATTTTTACATCCTTGCAGGATGTATTTGTAAATCCGGTTTTGCCTGAGCGCACTGACAGGGGTTTATTTAAAATACCACCCGCCATGTTGATCTGGCACGGGCACGTCGAGGCCATCGCGCTCATAAAGCTGTTGCATTGAATGCGCGATCACATCTCCCTGCGGGTCAGCAGGTAATCCCCCCATTTTGAGTGGGGGGTTGAATGAGAATTCAGGCAGCATCCCCAGTAACAGGCAATACATCCCGTCAGGGGACACCGTTTTTAAAAGCGCCCGCCCCGGTCGCGATATGACCGGGAAAGGCTGTATTGTACATTCGCATCTGGCGCTCCATTGCCAACCATGCGCGCCACCTGGCTATCAGTGATTGACCAGGTCGCGGCTGCGCGCATATGCGGCTCTCTGACCGACCTGGCGCATCTGCGCCCGCAGTCCCTTTTTGCCGTGAACTGCCTCGGCTGGCTGATGACTGCCGCGATGGAAATCGGGATTGAAGGCAAGCCAGTTCATGTCCTGCTCCACCACCTGCATCGCGCGCTCCACCGCCTGCGGAATGGACGGATCGTTACCCATTTCCCACGCGGGATGTTCGTGCCCGATCACCACATGCACATCCACTTCGGCCTCATGGCCATATTCATCGCGGCCAATAAGGGCCAGATCGATGGAACCGGTGGCCTCATCTGGCGCGACCATGGAAAAGCAGCGGCGATCCGCATCGAACGAGACCCAGTCCGGCAACGGCGCGCCACCGGCCTGGCGTGCCGTAATGGTCAGGTTGAGGTCCGTGCCATCCGAACTGATGAAGGCGCCAGCAGGCACATCAACATCATATTGCTGGTTGGTTGTCACAAACCGGTAGAGCGACGTGCCGCGTATCCATGTCTGGTGCGCAACACCAAAGCCACGCTGGAACTCGTTCTCGAACCCGTCCTCCACCGATGTCTTGAGCAGGTCGGAGGAACTGAGGTCATTGTTGAGGGTCGAACCCGAAAGGGCGGGATTGCCCTCCTGCTGTGTCACGTTCGTGTTCAGTGCCACGGTGGTCTGCGAGACATGGCTGGTCTCATCAGCCATCAGCGCCGAGACATCGGCCACCTGTGCCGCCGTGCCCGTGGCCAGCGTGCTGTTGGTCTCGACCAGTGCGGCAGACAGCCCGCCCGGCGTGCCGGTAAAGCCGGTTACGGGCGCAAAATGCAGTTCCGCGCTGGCAGGCAGCACAAGGGCGGCGGTAGTGGAAACCGAGGTGCTGACATTCTGCCATGTCCGGCCCCCATCGGTTGAATACTGCCATGTGCCCTGCGTTGCCGGGTTGGCCGTATTGCCCACAATGGCAACGCCCTGCAGATGGTCGGCCACCGAGCCATCGGGGTTGGAGGCACTGCGCTGCTGATCGGTCTGATCGGAGAACGTTGGCCCGAACAGGGAGGATACGCTATCGCCCCTGACCTGCTGGTTGCTGGTATCGGCCGAAGGCAGTGTGGCGCTGCCGCTGGCTACCGGCGCGTCGTTGACCGGTGCCACACTGGTGCTCACCTGCACCGGCACCACGTCGAGCGCGGTGCCCCCGCCGGTGTTGCTGACATCAACCCCTGTGGTCACGCCGGTTATGGCATTACCCGCCACGGCCCTGCCATCCGCCCCCGTGAAGGCGGTGGCGGTCGTATTATCGATCACCGTTGCCGTAAACGAGATGTTGGACGGGTCGCCATTGAAGTTGGGCGCAGGCTGGAACCAGACCTGCGCATCATTGGGCAGGACCACGGCGCTGGTCGCAGAAAGATCGGTCGGGAGCGCCTGCGCCGCGCCACCGGGCACGGAATACATCCATGTCCCTTCGCTGGCGGGCGTGGCATTGCCGGTAATGGCAACGCCACCCACGCCATTGGGGTCGGTGGTGGTGAACAGTTGCGAGACCGTTTCCTTCGTGCCCGGCTGGTCTTCCGTGCCCGGGGGAATGGTTACAGCCGTGTGCGCATCCGGATTAACCTTGACATCCAGCGGCTGGCTGTTGGTGCTGACCGACCCGTTGGGGTGGTCCTGCTGCATCTGGGTTATGTTCACGCCCGTCAGGGCCGTGGCGGTGCCATCAAGCGCCTGCCCGGTCACGCTGGTGGCAACGCCATCGCTGGTGCCGGTCAGGGGCACGTCGGCCGAGGTCTCGACAACCTGCGTGGTCAGCCCGCCCGGCGTGCCGGTAAAGTTGGGCACGGGGTCAAAGCGCACCTTGGCCTGGTCGCCCAGTACCACGGCATTGCTGCCTGAAACATTGGCGGGCACGTCCGTCCATGTCTTGCCGCCATCGGTGGAATACTGCCACGTGCCCTCGGTTGCGGGGTTGGCCGTGTTGCCGGTAATGGCCACGCCGGCCAGATGGTCGGCAGTGGACCCGGTGGGATCGGCCGCGCCCTGCTGCGCATCGGACCCATCCTGCACGGCATTGGAGTACAGGTCTGCAACCGTGGTGCCCGTATTGGCGCTGTCAGCACTGTTGGAGGTCACATCAGGCAGCGTGTAGGCGCCACCCGAAGGGCCAGCCGCCATTGTCGGCGGGTCATTGACCGGCGTCACGGTGGTGGACAGGTCAACCGTGCCCTTGCTGAGCGCGGTCTGCCCGCCACGGGTCGAGACATCGGCCCCGGCTATCGCCATCGTGCCCGAATCAAGCGCGGCACCGGTCAGCGACGTGCCATCAGCCGTGGTCAGGGCCTGCCCGTTCGCTCCCACAAGGGCCGGGCTGCCTGATGCGGCGCCCGAATTGTCGATCAGCACGACCTTGAGGTCATCGCCACTGACAGGCTGGCCGTTATAGTTGGCCGCAGGCGTAAACTGCAGTTGCGCATCCTTGGACAGCACAAGGGCATTCGTGGTCGAGACGGCGGCCGAAAGCTGCGTCCATGTCTTGCCGCCATCGGTGGAATACGACCATGTGCCCGCAGCCGAGGGCGTGTAACCCACCACGGCCACGCCCGCCATGGTGTTGGCTGTGGAGCCATCGGGGTTGGTCGCACTGTGCTGCTGGTCGGTCTGGTCGGAGAAGTAGCTGCCAAACAGCCCCTGCACGCTTGTGGCCTGCGGCGTATCTTCCGTCACCTTCCACGAGGCGGGCTGGTCCCCCGTGACCGGGGTTGCGCCGGGGGTGGTGTTATCGGCCACCACGTTCGGGGCGTCGTTCACGTTGTCATCCATCAGCACAACGCTATCCGTGGCTGCCGAATAGGCGGAACCCGGCGTGTTGGTGCCCGTGCCCAGCCCTGCGGTGGCAGGCAGGGCGGAAATGCTGCCATTGGCCGCGCCATCAAACTGGTCCCATGCGCGGAAGGTCAGGGCATCATTGACCTTGCCGTTCCAGTTCGGGTCGGTGGACTGGAAATAGACCCGTGCCTGCCCGTTATCGATCAGGTGCAGGGCATTGCCACTGCCAACTGCATTGCTTGCACCGCTGCCGGCGAATTCGGTCCATGTCTTGCCGTTATCGGTGCTGTACCACCATGTGCCGTGTGTGGTATCGGCGCTGGTAATGGCAATGCCGGGCAGCGACGTGGCGCCTGCGGCACCCTGGCCGGTCAGGCCCGCGCCATCGGGGTCGGTCACGTTGCCTGCGCCACCTGTTGCCCCTGCATAGCCCACAAGCTGCGAAACTGCCGTGCCCACCGCGCCCTGCGGCGGCGCGGAGTCCTCCTGCGCATCGTTGAGGGAAACCGGGACCGAGGGATCAAGCACCGGGGAGTCATTGGCAGCCGTAACTGCAATGGTGCCATTGGTGACGATGGGCGTGTTCGCCCCGTTTTCATAAACCGATATGCTCACATTGCGCGTGCCCTCGATGGGCGTATCAGAACTGTCGTAATATTTCAGGCTGGCCAGCGTGGCCTGCCAGTTCTTGAGCGTGGTAGCGGTGCCCGCAGTCAGGGTCAGGGTACCAGTTGCGCTGTCGAGGCTCGCGGTAATGCCGCCCGCCGTGGTGGCGGCCAGCACGTCCTCCGCCGTGGCGGAACCGATCTGCACCGTTACTTTCTGGATCGACCCCGCACCCGTGCCCGATGCATCCTCCACCGAGACATAGGAGCCAAGCGCGGTTGCCGATGCCGCGGCCGGGGTGTCATTGGGTTCGGTAAAGGTGGTGGCAAAGGTGCTGCCGCCAACACTCACATGCGTGAACATGGGCGCGCTGGTCTGCACGCCCCCCGTACCCTGTGCGCCCGTGGTGGCCTGCTGGCCCGCAAGGTCGGTATTGCCATCCGAGAACGTGGCTCCGAGCGTGACATCAAGCTGCGTTGCCGGATCGCTCGCGGTGGGCGTGTAGGTATAGGTCAGGTCCTGCGCCAGTGTGGCGATGCTGGTCTTGGTGGCGGAGGCATTGAACGTGAACTGCAGCACGCCGCCCGTGTCGGTATAGGTGCCGATTACGGTGTTGTTCACGCTCACCTGTCCGCCCGCCATGCTCACGTCGGTGCCCGTCGCGCCAAAGCTATCGGTGCCCGAGGGGGCGGCCTTGCCATCAACATAGCGCTGCACCGTCAGCATGGTACCGGCATAGCTGTAGGTGCCGCTTTCCTTCGTGGTCAGCGTATCGAGTTCGTGGTCATCCACCGTGATCCCGCCATCACCAATTGCCGTGGCGGTGCCGGTAGTGGTGACGTGGGGCGTGGTATCCTGCCAGCCTGTTATGGTGGGCGCGGTATCGGGCAGTTCATAAGCCAGGTCGGCATGGGTTGCGCTCATGCCACTGGCTGAATCCGCATCGGGGCTGACAGCGGTCGTGGCAGATGTTACCGCGCCATCATGGTTGTAGACCTCCGTCTCGCTGGCGGGCACGCCATCCGTGCCCCCCGTGGTCGGCACGGTAATTTCCGCAATGGAGGATGTGGGCGTGCCATAAACCGGCACAAGCGCTGCATAGTCGCCGCTGGCATCGGTCGTAATGCCGGTCTGCACAAGGCCGGTGGCATAGGTGCCATCCTGCCCGCGCGCGGTCACCGTAACGCCTACGCCCTTCAGCGCGGTATCGATGGTACTGTCATAAGTGCCCGGCGTATTGCCCAGCGCCTGCCAGATCTGGCCCGACAGCGTGCCAAGACCCATCGTGACCGAGCGCTCATAGGTATCGGCGGAGTTGGTGCCTGCCTTGCCATCCTGCCCGGCCGAGCCATCGCGGCTCTGGTCCGTTGCGCCTGAAGTGGCGGGCGTGGCTCCGGCCAGTGATTCCCACGTTACATTGGTCGTGGTCTGCGCCAGCCCCTGCGTCAGGTCGGACAGCTTGACCGTATAGGTTACGGTCTCGCTGGCACCGGCGGCCAGTGTCAGACCGTTGGTGGTCACGCCTTTCGCATCGGCAGCCGCCACGCTGCCGCTGGCATTGATCGTGGTGTCCACCGTGCCTGCACCCGTAGCCACGACAGCGCCGTCAACGGTTTCCTGCCCTGCCACCAGCGGGTCATTGAGGGCGACATCATAGGCCGTGGCATCGCCAGTATTGGTCAGGGTATCGGTAAAGGTGACGGTATCATCAGTGTAGTTGATCGCGGTGACCGCCTTGCCCAGCGAGACGGTGGGTTCCCTGACCGTTTCGGTGATGGTGGATGCGGGGGTGGACGTGGTTGATGTGGGCGTTGGTGACGTACTGGCCGTCAGGCTCTCGCTCAGGGCGGTGCCATCCTTGTTGGCCGTGGTATTGAGCACCGTGCCCGCCACCTGGATGATGGCATAGTTGGGAACGGATGACGTATCGTTGTTGGTGACCGTGCCGAGATTGATGGTGAGCACGGTCTGGCCGGCGGAATCCGTTGTCACGCCGGTTATGGCCGCGCCACTGCTGTTGAGCGCGGCCTCCGCCGCACTCGAAAGCGTGAAGGTCTTGCCGTCCACCTGCACGGCCGATGTTGTCCCTTCCGCAAGCTGCGTGGCACTGCCAAAACCGGATGATATGACTTCCCCGTTCGGGCTGGCCAGCAGCAGGCGCAGCGATGTGGGGTCAAGCTGCACGTTGTCCGGCACCTTGAGGGTCAGCGTCACATCCTGGTTCTGCCCTTCAGGGATCGAGACCTCGCCCTGCAGGGTCACCTGGTCGCCAGGCACGGCATTGGCCGCCGTAACGGACTTAGTGGGGGAAATGCCGCTGCTGGTGCCGTTGCTTTCACCAACAATGTCGAGCACGGAAGTGAAGTTGCCAACCGCTGGCGCGTCGCTGACCGTGCCCTTGAACGCTTCAGGCACGTCCTGCGGTGTAACAGGCGCCCCCCCCGACCCGGACGGGGTGCCCGAGGGCGGTGTGAATTCGTTGCTCTTGGGTGCCGAATGCCAGGTGTAGTTGTCCGTTACCGCAAGCTTCGTGCCTGCAGGCAGGTCGGAGGCGACCGTGCCGGTAATGGTGTAGGTGACCGGGGCATCGGTAGGGGCGAGAGAGGCAAGCTGGGACAGGGCGACGGATGTCTGCCCGGCAGCGACGGTGATGGTCTGCCCCCCGCCGGTGATGGTGACGTCCTTCAGATCCGAGGGCAGCGTGATGGCATGATCGACGTCATAGGCCGTGACATCACCATTGTTGCTCAGCTTCAGGGTATAGGTGACCTGCTGGCCGCTGTACAGCGGCTGGCCGTTGGTGTCATCGGTAATGGTTTCGGTCAGGGAGGGCTTGCGCTCGGTTACGGTCACGTCGGCAGGGCCGGCCTGCTCGGCCACGGTGCTCGTGTCATCATGCGCGCTGTAGTTCAGCACCGCCGATGACGTGATCGTGGCGGCATTGGCTGGCGCATTGTTCTCGCCATAATAGCCGTTATAGGCCAGCGTTATGGTGCCGGGCGTGGAACTGGAATTGGTGACCGTCTTGCCAAGGTCAAAGGTAAGGGTGGTGGTGCCATCGGCGTTCCTGACCGCCGTGGGCGCAGGCAGGTTGCCGCTGGCATCGGCGCCTGATGCGGTCGCGCCGGTCAGGGTAGCGGTAAAGCCCCCGGCATAGTCCATGCCAGCGGGCAGGGTTTCCACCACCGTCACATCACCCGCGCCATTGCTGAGCGTACCCTCGGGCACGGTTACGGTAATGGTGGTGGTGCGCGTCTCGCCGCTGACAATGGTGCCGCTGGAGGTGGCTGTATCCACGCCATCATTTTCAGGCAGGTTTGAGGGGCCGATGGTCTTGCTGATGGTGGGCGTCTGCAGGGTGATGCTTGCCGGGTCGGTCAGGTCAGATGCCTGCCCGCCAAGCGGCACGCCATTGGTCACGAACCCGTCGCCCTGCGCAACCGCGCCGGGGCTGTTGCCAAAGTTCACCACGTTTGCGCTGGCCACCAGCGTATCGCCCAGGTTCTGGCCGGTGGGCAGGGCCAGGTCATAGGTAATGGTCAGGTCCTGCCCCTTGGCCAGGACTGCAGCGGTGGCCGAGGTGGCCGGTATGGTCAGGCCGCCGGTGGTGAAATAGCTGCTGGCCGCAGTCGTGGCATCCGCCGCCGAGGAATAGACCACCGTGCCATCGGGGCGCGTGATCTGGAAATTCTTTACATTCGCCGTAGAGAACCCGGCAGGCAGGGTGCCCGATACCGTCAGGTCGTACATGCCGGCCGAGCCGGTATTTTCCACCGTGGAGGCAATGCGCACCGTGTCGCCGCCCTCGGCCCCCGTGGCATTGAGGTCATTGACCGCGCCAAGGCCGCTCACGCCACCTGCGGGAACCGATGTATAGGCCCCCCCATCCGATCCCGCCGCGTTGAAGGTGGTGGTGGGATTGGTATCCGTCCCTTCACCCGTTGTCTGGGGCGTGTAGGTGACGGATTTGTCCGCACTGGCGCCGTTCATGACTGATACCACGCCCGTCTTGATCTCGGCCGCAGGCTCGGCAACGGTAACCGACTGCAGGGTGGACTGGGCGGTCTGGGCATTCTGCCCATTGGTCAGGGTGGACTGCTCCTGGCTGGTCAGGCTCAGGCCATCGGCAAAGGGGCTTGAGGTTGCATTGAGGGTAAACAGCACGGCGACCTGCTTGCCAGCATCACTCGTGGCAAGCGTGTTGCTGTTGCCCATATCAAAGCTGATGCTGTTATTCGCGGACTGCGTCGAGACCGTGACCTTGCCCGGATCGACACCGTTTGGCACGCTCACCACGCTGTAGGTGCCAGCCGCCTGTTGGGTCGGGTCCGTGCTGTCGGAAGCCGTGAAAGCAGAATCACCGGTGCCCGTGGGGTTGCTCGTGTCATAAAGCGGCAGAGGCAGGTAAGACGAGAGGTTGAGGTCAGTATAGGTGCCGGTCTGGAGGGTATAGGTTGCCTCGTAAGTCACCTTGTCACCCGCATGGATGACAGGCGTAGTCGTGTCATCCACGGCAACGCCATTGATGGCCACGATCTTCAGCCCCGTCGTGCCCTCGGGCACGGAAAGCGTATTGCTTGAACCATCCTGCACCTGAGAGGTGGTGCCATCGGGACCTGTTGCCTGCGCGCTGACACTCACGCTGCTGCTGATCGTATCGCCTTCGGTCACCGGGGTATTTGTGGCCGTATAGTTCTCGTTTACCGTGCTGGCATAGCTGATCGTGCCCTGCTTGCCCGCCCCCATGGCTGGCAGCTTATTATCGGCCAGATACTGGGCGATGTTCATTTGCACCACGGTCTGCCCGTTATCGCCCGGCGTGGCCGACCAGTAGGCGCTGCCCAGTTGCACGGTATGGGACGTGCCGGTGGCATCGGTATAGGTAAAGGTGGGGCTGGTGCCCGGCTTCAGGGTCTGGCCATCGCTCAGCGTGGTGGTGACCACCATGCCGGTGCTGGAATAGTAGTCCGAATTCTCGATATGGATATCATGCGTGATGGTATCGCCGGGCATGACCTGCCCGGCGGCCAGGCCGGTGGCGCTGCCATCCGCATTCGTGATCGTATCCGTCTCCTGCACCGCGAAGGCCTTGGCGTTGAACGTGGTGGGGACCGTGTCCACCGTCTGGTCCAGCGCAACGGGCGTGGCGGTCTGACCCTCTGCCACGGGCGGGGTCCAGGTGCCGGTATAGGATATGGTCGCACCCGAAATGGTGGTGGGCGATGTGATGCCGCCAGAAGCATTGAGGATTGAATTCCCGGCCGCATCCGTCTGGCCCACATAGACCGGAATATCAATCTTGTAGGGCGCATTTGCGCTGTAGGCCACGCTATCGAGCGTAATCTTGACCGATCCGCCTTCCTTTGAGCCATCAGCGGGCGGCACATAGGTGGCCGTGCCGCTGATGGTCGAGCCATCGGCCCCGGTCAGGGTAATGGGGCTGTTGTTGTAATTGACGCTGTCAGGCAGGGTGACATTGAGCGTCATGTCCTTGATGGCGTTGGCCTGCGTTGCTTCGGCAGGGGTGACGGTCACCTCGTAGGTAGCGGGATAATCCGGGCCAGTGGGCACCTCATCCTCGCCACGCGGCGAGGTCAGGATACCGGCGGTCACCTGCACGAGGTTCTGGGCAACGGTATTGGTTGCGACAGCCCCCTGGATGGTCGGGTCAGTGCCGGGGTCATTGAGCGCATCGGCGCCATACTGGTAACCACCGGCGGCAGCGATGGTAATGGGGGTGCCAGTACCTGTAGGCGCATCGACGGACTCGGTCGTGTTATTGGCAAAACTGGCCGTAAGGGTGAGGGTTGGCTGCTTGGGCGTGTAACTGCCGAACGGCAGGGAAACCACATACATGGTATCGCCCGCCTTGAAACCCGCAGGCGCCGTAACAAACTGCGGCTTGCCATCCGTGCCGCTGCTGTAGGGATTATAGGCTCCGACCTTGCCATCGACATCCACCAGCGTGACAGCCTTGGCGGACAGGCTCTGGCCCAGATAGGTTACAGAGGTAAGCGGGGTATCCTGTGTTGCGTTGGTTGGCGCGAATATCTCGACAAAAGGCGCATAGCCCACGCCATTGGACGCATTGTTGGAAAAGGTGATGGTCTGGGAAAAGGTATTGCCCAGCAGGTTGCTGGTATCGGTGGGGCTTGAAATGGTGACGGTAGCCGTCGGGCTGTCGAGCACGCTGTCATAACCGGCCTCGGCCGCAGCCGAGAAGGGTGCATCCACGGCATTGCCATCCAGCCCGGCCGTGCGCTCCAGTGTCCAGTCACCCCCCAGCACGCCAAGGCCCGTGGCATCGGTCGAGGCGGCGACACCCGCGCCGGTCAGGGTGTGCAGGTCCTCGACCAGCGCCTGACCGGCAGCCCCCTGCCCCACATCGCAGCCCCAGAACAGGATCTGCCCCTTCGCCCCCAGCGCATCGCCCCACTGCGCCACCTGCGTGCTGTCCGCCATGAGGGTGGCGGCATTGATGGTGGTGCTGCCAAGCTCGATCTGGCCTGCCTGCCCGTAGGTGAGGAAGCTGACACTGTTGAGGTTGTGCTGGTGCGACAGCACGCGCGAGACGACGGACATGCCATCACGCGTATTGTCCACCACCACCACGCCCACGTTATTGCCAAGCGAGGCCGTGAGTTCGCGCCAGTCGCTGACCCGGGAATCTACAAAGACGATATCGGTAAAACTGTCTTTTTTTCCACCATTGCGATCATGCACTGACTTATCTGTACCAGTGGTTGCAGGTAAATCCGGCAGGGAACCGACGGCTTCATCCACAACAGGGGCATCATGAGCATTTTCCCCCTGATTCTCGTGATGGTGCCTGTCCGCCCCATGGTGATGGGAGACATGCGCCACGCTGCCATCAAAGAGATATCTCTGCTCAAGAATCAGACGCATGAAAAAACCATTTTTATCAACAATTTGTTTAGGAATACCAGGTTATGGTTTCCATGAGATGAATCATTTCCACCCAGCAGGGCGCTACGACTGCATTTTCAATTCCCGCATTCCATCTACAATTTTTTTTCTCGTGTTACAACGAATGAAGTTGACAAAAATGTGTGCGCCCCATAACTACCATGCCGTGCCCGGTATCGAGCGCAGAGTAACTGCAAAATAGGCGGAATTACCAAGCCGTACCTATATATAGATCTATACAGTTCTATATGATCAGGTAACCATAATACTGTTCCCGCCATCTTGCGTTGAAATTTTTCTTGACGACCTGAATACAACCCGGAAATTCATGGTAAATCCTGTGACGCATCAGCTTACCCGTGGTAAAATACGTCTGGTCTCCTGCGCCGCGCTTTCGACAGTCATGCTGCTGGCAGGGTGCGGCATGCGGCCCAAGCCCATGCCCCTGGCCGATCATATCAAACGTGCCGATGCCGATCACGCCACGATCGAGGCGCGTTACCTGCCGCTCGATGGTGAACTGACACTGGGCACCGCCATCGCGCGCGCGCTCAAGTTCAACTATGACTCACAGGTCGCCAAGCTTGAGATCAACCAGCAGGAAAAGCAGCTTGATCTGGCCCTGATGCAGATGCTGCCGCACCTTGCGGCCGATGCGGGCTATACCGACAGAAGCAACAACAATGCTGCTGAAAGTATTGATGAATTCAGCAACCAGCGCTCGCTGGATTATTCCTATTCCGAAATGCCCAGCCATGGCAGCGGCGATATCAGCTTTTCATGGAACGCGATGGATGCGGGGATCAGCTATTTCTCCGCCCGCCAGCAGGCTTTCCGCGCCCTGATTGCCGTCGAGCGCCGCAGGCGCGCCATCAATGATCTGGTCAAGGCCGTAACCACCAATTACTGGGAGGCTGCCGCAGCCCAGGTCATGCTGCCCCGCCTTGATCCCATCATCCACGATGCGGAGACCATGCTGGCGGCATCGCAGGATGCCGGCAACGCGCACCTGCAGTCTCCCCTTACGCTGCTTGATTACCAGCAGAACATCATCCAGATCTTGGGTGAGATGCGGCGCATCAAGGATGAGCTGGTTGGCGCGCAGATCCAGCTCGCCTCGCTCATCAACGTGCCGCAGGATGAAAAGCTCAACCTCGCCACCCACCCGCAGGACGTGCAGCCACTGGGCAACCTCGACATTCCCACGCTGGAGCGCATGGGGCTGGTCATGCGCCCCGAACTGCGCATGGAAGTGTACCAGCAGAAGGTTGACCGGCAGGATGTCTATAAGGAAATCCTGAAGATGATGCCCGGTATCGGCGCCATCGGGAACGGCAACTTTGATTCGAATGCGCTGCTTTACCACCACATCTGGGGGCAGATCGGGGTGCGGGCGACCGTCAACCTGATCAACATGATCCAGGGGCCGCGCGCCATCGCGGTGGCCAAGGGCAATGTCAAGCTCTCGGAAATGCGTCGCCTGGCGCTGAGTGTCGCCATTCTGGCCCAGATCAACCTGAGCGCGCAGAAATACGTCACGGCGGTGGATTTCCTCAAATCCTCGCGGCAGATCAACGATGTGAGCCTGCAGATGGAGCAGCTTGCCGTCTCCGCCTCCGCCGCAGGCGCGCAGTCCGAGGCCAATCGCGTGCGCCACCAGATGGCGGCCCTGCTCGGCCAGCTTGAATACAGCCGCAGCCTTGCCCATACACATCAGGCGCTGGCCAACCTGTATGCTTCCATCGGCGTGGATCTTGTGCCTGCCAATGCCGATATTCAGGATCTCAAGCACCTGACGGCGCAGGTCAAGCATTCCATTGCCCTGTGGGAAAACGGCCGCCTGCCTGACCTGACGCTGCCCGATAATGTCAGGAAACCGGATGCGGGCAACAGCACGGCACCCGTCGCGGTGCCGGTGCCGCAGGCTGCACCGCCTTCCACCCCTGTCGCGCAGACGGATACGGCACAGCCTGCCGCTACACCCGGCTGATCTGCCATTTTGAATATTATTACTAATAAGTAATGTTTAAGGCCCCGTCGCCCCGGGCGGTCATGGTGCCTTATTATTCCGGAAGGCCGGTTGCATATATGCGTATATATTCGTTTATCTCGGCACTGTTGCTTGGCCTTGCACCCGGCACGGTCCTGGCCCAGACAGCACGCCCGGTCGCTCCCGCTGACACGACACCGACCGCCACGGTACCTGTCGCGCAACCTGATATGCCCCCCACATCGGAGCCGGACAGCACGGCGGTCCATGCCCCGAGCGTACAGGTCACCGCGCCCATGAGTGCGCAGATCAGCGCCAGCATGTCGGGCCAGCTTGAAAAATTTCCCTTGCGCGACGGTGACCATTTTCACAAGGGCGATGTCCTTGCCGAGTTCCGCTGCGGCCAGCAGAAGGCAACCCTTGCCCACGCCCATGCCGAATACATCAAGCGTCGTGGCCTGCTTGATGTGCAGAACAAGATGAAGGCGCTCGGGCAATGGAGCGTATCGGACCTGCGCTCGGCGGCAGCCGATGAACAGGCAGCCAATGCCGATCTGGAAATGGCCAACGCCGTTGTGGCCCAGTGCGTGATCCAGGCTCCGTTTGACGGGCGTGTCTCCAACACCATGGTGCATAATTACCAGTATCTTTCAGCCGGAACCCCCATGCTGGAAATACTGGATGATACCTCGCTTGAACTGTCCATGATCGTCTCATCCATGGAACTGCGCCATCTGCAGCCCGGCACGCCGTTCAAGGTTCATATACTGGAGACGGATGCCACCTACCCGGCAACCGTCAGCCGCATTTCGGGCAAGGTGGACCCTGTCAGCAAGACCATCAAGGTCTATGGCAAACTGACCCGCCCCGCCCCTGACCTGCTACCGGGCATGACGGGAGAAGCCCAGTTCGGTCAATGATAACGGATGGCTGACGGATCATGACCTCCTCCCCGCCTGATCCCGCACGCCTGCAGCAGGGCCGGCAGGCTGCATTGCTGCGGCTGTCAGCCCTTGTGCATCTGTGCGAGCGCCTGCGGACCTGCCCGCCTGATGAACTGGATTTCGTGCTGGTCAACGAAAGCCATAATCTCCTTCCCTACCAGCAGGCCGCCCTTTACCGCACGGACAAGGCGGGGATAGCCGCCATCTCCGGCACGGCGGTGTTCGATTCTGCCGCCCCCTATGTGCGCTGGCTGGGCCGCGTGTTCGAGAGCATTACGCCACAGGCGCAGGCCAGGGTGCTTGATGTCGCGACCCTGCCGGCCACGCTGCGCGATGAATGGGCGCAATGGATGGCCCCTCATGCCGTGCTCATTCCGCTGCTGGGGCGGCATGGCCAGGTGGGCACGCTGCTTGTCGCGCGGGCAGATGCATGGACACCGCCCGATATTCAGGCCCTGGGCATGATTGGCGGCGAATATGCGGAAAGTCGGCAGCTTATCGCCTCCCAACCGCCCAGGCCACGCGATACACGAATGCGCAGGCGCATTGGCGCCATGCTGGCGGCTGCCGTGCTGGTGGCGTGCTACCCGGTCCATTCATGGATTCTGGCTCCGGCTGAAGTCGTGCCGGTTGCCCCCACTTTCGTGCGCGCGCCCTTTGCCGGTATCGTCCACCAGCTTGATGTCGCTCCCAATACAGCCGTGCAGGCCGGTACACCGGTCGTGGAACTGGAGCGTGCCCAGCTTGAAAGCCAGTACCTTGTTGCCCGCAAGGCGCTGGAAGTGGCCCGCACCCAGTATGATGAAGCCATTCAGGCAGGCATGCTTGATGCCAAGGCCCGCGCGCAGGCGGGTGAACTCAAGGGCCGCATTGATGAGGAAGCGGCCCAGATGCGCTACCAGAGCGAATTGCTGCATCGCGCCACCCTGACCGCCCCGATAGACGGGCTGGCGCTTTATAACGACCCTTCCGAATGGATAGGCCGCCCGGTGGAAGCTGGCGAGCGCATTCTCATGGTTGCGCCCGCCCTGTCGCGCCGGATCGAGATCCGCCTGCCCGCAACCGAGGCCGCACATTTCGCCCCCGATGCGCGCGTACGTTTTTTTGACAATGTGCACCCCAATCATCCGGCGGAGGGGCATCTGGTCTTTACCTCCTATGCCAGCACATCGACCCCTGCGGGCACGCTGGCCTATACCTTGCGTGCCGATCTGGATAGCGACATCCGCCTTGGCCTGCGCGGCACTGCGCGCATCTACGGCCCACGGCACATGCTGGTGCTCTGGGCTTTGCGCAAACCACTGGGCGTGGTCCGACAATGGCTTTCCTTCTAGCTGGCCCGGCAGAAGACGCATGAGCGCCCCTGCCCTCTGGCCTGCCCTGCGTGATGACCTTGAACTGTTACGGGGCCCCGTCGTAACCGGCGCGCCAACATGGAGCCTCTATGACCCCGCCCGCCACCGTTACGTGCGCCTTGGCAGCATGGAAATGGAAATCCTGCAACGCTGGGACCTGGCTGACCCGGACACCATTGCCCGCATTGTGCGTGAACAGACCACGTTTGATACGCAGTCAGCCGATGTCATGGCCTTTGCCGCCTTCGTGCAACAGGCCGGACTGACTACGGCGCAGACCAGCGCAGACACCGCCTTGCTGGCCCGGCAGGCGCGCAAGCCGCCATTGCTGTCATGGATCCTGCATCATTATCTTTTCCTACGGGTACGGCTATGCAATCCCGATCCCGTTCTTAAACGCTGCGTGCCGCTAACGGACTGGCTTTTTACCCGCAGGTTCTGCATCGGGCTGGCACTGGCAGTGGTGTTGGCGGTCATTCTGGTCGTGCAGCAATGGAGCCTTTACGCCGCGGGGTTCATGCATCTCATCACGCCGCAGGGCGCAATCGGCATTGCCCTGGCGCTGGCATGCAGCAAGATGGTGCATGAACTGGGCCACGGCATTGCGGCACGACATTTTGGCTGCCGGGTACCCGCCATGGGGGTGGCCTTTCTGGTGCTGTGCCCTGTTTTATGGACCGATACCACCGATGCATGGCGACTGGTCCGCGCACGCGACCGACTGGTGATCGACTGTGCCGGCATGGTGGCCGAAATCATGCTGGCCACGCTGGCCACCATTATCTGGAGCATTGTACCCGACGGGCCGCTGCGTGATGGCCTGTTCACGTTAAGCAGTTCAACATGGATTTTGACCCTATCGGTCAATCTCAGCCCGCTGATGCGGTTTGACGGGTATTATATCCTCTCCGACCTGATGGGTATTCCCAACCTGCAGGAACGTGCATTTGCATGGACACGCTGGCGCACCCGCAGGTTCCTGTTTGGCAAGGACACGCCTCCACCTGAGGTCTTTCCCGCACGCAGGGGCATCATGCTGGTGGGCTACAGCCTTGCCACATGGCTTTACCGTTTCTTTCTGTTCACCGGCATTGCGCTGGTTGTCTATCATGCGGTTTTTCCCGCGCTGGGCGTGGTTCTGATGGGCATTGAAATCTGGTTCTTTGTTGCACGCCCCATCATGGGAGAGCTGGCGGAATGGGCACGCCAGGCCCTGCATGCCCCCGGCAGCCGCCGCGTGCACGTTACCGGTGCGGCGTTTGCCATATTGATTGCCCTTCTTGTACTGCCATGGAGCCACACTGTCCGCGCACCTGCCGTATTGCGGGCGCAAGGGCAGAGCATGCTTTACACGCAGGACCCGGGACAGGTGGTGCACCTGCTGCCCACAGGCAGCCTGGTACGGGCAGGCGAGACCGTGGCCGAACTCCGCTCCCCCCAGCTTGACCATGACCGTGCCGTGTCAATGGCACGACTGGCAACGCTGGAAGCCACATTGTCGGAGCGGATGTTTGGCGTGGAAGATACGGCCTCGCTTGATGATACGCGTGACAGGATCGAGCAGGAAACAGCCGAGCGCCTGCGGGCGGAAGCCGCGATAAGGCAGTTGACCCTCACCGCGCCCTTTGACGGCATGCTGGTGGATGTTCCACCGGAAATCCATGTTGGCGATACATTGAAACAGCATGATTATATTGGCTCAATCATAACCGAAGACCACGCCGCCGTTGAAGCATATGTGTATGAAACGGACATCAGCTTCATACAGTCCGGCGCAAAGGCCAGTTTTATGGCCGACAGCCCTGGTGCCAAGCAGATTACGGGGCATGTACAGTCGATTTCGGTAGCATCAGTTCCTGAAATCGATGCGCTGGAACAGGCCTCCCTTTATGGCGGGCATATCAAGGCACACCGGGACGAGACCAGCCACAGGATCGTGCCGGAGGAAGCGGTTTATCAGGTTATGATCCTGCCTGATGGGCCGCTGCCACCAATCAGGCGGCGCATCAGGGGAATGGTCCGCATACACGCCACCGCCACCAGCTTCATACAACGGACCTATCGCAAGATTGTCTCGGTCTTTATGGGAGAAGCCGGTCTGTAGCAGCAATATGCAGGATCTATTATTAGATTGATGCATATGCTGAGTTCTGGCGGTTATCGGCGCATTCCTGTGCGGAGAAGCATTTGATGAGTGAGCCGATGCATTTCGATACTGAGTCCGTCGCTTGCGCGCAACGTCAGGCCGATCCTGCCCGGAGGGCATTACGCTTTTTTGGGAGCTGATCCCTTCGGCTTGAAATAAGCGCGACAGCATTCCCATGTCGGCCTGAACGCCACGCTCGTCGCGCAGTCGGATCGACAGCGCTGCGAGGTGCATGTCAGATTTGGCATCAATGATGGCCGGCAGCCAAGCTCGTTCAGGCCTGGTTTTTGACGGACGGTGCCCACCGGCTTACCTTTCCGTCTGTTTCCTATATGTTTCCTACGGTAGATTTCGGGCACAAAAAAAGCCACCCTTATGGGGTGGCTTTTCTGTTGTCTTATCAGACACGTATATATGGTTGCGGGGGCA
>NZ_JARWSK010000007.1 GCF_031081985.1 Komagataeibacter xylinus | reverse complement strand
GTAACCTAGCAAATCTACCGGAGAAGCTCAAGAAGTTTCCTCAGCGCCGCCGGTGATTGGGGATATAGGACCCACACACCCCAGCGTCAATCAGAAAAATGGCCGGGCAGTGAAAAAAGTTCCCGCCCGGTAGGCGCTACTGGCCCAAAAAGCCCGCTAGGACGCCGCTTTCCGGTCCATGAGCATATTTGTCACCGCGGACTTGAACGGTGAAAGCGCATCCGCCACGCGGAGTCCGGCCTGCCGGAGCACGCGGAAAGCCGGTTCATCACGCGTGTAAAGTGTGGCGATTCCATTGGTGGCGGCAAACAAGGGGGCTGTTTCCATCCGGTGCCGCCGCTCGAAACGCCGCAACGCGCCCAGGCTGCCCACGGGCTCGCCCCGCACCATGCCTGCCGCCACTTCCTGCGCCAGTGCCTCCTGCCCTTTCAGGCCGAGGTTGAAGCCATGGGCTGTGATGGGGTGCATGCCCACGGCGGCATCGCCCACCAGCGCGAAGCCGGGAGCCGCGAAACGATGGGCATAGACTCCCCGCAATGGATAGGTGTGCCGCGTGCTGACCAGCCGCATGTTGCCCAGTCGCCTGCCCACGCGCTCCATGATCTCGGCATTGAAGGCATCACGCTCAAGCGTGCGCAGCCGCTCGATCTGTTCAGACGGCAGCGTCAGGACAATGGACGAGGCCCCGCCATTGACCGGCAGGAGCGCCACGGTCTGCCCCTCATCAAACCACTGGGTGGCCACATGATGATGCGGCAGTTCATGCGCCATGCGGCAGACCAGCATCGAGCGCCGGAAATCATGGACAATCGCCCCGATGCGCTGCGACCGCCTGATCTGGGAAAAACGCCCATCGGCCCCGATGGCAAGGCGCGACGTGATCTCGCCCCCCTCATGCACCACCACCATGTCCTCCCCGATGCGGCGGATATGGCGGGTGGCCGTGCCCCCAAGCAGGCTGATGCCGGGGCGCTGGCTGGCCGCCATATATAAGCCGTGGCGAATGCAGTGGTTGGAGACAAGATAGCCCAGCGCATCCACGCCCCGCCCCTGTGTGTCGAACTGGAGGGGATGGTTGCCCCGCCCCGTCTCGACCCGGGCCTCACGCAGCGGCGAGATGGCCACCTCGGGGATATGGGGCCACGCGCCAAGCTCCTTGAGCACCGCAACCGAATGATGGGTCAGCGCGATCTCGCGCCCATCAAAGGCCGGTTCCGCCCAGGGGGCCTGCGGCGTGCGCTCGAGCACGGCTACGGACAGGCCACGGGCCTCAAGCGACAGGGCGGCGGCAAGCCCTGCCGGGCCGCCGCCCATTATGGTGACATCATGATAGGTCATGGCTGGGTTCCTGTCCGTGTGGTCTTCAGGCGTTACGCATCCGCGCCAAACGAAGCGGGCGCGCCAGTCCACCGGGCCACATAGTCATCAACCGCGCGGCGCTTCGGGGCCTTCGCTTCCGCCGTGGGGGTGCCCACAAACAGGAAACCGGCCAGCTTGTGCGGCGCGGGGAAGCCCATCTCGGCGGCGAATTCCGGGTCATGGGCCACATCGCCGCTCACCCACACGCCGCCAAAGCCCGTGGCGTGCAGGGCGTTGAGAATGTTCATGGCGGCAGCCCCCACGGCCAGTTCCTGCTCAAACAGGGGAATCTTGTTGTCGGGCCGCAGGTGCATGCCCAGCACGATGGTCATGGGCATGGTGGACATGCGCGAGAAGCGCTTTTCCACCTTGGCGGGAGCCACATCGGGGTCAAGCCGCTTCATGCTGGCCACCACGCGCTCGGCCAGCTTCACCCGTGCCTCCCCCTGCACGATGGCGTAGCGCCACGGGCGCAGCTTGCCGTGATCGGGCGCGCGCATGGCGGTGGAGAGGATGGCCTCGAGCACGTCACCCGCGGGGGCCGGTTCCGCCAGCGCATCGGTGGAAAACCGTGACAGGAGAAGATCGAGCGATGTCATATGGTCATTCCCTTGATATGAAGACACGCAGCAGCAGGCCGGAAGCCAACGCGCGCGACACCATGCCGCAACGGCCCGGCCCTGCCAATACGCATGACCGGGCGGCGTGGCACGGGCGGGATCGGTATGGATTCCGGCCCCGGCCTTCTGTAGAAGGGGAGCATGAACAGCCCGCGCACAGCCACGGTCCATCGCGCCACCAGCGAGACCGACATTACCGTGACCATCACCCTCGATGGTACCGGCCAGACCCGCATCGACACCGGGATCGGCTTCCTTGATCACATGCTGACAGCCCTTGGCCGTCATAGCATGTGCGATCTCGACATTGTTGCCAAAGGCGACCTGCATATCGACTACCACCACACGGTGGAAGATACGGGCATTGCCCTGGGCAAGGCCTTTGCGCAGGCGATTGGCGACAAGCGGGGCATCCGCCGCTACGGCAGCGCCACCGTGCCGCTTGATGAGGCGCTGTGCGAGGCGGTGGTCGATATTTCCGGCCGTCCCTTCCTGGCGTGGTCCGTCACCTTCGGGCGCGACAAGATCGGGGAGATGGACACCGAACTGTTCGAGGAATTCTTCCGCGCCTTCGCCATGAGCGCGCTGGTCACGCTGCATGTCATCCAGCGCGCGGGCCATAACTGCCACCATATTGCCGAGGCCGCCTTCAAGGCCCTGGCCCGCGCCCTGCGCACCGCAAGCGAGCCGGACCCGCGCGCGGGCGGCATCATCCCCTCCACCAAGGGCAGCCTGTGACATTCTATTCCGCCCTGCTGCCGCCTGCGGGCCAGCCCGAAAGGCGGGCCTGGCCGGTAATGGTGGCATGCCGCATGTCGTGGCTGGTGCTGCTGTGCGGCTGGGGCGGATTGCTGCTGCGGGGCTGCCTCGTCAGCGGGCTGCTGGCAGGCGGCGTGAGCATCCTGCTGCCCGCGTTCGTGCCGCTGGCCTTCGCCCTGCCCATGCTGGGCGGCCTGCACCTGCTGCTGGCCCTCAACACGCCGGAAATCCGGCAATGGGAACTGCAACTGCGCGGCTATGCCCCGGCCGCAGGCGTGTACGCGCCAGACCGTAGCGCAGCCCTTGTGCGCTGGCTGGAGCAGAACCGGCCTGTTCCCTCCCCTTCTCCCGTATCATGAGGCAGACCATGCCCGCGCCCGCATCCTCGCGCCCCCAGTCCATTGTGGTGATCGACTATAATGGCGGCAACCTCGCCTCCGCCGCCCGCGCCCTGACCCGGGCTGCGGCTGATAGCGGCATCGACGCCACCGTCACCATCACGGCGGACCCGCAGGCCGTGTTGCAGGCCGACCGCATCGTCCTGCCCGGTCAGGGTGCGTTTGCCGACTGCGCGGCAGGACTTGCAGCCCGGCCCGGCCTGCGCGATGCGATTGTTGCGGCAACCGATGGCGGCGTTCCGTTCCTGGGCATATGTGTAG
Source organism: Komagataeibacter xylinus (assembly GCF_031081985.1). GTDB lineage: Bacteria > Pseudomonadota > Alphaproteobacteria > Acetobacterales > Acetobacteraceae > Komagataeibacter > Komagataeibacter xylinus_E. Next base: position 184,765 of record NZ_JARWSK010000007.1, on the reverse strand, counting down.
GCATGCAGCTCATGGCCGAACGCGGGCGCGAGCATGGCGTCACCCCCGGCTTTGGCTGGATCGCAGGTGAAATCACGCTGATGGAGGCCCCCGGCCTGCGCCTGCCGCAGATGGGCTGGAACGAACTGGCCTTCACGCCCGGCGCCCACCCCCTGACCGATGGGCTGGCGGCGGATGCGCATGGCTATTTCGTCCATTCCTTCGCACTGACCGGCTATGACAGCGCTGATATGGTGGCCACCACCGATTACGGCAGCCCGGTGCCCGCCATCGTGGCGCGCGGCAACCGGGCAGGCACGCAGTTCCATGTGGAAAAAAGCCAGCAGGTGGGGCTGCGCATCCTGTCCAACTTCCTGCGCTGGACACCTGTGCCGGACCCCGCGCCATGACCCGCCAGCCCACCCTTGACGGCACGCTGCATGCCGAACGCCTGCATGAGAACATGCACGAGGACGACCTGCACGCCCTGTGTGACGCGACCAACGCGGCCATACTCGATGGCGGCGGCTTTGGCTGGCTGGCGCCGCCACCGCGCGAGACGCTGGAGCGGTACTTCCGCGGCGTGCTGCTGGTGCCCGAGCGGCAGATGTTCGTGGCCCGGCTCGATGACATGATCGTAGGCTCCGCCCAACTCGTGCGCCCGCCGCGCAACAACGAGGCGCAGGCCATGAGCGCCACCCTCATGCATTTCTACATCGCCCCCTACGCGCGCGGGCTGGGGCTGGGCCGCCTTCTGCTGACCGAGGTGGAAAACTGTGCGCGCAGCATGGGCTACCAGATCATCAACCTCGACGTGCGCGAGACCCAGGCCGAAGCCGTGCGGCTGTTCCGCAGCAGCGGCTTCCACCACTGGGGCACCCACCCCAGCTATGCCCGCACCGATGGCCGCACCGTGCGCGGCCTGTTCTTCACCAAGCGCCTGCAGGACGACGAGCGGATCGTACCCGCCCACCCGCAGGCTGCCTCCACTCCCATCCCTGCAGCAGGACATGCCCCCGTGACCGGACACAGCCTGACCCTCTACCCTGCCATCGACCTCAAGGATGGCACATGCGTGCGCCTGCGCCGTGGCGAAATGGACAATGCCACCGTCTATTCCGACGATCCCGGCGCGCAGGCGCGGGCCTGGATCCATGCCGGCTGCTCGTGGCTGCATGTGGTTGACCTCAATGGCGCGTTTGCCGGGCGCTCGGCCAATACCGAGGCCATCGAGGCCATCATCGCCAATGCCTCGGTGCCCGTGCAGCTTGGCGGCGGCCTGCGCGACCTTGAAAGCATCGGCAAATGGCTCAATGCCGGGATCAGCCGTGTGATCCTGGGCTCGATCGCGGTCAAGAATCCCGAGCTTGTGCGCGAGGCGTGCCGCCTGTTCCCCGGTCGCATCGTGGCGGGCATTGACGCGCGCAGCGGCCAGGTGGCGACCGAAGGCTGGGCCGAAACATCAGAGATGAAAGCCGTCGAACTCGGCCTGCGCATGCAGGATGCCGGTGTGGCCGCCGTCATCTTCACCGAGATCAGCCGTGACGGCATGCTGACCGGCATCGACATCGAGCAGACCGCCGACATGGCCAATGCGCTCTCCATTCCGGTCATCGCCAGCGGCGGCGTGGGCAATCTGGGCCACCTTGAGGCCCTGCGGGCGGCCACGGCACGGGCGCCGGGCATCGAGGGCGTGATCGTGGGCCGTGCGCTGTATGATGGCCGCATCGACCTTGGTGAAGCCCTGCGGGTCCTTTCCTGATGCTCAAGCTGCGCGTCATTCCCTGCCTGGACGTGAAAAACGGCCGGGTGGTCAAGGGGGTCAACTTCGTCTCGCTGCGCGATGCGGGCGACCCGGTGGAACAGGCCGCCGTGTACGACGCGGCGGGGGCGGATGAACTCACCTTTCTCGACATCACGGCCAGCAACGAAAACCGCGACACCATCCTCGACGTGGTCAGCCGCACGGCAGAGCGCATCTTCCTGCCGCTGACGGTAGGCGGCGGCGTGCGCACCACCGATGACATGCGCCGCCTGCTGCTGGCCGGGGCCGATAAATGCGCCATGAACTCGGCTGCCGTCTCGCGCCCCGAACTGGTAAGCGAAGCGGCACAGAAATTCGGCAGCCAGTGCGTAGTGGTCGCCATTGATGCCCGCAGCGACGGCCATGGCGGGTGGGAAGTCTACACCCATGGTGGCCGCACCCCCACCGGGCGCAACGTGATTGACTGGTGCAGGGAAGTGGCGGAACGTGGCGCGGGCGAAATCCTGCTGACCAGCATGGACCGCGATGGCACCGGCAAGGGCTTCGATCTTGACCTGCTGCGGGCGGCGAACGCGGCGGTGCGCATTCCCATCGTGGCCTCGGGCGGGGTTGGCGCGCTCGAGCATTTTGTCGAGGGTGCCCGCGCGGGTGCAACCGGCCTGCTGGCAGCCAGCGTATTCCACTTCGGGCAGTTCACCATTCCACAGGTCAAGCAGGCGCTGGCACAAGCGGGCCTGCCGGTCAGACAGACCGCCTGATCTCCCCTTATTCCCGCCTATCGGAGCATTGTCATGGCCAAGCCAGAAAAATCCCGCAAGAACGCGCCCGCCAAGGCCGCCCCGGCCAAACCGGCCCCCGGCAAGGCGGCAGGCAAGGCCGCTGCCGCGACCATCGAGATCGCGGCCGTCGGCCCCGCAACGCCTGATGTGCTCGACCGCCTGTTCGACGTTGTGGAATCCCGCCGGGGCACGGACCCCTCCGTCAGTCATTCCGCGCGCCTCCTTGCCCGGGGCCGCCGCAAGATTGCGCAGAAATTTGGCGAGGAAGCCGTGGAATGCCTGATCGAGGCCGTGGCGGATAACCGCGAGGAACTGATCAGCGAAAGCGCGGACGTGCTCTACCACCTCATCGTGATGTGGGTGGATGCGGGCGTGAAGCCGGCGGAAGTCTGGGCCGAGCTGCTGCGCCGCGAAGGCACGAGCGGCGTGGCCGAAAAAGCCGCCCGCCCCCGCGACCCGCTGGCCTGAGCCACCCCAACAGGAGACAAGACCCATGCCCGTAAATGGCACCGGTGCCTATGACCCGCAGAACGTGTTCGCCCGCATCCTGCGCGGGGAACTGCCGTGCAGGAAGGTGTATGAAGATGAATACGCCCTCGCCTTCCACGACATCGCCCCCAAGGCGCCCATCCATGTGCTCGTCATCCCCAAAGGGGCCTATGTTTCCTTTGCCGATTTCAGCGCCAAGGCCGATGATGCGACCATCGCGGGCTTTACCCGCGCGGTGGGCACGGTCGCGCGTGACCTCGGGCTGGAGGCGCCGGGCTACCGCCTTGTGTCGAACACCGGCATTGAAGGTGGGCAGGAAGTGCCGCACTTCCATGTGCATCTGTTTGGTGGCCGCCCGCTTGGGGCCATGCTGCCGGGCTGAAGCCGGACAGGCAGGGGCGGTGGCCTGATGGCGCTGCTCCGCTCACGCATGACAGCTCGCAGGGCGTCCTTTTTATAAAAAGGGCGCCCTTGTTTTTTTATTCTGAACCAGATGATCTATTGATCGAATATTATGCATTTCTGGTACATAAAATAATTAATTTTTGTGAATCAGGTGCCACCTTTTTTTGAGGAAGGCGGCATTCCCTGAAGCTTTTTGAAAAAAGCTTCACCAAAAACTTTCTATACTGAACAGTGTTTTACAGGGACTGAAGTTCAAACAGGTCACGATACAGCCCGCCTTCGCGCTGCATCAGGGCGGCATGGGTGCCATCCTCGCACACCCGGCCATGGCGGAAGACAATGATGCGGTCCAGCCCCATCACGGTGGAAAGCCGGTGGGCGATGACCAGCACCGTGCGCCCGGCCATGAGGCGCTCCATCGCCTGCTGTACCTGCACTTCGGACTGGGAGTCGAGGCTTGATGTCGCCTCATCCATGATCACGATGCGCGCCTGGCTCAAAAAGGCGCGGGCAATGGCAATGCGCTGGCGCTCGCCGCCCGAGAGCTTGACCCCGCGCTCGCCCACCATGGTGGCATAGCCGCGCGGCAGGCGGTCGATGAAGTCCGCCGCATTGGCCTGCCGGGCGGCATGGGCAATCTCGGCAGGCGTGGCGTCGGGGCGGCCATAGGCGATGTTCTCGGCCAGCGAGCGGTGAAACAGCAGCGGCTCCTGCGGCACGATGGCAATCTGCCCGCGCAGGCTGGCCTGCGTCACGGTGGCAATATCCGTGCCATCAATGGTGATGCGCCTGGCCTGCACGTCATAAAGCCGTTGCAGCAGCCGCGTGAGAGTGGTCTTGCCCGAACCCGACGGTCCGACAAGCGCCACCCGGCTGCCGGGCGCGATATCAAGGTTCAGGTCATCAAACAGCACGCGCCCGTGCTGGCGCACATACCCGAAGCTGACATGCTCGAAACGGATATGCCCTTGTGTTACGCGCAGCGCCGGAGCGCCCGGCCGGTCCGCCACGCCGGGCTGCATGGCAAACAGGGCCACAAGTTCCTCCATCTCGTTGACCGAGCGCTGCACGACCGAAATCTGCTGGCCGATATCGCGCAGGTAGCCCTGTATGACGAACATCATGGTCAGCACATAGGCCACATCTCCCGGCCCGGCGCGGCCCCGCACCCACAGCACCGCCACCCCGGCAATCAGCGCCATGCGCATGAGCAGGGCCGCAAGGTTCTGTAGATTGGCGCTGTCGGTGCCGCGCAGCCATGAGCGCACCATGCGCTGCCGCCACCTTCCCGCCACCCAGGCCAGCCGGGCATCCTCGCGCGCCTCCGCCCCGCAGGCCTTGACCACGGCGTTGCAGGTCACGGCATCGGACAGGGTGGCCCCCATGCGCGTATCCCACGCATTGGCCAGCCGGGCGGATGGCGCGACATAATGCAGCGTCAGCACCACCGACAGCCCCACAAGCGCTGCCGCCCCCACCGCCAGCACCAGCCCCATGAACGCCCAGTGAAAGGCCAGCACGCCAGTCGTGGCACACAGCACGATCACCTCGGGCACCAGCATGAGCAGCACCGTATCGCCCAGCGTGTCGATGGCCCCCAGCCCGCGCGTGATGCGCCGCACGGTCGAGCCCGCGAAGTTGCTGGCATGCCACTCGCTGGAAAAGCGCTGCACGCGACCAAACGCCTCCGTCACGATGCCGGTCATGACGCGGGAGGTCAGGTGCGAGATGGTTACATATGCCATGCGCCGCGCCGCAATGCCGCCCACGCCCAGCCCGGTCAGCCCCGCCACATCGCGTATGGCGCGATGGATGGTGGCCGCCTGTGCCGGATGCGACACGTCATCGACCAGCCAGCCCGCCAGCAGCGGCATCATCACATCGGCCACCGTAGCCAGCGCGATACCCGCCAGCGTGCCCGCAAGCAGGGCGGGCCACGCCCGCCACCGGTGCCACACAAAACCCAGAACGGCGGCGAATTCATGCCGCCGCGTGAGGGATCGGGAAGAGGAAGAAGCCATGCCCACCACGCCAGAATGCAGGAAACGCGGCCACGACCGGCCACGGCAAAGGGCTGGAACGACTAGCCCCGCCCCGCGTGGCATGCAAGGCCCATGCCGGGTTATGAAGGCCGGGGGCAATTTACAGACCCCACCCCACGCCGCACAATGCGCCCGACCCACCCCAGCGAGTAGCCGATGCCAACACCCTCCGCCCGCACCCGGGCCAAGCCCGCCCGCCGCGCCATGACACTGGCCGAAGTCCGTGCCTTCATCAGCCTGCTGGCCACCGCCAACCCCGATGCCGAGAGCGAACTCGACTTTGTCGATGACTACACGCTGCTCGTAGCCGTGGTGCTGTCGGCGCAGGCGACCGATGCCTCGGTCAACAAGGCCACCGTCAACCTGTTCCGCGATGCGCCGACCCCACAGGCCATGGTGGACCTTGGCGAGGAAAAGGTGGGGGCGCATATCCGCACCATCGGGCTGTGGCGCACCAAGGCGCGCAACGTGGTGGCGCTGTCACAGCAGTTGCTCGACCGCTTTGACGGCAAGGTGCCCCATGACCGCGCGGCCCTTGAATCCCTGCCCGGTGTCGGCCGCAAGACTGCAAACGTGGTGATGAACGTGGCCTTTGGCGACAGCACCATGGCGGTCGATACCCACATCTTCCGCATCGGCAACCGCACGGGGCTGGCGCCGGGTGCGACCGTGCGCGCGGTGGAGGACCAACTGGTGCGCCGCATCCCGCCTGACATGCTGCGCCCGGCCCATCACTGGCTGATCCTGCACGGGCGGTATGTATGCAAGGCCCGCAAGCCCGAATGCTGGCGCTGCCCTGCTTTTGAACCCTGCCAGTACCGCCTGAAGGATGAACTGCGCCTGGCACCGGCCTGAACGGATAGACGTTTTTGGTGAAGCTTTTTTCAAAAAGATTCGAAAGGGCAACGCTTTTTTGAAAAAAGCGGTGCCCAAAACCTTTTATTCCGCCTGCGCCAGCGGCAGGTTGGGCAGGCCCGCCCCGCCGGGGCGCATCACCCAGGGCCGCGCCCCGCGCACGGCGCGGTCCGTCTGCACAACAAGCCCGCCATCGGGCTGCCGGTAAATGCCATAAGCCCCGTTGCGCCACAGGTCGAAACGCCCGATGGAGGGCACGCCGTCACACCCCCACGTGCCCGGCAGGTTGATCAGCAGCACGCTCCCCCTGCACAGGCCCGGCGCAGGCGGGCGATTGGCAAGAACCAGCACGATATTACCCACGCGGCAGGCCCCGGCATGGCACGCCACCTGCCCTGCCGTTCCCTCGGCAGGCAGCACGCCCGCAGGCAGTCCGCTCACACGCTGCCATTCGCGTAGCACAAAGGGATCAGGATGCAGGCCGGGGCCGGTCAGCAGGCGGCCCGCCGTGACAACACCCGCCATCCGCCCATCGGGCGCCAGCATGATGACAGGCCGCGCAACCAGCCATGGCGACAGGACCGCCAGCATGATGGGCGCAAGCCCCGCCAGCCGCACACGCCCGCCCCACAGGCACAGCCAGCACAGCCCGGCAAAAAATAGCACAAGCCCTGCATTGCCGATGGCTGGCACCCCAATGCGTGCGGCTGGCAGCCCGGCTACCAGATGCGCAAGCCACGTCACCACGCCAAGGCCCCAGCCCATGGGCACAAGGGCCAGTTTTTCCAGCCCCAGCGGCATCAGCCCGAGTGCGACCAGCCCCCACGGCATGATCCAGACCGACATCAGTGGCACCGCCAGCAGGTTGGCCAGCACGAACCACGGCTGCACCGTGCCGAAATGCGCCATGCCCACCGGCAGGCACGCACCACCCGCCAGCACGCTGGCCACAAGCGGGTGGGCCAGACGCGCCGCCACCCGCCGCAGCCACATATCATCATGCTCCCAGCCCGAAAGGGCAGGCCGCAGCGCGTCAAACCCCGCGATCAGCGCCATCACCGCGGCTACCGACATCTGGAGTGGCAGCTCGGTCACGCCCTCCGGGTTGAGGGCCATAAGCACCGTCGCGGCCACCGCCAGCGCACGCAGCGAGAGCGGCCGCCTGCCCGCCAGCAGCGCCATGAGCGCCAGCCCCGCCATGAGCAGGCTGCGCTGGGCGGGCAGGTGCATGCCGGTCAGCAGCACGTAACCGCACCCCGCCAGCAATGCGCCCACCGCCGCGATCTGGCGGCATGGCCAGTACAGCGCCGCCCGCTCGCTCAGCGCCAGCCCCGTGCGCAGCACCACCATCACCAGCCCCATCACAATGGCCAGATGCAGCCCCGTCACGGCCAGCAGGTGCGCAAGACCCGCATCGGCAAAGGCCGCGCGCATTGCGCCATCCACCGCGCCATCCGCGCCAACCAGCACCGTTGCGGCAATATCGCCCCGCGCACCGGGCAGGGCCGTCCTTATCCGCTCCGCCAGAATATGCCGCCTGCCCGCAAGCCAGCCCGCCACACCGCCGCCCACCCGCGCGGGCGTGATCGTGGCCTGGCCCAGCGCACGGCCATGCCCCGCCTGCCCTGCAAACCACGCCCGGCGCTGGGCGTCATACCCGCCCGGCATGTCGAGGAAGGCAGGCGGCGACAGCAGGGCGCGCACCCGCAGCCCATCGCCCGGCATGGGCCGCGCCGGGTCATCGGCCTGCAGGCGCACGGACAGCAACCGCCGCAGGGGCGGCATGCCAATGCTGATCCCATCCTCAAGGCGCACACCGCGCAACGCCACGCGCAGCACCTGCGTGCCATCGGCCAGACGCTGCACCTCAACCCCACCCACCTGCCCGGACAGATGCACCGCCCGGCGCGGCAGGTCGGGGAAAGGCGGCATGCGCCATGCCTGCCCCCATGCCAGCAGCAACCCCACACTACCGGCGCCCACCATGCCCGCGCCCAACCGCACGGCCAGCCGGTCAGGCCACAGCAGGCGGCAGGCGAGCGACGCCAGGCAGGCCAGTACGCCCCCCGCCACAACCACCCCGCCCGGCTCGGTCGGCAGGGCAAAATACGCGATGATGCCACCCGCAAGCGCCACCGGCAGCCACAGCACCAGGCGAGTGTTCTGCCCCCACAGCCACGCGGTGAGCGCGGCCCGCAGGCGCGGCAGGCCCCCTGCCAGCACCCGGCTCACAAACCACCCCGCCCGGCAGGTGCTGCCGCCCGGCCCGGAATCGACACCAGCCCGGCGCCTGCCCACGCCAGGACGGCATGCCAGCCGCAGCGGCATTGATGGCAAATGGCAGACAGACCCGACAGGAGACCCCCATGATGCGCGTAAAAGGCGTGGCAGGAATGCACACCCTAGCGGGCGGAACGGTTTTCACGCCAGAGTGCCCCCTGTCAGCAGGGCGAAAACATGCTAGGAACCCGGTTCATGACTGTCCGTACGCGTTTTGCTCCCAGCCCCACCGGCCTGCTGCATATCGGCAACGCCCGTGCCGCCCTTTTCAATTTCCTCTATGCCCGCCACCACGGCGGGCAATTCGTGCTCCGCATCGAGGATACCGACCGCGAACGCTCGACCCAGCAGGCGGTCGACGTGCTGTTCGACGGCCTGGCCTGGATGGACATCGAATCCGACGAGAAGCCGGTCTTCCAGTCCACACGCCAGGCCCGCCATGCCGAGGTGGCGCATGAACTGCTGGAAAAGGGCCTAGCCTATCGCTGCTACTGCACGGCCGATGAACTGAAGGAAATGCGCGAGAAGGCGATGGCAGAGGGCCGTCCCCCCCGCTACAACGGCATGTGGCGTGACCGCGACCCCGCCGAGGCCCCCGCCAACACTCCCTACACCATCCGCATCAAGGCCCCGCGCGAGGGGGAAACCACCATCCACGACCTGGTGCAGGGCGATGTACGCGTGGCGAACTCCGAACTCGATGACATGATCATCCTGCGCGCTGATGGCACGCCGGTCTACCAGCTTGCCGTGGTGGTCGATGATCATGACATGGACATCACCCACGTCATCCGTGGCGATGACCACCTGACCAACACCTTCCGCCAGGCCATGATCTACCGCGCCATGGGCTGGGACCTGCCGCATTTCGCGCATCTGCCGCTCATTCACGGGCCTGACGGGGCCAAGCTGTCCAAGCGGCACGGGGCGCAGTCGGTGGTGGAATTCCGTGAGATGGGCTACCTGCCCGAGGCGCTGAACAACTACCTGCTGCGCCTTGGCTGGGGCCACGGCGATGCCGAGATCCTCTCACGCGAGGAACAGATCAAGCTGTTCGACCTTGATGGCGTGGGCCGCTCGCCCTCGCGCATGGATTACGCCAAGCTGCTGCACATCAACGGCGTATGGCTGCGCCAGGCCGATGACACCCGCCTGACCAACGACGTGATGGAACGGCTGGCCAGGATGGACGGCGTCGATACATCGGATGCCACCCGTGCGAAGGTGCTGGCCCTGATGCCCGGCCTGAAGGAGCGCGCCAAGACGCTGGTCGAACTGGCCGATAACGCCGCCTTCCTTGGCCGTTCGCTGCCGCTTACCTTCGACCCCAAGGCCGAAAAGCAGCTCACGCCGGAAAACCGCGTGATGCTGGGCAGGCTGGCTGCGGCGCTGAAGGCGACCGAGCCGTTCAGCAAGGAAGCCATCGACGCCACCCTGCGCCAGTTTGCCGAGACGCATGAAATGAAGCTGGGCAAGGTGGCCCAGCCACTGCGTGCCGCCGTAACCGGCAGCACCATGTCGCCCGGCATTGATGACACGCTGCTCGCCCTTGGCCGTGACGAGGTTCTGGCGCGCATCAACGCGGTCGCCGCCCATGAGTGAGCGCGGCAGCCACGGCAGCAACGTCTTCGCCAACTCCGCCACGCGCCACCTGCTGGGCGTGCAGGGCATGCATCCGAGCCGGATCATGCCCATACTGGACCTGGCCGAGCACTACGCCCTGCTCAACCGCTCGCGCAAGACCCCGCGCGACCTGCTGCGCGGGCGCACGCTCATCAACCTGTTCTTTGAGGACAGCACCCGCACCCGCACCTCGTTCGAACTGGCGGGCAAGCGGCTGGGCGCGGATGTGGTGAACATGACCGTGGCCAGTTCCTCGGTCAACAAGGGCGAGACGCTGCTCGACACCGCAGCCACGCTCAACGCCATGCATGCCGACCTGCTCGTCGTGCGCCATGCCCAGTCCGGCGCGCCCGCCCTGCTGGCGCAGAAGGTGCAGGCCAGCGTGGTCAATGCGGGCGATGGCACGCATGAGCACCCCACGCAGGCCCTGCTCGATGCGCTGACCATCCGCCGCCATTTCGGCACGTTCGAGGGGCTGACGGTGGCGATCTGCGGCGATGTGAGCCACAGCCGGGTCGCACGCTCCAACATTCACCTGCTCACCGCACTGGGCTGCCAGGTGCGCGTGGTGGGGCCGCCCACGCTGGTGCCCGGCGCGATTAGCGCATTAGGCGTGAGCATCCATCACACCATGGAAGACGGCCTGCGCGGCGTGGACGTGGTGATGATGCTGCGCGTGCAGCGCGAACGCATGAAGGGCACACAGGTGCCCAGCGCGCGGGAATATTTCCGCTTCTATGGCCTTGATAACAAGCGCCTCGCGCTGGCGAAGCCGCATGCGCTGGTCATGCATCCCGGCCCGATGAACCGGGGCGTGGAAATTGACAGCCGCGTGGCCGATTCCGAGCAGAGCGTGATCCGTGAACAGGTGGAAATGGGGGTTGCGGTGCGCATGGCGGTGCTCGACCTGCTCGCACGCGGGGGAGAAGGCGCATGAAGCCGGTCGTTTTTGAAAATGTGCGCCTGATCGACCCCGCCAGCAGCACGGACCGCCCCGGCCGCCTGCTGGTGCACGATGGCCTGATTGCAGGCACTGACGTCCCCGGGGCCGAAGGCACGCCTGATGGCGCGGACGTGATTGATGGCGGCGGCCAGCTCGTGCTGTGCCCCGGCCTTGTTGACATGCGCGTGACCATTGGCGAGCCCGGCTACGAATACCGCGAGACCGTGCTCTCGGCAGCCCGCGCCGCCGTGGCCGGTGGCATCACCACCATTGCCGTGCTGCCCAATACCAGCCCCACCATCGACAACCCCGCCCTTGCCCGCCTGCTGCGCGCGCGTGGCGAAGAAACGGGCATGATCGACATCCTGCCCTATGGCGCGCTGACCCGTGAATGCGCGGGCCGGGAAATGGCCGAAATCGGCCTGCTGGCCGAAGCGGGCGCCATTGCCTTTACCGATGGCCCGCACGCCATTGCCGACAGCCGCATGATGCGCCAGATGCTGACCTACGCCAAAGGCTTCAACGCCCTGATCGTGCAGCACCCTGAAGACCCGTCGCTCGCGCGCGGCGGCTGCGCGACTGATGGCGAACTGGCCACCCGCCTCGGCCTGCCGGGCATTCCGGCGGCAGCCGAGGCCATCCTGATCGCACGCGACCTGCGCCTTGCGCGCATGACCGGCGGGCGGCTGCATTTCGGCCATGTCTCGACTGCCGAGGGGCTGGACCTGATCCGCAACGCCAAGGCCGACGGCCTGCGCGTGAGCTGCGATACGGCACCGCCCTATTTCGACCTCAACGAGACGGTGATCGGTGATTTCCGCACCTATGCCAAGCTCTCGCCGCCGCTGCGCAGCGAGGCCGACCGCCGCGCCGTAAGCGCCGCCCTGGCCGATGGCACGATCGACGCCATCGCATCCGACCACATGCCGTGCGACGCCGATGACAAGCGCCAGCCCTTTGCCGTGGCGGCAGCGGGCGGCACCGGGCTGTGCACGCTGCTTGCGGTTACACTTGCGCAGGTGCATGCGGGCCATCTGGGCATGATGGAGGCCATTGGCCTGCTCACCCACCGCCCGGCCGCCGTGCTGGGGAGCCAGGCGGGCACGCTGGCCGTGGGTATGCCTGCCGATCTATGCCTGTTCAACCCCGATACCGCCTGGGTGGTGCGCGCGGGCGACCTGCCGGGCAAGGCGCAGAACACCCCGTTCGATGGCCGCGCGCTCGAAGGCCGCGTGCTGGGCACGTGGAAGAAGGGCGTGCGCGTGTTCGGGGCGCAGGCCGCATGATCTACGGCATCCCTACCTATGACCTGCCGCTCATGGGCGGTGTCGCCTTCCTGTCCTACCTGATCGGCAGCATTCCCTTTGGCCTGGTGCTGACCGCGCTGTCGGGCGGGGGCGATATCCGCAAGATCGGCTCGGGCAATATCGGGGCGACCAACGTGCTGCGCACCGGGCGCAAGGGACTGGCCGCGGGCACGCTCGCACTTGATGGCACCAAGGGCGCGTTCGCGGTGTTCTGCGCCTTCGTGCTGTGCCCGTTCCACACGCTGGCCGCCGAATCGCTGGCCGCCATCTTTGCCGTGGCCGGGCACTGCTTTCCCGTCTGGCTCAAGTTCAGGGGCGGCAAGGGCGTGGCTACCGGGCTTGGATGCATCCTGGCGCTCATGCCCGGCGTGGGGCTGTGCTGCTGCGCACTGTGGCTGATCTTTGCCAAGGTCACGCGCATTTCATCAGCAGGCGCGATCATCGCCTTCGCCGCCCTGCCGCTGCTCATGATCCGGCCCGGCCACATTGACTTCAACTCCCCCGCCTATCTGGCCGGGGTGCTGATTGCGGTGATGATCCTCATCCGCCACCATGCCAACATTACCCGCCTGCTCAAGGGCACCGAGCCCAGAATCGGCCAGAAAAGCACATGACCCGCCCCGATGCCGAAACGGCGCTGGCCTGCCTGCGGCTGGCGCGAACGGACGGCATCGGCCCGGTCAGCTACCGCAAGCTCATCCGCACCCATGGCAGCGTTGAAGCCGCCCTTGCCATGCTTGAGCGCGGCGCCACACGCATCAGCCGCACCATCGGCCCGCTCTATGCGCGTGATGACGGCCTGCGCGAGCTTGAGCGCCTGCAGGCGCTGGGCGGCACGCTGCTGGTGCATGGCCAGCCCGGCTACCCGGCCCTGCTGGCCGCCCTGCCTGACGCGCCGCCCGTGCTGTCGGTGCTGGGCGACGTGACCCTTCTGTCCGCCCGTATGGTGGGCGTCGTGGGTGGGCGCAATGCGTCATCAGGCGGGCTGCGCATGGCCGAAAGCCTGGCCGCCCTGCTCGCGGCCCAGGGCGTGCACACCGTATCGGGGCTGGCGCGCGGCATTGATGGCGCGGCCCATCGCGGCGCCATGACAGCAGGCCGCACGGTTGCCGCCATTGCAGGCGGGCTGGACTGCCCCTACCCGCCCGAACATGCCGCCCTGCAGGCCGAGATTGCCCGCACCGGCGCGGTCGTGACCGAGGCCGCGCCGGGCACGGTGCCGCAGGCCCGGCACTTTCCGCGCCGCAACCGGCTGATTGCGGGCCTTGGCCTGGGCTGCGTGGTGATCGAGGCTGCACTGCGCTCGGGCAGCCTGATTACCGCGCGCATGGCGCTTGACTACGGGCGCACCATCTTCGCCGTGCCCGGTTCGCCGCTTGATCCACGCTGCCGCGGCAGCAACGACCTGCTGCGCCAGGGCGCGATCGTGACTGAAACCGAGCGCGACATATTGCGCGAACTCCCTGAAACAATAGAGGAAAACGACCTGTTCTCCGCCCTGCCCCTCCGCGTGCGCCACAATGCTGCCCCATCGGGCGGGCAAGCCTTGGCCCCACCACGCGCAGACCCGGCCGCGCCCCCATCCGCCCAGGGCGACCTGCATGAAATGGTGGAAGGTTTTCTATCTTTCACGCCATCACCTGTTGACGATCTTGTACGGCGCTGCCAGTTCTCGACAGCAGCAGTCCTGACCGTCCTGTCGGAAATGGAGATTGCGGGCACGATCGAATTCCTTGCGGGGGATCTGGTCGTGCGGCGTCCACCCCCGGCCTGAGCGCGGGATAGAGCAAGGTTTTGAGAATCGTGATCCGGAGACAGAATGACTGACGTCGTGGTGGTCGAATCGCCAGCCAAGGCGAAAACGATCAATAAGTATCTGGGTGATAACTATACGGTTCTGGCCTCGTTCGGACATGTGCGCGACCTTCCGCCCAAGGATGGCAGCGTCAAGCCCGACGAGGGCTTTACCATGGTGTGGGAAACCGACGAGCGCGGCAGCCGCCAGATCGCGGCCATCGCCAAGGCGCTGCGCGGGGCGACACACCTGTATCTCGCCACTGACCCCGACCGCGAGGGGGAAGCCATTTCGTGGCATGTGCGCTCGATCCTGGAGGAGAAGAAGCTCCTAAAGGGCATCGAAGTGCAGCGCGTCACCTTCAACGAGATCACCAAAAGCGCCATCAAGGCCGCGATGGCCCATCCGCGTGAACTCGACTTTCCGCTGATCGAGGCCTATCTCGCCCGCCGCGCGCTCGACTACCTCGTGGGCTTCACGCTCTCGCCGGTGCTGTGGCGCAAGCTGCCCGGCTCGCGCAGCGCGGGGCGCGTGCAGTCGGTGGCACTGCGGCTGATCTGCGAGCGCGAAGCCGAGATCGAGATTTTCAAGCCGCGTGAATACTGGTCGGTGCTGGCCCGCATGACCACGCCGGCGGGGGCCGCCTTTACCGCGCGGCTCACGCATCTTGATGGCCACAAGCTCGAGCAGTTCGACCTCAACAACGAAGCCAGCGCCATGGCCGCCAAGGCCGCGGTCGAGGCCGGTGACTTCGCGGTGGACAAGGTCGAGCGCCGCAAGGTGCGCCGCAACCCGCCGCCGCCCTTCACCACATCGACCATGCAGCAGGAGGCCTCGCGCAAGCTGGGCATGGGCGCACAGGTAGCCATGCGCACGGCCCAGCAGCTTTATGAGGGCATCGACATCGGTGGCGAGACCGTGGGCCTCATCACCTATATGCGAACCGACGGCGTGCAGATGGCGGGCGAGGCGATCAGCGCCATCCGGGGCCATATCGGCCACAGCTTTGGCGCGGAATACGTGCCCGACAAGCCGCGCATATACTCCACCAAGGCCAAGAACGCGCAGGAAGCCCATGAGGCCATCCGCCCGACCGACGTGCGCCGCACGCCTGCCGACATGGCGCGCCATCTCTCGCCCGAGCAGAAGAAACTGTATGACCTGGTGTGGAAGCGCTCGGTCGCCAGCCAGATGCAGTCCGCCGAACTCGACCAGGTGGCGGTTGACATGGTGGACCGCCAGAAGCGTGTGATCCTGCGCGCCACCGGCTCCATGATCGCGTTTGACGGCTTCCTGAAGCTTTATAGCGAAGGCCGTGACGATTCGCCCGCAAAGGCGGAGGACGAGCAGGACCGCATGCTGCCCGCCATGAAGGAGCACGACGCCATCGGGCGTGGCGAGGTCACGGCGGACCAGCACTTCACCCAGCCGCCGCCGCGCTATTCGGAGGCCTCGCTGGTCAAGAAGATGGAAGAGATCGGCATTGGCCGCCCTTCCACCTATGCCTCCATCCTGACCGTGCTGCGCGACCGCAATTACGTGCAGCTTGAGAACCGCCGCTTCATCCCCGAGGATCGCGGGCGGCTGGTCACGGCCTTCCTCACCTCGTTCTTCGAGCGCTACGTAGACACGCAGTTCACCGCAGGGCTTGAGGAGCAGCTTGATGACATTTCAGGCGGGCGGGCCAACTGGCGCGATGTCATGTCCGCCTTCTGGTCCGACTTCTCGCACGCGGTGGACCAGACCAAGGACCTCAAGATATCCGACGTCATCACGGCGCTGGACGCGGACCTTTCGCCCTATTTCTTCCCCGCGCGTGAGGACGGGCAGGATCCGCGCCTTTGCACGGCGTGCAATACCGGCAGGCTGGGGCTGAAGCTGGGGCGGTATGGCGCCTTCATCGGCTGCTCGAACTACCCCACATGCCAGTACACCCGCAAACTCGTGGTGGACCCCAAGGAAGGCGATGACGCCGCCGCCCTGAAGGACGGCATGCGCGTGCTCGGCGCTGCGCCCACCGGCGAGGAAGTGACCGTGCGCCGTGGCCCGTGGGGGCTGTACGTGCAGCAGGGCGAACCGGACCCCGAGGACAAGAAGGCCAAGCCGAAACGCGCCACCATTCCGCGCGGGCTCGATGGCGACAAGATCACGCTCGAGCAGGCGGTTGGCCTGCTGTCGCTGCCGCGCATCGTGGGCATTCACCCCGAACTCGGCGAGCCGATCGAGGCGGGGCTGGGCCGCTTCGGGCCGTATGTGAAGATGGGCGCGGTCTATGGCTCGCTGGACAAGGATGACGATGTCCTGACCGTGGGGCTGAACCGCGCGGTCGATGCGCTGGCCAAGAAGCTGGCCTCCATCCGCACCATCGGTCCGCACCCCAAGGATGGCGAGCCGGTCATGGTGCGCAAGGGCCGCTTTGGCCCGTACGTTCAGCACGGTTCCATCGTGGCCACCGTGCCACGCGGGCAGGACATGAACGACGTGACCATGGAGGAAGCCCTGACGCTGCTGGCCGAAAAGGGCAAGCCGCTCAAGGCCAAGGGCAAGAAAGCCACCACCACCCGCAAGCCCGCAGCCCGCAAGACAAAGGCCAAGGCAGCGGAAGGCGAGGACGCCGCGCCCAAGAAGGCTGCACCGAAGAAAAAGGCAGCCCCCAAGAAGACGGCGGCCAAACCGGCGGCCAAAAAAACCACCACCCGCAAGAAGGCCACCCCGGCCAAGACTGAAAGCGAGACGGACTGATCATGAAGCGGCAGCGTCCAGCAACTCCCGAGATGCCGGACCGCCTGCCCACGGGCACGCCGCCAGCCCGTACGGGGGGCCTGCCCGATCGTGAGCAGCTCCGCGCGTTTATCGAAGGGGCGACAGGGCGCATCGGCAAGCGCGAGATCAGCCGCGAATTCGGCCTTGGGCCGGAGCACAAGGCGGCGTTGCGCGAGATGCTGCGCGACATGGCGCTTGATGGCACGCTGGCCCCTGCGGGCGCACGGCGCTTTCGCGTATCGGACCGGCTGCCCGAATCCATGGTGGTTCAGGTCACCGGCACCGATGCCGATGGCGACCCGATCGCAAAACCCGTGCAGTGGGATGGCGAAGGCCCGCCGCCGACCGTGTTCATGCACCCCGAACTGCGTGGCCGCGCGGCTTTGGCACCGGGCGAACGCGTGGTGGCCCGCCTGCGCCGGGTAGGGCCTGGCAGATATGAAGGCCGCACGCTGCGCCGCGTGAGTGATGCGCCCATACAGATCGTGGGCCTGTTCCGCACCCTGCCGCCTGATGACCCGGCAGCCAGCACGCCTGCCCGATTCCGCCCCGCAGGTCGCCTCACCCCCGCCGACCGCCGCGCCAAGGCCGAATGGGCCATCCCCGCGGGCGAGGATGACGGCACGCCGGATAACGAAATTGTCATCGCCACCCCCCTGCCCCAGTCCGGGCCGGGGCTGCACCCCGCGCGCATCATCGAGCGGCTTGGCCCGCAGGGCGATGCGCGGACCATCAGCATGGTGTCTGTCGCCATGCTGGGCATTCCCCACGTCTTCCCCACCGAGGCGCTGGCCCAGGCAAAAGCTGCCCGTGGCGTTGCCCCCACAGGCCGCACCGACCTGCGCGAGATGCCACTGGTCACCATTGATGGCGTGGACGCACGCGATTTTGATGATGCCATCTACGCCGAACCCGATGGCGAGGACTTCCGCATCACCATCGCCATTGCCGACGTGGCCTGGTACGTGCGCCCCGGCAGTGCACTCGACCGCGAGGCCCGGCTGCGTGGCAATTCGGTCTACTTCCCCGACCGGGTGATCCCGATGCTGCCCGAGGATCTCTCGAACGGGTGGTGCTCGCTCCGCCCCGATGAGGACCGGGGCTGCCTGTTCGTGACCATGACCGTGGCGCCTGATGGCGCGGTCAGCAATGCCCGCTTCGGGCGCGGCATCATGCGCAGCGCTGCCCGCCTGACCTACGAGCAGGTGCAGGCCGCGCGCGATGGTGCGCCCGACACCACCATGCAGGCCCTGCCACCGGGCCTGCTCGACAGCCTGTTTGGCGCGTGGACCTGCCTCACCCACGCCCGGCGCGCGCGCGGCACGCTGGACCTCGACCTGCCCGAGCGGCTGGTGCGGCTGGGCGATGGGGGCGAGATCACGGCCATTGCGCCACGAATCCGACTCGACAGCCACAGGCTGGTCGAGGAATTCATGATCGCGGCCAATGTCGCCGCCGCCCGCTGCCTTGAGGCGCGGCATATCCCGTGCCTGTACCGCATCCACGCGCCCCCCACGCCCGAGCGGCTGGAAAGCCTGCGCCGCACGCTCGACCTGATGGGCCTGAAACTGCCGCCGGTGGGCAGCCTGCGCGCCGCCGACCTTGACCGCGTGCTGGAGCAGGTGCGCGACACCGATCAGGCCGGTCTGGTCAATGAACTGATCCTGCGCGCGCAGAACCAGGCGGAATACAGCCCTGAGCCGGTTGGTCATTTTGGCCTCTCTCTTGCGGCCTACGCGCATTTCACCAGCCCCATCCGCCGCTATGCCGACCTGATGACCCACCGCGCGCTGCTCGTGGCGACCGGACTCGAACCCGGCCCGGCACCCGGCCATGAGGCACTGGAAGAAGTGGGCGAGGCCATTACCCGCACCGAGCGCCGCGCGGCCCAGGCCGAGCGCGAGACGCTGGAGCGCTACGGCGCGACCTGGCTTGGGGCGCGGATTGGCACCGAAATGGACGGGCATATTTCCAGCCTGTCCCGATTCGGTATTTTTGTCGTGCTGGATGCAACAGGAACCTCCGCCCTACTGCCCATGTCTGCCCTGCCGGAAGATCAATGGCATCACGATGAAAAAACGCAGACATTGCACGCACGCGACACGACCATGGCATTCCGCCCCGGTCAGGCTCTGCGCGTACGGATAGAAGAAGCATGCGCCATCCGGGGCACCGTCCTTCTGGCCCTGCCCGACGTGGCACCCCGCCTGCGGAAACGCAGGCCGTGAAACGCGCCCTGTTTCCCGTCATCATCGCCCGGCCCATGGGGCTGGCCGGCGAAGGGGCGGGCACGTGGCGGCGGCGCATGGCCACGCTGGGCCACCTCCCGCGTGATACGTTCATCCTGCTGCTCATCATCGCCCGGCTCACCACCGCCGCCTGCGCCGATGACCTGCCCGCCACCCCGCGCGCGCCCACGCCCCAGCCCCCACTGCATGAAGACAGCATGGAAAACCCGGACATGCCCGGCATGGACCTTGCCGTGCTGTCATCGGTCATGCAGGCGAGTCTGTCCTTTCTCCAGCCCCGCACGCTGGAAAGCCACACGATTCACGATTTCGCCCTGTGGGGGCTGAACGGGCTGAGCGCGCTCGACCCCTCGCTCAGCATTGACGAGCAGCACGGCTTCCTGCAACTCGCCGCCACCCAGAAAACGGTGCTCGCCCTGCCCGTGCCCGCACCGGATGATGTGGCGGGATGGAGTGGTGCCATCACCCGCATTCTCGACGTGGCGTGGCAGCACTCGTCCGCCATGCGCAACACCGGGCAGGAGGGCGTGCTGCAGGGTTTTTTTGATGAGCTGTTCAATCATCTCGATCCCTATTCACGCTATATCCCGCCCGGCGCCGCCGTATCGGACCGCAGCACCCGCACCGGCGGCGAGGCCACGGCAGGGCTGACCCTGGGGCTGGACCACCACGCCATCAGGATCACGGCGGTCAATGCCAACGGCCCGGCCTGGCCCACCAGCCTGGCGGCGGGGCAGATCGTGCGCGCGGTCAATGGCCGCTCCACCGAGTCCCGCACGGTCGATACCGTAACCTCATGGCTCGATGGCCCGGCTGGCAGCCTCGTGCGCATTACGGTGGAAGCCAAGGGGCGGCAGACCACGGTTAGCCTGCACCGCGCCTCCACCCCACCCGAGACGGTGTTCGCCTATACCAGCGGCAAGCATGTGGTGCTGCACATCACCGCCTTCTCCGCCAACACGGCGGAGGAAATGAGCCAGTACCTCGACGAGGCCATGAACGTGCCCGGCATTGCGGGCCTGATCCTTGACCTGCGCGGCAACCGGGGCGGCGTGCTGCAACAGGCGGTGACCACCTCGGCCCTCATGCTCGACCACGGGGTTGCCGCCATTACGCAGGGGCGCGACCCGCAGGCCAACCATGTCTGGGCCGTGCAGGGCGGTGACATGACCAATGGCCTGCCCATTATCGTGCTGGTTGATGGCCGGACCGCGAGTGCCGCCGAAATTCTCGCCGCCGCCCTGTCCGACCAGAAGCGCGGCGTGGTGGTTGGCAGCGCAACACTGGGCAAGGGGCTGGTGCAGACCATTGGCCAGATGCCCAACGGGGCCGAACTGTTTGTCACATGGAGTCGCGTGCTCGCACCGCTGGGCTGGCCGCTGCAGGGGCTGGGCGTGATGCCGCAGGTGTGCACCAGCCGGGGCGAAAGCGAACTCGAACGCCAGTTGCAGAACCTGGCCGAAGGCACGGCCGACAGCGCGCAGTGGGTGGTGGCGGCACGCCAGGTCCGCTCACCGGCCGATCTGGCGCATGTGCTGGCCATCCGCAAGGCCTGTCCTGCCGCCATCGGCACCGATAGCGACCTCGATGCCGCGCATTCCCTGCTCGACAACCCTGAGGAATACCGCGCCGCCCTGTCGGCCATACCGGAAGAAGACGCACCCCTCCCTAACGGGGGATGAGTCGCCCGCGCGGGTGCAAACTGTGCTATTCCTGCATGCCACCCTGTGTTTTTATGCATTACCGGAGAAACCAGACCCCATGGATGAACCCCGCCTGAAAACCGGCCTGTGGGTCCGGGCAATGCTGCGCCAGGCTGGACAGAAGGGAAATCCGGGCATGGTGCTGCACCATGGCGATGATGATGCGGGGGGCGTTCTGGTCGTGCTCATGGGGCGGCAGGGGCGGATGTGCGTGCTGGCCCAGACCCGTACCCCCGATGGACGCCGGGCATGGTTCCGCGCTACAGGGGAGACGGATGTTGATCAGGCTGGTGTTGACGCCTATGTCACACGGCAGATGGAACGCGACCCCGACTTGTGGGTTGTTGAGTTCGACGCCCCTGATCTGGCGCCGCCGTTTGAAGCAAGATTGATATGAAAGACGTGATTCCACGGGTTTGAAAGCAGGGAAACCGATCCGGCCGGCAAGGTGTGGCATCTGGCACACAGTCAGCCATGCCAGTGGGCCACACACCCCCAAGCGGCGGGTTAAGGTGGGGGCAATGGATTGTCAGGGGCGGTTTCTTTCAGCAAAAGAATGCGGATGCTGATCAGTCCAGGGAATATGGCACGTGCACCCGACCGGGCCTATATGCCGGAAGAGGCCCGTCGAAGGGAGAAAAAGAGTATGAATCTGCGGTACGGATTGCTTGCAGGGTCTTTATTGGCTGCCTCGGTTACCCTGGGCTCCGTGCTGGTCTCCGCCCCTGTATTCGCCCAGCCTGTCCAGGGCCTGTATATGAGCGGTGAAGGTGGTGCGACCTTCAACCAGGGCCAGGTCATACGGAATTCTTCGGCACGTGATCAGTTTCGCACCGGTGCCATCGGCCTCGGCGCGATTGGCTGGGGGCTTGGCAATGGCTTCCGCGTCGAACTTGAGGGCCATTATCGCAACAACGACCTGAAAACCGTGGGTGGCAATGCCGCCTATCATGCCCATGCCGATGGCCGGCAGCAGGAATCGGGGCTGATGGCCAATGCGCTGTTCGACCTTGATATCGGCAAAAGCTGGCTGTTCCCGTATTTTGGCGCGGGTATTGGCTATGGCTGGCAGAACATGAACACCACCATCACGGGCAACGTGAACGGGGCGAGCTACAACCAGCACGTGAGCGGCAGCTACGGCAACTTCGCCTATCAGGGCATATTCGGCCTCTCCTTCCCCATGCCATGGGTTGTGGGCCTGTCGGCTACGGCGGAATACCGGTTCTGGACCATGCTTGGCCCGCAGTCGCACCACTCGGTGGTAACAGGCAGCGAGACCACGCTTGCCGCCATGAACGGCGATTACGGCTTTCGCAACGGCAACCGCGACAGCCGCACCGACTTCAACCATTCGCTGATGCTCGGCCTGCGCTACGAGTTCAACCCGGCCCCCCCGCCGCCGCCGCCGCCGTCAACCAACGCCGTGCCCGCCCCCGCCGAGAACCGGACCTATCTCGTGTTCTTTGACTGGGACCGTAGCGACCTGACCGACCGCGCCCGTTCCATCGTGGCCGTCGCGGCCCAGGCCTCGACCAACACCCAGACCACGCGCATCGAGGTCAATGGCTATACCGACAACTCGGCGGCCCATCCCGGCCCGCAGGGGGAAAAGTATAACCAGGCCCTCTCGCTCAAGCGTGCGCAGGTCATCAAGGCCGAGCTGGTGCGTGACGGCGTGCCCGGCCCCGCCATCGACATTCACGGCTATGGTGACGCCAACCCGCTGGTGCAGACCGCCGCCAACACGCGCGAGGCCCAGAACCGCCGGGTAGAAATCATCCTGCACTGATTGGACATTTTCACGTCCGGGCATGAAAAAAAAGCGGCACCGCAAGGGAGCCGCTTTTTTCATAGGAAGGTGCCTGAACTAGACCAGTCCGGTGAACAGGGATGTGGACAGGTAGCGCTCGGCAAAGGAGGGCGCGATGGTCACGATGGTCTTGCCTGCATTCTCTGGCCGCCCTGCAAGCTGTATGGCCGCATGCAGCGCCGCCCCCGATGAGATGCCCACCGGCACCCCGTCCAGCCGCGCGCAGCGGCGGGCGGCGGCAATCGCCTCGCGCTCCGATACCGGCAGCACGCCCGCCAGCGCCGCAAGGTCGAGCGTGCGGGGGCAGAAACCCGGCCCGATTCCCTGAATGCCATGCGGCCCCGGCTCATCGCCGTTGAGGATGGCGCTTTCCATCGGCTCCACGCCATAGACCTCGATGCCTGGCTTGCGGAGTTTGAGCCCATGGGCAATGCCGCTCGCCGTGCCGCCCGTGCCCAGGCCCGCCACGACAATATCAACCTCACCCGCCGTATCGACCCAGATTTCCTCCGCCGTGGTGGCGGCATGGATTGCAGGATTGGCCGGGTTGTCGAACTGGCGCGGCATCCAGGCATTCGGGGTTTTTTTCAGGATTTCCTCAGCGCGGGCGATGGCGCCCGCCATGCCCAGGCGCGAGGGCGTAAGCTCAAGCTGGGCATCGAGCAGGCGCAGCATCTTGCGCCGCTCGATCGAGGCGCCCTCCGGCATGGTCACGATCAGCCTGTAGCCGCGTGCCGCCGCCACAAACGCCAGCGAAATGCCGGTATTGCCCGAAGTCGGTTCCACCAGCGTGGTTTTGCCGGGATGGATCTCGCCACGCGCCTCGGCATCCTCGATCATGGCAGCGCCAATCCGATCCTTGACCGAGGCGAGCGGATTGAAGAACTCCAGCTTCATCAGCACGCGGGCGGCCAGGCCATCCTCGCGGGTCAGATGCGGCAGCGCGACCAGAGGCGTACCCCCCACGGTCTCGACAATGGAGTCGTATATCCGCCCGCGCGGGGCGGCAAAACCGTACGTGCGATCGGGCGGGGTGGTTTTCGTCATCCGGTATCACTCCTTGGTGCGGTATGGCCTATTCACGCGTGCAGTCTGACATAATCCACCATCCTCCTGAACAGAAGCGTGGAACAATCACCCAATTACTGATAAATGGGGAGAAACCGGTTTTTCATCGAGGCAAGGCGAGGCTGAACGATATGCTGCTGCGGCGTGACAGGACCATGATTGCCATACTGATCATGCTTGACGTGGCCTTTCACGCAGGGCGGAACGGCACCATCAGTGCTGCCGACATCGCCGAGCGCGCGGGTCTGGCCCGGCGCGGGATCGAGCCACTGCTCCAGACCCTGTCACGCTCGGGCCTGCTGGAAAGCGTGCGCGGCCCCCGTGGCGGCTACCGCCTCGGCCGCCCGCGGCGCGATATCATGCTTGCGGATATCCTTGCGGTCATCACGGCGGAGGACAACACGGATGACGGCCCGATTGGCGGCCTGTTCCAGAAAGTTGTCGAGCCATGCTGGCAGGAATTCGATACGATGATCGATGAACAGTGCCGCAAGATCAGCCTTGATGACCTTGTGCGCCGGGCCGAGCATGCGGGCATGCGCCGCCCACTGCCCGAACCGATCACGTTTTCAATCTGATCTGACCCTACCTGCCAGCCCTGCCGCGGCAGGGCTGGCAGGCCGCCGGGTTATTTCGCGGCGGTGACGGTAGCGGTCACATCCATGTATTCACGCGGCTTGCCCCCACCGGGAATCAGCACCACACGGAACTTGTCCGGGCCGGAATAGGCGGTATTGGCCGTGTACGTCACATAAGTGTGATCGTTGTAGTTATAGATGAACACCTTGCCGTGATCGGGCGCCGGAGAGACGCCAAACGAGGCATAGGGGTGGCCAGCCGCGGCCCGCGTCTCGATGGCGCAATAGCCATCATCGCTACGCACCTGCATGGTGGTGGACTTCGTGTTCTTGCCCGCATCGGCAAGGCTGCCCACCTGACACTGGCCGGAGGCCTTCATGTAGTTGTAGGGATTGGGGGTTCCGGCAATGCCACCAAGGTTTACCGCCGGTTTGTTGTCACATCCGGCGAGCAGAATGCCCGTCGTCATCATGATTGCAGACAGTCGCAGTCGCACTCGTCAGCTCCGCTGTGTTTGATACATCACCCGTTAAGGACCATTGCGCCTGCGCCGCCCCGTAACGGTCAGGATTGGCGCACGGGCCAACCACCGTGGCATACGCTGTAGAACAACGCACCAACGCGGGAAAGCCCCACCCGCCAGCTTTTGCGCAGGCATGCACGCCCTGCCCGTGTGGCATACCCGGCTCACGGGGCGCTGTCATCCCATCGTGCATTCATAACGCATGTTTTTGAACGCGGGTCTGCCGCGCGCCCTTTTGGCCGCAGCCTGTTTGCGCTATAGACCTGATCCGGATTTCATCGTGCCGGAATATGCGGGGTCCGTGCATTACCCCCATTGGCAACCGCCCCACTACCTCTGGAGAACCCGTCCTGATGTCCATGTCGATCTGGCGCGCTGGCGCTGCAGCTCTTGCCCTTGTGGGGCTGGTTAATGGCGGGCAGGCACTGGCTGCCGGTCCGTGCTCCCCCTCGCCCGCGCATGAGGCGTTTGACGTGCAGGGGCTGAAGAGCCAGCTCATGGTCACCGCGCTGTCCTGTGGCGTGCAGGACAAGTACAACAACTTCGTCGGCAAGTTCCGCCCCAAGCTCGCGGCCGAGGAGCATGTGCTCAACGGGTATTTCTCCTCCACCTATGGCCGCAACGCCCAGCGCCAGCATGATGACTACATCACGCAGCTCGCCAACGTGCAGTCCGAGCGCGGCCTGCAGGCGGGCACGGCATTCTGCCAGCAGCATGTCTCCATGTTCGATGAAGTGCAGGAACTCGAAAGCACCGCCGACCTGTCCGCCTACGCCCAGGCCAAGGACATCATCCAGCCCGCTTCCTACCTGACCTGCACGGCCCCCAACCGCCCGGCCGCAGCCCCCGCCCGCCCGCGCACGCCCGCGCGCCGCACGGTGCGGAGCTGACGCCCGCGCCAGCCTGCACGGCAAAGAGCTGAAGAAAAATCGGGGCCGGGCTTTGTCCGGCCTTTTTCATGCCTGCAAGTGCGGGCATAGTCAGCGCTAAGGAGACAGGCCGCGCAGCTTGACAGGACGTGACCTGACAGAACAAAGAACGCTTCATGAACGACGATCTTTTTTCCACGCCTGCGCCCCCTGCCCGGCCCACCCCGCACAAGGTTCCCCCCGCCGCCATGCCAGACCCCGCAAAAAACGGTCCCGATTCCTATGACGCCAGCGCCATCGAGGTACTGGAAGGACTCGAACCCGTACGGCGGCGGCCGGGCATGTATATCGGCGGCACGGATGAGACAGCCTATCATCACCTCGCCTCCGAGATCCTCGATAACGCGATGGACGAGGCCGTGGCAGGCCATGCCACCACCATCGATGTAACCCTCGAGGCCGGTGACTACCTGACCATCCGTGATAACGGGCGCGGCATTCCGGTGGACGCGCATCCGCGCTTTCCCGACCGTTCGGCGCTGGAAGTGATCCTGACCACGCTGCATGCGGGCGGCAAGTTTTCGGGCAAGGCCTATGCCACGTCGGGCGGGTTGCACGGGGTTGGTTCATCGGTCGTCAACGCGCTGGCCTCACGCATGGAAGTCGAGATCGCGCGTGATCGCGCCCTGTGGCGGCAGGTCTATGAGCGCGGCCGCCCGCTTTCAGGCGTGGAGAAGGTTGGCCCGGTCAATAACCGGCGCGGCACCCAGATCCGCTTCACCCCTGACCCCGAGATTTTCGGGCGGCTGCATTTCTCGCCCGCGCGGCTGTACCGGCTGTGCCGCTCCAAGGCGTTCCTGTTCCGTGGCGTGACCATCCGCTGGTCGTGCGATCCGGCGCTGATCAAGGACCATGACATCCCCGCCGAGGCGGTGCTGCACTTCCCCGGTGGCCTGGCTGACAGCCTGCGCGATGAACTGGGCGAAAAAGCCGCCCTGCTGACCGACCTGTGGGCCGGTGATGCCGACCTGCCCACAGGGCCTGATGGGGCCGATACGGGGCGCATGGAATGGGCCATCGCCTTCCTTGAGCAGGGGCCTGCGGCGCTGGCGTCGTACTGCAACACCATTCCCACCCCCAATGGCGGCACGCACGAGACCGGGTTTCGCAACGCGCTGGTCAAGGGCCTGCGCAACTGGGGCGAGCAGCGCGCCAACAAGCGCGCGGCCAACATTACCGCCGATGACATCATGGGCTGCATCGCCGCCAAGCTCTCGGTATTCATCCGCGACCCGCAGTTCCAGGGCCAGACCAAGGAGAAGCTGACCAGCGGCGAGGCCAGCAAGCTGGTCGAGACCGCGCTGCGCGACCGCTTTGACCACTGGCTCGCGGGCAACCCGCCGCAGGCCGACAACCTGCTGGCCTTTGTGGTCGAACGCGCGGAAGAGCGCCTGCGCCGCAAGGAGCAGAAGGACACCCCGCGCAAGAGTGCCACCCGCCGCCTGCGCCTGCCCGGCAAGCTGACCGACTGCACGCGCGAGAACGCAGCCGAGACCGAGATCTTTCTCGTCGAGGGCGATTCGGCCGGCGGCTCCGCCAAGCAGGCCCGCAACCGCGAGACGCAGGCCGTGCTGCCGCTACGCGGCAAGATCCTGAACGTGGCCAGCGCCTCGAATGAAAAGCTGCGCGGCAATCAGGAACTGCGTGACCTTGTCGAGGCACTCGGCTGCGGCACGGGCGAGCGCTTTGATGCGAGCAAGCTGCGCTATGGCCGCATCATCATCATGACCGATGCCGATGTGGACGGCGCGCATATCGCCTCCCTGCTCATGACGTTCTTCTACCGCGAACTGCCCGGCCTGATCCGGGGCGGGCATCTGTATCTTGCCCAGCCGCCGCTCTACCGCCTGACACAGGGCAGCAAGAGCGTTTACGCCATGGATGACGCCGATCGCGAGCGCAAGCTGAAGAAGGTGTTCAAGCCCAACAGCAAGGTCGAGGTCTCACGCTTCAAGGGGCTTGGTGAAATGCCGCCCGCCGACCTCAAGCAGACCACGATGGACCCCAAGCACCGCACGCTGCTCAAGGTCATCACCCCACCCGAGGACCGGGCGTTTACGCTCGAGCGCGTGGAACACCTGATGGGCCGCAAGGCGGAACTGCGTTTCCGCTTCATTCAGGAACACGCCAATCAGGTCGATAACCTCGACGTATGAAAAAACCCGGCCTCCAGATGAGGGCCGGGCTTTAAAAACAGACGTTTTTGGTAAAGCTTTTTTCAAAAGCTTCAGAAGAGCGCCGCCTTAAAAAAGGCGGCGCCCAAAACCTTTATCCTGCCACATGCGTGATCTGCGTGGGCTCGACTGCCGCCACGGTAGCCAGCGGGTGCAGCAGGTAGGTCACGGCGGGGTCGAACACGCGCAGGAACGAGTTGGGATGCACCCCCATCCACACCGTAACGATCGCCAGCGGTACCAGCACGGCCAGTTCCTGCCCGGTCAGGTCGCGCAGCAGTGCCACGATGCCACCCCGATCCGCGCCAAACAGCACGCGGCGGTAGAGCACCAGCATATAGACCGCCCCCAGGATCATGCTCGTGCCGCCGAGGAAGGCCAGCCAGAACGAGACATGCAGCGCGCCGACCATGACCAGGAACTCACCCACGAACGCCCCTGTGCCCGGCAGGCCGATATTGGCCATGACAAACAGCATGGCCAGCGTAGCCAGCACCGGCATCTTGTGGGCAACACCTGAGAATGCGCTGATCTCGCGCGTTTCCGCCCGCCAAGACACGGCAGAGACACAGAAGAACAGCGCTGCAATCACGATGCCATGCGACAGCATCTGGAAAATCGCACCATCAATCCCCTCAGGCGTGAGCGTAAACAGCCCGATGGCGATCACCCCCATATGCGAGAACGAGGAATAGGCGATCACGCGCTTCATATCGGTCTGCGCCAGGGCGATGATGGCGGCATAGATCACCGCAATCACCCCCAGCGTCAGCACCACGGGGGCGAACAGCCGCGCCGCATCGGGGAACATCATCACCCCAAAGCGCAGCAGCCCGTATGCCCCCGCCTTTGACAGCACGCCAGAGAGCATGACCGAGGCCGGGGTCGGTGCCTCCGTATAGGCATCGGGCAGCCAGGCATGCAGCGGGAAGAGCGGCAGCTTGACGCCAAAGGCGATGATGAAGCCCGCCAGCAGCCAGCACTGCATGCCGTGGCCAAAACCGTGATGCTGCAGGGCCACGATGTCGGTGGTGCCGGTGGCGTTCCACATGGCCAGCAGTGCCAGCAGCATGAACAGCGAGCCGCCAAAGGTGAACAGGAAGAACTGCAGCGAGGCCCAGACCCGGCGCGGGCCGCCCCATACGCCAATCATGAGGCTGGCGGGCAGCAGCGTTGCTTCATAGAACACATAGAACAGCACCAGATCGAGCGCCGAGAACAGGCCGATCAGCGTGGTTTCCAGCACCAGCATGGCCACCATGTAGTCACGCACCCGCCCCGTGACCTGCCGCCACCCGCCAATGATGGCCAGCGGCGTGAGGAAGGCGGAGAGCAGCACGAACATGAGGCTGATGCCATCAACCCCCACATGGTAGGACATGCCCGCGCCACTGGCCCAGCCCACCTGCTGCTCGAACTGGATGCCGGGCCTTGCGGGGTTGAACTGCGCCCACATGACAACAGCCAGCACGAACACGATGCTGCTGGTCCACAACGCCACCCAGCGCGCGGCGGTCTCGATACTCTGGGCCGTGCCGCGCGTGAGCAGGATGGCCGCAGCCCCCACAAGGGGCAGATACGTAACTAGGGAGAGCAGGATCGGATGCACATTCGGTCTCACATCATCCATGAATGATGCGCTGACCCTAGGAGCGTTGGATGGAGAGAATCCAGCCACGCCCCGCTCACATTATGCCGAGGAACCCCGGCATGCCTGCCGCCGCCACACCCCTGCCCCTGTGCTTGCAGGCCCTGTTGCGCGGCCTAGCGGCGGCCGAACATCCGCTCAAGATCGGCCTTTTCCAGCTTCAGCCAGGTGGGGCGGCCATGCGAGCAGGTGCCCGCGCGCGGGGTGCGTTCCATGTCGCGCAGCAGGGCGTTCATTTCCTCGTGTGTGAGCCTGCGGCCCGCCCGCACACTGCCATGGCAGGCCATGCGGGCAATGATCGCATCCATGCGGCTGTCCAGCGCATCGGCCTGGGCGGGGGTGGAAAGCTCGTCCGCCTCCAGTTCCTCGGCCAAGTCGCGCAGCATGGAAGCCGGGTTTTCCTTGCCCAGCAGCGCAGGCAGGGCGCGCACCAGCACCGCCGTGCCGCCAAAGGGTTCGATCTCGATGCCCAGCCGCGCCAGCGCGGGCGCGAAAGGCAGCAGCACGTCCACCTGCCGGGCGGGCAGGTCCACCACCTCGGGCAGCAGGAGTCGCTGGGCGCGGATCTCGCCGCCCAGATACTGCGCGCGCAGGAGCTCATGCGTCAGGCGCTCATGGGCGGCATGCTGGTCCACCAGCACCAGCGCGCCATCCGCCGTCTGTGACAGGATATAGGTGCCCAGCACCTGCGCCACCGCCGCCCCCAGCGGATGCGCCATGGCGGCCGTGGTGTCCGTATGCTCAAGCACGGCGTCAGGCACCGCCTTGCGGGCGGCGGGCAGGGCCGCGAGCGGCAGCGACGACTCGGCAAAACCGGGAGGCAGGCCCGGATCGGCCTGCGGGGTAGGCACCAATGGCGCTGCCATGCGGGTGGACAGGTCCGCCGCGTCATTCCCACGCTCGGGCGGGTACCAGATGCGGGCGGAGGATGGCCCGCGCGACTGGAGCAGGTCGGGCCGCACGCCCGCAATACCCGCCCCGGTGCCCAGAACCCGCCCCAGCGTGCCAATGACCAGCGCCCGCACTGCAGCCGAGTCGGCATAGCGCAGTTCGGTCTTGGCGGGGTGCACGTTCACGTCCACCTGCTCGGGCGGAATTTCAAGCGACAGCGCCACCACCGCATGCCGCCCGTGCTCCATCACGTTGCGATAGGCCACGCGCACCGCCGTGCGCAGCACGGGATCGACCACGGGCCGCCCGTTGACCAGCAGCATCTGCCCGTTGGCCGTGGCCCGGTGCACCGAGGGCGCGCAGATATAGCCGCTCAGCTTCAGGTCGCCACGCTGACCTTCAACCAATAACAGGCCATCGGCCTGACCGGCCTCGAGAATGGCCGCGACGCGGGCGGCCCGGTCCTGCGCGGGCAGGTCAAGGACCACGCGCTGGTCGAATTCCAGCCGGAACGCCACATGCGGGGCAGATAGCGCCAGCCTGCGCACCACGTTCTCGGCATGGCTGGATTCGACACGCGGGCTCTTGAGGAATTTGCGCCGCGCGGGCGTGGCAAAGAACAGGTCTTCCACCAGCACGCGGGTACCCGCAGGCCCAGCACAGGGTTCAGGCTGGCCCACAGCCCCCCCTTCCACACGGATCGACCATGCCGAATCCGCTCCACGTTGCCGCGACATGACCGTAAGCCGCGCCGCAGCGCCAATGGAGGGCAGCGCCTCGCCCCTGAAACCAAGGGTGGAAATGCGCACCAGCGTCTCGTCACGCAGTTTGGAGGTGCAGTGCCGCTCCACAGCCAGGCACAGATCATCGGGCGACATGCCGCAGCCATCATCAGTCACTTCGATGCGGTCGATCCCGCCCCGGTCGAGGCGGATGCCGATGCGCCTTGCCCCCGAATCCAGCGCGTTTTCAACCAGTTCCTTCAGGGCTGCGGCCGGGCGCTCGATCACCTCGCCCGCGGCAATACGATTGACCACCTGCTCTGACAGGCGACGGATAACCGGCAATTCAGGCGTGGAAGACGTGTTCATGCGGATAAACCGGGGTTGTGGAATACGCGGATGCCGCACCCGTGCGGGCCAGCCCGCATGGGGCGGCCAGAAAAGCCCCTCCAGCAAACATCCCGTAACCATAAGGGACGTTGCCGGTGGCGCCATTTCAAAAAACTTCAGCGCGTGCCGCTTTTTAAAAAAACGGCAGCTGGAAATCTCTTATTTGGCCGGGCCGCTGACGGTGGGCGTAGCCCCCTGGGTCAGGTTGCGGCCAAGGGCCGAATCCTCGCGCAGGCGGGCGTTTTCCGCCTTGCCATTGACCAGGTTCCCCGCCCCGCCACCATGCCAGAACATCAGCTTGTCCACAAAGCTGGTGTCAGCCCGGCCCATCTCGCCCTTGTCGGGCTCGTTCGCGGCTTCCTGCGCCTGACCCACAAGGGCGGTCTGCCCTGCGCTGTCCGTGCCATCAGCCCCCTGCAGCGCCACGTTGGGCGAGAGGGTTTCAAGCGCCTGCATGCGCGGGTTGGTGTCCTGCGCGCGCTGGACCGCATTGCTGTTGGGCGCGCCGAGTTCATCCGATGGCGGCATGGACAGGGGCGCGCGGGTGGTGACGGTGTATTCGTCGGGCAGGCTGCGCTCGAGCCCGAAAGCGCGCGAAACATCGGCACCCGTGCACCCCGAGAGCATGAAGCCACTCGACACAAGCAATGCACATGAAAGGGGTCTGAGAGCTGAAATCGCCATATCTCGCCTATTACCGTGAGTGGAACGGTTCGGCAAGCATGTGCGCGCCGCGCCCGACCTAGTTTGCATCGCGATCACGCAGGTTGTCGATAATCAGGATCGCAACGCCACAATCTATCAGCGCATCGGCGATGTTGAACACCGGCCATGACCAGCCATGGGCGTGCAGATGGATGAAATCGACCACCGCGCCAAAGCGCAGCCGGTCGATCACGTTGCCAATCGCCCCCCCCATGACCATGCCCAGCGCCACCGCCACCCAGTGCCGCCGGGTGCGCGCCATCCATACGCCCAGTCCCGCCACGATCAGCAGGGCTGCGACCGAGAAAATGATGCGGCCAGCAGCCCCCGCGCCCCCCAGCATGCCAAAGGTGATGGCGTGGTTCCACACCATGGTCAGGTTCAGGCCGGGCAGCACCGGCACGCTTTCACGCACCGGCAGGTCGTAGATGTTGAGGACCCAGTATTTGCTGGCCTGATCGGCCACCAGCGCGCCGAGCAGGCAGCCAGCACCCAGAACGCGGTTGTTCATCGCGGCTATGCCTTGCCCTGCACCACATCGACACAGCGCAGGCACAGTTCGGGGTGGTTGGCGTCGCGCCCCACTTCATCGAGCACCTTCCAGCAGCGCGCGCATTTATGGCCCGTGGCCACGCTGATGGTGGGAATGCCGTGGGGTGTGCCTTCCTGGGCCTCGTCCTCGCCCAGATAGATCGAGCCGCTGCCCGCCACCACGGTCACATCCGCCTGCGAGACAATGCTGAGTTCCGCCCAGTCCACGCCCGCAAACCGCGCGGCTTCCGCCTCCGACAGGGGCAGTTCAAGCGCTGCCTGCAGCGAGGACTTGACCAGCCCGTCGCGCCGCGCGGTCTCGATCTCGGTGGTGATGATGCGACGCACGGCGCGCAGCATGGCCCAGCGCTCGCCCAGTTCGGGGTCGTTCCACTCGGTGGGCAGTTCCGCAAAGGATTGCAGGTGCACGCTCTCGGTATTGCCGGGGCGGGCCAGCCAGGCTTCCTCCGCCGTAAACACCAGCACCGGGGCCAGCCACGCGCACAGGTTGCGATGCAGGTGGTCGAGCACGGTGCGGGCCGCGCGGCGCTTGAGGCTGTGCGGGCCATCGCAGTAGATGGTGTCCTTGCGCACGTCGAAGTAGAAGGCCGAGAGGTCAGCCGCGCAGAAGCCATGCAGCGCGGGGTAAACACCCACCCATTCATGCGTTTCCACCGCGCGGGCCACGAGGCCACCGAGTTCGGTCATGCGGTGCAGCACCCAGCGCTCAAGCTCGGGCAGTTCGGCGTAGGGCACGCGCTCGGCCTCGGTAAAGCCGTCGAGTGCACCGAGCAGCCAGCGCAGCGTGTTGCGCAGGCGGCGGTAAAGCTCGCCCTGCTGCTTGAGGATTTCCTTGCCGATGCGCAGGTCCTCGTTGGTGTCCGAGTTCATGACCCACAGGCGCAGGATATCGGCGCCAAGGCTGTCATTGACATCCTGCGGCGCAATGACGTTGCCCAGCGACTTCGACATCTTGCGGCCCTGCTCATCAAGCACGAAACCGTTGGTCACCAGCGCCTTGTAAGGGGCTACGCCGCGCGTGCCGACACTTTCAAGCAGCGAGGACTGGAACCAGCCACGATGCTGGTCCGAGCCTTCAAGATACAGGTCGGCGGGGAAAGGCATGTCGCCATGGCCGAGCACGAAAGCATGGGTCGAGCCACTCTCGAACCACACATCCACGATGTCGAACACCTGCTCGTAATCATCGGGGTTGCGGCCCTCGCCCAAGAAGCGCGAGGCAGGCGAGCTGTACCACGCATCCGCCCCTTCAGCGCGGAAGGCGGCAACAACGCGCTCCATCACCTCCTTATCGCGCAGCACCTCGCCGGTGCGCTTTTCCACGAACACGGCAATCGGCACGCCCCAGGCGCGCTGGCGGCTGATGCACCAGTCGGGCCGCCCTGCCACCATAGAGGTCAGGCGGTTACGCGCCTGCGCGGGCACGAAGGTCACGTTCTCAAGCGCTGCCAGCGCACGGTCGCGCAGGTGGCCCTCGCCATCCATGCGAATGAACCATTGCGGCGTGGCGCGAAAGATGATCGGCGCGCGCGAGCGCCATGAATGCGGGTAGGAATGCACAAGCGTCGCCCGCGCCACCAGCCCGCACGGCGCGGTGCCCGCACTCACGGCACGCTGCATGGCCTCAAGCAGGGCCTGGCACACCGGCTCGGCGGCCTTGAACACATGCCCACCGGCAAAGAGCGGCACGTAATCGGCGTAGCGGCCATCATCCATCACCAGTTCGGTGATTTCCAGGCCATGGGCGCGGCCAAGGTTGAAGTCGTCCTCGCCATGGGCGGGGGCTGTGTGCACGAGGCCGGTGCCCGCCTCGGTCGTCACGTGCTCGCCGGGCAGCAGCGGCACGTCAAAATCGTAGCCCTGCCCGCGCAGCGGATGGGCGCAGATCGCGCCTTCCAGCGCACTGCCCGGCAGGGTGTAGAGAACGTGGTGGGCCGTAACGCCTGCAGCCTCGCAGAACGGGGCGATCAGATCCTCGGCCACCAGCACCTTTGCTTCGGGCTCCAGGGTCGCGTTCTCGCTCACGCCATCAACCCGCACCACGGCATAGGTGATGTCGGGGCCGTAAGCGATGGCGCGGTTGGCGGGGATGGTCCACGGCGTGGTGGTCCAGATCACGGCGCCCACGTCTTCGAGCGCCTTCGCAGGCGTCGGGTCGGTCACGAAGGGGAAGGCCACGTGGATGGCGGTAGACTCGTGATCGCGGTATTCGATCTCGGCCTCGGCCAGGGCGGTCTTTTCAACCGGGCTCCACATGACCGGGCGCAGGCCACGATACAGCAGGCCGTTGAGCAGGAACTTGCCGATCTCGCCCGCGATTGCCGCCTCTGACGAGAAATCCATGGTGGCGTAGCGGTTCGCCCACTCCGCCTGCACGCCCAGCCTGCGGAACTCGGCAGCCTGCGTGTCGAGCCATTTCTGGGCATAGGCGCGGCACTCGGCGCGGAACTGCAGCACGGGCACGCTGTCCTTGTCCTGCCCGCGCTTGCGGTATTCTTCCTCGATCTTCCATTCGATCGGCAGGCCGTGGCAGTCCCAGCCGGGCACGTAATGGATGCCGTAGCCCGCCATGCGGTGGGCGCGGTTGATCACGTCCTTGAGGATCTTGTTCAGCGCGTGGCCGATATGCAGGTGGCCGTTGGCGTAGGGCGGACCATCATGAAGCATGAACACGTCACGCCCCTTCGCCTGCTCGAACAGGCGCGCATCGAGCTTTTCGCCGTCCCACCCCGCCAGAATCTCGGGTTCCCGCCGGGGCAGGTTGCCACGCATGGGGAAGGAGGTCGTCGGCAGGAAGACCGTCTCCCGATAGAGATCCTGTGGTTTTGACTCGGACATGGCCTGTTCTGTTCTTCTGGCAGGGGAAAGTTCAACTGGCCCCCAGGGGCGCAATGTCAGGGGGCGCAACGTTATGGGTGCGGCGGCGCGGCGCGGT
The DNA here is from genome assembly GCF_031081985.1 of Komagataeibacter xylinus. Classification (GTDB taxonomy): domain Bacteria; phylum Pseudomonadota; class Alphaproteobacteria; order Acetobacterales; family Acetobacteraceae; genus Komagataeibacter; species Komagataeibacter xylinus_E. The sequence goes on along the minus strand of NZ_JARWSK010000007.1, from coordinate 148,859 downwards.
CAAGCCTTGGCAGGTGGGCCGCCTGTCTGGTGCAGGGCAAGCCAGGCGCTGGCCTGCGCGGAATCACGCGCGATCTGGGCCTTGAGCGCATCAAGCCCGTCAAACCGGCGCTCGGCGCGCAGCAGCGTGTGCAGCGCCACCGACAGGGTCTGGCCATACAGGTCGCCATCAAAGCCGAGCAGGTGCACTTCGAGCCGGCTTTCCTGCCCGTCATTGATGGTGGGCCTGCGGCCGATATTGGCAACGCCGGGGCAGACCCGGCCATCAGGCAGGCGCACGCTCACGGCATAGACCCCGCGCGCGGGTTCAAGGTGGCGGCCAAGGGCGATGTTGGCCGTGGGGAAGCCAAGCAGGCGGCCACGCTTGTCGCCATGCTGCACCACGCCGCGAATCGACCACGGCCGCCCGAGTTCCTCCGCCGCGCGCTCGGGGTAGCCATCCTGCAACAGTCTGCGGATGCGGCTTGAGGAATACGGCCCCAGCGAATCGGAAAGCGGCGGCACCACGGTCAGCCCGATGCCCAGCGCCTCGGTCTGCGCGGTCAGGAAATCGACATTGCCCTGCCTGCGGTGGCCAAAGGCGAAATCCATGCCACAGGCGACATGGCGCAGGCCCAGCCCTTCATGCAGCACGCGGGTGACGAAATGCTCGGCGCTCATGGCGCTGAATTCGGGGTCAAACCCGATCTGGAACACATGCCTGACCCCGAGGGCGGCAAGGGCGGCAAAGCGCTCCTCAGGCAGGGTCAGGCGAAAGGGCGGGTCCTGCGGGCGGAAGAGTTCGCGCGGGTGCGGCTCGAAGGTAACCACCGCCAGTTCGCGCTCGGGGCGGGCGGCATGCAGCGCATGGACCAGGTGGGCATGGCCCAGATGCACGCCATCAAAATTGCCCAGCGCCGCCACGCATCCCCGCGCGCTATCGGGGGTGTGCCGCCAGTCGGTATGCAGCCGCGCCTTCATGCCACCTCCGGGTGCGGCAGGCCGAAACGCTGCGCCACCTCGGCCAGCGAGCCTGCCACCGGGTGCGTGGTGCCGGGCTGCGTGCCGTCCTGCGCATGCACGATCTGGCAGGTGCGCAGGCCCGCTTGTGCCGCCGCGTCAAGCTCGGCCACCACATCGGACAGGAACAGGACATCGCCCGCCTGCCAGCGCGCGGCGTCAAGGATGCGGCGATAGCTTTCGGCATCGCGCTTGCCGCCCATCTGCAGGTCGTAAAACCCCACGAACACGCTGCTCAGGTCGCCTTCGGTCGTATGGCCATAGATCAGCTTCTGGGCTGCTACCGAGCCGGAGGAATAGACCGCAAGCGACAGCCCCGCCGCCGCCCAGCAGCGCAGGGCGGGCACCACGTCAGGGTAGAGGGTCGCCTTGAGCGCGCCCTCGGCATAGCCCTGCGCCCAGACCATGCCCTGCAACGCCTTGAGGGGGGCTACCTTGGCATCGGCGTCCATCCATGCCTCAAGCTGGTGCAGGGGGGGCACGCCGGGGGCAAGGCGCGCGATTTCCGCGATCTGGGCCTTGACCGCGGGGTCATCCGCATGGGTGCGCAGCAGGGCGGGCAGCGCCTTGCGGGCATAGGGAAACAGGGTCGCATGGACGAAGGAAACCGGAATGGTCGTCCCCTCGATATCCAGCAGCACCGCGCGTACTGGCGGCTGCGTGGCCTGGGTCACGGTCTTGTTCTCCTTCGGTGCGGCTCAGGCTTCGGCGGGGAAGCGGACGGCGATGTCACTGCCGGTATAGCACGCGATCCAACCATCGGGGTTGGTGAAGATGCGCAGCGTTACGAAATCGGGCGCCTCGCCACCATCAAACCAGTGCGGCGTGCCCGCGGGCACCGAGATCAGGTCGCCCGCCGTGCAGCGCACGTCATATACGCGGCCGTTTACATGCAGGATGAAATCACCCTGCCCGTGCACGAAAAACCGCACCTCGTCCTCGCCATGCGTGTGCTCGGACAGGTATTTGCGCCGCGCCTCTGCCCAGCCCTGCGTTTCCGGCCCCACGCGCAGCACATCGGCGGAACCTGCTCCCGTCTCGCCCATAAGCTGGTCAAGATAGGGGCGGTAGGCGGCCAGCACCTCGGCCTCGGGGGCTGCGCGGTCGGGGGTGACCGGGCTGTTCCAGCGCTCGAAGCGCACGCCGAGGGGGGCGAGTTCGGATGCGATGCGGGCGGGGTCGGTCAGGTGAATGATGGGCGTGCCGGGATTGTTATCGGCAAAAACGTTCAGGCGGCTCATGGGAGCTTCCTTTTTTCCAGTTCGCAGGCGAGCAGGAACTCAAGCCCTTCAAGCCGCGCAAGGGCCATGTCCATGTCCGCCCCCCACACATACACCCCGTGCCCACGGATGATGTAGCCCGCGCGCATGCCATCAAGATGCGGGGCCACCACGCGCGCGAGGCGGGCGATATCCTGGTCGTTGTCGAATATGGGCACGGTTACGCGGGCGGCATGCGTGTCCTGCCCGGCAAAGACCTTCTGCACCTCGTAGCCTTCAAGCACCAGCGCGTCGCCACCTGCCATCGACAGCACGGTGGAGGCGACGGAGTGGCCATGCAGCACGGCGCCTGCCGCGGGGTCATGCGCATAGACCTGGCAGTGCAGCAATGTCTCGGCGCTGGGCCGGTCGCCTGCCGTGAGCGGGCGCCCCTGCGGATCGACGCAGATCACCCCGTCGGACCCAAGCAGCCCCTTGTGCCCGCCCGAACGCGTGATGGCGAGATTGCCATCAGGCAGGCGGATGCTGATATTGCCCGCCGTGGCGGGCACCCAGCCAAAGCGGTCCATGCGCTGGCCCGCGGCAATGATGCGCCCTACCGCGCGGCAATAGGCCCCTGCGGGGAAAACGGCCTGCGTCATGCTTCAGCGCTTTCCACCCGCGTGATCGGAAAGCCGCGTCATTTCACGTTATTGGTGGAAGGCTGCGGCGCTTCGGTAAAGGTTGCGTCCTTTTCCTTGCCCGGCCCCTGGATGTGGCCGGAGGCCACGGGCTCGTGCGGCTCGTCATCGGCCATGTTCTTCTTGAACGACTTGATCCCGCGCGCCATGTCACCCATGAGCGAACTGATCTTGCCGCCGCCACCGAACAGTACCAGCACCACTGCCAGTACGATCAGCCAATGTCCCCAGCTCAAGCTACCCATCGCATCCCTCGATCCGCGTCCGTGACGCAAAATGCCGTGTTGGCCACCCTCCCGTATGGAAGCGGCCTGCCCTCCCCGCCTATGTGAGGGGAGAGCGCATGATATGCAAGCACCCCTGCCGCACGCCACTCAGCCCCGTGGCAGGATGAACCCGTAGGCAGGATAGACGGTTTTGCCCATCGCGTGAATGGGGGACCACCAGACCTTGACCTGCGACCAGTCATTGCGCCCCGATACATCGACCACCGGCTCGCCGCGGCCCACCTGTCCGGGCACCCAGTTGGCCTGGTCCACCAGCACCTCACGCGGGCTGCGCACCTGCCGCACGACCGAGACATGACCATCTGGCAGGCGGCCCGTAGCCCTGAACACCAGCACCGCGCCCAAATGGGGCACATGCGTGCGGGGGTAATGCCCCTGCGCCTGCCCCCACCATGAGGCCGCATCGCCACGCAACTGCACATGGGTGACCTGCCGCGCATAGGGCGCGCACTGCACCGCGCCGTGCCAGCCCTGCCCGCTGCCCCCCGCACAGGCCGCGAGCGACAGGAGCGACAGCCCTGCCGCCCCGCGCGCCAGCACGCGCCTCACGCCATCCTCATACGCATGATCCTGTCCTCCGCCTCGTCACGGTCCATATCCAGCGCCGTGCGCGCCGTATCGCGCGTAAAGCCCGCGCGCGCCATCGCATCCATTGCGCGGCGGTGGCGCAGGGCGGCCTCCTCTTCCCCGGCATCGGCCCGCAGGAAAGGCCCCGCCCGGCGCTTGCGGATGAACACAAGGGCGGCGGCAAGCTCCGTCTCGCGCCCCTCTCCATCGCGCGCGCCCAGCGCCTCCTCCACCGCAACCCCAGCCGTCGCCTCATCCACGCCGCGCGCGCTCAGATGGGCGGCAACCATGCGGCGCGAGCGCCCGGCGCGTGCCAGCGAGCGCGCCCGGAATTCGGCAAAACGGGCATCATCCACGGCACCGAGCCCCTCCATGTCCGCCACGATGCGCCCGATCAGCGCACGGGCGGGCTGCACGCTGCGCGCGGCCTCCTCGGCATCCATTCCGCCGTCAACCGCGCGGCGTGCCCAGCGCTCGACATGACGGGTCAGCACCCGCATCACCCCCGCCCGCGTGGCCGAGAAGCGGGCCAGATAAGCAAGTGCCACCGCGCGCAGCGCAGCACCATCGGGCGCGGGCGGCAGCGGGCGGGGTGCGGAACGGGAAGGACGGGCCACCATGATGCGCATAGTATGCCACAATCAGCCCGCGCGCGCCTATGGCCGTATGGCAGGCATGGCCTCAATGCGGGGTGGAAATGGCGCTGAAGGTTGCATTTTGGCCCATTGCGCCATATTCTTCCGCTTTTCCGGCCCCATCGCGCGGCGACGAAGGCCCCGCATGCGGACCGGGAAAAAGCAGGGACTGAAAAGATGCCCACCCCGAGCGGTGGGTTATTTTCGTTTCTGGACCATCATTCTTTTTCCTTTGACCCGAAATCACAAGGCCATTCCATGATTTCCGCCCTGATGCCGAATTACAATCGCGCCGACCTCGCTTTCGAGCGTGGCGAAGGTGCCTGGCTGTACACGGTGGACGGGCGACGATTCCTTGATTTCGGCTCCGGCATCGCCACCTCCTCGGTCGGGCACAACAACCCGCATCTGGTGCAGGCCATCGCACAGCAGGCGCAGCGCGTCATGCATGTCTCGAACCTGTATCGCGTGCCGCAGGCGGAAAGGCTGGCCGAGCGGCTGGTAGCCAACAGCTTTGCCGATAGCGCCTTCTTCTGCAATTCGGGTGCTGAAGCCAATGAGGGCATGATCAAGATGATCCGCCGCGCGCAGGCCAAGTCCGGCCACCCCGAGCGCACGCGCATCATCTGCTTCAACGGCGCCTTTCACGGGCGCACACTGGCAACCCTGTCCGCCACCGGCAACGCCAAATACCTTGATGGCTTTGGCCCGCGGGTGGAAGGCTTCGACCACGTACCGCTCAACAACATGAACGCCGTGCGCGACGCCATCGGCGCCGAGACGGCGGGCATCATGATCGAGCCTGTGCAGGGCGAGAGCGGCATCCATGTCGCCGACCAGCGCTTCATGCGCGAATTGCGGGCCGCGTGCGATGAATACGGCCTGTTCCTGGGCGTGGACGAGGTGCAGTGCGGCATGGGCCGGACCGGTCGCCTGTTCGCCTATGAATGGTCGGACATAACGCCTGACATCCTGTCCACCGCCAAGGGTATTGCGGGCGGCTTCCCCATGGGCGCGGTGCTGACCACCGAGACCATTGCAAAGCACATGACACCGGGCAGCCACGGCACCACCTTTGGCGGTAGCCCGCTGGCCTGCGCCGCCGCCAACGCGGTGCTCGACATCATCCTCGCCCCCGGCTTCCTTGAAGGCGTGCAGGCGCGGGCGGCACAGCTTGACGCGGGCTTCGACCGGCTGATCGCAACCCACCCCGATGTCTTCACCGCCCATCGGGGCCTCGGGCTGCTCATTGGCCTCAAATGCAGGCCCGACGTGGCGCTGGTGCAGAACGCCGCCATGGGCGAAGGCATGCTGTGCGTGACGGCGGGCGACAACGTGCTGCGCCTGCTCCCCCCCCTGACCGTGACCGAGGCCGACTGTGCCGCGGCCCTGTCCATGCTGGACCGGGCGGCCGCGCGCGTGCGCGCCCACCTCGCGGCCACCAATGCGGAGAATGTGGCATGAACGCGCTACGCACCCCCACCCATGTCACGCCCCGCCATTTCCTTGACCTCAAGGAAGTCGATGCCGCAACGCTGCGCGCCATCCTCGACGTGGCCACCGGCATCAAGCGCATGCAGGACCACCGGGCACGCCCCCTGCACCCCGCCCTGCCGCTGCGCGGCCGCGCGCTGGGGCTGATGCTCTCCAAGCCCTCCACGCGCACGCGCGTGTCGTTTGAAGTGGGCATGCAGCAGCTTGGCGGCAACGTGGTGCTGCTTGCGCCATCCGACATGCAGCTCGGGCGTGGCGAGAGCATTGCCGATACCGCCCGCGTGCTCTCGCGCTTTGTCGATGCCATCGTGCTGCGCACCGGCAAGACCGAGAACCTGCGCGAACTGGCGCGGTGGAGCAGCGTGCCGGTCATCAACGGCCTGACGCCGGATTCGCACCCCGTGCAGATCATGGCCGACATCATGACATTCGAGGAACATCGCGGCCCGATCAAAGGCCGCACGCTGGCCTGGGTGGGCGATGGCAACAATGTCGCCACCTCCTTCATCGAGGCGGCCGCCCTGTTCGGCTTCAGCCTGCGGCTGGCAACGCCGCCCACGCATGCGCCCGCAGTCGCGGCGGTGGCCTGGGCACGCGAACATGGCGCCGACATCACGGTCACGACCGACCCGGTTACGGCGGTCAAAGGGGCGGACGCGATCATTACCGATACCTGGGTCAGCATGTCCGACAAGGCATCCGACCAGCGGGTCAGCGCCTTCGAGCCCTACCGGGTTGATGCGGCGCTGATGGCGCATGCCGCCCCCGATGCCCTTTTCCTGCACTGCCTGCCTGCCCATATCGGGGAGGAAGTGACCGAAGACGTGTTTGAAGGCCCCCGCTCCGTCGTGTTCGATGAGGCGGAGAACCGCCTGCACGCGCAAAAGGGCATTCTGGTCTGGGCGCTGTGTGGCGCGGACTGGCAGCAATATGGAAAGGAACCCACCGCATGACCGGCCCCGCCGAACAGCCTGCCCTGCCCACCGGCACCGAAGACACGCCCGAGGTGCCCGGCTGGGCGGAAAAGAGCGCGCGCGACATTTTCGCGGCCCTGCCGGTGCATGACACCCGGCTTGACGCCATCCGCGATGCCTATCTGGACTGCCTTGCCGGTGCGGGCCGCACGCAGGACCTGGACATGGAGCATGACCGCTGCCGCCAGCAGGCCATAAGCGCCGTGCAGGAGGCGGGCCTGCTGCCTGCCACAACGCTTGAAGACCTCGACCAGCGCCTTGAAGCGCTGGAGGCGGATATTACCGCCAACCTCTGATTTCCCAGCGCCCCGCCGCCATGGCGGGGCGTGATGAAGCGGGTTTGTGCCATGACCTCCAATATTTCCTCCCCCGCCTTTCTCGACACCAGCCGCCCCGACACGCCCGATCTGGTCGTGCCGCAGGGCGTGGTGCCGTTCTATCTTGACAACCGGCCCGTGCGCGGCCGCCTCGTGCGGCCCGGCGTGCTGACCGACACGCTGCTGACCCGCCATGACAACCCCGACTGCGTGCTCCGCCTTGCGGGCGAGGCGCTGGCACTGGTGGCAGCACTGGCTTCGGCACTCAAATTTCAGGGGTCGTTCTCGCTACAGGCCAAGGGCGATGGCCCTTTGAGCCTGCTGCTGGCCGACTGCACCGATGCGGGCGCACTGCGCTTTCATGCCCGCTCCGATGACGAGGCGGTAGCCGAGCTGCTCAAGACCAATCCCAACCCCACGGCAAGCGACCTGCTGGGCAAGGGCTACATCGCCTTCAGCGTGGACCAGGGGCCTGATACCGACATCCATCAGGGCATTGTCGAGATCAGCGGGGAGAGCCTGTCGGAGATGGCGGCGCATTACTTCGCCACCTCCGAGCAGCATGCCTGCTGGGTCAAGCTGTTCTGTGACAAGACAGAAGCCGGCTGGCGCGCGGGCGCGCTGGTGATGGAAAAGATCGCCATGGGCGGCGGCATCGAAACCGACGTAACGCCCGAGGAAGGCGATGATGCGTGGGAGACGGCCACCACGCTCGCCACCACGCTAACCGCGCGTGAAGTGCTTGATGACCGGCTTGGCTCGGCTGACCTGCTGTACCGCCTGTTCCATGCCGAGGGGCTGATTACGGGCCAGCCCCGCGCGCTGGCCTTTGGCTGCCGCTGCTCGCGCGCGCGGCTGTCGAGCCTGCTGGAAACCTTTCCGCTTGATGACCTCGACCATATGGCCAAGGACGGCACGATCACCATGAACTGCCAGTTCTGCAACCATGACTTCCACTTCCAGCGCAGCGAGATCAGCGGCAAGACCGCCTGACAGCCCCTATGCGCCCGGCGCGGAACATGGCACGATCACACTCCTGATCGACCGACCGCGCCGCGTGCGCCAGCCGTTATCGGGATATATCCATGCGACCGAACCGTTCGCCGCTTAGCCCCCTGTCGTTCCGCCGCAGCCTGCGCGTGATGCTGGCCGCTGGCCTGCCCCTCATCGCGCTCACTGCGCTCAGCGCTCCCGCCTACAGCCGCCACCACCATGACGAGCCGACCACCTTTGCCGGGCCGCAATATGGTGACCAGCCACCGCTGAACCTGAATGTCGCCACCATATCGGTGGTGGACCGGGGCGGCCCGGGCCTGGTGCCGGGCGACCTGTCGGGCCGCGCGCCCAACCCGCCCGATGACCTGCTCAAGCAGCTTGCGCATGACCGGCTGGTTGCCGCAGGCAGCGGGGGCAGCGGCACGTTTACCATCGACCGGGTGTCCATCCTGCATGAGCCGGGTGGCATCCTTGACGGGCAACTGAACGTGCATCTCGACGTGACCTCCGCCGATGGCCGCCGCACCGGCTATGCCGTGGCCCAGGTCACCCGCTCGTTTGACCCCAAGAAGAAGCACGGCAACAGCGACACGCCCCAGAACCTGAACACCCTGACCAACCTCATGCTGCAGGACATGAACCAGGAGCTGGAAAACCAGATCCGCACCAACCTTGGCAACTGGCTGGTCACGCCGCAGGCACCGGGCAGCGTGGCCGCCGAACCGCTTGATGGCGATACGCCCGCCGTCACCACCACCCCTGCCAGCCCGGCCACCGGGGCGGATACCATGACCATTGGCGGCGGCCCGACCGATGACCACCCGGAGGCCACGGCCGCACCGGCAGCAGCCCCCGCACCCGCGCGGCCCAAGGCCATCCATGAGGAACCGGATGCGATCTTCCCCGAAGGATATTCATCCGAAGGTAGCGATACCGCCACACCAACACCGCAGTTGCGCTCACCGCCGCCGGGCAACCTGACCCTGCCGGGCGGCACGGGCCAGTAAGAAACATTTCCGGGCGCCGCCTTCTTTCAAAAAGGCGGCGTTCTTTCAAAACTTGTTGAAAGAAGCTTTACCAAAAACTTTTCTCTGTTCTGCCCGCGCGGGTCATTTACCCGCAGGCGCAATCGTGTCCAGCACGATGGCGGGGGTGAGGATTTCAGGCAGGATCACCTCCACCCCGTGGGCAGGGTAATAGGCGTAGAACGGCACCCCGTCGCGCCCGTGGGCGTGCAGGAAGGCAGTAATGGTCGCATCGCGCAGGGTCCAGTCGCCTTTCATGTACACGATGCCGCGTTTGGCAAAAGCCTTCTGCACGCTCTGGCTCGACAGGGCCACGCGCTCGTTGACCAGGCATGAGATGCACCACGCCGCCGTCATGTCCACGAAGACGGGCCGCCCCTGCCTGCGCAATTCGGCCAGGCGGGTGGGTGAATAGGCGGAACTGCCATCGGCCACGCGCGCGCTCCCGCGCTCATGCAGCGTGGCAGGCGGCAGCACGGCACCGCCGATGAAAGCACCCAGCAGGCTCAATGTGGCCACCGCGCGGTACAGCCCGGCCCGCCCCTCCATGGCATCACGCAGGTCCAGCCGGTTGGCGCGGCGCAGGCTCCAGCAGCCAATGCCAACAAGCACCAGCCCCACGCCCAGCACGGTAAGGGCATCCATGCCGCCTTCCAGCTTCGCCACCCAGCCCAGCCACACGCAGGTAGCCAGCACCGGCAAGGCCAGCAGGTTGCGCACCGTTTCCATCCACCGGCCCGGTTTGGGCAGCCACGCCAGCAGCCCGGGCATGGCGGCCAGCACAAGATAGGGGGCGGCAAGTCCCAGCCCAAGGGCGGCAAACACCACCACCCCGATCATGGGCGAAGCCGCAAGGGCGGCTGCCACCGCTGCCCCCATGAACGGTGCCGTGCATGGCGAGGCCAGCACCACCGCCAGCACCCCGGTCAGGAAATCACCGGCATGGGCGGGCAGGCTGCCCCCTACCCCCATCAGCCGCAGCCCGATGGTGAATACGCCCAGCAGGTTGAGGGCGACAGCAAACAGCAGCAGGCAGATGACGGTCACGAACCCCACGGACTGGAACTGGAACCCCCACCCCGCCTCGTGCCCCGCCACCCTTAAGGCCGCAATAGCGCCACCAAGGGCCACAAAGGACACGACAACACCTGCGCCATAGGCTGCAGCCCCCGCCAGCGCTGCCCCCCGCGCCCCGCGCGCCATGCGCTCAAGGGCGAGGATCTTCATGGCCAGCACGGGAAAGACGCAGGGCATGAGGTTCAGGATCACGCCACCCGCAAACGCCATGAGCAGCAGCACACCCACATTGGCCCGCGCGCTCGGTGCCGCCACAGGCGCTGCAAGGGCCTCGACCTTTCCCGGTTCCGGCCTGACCTGCAACCCGCGCTCGCGCCCCATGCCATCGCGCAGCACCACGATGCCGGACAGGTTGGCACCGCCATGGAATTCCGGCCCCGGATGGAGCGCAAGCTGCACCACGCCATCGCGCACCGTCACCGCCTGCGGGGTGTCCTGATCGATCGCGCCCGCCACCTCGGGCATGAACCAGGCATCGCGCACGCTGTCGGGCGAAAGTTCGCGCCCGCGCAACTGCATGATCCCTTCCGGCGAGACCCGTGCCGCAAACGGCGAGGCCACGGGCCGGGCGGCGGCCGCCTGCGCAAAGGCTGCGGCCTGCGCCGAAGCAAGGGATGCCCCACGCGGCAGGCTCAGGCTGAACGTGCCATGCTCGGGCACGCACACCTCGGCACAGACAAGCCAGTCCGCCACGGCATTGAGCGTGAGCGGGCCATCATTCTCGCCCGCCACGGGGGTGAGCGTGACCGGCAGCAGCACATCGCCGGTATAGGCATAGGATGTCAGCGGTCCGTCATGCAGCACGTGCGGCGTAGGCCATTCAATGGTGCTGGCCTGCCCGGTGGCGCCCCCCTGCGCATTCACCACAAGGGTAGGCGCATCGCCCGCATCACCGGGGTTGAGCCAGTAGGTGTGCCAGCCGGGGGCAAGTTGCAGGCGCAGCCCCACATGCAGGGCGCGGCCGGGGCTGTAGGTATCATCATCCGTGACCAGCGTGGCGGTGGCGCGGGTCGAGGTTACGGGGTCGCTCTGGGCTGCGCGGGCAACCGGCAGGGCCGTGACCAGCATGCACAGGATCGACACAAGCCACATAAACGGCACGGACAGTTACTCCACCAAAAACCGGGGATGAGGAAAAACGCCGCCACGCAGCACGGCAAGGATTGCCCCGCCACCATGCCCGACGCCATAAGATGAAGATATGGCTTTCGACCCAACCTTGCAAAACCGGCTGCACGCCCTTGTAGCCGACAATGCCGCCGCCCTGCCCGTGGCCCAGGCCCTGCCTGCCCTTCAGGCCGCACTGGACCGCACGCCCAACGCCGTTCTGGTCGCCCCGCCGGGTGCGGGCAAGACCACGCTGGTGCCGCTGGCCCTGCTCGATGCGCCATGGCGGGGCGATGGGCGCATCCTCATGCTTGAGCCGCGCAGGCTGGCCACGCGGGCGGCGGCCACCCGCATGGCGGAACTGGTGGATGAGCCGGTTGGCGGGCTGGTGGGCTACCGCACCCGGCTTGATGGCGCAACCTCGGAGCGCACGCGCATCGAGGTGATTACCGAGGGGCTGCTGGTACGCCGCCTGCTGTCCGACCCCACGCTTGATGGCGTGGCCTGCGTCATCTTTGATGAAATCCATGAACGCTCGGTCGATGCCGATGCAGCCCTTGCCTTCTGCCTTGACCTGCAACGCAGCCTGCGGCCGGAACTCAGGCTGGTGGCCATGTCCGCCACCATGGATGGCGCGGCGCTGGCAAAACGCATGAACGCCGGATTGGTGGAAAGCGAAGGCCGGATGTTCCCCGTGGAAATCCGCCACGCCACGCGCGACCTCGTGCACCGCCGCGACCTGCCCGATGCCATGGCCGCAGCCATCCGCACGGCCATTGCGCAGGATGAAGGCGACGTGCTGGCCTTCCTGCCCGGCGTGGCCGAGATCCACCGCGCCCGCACGGCCCTTGCGGGTATTGATGCCGACATGCTGCCGCTTTATGGCGAACTCCCCCCCGCCGAGCAGGACCTGGCGCTTACCCCACACCCTGCCGGGCGCAGGCGTGTGATCCTGTCCACCTCCATTGCCGAGACCTCGCTCACCGTGCCGGGCGTGCGCATTGTGGTTGATGGCGGGTTCCGCCGCGTGCCCCGGCTGGATGTGGGCACGGGGCTGACGCGACTCGATACGGTGCGCATCTCGCGCGCCGCCGCCCGGCAGCGCGCGGGCCGCGCGGGCCGCGTGGCGCCGGGCATCGCCATCCGGCTATGGACGGAAATGACCACCCGCGCCATGCCGCCCCACGACCAGCCGGAAATGATGGAAGCCGAACTGACCGGCCTGCGGCTTGATGCCGCCGCGTGGCAGGAGGCCATGGGCACGAAGCCTGCCGACCTGCCCTTTCCCGACACGCCCCCCAATGGCGCGTTCGAGGCAGGGCGCAGCCTGCTTGAAGCCCTCGGTGCGCTTGACGAGACAGGCCGCATAACAGTTGAGGGCACGCGCATGGCAGCCCTTGGCGCACACCCTCGCCTGGCCGCCATGATGCTGGCCGCCCGCACGCCCCCCGAACGCGCACTGGCCGCCGATATCGCCGCCCTGCTGGAGGAACGCGACCCGCTGCGCCCCCGCCGCCCGGCAGGCGGCAACCGGGGCGCGCCCCCCGCGGCACCGGCTGATATCCGCCTGCGCCTGGACCTGATTGCAGGTGGCGACCACCCCGATGCCGACCGGGCAGCACTCTCGCGCATCCGCCATGCCGCATGGCAGTATCGCAGGCGGCTGGGGCTGGGCCGGGATATCGAGGCTGCGGGCGATCCCGCCGTCCTGATTGCCGCCGCCTTCCCCGACCGGGTGGCGCAGGCGCGCGGTGATGTCGGTTCCTTCCGGCTGGCGGGCGGTGGCAGCGCACGACTTTCCAAAACCGATGAACTGGCCCGCAGCACCCTGCTTGCGGTGGCGGGCATGCATGTGCGCAAGGCGGCCGAGATCTGCCTGGCCGCCCCGCTGGAGCGCGACAACCTGCCGCAGACCCTGCTGGCGCGGGCCAAGGAACAGGTGGAAACCACGCTCGACACCACCACCGGCAGCGTGCTGGCACGGCGCAGGCTGCGGCTGGGCACCCTCGTGCTGCGCGACCGCACGGTCACCGCCAGCGCCGATGAGGTCTGCGCCCTGCTGTGCGCGCAGGCGGCGCAGAACCTTGCCGCCACGCTGACATGGTCCGATGCGTGCCGCCAGCTTCAGGCACGGGTGGAGATGGCCCGCACGCAGCTTGACCGCCCCGATCTGCCTGACCTGTCGGATGCAGCACTCGCCACCACAACCGAAACATGGCTCGCCCCGTGGCTGGCAGGGGTAAACCGCCTGTCCGCGCTGGCGGAGATGGACCTGCTGGCCATGCTGCGCGCCACCATGGACCATGCCAGCCTGAAATGGCTGGACCGCATGCTGCCCACCCATCTCGACCTGCCCGGTGGCCGTGCCTTGATCGACTACCTGCAACCCGTGCCGGTTGCCGCCGCACGCGCCCAGACCTTCTATGGCGTGACCCAGACCCCGCGCCTGGCCGATGGCAGGCTCGACCTGCGCATCGCCCTGCTCTCACCCGCGGGCAGGCCGCAGGCGATCACGGCGGACCTGGCCGGGTTCTGGGCCGGGTCATGGGCGGACATGCGGCGCGACATGCGTGGGCGCTACCCCCGCCATGACTGGCCCGAGAACCCGGCAACAGCCAGCCCGCCACCACCCCGCCCGCGCCGTGGGTCGTAGGATGCAGATTAAAATAATAAAAGGTTTCGGGTGCCCCTTTCCCCCAAAAAAACAGTATTCTTCCGGAGGTTTTTGAAAAAAGCCTTACCGGAAACATCATGTGGCTTTCAGGCCGTATGGCGCGGGCCTGTCAGGCCGCCCCTAAAAACGCATGCATCAGCCCCTACCATGCCATGCAGACATGGCATTGCCGCTTTTTTCGGATAACATGTCTCATCATGAACGCATTCCCCAGCCCCCCGGCATGACATGGATCGCCACGGCCCGTCCGGCTGCACGCCTGCTGCCGGTCCTGCTGCTGAGCATGACCGGCGCGGGCACGGAGGCGCTTGCACAGGACGCGACAGCCCCCGTGGCAGCCTCCGCGCCGGGCGTGCCCGCCAGTCCCTCACTGTTCGCGCCGCCGGTGCCGCCCGTGGTGCAGACCGGGCCGCTGACCTTTGCCCCCCTGGTGCGCCAGGTTGGCCCCGCCGTGGTGAACATCGCCGTATCGCAGGCGCAGGACAGCCATCAGGCCGCAACCCGCCAGCCCCTGCCCCCCAGCGTGAAGGGCACGCCGTTCGAGCATAAATTCCGCGAGCGCATGCGTGCCCATGGCGAGGAACTGCTCGGCGCGGGATCGGGCTTCCTGATCGACCCCGACGGCGTGATCGTGACCAATGCGCATGTGGTGGGGGGGGCCGACCAGATTACCGTCTCGCTCTCCGATGGCACGGAATTCCCCGCCCGCCTGGTAGGCAGCGATGACCTGACCGATATCGCGGTGATCCAGATCCACGCGCCCCACCCCATGCCCTTCGTGCCGTGGGGCGACAGCAGGCTGGTCAATATCGGTGACTGGATCATGGCGGCGGGCAACCCGTTCGGGCTGGGCTCGAGTGTGACGGCAGGCATCGTATCGGCACGCGGGCGCGATATCGGCACCAGCCCGTTCGATGACTTTTTCCAGATCGACGCACCCATCAATCCCGGCAATTCCGGCGGGCCATCGTTCAATCTGGGCGGGCAGGTGGTGGCGGTGAACACGGCCATCGTCTCGCCCACCGGCGGCTCGGTGGGCATAGGCTTTGGCCTCCCATCGGAGATCGTGGCCCCGATTGTGGAGGAGCTGCGCCTCAACGGGCATATAGACCGTGGCTGGCTTGGTGTTACACTGGCTGACGGCGCAGGTCATGGCGGCGTGCAGATCGTGGGAATCGACCGTGATGGCCCGGCCATGAAGGCGCATCTGCGCATTGGCGATGTCATTACGGCCGTCAATGACGAGCCGATCGACACCGCGCGCATGCTGATCCGCTCGATCGCGGCCAAGCGGCCGCATTCCACCGTAACGCTGCACATCCGCCGCCGCCACGATACCATGAGCCTGGAAGCCTGCGTGGGCCACCGCCCCGATGAAGACCTGGACGACTGACCGACCCCGCCCCAACCGACACGAGGCCGTTTTGCATATTCTTGTTGTTGAAGATGACCCCACCGTCCGCTCCTTCGTGGCCAAGGGCCTGAAGGAAGCCGGCCACCTGGTCGAGATGACCGATAACGGCAAGGACGGCCTGTTCATGGCCGTGAGCGAAAAGTTCGACCTGATCATACTCGACCGCATGCTGCCCGGCGGCATTGATGGCGTGCGCCTGCTCGAGACCATCCGCGCGCAGAACAACACCACCCCCGTGTTGCTGCTCTCGGCGCTGGCGGATGTGGATGACCGCGTGCAGGGCCTCAAGGCGGGCGGCGATGACTACGTGACCAAGCCGTTCGCCTTCAGCGAACTGCTGGCCCGCGTCGAGGCCCTTGGCCGCCGGGGCCGCACCGAAACCGCGCCCCAGACCAAGCTGGAAGTGGCTGATCTCGAGATCGACCTGCTCTCGCGCACGGTGCGCCGGGCGGGGCAGAAGATCGACCTCCAGCCGCGCGAATTCCGCCTTCTGGAATATCTCGCCCGCCATGCAGGCCAGGTCGTGACCCGCACCATGCTGCTCGAGGGCGTGTGGGACTACCATTTCGACCCGCAGACCAACGTGATCGACGTGCATGTCTCGCGCCTGCGCCAGAAGGTGGACAAGCCCTTTGGCACGCCGCTCATCCATACCATCCGCAATGCGGGGTACATGCTGCGTGCCGAGTAACCGGCCCCGCGCCGCGCCCTGTCAGGCGCAGGCCGCAGCCGCCCACGGCACGGCCCGCCCCCCGGCGGCAGGGATGCGCCTGCATGACGGGTGCCTGCGCGGGTGGCCATGACAGCGCCCGACCTGCCCCGCCGCTCCCGCTGGCGGGCGTGGCGGTCGGCCAGCCTGCGCTTTTCGCTGGCCTATGGCACCATGTTCGCGCTGTCTTCCATCCTGTTCATGTCGTTCATGTGGTGGGGCACGATCGGGTTCCTTGAACGCCAAGTGGAAACCGCCATCAACGCCGATGCGCGCGGCCTGGCCGAGCGATGGGTCATGGGCGGCCTGCCCACGCTGGCCCTGACCATCGAGGACCGGCTTGAACAGAACCTTGATGATGACGCGATCTATCTGGTCATCGACCCGCAGGGCAATTACCTGACCGGCAACGTCTCCGCCTGGCCCGGCAAGGTCGAGCATACCGACCGGTGGTACAACCTGCCCGATACCCGCGCCGGGCTGCGCGGCATGGCCCAGCTTCATGGCTACAACCTGCCCGGCACCGCCCAGACCCACACCGAAGGCCAGCTTGATAGCGGCTACCGCCTGCTTGTGGGACGCGACGTGCGCGCGCGCGGCATCCTGCGCCACCTGCTGACCGATTCGCTGTTGTGGGCGTGGGTCATGGTCACGCTGCTGGCCATCAGCGGGGCGGTACTGGTGCACCGCATCTTCCGCCGCATGGTCAAGACCGTGGCGCGCACCACCTCCGCCATTGCGCATGGCGACCTCAGTCGCCGCATGCCGCTTGTGGGCAATGGCGACGAGATGGACCAGGTGGCCGAAGCCATCAATGAAATGCTCGACCGGATCGTGCGCCTGATGGATGGCGTGCGGCAGGTGTCGAACGCTATTGCCCATGACCTGCGCACCCCCATCGCCCGCGCCCGCACCCAGCTTGAAGATGCCGCCCTCCATGCCAGCACGCCCGATGAACTGCGCGGCGCGATCGAGCGCGCGGTGGGCGACCTTGATAACGTGACCGCCGTTTTCGAGGCCCTGCTGCGCATTGCCCAGATCGAGGCGGGGGCGCGCCGCTCGGCGTTCATGACCTTTGACCTCGTGCCCGTGCTGCGCGACGTGGCCGACCTGTATGAAGCCGTGGCCGAAGAGCATGGCATTACCCTCGCACTCGACCTGCCCGGCCGCCTGTTCTTTTACGGCGACCGCTCGCTGGTGCAGCAGGCCGTGGCCAACATGCTCGATAACGCCATCAAATTCTCGCCCCCCGGCGGCACGGTCTTCCTGCGCGCGAAATTGCGCGAAATCGCGCCGGGGCGCCGTGCCGACCCTACGGGCGAGGGCATGCTCGACCTTTCGGTCAGTGACGAGGGCATCGGCATGAGTGCCGCGGACATGGCGCGCGCGACCGAGCGCTTCTTCCGCGCGGAGAAGGCCCGCCACACCCCCGGCTCGGGGCTGGGGCTGTCGATGGTGCGGGCCATCGTGCAACTGCATGGGGGGCAGATGCATCTCTCCTCGCATGCGCCGGGGCTTATGGTTTCGCTCGCCCTGCCCGTGGCCGCGAGCGCCCTGAGTGAAGCGGAGGAGGATCTGTCCTCATGCACGCACATATCAGGCATGACACAAACGTCACCATTACCCCATCAGCACGACACGAACAGTAGCGTAGAGTAACATGATGACCATGCAATCCTCCGTGACGCCCGTCATCGTCGTGATGAGTTTCTGCCTGTGCGGCGCGGCACCCGCGCCGACCGCGCCACCGGAGGATATGCCCCGGATCATGACCGCGCGTGATGGCGGCGGCGACAAGCCGGTCATCATCACAAGCGACACCAAGGCCTATTGCAACCGGCTGCTCAACATCATCGATGCCTATGGCCCCACCCTGCCGCAGGATGTGGACAGCCTGCGCATGCAGGGTGCGGACATGTGCCGCGAGGGGCGCATCCGCTCGGGCATCGTACGGCTGCGTCGCGCGTTGGTCGAACTCAAGGAGACCACGCATTCATGATCAGATCGCGTTTTTCGTTCCCCGCCCGCGCATGCCAGGCGGTAGCTCTTTGCGGCCTGCTGGCGGCGGCAGGGCTGCACCCGGCAGCAGGCATGGCCCAGACCCCCGACTCCACCCGCCCCGATGGCACCGAACTCGAACTCAGTGCCACCGGCACCGTGCAGGCCCCGCCTGATGAACTGACCGCCACCTTCGTGGCCGAGGCGCAGGCCGATACCGCCGCCGCAGCACAGGCGCAGCTCAATACGCTCATCAGCAAGGCCATCGCCGCCACCGCCCATACCGACGGGCTGGTGATCAATGCCGAATCCTATTTCGTGCATCATGATGAAGGCGACGTGCACCAGAACCGCAAGCCGCAATGGGTGGCGCGGCAGGGCCTGCGCCTGACAGCGGCCGACGGCAAGGTGCTGCTGCCACTCGTGGGCCGCATCCAGGCCGAGAATCTGGCGCTGACCCGGCTGGACTGGTCGCTTTCGCGCACCAGGCGCGCGGAACTGACCCGCAAGGCCGAAACCCTGGCGCTGGAAGACATGCAGGCCCGCGCGCAGGCAGCGGCGGCAACGCTGAAGCTCAGGGTGGCCTCCATCCGCTCGGTCGCGCTGGAGGAGCAGAACTTCCCCCGCCCCATGCCCATGATGATGATGGCCCGCATGGCCTCGGCTGACGTAGCCGCCCCCGAGGCCCCCACCGGGCAGCAGGATGTGACCGCAACAGCGCGGGCAACGGTGATTTTGAAACCCTGAAAAGTCTTGAGGGCTGCCTTTTTTCAAAAAGGTAGCGTTCTTCTCAAGCTTTCCGAAAAAAGCTTCACCAGAAACGTTTATCCATAAAAAAAGCCCGGAGGGTGATCCCTCCGGGCTTTTGCGTCCTATCCCCGTAAAGGGATCAACGCGGTGCCAGCACCATGATCATCTGGCGGTTTTCAAGCTTGGGCATATGCTCAACCTTGGCCAGTTCATCCATCTCGGCGCGGATCCGCTCAAGAACCTTCACACCCAGATCCTGATGCGCCATTTCGCGGCCACGGAAGCGAAGGGTCACCTTCACCTTGTCGCCCTCGCCGATGAAGCTCTTCATGGCACGCATTTTCACCTGATAGTCATTTTCATCAATGTTCGGGCGAACCTTGACTTCCTTGATTTCAATGACTTTCTGCTTCTTGCGCGCTTCGTTGCGCTTCTTCTGCTGCTCGTATTTGAACTTGCCGTAATCGAGCACCTTGGCCACCGGCGGCTCGGCGTTCGGGCTGATTTCAAGCAGGTCAAGACCGGCGGCATAGGCGCGTGCCAGCGCATCACGCGTGGACATGATGCCGAGCATCTCGCCCTCTTCATCGATCAGACGCACCTGCGGCACGCGGATCTCTTCATTGACGCGGGGGCCCTCTCGATTTGGCGGAGTGGGCATCGGGGGTCTGGCTATGGTCAGCTCCTGTAACTGTTGCATTCAAACGGCAGGCAAGGCCATTCCCGCTGCCCGCGCACCCTGACCGGAGCCATGGAAAACACGCGGGCAAGGAATGACCTTACATTATGGAAAGATATGTGACGCAAAGACGCGCCCCAGATCAAGTACTGTCTTGCCCCGTGCCTGCGAAAACAGCCATGCAGTTCCGGCACACGACAGAGGCAATCAGCCGCGCTTGCGACGGATATCGGGTGGCAGGGCCTCATATGCAAGGGCCGAGACCGCTTCTTCCAGCGGCAGCACCTCCTGCGTCTTGCCACCCAGGCGGCGCATGGCCACCGTGTTTTCCTCCGCCTCCTTGCGGCCCACCACCAGAATGACCGGCACGCGCGCCAGGCTGTGCTCGCGAATCTTGGCGTTGATCTTTTCGTTGCGCAGGTCGGCTTCCACCACCAGCCCGGCCTCACGCAGGCTATCGGTCACGTGCTGGGCGTAATCGGCCGCATCGGTCACGATCGAGGCCACGACCACCTGCGTAGGGGCGAGCCACAGCGGGAAGCGCCCGGCATGCTGCTCGATCAGGATGCCGAGGAATCGCTCGAACGAGCCAAGAATGGCCCGGTGCAGCATGACGGGGCGATGGCGCGCGCTGTCCTCGCCCACATAAGAGGCATCGAGCCGCTCGGGCAACACGTAATCAACCTGCAGCGTGCCGCACTGCCAGTCACGGCCGATGGCGTCACGCAGCACGAATTCCAGCTTGGGGCCATAGAACGCGCCCTCGCCCGGATTGTGCTCGTAGGTGACACCCGCCATGTCGCAGGCCACTTTCAGGGCGTTCTCGGCGCGGTCCCATGTTGCGTCATCGCCCGCGCGCTGCTCGGGGCGATCCGCAAACTTTACGCGGAAATGCTCGAAGCCGAGATCCTGATATACATCGGCCAGCATGCGCACGAAACGCGCGGTCTCGTCAGCAATCTGGTCCTCGGTGCAGAAGATATGCGCATCATCCTGCGTAAAGCCGCGCACGCGCATGATGCCATGCAGCGCACCGGACGGCTCGTAGCGGTGGCACGCCCCGAATTCCGCCATGCGCAGCGGCAGTTCGCGATACGAGCGCAGCCCGTGGCGGAAGATCTGCACATGGCACGGGCAGTTCATCGGCTTCAGCGCAAGGGTCTTGTCCTCGTCCTCCACGGTGGCGATGAACATGTGCTCGCGATATTTGTCCCAGTGGCCCGAGGCTTCCCACAGGGCGCGATCGACAAGCTGCGGGGTGCGCACTTCCTGGTAGTCATTGGCCGTCTGCGCGCGGCGCATGTAGTCCTGCAGCACGGTGTAAAGCCGCCAGCCCTTGGGGTGCCAGAAGATCTGGCCCACGGCTTCTTCCTGAATGTGGAACAGGTCCATCTCGCGGCCAATGCGGCGGTGGTCGCGGCGCTCGGCTTCCTCAAGCTGGTGCAGGTGCGCCTCAAGCTCCTTGCGGTCGCGCCAGGCGGTGCCGTAGATGCGCGTGAGCATGGGGTTGCGGTGGTCGCCACGCCAGTACGCACCCGCCACCTTCATCAGCTTGAAGGCATGGCCCACATCGGCCGTGCCGCGCAAATGCGGGCCACGGCACAGGTCCAGCCATTCGCCCTGGCGGTAGATCGAGATTTCCTCATCCGCCGGCAGGTCGCGGATCAGCTCGGCCTTGAAGCGCTCGCCCTTGTTCTCGAAGAATTCGATGGCCTTGTTCCGCGGCCACGCCTCGCGCACGAAGGGCTCGTTGGCGGCCACGATCTCGCCCATGCGCTTTTCAATGGCGGCGAAATCCTCCGGGCTGAACGGCTCGTTGCGATAGAAATCGTAATAGAAGCCATTCTCGATCGACGGGCCAATGGTGACCTGCGTGCCGGGAAAGAGCGACTGCACCGCCTCGGCCAGCACGTGGGCGGCGTCGTGGCGGATCATTTCCAGCGCCTCGGGGTCCTTGCGCGTGATGAAACGCAGGCTGGCGTCGTGGTCGATCTCGCGGCCGATATCCATGAGCCTGCCATCCACTTCCATGGCAAGGGCGGCGCGCGCGAGACCGGCGCCGATGGACTGCGCCACAGTAGTGCCCGTCACTGCCCCGTCAAAGCGGCGAACGGATCCGTCAGGCAGGGTTATGGCAGGCATGGTTTATTGCTCCGGTAAGAATATACTGCGCTGTAATGGCGTTACACGCGCGTTGCCGCAACCCTGTCAACGCGCACGGTGGCCAGATCATGCACATAAATCACCTGTACCTGCCCTGCCCGCCCCCCCACCGGGGCGGTAAGTGCGGGGTTGCTGTCGGCGGAAAACAGCACGGTACACTTCACCCCAAGGGCTGCGGCCATGTGCATGGGGCCGGTATCATTGCCCACCGCCCAGGCCGCACGCGCCAGCACGCCGCCGAGTTCGAGCAAGGTGGTGCGCCCGGTCAGGTCCACCGCATCGGGGCAGGTGTTGCGGATGATGCGGGCCAGCCCGGCCTCGCCCTTCCCGCCCACGATCACGGGCAGCAGCCCCTGCACGTGCAGGCGCACGGCAAGGGCGGCGTAGCGCTCCACCGGCCAGCGCTTGGCCGGGCGGTGGGCGGCGGCACCGGGCACGAGCACCGCGTAGGGCGCGGGCAGCACGGGACCACCCTGTGCCAGCCATGACAGGTCGGGGTCGGGCAGGTGGTCGAGTCCCGCCTGCCTGAGCTGGTCGCGCTGGCGCGCGCGGGTGTGCATGAAGCGCCGCTGGGGGTTGTCATGCGCCGCCTGCGCGCCCCGGCCGATTCCCGACCACGCCCTGCGCCCCGAAAGATGAAAGTAGCGCGTGCTGCGCCCCGAGGTCTGCAGGTCGTAAACGAAATCATACCCGCGCAGCATGCGCCGCAGCGCCATGATGGCGGCAATATCGCGCCATGGCGGCCTGCGGTCGAGCAGCACGTGGTCGAACCACGGGCAGGCGCTGCCGAGTTCAGCGAAGGGTGGCTGGGTCAGCAGGTCCACCTCATCATGGGCATGATGGGCGCGGATGGCGGCGAAAGGTGCAAAGGACTGCACAAAATCGCCCAGCGCGCCCAGGCGGATGACAAGAATGCGGGCCATCGGTCAGGGTGCCTCGGGATCGGTTTCCAGCAACGCGAGATCCTGGCGCGCAAGATCGGCCTCATCCGAATCCGGGGCCTGCTTCACCACGTCGAGCCAGTCAGCGCGGGCCTGTTCCATATGTCCCTGGCGCTGGTACAGAATGCCGCGCTCGAGCAGGGCAGCGCCGTTATGAGGCATGTCGTGCAGGGCAGCGTTGATATCATCCATGCCCTGGGCAATGCGCCCGAGCTTGCGCCACGCCCCCGCCCGCGCCACCAGCGCCTCGTCACGCGCGGCAGGTGCGGATGGCAGTGGCGTAAGCATGTCGATGGCGCGCTGGGGCTGGCCAAGCTCCACCGCCACCCGCGCATAGACCAGCTTCAGCGCCGGATCATCAGGGGCCAGCGTCAGGCCATAGGTTGCGCTGTCAAAAGCCTGTTGCGGGCTGTCATCGGCCTGCCAGGCGCGGGCCGCCGCCTCCGCAACACTGGCACGGCGCAGGCGGGAGGCCGGTGTTTCGGCCACTTCCTGCCTGCTGCCCCGTCGGTTCGCGGGCGGGCCTTCGGGCCAGTCAGGCACGTGGGCCAGACGGTCGAGTTCCGTGGCGGCGGTGGCCACATCGCCCAGTTCCATCTGGGCCAGGGCCGCGCATTGCCCGGCCTCAAGCCCGCCGCCATGGCTGCGCCAGTCCTCGGCATAATCGCGGGCGCCATCGGGGTCATCGGCCAGGGTGGCGGTGCAGTGGCTGAAATCCCAGCTCTCTGGCACTGCGGGCGCGGGCGGGGTGGATGAGGGCGTGGCGACGGGGGGCGGCACTTCTTTTACGGGCGGGGTTTCATCGGCCCGGGCGCGCCCGCATGCAAGGCCCGCGGCCAGCACGAGGCCAAAAGCCATGAAACCCGTATGCCGGGCGCACGAAAGCACCGGCACCGGCCCTACGGCAGGGCTGCGCCATGCGGCAGGCGCGCAGAAGGATGGCTGGGCAAAAGGTCTCATTAGCGCATTCGTCGGCCTGCCTGCGGCCAAGGTCAAGGCCAAAGCCCCATTGACCCGCAGACCGTGCAGTTCCATTGCGTTCGTGGTATGGTGAAATGTGATGCAAACCGTTACTGACCGACCCGTCATCCTGCAGGTGCTGCCAGCACTCGAATCCGGCGGGATAGAACATGGCACGCTGGAAATGGCGCAGGCCATCGTACAAGCTGGCGGCACGGCGCTGGTGGCCAGTGCGGGCGGGCGCCTCGTGCCACGCCTGAAATATATTGGCGCAACCCCCATCGC
The DNA here is from genome assembly GCF_031081985.1 of Komagataeibacter xylinus. GTDB lineage: Bacteria > Pseudomonadota > Alphaproteobacteria > Acetobacterales > Acetobacteraceae > Komagataeibacter > Komagataeibacter xylinus_E. Next base: position 124,909 of record NZ_JARWSK010000007.1, on the reverse strand, counting down.
ACTCGAACTCGGGGCCAAGAACCCCTTCTCCATCATGCGCAACGCCAGCAGGCTGCGCCATGTCATGGCCGAGCACGGCGTCAACCTGGTGCATGCCCGCTCACGCGCGCCCGCCTGGGCGGCGTCGCTTGCCTGCCGCAGGGCGGGCGTGCCGCTGGTCACCACGTGGCATGGGGTGCATGCGGCCAACCTGCCGGGCAAGAAGCGCTATAACAGCGTGCTGGCCTCGGGCGCGCGGGTCATTGCCATCAGCCAGTACATCGCCACCCGCCTGCGCGATGAATACAAGGTGGGCGACGACCGCCTGCGCCTGATCCCGCGCGGGGCGGACATGCTGCGCTTCGACCCGCACAACGTGCGCGGCAACCGGGTGCAGAAGCTTATGGGGCTGTGGCAGATCCCCGATGACGCCACGGTCATCATGCTGCCCGCGCGCGTGACCGGGTGGAAAGGCCACGCCGTGCTGATCGAGGCGCTGGCCCATCTTGCCCGCACGGAAGGCTTCAGCCAGGACTGGGTGTGCATTTTCGTGGGCGAGGCCAACGCGAAGGAAGGCCGCGCGCTCGTGGCGCAGGCCGAGCGCAGCGGCATTGCGGCCAACCTGCGCTTTGCAGGCCACTGTGCCGACATGCCCGCCGCCATGATGCTGGCCGACATGATCGTGGTGCCCTCACGCAGGCCCGAGCCGTTTGGCCGCGTGGTGGTGGAGGCGCAGGCCATGGGCCGCCCCGTGATCGTGGCCGCCCATGGCGCCGCACTGGAAACGGTGGAGAATGGCGTGACCGGCTTTGCCTTCCCCCCCGATGACGCGCAGGCGCTCGCCGCATGCATCCACCACGTGGCCGGGCTGTCGGCTCAGGAACGCGCCGAGCTTGCCGTGCACGCGCGCGAAAATGTGCTGCTGCATTATTCCACCGGGGCCATGCAATATGCGACCCTGTGCGTTTATGATGAACTCCTGCACACCCGGCTGGCGGATACGTTCTATCACGCCACCATGATGGGCAGCCCGGAATGGGATGAGGGCGCCCTGACCGAGGCAGGCTGAAGGATGGCGCGCCGCAATTATGTCATATGCGGCGCAACAATACCTTGATCTGCCTCATGGCCGCCCCAAAACCATGGCTGAGCATCCAGCCCGGAGCATGGGCCATATGCAAGGGGCGGTTTTACAGTCGACAACCCGGCTGAAATTCTTCACCCATGCACATTCTGATTCCTGGCGGACGGGGATGCCCGCTGACCGCCGTTTAACGTGAACACTTCGGGACTGCACCACATGAACCAGATTTCCCCCGTCCAGACAGACACCGCCACCACGGCAGCCACGCCCGACCTGCGGCGGGTCAATTCCAACCCGGATTTCTGGTATCCGGTCGCGTGGTCGGCCGACCTGCGCCGCAACAAGACGCTGGCCGTCAGCTTTGCGGGCATTCCCATGGTGCTCGTCCGCCCCGAGGAAGGTAGCGTCTTCGCCCTGTTCGACCGCTGCCCCCACCGCCAGGTGCCGCTGAGCAAGGGCACCGTCAATGGCCAGACCGTGCGCTGCTGCTATCATGGCTGGGCGTTTGGCCGCTCGGGCCGCTGCATCGATGTGCCCTATCTGGGCAAGGGCAAGATGCCCAACGGCGTGCGCACCTTCCCCGTGCGTGAGGCAGGCGGGCTGATCTTTGTCTTCCCCGGCGATGCATCCAAGGCGGACAGCACCCCCTTCCCCAAACTCGCGCAGACCGACAACCCCAAATACAAGACCAAGCATTTCAGCCCGCGCGTGAACTGCCACTACACCTTCATGCACGAGAACCTGATGGACATGAACCATCAGTTCCTGCACCGCCGCCAGATGGGCCAGATCAAGGCGCGCTTCCTTGGCCAGGACAAGGGCGAGGACTTCATCGAGGCCCGCTACAGCTTCATGCGCTGCGCAGGCCAGCAGCCCCTGGCCGAGCGCCTGATCTTTGGCAAGCACAAGGACCTCAACGGCCGCGAGCAGCCCGTCGAGGAAGTCGTGACCATCCGCACCGAATACCCGTACCAGACCCTGCGCATCACCGACAAGGATGGTGACCTGATCATGGATCTGTGGACGGCCTACGTGCCGGTGGACAAGGACGAGCGCATCACGCAGTCCTTCGGGCTGCTGTCCATCCTGCGCCCGCAGACTCCGCTGCTGATCGACCTGATCTGGCCCGCGCTGGGCTGGTTCACCAACCGCATCTTCCTTGAAGACAAGGAAATCGTGGAACTCGAGCAGGCAGCGTGGAACGAGGTTGGCCACGACCGCAATGTCGAGATCTTCCCCGTGGTGAAGGCGCTGCGCGAGCTGCTCACGCGCTGCGGCATTCCGCAGGATGCGGCACCGCAGGCGGAAGCGGCCGCAGCACCCGCTTCCTGCCCCACCGAACCCGAAACCACGGCCTGAGTGCTGCGCCAGCCACGCCCCGATGGCGTGGCTGGCCATGCCCTTTGAACGAAACACCGCCATGACCGACCGGCCTGACACCCCCCGCCTGACCGACAGGGCCGAAGCCGCCCGCCTTGCCCGCCTCGAGCGTGAGGCCGAAGCCCTGCGCGCCAACCTGCGGCGGCGCAAGCAGCAGAGCCGTGCGCGCACCGCGCCACCCGAGGCCGCACCGCAGGACACATCCGGCAACGAAGCGTGATTTTGCCGGTTGCGGTTGGCCGATCACTTCGTTAGTGGTCGCGCAAGCTGCGGGGCACGCCCTGCGCGCAATCCATGCCGGAGGAACGGACACCATGCCCATAATGCCTGATACGTGGATTCGCCGCATGGCCACGGAACACGGCATGATCGAGCCGTTCGTGGAAAAACAGAGCCGTGAAGGCGTGATTTCCTTCGGCCTGTCCTCCTATGGCTACGATGCGCGCATCGCCAACGAATTCAAGATTTTCACCGACGTGGACAACGCGGTGGTCGACCCCAAGAACTTTGCCGAGAACAGCTTCGTCACCCGCCATGGCGACTGCTGCACCATCCCGCCGCACAGCTTCGTGCTGGCGCATACGGTCGAGTATTTCCGCATCCCGCGCGACACGCTGGTGGTGTGCCTTGGCAAGTCCACCTATGCGCGCTGCGGCATCATTGTGAACGTGACGCCGCTGGAGCCGGAATGGGAGGGCCAGGTCACGATCGAGATCAGCAACACCACGCCGCTGCCCGCGCGCATCTATGCCAATGAGGGCATCTGCCAGTTTCTGTTCTTTCAGGGGGCCTCGCCGTGCGAGGTCAGCTACGCCGACCGCAAGGGCAAATACATGGGGCAGGTCGGCGTCGCCCCACCGCGCATGTAAGCAGGGACTGCAAGCCTATGGACCGTTTCATCATCCACGGCGGCCACCCGCTGCGTGGCGACATCGTTATTGGCGGGGCCAAGAACTCCGCCCTCAAGCTGCTGGTGGCCGGCCTGCTCACGCCCGAGAAGCTGGTGCTCGAAAACGTGCCCCGCATTGCCGATATCCGCACCATGCGCCGCCTGCTCGCGCAGCACGGGCTGAGCGTGGAAGACGTGAGCGGTGACGGCGGCACGCTTTCGGTAGGCGGCGAGATCACCAATACGGAAGCGCCGTACGACATCGTCTCCATGATGCGCGCCTCGATTCTGGTGCTCGGCCCGCTGCTGGCCCGCTGTGGCGAGGCGCGCGTGTCGCTGCCCGGCGGCTGCGCCATCGGCACCCGCCCCGTTGACCTGCACCTCAAGGCGCTGGAAACGCTGGGAGCGAAGATCACGCTCGAGAACGGCTACATCCATGCCGAGGCGCCCAACGGGCTGAAGGGCGAGCGGGTCATCCTGCCTTTCGCCTCGGTGGGGGCGACAGAGAACCTGCTCATGGCGGCCTCGCTGGCCAAGGGCCGCACCGAGATTATCAATGCCGCGCGCGAGCCTGAAATTGGTGACCTGGTGGGCTGCCTCAACGCCATGGGCGCGCGCATCAGCGGCGTCGGCACCGGCAAGCTGGTCATTGACGGGGTCGAGGGACTGCACGGCGCGCGCTACCGCGTCATGCCCGACCGCATCGAATGCGGCACCTATGCCTGTGCCGCCGCCATTACGGGGGGCGAGCTGCGCCTTGTGGGCGGTCAGGTCGAGCATCTCGGCGCCGTGGTGCGCGCGCTGGAGGAAGCGGGCGTGGAAATGGTGCAGGAGGAGGGTGCCGTGCGCGTGCAGCGCACCGGCGCGCTGCGCGGGGTCGATATCATGACCGAGCCCTATCCCGGCTTCCCCACCGACATGCAGGCGCAGTTCATGGCCCTGCTCTCGGTGGCGGAAGGCGCGTCGATGGTGACCGAAACCATTTTCGAGAACCGCTTCATGCATGTGCCCGAACTCAACCGCATGGGCGCGCGCATCAACGTGCATGGCTCATCGGCCATCATCCGCGGCGTGCATTCGCTCTCGGGCGCGCCGGTCATGGCGACCGACCTGCGGGCCTCGTTCTCGCTCATCCTGGCCGGGCTTGCCGCCCATGGCGAGACGATCCTGAGCCGGGTCTATCACCTTGACCGTGGCTATGAGGCGGTCGAGCGCAAGCTGGCACAGGTGGGCGCCCATATCGAGCGCGTTTCAGGCTGAGGCTGCTGCCCTGACAAAAGGGCGCTTCCTGCATGATGGCGGAATGTGGTATGCGCGCATGTCACTTACAGCCCGCCCGCGATTGCGGCGGGCCTGCCTTCACGCGCGGAGAATGCATTGACCGTCCTGTCACCGGCCCAGACCGCCATTCCGGAAACGGATAGCCCGCTGGTACTCGCCCTGCCCAAGGGCCGTATCCTCAAAGCCGCGGCGCCGCTTCTGCATTTGGCGGGCATCGTGCCCGGCCCGGACTTCAACGACGACAAGAGCCGCCTGCTGCGTTTCGAGACCAACGACCCCGGCATTGACGTGGTGCGCGTGCGCTCGTTCGATGTGGCGACCTTCGTGGCCTTTGGCGGCGCGCAGATCGGTATCTGCGGCGCCGATGTGCTGATGGAGTTCGACTACCCCGAAATCTATGCCCCGCTTGACCTGGGCATTGGTGGGTGCCGTATTTCCATCGCCCGGCCCCGCGATCGCAGCGGGCAGGAAGATAACCCCAACCGCCTCTCGCAGGTGCGGGTGGCGACCAAGTATCCCTCGCTCACGCGGCGGCATTTCGCGGCACGCGGCATCAATGCCTCCATCGTGCACCTGCATGGCGCGATGGAACTGGCCCCGGTGCTCGACCTTTCGCACCTGATCGTTGATCTGGTTGATACCGGCTCCACGCTGCGCGCCAACGGGCTGGAGGAAACCCAGACCATCGCCCACATCACCAGCCGCCTGATCGTGAACCGCACGGCGCTGAAAACCCAGCCCGAGCGCATTACCGCGATCATCAACCGTTTCCGCGCGGCTCTGGCCAAGGAGCACAAGGCATGAAGCGCCTGACAAGCACCCAGGCGGATTTCCGCACCGAGTTCAAACGCCTGCTGGCCGACCGCGATAGCGACACCGCCCGCGTCGATGGCCCCGTGACCGAGATCCTCGCCGCCGTGCGCAAGCGCGGGGACGAAGCGCTGTGCGAATTCACCAACAGATTTGACCGCACCAACGTCACCCCCGCCACCCTGCGCATCACTCCCGCAGAAGTCGAGGCCGCCTGCGCCGACGTATCCCCTGAACTGCTTGAGGCGCTGGAAGTCGCGGCCACCCGCATCGAATCCTTCCACAAGGCGCAGATGCCCACCGACATGAAATATGTCGACGGCGCAGGCGTGACGCTGGGCATGCGCTGGACGGCGCTGGACTCGGTGGGGCTTTACGTGCCCGGCGGCAAGGCAGCCTACCCCTCCTCCGTGCTGATGAACGCCATCCCCGCCCATGTGGCGGGTGTCGGGCGCATTGCCATGTGCGTGCCCACGCCCGATGGCGTGCTCAACCCGCTCGTGCTCGCCGCCGCCCGCCGCGCTGGCGTGACCGAGATCTACCGCGTGGGCGGGGCGCAGGCCGTTGGCGCCATGGCTTACGGCACTGCCACCATCGCCCCGGTTGACCGCGTGGTGGGGCCGGGCAACGCCTATGTGGCCGAAGCCAAGCGGCAGGTGTTCGGCACGGTGGGCATCGACAGCATTGCAGGCCCGTCGGAAGTGGTGGTGATTGCCGATGGCAACAACGACCCCCGCGCCATCGCCCTTGACCTGCTGGCCCAGGCCGAGCACGACCCCATGGCCCAGTCCATCCTGATCACGCCCGATGCGGGCATGGCGGCGCAGGTGGAACAGGCGGTGGCCAAGGAACTCGAGACCCTGCCACGCGCCGAGATCGCCCGCACAAGCTGGGATGCGCATGGCGCGATCATTACCGTGCGCGACCTTGATGAAGCGGCTGACCTTGTAAACGAGATCGCGCCGGAGCATCTGGAACTCATGATCGACAATCCGCAGCCGGTTTTTGACCGGGTGCGGCATGCAGGCGCGATCTTCGTGGGGCGCTACTGCCCCGAGGCGATCGGTGATTACGTGGGCGGGCCGAACCATGTGCTGCCCACCAGCCGCACGGCACGGTTCTCATCGGGGCTTTCGGTGTTCGACTTCATCAAGCGCACCACGTTCATCGAGGCGCAGGCCGATTCGCTGCGTAAGATCGGGCCTGCCGCCGTAAGCCTTGCCGAGGCCGAAGGGCTTGATGCCCATGCCCTGAGTGTGGCCGTACGGCTGGCAAAGCTTGACGGCGCGCCATAACGGAACTTGACCCCGGCGGCGAGTCTCCCCACATAAACCAACCGTACTGCGCCGCGGGCCCGCGGCAGGACGGCACTTTTGATGATTGAAGGACACGATGTCTAAAGAAGACATGATCGAATTCAGCGGCACGGTTACCGAACTGCTGCCCAATGCCATGTTCCGCGTTACACTGGACAACGAGCACACCATCCTCGCGCATACCAGCGGCAAGATGCGCAAGAACCGCATCCGCGTGCTCGCCGGTGACCGCGTGAATGTGGAAATGACGCCTTATGACCTGACAAAGGGTCGCATCACCTTCCGCTTCAAGTAAGCCGCCCTTGTCGGTCATGACCGGAACCACCGCGCCCGGCGGCGCGGCGGCGGAGGTGCGGCTTGTCCTTGCCTCGGCTTCACCCCGCAGGCTTGACCTGCTGCGCCAGATCGGGCTTGTGCCCGGTCAGGTCTTTCCTGCCAATATCGATGAAACGCCCGGCCGTGATGAACTGCCGCGCCCCTATGCCGAGCGCCTTGCCGCTCAAAAGGCGGCGCATGTGGCGGGTCAGATCGAAGGCCCGGCCCTCGTGCTCGCTGCCGATACGGTCGTGGCCCTTGGCCGCCGCATCCTGCCCAAGGCGGAAGATGAGCAGACGGCACGCGCCTGCCTTGAACGGCTTTCGGGCCGCCGCCATACCGTCTTTACCGCCATCGCCATTCGCCCCACCGCCGCATGGGCGGCAGGGCGTGCGGGCAACCGCATAGTTGCCAGCACGGTCACGTTCTCGCGCCTCACCCCCGCGCAGATCGATGCGCTCATTGCCGCAGGCGACTGGCAGGGCAAGGCGGGCGGCTACGCCATACAGGGCCATGCGGCGGCGTTCGTGCGCTTCATATCGGGCAGCTACACCGGCATTGTGGGCCTGCCCCTGTTCGAGACAGCCCAGTTGCTGCGCGGGCAGAAGGGAAGCTGGCTTTCGTGAGCGCGCGCATCTGCGCCAGCAGCAGCCCCGGTGAAATCCGCATTGCCGTAACCCTAGATGGGCTGATGCAGGAATTCGCCCTGTGGCGGCCTGACATGCCCGATGGCGTGGGCGATATTTACCGCGCCCGCGTCAGCGCGCATGCGCCCGCGCTTGGTGGCACGTTCGTGACCCTGCCGGGGCAGGAGCAGGCGGGCTTTCTGCCCGATTCGGAAGGGCTTGGCCCGTTGACGCAGGGGCAGACGGTGCTTGTGACCATCACCCGCAGCGCACAGGGCGGCAAGGGCGTGCGGCTTGGCGCGCGCAACCTGCCCCCCGACCTGCCCGGCGGTGCCGACCCCCGGCTGCTGCGGCGTGGCCCCACCCCGCTGGAGCGGCTGGCCGCGCGCTACCCCGATGCGCCCATCGTCATTGATGACGCGGCCATTGCCACGCTTTTGCCTGCCAGCCTGCACCCGCGCCTGTCACGCGCCAGTTCCGCCTTTGACAGCGACCTGCGCGCCCAAGCCGATGCGCTGGAGGAAGCCGCCGTGCCCCTGCCCGGCGGCATGTCGGCCAGCATTACGCCCACCCCGGCCCTGGTTGCGATCGACATGGATGGCGGCACTGCCACCAGCATGGACCGCCGCCCCAAGCAGACCGCGCAGTTTGCCGCCAACCGCGATGCCCTGCCCGACCTGATGCGCCAGTTGCGGCTGCGCAACCTGTCGGGCGCGATCGTGGTTGACGTGGCGGGGCTTGCCATCCGCAAGCGCCGCGCGCTGGGCGATACGATCGAGACCGTGCTGCGCGATGACCCGCTGCGCCCGCGCTTTCTGGGCTTTACGGCGCTGGGCCTGGCCGAGATCGTGCGCCCGCGCGTGCACCCGCCGCTGCATGAACTGTTTCATTCGCGCGAGGGCCGCATGCTGCATGCCCTGCGCGGGCAGATGCAGGCCTATCGCGGCATGCCGCCCAACGGGCAGCCCGTGCGGCTGGCCTGCGGCCATGCTATCATGCAGATGATGCAGGACCATCCGGCCTGGGCGGAGGATTTCATGCGCCTGACCGGGCGCGTGCTTGCGCCCGTTGCCGATACGGCCCTGCCCGCCCATGGCTGGAGATTTGAACCATGACCACGCAGCAGCCGCCCAAAGCCACCCCCTGCCCCATCTGTGGCCAGCCTGCCAGCCCGCGCTACCGGCCGTTCTGTTCCCGGCGTTGCGCGGATGTGGACCTTGGCCGCTGGTTCTCCGGGCAGTATCGCGTGCCCTCGACTGAAATTCCCTCCGAAATGGATGAAAAATACACAAGACGGGTTGATCCCGATGATGAGGTGGAGTAAACGCTTGTCCAACGTCATGACGGCCCAGCCCCATGACCTAGCCGGACTAACGGCCCGGTGCCCAAGTAGCTCAGTTGGTAGAGCATGCGACTGAAAATCGCAGTGTCACTGGTTCGATCCCGGTCTTGGGCACCATTCAATCCAATAAATTTATCATAGTAAGCTGATAACCAACTGCATATGCAGAGTGGATGCAACTTTGTGCGTCCGCAATTGGCTGTCATCTGGCCTGATGCAGGCCCACCCTGCGGTTTGCCACAAAAAGGGCAACCCATGCACTGACCCCATATCCCCACAGCAGCCATGCCGCGCCAAGACGTGCAGTCCGTTCATCGGTTGTATAGACTGCATGAAACCAGCGTAGTGCGATGCCATCAATCAGCATGGCATCGGCCAGTACGAGCAGGCAGCCCGCAACGATCTGCTGCGGCGCGAGCCTGGCGAGGCGGACGGTCAGCCAGATACAGAGCCAGCAGACCGGAATGCTGGTAATGAACCCGATATCCCCACGCAGGGGATCAGTCACAAACACGGGCATGAAGCGAATATAGAGTGTCGCCAGCAACCAGAAGGAAACGGCAAGCGATGTGCAGATCACGATCTGCCTTGGGCGCAACATCATGGTTCGTCCTTTCATATGTAGCACCCACTACATATCAGAACCATGTAGCATGCGCTACATTTTCTGCATGAAACCGTCAACTGACCGCACGCGTACCGCCCGGGGCGACAAAGCGGCCCGCCATACGGCCCTGACCGCCGAGATCGCGACGATTGTCCTGCATGAAGGGCTGGGGGATATGAGCGTGCGCGCGCTGGCGGCCCGGCTCGGCACAAGCGATCGCATGCTGCTTTATTATTTCACGACCCGTGAGCAGATGATCCTGGCCGTGCTGCACGAAATCAGTGATCGTCTGAGCCATCTGCTGGCGGGGCATAGTACGGGGCCACGCCTGTCGCCGGGGCAGTTTCTGACGCGCGTGCTCGCGCTTGCCCATGAGGCGGACGTTGCCCCCTTCATGCAGGTATGGACCGATGTCATCGCTCGTGGTGCCAGAGGGATGCAACCCTATGACAGCGTCGCGCGCGATGTGGTCCGGGCCTGGATGGCATGGATCGATTCACGCCTGACTCCACTGCCCACGGGTGCCCAGCCGGGCCGGGCGGCGGCCATCCTTTCCATCGTGGAAGGCATAAGCCTGCTGGAAGCCGCCAGCCCGGGCAGCACAACGGGGGTCGCGGCCTATCTGGCTGCGCTGTCAGACCCCGCGCCGCCCCGGCCTGACAGCCCGTAACGGACAGCTTATCCGTGCTGTCAGGCGTGCCTTGGGCATATTGCCTGAACATGCGCGAAAAACAGCCTTTCTGGGGTGCTGCCTTTTTTCAAAACGGCGGTGTTCGTTGAAGCTTTTTGAAAAAAGCTTCGCCAAAAATTTTCTTATGATTACGGGATGTTTTCTGAGCTAACTTTTCAAACAGTCTCTTAAAAAGAACGCCGCTTTCCTCAAGAAAAGCGGCGTCCGGATTTTTTGATTACATGCCGCAAAAGCGGTCTTGTCAGGTCACCGCGTTCAGGCCGTGCGCGGGCGATCCGTGGCTTCAAACAGCAGCGGTTCACCCTGCGCGGTAGGCGCAAGCTGGTTTTCCCACATGACCACGTTGCCGCGGATGATGGTGCCCATGGGGCGGCCCGTCAGTTCATCGCCCACAAACGGCGACCAGCCACATTTGGAGGCCAGCCATTCCTGCTGCACCGTCCAGCGCGCGCCAAGATCGACCACCGAGAAATCCGCGTCATACCCCACCGCGATGCGCCCCTTGCGCACCAGCCCGAACAGGCGCTGCGGGCCAGCCGATGTCATGTCCACCAGGCGGCGCAGCGACAGCCGGCCCTGCGCCACATGGTTGAGCATGAGCGGCAGCAGGGTCTGCACGCCCGGCATGCCCGATGGGGTATCGGGATACGCGCGCTGCTTGGCCGCGAGCGGATGGGGCGCATGGTCCGAGCCGATAATGTCGGGCACGCCCTGGCCCATCCAGTACCACAGCCCGTCGCGGTATTTCTGGCCGCGGATGGGCGGGTTCATCTGCGCCAGCGTGCCAAGCCGGGCATACGCGTCCTCGCCTGCCAGCGTCAGGTGCTGCGGCGTTACCTCGCAACTGGCAATGTCCTTGTGGCCGGACAGAAACTCAAGTTCCGCCGGGGTGGTGATGTGCAGCACATGGATGCGCCGCCCCGTGCGCCGCGCCAGTTGCACGATGCGCCGTGTTGCGCGCAGGGCCGTTTCCTCATCGCGCCAGACCGGGTGGCTCGACGGGTCGCCTGCCTTGCGCTCCCCCATGCGCTCATGCAGGCGGGTCTCGTCCTCGGCATGGATCGCAACACGGCGGCGGCCCGAGCGTAGCACCCGCTCCAGCACCGCATCATCGGACACCAGCAGGCTGCCGGTGGAAGACCCCATGAAAATCTTGATCCCCGCCATGCCCGGCAGCATTTCCAGCTCGGCGCAGCGATCGGCGTTATCGGTCGTGGCCCCCACATAGAAGGCATGGTCGCACCACATGCGCCCGCGCGCGTGCTCCAGCTTGGCCACCACCGCCTCGGGGCAATCGGTGGGCGGCTTTGTGTTGGGCATTTCAAACACGGCGGTGACGCCACCCATCACGGCGGCAAGGCTGCCGGTGGCCAGGTCTTCCGCCGCCGTCAGCCCCGGCTCGCGAAAATGCACCTGCGTGTCGATCACGCCAGGCAGCACAGTCAGCCCCGTGCAGTCAATGACCCGGCCCGCGTCACCGACGCCGCCAATGCGGGCAATCCGCCCGTCACGCACGTAAACATCGGTCACAACCGTGGCGTCCGGCAGGACAACGCTGCCATTTTTCAGACAGAGATCAAAAATGGGTAAGGTCATGGAATTATCCTGTGGCCATGAACCCGTAACCGACCGCATGCGGCAGGCGGGCGCAGGGATTGCTGATCGTATTTTTATGGCATGCGTCCGGCCGCGTGCAAACCACCCATACAAAGACACCCCGGCCCTTGCGGGCCGGGGTGCGGATCATGAAGACCGATGCAGGCAGGGGCCTTATTTGCTGGCGGCGGCCTGGCTTTCCTTGGCTTCCTTCAGCACGGCGGAGAGACGGTCGTTACGCAGCCATTCCTCCAGCTTTTCGGGTGTCATGGGGCGGGCGAACAGGTAGCCCTGCACCACATCGCACCCAAGCTGGCACAAAAGGTCAAGCTGGCGCACGGTTTCAACACCTTCGGTCACCACCGTCATGCCAAGACGGCCGCCAATGCCGATCACCGCCGTGGTCACGGCCTGGGCGTTGGCATCGTGCTCGAGGTTCATGATGAAGCTGCGATCGATCTTGATCTCGGTCAGCGGCAGGCGCGTCAGCCTTGAAAGCGACGAATACCCCGTGCCGAAATCATCCATCGACAGCGCAACGCCAAGGTTGCGGATGGACTGGAGGACCATGTTGGTGTCCTCGTTTTCGGTCATCATCACGCTCTCGGTAATCTCGACCGTCAGGCGGTGGGGCTCGAGCTTGCTGTCACTGAGCAGGCGGGCAATGAAACCGGGCAGGTTGCGGTTGCGGAAGTGCCCGGCGGAAAGGTTGACCGCCACCGTGGGCACGTAAATGCCATGGGCATCCCATTCCAGGATCTGCCGCACCGCGCGCTCGAGCGACCAGGTGCCGATCGCCTCGATCTGCCCGGTTTCCTCCGCCACGGCAATGAAGCGCGAGGGGTAGATGTTGCCCAGCGTGGGGTGGTTCCACCGCGACAGCGCCTCCACGCCATACAGCGTGTTGTTACGCACGTCGACCTGTGGCTGGTACTGCAGGTTGAGCAGGCCCTGCGCCAGCGATTCACGCAGTGCCGAGCCCAGCAGCAGCCGGTCCTGCGCGGCCTTGTTGTCTTCCGAGCGGGCAAGGTGGGTCATGCCCAGCCCCGAGCGCTTGGCCTGCCGCATGGCCTGCTCGGCATAGCTGAGCAGGGATTCGCCATCCGGCCCGTTCTCGGGGAACAGGCTGATGCCGATGCCCAGCGTGGGCACGATCATGTTGCCGCCGATCTCGATGGGCTGCTTGACGCTGCCATGCAGGATATCGGCGAATTTGAGCGCCTCCTCCCGGCGCGTGTTGGGCACGATGATCAGGAACTCGTTCGGGCCGGAACGGCTGAGCACGTAGTTGCTGCGCGATACCCCCTTGAGCCGCTCGGAAACCGATTTCAGGAAGCCATCGCCATTGATATGGCCCAGCGCGTCGTTGATATCGCGGAAGCGGTCGATATCGATCATGTACAGCGCGAAATGATTATCCCCCGGCTGCCCGATCAGCGAGCGGATGACCTTGTGCACCGCCGTGCGGTTGAGGAAGCCGGTCAGCGGGTCGTAATTCGACAGTTGCGAGATGTGCTGGCGCGCCTCGTGCTGCTCGATCAGCACGCCACAGAACGGCACGCAGCTATTTACGATCTGCGCGGGCCAGCCGCCCCGGTTGCGCTCGGAGCGCGAATACAGCGCGAAGATGCCGGTAATGCGCCCGTTACGCGTGCGGATGGCCGAAGCCCAGCAATGATGCAGCCCCAGCGAGATGCCAACCGAGCGGTAGCTGTCCCACACGATGGTCGTCGCCTCGTTCAGGTCGTTGGCGAGGGCGGCGATATCGGCCTCGGTCAGGCGCATGTCTTCGAGGGCTGCGGCGAAGCGGCGCGGCATGCCGGGACCCGAGAGAATACGCAGGCGGCTCTGCTCATCAAGCAGGATCAGCACGGCCACCGTATTGGGCACCAGCGTCTCGACCTCGCGGCAGACCATGTCCGCCACGTCCTGGATCTGGATCTCGCTTGATAGCGAGCGGAACACCGTATTCTGCAGTTCGACCACGCGGCTGCGATGGCCCGCGCCGGTAATGCCGCGCACCATCATCAGGCGGTAGCGGCGCCCGTCGGCCCCCACGCGCGCCGCGGTCAGGCTGACCTCGGCGGAGATGTAGTCGCCGCTGCGGTTCTCGAACGTGACCTCCCCCGACACCGGCTCAACCGCCTGGATCGAGGCGTTGATGTCAAAGGGTGCCGCCCCATTCTCCACCGATGCGGCCATGAGTTCCCCCACGGGCCGCCCTGTGAGCTGGCCCGGGTCGTAACCCCATAACGTCTCGGCTGCCGGGTTGGCATAGAGGATCGTGTTATGGTCATCGATGATGACCATGCCATCTTGCGCCTGATGCAACAGTTCAAAACTGATCTCAGGAATGGCTACAACGGCTGGTGAAGGGGTAGGGTTCTGCGTTTTCATAGGGATCCAAGGTTAAGCAGGCCTGTTTCCAACCAGGCATGGGGACAGCGAACAAGCCAGGGATGGGGGCGAAACTATTTCTTCGTCTTGCTTTCGGCCGCATTCGAGGCAATCAGCTCGAGCGCAAGGGTCTTGGCTGGCCCCTGCGACCATTCAAGCAGTTCCGCCGGTGGCATGGGCCGCGCGAACAGATAGCCCTGCACCACATCGCAGTTCAGTTCCTGCAGCAGCTTGAGCTGGGCCTCGGTCTCGACGCCCTCGGTCACGACGGTCATGCCCAGGCGGTTGCCGATGCCGATCACCGCCGTGGTCACGGCCTGGGCGTTGGGGTCATGATCAAGGTTCATGATGAAGCTGCGGTCGATCTTGATCTCGGTCAGCGGCAGGCGCGTCAGCCGCGAGAGCGACGAATACCCGGTGCCGAAATCATCCATCGACAGGCCAACACCGAGGTTACGGATGGCGGCGAGGCCTTCCATCGTATCCTCGTTCTCGTCCATCATCACGCTTTCCGTAATTTCCACGCACAGGCGCTCGGGCGAGATCTGGCGCTCCTTGAGGATGCGTTCGATCAGCGCAGGCAGCCCGCGATTGCGGAAATGGGCCGCCGACAGGTTGACCGAAACGGTCGGCACGTAAAGCCCGGCGCGCTCCCAGTCGATGATCTGCCTTGTCGCCTCTTCAAGCGACCAGGTGCCGATCGTCTCGATCTGCCCGGTATCTTCCGCCACCGCGATGAAGCGCGAGGGGTAGATGTTGCCCAGCGTCGGATGCTTCCACCGCGAGAGCGCTTCCACGCCATACAGCTTGCCGGTCTTGATATCGACCTGCGGCTGGTAGTGCAGGTTGAGCATGCCCTTGGCCAGTGAGTCCCGCAGCGCCGAGCCGAGCAGCAGCCGGTCCTGGGCGGCGCGGTTGTCAGCCGTGCTGGACACGCAGTAGCCGCCGCGTGCCTCCTTCTTGCACCGGCGCATGGCAATCTCGGCATGGCCAAGCAGGGATTCGCTATCTGGCCCGTTCTCGGGGAACAGGCTGATGCCGATGCCAAGGGAGACGACGAGCAGGTTCCCCGCGATCTCGATGGGTTCCTGCATGGCCTTGATCAGCGTTTCGGCAAAGGCCACGGCCTTGGCTTCATCACTGTCGGGCATGACGATGACGAACTCGTCCCCGCCCGACCGGCTGAGGATGTAATTGCTGCGCGACAGCTCCTTGAGCCGCTGGGCCACCGCCTTGAGGAAGGCATCGCCATTCATGTGGCCAAGCGTGTCGTTGATATCGCGGAAACGGTCGATATCGATCATGAACACCGCGAACTCGTTGTCACCCGGGCGGTCAATCATCGACTTGATGACCTTGTGGATGGCGGTGCGGTTATGGAAGCCGGTCAGCGAATCATGGTTGGCGAGCTGGGCGATATGCTGCTGCGCCTCATAGTTCTCGATCACCACGCTACAGAAGGGCACGCAGCCCGACACGATCTTCTGCGGCCAGTCGCTCAGCTTGTACTGGTTGCGCGAATACAGCGCGAAAATGCCCGAAATCCGCCCGTTGCGCGATTTGATGGCCGAGGCCCAGCAGTTGTGCAGCCCCAGCGAGATGCCGAGCGAGCGGTAGCTGTCCCACACGATGCTGTTGGCTTCCGACAGGTCATTGCCCAACGCCGCAAGGTCGCCTTCGGTCAGGGACATGTTCTCGAGTGCCGCGGCATAACGGCGCGGCAGGCCGGGACCGGACAGGATGCTCAGGCGGTTGTTCTCATCAAGCAGGATGATGACCGAGACCGTGTTGGGCACGAAGCTTTCCACCTCGCGGCACACCAGATCGGCCACGTCTTCAACCAGCATGTCGTTGGAGATGGCCTGGAACACCGTATTCTGCAGGTCAAGCAGCTTGCGGCGGTGGCTCTCCTCGGTCACGCCTTTCATGAAGGCCATGTAATAGCGCTTTTTTTCCGGCCCGAGCAGCGCGGTCGAAATCGACATCTCGCCCGAGATGTAGTCACCCGCCTTGTTCTCGAACGTCACCTCGCGCGAGGTGCCGACAATGCGGTTCATGCCCGTCTTGCGGTTCTTGTAGATATAGCTGTCATGATCGCCACGATAGACCGATGGCACGAGGCAGCTCACGTTGCGGCCCAGCACCTCGTCCTCGGAATAGCCCCAGAGCTTCTCGGCCGCCGGATTGAAAAAGACCACCTCGTTGCGTTCGTTGATGATGACCACGCCATCGGTCGCCTGCTCGAGCAGCTGGAGGCTGACATCGGCGGTCATGTCAAGTTCGCGCTTCGGGGTCTGGGCAGACGTCATTGCGGGGGCATCGTGAGGATTCATTACATGCTCTTGCTGTTTCATGAGAAAATTAGCGCCTCTCAGGTACAGGGACTGGATACGGGAGAAGAGACGGCGCGTATGGAACCGGCGGGAGACCCCGCTCCTGTCATGGCCGCGGCCTGGGCCGACTGCGCGGGGTGGCCGATCAGATAGCCCTGGCCTTCGTCACACCCTTCGGCGGAAGCGATGCTGAACTGGCCTGTGGTTTCGATCCCCTGTGCCAGAACCGATATGCGCAGCGCGTGGCCCATGAGCAGGATGGAGCGCACAAGCTGCGCCGCCACCGGGTCAGTATCGACCTGCTGCATGAGCGAACGATCGATCTTGAGCTTGGTGAAGGGGAACGCACGCAACATGTGCAGCACCGACTGGGCGCCCCCAAACTCATCGAGGGCAAGGCGCACCCCGAGGGCCTGCAGGCTGTTGGCCATGGCCAGCGCACGGTCGGGATTGCGCTGTACGGTTTCTTCCGTGATCTCGATGACCAGGCGGTCAGCCGCCAGCCCGCTGCGGGCAAGGTTTTCCTGCACGGCCACGACAAAGCGCGGCTGGAGGAACTGGGCGGCGGACATATTGACCGCGATGCGGATGTTTTCATCCCACCCTGCGGCAGCCGCACAGGCGGTCTGGAGCACCCATTCGCCGAGCTTGATGATCAGGCCGCTTTCATCCGCAAGCTGCAGGATCTCGGGCGGGGTTATGGCGCCGCGCTCGGGGTGCTCCCAGCGCAGCAGCGCCTCGTACCCGGAGATCTCACCCGTGGCCACCACGGTCTGCACCTGATAGTGCAGCGAAAGCTGCCCGTCGGCCATGGCGGCCTTCAGGTCCTCGCCCAGCGCGCGGCGTTCGCGCATGTTCTGGTCGAGCGTGCTTTCATAATACCAGATGGTGTGGTGCGGGTCGGTCTTGGCGCGATACATGGCCATGTCCGCGCGCGAAATCAGGGTCTCGCTGTCGGTCGCATCCACGGGGTAGACCGCAACGCCAATGCTGCCGCCACTGGTCACCACGTAATCCTCGATGGGGATCGGCTGGTTGAGCGCCTGCTGAATCCGCTCGACAAAACCGTGCAGTTCGGCACTGTCGGACGTGCGGTGGATGGCGATGAACTCGTCACCGCCAAGTCGGGCCACGAACTCGCCATCCGCAAGCAGGGCACTGAAGCGCTCGGCCAGCGTGGTCAGCACGATATCGCCTGCGGCATGGCCACGGGTATCGTTGATTTCCTTGAACTTGTTCAGGTCGATGCCAATGACGGCAAACTGTTCGCCATCGCGGTTGGCCCGGCTGACCTCGTTTTGCAGCCGCTCGTTGAAGCTAATGCGGTTGGGCAGGCCGGTCAGCCCGTCCGACATGGCCATGCGATGCAGTTCCTCATAGGATTCCTGCCGCACGCTGCCATCAATGACGAACGAGGCGATACCGGCGATGAGCATGAGCAGCGTGCCCCCGATGACCGCAAGCCCCAGCACCATGAGCTGCCCGTTATCGTGCGCGGCCAGCATGTGCTGCGGCATGGCCACAACATGCATGGCTTCCATGCCGGTAAAATGCAGCCCGGCAACGGCGCCGACGAGGGCGAGCGTCGTCTCGATCTCGCGGCGCGGATTGACCGGCCGCAACGCCAGCATGAAGGCGGTGGCGGACAGGGCCATGCCAACGACGATCGACACCACCACAAGCAGGCTGCTCCACACCACGGGCGCATCAAGCCGGTAGGCGGCCATGCCAGTGTAATGCATGCCGGCAATGCCAAGCCCGAGCACGATGCCACCGAGCATGCAGCCGCCACGGCCATACAGCCCTACGGCCAGCATGACCGCCAGCGGCACCGCGGCGAGCATGACAAGAAGCGAAAGCCCCGTGCGCAGCGGGTCAAGATGTAGATGGGTATTGCAGTGATAGGCCAGCATGGCGGCAAAATGCGTGCACCATACGAAACTCGCCCCCGCCATGCTGGCAAGGCAGTACCAGCCCAGCCGCTGGCGGCCATGGGTCTGCGCCACCCGCGTGACCAGCCGCATTGTAATCCACGCGCCTGTTACGCAAACGATCAGCGCACCAGCGAGCAGGAAGGGATCATACACCTTCAGTTCATAGATATGATTGCTCATGACTTCCATTTTTGAGCGCCAATACCATGCGTTTACGAAAACAGGTTCCAACAAACACCTGGCTCCACATGGGGCATTGTGGAAACCTTCTGGCATCAACCGCTCGCAACAAGGGCATCCAATGGGTTAATCAGCCATTTGTTTTTATATTTGCTGAGATTAATCGTATATTAGTAAACATTCATTCATAATGCAACAAAAAATTATCCTAAGAAAATTTAATGAATACCTTAGAGCATCCATAGCCCTGACAGTTAAAGATATTTCCTATTTTAAAGTCGTAACGGCTAAATTCCAGAATAAGGAGATTTAGGCTTATATTCCTATTTTTTTATTTATAGAGAGATGATCTTTACCATTGCCAGACGCCATCAGGACAAACATCCTTGCCCATATCCGTCAGGGTAACATCCGCTGAAAAATTCGGTCACGATAAATGAACAGGTGATAAAACCCTGCAAAACCATGAAAGAGCGCAACCCAGAACAGTAACCATGCATTCCAGTGATGTAATCCTGAAAAAAAGGAATGCGTCCCGTGCATCAACATGGGCAGGGGGGAGTTGATCGGCACGCCAAACGCCATGATGGGCCGCCCGGTAGACCAGCGCGCCATGTAGCCGAACACGATCTCGCCGCCGAGCAGCATATAGAGCAGGCGATGCACGCTGCGCCCTACGCGGTCCTGCATTGTCACGATGGGGAAATGAATGGCCCGGCCGCCGGTCAGGGCCCATACCACGCGAATGATGAACACCGTGGCCAGCACCACGCCGAGCGAGGTATGCGTGGCTACCAGAAAAGGCCGCCACGGCGCCGTGCGGGCCATGAAATGCCAGCCCACCTGCCCCACCACGAACTGCTCGAGCACGAGCACGGCGGTCAGCCAGTGCAGCCACCGCGTCTCCCAACTGTAGTGCTCTGGCCGCGAGGGTAGAGAAGATGCGGTCATCCGGCGACCTCTAATCAAATTTATCTATTAAGAAGGCCGTGGCTTACCCCGGCCTGCCATCAGTTGACGCCTGGCAGAATCGCGCTGTCTTCGCCACCAATATTCATATTGGTATAGTTGCCATCGGTCATGCCGGGTGCAGCACTGCCCGAGGCGGAGCCAGGCATCATCATCGCGCCGCTCATCTGGTCGGATTCCGCATTGTCGTTGCGGAACTGCGGCACGCCCCCACCGGTTCCGGTCTCGGGGGCGCTGTAGGCAGGCGGCATGCCTGCCGCACCATCACCATTATCCTCGCCCGCCGCATAGCTGCCCCCGCCTGATGCAGCACCTGCCGAATGACCGCGCGCATGAGCCACGCCAGCCGGGCCGCAGGCCAGCACTGCGCCAAACGCCAGGACCGCCAGCCCTTTCGTGATTTGACCTGCCATGTGGTTACCCTCCCTCTGTGGAGCATGGAGCTGTTTCCATGGCCCCTTTTTAAATTGGCGCAGTCGCCCCATATTACCAATGTTAATCATGCATGCATGAACGGCTGTGCATTCCCGCCACGCATGAAGCATGCGCATGCCATGTAACATTATGCCACGTAGCACGTAACACCGGCAGGGGTGCATGGTTGTCATGAAACGTAACGGAGCGCACAGTCCGCTCCCGCGTCCCCTGGCAACTGCCGCGATGGAGAATGAAAAATGACCAGACTCGCCACCCTTCCCCTGTCAGACCTGATTGTGGTGCCCGACCTGCTCGCAGCACCGGTCGGCACCGTGATGCTCGCCTCGGAAATCTCGCGCGATGACCAGAAAATCGTCATCCGCAGCCACCTTGTCGGCCCCAACGGCACGACGCCCGGCCTGATATTGATGACAGCGGATGCGCGGGGCTATTTTGCGCCTGATGAAGCCTGCACCGCCTTCGTGCGCACGGCCATTGACGTCACCGCTGCCATGCCGCTGCTCTTGACGAAGATCGTACCCGGCTTTCGCTACAAATACGACGCCGTGGTGCGTGGCGATGTGTGGCAACTGAAGGATGCGCAGGGCAAGCCGTTCACCGGCCTTGCCATTGGCTCATCAGATGAGGAGGAAAGCAAGGTCTTCGCCTATGCCCGCATTGAAGGCGGCCGGATTGGCGATATCGTACCCGGCGAGCGCGTGGCCTATCTGGGGCAGCTTGATTTCGGGGCAGGTCCCGCCGTGCCCACGCTGGGCTGAACCCCTTCCCCGCCCGCCTGATGCGGGCGGGGAAAACCACAAGCGCGGGTCATGCCGCGCCGGGCTGGCTTTCAAGGCTGGCCGAATTGGGCGTGCGCGGCAGGAAGAAGCGGATGATGCGCGCAAGGTTGGGCGCAAGCTTGGGCCGCACCAGACGCGGGTCATAACCCGAGAAGCGGCGCTCGTTCTCGATCAGGCAGATATCGATCATGTCACGCAGCTTCACATCGACATCGGCCACTTCCTTGGTGCCGTTGACGGTGAAGTTGTTGTCCTGCTCGTGCTTGTTGCCATCGGCATCGAACGTGGTGACCATGCCCAGCCGCTCATAGAGCAGGAAGAACCATACACCGAGCACGCGCGCCTCGAACCACGGGCGCTTCCACCACGGCATGGTGGCGCGGTGCCAGGCCAGCCAGTTGGCGAACAGAAGGATGTGGCGGCATTCCTCCTGCATCACCGGCTCGAACGTATCGATCAGCGCGGGCGGGAAGAAGGCGGATTTCTGGGCAATGGCAAACAGGCCGAAGGCAAAGAAGCTGTCCACGCATTCGGAAAAACCGGTGACCATATAGGCCCATTCCACATCGCGCGGCTCGATGTAGGGCGGCTCGGAGGCGAGCGGAATGTTGTAGGCCGCCACCATCTTGGACAGCACTTCCTTGTGCCGGTTCTCCTCCCACGCATTGCGTGACAGGGCGTCCTTCATGTCCGGGTCATCGATCAGGTGGGCATAGGCTGCCATGCGCAGGCGGGCCTTGCCTTCGGTCTGGACCGCAATGTCCCAGATCGGCAGGGAGGTGACGCGCTGCAGCGTCTCGTCATCGAGCTTGGGCCACTCGATGACGGATGGCTTGTAGGGGTTGAAGGTCTCGCGGAACATGTCCGCCACGGCCTTCTTGTGCGCGGCCGAACCCGGCTTGAGCGGGCCGGCAACCGGGCTGGACCAGTGCCGCGCATTGAAATCGGCCTTCGCCACGGCATCCGCCGTGGCGGTACCCGGATCACGGGCTTCAGGCAATGTTGTGTAAATGTCAGAAAGTGATTTCGTCATGTCGGCTCGCTGTTCGGAACGGTGTCGCGTGAATACGCCGGCCGATGAGGCGTTCATTCAAACTGCCTGACACCCTCGTTGCCGGTTCCCATATCATAAGTCCATGCAAAGTGCAGAACTGTTATCTGAAATCCGCAGAAGAGGTTTTTACCCTCTCCTGCGGAACGGAACGCCAGCATTATGGGCGAGCCCGAAACCTCGCCTTGCCCTAGATCAATGCAGGTCCGAGATCTTGTCGATCACGCGCGTCACCAAGCCATAGGCAATCGCTTCGTCAGCCGACATCCAGTAGTTACGGTCGGTGTCCTTGCACACCTTCTCGTAAGGCTGGCCGGTCTCGCGGGCGAACAGGTGGTTGAGCCGCGCGCGCATCTTGACGATCTCGCGGGCCTCGATGTCGATATCGGTGGCAGGCCCCCGCACGCCGCCCATGGGCTGGTGCAGCAGGAAGCGCGTGTTGGGCAGGCAGTAGCGCCGCTCCTTGTTGCCGGCGGCAAAGATCAGCGCACCAGCGGAAGCAACCCAGCCCGTGCCGATCATGTTCACCGGCGCCATCGAATCGACAAAGCGGATCATGTCGTGAATGGTGTCGCCGCTCTCCACATGGCCGCCGGGCGAGTTGACGTACACATCGATCGGCTTGTCGGACGCACCGGCAAGGGCCAGCAGGCGGCCGGTCACGTCACGGGCGATCTTGTCGTTGATCGGGCCGAACACCAGCACCTTGCGCTGGTCGAACAGGCGGCTTTCAAGCTCGCCAATGGGCGAGGACAGCGTGCGGTTCTTGTCGGGCTCCTCGGTTTCCGGGCCCTGGGGTTCGGGGATATCGGGATCTCTCGGGTCTTCATCATCCATGCGGATGCGGTAGTTCGGCTGCATGCCGTTCATCGGGTTCTCCCTCTTCTCCGGGACTGTCCTGGTCATGCCCTTATCCTGCGCTGCCTTGCGCCCGGTGCCAAGTCCCGAGCGTGCAATCAGGTGGAGAGGTGGTGCACGTCATGACGCAAGTGACGCAACCCCTCTCGCTAAGAGCGGCATTGCAGGCTAGTTTGCCCCGGTCGTGTCGTGTGCAGGCCACAAGGGCCATGGGAGCTAGAGATTGGGAAAGCGGGTGCCATCGCCAAGTCCCGGAAGAATTTTTTTTCCGCCATCATGCAGCGCGCGTGCCGCACGGCCCGCCATGCTGGCCCTGTGCGCGGCAGCGCTTGCGGGCTGCGTGCACCACCAGGACACGGTCGATACCGTGACACAGTGGTACCACCAGTACCAGGGTGGCGTGATCAGCCACCAGCGCCCCCCGCCACCGGGCACCCACCAGCCCTACCCCAAAATCGGGCTTGGCCCGCGCAAGGCGCCTGAACTCCCCTCGCCCGACCTGCGCGAGGACATTACCGCCGACCTCGAGGCCCAGCACGAACTCAACGAGCGCCAGGATGCGATCATGGGCACCATGCCCACGATGGCGGATATTCCACCCATCCCCTCGCACACGCAGTTCGGCACGCAGTCCGCCTCGCTCAAGGCGGCGGACAGCCCCGACACGCCTGCTACCCCCGCCCCCCGCGCCACGGCCAGCCCGGCGGCGGACGGCGCGCCCGCAGCCCCCCCCGCCACGCAGACCGGCCCGGACGGAAGCCCGCTCTATGGCAGCAATGGCCAACTGCTCATGCCCGCGGTCTCGGCGATGGTGAGCGAACACCCAGAGGCCATTCCCACCAACCTGCCCCCCATTGCCCAGGAAGCACCCGCCCTGCCCAAGGTTGGCGGCATCAGCCTGCCCGACAACGCGGCGCGTGACGGGCTCGACCTGCCCAGCTACCACCTTGCCAGCGCCGATGACGGGCCAACGGTGCATTTCCTGCCCGGCTCGGATCACATTGCCGATGGCGAGGATGAGGTGGTGGACAACGCCGTGAAGGAACGCGGCGACAATTTCGTGATCGTGAACGGCTACGGCAACGCCACCAGCGCCACGGCGGAAGGGCAGACCGCCGCCCTCAACCTCGCCATACTGCGCACCCGCACCATCACGTCCATGCTCGTGACCCGTGGCGTGCCCACGTCAAAAATCGTGGTGCGCGCGCATGCCTTTGGCAATGGTGCAAGAATTGCCGTGCTGCGCTAGAGTACTGCCCGCAGGCCCGACACGCGGGCCTGCATGAGCTGATTCATAACCCGGCGCGCGCATTTTCCGCCCGCCCGCAACAGAGCGTCCCATGACCGAAGAATTCCATCGTATCCGCCGCCTGCCGCCCTATGTCTTCGCTGAAGTCAACAAGGCCAAGGCCGCCGCCCGAGCGCGGGGGGAGGATATTATCGATCTCGGCATGGGCAATCCCGACACGCCCACGCCGCCGCATATCGTGCAGAAGCTGGTCGAGACCGTGTCGGACCCGCGCGCGCACCGCTATTCGGTCAGCCGGGGCATTCCCGGCCTGCGCCGGGCGCTGGCGGGGTATTACGAGCGCCGCTTCAACGTAAAGCTCGACCCTGAGACCGAGGTGATCGCGACCCTTGGCTCAAAGGAAGGGCTGGCCAACCTCGCCTCCGCCATCACCAGCCCCGGCGACACCATTCTGGTGCCCAACCCGTCCTACCCCATCCACCAGTTCGGCTTCATCATCGCGGGTGCCTCCGTGCGCTCGATTCCGGCCACACCGGATGATGAAATGCTCGAGGCCCTCGACCGCGCGGTGCGCCATTCGGTGCCCAAGCCCACGGCGCTGATCGTCAATTTCCCGTCAAACCCGACCGCGTACCTGGCCGATCTCGATTTCTACCGCAAGCTCGTGGCATTCGCCCGCAAGCACGAGATCTGGATCCTGTCCGATCTGGCCTATGCCGAGATCTATTTTGGCGACAACGTGCCGCCCTCGATCCTTGAAGTGCCGGGCGCGAAGGATATCGCGGTCGAGTTCACCTCGCTGTCCAAGACCTATTCCATGGCGGGCTGGCGCATGGGCTTTGCCGCGGGCAACCCGAAACTCATTTCGGCGCTGACACGCATCAAGTCCTACCTCGATTACGGCGCATTCACCCCCATTCAGGTTGCAGCGGTGGCGGCCCTGAGCGGCCCGCAGGACTGTGTTGCCGAGATTCGCGACATCTACCGCAAGCGCCGCGACGTGCTGATCCAGGGCCTGCACGCGGCAGGATGGGACGTGCCCTCGCCCGAGGGCTCGATGTTCGCCTGGGCGCCAATTCCCGAGCGGTTCCGCGACCTTGGCAGCGTCGGCTTCTCCAAGCTGCTGCTCAGGGAGGCAGGCGTTGCCGTAGCGCCCGGCCTTGGCTTTGGCGAGCATGGCGAAGGCTTCGTGCGCATCGGCCTGGTGGAAAACACCCAGCGCCTGCGGCAGGCCTGCCGCTCCATCCGCCATTTCATGACCGAACATGGTGGCATTGCCCCCACCAGCCAGCAGGCAGCCCCCCTGCCCGATGAACAGCCCGCCCATTCATGACGGCCCACCCGGTTGACGGAAAACAGATGACTTCTTCACCTTCCCCCTCCCCCGCACCCAAACCGCCCCTGCGCATCGGCATTGCAGGGCTGGGCACGGTTGGCGCTGGCGTTATGAAACTGCTGCGCGAGAACGCGGCCCTGATCCGCGCCCGCGCCGGCCGCGAACTGGCAGTCACCGCCGTGAGCGCGCGCGACCGCACGCGCGACCGCGGGGTTGACCTGTCCGGCGTGGCCTGGTGCGACACACCCGAGGAACTGGCCACTCACCCCGATGTGGACGTGGTGGCCGAACTGATTGGCGGCGCCGAGGGCGCCGCCCGCCTGACCGTGACCCGCGCGCTGGAAAACCGCAGGCCGGTGGTGACCGCCAACAAGGCGCTGATCGCCATCCACGGCGCGGAACTGGCCTGCACGGCGCAGGCCGCAGGCGTGCCGCTGATGTTCGAGGCGGCGGTGGCCGGCGGCATTCCCGCCATCAAGACCGTGCGCGAGGGGCTGGCGGCGGACCGCATCCTTCAAATCGGCGGTATCCTCAACGGCACGTGCAACTACATCCTGAGCGTGATGCACGAGACCGGCCGCGACTTTGCCGAGATCCTGGCCGATGCCCAGAAGCTGGGCTATGCCGAGGCTGATCCCTCCACCGATGTCGATGGCATCGACACCGCCCACAAGCTGGCCATCCTGGCGGGGCTGGCCTTCGGGCGGCCGGTGGTGTTTGCCTCGCTGTATATCGAGGGCATCCGCCGCATTGGCGCGCTGGACCTGCAGTTCGCGCGCAAGATGGGCTACCGCATCAAGCTGCTGGGCATTGCCCGCCAGCATGAAAACGGCATCGAGGCCCGCGTGCATCCGTGCCTCGTGCCGCAGGATGCCCCGATCGCGCAGGTCAATGGCGTGTTCAACGCCGTGGTGGCGGAAGGCGCGTTTGTCGGCCGCCTGATGCTTGAGGGCCGGGGTGCTGGCGAAGGGCCAACGGCCACCGCCGTATGCGCCGACCTGATCGACATCGCGCGCGGGGCCGCCATTCCCGTATGGGGCTGCGATGCCGACAGCCTGACGCAGGCCGTGGCCCTGCCCGCCAAATCGTTCATGGGCGAATACTACCTGCGCCTGAATGTGGAAGACCGCCCCGGCGTGATTGCCGACATCACCGCCGTGCTGCGTGACAATGGCGTTTCGCTGCGCAGCATGCTCCAGCATGCCGATGCGCATGAAACCCGCCCCGACGGCACCCATGCCGTGCCACTGGTGCTGCTCACCCACAAGACCAACGAGGCGGCCATGCAGCATGCCCTGCATCATATTGCCGAACTAAGCGCCGTGCTGGACGAGCCTGCCCTGATCCGCATCGACGCGGGCTAGGAACGGCGCGGATGGGCACAGTTCCATCCGCGCCCCGCCGCTGATTCTGGCCCCTGCACAAGGACCTGCCCGTGCCTGTTACCGACCTGACATCGCCCGCTCCCGCCACGCAACTGGCTCAGGACGGGGCAGCGCCCGCCGTGCTGGGCGTAACCCGCAGCGTGACGGGGCGGCGATGGACATGGCGCGCGGGCAGCCAGGCCAGCCATGCCGACCGCATGGGCATGGCCATTGCCCAGCAGACCGGCCTGCCCGAGATCGTGGCCCGCATGCTCGCACTCCGCCATGTCAGCCCCGAACAGGTGGAGAGCTATCTCAAGCCCGTCATGGGCCAGATGCTACCTGACCCCTCGACGCTGGTAGATATGGACGTGGCCGCCGCGCGTATGGCGCGCGCCATACGCGATGGCGAGACCATCG
Organism: Komagataeibacter xylinus; assembly: GCF_031081985.1. Classification (GTDB taxonomy): domain Bacteria; phylum Pseudomonadota; class Alphaproteobacteria; order Acetobacterales; family Acetobacteraceae; genus Komagataeibacter; species Komagataeibacter xylinus_E. Next base: position 97,685 of record NZ_JARWSK010000007.1, on the reverse strand, counting down.
GGCTGTTTGGCGATTATGACGTGGATGGCGCATGCTCCACCGCACTCCTGACCGCCTTCCTGCGCACGCAGGGCTGCACGGTGCTCACCCACATCCCCGACCGCATGACGGAGGGCTACGGCCCCAACATTCCCGCCCTTGAAGCCATGCAGGCGCAGGGTGCGCGCCTGATCATCTGCCTCGACTGCGGCACGGCGGCGGTCGATGTGCTCGAGCATGTCAGCCAGAGCTGTGATGTGATCGTGCTCGACCACCACCAGGTGCAGGGCGCGCTGCCCCGCGTGGTGGCAACGGTCAATCCCAACCGGCCGGACTGCCCCTCTGGCCTGCGCCACATCTGCGCGGCGGCAGTCGCCTTTCTGGCGGCAGGGGCCACCACGCGCCTGCTCCGCCGCGAAGGGTGGTTTGAAACCCATCCCGACCCGCAGCTCAAGCACAGCCTCGACCTGGTGGCGCTGGCCACCGTGTGCGACGTGATGCCGCTGACCGGGCTGAACCGCGCCTTCGTCATCCACGGGCTGAACATCATGGCCCAGCGCGGGCGCACGGGGCTTGCCGCCCTGCTGGAAGCCGCAGGCGCGCGTGACCCGCTCTCCGCCTTTACCTGCGGGTTTGCGCTCGGGCCGCGCATCAATGCCGGGGGGCGCATTGCCGATTCCGGGCTGGGGCTGCGACTGCTGCTGTCAGATGACGCCGCCGAGGCGCAGGCACTGGCCGACAAGCTGAATTCCGTCAACCATAACCGCCAGAGCGTAGAAGCGGGCATTCTGGACCGCGCCATGGAACTCGCCGCCGCCCAGCTCGAACAGGGCCATGCCGTGCTGGTGCTTAGCGGACGCGACTGGCACCCCGGCGTGGTGGGCATCGTGGCCGGGCGCATAAAGGAAAAATTCAACCGCCCCGTGCTGGTGGGTGCGGAACTTGATGATGGCAGCGTGAAAGGCTCGGCCCGCTCCGTGCCGGGGCAGGACCTGGGTGGCGCCATCATCGCAGCACGCCAGGCAGGGTTGCTCACCTCGGGTGGCGGCCATGCCATGGCAGCAGGGTTTGGCCTGCCTGCCGAAGGGGTTCCGGCGCTGCACGACTTTCTCGACCGCTACCTTGCCTCCGCGGCCGACCTGCCTGATGCGGTAGACCTGACCATTGATGCCGTGGTGAACGTGGCCGCGGCCGACGTGGCGCTTGCAACCGACATGGACCGCCTTGCCCCCTTTGGCGCAGGCAATGACGAACCGCTCCTCGCCCTGCCCCGCGTGCGCGTGGCCTATGCCGAGCGGATCGGGCGCGAGGGCAATACCCTGCGCCTGACACTCCAGGGCGAAGGCCGCGGCCCGCGGCTCAAGGCGCTGGTGTTCCGCGCCAATGAAAGCCCGATCGCCCCGGTGCTCGAAGACCGCGACGCGCCCCCGCTGCACCTTGCGGGCTGGCTGCGGGCCGAGAGCTGGAACGGGCGGACATCGGCCACGTTCTTTATCCGCGATGTGGCGATCGCTCAATAATTTCAGTCTTTTTTGAATCAGGGGGTTGACCTGCCCCCCATGGCGGGATACTTACCGCTCACGCCTTTAGTCCCGTTCGTCTAGAGGCCTAGGACACCGCCCTTTCACGGCGGCAACACGGGTTCGAATCCCGTACGGGACGCCAGCTACTTTACCGCAGTTTTCTGCAGGTCATGGCTGATTACAGGTACTTCTCTGATTTCCAGTCTGTTGGGGCTTGAGCCAGACGGGTTTCCGTCATTTGGCTATATCAGAAATTGTCGTGAGAAAATCACGGTCAATGTATCCGCAAAACATGCGCCTCAGCCGCTTTGCCGCAACGCAAAACGGGCCGAGATCGATTCGAGCCGGTTTCGTGATATCTCTGCCATTGAACAGCATCCCGATCGGGCAGTTGATCGAACGCTATCGGGCGTCCGCACAGATTCTCTGCATGTGCGGAAGTGGCATTTTACGAAGGTACTGATGCGGGCAAGGATGCCAGAAACTGACGGGGAAAGCATCGGGAAGAGAATGTTTATCGCCCCATGAAGTGCGCTTCAGATTAAATAAGAATCCTTACTTGCATACGGTTTCAACTAGGAAACCCGCACTATCATCTCCGTTCATGACTTTGGCTACAGCCTGACCACACGCCGATTGACGACGATTCAAATACGCATCTGGCGCCACTCCAGACGCAATGGCATGGTTGACCCCGGCTTCATTTAGACGATCTTCAATCGTGGAGCTGAGAATACTGTTGGCGTTAGCATTAGTGTCGTCCAGTTCCAATCTATATTCGTTAGTCGATGCATCAAGAACCAAGTGACAGTTAAGAATTTCTATATCTTTGGGATTATAAGAAGAACCACCATGCACTTCATAACGGTCGGGTTGTGTCGGCCTGGCATAATGCTTCTGAACCATATTTCCATTTACAAAATCGGTATCATCATATGCCGTATGAATATACTCGATGATATCACCCTTTTTATAATAATCATCAGGATGTGTTACCAGAATCCTGCCCTTGCAGTCTGGTTCGGCATGCGCGATGCCAGCCATAAAACCGGCAAAAGTTACGAGGAATAGAGTTATTTTTTACGATGATTTCTTTCTGGTGTATAATAAATTTTTATAAATCATCTGCCGTAATTATTAATTCAGAACTTAACAGATTTAAAATATAGAATCACAATTCAAAATCAGAGATCTTCACGCAATGTGCGCGCGGCATACCCATGATCGCAAACAACATAGACCGGTAGGTGTGCCGAATCATCAAACAGGCATACCCCCCGGCCGTTCGTGCGCCTGTCCACGTAAAAGAGCGTGGGGGGGGCAATGTCCATCCGCAGCCACGCCGCTCACTGATCAGGCGCGGGCGCGAAACGATAGCTTTCGGCCTGGCGTTCCAGCGCGCGGACAGTGTCATAGGGCACGGTCATTTTCAGGCGTCCGGCGAGCGTGTCCCAGCGCTGGGCCACAGACTGAAGCGTCGCCTGGCATGGCATGGCGGGCGGGAGCTGCTCGGTCCAGGCCAGAATGGGACCGGACCCGAACAGGATGCCGGCCGAGGCCGCGACCAGCACAATGGCCAGCAGGCGGCGCGTGGGGGATGGATTGGAAGCCTGCATCATCAGAACTGGAAATAGATGAAGGGGGCGACGCCGCTTGGCCCCGCGGCGTCAATCATCAGCACGCACAGACCAAACGCAACGGCCAGCGCCCAGTCCGGCATACGCTGCACGGCGGCAAGGGCGCCCACACGCTCGGGTATGTTCCTGGACACGAAATGCAGGCTGATCCCGAGCACGATCAGCCCCAGCGTGAAAGGGGTGACCTGGGCAAAGCCGCCCGGGTGCAGGGGCGTCATGGAGGTCAGGTAAAGCCACACGCTTTCCATGTCTTCCGCATGGAAGAACAGCCATGTGAAACACACAAAGTGGAAGATCGCTAGCACGGCGGCCACGCGCGCGATCCCCCGCGTGTTTTCCAGGCGATCGGAGAACGGACGCTCCAGCAGCAACCCACCGCCATGCAACGCCCCCCACATGACGAATTTCATCGCCGCGCCATGCCACAATCCGCCAAGCAGCATGGTGATCATGAGATTGGCGGAGGTACGCAGCCGACCATGTCGGCTGCCGCCAAGGGGAATGTAGAGATAGTCACGCAGCCAGAAAGACAGCGTCATGTGCCACCGCCGCCAGAAATCGCGCAGCGACGGGCTGCGGTAAGGCTGGTTGAAGTTCTGCGGGAACGTGAACCCCAGCAGCGCAGCCAGACCGATGGCGATATCCGTATACCCGGAAAAATCACAGAAGATCTGCACGGCAAACCCATAGAGCGCAAATAACAGGTCCAAGGTGGAAAAACTGGCAGGATCGGCAAAAACCGGGTCGACAAGCTGCGTGCCGAGGTAACTGGCCAGGATCACCTTTTTGAACAGCCCGCCCGCAATCATCAGCAGCGCTGTCGCGATGGGCGGCGGCGTGGGCGAGGGCCGCTCGAGTTGCGGCAGGAATTTGGAAGATCGCACGATCGGGCCTGCCACAAGCTGCGGAAAAAAGGACATGTAGAGCATCATGTCTGTAAAACGGCGGCAGCGCGTGACCTTGCCACGATAGACATCGACAATATAGCTGATGCCATGAAAGGTAAAAAACGAAATGGCAACCGGCAGAAGGATTTCAATCAGCGGAACGGGCTCGCCCCAGCCGATATCGCGCGTCATTCTGTTAAAGGACGTGGCGAAGAAATCGTAATACTTGAAAAAGGCCAGAACAAGTAGCTGGATGCCAATCCCGCAGCCAACCATCCATTTGCGCAGCCGTGGCCTGTCTTCCCCGGGGAGCCATCGCCCGACCGAATAGCTGACCGCCGTGCTCGACAGCAGCAGAATGCAGAAATGCCAGTTCCAGAACGCATAAAAAACATAGCTTGCGACAACCAGGAAAAGCTTCTTGATTTCCCACAGGCCACCGATCAATGCCAGGATGACCGCAACGGCAATAAAGAACAGAGCGAAGTTAAGTGTCGGGAAAAGCATTATTTCTTATGTTTCTTTGAAGACCACAGCCCGTAACCTTCCATCAGGTCATGATGCAATGACACGGCCGTCTGCTGGTAGCCTGCTTTCAGAAGATGGACATGGTCCTTCGCCGCCATGGGGGGCGTGCGACTGCCCCAGACAAGAATGGTGCAGCGCCCGTCGGGATGCGTGGCGTCAGCCATGGCCTGCCGCCAGTCCCACTGCATCCAGTGGTTACGCCGGGCCACCTCCGTCTGGGCCCGCCGGACGGTATCGAGCGCGGGCGGCGTAGCGAAGCCCCTGGCCCCGGAGGCCAGCTGGTCGCACGAGCGGGCATAGGGGGCCTGGCGTTCGGGGTGAACGCCATCAGGCGGCAGCGTCACGACAAGGCCCGCCATGGGCGCCGCATTGTGCAGTTCCTGTATGACCTGTTCATACCGGGCCGCATAGGACTCGAAACCCGTCGTGCTGTTGAAGCCTTCATTGGTGCCAAAGGCCACGATCAGCAGGCTGGGCCTGAGGCGCCTGATTTCCTCGGACAGGATTTTGGGGTCAACCCTGCCCAGGATATCGATGGTCGAGCCGATCACGCCCAGGTTGGAATACAATATGCCCGGCTCGGGCCTGGTCTGGGTGCCCCTGCCCGCTTCCCAGCCCAGGATGTCGACCGGGCCATCGCCAATGGCCGAGACGGTGACCGAACGGGTATCGGGCGTGGTGGGCATGCGCAGCCACTGCGCCTCCGTGCCCTGTGCCGAGGCCGTTGGAATGACGACGCGCCCGCCAGTATCGGCCTGCACGACAATCTGGCCACCGCCGGGCTGGCTCAGGAATTCCACCCTGCCACGGCCAAGGCCACCGGGTTCATCGGCAGTGATGGTCATGCTGGCAGGCCCATCGGCATGCTGCCTGAACAGGCTGATGCCCCACGGGCCCTGTGCCGTCTTGCTGAAGGCGCTGACAGCGTTCCACCCCGTAGAGGCAACCGTAACCTGCGCGGGGTGGGCGTAGCGGAACGGCACGCCGGGTTGCAAAAAGCCCCTGCCCGCATTGCCGAACTGCTGTTGCAGCGCGGTGCGCATCTGGTCGCTGAACGCATCGTTGGCGGTGTGGCTGTCGCCAATCTGCAATATGGTGACGGGTTCCGTGGCCTTGCCGGCCTGCAGGGCATCCAGGGCTTTATAAAAAGGTGCGACGGAAGAATAGCGGCCCAGTTTTTCAATGGATCGGGCCGGCGCCGCATCACGGGATGCGGCACACCCCATTAACAGCACCGCACAAAACAGGGACAAGAAGCCATTACGGAACAGGCTATTGCCCAGCATGAGGCGTGTGAGTGACACGGAGTTCCCAGTAAAAGTTTTTATTGCCTGAATTCTACCATGGAACACGATAAGCCGTAACCACATATTTTTACCACATGACCAGTATCGGGCCTGTCCGGCAACCCGCCCCGTGCTCCGCCGTTGATGGAAGTGAGCACGACCAGCACAAGCATGAGGAAACAGTCCTGTCATGTCCTGTTACAATATACATCATGTTGCCATAAATTGAATCATACCTGAACAGGGGCTGATTAACGGAATGGGATTCTGGCATTTATTTATTTTGGAATATCTGTTACCAGCCGTCATCATGCGGTCTGTTTCTCATCCCCTGAAGCACGGAATGACAGGTCTTTTTTCCGTTGCATCTATTGCTGTTTTTTCTTTGGCAACAACATTCTGTCAGACATCTGGCGCTTTCGCTCACGCCCGGCCGGCAGATGAAGTGGCCATGGCCGCACCCATGACGCAGGGGCAGCCTCCCCTGCTCCATCCCCTTTCCGCCAGCGATGCCGCCCGCATCCGTGCTGCTTTCGCCGCCCAGTCCGCTGGCAATTTCGAGGGCGCGGATACCCTGCTGCAACAGGTGAAAGACGATGGCCTGACCGGCACCATCGTGGCGGAACGCTGCCTTCATGCCGCACATGCCTGTTCCACCCCCATGCTGGAAAGCTGGCTGGCACGCTACCCGGACCTTCCCCACGCCCCCATGATGCGGGCCATGCTGGCAGGGCGCAGCACTGCTGCTGCCCCTGCGGGCGGGAGCATCAGCGCGGCCGAGGCGCAGACCCTTTACACGCAGGGGCAGGACCAGATCCTGCTCGGCAGGGCCATGGCGCCATCCGCCTTCAGGGAAGCGAGTGGCACGGTGGCGTTTTACGCGGGCCTGTCCGCCTGGCGGCTGGCCAAAATGCAGCAGGCACAGCAACTCTTCGCGTGGGCAGCCAGTGCCGATAAAGGCTCGAAGGATGTGCGCAGCGCCGCCGCCTGGTGGGCCGCCCGCGCAAGCGAACAGGCTGGCAATACGAAGGATGCCATGCGCTGGCTTGTACAGAGCGCGGGCTGCAGGGACTGTTTTTATGGGGTCATCGCCCGGCGCGCGCTCGCCAAAACCGACGCACGCAACGATGCAGCCGTACCCACGATTGCCGATGTGAACGTGGTTGCCGCGCGGCCCGCAGGCCACCGGGCGCTGGCATGGCTGCAGGTTGGCCGCAAGGATCTGGCCGAAGCCGAACTGCATGATGACTGGGCGGATGCAGGAAATACCACGGAACGCCAGTCCATCGGGCTTGTGGCGCACGCGGTTGAAAATACCGCCACCACGCCCTATGCCCCAGCCCGCTACGCGGGGGGCAGCAGGCTTGTGCCGGGCCATGCCCTTGCCCTGCCGCAGCGCTTTACGCCACAGGGCGGGTTCGTAGTGGACCCGGCCCTCATCTATGCCATCATTTCCATTGAATCGCGCTTCCAGCCCACGGTCGTCTCATCGAGCGGCGCAAGGGGGCTGATGCAGCTCATGCCGCGCACGGCCGCGAATTTCGCTGGTGGCCAGACGCAGGATCTCAACAACCCATCCGTCAATCTGCTGATTGGCCAGCGTTACCTGATGGCGCTGGCGCGGGACCGCCACATCAACAACCACCTCATCCGCCTGCTGGCAAGCTATGCGGTGGGCCATATCGAAGTCGCCCACTGGAAGGCGCCCGCACAGAGCACGGATGAACCTCTTGTGTTTCTGGAGGCCATTCCCAAACCCACGGTCCGGCACTGGATCGAGACCGTGCTCCTGCATAGCTGGATCTATTCGGAAAAGCTCAATCTGCGCCCCGCAACCCTTGATTCACTGGCCCTGGGCGAGAAAGCCAGGCTCCCCCTCGCGGCAGAAACATCCCTCCAGTAAAACCTGCCCACACAATGACGGACCAGTAAGGCCCGCATTGCACAACCTTTTTTTCCACCCTCGCGGCATATTTGACCAGAGCTGGACCATTTTTTACGGGACAGGGTGGTTTTTTCAAGGACATCGGCACACCATCCCCCTATAGATCAGTTTTTTATATCTTAACTATTCTTTATAAAAGAAAATATTTTTTCTTTTTGAAGTTAAACCCTACGATAAAGAAATTATTGATGTATCCTGTTCTTCCGGGAAATGTGTTGTAATTAGCCCCTATCAAAATCAGGGTTTTCTAGTTAAATTCTCATCACCGTGCACCAGTGCGGCCGCGAATGCGTTTGAGGTATTTATGTTTTTTTCTTCCGATTGGCTAAAAGAAAATAGCGTTTTCCAAAGCCGGTTTCGCCATCTCATATGTGCAACCGCGCTGTTTTCCGCGCTATGCACTGGTGCCAATGCACAAGCCCCCGCCGCAACACCTGAAAGCGGAGCGTCCCAATCCACTTCCCCTGCCACACCGGCACCTGTAGCCGCACCACAGTCCAGCACGGCACAGCCAACACCCGCCACATCGCAGGCCGCCGATGCCGCCCCCGCGGCAACAACCCCGCCCGCCGTGCCGGCCTGCGTTCCCACGCCGGGTGAAACCGGGCGGGTGCTGGTCATTGGTGATTCACAGGCCCAAGGGCTGGCAGGCGGGTTGCGCTGGCTTTATCGCACGAACCGAAATATGCGCGTTCTGGACCACAGCAAGATTTCCACCGGCCTGGTATCCGTCTCATTCTATAACTGGCCAGATGAAGTACATAAACTGGCCGCCAGCGAACATGCCGATGTTGCTGTTGTCATGTTTGGCGCCAATGACAGGCCGCCGGTCAGGGTGCATGGTGCCGTTGACCCGGGCCAGTTGGCCAACTTCACAAAAATCTATTCCGCCCGGGTGCGCGATATTATGGTCACGCTGAAAAATGCCCATATTCCCGTTATCTGGGTCGGACACCCGATGGTGCGTGATGATGTTTTCTCGGCGGACATGGCCATCCTGAACAACATCTTCCAGGACCAGGCCGCCAAAAACGGCGCGCAGTTTGTGCCGCTATGGTCGGTTTTTGCTGATGACGGGCATTTTTCTGCCTATGGCGAAGGGGTCGATGGCTCAAAAGTGCGCCTTCGCGCGGATGACGGCGTGCATCTGACCCCAAGCGGTTACCAGAAAGCAGCCAAGATACTCGAACCCCTGATTGCCTGTTACCAGCCCAACGCGGTGCAGAAAGCCAGGGCGGCCGAGGCCGCAACGCCCACATCAGGTCAGCCTGCCGCCGCGCATGATCCATCCTGACACGCCATTGACATGGCGCGTTGCGGAGTGGTGCAGCGCAGGATGCAATCCGGGGTAGCCTGTCATGGTGTCGGCACGCCCTGCGTCACCTTTCCACCATTATGGTGAAGTATGCCATACTGCCCCGCTACCGAGGGAGATAACAGGCTCATGGAACCGTGGAATTCATTCACGCTGTTTGGAAAATCCGGCACGCTCTACCAGTTTCATCGCGTGCCCACGCCCCTGCCGGACCAGGCGGGCGTGTTTCTGCTCACCACCGTCATGGGGTCAACGGCCAAGGGTGGGTCATGGCAGTTTGTTGAACCCGAAATCGGCACGGTCACATCCCTTTCGCGCCAGTGGGAGAGCGTGGTCAAGCCCGCGCGCGAGGCGAAAGCGGAAAGCGATGACGTTCTTGTCTGCTTTCCTGAAAGTGGCGACGTGCAGGATGCCTTTGCCGACCTGATCGAAGGGGGGGCTACGCGCCTGCCCGGCTGAACCGCCTGACCGGCACGGACGTGAATGGACGCAGGCGCACCCGATGGGCAACACTGCGTTATTGCCCGTGCCTGATGGAGGTTCTGCATGCCCCGCTTCCGCCCTGCCCTGATGGCCGTCCTGGCCAGCCTGCCCGCCCTGTGCGGCACCGCCCATGCCCAGACGGCAAGACCTGTGCTGCTGCGCCATACCACCGTCATTGACGGCACGGGCCAGCCTGCGCAGGCCGATACGGATATCCTGATCGAAAACGGGCATATCGCCGCCACGGGGCATGGGCTGAAGCCTCCCGCCCGGACCCACGTGCTTGACCTGTCAGGCGCAAGCGTGCTGCCGGGACTGATTTCCGATCATAGCCATGTGGGCCAGGTCAGCGGCACTCATAACGGGGCGGAAAACTACACCCGCGCCAATATCCTCTCCGAACTCGCACAGTACGAACACTATGGCGTGACGACAGTGGTCGCCCTCGGGCTGAACCGCTCGCCGCTGTTCGATGACCTGCGCCGTGAACAGCATGCGGGCCTCAACCCGGGCGCCGACCTGTTTGGCGTGGATCAGGGCATTGGCGCGCCCGATGGCGTGCCGCCTGAAAACATGTTCCATATCGGCCCCGATCAGGTCTTTCGTCCCACCACACCTGCCGAGACGCGCGCCGCCGTTGACCGCATGGTTGATGAAGGCACGGACCTGATCAAGCTGTGGGTGGATGACTTCCGCAACGGCGTGCCCGGCGCACGCCCCCTGCCCAAGATGCGGCCTGCGATCTACCGCGCCGCCATTGCGCAGGCGCATGCGCGGGGCAAGCGGATTGCGGCCCATATTCATGACCTGGCCGATGCCCGCGCACTGGTGGCGGCCGGCGTGGACATCCTGGCCCATGGCGTGCGCGACCGGCCCATAGACCCAGCGCTGCTCAACGCCATGCGCACGCAGGGCACGGGCTATATTGCCACGCTCTCGCTTGATGAGGCCGGTTACATCTTTGCCGAGCACCCGGAATGGCTGGATGACCCCTTCCTGTCCTTCGGCCTCTCGCCCGCGCTGCGCCAGCAATTTGCCGACCCCGCCTGGCGGGCCAGAACGCTGGCCGCCCCGCTCAGTGCCGCCGCCCACCGCGCGCTGGCCATGAACATGCAGAACCTGATGGCGGTGTACCGCGCGGGCATTCCCACAGGCTTCGGCACGGATTCAGGAGCTACGCCCGTGCGCATTCCCGGCTTTGCGGAACATCGGGAAGTGCGCCTGTCCATCATGGCGGGGCTCACGCCGCTGCAGGCCATTACGCTGGCCACGGGCGATGCCGCACGCCTCATGCACCTGACCGACCGGGGCACCATAGCACCCGGCCAGTGGGCCGACCTGCTGGTGGTGCAGGGCAACCCCACGATGGAGCCTGCCGCGCTGGACCGGATCCGGCAAGTCTGGCATCGTGGCCAGCCGGTTGCAGGCCCGCTGCCCGGCCAGCCCCTTCCCCGCAAATGACAGGAAACTTCATGCCCGCACGCAAGACCGCCCTGCGCCTGAGCCTGCTTCTGCCACTACTGGGGGCGCTGGGTGCCTGCGCGGGGCCTGAAGGCCCGCAGCTTTCTGGCCCGGATGGCCCCATGATTACCAATAATGACTGGAATGAACATAATTACGGCATGGGGTATTATTCAGGCCCTTACAATGATGGCTTCGAGGCCGAAGGGCTGGATGGCGGGCCGCCTGATTACATGGGGGATGCGTTCTTTGGTGGTCCGTAAAAAATTCCGGGCGCTACGTTTTCTGAAGCTTTTTGAAAAAAGCTTCACCAAAAACTTTTTTCTTTTTTCATATCAATACTTATAAAATATATTTTTATTATATCATGTATTGTTTTATATAGTTTAAATTATATTTTTATTACCTGAAAATAATAAACGTTTCTGGTGAAGATTTTTCCCAAAAAATATTCCCTATTAGCAACGGGTGGAAAACCGGTCCCACGGGGTGATCCGCGTCACCGGCAGATCCACCGGGCGGGCAAAGACCTCCGCTTTCAGATAGGCCAGTTCCGCCTCCACCTCCGCCTCGGGCAGGGAGATAGACCACGCGCGCGGATTGCCATCCGTACCGTCATTCCACCGGTAGCCGCGCTGGCGCAACTGGTCCTTGAACTCATAGGGCGCGTTTTCCGCCCAGATGCGGCAGCGCACCTGCCGGGCATTTTCCAGCAATGCCGCAAGGGCAGGCTGGCCTGACATCGGTAGCACCCGGTCAAGAATGGCAATGCCCGCCTGGCAGTCATCCACCGCGCGGTGCCCGTCAAACCAGAACCCTGCCTGCATGCCCAGATAGGACAGCTTGCGCCCTTCAAAGCCTTCCGCCGCCCAGTCCACGTCCTTCATGGAGCATGCCCAGGGCTTGGTGGTGAAGGCCGGGGTAAAACGCTCGGCGAATTTGCGGTCAAAATCTGCATTATGTGCGATAATAAGTGAGGCAGGCGCCACGAAACTGGCTACCTCCTCCGGCGTGACCGACTGGCCCACCACCATGGCCGGGGTGATGCCGGTCAGCGTGGTGATCTGGGGCGGAATGGGGCGGGAAGGCTCACGCAGGCGACTGAACGGTTCGAGGCTGCCCAGAATCCGTCCATCCAGCGTGTAAACAAAGGGCACGATGCCGAATTCGATGATCTCATCCTTCGCCGCACTCAGCCCCGTGGTCTCGAGATCAAGGAACATGCCCAGCCGGGTGCCCGGCTCGGGCGGGTATTCGGCCAGCACGCGCGGGGCGAGCGGGCGCAGCACGCGGTAGCGGCCCGTGCCTTCCAGCGTGGTGGCCATGTGTTCCATCTCGTCGGGGGTCAGCTCTGCCATGGGGTCTCCTGCCGGGCGGGTATGCATGGATATGCGACGGGCGCACGCCCCTCTCTATCATGCAGGGCGTTGCCCCGCCGGGGCGCATGTCATATTACAAAGTTTGTCAGGCCGATCTGTCCTGGCCCCACACCACACGCGCAGGCAGGACACGCCATGGCACAGGACGCCGGGCCACAAACGCCCCCACGCCCCAGCCCCCCGGCAGGCGACAGGCCGCCATCCCTTCACAAGATCGAGGACCAGGGCCACGACACCATCGTGCGCGTGGGGCACGTGGACCGCATCTGGTCCGATTTCTACCACCATGCCCTCACCGCGCCGTGGCGCACGTTCTTTTACAGCTCACTGCTGGTTTACGTGGGGGTCAATCTCCTTTTCGCGCTGCTGTACATGGCTGACAGCCAGGGCATCAAGGGAGCTGCCCCGCACAGTTTCGCTGATTTCTTCTTCTTCAGCGTGCAGACCCTCTCGACCGTGGGCTATGGCGGCATGGTGCCCGTGAGCCGCACCGCCAACATGATCGCGACCGTAGAAGTGCTGGGCGGCATGATGATCAACGCCCTGGCCACGGGCCTCATCTTCGCGCGTTTTTCACGCCCGCGCGCGCGGGTCATGTTCAGTGACAAGGCGCTGATCCTTGCGGAAGGCGGCCACCTTCACCTTGACATCCGCATTGCCAACTGCCGCCGCAGCCCCATCCTGTCAGTGGATGTGGAGTTTGCACTTGCCCGCCTCATTCACACGCCATCAGGCCGGGTGGTTCGGCAGTTCGACCCGCTTGCGCTCCAGCAGTCGCATGTGCCGGTGCTGCGCTTTGCCTGCACGCCCACCCATGTCATCAACACCGACAGCCCGCTTTATGGCCTGACGGAAAACGACCTTGCGGCACAGGAGGCGGAAATCATCGTCAGCCTGACTGGCACCGACGAGGCCTCGGGCCAGACCGTTTTCGCACGCTCCGCTTACGGATTTGACCGCATGCTGTATAATCACCGCTTTGTCGATATCATCAACGCCGGGCCAGATGGGCGGATTACCGTTGACTACACCCGCTTTGACCAGACCGAATCCCCCCTCGATGAAAATGCCGGGATGGCGGAATACCTCACGGACCAGCCGGACTGACCCGCGCGCGGCACGGCTTGTGCGTGCGGGCGCCGCGCTGCTTGCCCTTGCAGGCAGCCCGCCCGCCCATGCCGCCCGGCACGCCCCGCCTCCCGCGCCCGCGCTGCGCTATGGCCTGCCCGCCGCCTGCCTGACCCATGTCATCGCGGCCCCGCTGCTGACCAATAGCGGCAGCCCCATCATTCCCGCCACGTTCAATGACATGACCGGACTGGCCTATGTCAGCGTCACACAGGACGAGGTGGGCATTTACGCGCCCAACGATACGACCTTTCCCGTTCTGTCAGCCATCAGCATCCAGACCATCGCAGGCGTCGACACCACCTACACCACGGTGCTGCATGACCTGCGCATCAGCAACGGCCGGGCCGATGACGTGCCCGCCCTGATCGAGGGCACGCACCAGCCCCGCCTCAGTAACCAGCCCGTGCTCGGCGTGATCGGCTACGACATACTGGGCAATTACGATGTGCTGTTTGATTTCCCCGCCCGCGTCATGGTGCTGTTCGTTGCCAGCACGCAGCCCGGCTGCCCGCCATTGCAGGACTGGCTCGGGCCGGACAGCATGGCCCTGCCCCTGCAACCCGACCGCCGTGGGCGCATGACCGGCATCAGCATGCAGGTGGGCACGCAGGGCACGCGCATGGAGGTCGAACCGGGGGCGGACATGTCCTCGCTTTCACGCAAGGATGCCAGGGCGCTGGGCCTGACCGCCGCCATATTGCATGATGACATTCACGTTCGGACCAATGCAGGCAAGATCCTGAACGGACGCAGGCACCATTTTGACAATATTGCCATTGGTGGCTGGCATGACCTGCCGCTGGACGTGAATGTGGAAAAAACCAGCTACAGCGTGCTGGGCATGAACTTCCTGCGGCGCAGGCGCGTGCTCATGGCTTTCCCGCAGGGCATGATGTACATGACTCCCCAGGCCGACATACCCGATGACCACGGCCAGGCCGCCCACGGCATGCTCACCACCCGCACGGCCATTGCCCGGCTGACAGACACACCGCCCGCACCCGCCACGCCGGGCGAGCCGATGCAGCCTCATCCCGCCCTGCGGACTGACCAAAAACAATGAACGTGACCGGCGACCTGAAAAGAATGCCGGAAAATAACGCATTGATAAGCAATAATAAAAGTTTTCGGGTACCGCCTTTTTTTAAAAAAGGCGGCGTTCTTCGAAGCTTTTTGAAAAAAGCTTCACCAAAAACTTCCTTGAATTTGATGTTCTGGTAGGCACGCAGGGCATGCCTGCCTGATCAGGGCGTGATCCTGCCCACCAGCAGCGCCACGACCTGCTCGAGCCTGTGCTGGTCCGCTGGGGTGAAACGGTTGCGGCGGGGGCTGTCCACATCCAGCACGCCCACGAGCCGTTCCCCGTGCAGGACAGGCACCACAATCTCGGCGGCAGAGGCGGCGTCACAGGCGATATGGCCGGGAAAGGCGTGCACGTCAGGCACGATTTGCGTCCTGCGCTCGCGCGCGACCGTGCCGCACACGCCCCGCCCCGGCGCAATGCGCGTGCAGGCCACCCGCCCCTGAAAAGGCCCGAGCACCAGCATGCCGTCCTTCCACAGATAGAATCCGGCCCAGTTGAGGTCTGGCAGCGCCTCGAACACGAGGGCTGCGATATTCGCCATGTTGGCGATCAGGTCCGTCTCGCCCGCAAGAGTGGAGGCCACCATGGGCACGAGGTCTTCGGGGCCTATGCGGTGGGTTGGGGCCTGCATGGGTTTTCCTTGTTGTTTGATGAGAGACTGTATGAAAAGTCAGTTCGGAAAAGATCCAGAAATCATAAGGACGTTTTTGGTGAAGCTTTTTCAAAAAGCTTCAGAGAACGCCGCCTTAAAAAAAAGGCGGCCCCCGAAAACTTTTATCATTCTTTATCAAAGCATTGTTGCGGACACTGTTCACGACAGGGGCGAAAGACCCGGCACGGGGGCCAGCAGGTCGCCTGTCGCCAGCAGCCGGTCACGATACGGGCCGGGCACGGCCTCAAGTTCGGCCATGGTGCCCGTCTGGGCAATATGGCCATGCTCCATCACCACGATCCGGTCAAATCCGCGCAGGGTGGAAAGCCGGTGGGCGACGGCTATGACCGTGCGCCCCACCATCAGCCGCTCAAGGGCGGCATGGACATGGCGCTCGCTTTCCCCATCAAGCGCGCTGGTCGCTTCATCAAGGATCAGGATGGGCGCATTGCGCAGGAAGGCGCGCGCAATGGCCAGGCGCTGGCGCTGCCCGCCCGAGAGCATGACCCCCCGCTCCCCCACCACGGTAGCGAACCCCTGCGGCATGGCGTTGATGAAACGGGTGCAGCCCGCCGCTTCAGCCGCGGCCTTCACCTCCTCATCGGTGGCATCGGGGCGGCCATAGCGGATGTTCTCTCCCACCGAGCGGCGCAACAGGTACACCTCCTGCGGCACCACGGCCATGGCAGCGCGCAGGCTGGCCTCGTCAAGTTCAAGGATATTGACGCCATCGAGTTCCACCGCCCCCGCCTGCACGAAGCGCTGGCGCTGCAACAGGGCCAGCACCGTGCTTTTGCCCGAGCCCGACACCCCCACCAGCCCCACGCGCATGCCTGCGGGAATGTCGAGGTTGAAATGCGAGAGCACAGGCGCGCCACCGGGATAGGCAAAACTGACATCACGCAACTGCACATGCCCGCGCAGCATTGCGGGCGGCAGCACCACCGTCTCGGCCACGCCGCTGCCCTCATGCGGCACCAGCAGGTGGCCCAGCGTCTCGGCCAGGCGGGTGACGTGCTTCATCGCCTCCACCATGGAAAAGGCCAGGTCGCGCGTGCAGTTCAGGATCAGGAAGCCCAGCGTGGTCACCATCACCACATCGCCCGTGGTGGCGCGGTGCATGCGCCACAGCAGCACGGCCCATAGCAACAGCCCCGTAGTCATGAAGGCGGTGACGACGGAATGGATCATCCGCAGCTTTTCCATATAGCGCAGCGAGCGCGTATGCAGCCCGATCTCGCCACGGATGCGCTGGCGCATGCGGCCATGCTCCACCCCCATCATGCCATACGCGCGCACAAGGGGCAGGTTCTGCATAACGTCCAGCATCTCGCCATCCACCTCCGCCGCTTCCGCCGCGTAGGCCAGGTGCATCTCCTGCCCATGGCCCGCCAGCAGGTAGATGCATAGCCCCAGCAGCAGCGTCATGCCCACCAGCACCGCCGCCATCAACGGGCTGACCGTGCCCAGCGTGATGATGGCGAGGAACAGGTTCAGCACCGAAGGCAGCAGGTTCCATGCCGCCATGTTCTCCAGCGCCACCACCGCGCCTGCCGCCGCCGAAACGCGAGCCGCGAGCGCGCCGGAAAGCCGGTCGGCAAAATAGGTCGCGTCATGCCCGCTGAGGTAGCGGAACAGGTCGCCGCGCACATCGCCGCCCACGCGCACGAACACGCCCGAGGCCATCCACCCCGCCACCCGCCAGGCCGCGTTGTCGCAGATGATGGTGGCGCAGAACAGTCCGATGGATACCCAGACTGCTCCCATGCCCCGCCCGCCCTCGGTCATGCCATTGACCAGATGACGGATGATGGCCGACATGCCCACGTTGCACGCCACCGCGATCGCAATCGCGCTGACGATGATGGCGTGCCACCGGCCATGCAGAAGCACGTAATGGAAAATGAACCCCAGCGGGCGCGTGCGGTAGCGTGCCAGCGCGGGCATGGGGCGGGTATCGGGGGGGAGTACGGAGTCTTTCACGTTCATGCGAGGATGCTGCCTTGAGGACATGGCGGGGAAAAGGCTCCGCACTTATGCCGCATTTGGCCCGGTATCATGCCTGCATGACAGATGCACCTCTATCCCGCGTTGCGGGACGCCTCGCCTTCGTGTCCCTGCTGGTCGTGTGGCTGGCCATCATGGCGCATGATCCCGTTCCGCTGCCCTTCTGAAACCCGGCCGGGCGGCGGCGGTTCATAACCAAATACCGAACGCCCGCCATAATCATGCGATCGGGCGCGTTCCTCGCCCATAATGGCGGAAAAAGACGGGCCACGCGCATCGCGCTCCAGCCTGCGGGTAGCGGAGTCAAGCCTGCGGATGGCATCGAGCCGTTCCTCGCGCCCCAGCTTTGCCGCAGCCACGGCTGCCTTCATGACCGAGAGCGTGCGGTCATACACCGCCACCGGCACGGGATAGGGGTGGCGGTCCTTGCCGCCATGCGCCAGCGAGAAGCGGGCCGGATCATCAAACCGGCACGGTGCTCCATGTACCACCTCCGCCACCAGCGCCAGCGCCCGCACCGTGCGCGCCCCCACGCCGGGCACGCGCAAAAGGTCGGGGAAGTCACGCGGCCCCGCCTCGCTTGCCGCCGCCAGCGCGCCGTGCAGGCGGCGCATGTTCACGTCCTGCGGCTGCACGTCATGGTGGGCGGGCATGCACAGATAGGGCAGTTCACCCTGAGCGGGGGGCTGCGGGGGCGCACGGCCCTCAATGCGCATGAGCTCGCGCGTCAGCCGGTCCGGTCCCATTTCATGCAGCAGTTCGACCTGCCCCGTGCGTGAGGCAGCCGCCCGGCGGTCGGTCAGGTTCATGATGGGGCGGCCTGTGGTGCGGCCATCAATGGCGGCATGCGGGGCCTCGACAAAACTGCTCACGTCATCGGACAGCCAGTGATAGCGCCGCGCAAGGCGCTGGCCCGCATGCATGCCCTGCTGCACCACGGCCCATTTGCCATCTGCCGCCACGACAAAGCCATGCAGGTACAGGTCGAACCCGTCCTGCACGGCGGCACTGTCCACCTTGGCCACCATGCGGCTCGTGGCCACGAGCGGCGTGGCGTCAAGCCCCGTAACTTCACCCACGGCCAGCAGTTCATCGGGCGTGCGGCGCGAATGGCGGCCACGGCCCCCGCACACATACAGGCCCAGCTCATCCTGCAATGGCGCCAGCCCGCGCTTGAGCGCGCCGATCACGCTGGTGGTGATGCCGGAGGAATGCCAGTCCATGCCCATGACCGCGCCAAAGGACTGGAACCAGAACGGGTGGGCCAGCCTGCGCAGGAATTCGTCCCACCCGTAATGATGCACGACCGCCTGCGTGATGACCGCCCCCAGCCGCGCCATGCGCGGGCCAAGCCACGCGGGCACGCGCCCGGTATGCAGCGGCAGGTCGGCGGAACCCGCGCGTCGGGTCATGGGGCGTTCCCTTCCCTTGGTGGATCAGTCGTCGTGGCGTTTGCCTGCCTTGGCCGCCATGAAGGTCGCCAGCCCCGCCTCGAGCGCGTGGCGGAAGGCGCGCAGCGTTTCCGCTCCCACATAGTGTTCCATGCCCTCGGCATCAATGCGGGCACTCGCCTCGCTCACCCCAAGGGCGCGCAGGAACTGCTCGACCGTGTGGTGGCGCGCGCGGCTGGCGCGTGCCATCTCCTGGCCTGCCCCGGTCAGGAAAATGCCGCGATAGGGCCTGCGCGTCACCAGCCCGTCCGCCTCGAGGCGGACCAGCATCTTGGCCACGGTGGGCTGCGATACGCCAAGGCGGGCGGCGATATCAACCTGACGCGCTTCCTGCCCGTCATTGAGCAGGTCATCGATCAGTTCGACATAATCCTCGATCAGGGCGGTCTTGCGCGCCAGTCGCGCCTGACGGAAGCCCGCGCACTGCGTATCCGCATCGGGCATGGGGGCTGCGGCTGGCCTGTGGTCCGGGCCGGGCATCAGGGATTGAACACGATGGTCTTGCGCCCGTTGGGAATGACGCGGCACTCGGTAAAGTAACGCACGGCGCGCGCCAGCACCCGGCGCTCGATATCGCGCCCCTTGCGAATCAGGTCATCGGGGGTGTCGGCATGGGTAATGCGCTCGACATCCTGCTCGATGATCGGGCCTTCATCAAGGTCGGGGGTAACGAAGTGCGCGGTGGCGCCGATCAGCTTCACCCCGCGGGCGAAAGCCTGATGATAGGGCCTTGCCCCCTTGAAGCCGGGCAGGAAGGAGTGGTGGATGTTGATGCACCGCCCCGCCAGCCACGCGCTCATGGAATCGGACAGGATCTGCATGTACCGCGCCAGCACCACCAGCTCGGCCCCTGTACCGCGCACGATCTCGGCCATCCGTGCCTCCTGCGCAGCCTTGGTGGCGGCTGTTACGGGCAGGTAGTGGAAGGGGATGCCGTCAAGGTCGATATGGGCATAGGTCTCGCGCGGGTGGTTGGCGATGATGGCCACCGGCGCAATGGCCAGCTCGCCAATGCGCCAGCGATACAGCAGGTCGACCAGGCAGTGATCGAAGCGCGAGACCATGATGACGGTGCGCGTGGGCTGCAGGCTCTCGCGCAGCGACCAGTGCATGTCGAACCGCGCGGCCAGAGCGGCCAGCGCCTGCTCAAGCGCGGCGCGCGCCACGTCGCCTGCGGGCACGCTGAACACCACGCGCATGAAGAAGATGCGGCTTTCACGTTCATCGAACTGCTGGGCACCGGCAATGTCGCCATCAAGCTCGAACAGGGCCTGGCTGATCGCCGCCACGATGCCGGGCCGGTTGGGGCAGGACAGCGTGAGCACATAGGACAGGCGCGGACACGGCGCAGGATCAGCCATGGCGTTACTGCCCGCGCTTGCGGCCCGTATCGGGCACGGGGTTATAGAACCAGCAGCCATTCCCCCCGACCTTGCGCAGGGCGGCCTGCGTGGTGGGCACGGGGCGCACCACGTCGCAGCCCGGCGTCCAGCCCTCCGGCGTCATGACCGCATTGCCCTCGCTGCGGCGCAGGGCCTCGACAAGGCGCAGCAGTTCCTCGACCGAGCGCCCGACCGACATGGGGTACCACACCAGCGCGCGGATCACGCCATCGGGGTCGATCACGTAGGTGGCGCGCACGGTGGCGCTGTTCTGCGCGGTCAGGTCCAGCATGCCGTAGGCGCGGCAGACCGCCATGGAGGGATCTTCGACCAGCGGGAACGGAATCTCGACGCCAAAGCGCTCCTGTATCGTCTCGAGCCAGGCCAGATGCGCGTACAGGCTGTCAACCGACAGGCCCAGCAGCGCGCAGTCAAGCTGCTCGAAGCGATCCACCGCGCGGGCCAGGCCGATGAACTCGCTGGTGCAGACCGGCGTGAAATCCGCCGGATGCGAGAAAAACAGCAGCCAGCGCCCGCGGAAGTCCGACAGGCGCATTTCCCCCTTCGTGGTACGGGCCTGAAAGTCTGGTGCCACGTCCCCGATCCGCAACGGGCGCGTTTCGATCATGCCGTGGTTTGCGGGTGTATTCGCCTCTGTGCTCATGCCCTGCCCTTTTGCATCTGCCGCGCCTTGACGCAAGCCATCTTATAACATACATTTATTATGTAATTCATAAACTATGGATGATATTCCATGTCCGACCCCGCCCTCGAAGCCGCTGCAAACCAGGTGACGACATGCCGTGCAACAGGCCAGGCGCCGGTTGTCCGGACATTCTTTGACCTGCCCACCTTCACCGCCACCCATGTGGTGCATGACCCCGCCACCCGCGCCTGCGCCATCATCGACAGCGTGATGGATTACGACCCCGCATCCGGCAAAACCGACCATGCCATGGCGCAGGACATCGTGGACTACGTCACGGCGGAAAAGCTCAAGGTGGAATGGCTGCTCGAAACCCATGTCCATGCCGATCACCTCTCGGCCGCACCCTGGCTGCAGGAGCGCCTTGGCGGCAGGCTCGGCATTGGCCATGCCATCCTGAAAGTACAGGACATCTTCGGCAAGCTGTTCAACGCAGGCACGCGGTTCGCGCGCGATGGCTCGCAGTTCGACGCGCTGTTCGATGACGGGGCGCAGTTTACGCTCGGCGTCCTGCCCGTGACCGTGCTGCACGTGCCCGGCCACACGCCAGCGGACATAGCCTATGTGATCGGCGAGGCCGCCTTTATTGGCGATACGCTGTTCATGCCCGATTACGGCACCGCACGGGCCGATTTTCCCGGTGGGGATGCGCGCATGCTCTACCATTCCATCCGCCGCCTGCTCGCCCTGCCTGCCGAGACGCGGGTTTTCCTGTGCCATGATTACAAGGCCCCCGGCCGCGACGCCTTTGCATGGGAAACCACCATTGGCGCGGAACGCGACAGCAATGTTCACGTTCATGATGGCGTAGATGAAGAAGCCTTCGTGCAGATGCGCACCGCGCGCGACGCCACCCTGTCGCTGCCCAACCTGATCATGCCCTCAGTGCAGGTCAACATGCGTGGCGGCCATCTGCCCGAACCCGAGGATAATGGTGTAAGCTACATCAAAATACCACTCAGCCGTTCCTGACGCGCATCCATCGCAGCCTTATCTATCAAGTCATTCCGGAGACCCTTCATGACCGATACCGCCCCCTCCACCCCGAACCTCGCCAGCACGGCGCGGGGCCTGACCTATGATGTCGTCGTGGTGGGCGGGGGGGCTGCCGGCCTGTCCACCGCGGCGAGCATTCTCAAGCGGCGCGGCGGCATCACGCTGGCCATCATCGAGCCGTCGGGCTCACATTTCTACCAGCCGGGCTGGACGCTGGTGGGCGGCGGCGTGTTCAAGCAGTCACAGACCCGCCGGGCGGAAAAGAAGCTGATCCCCGCCGGCGCCGACTGGGTGCAGGCGGCAGCGACCGGCTTCGAGCCCGAAGCCAACCTCGTGCACCTGTCCAACGGGTCATCCATCCGCTACGAGGTGCTGGTTGTCGCCACCGGCCTGACGCTGGACTGGGACGCGATCGAGGGGCTGAGCGAAACCCTTGGCCGCAATGGCGTGACCTCCAACTACCGCTATGACCTGGCCCCCTATACCTGGCAGATGGTGCAGACGCTGGGCCGCGGCAATGCCGTCTTTACGCAGCCGCCCATGCCCATCAAATGCGCGGGCGCGCCGCAGAAGGCGATGTACCTGGCATGCGACGCCTGGCGCAGGCGCGGCCTGGCCGACAACATCAACGTCTCCTTCCACACCGCAACGCCGGGGCTGTTTGGCGTGAAGGAATTCGTGCCGCCGCTGATGGACTACATCAACCGCTACCATATCGACCTGTGCCTCAAGTCCAACCTGACGAAGGTGGATGGCAAGGGCCGCATCGCCACGTTCGAGAACGTAGCGCAGGATGGCAGCAAGACGACCTCGGAAGTGGAATTCGACATGCTGCATGTCGTCCCGCCCCAGCGCGCGCCCGACGTGATCCGCAACAGCGCGCTGGCGGGCGATGGCGGCTGGGTGTCGGTTGACCCCGCAACGCTGCGCCACACCAAATTCGCCAATGTGTTCGCACTCGGCGACGTGGCGGGCACCTCCAACGCCAAGACCGCCGCCGCCGTGCGCGTGCAGGCCCCGGTCGTGGCCGTGAACGTGCTGGCAACGCTGGACCACAAGCCCGCCGTGGCCGATTATGATGGCTATGGCGCCTGCCCGCTGACCGTCGAGCGCGGCAAGATCGTGCTGGCCGAGTTCGCCTATGGCGGCAAGCTGGCCCCCACCCTGCCCACATGGCTGCTCAATGGCCGCAAGCCCACGCATCTGGCCTGGTTCCTCAAGGAATGGGTCATGCCCGTGCTGTACTGGGATGGCATGCTGCGCGGCCATGAACTGATGGTGGCCCCGCACAAGATCGGCACGCCGCGCTGATCTTTCGCAACCACTGAAAAATGCGCCATGGCCGCGCGGGGGTGGACCTCCGCGCGGCCATGCGTATGTTTGGGGCCATGAACACCAGCAGACAGGGCCAGCACCATGTGGGCCACAGCCGCCCGCTCCGCCTGGCCGATGACGTGGTCAGCCATGCCATCTATGGCGGCCCGGACAAATGCTACCGCTATGAACTGACCCGCACCTGGAACCCCGACGGGCAGGCAGTGATGTGGCTGATGATGAACCCATCGGTTGCAACGGAAGACGGCGATGACCGCACGGTGGCCAAGTGCCAGCGCTATGCCCGCGCCTGGGGCTACGGCACGCTGCTCGTTGGCAACACCTTCGCCTATCGCTGCACCGACCAGAAGCGCCTGACCGAGGTGCCCGACCCGGTCGGCCCCGACAATGACCGCCACCTGCTGGCCATGGCACAGCGGGCCGACCTGGTGGTGGCGGCCTATGGCTCGCCGCAGATCAGGAGCCTGCTGCCCCGTGGGCCGGAGGTGATCCGCATGCTGCAACAGCACGGCATTACGGTCAGCGCCATGCGGCTGAGCAAGGGGACAGGCCGCCCCGAGCATCCGCTTTACCTACCCAGCAGCCTGAAGCCGGAACCCCTGCCGCCTTTTGTCCCGGCCTGACCGGACCATGGGGCCTGAAAAAAGTTTCTGGCAGCGTCATTTGAAGTTTTTTGAAAAAAGCTTCACCAAAAACTTTTATTATTTCAGGACAGGATTTCAGTAGTCGAAATCGACCGAGAAAGACCCTTCGGCCATCTCCACGCGCAGGGTCAGCCCGGTCCAGACCGGCTGGTCGCGGGCCGGGTTCTCACGCCAGAAGGCGGCGCGCAGTTCCAGCAGTTCGTGCTGCAGGTCGTGCAGGTAGCGGATATGGCCTTCGGTCGATTCGTCCTCAAACGGGCTGAAATTGACCTTCTCGCCTTCCTGCGTTTCGTAATCGAAGCCGAAATACACATTCGTGTCACCAAGCTCGACATTGCCGGTAAAGGCCATGTGCATCTCGATGGCGCGGCAGGTTTCCTCCTCCTCTTCCGGCACGGCAATCAGCACGAGTTCGGCAATGGCGTTGAGAATGGCCTTTGAGCCGGGAGGGGCTGCGTTGTTCATAGCATCCTGCTTCGTATGAGGAAGGTCATCCAATGACCTCAATGCGACCTGCCTACAATCGATAAGAAGTTTTTGGTGAAGCTTTTTTCAAAAAGCTTCAAAAGAACGCCGCCTTTTTGAAAAAAGGCGGCCGCCCATATCATCCAAACAGCGCAAGCTGCCGCGCGGGCGGGACAGCGCCAGGCACGCGCAGGCCCGATACGGTCACCCCAAGCAGCCTGATGCCCCGTGGCGGCGGAAAGCATGGCTCCAGCAGTGCCAGCGCCCTCTGGGCCAGATCAGCGCCGTCCGCTACCGGCTCCGGCGCCGTGCGCCCGCGCACGATCTGGCGGAAATCGTTGTATTTCACCTTCAGCGTCACGGTCACACCCGTCAGGCCACGCGCAACGCAGCGCCCCCACACGCGCTCCGACAGGCGCAGCATGCTGTCACGCGCGGCAGCCCAGTCATGAATATCGGCATCGAAGGTCTGCTCGCCGCCAATGGAGCGCCGCGGTCGGTTGACCTCCACGGGGCGGTCATCAAGCCCGCGGGCAATACCATAATAGAAATCCGCCGCCTTGCCGAAATGCCGCAGCAGGCGCGAGAGCGGCTGCGTGCGCAGGTCCAGCCCCGTGCGAATGCCAAGGCCATGCATCCGCGCCGCCGTGGCCGGACCAATGCCATGAAACTGCTCGACCGGCAGGTTCGCCACGAAATCCGGCCCCATGCGCGGTGTAATGACAAACTGGCCATCGGGCTTGCGGTAATCGGAGGCCAGCTTGGCGAGGAATTTATTGTAGGACACGCCTGCCGAGGCGGTCAGTGCCGTCTCATCGCGGATACGGGCGCGAATGGCCGTGGCGATTGCCGTGGCGGAGGGATAATCCAGCAGTGGGCGGGTGACATCCAGATACGCCTCATCAAGCGAAAGCGGCTGGATGATGGGGGTAAAACAGGCAAAAATGGCATGAATCTGCGCGGAAATCGCGCGGTAGACATCAAAGCGCGGCGGCACGAACACAAGGTCGGGGCATTTGCGCTGCGCCACGACCGAAGACATGGCCGAGCGCACCCCGAACCGGCGGGCCTCATAACTCGCGGCGGCAACAACACCGCGCCGCCCGGCACCACCTACAGCAAGCGGCCTGCCCCGCAGGGCCGGATCATCGCGCTGCTCGACCGAGGCATAGAAGGCATCCATGTCAACATGGATGATGCGCCGGTGCCCTGCCCCACTCACGGCCGGGACCGCACCAGGGCCATGCCCGCAAGGGACATGACCGGCACGGCGTGACTGCGCGAGATCAGTCGTTGCACTTCTTTTTCTTAAGGAAAAACACGATGGCGCCGACAATCGCACCGAAAACCAGGATGCCCTTGAGGCAGGGAGACTTGGAAGGGCACTTGGTTGCACATTCAGACATGATTCATTCCTTGATAAACAGCGCCACCCCAGACGGGAGCGGCATGGCCCATACTAGCGCATGCATGCGCCGTGACCAGTGGGCTTTTGGCACGCAGGCGCCCGGTCGGGGCTGACATGCGGCAGCAGGGCAGCCGCATTGCGTTGCCACATCTTTTGTTACAGATGGCGTCGGGCAATGATGCTGCCAACAAGACCGGAGAATGAACCATGAAGAAATATGCATTCCTGCCTGCAGCCCTGCTCATGCTGGGCACGGCAGTCGGCGCAGCGCATGCCACCCCCTCGGCCGGGCGTGCGGTCAACCGTGACTTTGCCAAACTCTCGGCTGATGGGAGCCGGGCGTTTGATGATATTGACATGGCCCGCATGGCCCTTGCCAACAACGACACCGCTGGCGCCATCAAGCTGCTGACCGATGCCAATAACGCCCTGACCCGCGCCAAGAGCGACAACAAGGTGTTCATGAAGGCCGAGGCCCAGCTCACGCCCCCCAAAAAGGCCCCGGCTGGCGCGCCCGCGCCCAAGGCTGCCCCCTCCACCCAGCCCGTGGCCTGGCTGCCGGTTGATGGCGAATACATCGTGACCGAAGACCTTGAGCCGACCTCCACCAAGGGCACGGCGGTGGCTTCGGCCAATACCAGCCTGAACAAGGGCAGGCCCGCGCAGGCCGCGCAGAACCTGCAGGTTGCCGCGGTGGATGTTGACTTCGTGCTGGCCATTGCCCCGCTCGATGCCAGCGCCAGCGATATCTATCGCGCCTCCAGCCTGCTTGCGGGCACAACCCCCAACACCAAGGATGCGGACGCCGCCCTGCTCGATGCGCAGAACAGCATCCGCTTCGTGTCTGAAGACATGGTTGGCACGCCTTCGGGCACGAAAGCCGCCGGGCACTGAGTCCCGGTTGTTTCCGGTCATTACCATGCCGTGCCCAAGGCCAGCCTGCCCCCCATCGCCCCCGGCGCAGGGGGGTGGGCTGGCCATCGGGCAAGGCATATGGGTGGCCCTGACCGGACTCTGCCTGGCCCTTGCCGCCCACCCGGCCTGGGCGGGTGGCCAGATCGAACTCTGCCTGGCCCGGCACCCGGTTGAAAACAGCTTTGTGCAGAATGCCGCAGCCCATGGCCCGATCCATGTGCCCGCAGGCACCGCGCTCAGTTACGCAGGCCATGCCTTTGGCCCCGCATCGGATCCCCTCGATCGCGCCCATGCAGCCCCCGATGGCGATGGCTGGCGCAACATCCCGCCCGCCGAGGAAACGCGCCGCCGCAACCTGCAGATGGAAGATATTGGCGGCGACAGCCACTACCACCGCCCGCAGGCAGCCCTCATGACGACGGCAGCCGTCACCCTGTCACCCACGCGCCCCTGCGCGCAGGTAGGTGCCACGGCCCTCCTGTCCGATGACTGGACATGGACGATGGACACCATTCCCGCCCGCCCCGACATGTATTTTCAGGCCTATGGCACGGTACGGGGCGACCAGCTTGACCCCACCTTCAATAACGATGCCGATCCCTTTCAATGGACCGCAGCACATGGCGCGCTGAATGCCATTGTGACACAAACAGTTGACCAGTCGCTGACACTTCATTCTCCAGACTGAAGGGCGGGCAGAAAACAGGGCAATGGCAGATTTTGTGAACAACCCGTTCAGCCAATCGCCAGTTTCTGATAAGATTTTTAATAAAATTGCATTGGAAAACTTTTATTTATTTAAATAATTCCGTTAATTTTATAAAATATTACGATGAATATTTACCGAAATAACGAAGCCACTTATTCCATTTGTAAATTTGTTATTTTATGTATCCAATAATTTTAATCTGTATCAACAGGAATATAAATTACATTTTACATTAATACGTATGGAAATTTAATTCTGTACTAAAAAGATATTGGCTTTTGACAGATGCCCTCATAAACAATCTACCTGCCCCGCACGGGGCGCAATACTCACAGGCGGGAAAAAAGCACAGGATTATCGCATGCTGCGTGGTGGGATGGATGTGCCACCACATAAGATGCATGCTAAAGGTTAGTTTAACAGTTCAGCCAGCCGATGAAAAACAATGGAGAACGGGATGGCCCTCTACCAGTCCGCACAGTTTATTGATACGTGGACCGATCCTGAATTCGACAAGCTTCATCCGCCCCGCACCGTTGCCCCTCATTCCGGCATTTACCGTTGTGCCGGGTGCGGCGTGGAAATAGCCGTAAGCGAAGGGCAGCTCCTGCCTGCCATCCATGCCCACCCCCATCGACTCGGCACGCGCGAAGCCTGGCAGATGGTGGTCTATGCGGACCATCGCCCCAAATTTACCTGAAATTCCGCCTGCACCAGAGCGTTTCTGGCACGGTTTTTTTTCACAAAACCACAAGGAAATACCGCCTTTTTGGGAAAAGGCGGCATTCGAAAACGTTTATTATTTTATCAATGCGGTGTCTGCTGGCAGCGCCTTACCACCAGCCGCCGCCCCACGGGCCACCCCAGCCGCCGCCGCCCCAGCCCCACATGCCCCAGTTCCAGGAGGCATCTTCATACATATCCGCCGTCATCTGCTGCTGGTCAGCCAGATTCTGGGCCTGCACATAGGACATGTAGCGCCCATAGGCCGCCTGATTGCCCACATACAGGCAATTGCACACCTTGGGGTCGGAATAGATGTAGAGCATGTGGTCTCCAAACGATTTCTGGAGGAACCGGTTGGGGGGAAGTTTCTGCAGCATCAACTGCCGTTCCGGATTATTGGCGGGGCGCGCCACGAAACCCGCTGCGGCAAGGCTGTTTTCCTTATCCACGATCTGGTCGTGCACACTTTCGCAGGCGGTCAGCCCGGTGGATATGGCAAGCAGCAACGCACCACCTGCGTAAAGATGCCTCAGCGCTTTCTTGTTTCCCATCGACGTGCCGCCTGTTTCCATCCTGTTAATCAGCGCATCCTGTCCCATCAACGAGATGGAATAAAGATGCGCGGAAAAAAACATACGAATTATTTCTACCGAGTTTGATTTATCTCATGTCCGGGTCGGCACGCCAATGCAATAACGGTCGGGCGATGGGGGCATCGCATATCGAATCATCACTTTAAAAACTTTGGCAGGCGCACCTTCTGGGGTGGGCCTGCCATTTTTCTTTGCACAATCATTTTAACAACGGCAGCCCGGTTCGGGTTGCAGCTACTCAGGCGTAACAGGCATCACGCCGCCGTTACATGGGAAACCGAAGCACCCAGAGGGGCCGTGGCCAGGGTCGGCGCCTCGTCGCGCAGCACGTAGCCCTGCCCCCACACGGTGGCGATGAGCTGCCCTGCACCCGCAACCTGCAATTTCTTGCGCAGCTTGCAGATGAACACATCAATGATCTTCATTTCCGGCTCATCCATCCCGCCATACAGGTGGTTGAGGAAGGCATCCTTGGTCAGGACCATGCCCTTGCGCAACAGGAGCAGTTCCAGAATCATGTATTCCTTGCCGGTCAGATGCACGCAGTGCCCGTGCACGCTCACCGCGCGGCTATCAAGGCACAGTTCAAGCGCCCCCGCGCGCAGGGTCGGCTCGCTATACCCCTTGGAGCGACGGATTACCGCCTGCATCCGCGCTGTCAGTTCCATCGATTCGTAAGGGCGGGTCACGTAATCATCCGCCCCGGTGGAGAAGGCCCTCACCTTGGTGGTGGCCGCGCGCTCCTCTGACAGGACCAGAACGGGCGTGGGCACCCTCGCAGCCCGGCTGACCCGAATGACCTCGAACCCATCAAGATCTTTCAGCCGGACCTCCATGACGGCAAGGTCATAATTATAGGATTTTAACATTCCCAGTGCATCATGCCCTGTATCAACATGATCTACTGTAAATCCGGCTTTTTCCATATGCCGGGTGGTCTCTTCGGCTTTCCGGGCATTGGGTTCTACAAGCAAAATCCGCATATCGACCATCCAGTAGATATTTTAACTACACCTACCTATAAGTGTGCCTTATGCATTAAACAACCTAAAGTTGCCTATATATTACCATTCTTCCATAGAAATAATAAATATAATGACATTCATTTTATTAATGAATTATTAATACGCTATCCCATCCCACCCGCACCATGATTCAACGGGCCTGCGCCCGCGCCATAGCCGGGTGCGGCTGCAATGGCGCGCAGCACATAGGCCTGTGCCCGGATCACGGCATCCGCCAGGCTCATGCCCTGCCCCAGCCCCGTGGCTATGGCACTTGCCAGCGTACAGCCCGTGCCGTGCGTATGGCGAGTGTGGATGCGCTGGCTCACGAATTCCTGTACCGTGCCATCGGCCTGTACCAGCACGTCCAGCAGTTCATCACCTTCCATATGGCCGCCCTTGAGCAGCACGGCGCGCGGCCCAAGTGCGAGCAGGGCGCGGGCTGCGGGCAGCATGTCCGCACGCCCGGCAATGCCGTGGCCAAGCAGGGCCTCGGCTTCGGGAATGTTGGGGGTCAGCACGGTGGCCAGCGGCAGCAGCCGCGCCTTCAGCGTGGCCAGCGCGCGCTCCTGCAACAGCGCAGCCCCCCCTTTCGCCACCATGACCGGGTCGAGCACGTAGGGAATGTCAGCGGTGGTGAGCAGCACATCGGCAATCGCCTCGATCACCTCCGGCCGGTCGAGCATGCCACTCTTGAACGCATCAACGCCCAGATCATCCATCACGCAGCGCATCTGGGTCACGATAAAGGCAGGGGATACCGGCATGACCGCCTGCACGCCCAGCGTATTCTGCGCGGTCAGGGCTGTAATCGCGGTCATGGCGAAGCCGCCCAGCACGGTCACGGTCTTGATATCGGCCTGGATGCCAGCCCCGCCCCCGCTATCGCTGCCCGCCATGATGAGGATGCGCCCGTGCATGGCTCAGCCCGCCATCTGGATGGCGGTGATCGCCTCGCACATGTCATCGACGACTGCATTGACCAGCGCCTCGTCCTCGGCTTCCGCCATGACGCGCACCAGCGGCTCGGTGCCGCTTTCACGCAGCACGAGCCGCCCGCGCGCACCCAGCCGCTTTTCCGCCGCCTTGCGTGCATCCTGCACCTGCGGGTCATGCAGCGGGCTGCGACCGGCAAAGCGCACGTTGCGCAGCAGTTGCGGGTAGGGCTTGAACATGCGGCACACCTCGCTTGCGGGGCGACCGGACTCCACCACTTCGGCCAGCACCTGCAGGGCTGCCACCAGCCCGTCGCCCGTGGTGGCGAAGTCCGACAGCACCATGTGCCCTGACTGCTCGCCGCCGATATTGGCGCCAAGCTCGCGCATTTTTTCCACCACGTAGCGATCGCCCACCGCCGTGCGCACCAGTTCCAGCCCCTGTGTCTCGAGATAGCGCTCAAGCCCCATGTTGGACATGACGGTCGCCACGATATGCCGCCCCGACAGCCGCCCCTGCCGCGCCCATGAGTGCGAGATCAGCGCCAAGATCTGGTCACCATCGATCAGGCGGCCTTTTTCATCGGAGATCAGCACGCGGTCGGCATCGCCATCCAGGGCGATGCCGATATCGGCCCGGTGGCGCTGCACGGCGGCGCACAGGGCCTCGGGGCGGGTGGAGCCACAGCCTTCATTGATGTTGATGCCATCGGGGTCGCAGCCAATGCGTACCACTTCCGCCCCGAGTTCCCACAACGCCGTGGGCGCCACGCGATAGGCCGCCCCGTTGGCGCAGTCGATCACGATGCGCAGCCCGTCAAGCCGCAGGCGGCGGGG
The DNA here is from genome assembly GCF_031081985.1 of Komagataeibacter xylinus. Lineage (GTDB taxonomy): Bacteria > Pseudomonadota > Alphaproteobacteria > Acetobacterales > Acetobacteraceae > Komagataeibacter > Komagataeibacter xylinus_E. The sequence continues at coordinate 66,282 of NZ_JARWSK010000007.1, read as the reverse complement.
GAAGGAGGACTTGGCGCTTTCCACATACCGGCCCGCCGCGTCATTGAGGCGCGAGGCCCGACCGATCTGGTCGGGTGCAGCGAGCATGTGGGTCAGGTCTTCGCCCATTGCGGCCTCGATGTCCGCTTCCGTCTCATCGGAGAGCTTGAACCCGTCGGGGCCAAACAGCTTGATGCCGTTATCGCCATACGGATTGTGCGAAGCCGAGATCATGACGCCCAGATCGGCGCGCAGGGAACGGGTGAGCATGGCAATGGCCGGAGTGGGCATCGGCCCCACCAGCGTCACGTCCATTCCGGCAGAAAGGAAACCCGACACCAGCGCGCATTCGATCATATAGCCCGACAGGCGCGTATCCTTGCCCAGCAGCACGCTATGGCGGTGCGTGCCCTGTATAAAACGCAGGCCCGCAGCCTGGCCCAGCTTCTGCGCGACTTCCACCGTCATGGGAAAGCGGTTGGCCATGCCCCGAATGCCATCAGTGCCAAACAGCTTTCTTGTTTTTACCATGACTGGGAATCTCCGGATACGTTCTGGTCGGACATCGACCTACCTTACCTGTTAGTGCTGATCCAGTCCCTGCTGCACCCGCATGGCCTGGATCATGGCCGTTGCATTGTGAACCCGGAGCACCGCGCCGGGAAAGACCATTCCGGGCAGGCTGGCCGCAATCGTGCCCGGATCGCGCGCGGCTGCGTCGGGTTCATGCGCCAGTTCGCCAATCATGCGCTTGCGCGAGGTGCCGAGCACCACCCGGCAGCCCAGATTGGCCAGCAGCGGCAGACGGCCCAGCAGGGTCAGGTTGCCTTCCAGCGTCTTGGCAAAACCGATGCCGGGGTCAACGAGTATGCGCGCGCGTGCAATACCTGCCGCCACCGCCGCCTCCACGCACTGGCCGAGTTCACGCACGACATCCACCGCCACATCGCCATATGCCGTGTGCGCGCGCATCGTTTCAGGCGTGCCGCGCATGTGCATGAGCATGACCGGGCAGCCATGTCGCGCCACGACGGCGCGGGCGGCGGGGTCATGCGTCAGCGCCGAGACATCATTGATGAGCGTGGCCCCCGCTGTCAGCGCCTGGTCCATGACCGCGGCCTGCCGCGTATCAATCGACAGATGCAGGCCATCAAGCGCGGAACAGGCCCGCACGGCACGGATGACCGGGCCGATACGCCCCCATTCCGCCTCGGCGGATACGGCAGGTGCGCCGGGGCGGGTGCTCTCGCCGCCAATATCCACGATCTGGCACCCGGCGGCATGCAGCGCCTTTATGCGTGCCAGCGCCGTCTCCACGCGGTCATGCTGGCCGCCATCGCTGAAACTGTCCGGGGTGACGTTGATGATGCCCATGACCTGCTGCCCCGGCGGCAGCCCCGCATCGGGCGCGGGCGCGCTGATGCGCCGGGCCGCCGCCTCCCATGCGGGGGGCAGGGCCGCAACCGGCACGATCATGTGCTCGTGCGCCGGTCCGATCAGACGGGCGAGCGCATAGGCCTGCGGACCGCCTGCAAACCAGCGCGCAACACCCCGCGCCACCGCCTGCCGGGCTGCTTTGCCATGCAGCAGGGCCAGGGGTTCAATCAACAACTGGCCTGAAAAATGCGCCATGCAAGACGTACCCGATTATGAAAATATTCTGGCGAAGCGTTTTGAAAACGCAGCCCCCGAAACTTTGATTCTCTCTTTTCCACGCGCCCCTCATAGCCTGCCCGCGGGCATGGGGCCGGATACAAACATGGCGGAACAGCCTGAAGCTGTCCCGCCATGTTCATATTAACGGACTGTTTGAAAAGCCTGCCAGCTTAAAGCTTCAAAAGAATGCTGCCTTTTTGAAAAAAGGCGGCACCCAAAATTTTTACTGTTTTCTTTCAAAACGTTCCTAGCCAGCCGGGGCTGTGCCAACCCCGCCCTCACCTTCCGGCGCGGGCAGCGGCGCCACGGGGGCGGAAGGCGCTGAAGGCGGCACGGAAGGACGGCGGTTCTCCGGCATCGGATCATCCACCACCACGCGCTCGATCTTCTCGCCCCGCAGTACCTGGCGAATTTCCTCGCCGGTCAGGGTTTCATATTCCAGCAGGGCCGCGCCAAGACGGTGAAGCTGGTCGATATGCTCGAGCAGCAGGCTGCGGGCACGCTCATAGGCGGCATCGATCAGCTTGCGCACCTCGTTATCGATCTCGCGCGCCGTTTCCTCCGACACGTTCTTGTTCTGGGTCACGCTATGGCCAAGGAACACTTCCTGCCCGTTGCCGCCATAGGCCACCATGCCCAGCTTTTCGCTCATGCCCCATTCGGTCACCATGCGGCGGGCCACGTCGGTCGCCATCTTGATGTCGCCCGAAGCGCCGGTCGAGACATTGTCCGCCCCGAAGATGATTTCCTCCGCCGCGCGGCCACCCATGGCCAGCGTCAGCTTGCCAATGCACCACGAGCGGCTTTCGGAGTAGCGGTCCTTCTCCGGCAGGCTCATCACCATGCCCAAAGCCCGGCCACGGGGAATGATGGTGGCCTTGTGCACCGGGTCGGACCCCGGCGTGAGAATGCCCACCAGCGCATGCCCGCCCTCATGGTAGGCGGTCATCTTCTTCTCGTCCTCGCTCATGACGAGGGAGCGGCGCTCGGCGCCCATCATCACCTTGTCCTTGGCGTTCTCGAACTCGAGCATCGCCACCGTGCGCTTGCCCAGGCGCGCGGCCATGAGAGCGGCCTCATTGACCAGGTTGGCAAGGTCCGCACCAGAGAAGCCGGGCGTGCCACGGGCAATGACCTTGGGGTCCACATCGGAGGCCAGCGGCACCTTGCGCATGTGCACGCGCAGGATCTTCTCGCGGCCCGCCACGTCGGGGTTGGGCACCACCACCTGGCGGTCGAAGCGGCCGGGGCGCAGCAGCGCAGGGTCAAGCACGTCGGGGCGGTTGGTCGCCGCAATCAGGATCACGCCTTCATTGCTGTCAAACCCATCCATCTCGACAAGCATCTGGTTAAGTGTCTGCTCACGCTCGTCATTGCCGCCGCCAAGGCCCGCGCCACGGTGGCGGCCCACGGCGTCGATTTCGTCAATGAAGATAATGCAGGGTGCGGCCTTCTTGCCCTGCTCGAACATGTCACGTACGCGCGATGCGCCCACGCCCACGAACATTTCCACAAAGTCGGAACCCGAGATGGTGAAGAACGGCACGTTCGCCTCACCCGCAATGGCGCGGGCGAGCAGCGTCTTGCCGGTGCCGGGCGGGCCTACGAGCAGCACGCCCTTGGGGATCTTGCCGCCAAGGCGGGTGAACTTCTGCGGATCGCGCAGGAAGTCGACAATTTCCTGCAATTCGCCCTTGGCTTCATCAATGCCGGCCACGTCATCAAACGTCACTCGGCCCTGCTTTTCGGTCAGCATGCGGGCACGCGACTTGCCAAAGCCCATGGCACGGCCACCACCCGACTGCATCTGGCGCATGATGAAGATCCACGCCCCCACCATGAGCAGCAGCGGCGCATAGTTGATGAGGTAGCGCAGGATGGGGTTGGTATCCGCCTCGAGCGGCTTGGCCACGACCTCCACGCCCTTTTCCGTCAGGCGGGAAATCAGGGTGGGGTCCTGCGGGGTATAGGTATCGAACGACGTGCCATCCGTCAGCGTGCCGGTGATGTTGTGCTCCTGCACCACGACAGAGCGAACATGCCCGCTGTTCACGTCTCCGATGAAATCGGAATACGCCAACTGCTGCGATGCATGCTGCACGCTTCCCGGCTGGAAGACATTAAACAGCAACAGCAGCAGGACGATGATGATAACCCACAGGAGCAAGTTCCGGCCGAAATTGTTCATCTTGTCCACTGTTCCATCCGCTGGCCCCTCGCCCCTGCCCCACAGCGGGCAGGCGAACAGATGCCACGTTCACTACGTCCTATCATACATAGGACGATCAGGGGATATTCACACCCCCACCCGCCAACCTTTTATGCCAGCCTCGCCGCCTGGTCGTGTCCGGCGCCACCAAATACAGCGCAGTCGAGCACGGGATGGGGGGGCTGGTTCATGAAAACCGCATGGGCGGCAAAAGGTTCCCGCGCGCGCAGGCCCATATGGGGCACGGCCTTGACCTGCCCATCATGCCATAGCGCGGGCAGCGTGCGCAATAATCGCGCAGGCCAGCATGACCGCCCCCTGCCCTGCGGCCACCACGCCGCCACCGGCCCCGCCGCACCCACGCACCAGCCCGGCGGCAGGGGGGGCGCGCTCAGGACAAAACGCCGGTCCCATATGGCCCCGGGTGCCGCGGCCATGGGGAGGGCGAGCCCTGCTTCTTCACGGGCCACGAGCCACTGCCCCTCGCGCCAGGGCATGAGGGCGACCCCGGCCAGCGTGGCGGCCCGGGGCCGGGCCGCAAGCGCTGCCACCGCCTCGCGCGCCGGGGCATAATCCCGCCCTCCCACCACGCGGATCAGGGCCGACAGCAATCGTGGTGGCGCAAGGCCAGGCGGCAGGACCACCCAGCCACCGGGATGAAAGCGGGCATGGGCGGCCAGCCAGTGTGCATCCTGCATATCGCGCGCCTTGCGGGCCTGCCCGGCCTGCCCGGCATCGGCCAGCAGCGTACCTGCCAGGGAAGAATCCGCTGCCAGCGCATGCCGCGCGCGGGCACGGGCGGTGCGCAGGTCGGAATTGGAGGGATCTTCCACCCAGTCCACCCCCGCTGCCCGCACCGTGGCATAAAGCGCGGCCTTGCCCACACCCAGCAGCGGGCGGACAAGACGCACATCCGCCATGTCCGTCGCCACCGCCATGGCGGCCAACCCGTCATCCCCGCTTGCAGCCTGCTGACGCATGAGCACCGTTTCCGCCTGGTCGCCCGCATGATGGGCCACAAGCAGGTCAAGCGCGCCAAGGTCGCGGCAGGCAGCTAACAGGGCCTGGTAGCGCATGCGGCGGGCACGCTCGGCCATGCGGGGGCCGCGCGCCAGCCCTTCAAGGGCCAGCAGGCGGGCCGGCATGCCAAGCCGGGCCAGGCGGGCCACCGTCTGCTCTGCCTCAAGCCGCGACTCGGCACGCAGCCCGTGGTCCACCACCAGCCCTGTCACATCGCGCCGCCAGCCGCGCGCCAGAATAGCCAGCGCCATGCTGTCCGCCCCGCCCGACACCGCAACGCATACGGGCGTGCCCTGCCCCGGCCATGGACCAAGGGCCGCCATGCGGGCGGCAAAACGGGCCGGGCTGACCGGTTCGGAAGGCTGCATGCGCCTTACGCCCGCTCAGGCAGTCAGTTACATTTGGCGCGCTTGCGGTAAACCTGCTCGGCGGATTTGATGCGCGGCGCAGGCGCAGGAAATTCACTGGACAGCTTGTCCAGCGCCTGACAGGCCGAAGCCTTGTCGTTCAGCGCCACCAGTGTTGCCGCCACACCCAGCAGGGCACTTGGCGCGCGCTGCCCGTGCGGCGCGCGGTTATAGGTATCGTAATAGGCAAGGGCGGACTGACGATACTGCTTCTGCCCCGCAAGGGACTGGGCCATCAGATACTGCGCATCAATCTGCCTGGCGGATTTGGGGCCGGAGAGCACCTGCTGCGCATCGGCCTGCGCCGTGACGTAATCATGCTGCAACAGCGCATCGTTACCCGCCTTGAGCACATCATCAAGGCTGCGCTTGGCCGTGGCGGGGGCGGGGGCTGCTGCGGCAGGCGTTACGCCGCCTGCCGCCGTGACCGGGGCCGGAACCGCAGGCGCGGCATGGCCATGCTGCTGCATGGCAAAATTCATGTCATCGATCTGCTTGCTCATGGCGGCATTCTGCTGCTGCACCTGATTGGTCAGCTGATCGATCTGCCCACGCATCTCACGCGTCTGCTCTTCGAGCGTATTGACCCGATCAAGCAGTTGCAGGGTCAGGCTATTGCTGTCAGCCGCCTGCGCGCAGCCCAGCGAGGCCAGCGATATGCCGCCTGCCAGCATGCCAGCCCGCCCCCACAATGAAAGCCGGCCAGAAACCGAAAGGAAACACGACATAACAGACCGCATGGACCATACCCTTCAAGCAACACGATGCACGTCTACCTAAAACAAAACCGGCCGGGCGATAAGCGCCCGGCCGGTTCCATACTGCCACATTCCGTAGAAGTGCTGGCAGAAACTTACTGTACCGCCGTGATGGCGTTACGGTTCTGCGCCCAGGAAGCCTCGTCATCGCCAACAGCGGTGGGGCGATCCTTGCCATAGGAGATGGTGGTGATGCGCGATGCATCGACACCCTTGGCCACCAGGTAGTCATGCGCTGCGTTGGCACGACGCTCGCCCAGCGCGATGTTGTATTCCTCGGTGCCGCGATCATCGCAGTTACCGGCGATCTGGACATGTACCTGCGGGTACTTGGCCAGCCATGCGGCCTGCTTGTCGAGCGTTGCCTTCGCATCGCTGGACAGCGTGTTCTGGTTCAGCGCGAACAGCACGCGGTCACCTGCGGTCGCGACCAGATCGGCCTCGCTGCCGGGAACGGGGCCAACCTGCTGCTGCATGGCAGCGCCGGTGTTCGCGTTCTTGTTCGCATGGTCAGAACAGGCCGCGAGGAAGAGAGCCAGACCGGCGGCACCAAAAAGCTTCAGTTTCATTACTTTGGATCCTGGATCGGTTTCTTGTTTCGAAACCATTTGTTGAATTTCCGGATTTAAATATAGAACGGTCCCGAGTCTCGTTGCGCCCTGCCAAACAAATTGTAAAACAGAAACTCGCGATCGCTGGAAACCGCCACAAGCATAGCTGTCAAATCCGGCTTCAGTCAACGCGGAACAAACACATACCCGCCATTTGCCAAATGAGTGGGTTCTGGCGAAGTGTTTGTCCAACGCATTGAAAAGAATTACTTATTTAGGCCAGACCATGCCGGGTCAGACGAACTGCCCGCCGGCAGGGCGCGTTCATGGAAGCCGGTGATGTCAATTGTATTGATACCTGTTGCAAATCCGGCACCATTTGCCCCGGCCGAACTCTGGCGGCAGAACGCCAGCACGCGGCCGTTGGGGCAGAAAGTCGGGCTTTCCACCGTAAAGCCCTCGGTCAGGATTCGCTCGCCCGTGCCATCGGGTGCCATCACCCCAAGCGAGAAGCTGCCATTGGCAATGCGCGAGAACGCGATCAGATCACCCCGCGGCGACCATACGGGCGAGCCGTAGCGCCCGTGCCCATAGGAAATCCGCTTCGCCTCACCGCCCGATGCACTCATGATATAGAGCTGCTGCGAGCCACCACGGTCGGAGTTGAACACGATCTGCGAGCCATCGGGGCTGTAGGACGGGCTGGTGTCGATCGCCCCGGACGAGGTGATCTGCCGGCGCGCCATGGTGGCCAGATCGACCACAAAGATGTCCGACCCGCTGCCGCGCGTGACCGACAGGATGACCGACTGCCCGTTGGGCGCAAAGCGCGGGGCGAATGAAATACCCGTAAAGTCACCAAGCAGGCGCTGCTGCCCGGTATTGAGGTTGAACAGGTAAACACGCGGCCTGTAGTTGGCATACGACATGAATGCCAGTTCACTATTGGCCGGGTTGAAGCGCGGCGTAAGCGTCAGCCACTGGCCGTTGGTCAGGTAGCGGCTGTCTGCCCCATCCTGATCCATGATGGCAAGCCGCGTGATCTGGCGCGCGCGCGGGCCGGAGCGCGCGATATAGGCGATGCGGGAGTTGAAGTAGCCCTGCTCGCCAAGCAGGCGGCTGTAGATCACATCGGCAATGACATGCGCGATGCGGCGCCAGTCCTGGCTGCCCGCCGTATAGGCCGTGCCCTGCAACTGCTTGCCGGTCAGCACATCCCACAGGCGGAACTCGACGCGCAGGCTGCTGCCCTGCTCGACCACCTTGCCGGTCATGACCGCGCGCGCGCCCATTGACTTGTAGGTGGCAAACGGCGGCGTGCCCTGCGGCATGCTGGCGCTGATGGGGCGGAACAGGCCGCAATTACCCAGGTCAGCCGAGATCACATCGGTGATCTGCTGGGCCACGCCACTGCCAAGCGACGGCAGGACAATGGGAATAGGGGCGGTACGGGCCTGGTCAACCGTGATTTCGGCGGCCCCGGCATCCTGCGCATGGGCCGCACCTGCGGCGAATAGCGGCGTGGCCATGAGGCCGCCCGCCACACCCGCGCCCATGAACCCACGCCGGCTGAAGGCCGATGCCAGCCGTGCGGCATCATCATCCGGGATCAATGGCTTTACGCTTGACATCTTTTTCCTCTCCTCGCCTTCGTCCGCTTTGTATCAGGGACGGAATACGAATTTCAGTTGCCGGGTCTGGCCCAGCAGGTTCTGCGGAATGGGCAGCTTGGCACAGGTCGGGCTGAGCACCGCATCACGCGCGCGTTCGGCCAACGCGCGGTAGGACGGGTCGGCCTCCATCTGCGCCTGTGTCTGCGGCGCGAAGTCCACCATGCGCGCCGTGCCGGTGCCATCCACGGTCACGACCAGATGCGCCACGAACTGGGCATAATTACGGGCCGCCGTATCTTCCGAGTAGCAGCGCCGCACGGAATTGCCGATCGCCTTCTGCTCGGTGGCGGTCATGGAACTCGTTATGTCGCCATCAGGCGTGCCACCGCCATCGGGTGCACCACCCTGCTGCGGGTTGGGCCGGGCCTTGGGCGGGTGGGTCTGCTTCTGGTCCGCGCGGAAGGCATCGAGCGTTGCCAGCAGCGAGTGCGTATCAGGCACATGCTTCTTGGCCTCGTTGGGCTGCGTGGTGCGCGACTGCTCCTGCACCTTGGGCGCTGCCGTGGGGTCCGGCTGGGCCGAGGGCGGCACGGGCGCATGCGCCTGCGCGGGGGCCGCCTTGGGCGGCGTGGGCGGCAGCTTGACCGCATCGGGCGAGGGCGTCTGCTCACGCGGCGGGGTTGGCGCATCCGGCACGGGTTTTGACACCTGCTGCGGCGGCGGCATGGGGGGAGGCGGCGGTGGCGGTGGGGCCGCCTCCTCGTTGGGTTCCTTTTCAGGCGGCGTGGGCGAAGGCGGCGCCTCCTGCCTGACCGGCGCTGGCGCAGGCGCGGGCTTGGGGGCAGGCTTGTCGCCCTTGTGGGGCGTTGCCGTGCCCGTATCGGCCGCGAATTCCATCTCGATTGTGGGTGGTGGCGGCGGCTCCTTGGGCACCGGCACGGGCAGCTTGAGCAGCACGGCCACCAGAAGGGCAAAATGAAGCCCGCCCGAAACCAGGATGGAACGCCGCATGAGGATGCGTTCGGAACGACGCGGTGGGACCACGATCAGACGGCTCCTGGCATCAGATTCTGTTTAGTGACCAGGCGGCTGCTGGGCCAGCAGGGCCACATGCGTAAAGCCACCCGACGTGATCTGCCCCATGATCTGCATGACACGGCCATAATCGATATGCTGGTCGCCGCGCACGAAAATACGGTGTTCGCTGTCATTCTGCGCCGCCGCCCTGAGCTGGTCCACCAGCTGGTCCTGCGATACGGGTTCATCGCCCAGATACAGGTCACCATTGGAGCGGATCGACACCGTGATGGGCTTGGTGTCGGTATTGACCGGGGCCGCATCCGTCTTGGGCAGGTCCACGTTCACGCCGCTGGTCATCATGGGGGCTGTCACCATGAAGATGATGAGCAGCACCAGCATCACATCCACCAGGGGCGTGACGTTGATCTCGGCCATGGGGCGCCGCTTGCGCCGCCGCCCCCGCAGGTCGCCCAGGCTTGCCCCCATATTACGCGCCCCTTTCTTCCGACTGGCGCGACAGGATGGCGGCGAACTCGGTGCCGAACGCATCCAGCCGGTCCTCGAACACGCCCATGCTGTTGCTGACCACGTTATAGGCGATCACGGCGGGAATGGCCGTGACCAGGCCGATGGCGGTGGCGAACAGCGCCTCGGAAATGCCCGGCGCCACAACCGAGAGATTGGTGTTGTGCATGGCCGCGATCGAGCCGAACGCGTGCATGATGCCCCAAACCGTGCCGAACAGGCCGATGAAGGGCGCCACCGGCCCGATGGTGGCGAGGAAGATGATCCAGCGGTTCAGCCGGTCCATCTCGCGCGTAATGGTAATAGCCATGGCGCGGTTGACGCGGTCCTGCACGCCGCCATGCACCAGGTCGATGCCCGAAATGCGCGAGGAACGCCGCCATTCGCCCATGGCCGCGCCAAAGACGGCAGCCATCGGGTGCACAGGCTTGGCGCCATCGGATTCGTACAGATCCTCAAGGCTGCCACCAGCCCAGAAGCGCTCCTCGAAATCGTTGGCCTGCCGGTTGACCCGGCGGATGGTGGTGAATTTATCAAAAATGATGGCCCAGACAATTACACTGCTGGTCACCAGCCCGATCATGACGAGCTTGACCACGATCGAGGCGTGCATGAACAGCGCCCACATCGAAAGATCACCCGCTGCAGCCCCGAGATTTGCTGCGTTAACCGCTTGGTCCAAATACGCCTCCTGCCCACCTTGGCCGTTCGCTCAAACACGAAGATTGCCCGTTTGGCAAGCCACGGCCAACCTGCTTTCCGCACAGCCCTGCATCATGGTCAACCCATGACACAAAAAGAACACACGCCTTGCATGGCTCTGTTGCGCTCAGCCGACCAGCCCGCGCAACAGATCACGCCATAACGGCGGAAATCGGGCCGCGCGCCCATCGGCTGCCCGCACGCAGGCCAGCCGCACGTCCAGCGTGCCGCAATCGAGTTTTTCAGCCGTGCCCGCCCGGTGGAAGGTCTGGAGCAGCCTGCAGCTTGCGGCACCCAGTTCTGTCAGGCGAGTCGTAACGCACACGATGTCATCGAGCCGCAGGGGGGCACGATAATCCATGGCGGCATGGCGCACCACGAAAGCCAGCCCGAAATCACCCAGCAGGTCGGCAGCCGAATGCCCCTGCGCGCGGATGGCCTCTGTGCGGGCGCGCTCGCCAAAGGCAAGGTAGCGGGCGTGATAGACCACGCCGCCCGCATCCGTATCCTCGTAATAGATGCGAAAATCGATATTATGCTGAACCATCAGTCCCCTCTCCGAGCAGGTCGCCCTGGCCGGGCACGCGCGCGGGGGGCTGCAGGCCAAGATGCCGCCAGCCCCGCTCGCCCAGCATGCGGCCGCGGCTGGTGCGTAGCACAAGCCCCTCCTGGATGAGGTAGGGCTCGATCACGTCTTCGAGCGTGTCACGCGCCTCGGCCAGGGCCGCGGCTAGCGTCTCGACGCCCACCGGGCCGCCGTGATGGTATTCGGCAATGCGGCGCAGGTAGCGCCGGTCCATGCCATCAAGCCCCATCGAATCAACCTCGAGGCGGGAGAGCGCCGCATCGGCCAGCGCGCGGTCCACCGGCCCCCTGCCCGCCCGGGCCACGGCGGCAAAGTCGCGCACCCGGCGCAGCAGGCGGCCTGCAATGCGCGGCGTGCCACGCGAGCGGCGGGCGATTTCCTCCGCCCCTTCCGGGGTGAGGTCAAATTCCAGCTTGCGCGCCCCGCGCACCACAATCTGGCACAGCTCTTCGGGCGTGTAGAACACCAGCCGCAGCGGAATGCCGAAGCGGTCGCGCAGCGGCGTTGCCAGCAGGCCCGCCCGCGTGGTGGCGGCGACCAGCGTGAACGGCGAGAGATCGATGCGCACGGACCGCGCCGCTGGCCCCTCGCCAATGATCAGGTCAAGCTGGAAGTCCTCCATCGCCGGATACAGCACTTCCTCGATGGAAGGATGCAGGCGGTGGATTTCATCAATGAACAGCACGTCACGCGGCTGGAGATTGGTCAGGATGGCGGCCAGGTCGCCCGCGCGCTGGATGACCGGCCCCGACGTGGCCCTGAAGCCCACGCCAAGTTCCCGCGCCACGATCTGCGCCAGCGTGGTCTTGCCCAGGCCCGGGGGGCCGTGCAGCAGCACGTGGTCCAGCGCATCGCCGCGCTGGCGGGCGGCAGCGATGAAGATGGCAAGGTTCTCGCGGCTGGCCTTCTGGCCGGTGAAGTCATCAAGCGTCTGCGGGCGCAGGCTACCTTCGTTGCCGTCTTCCTCCGCCCGGCGGGCGTCGATCTCGCGCTCGGGGTGCTCACTCATCGGGCCAGTTCCTTCAGCGCGTCACGGATCACCACGTCAAGGTTCACATCCCCCTCGAAGCGGTCAATCACGCGCTCGACCACAGGCTGCGCCTCCGCCCGCCGGAAGCCAAGGCCGGATAGCGCCAGCACGGCATCCGCCGCAATGCTGCGCGGCGTGGGCATTGTAATGGTCACGCCCGGCACGCCGCCAGCCGCAGGCGCACCCGTGGGCATACCCTCGCACTTGTCGCGCAGTTCGGTCACGATGCGCTGGGCCAGCCGCGCGCCCACGCCGCCCGCGCGGGTGAGCATGGTCTTGTCACCACTGCCAATGGCCACCATCAGTTCCGGCGGCGGCAGCACCGACAGGATGGCCAGCGCCACCTTGGCCCCAACGCCCTGCACGGTGGTAAGCAGGCGGAACCACGAACGCTCCGAGGCTTCGGCAAAGCCATAGAGCAGGATCGCATCCTCGCGCACCACGGTCTCGACCAGCACGAGGGCGAGTTCCGGCGGCTGCGGCAGGGCTGCGAGCGTGCGGCTCGAGGCCTGCACGAGGTAGCCCACGCCGCTGACATCAATCACGCAGCGATCAGCCTCGACCTGCGCCAGCAGGCCGCGCAACTGCGCGATCATGCCATCCTCGTGGCATTGGCGAGATGGATGGCGGAGGCACGGTGATGCGCGTGGCAGATGGCCACCGCCAGCGCATCCGCCGCATCGGCGCGCTTGAGCAGGGCGGTGGGCAGGATACGGCGGACCATCATGCTGACCTGCTCCTTGGTGGCGGCACCCGTGCCCACCACCGCGCGCTTGACCGTCTTGGCGCCGTATTCGGCCACGGGAATGTCGAGCAGCATGGGCACCAGCAGCCCCACGCCACGGGCATAGCCCAGCTTGAGCGTGGCGGCGCCATTGCGGTTGACATAGGTTTCTTCCACCGCCGCTTCATCGGGGGCGAAATTGCGCGCCAGTTCAAGCAGCGCATCATGCAGGTGGCGCAGCCGCTCGGGCACCGACAGCGCCGAATCGGTCGCGATCACGCCATCAGCCACATGGCTCAGCCGGTTGCCCTGCGCCGTAATCACCCCCCAGCCCGTAAAGCGCAGGCCGGGGTCGATGCCCAGGATGCGGACCACAGGCCGGGTCAGGCCGAGAGCTTTTCGGCCACGTCGTCCGGCACGTCAAAATTGGCGTAAACGGCCTGCACGTCATCATGGTCTTCAAGCGTATCGATCAGCTTGAACACGCTGCGCGCCTTGTCCTCATCGAGTTCGACGGTGTTGGACGGCCGCCAGTCCAGCTTGGCGGAAGCCGGTTCACCAAAACGGGTTTCCAGCGCGTCACGCACGGCAAAGAAGGATTCGACCGGGCAGGTCACTTCATGCATGCCGTCCACGGTCTCGACATTCTCGGCCCCGGCTTCAAGCCCGGCCTCGATCAGGTCGTCCTCGCTCGCGGCATCGAGCGGGTAGCTGATCACGCCCAGGCGGGTGAACATGAAGGAGACCGAATTCGTCTCGCCCAGCGAACCGCCATGCTTGGAAAACGCAGCCCGCACATCGGATGCCGTGCGGTTGCGGTTGTCGGTCAGTCCTTCCACGATCACGGCAACGCCTGCCGGGCCGTAGCCTTCGTAGCGGACCTCGGTGTAGTCATCGCCGCCACCCGCGCCGCTGGCCTTCTTGATCGCGCGCTCGACCGTATCCTTGGGCATGTTGACTTCACGCGCGGCCGAGATGGCGGCGCGCAGGCGCGGGTTCATGGCCGGATCGGGCATGCCTTCGCGCGTGGCCACGGTAATTTCACGGATGACCTTGGCAAACTGCTTGGCCCGCTTGGCGTCCTGCGCGCCCTTGCGGTGCATGATGTTCTTGAATTGGGAATGACCTGCCATCGTTCGTCCCTGATCGTGCTGTTCTTGTTACTGTCTTGTGTATCGGCCCGGGTGGGGCTGGCCGTTCAGACCAGCCGCCCGTGGCAATGCTTGTATTTCTTGCCCGACCCGCACGGGCAGGCCGCATTGCGCGAGACCTCGCCCCAGCTTGAGGGGTCATCGGGCATGATGGCCGCAGCCCCGATCGGCCTGCCCATGGCGGGGTCGGGCAGGTTGCCCGCCGCATCGGGCATGAGGCCGGGGCCCGGCTCGTTCTCCAGCCCCGGCACTTCGGGGTCGGAATGGATTTCGGCAACGCCTGCAAACGGGTTGTCGATGGGCGGCGGCGCGATTTCAACCCGCGCCATGGAGGAGGTCACGCGCGTGCGCAGGTGGTCGAGCATGGCGTGGAACAGTTCAAACGCCTCGTGCTTGAACTCGTTGAGCGGATCCTTCTGCCCATAGGCGCGCAGGCCAATGCCCTGGCGCAGCTGGTCAAGGGCGAGCAGATGCTCCTTCCACACCGCATCGAACGTGGTCAGCAGCACCTGCTTTTCCACAAACCGCATGACAGAAGGGCCAAAATTGGCGGCCCGGCTGGCCTGGGCCTGGGCTGCCGCCTGCTCGATGCGCTCGGTCACCACCGTGCCATCCACCCCATCTTCAGCCGCCCACTCGGCAATGGGCAGCGTGAGGTTGAGCACGGTCTGCACGTCGTGGGCCAGCTCATCCTTGAGCCACTGCTCGGGGAAGGATTTCTCGGGGATGCGGCGGGCCACGATCTCGTGGATCACGTCCTCGCGCATTTCGGTGATGATGGGCGAAAGGTCTTCCGCTGCCATGTATTCCCGGCGCTGGGCGTACACTTCCTTGCGCTGGTCGTTCATCACGTCGTCATATTTGAGCGTGTTCTTGCGCATGTCGAAGTTGCGAGCCTCGACCTTTTTCTGCGCGCGCTCAAGGGCCTTGTTGATCCAGGGATGGACGATGGCCTCCCCTTCCTTCAGGCCCAGCTTCTGCAGGATGTTGCCCATGCGGTCGGTGCCGAAGATGCGCATGAGGTCATCTTCAAGCGAGATGAAGAAGCGCGAATTGCCCGGATCGCCCTGCCGCCCGGCGCGGCCGCGCAGCTGGTTGTCGATGCGGCGGCTTTCATGCCGCTCGGTGCCGATCACGTACAGGCCGCCCGCCTTGCGCACGATATCGTGATCCTGCGCCACCCTGGCGCGCAGGGCCTCTTCCTGCCGGGCGCGTTCCTCGGGGTCTTCAATGCCGCCCAGCTTCTGGCTGATCAGCATGTCCACATTGCCGCCCAGCTTGATGTCGGTGCCGCGCCCGGCCATGTTGGTGGCGATGGTGATCGCCCCCGGCGCGCCGGCCTGCGCCACGATCTCGGCCTCGAGTTCATGGAAGCGGGCATTGAGCACGTTGTGCCGGATGCCATTGCGGCGCAGCAGCGAGGACAGATGCTCGCTCTTCTCGATCGAGGTCGTGCCCACCAGCACCGGCTGGCCTGACGTGGTGCTGATTTCCTTGATCAGGTTTGCCACCGCCTCGTATTTCTCGCTGGCGGTGAGATAGACTTCATCATCATCGTCCTTGCGGGCGACGGGCAGGTTGGTGGGAATCTCGATGACGTCGAGCTTGTAGATATCAGCGAATTCATCGGCTTCCGTCATGGCGGTGCCGGTCATGCCCGACAGGCGCGGATACATGCGGAAGTAGTTCTGGAAGGTGATGGAGGCCAGCGTCTGGTTCTCCTGCTGCACCTCCACGTGCTCCTTGGCCTCGAGCGCCTGGTGCAGACCATCGGAGTAGCGGCGGCCTTCCATCATGCGGCCGGTGAACTCATCGATGATGACCACCTTGCCGCCGCTGACGATGTAATCCACATCGCGCGTGAACAGCGTATGCGCGCGCAGCGACTGCTGCACGTGATGGATCACCGCCACGTTCTGGCTGTCATACAGGCCGCCATCATGCAGCACGCCTGCACCCCGCAGCAGTTCCTCCACCTGTTCGGCACCCTTTTCGGTCAGGATGACGGAGCGGAACTTCTCGTCCTTCTCGTAGGCTTCGGGGTCGGCTACGAGGGCGACCATCACTTCATCGACCGAGCGGTAGAGGCCGGAGCTGTCCTCGGCCGGGCCGGAGATGATGAGCGGGGTGCGGGCCTCATCGATCAGGATCGAATCGACTTCATCGACGATGGCATGGTGGAAGGGCCGCTGGACCATGTCTTCCACGCGGTATTTCATGTTGTCGCGCAGGTAGTCGAAGCCGAATTCGTTATTGGTACCGTAGGTGATGTCGGCGCGGTAGGCGGCGCGACGCTCATCCTCGGGCATGTTGGGCACGACCACGCCCACGCTCAGGCCAAGGAAGCCATACAGCCTGCCCATCTGCTCGGCATCGCGGCTGGCGAGGTAGTCGTTCACGGTCACGACATGCACGCCCTGCCCCGCAAGCGCGCTGAGATAGACGGCAAGGGTGGCGACGAGGGTCTTGCCCTCGCCGGTGCGCATTTCCGCAATCTTGCCATCATGCAGCACCATACCGCCAATGAGCTGCACATCGAAATGGCGCATGCCGAGCACGCGCTTCGCCGCCTCGCGGCATACAGCAAAGGCTTCGGGCAGCAGGGCGTCAAGGCTTTCGCCCTTGGCGATGCGGGCGCGGAATTCCGGGGTCTTGGCGGCAAGGGCTGCGTCATCGAGCGCCTGAACCTGCGGCTCGAGCGCATTGATTGCGGGCACACGCCGCTGATACGATTTCAGCGCCCGGTCATTGGCGGTTCCGAACAGGGCGCGGGCAATACTGGCGAACATGAAGACCTTCCCGGAATGACATTCCCGCACGCCCGCACACAATAACTGGCGGGGACGGGGCAGGCGTGCGGATAAAATTCTCGCGCGGAGACATGAGATAGGACCCACGCCGCCACGGGTCAACCGATGGCGCGCGGCGGCATGGAAAAAGCGGGGGAAAACGGCCATCCGCCATACGGCCCTTGCAGGGCGGGCCGCCCTTCGCCATGATGCCCGCCGAACGCGTTCATAACTAGGGTTTTTTGCACATGCGGACTATCAGTCCGGCAAAGGCTGTCGCAACGATGGCCCTGCTTGCTTCCTCTTTCATCATTCCTCCTGCAATGGCGGCCTCCCCCGCGCCGGCGGCGCCCGCCGCCCCGGCCACGGCGGACCAGAATCCGCTGCTCGCCAGCGTGAACGGGCAGGACATCCGCCTCAATGACGTGCGGCAGGCCATGGCCACGATGCCCGAGCAGCTGCGCAAGCTGCCCGACAACATCATCGTGCCGATCCTGCTCAACCAGCTCGTTGACCAGCGCGCCATCCAGCTTGCCGCCACCAAGTCCGGGCTCGACAAGCAGCCCGACGTGCAGCAGCAGATGCAGCAGGCCTCGCAGGGTGCGCTGCAGAATGCCTACCTGTCGGCCCAGGTCGCGCCCACCCTGACCGATGATGCGGTCAAGGCGTATTACGACAAGAACTACGCCAACAAGCCGGGTGCAGAAGAAATCCATGCCCGCCACATCCTGGTCCAGACCGAGGCCGAGGCCAACGACGTGATCAAGCAGCTCAAGGGCGGCGCCGATTTCGGGCAGCTGGCCACCAAGCTGTCGAAGGATCCCGGCTCGGCCAAGCAGAATGGCGGCGACCTGGGCTGGTTCAAGAAGGGCGACATGCTGCCGACCTTCTGGGATGCGGCATCGGCCATGCAGCCCAACAGCTTCAGCCAGACCCCGGTGCACACCCAGTATGGCTGGCACGTGATCCAGGTGCTGGGCAAGCGCACCGCCCCCACCCCCACGCTTGACGCAACGCGCGACCAGATCCGCCAGAAGCTGATCCAGGACGGCGTGCAGAAGGCGGTTGCCAACGCGCTGGCGCAGGTCAAGGTCGTGCGCTACGGCCCCGACGGCAAGCCCCTGCCTGAAAACCAGCCCGCCCACTAAAGGCGGCCTGCCGCGCGGCGGGGCCCATGCCCTGCCGCGCCATCCGAGTTTTTCCCCGTCCCTGCACCGGAAGCCGACCGACCATGGCCAAAGCCCTGCCCGTCTCCCCCCTTGCCCAGCCCCTGCCCGAACTGCCGCCGCTGGCTGGCGTGCGTTTTGGCGCAACCGAGGCCGGCATCCGCTACACGGGGCGCACCGATCTGGTCATGGCTGAATTCGCGCCGGGCACCACGGTGGCGGGCGTCTATACCAAAAGCAAATGCCCCGGCGCCCCGGTGGACTGGTGCCGCGCCGCCATGGCCGATGGCCGCGCCCGCGCGCTGGTGGTCAATGCGGGCAATGCCAATGTCTTTACCGGCCGGGCCGGGTTTGAAGCGACGCAGGCCAACGCGGCCGATGCCGCCCGCCTGGTCAACTGCGCTGCCAGCGAGGTGTTCCTCGCCTCCACCGGCGTGATTGGCGAGGTCCTGCCCTACCAGAAGATTTCGGCCGCCCTGCCCGGCCTGTACGCAACCCTCTCGGCTGATGGCTGGGCGGATGCCGCGCGTGGCATCATGACCACCGACACCTTCCCCAAGGCCGCGACCCGCACGGCGAAGATTGGTGAGACCACGGTGCGCATACAGGGCATTGCCAAGGGCAGCGGCATGGTCGCCCCCGACATGGCCACCATGCTCTCCTTTGTCGCAACCGACGCGAAGCTGCCTGCCAGCGTGCTCCAGTCCTTCCTGACCGAGGGCGTGAACCGCAGCTTCAACTGCATCACGGTGGATTCGGATACCTCCACCTCCGACATGGTGCTGCTGTTTGCCACAGGCCAGGCCGGCAATGCCGAGATCACCGACCCCGCATCACCCGCGCTGGCCCATTTCCGCGCGGCCCTTGATTCGCTGCTGCTGGAACTGGCCCTGCTCGTGATCCGCGATGGCGAGGGGGTGACGAAGATGATGCATGTTGTCGTAACGGGCGCCACCTCCGATGAATCGGCCCACAAGGTTGCCATGGCCGTGGCCAACTCGCCGCTGGTCAAGACCGCCGTTGCGGGCGAGGACGCCAACTGGGGCCGCGTGGTCATGGCGGTGGGCAAGTGCGGCGAGCCTGCCAACCGCGATACGCTCTCCGTCGGGATTGGCGGCACATGGATCGCCGAAGGGGGCACCGTGGTGCCCGACTATGACGAAACCCCGGTCGTCGCCCACATGAAGGGCAAGGAAATCGAGATCACGATCGACCTTGGCCTGGCCAACGGTACGGCGCAGGCATGGGGCTGCGACCTCACGCATGGCTATATCGACATCAACGGCTCCTATCGCAGCTAACAATTACTGATAAAAAACAAAAGTTTCCGGGCGCGGCCTTTTTTCAAAAAGGCCGCGTTCCTTTCGACGCTTTTTGAAAAAAAGCCTCACCAAAAACTTTCTTCTGTTTTTATACAGTCGCCCTGCCTGATGGACGGCGCTTTTTTCCCGCTTCCGCTTCGCACCGGGCAGTGGCATTGCTGTACGGGTGAACTCCTTGGCAGCAAGACAGGAATGCCCTGCATGACGAACCCGTTTTCCCGCCCTGCCTCCCCCACCGAGATCTGGACCTATGCCGGGTTCTGGATGCGCGTGGTCGCCCATGTAATCGATGGCATCATCCTGTGGGCGGTGCTGGGGCTCATGGGCCTGCTGCTGGTGCCGCCGAGCCTTTCAGTATCGATATTCGATCCGCAATCGACGGGCGGCAGCGGTGGTGACTACCGCATCTCCTACATCGAACCCGCAGGCTACACGCAGGCCGACTACACCATCGTCTCGAGCATGCCCCACCTGCACTGGAACGGGAACGGGCTGTTCGAGCTGGCGTCGATCCTGCTGCCAGCGCTCTATTTCATCATGTTTGAATCCTCGCGCTTCCAGGCGACGCCGGGCAAGCTGGCCTGCCAGATGCGCGTGACCGACCTTTATGGCAACCGGATCACGCCGCTGCGGGCCGCGGGGCGTTATTTTGGCAAATACCTCTCGGCGCTGCTGCTTGGCATTGGCTTCCTCATGGTCATGTGGACACAGCGCAAGCAGGCGCTGCACGACATTCTGGCAGGCACCTGCGTGATCCGGCGCGAGGCCCGCGCCCTGGCCCCGCAGCCGCCCCAGTGGGGCTGAAAAACGCAAAAAAGGCATGCCAAGAATGCAACCATGCAGGCTTTGGCAATCTTTTGTCCTGATATTGCATGCTTTCAGGCGGTAGGATGGCACACCCCGCGCCCACGCACGGGCGGGGGTGCTGTGTCATTCGACAGGGGAGCCTGAACCCGCTGCGGCGGGGTTTTATATTTTCAAGGAGGTGAACAATCGGCATGTCCGCCCATTTCACGACGCACGCCCATCCCGTATCCAGACAGTCCCGACGGGGCGGCATCCTGACAGTGCTGGCGGCTTTCCTGCTCGCCCTCCTGCCCTGCATTCCCCACGCCCATGCTGCCGATCCCGGCACCGCCGCCGCCCAGGCCACGGGGCAGACCATCACCGCCCAGCAGGCCCAGCAGGTGCTCTCGGTGATGAACGACCCGCAGAAGCGCGAGGAATTCACCAAAACCCTTGATGCCATCGCCAAGGGCCTGCCCGCGCCGACCACCCCTGCCGCGGCACCCGCCCCTGCCCCCGCCAAGAAGGCCGCCGCCGCCAATTCCGACGTGGAAGTCGAACCCGGCAGCATCAGCAGCGAAACCATGAACGAGCTGGGCCATATCCGCGATGTAGCGCTCAAGCAGGGCCAGAACTTCATGGCGCTGTTTGCTGATCTGGCCTTTGTGGGAAGGTGGGTTCACTCCATCCTGTCCAATGCGGATTCGCGCCAGATCCTGCTTGATGCGATGGGCCGCGCGGGCATCATCTTCATCCTCGCGCTCGTGGCCGAGCGTGGCCTGTCCATCGTGCTGCGCAAGCCGCTGGCCAGCGTGACCGCGCGCGCCGTGGCCACCGAGCAGCGCCTCAACCAGCGCCTCGCGCGGGAGGATGCGGCGGATGCCAACCAGCCCGCCCCCCCGCCCGCCACCGCCGCCGATGCCCAGGCCGAGCAGCAGACCGAGCAGACCCGCGAGCAGGATGACCGCCAGCAGCATGAAACGCTGCGCATCATCACGCGCATTCCCTTTTCGCTGCTGCATTTCCTCATCAAGCTGCTGCCGGTCGCGCTGTTCTTCGGGCTGGGCTATGGTGCCTCCGCCCTGTTCACCACCACCAACCAGGCGGCGATGGTCACCATCACGCTCACCAACGCCTATGTCATCGCGCGCGTGATCTACCTGCTGCTCGAGACCGTGTTCGTGCCGCACTCGCCCACCATCCGCCTGTGCAGCGCATCCGACGCGACAGCGCTCATGGTCACGCGGTGGTGGAACTTCCTGGTGGCCGCACCGTCCATCGTGGTCTGCCTGTCCACGCTTGGCGGCGTGTTCCACATGCCCGCCCGTGGCACCGAGGCCATCATCCGCGCCGTGGTGCTGATCGAGCATATGCTGATCGCCATCTTCATCTGGCGCATCCGCCACCATGTGGGTGCCGCACTCCAGCCCTCGGGCCGCCTGCGCGAGAAGCCGTTCTGGATGTTCGTGGGCAAGATGGTCCGCTTCTGGTGGATCCCGGCCATGTTCTTCGACTTCGCGCTGTGGCTGGTCTGGGCCACCCAGATCCAGGGCGGCTATGCCTGGATCCTGCGCACCCTGTCGCTGACCATCGTGGTCATTCTGGGCGCACGGCTGCTGTCGGTGCTGGCCTTCAGCGTGCAGAACAAGATCTTCCACGTGCCCGAGGCGACCGAGAAGCGCTATCCCGGCCTGCAGGCCC
The DNA here is from genome assembly GCF_031081985.1 of Komagataeibacter xylinus. Classification (GTDB taxonomy): domain Bacteria; phylum Pseudomonadota; class Alphaproteobacteria; order Acetobacterales; family Acetobacteraceae; genus Komagataeibacter; species Komagataeibacter xylinus_E. Next base: position 44,587 of record NZ_JARWSK010000007.1, on the reverse strand, counting down.
GCGTGGACTACTACTACCCCATGGCGCGGCGCACGCTGTCGGTGCTGCTGGTGTTCTTCACGGTCGTGCTGCTGCTCCAGTCCTGGGGGCTGCCGGCCATCCGCTTCTTCGTGCATGGCTCGCTGGGCACCAAGATCGTGGGCGCGATGCTGACGATCATGATCGCCTACACCATCGCCATCGTGGTGTGGGAAGTGGCCAACGCCACCCTGCAGAACCAGATCACCCGCTTCGAGACATCGGACCAGGCTTCCCGCGCCACACGGCTGCGCACGGTGCTGCCCATCATCCGCACGGTGCTGCTCACCTTCATCATCATCATCGTGACCGTGACCACGCTGTCGCAGATCGGCATCAACGTGGCCCCGCTGCTGACGGGTGCGGGCATCATGGGTGCGGCCATCGCGTTCGGTTCCCAGAGCCTGGTCAAGGACTTCATCACCGGCTTCTTCATGCTGGTTGAAAACGCCATGCAGGTGGGGGACTGGGTTACGGCGGGCGCCGTGTCGGGCACGGTGGAGCACCTGTCCATCCGCACGCTGCGGCTGCGCGCGGTCAATGGCGACCTGCACATCATCCCGTTCTCGTCGGTCACCTCGATTGCCAATACCTCGCGCGATTACAACCTCGTGGTGGTCAGCTTCATGCTCGACCTGTCGGAAGACCCGCACCGGGTGGCCGCCATCTTGCAGGATGAACTGGCGATCCTGCGCAAGGACCATGTCTATGGCCCGCTCATCAAGTCGGATTTCTCCTTCCTCGGGCTGGAGCAGGCCGATGGCAATGGCTCCAAGTTCCTTGGCTCCATCCGCACCGCGCCGGGGTCGAAGTGGAAGGTCTACCGCGAGTATTACAGCCGCCTGAGCGCGCGCATGGTGAAGGAGCAGGTCAAGTTCCCCACCCCCACCTCGCTCAACCTGCTGGCCAATGGCCCGACTGGCACGCTGCGCATGAACATGGAGGAGAACTTCCCCCGCGCCGCCCTCGAGAAGCCCGCGCAGCCTGAAGCCGGGAATGACGCACCTGATGCACCCAAGGCTGAAGGCGCAAAGGACGCCGCCCCCAAGGCCAACCCTGCGCCAAAGGGAAGTGACTCCACCCATGGCTGAGGATACAGCGGACGTACTGGCCCATCTTGAGGCCCCCCTGCGCGCGGATGGCTTTGCCTTCGTGCCCGCGGGGGCCATGCGCGCCCTGCTGGGCCAGCAGGCCGTGGCGGACTGGGCCAGCTTTGCTGCAAGCTGGAACCGGCTGGGGCTGGACCGCTACATGGCCGATGGCGGTCGCTACCGCCGCCGCCGCCATGCCACCTTCGCCATCAGCGCCGAGGGCATAAGGCGCAAGAAGCACCAGCCCCACTACCAGAGCCGCGACTATAACGAGCTCAATGGCGGCATCGAGCGCTGGTTCCGCGCCATCGAGCCCGAGATGGGCAACCACCCCGCCCTGCTGGCCATCCTGCAGCTCATGCACCGCATCGTGACCGACCTGAGCGAGCCGGCAAGCCAGCCCGACGTGTGGCATACCGAGGTGCACCAGTTCCGCATCGAGGCGCTGGAGAACAGCCCCGGCCAGCCCACGCCCGAGGGCCTGCACCGCGATGGCGTGGACTGGGTGATGGTGATCATGGTGCGGCGCGAGAACGTCATGTCGGGCGAGACCTCCATCCATGACCTGCAACGCACACTGCTTGGCGGCTTCATGCTCGACCAGCCGCTTGATACGGCAGTGGTCAATGACAACCGCGTCTATCATGGCGTGACGGCGGTGCGCCCCCTCGACCCCACCCGCCCGGCCTACCGGGATGTTCTGGTCGTGACATTCCGCCATCAATGACGCAGGCCGGGTGTGGGCAGGCAGGGCCGTGGCGGCGCTTTGCCCTGCTGGCCGGGCTGGCGATGGCGGTGACGGGCGGCGGGCTCTACCTGTTCATCGTAACCGTTGACCCGTGGAACATCCTGCCCTTCTCGCCGCCTCTTGCGCGCATACCCGTTACCTCCAACGCGCGCTACACCATGCCCGCGCTGGCGCGCGCGCCGCAGTTTGACTCCGTCATCATCGGCACCTCGACCAGCCGCCTCATGCAGCCTGCCGTGCTGGGGCCGCCGCTGGGCGCGCATTTTCTCAACATGGCCATGAACAGCGCCAGCCCGTGGGAGCAGTCGCGCGAACTCGACGCTTTCCTGCACGCGCACCCGGCCCCGCGCATTGTCCTGATCGGCATCGATGCCGCCTGGTGCCACCCCCGCCCCGGCAGCCTGAGCGGCCCCAACCGCCCCTGGCCGGAATGGATGTACGGCCACCCCGCATGGACGGGTTACCTGCACATGGCCAGCCTGTATGCCCTGCAGGAGGCGGCCAATGAATTCCTGTGGCTGGCAGGCCGCAAGGCCCAGCGCTTTGGCAGTGATGGCTATACCAGCTTCGTGCCGCCTGACAGCCAGTACGACCCCGCCCGCGTGCAGGCCATCTTCAGCCGCTGGGCACCGGCGGACAACACCCCCGCCCCGCCCGGCATGGCCGACACCCCGCCTGCGGGCATGGACCTGCTGGCCGGCATGCTGGCTCGCATGCCTGCCACCACGCGGCGCGTCGTGTGGTTTCCGCCTGCCTCCACCTTCCTGCACGGCACGCCGGGCAGCGTGGCCGATGCGCGGCTTGCGGCCTGCCGCCTGGGCGTGCGCCAGATTACAGCGCCCCGCCACGACACGCTCGTGCTCGACTTCAACCAGGACACCGCCCTGACCGGAAACCGGGATAATTTCTGGGATCCGCTCCATTACCGCCAGCCCGTGGCCAGGCGCATCATGGCCATCATCACCACCGCCATCACGACCGGCCATGTGGACGACCCGGCGGTGGAAATCTCTCCCGCCCACGCGCCGCCCTGAGCGCGGGCGGGCCAAAGCCATGCGCTCCCATCGCGGAGCCTTCACGGCAGCGGGGCTTGTGCCGGGCGGGTCATCTGGTATGGAAAACAGAACACCGTGAGAGACCCGCCACCTGCCTGCTCACAACAGGCGGATGACGAGAACGGGGATCGTTTTGTGCATGCCGCCCCGCAACCGGGTGGGCGAGGTTGCGGCACTGAGGTTGGAGAGGCTGGTGAAAACGTCCGTCAATGGTGCGCCGCAATGGCATCTGCAGCCCGAGGCGAACCGGACCCTTGTTACATTGTCCGGGGACTGGATTGCACAGCAGGGCCATCTCCCGGACTTTCCTGAATCCGGGTTCAGGGATGTGCCGCACGGCGAACCGGTTGAATTCAGCACCGACCAGCTTGGCAAATGGGATACCTCGCTGATCAGCTTCCTGTGGGAGCTCAAGCGCACCGCACGTGAAGACAACGTGCAGCTACGCATCGATACCCTGCCCGAATCCGCGCGCAAGCTGCTCGACCTGCTGCCGGAAATTCCGCCCACGCCCGCGCCACCACCACCGCATAAATTCCAGCCTGTTACCGCCGTGGGCCAGCTCACGCTCGATACGCTCAACGAGGTCGGCTGCGTGAGCGAAATGGGGGCGGCCGCCGCCAAGGGCGGGTTTGCCGCCCTGGTGGGTCGAGGCATGATGCGCACCGTGGACCTCATGTCCGACCTGAGTGCGGCGGGGCCTGCGGCGCTGCTGATCGTGGGCGTGGTCAACTTCCTTGTCGGCGCGATCCTAGCCTTTGTGGGGTCGGTGGAGCTGCATAAATTCGCAGCCGACATCTATGTGGCGAGCCTTGTGGCCATTGCCATGGTGCGAGAGATGTCGGCGGTGATGACGGCCATCATCATGGCCGGCCGCACCGGTGGCGCCTATGCCGCGCGCATCTCTACCATGCAGGCCAATGAGGAAATCGACGCGCTGCAGGTATTCGGCATTCCGGTTTCAAGCTACCTGATCCTGCCCTCGGTGCTGGCGCTCGCCTTCACCATGCCGCTGCTTTACCTCTATGGCTGCCTGATCGGCATGCTCGGCGGGTTCTTCGTCTCCTACATCATGCTCGATGTCTCGCCGCTGGGTTATTTTCATGAAACCCTGCAGGCGCTGCCACTCGACCAGTTCACCTTCGGTTTCATCAAGAGCTTCGTGTTCGGCACCTTCATCGGGCTGACAAGCTGCCGCATCGGCCTCAAGGCCGGGCGAAGTGCGGCCGATGTGGGCATCGCGGCCACCAAGGCCGTGGTGGTGGGCATTGTGGGCGTGATCGCGCTCGATGCGGTGTTTGCGGTTATTGCCAATGTTATCGGGATCTGATCGCCATGAATAACCAGATGCCCTCCACCGATGACCGCCCCGTCATGATCGACGTGAATGACGTGACGCTGGCCTTCGGCCCGCGCGTGATCCAGCATGATGTTTCGTTCCAGGTGCGGCGCGGCAGCATCTTTGCCGTGATGGGCGGCTCGGGCTGCGGCAAGAGCACGCTGCTCAAGAGCATGATCGGCCTGCTGCGCCCCACCCACGGCACCTACATGGTGCAGAAGGACAATTACTGGGCTGGCGATGATGACAGCCGCGTGCGGATCGGGCGGCGCTTTGGCGTGCTGTTCCAGAGCGGGGCGCTGTGGAGCTCGATGACCGTGGGCGAGAACGTGGCCCTGCCCATGCAGATGTTCACCAAGCTTGAACCGCATGTCATCCGCCAGCTTGTGGAACTCAAGCTCGGGCTCGTGGGCATGCTGCACGCCATTGACCAGTATCCATCCGAGCTCAGCGGCGGCATGCGCAAACGCGCGGGACTGGCGCGCGCCATGTCGCTCGACCCTGACATCCTGTTCTTCGATGAGCCTTCTGCCGGTCTTGACCCCATTACCTCGGCCAGGCTGGATGAACTGATCCTGAACCTGCGCGACGGACTGGGAGCTACGATCATCATCGTCAGCCACGAGCTTTCCAGCCTGTTCCATATCGCCGATGATGGCATCTTTCTTGATGCCGAGCAGAAAACCGCCATCGCCCACGGTTCGCCCACCTGGCTGCGCGATCACTGCACCGACCCCACGGTGCATGCCTTCATGCACCGTGAGCAGCTGGACAGTTCCAGCTCCCATGGAAACGGGTAAGGCGGATGCCCGGCAGGCAGACACTGATTGGCGCGGTCGTGCTCGGGGTGGCGGCCCTGGGGCTTGTCGTGCTGGCGGTCAAAGGCGACCTGCCCCTGCCCGGTCGCAGCAGCGAGGCCGTGGTGGTGTTTGAAAGCCCCACGAACGGGCTGGATATCGGCTCGCCGGTCAATTTCCGCGGGGTGCCGGTGGGTGCGGTCGAGCGGATCACGGTCAAGGTGGACCCGGTCGATCACCACACCTACATGCCGGTCTATATCCTGTTCGACCCGGCCCATGCGCCAGGGAGGGGCGACCTGCCGCCGCTGCCGCAACTCGTGGCCAACGGGCTGCGCGCCGACATGACGCTGCACAGCCTGGTCACCGGCCAGACCGAACTCGACCTTGACCTCGACCCTGAAACGCCCGTGCGCCTGCACCCCAACCTGACCGACCTGCCCGAAATACCGATGGGCCAGACCGCGCTGCAGCAGCTTGAGGCGATGATGATTTCCACCTCCATGGCGGGGCTGCGCCATGACCTCGCCACCGCGCTGGCCAGCGTGCATAAGCTTGTGGCCGACGTGAACGCCACCGTGCCGGGCATGATGACCAGCATTCATGACACATCGGCGCGAAGCGAGATGGCGGTGCGCCAGATCCGCGCCACCGTCATTGACGCGCAAAACCGGGCCAGCGTGACCATAAACAAGCTGGACCGGTTGATTGCCACCAATACCCGCCAGTTCGAGGGGCGCCGTGCCGAACTGCTCGCACTCATTGCCAACACAAGGCAAACCATGGCGCAATCGCGTGAAACCCTTGCTGGCCTGCGCGCCCTGCTCGACCCGCAGTCCCGTGACATGCTCAACCTGAATGATACGATGCGTGACGTAATGGAAGCCGGCTACGGGCTGCGCGGATTCGCCAATGAAGTCGAAAGTAATCCGCAACTTCTGCTGATGGGACGCAATCAATGAAAACGCGCCAGCCCGCCCTTTCCCTTTCGCGCCTGCATCCGGCCCTGCGGGCGGGTGGTGGCCTGCTGCTGTCAGCCATGGTGCTGTCGGCCTGTTCCTCGGCCCCCGTGCGCTTTTACACGCTGGGCGCGCCCGCCATCGCCACCGGCGCGGAAACCACCTCCACCACCCCCATTACCGAGAGCACGCCGGTCATCGAGGTCGAGCGGACCCGCCTGCCTGATTACCTGGACAGCCAGGACATCATGGTGCGCAATGGCCATGAGATCGAGCGTAGCGGGCTCGGCCGCTGGGCCAGCCGCCTTTCCGTGGGGGCAACCGACCTGATCACGGCGCGGCTTGCACAGAAATGGCCGAACCTGTTCGTGACCGACCAGCCCCAGCCCGACCGCCCCACCTGGCGGCTGCAGCTCAATATCAGCCGCCTTGATGTGAGCCGCGATGGTTCCTCCGCGCTGAATGCGGACTGGGCCATCATTCCGCAGGATTCGCGCCAGCCCATCCAGCGCAACCGTACCATCATTCTGGGCAGCGGGGCGACTGGCAGCAATGACAACATTGCCAAGGTGACCGAGGGTCTGCTGAACCAGCTCAGCGACCGCATCGAGGCAAGCTGGCCCACGACGGCAGCGCAACCTGCCACCAGCACTGGCCATCATGGACGCAACTGAGGCCTGTTTAGGGTAAAGCCTGTTTGCAGCAGGCTTTCAGGAACGCCGCCTTTTTGAAAAAAGGCGGCACCCAGAAACTTTGAGCTGTTTTAATCCGGTTCACCATGGATCGTTTTCGGGCGTCCATTCTGGCGATCAGATCCGTAGTATTAACGATGGCCGTTAGCGGTAACTTTCTCAGCTCATCAGTAATATCAAAACGTTTTTGGTGAAGCTTTTTCCAAAAACTTCAGGAAATGCTGACCGCTTGAAAAACGCGGCTTTTGCCATGGGCAGGAAGACGGCACGGAACCTTGAAGGGTGCCACGCATTGGGTTCGCTATGGTTTTGTCATTGCGGGAGTATGCCCTTCATGCCGTGTATCCGTTCCCTGCTGCGTGCCTTCGTGCTTCCTGTCGCGCTCATGGGGCTGGCGGGCATGAATGCGGCATGGGCGGAAGGCGGGCCGGTCATCCTGGCGCAGCATCCGGGCACCGAACTCGACCGGCAGGCCCGGCTGCTGGTCGCGCCCGACCTGCATGATGCCGCCATGCAGAATGAACGCCCGGTGCTGTTGACCGGCTCGGGCCGCCTGTCGGATGATCCGCCGCGCACGGCGCTGTTCGTGCAGTTGCAATCGGCCAGCCTGTGCGGCTCGGCGGGGTGTTCCACCTCCGTTTACCTGCCGGACGGGCGTAAATGGATACAGATCCTTGATTCCATCAGCGGTCCGATCACTATCACGCCCGAGCTGCATGAGGGCATGCATGACCTGCTGGTCGATGGCACGGATCGGTGGATCTGGAACGGCACGACCTATACCGACACGCAGGCTACTGCCGAACCTGCCCCGCCCCGATAAAAGGCAGTAAAGACAAAAGTTTTTGGTAAAGCTTTTTTCAAAAAGCTTTGAAAGACGCCGCCTTTTTGAAAAAAGGCGGCACCCAAAAACTTTTACTTTTCCAAACAATTACCAAATAATGGCATTATTATTTTACTTGTTATTGATATGATAATTTATTTCAATGATGTAAATACATCAATTGTGAAATATTATTGCATCAAGATGCCAATATTTCCCTAAAACATACCCTGATGACAATAACATTTTTCATGATTGTCTGGAACAGTTCCCGCCCCGTTATTGAAAACAGCTATTACAGTCCGGTCATCATTCCTGAAAATGACATGCGCACAGCCAGAGCATGATGGCCACAGTCAGGATAACGATTTGGGGGAAAGCTGGAGCGGGTGAAGGGAATCGAACCCTCGTATGCAGCTTGGGAAGCTGCCGTTCTACCATTGAACTACACCCGCAGGCCCGCCCTCTATACTGCACAAGCATGGCAGATGCAATCACCCCTTTACAGGTCAGGCCAGCAGTTGACGCACCCGGCCCTGATCCGCAATAAGCATGCATGTCCGGGCAAGGTTGCGTCCGGGCCCTCGTGATTTGATACGGCCGGCTTGCGGCGAGGTAAAACATACGCGCTAAAGAGGCCTGATCCCGCCGGTGACAGGGCGCGGGCATCATGGTTTCCACGGTCGTGCACCGCCTTTCGGGCCAGTGCCGGGCATCAACCGGCAACTGGCCTGCCTTCACACCACCCTGTTTGCAGGAACTGCCACCCACCATGACTGACCAGCCCGACCCCAAATCCTTCCGCCCCGCAACGCGCCTGATCAATGCGGGCCTCGAGCGCACGCCCTATGGCGAGACCAGCGAGGCGATGTTCCTGACCTCCGGCTTTGTCTATGACAGCGCCGAGCAGGCCGAAGGCACCTTTACCGGCGATGTCTCGCACTACCAGTACACCCGCTTCGGCAACCCCACCGTAGCCAATCTCGAGCGCCGCCTGTGCGACCTTGAGGGTGCCGAGGCCTGTGCCCTGACCTCCACCGGCATGGGGGCCGTCTCCTCCGCGCTGCTGGCACAGGTGCGCGCGGGCGACCGCGTGGTGGCCTCGCGCGCGCTGTTCGGCTCGTGCCACTGGATCGTCTCCGAACTGCTGCCGCGCTACGGCGTGGAAACGGTATTCGTCGATGGCGGCGACATGGCGGCGTGGAAGGAAGCACTCAGCAAGCCCACCCGCGCGGTCCTGCTCGAAAGCCCCTCGAACCCCATGCTCGACGTGCTCGATATCCGCATGATCTGCGACCTTGCCCACAAGGTGGGGGCGACGGTGGTGGTCGATAACGTATTCGCCACCCCGCTGTACCAGAAGCCGCTCGAACTCGGGGCCGACGTGGTGGTGTATTCATGCACCAAGCACATTGACGGGCAGGGCCGCGTGCTCGGCGGCGCCGTGCTGGGCACGGAAAAATGGATCAACGAGGTGCTGCGTCCCTTCCAGCGCAATACCGGCAACAGCCTCTCGCCGTTCAATGCGTGGGTCATGCTCAAGAGCATCGAGACCCTGGCCCTGCGCGTGAACGCCATGACCCAGAACGCGGCCAAAGTGGCCGACTTCCTAGCCGAAGCCCCCGGCATTGCCCGCGTGTTCTACCCCGGCCGCAAGGACCACCCGCAATACGAACTGGCCAAGAAGCAGATGGCGGCGGGTTCCACGCTGGTGGCGTTCGAGGTCGAGGGCGGCAAGGCGGGGGCGTTTGCCTTCATGAACGCGCTGCGGCTGATCTCGATCTCGAACAACCTTGGCGATGCCCGCTCGCTGGTCACGCATCCGGCCACGACCACCCACATGAAGCTGGCCCCTGAAGAGCGTGCCCGCCTTGGCATTACCGATGGCGCGATCCGCTTCTCGGTCGGGCTGGAAGATGCCGATGACCTGATCGATGACCTCAAGCGCGGCCTCGCGGCGCTGGCCAACCGGTAAACGCAGGAGCGTCGCCACCATGAGCAAGAACCGGCCTTTCCTTCCCCCCGGCGGGGAAGGTGCTGACGCCGCACTGGGCGAGACACTGGACAATACGCCGTGTTTCGAGGCGACGACCGACAGGGTGCGCGTGGTGGTCCAGACCTTCTGGCTCGATGACCAGTCCGAACCCGATGAGCACCGCTATGTGTGGGCTTACCGGGTGCGGATCGAGAACCATGGCGACACGGCGGTGCAGCTCCTGCGCCGTAGCTGGCGCATCGTGGACGGGCAGGGCCGGATCGAACGGGTGGAAGGCGAAGGTGTTGTGGGCGAGCAGCCCCTGATCGACGCCGCCGCCAGTTTTGAATACATGTCAGGCGCAGCGCTTGAAACGCCAACCGGCTTCATGGGCGGGCAGTACCACATGATCCGCCCTGCGAGCCGCGAGCATTTCGATATCAGCATCCCGGTGTTCAGCCTCGACAGCCCGCACCACCCGACCATCCTGCATTAAGTTTTTCCTTCCGTGGCCTGTCCCTGCCGGGCAGTCCCCTGCAACAAGAACCCACAGCATGACCCCCATCGATTCCCGCCCCACCCGCACGGAAGCAGAAGAAGCCGTGCGCACCCTGCTGCGCTGGGCGGGCGAAGACCCCGACCGCGAAGGCCTGCGCGACACGCCAACCCGCGTGATCAAATCCTATGGTGAATTCTTCGCAGGCTATGCCGAAGACCCGGTGGACATGCTGCGCCGCACCTTCTCCGAGGTGGATGATTATGACGAGATGGTGCTGCTGCGCGATATCCGCGTGGAGAGCCATTGCGAGCACCACATGGTGCCCATCATTGGCGTGGCCCACGTGGCCTACCTGCCGCGCAAGCGGGTGGTTGGCATTTCCAAACTGGCCCGCGTGGTCGATGCCTATGCGCGGCGCTTCCAGATCCAGGAACGCCTGACCGCACAGATCGCCAACACCATCAATGAAGAACTCCAGCCCTATGGCGTGGGCGTGGTGATCGAGGCGGCGCACCAGTGCATGACCACACGCGGCGTGCACCGCCCCGGTGTGTCGATGGTGACCAGCCGCATGCTTGGCACGTTCCGCACCAACTCCGACACGCGGCGGGAATTCCTGTCCATTCTCAACCGCCCGGCCATGAGCAGCGCGGGAATCTGAATACAGTGAAAAGTTTTTGGTGAAGCTTTTTTCAAAAGCTTTGAAAATAACGCCGCCTTTAAAAAAAAGGCGGCGCCCAAAAACTTCTATCCGCTTTTAGCCAAGCGTAACCTTCGCGCCCAGCACGGCAATGAACTGCGCAAGCCACGCCGGGTGCGCGGGCCATGCGGGTGCGGTGACCAGCATCCCATCGGTCACGGCAGCATCTATGGCAATATCGGCATAAACGCCGCCCGCCAGTTCCACATCGGGGCGGCAGGCGGGATAGGCGGAAACCCGCCTGCCTGAAATGACACGGGCCGCAGCCAGAAGCTGGGCGGCATGGCAGATCGCGGCCAGAGGGCGATCGGCAAAGGCGCGGACGAGTGTTATCACCCGCGCATCGAGTCGCAGATATTCCGGCGCGCGACCACCGGGCAGGATCAGGCCTGCGTAGTCGGCGTGGTTGATGGACTCAAAATCAGCATTAAGCACGAAGCGGTGGCCCGGCTTCTCGCTATAGGTCTGCGCACCCTCGAAATCATGGATGGCGGTCAGCACGTAGTCGCCCTTTTTCTTGCCGGGGCAGACCGTGTCGACCGTGTAGCCGAGCATGGTCAGGGCCTGGTAGGGCACCATGATCTCGTAATCCTCGATATAGTCACCTGCCAGCAACAGCAGTCTTTTCGTGCCTGTCATGCCTGTTCTCCCTGACCTGCTTCACCGTGATTGATGCCGCCTTCGTGCACGGAGGCGACGCTTACAAACCGTTATCCTTTTACTTCGCCTCAGTCCTCATCGCCGGGGGGCAGATGCTCACGCAGGCGGGGCATGAGCTCAACAAAATTGCAGGGCACATGACGGCTATCGAGTTGCCAGACCAGAATGTCATCCCACCCGTCCTTCACCGCGCCGGTCGACCCGGGCAGGGCGAACAGGTAGGTGCCCCCCGCAACGCCTGCGAGGGCGCGGGACTGGATGGTGGATGTGCCGATCTTCTGGTACGACAGCATGCGGAACAGTTCGCCAAACCCTTCGATGCGCTTGTCGATCACCCGCTCAAAGGCTTCCGGCGTAACGTCACGCCCGGTAACGCCCGTGCCCCCGGTGGAGATGACGACATCGACCTGCGGGTCGGCAATCCAGCCCGACAGCGTAGCCGCAAGCTGGTCCGCATCATCGGGCACGATGGCGCGCGCGGCCACTTCATGGCCCGCCGTGGCAATGCGGGTTGCCAGTATATCGCCCGACCTGTCGGTTTGAGGCGTGCGGGTATCGGATACCGTGAGCACGGCGATGCGAACGGGCAGGAAAGGTTTTTTCATATCAAGGCGTGACATGGGGCCATGTTCAGCATTCCAACGGGGTTGCGTCAACGGGCGGCCGGGCGGAGTACGCTATCATTGGCCCGGGCAGGGCAAATGAGTAATATGTGAGAACAAACACAAAAATCTGATGTATTTGTGCATTGCACAAAAAAACATCGTCAGGAATAGTAACATTTTATATAAATCTATTGATATAACAAAAAAAATATCTTTACCAATATTTTGCAAAACATTAGTTCTTATACAATTCCCCTGCCAAGGTTTAAATTCGGCATGAAATATGCTACCGATATGCGAATGACCCGAACATTTATCCGCTCTTTTGCGCTGCTCCCCCTGTTTCTTCTTGCTTTTTTCACCTGTGGCGAAGGCGGTGCCTGGGCACAGGCCATTCCGGGGGAAGGCCAGGGCGTGGTTGGCGCACAGCCGAGCCTCAACATCAACGCGCGCCGTAATGCGACGGTGCAGGATCCGGGGCTATTCTACAGCGCACCCTACGGCAACCAGCATTTTTTTGGCGACTGGGCCGGGATTCAGCCCTATCTGCAGAAGCACGGCGTGCATATCGAGGCCGACGTGCATGAGGAACTGGCAGGCAACTTTCACGGTGGCGCGCAGAAAGGCGTGACCGATGCGGGCCAGGTCGGCGTGGAAATCGATATCGACTGGCACAAGCTGGCTGGCGCGCCCAAGAATTTCTGGACCCATACCATGATCGTGAATGGTCATGGCCGGAACGAAAGCACGGACAACATCCACGATTCGCTTGGTGGCGTGCAGCAGATCTACGGTGCGCGTGGTAACGTGGTTGCCCACCTTGTGTACATGTATGCCGAACAGTCACTGTTCCATAACCGGCTCGACATCAGCGCGGGCTGGATTCCGGTGGGCAGCTTCTTTGCCGCCTCCCCCCTGTTCTGTGACTTCATGAACGTGTCGATCTGCGGCAATCCCGCGCCGGGCAAATACGTGCCGGGCGGGCGCGACTGGCCATCGGGCAACCTTGGCGTGGTGATGCGCGTCATGCCCACGGTCGATACCTACATCATGGCCTCGATGTTTGCCGTGTCCCCACATTCCTATAACGGTGGCATCTCGGGCTGGGCCTGGGCGCAGAGCGGGCTGGGCAAGTTCTCCACCCCGGTGGAATTCGGCTGGCTGCCGGAATTCGGCAAAAATCACCTCGCCGGTCACTACAAGGCGGGCTATGGCTATGACAACTCGCAGTACAACGACCTGTATTCCGACATCAACGGCAACTCCGCCGTGCTGACGGGCCAGCCCTTCCGCAAGCAGTCAGGCGTCAGCACCGCGTGGTTCCAGGCCGACCAGATGTTCATCCGCAACGGCAAGGGCCCGACCAACGGCCTGATCGCGCTTTCGGGCTTCATGTATACATCGGGCAAGGTCTCGGCGATGAAATACCACGCCTGGGCCGGCATGGTGGAAACGGGCGCCGCATGGGGCCGCCCGCTCGATACGGTGGGCGCCATGTTCCATTATTTCGAGATGAGCCGCGCCTCGGTGCTGCAGCAGGAGTCCTCGGTGCTGGCGGGCACGCCTTACCTGACCAACCAGTGGGGCAAGACCTGGGGCATCCAGACGCATGAGGATGTGTATGAAGTTTTCTACAACATCCATACCGCGCGCGGCATGAGCTTCCAGCCGGATTTCCAGTATATCAACCGCCCCGGCGGCACCACCACCTATCATGATGCGGCGGTGATGGGCCTGCAGTTCAACTGCATTCTCTAACCCGGCCTTCATCAATACGCGCCCAGGCGGTATGGGGGAGGGATCATGACCGATCCCGCCCCCCTTTACCGGCTGGCCCACGCAGCGCTGGCCGAGTACCCGCTGCGTGATGCGCAGCCCAGCCTGCTTTCCATTTCAGAAAACGTCGTCTTTCGCATCGACACCCCATCCGGCCCGCGCCATGTGCTGCGCCTGCACCGGCCCGGCTATCATACCGCCGCCGAGATTGGCAGCGAACTGGCCTGGCTCGATGCCCTGCATGCAACCGGGCTGGACGTACCCCGGCCCCGGCCCGGCCGTGATGGCGGGCGCATCCGCACCCTTTGTGGTGCTGATGGCATATCCCGCCATGCCGTGCTGTTTGACTGGATGGAGGGCACCGAACCCACCACCGATGTCGATCCCGCCGCCTTCGCCCGGCTGGGGGGCGTAACGGCCCGCCTGCATGCCCATAGCCGACAGTGGCAGCGCCCGCCCGGCTTCACCCGCAAGGTCTGGACCCCTGCCACCATGACCGGCCCCGATGCCCTGTGGGGCCGGTGGCCCGACGCGCCGGGCATGACCGATGCCGGGCGCGACCTGATTGCAGGCTGCCTGCGCACGGTTGCGGCGCAACTGGCGGAGTATGGCACCGGGCCTGCACGATTCGGGCTGATCCATGCCGACCTGCGGCTGGCCAACCTGCTGATCAGCGGCACGCATACCCGCCTGATTGATTTTGATGACTGCGGCATCAGTTGGTTCATGCAGGACCTGGCGGCAGCGCTGAGTTTTTACGAAGACCATCCGCAGGCCCCGCGCTGGGTTGACCACTGGCTGAGTGGTTATGGCACCACGGGCGCGCTGACGCAGGCTGACCTCGATATTCTGCCAGCCCTCGTCATCCAGCGCCGCATCCAGCTTCTGGCGTGGACCGGCACCCACGCCCAGACCCAACAGGTACGCAGCCTTGGCCGGGACTGGACCGGGCGCACATTCGCCCTGTGCCAGGCATGGAAGGACGGGCGACTCCTGCGCCATATCGGCTGAGACACAGTTTGAAACAACGCATTGATAAAAATGATAAAAGTTTCCGGGTGCCCGCTTTTTGAAAAAAGCTTCACCTAAAACTTCCTTATGATTCCTAAGATATTTTCCGGGCTGGTTTTCCAAACAGCCCCGGAGGATCAGGATGCACTGCCCGTTTTTTTGGCCAGACGACAAAATTTAGATAATTTTTTAATTCCTGCGGGTCGATAAAGCGCCCAGATTACTTTTCGGAAAGGTTCCAGAGGAACGTGGTCCTATTCCTGAGTTTCATATGATAAATTAAATGTGAACGAAAAAACGAGCTTTTCGGATCAGTATGTCTTTTATGCCTCAATTCTGACATGTATGAAAATTAGGTAATGTGTCGTTCGGTTAATAATCCGACTTACCGGAGCTTGTCCTGTCCTTGGCACATAACGGAAAAACAGCAATGACCCCTGCAGTTGATACGATCGCCCCGTCTGCCGCAGCTTCGCCCATCGCAGCCGGTGCCCTGCCGTTAGTCACGGATGAAATCCCGACCCGGTCCCTGACCACACGGATGATCCATGCCCGCCACCGCCGCGCGCTGCTCGATTATGCCCGCACGCTCGACACGGCAACCGATCCGTCCTGATCCTTCGCCTATCTGAGACCGAATAGCGCCCGGCAACCACGACAAAAATCAAACTTTGTCATTTTTTACAATTCAGGGTTGCCCGAAGTGCCAGTTCCTCCACCGCGTAACGGGTGGGGGTTGTCAGGTTTTCCGGCAGGGCATCGCGCGCGAACCAGCGCGGCCCCTCATGTTTGTCCGGCTCCATCAGCCGCGGCTCACCCTGCCAGGACGTAACCAGATAAACCGGGGAAACCCAGAAATGCCCCGCCGTGGTGTCGCGTTCCTCCACCAGGCATAAAAATTCCGGGGCCTCTACACGCAACCCCACTTCCTCCTCAATTTCGCGGGCCATTGCCTGGCAGGTCGTCTCGTTTGCATCCACCTTGCCGCCGGGCAGGCCCCAGCACCCCGCCTGCGGCGGACGCAGGCGCCTGAGCAGCAGGATGCGCCCTTCCCCATCAATAATGGCAGCGCCACAGCCCACGCGCGGGCCGGTCTGTCCGGTCATGTCAGCCATCCTTTTGCAGTTGATGCATGGCCCATACAGCAAGGGGGCGCCCGTAGGCACCCCCCGCTTTCAGGCCATGACGGCGTGCATGTTTCAGCGCGCGGCAGGCGGCCGGGCATTGGCAGCCGCAACGCGCCGCCCCCACGAGATCAGGTCGCTCGTGCAGTCATCACGGTCGATCTGGCATTCGATCAGGGTCGGGCCTTCCTTGTTGGCGAGGGCTGCGGCAATCGCCTTTTCCATCTCCGCACCCGTGGTGGCGCGGAAGCCCAGTCCGTGGCCGTCCTCGGCGTTGAACACCTTCATCAGCCCGGCATAATCCCAGTTCTTGACGTTGTTGTAAGGGCCGTCATGAATCTGGACTTCGATGGTGTAGCCGCGGTTATTGACCAGGAAGATGATGACCGGCAGCTTGAGCCGCACCATCTGGGCCACTTCCTGCGCGGTCAACTGGAAGGAACCATCGCCGATCATGGCGATGATGCGCCGCTCCGGCTCGGCCACGGCGTAACCGAAGGTGGCGGGCACGGACCAGCCGATATGGCCCCACTGCATCTCCAGTTCCACGCGCGCGCCACGCGGCAGCTTCATCTGCATGGCGTTGAACCACGAATCGCCCGTCTCGGCGATGACCGAGGTGTTCGATGTCAGCAGCGCCTGGATCTGGCGCGCCATCTCGGCGCGCACCAGCGGGGCATCGGGGGCGGCAGGTACCATCGGGGCCACGGGGGTCTTGATGCGGTTGTATTCAACCAGCGTCGCATCCTTTTTGGGCTGGCCCTTGATGCGGGCGATCAGCGCATCGATCACGTCGCGCAGATGCACGCCATCATAGGTGGTGCCTGCCGCCTCGATATGCCGCGCCTCCATCAGCGCCACGTTGTCGCCCTTGGGCCACGCGGTCCAGCCAACGGTGGAGTAGTCATTGAACACCGGGGTCAGGCACAGCACGCCATCCGCCCAGTCAAAGATCTGCTGCGCGCCGGGGCTGCTCACATCGCCCCAGTAGGTGCCGGCATAGGCCGGATGATCCTCGTGGAAGAAGCTCTTGGCCGCCGCCATGCTCACCACGGCGCAGCCCAGCGCATCGGCCAGGCGGATGGCCGCTTCCTCGCAGCCCGCGGCCCGCAGGCGGCTGCCAACCAGAATGATAGGCTTCTTGCGGGCATCAAGGAAACGGGCCAGCGCATCAACTGCCACTTTCAACGTGGCGGGGTCGGACGGCACATCGGCCAGGATGGCGCTGACCGGGCCGGGGCGCGAGCAGGGCTGGGAGGCAACGTTACACGCAATCTCGATATAGGCGGGCTTCTTCTCGCGCAGCGCCGTGCGGATGGCGTGGTCGATCTGCACCGGCGCATGCTCGGCCGCGGTGATGGACACCGCCGCACAGGTCAGGCGCTTTGCAATTTCAAGCTGGTAGCCATAATCCGGCGTGCCGGTGGTGTGGTGCAGGATATGCCCGCTGCCGTGGTCGTTTGAATTGGGCGCGCCCGAAATCAGGATGACCGGCAGGTTCTCCGCATAAGCGCCGCCAATGGCGTTGAGTGCTGACAGAGCGCCCACGCTGAAGGTGACAACCGCAGCACCCGCCCCATTGGCGCGGGCATAGCCTTCGGCGCTGAAGCCGCAGTTCAGTTCGTTACAGCAATAGACCTGGCGCAGACCCTCGATTTCAAGAAGCTGGTCGAGCAGGACGAGGTTGTAGTCACCCGCAACCGCGAAATGATCCTTGAGCCCGATCTGCGCCAGGCGTTCACCAAGGTAATGGCCAACTGTATATGTCATTATGACAACTTTCCTTCCCTTGCGTGGCGGGCGCGGCAGGCCGCGCCCCTCCCCCATCGGGGGGAGGATCCACATGAATGGCCCGCAGCCGGGCCATCATGCCAAAAGCATGGTAAGGCTGTTCGCGCCTTACCCTACGCTTTCGGCAACCCAGTTCCGGCGCTTGGTCGCCTGACCAATGCCGGGGTTGAAACAGTTGCACGGATCAAGCTGGCGGTAATGGGCCAGCACGTCCTCGGGCGCCTGATAGAGATGACCGAAATTATGCTCCGCCGGATAGCGCGCGCCGCGCCTGTCCAGGCCAGGCAGCATGCGGTGCTCGAGCGCGATACAGTCATAACCCTTACGCACCACGTAATCCTGATGCATCACGTGGCACAGGAAATGGCCGTAGTACAGCTTGACGATGATCTCGTCCTCGATGTCCTTGGGCAGCACCTCGAACCACTCGCGGTCGTTACGGCGCAGCGCCACGTCAAGCGCCACGATGTTTTCGGTCGTGTCGGTATGGACATTGCGGTAACGCACGGCAGCGCCCGCGGCTGCAAAGCGGTGCAGGAAGGCCTTGGCCCCTTCATCGGGCGTGCATTCGAAGAATTCGCCTTCATGCGTGGCGAAATGGCTTTTGAGGAAGTCACGCGCCTCCTGCGCGCCCGAGGCGCTGACCTTGAGCATGAGATGATGCTCGAAGCGGTCGCGATAGTCCCGCATGCGCGCGGGCAGGTGCTGCGGAAAGAAGTTGCTCATGAACTGCATGAACCGGTCGCTGAAATGCTTGGGCAGGAACCCGATTTTATCGGCCAGTCGGTCGAACGCATTTTTCATGGCGAACATGGCGGGCAGGCGGCTGGTGCCGATCATGCGGATGATGACGAAGGTGTCCTTGCCGTATTTCTCGGCAACGTTGAACGCATCGCGGTGCAGGTATTCGCCTGCGATCGGCAGTTCCTTGAATTCCGACAGGATATGCCGGCGCACATCTTCAAGCACATCGGTCTGGTTGGTGCCCATGTAGAAGACGACCGGGTCCTTTTCCGCCTCGAACGTGTCAAGCCGCACGGCAAACAGGCCGAGCTTGCCCGCACAGCCTGCCCCTTCGTGCAGGCGCTGCAGGTCGGCGTTGAAGCGGGCGGGCGTATCGGCGTTCACGTCGCGCACATGGGTGGCGTAGCCATCATCATGTCCGCGGCCAGCCTGCCAGTTGATGCTGGCATCGGGGAAGTTGCCTTCCTCCGCGCGTTTGAGAATTTCCTCGGGGTCGGCGCCGAGTTCGATGCCAAGGTGGTTGACGAGTTGCAGCTCACCCTGCGGCGAGACCTGGGCGAACAGCGCCATGTCGGTATAGGCCGGGCCACGGCGCACCAGCGCGCCACCCGAATTGTTGCTGACCCCGCCAAACACCGAAGCGCCGATGCATGATGAGCCAATGACCGAATGCGGCTCGCGCCCGATGGGCTTGAGCATGGTCTCGAGCTGGTCAAGCGTGGCACCGGGCAGGCACACCACCTGCTTGCCGCCACCAATGAGGTGAATCGTGCGCATGCGCATGCTGTGCACGATCACGATATCACGGTCATAGGTGTTGCCATCGGGCGTGGAGCCGCCGGTCAGCCCGGTATTGGCCGCCTGCATGATCACGATCACGCCTGCCTTCACGCAGGCCTGCAACACGCGCCACTGCTCCACGAGCGAGCCGGGCATGACGACCGCAAGAGCGCGCCCCTCACCAAAACGGAACCCCCGCCTGTAAGGAAGGGTCGCCCCATCCTCGGTCAGCACATGGTGGTTGCCCACGATCTGCTGGAGTTCCGTAACCAGTTGCGCGCCCGTTGTGGATGCCATGTCCTGTGCCGCTTTCAGCATTTTTACTTTTCCTCGGTGCATTCCCTCACGCCCGCATGCCTGTCACGGCCTGGGGGCATTCGTGAAATGATGTTTTGTAGTCTGGCATGTTCCGCATCGGGCGACGTGCGCATAAAATGCTGATGTCGCATGCCCAAACAGAACGGCCCGCCCGCCGGTCAGGGCGTGGCGGGCCGGTTTGAAATACGCCGGGCCGGGTTTTACGCCGCGGCCGAGGTCTCGCCAAGGGTTGCCAGCGGCTTCATGAGCAGATGGTTCTGCGAGTAATCCACCGGCACCGAAATCACGACCGGGCCTTCAATGTCCATGGCCTCGCGCAGGGCGCCCGCCACGCCATCGGCGGAATGGACGGCAATGCCGTGCGCGCCGCACGAGCGGGCGAACATGGCGAAGTCGATCGGCCCGAAATCCACGCCAGAGCCGCGACCGTACTTCTTCTTCTCCTGCATCTCGACCATGTTGTAGGCCTGATCGACCCAGACCATGTGGATGAGGTTGCACTTCAGCCGCACCGCCGTTTCCAGCTCCATGCACGACATCATGAACCCGCCATCGCCCGAGATCGAGATGACCTTCTGCCCCGGATTGACCAGGCTTGCGGCAATGCCCCACGGCAGGCCCACGCCCATGGTCTGCTGGCCGTTGCTGATCAGCATCTGGCGCGCGCGGAAGGACAGCAGGTAACGCGCCAGCCAGATGTGGAAGGTGCCCATGTCGAGGCACATCGTCACGTCCGGGGTCACGAACTGCTCAAGCTCACGCACGATCTGCAGCGGGTGGACGGCGGTGTTGGACGTGCTGCGCGCGCCCGACAGCGCGGCAAGACGGGTGGCGTGATACTGGCTCAGGATCTCTTCAAGCTGCGGCGCGCGCGCAAGCTTGCCAGCCTGTGCCGCCAGCGCCTTGATCGACGCTGCGATATCGCCAATCAGCTCGACAGCCGGGTCATAATGCGTGTCAAGCTCGGCGGCGACGACATCGACATGCACGATCTTGCGGCCGTTATCGACATTCCATAGCCACGGATCATATTCGATCGGGTTGTAGCCGATCGAGATCACGAGATCGGCCTCATGCAGCAACTGGTCGCCCGGCTGGTTGCGGAACAGGCCCACGCGGCCGCCAAAGCGGTCGGACAGTTCCTGCGATACCGCACCGGCAGCCTGATAGGTGCCAATGACCGGCACGCCCGTAGTCGCCACCAGCGCGCGCACCGCATCGGACACGTCGGGACGGCTGGCCAACAGGCCGAGCAGGATGACCGGGCGCTGCGCCTTGCGGATCAGACCGAGTGCCTCGTTGATGGCCTCGGCCGGGGCCGCGCCATTTTTGGGCAGTTCGCGCCCGGCCAGCACCTTGCCTTCCGCCGGCATGGACAGGATATCCATCGGCGTGCTGACAAAGGCGGCGCCAGGGCGGCCGCTCTCGGCAAAGCGCAGCGCGTTGGCGATGGATTCCGACACGGCGGCAGGCGAGGTGATTTCCGCGCTGTATTTGGTAATAGGCTGGAACAGGGCCACCGTATCCATGCTCTGGTGGGTCAGCTTGAGGCGGTCAGCCAGCTTCACCGCGCCACCAATGGCCAGCACCGGGTCGCCTTCGGAGTTGGCGGTGGCGAGGCCGGTCACGAAGTTCGAGGCGCCGGGGCCGGATGTTGCGATGGCAACGCCCGCCTTGCTGGTCAGACGGCCAATGCCACCGGCAATGAAGGCGGCATTCTGCTCATGGCGGGTCACCACCGTCTCGATCGGGCTGTCAACCAGCGCGTCGAACAGGCGGTCCACCTTGGCACCGGGAATGCCGAATACGTGGGTCGTGCCGTGCGCCACGAGGTTGCGCACGATCATGTCCGCCCCGCACTCAGGCGCGGCCGATTGGGTCTTGTCAGTCATTGTTCCAGCTATCCTGAAAGATTATGTGCCGCAGCCTTGGCCGCCGGGCAGGGAAGTGACGGGAGGGGCTGCCCCCTCAACCGCCCTCGGCCACGCGAATGGCCTCGTGAATGTTCTCGGGTGAAAGATTGGCCTTCGCGAACTGCTCGGTGCGGGGCAACTGGATCTCGACATCGGAGATGATGCCCACCTCCAGCCTGCCCTTGAGCACGGCGTAATCGGTCAGGTGGCCGCCACGGCGCCCGTCTTCGGTCAGGAAGTGCAGGTGATAGCCCGCCACGTTCACGCCCTGCATGTAGCCCGGCGTGCGGAAGCCGAGCATGGTGCCGGTGGCCGCGCCAAGCTGCATGGTCGGCTGGCGGCTGACCACCTCGAGCATGGGCGGGTACGGGTGGCACTGGCAGAACACGGTGCGGGTCTCGACGCGCTCGAACAGGCCGGTAAAGCGCACGGCGGCAAACAGGTTGGGGTTGTTGACCAGACGGTCGACAATCGCCTCGAAGCCTTCCTTGTCCTGGGCCGTGTCGATCATGTACTCCTTCTCCGGGTTGAAGAAGGTGACGCAGGCGAACGGGGTCTTGAGGTCGCCGGGCACGCGGCCGGCCTGCCCGTCGGCGCGGAACTGGTGGATGACGCTGTCATTGACGATCATCTCGCCATCGAGCGCGTTGAACGTGCCAAGGCCGAAATTGCCGTGCTGCAGCAGTTCGTCAAGCGTGGTTTCCCCATCATAGACGGCATCGAGCAGCGCGGCCATGGTGGAGGTCTGGTACAGGCGGTTCATGCGCGGACGCACACCCGTCGCGTCAGCGGCGCTGGAGCGGGTATCGATATCGCCTACCGAGTAGCATTTCAGCTTCAAGACCTGGGTCTCCTGCAACGGGGCGGCGGCGCAGTAGCACGGCCTGCTTCCCGATCATGTGTAGATGGCACGATGATGGTGCGGCACGCCGTTCAGTACGTCCAATATATATTCAAGGGTATTTCCATATGTAAAATATATGGCACGGCACGGGTTGCAGGGCCGCCCCACGGGGCTTGCGGCTTGCCCTGCCCGCGCCCCGCCTGCATTGTGAACGGTCAATGAACAGGCAGGATGACCCGATGATGAAACCCCTCCACATGGCGATTGCAGCCCTGGGCCTGACCGGCGTGCTCGCGGGTGCTGGCATAGCCCGCGCTGACCAGCCCGACCCCAAGCCCCCCTATGGCCCCGGCGCCTATACGGGCGAGTGGACGGCGCTTGGCCTCCAGCCCGTCACCATCACCGCCAACAAGGCGCTTGGACCTGCGGCGCGGCTTTACCTGAAGCTGCCGAATTCGCTGGGCAAGATCACGGGGCTGACGGGCCGCACCATCGAACTGAAGGTGCAGGATGATACCTCGCTGCGCTCGGTCAATGACGACCCGCGCACCGTCTTCCGCCTGACCTCGCCCAATGCCGCCGACCTGCAGATGCAGGGCGCCAAGCCGGGCCAGAAGCTGGACCTGCCGCTCAGCCGCGCGGACTGAGCCAGAAAAAAACCCCCGTGGCCGGATGCGCTCACGGGGGCTGGTGGTGTCAGTCCTGCGCGCTGGTCAGCAGGCCGCGCAGGCGTGAACGCAGTTCGTTTTCACGCGGGATGCTGATCGCCTCGCGCAGGCGCAGCATCTGGCGGCGGGCGGCGTAAAGCTGGTCTAGCAGCGAGAGCACCACCGGCATGCCTTCGTCATTTATGCCCATGTCATCGCGCAGTTCGATGATCAGCCGAGCCCGCGCCTCGTCAATCTCGCGGAACAGATAATGCCCCGGCGCGCCCTCGGGCCGCAGCCAGTCGCTGTCGATCCATGCCTGCACGTCCTGCTGCGGCACGTTGCCGATGCGCAGGCACAGGGTCTCGATCGTAATCATGCTTTCTTGTCCTCCGCAGGCTCCGCCTTCCCGGCTGCCGTGTCATTGCGCAGGAATTCCTCCAGCGCCGGGTCAATCTTGCCCAGTGTCACGACCAGCTTGACATACAGGTTGCCCGCCTCGGTCTTGCCATGCGCCTTGACCCCGCGCCCGCGCAGGCGCAGCACGCTACCGCTGTCGGAATGGGCGGGCACGTTCATCTTCACCGACCCCGCGGGCGTGGGGATGGTGATGCTGCCGCCAAGAACCGCCGTTTTCAGGTCCACCGGCAGCGACATGCGGATGTCATTGCCATCACGCGTGTAGGTGCTGTCGGGCGCCACGGTGATGGTAATCAGCGCATCGCCCGCAGGGCCGCCCTGCTGCCCCGGATCACCCTTGCCGCGCAGGCGCATGACCTGGCCATCGGTAATGCCGGGGGGGATCTTCACGTCAAGCTGCGTGCCGCCGGGCAGCGTAATCCGCTCCGTGCCGCCATTGACGGATGCAAGGAAGCTTACGGTCAGGGCATACTGCCGGTCCGCCCCCTTCATCGGCCCCTGCGGCCTGCGGCGGAAGCCACCGCCGCCACCACCGAACATGCCGAAGATGTCGCCAAGATCCTCTTCCGAGAACTGGCCGCCACCGTAATGGAAGCCCTGCGGCCCTTCGGCATGGTCGCGGTAACCGCCGCCACCGCCAAAGCCGAAGCCTTTTTCCTGCCCGGTTTCATCAATCTCGCCGCGGTCATAGCGCGCGCGCTGCGCCTCATCGGACAGCAGGGCGTTGGCCGCCCCGATGGCCTTGAAGCGTTCCTCGGCCACCTTGTCGCCGGGGTTGAGGTCAGGGTGGTACTTCTTGGCCAGCTTGCGGTAGGCCTTGCGGATATCATCCTGGCTGGCCGTGCGCGTCAGGCCGAGTACTTCGTATGGATCCTTGCTCACTTAAAAATCATCCCTCCGTCAGGAATGGGCCAGCCCGGCCATGCGCCACGCCCCTGCCCCCTGAACACCATCAATACAGCCTTGCGGCCCTTCATGCTTCAATAATGGGAAGTGGGGCAGGCAGGGTCAATGAAGGGTGAGGAAATCTTCGATCCACGCATGGCTGGCAGAAGAAAATAACACAACAGGAACTTCAAAATAACATCTTTTGTATTTTTAATTCATGCAAAAATGAAGTATTTCCACAATGCAATAGAACTATAAAAAAGACCACGCCAGATGCATGCCGTTTTCATCACCCTTGCATTACTGACCGTTACCGGGATCAGCAGCCTGATTTCGCGCGTGGGGCGCATTCCCGTGCCCCTGCCCCTGATCCAGATTGCAGTGGGGGCCATAGCGGCCCTTGCGGGACTGAATATCGGCTTCGACCCCGACATGTTCCTGCTGCTGTTCATTCCGCCACTGCTCTATGCCGATGCCTACCGCATGCCGATGCGCGAGTTTGGCGAGCTGCGCAACATCATCGTCATGATGGCGCTGGGGCTTGTGGTGTTCACCACGCTGGCGTGCGGCTACTTCATCCACTGGCTCATTCCGCCCATCATGCTGCCCGCGGCCTTCGCGCTCGCCGCCGTCATGTCGCCCACCGATGCGGTCTCGGTGGGCAGCATGATCGAGGGCGGGCGCGCGCCCGCGCGCGTGGTGCACATCCTGCATGGCGAGGCGCTGCTCAACGATGCCTCGGGGTTGGTATGCTTCAAGTTCGCGGTGGCGGCGGCCATGACGGGGCTGTTCTCGTTCCAGCAGGCGCTGGGCAGCTTCATCTTCATGGCGACGGGCGGCATCGTGATCGGCATCGTGGTGGCGTGGGCGGCATGCCGGGCGGAGCACATGCTGCTGGTGCGCGGCTATGACGACCCGCCCACCCACATCACGCTGGCCATGATGCTGCCCTTTGGCATCTACCTGCTGGCCGATGCGGTGCAGTGCTCGGGCATCCTCGCCGCCGTGGCCGGCGGCATGACGGTCAAGTTCACCGGCGTGATGAACGAGGCCCGCACCGAAACCCGCCTCAAGGCCACCACGGTGTGGGACATGGTGAACTTCACGTTCAATGCCGTGATCTTCCTGCTGCTGGGGCTGCAACTGCCTGATCTGGTGAGCGGGGGCGCCGCCATTGCGCGCGCGGGCGGCATCTCGCCATGGTTCCTGATCCTGGCCATCGTGGGCATCCAGCTCATGATGAGCCTGATCCGCTTCGCATGGATCTGGATTTCCATTTCCGCCCGGCGGCTGTTCGCCCATCTGCGCCACCGCAACACGGTCATCCCGTCCGCGCGCAACGTGCTGCTCATGACCGTGGCGGGCACGCGCGGGGCCATTACGCTGGCGGCCGTGCTGTCGCTGCCGGTGGCAACGCTGGCGGGACCGGGCTTTCCGGGCCGCGACCTGCTGGTAACACTGGCGGCGGGCGTGATCATCTGCTCGCTGGTACTGGCAAGCGTGGCCATTCCGCCGCTGCTGCACGGCATGAGCACCGATGAGGACGACCCCAGCCTGCACGAACTGGACATGATGCGCATAGAACTGGCGCAGACCGCCATCGAGGCCCTGCATGCCGAGCAGGCCGTGCTGGCGCAGCAGGAACTCGACACCATGCCCGATGGCTCGGAAAGCGTGGATCTCAAGCAGGAAGCCATTGGCCGCCTGCTGCACGAATACCAGGACACGCTGCGCAGGCTGGACAATTCCCGCGCGGCGGAAGCCAGCATCCGCGCCACCGCCATCCGTGAAAAGCGGACCGAACTCGCGCTGCGCTTCCGCCTCATCCGCCACATGCGCGAACGCCTGCACATGCGCGTGGTGCAGAAACTCATCAATGACGAGACCGAGCTGACCATCAATCAGGAGCTTGATTTCATCGAGCAGGAACTCCAGATCGAGGCCCGCTCCCTGCCCCGCCCCGATGGCCTGCCGCATGCCAGCACCCATGATGGCGCAGCCCTGCCTGAAACGGGATGCATGACACCCGCCCTGACAGACTGATAAAAGAGCCTCTACCCCGCCCCCGACAGACCGAAACTGCAAGAGGAACCGCCCCATGCTGCTGCGTATCCGTATCCTGCTGGCCTGCCTGTGCCTCGGCACCGTCGGGGTGGCGGGCGCACAGGCCCGCTCGCACCACTTCAACGTGCGCGAACACCACCCGCACGGTAACTCGCCCTATGGCGATATCAGCGGTTTCATTCCTGCCGTCAGCGAAAAGGACCCCCTTTACGTCGCGGCGTCGCAGCGATGCCAGAGCAAGGCTGGCGTTGGAGCCGCCGCTAGCGGGAACAGCGGCTCCGCCCAGACATGGGTCGGGTCGGGGCATATGGGCTTTTACGCCGAATGCATGGTCGAGGCCGGGGCATGGAAAACCCGCTACAGCACCAACGTGGGGGCATCGGTCGACCCCTGAGCCCTGCCGTCAGCGCAGCAGGGCACGGGGCAGCGCCCGTCAGGCGCCCGGAGGCGCCATGAAGCCGGGGCCAACCGGGTCGGGAATGCAGCGCGCCAGGATCGCATCGATCTCGCGCCGGTCATCAGCGCTCAGGTGCCAGCCCATTGCATCGGCCACGGCGGCGATCTGGTCGGGGCGGCGCGCGCCCCACAGGGCAATGGTCGGCCCCTGGTCCAGCACCCAGCGTATGGCCAGCGCGAGCAGCGACTTCCCATGCTTTTCACGGGCGAAGTCCTGCAACTCGCGCACGGCCTGCAGGTAATGGGCAAAACGGGGCGGCTGGAATTTGGGGTCGGCGCTGCGCAGGTCATCGGCGCCGAATTTCGTCTGTGCCGTCATCTTGCCTGACAGCAGTCCACGGCACAGCGGGCCATAGGCGAGAATGGCCAGATCGTGCTGGCGGGCATAGGGCAGGATGTCGTGCTCCATCGCGCGCTCGAACAGGTTGTAGGGCGGCTGCACGGCACAGAGCGGCGCGAACTGCCTGAATGCCTCCATCTGGGCAATGGAGAAATTGCTCACCCCCAGCGCCAGCACCTTGCCTTCGCGCACCAGGGCCTCGAGCGTGCGGGCGGTTTCTTCCATCGGCACCGAAGAATCGGGCCAGTGCACCTGATAGAGGTCGATGTAGTCAGTGCGCAGGCGGCGCAGCGAATCCTCGATTTCCTTGCGGATGCGCGCGGGTGATGAATTGCGGAAGGGCTTGTGGTCATCCTTCCAGTCAAGCCCCACCTTGGTGGCGATGGCCACCTTGTCGCGCCGCCCAACCAGGGCCTGGCCCACGATCTCTTCCGAATGGCCAAAACCATACACGGGCGCGGTATCAACCAGCGTTATGCCTACATCGAGGGCTTCGTGGATGGTGGCGATGGCATTGCGGTCATCCGGGCCGCCCCACATCCACCCGCCAATGGCCCATGTGCCCAGCGCAATGCGCGAGACGGGCTGCCTGAGCCCCCGGATCTGGATGGTTTCCGTAACAGGCGCCTGCGTCATGAAGTGCTCTCCCTTGAAGTAAAACGGTCGTGGCGATGGCGTGACCGCCAGACTGAAGAGTGTGCCACGACACGACACGCGGCGTTACCCACCCCCACGAAGCGGCGGCATGCATGCCCGCGTGC
This sequence comes from Komagataeibacter xylinus, assembly GCF_031081985.1. Classification (GTDB taxonomy): domain Bacteria; phylum Pseudomonadota; class Alphaproteobacteria; order Acetobacterales; family Acetobacteraceae; genus Komagataeibacter; species Komagataeibacter xylinus_E. The sequence continues at coordinate 16,749 of NZ_JARWSK010000007.1, read as the reverse complement.
CCTGCACAACACCCGGCGCGTGGCGGCGTTGCGTTCTTTTTCGGGCTGGAAAGGGGCGCACCCCTTCCGCAAGGCCGGTCCGCGCCGTATGGGTAAAGGCATATGACCTGTTACGGAGTGCCCCTTGCGCAAGACAGTCCTGCTCGCCCCCCTGCTCGTGCTGGCTGCGTGCGCGCATACTCCGGCCAATCAGGCCCATCGGGCCACCACCCCGGTCGCGCAGTATGCCAACGGGGCCGGGCCGCTGGCGGTCAACACCCATGTGCCCGATTTCGCCACGCGCAACTACGAGCCCTTCAACCGGCAGGACGTGGTGGCGATTGCGCTGCGCGAATGGCGGCTGTTCGGCCAGCCGGTCAGTGATGACGACCCGCTGCAGCGCCCCGAGCCGACCACCCCGGTGGTCAAGCCCGAACGCACGGCCGGATTGTGGCAGCGCGTGGGCGAATACTGGTGGATTGGCCAGGACCCCGCCGAGACCGAATCCTCATGGGATGGCAAGCATGATGCGAACGGCCACATCACCGATTTCGTGCATGATGGCTATTATGCGTGGTCGGCAGCGTTCATATCGTATGTGATGCGGGTGGCGGGTGCGAATGACCGCTTCGCCTATTCGCCCAACCACGCCACCTATATCAACGCCGCCGCATCAGGGCAGGAAAAGGGCGTCAAGGCCCGCAATCCCGCCCGTTATGCGCCCAGGATGGGTGACCTGATCTGCGTGGGGCGCGGGGCGAGCAAGTCGGTGCGCTTTCGTGACCTGCCCACACCGCAGGGCTTTCCCGCGCATTGCGGCATCGTGGTGGCCGGACCGCATGATGATGCCCCCTTTGGCCACGAAATCAGCATCATTGGCGGCAATATCGATGACGCCGTGGCCCTGACCCATGTGCCCGTAGGCCCCAATGGCCGCCTGACCGACAGTCATGGCCAGAGCCTCGACTCCCGCTACCCTTGGTGCGTGGTGCTGCAGGTGCATTACGATGCGGACCGCGAGCCGCAGGCCGACCAGTAAGGCAGGCTTTCAACTGTAAAAGTTTTTGGTGAGGCTTTTTTCAAAAAGCTTCAAAAAGAACGCCGCCTTTTTGCAAAAAGGCGGCATCCAACAACTTTTATAAATGGAGCCCGGTCACTCAGCCGCGCGTCCATGGCAGTTCGGATGCCTGCCAGCCCGCAAGGCGGCCACGGCTGCCAGTGGCGTCTTCCGGCCCCTCGAATCCGTCGGCTACGTTAAAAACATTGTGATAGCCCGCGTCATACGCCGCATGGGCAGCAGCCATGCTGCGCGCGCCGGAGCGGCAGATGAAATAGATCTCGTCGGTCTTGCCGATCCCGGCCTTTTCCAGCGTGGTCAGGAAGTCCGGGTTGACCTGGCCCGCGGGCGGGAGCTGCCAGCTATCGCGCACCAGTTCGCGCCCAGTACCCGAAAGGTCAGGCACGCCAATATGTTCCCATTCCATGGGGGTACGTACATCCACCAGATGGGCGTTGGGGCGGCCACTGACCGCAGCCCACGCGGCGGCGGGCGAGATATCGTCAATCATCATGTTTCCTTTCGGCTGGAAAAACCTGTGCGGCGGGGATATGCCAGCCCTGCCCCATTCCTGATAGTAAGGATGCAACAGGCACTGCATGGCCACCACCCGGCCTGCCGTGCCGCATGGTACGACCCAGATCAAGCGAAGGTGCTGCCTTATGGCCGAAAGTGCAAATCCCGTCTCCTCCCCTAGTGCTGACATGCCCGCAGCCATCGGCCATACGCCGCTGATCCGCCTGCGCCATGCGTCGGACATCACGGGGTGCGAGATCTACGGCAAGGCGGAGTTCATGAACCCCGGCGGCTCGGTCAAGGACCGCGCGGCGCTGGCCATCATTGATGATGCCGAACGCCGCGGCACGCTCAGGCCCGGCGGCACGATTGTCGAGGGCACGGCCGGCAATACCGGCATTGGCCTCACCCTCGTGGCCAATGCGCGCGGCTACCGCTCCATCATCGTCATGCCCGAGACCCAGAGCCGCGAGAAGATCGACTTCCTGCGCATGATCGGCGCCGACCTGCGCCTCGTGCCCGCCAAACCCTTCCGTGATCCGGGCAATTACGTGCATGTGTCGCGCCGCCTGGCCGAGGAAACCGGCGGCGTATGGGCCAACCAGTTCGACAATACCGCCAACCGCGAAGGCCACCGCCACACCACCGCCCCCGAGATCTGGCAGCAGATGGGCGGAAAACTCGATGCCTTCACCTGCTCATGCGGCACCGGCGGCACGCTGGCGGGGGTGACGCTGGGGCTGGAGGATGAAGCCCGCAAGGCCGGTGTCGCGCGCCCGCGCATCGTGCTGGCCGACCCCGAAGGCTCGGGCCTGTATGGCTGGGTGAAGTCGGGTGACCTTTCGGTCAGCGGGTCTTCCGTGACCGAAGGCATCGGCCAGTCCCGCGTGACCGGCAACCTCGAGGGGCTGCATTTCGATGATGCCGTGCGCATCCCCGACCCCGAGGCGCTGGAGCAGATCTACAGCCTGCTGATCCATGAAGGGCTTTCGGTTGGCGGGTCGGCGGGCATCAACATCGCCGCCGCCATCCGCGTGGCCCGCGCCATGGGGCCGGGGCACCGCATTGTCACCATCCTGTGCGATGGGGGCGCGCGCTACCAGTCCAAGCTGTTCAACCCGGAATTCCTGCGCGGCAAAAACCTGCCCGTGCCATCCTGGCTGGCCTGAACACCCTGCTGTCACGGCCATTGAAACGGAGTGAAACACCGGATGCGGGCCGCTGCGCCATGGTGTAGGATCAGCGCATGAACCCGCTGCCGCATATCCTCATCATCGATGATGACCGCGAGATCCGTGACCTGCTGGCACGCTTCCTCGAACGCAACGAACTGCGCGTCACCACCGCGCGTGACGGGCAGGAAGCCCGCCGCCGGTGGGGGGAAGGGCATTACCAGCTCGTCATCCTCGACCTCATGCTGCCAGGCGAGAGCGGGCTGGACATCTCGCGCTGGCTGCGCACGCAGGCCAACGTGCCCATCGTGATGCTGACCGCCATGGGCGATGATACCGACCGCATCATCGGCCTTGAACTTGGCGCGGATGACTACGTGCCCAAGCCCTTCAACCCGCGTGAACTGCTGGCGCGCATCCGCGCCGTGCTGCGCCGCGCAAGCGACACGCCCGACCCGCGCAGCGTGCCGGTGCTGCACACGCTGCGCTTTGCGGGCTGGTCGCTCGATACCGGGCGGCGGCGGCTGCACAACCCCGAAGGGGTGGAAGTGCCGCTGACCGGCGGCGAATACGACCTGTTGCTCGCCCTGCTCGACCGCGCCAACCGGGTCATGACTCGCGACATGCTGTTCGACCTGCTGCGCGGGCGGCAGGCCGGCCCGTTCGACCGCGCCATCGACGTGGCCATCAGCCGCCTGCGCCGCAAGCTTGAAGATAACGGCCGCAACGCGCAACTGATCAAGACGGTGCGCGGCGGGGGCTACGTGCTCGCGGCCGAGGTCGAGCGCACCTGACCCGCCCCATGCAGCCGCACCCCGGTTCCTCCTTCCTGTCAGCGCCCCCACCGGCGGAAAAACCGCCGGGCGCGTGGCCGCGCCTGTGGCGTCGCCTCCTGCCGCAGTCACTGGCCGCGCGCACCACGCTGCTGCTGATCGGCGGCCTGGGCATCATCCAGATCATCGGGCTGACCATCCACGCGCTCGACCGGTTCGATTTCGACCAGCGCATGATCTATGAGCGCGCGCGCAGCAAGATGTTCACCTATTACCGCGCCATCGTGGAGACCGCGCCCTCGGACCGTGACCGCGAGCTTGCGGCCCTGCACCTGCCCGAGAGCGTGCACATCACGCTGACCCCCGGCCCCGAGCCGGACATGATCAACGCCATGGCGCTGCCGCCCCACCCCCAGCACCACATGCCGCCGGGTGAGTGGAATGGCGTCCACATGTCCGATGACGTGGGCCCGGTGCCCTTCAGCCACGGCGGCCCGCACGGGCCGGGTGGCCCCTTTGGCCCCGACAGCCCCGGCGGCCCGCATGGATTCGGCCCCGAAAACGACCCCGGCATGGGGCCGCTGCCGCAATCGATGCGCCCCGAGCAGGTGCTGATCACGCCCACATCGGGGCGCAGGCGGGCTGTCGCCTTCCTGCTGCCCGATGAGCGGCGGTGGGTCACGATCCATTACATCCTGCCCCGGCCCAGCCCGTTCCGCTCGCCCACCTTCCCCATCGCCTTCCTCATCATGACCTTCGCGGGCGGCGTCCTGATCCTGTGGGGCGTGCGCAGGCTGATCGCGCCCGTCAGCACGCTTGGCGCCGCCGCCGAGGAACTTGGCCGCAACGTCAACGCGCCCCCCATGCCCGAGGATGGACCCAGCGAGGTGGCGCGCGCCGCCCATGCCTTCAACACCATGGCGCACCGCATCCGCCGCTACCTGACCGACCGCACGCTGATGCTGACCGCCATCGGCCATGACCTGCGCACGCCGATCACGCGCCTGAAGCTGCGCGCCGAATTCATCGTGGATGACGAGATGCGGGCCAAGATGCTCGGCGACCTTGATGAACTCGAGGCCATGGTGGCCGCCACCCTGGCCTTTGGCCGCGACGCCTCGCAGCGCGAGCCGATGGGGCAGGTCAACCTGACGGCCCTCCTCCAGACCATTGCCGATGAAGCCGCGGAAACCTATCTCGATGCGGCTGACAACATCGCATTTTCATCGGAAATGCCCGACGTGCTGGTGCGCGCGCGGCCCATGGCGCTCAAGCGCGCATTGAGCAACTTTGTCACCAACGCCATAAAATATGGCGGCGGCGTGCGGATCGTGCTGCTGCCGCCCCATCAGGGCGCGGGTGAAAACGGCGCGGAATCCACCGTGACCATCCTGATCGAGGATGATGGCCCCGGCCTGCCTACCGAGGACCTCGAGCGCATGTTCGACCCCTTCGTGCGCGCCGAACAGAGCCGCAACCGCGAAACCGGTGGCACGGGGCTTGGCCTGTCCATATCGCGCAATATTATCTGGGGGCTTGGCGGCGATATCCGGCTAGGCAACCGGCACCCGCATGGATTACGTGTGACGGTCACACTTGTCTGCTAAGGTCCGATTCCAGTACGGACAATTCAGGATATAGCGCTCGATGCCGGATAGAACACACCGTTATCAGGTCTCCCTTTTATGGACCGGAAGCGGCGAACATGACGGGGCTTCCCGGCAGGCCCATCATCAACGCAGCTACGAACTGCACTGCACGGGCCGGCCGGTCATTGACGGCTCGGCCTCCCCCGCCTTTCGCGGCGACTCCCAGAAATGGAACCCCGAGAAACTGCTGCTCGGCGCGCTGTGCGCGGACCACCAGCTCTGGTTCATCCATCTGTGCACGGCAATGGGAATCGGCATCCTGTCCTATGCCGACCATGCCGAGGGCATTCTGGAGGAGTTCGAGGACGGGTCATTTTCCTTCACGCAGGTCATCCTGCGGCCCCACGCCGCCCTTTCCACCGCGCATGACGTGCAGCAGGTGATCGACCTGCACAACGATGCCGCCATGCGTAGCTGCATCGCGCGCTCGGTACGCTTTCCCGTGACGTGCGAGCCACGCGTAACCAGCGCGCAATAAGTCCTTGCCGCCAGCAGGCGGTTAATGGCATTGCCCGATAATGCTTGATCGCCTGTATGCCCGCATCACTGCCCTCGCCGCCAGCCGGCATGCCGTTTTATGGCTGGCAGTGATCGCTTTTGCCGAGGCCAGCGTGTTTCCGCTGCCGCCCGACATCATGCTGCTGCCCATGGTGCTGACACAGCGCGAGCGGGCCTTCCGGCTCGCCGCCATCTGCACCATTGCCTCCGTGGCGGGGGCCGTGCTGGGCTGGTGCATCGGCTCGTTCCTGCTGGAATATGCGGCCATGCCAATCGTGCATTTCTATCATGCCGAGCACACATTACAGGCCCTGCAGGACCGCTTCCGCGAATGGGGGGTGTGGATCATCCTTATCAAGGGCCTGACGCCCATCCCGTTCAAATTCGTTACCATTGCCAGTGGGGCGGCGCACCTGTCGCTCGCACCGTTCCTGCTGGCCTGCGCGGTGACGCGGGGGGCGCGCTTCTTCCTGCTGGCCGCCCTGCTGCGCCGCTATGGCGCGTCGATCGAGGGCTTTATCGAAAAGCGCCTGCCGCTGGTGGCCGGGCTGTTTGCCGTCGTGCTGGTGGGCGGCATCGTGGCGCTGAAATATATCTGAGGGGCGCGCCCCTGCCTGCGTGATGGTGTTCGCCCGCTGCAGGCCGTGATAGGGTGCCGGTCATGATTTTCAGCCCGCGCGGCGTTGCCCGCGCGGTTCTTGTTACCAACGGGTGGGAGCATCATTCATGCCGCAGCAGGTTGCCGTCATTACCGGAGCGGGCGCGGGAATCGGCCGCGCCACGGCCCGCACACTGGCCCGGGCCGGGTGCGATGTCGCCCTGCTTGGCCGCAACCGCGACCGGCTCAATGATGCCGCCGCCGAACTGCGCGAACTCAAGGTGCGCACCCATATCGTCTGCGCCGACGTGGCGGATGCGGCGACGGTGGAACAGGCGGCTGAGGAAATAGAGGAAAAGCTCGGTCCCATCACGCTGTGGATCAACTGCGCGGGCGCGACCGTAACCGGGCAGGTCGCGGCCCTTGAAGCCGATGAGATCCGCCGCGCGACCGAGGTGACCTATCTTGGCACCGTCAACGGCACGCGCGCGGCGCTGACGCGCATGCGCCGCCGGGGCCACGGCACCATCGTCAACCTCGACCGGCTGGCCAGCCTGCGGCCGCCGCCGCTGCAAGCGGTGGAAAACGGGGCGCGCGCCGCCGTGCGGGCCTTCTCCGAGAGCATCCGCCCCGAAATCCTGCATGATGGCGACCGCATCCATATCGCGCTGGTGCACCTGCCCGCCATCAACACGCCGCGCTTTTCATGGACACGCAACCACACCGGCAAGCGCCTCAAGCCGATGGGGCCGGTCTATGAGCCTGAAATCGCCGCCGAGGCCATCTGCCGCGCCGCCTTCGGGCGCGAGCGTGACATCTGGGTGGGCCTGTCGGGTGTGCGCAACTGGGCGCTGTCCACCTTCCTGCCCGGCCTGTCAGACCGCTGGCTGTCGGGCAAGGGCTACGCGAAGCAACTGGAAAAAACTCCGGTGGCAGGCAATGAGCCAGATGACCTGTATGAAACCGTGCCCGGCGCCTATGCCGCCCATGGCCGGTTTGACATGGTCACACGCAAGGCCATGCCGTTCCTGCTGACCAGCCGCCATGCCCAGCTTGCCACCGTAACGGGGCTGATGGGCATCGTGCTGCTGGCCCTGCGCCGCAGGAAAAACTGACAAAAATTTTTGGTGAAGCTTTTTTCCAAAAAGCTTCTAAAGACGCCGCCTTTTTGAAAAAAGGCGGCACCCAGAAACTTTTATCTGTAAAACGCCCGTCCTGTTCAGGCGGGAATAGACGTTCGCACATCCGCACTACTGCGGCACAGGTCACCCGCCCACACCCACCAGTGCGCACCCACCTGCTGCACGGCGGCCTGCGCCGCACGGGCGGCCTCGGGGCTGTCGAACAGGGCAAAGCACGTCGCCCCCGAGCCACTCATGCGCGCAAGGCGGCAGCCGGGTGCGGCCTGCAAAGCATCGAGCACGGTCAGAATTTCCGGGCAGATGGCGCAGGCAGCCTCCTGCAGGTCGTTGGTCTGGGCGGCAAGGTCGCGCACCATATCGGCCAGCGTGGCCCAGGCGGGGGGCAGCGTGGCGCGGGGGGTGAAGACCGGCGCGCGGGCCTTGAACACCTGCGGGGTGGAGACGCTCTGCCCGCAATTGACCAGCATCATGCCACAGGGCGGCAGATGGGGCGCGGGTGAAAGCACCTCACCGATTCCTTCCATGCGCGCGGCACGCTGCTCAAGGCAGACCGGCACGTCCGCGCCAAGCCGCGTGGCCACCGCATTGAGCCGGGCAGGCGGCAGCGACAGCTTCCACACATCCAGCAGCAGCCGCAGGGCAGCCGCCGCGTCGGCCGAGCCACCGCCAATGCCCGAGGCCACCGGCAGTTCCTTGTGCAGTGTAATCCCTACATCCGACAGGTCACGCGCGGCCTGCTCGCCTGCCACTTCGCGCAGGATCGCCCCGGCGCGAACGATCAGGTTATCGGCACAGTCCTCGCCGCCCAGCCCTGCGGAAAATCGGCCCTTGATATCAAGCGCCACATGCCCGCCCCGGCCGCTGCCCACTGTCAGGTCCAGCCGGTCCGCGGCACCTGCGAATACGGCAAGGCTGTCAAGCAGGTGATAGCCATCGGCCTGCCGCCGCCCCGTGACATGCAGGTACAGGTTGATCTTGGCATGCGCCAGTTCGTGCAGCGACGACATCAGTGACGGGTTCCATTTGGCTGGGAAGGGGAAGAAGGCGGCGTTGCCACCGGTTTGAGGTCGGCAGGCACGGCCATGGGCCTGTGGGCCTGCCAGGCATGGGCATAGTCCAGCGCCGCCGTGATCTTGCGGCGGTCCATCGGGTCGGGCTGGAACGCGATGGCGTTCTGCCATTCATTGACCGCCTCCAGCCTGCGGCCCGCCATCCAGTACGCTACGCCAAGGTGATAATTGATAGCCGGGTCCTGCGGCATCTGCTCGACCGACTGCTCAAGCAGCGGCAGGCCCTCCCCCACATGGCCCAGCCGCATGAGCACCCAGCCCACGCTATCGCGGATCTGGTTATCGGACGGGGCAAGGGCGAGGGCGCGGCGCAGGTAGGATTCGGCCAGGGCCGGGTTTTCGCCGTGCTCGACCATGGAATAGCCAAGGTAGTTCAGCAGTTCCGCCTCGTTGGGCGCAAGCTGGAGGGCATGCTGCAACAGCACCCGCGCCTGCGGCCAGTGGTTCTGGCGCTCCTGCGCTATGGCCTGGCCAAACAGCAGCCGCCAGTCATCGCCTTCCAGCCGGTGGGGGGTCAGTGCGGTGGCATGCTGGTAGGCATCAAGGGCTTCGGGCCATTTCTGCTGGTCGAGCAGGGCATCGCCGAGGCTGCTCCACAGCATGCGGTCATCGGGGGCCTGGCGCAGCAGGTCGCGCAGTTCCTGCGCCGCCTGCTCCTTGTGGCCGAGCACCACGTCAAGATCAGCCTGTTCGGCGCGGTAGACCGGCAGCAGCGGGTCGCTGGCCGGGGCGCCATCAAAGGCGGCGCGCGCCTGCCGGTCCTGCTTGCGGGCATGCAGCATGGAGGAGAGCAGCAGCCGCGCCTCCGAATCCGCAGGGTCAAGGGTGAGCGCCATGCGCAGCATCATCTGCTCGGTGCCGCGCAGGGTGCCGATTTCCATCGCGGCATCGCCCGCGTGGTCTTCATCCCCGCCCTCATGGGCATAAAGCTGCTGGTCGATCAGCAGCGCCACCAGCCCGTAAGCCTGTGCAAGCCCCTGGGTGGCATGGTTCACCACCGGGTGCTGGAGCATGGCCATGATGTTGCCGCGTGCCGTTTCCAGCACCGGCATGGCCGCGATGCGCTGGTTGATCAGGTCGCGCGCCGCCGCCTCCTGCCCCTGGGTGACCAGCCAGCGCGCCATCACGATGGTGGTGAACAGGTCGCCGCTGCCCTTTTCCGCCGCCTGGCGGAACAGCGTATCAGCACGCATCTGCATACCGCCAAGCTGGGCGATCAGGGCCGAGTGCAGGGTATAGTAGCCGCCCAGCCGGGCATCGACCTCGGCAGGCGCCAGGGCGGCGAGGGCCTCATCCGTCTTGCCCGCGCCCTGCAGCGCCCAGCCGCGCAGCAGCGGGCGCAGCAGGCCCATGATCTGGTCGGCGGGCGCGTTCTGGTAATGCGTTGCCGCCTCATCCCACTGCCCCGCAAGGGCTGCGGCATTGCCCATGATCAGTTCGGGCATCACGCCGGAGGGCTGCGCGTGGGCAAGGGCTGCAGCCTGCGGGCTGCCCGCGAGGATGCTGTAGAAAAACGCCCGCTCGCCAAACAGCCGGAAGGTGGGTGCAAGCCCTGCCGCCACGCCATAGGCCCGCGCGGCCTCGGCATTGTCGCCCTCGGCCGCGGCCACGTTGCCAACGAGCAGATTGGTGGCCAGATCCTGCCTGCCCGCCGCGATGATGGGGTCAACCGGCGGGGCGGCCCGCATTTCACGGTTGGGAATCCCGGCAAGGAGCGGTACAACAAGGGAGGCCACGACCATGCGTGACAGACGAGGTAAGAGCATGACGCCAGAATCTACCGCGTGCGGCGTCCGCTGCCAAACCCTGAGCGGGGAGGCAGGACGGCGCGCGGCTGCATGGCCCGTGCCGGTGCGGGGTATATCCATCCGATGACTGATTCCCTGTCCCTGTTACGCCTTTATGTAGAGTGGGGCGCGGATGACGCGCTGGACCCCGACCCGCATGACAGGCTTGCGCTTCCCACGCCGCCACGCAACCCTGCCCTTGCGGCACAGCCCCTCCCCATACAGCCAGATGCGGGGAATGGACACCCAAAACCCGCCCGCAGGCCCCGCCCGCCAGCCCCCCCCTCACGCGCCACGCTGATTGACGAGGCGGTAGCCGCCGCCTGCGCAGCAGCGGCGGCGGCGGATACGCTGCCCGCGCTGCGGGCGGCCATAAGCGGTTTCGAGCCATGCGGGCTGCGGGCCACCGCCACCCACAGCGTGTGCGTGGAAGGCCCCGAACAGGCCCCGCTGATGCTGATTGGCGAGGCGCCGGACGCGGATGAGGACCGCAGCGGCCACCCCTTCGCAGGGGAAGGCGGCGCGCTGGTCACGACCATGTTCGCCAGCATCGGCATCGACCGCGCCGAGCTGCTCGCATCCCCCATCATTCCGTGGCGGCCACCCGGCGGCAGGCCGCCTTCGGTGGCGGAAGCGCGGATCTGCCTGCCCTTCATCGAGCGCGCCATCGTGCTTGCGCGGCCGGAGCGGGTGGTGCTGCTTGGCAACCTCGCCGTTTCCCTCATCACGGGGCAGAACACCACGGCGGCGCGCATGCGCGGCCGGTGGCGTGACATCACCCTGCCCACCGGCCCCGATGGCGCGCCTGCCATCACGCTGCCAGCCCTTGCCATGCGCCATCCGCTGCAGTTGCGCGCCAGCGCCACGGCGCGGCGTGATGCATGGAAAGACATGCTGCTCATACGCGAAACAATCGGAAACATACCCTTGAAATCATAAAGGGTATTAACATAATCATTCCGGCATATTAGCCTGTGCAAAGCAGCTATTCATTCCAGTTTGCGCATATGTTTCACGGTGTTTACATAAGTTCCCCCGTTCTGTTCTGAAAACTTATTTACTGGCCTGATCTGCGTTAGCTATTGCTTTCCTTGCAGGCACGGCTTACATCCGCTTCGCCATGCGAGGGACAATCAATACCCCCCATCACGCGGTGGCAGCCTTTCTGGCTGGCGCCGCATTTCTGGCAGGAGCGGCGTTTGCGCCGTTGCGTGCCCAAACAGTGGCGCCAGGCCGGCTGGACGATGATCCAGCCAGCCATGGCGACCATAACGAGGAAACGGCGCTTGCCCTTCCGCGCCTGCACGCGCACGGTAACGCCGGGATGCCGCGCCCGCTCTCGCCCGAGGATGTAAGCCACATCCGCCGGGTGCTGCGCCTGCAGGCCGATGGCAAGTTCGATGCCGCCATCCGCGAGACTGCCGCCATCCATGATGACACCCTGCTGGGCGACATCCTGGCCGCCCGCTACCTCAACCCGGCCTATCACCCCAATGCGGGGCAGTTGCGGCTGTGGCTGCGCACCTTCTCGGGCCTTGCGGATTCACCCGCCATCTATTCCATGCTGGCCGCCATGCCCGCGCCGGTCCGTGGGGGGCCACTTCCCCCCGCGCCCAGCCATGACATGCTCGACAGCAGCCGCTCGCCGCAGCACATCCACCTGCCGGAGGAGGATGACCCCTCCCTGCGGGTGTTCACGCGCAGCGCCATGCTTGACCGCGCCGTGCGCGAGCGTACCGCCCAGGGCGTGAAGGGGGCCCGCAGCGCCCTTCACCTGATTGCCACGACGCCGGGCATAAACGACCTGTATGCCGCTCATCTGCATGCCGAAATTGCCATGACGCTGTTCAGCAGCGGCGAAAACCGGCTGGCCATGTCGATTGCGCGCGATGCATTTGAAAAATCCGGCCAGCGGCTTGGCTTCGCAGGCTATGTGGCCGGTCTTGCCGCCTGGCGGCAGGGCCGCGCCGACATGGCCAAACCCCTGTTCGAGGCGGCATCACGCGCCAGCCTGACACCGGGCAGCATCCGCGCGGGCGCGGCCTACTGGGCTGCCCGCGCGCACCAGGCAACGGGCGATGTCGCGGCCTATCAGCCGTGGCTGCACCGGGCCGCGGCGGCGCCGCATACGTTCTATGGCCTTCTGGCCTCACAGATCCTGGGCCTGCGGGCCGCACCGGCCAGCCGGTCGGCCCGCACGCCCGACACCATCAGCAGCGATGCCGACATGACGCTGGCGGCAGCCCAGCAGACCATCCATGCAGGCAGCCCGGTATTGGGTGAAATCGATATCGAGGCGGTGGCCGCCACCCCTGCCGGGCGCAGGGCGTTTGCCCTGATGCAGGTGGGTGAGCGCGAACGTGCGGAAGCCGCGCTGCGCAGGCTGTGGCCCGATATCCAGAACGATGCCGCCCTGTGCCACTCCACCCAGATGGTGGCCGACGCCATGGGCCTCAAGGAACTGGCATCGCAGATGCTCATGCTCATCGACACCAACGAGAGCGAGCACAACACCCATGCGGCCCGCTACCCGCTGCCACCTCTCCACCCCGAGCATGGCTTCCGCATGGACCCGGCACTCGTTTATGCGCTGACCCGGCTGGAATCGAATTTCGACCCCAATATCGTTTCCGGCTCCGGAGCGCACGGGCTGATGCAGCTTATGCCGATGACTGCCGGTTTCATCGCCCATGAAAAGGACCGCTTCATCCGCCACCCCGCCGACCTGCATGATCCCGCCACCAACCTCGATATCGGGCAGCGCTTCGTGCTTTATCTCGCCCAGATTTCCGCCCAGGCAGGCGGGTCGCATGTGCCTGCCGGTGGCGACATGATCCGCGTGCTGGCCAGCTATAATGCCGGTCCGGTCGCCATCTCGCGCCATAGTGCCATGATGAATGAGGATGACGATCCGCTGCTCTATATCGAGAGCCTGCCCAATGGCGAAACACGCGAGTATGTGCGCCGGGCCTTCACCTATCTGTGGATCTATGCCGACCGGCTGGGCCTTGCGACCCCCTCGCTCGAGACGCTGGCACACGATGAATGGCCCGGCTTTGGCGCCGAGATCGCCATGGCGGGCCACACCATCCACTAAGCCAGATCCAGTTTGAATGGATACATTCGAACTGGTAACGATGCCCGATAAACAATGAGTTAGAGCAATTGCACTGCGTCAGGGTTCAGTGGAATTGCTTCAGGATAAGAGTTTCAGGGTGCCCTCTCGGAGAATGTTTGAAAAGTCAGCCCGGGAAACACGCAGCAATCATGAAGCTTTTTTCAAAAAGCTTCAAAGAAGGCCGCCTTTTTGAAAAAAGGCGGCACCCAGAAACGCCTTTATGTTCAGGCAGGCTGCATCAGTTCTCAGCCAGAAGCTGGCGGCTGGCCTGCACGCGCACGACGCGGCGGCCTTCCATTTCCAGCACCTCGAACAGCCAGCCCGAGAACACCACCTTGTCCCCCTTGGCGGGCACGCGGCGCAATAGCGCCAGCACAAGGCCTGCCAGCGTGTGGTAGCTGCCCTCGGCTGGCAGGTCGGACAGGCCAAGCCGGTCCTTGACCTCATCGGCGGGCATGGCGCCATCAAGCACCAGCACATTGTCATGCGCCAGGCGCTGCGGCGGGGTACTGCCCGGTTCGTGCTGCTCGCCCACGATCGCGCCAAACAGGTCGGATGAAGTGACGATTCCCTCAAACGAGCCATATTCATCAAGCACCAGCGCCATGCCCAGCGGGGAAGCCCGCATGCGCTCGAGCATGTCAAAGGCGGAGAGCGTATCTGGCACCGAGATGGGGTGGCGCAGCCCGATCTCGACCGAGGGGCTCTTTCCATCAAGGAACCGGTCGAGCATGTCCTTGGCCAGAATCACGCCCACCGGGTTATCCACGCCGCCTTCACACACCACGATGCGCGAATAGGTGGTCGAGCGCAGCACCTGCAGCAGTTGCGCGCGCGGCACATGGCGCTCCACCCAGCACAGTTCGGTGCGCGGCGTCATGATGGCGCGGACCGGGCGCTCGGCCAGGCGCAGCAGGCGCTCGATCATGTCGCGCTCCTCCTGCTCCAGCACGCCCGCCTGCGCGCCCTCGGCAATATAGGCGCGCAGTTCCTCCACCGAGACCGACTGGCGGATGGCATTGCCAATGCCCATCATCCTGAGCACCAGTTCCGATGAACGGCCAAGCAGCCAGACGATAGGGCGCGTGAGCCACGCCATCCACTCCAGCAGCAGCGACAGGCGGGCGGCAATCAGTTCCGGCTGGCGCAGCGCGATCTGCTTGGGCACCAGTTCGCCCAGCACCAGCATGACCGCCGTAATGGCGCTGACCACAAGGAACATGGCCAGTTCATCGGCAATCGAACGCAGGGCCGCAATGTGCGAAAGCCACCGGCTGACTCCGGCCTCGATGCTGTTGCCGCCAAACGTGCCCTCGAGAATCGAGACCAGCGTCATGCCGATCTGGACGGTGGGCAGAAAACTCTGCGGGTCGCCTGCCAGTTTCAGCGCGCGGTCCGCCCCCTTGGTGCCATCACGCGCAAGAATGGCAAGCCGCGCCCGGCGGGCGGAAATCAGCGCCAGTTCGCCCATGGCAAAAAGCCCGTTGAGCAGAACGAGGCACAATATGACAATCAGGGAGACAAGCATGATCCCACGCTCTTACAGCATATTCACTCAGGCGGGCATATTTTGCCCTCGGCCCGCGCGCAAAAGAAAAGGCGGAGCAAATGCCCCGCCTTCCCTTAACCATCCGGTCGATATGATGCCGGACTGCGTAATCAGTCGGCGGCGTCTGCCGTCTCGGCCGGGGCCGCGACCTTCTTCACGCGCGGCGGGGCCGCAGGCTTCTTGCGCGCGGCCAGCTCGGCCATCTTGGCATCGACGTGCTGGGTAAACACGTATTCCGCCGGGCGCTGGTGGTCGAGCGGGATTTCCGGCGCCATCGGCTTTTCCGTCTCGGGCCCGAACAGGGCAACCTTGGCAATGTGCCACGGCCTGCGGACCGCATCCATCACCGCGGTCGACTCGTAGCCCGAATGGACCATGCAGTCGGCGCATTTTTCGTAATTGCCGGTGCCGTAGGCATCCCAGTCGGTATCAGTCATGAGCTCGTTGAAGCTCTTGGCGTAGCCTTCACCCAGCAGGTAGCACGGGCGCTGCCAGCCAAACGGGTTGCGCAGCGGCTTGCCCCACGGCGTGCAGTGATACTGCTCGTTGCCCGCCAGGAAGTTCAGGAACAGCGGCGACTGCGTGAAGCGCCACTTCTTGCCCTTGCCAAGGCGGAAGATGTCGCGGAAGAGCTGCTTGGTCTTCTGCCGGTTGAGGAAGTGCTCCTGATCAGGCGCACGCTCATAGGCATAGCCCGGCGCGGTCATGATGCCGTCCACGCCCATGGCCATCACTTCATCAAAGAAGGTGGCGACGCGCTTGGGGTCGGCCCCATCGAACAGGGTGCAGTTGATCGACACGCGGAAGCCGCGCGCCTTCGCCTTCTTGATCGCGGACACGGCGCGCTCGTACACACCGTCCTGGCAGACGGAGGCATCGTGCATCTGCGGGTCGCCATCAAGATGCACATCCCACGAGAAGAACGGATTCGGCTCGTAATCGTCCATCTTCTTTTCAAGGAGAAGGGCGTTCGTGCACAGATATACGTACTTCTTGCGCGCGATCAGTCCGCGGATGATCTCGGGCATTTCCTTGTGCAGCAGCGGCTCGCCACCGGCCACGGCGATAACGGGCGCACCGGCCTCGGTATCCGCATCAAGGCATTCCTGCACGCTCAGGCGCTGGTTGAGGATCTGCGCGGGGTAATCAATCTTGCCGCACCCGGCGCAGGCCAGGTTACAGCGGAACAAGGGCTCGAGCATAAGCACGAGCGGATAACGTTTACGCCGCGTGACATGCTGCTTGACAACATAGGCGCCGACGCGGACTGCCTGCATAATAGGAACGGCCATGAAACCTCTGCTCCTGCACCGGCCCAACCGCCGGTCTCATATTTCAAGTCTGGTAGGTCGGACTATGGACACATCCACCTACAAGAAAACAAGCCCAACATCACCCAGCCGTGCACACAGAGCATGCCGAGAATGCGAACTTGTACGACACATGAAGCCTTTCGCGAGGGTATAGGACAGAAACCATCCTGTATTCAATTGCTATTGCCTTCAGTGTGGCCAATTAACAACAGTCGGGGAATTAGAGACTGTATTTGCATGCCTAACCGGAGTAACACATCGCGATTACGCTAAGGTCGCCATGGTCTTTTTGCCATGAGCCGCCATTCATCGCCGCCGGGGCAGCCCTGCCCGGCCCTTTTCCGGGGCGTGGGGCCTAACCGAAAACCGGGTCGGTTCCTCCCATATGGGCAAGGGCCGACACAGAACAATGGACGCGAACATCATGGATCAGACCAAACCCGCGATTCCGACCCTTGGGCGCTACGCCCAGCTTGACCGGGTGCAGTGGCCGCACGACATGCGCAACCTCTCGGTCGAGCAGCTCAA
>NZ_JARWSK010000006.1 GCF_031081985.1 Komagataeibacter xylinus | reverse complement strand
CTGCCCGGCATCACGCTGATGGCGCCGAGCGACGAGCTTGAACTGCTGAACATGACCGCCACCGCCATCGCGTTTGACGAAGGCCCGCTCGGCCTGCGCTACCCTCGCGGCGCGGGGCTGGGGCTTGAGTTGCCGCCAGCGGGCCAGATCATCGAGATCGGGCGCGGGCGAATCGTGCGTGAAATGCAGCGCCAGTCCGGCCCCGAGCAGGGCGGCATCGCCATCCTCTCGCTCGGGCCGAGGCTTGCCGATGCGCTGAAGGCTGCCGACATGCTGGCCGCGCAGGGTCTTTCGCCCACTGTGGCCGATGCCCGCTTCGCCAAGCCGCTCGACACCGCGCTGATCGAGCAGCTTGCGCGCAACCATGCCGTGCTGATCACCATCGAGGAAGGTTCGGTGGGCGGATTCGGCTCCTTTGTCATGACACATCTGGCAAAAACCGGCCTGCTCGACCGCGTGCGCTTCCGCCCCATGACCCTGCCCGACCGCTTCATCGACCATAACAGCCAGGAGGCCCAGTACCACGAGGCCGGGCTGGATGCGCCCGCCATCGTGGCGACCGCGCTCTCCGCCCTTGGCGTGCCGCAGTCACGGCAGATGGCCTGACCTGCGGGCCAGTCGGGGTAGCGCTGCATGGCAAAACGACGCGTTGACCAGATGCTGGTGGACCGGGGACTGGTGGAAAGCCGCACCCGGGCGCAGGCGCTCATCATGGCGGGGCTGGTCTATACATCCGACCGGCGCATTGCCAAGGCGGGCGACCAGTTGCCCGAGGATGCGCCGCTCATGCTCAAGGGGCAGGACCACCCGTGGGTCTCGCGCGGGGGGATCAAGCTGGCGCATGGGCTTGAGCATTTCGGCCTCTCGCCTGCTGGCCTGACCTGCCTTGACGTAGGGGCCTCGACCGGCGGCTTTACCGATGTGCTGCTGCATGAAGGGGCCGCGAAGGTCTATGCGGTCGATGTCGGTCACGGCCAGCTTGCGTGGAAGCTGCGCTCGAACACCGAGCAGGTCGTGGTGCTGGAAAAATGCAATGCCCGCGCGCTTGATGCCACCACCATTCCCGACCCCATTGGCGCGCTGGTATGTGATGCCAGCTTCATTGGGCTGCGCACGGTGCTGCCCGCAGGGCTTGAACTGTGCGTGCCGGGCGCATGGGCAATTGCGCTGATCAAGCCGCAATTCGAGGCCGGGCGCGATGCGGTTGGCCCCAAGGGCGTGGTGCGCGACCCGGCTGTGCATGAGGCCGTGTGCGAAATGATACGCGACTGGTGGGCTGACCTGCCGGGCTGGACCGTGCTGGGCATTGACGCCAGCCCCATTACCGGACCGGAAGGCAACCGCGAATTCCTGATCGCGGCCCGCAAGGACGGCTGATCGGCAGTCGCATCCCGCGCGCCGAGTGTGATACACACGCTGGAAAGAGCGGTGCGCAACGCCCCTCCCCTTACGCATGACATGAAAAACAGAGGCAGCACCGGTATGTCCGCAGCCCCCGCAACTTCTCCTTCCCGGTTACGTGACGGGACGGCGGCCTCGCTCCTTGATGATGCGGAGCGCACGCGCATCCGGGCCAAATCCGCCCAGTTCGCCCCCCCCACCGCTGCCCTGCCCGATGGCAGGCGCGACCTTGTGGGCCTGTCGCGCGAGGAACTGACCGAGATCATGGTCGAGATTGGCGAAAAGCCATTCCGCACCAAGCAGTTGTGGCACTGGATCTACCACCAGGGCGCCACCGATTTCTCGCGCATGAGTTCGATTGCCCGCCCCCTGCAGGAAAAGCTGGCCGAGCGTTTTGTCATCGGTCGCCCCGGCGTGGTGACGGAGCAGACCTCGCAGGATTCCACGCGCAAATTCCTCTTCCGCTTCCGCGATGGGCAGGAGGCCGAGACGGTCTACATCCCCGACCGGCAGGAAGACCGGGGCGCGGTATGCATTTCCTCACAGGTGGGCTGCACGCTGTCATGCACCTTCTGCCACACCGGCACGCAGGCGCTGGTGCGCAACCTTGGTGCGGCCGAGATCGTGGGCCAGTTCATGGCCGCGCGTGACAGCTATGGCGAATGGCCCAGCCCCAAGGGCGACACGCCGCGCCTGCTGTCCACCATCGTGCTGATGGGCATGGGCGAGCCACTGTACAATTACGACAACGTGGCCAAGGCCATGCGCATCATCATGGATGGCGAGGGCATTGGCCTGTCGCGTCGGCGCATAACACTCTCCACATCCGGCGTGGTGCCGATGATGGACCAGTGCGGCGCCGAGCTTGGCATCAACCTTGCCATCTCGCTCCATGCCGTGCGCGATGACCTGCGCGACGAGATCGTGCCACTCAACCGCAAATATCCCATCAGGGAAGTCATTGCCGCCTGCCGCCGCTACCCCGCCGCCAGCAATGCGCGGCGCATCACGTTTGAATACATCATGCTGCGCGGCATCAATGACAGCGAGGCCGATGCGCGTGAACTCGTGCGGCTGATCTCGGGCATTCCGGCCAAGGTCAACCTCATTCCATTCAACCCATGGCCGGGCAGCAGCTACAAACCCTCCACGCGCGAGCAGTTGGAGAAGTTTGCGAATATCGTGATGGATGCGGGCTTTGCCTCGCCCATCCGCATGCCGCGCGGGCGCGACATTCTGGCCGCCTGCGGGCAGTTGCGCACCGAAAGCCAGCGCCTGCGCCGCGCCGCCCGCCCTGATGACGCGCCCGATCCGGTGGAATGACGTAAAAATCCGCCTTTCGCTTCTGGTCGCCCGCAGCGTGGGATGCTAGGAGGGCAGGCCGCCGGTTTTCCCGGCAAAGTATTGTCCAAGTTTTGTCGACAGGAGCGTTCTCCCATGGCCGCCAAGGATGTCAAAAAGGTCGTTCTCGCGTATTCGGGCGGTCTTGATACTTCCGTGATTCTGCGCTGGCTGCAGACCACCTATAACTGTGAAGTCGTGACCTTCACCGCCGATCTCGGCCAAGGCGAGGAGCTTGAGCCCGCCCGCCGCAAGGCCGAGATGTTTGGCGTGAAGGAAATCTTTGTCGAGGACCTGCGCGAGACCTTCGTCAAGGATTTCGTCTTCCCCATGTTCCGCGCCAATGCGCTGTATGAGGGGCAGTACCTGCTGGGCACCTCCATCGCCCGCCCGCTGATCGCCCAGCGCCAGATCGAGATTGCCGAGCAGGTCGGCGCCGATGCCGTGGCCCATGGCGCCACCGGCAAGGGCAACGACCAGGTGCGCTTCGAGCTGGCCTATTACGCCCTCAAGCCCGACATCACCGTGATCGCGCCCTGGCGTGAATGGGACCTGACCTCGCGCACCCGCCTGCTTTCATTCGCCGAAGAGCACCAGATTCCCATCGCGAAGGACAAGCGCGGCGAGGCCCCCTTCTCGGTCGATGCGAACCTGCTGCACTCGTCATCGGAAGGCAAGCTGCTTGAAGACCCGGCAGTCGGCCCCGATGAGATCGTGTTCCAGCGCACCATCTCGCCCGAGGCAGCGCCTGACAAGGCAACCGAGATCACCATCGATTTCGTGTCCGGCGACCCGGTGGCCATCAACGGCGTGGCCATGTCGCCCGCAACGCTGCTTGCGCGCCTGAACGAACTCGGCCGCGACAACGGCATCGGCCGCCTCGACCTGGTGGAAAACCGCTTCGTGGGCATGAAGTCGCGCGGCGTTTACGAAACGCCGGGTGGCACGATCCTGCTGACCGCGCACCGCAGCATCGAGAGCATCACGCTCGACCGCGAGGCCATGCACCTCAAGGACAGCCTGATGCCGCGCTATGCCGAGGTGATCTATAACGGCCTGTGGTTCTCGCCCGAGCGGCACATGCTGCAGGCGCTGATCGACCGCAGCCAGCACTCCGTCAGCGGTCGCGTGCGGCTCAAGCTGTACAAGGGCAACGTGATCTGCGTGGGCCGTGAAAGCCCCAACAGCCTGTATGACACCCGCGTCGTCACCTTCGAGGACGATCAGGGTGCGTATAATCAGGCCGATGCGCAGGGCTTCATCAAGCTCAACGCGCTGCGCCTGCGGCTTGGGGCCAAGATCGGCCGCCGTGGCGGCGCGCTCTGATCGCCTGCGTTCCCTCCTTCATCCTTTCAACAGCCTGCCGAGGTGTCATGAAACGCTTTTCCCGTGTCATTCCCCTTCTTGCCGCAGCCGTGGTGGCCCTGCCGCTTGCGGCCTGTGGCGGAAACAAGGATGATCAGCCGGAACTGACCCCGGCACAGTTCATGGACAACGTGCGCAAGCAGCCCGGTGTCCAGACCCTGCCTGACGGACTGGCCTACAAGGCGCTCCAGTCCGGCCCGAAGGACGGGGCGCAGCCCACCCTCAATGACAGCGTGATGGTGATCTATGAAGGCCGCCTGCCCGATGGCGGCATCTTTGACAGCTCCGACCAGCATGGCCACGGCGCCTATATGCAGATGCCGCTGGAAATGGTGATCAAGGGCTGGCAGGAAGCCCTGCCCAAGATGCATGTCGGCGATACGTGGATGCTGTACGTGCCGCCCGAGCTTGGCTATGGCCACAAGTCAATGGGCATCATCCAGCCGGACAGCCCGCTGATTTTCAAGATCCAGTTGCTCGGCGTCTCGCCCGGCGGTCGCTAAGCCCACAAAGAGCCATTCATCCGCCGGGTGGGTGGCTCTTTTCACATGACGGGACAGGAACCGGACAACCAGAATGGGTATTGCAACCGGACGCATGGCGTCCGTACTGCGCGGCGGCTGCCTGTTTGCGTGCTTGGCGCTGCTGGGCGCCTGCACGCGCCACGGGCAGGAAGGCTATGCGCGCTACCGCACCAATTGCGGCATCTGCCACCATGGCGGTGAAGGGCTGAAGGGCGAGATCCCGCCCATAACCGGCCGCGTGGACAGGATCGCCACCTCACCCGAGGGCAGGCAGTACCTCATGCATGTGTTGCTCAACGGGCTGAATGGCCCGCTGAAGATTGATGGCGTGCCCTACAACTTCTTCATGCCGTCTTTCCGCGCCCATCTGTCGGATGAGGAGATCGCCTCCATCCTGAGCTATCTGGCCACGCGCGGCGACACAAAGCCCGCCCCGGTCTTTACCGCAGCCGAGGTGGCCCGTGAGCGCACCCATCCGCTAAGCAGCAGCATGGTGGCCGATGAACGCCGCCGCCTTGATGCGATCCACCCCCTGCCCTGACAACCGCGCACCTTGACCGGCGCGGGCAAAAAAACGGAAAATACTTTCATGCAACGCCTGTTTTCCGGCATTCAGCCGACCGGTATCCCGCAGCTTGGCAATTACCTTGGCGCGATACGCAACTGGGTGGCGCTCCAGCGCGACCATGACTGCATTTTCTGCCTGGTGGACATGCACGCCATCACCACATGGCAGGACCCCGCCACCCTGCGCCAGCAGACCCTGGCGCAGACCGCAGTCCTGCTGGCCTCGGGCATTGATCCACACAGGCATATCCTGTTCAACCAGTCCGCGGTCAGCGCGCATGCCCGGCTGGGGTGGATCTTCAACTGCGTGGCACGCCTGGGCTGGCTCAACCGCATGACCCAGTTCAAGGACAAGGCAGGCAAGGACCGCGAGAAGCATTCCGCAGGGCTTTATGTCTATCCCGACCTGATGGCAGCCGACATCCTAGCCTACAAGGCAACGGCCGTGCCGGTGGGCGAGGACCAGAAGCAGCACCTTGAGCTGACCAACGACATTGCCCAGAAATTCAACCATGATTACGGGGTGGAATTCTTCCCGCAGGTCGAGGCCCTCATTCCCCCGCAGGGCGCGCGCGTGATGAGCCTGCGCGATGGCACCAAGAAAATGTCCAAATCCGATCCCTCCGCCCAGAGCCGGATCGAGATGACGGATGATGCCGATGCCATCGCCAACAAGATCAAGCGCGCCAAAAGCGATTCCGAAGCCCTGCCATCGGAGGAAGCGGGTCTTGAAAACCGGCCCGAGGCCCGCAATCTGGTTACCATCTACGCCACGCTCGCCGGACTTACGACGGCGGATGTGCTCCGACAGTTTGGCGGCCAGGGCTTTGGTCCGTTCAAGGCGGCGCTGACCGAGGTGGTGGTGGGCGCTGTCTGCCCCATCGCGACCGAAACGCAGCGCCTGCTGAAGGAACCCGACTTCCTGCGCGAGACGCTGCGCGCGGGCGCGGACCGGGCCCGTGTCATTGCCGATCCCATCGTATCGGAAGCGGAATCGCTGATCGGCTTCCTGAAATAACCCCGGAAGGAACCGCCCCATGCGCCAGGAACTGCACAGCCTTCAGGTGAGCACGCGGGGCAAGGGGCTGGTTCCGATTGACCGGGCCGTGCTGGCCTGGGTGCGCCAGAGCGGCATTGAAACCGGCCTGCTCACCCTGTGGTGCCGCCACACCTCCGCCTCGCTATGCGTGCAGGAAAATGCCGACCCCACCGTGCGCACCGACATCGAGCGGTATTTCGAGGCGCTGGTGCCCGAACAGCCCGGTCGCTACATCCATGATGATGAAGGCCCGGATGACATGCCCGCCCATCTGCGCGCCATGCTCACAAACGTGCAGCTTTCCATCCCGGTGGCTGGTGGCAGGCCGGTTCTGGGCACATGGCAGGGATTATACCTGTTCGAGCACCGCGCCCGCCCCCACCGGCGCGAGATCGTGCTGCACCTGATGGGCGAATGAACGACAGCCCTGCCAGCCTTTACGCCCCCGGCAGGTAATCGGAAGGCAGGCGTTCTTTTGAGAGGGAGCGCAGCAGCGGCGGCAGGTCCACGCCCCTGCATACCGCCGCCTCAAGCTGTTCGGTTCATAAGCGTGTCATGGCCGAAGGAGGCAGAAAGCTGCCTTATGTAGCCCGCATAATCCTTGATGCCACGATGCCAGTCGAAGGTGAAGCCCTCCTTCTTGGGCTGGATGAAGGCAAAGGGCTTGCCTTCTGGTCCTGCACCGCCCTGGCCCCGGCCCGTATCTCACCTTTCATGTTCACCGCCCATATATTGAGGCCAGCCTCATGCAGGGCGCGCACGACCGCGAAGAAATCGGCCCGGGTCGGGGCA
The DNA here is from genome assembly GCF_031081985.1 of Komagataeibacter xylinus. Classification (GTDB taxonomy): domain Bacteria; phylum Pseudomonadota; class Alphaproteobacteria; order Acetobacterales; family Acetobacteraceae; genus Komagataeibacter; species Komagataeibacter xylinus_E. The sequence continues at coordinate 258,713 of NZ_JARWSK010000006.1, read as the reverse complement.
GGCCACCGGGCAAGGCTGTCACGGAAGGTGGCATCGGCTGAATTTCATTCACCCTGCTTCCGGCTTGCTCCACACCGGTTCATGCAGGCCTCAGGGCGTATTGAGAATGGTGGCATGGTGGCTGATATGATCGGCAATGAAGGACTGGATGAACCAGTAGGAGTGGTCGTAGCCCGCATGCATGCGCAGGTGCAGCCCCTGCCCCGCCCCCCCTGCCGCCGCACGCAGCAGGTCAGGCCGGAGCTGGTTGTGCACGAACTGGTCCGCCTCGCCCTGGTCGATCAGGATCGACGTGGGGTGGGTATGGCCAGCTTCGAGCAGGAGCGTGGCGTCATGCCGTGCCCAGGCCTTGCGGTCGGGACCAAGATAGGCGGCAAACGCCTTCTCGCCCCAAGGCACGATGGCCGGGTGGCAGATGGGCGCAAAGGCCGAGACCGACTTCCATGCCTGAGGCGCCGTAAGTGCATGCACCAGCGCGCCATGCCCGCCCATTGAGTGGCCCATAATGCCGCGCCTTGCGCCATCAATGGCAAAATGGTCCTGCACCAGTTGCGGCAGTTCCGTATCGATATAGCTGCCCATGCGGTAATGCGCCCGCCACGCAGGCGTGGTGGCATCAAGGTAGAAACCGGCCCCGGTGCCAAGGTCGTATGCGTCATCCTCGCCCGGCACGCCCGCACCGCGCGGCGAGGTATCGGGAGCGACCAGCGCAAGTCCGTGCCGGGCGGCAAAACGCACGGCGTTGGATTTGATCAGGAAGGTCTCGTGCGTGCAGGTCAGGCCCGCGAGCACGAACAGCACCGGCACCTTTTCGCCTGCCAGCGCGCGCGGTGGCAGGAACACGCCAAAACGCGCCTCAAGCCCCAGTGTTGTGGAAGGGTGGCTGTAAAAGCCAACCCGCCCGCCGCAGCCGGCATGTTCCTCAAGCGTCGTGATCCTGCTCATGGATCAGAACTCGACAACCGTGCGGATGCTCTCGCCCTTCGCCATCATGTCAAAGCCTTCATTGATGCGCTCAAGGGGCAGTTTGTGGGTGATCAGGCTGTCGATGTCGATGCGGTTTTCCATGAACCAGTCCACGATGCGCGGCACGTCGGTGCGCCCGCGCGCGCCACCAAAGGCCGAGCCGATCCACCGCCGCCCGGTCACGAGCTGGAAGGGGCGCGTGCTGATCTCCTGCCCTGCCCCCGCAACACCGATGATGGTGGAAACCCCCCAGCCGCGATGCGCACATTCCAGCGCCTGGCGCATGAGCGTGGGGTTGCCCACGCATTCGAACGAGTAGTCCACCCCGCCCCCGGTCAGCTCCACGATATGGCCAACGAGATCACCATCGGGGCCAAGGTCTTTGGGGTTAATGAAGTCGGTCATGCCGAATTTGCGGCCAATGGCCTCGCGCTCGGGGTTGATGTCGATGCCGATGATGCGCTCGGCGCCCACCATCTTCGCCCCCTGGATCACGTTCAGCCCGATGCCGCCGAGCCCGAACACGGCCGCCGTGGCGCCTGCCTCGACCTTGGCGGTAAACAGCACCGCGCCAATGCCGGTGGTCACGCCGCAGCCAATGTAGAACACCTTGTCAAACGGGGCATCAGGCCGGATTTTGGCAAGTGCGATCTCGGGCAGCACGGTGAAATTGGCGAAGGTGGAGCAACCCATGTAGTGATGGATCGGCTGCCCCTTGAACGAAAAGCGCGACGTGCCATCAGGCATCAGCCCCTTGCCCTGCGTTGCGCGGATGGCCGTGCACAGGTTGGTCTTGCGCGACAGGCAGGATTTGCACTCGCGGCATTCCGGCGTGTAGAGCGGGATCACGTGGTCACCGGGCCTGAGGTGGCGCACGCCGGGGCCGACCTCGCGCACGATCCCGGCCCCTTCATGGCCAAGAATGGCGGGGAACAGCCCCTCCGGGTCGGCGCCAGAAAGAGTAAACTTATCGGTGTGGCACAGGCCGGTGGCCATGATTTCCACCAGTACCTCGCCCTCACGCGGGCCTTCGAGCTGTACGGTCTCGATTTCAAGTGGTTTGCCAGCCTCGAAGGCAACGGCGGCCCTTACATCCATGACCAGTCTCTCCTTGCATGCGTTGCGGGCCGGGGCCCGTACCGGTTCGCAACGATTAAGGGCATCAGGGATGGATGCGTCAATGTCGCCCGGTCAGGAAAGCGTTAAGACATTTCAGTGACAAATGATGCCACGCGCCATGCCGCGCTGCCATGGCTGGCGCTGGATGTGATAAGCGCGAAAGCGGGGCTGGCAACGGCTGCCCGCTTTTTTTCAACCGTTCCGGAAACACCATATGGTCATCAATCGCAAAATCGGCTTGTGGATCCTCATGCGCGAGAGCCTGCTTTCGCTCATGCTGCTGTGCGCGTGGGATGTGGTCGTGGTCATGATGTTCCAGATCTTCCATCAGGAATGGATGGAGCAGCCCACCCTGCCCATCTCGCTCATCGGCTCGGCGCTGGTATTGTTCATGAGCTTTCGCAACAACACCGCCTATAACCGCTGGTGGGAGGGGCGCACCCTGTGGGGGGCCGTGACCAATAACAGCCGCTCGTTTGCACGGCAGGCCGGCACCATCCTGCGCGGCTGCCCGGACCTTGCCTGCGCCATGGCCGCCTACCCCTACGCGCTGCGCAGCGCGCTCGGCCGACTTGATGACATGAGCGACGTGCTGCGCCTCCTGCCTGATTCGATGAAGCCCGGCATCGAAGGCCGCGCCAACATCCCCGCCGCCATCCTGTTCCAGATCGGGCTGCGGGTGGATGCGGAGTGCCGCGCGATGGGTATTGATGGCGCATTGCAGGGCCAGATCGACCGCATCCTGTCCGACATGAGCAACGCGCAGGGCGGGCTCGAGCGCATCCGCAACACGCCGCTGGCCATCCAGTTCTCGGTGCTGCCCAAGGTGGTGGCCGCCGTGTTCTGCATCATCCTGCCGCTTTCCATGGTGCAGACGCTGGGGTGGATCACGCCGCTCGGCTCATCGCTCGTGGGCGTGCTGTTCGTAGCCCTCGACAAGATCGGCAGCGACCTGCAGGACCCCTTTGGCGCAACGCCGCATGGCATGCCGATGCTGACCATATCGCGCACCATCGAGATTGACCTCATGCAGTCCTGCGGGTTGCCCGCCCCGCCGCCGCTCGCACCCGTGCGGGGCATACAGGGCTGAAGCCGCGCCACGCAAGCGCCTCAAGACAACAGGCGCAATTTATGCTATAGGGCGGACATGAGCATGTTCAGAACCACCCAGAAGGGCACTGTGACCGATGCCATGGCGCGGACCGCCGCCGCGACCACGGCAGCCGAGGCCAAGTCCAGCACGGCTGTAAAAGATGAAGATCCGTTCCGCGAGGGCGATGCCATCGTCTATGCCGCGCATGGCGTGGGCCGCGTTGACCGGATCGGGGTCGATGAAATCGCGGGCACGAAGCTGGAGATGATCCAGATCTCGTTCCCCGGCAACCAGATGACGCTGCGCATCCCGCTGTCAAAGGCCCGCAAGTCGGGCCTGCGCAAGATCGTCTCGCGCGAGATCGTGGACAAGGCGATGGCCATCATCAAGGGCAAGCCCCATGTCAGCCGTGGCATGTGGGCCCGCCGCGCCGTGGCCTATCAGGAAAAGATCAACTCCGGCGACCTGGTACAGATTGCCGAAGTGCTGCGCGACCTGCGCCGCAATGTCGACAGCCTTGATGGCAGCTTCAGCGAGCGCAAACTGTTCGAGGCCGCACAGGAACGCTTCGTGGCCGAGGTGGCCGTGCTTGAAGGCAAGGAGCCGACCGAAGTGCTGGAAAACCTGACCGAGGTGATGAAGGCCGCCTGACCGCGCTCCCTCACCACCACCACACCGACAAGACACCGCTGGCCCCCGTGCCAGCGGTTTTGCTATGGGGGTAACACTATGCCCCGCACAGCCCGGTACGTGACAGGCAAGGATGGAAATGATGGCCGGAAAATTCTTCAGCCGCGATGCAATCATCGATACGCGCCGCAACCTTAACCGCATGAACGCCATCCAGAAACGGCAAGGATCGGTGCCATACCACACCCACTTCATTACCTGCGGCTGCCCGGACCCCATATGCGGGGCCTATCCCAGCATTGATAAGACACGCCCCCTGCCCTCGCCCCAGCAGGCGGAGCAGACCCTGCGCGCCCGCAGGCACCAGCGCAAGGCCCGCCGCAAGCGCTTCAACAGGGCCAGGCTGGAGCAGTTGCGTGCGGGGGCGGCATCAGGTTCCTACACCGGCCCGACCCTGATCTGACGTTTCAGTATTTGAACTGGTAAAGCAGGCCGATGCTGCTGCCCGGATCATTTTCCGGCGTGGTGAAGCCGGTCACGTTGCCGCCCGTGCCCACGGTGGTGTTGATCTTGAGCCGCTTGGTCAGGTCAACCTGCACCTGCGCCTGCGTGCCTGAGCCCGACGTTGCCTGCTTGGCCCCCACATACACCCCGCGCATGACATATTTGCCCGCCTCGATGGCCCCGGTATCGTTGCCGCCCGAGCCGTTGGAGGAACTGCTCATCTGCAACCGGTCCAGATGCAGCGTCTTGCGCACCATGCCCAGCGGGTCAAAGGCGGAGCCGCCGCTGATGCTGGCCACGGCTGCGGCGATGGAGGCCATCTGCGTGGGCGAGAGCGACTGCGTATCGGTGCCGAACAGCAGAATGGCCAAGATCTGGTCCTGCGAGAGCGGAGGCGAGGACGAGAACGTGATCTTGGGCGCGCTGGCGTAGCCGCCCACGTTCAGCCGGGCCGTGCCATCATTGGTGCTGCGCTCGGCCACGAAATCCAGCGTCGGATCGATGGCATGCGTCACCCCCACGCCATTGAACCCCACCTGCCCCTTGCTGAAGTCGAGCGAGATGCCGCCGAGCGAGAACCCGCCCTTCACCAGCGAGAATGCCCCCGTCATCACCGGCGCGGTTGCGGTGCCGCCTGCGTGGATATGGCCGTGCATTTCCGTATTCAGCCCATGCCCGCGCACATAGAACTGCCCCGGCGAGGTCACATCCAGCCCCAGCCCGATCACCATCGGGGTGGATTTGACGATTTTTTCCTGGTTTTTCTCATCCTCGGGCCGGATCACATCCAGATGCGCGACCGAGGTGGGCAGGGAATCGGGAATGTTGATGTCCACCCGCTTGAGCGTGAGGTTGCCGGTGGCGTCGATCCGGCTGGCAAGCTGGCCCTTCACGTCAAGGTCGCCATTGAGTGTTGCGGTAATCAGGTCGCTGGCCAGCGGGCGGGCATTGTCGGCATGGACGTGCAGGTCGATCGGCTGGCCGGGCTGGAGCACGCCATAACTGCCCGAGGCCGCAAGGCTGCCCTTGCCCGCCTGCGCGGTGAGCGTTGCAATGACCAGCCTGTCACCCATCGCGTTGACCGTGCCCTGCATGGATGAAAGCTGTATGCCCTCGCCAAAGTCATGGAACAGGCCATTGCTCAGGCTCAGCGTGCCATTGAGCCGGGGCTGGGCCGGGGTGCCACGCACGCCCAGCGCCACCTGCAGGTTGCCCCCCGCCTGCATGCCCTGCGCGCCCAGATAGGCATTGGCCACCGCAAGGTCCACCCTGCCATCGGCCTGCAGAGTGATCTGCCCGGCCTTGTTGACCGGCGCCGTGCCATGCAGGCCCAGATTGACCTGCGGCCCCGCCTCGATCTGCGCATCGACCCGCGCCATGCCCGCATTGAGGTTGGCCGTCGCCTCGATCGAGGCCGGGGCGAGCGATGAGGTATAGTCGGTATGGTATCTGAGGTCCGTGCCACGCAGGCTGACCTTGCCCGTGGGGCTGGCGGGCGTGCCCGTCAGCCGGGCCTCGGCCGAGAGCTGGCCCTGCGCGTGCAGCGCGGGCACGAAGGGGGCCAGCAGGTCGGGCGAGAGGCGGTTGATCGCCACATGCAGGTCAAGCACCGGGCTGACCTTGCCACTGGCCTCGATACTGCCCGCCTGCCCGCGCGGGGGCGTCAGGCTCACGCGCAGGTGGTCGAGCGCGATCTCCTTGCCATACCCCACGCTGACCGGCCCATCGAGGCGTACCTGCTCGCCGCGCGCCTGCGCCACAAGGCGGCGCACGCCCACCGACTGCCCGCTGATATTGGCCACCAGCGCCGTGTCCAGCGTGGCGGGGCCGGTCCAGGGTGTATCGAGCGTGGACTGGGCGTTGACATCCAGCGCCGCAAGCGGCCCCCTGGCCGTAACATGCGCCCGCCCCCCCATATCGCGGAAATGGGCGTTATCCACCACAAGGTCGAGATCGGTCGTGGGCGCATCGCCCGTGGGGTCGAGCACATGGCCCTTGAGCACCACCCGGTCGATACGCGCGATGGCGGCATTGAGCGCGCCGTCCACATTCACCGCCAGTGCGGCAGGCGTCGTGGCCGTGGCGCTGGTGGTATGCACGGTGGCCGCGACATGGCCACTGATGTCCTGCCCGGTCAGGTCATGCAGGTCAGCCAGGCGGGTCATGTGCACATCAAGCATGCCGGTTGGCACCTTGTGGCCATCGGGCAGCGTCATGTCCGCCGTGCCGCCAAGGCTTTTCCAGCCCAGTTGGGCGATCTGCAGGTGGCGGCTGTTATCGGCATTGCTGTCAAGGTGGGCGCTGACCTGTATGGGTGCCCGGTCCACCGTGCCGGATATGGCAAGCTCCCCCTGCCTGACCTGTGGCAGGTGCGCCATGGTCAGGCTGGCCTGCACGTCACCCGCCGCCGTGTTGCTTGCAGCGATGCTGGCCTGTGTTTTCAGGCTGGCCATGAGGTCATTGACCGGGCCTGTCGCATGCAGGTCGGCCTGCATGTGCCCCTTGAGTGTTGGCGCCAGCACATGCAGGTCCGACAGCGCCAGATGGGCCGTGGCATCCACATTGAGCGGCGTGCCGGTCACGATCTGGCTCGGCGTGGCATCAAGCTGCAGGGTGCGGCCCTGCACCTGCAACGTGGTGAAACGGATTATATTGCTCCCTTTCGCGCCCGGCGTCAGGGTGCCCGCAACGCTGACATGCCCCTTGTCGCCCACCAGCCCGACAGCCACCGGCAGGCCGCCATCAAGCACGATCTGGCTCTCGAGGCCGAACTGCCCGTCCTGCCCCTTTGCGGGCAGGCTCACGCTGCCATCAAGGCCCGCATGGCCATGCAGGTCAGTGCCGCCCGCCGCTGCCAGCGGGGCAAGGTCGGGCAGATCGGCATGGAAGGTGGCGGTCACTGGCTGCGTGGTGGTGGCCTGCCCGGTCACCTGCGCCAGCGGATGCGCCAGCGATAGCGTGACCAGCCCCTTTGGCGCGTCCGGCCGCCACAGCACATCAAGTTTCAGCGGGTCGGCGGCAAACAGCATGGGCTGGCTGCCCGGAATGCGCAGTCCCGTCACGGTGGCATGCAGCGCCGCATGTTCCGGCTGGCCCGCAACCGGGGCGCTCAGCCCGTCGGCGACCAGATGCAGGTTGGTGAAGCTGGTGTCGTTATAGGTCAGGCGGTCGATGTCGAGCGTGCCATTGCCCGTGGGGCGGTCCAGCGTGCCACCCAGATGGGCGGCAAGCTCAGCCCCCTGCCAGCCCGTGCCGCCAGTTGCCGTTACCGCATCGCTATGGGCCGCGACCTCCAGCGCCATGTGGTGATCAAGCAGCCCGAGTTGCCCATGTGCATTGGCATGAATGCCGCCCGTGGCCAGCGCCAGCGCGAGCTGCGTGTTCGCACGCGGGCCATGCAGCCCCAGCGAGAGGTCAAGCGGCGCAAGGGCCGGCACATGGCTGAGCGTGGCGAGAAAACCATCCGCCCCTTCGCTGGCGTGCAGGTCCAGCGCCACGTCGGCCTTGCCCAGCTTCGTTACAAGATCAAGGCTGCCGGGATGATCGAGCCGCGCCACCTTCAGCGCGATATCGGCAGGCGGCAGGGTGGCGATCGAGAAATGGTCGAGCACCGGGGCAATATCGGCCAGGCTGGCATGGCCGTTCAGGCTGAAGGCGGCGGGAACCTGCGCAAGGGCTGCCCCCACGTCAATCCGCGCCACATGCACGGCCCTGATGTCCACGCCCATGTGGATGCTGCCGCTCGAGGGTTTTTCAGGCTTGGGCGGGTGAGCGGGGTCATCCTCGCTCAGGCGCGGAATGGCGAGCCGCGCCATGGACAGGTTGCTGATCACCGCCCGCCGCGTGAGCAGCCGCAGGGGCGACCAGTCAAGCGCGAGCCCGTCGATCGAGAGCCACGCGCCCCTGTAGTCATCAAGTTCAAGATGCTGCACACGCAGCGCATCGGGAAAGCGGCCGCCCAGCCCCGACAGGTGCACGCTGCTGCCGGTCAGCCCCGGCAGGCGGCGCTCGATCTCGCGCTGGCCCGCCCCGGTATTGGCCGCCACCAACACCATGGCCAGCGCTGCGGCCACCAGCCCGAAGGGAATGCCAAATGCCAGGGCGCAGGTGCGCGCGATGCGCCGCCCCGTGCGCGGCGGGGGGGAGGATGGCGTGTCCTGCGGCATCAGAATGTCTCCCCCAAACCCACGTACAGCTCCCACTTGTCGCCCTTGGCGGGGCGGTTGAGGGGCACCGCCACATCAAGCCGCACCGGGCCGATGGGCGTGTAATAGCGCGCCCCGGCACCAGCACCCACGCGCACCGTGCCCTGGAAGGGCGTACGGTCCGCCGTGACCTGGCCTGCATCGATAAAGCCCACCGCGCCGAATTTCTGCAATATGCGCTGGCGGTATTCAAACGACCCCGCATCCATCGAGGTGCCGCCAATGGCGTAGCGCGTATTGGCAAATTGCGGGCCAACGCCCTGGTAGCGGAAGCCGCGCACCGTGGCCGAGCCACCGGCATAGAGCCGCTGGTCGGGCGGGATGGCGAAGGTCGAGGCCCCTTCCACATTGCCAATGGTGCCACGAAACGCCAGCACGCTGCGGCCGGGGCGGCTGAGGCCAAAGTGCTTGAGGTCGAAATAGGTCGAGACCGTGGCCTGCATGATGGCGAAGAACGAGGTGCCATCGGTCAAGGAGGCCGAGGGCGTGATGCTGGCCCCGATCCGCACGCCATGGGTGGCGGGCGTGATGGGGTTGTCCACGCCCGTGCCGTCGTAATTGGCCGTGAGCGGCACCGAGAGGATGAAGTAGCTGTTGGTGTTGCGCATCTGCTCGATCTGTTCCTGCTCGATCTGCCCGCCGAATGACACGTTCCAGTGCCGGTTGACGTGGCGCACGATGCCGATGCGCGCGAGCAGCGCGGTCTGGCGGTAGGAATAGAGTTCCTGCTTGATGCCCTCGATGCGGGCGCTGAGGTTCTGCTGGCGCGAGCCGAAATCGGGCTTCATCAGGTCGGCATAGAAATCATAGCCCAGCCCCTGCTCCGCCGAGCCGCCAAGCCCGGTGATGAGCGCGGTCAGCCGCAGCCGCTCGGCGTTGCCGAACAGGTTGTTATGTGTCCATGTCACGCCCGCGCGGCCACCGAGGTCGGTTGAATACCCGCCCTCCGCCCCCACGCTGTGGCGCTTGCCTTCATGAAAGCCGAAATCGAGCGGCATGGAGCCATCAGGGGCGAGCGTATCGCCATGATTGACCTGCACATCGGAAAACAGCCCTGTCGAGGCAATGTCCTGCCGGGCGCGCTCGATGCGTGAGGGCTGGTACAGCTCGCCCGGCGCAATGGTCAGCCTGCGCGCGATATAGGCCGGATGCGTGCGCTGCAGGCCGCCAAAGGCAAAGGCGCCAAGGTTCACCACCGGGCCGCGATGCACCGTATAGGCAATGTCGAGCGTATGGGTGGCAGGGCGCAGCCAGGCCTGCGGGGTGCTGACATGGGCCAGCGCGTAGCCTTCCTCCGTCAGGGCGGTCTGGAGTGCCGCCCCCGCCGTCAGCACGGCCTCGGCCTGTGCGGGCGCACCCGGCTTCATGCCAAAGGCCGCGGCCTCGGTAGGGTTGAGGTGGATGGGCGCGTCCCCCTTGTCGGGGTTGAGCGTGACCGTGCCGATGCGAAACAGCGGGCCGGTGCTTGCCGCAATGCTCACCTGCGCCTTGTGCCCCGCGGGCAGCGCCTGCATCCATTCCGGCAGGTCGGGGTCCCGCCCGTCCTGCCCGCCATCGCCAGGCGTGCCGCCCTTGTGGCTGCCATCGCTTATGGTGATGGTGATGCTGCCCGCGTAGTAGCCATAGCTTTCAAGCGCGCTGATCAGGCGGGAATAGTCGTTATGGATGCGCCCGGTCAGGGCAAAGGGGCTGACGGCCTGCGTTTTCTGCAGCGAAAGCAGGTCGGAAGAGGCCTTGAGCGCCGCATCGAGGTCGGCATTGCCGGTGGGGCGGATGGTTGTGGTGTAGTCCTGCGGGTCAGCCGCGAAGGCCGCGGGCAACCCCGGCAGGAGAACCGTCATGACCGCGAACAGGCTGACATAACCGGCCCCGCGCCGCGCACTGGCTGCCAGGCGGAGATGACGCAATCCTGTCAAACGGTGCTGCCCCTGTTGCTGTCTTCTTTCATGCGGTCAGTCGCCCACAGGGTATTGTCTGCCATTCCCGCCATGCATGATCAAACCGATATTAACGCCCTGCCCTTAATAAGTTCCGAATTTGTCGCATTGAAGGGCAAAACGGGCCAGGGATGTTGCAAACTGTCTCCACGCCCGCGTTCCTGACTTGACATACCCCCGATTCCGGCAGGCATGATCAGGCTTGAGCAGGCAGGGGGGCCGCATCCGGCCACCCCACCCTTCGCACCAGGAGCGTTGATGGGCAGACCATGTGTTCCCGGCTTTATCGGCGGCAAGCCTCTTGACCGCGCGCAGGCAAGGCCCGATGTCTTGCCCCCGTTGCGTGGGCGCGTGCCCGCCATGATGCCTGAGGATACCTGACCCGTGAACAGCCTGTCTCCCCGCCCCGGCGTGGCTACGCCACAAGCCAGCACCTCATACACCAGGGGGCTTCATGTCATAACATGGGGCTGCCAGATGAACGTGTATGACAGCGAGCGGATGTCCGACGTGCTGCGCCCGCTCGGCTACCGGGCCGTGAGCACGCCCGATGCGGCTGACATGATCATCCTCAACACCTGCCACATCCGCGACCGCGCGGCCGAGAAGGTGTTCTCCGAACTCGGCCGCCTGCGCAAGGTCAAGGAGGCGCGCGCCGAGCAGGGTGCGGCCACCGTGCTCGCGGTGGCAGGCTGTGTTGCCCAGGCGGAGGGCAAGGAAATCCTGGCCCGCGCGCCCTATGTCGACATCGTGCTCGGCCCCCAGACCTATCACCGCCTGCCCGAGATGGTGGCGCGTGCCGCCCGCGCGGCGGGTGCGGTGATCGAGACCGACTTCCCCGTCGAGCAGAAATTCGACTTCCTGCCCGCCGACCGCGCGGCGCCCGCAGGCGGCTCCGCCTTCCTCACCATTCAGGAAGGGTGTGACAAATTCTGCTCCTTCTGCGTCGTGCCCTATACGCGCGGGGCGGAAAGCAGCCGGCCCGCGCAGGCCGTGATCGATGAGGCCCGCAGGCTCGTGGCAGGCGGCGTGCGCGAGATCACGCTTTTAGGCCAGAACGTGAATGCCTACCATGGTGAAGGCCCGGATGGCCGCACTTGGGGCCTCGCCCGCCTTGCCCGCGTGCTGGCCGGTGAACTGGGCATCGAGCGCATCCGCTACACCACGTCGCACCCGCGCGACATGGAGGATGACCTGATCGCAGCCCATCGCGACCTGCCGCAGCTCATGCCGTTTTTGCACCTGCCGGTCCAGTCCGGCTCCGACCGGGTGCTCGCGGCCATGAACCGGGGGCACACGGCCGATGACTACCGCACGCTCGTGGCCCGCCTGCGTGAGGCGCGGCCCGACCTTGCCCTGTCATCTGACTTCATCGTGGGCCATCCCGGCGAGACGGATGCCGATTTTGCCGACACGATGCGCCTGATTGACGAGATCGGCTTCGCGCAGGCCTATTCCTTCAAGTATTCCTCCCGCCCCGGCACGCCCGCCGCAGGCGCTGGCATGCATGTGCCCGAGGACGTGAAGGATGCCCGCCTGCAGGAACTCCAGGCCATGCTGCGCGTGCAGCAGGATGCATTCAATGATGCAACCATAGGCCAGGTGGTGCCCGTGCTCTTTACGGGGCGGGGGCGCAAGCCGGGTCAGGTTTCGGGCAAGAGCCCATGGCTGCAGGCCGTGAGCGTTGAAGGCCCGGACAGCCTGATCGGCCAGATCGCCAATGTGGATATCCGCCACAGGTACACCAACTCGCTTGGTGGTGTCCTGACAGAGGAGACAGACAGGGCTTGAGAGAACAGACACAATCCACGCTCCACGCCCCCCGTCGCAGCGGCGGGCGGCGTACCCCCGGTGGCACGGCCGCGGCCAATGACCGCACCGTGACCATGCAGTTTGAAGATAACGTGCTGCTGGCACAGCTTGTGGGCGACCATGACCGCCACCTGCTGCATCTTGAACGTGGATTTGATGTCCGGCTGGCGTGTCGGGGCAACCGCATCGCCATTACGGGTGCGGCCCAGCGGGTGGAACTGACACAGGCCGCGCTGACCGAACTCTACCGCCGCGCGACAGTGGGGCAGACGGTCGATACCGCCACCGTCGATACCGCCATCCGGCTTGCCGCCCATGCCTTTTCGGCCCCCGCGCCACGCCCTGCTACGGGAGGACTGCCCGCCATGCCCGACACCCGTACCGCCACGCCCCCCGCCAGCCCGACGCTTGCCGACCTGCCCACCATCATGACCCGGCGCGGGCCCGTGGCCCCGCGCTCGGTTGGCCAGGCCGAATACATGGCCATGCTTGCCCGGCAGGAAATGGTGTTTGGCCTCGGCCCCGCAGGCACGGGCAAGACCTACCTTGCCGTAGCCCAGGCGGTAGCCATGCTGCAGGCAGGCCAGGTTGACCGCATCGTGCTGTCGCGCCCCGCAGTGGAAGCAGGCGAGCGGCTGGGCTTCCTGCCCGGCGACCTGAAGGAAAAGATCGACCCCTACCTCCGCCCGCTGTATGACGCCCTGCATGACATGATGCCGGGCGATCAGGTGATCCGGCGCATGGGCACGGGCGAGATCGAGGTGGCACCGCTCGCCTTCATGCGCGGGCGCACGCTGGCGCACTGTTTTGTCATTCTGGACGAGGCGCAGAACACTACGCCCGCCCAGATGAAGATGTTCCTCACCCGCATGGGTGAAGGCACGCGCATGGTCATTACCGGCGACCTGAGCCAGGTTGACCTGCCGCGTGGCGTGACATCCGGCCTGCGGGAGGCGGTCGATACTCTCGACGGCCTGCCCGGGATCGGCATGATGCGATTTGAATCGCGTGACGTGGTGCGCCACCCGCTGGTGGCGCGTATAGTGGAGGCATACGACCAGCGTGCCGGGGCCGAACGCCGCCCCCACCGCGCCCGGTCGCAGCAGGAGAACGATGAAACCTCGAAGTAGCACAGGCCCTGCCCACGCGGGCGGGGTCGCAGCAGGGCGGGCCATGCAGCCTGACCTGAAGGCCGGGCGCGATGCCCCCGATGTCACGGTGGCGGACAGGCGCTGGAACCGCGCCGTCCCCCACCCTGCCCGCGTGGTTGACCGTGCGGCCCGTGCGGCCCTCGCGGCCACGGGCTGCCACGGCCCGGTCACGGTGGTGCTGGCCGATGACCGCACGGTGGCCCGCATGAACTGGCAGCATCGCGGACGCAACAAGCCCACTAATGTCCTGACATTCGAATACCCGGCCGCGGGCGGCCTCTGGGGCGGCGACATCATCATCGCCTTCGAGACCGTGGCGCGCGAGGCGCAGGCGGCAGGGCGCGACATGGCGGCCCATCTGGCGCATCTGGTGGTGCATGGCGTGCTGCACCTGGCCCAGTATGACCACCACCACCCCGGCGAGGCCCGCGAGATGGAAATGCTCGAGGCCCGCATCCTGTCCGGCCTTGGCGTTGCCAACCCGTGGAAGCCGGGCCGCATGGTAACGCGGGGGGCACGCTCATGAGCCGCCCCGGCACCGATGCCAACGAGGAGCCTCCGTCCGGGTCGCGCGGCAAGGGATTCCTGTCGCTGTTCAGCCGCAGGCGGGCTGAACCGGGGCTGCGCCATTCCATTGCCGCGCTGGTCAAGGAAGCTGATGATGCGGCGGGGGATGACGCCAATCCCCACGCCTCCGAACTCGACCGGCAGGAGCGCGCGCTGCTCGCCAACGTGCTGCGCTTGCGTGGAATCACGGCGGATGACGTGATGATCCCGCGTGCCGACATCGTGGCGATGCCGGTCGATATCAGCCTTGATGAGGCGCTGGCCATGATGCGGCGGGAAAACCATTCCCGCATGCCGGTCTATCGCGACCAGCTTGATGACATCGTGGGCATGATCCATGTGAAGGACCTGATTGCCTATGTCGGCACATCGGAGGCCTTCCGCATGGAGCCGCTGCTGCGCCAGCCGCTCATGGTCGCCCCCCAGCTGCCCGTGCTCGACCTGCTTTTGCAGATGCGGCTGCGGCATGTGCATCTTGCCCTCGTCATTGACGAGTACGGCGGCATCGACGGCCTTGTCACCATCGAGGACCTGATCGAGACCATCGTGGGCGATATTTCCGACGAGCATGACGAACCGACCGTGAGCATGATGCGCGAACGGCCCGACGGCACGCTCGATGTCGATGCCCGCACTCCCGTTGCCGCCTTTGAGGAAAAAGTCGGCCCTGTGCTCACGCGCGAGGAGCGCGAGGCCGAGATCGAGACCGTGGGCGGCCTTGTGTTCCGCCTTGCGGGCCACGTGCCCACGCGCGGCGAGATCGTGACGCATGAAAGCGGCATGGTGTTCCGCATCCTTGATGCGGATGCCCGCCATATCCGCCACGTGCGCGTGCGCCTGCCGCCCCGCGAGGCAGCCCCGCAGCAGGCCTGAACGGATGGCGCGCCCGAACGGGCGCGCCATCCGATAAGGGCATGATGGATTTACGCACGCCCCACACGGCCTTAATACTGATCCCCGCCGGGGCCATGCCCCACCCCTGTCCCCACCGGAGAGTGACCTTGATGCCCATCACACGCCGCACCCTGCTTGCCCTTACCCCCACCCTCATGGCTGGCGGCCTGCTGTCTGGCCGGGCCATGGCGCAGGCGGCAGACCCGCGCCTGTCCATCCGCGCCGTGGGCAACCCGGCGGCCAAGGTGCATGTGGAGGAATTCTTCTCGCTCACCTGCACGCATTGCGCGCGTTTTGCCGCCGAGGTCTTTCCCGAAGTGCGCAGCAAGCTGATCGATACGGGCAAGGTGTACTACATTTTCCGTGATTTCCCGCTCGACCAGATCGCGCTGACCGGCTGCATGGTCGCGCGCGCGCTGGCCCCAGAGCGTTACGAGCCGTTCGTGCTCGCACTGCTGTCGAGCCAGGATCGCTGGGCTTTTGGCAAGGAACCGGCGGAATCCGAGGCCGAAATCCAGAAAATGGCGGCGCTGGCCGGCATGTCATCCGACCTGTTCCAGCAGACCGTCCATGACGACAAGCTGCGCCATGCCATCATGGATGAGGAAGACCGCGCCCAGGCCCAGTACAAGATCGACGGCACGCCCACCTTCCGCTTCAATGACAAGGAGCAGGTGGCGCAGGAACTGACCTACGAGCAGTTTGCCCAGAAGGTTGAAGCGGCGGCCCGCTGAGCATGACCGCCCGTTTCGTCCGGCTGCGCATCGCAGGCTTCAAGAGTTTCGCCGACCCGGTCTCCGTCGATATCCTGCCCGGTCTGACCGGCATCGTCGGGCCAAATGGCTGCGGCAAGTCCAACGTGGTCGAGGCGCTGCGCTGGGTCATGGGCGAGACCAATGCCCGCGCCCTGCGCGGCGGCGAAATGGATGACCTGATCTTCGCAGGCACCACCGCGCGGGCCGCGCGCAACATGGCGGAAGTGACGCTTACGCTGGAAGGGGCCGCCGAAATCGCTCCCGCCCCCTTTACCGGGCAGGATGAACTTCAGGTCTGCCGCCGGGCCGAACGGGGCGCGGGCAGCGGCTACCGCATCAATGGCCGCACCACGCGCGGGCGCGACGTGCAGACCCTGTTTGCCGATCTGGCCTCGGGCGCGCGCTCATCGGCCATGGTCAGCCAGGGCCGCGTCTCGGCGCTGGTCAATGCCCGCCCCGAGGAACGGCGCACCATTCTGGAGGAAGCAGCCGGCATTACCGGCCTGCACGGCCGCCGCCACGAAGCCGAACTCAAGCTGCGCGCGACAGAGGCCAACCTCGCGCGCGCGGAAGACCTGCGCCTGCAACTCGAATCCCGGCTTGGTGACCTGCAGGAGCAGTCCGAACAGGCGGCCCGCTACCGCGAATTCTCGCAGGGCCTGCGCGACTCCGAAACCGCCCTTCTGGCGCTGCTGCATGCCCGCGCCCACAAGGGCGTGACCGAGGGCGAGGCAGCCCTGCATGCCGCGCGCACCGACCTCAGGGCCGCCGAGGAAATGGCCGAGACCGCCGTTCTCACCGATTACGAAGTGACAAAAGCCCTGCCCGCCCTGCGCGAGGCACTCGATGCGCGGCGCACGGCACTCGAACGCTTCAAGGTCCGCGCTGAAACCATTGCCGAGGAACTCGCCCGCGCCGAGGCAGCCCTGGAACAGGCACAGACACGCCTTGCCGAATGCGAAGGCGTGCAGGCTGCGGCCCTTGCACGGCGTGATGACGCCACCCTCATGCTCGGGCAGCTCGAGGCCGAGCGGGTTCAGGTAGCAGAACGCCTCTCCGCCCTGCCCGCCCTGCGCGAGGCAGCGCAGGCCGCATGCGCCACGCTGGCACAGGCCATAACCGAGATGGCGGCCCGCGTGGAAGAAGCCACCACCACCATGCGCGAGGCGGAACTGCAGGCAACGCAGGCCCGCGAAGGGCTTGCCACCGCCACGGCCGCGCATGAGCGCCTTGCCACGCAGCACGCAGCCCTCGCCACCGAGATTGCGGCGCTGGAAGCCGATATGCCAACGGCAGAGGCCATTGCCTCCCACGATGAACAGATCCGCGTGGCCGAAGAACAAGCCGCCACCGCCCTGACAGCCCGCGAGGACGCCACCCGCGCCCATGCGGATGCCACGTTGCAGGCCGACCTGGCCCGCAATGCCGCGACCGAAAGCCTACGCGTGCATGCGCAGGCCACGCAGGATGCCGCCACCGCCGCCAGCAGGCTTGAAGTGCTTGAGCGCGACGTGGCGACGCTGGGCAACCATGTGCGCAACGCCCGCGCCGAACTTGTGCCCGAGGCCGAGCGCACGCGCCTGGCGCTGAGTGCGACCGAGGCCGAAACGGCCCTTGATCGCCTCCGCGCCGAACGTGCCACGGCGGAGGAGGCCCGAGCGCAGGCAACACAGGCCGAAATTCAGGCCAATGCCCGCCTGAAGGAAGCCCGCGCCACCCGCACCGCCACCGAGGAAGCGCTGCGCGCGGCCAGGGCCACCCACAAGCGCGCCAGCGACGCAGTCGATACACTCGCCGCCAGCATGACCCGCCTGCGCGCGCAGGCCGTGCCCGATGCGGCCCTGCAGGCGCTCGTGGCCAGACGAGAGGCTGCCGCCGCCGCACTGGAAGCCGCCCGCCAGCACATGGCCACGACCGAGGCGGCCAGTGTTGCCGCGACAAAGGAAGATGAAGCCTGCGCCGGCCGCCTGGCAGAGGCCCGCGCCAGCCTGTCGGGTCTTGAGGCGGAAGCCGATGGCCTCGCCCGCGCGCTGCACAGCGAGGCGCAGGCCGACCCGGCCCACGGCACAACGCTGGCCGACAGCCTGCATGTGCCCGCCGGGCTGGAAACCGCGCTGGCGGTCGTGCTGTCCGATGGGCTTGAGGCGGTGGTCAAGGGCACGGCGCCGCGCTCATGGCATGACCTGCCGCCTGCCGCACCCGCGCCCTTTCCGGCTGCGGGCATCAAACCGCTTTCCACCGTGCTTGAAGCCCCGCCTGCCCTGTCACGGGCACTCGGTGCTGCCGGGCTGCTGCCTGATGGCATGGATGGCGCGCCCCTTCAGGCCAGCCTGACGCCGGGGCAATGCCTTGTCACCCGCGAGGGTGCACTCTGGCGGTGGGATGGCTACACACAGGCCCCCAACCTGCCCGACCGCGCGGCGCTAAGGCTCAAACAGCTCGGCCGCCTGCGCGCCCTGCGCACGGAACTCGCGCAGTTGCGCGGCGCGCTCCCGGCGCTGGAACAGGCGGCACAGGCCGCCACAACCACCCGCCAGCACGCAGGCGAAGCCCTGACGACGGCACGCAACGCCCGCATGGCCGCCGAGAACACGCTGGAAACCGCCCGCACGGCCGAGGCCGAGCTTTCACGCCAGCACGCCACCATCTCGGCCCAGATCGACACGCTCTCGGTGCAGCAGGCCACGGCCCAGGCGGCCCTGACGGATTCCGAGGCCGCCTGCGCGCGCGCCACGGAACAGGAAGCCAGCCTGCCCGACCTCGACCAGCTTGCCCGCGCCCAGCAGGCGGCAGCGCAGGCGGCCACGCAGGCGCAGGATGTCGAAAAGGCGCTGCGGACCCGCCATCAGCAGGCTGAATCAGCCCTTGAGCAGGCCCGCCGCGCCCTGCAGGCCGCAACAACCCGGCACAGCGAGGCGGAAACGCGCCTGCAGGCCCTGCTGCCCGAACAGGCCCGGCTGGAAAACGACCACGACACCGCAAGCCGGGAACTGGCCACCCGGCGCGAACAGCTTGCCGCCCTGCCCGCCCCGGCTCTGGCCGAAGAGGCGGCCCGGCAGGCCACCGCTGCCGCGACACAGGCGGCCCAAGCGCTGGAACAGGCCCGGATCGTGGTGGAAGAGGCCACGACCCGGCTCGAGCACGCCCGCAATGCCCGCGCAGCCCTTGAGCAGAAAATGCGCGAGACCGGTACGCGGCTTGAAGCCCGGCAGGCCCGCATGGCCGATCTGGCCGAAGGGTTGCAACAGGCGGAGGCGGATGTTGCCGCCGCCCGTGCCCGCCTTGAAGCCCTGCCCGACATGAGCGGGCTGGAACACGCGCTGGCCAGCCTGCGCGAACAGGCCGAAAGCCTGCGCGCGCAGGAAACCGAGCAGCGCGAGACCCTGGCCCGCCTGCACACGGAGGACGCCACCCTGCGCCAGCGCTTTGACGCATCGGCGCAGGACATGACGCAGTGGACCGCCCGCGTGGAGGCGGCCAGCCTCGAAGCCGAGGCCGCCGAAACCCGCCTGCGCAATGCCCGGGCCGAGCATGAGCGCGTGGCCCCCCAGCCGGTTGCCGTCCGTGCCCGGCGCGATGCGATTGCAACCGAACTGGCACAGCATGAAGCCAGCCATGACGTGGCAATGGCGGAACTGCAACAGGCCGAAACCCGCATGGCGGAAGTGCAGCAGGGCCGCCGCACGGCGGAAGAGGTGCTGACCGCGGCACGTGAAGCCGTGGTCCGCGCTGAAGGCAGGCGCGAACAGGCACAGGTGCTGCTGGCGCAGTTGCAGGCGGATTCAACGCCACCGCCGGGCGTGGTGCCCACTGACCTGAGCGTGAATGCCGAGACCGGCCTGCGCCGCAAGGTGGCCCGCCTGACCCGCCAGCGCGACGAGCTTGGCCCGGTCAACCTGCGTGCCGAGCTTGAGGCGCAGGACGCATCGGGCAAGATCGACACGATTTTGCATGAGCGTGACGAACTGCAATCGGCCATAGCCCGCCTGCGCGGCATGATCGGGCAGCTCAACCGCGAGGGGCGCGAGCGGCTGATGGCCGTGTTCTCGCAGATCGACCAGCATTTTCAGGCGCTGTTTGCCCGCATGTTCAATGGCGGGCGCGCGCATCTGGGCATGGTGGGCAATGACGACCCGCTTCAGGCGGGGCTGGAAATCTATGCCCAGCCGCCGGGCAAGAAGCTCGCAACACTCTCGCTGCTTTCAGGCGGCGAGCAGGCGCTCACCGCGCTGTCGCTCATCTTTGCGGTGTTCCGCTGCAACCCGGCCCCGGTCTGCGTGCTCGATGAGGTCGATGCCCCGCTTGATGACGCCAATGTGGGCCGCTTCTGCGCCCTGCTGGCCGATATGGTGGCGGAAGCGGGCACGCGCTTCCTTGTCGTGACCCACCACCAGTTGACCATGGCACATATGGACCGGCTGTATGGCGTGACCATGCAGGAGCGCGGGGTCAGCCGCGTGCTGTCGGTTGACCTCGAACGCGCGACCGAAATGGTGGATGCCGAACCCGCCAGATAATGCATTGATAAGAAATGAAAGTTTTGGGTGAAGCTTTTCCCTGAAAGCTTTGAAAGAAAACGCCGCCTTTTTGAAAAAAGGCGGCACCCAAAAACTTTAATGATTGCCGATATATGGTACGACGGGGGCGGTACCTGACCGCATCCCGTCAGTTACCGGTTGGCCCTTACGGCAGCATGCTGCCGGTCTCGATGAAGCGCTGGTGCCACGAAAGCGCCTCGGTCAGCAGATGCGGCGACTGCTGGCCAAACGACCCCGCACGGGCGCGCTTGTAGTAGTCCTGCAGCATCGGGCGGTAATCGGGGTGGGCGCAGTTGGCGATGATCACTTCCGCGCGCTGCTTGGGCGAGAGGCCACGCAGGTCGGCAAGCCCCTGTTCGGTCACGAGCACCTGCGAATCCTGCGTGATGTGATCGACGTGGGAGGCCATGGGCACGATGGCGGAAATCTTGCCGCCCTTGGCGGTGGATGGCGTCATGAACACCGAGATATAGGCGTTGCGGGCAAAATCACCCGAGCCGCCGATACCGTTCTGGATCTTGGAGCCCATGATCTGGGTCGAATTCACGTTGCCATAGATGTCCGATTCGATCAGGCCGTTCATGGCGATACAGCCGAGGCGACGGATCAGGCCGGGATGGTTGCTGATATCCTGCGGGCGCAGGATGATTTTCTTCTGGAACTCGCGCATGCGACTGTTGAGCGATTCCGCCGCTTCCGGGCTGAGCGAGAAGGCCGTGGCCGAGGCCACCCGCATCTTGCCGCTTTCCAGCATGCCGAGCATGCCAGCCTGAATCACCTCGGTGTAGGCGGTCAGGTCATCGAACGGGCCTTCCTCCAGCCCGCCCATCACGGCGTTGGCAACGTTGCCCACGCCCGACTGCAACGGCAGCAGCGACGGCGGCAGGCGGCCCATCTTCACTTCATGGCGGAAAAATTCCATCAGGTGGCCCGCAATGCCACGAGCGGTTTCATCCGGCGGCGAGAACGGGGCGTTGCGATCGGGCGCATTGGTCTCGACAATCGCTACGATCTTGGCGGGATCGACCTTGAGCGAAGTGCCGCCGATGCGGTCATCGGGGCGCAGCAGCGGAATGGGCTGGCGGTGCGGCGGCAGGGCTGCGCCGTACCAGATGTCGTGCATGCCCTCGAGCGCTGCGTCCTGCCAGCTATTGACTTCGATGATCACCTGTTTGGCGGTATCGAGCCAGGTCTTGGAATTACCGACGGAAGAGGACGGCACGATGCTGCCATCTTCACGGATAGCGGTGGCCTCGATGATGGCGGTGTCAATCGTGCCAAAGAAGCCCGCCCAGGCCATGGGGGCGACATGGCTGAGATGCATGTCGAGATATTCGGTCTCGCCCTTGTTGATGCGCGCGCGCAGGCCGGGATCGGAATTATAGGGCATGCGGAAGGAGATGCCGTTGACCTTGGCGAGCGCGCCATCAAGCTCCGGCCCGGTCGAGGCGCCGGTGAGCAGCCGGATGCGGTATTCCTTACCCTCGGCGTGCGCACGCTCCATCAATGCGGCAAGCGCCTGGGGCACGGCCTTGGGGTAACCGGCGCCGGTAAAGCCACTGGTGCCCACCGTGCTGCCCGGGCGGACAAGGGAGGCCGCCTGCTCGGCGGTGGTGATCTTGGCCCGGAGCGCCGCATTCCGGATTCGGGTGTGGTCGATCATGAACTTTCCCTCAAACTCTTATCGTTATGCCCGGCCGGTCGAGACCGCGCCGGATATGTCGTATGCCGTCGTCACGGCCCTGGCCGGGGCCGATCTGCCGGGGCGGCGGCAGTGGCGCGGGTATTCCCTTTGCACCACGGCGCCCCTCCCTGCGTTTCACTTCGGCATGACGCCTTCATCTGTTCTCCGTCCTGCAGGCTACGTCACAACAAAAGAGTGTGACAGGCTGCCCTGACTCCGGCTGGCGGTTTCACGTTTGCTCCATCAGCCACGCCCGCGGCTGGGGCAAAAGGCCTTATGCCGGTCTGTGTCCTGGTCACTATATTCCGATTTTTCCTGTACAATATCGTTACCCGGATGCAACCGGTTTGTGTCATTAAGGATACATTATTGCCCATCCCCCTAGTGCATGGCGGCCAATCTTGTGAATAATAGGAGACCAGACCCAGCAAGGGGCACAACCCGGACCGGCCATCAACAGGAGAGGATTTTCGTTTGAGACGTCGATTTCCCTCCCATCGGCCTGTCATGGCACGGGATGCCATATTCCCGCCTGCTACCGGGCGGGAAGCCACCGTGCCTCCGGCCCCTCCTGCCCTGCCCACGCACCCGCTGGCAGAGCTGCTGGCCGGCCGCCCCCTGCGCGTGGTGGGCGATGTGCATGGCGACCTGCATGCCTTCCGCCATGCCGCCGCGACCGACCGGTTTGTCATACAACTGGGCGACCTGGTGGATTACGGGCCGGACAGCGCGGGCGCATTCCGCCTGATGCAGCGCCTGATTGATGAAGGGCGCGGCCTGTTCATACTGGGCAACCATGACCGCAAGCTGGCCCGCGCGCTGCAGGGCCGCAAGATGCGCCGCGACCCCCCATTGATGGAAACGCTGACCGCCTTCCTGCGCGAGGAGAACAGCGACGTGTACCAGCGCGCGCTGGCCGATCTGGCGCGCGCGCCAGCATGGATCGTGCTGGGGCAGTCCATATTCGTGCATGGCGGCTTCCATGCCCGCATGCTGGGCGAACTGCCGCCACCGGGGCTGGGCACGGTAACACCCCTGCTGTCACGCGCCCTGTTTGGCGAGACGACGGGCCGCATGCAGAAGGATGGCTACCCCGAGCGCAGGCTGAACTGGGTCGATCACATTCCGCCAGGCTACACGGTCTATTGCGGGCATGACCGCCGCTCCACCGATGGGCGGCCCTGGGTGCGCCATGGCCGCATGGGCGGGCGGGCCATCTTTACCGATACCGGGGCTGGCAAGGGGGGACATCTGGCGTGGATCGACCTCCCGCCGGTGCTGTAAGTCTTTTTTCATCCCTCTTTTTTCAACGCAGGAGCGCGGACACCGATGAACACCACCGAGGCCAGACAGGACGCAGCCCGGCGCAAGCTCGAAGAGCTGCGCTGCAGCATCGACAACATCGATGCCGCCCTGATCTATATGCTGGCCGAGCGCTTTCGCCACACGCAGGCGGTGGGCAGGCTCAAGGCCGCCAACGACATGCCGCCCGCCGACCCCGCGCGTGAGGCACGCCAGGTAGCCCGGCTGCGCGACCTGGCCACCGCCGCCCATCTCGACCCCGATTTTGCGGAAAAATTCCTGGCCTTCATCATCCGCGAGGTCATTCGCCACCATGAGGCCATTGCCGCGGGCACAGGCCAGTAACCGCCGCCATGCCCCGCCAGCTTGTGCTCATGCGCCATGCCCAGGCCGCGCCCGCCGCGTTTGGCGATATCGGCCCGCAGGCCGATTTCAACCGCGTGCTCACCCCGCATGGCCGTGACAGCGCCCGCGCCCAGGGCGCGTGGCTGCGGGCGCGGGCGCGGGCCTTTGCCCCGCAACTGGTGCTTGTCAGCCCCGCGCGGCGCACGGTCGAAACGCTTGCGGCGCTGGGATCATTTTATGGCGATCAGAAACCCGATATCCGATATGTGAACGAACTGTATGAGGCAACTGCCGAAACGGTGCGTGACATGCTCTATGCCATTTCCGATAAAACAAGCAATATCATGGTATTAGGGCACAATCCGGCCTTGGGCGCCCTGGTGTTTGACTGGGCGGCGCGGCATTGCCCGCCTCCCCTTGAAGAGGCGATGCAGCGTGGCTTCCCGCCCGCCTCCATCGCCTGCTTTACCGCCGAAAAACCATGGAATTCCGCCACCGATCATGAAATCCGCCTCAACGCCCTGTCTTGCCAATAATGTCATTGCGGCAAAGGGGGGCATGGATTGCCACGGCGGGGGTTTCGTTCCTATCGTCAGACCCGAGGCCCGATGACTGCCGCCCCGTGCGGCACGCCGGGCATATAATTTGGGCATAGCGATAAACTGCCGCATGAACGGCAGAATGCCCGGAGGTTGGAGACATGGCCCCCTGCCCCACCAGCGCAGGCGTGGCCCCAGGAGGAGAGTTGTAGATGAGCGAGTCCGGAAAAACTGCCACAATCTCGCTAAACGGCAAGGATGTTGCACTGCCCATGCTGTCCGGCACGATGGGGCCGGAGGTCGTCGACATCCGCAAGCTGCCTGCCCAGGCTGGCGTATTCACCTATGATCCCGGCTATGGCGAGACCGCGTCATGCTCCAGCAAGATCACCTTCATCGATGGTGAAAAAGGCGTGCTGCTGCATCGTGGCTACCCCATTGCGCAACTGGCCGAACAGGCCACCTTCATGGAAGTGGCCTACCTGCTGCTCAACGGTGAACTGCCCGACAAGGCGCAGTACGACGGGTTTGTGAATTCCATCAAGCACCACACGCTGCTGCACGAGCAGATCCGCAATTTCTTCAACGGTTTCCGCCGTGATGCGCACCCCATGGCCATCCTGTGCGGCACGGTGGGCGCGCTGTCTTCCTTCTATCATGAAGGGCTCGATGTCTCGAATGCTGCCACACGCTACCAGTCGGCCATGCGCATCATCGCCAAGATCCCGACCATCGCGGCCTGGGCCTACAAATACACGCAGGGCGAGACCTTCATCTACCCGCGCAATGACCTGTCCTATGCCGAGAACTTCCTGTCCATGATGTTCGCGGTGCCGAGCGAGCCCTACAAGATCAACCCGGTGCTCGCCCGCGCCATGGATCGCATCCTGATCCTGCATGCAGACCATGAGCAGAATGCGTCAACCTCCACCGTGCGCCTTGCGGGCTCGACGGGCGCCAATCCGTTTGCCTGTATTTCCGCAGGCATCGCGGCCCTGTGGGGGCCTGCCCATGGCGGGGCCAACGAGGCGGTGCTGAAGATGCTGGCCGAGATCGGCCACAAGGACAACATCCCTGAATTCATCGCCAAGGTGAAGGACAAGACAAGCGGCGTGCGCCTGATGGGCTTTGGTCACCGGGTGTACAAGAACTTCGACCCGCGCGCCAAGATCATGCAGGCCACCTGCCATGAGGTGCTCGGCGAGCTTGGCATCAAGGACGACCCGCTGCTCGACCTGGCCATCGAACTGGAAAAGATTGCGATCCATGACGAATATTTCGTCAAGCGCAGCCTGTACCCCAATGTCGATTTCTATTCCGGCATCATTCTCAAGGCCATGGGCATCCCCACCAGCATGTTCACCGTGCTGTTTGCCGTAGCCCGCACCACCGGCTGGATCAGCCAGTGGAAGGAAATGATTGAAGAACCCGGCCAGCGCATCGGCCGCCCCCGCCAGCTCTATACCGGCTCGCCCGAGCGCGATTTCGTGCCGTTTGACAAGCGGGCCTGATTGAAACAGCCGTGCCGGACGGGGTATTGCCCGCCCGGCACGGCAAATGGTCCTGCCGTTTCAGGTCCCGCTTCACGGGCGGAACCCAGTCGTAAAAACAAGGGGCAGGCTGCATGATGCAGCCTGCCCCTTTTGCATGACATCCTTCGCCCGGATGGATCAGTCGCACTCACACCCGGGAGTCGGGCCGGGGCGCTTTTGGATGACATGATGGTCGATCCATTCCGACACCAGGCGCCGCGCCTCGTTGAGCGAGGATTCGGGGTGGTGGATACGGTAGAGGGTCGTGCAGGCATGGAAAGCCGACACATCGCTTGTCCCGACGCCACGCAGTTCCTGGTAGGCGGTGATTACGGCACGCTCGCATTTGCGGGCGATGCGACTGTTTTCAACAGACACGATGCGATGATCCACTAGTGAGAATGATTATTAATATTGAGATACTAGAGCGAATACCCCGTGGGGGCAAGGTACGCGAGCACTCACACTCTGCTGATCGGGTCACGTTATATTTCCGATGCGGCCTTTTTTTGGCAATTCCACCCCCATTGGCCCGGACACCGATGGATTTTCCGCCCTGTTGCGGTTAAGCGTCTGTGCTGACATTCAGTACACGCAATTCATTTGGCCGGAGACAGGGTATGCACGACGCCACGGGGAATGGGGCAGGACTTTCAACAGGCACAACCGCATGGGACCGCGACGCAGCCCTCATGACCGCGCGCCTGCTGCTGGAAATCAAGGCCGTCAACTTCCGTCCCGATGATCCCTACACCCTCACCTCGGGCTGGAAATCCCCGGTCTATATCGATTGCCGCCGCATCATCTTCTTCCCCCGCGCGCGCCAGAAGATCATGGAACTGGCGGTGGAAAAGATCGGCCGCCATGTCGGCTATGAAAGCATCGACGCCGTGGTGGGCGGCGAGACGGCGGGCATTCCCTTCGCCGCCTGGATTGCGGACCGCATGATGGCGCCGATGGCCTATGTGCGCAAAAAGCCCAAGGGTTTTGGCCGCAATGCCCAGATCGAGGGCGATGTGCCCGAGGGCATGCGCACCCTGCTGGTGGAAGACCTGACCACCGATGGCTCATCGAAGGTGCAGTTCGCCAACGCGCTGCGCAAGGCGGGCGCGATCGTGGACCACACCTTCGTGGTGTTCTTCTATGGCGTTTTCCCCGGCGCATACCGCACGCTGGCGGATATGGACATCAGCCTGCATGCGCTGTGCACCTGGTGGGATGTGCTCGAAGCCTGCGCGGGCAAGCCCTATTTCTCGGAAAAGGATGCCGCCGAGGTGCGTCGTTTCCTTGAAGACCCCTGTGCATGGTCAGCCAAGCATGGCGGCGTGGGCAGTGCTGAAGAGGCACTGGCGCTCAAGGCCAAGCGTGATGCCGGGGCCTGACCCACGGGCCATCTGATGGCGCGTGTTCTTGCCTTCGATTCGGGCATTGGGGGGCTGGGCATCGTAGCCCAGCTCCGCCCGCTCCTGCCCGGCATACCGATCGACTATCTGGCTGACACGGCCGTCTTCCCATACGGCGAACAGCCCGACACCCTCCTGCGCGCGCGGATCGTGCGCCTTATGGGGGCAGCGATTGATCGCCTGCAGCCCAGCGTGGTGGTGGTGGCGTGCAATACCGCCAGCACGCTCGCGCTCGACAGCCTGCGGGCTGCTTATGACGTGCCCTTCGTGGGCTGCGTGCCGCCCATAAAATGGGCCGCCGACCAGACCCTTACTGGCACGATCGGGCTGCTGGCCACGCGGGCCACCGTGCACCGCCCCTACCTGAAGGCACTCAGCGCCCGCTTTGCGCCTGACTGCACCCTGCTCGCCCACGGCGCGCGCGGACTGGCGGACATGGCGGAAAACGCCTTTCGCGGCACGCCGCCCGACCCCGCCCTGCTCAGGGCGGAACTCGCGGGCCTGTTCGGGCAGCCCGGCGGCGCGGCAATCGACGTCGTGGGGCTGGGCTGCACGCATTATACTTTTTTGCTTGATGCCATGCGTGAAGCAGGTCCCCCGCATGTCACCTGGCTGGACCCTGCGCCCGCCGTGGCCCGGCAGGTCACCCGCGTGCTGGCCTCGTGCCCAGCCCTGACCGGCCCCGCTTCTTCCCTGCCCGATCAGTTCTGCTTTACCGCCCCGCCGCGTGATCTTGCGGCCCTACGGCCGGGGCTGTCGGCCCTGGGCTATGGACAGGACGTGCCAAGGCTATTCGACGCCAGCCCGGCTGCTGCACACAAAGGGTAGAAGCCTTCGGGCGCCGCCTTTTTTCAAAAAGCAGCGTTTCTTGAAGCTTTTTGGAAAAAAGCTTCACCAAAAACTTCTTCTGATTTCACGATTCCGGAAAGGGCAAGCCGCCCCGCCTGCTTAACGCAGGCGGTTGACGGTGTAGCTCGCCGTATCCTGCAGCATCTGGCGCAGGCGGCTGGGCGGGAAGATGGATAGTGCCTCACGCGCCGCATCGGCATATTCCGTTGCACGCTCAAGCGTGATGCGGATGGCGCCAGTCTGCTCGATCAGGCGCAGGGCATGATCGAGATCCTCAGGCTTCTGCTCGCTTTCCTCGATCACACGCTGCCAGAAGGCACGGTCCTCCGCCGAGCCTGCGGCATAGGCGGCCAGCACCGGCAGGGTGATCTTGCCTTCACGGAAGTCATCACCCACCGTCTTGCCCAGGCGGGCCTGGTCGGCGGCGTAATCCAGCGCGTCATCAACGAGCTGGAAGGCCATGCCCAGATTGGTGCCATAGGTTTCGAGCGCGCGCTCCTCCGCCTCGCCCCGATCGGCCACGACGGCCCCCACGCGGCAGGCTGCGGCGAACAATGCCGCAGTTTTGCCATGAATGACTTCCAGATACTGATCGATCTGTGTGGAGAGGTCATTCTGCGTGGACATCTGCAGCACTTCCCCTTCCGCAATGGTGGCGGAAGCGGACGAGAGGATATTCATGACCTTGAGCGAGCCGTCATCCGTCATGAGCTGGAACGAGCGGGCGAACAGGAAGTCCCCCACCAGAACCGATGCCTTGTTGCCAAACACCGCATTGGCGCTGGCCATGCCCCGGCGCAGCGAACTCTCGTCCACCACGTCATCATGCAAAAGCGTTGCCGTGTGGATGAACTCCACGCAGGCGGCCAGGGCCACGTGGCGCTGGTGCGTGGCATCGGGTTCGTAGCCGCACAGCCGGGCGGAGGCCAGTGTCAGCAGCGGGCGCAGCCGCTTGCCACCGGCGGCCACAAGGTGGGCTGCAAGCTGGGGAATAAGGGCGACCGGGCTGTCCATCCGCTCGACAATGGCGCGGTTGCACGCCGCCATGTCATCCGCAAGATATTCCGCCAGATCGCGCAGGGCGACTTCTGATCCATCTGCCATCGGGCGGCGAGCCCCTTCGTCTTTCTGACTTGCCGTTTCGTCGGATTCCGGCAGACTAACTGCTAGGGCCAAAAGGTTACTCTCCCGGTTCCGAATGTATGAACATAGAATGAGTATATGGGCGGCGCTGGAATAACGGTCAAGCCGGAGCACACAGGCACACGGCACGGAGCAGCACATGACCTGCCTCTCCCCCCCACGGGCATGGACCCTGTAACCACAGGCCACCTGCTGGGCGGAAAGGTGGTCTATCGCCAGTTTTCGACCGGAAACAGGACCGGACTTGAGCCTGTTCTGATGGCTGCTTTCGTGCCTGCACGCCCTGGCCAGATCGTCATGGAAGGTGGATGCGGCGCGGGCGCGGGACTGCTCTGCCTGTCGAATCGGGTGCCCCGGCTGACAGGAATCGGGCTGGAGCATGATGGCGCCACCGCGGCGCTGGCCCGGCATAACTTTTTGCTCAACCATCGCCACGACCTGCATGTGCGCCATGCCACCCTGCCTGCCCTGCCCGATGACCCGCTGCTGTCCGGCCCCGGCCTGCGCCGCATCGACCACGCCTTTGCCAACCCGCCCTGGCATGGGCAGGAGTCATCGGCCTCGCCGCACAGCCAGCGCGACCTTGCCCGCCGCCTGCCCACTGGCGCGCTCGGTGGCTGGGTGCGCGCCATGGCCGCCCAGCTACGCCACCACGGCACGCTGACGCTGGCCCTGCCCAGCACCCTGCTGGCGGCCTGCTGCACGGCCATGGAGGGCGCGCAACTGGGCCGGATCAGGGTGCTGCCTTTCTGGCCCCGCGCGGGGCAGGCCGCACGGATCATGCTGGTGCAGGGACGGGCGAATTCACGCGCGGGCAGCGAAATGCTGCCCGGCCTTGTGCTGCATGAGGCCGATGGCCGCTTTACGCCAGAAGCCCGCGCCATTCTGGAACAGGGTATGCCGCTCATGCCGTGAGCGAAGTGGTATGGCTGACAAAAGATAAAAGCTTCCGGACGCCGCCTTTTTTCAAAAAGGCGGCGTTTTTGCAAAGCTTTTTGAAAAAAGCTTCACCAAAAACCTTGTTCCCTCGCCCTACTGGCAGGCGAGGCATTCCTCATAATCGCCCGATGTCGCAGGGGGGCTGCCGCCATCCTTTGGCGTCACGTCGCGCTTTTCCTGGCCATCGCTCACCGCATCGGCCCGCTGGATGGACAGCGAGCGGCAGTAATACAGCGATTTTACCCCCCGCTTCCACGCCATGTAATGGATCTGGTGCAGGTCGCGCTTGTGCACGTTGGCAGGCAGGAAGATGTTGACCGACTGCGCCTGGCAGATGAACGGCGCGCGATCCGCCGCATGCTCGATCACCCAGCGCTGGTCGAGTTCAAACGCGGTCTTGAACACGTCCTTCTCCTGCTGGGTCAGGAAGTCGAGATGCTGCACGCTGCCCTTGTTGAGCGTGATGGACGACCAGACATCGCTGGTGTTCCGACCCTTGCTGGTCAGCAGCTTGTCAAGGTGGCGGTTGCGCACGGTAAACGAGCCGGACAGCGTTTTTTGCAGGAACACATTGGCCGCGATCGGCTCGATGCCGGGGCTGGCATTGCCCGCGATGATCGAGATCGACGCCGTGGGCGCGATCGCCATCTTGTTGGAAAAACGCTCCATCACGCCATATTCCGCCGCATCCGGGCACGGTCCACGCTCTTCGGCCAGCTTGCGCGAGGCGGCATCGGCCTGCGCGCGGATGTGCTGGAAGATCTTGCGGTTCCAGCTCTTGGCCACAACGCTTTCGAACGGCACGTTCTTGGCCTGCAGGAAGGAGTGGAACCCCATGACTCCCAGCCCGACCGAGCGTTCGCGCATGGCGGCGTAGCGGGCACGCTCCATGTCGTCGGGCGCGCGGTCGATGAAGTCCTGCAGCACGTTGTCGAGGAACAGCATCACATCCTCGATGAACTGCGGATCATCCTTCCACTCATCCCATGTCTCGAGATTGAGCGAGGACAGGCAGCACACCGCCGTGCGCTCGCGGCCATGGTGGTCCATGCCGGTGGGCAGCGTGATCTCGGCGCACAGGTTCGAGGTCTTGACCTCAAGCCCCGCCAGCTTGTGGTGCTCGGGGCGCGCGTTGTTCACATGGTCGGAATAGATGATGTACGGCTCGCCCTGTTCCATGCGCGCGGTGAGGATTCGAATCCACAACGCGCGGGCCGAAACCTTGCGGATGACCGTGTTGTCCTTGGGGGAGAGCAGCGCCCATTCATCATCATCGGCCACCGCGCGCATGAACGCATCCGACACCAGCACGCCGTGGTGCAGGTTGAGCGCCTTGCGGTTGGGGTCGCCGCCGGTGGGGCGGCGCAGCTCGATGAATTCCTCGATCTCGGGGTGCCAGACCGGCAGGTACACCGCAGCCGAGCCGCGCCGCAGCGAGCCTTGGCTGATGGCCAGCGTCAGGCTGTCCATGACCCGGATGAAGGGAATGACGCCCGAGGTCTTGCCATTACGACCCACGTTCTCGCCAATCGAGCGCAGGTTGCCCCAGTAGGAACCGATGCCCCCCCCCTTTGAGGCCAGCCACACATTCTCGTTCCACAGGTCCACGATGCCGCGCAGGCTGTCATTGGCCTCGTTGAGGAAGCACGAGATGGGCAGCCCCCGCGAGGTGCCGCCATTGGAGAGCACCGGGGTTGCCGGCATGAACCAGTGCCGCGAGATGTAGTCATACAGCCGCTGGGCATGGGCGGGGTTGGCCCCGTAATACGAGGCTACGCGGCCAAACAGGTCCTGATAGCTCTCATCAGGCAGGAGGTAGCGGTTGTTGAGCGTTGCCTTGCCAAACGCCGTGAGCAGCGCATCGCGGGAATGGTCCACGCGCACGGGATGATGACCGGGAAGCTGGACCACACTGTCCAGCATGTCAGACGTGTCAGGCATGGGCGTACTGTCCTTTCCCTGAACGGCCCCATCCTCGTTGGCAGAACGATCGGCCATGCCGCCGGATACGTCATCCAGGACCATTTACATTCTCCGTAATCGGCCCGCGCCAAGGCACGCAGGGCCTTTCGGGCGCCTGCGTGGTGGGACGGGGTTTTATGATATGCCCCTATATATGGACTATTTCATGCGGCTTTGCACTACATAATGTAGGGCGGGAAAATGGGGAACGTTGTTCCGAATCAGCGGCCAGCTTACGTCAAGCGGATTGACGGGAGATTATTTTTTTTAATTTTTCTCCCCTCCCCCTTCACGCCGTAAGGCTGCCCCATCGTGCCTTGGCCGCCTCATCCTGCGCGCGGGGTTCGACCCAGGCGCTGTGCCCGTTTGCAAATTCCTCGCGTTTCCAGAACGGTGCGCTGGTCTTGAGCCAGTCCATCATGAAGGCGGTGGCCTCCTGTGCCGCGCCCCGGTGGGCGGAGGCGCACAGCACCAGCACGATGGGCATGCCCACCGCCAGCCTGCCAACCCGGTGGATGACCGTGCAGCCCACCAGCCCGAATCGCGCACATGCCGATTCCGCGATGCGGCACATCATGGATTCGGTCATGCCGGGATAATGCTCGAGTTCCAGCGCCACCAGCCCGCCGCCGCCGCGCACGATTCCGGTAAAGGCTGCGACTCCCCCCACATCCTCATGCCCGCGCAGCAGCAGCGCGGTTTCGTGGGCGCTATCAAACGCTTCGGCCTGAACGCGGATCGTGACACGCGGCATGATGGTCTCAGCCCCCTGTAACCGGCGGGAAGAACGCAATCTCGTCATGCGCGGCAATAGGGGCGGCGATCGTGGCGAAACTCTGGTTCACCGCCACGCGGATCAGCTCAGGTTTGGCGAAGATGGCGGCATATTCCCCCCCACGCGCGCGCAGGGCGGCAATCAGGTCCTGCACGCTATGCGCGCCCTGCGGCAGGGGCAGCGTCTCGCCGGAGCGGCCAAGGCGGTCGCGCAGCCATGCAAAATAAAGAATGCGTAGCATTCCGCTTTTCTCTCCCACTCAGGGCAGGCCCTGCGCCCCGCAGCGGCGGGTCACGTCAGGGGGCCTGCTGTTCATGCACCGTGCCATCGGCGCTGACCGCGGTTACGGTGCCATCGCCATTGGGCACGATGATCGCCGCATCCGCTGCGTCCTTATGCGTTGCGCCCCGCCCCGAAGACAATGCGGAAACGTGTCCGGGCGGCCCATCGTCCACCGCATCGTTGCCAATCTGCATCTCGCCGCCCGCAGGCAGGTCATGCTCCATCCCGCCCGGCATGATGGCGGCTACCGCCTGCCCCGCCGCCGGGGTGGCCTGCCCATCGCGCAGCACAGGCCAGATATTACGCGCCTGCGGCAGGATCGGCAGCACCTGCGGGGCCTGCCCGCTCACGCGGCGCATGTTCTCGCCTTCCGCGCGCGGCGTATTGGGCAGGCTGCCGGGAAATTCGGCATTATCGGCGAAGATCGGCCCGAACCCGCCGCATCCTGCCAGCCCCACCAGCAATGACAGCACCATTGCATTGCGCACCACGCTCTTCCCTCGCCTCCTCGCCAAACCGGCGGGCGCATGGCCCGCAGGGACGATGAGCCATGAAGCGCGTTAATTTTTCATGTAGCTCAGGAAGATAATTTGGTGGCGCCCGAGGTGCCGCGCCCCACATGGCGCAGCCCGGTGGAGACATAATCCCACCCGGTAATCAGCGTCAGGGCGGCGGCGATCCACATCATGATGGCGCCGAGCACATTGACCGGCAGCCAGCCGATATGCAGCAGTCCTGCCGTGCTGTCGCCTGCCAGCAGGAAGCCGATCGCCGTCATCTGGAAGCCGGTCTTCCATTTGGCGAGCTTCGTCACCGGCAGGCCAACGCGGGTGGCGGCAAGGTATTCACGCAGGCCGCTGACCAGGATCTCGCGGCACAGGATGATGATGGCGGGGTACAGGCACCCGTAAGGCAGCCGCCCCAGCCCCGCCATGACCATGAGCGACGCACCGACGAGCAGCTTGTCGGCAATGGGGTCGAGCATGCGGCCGAGATCGGAATTCTGGTTCCACGCCCGCGCCAGCTTGCCATCAAAGTAATCGGTGATGCCCGCCAGGATGAACAGCACGCAGGCAGCGCAATCGGTCTGGGCCGTGTGGATGACCACAAGCGCCACGACGATCGGCACCACGATGATGCGGGACAGGGTCAGGAGGTTGGGCAGGTCGGTAAGCATGCTGATACTGCTATAACCAAGAAAGGGAGAAAGCCAATATACTGATAACGCCTGTCAGGCAGGTTGCAGGCTCACATCTGCATGACAGCCGCTCACTCTTCTGTCCAGTCGGGATGGAAAAAACCGTAAATGACCCGCGCCATGTCGCGGTTGATGCCTGGCGCATGCTCCAGCTCCCCCAGGCCAGCCTGCCGCACGCCGCGCGCCGAGCCGAAATGCTTGAGCAGCGCGCGCTTGCGTGCCGGACCAACGCCCGGAATATCATCAAGTTCCGAGCGCACCAGCGTCTTGGAGCGCCCGGCGCGGTGGGTGGTGATGGCGAAGCGGTGCGCCTCGTCCCGCAGGCGCTGCAGGTAGTACAGCACCGGATCACGCGGCGGCAACTGGAAGGGCGGCCGGTCGGCGGTATGGAACCACTCCCGCCCCGCATCACGGTCCGGCCCCTTGGCAATGCCCACCAGGGTCACGCCCGTCACGCCAAGTTCATCAAGCACGCCGCGCACGGCGGTGTACTGCCCTGCCCCGCCATCAATCAGCAGGATGTCGGGCCAGTCCTCGGGGCGCACGCCTTCCTCCCGGTCCTTCAGCGCGCGGCGGAAGCGCCGTTCCAGCACCTCGCGCATCATGGCGAAGTCATCGCCCGGCGTGACCGGCCCCTTGATGGAGAATTTGCGGTAGGCGCGTTTTTCAAACCCTTCCGGGCCACCCACCACCATCACGCCATAGGGGTTCGCGCCTTGGATGTGGCTGTTATCGTAGGTTTCGATGCGCTTGGGGGGCGCGTCGAGGCCAAACAGGTCGGCCACGCCCTGCAACAGCTTCGCCTGGCCCGCACTTTCGGCCATCCTGCGCTCCAGCGCTTCGCGCGCGTTCAGGGCGGCATGCTCGATCACGCCGCGCTTCTCGCCACGCTGCGGGTGAATGATCTCGACCTTGCGGCCCCGGCGCAGGCTCAGGGCGGCGGTGAGCACGTCAAGCTCCGGCAGGTCCTGGTTGACGAGCACCTGCGCGGGCGGGGGCTTGTCATCATAGAACTGGCCGATGAAGGCGGCGAGCACGTCGGGCGCGTTCTCATCACGCGCATGGCTGGGAAAGAACGCCCGGTTGCCGTTGTTGCGCCCCGCGCGGATGAAGAACACCTGAATGCAGGACTGCCCGGCAATCTGCCAGATGGCGATGATGTCGGCATCGCTCATGCTGGAGGGGTTGATGACGCTGGAATCCTGCTGCAGGGCCGAAAGCCCGCGTATGCGGTCGCGGATGGCCGCGGCGCGCTCGAACTCCAGCGCCTCGGCGGCCTGTTCCATCTCCAGGCCCAGCTTCTCGCGCATGTCCGGGTCCTTGCCCGCCAGGAAGCTGCGCGCCTGGGCGGCAAGTTCGGCATAGTCCTCGCGGCTGATGCGGTCGGTGCAGGGCGCCGAGCAGCGATGGATCTGGTGCAGCAGGCACGGGCGCGTGCGGCCCTGCATCTCGCTATCGGAGCACGAGCGCAGCAGAAAGGTGCGCTGGAGCAGGTTCAGCGTCTGGTTGACCGACCAGGCCGAGGCAAACGGCCCCCAGTACGAGGCCCCCTTGACCGGCTTGCCCCGGTGCTTGCTGATCTGGGGGAAGTCGTGCCGGTCGGTCAGCATGATCCACGGGTAGCTTTTGTCATCACGCAGCAGGATGTTGTAACGCGGCTGCATGCGCTTGATGTAATTGGCCTCGAGCAGCAGGGCCTCGGCCTCGGTATGGGTGGTGACGATTTCCATGCTGCGCGTTTCCGACACCATGCGGCGCAGGCGCTCGGTCAGGCGGCTGACATGGGTGTAGGAGGTCACGCGCTTCTTCAGGTTCAGCGCCTTGCCTACGTACAGCACGTTCCCCTTTTCGCCGAGCATGCGGTACACGCCGGGCGCCTGTGGCATGGTGCGCAGGGCGTGGTGGATCGCATCCACCCCCACCGGGCGGGTTGGTGCGTCGGAAATGGCCGTTGTCATGGACGGCAGCCGTTCATCCACCGATAATGTGGATAAGTCTGTGGAGCAGGGGCCGAAAAAAACGTGCGGGTGGCGGTTTTCCGTTCCTGTACTTGGATTGCCCAAAAAAACATCACTAACAACAACCTACTGTTTTCAAACAATTATATTGGACAAGCCGGAGGCCGGAAAAAAAATCCGCCCCACGACAGGCTGGATTCAGGGCTGTCAACCCCACAGGTGGACAAATTATGGCATCCGTGTGTCCTGATGAGCGGATTGCATTTTTGCAGGAAATATCAGCCGCCTTTTGCCATTCGTTCCTGTTTTCGTCCTGCGCTGCGCCCTGTGGGGAAAAAAATATTCTTGTCAGCCTGCCACGGATCGGCAATGCAGCCGATATGCGTATCGTCACCTGGAATATCAATTCCCTCCGCCTGCGGATGCCGCTGCTTGCCCGGCTGTGCCAGGACACATCGCCCGATATCGTCTGCCTGCAGGAAACCAAGGTACCTGACGCCCTGTTCCCGCTTGAGGACGTGCGCGCCCTTGGCTTCGGGCATGTCGTGTTTCGTGGCATGAAGGGATATAATGGGGTGGCCATCCTGTCACGCCAACCCGTAACCGTGCTGGAGGATACGCCGGACTGGTGCGAAAAGGGTGACTGCCGCCACATCGCCGTGCGCCATGGCACGGGGGCTGACGCGATTGACGTGCATGATTTCTACGTGCCTGCGGGCGGTGACGTGCCCGACCCGGTCGAGAATCCCAAATTCGCCCACAAGCTCGCTTTTGTGGAGGAGGCACGCCAGTGGTTCTCCGCGCGTGACATGCGGCGCACCGTGCTCGTGGGCGACCTGAACATCGCCCCACTCGAGCAGGATGTGTGGAGCCACAAACAGTTGCTCAAAATTGTCAGCCACACACCGGAGGAAACCGAACGCCTGCTGGCCTGGCAGCAGACCGGCTTCATCGACGCCATGCGCGAATTCGTGCCGCCGGATGAGAAGCTCTATACGTGGTGGTCCTACCGCAACCGTGACTGGAGCGCGTCAAACCGCGGGCGGCGGCTGGACCATGTATGGGTCACACCCGACCTGCGCCCTGCCCTGCGCGGCATGGAGGTGCTGCGCACTGCACGCGACTGGGAGAAGCCGTCGGACCATGTGCCGGTGCTGATCGATATCGACGGCTGAGCGCAAGGCAGCGTTTTTCGAAGCTTTTTGAAAAACGCTTCACCAGAAACTTTTATCTTTATAAGGCTCAAACACGACCGGGCCGCCCGAAACCGGGCGGCCCGTCATAATTCACACGTCAACGCAGCCCCGGTTCAGGCAAGGGCGCTCTTGCCGCCTTCGGGGTCGAGACGGTAGCCGCCGCCTTCCGTTACCAGCAGGCTGGCATTGGTGGGGTCGGGCTCGATCTTCTGGCGCAGGCGGTAGATATGGGTTTCCAGCGTGTGGGTCGTCACCGCCGCGTTGTAGCCCCACACCTCGTTGAGCAGCACCTGCCGGGGCACGGGGCGCGTGCCCGCGCGGTACAGGAACTTCAGGATGGCCGCTTCCTTCTCCGTCAGGCGGATGCGGCGATTCTTGGCCGTTTCCTGCAACAGCTTGGCCGACGGGCGGAAGATATACGGCCCGATGGCAAAGACCGCGTCCTCGCTGTTCTCGAAAATACGCATCTGCGCGCGCAGGCGGGCCAGGAGTTCCGCAATACGGAACGGCTTGGCCACATAGTCGTTGGCGCCCGCATCGAGGCCCCGCACCACATCCGTCTCGTCATCAGAGCCAGTCAGGATGATGATGGGGATGCGCTTGCCCTTGCGCCGCAGGTCGGCGCAGAAATCACGCCCGTCCCCGTCGGGGAGGGATACATCGAGGATGATCGCGTCAAAACGCGCCCCCGGTTTCTGCAGCTTTTCCCAGGCTTCGGCGACGGAGCCAGCCTCGATCGCTTCAAATTCACCATCAATCTGTAGCTGTTCAACGAGCATCTGACGTAAAGTCTGATCGTCGTCCGCTATCAGTATGGGACGTGCTCCTGCCATCGAACCCTCTTCATCACTTTAAGGCCGGTCCTTTATCGAACCGGTCTCTGTCTTGCTGTTCATGCCCGACCCCATGACCAGCAGGCCCATGACCTGCCGGCCTCAATGCCGTATGCAGCCGGATGAGGCCGGAGATAACATAAATACGACCCGATCCAGAGGAATTCATGATACGCGCTATTTTGCAAACGAATACAGGGCTGGATGCACAACTGCATTGCATTCGCGAGTTTATGCCCGCCATCATCGGCGCGGGCGGCATCAAAACCCGCAAAATCGAGGGAGATCATGCCACGCCCGCCGGTATTCTGCCGTTGCGGCGCGTGTTCTATCGCGCCGACCGGGTGGCATCACCTGTTTGTCATCTGCCCGTCGAGCCGCTCTCGCCGCTTGATGGCTGGTGCGATGACCCCGCCAGCCCCGATTACAACCGCCATGTCACCCTGCCCCACCCCGCCCGGCATGAGCGGCTGTGGCGCGAGGATCACGTTTACGACATTGTGGTGGTGCTTGGTTATAACGACGCGCCTGTCCATTCCGGCGCGGGGTCGGCCATCTTCCTCCATCTCCCCCCCAAGGGCGGCCGCCCCACGGAAGGCTGCATTGCCCTGCCCGAACCTGAACTGCGCCGCCTGCTGGCCGCGGGGCTTGCGGAAATCGAGGTCAGGCCGCCGGTATAGGCCCATCAGTCACGGGCAGGTCCGTCTGGCTCACATCCTGCCCCGGCGGCATGAACAGCACGATGATGTCGCCTTCCGCCGGTTCGGCCGGAATCGCATCCTCGGCTGAGAAAACCCAGATCGCCGTGCCCTTGCGGATGATCATGAACAGCATGGCCGGGCCGTCGGTCAGCCGGGCTTCGCTTATGGTTTCATCGGCAATATAGCTGCCAAAGCGCCAGCCCTGGGCGTAGCGGGAATCGATAAGCGAGAAATTCCACGCAGGCTCGCCCAGCACCTTGCCGCGCGAATCCCGGCTCAGCCCGTGATACAGGTCCAGCCTGGCTATGCCCGGACTGACCTGAAACACGCGCTGCCGCCCTAGGTCAGGCGCCATGCGCGCGCACACCAGGCCGTTATAAATGGCATCCGGCGTGGTGGCGATCAGGTAGTCGGCGGGGCGCTCCTCCAGGCTTTCCTGCCCCTCGACCGAGAGCAGTTCGGCGCGCAGCACAGGCACGCCCAGCCCCGCTGCCTTGTTGAGCGCGGGCGCATACGTATCGACAAGCAGCACCGGCACCCCCCGGTCATGCACCACGCGGGCGAGGTTGGTGGACCACGCATTGGCCCCCATGATGGCCAGCGCCGGCTCATCGGACAGGGTCAGTTTGAGCGCGCGCGCCAGCGGCCTGAGCGAGAAGCCATGCAGGATCATGGTCGAGGCGATCAGCGCGAACACGGCAGGCGTGATCATGTTGGCCCCGGCGTAACCGGCCTCCTGCAACTGCAACCCCACCACGCCGGACACGGCGGCGGCCACGATGCCGCGCGGCGCGATCCAGCCCACGAACAGCCGCTCCTGCCACGACATGCTCGCCCCGATGGTGGAGAGATAGATGCCCAGCGGCCTTACCACGAACATGACCGTGAATGTCAGCGCCATGATCGGCCAGGACAGTTCGGCCAGCACCGTGCGCTGCAGGTCCGCCGTGAGCAGCACGAACAGGCACGAGACCACGATCACGCCCAGCGATTCCTTGATGCGCTGGAGTTCCGACATGCCGGTCACATGCAGGTTGGCCAGTGCCATGCCGAACACGGTGGCCGCCATGAGCCCTGCGCCCTGCATGAGCAGGTTGCAGATGGCCGCAACCCCCATGGCGAAGGCCAGGATCATGGGAATGCGCAGGATCTCGGGCAGCAGGTCGCGTGCCGAGAGGAACTTGATGAGCAGCGCGGGAAAAATGCCGCACCCGATGGAAAACATGGTGGCGAACAGCAGGTGCGGCCCGATTTCCACCGCCGCAAGCGATGCATCGGATGTGTGGCTGGAACTGATCAGCAGGCATTCCAGCACCAGGGTTGCCAGAATGGCAGCGATGGGATCGTTCACGATCGCCTCCCACCGCAGGAAGGCCGCCACCCTTGGCCGCAGCTTGGTGTGGCGCAGCAGGGGCAGCACCACAGTTGGCCCCGTCACCACCACAATAGCGCCAAACAGCCAGGCCGTGCCCCAGTTCAGGTGCCCCACGTAATGCGCGGCCAGCGAGCCGAGCAGCCAGTTGATGGGCAGGGCGGCTGCCGTCAGGCGTAGCACGCCCTCGCCCGATTCACGCCATTGCCGCAGGTCAAGCGCCAGCCCGCCCTCGAACACGATGAACGCCACGGCCATGGAAACAAGCGGGTGGAAATACGGCCCGATGGCCGTGGCCGGGTGCAGGATGCCAAGCCCCGGCCCGCAGATCAGCCCAAGGGCGAACAGCAGCACGATGGCAGGCAGCTTGAAACGCCATGCTACCCATTGGGCCGCAATGCCACCGCCCAGCACGAACAGAATTCCAATTGCCAGGTTTGTTGCCTGCATCCCGATGTCCCATAATGTTGCAAATGGCGCCGGTGCCAGCCTGCCAATGGATCATGGAGGGCCGCGACCTTTCAGGCCCGCCCTGCCCTGCGCCGCATCCATGATCCGGTCAGCTTCGGCACCCGACACTGTATATGTGCAACAATAACGCCCAAGGCAGGAAACCAGAACCAGCCTGTCATAGATAAGCCAAAAATATTTCTTGCCGCAACAAAATACGGCGCGAATGTTAAACACCGCGCAGGCGCGATTTGACTTTCTTTTGTTGTGCTGACGCTTTGTTGATGGCTGCATTCCCCCTAGCTGTGCCCCCGCATGGCAGGGCGCGGGATGGTGTGCATGGGTTGTGAAGCCTGTTTGGGCTGAAGGGCGGATTCAGGACCGGAGCTTGCTGAAAACGCTGCCTTTTAGAAACTGTTTGAAAATCAGCCCGGAAAACACCCAGCAATCATAAGGACGTTTTTGGTGACGCTTTTTGCCAGAAAGTTTCAAAGAACGCCGCCTTTTTGAAAAAAGGCGGCACCCAAAAACTTTTGTCATTTTTTATCAATGAGTTGCTTTCAAATAGTTCCTTAAAAAGCATTACCAAAAGATTTTTCGGAAAACGGATTTCAGCCCGCGTCACGCTGCATGATGGCGGCGAAAAAGCCATCCGTATGGTGCTGGCGCGGCGTCAGGCTGACCTGCCCATCCGTGCTCAGCCCCGCAGGCAGGTCATCATCCGCGCCATCGGGCACGACCAGCGAGAAAGCCGGGTTGCGGGCCAGAAAGGCTGCGATCTGATCGCCATTTTCCTCGCGCAGCACGGAGCAGGTGGCATAGACCATCCGCCCGCCCGGCCGCACCAGGGCTGCGGCGCGGTCCATGATGGCAGCCTGCTTTTCGGTCAGTTCCACAAGATCGCGCTCGCGCAGGCGCAGGCGGGCATCGGGGTTGCGCCGCCATGTGCCGGTGCCGGTGCAGGGCGCATCGACCAGCACGCGGTCAAAGCTGCCACTGCGGCGGCGCGCCCAGCGGTCGCCCGCCACCAGCAGGTGTCGCTCGGCATTGTGCACG
This sequence comes from Komagataeibacter xylinus, assembly GCF_031081985.1. GTDB lineage: Bacteria > Pseudomonadota > Alphaproteobacteria > Acetobacterales > Acetobacteraceae > Komagataeibacter > Komagataeibacter xylinus_E. The sequence continues at coordinate 217,023 of NZ_JARWSK010000006.1, read as the reverse complement.
CCCGCGCGGCGCAGGCGGCGCACCGCACCTTCCAGCCGTGGCTCGGACACATCGCACGCCACGATGTGCCCCCGGTTTTCCATGGTCATGGCCATGCCCAGCGTCTTGCCCGCAGCGCCCGCGCAGTAATCGAGCACGCGCATGCCCGGCCGCGCGCCCACGGCGGCAACCACAAGCTGGCTGCCTTCATCCTGAATTTCGATCAGCCCGCTGCGAAAGGCGGCGCATGATGTAATGGGCTGGCGGCCCGCAACCCGCAGCCCCCATGGCGAGAGCGTGGTATCAACCGCATGGATGCCTTCGCCCTCAAGGGCGGCCCGTGCTGTAGGGCGGTCGGATTTGAGCAGGTTCACCCGCAGGTCAAGCGTCGCCTCGCCATCCATGGCGGCAAGTTCGGCTTCCAGCCCGTCCCCAAAAGTACGCTCAAGGCGGGGCAGCAGCCAGTCCGGCACTTCCAGCCGCACGGCGGGCGGCATGTCGGGGTGCAGCAGCCCCTGCCCTTCAAGCCGGGCGTACAGGCTGCTCTCGGAGCCGATCAGCCCCAGCGGCGCGTACCGCTCGCCCGTAAAGAGGTGTTGCGGGTTTTCACGCGCCTCCGGGTCGAGCGCCATCATGGCCAGCACCAGCGTGCGGGGCGTGACCTTCCCCCCCACGCGCTCAATCCACCAGTGCAGCCTGCGCCAGTGCCGCAGCACACGCCACACGCGCGCCGAGATGGCCCGGCGGTCGCCGCCGCCAATATAACGCCGCTCCCGAAAGAAGGCATTGGCCAGCGCATCGGCAGGGCGCTGCGGCGTAGCCTCCATTGCGGCAAGCAGGTCAATGGCGGCGGAAAGCCGTGCGCTGGGTGTCATGAATCAGGGAACCGTTATTGTGGGGAAGGCCGGCAGGATCAGTCCTGCCGGTAGTTCGGGGCTTCACGCGTGATGGACACGTCATGCACGTGGCTCTCGCGCAGGCCCGCGCCGGTAATGCGGCGGAAGCGCGCGCGCTTCTGCAGGTCGGCAATGGTGGCCGAGCCGGTATAGCCCATGCCCGCGCGCAGCCCGCCCACGAGCTGGTGCACCACGGCCCCCATCGCACCCTTGTAGGCCACGCGGCCCTCGATGCCCTCGGGCACCATCTTGTGCGTGTCCTTGATGTCCTGCTGGAAGTAGCGGTCGGCTGAGCCGCGCGACATGGCGCCAAGGCTGCCCATGCCACGGTAGGACTTGTAGGTCCGGCCCTGGTACAGGAACACCTCGCCCGGCGCCTCTTCCGTGCCGGCAAGCAGCGAGCCGATCATGACCACGTCGGCCCCTGCGCCGATCGCTTTCACGATATCGCCCGAGGTGCGCACGCCACCATCGGCAATGGCAGGCACGTCAAGCTCGTGGCACGCGGCCGAGGTTTCCATCACGGCGGAGAACTGCGGCACGCCCACGCCCGCCACCACGCGCGTGGTGCAGATAGAGCCGGGGCCAATGCCTACCTTCACGCAGTCAGCGCCCGCGCCGATCAGCGCCTGCGCCGCCTCGGGGGTGGCCACGTTACCGGCAATGATCTGGATATCGTTCTCGATGGCGCGAATGCGCTCGATGCTTTTCAGCACGCCCGCCGAGTGGCCATGCGCGGTGTCGATCACCACCACGTCCACGCCAGCCGCGATCAGTTCGCGCGCGCGGGCCACGCCATCATCGCCCACGCCGGTGGCGGCGGCGCATAGCAGGCGGCCGAGGCTGTCCTTGTTGGCCTGCGGGTACTGCACCGCGCGGTCCATGTCCTTGACGGTGATGAGGCCGATGCAGCGGTCCTCGTCATCAACGACCAGCAGCTTTTCAATCCGGTGGCGGTGCAGGAGCTGACGGGCCTGCTCGCGGTCCACGCCGTTGCGCACGGTCACGAGGTTCTCGCGCGTCATGAGTTCATACACGCGTTGGGCGGGATCGGTGGCGAAGCGCACGTCGCGGTTGGTCAGGATGCCCACAAGGCGGTTGGTCTCGCGCTCGACCACCGGCAGGCCACTGATGCCATGACGCGACATGGTGGCGTTCACTTCCGCCAGCGTCTGGTCGGGATAGACGGTGACCGGGTTGACCACCATGCCCGATTCGAAACGCTTGACGCGGCGGACCTGCTCGGCCTGCTGCTCGATGGTCAGGTTCTTGTGGATTACGCCAAGGCCACCGTTCTGGGCCATGGCAATGGCCATGTTATCTTCGGTCACGGTGTCCATGGCCGAGGAAATCAGCGGAATATTAAGGGTGATCTTGCGGGTCAGCCGGGTTTTGGTCGATGTCTGCGAAGGCAGCACGCTCGATTCATCGGGAACGACCAGCACGTCATCAAAGGCGAGGGCCTCGCGGATGCGGTCCTCAAGCCGGGAAGTCGATGTGTTTTGTGAGATGGAAGACATGATGCAGGGCCCTCGTCAGCAGATGGCGGCTACCCCGCGCCTCGGGTCACCGACCGTTGGCGCCCCCTCTTAGGGGGCTAAGCGGGCGCTGGCAAGCATTACGCGCGGGCTTCGTGCGCTTTCTGCCCGCGCGGGGCAAAAAAACAGCCCGCAGGCTGTCCTTATGCTGTCAGGCGCAGGCCGTCATACGCCGCCTCGACGCCCGCGGGCAGGTTGGCCTGCATCCATGCCCAGTCCATATCCGGCCCCATATGGGTCAGCACGGTGCGGCGCGGCTGTATGACCTCGCGCCATTGCAGCACGCGCTCCAGCCAGCCATGCGACGGGTGGGTCGCGCGCTGGAAGCAGTCCACCACCCACGTATCGACCCCGCGCAGCACGGCAAGGGCGTGGGCGTCCATCTCGGCCACGTCCGTGCAGTAGGCCATCGGCCCCGCGCGCAGGCCCAGCGTTTCGGTGCGACCATGGGTCTGGGCAAACACCTGCACTTCCATTCCGGCCATGACCTGCGTGGAGGGCAGGCTGACGACATTCACGTCGAAGATGGGGCGGAAGATGGCAGGCGGGGTCCAGGGGCGGAAGGCGTAATCGAAGCGGGTACGGATCTCGTCGAGCACCGCCGCCGTGCCGTAGATGGGAATCGGCCCGTTGATGATGCGGTTGATGGCCCGCAGTTCATCAAGCCCCAGAATATGGTCGGCATGGGCATGGGTGTAGATCACGGCGTCGATCATGCCGATGCGCTGTGAGAGGAACTGCGCGCGCAGGTCCGGCCCCGTATCAACGAGCAGCCTGCGGCCCGGCCCGTCATCAATCAGCACGGAGGCCCGCGTGCGGCGGTTGCGTGGCTCGGTCGGGTCGCATTCGCCCCAGTCCCCTGCCCCATCCGGCCCGCCCAGCATGGGCACGCCCGATGAACCGCCGCAGCCCAGTATGATCATGTCCATGCCGTTATACCGCCCGTGTAAACAGTCGACTGAAATTACGCGTGGTCATCTCGGCAAATGCCGCATCCTCCATGCCGCGCAGTTCGGCCAGCATGCGGGCGGTATAAGCCACATAACCCGGTTCGTTGCGCTTGCCGCGTTTTGGCACCGGGGCAAGATAGGGCGAATCGGTTTCAACCAGCAGCCGCTCGGCGGGCACGTCCTTCGCCACGTCACGCACCGCCTGCGCGCGGTTGAAGGTGGCAATGCCCGAGAAGCTGATATACCCGCCCAGCTCCAGCGCGCCGCGCGCAAGGTCCGGCCCGGATGAGAAACAGTGGATCAGGAACGGAAACGCGCCGTGCTTGCCGGTCTCGTCACGCAATATGGCCAGCGTATCGTCATCGGCCTCGCGCGTGTGGATGACCAGCGGCAGGCCGGTGCGGCGGGCGGCATCGATATGCACCCTAAAGCTTTCCTGCTGGCGGGGGCGGATGTCCTCCTGGCCGTGAAAGTAGTCCAGGCCACTCTCGCCAATGCCCACCACGCGGGCGTCATCCGCCATGGCCGCGAGTTCGGCCCCCGTGGGCAGCGCTTCCTCGTCCACATGGTCGGGATGGGTGCCGATGGTGCACCATACCCGCAGCTCCGGAGCATCGAGCGTGGCGAGCGCCTTCTGCTGCGCCGCGCGTGACAGCCTTGTGCCGATGGTCACCAGCCCGTCCACCCCGGCCTCGCGCGTGCGGGCCAGGACTTCGGGCATTTCCTCAGCGGAGAAATGGTCGAGATGGCAGTGGGAGTCGGTCAGTCCCGTGCGGGTCATGATGCCTCCGGCTCCTCATAGCGCGGGAACACACCCTCCGGCTTGGGCAGCACGCAACCTGCAGGCAGCGGGGTGTCGAGGGCTGCAAAATCCCGCTCGCCTTTTTCCACGCCAAGCTGGGTCAGCATCCTGTCCATGCTGCCGGGCATGTAGGGCTGGAGCACGGTGGCGATGATGCGTAGCGCATCGGTGAGCACGCGCAGCACGTCGGCCATGCGCTCGGGGTCGGTTTTCTTGAGCTTCCACGGGGCCTGGTGGTCGATATAGGCATTGCAGGCGCGGATCAGCTTCCACACTTCCTCCAGCGCGTCGGTCAGGGCCTGCCGGTCGATCTGCTGGTGCATGATGTCGGGCAGCAGGCTGGCAGTAGCCAGCAGTTCGCGGTCCTCATCAGTCTGTTTGCCCTGCGCGGGCAGCTTGCCGTCGCAGTTGCGCGCGACCTGCGAGAGCGTGCGCTGGGCGAGGTTGCCGAGGTCATTGGCCAGTTCGACATTCATGCGCGAGATGATGGCGCGACGGCTGAGGTCGCTATCGCCGCCAAAGGGCATCTCGCGCATAAGGAAGAAGCGGATGGCATCAAGGCCAAAGGTCTTCACCAGGTCACGCGGGTCCACCACGTTGCCCAGCGACTTGCTCATCTTCTGGCCTTCAATGGTCCACCAGCCATGCGAGAACACGCGCTCGGGCAGTGGCAGGTCTGCCGCCATGAGCAGCGCGGGCCAGTAGATGGCGTGAAAGCGCAGGATGTCCTTGCCCACAAGGTGCAGGTTGGGCGGCCAGAAATCCCACCGCGCCGCCGTCTTGTCCGGATAGCCTACGGCGGAGAGGTAATTGGCCAGCGCATCGACCCACACATACATCACATGCTTCGGGTCACCCGGCACGGGAATGCCCCAGTTGAAGCTGGTGCGGCTGATGGACAGGTCGCGCAGGCCCTGCTTAACGAAGCTCTTCACCTCGTTGCGGCGGCTCTGCGGCTCGATGAAGCCGGGGCGGGTTTCATAGAGTTCCAGCAGCCTGTCACCGAATTTGGACAGGTTGAAGAAGTAGGACGGCTCCTTCACCCACTCGACGGCAGCGCCCGTGGGGGCGACCTTCTTACCGTCGGGACCGTCGATGAGTTCTTCCTCGCCATAGAAGCATTCATCGCGCGTTGCGTACCAGCCTTCATAGGCATCGAGGTAGATGTGGCCGTTTTCCTCAAGCTTCTTCCACAGCGCCTGCGCCGCCTGCACATGGCGCGGCTCGGTGGTGCGGATGAAGTCATCGTAGGAGATGTCCATCGTGTCGTACATGTCGCGGAAGTCGGCTGCCACCGCATCGGCGAAGGCCTGCGGCTGCATGCCCTTTGCCTCGGCGGCCTGCTCGACCTTCTGGCCATGCTCGTCGGTGCCGGTCAGGAAGAAGACATCAAACCCCGCCAGCCGCTTGAAGCGCGCGATCACGTCGGCTGCGACCGAGGTGTAGGCGTGGCCGATATGAGGCGCCCCGTTCACGTAATAGATTGGTGTTGTGACGTAGTAGCGCCGTGTCATGTTTCACTCACCCGCGCAAGGGCCGTAAGGACCGCCTGCTGTTTATCCAGATTGAACTGTTCGGTTTCCGCGCGCAGCCGCATCATGTCCTGCCACAGCAGGGCCAGACGGGCCGGGCGCAGATCCGCTGTTTGCACCCTGTCCGTATCGGCGGCCAGGGCACGTGCCTTTTGAGATATGGCATCACACAGCAGATCGAAAAAGACGCAAAAGTCATTTTCCCGTTTTGTGACCTGCGCGGCAATGTCGTATTCCGCCCCCTCGCCTGCCGTGCCCGCCATCACCCCGGCCACCAGTTGCGACAGGGCCGGACCATCACCGCCAAGCAGTTCGAGCGCCTTGCCCGGCGCGCCATGCGCAAGCGGAATGATGGCCTCGATCTCATCAGCCGGGGGGGCATCGGGCATGGCGGCGAGTACCGCGCGCATCGTCGCGTCATCAAGGGCGGACAGGCCCAGCACCCGACAGCGGCTGCGGATGGTGGGCAGCAGGCGGCCGGGCACGGCGGTGGTCAGGATCAGGATCGCGCGCTCGGGCGGTTCTTCCAGAATCTTGAGAATGGCATTGGCCGCCGTGCGGTTCATGTATTCCGCGCCATCGACGATCACTACCCGCCAGCCGCCCTCGGCCGCCGTGCGCCGCAGGAAGGCGCCAATGGGGCGGATGTCATCACCCACGATCTCGCGGCGCAGGCGGTTGCGCTTTTCATCCATGCCGCGCGCAATGACCAGCAGGTCGGCATGGGTGCCAGCAGTTACACGGCGGCCCACGGGGCTGTCATGGTCCTCGGCCCGCAGCAGGGCGCGCGCCATGAGAAAGGCCATACTGGCCTTGCCAATGCCCTCCGGCCCGGCCAGCAGCCATGCATGGTGCAGCCGCCCCGTGCGCATGACCGCCTGGAATTCCCGCCACGCCGCATCATGGCCAAGCAGGCGGCGGCAGGTGCGCGGGTCAGGCATGGGGCAGCAGCGGGGTTACGATGTCGCGCAAGGCCTGCTGCACGTCCTGCGTCGTGCCGCTGGCATCAATGCGGCGGCAGCGCGTGGCGTCGCGCCGGGCAATGGTGTCAAAGCCCTCGGCCACGCGGGCATGAAAGGCGGCCCCTTCCGCCTCATAGCGGTCGGTGCGGCCATCACCCCGCCCGGCCAGACGGGCCTGCGCCACCGCAGGGGGCACCTCAAGCATGAAGGTGAGGTCAGGCACCACCGGAACCAGGCCGCGCAGGGTGGCGATCAGGCCCAGCATGGCGGGGTCGCCGTGGCTCAGGCCGTAGCCCTGATAGGCCTCGGTTGAATCGGTAAAGCGGTCACAGATCACCACGCCGCCACGGGCCAGCATGGGCGCGATGCGCTGGTCGACATGGTCGGTGCGTGCGGCGAAATGGGCCATGACCTCGGCGCGGGCCGAAAGGCCATGCCCGCCAAACAGCAGCAGCTCACGCAGCGCCTCCGCCCCCGGCGTGCCGCCCGGCTCGCGCGTGAGGTCGACATCATGACCCTGCGCGCGCAGGTGTTCGGCCAGCAGCCGCGCCTGGGTGGACTTGCCCGCCCCCTCGCCGCCTTCAAGGGTAATAAACAGGCCGGTCATGGCCTAGCCATGCCCCAGCTTGCGGCCCAGCACCGCCGTGGCGCGGCCCATCAGGCCAAGGCGGGGCACATCGGCACCCGCCACCAGCGGAATGCGGATCTCGGCAAGACCCGTATTGGCAATCACCATCTCGCCAAGCTGCTGGCCCGCCGTTACGGGGGCGGCCACGGGGCTGCGGTAATCCATGCTCACATGCACCCGGTTCTGCCAGCCATGCGGCAGGGTGAGCGTGACATCACGCGTGGCCACCAGCGGCACGGTGGGGGCCTGCCCCAGCCAGACCGGGGCATGATCCACCACGGCACCGTTATGGAGCAGGGTCGCGTTCTCGAAATTGACGAATGACCACTCGAACAGCCGCTCGCCCTCATTGGCGCGCGCGTTGCTGCTGGGCAGGCCGTTGATGGCCATGACCACGCGGTTGCCGCCACGCTCGGCGCTGGCGCACAGGCCGAAGCCACCGGCATCGGTATGGCCGGTCTTGAGCCCGTCGGCCACGCCCTTGACCACCAGCGCGTTGCGGTTCTCCTGCGATATCTTGTTGTAGCGGAAGCTCTTTTCCGAGAAGAAATGGTAGTATTCAGGGTAATCATGGATCAGGTGCATGGCGATGGTCGCCACGTCACGCGCGGACATGTAATGCCCGTCCATCGGCCAGCCGGTGGCGTTGAGGAAGTGCGTGTTGGTCATGCCCAGTTGCGCTGCCTGCGTGTTCATCAGGCTGACGAACTGGTCCTCTGAGCCGGCAACCCCTTCCGCCAGCACGATGCAGGCGTCATTGCCCGACTGGATCACCATGCCCTGGATGAGGTCGGACACGGCCACGGTGCCATTGAGCGGCACGAACATCTTCGAGCCCTGCATGCGCCATGCCTTCTCGCTGACCGGCAGCATCTGCTCCAGCGTCAGCCTGCCCGCGCGCAGCATGCTGAACACGATGTAGGCGGTCATCATCTTGGTCAGCGATGAGGGCGGCATGCGCTCGTCGGCCGCCTTCTCCAGAATGACCGCGCCGGTGGTGTAATCGACAATGCACGCCCAGCGCGCAATGGTGTCGATCGGGCCGATCAGGCTGTTGGCGGGCGAGGACGCAACGACAGGCGCTGCCGCATCAACAGCGGCCGGACCGGCAGCGAGGTGGCGGCGCCGGGCCGCGGGGGCGGCAAGCGCTGTAGAGGAGACAAGAAGACTGGTGGCCCCAGCCAGAAGGAAACGTCGGGTGTGCATTGCGTCCTTGGTCCGGTAGGTGCCAGCCGCGCGCACGGCTGGGGTGACGGGCGGCGTCACGTGATTTCGTTGCCGAGCAGGCCCACGGCCAGCGCATAGAAATCGGAGGGATTGTAGCGACGGATCGCGGCGAAATTGCGATAGACCATGAAAGCCTCGCCCTCAGGCCCATCGGGGCGCAGCACCGCGCCGGTCGTGGCGGGGTCGGCAAAGGGCGCGCCGCCCATCTGGCGGATGCCCATGCTCATCCATTCCGCATGGGTGCGGGTGTGGGTGCGGCCGAGTTCGGATTGCGCCACGCTGTCGGGCACGGTGATTTCCTGCCCCCAGCTTTCGCCCCCCACCCAGCCCGAACCCGCCAGGTAGTTGGCGATGGAGCCAAAGATGTCGGGTATGGAATGCCAGATGTCGCGCCTGCCATCGCCATCGATATCAACGGCATATTTCACGTAGGCGCTGGGCATGAACTGCGGCTGCCCCATGGCACCGGCGTAGCTGCCAAGCATGAGTTCGGGCGTGATGTCGCCCGCGTTGAGAATGGTAAGCGCGTGAAAAAGTTCATCATGAAAGAACTGCGCCCGCCTGCCCTCGAAGGTCAGCGTGGACAGCGCATCGACCACGTTGAATTTGCCGGTCATGGCGCCATAGCCCGATTCCAGCCCCCAGATGCCCATCACCGCGCCGGGCGAGACATTGTAGCGGGTCAGCACCTGCTGCTCGAGCACGCTGCGCTGGGCGGCGAAGGCGGTCCGCCCGTCGCTGATCTTGCGCGCGCCAAGCACGCGGCTGCGGTACTGCGCCCAGGTCAGGTGGAATTCGGGCTGGTTACGGTCGCGCTGGATCACCTGCGCATTGGGCGCCTGCAGGTCGAGCGCCTGCGTCACGGCGGGCGCGTTCAGCCCCCGCCGACTCGCCTCGCGCCGGATGGTGGCGAGAAAGCTGGCGTAATCGCCGCCACCCGCCGGTGCGGCGGGGTGCCTGGGGCGCGCAGCCTGCGCGGGCGACAGCCACGCAGCCCCTGCCCCGGCAAGGGAGGCGGCTGCAACATGAAGGAGGCGACGACGTACGAGCATGTGAGATGCTGTGCCACGCCACCACGCCCGTTTCAATCTCTGACTTGCAGCGATGCCCCCCTGGCGGGTGGCGCGATACATTATGCGACATAATTTCGCGTTTGTGACCATAGGCGAAGCATGCAACAAGAACGCCGGACGCCGCCCCGCGTTGGACGGATGGCCGATCTTTTTACTTGCCCGCATGCCGGGCTGACCAGAAGGCATGTTCTTGCCCAGCCACGGTTTACCCCGCCCGCCCTGCCCGGATATGCAAAAGCGCGCCACATGCCCGCGTCGCTGACCGCCTTCCTTGCCGCGGCGGGCGCCTCCCCCTTCATGCAGGCGCTGGCGATCATCGTCGGCACCTTCATACTGGAGGATGCAGCCACGATCCTGACCGCCATGCAGGTGCGCACCGGCCATGTGGTGCTGTGGGTGGCGCTGGTGGCGCTTTATATCGGCATCGTGGTGGGTGACATGGGGCTGTATGGCATGGGCAGGCTGGCCGCCCTGTGGCCACCCGCGCGGCGGTGGATCACGCTGCCCGGCGGCGCGCGCGAGGGCAAGTGGTTCGACCGCAACGTGTTCCGCATCGTGTTCATCAGCCGCTTCGTGCCCGGCGCCCGCTTGCCGCTTTATACCGCGTGTGGTTTCTTCCATGCCCGGTTCGGGCTGTTCTGCATTGCCGCCATCGCGGCCACGCTGATCTGGACAACCATGCTGTTTCTTGTCTCGCTGCAGGTGGGGCAGTTCCTGATCGATCATCTGGGAACATGGAAATGGGCGGGCATGGGCGGTTTTGTCCTGACCATCCTTCTGATAAGCCGCATGATCGCACGTTTGCAGGGTAACGAGACCAGATGACCGACACCACCACCACCGTGAACGCCCGGCCCGATGCGCGGCCTGCCGCCCCCACGGTTTCCGCCTTCGAGTTCTGGCCCGGCTGGATCTTCTATACCCCCATCGTGCTGTACTGGATCATGCTCGGGCTGCGCTACCGCGATTTCAGCCTGCCCACCGCCGCCAACCCCCGCATCGAGACCGGCGGGCTGTGTGGCGAGAGCAAGAGCTCGATCCTGGACATGGCGGGCGATGAAGCGCGGCAGTGGATCGCCCCCTACGCGGTGCTGACCACGGGCGAGAATGACACCGCCCGTGCGCTGGCCGCCATGGAGCGGGCGGGGCTGACCTTTCCCGTCGTGCTCAAGCCCGATGTGGGCTGCAACGGCACGGGCGTGCGCATCATGCGCGATGCCGACAGCCTGCGCGAGGGCCTCGCCGCCTTTGGCCGTGGGGTTGCGGTCATGCTCCAGCACCTGATCCCCTACGGGCATGAGGTGGGCATATTCTATATCCGCCACCCTGATGAGGCGGAGGGGCGCATCACCTCGCTCACCTACAAGGAAGTGCCCTGCCTGACCGGCGATGGCCGGTCCACGGTGGAGGAACTGCTTCATGCCGACCCGCGCACCCGCCTTGTGCCGCACATCTACATCCCCCGCCTGCGCCCGCGCCTGAACGAAGTGCCGCCCGCCGGGCAGTCACTGCCGCTGGTCTTTGCGGGCAATCACTGCAAGGGCTCGATCTTTCATGACTGCACGAACGACATCACGCCCGCGCTCACGGCGCGGGTGAATGCCATCATGCGCGATATTCCCGATTTTCATTTTGGCCGCATCGACGCCAAGGCCCTGAGTCTCGCCCATCTGCGCGAGGGCAAGGATTTCCAGATCATCGAGATCAACGGCGTAGGCTCCGAGGCCACCCATATCTGGGATGCCCGCACCACCCTGCGCGCAGCCTACGCCACGCAGTTCGAGCATTATGGCGAGACCTTCCGCATCGGCGCCAGGAAGCGCCGCGAAGGTTGGAAGAGCAGCGGCGCGATGGCCATGCTGCGCGCCTGGCTGCGCCAGCGCAAACTCATGGCCACCTATCCGCTCAACGACTGAATCCGTGCGATAGCCATGCATCGCGGGTATAAACGCACGGCACCCCTTGCCGTGGGCAGGCCCGACCGCATCAGGCCGTATGCGGTGCGTTCCGCGCCTTTTCAGCCTGCGCGCGAAACCACGGGACCATGCGGCGGATGGCTTCCTCGATCAGGTCGGTCGATACGGCGAAGCTGAAGCGGATGAAATGCCGCCCGTCCACGGGGTCGAAATCGACGCCCGGCGCGGTGGTCACGCCCGTATCACGCAGCAGTTGCGTGCAGAAGCCGATGCTGTCATCGGTCAGGTGGCGGATATCGGCATAGATGTAAAACGCGCCATCGGGCGGGGCGATATGGGTCAGGCCCATTTCAGGCAGGGCCTTGAGCAGCAGGTCACGATTGCGGCGGTAGGTGGCCAGGTGGCCATCGAGTTCCGCCTTGCAGTCAAACGCCACAAGAGCGGCATGCTGGCTGAGTGCCGCAGGGGTAAGAAACAGGTTGCCCATGCGCGCACGGGCGGCCTCCACTTTTTCAGGCGGCACGACAAGCCAGCCCAGCCGCCACGGGGCCATGCTGAAATATTTGGAGAAACTGTTCACCACCAGCGCCTGCGGGTCATATTCCAGCACGCTATGGGCTGGTTCGCCATAGCTCAGGCCGTGATAGATCTCATCGGAGATGATGCGGATGCCGCGCGCGCGGCACACCGCGATGATGGCCTGCATCTCGCCTGCTGAAAGGATGGTGCCGGTCGGGTTGGCGGGGCTGGCCAGGATCAGCCCGTCAGGGGCCGGGTCAAGGGCTGCGATGGCCTGCGCGCTGATCTGGAAACGCTCGGCCTCCCCACACGCAATTTCGACAGGTTCCATGTGCAGTGCGCGCAGCACGTTGCGATAGGCCACGTAACCCGGCCGCGCCATGGCCACGCGCGCACCCGGCACGAAGCTGACAGTCACGGCCAACACCAGCGCAGGCGATGCACCACAGGTCAGGATGACCTGATCGGGCGCCAGGGTGACGCCATAGCTATCGTGATAATGCCGGGCGATGCGGGCCTTGAGCGCCTGGCTTTCCCAATACCCCATGGGGTCGGTGGCGAGCACGTGCTGGGCGCGTTCGATCGCGGCACGGGGCGCGCCGGTTGATGGCTGGCCGAACTCCATATGAATGATGCTGCGCCCCTCGCCTGCCAGTTCATGCGCCAGCGCGCTGATGGTCATGGCATGGAAGGGATCAATCCGGGGCACAGTCATCACGACCTCGAGACAGGAAATGCGGTTTCAGATCCTGTCTGCAATACAAGACAAGATTGTGCCGCGTAAGGGGCGTTCCGCAGGCTGCTTCACATGCCAGCCATCAAGATTGATGCAAGACACGCCCTAAAACAAAACATTGATAAAAGAAGCAGATAACGTCCATCACGCCAGCACAACCATGACGTCCTGCCCCGATGGAAAGGGCGGCCCTAATTGCTGGGCAGTCCGCCATTGCCAAAAATGTAGTTGCTCACCTGCTGCTCGAGGCTGAGCGGCTCGCGCGTATTGGTAATGACCGTGCCTGGCGCGATGCGGCCCGGCGCCTGCCCGGCCTCGACCATCAGGGCGGTATCAGCCGTGAGCGTGGGGCTACCGATTGAAATGACTGTATCTTCCGGTAGCAACACGGTGCGGTCGAGTGTAAAACCCACATTGGCCATGTAGGTGGCGGGGTCGAGCGCAATGGAGGTGACGCGGCCCACGGGCACGCCATCCATGTCAACATCCGCGCCCACTTTCAGCCCGTTGGCCGAAACGAAACGCGCCATGACGGGATAGCGATCATGTGATCCACCGCTTTGCGAGGCCCGGGCGTAAATACAGAACCCGCCCGCCACCAGAAGGACCAGCCCGCTGCATATGATCGCCCCACTTCTCTGCCGTGCCATGCTGGCTCCCTGCCCGCCTGTGCGCCACACCGTCCCGAAAGCTGCCGCAATGCAGTGCGAGGGGAATGCGGCGCAACATCTTGCCTTATCTTTTCATTCTACTGCGTCATGGACGGGGGGACAATGACACTCCTTCAGGCTATCATTATTGCCATCATTCAGGGGGCGACCGAACAGTTCCCCATCAGCAGCCTCGGGCATGCGGCCATCGTGCCGGCCATGCTGCACTGGCCACTCGACCTGCATGGGGAGATGTTCCTGCCCCTGCTGGTCATGCTGCACCTGGGCACCTGCGCGGCCCTTCTGGTCTTTTTCTGGCGCGACTGGGTGGCCCTGTTCACCGGCGCTGCGGGCCGTCATGGCGAGACATGCCAGATGGACAGCATCCGCATCCTTGCCCTGTTGTGCGTGGCCACCGTGCCCGCCGTGCTGATTGGCGGCCTGTTCGAGCATGCCATCCGCAACCTGTTCGGCACGGCGCGTTACGCAGCCGTTTTCCTTACCCTCAATGGCGTCATGCTCCTGGCCGTAGACCGCATGCGCGCCACGCTGCGCCACCACAACGACCGCCCGCTCGCCTCCCTCGGCTTTGGCGAGGCGCTGGTGATCGGGCTGTTCCAGTGCCTTGCCTTCTTTCCCGGCCTGTCGCGCTCGGGCGCGTGCATTGTGGGCGGGCTGCTGCGCGGGCTGTCGCATGAGAATTCGGCGCGCTTCTCCTTCCTCATGGCGCAGCCGGTCATTCTGGCCGCCACCGTGCTCGAGGCGCTGAAGCTGCGCCATGCCCCGCCCCAGCCCGAACAGATGCACATGGCCATCATTGCCGCCATCGTGGCCGGTGTCGTGGCACTGGTGTGCACGGGCATCCTCATGCGTTACTTCCGCGACCATGAGGACTGGGCGTTGCGCCCGTTTGGCTGGTACTGCATGGGTGCTGGCGTGGTCGCGTTCCTCTACCTGTCGTTCTGACCGGCCCGCACGGGCTCAGCCATGGCCCTGCCCGCCATCGCTGTGCCCCATGCCACCACCACCCGCGCCATTGCGCGGGCCAAGATAGGCCCCCGGAGGCGGCCGCCTGACCGGGGGCGACAGCGTGGCCGGGTCCGTCATCACATCCAGCCCCGAGGTGGATGCCACATGCGACAGGCGCTCACGCGGCAGCGCTTCTGGGCATTCATCCCGCAGGAAGGCGATGATCTGTTCGCGAATTTCGCAGCGCAGGTCCCAGCTCTGCATGGCCGAGCGCGCGCTGGCAATCACGCGCACGGTCATGACATGGGCATTGCAGTCGGCCACCTGGACTGCGAATTCCTTGCCATCCCACAAGGGTGCTGAATGCACGATCTCGCGCAGGCGCTCGCGGATGCGGTCCATCGGCGCATTGAAATCAAGATGCAGGAACACCACCCCGATCAGCGCTGCCGAATTATGGGTCCAGTTCTGGAACGTGTTTTCAAGAAAATACGAGATTGGCACGATATGCCGCCGCCAGTCCCACACCCGCAGCACGACATAGGTGGAGGTGATTTCCTCCACCCACGCCCAGTCCCCGTTGATGATGATGAGGTCTTCCATGCGGATGGGCTGTGTCATGGCGATCTGCATGCCCGCGAACAGGTTGGTCAGCAGCGGGCGAGCGGCCAGACCGACCACCAGCGACGCCGCACCGGCGGAGGCAAACAGGCTCAGCCCGTACTGCCGCACCGGCTCGAAAGTCATGAGTGCTGCCCCTATGGTGAGCAGGCCGATCAGCAGGTCGCTCGTGCGGCGCAGCACGCGCACCTGTGTCATGTGGGTGCGCAGCAGGATGTCGTCCTTGTCATCCTTGCCATTGATGCGCTTGAGGTAGGCATCGGACAGGATGCGGGTGGCCACCACGGCGGCATAACCCAGCATGAGCACGAACAGCACCACCAGCGCGTGGGTGGTGGCCTGCATGATGTCATAGGGCAGGCCCGACACCGGCAGCGCGGTGCCGACAAACACGATAACCAGCATGATGCGCACCGGGCGCTGCATGGCCATGGTGAACGAACGCACAAAGGCCCCGCGCTTCTGCCCCGGTATGCGCACGATGAGTTTCGTGATGAACCGGCTGAACATTTCCGCCACCAGCCCGGCCACACACAGCATGAGGATGGAGGACAACAGTCCTGGCAACCATCCGAACAGGTGCCTGATGCGGGTCAGAAGTGTAAGGAATTCGGTTTTCACGAAGGATGCGCAGCCTTTTGCTGGTTGTTGCCGTTTTAGGGGTGGGTCTGCCTTAGTACCCCCTATCGGGTGGATGTACCAAATCCGGGGCTTTTTTATGTGTTTTGCAATCGAATGCGAAAACACGGGTTGACTTGCCCCATAAGCGCGGGTATTCCGCACTCATCCTAACGCGATGGCGGTGTAGCTCAGCGGTAGAGCAGGGGAATCATAATCCCTTGGTCGGCGGTTCAAATCCGTCCACCGCTACCATTTGCGTTAGGATTGATTTCCAAGGACTTAGCAGAATTATGCCGCCCTTTAAGGGAGCCGATGCTAGTCACTTGATTTCCCCCTTTTCAAAAACGCTAGTCACTCCCCTCGCTTTCTCCCTTGCATCAAGCGCGCGGGCAGAGAACTTGGCAATGGCGTTGACGGCACGGGTTTTCTGCTCGGCATGGCGGACATAGACGCTCACTGATGCGGCCGTCGTGTGGCCCGTAATCGACATGATCTCCCTCTCCGTGCATCCCATCTCCGCCAGCCATGAGGCTGCTGTAGCGCGCAGGCCGTGCCAGACGATGCCTTGCAGGCCTGCGCCCCGAATGGCCTTGCTTACAGCGGTCTGAAATGGCCCGAGTTCCCACGGTTTGCCCGTAGCGCCTGTCAGGATGGTCTGCGCCGTGCGCAGGGTCAGTTCCCTCTCAAGGGCCGCCTTCAGTTCCGGGTGGCACGGGATCCATACCTTGGCGCCTGTTTTTTCCTGCACAACCTCAATGACATCACCGTCGAAGCTGCTCCAGGTCATGGCGATCAGGTCGATGCCGCGCTGTCCGGTGCCAAGCGCCAGCAGCAGCGGCAATCGGAAGGCAGGCATTTCGCGCAGGAAGGTCTGGATTTCCTCACGCGTCCAGGCACGGTAACCCGGTCCTGTCTTGAGGCGCTTTGGCCGCAGGGCGGGATTATCCGTACGCATACCGATCTCGATCGCATAGCTCATCAGAATCGACAGCATCGAGACGGTTTTGTTGGCGCGGCGGGGGCTGGGGATTGGATCATCCCCTTCCTTCCGGCCCGGTCGGGTTGCGTATCGGTCCCTGACCAGACGCACGGCAGCCCTGTCCAGTTCAGCCACGAGAGCCGTGCCAAAGTCATCTTCCAGCGGCTGCAGAAACTTCTCATAGTCCTTGCGGGTGCTGGGCTTGAGCTGTGTCCATTCGGGTGTTGCACGGTAGCGGGTGATCAACTCGCACAGGCTGCCTGACACAATGCCGGGGCGAGGCTGCTCATTGCGTTCAAACCGCTCATGGATTTCCTGATAGGACTGGAAAAACGTGGGGGTGCCCACCTCTCCGGTAATCCGCAGCCGCACGCCCGCTCGGCGGTAATAGGCATATTTCTTGCGACGCGACTGGTAGGTATTAACGTAAGGAAGAACGACGTTGGCCACTGGTCTTTCCTGCAGCTGCAGCAGCTGCTGCAGCCCATGAGTTTGGGGTCTGCTTGGTCTCGGGCACTTTCGGTGCCTTATGCCCCTTGATCCGATCCAGCCAGGCATCGAGTTCTTCAATGAACCACACGACACGACGGCCGGAGATGTGATGTGGCCGAGGAGCCCGGCCTTCCGCCACCTCGCGCCTGAGCGTGGTGACACTGATACCGCCCGCATAGGCTGCCGCCAGTTCCTCGCTCATAGCGCGCGGCCAGTATGGAAGGCGCGATGCGTCTTTCATGTTTCCTTATCCTTTGGCCAGGCCTGCGTGCCGCGTGCCCGAATGAGCTTGCGGCCGTTCTCGGTCACCAGTGGGCCACGGAATACGATGCAGCACGGGCCATCATCCTCGCGCACGATGCCCACGTAGTCGCCGAGGCCGTTACCGTGGATCTCGATACTGTAGATCTCGCGCCCGAACTCGAGGCCCTGCAGGATCGGATGATTGGCAAGGTCGCTCATGCCGTTTCCTTTCTTGCTATAATTTCTTCTTCAACCCGACGCAGCAGCCAGCGCAGCACAGGCACGGGCATGGAATTGCCCAGCGCCTTGTATCGGGGGCCATCTGCTGCCGGCCGGTTACCGTTCGGGACGTCTGTGTGATGGTCAGGAAAGCCCTGCAGGCGCTCGCACTCGATCGGCATCAGACGGCGGACGGCGCTGGTCAGGAGATGGGGCTTGTCCGATCCGCCCTGACTGGCGCTCAGCGCGTGCGCAACGTCATCTCCCATTTCGATCTGATTACCGCCATCCCGGCCGTGCGGGGCAACGGAAACGGGAGCCATGACGGCCAGGTGCCCACCGCCGCTGGAATTGCTGCCAACGCGTCCCATCGAGCGCATGGTGCTGGCAATTTCGCCTACGCCGAAGCCATTCTGGCCCGATGCGGTGCAATCAAATGCCATCGGGACCAGATGCGAATGCCCATGGCTGGCATCCTGACCAGCGCAACCCTGCAGGCGACCATAAGAGGCATCCAATGTCGCGCAAATGAATGCCTCGCTTTCGAAATCGAGACGGCCCACAGGACCGCCATGGGCATTCAGGGCGGGAGCGACATCCAATGGCCCGGAGCAGTTATTCCCTCCATACGCAAGCGGGATAAACATCTCCGTATCGGCCCGGTAAGAGCGGTTCGGCTGCCCTTGCAGGCATGGAGCGATTTCCGCCTGCAGACTCTCTACGGTGTCAGCATCTAAGCCGTAGACGCAACCGCCCGGAGAGCCGCGAGCAATGGTCGGGGCAATGTTTTCCCCCTCGCAGCGGCGCGGCGCAGGATTCCCCGGCACGCTTTCGGGCTCAAAAAGTATTGTGGCGGGATCGGGTCCGTCGAGAGCACCTGCCACAACGAACACACGCTCGCGTCGTTGGGCCAAGCCGAAATATTGAGCGTCAAG
The DNA here is from genome assembly GCF_031081985.1 of Komagataeibacter xylinus. Taxonomy (GTDB): domain Bacteria; phylum Pseudomonadota; class Alphaproteobacteria; order Acetobacterales; family Acetobacteraceae; genus Komagataeibacter; species Komagataeibacter xylinus_E. Next base: position 198,536 of record NZ_JARWSK010000006.1, on the reverse strand, counting down.
GACACGCCATGCGATGGCTCGGCGGGGTCCAGCAACCAAACCCGCCCGGGTCCAGCGCTGTCTTGCTGGCGGAACGAGGGCGGTCTCGCAGCCTGCAAGCGCGCCGAGGAGACACCCGAAGGCGTTGGTTTTATCGGATAGGATGCCTGGGACGTTCTCCCAGACGTAGAGCGGTTCGCCGCGTCCAGCAGATCGAGCTGCATCGCAATGCTCCTCGTATATCTGGATCGCGCGCAAGGTCAGATTGCCCCGCGCACCCTCCAGCCCTGTGCGGCGACCGGCCACGCTGAAATCCTGACAGGGCGTTCCAGCCACCAACACATCAATGGGGCCAAGAGCGCATGCCCTGGCACTGAAATCTTCTGTCAGCAGATCGCCCAAATTGATCGAGGCCGGAAACCTGCGGGCAAGCATACGCAAGGGAAACGGCTCGATCTCCGCGCAGTAACGCCAGCACCAGCCGGGCATCGCCATTTCAGGCGCGCCTATACCGCTGCAAAGTGTGGCTGCAAAGATCATGATTTCTCCTCGACCAGCGCGCTCAATTGCCGAGATACGGCCTTGCGATCGGCATACTGCTGCTGGGCAAAGCGGAAGGTGTTGCTGAGGCCGGTGCCGGGGGCTTCCTCCAGGCACCAGCGTTCGTGAATGCGGGCCGCGCTGGCGGCTGTCATCAGGATGAGGCGGCAGGGCTCGGGCCAGATGAGGTCGGGTGGCACGTCGTCGGATCTGATTTTGCCGGTGGCGAACAGCAAGTCACCGCGCCCGTCCTCGCGCAGCTGCTCCATCACAACCCGGGTCCAGGTCGTGGAGATACTGATGCGGACATCCTCGGCAGGAACGTGGGCGACCATGCGCTCCCATGCCTTGGCGCGGCGCGGCAGCAGGTCCAGCGGGTTTTCCTGCGGTGCCGCTGCGGGCGGCGCGGAGATGCCTGCAATGTAGTCAACAAGATCGAGCTGGCGGGCTTCCATCATGGCAGCGCCTCCAGCACGATCAGGACAAGGCCGCCCCACACCACGCAGCACAGCGCCGTGCAGGCCATGACTTCCGGCATGGTGGGCAGATGATCGCGGATGCGGTCAACCTGGTGAGCGGGGATCTGGATCACGACTGCACCCTCCCCGCCTGCGCCTTGCGGTACAGGTCGGCCTCGATTTCGGGGCCTTCGACCATGAACGGGGCCATGATGAGCCGCTCGAGGTCCTCGAGGCGGGCATCGGCAATGCGGGCGGTGTAACGGGCTGCCTGCAGGCTGCCCTGGTGCCTGTAAGTTTCGGCAGCCATAAAATTGGTGTGGAACTGCCGATAGACATTGATGGCTGCGCTCTGGTCCGTATCGGACAGTAGGCCGACCAGATGACTAGGCGGGATGGGCGTGAAGTCCTGCGTCATGCCACACCTCGCCCGGTGCTGGTGAGGTGGCGGGACACACTGCGGCGGGCGATGCGGTTGAGTTCCGCTTCCTCGGCATCCATCTGCCGGTTGAGTTCGGCCGTGGCGGCACGCAGGGCGCGGCGTTCGGACATGAGCAGGGCAATGCCTGCGCCCTGGCGCGGCAGGGCGTTCAGCACGGCGCTTTCGGCCATCTGACGGCGGATGATTATGTCCTGCAGGGCATCAGGGGTGCCTGCTGGCGGACCTCTCCTGATGGGAATGATCGTGATTTTTGACACCGGAAACCTCCATCACGGGTGTGATGGAGGGGAATGTGGGATTAACCCACACATTATGTCAAGGAAATATGTGGGGTAATCCCACGGATTTAATTTTTAATCACCTTACTGCTCTGTGCGTCGCTGCATCCTGCTTGGGTTGATTTGCAGTGACGGCGCAAGGAATACCTCTGAGCGAAGGTCCCCAAATATGCCCCAGAGAGGACCTGCCCACTGTATGGCATCTGCGGGCCGCTGGGCATCCTCATCATGGGTGATAAAGCGCCCCGACACTTCTATCGAGTCACCGGTATTTAATGATGACAAGAGTGGTTTCCACCGAGAATCAACAGGGATTTTTGGTATCAGGATACCTATTTCAGGATCGCACGAGATATGCGCATTAATATATGCGTAGCTTTTCTCACCATCTCCATAATCTTCAGCAGACGTGTCAATCTTATCCACTATGACATCCAGACTCTGGACCTGTCCCTTAGCGGTATATTTATATATAGTATCGTTCCGCGATGAGAAGGCACGGTCAAGAGCGGCTTTATCTGAGCTAATCAAGGCTTCATGCCTAACGCCATTGCTATCATTCGCACTTACATCAGACTGGTATTTATTAATAAGATCGCTACTATTCTCTTTGGATGATCTATATATTTCACAGATATCCTGAGATGTCTGTGCATTGCATACAGTTATAGAAGCGAAACACGAAGCGAGCAGGCACAAAGTCAAGTTATATTTCATGGCTAACTATCCCGCTTGCTACGTTTTAGCATCAAGTGCAGGTATGCCTCTGCCTCATCTTCTGGAAGATTACGGTACGCGAAAAGAAGTAGAGCCTCTTTTTCGTTGGTAGCCTCGGCCGGGCGCGGATCGCCAGTACCGTTTGCCAGCCAATCAAGGGAAACCCCAAAAAAAGTCGATGCGGCCATCAATGTCTGTCGTCCTGGCATATCGCCTCCCGTCTCGATTTTCGTGAGGTGAGACCTCGATATTCCGAACTCTACAGCCAAAGCGGCTTGCGTCATACCTTTTTGTTCTCTAAGTGTTCTAATTCGGTGGCCTGGGGTATCTTTCGTCATGGAATTATCTTGTGGGATATCCCCAACACGTGGGCGGGTTTTCCCCACATTTTAGCTTGACTTGGATTGTGGGAATGTCCCACATGTTCCTATGAATACCCGCGAGATCATCCGCCGAGCTGGCGGCCCCCTGAAGGTTGGCAAGGCGGTTAATCGCCATCACGCTACCGTCATAGGTTGGAAACAGGTCCCGGCTGTGCATGCACGCACGGTGGCCGAGATGGCCGGTCTTACCCCGCATGATCTCCGTCCTGATGTTTTTGGCCCCGAAACAACGCAAGAGCGAGGTGCGGCGTGACTTCCCTATCCGTTCCTTTCGGCTTTCTTGGCGTCGGCTGCGGCCTTGGCCAGTTTGACCCGCTCAGGAAGTTCAAAGAGGTAGGTCAGGATCAGCCGGGTAATTTCGGCAATTTCCTGCGCTTCTTCCTTGCTGACCGGCTCGACAGTGTGCACGTCTTCGTTCGTGATGCCGCGCACGCCGTGGGCCCAGACCTTCAGTTCTGGAGAAATAAGTTTGGCATCAGCCAAAATATTAATACGGTTAAAGAGCGTAATTTTCGATGGATCTTTGCCATCGAGGCATGCGGGGTTTCTCTTGACCATATCTTTTGTTGCTACATCCAAAACTGTACGGAACGCGGATCGCGCGATACGGGGCGCGATATCGCGAGCGAGCAGCGTCTGTTCTGCTTCAAGCATGCATTGACGCACGTCAGCGGGAAGCAATTCAGATGCTGTTGCTTTTCTCGGCATCGGGGCAGTGCTGTCTATGTGCCACGAAGCTCCGCCGAAAAATACGATGCCTCGATCATGCACATTAACGGATGCTCTGAGGCGAAAAACGACCATTTGGAGACATTCAGGATTTCTGCAAGTTCCGACTGCTTCCCGTTTGGCTGGTACTCGAGGGCGCTCGCCATGTGGAATTGGAAGAGGAGGCCTCACGCTTGCACGTGTGCGAGTATCCCGCACTTCAGAGGCACTAATTGTATTGGTTGTTGGAATTTCGGATTTGTTCAAAATTTCTCCAACCTTTACTTCACCAAAAGTAACATATTCTGCACCACAACATGGGCAATTAAACTGAAAATCATGAGCGTGCTGTAAAGTCATGTCTGATAGATCGCTTTCCTACGAACGCCGCATTATCGCTGATGCGGACAATGATATTCGGTCTGCCCTGGCGACAAGGTCGCCATCTGAATGTCAGTCGTTATTACAGAAAAGATACCAGAATACCTACGGAGAAACACAGGAGGCATTCGTGCAACTGCTGATGTTCCATCTTTCCCTTACCTGTGTCCGTCATAATGAGCGTGGTGCGGCATGAGCGCGATCCGCGTCATTGATGTACAGGCCGTCTGGTTCACTGAGGCGGCTAGCGGGGGCAATGCCCTTAATCTGCACTGCCCAACCGAGGGCACGCCGCATGCGTTCTGGGCTGACATTGCGCTCGACCGCCCGCGCCGCATGCGGTTTGAGCGAGTGGCATGGATGGACGGCGAAGGCATTTATCAGGCTACGGAAAGTCGGCCTGATGTGTGCTGGATCGCCGCCCAGAATGAACCGCTGGTCAAGTTGCGGATGATCCCTATTACTGCCATGGCGCCTGCGCGAGACGATGGGATGCATGGGCAGTCTCCTTCGTCTGACTGGGATGAGGCGCGAGATCAGCGCGCCAGGGAGAATGACAGTTTCCGCGCTCTTATAAGAGGCGTGGAGAACGGATTGGGCACGCTTGATGCCTGTCAGATGGAGGCATCTCTCCCCTCCCTGCGCAGGGAAATGAGAGCGGTCGCTCGGCGGAATGCGCGTGATCTGCATTACAAGCCCGTTGTGCCCAGTCGCCTTCTTACGGATGAGGAATGGCTGAGCCACCCTGCAGAAGTCAGTGAGGTGTTCCGCGCCATCGGCATGGGTACGGTCGATGACCCTGTGCAGTGGCTGTACACACTGAAAGTCGCAATGGAATATGCGGAAGCGACTTTCGCGGAACGTGTGGCGCGTAATCCCGCTACCGGGATTGAGCCATGATGCGGGCAATGGTTTCGCGTTTGACGGCCTCCCATTCTCCGGCCGGGATGGGTGTCGTCTTGTCGGCGCGCGAAAGAAGTGCCGACGTATTGGGTTCAAGCATATTGGCGTTTGTTGTGTATGCTCGCTGTAGCAGTCCGAATACCAGGGCTTCCAGCGCAGCATTGCGTGCTTCCAGTGCGGCAACTCTTTCTTCCAATGTTTCGGGGCGTTTGAAGGGCTTTTCCTCAATAACGTTGCCGGACACCGAATCCTCCATGTTTGTGTGTGGTAACCGCATGGTGGTCCGCGCGGGTCGGCCTGACAATGGGCTGACCCGTAAGGGCGGATATTTCGCGCCTACCGGTAACGGTAGGTATTCATCGGTGAATACCTGATGGGCGCGAAGGTTGATTGGGATGCGGCGCGGGCCGAGCTGGTGCCGCTGCTGGTCAAGGGGCTGGCCTATGCCGAGATCGCGCGCAGGCTGGGGCTGACCTATTCGGCCGTCAATTTCCGCGTGGGGTTCCTTGGCCTGACGCATCTGCGTCAATGCGGGCGCAAGGGGCGCGTGCCGAACCATGTGGCCTCGAACCTGATCACCGATGCCCTCGGCACCGAATATGAGCCAAAGGTGAAGAAAGAGCGCATCAAGCGCTCCTGCTGCCGCTGCCGGGCGCCGTTTGTGGCCGAAAGCCGCTTCCTGTTCCGCTGCGCGCCGTGCCGCAGGGTGGCTGAGTGATGCCTGTGCTTTGTCATGTCCATTCAGGGTGGGCAGGCCGCCAGCTTTCCATGCGTGTCCAGCGCGCTGGCGGCCTGCCCTTCCCTGCCTTGCTCGTTACCCGAGGGAAACGCCCCTCTGACATCCATCAAGATGTCAGGGAGGGCGTCCGAGGTGTCGGGTATTTTGCCGTTTTTGTCCGAGCGCGCGGGTATTTTGGCCGATTTGTCCGAGCGCTCGGACGTTTTGCCCATTTCACCCGCGCGCGCGGGTGCATCCAGTCCGGATCGGGAGGCCAGATCTAAGATGTGCGCCGATGCGCTGCGCGATGAGTTCCAGAACCTTGTCAGTGCCGAGGTCAGCGCGCGCCGCGACCGGCTCGGGCTGGCTGGCGCCTTTGCCGAGGTGGCGCGTGCGCTCGGCTTTACCGTGCGCCGCGTGCGCGCGTGCTGGCACCATGAGGTGCGTGCCGTCACCTTGGCCGAATGGCAGGCCGTGCGCGCGCTGGGCGCAGCCCGCCTGGCGCAGGAAGAAAGCCGCCTGCGGCATGAGGATGCCCTGATCCGCCAGCGGCTTGAAAACATCCGGCAGCGGCAGGCCGCACTGCGGGACCTGCTGTGACGCACACCTTTTACATCTGGATCAGCGCGTCGGTTTTTGGCGTGCCCGTGTGCCTGGTGCTGGTCATGCGCCGGGGGCGCGCGTGGATCGTGTTGAAGTTTTTCCGCCTGCTCGTTGGCACGCTCGATGCCTGGGCACTGCGGGAGTCCGCCATTCTCGAGCGCAGGACCGAACGGCTTGAGCGCATTGCGCGCCTCAAGATTCGGCTGCGCCGGAACCTGTTTCACTGATGGGCCGGGGGCGCTGCCTGCGCCCGGCCTGTGCCAGGAGAAGATGATGCCAGCCATATCGATTGACTGGGAAAGGCTCGACCCCATGCTGCGCCAGATGGCGGGCATGGGTGTTTCGGTTTCCACCATGGCGCGAAAGATGGGCGTCTCGGCCCGCGCTGTGCGCTCGCGCATGCAGGTGCTGGGGGTGAGCAATCAGGTCAGTGTGTCCATCACGTCCTCTGGCCGCACCTATCTGGGCCGGGCGCGCGTGACGTATTCTTTCCGTAGCGGGAGGCGTTCGTCATGAGCGGCCCCATGCTGACGGCGACCGAGATGTACACCGTGCTGAACACGCGGGTGCGCGAGGCAGGTGGCGTGCAGAAACTGGCCACCAGAACCGGCCTGAACATGCATACGCTGGCCAATGCGGTGAATGGACACAAGGGGCTGGGAAAGTCGGTGCCATTGGCACTGGGCTTTCGCCCGGTCACGGTCACCATGTACCAGCCAATCGACCCTGTTCCTGCCCGGACGGATGAGCAGCCATGAACGGCCCTGCTCCCCTGTTTGGCTCCGCCATGCGCGAGCGCCCCACCAATGTCCCTGCCGAGCAGGCGCTGCTGGGCGCGATCCTGACCAATAACAAGGCGTTCGGGCGCGTGGAGGAAATCCTCCAGCCCGAGCATTTCTATGTGCCGCTGCATGGCGCGATCTTTGCGGCCATGCGCACGCTGATCTGGGCGGGCAACGTGGCCGATCCGATTACGCTGCGCCCCCGGTTTGAAAATGACCCGCTGCTGCCCATCGACATGACAGCGGCCAAGGTGTTCGCCACGCTGCTGGGCAGCATGGTGGGCATTACCAACGCCGCCGATTATGCCCACGCCATCCGCAGCGCGTGGTTCCGGCGCAACCTGTTTGATGTATGTGCCGAGACGGCTGACCTGTGCTGCATGCCCGGCGACCGGCCCGACAGCGCCCTGATGGAGATGCTGGAAAGTCGCATCACCCGCATCGCGTCCGGCAGCGTGGAGATCCAGCCCACGGTGCAGATTGGCGATGCCATTGGCCAGGCCATCCTCAACGCGCGCGCTGCGGCCGAGCGTGGTGATGGGCTTGCGGGCATTACGTGGGGTTACAAGGCGCTCGACCGCATGACCGGTGGCCTGCATGCCGGTGACCTGACGCTGCTTGGCGCGCGGCCTGCCATGGGCAAGACGGCGCTGGGGCTCGGCATTGCCGTGCGTTCGGCAGCGGCGGGCAATTCGGTGCTGTTCTGGTCGGGCGAGATGCGCGCGGCCCAGCTGGGCGCGCGTGCCGGTGCCGCATGGGCCGGTCTTTCCACACTGTCGGTCTTTACCGGCCGGCGGTACGACATTCCGCCCCATGCCGACACCACGCAGCGCGAGCCGCTGGCCGACTACCAGTGGCGCGAGCTGGAGGAAGGCGAGCACGCTGCCGCCAGCCTGCCGCTGCGCATCGATCACCGCTCGGGCATCACGGTGGCGGAGCTGCGCACGCAGGCCCGCGCCATGAAGCGCTCGAAACAGGGGCTGAACCTGATCGTGGTTGATTATGTCGGGCTGCTTAGTGCCTCGACCGATTCACGCTCGTTCAACCTCACGCACAAGATGACGGAAATCAGCAAGGACCTGAAAAACCTTGCCGGTGAGCTGGAGATCCCGGTGCTCGCCCTGGCGCAGCTCTCACGCGAGAGCGCCAAGCGCGAGGACAAGCGGCCGGAACTGACCGACCTGCGCGACAGTGGCTCGCTGGAGCAGGATGCGGCCACCGTTCTGTTCCTGCACCGCGACCATTATTACCTGAACAAGCAGTTGGGCGACGGCAACATCCCACGCAATGACCGCGAGACGGATGAGGCCTACAGCGCCCGCTGCGCCAGCCTGATCCAGCGCACGCGCGACAGCAGGGGCAAGGCCAGCGTGTTCATTGCCAAGAACCGGCATGGCGCCACCGGCGGCTGCGCACTCCAGTTCCAGGATGAGACCACATGGTTCCGCGATGTGGATGAGAGTGAAAACGGTCCGGCCTGGACCATTACGGCGCCGGAGTTCTGATGATGCGGTATCGCGTACTGGCATCGATTGCCGACTGCGGCCGCGCCGCCCTGCTGGGCACGGTCTGCGGTCTTGCCGGATGTGAGGTGACGGGCAGAAGGCCTGCCGCGCTCATGATGATGTTCGGTTTCCTATGGGGATACGGGCTGCTGTCAGTCCTCGTCCAATGGGGCCGATGGAAAGGATGACCTTGCAATGAAATCGCCGCGTCAACGCCCCGGAAAACATGCCCGCGTTCTGATGACAGACCGCCGCTGGCGGCTGCTTGGCCTCTCGGCCCGCGCCATGTGGCTGGAGCTGACCGACGCGGCCGATCTCATGCCGGAACTGCGCGCGCCCGTGCGCACGGCACCCGACAAAGAACAGTTCACCCGGCTTGTGGCGGCTGATGCCGCCGAAGTCGGCACCGCAATCGAGCAGCTGGTGCAGCTCGACATTCTGGAGCCCTTCCGGAATGGCTACCGCCTGAAAGCTTACTGACATGGCCCGCGTGACAACCGAACAGAAAATGCTCCAGATGGCGACGCACAACATCCGCCTGCGCGCGCTGGGCCATGCCGCCATCGGGATATGGGTGCAGCTCATCTCCTACATCATCGAATACGGCACCGACGGCGTGCTGGTGCCCGGCAAGGGCGGCGCGCCCACGCTGGCCGAGATTGCCGAGGTCGGGTTGCGCATGGATGTAACCCAACTGGTAACCCATCTGGAAACCTACGCCGAAACCCAGCTGGTAACCCACGATGCCGCCAGCGGCACCATCGGGCTGCCCGGCGCGCTCATGCCATCACGCAAGGCGCTGGCGGCGCGTGAGAATGGGAAAAAGGGCGGACGGCCGCCAACGAAAGCCAACCCGAAACCGCAGCACGATCCGCGCCAGCGCACCGCCATCATGGGCATTGCAGGAGGAAAAGACATGGCCACCGAAACCCAACGCGAAACCCACGATCCTAAGCTTAGCTTAGAGGTTAGTAATAATCTTAAAGCTAAGCCTGCGGCACAGGACGTTGATGCGGTGTTCAGGGTTTTGGGGCGCAAGGCATGGGAGGCAGCCGGTTTCGATCCGGCGCGTGATCGCGGCAACTGGGGGCAGGTGCGCCAGTGGGTGGCCGATGCGCTGGCCGAGGGGCTGAACGCTGCCGAGACTGAGCGGCTGGTGATGGACGTGGTGGCCAAGGTGACCGACCGCCAGCGCCAGAAAGGCCTCGCGATCAAACACATGGGCTACTTCAACGCTGCCATCGAGCAGGCGATCAAGACCCGCGACATCCCTGCCTTGGTCTGCACCACGGAAGCTGAGTTCGCGGCGGAAGCAGCCTACGTGGAAGCACACCGCCAGTGGGTGCTGGCTGCAGCCAATGGCAGCGACGCGCCCCAGCCGCGCCGCGAGGACTTCATTGCCAGTGCGCGGGCAGCGGCATGAGGCCTTCCCTCACCATCCCCGAGGGTCTGGCCGTGGCCGATGTGGTTGGCCAGCGGCTGTTTGAGGCCGGATGCACGCTGGCGGCACTCCCCGCGCATGGCCTGAAACCCGGCGGCGTGCGCGTAGCATGGCCCGAGATGCTGGAGGATGCCGACCTCGACTGGATCAACGCCTGCCCGGCCGAGGACATGCGACCACCCCGCCCCGGCTCGGCCGCGATCACGCGCATGGATGAAGCCCTGTCATGGATCGGCCTGATCGGCGATGACCGGCTGAACTGGCGCAAGGTGGTCTGCCTGCGCCTGGTCGTGCATCCGATCTCGCATCGATACCGCTGGACATGGCGGAAGATCGCCAATCATCTGCACATTGACCATCACACGGCCAAGTCATGGCACCAGCTGGCCGTAGCGGACATCGCCAGAAAAATCGCACAGCCTGCATTTTTCACTTCCCAAATTCCCCATTTTGCCGCATAGCGGTTGTTATGTTGAGGCGGCGTGCATCCTTCGGGGTTCACGCCGTTTTTCGTTGCGGGATAGCGTGTGCGAGGATGGTGATGGAGGCGGTCATGTAACCCGATCTGACGCCGATGCCAGACCTTCCTCCCCTCCCCCGCCATGGTGGGAAATCCTGTGGGTCCCTCCTGGGAGGGTCAGGCGCCACGAGCTGTTCGCACCCTGTCAGGTCTCTGACTTTCATAAATTTTACAAAGGCTTGGTGTTTCCATTGGTGTTGTTGTCAGACAATGAGGCAGCGCAGGATGGTCAGGCCACCGCCATTCGTCCGACCGTCAACAAACGCGAACTGGCCAACCGGCTGCGGATATCGCTGCCGACCCTGACCAGCTGGCTAGATCGCTGGCCAGAATTTCCCGTGGTCGAGCGCGGCCGCAACGGCGTGAGCTGGACCTTTCATCTTGATGAGGTTCTGGCCTTCCTCACGGCCCGGCGGGAAGAAGAAGCCGCCAAAGAGGCAGATCGGGACGCGGAGCTGATGAAGCTCCAGCTCACGTTATGGCCTGAACCTGTCGCGCAGCCATCAGGCCCGCGCATCCCCATCAAGGAACAGCTTGACCTGGCGCGCCTGCAGGACCTGCAGATGAAACAGGCCGAGCGCGCTGGAAAGCTGGTCAATGCCGAGGAAGTGCAGGACCTGTTCACGTCTGTATTCGGGCGCCTCGGTCGGGACATCAATGTATTCATCCGCCAGCTGGGCCGCGAGCAGTCATGGCCGGATGTCATGATCCGGCAGGCTGAGAGCAAGCTGGCGGACATGCAGCGCACAGCTGTCCAGAAGGTGCTGGATGACATGAAGATAGGTGAGACGGAAGATGACGGTCTCCAGCCCGACGCCCTTGTCTAAGGTGAGGTTTGCTGATCCGCGCGCGGTCATCTCGAATGCCATCAAGGCTTTCCTGCCGCCAGAGCAGATAGATGTTGCCGATTATGCCGCACTTCACCGCTACCTGGATAATCGTGGCGGCGGTTACGTCGGGCGATGGAACCATGATGAGGCTCCTTATCTGGTCGGGCCAATGCGGGCGCTCAGCAGCCGTAATCATCTGACCACCGCCGTTGTCGGCCCGGCACGAAGCGGCAAGACCGCAATCGGCCAGAACTGGATGTGCCAGTCCATCGATGCAGACCCGGCGGATATGCTGGTCTACAGCGCAACCGATGCGATGATTGAGGAATATGTAAAGGCAGAAATCAATCCGCTGATCGACAGCCACAAGCGTCTGAAAGACAAGCAGGGGAAGTTGCCACGCGACAACTCCATGCACTTCAAGAAATTCACCGGCATGTGGGTGCAGTTTCTGGCGGCCAGTTACAATAATCTTATCCAGAAATCCGCACCACGCGTCATCATTACCGAACTGGATGCCTGCGGCGGCAATACATATGAACTGGCCAGCTATCGTCGGCAGTCATTCATGTATGAATCCATGGTGCTGGCCGAAAGCCATCCAGACATGGCAGCTGGCGCCAGTCCGGATAAATGGACGAACGGGGTCATGTCCCTCTATCGGGACAGTGACCGGCACATCTGGTACTGGCCCTGCCCGAACTGTAACGCCTATTCCTCGCCCAACCCGATGGGCCAGCGTGTCATGACGCTGGACTGGCCAGCAGATGCCCCGCTTGATGAGATCAAGGAAACCGCACGGCTTGTCTGCCCCTGCTGCGGCACCCTGATCGAGGACAAATGGCGGCGCGCCATGAACCGTGATGGCGTCTGGGTCGGCATGGGTCAGACCATCAGCGAAGATGGTGACATAACCGGAGAACTGGTCGCCAAGGAGATCGCGGGGTTCTGGATCACCGGCGCCATGTCTCCCTTCGTGATCGGCGGCATCGGCTCCCTCGCCTATGAAATGGAGAAGGCGCGCCGGGCAGTCGAGAATGGCGAGGAAGAAGCCGTCCAGAAACTCAAGGACGTGACAGTCAAACGCTGGGGCCTGCCCTTCGAGCCACCCAAGGCGGTCGGCAGTATCGACGCCACTGTCATCGCTGACCGCGCGGAAGCGACCCTGACCATGGGCACCGTTCCCTCGGGTGTCCGCTTCATGACCGCAGCGGTCGACATACAGGCCCGCCATTTCGAGGGCTTCGTGCGCGGCTGGGGCGTCGGCGGTGAAAGCTGGGTCATCGACCATTTCAAGATGCCAGCCGACCCGTCCACCAGCCCCGATGACTGGGACGCCCTGCTCCATCGGCTGCGCACCCATGTGTATCCGCTGGCGGATACCCCGACACGGGGCATGAAGATTTTGGCCACGGGGTACGACAGTGGCGGCCAGGACGGCGTGACCCTGCAGGCCTATGAAGCATGGCGGCGCGCGCGCAAGCGTGGCGATGTCCGTTACCTGGGCAAGAAGGACGGGCGCGACGCATGGACCCTCCTGCCCCTCAAGGGGGCCAGCGGCATCAATGCCGCCTCGCTTGTCGTCACCTACCCCGAGACGCAGCGCAAGGACCGGTTTGCTGCTGCTCGGGGTGATGTGCCCCTGGGCATCTTCAACCCGAACACGGCCAAGGATATCGTGGCGCTCCAGCTCCAGCAGGCCGAAGCTGGCCCGCTTTACGTCCATTTCCCGGCTGCCCTGCGGGCACCGGAGCCGCCGCACCCGTTCTTCGACCAGCTTGTGGCCGAGCAGCGGGAGGCCAATGGCCGATGGGTCAAGCCGACATCCAGCACCCGGAATGAAGCGCTGGACCTGATGGTCATGACCAACGTCATGGCCAACCTGCACGGCCTGCGCCGGATCGACTGGGCCGCACCGCCATCGTGGGCGACCCCTCACGACGGCAATGTCCTGGTCGTGGATGTGCCCACCTCTATCGACCGGCTGGTCGACAGCCTGCAGGCGGTAACGGAAGCCGTCAGGCCCACGCTGCCGGAAACCACGCCGCCCGCCAGACCGGCCGAGACCATGGCCGAACGCATGAAGCACCTCGCCCAGCAGTTCGGATCTGGCAGTTTCTGACCCAAGGAGACCGATATGCCCCCCGACTTCCTCAAGATGGGCATATCGGTCGATGCGGCGGATGTGCAGAAACAGCTGGCCAGACTGTCGGAAGGCGGCATCCGCTCAGCGACCGCCAATGCCATGAACAAGCTGGCCAACGGCGCGCGGTGGCAGATCGTCGACCGGATGAAAGAGGTGTTCGACAACCCCAGCCGCTTCACCCTGGGTGGCTTCTACGTCAAGAAAGCGACCCCTTCCGACCTGTCGGCATGGGTCGGCACCATCGACTTCGCGCCCAAGGGTAATCCGGCAATCCGGTATCTCGGCCCGCAGATATGGGGCGGCCCGCGCGACATGAAGCGATCGGAAAAAGCCCTGTCCGCCATCTCCGGCGGCCAGTTCTGGGTGCCCGGTCCCGGTGCCCCGCTCGATGCCTACGGCAATATCCAGCGCGGCGAACTGATCCGCATCATCTCGCGGCTCGGGCTCATGCTCGATGCATCCGCCAACCTGACCGACCGCACGGCCCGACGGCTTGCGCGGCAGAACAAGAATGCGCGTGGCCAGCGCTCCGAATACTTCGTGGGCCATGCAAAAGGCTCGGGCAGCAACCGCCGCGCCACCGGCATCTTCAAGGTCGCCGGACCCGGGAAGATCGTGCCGATCCTGTGGTTCGTGCCCAAGCGCCCGACCTATCGGGCGCGCCTGCCCGTCAACGAAATCGTCGAGAACACGGTCTCCGCCCGCATGGAGCGCACCGTGACCAACGCCATCAACGCGGAAGTCAAACGGGAGATGTCCTGATCCCCGTCTCCTTCTGCCCCAAGGAGACCTCGCCATGATGAACCGCTTCAACCCGTGGGGTGTGCCCCCCATCCAGTATAACCGGAACACGTCCACGCTGGCGGGCATGACCACGGCGCAGCTACAGGCAGCCCTCGCCTCGGCACAGGCCGCCCTGGTCCAGCTCCAGACCGGCGGCAAGGTCGTGTCGGTCAGCTACACGCAGGGCGATGGCTCGCGGTCAGTCTCCTACACGCAGGCCAGCCTGCCCAACCTCACCCAGTTCATCATGCAGCTCCAGCAGCAGCTGGGCGTCCCTGGCGTCCGGCGCCGCGCATTGAGGCCGATATTCTGATGACAAAGCTGACAGACGCCTTCGCCGCCATGTCCAGCCAGCGGCCCCCGTCTGTCCCGGCAAGACCACGCGAGACAGCACGGCCTGCCGCACCTGCAGTCCCCAAAGCAGCGCCGGGTCAGCATATGCCGAAAAGCGGCCCAGGCCGTCCGGCGGCTCTCAATGCCCCCTATGGCGTGCCCTATGATGCGGCGGACATGTGGGGGCAGCATACCCGCGCATGGGTGCCCCCGCTCTGGTCGGCCGATACGGAACTGAACCCGTGGCGGGACCGGATCGTCAGCCGCGTGCGCGACCTGGTCCGCAATGATGGCTGGGCAGCGGGTGCCGTAACCCGCACGCTCGATAACGCCATCGGGGTCAATTTCCACCCCATATCCAAGCCCGATTACCGGGCGCTGGCGCACATGACCGGCAACCCGGCGTTTGATGCCAAATGGGCGCGGGAGTTCGGGCGCGCGATGGATGCACGCTGGCGCACCTGGGCGAACAATCCCGGCCGGTATAACGACAGCCAGCGCATGCTGACCTTCGGCCAGCAGGCCAACCTGTCGTTCAGGCACCTGCTGGTGGATGGCGATGCCCTGACCACCCTGCCGTGGATGCCCGAGCGCGTGGCCCGTGGCCGGGCGCAGTATGCCACCACCGTGCAGGTCATCGATCCTGACCGCCTCTCCAACCCGCAGATGTTCATGGACATGAGCCGCATGCGCGGCGGCGTGGAACTGGACTATGCCGAGGCACCGATCGCCTACCACATCCGCCGCGCCCATCAGGGCGACTGGTACAACGCCGCGAAGTCGGTCGAGTGGGAGCGCATCGAGCGCGAAAGCTCGTGGGGCCGACCCCAGGTGGTCCACATGTTCGAGCACCATCGTGCCGACCAGCACCGTGGCGGCGCAGGCATGCTCGCCCCGGTTGTCCAGCGCCTCAAGATGCTGACCAAATATGACAGCACCGAACTGGACAGCGCGATCGTCAACGCAATTTTCGCCGCCTACATCGAAAGTCCCTATGACCACCAGATGACGGCGGAAGCGCTGGATTCCCCAACGGGCGGCGGCTTCAATGGCGACCGCTGGGCCGGTCAGCTGGCGTGGAACGCGGGGCGCGACCTCTCGCTCCAGGGCGCACGGATCCCGATGCTCTACCCGGGCGAGAAGATCAACGCGGTCACGGCGGCACGGCCCAACAGCAACTATGCCGATTTTCAGGCCGCCGTGCTGAACAACGTGGCCAGCGGCATGGGCCTTGCCCCCATGCAGGTCTCCAATGACTGGTCAAAGGTCAATTACAGCTCCGCCCGTGGCGCCCTGCTGGAGGCTTGGAAGACGCTCAAGCGGCGGCGCGAGGAGTTCGCCATCGGCTGGGCCGATCCCATCCGCATCGCATGGATGGAGGAAGCAATGGAGGTCGATGACCTGCCGCTTCCCCGTGGCGCGCCCGAATACATCGATGCCCGTGGCGCCTATGCCCGCTGCCAGTGGATGGGGCCGGGTCGCGGCTGGATCGATCCCGTGTCGGAAAAGCAGGGCTCCATCCTCGCCATGGATGGCGGCCTGTCCACGCTCGAAAAGGAATGTGCCGAAAACGAAGGCGCCGACTGGGAGGAAAACGTCCACCAGCGTGCCCTCGAGATCGAGACATTCCGCGAGCTGGGCATCCCGCTGCCGGAATGGACCGGCACGGAAACCACAGAAAACACCGAACGCAAGCCGGAGGCCGAATGAGGCACCTCACACTCACCCAGAACCTGCTGGGCCGACCGCTGGCCCTGTCGGGCGAGCGTGTGGCCGTCATCCGCCAGCTGCTCGCCCAGGGCGCGGATGACATCGGCCTGTTTGGCCGCACGCTCTCCGCCGGGTTCTGGCAGGATGATGCGGATGCCCGTCCGGTCACCCAGCTGTCGGACATCGTGGCGGGGGTGGGGATCATCCGCGTCTCCGGCGTCCTGATGCCCGGCTGCGGCGGCTCGCCCTGGTGGGACTGGGTCACGCTCTATGGCGACATCGATGCCGCCCTGCGCGAGGCCATGGGCAATGCCGATGTAAAGGCCATCGTCCTGCACATCGATAGCCCCGGCGGCACGGTGGCCGGTTGCTTCGACACGGCAGACCGCATCTATGCCGCACGCGGCAACAAGCCGATCGTGGCCATCGTGGATGAAGCCGCCTACTCCGCTGCCTACGCCATCGCCTCGGCCGCAGACCGCATCATCGTGCCCCGCACGGGCGGCGTCGGCTCGATCGGCGTGGTCGGCATGCATGTGGACATCACCGGCATGCTCGACCAGGAGGGCATCAAGGTCACCACCTTCCAGTTCGGTGACCAGAAAACGGACAGCTACCCCACCACGCCAATGAGCAGCGAAGCCGCTGCCCGCTTCCAGGCGGATATCGATGAGATGGGCGAGCTGTTCGTGGCCACCGTGGCACGCAATCGCGGCCTCTCCCCCGATGCCGTGCGTGCCACCCAGGCCGCAACCTTTCTCGGCCAGCACGGCGTCGCCGCCGGTCTGGCCGATGCCGTCATGTCCGCAGACAACGCGATGATGGACGTGATCGCCTCGCTGGGCTGACGGCCCACACCTCTCCTGACAGGGACAATACGAGCATGAGCAATACGCTACGCGCAGGCGTAAGCCGTTTCGCATTCCTCAACGGCAACGCCGCCGAGGATGATGACCAGACCACGCCACCCGATAACGGTGGCGATGATGATGAGACCGACGAAAACGGCAAGAAAAAGGGCAAGAAAGCCGACGACGGCGGCGATCCCGACACCGATGGTGATGACACCACGGACGCTGCAGACGAAGGCGATGAGGAAAAGGCCGCCGCCCGCGCCCGCGAGCGTGGCCGCTGCGCCGCCATTTTTGGCAGCAGCTTCGCCGCCCGCAATCCCGCCGCTGCCGCCGAGATCGCATTCGGCACCAGCCTGCCCCGCAGCGCGGCCGTCCGCCTTCTCTCCACCATGGGCGCGGTAAAGCCACCCGCTGCCCAGCAGCCAGCACGTGAAGGCATGCGCGAGCGCATGGGCCGCGAGCCCGGAGCGCCCCCGCTGCCCGCCGGTGGTCATGACGCCGCCCAGCAGCCCGGCGCCCGTCTCGCTGCCATCGCCAACGCGCGGCGGAACCGCAAGCGCTGAGCATAAGGAACACCTGAATGACCTACGGTTTCATGCCGGGCATGCAGTCGGTGACCTTCGTCCCCGACCAGCTCGTTGCCGGTAACTGCAAGATCGTGACCCAGCCGATCACGATCGGCGCCAGCCAGACCCTGCTCCGGGGTGCCGTGCTGGGCAAGGTGACGGCGACGGGAGAATATATCCTGTCTGTCGCCACCGCGACGGACGGCTCCGAGGTTCCGTGCGCCATCCTGGTCGAGGATGTCACTACGGCGGCAGGCGCTACCGCGCCGGGCGATGCCTACGTCATGGGCGAGTTCAACACGAACTACATGACCTATGACGCCAGCTGGACAGTGGCCACGCTGACCGAGGCCATGCGCCCGTACGCGATCTATCTCAAGACGTCGATCTCCGGCGCTCCCCCCACCTCGTAAAATCAGGATAACCCAACATGTCCGGAACTTCTTCCGCCGAGGCCGGGGCGCAGGCATCCCTTGCTGCCATGCTGTCGGCTTACGACACCGCGCAGCTGATCGGCACGGTCGAGAACCTGATGGTGGCCGACACCTTCCTGCTCGACAATTTCTTCCCGAACATCGTGGTCAGCGAGACCGAAAAGGTCGCGCTGGACATCGATATCGGTGTGCGCCGCATGTCTCCCTTCACCGCACCCACGGCCGAGGCAAAGCCTGTCGAGGGGCGGCGCATCACCACCAACATGTTCACCCCGGCCTATATCAAGGATCTGCGTAACCCCGACCTGCTGCGTCCCGTGCGCCGTCAGTATGGCGAGCGCCTCATGGGCGGCATGACACCTGCCGAACGGCTGGAGTTCAATCTCGCCTATGAGATCGCCGACCAGGTCGACATGATCAAGCGGCGCATGGAATGGATGGCCGCCCAGGCGCTGGTCAGCGGTTCCTACATAGTCGAAGGCGAAGGCTTTCCCGCCGTCGAGGTCGATTTCGGGCGCGATAGCGCGCTCACCTTCGCGCTGTCGGGTGCCGCGCAGTGGGGGCAGACGGGTGTTTCGCCGTCGGCTTCGATCGATGCATGGGCTTCCGCCTTCATGCAGAAAAGCGGGGCCACGCCGCGTGACCTGATTTTCACGACCAGCCCCTGGAACGCCTTCAAGTCGGATGTCGGCGTGCTCAATTCGGTGCTGTGGGATCCCCGCGCAGGCGGGGCCGAGATCCAGCTTGGCGGCCAGATCGAGACCGGCGGCGTGTTCAAGGGGCACTGGGGGCAGTACCGTCTCTGGCTGTTCAATGACTGGTTTGTCGATCAGGCCACCGGCATCGAACAGCCCATGATCCCTGATGGCACCGTCCTCATGACATCGCCCCAGCTGGATGGCACGCAGGTCTTCGGCCTGATCGCTGACCCCGAGTTCAGCTACATGCCGATGCCTTACGCCCCCAAGATGTGGATCGAGAAGAACCCGGCGCAGGTCAACCTGCTCATGCAGTCCGCCCCGCTGGTCATTCCGTCGCGGGCGAACGCAGTGCTGAGCGCAACCGTCATGGCCGCCGGTGCCGATGTGCCCGGCCCCGGAATCTGAAGGTAGACAATGACTGACAAGACAACGCCCGCAACCACGCGGGAAATCGTCCTGCGCCGCCCGGTCTATACCCAGCCGGGGCGGCGTCCCTCACCCGCTGGCGCAACCATCACCGTTCCCGCGCAGGAAGCGGCGATGCTCGTCAACCGTGGCTTTGCCGTCTATCCGGGCACGGCGGCGGCAGCACATGTCGCCACCATCAAGCCCAACGGTCCTGATGAACCGCCTCCCGAACAGGTCGCGGCATCCATGCCGCCTGCCCCGCCGCTCGAGAAAGAAAAGCCGGCCGCGTGAGCATAGACTTCGGCCAGCTTGTCCTGGGGCCGTGTCTCGACACGTTCGGCGCGCCATACCCGTGGCAGTCCCAGTCGCTGGCCGAACCCGTAACCATCACCGGCATCTTCGATGATGGTTACGAAGGCCTCGATCCCATGGGCGCCATGCCCGGCCTGACCCCCACGGACATCACGACCAGCCTGCCGCGCCTTGGCGTCCGGCTGTCGGATTTCCCCGTGCCGCCCGTCCAGGGCGACACCTTCATCATAAACGGCATGACCTACAGCATCCGCGAGGTCCAGCCCGACAGTCACGGCGGCGCCCGCCTTGACCTCAACCTGGTGAGCAGCAGTTCATGACCCTGTATCGCGTGGAACTGAAGCAGGCCGCCGCAGCGGCGCTGGCAGCGGCCAATATTGCCAAAAACGTTTTTATCGACCGCAGCCTGCCCATGACGCCCGCCATGCTGCCCGCCATCATCGTGGCCTGCCCGCGTGACAACGCGGTCAGCGCGGGGCGCGCCCAGCCGCAGTTCACGCGCGTGTCGCACCTCTATGTGCATGCCCGCCTCTGCCACACCTCGCCCGAGAATGCCGAGGCGGAAGTCGAGGCCTTTGCGGAACAGATCGAGCTGGCCCTGATGCTCGATGTCGGCCTGCAGGCCATGATCACGCAGGTCACGGAAATCGACACCGAAGTCGAGATCAACAGCAAGACCGCCGAGCATACAGGCGAGGTAAACATGCATTTCGGTCTCGAATACATCGAGACCTACCCGCCGCCGGGCACGCCACTGGCTGAAATTACCGGCACCATGACCGCGAACGGCAACACGGATTTCGCCGGTATGCAGGTCCCCACCACCTAAAACCGAGGCTCTGCCCCATGTTTGTAAAACCCGCCCCGGGCCGCGCAGTGCGGTGGCCCGGCACCATGCGGCTGCTTAAAGCAAGCGGCGAGACCGTGCCCGAAAACGGCTTCTGGCTCCTGCTCCTGCGCAATGGCGATGTGGTCCGGGCCGCGCCGCCCGCCGCATCCGCAGCACAGGCCATCCCGGCCCCCTCGCCTGCGCCCGCCAGTGGCGGCGCAACCGCCTCCCCTGAACCTGCCGAGGCCCACGCATGAGCGGCTCCATCACGGTGCCGGGCTACCCGACCAACAACCGGGTGCCCGGCTTTTATTTTGCCCTGGACAATTCCAAGGCGAATACCGCCTCCTACGGCCGCCGCGTCCTGATCGTCGCCCAGACCACCACGGGTGCTGCCCTTGCGGGCACGGCGCGCCTGTCCGCTGGTGTCACGGATGCCGAGGGCCTGTATGGCGTAGGCTCGCAGGCCGCGATCATGGTCGCGCAGTATTTTGCCATCGACCCGCTGGGCGAGGTCTGGGTGCTGCCGCTGGCCGATGACGCTGCATCCGCAGCAGCCAAGGGCACGGTCACGATCACCGGCCCCGCATCCGCGTCCGGCACGCTATGCCTGTATGTGGGCGACCAGCTTATCCCCACCCTGGTCACGGCAGGCGACACGGCGGCCACCATTGCCGAGAACGTGGTAACGGCTGCCCAGGCGGTCACCGGGCTGCCGGTCACGCTGGCGGTCGATGCCACCACTGCAGGCCAGATCGACATCACGGCGCTGAACAAGGGCCTGTGTGGCAATGACATCCTGCTGGGCGTCAACCTGCTGGGCACCGCTGGCGGGCAGTCCCTGCCCACGGGTGTTGCTGTAACGCTGGGCCAGATGGCGGGCGGCACGCAGAACCCCACCACGCTGGCCACGGCACTGGCCGGGCTGGGTGACCGTGTCTACGACCTGTTCATCCATCCCTACACCGACACGGCCAGCCTGACCGCGTTCAAGAACGTGTTCAACAATACCGATGGCCGCTGGGCACCGATGGAGCAGCTCTACGGCCACGGCATCACCGCCTACCGGGGCACCTATGGCGAGGCCACGGCGTTCGGTCTGACCCAGAACGACCCGCACACCACCATCATGCCGATCTCGGACAGCCCCTCCAGCCCCATGGTCTGGGCGGCGCAGATCGGCGCGCAGGTGGCGGCGAGCATCCGCATCAACCCGGCCCTGCCGGTCACGGGTGTTGCCCTGACCGTCATGCCGCCCACCGATGCCGGGCGCTTCACCCTCCCCCAGCGCAACAGCCTGCTGTGGGATGGCATGAGCACGTTTACGGTGGACGATAGCGGCACGGTCAACATCGAGCGCCTGCTCACCACCTATCAGGAAAACGCCGAGGGCGTGCCCGATAACAGCTACCTCGACATCGAGACGCTGATGACCGCCATGATCTGTCTGCAGGACATGCGTATCTTCCTCGCCTCGATGTTCGGCGGCTTCATCCTCGTGGCCGATGGCACGAAGATCCCCGCAGGCGCGAAAGCGACCACGGCCCAGCTGATCGGCAAGGCCTGTGCTGCCCGCTACCGCTGGCAATGCACGCAGTTCTGGGCACAGAACGCCGATACCTTCGCCGCCAACCTGCAGGCGCAGAATCAGGGTGGCGGGCAGGTCTTCCTGCTCATGCCCTATGACTTCGCCAACCAGCTCTGGACCATTGCTGGCAACTGCCAGTTCGTCAAATCGTAAGGAGCCGCCATGTCCGGAACCGTCTATCGCGGGCCGCTTGGCGGCCTCGCGACCCTCACCATCAACGGCATCCCCTTCAACGTCGTGGGCGAAGCCCAGTGGCAGGCCTCGGGCGATGTCAATGAAACCGCCAAAGGCCAGACTGCGGTCGAAGGCTTCACCACCATGCCCGGTGAAGGCTTCATCCAGGCCACCCTGCGTGACCGGCGGGACTTTGCCGTCAGTTCCCTGCAGGGCGCATCGGGCCTGACCGTCGTGCTGGTCAACGCCAACGGCAAGGTCATCACCGCCAACGATGCCTGGCACACCGAGCGCATCGCCGTGAACACGCAGGAAGGCACCTTCGAGTTCCACGTCGACAGCGAAACCGTAACCGAGGACACCGTCTCGTGACCCATCCCCACCACAGGCAGCCGACCGATGAAGAGGTCCTGGCCGCAATAACCCCGGCAAGCACCGAACCGGACGGGGAAGATGACGGGGAGAAAGTCCTCGTCATCGATCTCGACCCGCCGCTAACGGTCAAAAAAGCCGGAACCTTCACGGAACTGAGCCTGCACGAACCCAACGTGTACCAGACCCTGTGCGCGGCGCAGGCCATGGGGCGGCAGATGACACCGGAATCGGTCTACAATTCCCAGATCGGGCTCGTAGCCCGCATCTCGGGCATGCCGGAAATCGCGGTCATCGAGCTGCCTTCCACGGTGCTCGACCGCGCGGTGGAGTTCCTGACAGACTTCGAGGAACGCAACCGCCGCAAGCCCGATGAACTGCCGGATACCTCACCGTCCCTGACTTTAATTTTCGAGGACCCGATCGAGGCTACCGGCCGCACCTTCTCCGACATGGAACTGCGCGAGCCCACGGTGCGGGAACGCCGGATCATGAAAGCTGCGGAAGCCAAGGGCACGCCTGCAGCCTTCCTCGAGGCCGAGATCGCCATGCTCGAGGCGGTCAGCGAATGGCCCAAGGCGGCCGTCCTGAAAATGCCGATCAGCAAATTCGCGCAGGGCGCGGATTACCTGACCGGTTTTTTTTATTCTGGCCCGACAGATGGGACCGTCTAGGCGCTGATCTGTGCCGCTTTTTCTCCGGCTGGTCCCGCCATGACGTGGAAAGCCTGACCGGCACGGCCATGATTGCCGAGATCGAAACCGCCAACGAAATCGCGGCAAAAGACAGACGGGAGGCCGAACGTGCCCAACGCAGGCGTTAAGGTTGTCATCAGCGCACAGGACCGCGCAACCCAGACAATCGAGCGGATCAACAACCGCATTGCCCAGATGCAGGCCCCCGTGCGACGGGCGCGCGCGGCACTGGACCGGTTTGCCAGCCTTTCGGGCCTATCCCGGCTCAATAACGGCATTGTGGGCGTGAGCCGGTCAGCGCTGGGAGCCTTCCGTTCCCTCGGGCAGATCGTGCCGGTGCTGGGCACCCTCACGGGAGCTGCCAGCCTGGCGGGCGTCTACCGCCTTGCCAGCGCCTGGGCACAGGTCGGCACCGACCTGCGCACGACGTCGCGCACCATGGGCATGGCCCCACAACGGCTGCAGGCCATGCAGAACGCAGCGAAGCTGGCGGGTGGCTCGGCAGAGTCCATGACCGGCGCGATGCAGCAGCTCTCGCAGATGCGGTGGGGCGCAACGCACAATCAGGACCCTGCCGCTGCCGCCCAGTTCCGCGCAATCGGCGTATCACTCGGCGAACTGCAAAAGCTCAGTCCGGATCAGCTCTTTGCACGTGTCGCGGCCCGCCTGCGTGCCATCCGTGATCCGGCCGCGCAGGCCGTTGCCGCCACAACCCTGTTCGGCGGCGCGGCACAGGGCCTGATGCCGATCTTCCAGCAGACCGGCCGCGAGTTCGCGCGCAACCTGAAACTGGCGGAACGCTACGGCGTGATGAACCAGAAAGGCGTGGACGCAGCCAACCGCCTGCGCCAGGCGCAGCAGCGTCTCGGGCTGGCTGTGGAAGGATTCGGCAACAGCCTCGCCGAAGCCCTCGAGCCTGCCATCCGCCCGGTCGTGGAGCAGATGGCGGACTGGATCGCGGCCAATCGCAAATGGATCGCGCAGGATATTGCCGGTTACGTGCGGCAGTTCATTACTTGGCTACGTGCTGGTGGATGGAAGCAGATCCGGAGCGATATCCTTGGCGTCTATCATAGCATCACAGACGTGGTGGACCGGCTCGGTAGCTGGAAATCAGCCGGTCGGGATGCCCTCATTGCTATCGGCGCAATATATGCGGCGCCTGTGCTGGCAGGCATGCTCAGCCTGGCAACCGCCATAATTGGCGTGGCAACTGCCTTCGGGCGCATGCGAAAATCTGCGATCGAGGCAGGTGCCGCATCCCGTGCCGCGCAGACAATGGAAGCATCTGCAGGCGCTGGCGGTGGCCTCCTGTCCCGGGCGGCACTACCGCTGGCGGTAGGCTATGCGGCCTACAGCACCATCCGGGCGACGGATCCTGACAATAACCTGCGCTCCATGCCCGACCGGTATATCCCCGGCGCGTCCTATCTGGATGATGCGGCCTCCCGGCTCACTGGCGGCATGGTTGGCCGGACCTATGCCCAGCAGCAGAAGATCGCCAATCAGGAAGATACCAAAAACGCCTACGCCTTTTTCCGTTCACGCGGGTGGAGTGGCGCCAACGCCGCCGGGATCGTCGCCAACCTTTACCAGGAAAGCGGCATGGACCCGCATATTAAAGGTGACGGTGGGCACGCCTATGGCATTGGGCAGTGGCATGAGGACCGGCAGGCCATGTTCCGACGTCAGTTCGGGCATGACATACGGCAGTCTACTCTGGATGAGCAGCTTAAATTCTTCGATTATGAGCTGAACACGACCGAGCACCGGGGTGGTGATCTGCTCAGGCAGATGCGAAGCCCGGCAGCATCCGCTGCCGTCGTGTCGGGCTACGTGGAACGCCCGGCAGACAGGCTGGGTGAAATGCGTCGTCGGGGGCAGCTGGCGAACCAGCTGGCTGGACAGTTTGCATCAGGCCCCGATCTCTCCGTCCCGTCCGGCTCGGCGGCACAGGCCCTCGCTCCGTTCAAGCAGGAACTGACGGTGCACCTCGAGGCCGCTCCCGGCACAAAAGCGCGCGTCAAGCACGCCTCACGCGGCATCCAAACCGTCAACCGCACATCGGGAGGCATCCCGGTCCAGCAGGCCATGCCAACCGATCTGACCCCTGTAGGAAACTGACATGATCAGCGCGCTCGCAACCCTTGCAGAAGAATACCTGCAGGGGTCGTTCCGTGGCATCCCGTTCGTGGTCGTGGGCAGCGGCGGCAGTAACGGGCGCAATTTTCAGGTCCATCGATACCCGTTCCGTGACAAGGTCTGGGCCGAGGACCTGGGGCGTGCGCCCCGCAGCTACCGCATTCGCGCCTTCCTGATCGGCCCGGAATGCCTCGCGCAGCGCGACCTGCTGGTCAAGGCCGCCGAGACAAACGGCCCCGGGCTGCTGGTACACCCCACCATCGGCGTCATTCAGGCGGCCCTCCTGCGCTTCGAATGGTACGAACGCGATGGCGTCATGGGGGTGGTGGATGTCGAGATGGAACTGGTCGAGGTCAGTTCCTACCTCTCTTCCACCATCATGCTGGCCCTGCATGCGGCCGTAGGCGTTGCGGCCCTCACCTTCGGCAACGCCATTTCATCCGACTACGCTTCCACCACCCTTACCCCCTACAGCTACGGCGCAACCGTGCTGCATGCCGGGCGCGATGTGGCATCGGACTGGGGCAACGGGGCCAATCGCGCCATCCGCTCGCCCCGCGCCTTCGCTGGCGCCATGGCGGCGCTGCCCGGCAATAACGGGCGGT
This sequence comes from Komagataeibacter xylinus, assembly GCF_031081985.1. Taxonomy (GTDB): domain Bacteria; phylum Pseudomonadota; class Alphaproteobacteria; order Acetobacterales; family Acetobacteraceae; genus Komagataeibacter; species Komagataeibacter xylinus_E. Next base: position 172,696 of record NZ_JARWSK010000006.1, on the reverse strand, counting down.
ATGCCAGCGGCAGCGGGGCCGTGGTGAATGGCAGCGCCACGGTGGACACCATCCTTGCAGGGATGACCGCCAGCAGCCAGGTCGTGAGTGGAAACGTATCGGCCCTCGATGAGGCCACCGATGCCGACACGCTGGCGACAGGCATCATGGCCGTCCCTGAATCCATCCGTTCGGCCATAGCCGATCCGGCGGCGCAGATTGCGGTGCTCATGCCGCTGGCCACCTACAGCCCCTCGGTCGTGGCCTCGGGCGCACCGATCGGCGGCGCGATTGCAACGGCACAGACCGCCACTGCAACGCTGTGCAGGCAGGCCGCCCTGCTCTCGCTGGCCTACGCCCTGGCCGACTGGCAGCCCGCCACGGCGGATGAGGCGCAGGCCATGCGCGCACGCATCGGCGCCATGCTCGATGATGAAGCGGTGATCGCGGCGGACGCAGGCGATGACGCCACCTTTCAGGCCCTGCGCAACCTGCGCGCCCAGGTGCTGCAGGATCTGGCCGACCGCGCAACCCGCCTGCCCGATCTGGTCACCATCACCCGCAACGCGCCCTTGCCCGCGCTGGTGCTGGCCCAGCAGGTCTATGCCAACGGCTCCCGCGCACCCGACCTGATCCGGCGCGCCAACCCCATCCATCCGGCTTTCATGCCCACCAGTTTCGAGGCCCTGTCATCATGAGCGGTGCATTATCAGCCGTGTCAGACTTTCTGGGGTGGAACAACACCCCGTCCGATGAGGTCTCGGTCGTCGTCAAATCCGGCAAGACCGCGCGCCAGATTACCAACTGGACCTCTGCCGTGCTGCGGATGGGCATCGAAATCATGCCGTGGACCGCGTCCCTTGGCATGACGGCTTCCCGCGCCTCGGCCGTGGGGGCCTCGAGCCTCAACCCCGGTGATACGTGTCAGGTCTATATCGGCAGCGTGCTCGTGTTCACCGGCTACGTCATCACGGTCGTGGAGGACATTGGCCCCGAGGACCACATGATCGAGGTGCAGATTGCCTCCAAAAGCGTGGACCTGGTCGAATGCGCGGCCGAGTTCAGTACGTTCCAGATGAACAGCACCAACGCGCTGGCCATCGCCCAGGCTGTAGCCAGCCGGGTTAATATTGACGTGGTTTCCGTCAACGGCGCGGGCAATACCGATATCCTCGCCTTCTCCGTCATCCTGACAGAAACGGCCTATGAGGTGATCGAGCGGGTGTCGCGGCTGGCTGCCGTCGTGTTTTACGACCGTCCCGATGGCAACATCTGCATGGCCAATGTCGGCACGACACGCGCCGCCAGTGGCTTCGTGCTGGGACAGAACATCGAACACCTGCAGACCGTGCGCAGTCTTGGCGGCCGCTATTCCAAGATCACGGCTGTCTGCCAGGGCACGGTGTCGCTGTTCACCGACCCGAACGAGGACGCCCTCGACAGCCAGATGGGCGTGCTCACGGTTGGCGTGGATGCAACCGATCCGGGCGTGCCGCGCACCCGTAACATGTTCATTCCGGTCGAGAACGGCGATCAGGATTATGCCGTTACCCGCCAGCGCGTGCAGTGGGAGGTCAACCGCCGCATCGGCCGCGCCTATCCCGTCTCGCTCACCTGCGACAGCTGGCGCGACCAGGCCGGGCAACTCTGGCTCCCCAACACGCTGGCGCCCGTCACTGCAGCCGACGGCACGCAGCAGGACATGCTGATCGGGGAACTGACCCTGCGCCAGACAGCCGATGACGGCACGCATGCGGACGTAATCCTCATGCCACCTGCCGCCTATTCGCCCGAGCCCCTGCTCAACCCGGTGCTGGCGGATGCTTTCATTCAGGCCCTGACCAGCGCCCAGAGCGACGTGGACGGGTCGGTCGCGGAAGACGATCAGGCCCCGGAACAGGAAGCCCCCCAATGACCTCTGCCTTTGTCCGCACGGCCCGCCGCGTGATGATGGCGGTGGGTATCGGCCGCCAGACGGCCGACACGAACGAACAGGTCAATACGCCCACGCTGCAGGCCGCACTGGCAGCTGGCGAGCTACGCTCCGACCTGCCCATGGTTCAGGAATACGGGCTGGCCAGCAGGCCCGTCCCGGGGTCGGATGTGGTTGTCGTCTTTCTGGGCGGCGACCGCACGCGCGGGGTTGTCGTCGCCACAGGTGATCAGCGCGGCAGGCCAAAAGACCTGCAGCCCGGCGAGGTCTGCCTCTACCACCCCAGCACCGGCAGCCGGATCTGGCTCAAGGCGGATGGCTCCATCGCCATCGTTCCCGCCAACGGCAAAACGGCACTGACCGGCGACCTGACCGCCACCGGCACCATCACCGGCAATGAAGTCGTGGCACAGGGCATCAAGCTTTCCACCCACCCGCATAGCGGCGTCACGCCGGGCAGCGGCAAGTCGGGTGCGCCCGAGGCCAGCTAGGCCCCTTAATACAGGCTTTCTCCATGGATATCGCAATCACCTGGAACGTCCGCGAAGCTCGCGGCGACTGGCCCATCGTGTCCGGTGACCTCGCACTCGACAACCCGCTGCGCTCGGCCGTGATGGTCTCGCTGTTCACTGATCGCGTGGCCCCCGAACAGCCATCCTCGGCTGACACGGCAGCAGGCATCCAGTCGCCCAACGGCGCACCGGGCACGGCTGCGGCCGACCGGCGCGGCTGGTGGGGCGATGCCTTTGCCGACCTGCCCATCGGCTCGCGGCTGTGGCAGCTCCGGCGCGCGGTGAAGGTCGGCACGCGGGCCATCCCGCGCGAGATCGAGAGCATCTGCACCGAGGCCCTGCAGTGGCTGGTCGATGATGGCGTGGTGCGCTCGATCGCGGTCAGCGCGTGGTGGAGCGCCACCATCCCCACCATGGCCGAGTTCTCCGTCACCCTCACCCAGCCGGGCAACAGCACGCCCCAGACATTCACCTTCTCATGGGCCTGGGAGGGCCTGACCTGATATGGCCTATCCACGCCCCACCCTGTCGCAGCTGCGCCAGCAGGCCCTGCAGGATGTCGTCAGCGGTGGCATCCCCGGTGTCGTGGCCGTGCTGCGGTTTTCCGTGCTGTATGTGCTGGCCATGGTGCTGGCCGGGCTGGCGTGGCTGCATTACGGCTATATCGACTGGGTTTCCCTGCAATCCGTGCCGTGGACGGCCACGGATGAATATCTGGCCGCATGGGGCGCGCTCAAGGGCGTGTACCGCAAGGGGGCCACGGCCGCGACCGGCACGGCCACCTTCCCGGCCACCGGCACCAGCACCATCCCCGCAGGCACGCAGTTCGCGCTGCAGGGCGGCGTGCTGGCCACGGCCTCGGCCGAGAGTGTCACGGCCGATGGCGAGAGCGTGGTCAGCTGGACTGCCAGCAGCACCGGTAGTGCTGGCAACGTCACGCTAGGCACCATCGCCACCCTGTCCAGCCCGGTGCCCGGCATCCAGACCAGCGGCACGGTCACGGGGGTGACGGTCAGCGGGGCCGACATCGAGGATGAGGATGATTTCCGCACCCGTGTGATGGAGGCGTTCCAGGCGCAGGGGGAGGACGGCAAGCAGGCGGATTACGTGGACTGGGCCGAGGCCGTGACCGGCGTCACCCGTGCGTGGTGCGTGGGCAACGGCTTCGGTGCGGGCACGGTGGTGGTCTACATCATGCTCGATGAGGCCAACGCCGCCACGGGCGGTTTCCCCGTCGGCACCGATGGCACGGCGGCAGGTGATCCCCGCTACACCACGGCAACGGGCGACCAGCTGACCGTGGCCAACGCAATTCAGGCCGAGCGGCCCGTCACCGCGCTGGTCATTGTCTGCGCGCCCATCGCCCAGCCGGTGGACTTCGTCATCACCGATCTCGGCACGGGCGATACCACGGCCAACCATACCGCCATCAAGGCGGCGCTGGCCGACATGTTCCGGCGCAAATCCGCCCCCGGCGGCACCATCAACCCCAATGACTGGCAGGAGGCCATCGCCGCCATCGGGCTGGACAGCTTCGAGGTCAAATCCCCGACCGATCCCGTGGTTGGCGCCAACCAGGGCAGCATGCCCGTGCTGGGCACGGTCAGCGGCGCGGATGGTGTGGCATGGTAGCGCCCATTTTTGCCACGTCGGATTTCCGCACGGCCCTGCTCAACCTGCTGCCACGCGGGCGCATCTGGTCGCGTGACCCCGATGGCATGCCCTACCAGATCGCAGGCGTGTGGGCGCCCACCTTCCAGCGCAGCGGGCAGTCGGCCGGTGAGCTGATCGCCGATGCCTTCCCATCGACTACGGCCAACCTGCTGCCGGAATGGGAGACCACCCTCGGCCTGCCCGATCCCTGCGCGGGCGAGAGCCCCACGGTGGAACTGCGCCGCGCGCAGGTGGTGGCCCGGCTGACCGATAATGGCGGGGCGTCCGTCGCCTACTTCATCGCGTTCGCCAAGACGCTTGGCTTCGACATCACCATCACCGAGTTCGCGCCCAGCCGCTTCGGCCGCAAGTTCGGCACGCCCTTCGGCGGCGATGCCTGGGCGCACACATGGCAGGTCAACGCGCCGCAGTTCACCATTACGCCCCTGCGCTTCGGCAACGCCTTTGGCGAGCCCTTCGCCACCTGGGGCAGCACGGTCCTGCAATGCGAACTGACCACGCGCAAACCCGCCCACACCATCCTGATCTTCAACTACAGCGAAGGATAACCGATGGACCTCATCATCGGCACCGGCACGGTCACCGAGGCCAGCCGCGACACGATGCCCGCCACCGGCACGCCCGGCTGGGCCACGGATGGCAACCCGGCAGCCACCATCCCCGCCACCGACTTCCCGGCCGCGCACTACAACATGCTCATGGCCGAGGTCATCCAGCCCATCCTCGATGCAGGCCTGACGCTGGACCCGGCCAACTGGGGGCAGCTCTCGGCGGCCATCAAGGCCCTGGCCAAGCAGGCCGCATCCGGCGCCGTGGTTGGCTCCCCCGGCGTGCTGGCTACGGGTGATGTGGCGGGGGCGGTGCTCTACTATTCCGCAGCACTGGCTGCGCCTGCCTTCACCTACGGCAGCACGACCGTGGGGCTGGCCACCACCACGGCCCTCACCTCGGCGCTGGGCAATTACCTGCCGCTGGCTGGTGGCAACGTCACCGGCGACATGGACTGGGGCAGCAAGACTGCTGCGGGTACGGTCACGCACCGTTTCTGGTCGGCAGGACCGCCAACGACGGGCGATGCCACGCCTGACGCGACCCTGACAGTAACGGGCGGCACGCCGGGCACGGCCAATCAGGGCACGGTCGAGCTGTCCACCGGCACGTTCGACCAGTCCGGGTCAGGCAAGGTTCTGGTGCCCGACGTAGTGGATTTCACCACGCAGGGCGCGCTGGGCGCGCGAGTGGCCGAGGGGCGGTATATCGGGTCGGTTCTGGCGGCTGGCTCAACGAATGTTCGCATCACGGACATCCAGGAGGATGCGAGCGGTAATCTGATTGTAACCGATGCGTCGGGCAATCAAAAAACGTACGCTGAGGTTACGCAGGGGGTTTATCCCGATGGGACCAGGTGGAGGCGCGCGGGTCCGTATCTGGAAATGTGGATGACACTAACATTTCCTGACAGTGGTTGGACCCACATCACTAATTTCCCGGTAGCATTCTCTGAAGTTCCAACTGCTGAATTCCAAGGTATTGATGAAGATTTAGTGGATGGGCATGTGGGAATAGCGGGGCCTGCGGCCAATTATCCGACTGAAACGCAAATACAAGCGGTATCGCTCGCAGTTACCGCCGGTAACGGATCGTCTTGGTCAGGGGCATCAAGTCAAGTAATCGCTTATGTGAGAGGTTTGGCATAATGGCCGACGTAAAAACAGCCTACCCTGCCCGCTATTATGCCTCGTATGATGCGACCGCCGCCCAGCCTACGCCCGTCACCGGCTGGTATGACGTCTGGGGCATGAGCAGCATTTCCAATGTTCCGGAAGCCTCTGCCATGATTGCACTGACAGAAGCGCAGTGGGATGCCCGCTTACCCACAGGTCAGGGTGTCCAGGCTGGAGCGATCGTATCTTACACGCCGCCTGCTGTTGCGGTTCCACTCAAAACGCAGGCCGCCAGCGCGCAGGCATGGATCATGCAGCAGGCCAGCCTCGCTGCTGCAATGGGTGAAGTGTTTACGACAGACATGAAGACATACGTCACCAAAATCACGGCCATCGCCAATGGCACTGACACCACCAGCACCGCGCTGCCTGCCCAGCCCACGGACGTGATGACGGCCAGCACGGCCACTACCACCACCACGACCTGACCCGGCCGCACAACCCGCGCCTGCCCGACCGCCCGCTGAGGCGGTTTTTTATTGCCTGGAAATCTGATGTTCATTCTGTGGAGAGTGCTGGGGTTCGGTGATGACCCCCAGCTGCGCGACCGGCTGGTCCGTGTCGAGACCAAGGTCGAATCAACCGAGACCGACCTGCGCGCCCTGCGCGGCGAGGTGCGTGACCTGTCGACCGAGATGCGCGAGTGCATGGGCCAGCTCATCGGCGGCATGAAGGCCCTGCGCCAGATCGGGGCGGCCATCGTCGGCCTGATCACCGTGATCGGCACCGTCGCCGCCGCCCTGTTCGCCTATCCGCCGTTTTGCGACTGGTTCGGCCAGCTCCTGCACGGTGGACATCCATGAGTCCGGGCAACGCCCCGAACAAGGAACCTGACGCCATGAGCGAACTCCCGCGCGGCATCCGCAACAACAACCCCGGCAACCTGAACTTTGCCCACCAGCCCGGCGCGCATCTGGAAACCGGCGTGCCCTGCCCGCGCTTTGCCGCCTTTCCCACCATGGCGGATGGCATCCGCGCGCTGCGTGCGCAGCTGCTGCGCTACGGCCAGCGCGGCCTGACCACGGTGGCCAGTATCATCTCGGTCTATGCGCCCTCCACCGAAAACGAGACCACCGCCTACATCACCACGCTGTGCCGCCACATGGGCGTGCAGGCCGATACCGTGCTGGACCTGAACGACCCGGCTACGATGTCCGCCCTGATCGGTGGCATCACGACCATCGAGAATGGCCCCGGCCATCTCACGGCCGCGCAGATTGACCAGGCGCTGCACGGGCTGCCTGCCCTGCCCCAGCCTGCTGCCGAGGCCTGACATGGATCCCTTCTCGCTCCTGCAGGATGTGCTGTCGATGCTCCCGGCCCAGTATGCCGGGGATGTCGTGGTGGTCCTGTCGTTCCTGATCTCGACCTGCGCCCTGATCGCGCGGTTCTGGCGGCCGCCTGACCCCACCTCGAAATGGGTGCTGGTCTGGACCATTGTCACTGCCATCGCCCAGGCGCGCGGGTGGAACCTGCCCGCCTACCAGCCGGGCAAAAAGGCCGCAATGGTCCCCGCAACGGTTCCGCGCAGCGCGGTCGAGCAGCGCCTCGATGTGCCGCCCGGCTCCACGCGCCCCGGCAAGCCACCGGCACGCGCCTCCCCGCCTGCCTGACTGGCCGGTCCCGGCTCGATCATCCTGATCCCCCAACCGCCTTTGAGGCGGTTTTTTTGTATGGAGACGCCAATCATGGCTGACGCAACCACCACCGCCATCCCTGCCCTCGAGACCCTGATCGAGACCGCGCTTGGCAGGAAAGACACGGCCACCGCGCAGGCCGACATCGCACTGGCAGGTACCCTGCTGCAGACGCTGGTGCCGGTGATCGTGGCCCGCGCCGCGCCCAACCTCGACCTGGCGGGCATTGATGCCGCGCTGACCAAGGTGCTGACTGGCATCACCGACCTGAAAACGGCGATCGAGACCGGACCCGCAACAGCCAGCGCCACTCCGGCCGCAACACCTGCCCCGGAAAAGGTCGAGGCCCCGCGCCCGGTCGTGCCCGGCCAGCCCGCGCGCTGAGCGGCAGGCCTGAACGGTCGGAAAATTTAAGGGAGACAGCCCCGGTGCTAGGTGGATGGCCGATGCACTCCGGGGCTGCGCTTTTCATCATACGCAACTTTAGGGCGAAAATATGTCCTGAATTGCAACCCAAAGTAACCGCCCCGCAGCCGGGCGGTTTTTGAACGGGAGCCCTCCATGCACAACCCCACCCGCCGCGCCTTCCTGCGCGGCTCGTCCGCCCTGGTCGCAGGCGCGGCCCTGACGGCCTGCACGGTCACGAAAAACGGTGAAGTCACCACCCTCACCCTCAACGTGGCGGCCATCAAGGATTACGGGCAGGCAGGCCTCAATGCCGTCTCGACCATCCTCAGCATCGCAGCCCTGGCCAGCGCCATTGGCGCGCCGACCGTGGCCATCATCAATGCCGGTGATACCGCCCTGGGCGCGGCCCTGAACGCCTTCTCCTCGGCAGCTGGGTCCACGCTGACCATCACCTACGATGACACGAACTGGAAAAGCCGGGTGGACAGCGTGCTCTCCGCCCTCGGCACGGTCGAGAAAGACCTGAGCGCCGCCATCACCGGCGTGGAGACCAAGGTCGCCAGCACTGACCTCTCCAACGCCAACACCGCCCTGAACGCGCTGGCCACCATCGTGTCGGCCTTCAAGGCCCTGCTCGACAGCGTGGCCGTCCGGCGTCCTGTCGGGGCCATGGCCAACGCCACGCTTGCCCCCTCGCAGGCACAGGTGCAGCAGGCGCTCAGGGTGCTGGGGGTGACGGCATGACGCGCACCGGCATCTTCGCCCTCTGGGCCGCCAGTACCATTGGCGGCGTGCTGGCAGGCGTCATCCTGCTGGCCTATCTGGCGAGCAATTCACGATGACGCCCTTCATGGAGGGCGTCATCTCCGGTGCGGGCGCGACTGTCATCCTGATCGGGTTGCTGGTAACTATCCCGCTTAAACTGCATGCGCTTTATGTCGCAGCTGAATTGCGGGATCGGGGGCTAGAGTAACGGCCAGATGTATGTCAATATGACAACCTTTCCTGCGATTATGGAAGGTATAAATCACCCTTTATAATATTTATAGGAACCGAATATATTTATCCGTAATTTATTGTAGAAAAAATGATACTGAAATATTCCGTTTTTATAAATCTCACCTAATGAAAATAGATAGGTTATATAATGCAGAATAAAAAACACATTGATACGGTTGAATTCTTTTTCGGTTCGGAGCCTATTGGAAAAAAGTATAGTTCATTAGCGCTATTGCGCAACGACATACGTTCTATGGGTAGAGAGATAAATACATATTACTTTCCACGGTCAATCTGTCTTATGGTTGTAATTGATCTTCTTTCCAAAATGAGATTTGGCGATAGCGGAGATTATGGCCAAGTAGGTAAAAGATTTAAAGATTTTGTAAACGAATTTCACAATGAAGAAAACATTTCTATAGATATAGGAGTGATTTTGTACGCATTCAGAAATGCATTGCACCATTCCTTCAATATGGCAACGAATGTTAGACTTGGTGATGTAGACGCTTATAATTTTTGTCTTATTAGTGCACCAAGCGATCAACGTCTTTTGTCAGTAAATTCAAATGTTGTAAAAATAAATTTTAATGCACTAGAAGTTTTTGTAAATAACCTGATAGAATCCTATAAAACACATATACTACACTGCGAAAATGATGCTGAATGCGATAAATTCTCCGTTATGCTGCAAAAGTATGGAATAATGAGAATAGGTTGAATAATTATCAGTGTCTAATACTACAAATACGGTCTCTATGGGAAAATGTATTATCTTCCCGTAGTTTCTGTCCATGAGCGTCCCGAGTGCAGGCTAGGTTGCAAACATGGATTACTGATTATTAACAGAGCTTACATTTGCATTCTATACTTTCTCCACAAGTATCGAAGCACGTCGGTGCAGCCTCTTGTCTCCTTTCTTCAGAATACCAAGAAGCTCCGCTTTCTCCCGCATGTAGACCCTTGCAAATCCCGGATCATATCGGGTGATGGATGCCGTATTGTCGATCAGGTCCGCCAGCTTGATGGTCTGACCTTCGGCCGAGGCCTGGGCCAGATGATCCCGATCCATCGCCTTGCGCACCCTGCGGTTGCCGTCTTCCGGTCGGCTGACATCTGTCACCATCTCGACCAAAGTCGCCACATCTTCACCAAATACAGCTTTGATTTCCTCCAGCGTGACCGGTGTATCTTCCACCACGTCATGCAGGAGCGCTGCTGCGATTACCTCATCGCGGGCACCTGTCTCTTTCACGGTCTGCGCAACGCGCCGCGGATGCACGATGTACGGATCGCCCGTGTATTTGCGGCGCTGGTCGATGCTGGCGTGTGCCGTCGCGGCAAACGCATCGGCTCGTGAGATCAGGTCTGTCATCCGTCGATAATTCCATAAAATTCAGATAGGTAAAATATGACACAGCGAATGCTTGGCTGTCGTCCTGCGCAAACACGCGCGGGCCAGCCCTCCATGTCGACCATGCGCGGCTTCATGGCCCGGCAGGCTCCTGTCCGGCTGGACCGCAGCCATATCGATCCTGCCCCGCTGCTGCTGGGCAATGACGAACTGGGCGACTGCACCTCGGCCGGTATGGGCAACCATATCCGCGCCACGTCTGCGCTGAACGGATTCCAGACTGACATCACCACGCCACAGGCCGTGGCGTTCTACTCCCGCTCCACCGGCTACGTGCCGGGCAACCCGGGCACGGATCGCGGCGGCGTGGAGGTCGATGTGCTGACCACCGCGCTGCGCGATGGGTATGCCGTAACCAACCAGACCCTGTTCCCGCTATGGGGCAGCGCGGATCCGGCTGACCTGAATGGCGTGCGCAATGTCATGGCTGGCCTGTCAGCGGCCTATCTCGGCGTGCAGCTGGCTGACGCCGACCTGTGGGAAGATGAGAACGGCGCACTGGCTCCGGTGTGGGATACCGACACCCCGGCCGGGCATGGCGATCCGAACCCCAACCCCGCGAACGGCCACTGCCTTCTGGGCTGGGATTACACCGGCACCAATGACACGGACATCGTGACCCTGCTCACCTGGGGCACCACCCAGCGCGCGACCTGGCGCTGGGTGCGCTCACGCATCATGGAGGCCCATGCGCTCGCCTGGCGCCAGCTGCTGCCCGCCACGGCTCTGGCACCAAGCCAGCCGGACTGGGAGGCTCTGGTCGCAGCCAATGATGCCTATCTGCGGGGTGTGGCGTGAGGGCGGTTCTGGCGCTGGCCTGCGCCCTCAGTCTGCCTGCCTGCGCCCATCAAGCGCCCGTGCAGACCACAATCCCGGCAGCCATGGCGTCCATACAGTCCAGTCTGGCGCAGGCCGGGGTGGTGTCGGTATCGCATGCGGGCGACTGGACGGCGGAACAGGATGCCCAGTTCACGCGCGCCGTGCGTGCCGTCCAGTGCAGCCAGCACACGCCCGACCCGGTGGTGGGCACGATTGCAGGCGACGTGACGTTGCAGCTCTCCGGCGAGTTCACGCAGGGCGGGCAGTTCAGCGTCGGCGCGGCCACCACTGTGCCCACATTCGGGGTACAGGCCGACGCCAGCCGGACGCGCGAGCAGGCCATCAGCCTGCCGGTGGCCTATGCCCCGTTGTCGTCCATTCCTGATGTGGAGATGGGACGCCAAATTGGCTACGAGGCGTCCGTGTTTGCGCAGAACGATGAAGCACGGCATGCCGAAGCACAACGCTTGATTGTTGACCGCGAGGAACTGCGAGGCAGGGTTCAAGCGATGATTGATACCTGGGCCGATAGCGAGTGCGTCGGACCTATATCGGTCAAGCCGTTTGTAGGCAGCCGCCGATAATTCGAATCGTAGACAGCGTTAGTCAATCTTCTAACGACTCGTGATTCTACGGTGTGCTGCATATGGACAGTTTTTGACCAACGTCTTTGATTTCATGGGGAAAATAGGAAAATCATAATCCCTTGGTCGGCGGTTCAAATCCGTCCACCGCTACCATCTGCGTTAGGATTGATTTCCCTACATTTTTATGCTTTTTCAGGCCCGTTGCCGGATCCGGTAACTTGCGGTTTTAGCACTCCGCCCTCCCCTGTTGTAGCACTCCCCTGTTCCAAACGGTATCGGGAGACCTTTGTTGCGGCGCTCTGCGCGCGGCGCTTCTGGCTTGCCTCACGCACGTAGCGGCTGATCATGGCCGGTGATGGCCATGATCTCGCGTTCAGAGCACCCGGCCTCAGCCATCCACTTCGCCGCCGTTGTTCTCAGCCCATGCGTGACGATGCCAGACAGGCCTGCCGCGCGGATCTGCGCGCCCATCTCGTGCCGAAAATGATCGATCTTCCATGGCCTGCCGCCTGCCCGGGTCAGGATTGTCTCGACGTTGTGTCGGGGCATTGTGTCTAGCAGCCGCCTGCCCTGCTCATGCAGCGGAATCCAGACCGGTGCATTGGTCTTGAGCTGGACAACATAAATCCCCTCGCGCGGATCTGGTCGAGGATCACCGGGCGTGGTCTCCGCTGATGCAGGAACTGGGGGATTACGGCCGCGCGAAGCGCAAATGGGTCGACATCGCTGCCAAGCGTGGCCGCCCCACTACGGAACTGACCCTTGAAGCTTATCTGACCGCCTACCGCCCGCAGGACGTGGCGGCATAAGCTATATATGCAAACTGATCACGCAGGCTTAAGCCAAAGGCTGGCGCAGCAGATTGACCAGCAAAGGTCATATCCGCCTGATGCATGACCCTGCGGTGCGGCTTGTCATCGCATCTGGCACAACGTCCGATTCCGGTCATACTGGCCCACATGAATCAGCTGGGACCAGCTTAAAAACTGTGCCTAAGTTGCGAAAATACCCCGCCATGGCAGGTCCGGTTTGAAGATGCCATAGCGAACACGACCGACAATCCTTTCCTGGCATGCCGGCCGCGTGACGTCAGGCTGGACGACCGATATGGAAGCCCTGCATATAACGAAAACCCAACGTCCGTAGCTGGTCCTGTTCAGCCTGCGTCTCCACCCCCTCGATAATAACCGTTTTGTCCAGCCTTTTGCCCAGATCGGCCATAAGGCGCAGCACATCCACCGTATGGCCATGGGTGTCCATGGTTTTCACGAAGCCACGGTCGGTCTTGATGATGTCAAACGGCATGATGCCGAGATGCGAGAGCGAACTGCGGCCGCCACCAAAGCTGTTGATCGCAATCCGTGCGCCTGCACCGCGCAAGGCGGCAAGATGGCGGACGGATGCGTCCATATCCGGCAGCAAGGCGTCCTCGGTTACTTCCAGTACAATCCATTCAGCCTTCGCACCGGTTATGGCCAGCAGTTCGCGTACCTGTCGCGGCATGTCGGGCTGGCGAAGCTGGTTCGCGCTCAGATTGATATGGGCTGCGATTTCATACCCCGGCGCCTGGTCACGGTTGAAGGCCACAACATGGCGCAGCGCCTGTTCCAGCACCCAGTTGCCAATAGGAACGATCAGACCTGTTTCTTCTGCATTGCGGATAAAGGCCGCCGGGTCATGCAGCACGCCGCGCCGGTCACGCCAGCGCAGCAGGGCCTCATGCCCTACCACACGTCCACCCTGCACATCCACGATGGGCTGGTAATGCAGCAAAAACTCGTTGCGTTCCAGCGCATCGGGCAATTCACCCTGCAAGATAAGCGCGTGGTGCATGCGTGCCAGCAGGTCGGGTGTAAACAGGATAACCCGGTCGCCACCACGACGCTTGGCTTCATACATGGCGAGATCGGCATCGCGCACGATATCAGCCGAGGATTTATGATCGTGATCGGACGTGACAATGCCGATACTGGCGGAAGGCTGCAGGTGATGCCCATCAATCACCATTTCCGCCTCCAGTTCCTGACAGATGCGCGCACCGATCTTCTCAAGGCCGGCTTGGTCGCGCGGGCCGGTCATGATGGCGGTAAATTCGTCACCGCCCAGACGGGCGATAAAGCAGTTCTCCTCGGTATCGAACACGCGGCGCAGACGGTTGACGATCTCGATCAGGAACATGTCGCCTGCATGATGGCCGAAGCTATCGTTCACCATCTTGAACTTGTCCAGGTCGATGAACATTACCGCATGATCGTGGCCAGCTTTCCGGTCGCGCTCCATGATGGCATCCAGCCGCGCAAGAAAAGCCTTGCGGTTGGGCAGGCCGGTCAGCGCATCATGCGTGGCCTCGTGGCGCAGGAGGTCGGCGGTCTCCCGCCGTTCGAGTACATGAGACAGCTGTCGCGCGATGTTGGAGAACATGGCCAGCGTATAGGGATCGCTTTCGTGGCGCGACAGGGCATCGAATTCCAGCACCATCGCCATGCGGCCACTCACCATGACCGGTACCATCAGTACGGTCTGCATGCCTGAGCGGGTACCCTCACCCACGAGCCACAGAGGCGCTGACTCGATCTGCAAACGTGAGCAGATGCTGGGCAATAGCGCATTGTCAGACCCGGTAGGCAGTGCACGGCCGGCAGCCGCATTCTCATGCCCGGAAAGATGGCTGGCCAGACGGAACACCCGGCCGCTGCCCTTACTGTCCGGCAACCATGCCAGTGCCATGCACCATGGCCCCATCTCGCAGGCCTGCGAAAAAGCAAAGCGGACGATGTCCTCCACTGAAAGACCACTATTGGCCTGGGCGGCAACCGCCTCCATCAAGGCCTGCTGGCGATTACGCGCATACAGCTGGCTCAACCCGTCCTCCGCGATGCGTTCAGCTTCCATGCGCACTTCGCGTTCGCGCTCATAACGGCGGCGGATGCGGCGGTACAGGGCTTCATAATCCGTTACTTCTGACTCCGGTCCAGAATTGATGGTCATAGCCACTTCACCCGCAGCATGTTTTCCTTGCCAGATCCGGGTGGGAAACGCTCGACTTCAACCCTGTCGCCAAACACATCGGCCGCACCGAGCACAAAGCCCTGCGCCAGGTCGATCAGGTGGCGTTCGGAACTGTAGGTCATGTCCAGCGTGCCATCATCGTTTTCCTTCATGTGGAAATACGGACACATCGCGCCGGGATAGAGCTTTCGCACTTCGGGATGGATGATGCTGTTCACGCTCAGGATAAAGCTGCGCGAATTGGGATGCGTCCTGAACAGTTCCGGATAGCGTTGCTTGAGGATGGGCATGGCATCCCGCCCGAAGCTGTGCAGCAATTCAGCCGGCGTAATACCCAAATGCTTTGAAGCTGCTACTATCAGCGCCTGCATTTCCGCATCGGGGTAGCTGCCCAGCGAAGTATAGGTGCCGCTGACATTGGCGGCCTCCAGCAGGGTATCCCATGCTTCCGCGCCGTGGTTCTTTTCCACGACCTCTTCCAGAATATTAAAAACAATACCCTTCATTATTTCATAACCTCTTGTAATATATATGCATTTAAAGATGTATCGCGGATATATAATAACGATGTATTCTGATGTCACTTTATGTCTTGTATGCGTTTTGTGCATACCTAATCGATTTTTCAGAAATCTAGGAAATCGCATGCTGAGCATGTGACACCTAATTACAATAAGAATTCGCGGTTTTCTCTAAAATTTCGAACCATCACATTCATTATTGAAATAAATAAGCCTATTATTTATACATATAAAAAATATGTGTTATGGGCTCGTAATAACATAATTTGCAGCATGGGCCATGCATCCCAGGCAGGGCAGATGCAGGCAGCATGATAGAAACGGGGCAGACAGGGCTGCGTTGCCTCTGGAATACCTCATGGCATTTCCGTTACACGCAGTTCAGGGCATCCTCTCATGGCAATACCGCGCCTACTCAAGATTACCTTCCTGGGGTCCGTCATGTCATCGGGCATGGCCATGGTACAGGCCCGCAGGCAGACGGGCGCGTATGGGCCGGGCATAAACTGCACCGCGCACTGGCTTTATGGTGACAAAGCCGCCCATATGAACCAGCCGGGCACGCGGGCCGCCCTTGTGGGGCTGGCCACCAATACGGCCGCCACCCTGTTCTGGTCATGGCTGTATGACAGGGCGCTGGGTAGTCAGCCGCGGCTTATGCGCAGGCTGGTGGTAACCGCAGCCCTCGGTCCGGTTGCCTATATGGTGGATTACAAGGCCACGCCCAAACGTTTTACGCCGGGGTGGGAGTTGGTCATGGCGCCACGGAGGATGGCGCTGGTCTATCTCTCTATGGTCATCGGCATGGCGGTGGGCGCGCGCAGGCGCGGGGCCGATGCGGGGGCGACCCGGTCATGACGGTACGGATTCATGACGGATGCGAAGCCACCGCCACCCGCACCCCACTCGAAGACGGGCTACTGGGCTGGGCTGCAGTCGCCATGCTGGGGGTGTGCCTGATAGGCGTGCGGATGGTGCCCCGGCCACTTGCACCCCTGGTGCTCAGCTTTGCGCGCATGTGGGTGGCAGGGTTGTTCTGCTTTTTTGGCGGGGTGCATCGAGGGGCAAGTTTCTACAACCCGCGCGGGCCGCAACTGTCCGATCCGATTATCTTTCTGGCCATGCACTTCATGGGGCTGGGCATCATGATCCTGCCGCCTCAGGCCGCGTGGCGGCTCGCCGCGCCGGGCATGCTGGCCACGCTGGGCGGCGACCTGTACCTGGCGCGCAGGAACAGGCTACCGCGTTTTTTCCTGCGCCTGCGCCCGCTGCAGCTTATGGTAGCATCCGGCCTGATTGCCCTGCTTGGCCAGATCAAGCCGGAACACGATGATCGCGCGCGCCGGAGCGCTCCGTAATAAGAGAGTGAGCCGATCTATTCTCACCAGCTGCGCGTGCCCGCTCATCTGCGCGCACCGCCTCCGCCGGTGCTTGCCATGCTGGAAATTTCATACTGCCTGTGATTTTGCCC
The DNA here is from genome assembly GCF_031081985.1 of Komagataeibacter xylinus. Lineage (GTDB taxonomy): Bacteria > Pseudomonadota > Alphaproteobacteria > Acetobacterales > Acetobacteraceae > Komagataeibacter > Komagataeibacter xylinus_E. Next base: position 156,009 of record NZ_JARWSK010000006.1, on the reverse strand, counting down.
TGAATGGTCCATGGGCAATCAGCCAGAGGTGACGTCAGCGAATGGATTTTGCAAAGACCAGATGTTTCTGATCACTTGATAAGAGGCCGTTTGAAAAGTGAACCCGAAAAACATCCAGCAATCATAAGGACGTTTTTGGTGAAGCTTTTCTCAGAAGCTTTGAAGAAAGCCGCCTTTTTGAAAAAAGGCGGTACCCAAAAACTTTTATCATTTCTTATCAATACGTTGTTTTTAAATAGTCTATAAAATAGTAAAAAAGCAACAAACCATATAAAAAAGAAATGGCACGGCTGACTTTAACAAGAACATCCTAGCAAAAACATAGTAACAAGACCATGATAGCATGCGTAGTTACTTCCAGACACAGGCATTAAGAGACAATGCCGGGATCTTCTTTTACTGACCGCACTGCCCATTGATGTCCTGGCCAATAACCGACTCTCCCCTGCCTACAAAAATCTCCTTTACCCCGACATCGCGCATGGCATGAAGCCCCTCGGTAGCGTATCTGCCATCGCAGTTGAACTTGCCCTTCACGATATCATCGTCGGTTTCGTGCTTCCTGAGTGCATTCTGCCAGTTTGATGCAGCATTAAGGGCCGTTTCATCTATTATCGGGGCATAAACCTCAATATTCACGTAATCCTCGGCATGCGATCCCTGCTTCATCAACCCGATATTGGGGTCAGTGGCGTTACCGCAGCTTTCAAGGCAGTCAGCCACCGGCCGGGCACTGCCGTCCAGCGCGGCGCTCATGTCGCCCATTGTCAGTTCGGCCACTGAGGGGGTTGAGTTCTGGATGAACGGCGTCAGCGGCACCGAACAGGCCGGGGTCACCTTCAGCCCGTAGCCCTGAATCTGGTCGCCCTGTTCATAGGCGGTCAGTTCGCAGCCTTTTATTATGTAAGTATAAGTTGTGGTCTTGTCGGCATAGTGGTTCACATATTTGGCTATCCCCGTAATCTGCTCAAGAAAAGGGCGCTGGATGCCCAGCATGTCCAACTGGAAGATACGCAGCAGGGGCGGCGCATTCGTATCGCTGCTCAGGGAGGGTTCGGGCGGCTGACTGGCCCAGCGCACGGCACGCGAGACGCCAAGCTTCTCGATATGTGGCACTTCAGCATCTGAAATAACGCCCGTCTGGTCATCCCCATAGGCGGCCTGCCAGCTTTTGATGGCCGTGCGCGTGCCCTCGCCGTAAATGCCATCAGCCGCAAGCATGGGAGAGGACGCATACCCGGCATTAATGAGCTTCTGCTGCAGGGCAATATGCAGGTCGATATCGCGCGCGGCTTCCTGCGCATAGACGCCGCTCAGTGACTTTGCCCACTCGCCAGCATGCTGCTCCGTTACTTTCACGTAGCATGAATCTGCACCCGATGGCAGGACCGCGCCCGGCGTGCCCTCTGCCGGAATGCCGCATGCGTTACGCACTGCGGTAGCATAAGCAATGGCCTGCGCCTTGATGGCCGGATAGGCTCCTGCCCCATCTTGGGCGCGATGGGCATAGAATACTTTTTCAAGGTCGAGTTCGGCTTTCGCCATGGCAGGATCGGCACAGATCGCCGTAGCCAGAACATCGGACCCGTCAGGCCGGGGGCAGGCAAAGCCGGGATGGTAGGCCGGGGCCGCAAAGGCCGGCGCCCAAAGGAGCATAACGGGCAGAAAACTGCCACCCAACCAGCCAGAAACGCGCATGGGAAAACCTTTTCTTCGTGAAATATCAGGCAGCAATGAAAGATCTGCCTGTACAATCAAGTCTGGTCTATGGATCGGAACAGGAACCCCACCAGGGCTGATGGCTTTCGCGGTTATAATGCCCCCATGGTCTGCCGCCCATTACCTTTGTACGGGCATGCAAGGCCTGACCGGCATTGAAATCAGGTTGGGCCGTAACCCCGTTGATCTGATTGCGCCCCTGTTATTTCAAACGTGTTTTCAGATCGAGATGCACCCTTTATTCCTGCCATGATTTTTTCATCTGGGCAGATACGCCATGATCTTGTCCAGGTCGTCCGTCATTTTAGGGCATATGGTCTTGTATTCATCGCTCTTGTAGCGCCTTACAAAAGCAAAATCCCCAAGCATGCAACGGATTATACACAACATAACGCCCCGGCTACGTTCATATTCCTGATAGCCGCCAAATAATGATGCCTTGTATTTTGGATAAAAAGCCCTAAGCATCTTTTTTCACTTGAAAAATCATAATGTTTTCCAAGAAAAGAAATTCCCTGCATGAGCATGCGCTCAATCATGTCAGGCAGTTCAGAAATGTCTTTCATATGAGGATGGCGGATTTAATATTTTTGCTTCTCCCACGCATTATTCATAAAGACCGATACAAGATTTTTTCTGCGAATAATTTTATACCAATAAGACAATTTTTGGAACGTCTATCGCATCAGATGCTGCACTCCCTCGGCCCCGCCTGATCCTGTTGACGGCGTGTTCCACGTGTTTCTTGCGCCAAACCCCGTTCATTCCCTCCATTCATGCATTAAATGTCTGTCAGGTATGCATTAGGCGTTGCATTTCTCCATGCATCATGCTGTTATCTGGCATGCGTTCAACGCAGCATTGTTCTGTAAATCTTTGTAGGGGAGACGTGACATGGATCGTTTCAAGACGATGCTCCGCGGTCGCACCAACATGCTGCTCGGCCAGCTCAAGCAGGAAATTGGCTATGCCACGGGCCTGCGGCGGCTGGAGCGCCAGGGCATCGCACAGGAAATGCGTGGCTTTTCACAAACGGCGCGCCTGCACCGCATGACCTCCATGGACCAGCCCGAACAGGGCTGAAAGCCTGCCTGACACCTGTCATGGCAAACGCATAACCGCATCGCGTGCAGGGTGGTTGCCGGGAAACCGGCAACCCGTACCATGGCCTGACTTCCTTTATCCATGCAGGAAATTGATGGCCATGAGCAAAGACCAGATTATCGACATGCCTTTCACCACCGACGCCATGAAGGCGGCGATCGAACGGCGCATCATCCAGTCCCCCCAGCTTTCCGATGCTGACAAGCATGACCTGAGCGTAATCCTCGCGCGGCTTGATGCGCAGGGTCTTGCAACTCTTGTCGAGACCGTTCTCGGCCACGCCATTGAATCCGGCTCCGAAATCCTGCCCTACCTCAAGCGCCTTGGCGAAAAGGGCTGACCCCCTGCGGCGCGGCGGGGGCAGCCTGCCGCGCGTTCCATAAGGCATTGAGCCGTGCATGCAGGCGGGGATCGCTTGCATAGATGTAAAGCCCCCTCACCCCACGCGTCATGAGCACGTTGATGGAGTTGAGGATGATCCGCGCCATGACCACAGGCGGGTTCTCCACCCCGTCGCGCCCGGTAAAGGCGGCGCGGTCCTCATAGCGGGTCGGGTCGATCACAATCCGGTCTGTGGCCGGGTCATAGGTTACGGACGGGCCAAGGATCACGCCCGCGTAATTCAGGTCAAAACCCTGGATGGTATAGACCGAGCCCACTTCATCAATCGTATCGGGCCGTTCCGCCCAGGGCAGGCGGGCCTGCGGCATTGCGCGGTCCCAGCGCAGGTGAAAGCGCCTCTCGGTAATGAAATGGTCATGCCCGTTCAGGGTGTAGGGATAATCGTAGGTGGCCAGCATGCGGCACAGCCCGTACTGCGCGTTGCGCTGACATATGGCCTCGTACAAATCCTGCGCATCATCATAAATACGCAAATCAAAGGGCTGCGGTGCCGGTAACGCGCGCAGGTGGCCATCACGCAGGGCGCGGATCCACTCCATCACATCCGCATGGGCATGCATGCGGAACTGCTGGTCAAGCCGACGGATCACGACCGGATAGCCCGCCACGAGCGCGCGCAGGCGTTCATCGGTCCATAGGCTCTTGAACTTGAGCACCTGCCTTGCATCAAACACGATGACCACGATGCGGGCATGGCGGATGATCTCGGCAAGCTGGTTGTCCTGCCTAAAGCGGTTATAGGGGTCGCTGCGGGTCAGCAGCAGATGGGCCTCATCGACCAGCACGATATCGGCCCGCTGCCCGCTATCTGCCATCTGGTTGATGAAGGTGGTCGGCCGCTCGAAATCCTTCTTGCGCAGGCAGGGCTGGGATTCGGAAATATTGCGGTACAGTTTGATCATTTCCGGGTGGTTGACCAGCAGGGCGTTATGCGTGCCATGCAGCGGGTCGCCTGCATCCCGGTCGCGGGCCGCGTGCTGGATGGCGGTGAACAGCGTGTTGAGCAGCAGGCTCTTGCCCGTGCCCGCATCGCCCTCGATCACGAACAGCGCATGCGCATCGGCCGTGTGGGCACGGCAGAAGGCCAGCACTTCATCCATCAGGACCTGTTGCGGGCCGGTCAGCCCCACAGTGGGGGCCAGTCGGGTCAGGGCGCTGTCGGGCGCGGGGGGAGCGGGCGTTTGCATATGGGTTTCCGTCAGGGGCGTGCCTGCACCGGGCAGGACAAAGCTGATATGTAAAATACGACGTGAGGCCGCGCATCCTATAAGTTATAACACACCCTTACGCGCAGACCGCGCGCCACGTTAACAGGATAGCCTGAACCATGACTGACAAACCCACCGCCGCTGCCCGCGAACACATGCACAAGCTTGCAGCCCGTGGCCTGAAAGAGCCCAAGCTGCTGCAGAAGGAAGAGGTGATCGCCCTCGCCCAGCATGTTGCCAAGGAACATGGCCGCGCCTCGGGCACCGAGCACGAGATTGCCAAAAAGGCCGAGCACAACCCCGAAGGCGTGACCGCAGCCGAAATCCAGGCTCTGTGCGCCCATGTGACCGGCGAGCGCACCGCACGCTGAAGCGGCCTCGCGCCACGACGAGAAACAGGGGGAGACCCCTGTTTTTTTATGTACGGAACAAGCCGCCGCGACACCGCCACTTTACCACCGCATCTTGCTGCCCGTACGCTCAAGCAGGCTGCTGACATAGGCCAGCAGCATCAGGCCGCCCAGAAACAGCCCCCAGACCAGCGCAAAGCAGCCCAGCCCCACCAGCACCATGGCAGCAATATGCCACGGCGTAAGCGCCACGCCGCACACGAAATGCCCGACGCCCAACGCAATCAGCACCCAGACCAGTAGCCATGATCGGGCCATGTCCCGCTTTCTCCCTGTCATCTGGGGCGCGTTGTGCGCCACAAGGCCCCTGCCCCGCAAGTCCGCCCGCATGGGTGCGGCTTTGCGTGGCGCGGGGCCACACACCATGACGGCAGGCATGCCGCAGGCCGGGCAGCGCGTCATTGTGGCACGCGGGTTGGCCCGCCATCACGCAAGCCTGAACGCTTACACATATGGGGAAACAGACTTATTCACGCTACAGGACCGGACCTGAGCAGAAATAAGGAGTAATTTGCGCCGCATGAGCACCCGCACGCGCTTCCCCATCTATTCCGTGGCCGAACGGGCGGCCGACCTTGCGGTCCATATCATCGGTGTCGTGGGGCTTGGCTATGGCGTCGTGTGGCTGCTGCGCACGGCCATGCTGGCGCATTCGGGCCTCGCAGCGGGTGTGACCATGCTGTACTGCGGCGGCATACTGGGCACCTGCCTGTCATCGGCGGCCTATAATTTCTGCCCGCCATGCCGCCTCAAGGGCGGGTTGCAGCGCATTGACCAGTCCATCATCTTCGTAGCCATCGCCGCGACCTACACACCCTTCATCGTGCTCGGAGGGCAGGGGCGCGCCAGCCTGTGGTTCTGCGGGGTGCTGTGGGCCATGGCGGCAGCAGGCATCGTGGCCAAGATGTGTTTCTTCACCTGGTCACGCCGGTTTCATGTAGTGCCTTACCTGTGCGTGGCATGGGTTTTCTTCCTGTGTCCCGACCCGCAGGTCTGGATGCTGCCCAGCCCGACCTTTTTCCTCATCGTGCTCGGGCTGTTCTTCTTCAGCATCGGGGTCGTGTTCTACATGCGCGAGAACATGCCGTTTTCCAACGCGCTATGGCACGTGATGGTGGTGCTTGGCGCAGGCACCCACATGGCGGCGGTGGGCTGCATGCTGCTGCATTACAGCCATGGGCCGGTGCGCGGGTTCTAGCGCAATTCCACTTCACCAGTTCGAACGTGTCCATTCAAACTGGATCTGCCCTAGCGCCCGATGCGGCGGAGCGGCAGGCCAGCCTCAAGGTGCTGCTCAATCACCTCCAGCGGCACATCGCGCGTCTCGGGCACCAGCAGCACGGTAAACAGCACGAAACCGATATTCATCACGCTGAACCCGGCAAAGGTCCATCCCGCCCCCATTGCCGCGACAATGGTGAGGAAGGTGTTGCTCACCGCCCAGTCCATGCCCCAGTTGGCCAGCGTGGAGCACGCCACGCCAAAGTCACGCCCTGCTATGGGCTGGATTTCGGAGCACAGGGTCCACACCAGCGGCCCCGCCCCCATGCCAAAGCCCGCCACAAAGGCCAGAAGCGCCGCCACCAGGCTCAACGTGGCGCCCAGCCCCTGCAGGTGCATCCCCTCGATCATGGCTGCGCAGCCCAGTGCACAGGCCATGATGACGCAGCTTGAAACCAGCAGCGGCCTGCGCCCCCAGCGCGAGACCAGATAGATGGCCGCGATGCCCACCACGGCATTGACCAGCCCGACCAGCACCGTGGCCCATGCGGCGGCGGTGGTGCCAAAATGCGCGCCTTCCAGAATCTTGGGGGCGTAATACATCACCACATTGATGCCGGTGAGCTGCTGCATGATCTGCAACCCTATGCCCAGCGCCACCGAGCGGCGGAAATAGGGTCTGGTCCGCAACAGGGCAAAGCCGCTCACGGCGCGGCCCGCGCCGAGTTCTTGGCGGATGCAGTCAAGTTCGCGGTCGGCCTCGGCTTCATCACCCCGCAGGTCGCGCAGCACCTTGCGCGCCTCCTCAAAGCGCCCGCGCGCCGCAAGCCACGACGGGCTGGAAGGCAGCACCGCGCACGCGGCGAACAGCGCCAGGGCTGGCACCACCGGCAGCCCCACCATCAGCCGCCAGTGCCCGCCGCCCGCAAGCAGGCCGCCCGCCAGATAGCCCAGAAGGATGCCGCAGGACTGGAGCATGGAAAAGGTGGAGACCATGGTGCCGCGCATCTTGCCTGTGGTCAGTTCCGATATGTAGAGCGGCGCGGTAAAGGTGCAGATGCCAATCGCCACCCCGATCAGGAAGCGCCCGAGCAGGATCTGCCCGATCAGCCCGGCCGTTGCGCAAAGCAGCGCGCCTGCCCCGATCAGCACAGTCGCCGTGCCCAGCGCCAGCCTGCGGCCAAAGCGGCGCGAGAACACCCCTGCCCCGAGCGAGCCGAGCAGCGCGCCGATCATCAGCATTGACACGATCCATTCCTGCGCGCGGGCGCTGGCGTGAAAATCGTGGCCTATAAAGCCAAGCGCCTCGGCAATCAGCCCGGTATCAAGCCCTACGAGCAGACCCGCCATGGCGGTGGTCAGCGCCGCGCGCACCCCCGTGGCGCCCGGCGGCGAAGCCTGAGGCGGGCATGGCGTGGCGATGGGCGAAGATACGGGCTGTGACACGTGACTTGATCCCCTGCGCTGCGGCGCCATCCGGATCGAGCGCGCCGCTCACTCTCCCTTCATAGGCTATGCCTCAGGCCTTTATCCATGACACAACCCCGCCCCGAAGCGCATTATGGGCCATCATTTTCACGTATGCGCCGCGCCGTGTTACGCACGCAGGCCCCACACCGCAAAAAAGACCCTGCCCATGACCGTGCCAGCCCATGCCGCCCCCCGCTTCCTGCCTGGCGAGAAACTGGCCCTTGGCCTGTGCTTCGTGTTCCTGCTGTGGGCCAACTGGGTCACGCCGCTCTGGGCTGATGATTACTGCCGCACCATCCCGTTCAGCCCGCGCATGATCTTCCATATTGTATGGGGCAACTATTTTTTCTGGACCGGGCGGTGGTTCATCACCCTTGTCACCTTTTTCATCCTCGACCTGCATCATTACGGCTCGCTGGCCGCGTTTGCGGTAGTGAATGCGGGCGTGTTCGTGTTCCTGGTGCATGTGGTGGTGCATATGTGCTGGCGCGAGGCGGGGCATGAGCCTGCCCCTTCGGCGCGCACCGGCTTTATGCAGTGCCTGCTGGTTTTTCTGATGTTGTGGTGGCTGCCTCGCACCATAGCCGAGGTCGCCTTATGGAAAACTGGCGCCATTGGCTACCTGTGGGCTGTTACGGGCGAGATGTGGATTCTCTCGCGGTTACTGGCGGGGCGCACGCGCATGAACGTGGCGCAGTACACGGTGGTGTTCCTGATCGCCACGGCCATGGAATCGATTTCGCTGCTGATGACGATCATCCTGCTGGGATGGGTCGCATGGGCGTGGAAAAACAGCCGCCCGGTGCCCTGGGCGCTGGCGGCAAGCCACGCGCTGGGCACGTTCACGCTGGGCATCGCTCCCGGCAACTACGTGCGCGAACGGCTGATGACACCAAGCGCGCCACTCGACCGGTTTGATGCGCTGATTGGCAATCTGGGCAGCCTGTTCGACCCGTTCTGGGTGCCCTTCGTGCTGCTGATTGGCGTGGGCCTGTTTCTGGGCAGGCGGCAACTGCGTTTTCCCGCCTGCCTGCGCTGCGGGCGGGGCTGGGTGTTTGCTGCCCTTGCGCTGGCCTACATGCTGCTGCTGCTCATCTTCCCCCGCGCGGCGCTGGCTGCCCGCGTATCGTACCCCGCCAGCGTGTTTCTGGTGTGCTATCTGGCCTGCCTGCTGTTTTCATGCCCGGTGGGCGCCGTTTTCAGCAAGGTCATGGCAGCTGGCTGCGCGGGGCTTGCGGTCACGCATCTGGCCATTGTCATCCCCGACCTCACACTGCTTGCCCGCATCAGCCATGACTGGGCAGTGAGCACGCGCGCGCAGGTGGCACGTGACCAGCCGGTCGTGCTGCACAAGGTGACCATGGGGCCACGGCACAAGCTGCTTTATGTGCACAAGGACATCATTTTCGTTGGCATCAACCCCGACCCGCGCAACCAGTTGACCATGTGTTACGCGTGGGCGATGGGGGCGTCCTCCGTCAGGGCGGTACCCTGACGGCGGGCGGCGCTGGCCTTATTCGCTGCTGCCATTGGTAGGCGGCGGGGGTGGTGCGCCATTGCCACCGGGCTGGCCGCCCTCGGGCTGCTGGTTCTGCTGGGCCGCCCCTTCCCGCTCGGCCTTGCGGGCATTATGCCTGCGCACCATGCCTGCGGCACAGCCTGCCGCGGCACCGCCCTTGCCATGACCACTGCCAACAAAATGTCCAGCCACCCCGCCAGCCACGGCGCCCTTGACGCAGCCACCCGGCTCGGCATGGGCTACAACCGGCAGGGCGATTACTGCCGTGGTGGCGAGGGCGAGTGCGGTAAGCCTTGAAAACATCGGATATCCCATCTGGTCTGTGTCTGTTCAAAGCAACGGGAGCATGGGCGTGAAGTTCCCCGCCACAGACGATACGGACCCTGTGATGGCCATGTGCCAAATCAAGGGCCAGGAAGGGAACGGCAGTCATGCAGGGCGCATGGTTGCCAGCGCGGAGGTCCTATTCCATCGTGACGCATCACGTAACGGAGAGAATTCCATGAGCAAAGAACCGTCTGACATCATCCACGCAGCCCTGATCCACGCCGCTGCCACCCTTACGGCCGCCAAGAAGGACGTGATGGAAAAGGCCTCGCCCGATGAGGTGAAGAAGCACTTCAAGACCTTCCTGCACGCCATTGAAAGCGGCTGGCGCGAGCATGAGGCGGCTGATCACCACCATTCCTGATTGCTGCCAAAACCAGACATGCAGGGGGAGACGTGCGCAACGCCTCCCCTTTTTTCATATGCGCTGACGGCACCCATGCCTGGCGCAGCGTGCAGTCATTGAGGGGCAGATGCGCGGAACACCCAAACCGCTCTACAGAAAGGTCAATACCAAGACGCATGGCGTAACGCATGGTTCTGGCAAAAAATTCCGCTGGGAGCGCCATGCAAAGAAAGCCCTGAACAACCCGTCCCTGCAGGCATCCATGCATGGTGGGCAGCGACATGGGCGCGATTATACGCCGCTGTTCCGGTTTTTATTATCGCGCGTGGGGCAGAAATGGGATGATGTATTCAGGGAAGCCTGTGCACGGCTGGACGACGTCGAGCCAATATCCTGGATGGTCGCAACCTGTGCTGCGGACAGGCGCGCCTATTTCGTGGCCTATGAGAACTCTTATTTCAGTGGTCTTTTTGTAGATGAGGATGGCATCCTGTCCCTTGTTGATCCGGCTCTGGACGAGGACAGCCTGAAACCCACCTGCGCCTGCTGCACGCATAGTTTTAATGGCAAGGTGTTTACGCAACGCTTTGGCGCGTAATAGCTGGTCAATCTGGCATGTAATGACATGTTTAAAAATAACAAAATTTCTGGGTGCCGCTTTTTTGAAAAAATCTGCTCCAAAAAATTCCTTATGATTTCTTGATATTGCCTGAACTGACTTTTCCAAAATTTGGTCATAAAAAATGCCGCCTTAAAAAAAGGCGGCATCCATCAATTTTCATCAATGCGTTGTTTTTAACAAGCGCCTTAACGGTGCCCCGTAAAGAACTGGCTCATGTCACCCTTGGTGTCATGCCCCCAGTTATCGAGCTTCTTGCCGGTGCGGTCGCCCCAATCCTTGGCGCTATCGGTGCCTTCCTCGGCCTTTTTGTGGGCCTTGTGCGCGGTGTGGCGCGTGCCTTCCTTGGTCTCGTGCGCCTTGAGCCGCACTTCGCATTCGGCATGGTCGGTCACGCCATCGCACGAATCAGCCAGTGCTGGCGCAAGCGTCGCCACGTTCAGGCCGGTTGCACACAGCACTGCCGCAATCACTGTCTTTTTCATGATATCCTTACCTGTCCGTCCGTTGGCTGTTGCGGCAGGGCACCCGCAGGGGGCACCCTGCCCTGTCATTGACCCAAACGCCCAAAAACGGTCCGGGTTGCCTTACGCCCCGTTACGGAAGTCAAGCACCACGCGTCCGGCCACCCGGCCATGTTCGAGGTTATCGAAAATGGTGTTGATGTTTTCCAGCCGGTCGGGGCTGACCACGGTGGTCACCTTGCCATCGGTGAAGAAGGACATCGCCTCGATCATGTCGAGCCGCGTGCCCACGATCGAGCCGCGCACCGTGGTGCCGTTCATGACCATGTCAAAGATGGACAGCGGGAAGTCGCCCGGCGGCAGGCCATTGAGCACCACCGTGCCGCCACGCCGCGCATAGCCCACGGCCTGGCTGAAGGCCTTGTCCGACACTGCCGTGACCAGCACGCCGTGGGTGCCGCCCGTCTGCGCGCGGATGGTGGCGACCGGGTCTTCCTTGAGCGCATTGACGGTTACGCGCGCGCCCAGTTTGCGGGCCTCGGCCAGTTTTTCATCGCTGATGTCAACGGCGGCCACGTTCAGACCCATGGCCACAGCATACTGGATGGCCATCTGCCCCAGACCGCCCGCGCCGGAAATGGCCACCCATTCCCCTGCCCGCGTATCGGTCATCTTCAGGCCCTTGTACACGGTCAGCCCCGCGCACAGCACCGGGGCGGTCTTGATCGGGTCGATGTCCTTGGGCAGGTGGGCCACGTAATTGGGGTCGGCGACCACATATTCGGCAAAGCAGCCATTGACCGAATAGCCGGTATCCTCCTGCTTTTCGCACAGCGTCTCCCACCCGCCCAGGCAGTGCTCGCAATGTCCGCAGGCCGAATACAGCCACGGCACGCCCACCACGTCGCCGGTTTTGATCCAGTTGACGTTGCTGCCCACCTCGACCACGTGGCCAATCCCCTCATGACCGGGAATGAACGGGGGGTTGGGCTTGGTGGGCCAGTCGCCGCGGGCGGCGTGCAGATCGGTGTGGCAGACGCCGCAGGCATCGACCTTGACCAGAATCTGGTTTGCGTTGATCTGCGGAATATCGAGTTCCTCGATCGTCAGCGGCTTGCCGAATTCCCGCACGACTGCCGCCTTCATCTTGCCAACCATCTTGCACCTTCAGTTTTACTGCCCTGAGCGGGCCGGTATTGCACCTTGCCGCCTGCCCGCCCGGTCAGGGCGGCGAAGGCGACATCCGGGGCATGACTCTTTCACCACGGCAGCAGATCAGCCTTGATCTGCATCAGGCTGGCCCGTGCCGGTGGCGGGCAGCAGACATGCCATCAAGCCCACGGGCCAGATCAGCCACCAGGGCCGCCCCCTCTTCCAGCCCGATATGCAAACGGCACGTTGGCCCGGCCTGCGTGACCGACGGGCACTGCCGCGAAATCCCGCCCGTGGTGGGCAGGATCAGGCTTTCATATCCCCCCCATGAGGCCCCGATGCCGAACAGGGAAAGCCCGTCGATCATCGCCACCATGTCATCCAGGGTGAAAGCGGCATCAAACACCACGCCAAACAGCGAGGACGCGCCGGTGAAATCGCGCTTCCAGTATTCATGGCCGGGGCACGATGGCAGCGCCGGGTGCAGCACGCGTGCCACCTCCGGCCTGCTTTCAAGCCACAGCGCCACGGCCAGCGCGGTTGCGGCCTGCTGCATCTGGCGCACGCCCATGGTGCGCAGGCCGCGCAGGGTCAGCGCGCAGTCATCGGGGCCAGCCACCTGGCCTGCCTGAATGGCGGCATCACGCAGGGGGCGCCAGTCAGCCTCGCTTGCCACCGTCACCGCACCAAGAATGAGGTCGGAATGCCCGGACGGGTATTTGCTCAACGCCTGCACCGACACATGCGCCCCGTGAGCAAACGGGCTGAACAGGCCGATGCCCCATGTATTGTCCACGATCAGGCGCGCGCCGGTCTGGGCTGCAAGGCGGCCCAGCATTGGCACGTCCAGCACCTCGAACGAGTGGCTGCCGGGGCTTTCGGCAAAGATGATGCGGGTATTGGGCTGGATCAGGGCGCGCAGTTCGCCCTCGGTCGCGCCGGGGGGGAAATAGGTGATCTCCACGCCAAAGCGACGCAGCACCTTCTCGGCAAAGCGGCGGGTCGGGCCATAGACGGAATCAGCCAGCAGGCAGTGCTCGCCTGCTTTTGCATAGGCCAGGAACGGTAACGCACATGCCGCCAGCCCCGAAGGTGCAAGCTGCGCGTGCGTGCCACCTTCGATCGTGGCGATCGCCTGCTCCAGCCGGTGGCCAATCGGCGTGCCCATGGCGCCATAGATCAGTTCATCGCCATAGCGGCCGTGCCCTGCCTGCTCCATCGCCCCGACGCTGGAGAACAGCACGGTGGAGCCGCGCGTGGCTGGCGGGTTGACGAATATTCCCTTCGTCCCCTCCGGCCTGTCACGGCCAAGGGATACCAAGCGGGGGGAAAGCGCGCGCCAACCACGCACCACGCTTTCAAGCTGGTCTGGAGGCACCGGGGCCATCGGATCAATCATATTGGCCGTCCTTATGCGCCGCACACGATGGGCGCATCCGGCGTCGAAGCCCATTCCGCCCATGAGCCATCATACACCACGGGCTCGCCCGCCCCGGCCTGCGCGCAGACCAGCGCCAGCGCGATCATGCATGCGGTCATGCCGCTGCCGCATGAACAGGTAACGGTGGTGGTGTCAGTCACGCCCAGCGTCTCGAATTTTGCCTTCAGCGCCTCAACGGGCAAAAAACGGCCGTTATCATCGAGCAGTTCGCCATAAGGCAGGCTGCGCGCGCCGGGCATGTGGCCCGATTCAATGCCCGCGCGCGGCTCGGGATCGCGCCCTTCAAAGCGGCCACGGCTGCGGGCATCAAGGATCAGGCCGTGCATGCGCCCATGCACGATGTCGAGCACGTCACCCGTGCCGTGCAGCCGGTCATAATGCGGGCGGCTGACAAAGGGGGCTGGCGTGGTCAGGTCCGGCCCGCTTTCCAGCGGCAGGCCTGCGCTTTTCCATGCGGGCAGGCCACCTTCGAGCACCTGCACGCTTTCATGGCCGAACAGGCGCGTCAGCCACCACGCGCGCGCGGCACACGCCATGCCGTCCTGATCATAGAATACGATGCGCTTCGTGTTGGCCATGCCACGCTCGGTGGCGAGGCGGCTGAAACGGGCCTGGCCGGGAATGGTATGCGGCAGGGGAGAATCCGGGTCGGAAAAAGTATCGATATCAAAGCGCACCGCACCGGCTATATGTGCGTTGGCAAAACGTTGCTGCGGATCGAAGGCCTGCCCCGGCAGCGCCATGGAGGCATCGAGCACAAGAATATCACCACCATTGTGGATGGCCTGTGCCAGATCACTGGCTGAGATCAGCGGATGCATACCTTCTCCCGGTCTTCAAGGAATTGCGTGTTCGGCAATAAGGTGCAGCATACACGACAGGAGCGGAAGTCCTGAACATTTGTCTTTCGTTTCATGGCAGGAGGGGATAGGCCACCGATATGGTCGAACGTATCATGATGGGGTTGATGCTGGGGGGGATCGCATTTGGCTGCGTTCTCATCCTCTATCCGTTCCTTACCGCCCTGCTCTGGGCCGCGATCCTGACCTTTTCCACCTGGCCGGTGTTCATGCGGCTGCGCGCGCGCATGTCGCTGCTGCCCGCAGCCCTGGTCATGACGCTGCTGTGCGCGCTGGTGCTGGTGGTGCCGCTGGCCATCGTGGTGTCGAGCAGCATTGCCGATGTGCCCGCAACCTTGCAGTACATGGTCAACGCCGTTGGCGCGCTGCACCTGCCGCCACTACCCGCGCGTATTGCCCATATCCCGCATTTCGGCCCGGAAATTGTTGAAAAATGGCAGAAATGGTCGGCCGATGTCGGCAGCATAGATCAGGTCGTGCGCCCCTATGCCGGGCGCATCGGGCAGTCCGTGCTCAGCGCCATGATGCAGCTTGCCAGCGGGCTGGCGCACCTGGCCATGGCGCTGTTCATCTCCTTTTTCTTCTGGCTGGGCGGCGACGCGCTGGGCAACACGTTCGTAGCCGTGGTCAGGCGCATCGCAGGCGTGTATGCCGACCGGATACTGGGCATCGTGGGCCGCACCATACGCGGCACGGTTTACGGCATTCTGGGTACGGCCATCATCCAGGGCATCCTGACCGGAATCGGGTTTGCCATCGCGGGCATTTCCAGCCCGGTTCTGCTTGGCGCGGTCACCGCCTTCGTAGCCGTTCTGCCCATCGGCGCGCCGCTGATCTGGATCCCGGCTTCGGTGTTCCTGCTCATCACCCACCATCCCGGCTGGGGCATTTTCCTGCTGCTGTATGGCACCATCATCGTATCGGGCGCCGACCACATCATCCGCCCCATGTTCATTGCCCGCGGCGCGCAGATGCCCTACCTGCTGACGGTGCTTGGCGTGCTCGGCGGCGTGCTGACCTTCGGGGGCCTGGGCATTTTCCTTGGTCCCGTGCTGATTGGCGTGGGCTATACGCTCACGGCCGAATTCGCGGCGGGGGGTGCCCGCAGCCGCAATCCCGTTCCTGATGACATCCGCGAGCCGTTTATCGAACCATGACCCTTGCCCGCCCCTATCTCCGCCTGCCTTCCGTCCAGCCACGCCACGGCACGCCGCCCCGACTGGACCTGACCCCGCCCGCGCGTGAGGGCGATGGGGTCAAGATCATCAGCTGGAACCTGCTGCGCCGCATTGGCGCCACGGTACGCGACGTCATCAACCTGATCCATGCCGAGCGCCCGGACCTTCTGCTCATGCAGGAGGCCACGGTGGAGATCGACACCCTGCCCACCCTGATTGGCGGCCACTACGCGCGCTCGCCCCTGCCCGGCCGCATTCACGGGCTGGCCTGCTGGAGCCCGTGGCCCTATCGCCGCCAGCCGCTGACCTGCACCCTGCCCGCGGGCACGCTCATCCGCCGGGTGGCGCAGGTGATCGAGTGCCGGTCGCTCGTCGTGGCCAACGTGCATCTTTCGCACGGGCAGCTGCTCAACCGCCGCCAGTTGCGCCGCGTGGTGCAGCTTTTGCCGCACCAGGCCGCCATATTGGGGGATTTCAACCAGGTTGGCCCGGCGCTGATCCGCCATTTTCAGGATGTGGGGCCACGCGCGCCCACCCACCGCATGGCCGACATGCTGCCCATACGCCTCGACCGCTGCCTGGTGCGCGGCCTGACCTGCACCGAGCGGCATGTGATCGAGAACTATACCTCCGACCACCGCCCCATATCGGTCACGCTGCGCCCCTCTGGCAGCCGCGCCTACAGGTAGGGCAGCATGAGGCGGGCCGCCGCGTCGCGCAGCTTGCGCACGAAGGGGCGGCGGTCAAGGTCATGGTGCGTGAGCCTGATGTGGCGGTGGCTGGCGATGAACGCATCAAGGGAGCCTGCCAGCGCGGCGTCATAGGTTTCGAGGTTGATCTCGAAGTTCAGGCGCAGGCTGCGCACGTCGAGGTTGGAACTGCCCACGAACGACCAGTGCCGGTCCACCACCATGAGCTTGGAATGGTTGAAGGGCGGCCGCGCCATCCATATCCGGCACCCTGAATCCAGAAAGCGCGGCAGGTTGGCCGCCCGCGCCCAGTCCAGCAGGGTGTGGTTGCTGTGCGCGGGCACCACGATATCCACCTCGATGCCGCGCAGCGAGGCCAGTTCCAGTTCGGTGAGGAACCGGTCATCTGGCAGGAAATACGGCGTCATGAGCCTGATGCTGTGCCGCGCCATGGTGAAGGCCTGGAGCATGGTGTACTCGATCTTTTCCAGATCCATGTCCGGCCCGGCGGTCACGATGCGGCCGGGCGTTTCGCCACAGCTTGCCTGGGGGGGGAAGAAGATGTCCGCCGTCAGTTCCTCGCCCATGGTAAAGGCCCAGTCCCGCGCGAAGGCCTCGCTCAACTGGTGCACGACCGGACCTTTGATCTGGAAATGCGTGTCGGATACCGGATGTGTGGGATGGGAGGCAGCGATGTTTTCCTCGCCGATGTTCAGCCCGCCCATGAAGCCGGTCAGCCCATCGACGACCAGAATCTTCTTGTGGTCACGCATGTTGATGAACGGCATGCGCCACGGCAGCATGGAATGCATGAACTGCCCCACCGGCACACCGGCGCGGCGCAGGATGCGGGCCACCCCGCAATTGAAATAACCCGACCCCACGCCATCGACCAGCACCCGCACATGCACGCCACGCCCGTGGGCTGCAATCAGCGCATCACAGAACTGGCGGCCAATGCTGTCGGCGCGGAAGATATAGGAGCACAGCAGCACGCTGCGCTCGGCTGCATTGATGGCGGCCAGCATGCGCGGATAGACCGTATCGCCATCATGCATCGGCTCGATGGTGTTGCCGCCAAGCAGCGGGCGGCCGGTCAGCTTGCCCACCATGGAGCCGAGCGGGGCGAACGCCCCCTTTTCGTCGCACCGCCACTGCGAGGACATGGTGCGGCTGCGCCACGGATGCTGCCCCGCCATGCGCCGGGCGCGCCGGTGCACGCGGTTGATGCCGAACATGAGATAGAGGATGCCGCCGGTCAGCGGCATGAGCACGGTCACGCCAATCCAGCCAATCGAGGCCCCGACATCGCGCTTGGTCAGCAGCACGTGAATCACGACCGGCACGACAAAGCACAGCCGCAGCACAAGCAGGGCCAGGTCCCATATGGTCAGGGAATAAAAGATCATGTCACATCATCCTGCTCCGGCCTGCCCATGCTCTTAGCCTACCCACCGGGTTTTACACACCCACGACGCTGTGGGGCACGCATCGTTTGCATACAACCCGTTGATAAAAAATATTCATGTTTCCGTCTGTCGCCTTTTGTCAAAAAAGCGGCAGGCCTTGATGCCTGTAGCCGGATGCATGCTGGACGGGCGTTTGGAAAAACCTGTAAAAACCGGGCATGACAGCA
The DNA here is from genome assembly GCF_031081985.1 of Komagataeibacter xylinus. GTDB lineage: Bacteria > Pseudomonadota > Alphaproteobacteria > Acetobacterales > Acetobacteraceae > Komagataeibacter > Komagataeibacter xylinus_E. Next base: position 138,244 of record NZ_JARWSK010000006.1, on the reverse strand, counting down.
CGCCCGCCTGCCCTTCACCGCCAGCGCCGTGGCAGGCGCGCCTTTGCCGATGGCCTGGCCGCCGAACAGGCCGCCATGGCCGACCTGCGGGCGAAGGGGTGGCAGGTGCTGCTGCACCGTGCCCGCACGCAGTGGGGGGAAATTGACATCGTGGCCCTGCGCGCGGGCTGCCTGGCCTTTATCGAGGTCAAGGCCCGCCCTTCCCTGCGCGCAGCAGGCGAATCGATCCGGCCTGCGCAGGTCACGCGCATCATGAATGCAGCCCAGGCACTCTGCGCCGCCAATCCGCACTGGACCTATGACAGCATGCGCCTTGATGTCTGCGCGGTGCTGCCGGGCAATGTCATTGAATGGATACCGGACGCCTTCAGGCAGTACTGAGCCCGGCCAGGCCCATCACAATAAAAAACGCCGCCTTTAAAAAAGGCGACGCCCGGATACTTTGATCATTTCTGCAAAAGCCCGTTTTCAAGCAGGCCCTCAGGTGCGATGGCGGATCGGCGCCGGGTGGATATGGTGGGTTACGCTGCCATGCGGATGATAGACGATGGCATGCACCATCGTATGCTGCGTCTGGGCAGTGGTGCCATGATGCGCGGCGAGCACGACGGACGCATGGCTCTTGCCCGCTGCCGGATGATAGGCCACATGCCGCACCGGCGGCGGGGCCGCCGTCAGCGCACCAAGCGTGAGCCGGTCGGCCTCGATCTCGGTTACCGCATGGGTGCGGGCATGGGCGGGGGTGGCGATGCTTCCAATCAGACCTGCGCCAAGCAGCAGCATTGTAGCAGAACGCAAGTCAGTATAGCGCATCAGGCCCCCTTGTTTTTTTCAAATGCAGGGGAAAGTTAGGCGAAAGCCATGGCATGACGCAAGGGATGTTATGTCCCAAATATAAAACGGGCGGAACATTTCTGCTCCGCCCGCCCGTTTCGACTGCCCTCGGGCTGCATGGATCATGCAGCGGCGGTGGCAATGCCCTTCTCGGTCAGGAGCTTTTCAAGCTCGCCGGTCTGGTACATCTCGGTCACGATATCGCAGCCGCCAATGAACTCGCCCTTGATATAAAGCTGCGGCACGGTGGGCCAGTTCGAGAAGTCCTTGATGCCCTGGCGCAGCTCGGGGTCGGCCAGCACGTTCTCGGTCTTGAACGGCACGCCAAGGTGCTTGAGCACCTGCACCACGCGCGCGGAGAAGCCGCACTGCGGGAAGTTGGCATCACCCTTCATGTACAGCATGACGGGGTTGGCATCGATCTGCGCCTGAATGCGCTGTGCGATTGTTTCGGCCATAATCTTGTTTCCTGCTCTGGGGGTAAGGATACCGTTTTTGGGTCAGTCGGGCGTCTGGGTCTGGAGTGCCAGCGCATGCAGCTTGCCGCCCATGTGCCCCTGCAACGCATTATAGACCATCTGGTGCTGCCGCACGCGGGGCAGGCCGCGAAAGGCCTCGCTCACCACGCGGCAGGCATAATGGTCGCCATCGCCTGCCAGATCATCGATCGTGATCTTTGCATCAGGCAGGGCCTCGCGGATGTAGGTCTCGATTTCCTGTGCCGTCATTGCCATGTGGCTTAAAACTCCTGCCCTATCGGTCCATCAGTCGCGGAAAGAATTCGGAATGCACCGCGAGCAGACGCGCCTTGGATATTGTGGACCCGCTGGGCAATGTCAAACCCTCGCCGCCCGAACGGCCCAGCCTGCGGCATGGCACCCCTGCCTGTGCCGCAAGGGTGGCAAGGGCCTGCCCGTCACGCACCGCCACGACATAACGCGACTGGTCCTCGCCGAACCAGAAGGCCTCGGGCCGCATGCCCGATTGCGGGGCGTCGAGCACGCAGCCCGCCTGCCCTGCCATGACCATCTCGGTCACGGCTACGAGCACGCCGCCATCGGCCACGTCATGGCAGGCGATGACGGTGCCATCAAGGATCAGCCCGCGCACGAAATCGCCATTGCGCCGTTCGGCAGCAAGGTCGAGTTCAGGCGGCTCGCCATCCTGCGCGCCAAGGATCTCGCGCAGCCAGATCGACTGGCCAAGCTGGCCCTTCGTCTCGCCAAGCAGCATCACGTCGCAGCCATCAGGCATTTCCAGCCCGACCGCCTGGCGCACGTTCTCCAGCACGCCAAGCCCGCCAATGGCAGGCGTGGGCAGGATGGACTGTGATGTGCCATCAGGCGCCCGCGTCTCGTTATACAGCGAGACATTGCCGCTCACGACCGGGAAGTCGAGCGCGCGGCACGCCTCGCCCATGCCGGCGATGGCATCGACGAACTGGCCCATCACCTCCGGCTTTTCAGGCGAGCCGAAGTTGAGGTTGTCGGTCACTGCCAGCGGGCGGGCACCCGTGGCCGTGATGTTGCGCCAGGCTTCCGCCACGGCCTGCGCGCCGCCAAGCTTTGCATTGGCGCGGCAGTAGCGCGGCGTGCAGTCGGTGGTCAGCGCCAGGCCGATCTCGGTATCTTCCACCTTGACGATGGCAGCATCCGCCGCGCCCGGCCTGCGCACCGTCTGGCCGCCCACCGTGCTGTCATACTGGTTGTAAACCCACGCGCGCGAGGCGAGGTCCGGGCAGCCGATCAGCCGGATCAGCGCCTGCTCCACGCCCACGGGGTCGATGATCGGCTCCATGGGCTGCGGCTTTTGCGCAGGCGCCGTGGGGCGACGGTAGACCGGGGCCTGATCGGCCAGCGGTGCCAGCGGAATCTCGGCCTCGACCGCGCCCTTGTGGCGGATGACGATATTGCCGGTATCAGTCAGGTGGCCGATGACGGCAAAGTCGAGTTCCCACTTGTCAAAGATGGCACGGGCCTGCTCGGTGCGGTCGGGGCGCAGCACGATCAGCATACGCTCCTGGCTCTCGGACAGCATCATCTCATACGCCGTCATGCCACGCTCGCGCTGGGGCACGTGATCGAGGTCGAGGTCGATGCCAACGCCGCCCTTGCCCGCCATTTCCACGGCGGAAGACGTCAGGCCAGCCGCCCCCATGTCCTGAATGGCCACGATGGCGTCGGTTGCCATCAGTTCCAGGCAGGCCTCGATCAGCAGCTTTTCAACAAACGGGTCGCCCACCTGCACGGTCGGGCGCTTGGCCAGCGCATCCTCATCAAACTCCGAGGACGACATGGTGGCCCCGTGAATGCCGTCGCGCCCCGTCTTGGAGCCGACATAGATCACCGGGTTGCCAACGCCAGCAGCCGCCGAGAGGAAGATGCGGTCCTGCCGCGCGACACCCACGGTCATGGCATTGACCAGCGGGTTGCCATCATAGGCGGGGTGGAAGTTGATCTCGCCGCCTACGGTCGGAACACCCACGCAGTTGCCGTAGCCGCCCACGCCGCGCACCACGCCATCAACGATGCGGCGGGTCTGCGGGTTGTTGGGGTCGCCAAAGCGCAGGGCATTGAGGTTGGCCACCGGGCGCGCGCCCATGGTGAACACATCACGCAGGATGCCGCCTACGCCCGTCGCCGCACCCTGATAGGGTTCGATGAAGGAGGGGTGGTTGTGGCTCTCCATCTTGAAGATGGCGGCCAGCCCGTTCCCGATATCAACCACGCCCGCGTTCTCGCCGGGACCATGGATGACCCACGGCGCCGTGGTGGGCAGGGTTTTCAGATAGGCGCGGGATGATTTGTACGAGCAGTGCTCGGACCACATGACCGAGAAGATGCCCAGCTCCGTAAAGCTGGGCGTGCGGCCCATGATGGACAGGACGTTGCCGTATTCTTCCGCCGTCAGGCCGAATTCGCGCGCCAGTGCCTCATCAACGGTGCGTTGTGCCTTTGCGCTCATCCGACCAGAGCCTCCACAAGTCCCGTAAACAGGGGTTTACCATCCTCGCCGCCCATCAGCGGATCAACCAGATCCTCCGGGTGGGGCATCATGCCGCAGATGCGCAGGTTCTCGCTGAACACACCGGCAATGGCGTTCATCGAGCCATTCGGGTTGAGCTGCGGGTCGCCTGCGTCCAGCCGGCCATTCTCCGCCACGTAGCGGAAGGCCACGCGCCCGGTATCTTCGAGCATGCGGATGGTCTCGGCCTCGGCAATGTAATTGCCATCGCCATGCGCCATGGGGGTGCGGTACACATCGCCCTTGGACCAGTGGCGGGTGAACGGCGTGTCATTACGCTCCACGCGCAAAAAGCAGTCCTGCGACAAAAAGCGCAGCGCCGCGTTGCGCAGCAGTGCGCCGGGCAGGAGCTGCGCCTCGGTCAGGATCTGGAAGCCATTGCACACGCCAAGGATATGGCCGCCTTTGAGCGCGAATTCACGGATGGCCGCCATGATCGGCGCATGCGCCGCCATGGCACCGCAGCGCAGGTAATCGCCATAGCTGAAGCCGCCGGGCAGCACTACAAGGTCCAGCCCCGCGGGCAGGGCCGTATCACGGTGCCAGACCATGGCCGGGGCCTGCCCGGTCACGCTGCGCAGCGCGATGGCCATGTCACGCTCCCGGTTGGTACCGGGAAAAACTACAATCGCCGCCTTCATTTGCCGCCGCCGCAGGGATAGGATTCATGCAGCGCGGTGAACACGACCTCGCCCGCCGGGCGGCTGAGGTCATCGCGGTGGTCCTTCATCCAGCTTACGACCTTGCCGCGCATGTCCGCAGTCGGCGTGGCGGACGAGATGCAGAAGGCCGGAATGTCCTTGCTATCCTTTTCCGCATTGCGCTCGAACAGGTGCGCAAGCGTTACCGAATCCGCAACGCCGGAGATATAGGCATCGCAGATGCCGGTGCCTGCGGGCTTGGTGCACAGCGAGCCGAGCCGCGCGCCATCAAGGCGCGAGACACGCTGGGCGGATGCATGGGCTGCGGGCAGGCCCGCGGCTAGGACGCAGCCAAGGGCAAGAAGGCGGGCGATCTTCATCCAACGACCTCCGTTGTGAAATCCTCGATCACGAGATTGGCCAGCAGGGCGCGCGCCATGGCATCGGCCTGGGCGCGGGCGCGCTCGCGGTCGGTCTCGTCAACTTCAAGCTCGATCACGCGGCCAATGCGCACCTCGCCCACATTACCAAAATCGAGCACATGCAGCGCATGTTCCACGGCCTTGCCCTGCGGGTCGAGCACGCCTTCCTTCAGCATGACGGTCACGCGCACCTTCATTGCATTACCTCCGGTCCCTTCATGTCGGAATTCGTGGCCTCGGGCAGGATGCCCAGGCGCATCGCAACTTCCTGATAAGCTTCTTCAACCTTGCCCATGTCCTTGCGGAAACGGTCCTTGTCCAGCTTCTCGCTGGTCTTGGCATCCCACAGGCGGCAGTTATCGGGCGAGATTTCATCCGCCAGAACGATGCGCATGTTGTCGCCCTCGAACAGGCGGCCGAATTCCAGCTTGAAATCGACAAGGATGATGCCGATGCCCATGAACAGGCCGCACAGGAAGTCGTTGATGCGCATGCTCAGCGCCACGATGTCTTCCATGTCATGCGGGCAGGCCCAGCCGAATGCGGTGATGTGCTCCTCGCTCACCATCGGGTCGTTCAGGGCGTCGTTCTTGTAATAGAACTCGATGATGGGGCGCGGCAGGCGCGTGCCTTCCTGGATGCCCAGCCGCTTGGACAGCGAACCCGCCGCCACGTTGCGCACCACCACCTCAAGCGGAATGATCTCGACTTCGCGGATCAGCTGCTCACGCATGTTGAGGCGGCGGATGAAATGGGTGGGAATCCCGATATCGTGCAGGCGCAGCATGAGATGCTCGCTGATACGGTTGTTCAGCACCCCCTTGCCGGTGATGATGCCTTTTTTCGCGCCGTTGCCGGCGCTGGCGTCATCCTTGAAATACTGCACGAGCGTGCCCGGCTCGGGCCCCTCGAAAAGGATCTTGGCTTTTCCTTCGTAAAGCTGGCGGCGGCGGCCCATACTCGTCCTTCACATAACGCTGTGGGGACGGGCCGGGAGCGGCCCCTCCCCTGATCTGCAGGATCTGTTTGCGGCATGATCCCCAATGGTTCGCATGCCATAGCAGCGTTCCGGGCGGGAAGATACCATATTTACCTTAAGCCCGTGGCGGCGGCGCCGCGATGTCGATGGGCCGGTAGCCCACGCGGTCAGGCGCGCCCGCGGCAAAGAACCACGACCGGCGGCCATCGCCCGCCACCCCGATGGCCGATGAACTGCACGTGCCAAAGCCCGAGCGCGGCGGGATGTTGAGTTCGCTGCCCGCTGGCAGCGAGCGGTCGGCCAGCAGCGTGGTCCAGGCGGTCCACTCCGGCGGCACGGGCCGGGTTGCCGCACGGAAGCGTGGCAGGTGGCGGGCGATGCGCGGCATGCCCATGTCATCGGGGTCGGTGGTGGCGACCATGTGCACGCCGGGGGCCAGTGGCTCGACCTGCGGCTGGCCGTAACCGGGGCCACGGATGAAGAACGCATCCGCCCGGTCGGCCACGATCATGTTGAACGAGCGCCATGCGCCTGCATCGATGGTGGCGATGTGCTCCACCGCCGCGCGTGCCGTATCAAACTGCCCTGCCAGCAGCGGCAGCGCGCCCCGCGAGTTCTTGCCCGGCATGGGGCCAAGGCTGCCCACGCGGTTCATAATGCCTGCCACAACGCCCGCATCATTGAGCGTGAGCCACGAGCCACCGGCCACCTGGTCCTGCCCGCCAATGACGTTGGGCTGCCCGGCCCAGTGCCGCCCCGGCGGCAGCCAGGGCCGGTCGAGGCGTTCGTCACGGTTGGCCGCCATGAGCAGCGGCCAGTCCTGGTCCGGATCGTGGGAAATGACGACTGTGCACACGCCTCGATATCCTGCTGCTGTTTTCCGTCAGGGCACGGCGCTTCAGCTCCGTGCGGGGCCTGCCTCACCAAACACGCGGGTGAAGGTGTGGTCGATCTTGCCAAGATGGGCATTGCTGTCCATGGCCGCATCGAGCACGTCCGCTGGCACCCGGCCTGCCACCTCGGGGTCGGCGGCCAGGTTCTCGCGGAAGGTCTTTCCGTCCTTGTGGCCCAGCTTCGTCCATGTTTCCATGGCGTTGCGCTGGACGATGCGGTACGCATCCTCCCGCAGGATGCCCGCGCGCGCAAGGGCCAGCAGCACTTCGCCCGAATGCACCACGCCGCCAAGGCTCTCGATATTGGCCTGCATCTGGTCGGGGTAGACCACCAGCTTTTCCATCATGCCCGCAAGGCGCATGAGCGCGAAGTCGAGGCCGATCGTGCCGTCGGGGCAGATGTTGCGCTCGACGGAGGAGTGGCTGATGTCACGCTCGTGCCACAGCGCCACGTTCTCGAGTGCGGGGATGACATGCGAGCGCACGAGGCGGGCCAGCCCGGTCAGGTTTTCCGACAGCACGGGGTTGCGCTTGTGCGGCATGGCGGACGAGCCCTTCTGCCCCTTGTGGAAGAACTCTTCCGCCTCGCGCACTTCCGAGCGCTGGAGGTGGCGCACCTCGGTGGCCAGCCGCTCGATGCCGCTGGCAATGACCGCGAGCGCGCAGAAATAGGCGGCATGCCGGTCACGCGGAATGACCTGGGTGGACACGTCCTCGGGCTTCAGGCCCAGCTTATTGGCCACATAGTCCTCAACGCGCGGGTCGATATGGGCGTAGGTGCCCACAGCGCCCGAGATGGCGCAGACGGCAATCTCCTCACGCGCGCGGACAAGACGCTCGCGGTTGCGGGCGAACTCGGCATAATGGCCCGCGATTTTCAGGCCGAATGAAGTCGGCTCGGCGTGGATGGCATGGCTGCGGCCGATGGTGAGCGTGTATTTGTGCTCGAACGCGCGGCGCTTGAGTGCCGCGAGCACGGCATCGACATCCTGCAGGAGCAGGTCGGTCGCCTGCACCATCTGCACCGACAGGCAGGTGTCGAGCACATCCGACGAGGTCATGCCCAGATGCACGAAGCGGCTGTCCGGGCCGACCTTCTCGGCCAGCCAGGTCAGGAAGGCGATGACATCGTGGCGGGTCTCGGCCTCGATCTCGTCAATGCGGTCAAGGTCGGCCTGCGAGAAGGCGGCCATGGCGGCATCACCCTTCTCGCGGATGGTCTTTGCTGCCTCGGCCGGGATCGCGCCGTATTCCGCCATGGCCTCGCAGGCGAGGGCCTCGATCTCGAACCAGATGCGATAGCGGTTCGTGGGGGACCAGATGGCGGCCATGACGGGGCGGGTATAGCGCGGTACCATGTTCTCGGGCTTCCTTAACTCAAAAGCTTGGGGCAATCAGGATCAGGCCGCCTTCCTAGCCAATTCTGCGCCGTGCGTCTCCCTTATATTCACGCAGCTTTCCGCTCATGGCATACAATCTGTCATGACAGGCATGATTGCATGTTGCCCACGCACGGCGGCATAAAGCACCTGCCAGCCCGCCCCGCGCCGCGGTGGCACGACCTCGCCTTCAGGAATCCATCTGCCCATGTCTGCCATTTTTTCCCCGTCTTCCCTTTATGCACTGGCCCAGGTTGTCCTGATTGACGTGACGCTGGCGGGTGATAACGCCATCGTGGTGGGCATGGCGGTGCGCAACCTGCCGCAGCAGTCACGCCGAATCGCCATATTGTGTGGCGTGCTGGGGGCGGCGGTCATCCGCATCGGGCTGGCGCTGGTGGCGGTCAGGCTGCTGGCCATCATCGGGCTGACACTGGCGGGCGGCCTCCTGCTGATGTGGGTGTGCTGGCGCATGTTCCGCGAGATGCGCGGCGATACCCATGCCGAAACGGACACCCCTGCCCCCGGTTCCCTGCGCAACGCCATCATCCGCATTATCGTGGCCGACCTGTCCATGAGCCTGGATAACGTGCTGGCCGTGGCGGGGGCCGCGGGCGAGCATATGGGCGTGCTGGTGAGCGGGCTGGTCATATCGGTGGTGCTGATGGCGGTCGCGGCCTCGCTCATCGCCAGGCTGCTGGAGCGGTACAAATGGATTTCATGGGTGGGGCTGCTGGTGGTGCTGGCGGTGGCCATTGAACTCATTGTCAAGGGCGGTGGCGAGGTCTGGTCGCATGTGGGGCATGGCTGATGCCGAGGCTGCGTTCCCTACGGCTGGGCCATATCGGCCGGGCCGCCTGCCTTGCCACGGCCATGACGGCGCTGGCCCCCCCTGCCCCCGCAGCCACGGCGCCGGGCGACTGGCCCACGCCGCGACAGGCCGCCACCGGCAATGCCGATGATGACCCCATCGCGGCCAAGCTGCTGGTCTATCTGCGCCTGCTCTCGGGTGCTGGCGGCACGGCGGAGGAATACGCCACCTTCCTGAACGAAAACCCTGCCTGGCCCCAGCGTGGCCTTCTGCTCGCCCACTACCAGCAGGCACTGGCGGGCGAAGCGGATGATACGGTAGCAGGCGCGCTGTGCCCCCGCCTGCCACTGACGGACGTGCATACTCTGCTGCGCTGCGCCCATGCCACCCCCGCCCCCGAAAAACTGGTGGCCTGGGCGCGTGATGCATGGATCAACCGTGCCGACAGCCCCGCAGAGGCACAGGCCCTGCTGGCGGGCTTCGGCCCGCAGCTTGCGCCACAGGACCACTGGCAACGCTTTGACCGGCAGGAACGCGCGGGCAAGGTGGATGCCGCGACCCGGCAGGTGGCGCTGCTTGAAGCCACGCAACAGCCCGTGGCCCGCGCGCGCCTGGCCTTTCGCCGCAACGACCCGCAGGCGGAAGATACACTGGGCACCCTGCCGCCCGAGCAGCAGGCCGATGGCGCGCTGGTGCTCGACCAGTTGCGCTGGCTACACCACGCGCAACGGCTTGATGAGGCGCTGGCCCTGTGGCGCGCCCGTGGCGTGGACACCGAAAAACAGCAGACCCCCGCCATTGCCACCGTGTTCTGGCGCGAGCGTGACGGGCTGGCGCGCGACCTTTTGCTGGCCCACCGGGTGGATGACGCGCTGTTCATGGCCAGCGACACGGCGGATATCGGCTCGGCCAACCATTATGATGCCCTGTTCCTTGCAGGCTGGATCCGGCTGGAATACCTGCATGATGCCGAGCACGCACAGGCCGATTTCGCCCCGCTGGCGCAGGCGGTGCCGGTCATTACCCGCAGCCGGGGGCTGTTCTGGGTGGGGCGTGCGCTATGGGCACAGGGGCGCCATGGCCCGGCCCGCGCGCAATGGACGCAGGCCGCAAGCCTCGCCAACACCTTTTATGGCCAGATGGCCATAGAATGGCTGGCAGGCAACAAAGCCAACCAGCTCATTACACCTGACAAGGCGGGCCGCCAGATCCGCGCGCAACTGCTGCGCGAGAGCGAACCCACCCCCAGCGTGGCTGATTCCGTGCGGTTCGATACCACCGACCTTGCCCGCGCGGCCGAGATCCTCGTGGCATGGAACGACCGCCACCATGCGCGTGACTTCGTTCTTGCGCTTGATACGCAGGGCACCAGTCCCATCACCCACGTGCTCGCCGCCCGCATGGCCACCCGCCTTGGCATGCCCGATGCCGCCGTGATGGTGGCCCGCCTGGCAGGCAAGGATGGGCTGACACTGGTGCATGAGGGCTGGCCCCGCGCCTGCGCGCCGCCCACGAGCACCCTGCCACCCGATGTGGAACTGGCCATAACCCGGCAGGAAAGCGGGTTTGACGCAGGCGTGGTCAGCCCTGCCCATGCGGTGGGCCTGATGCAGCTGCTCGTGCCGACCGCGCGTGAAGTCGCGCGCAAGGCGGGCCTGAACGTGAATGTCAGCGCGGCCAGCCTGACCAACCCCGACCTGAACATGCAGCTTGGCGCGGCCTACCTGGCCGATATTGCCCAGCGCGTGGGCGGTGCCGTGCCCTACGTGGCCGCCGCCTATAACGCAGGCCCCCACCGCACCGATGGCTGGCTGCTCACCCTGGGCAACCCCGCGCGCGACACCCCGGTGCCCGATGCCATGCTGGACTGGATCGAGAGCATTCCGTTTGGCGAGACGCGTAACTACGTGGAACGGGTGGAGGAAAACATGGCCATCTATCAGGCGACCGACCCGGCGCTGGGGGCTGGCTGATGACGTTTTCTCCCGCCCGCTTCATTGCCAGTTTCTGTGGCACCGGCTTTGCGCCGCGCGCGCCGGGCACGGTCGGTTCGCTTGCCGCCCTGATTGTGGGCGTGCCGCTGCTGGGGCAATGGCTATGGATGGCGCTGGCGGTGCTGGTGGTGACCTTTGTGGGCTACCGCGCCACACAGCTTGCCTCTGGCGGGGAAGATCACGGCTGGATCGTGATCGATGAGGTGGCGGGCATGTGGATTGCCATGTTCCCCCTCGCCCCGCTACCGCTTGACGGCCTGCGCTGGGCCGATGGGCTGTGGCTGGCGCTGGCCTTCGTTCTGTTCCGCCTGTTCGACATTACCAAGCCCGGCCCGGTGGGCTGGTTCGACCGCAGGCATGATGCGCTTGGCATCATGGGTGATGACGTGGTGGCCGGACTTATCGCGGCCGCAATTCTGGCAGGCATCCGTTGCCTTGCCTGATGCGTTGACGCCCCTGAAGAGGAGAACGCCGCCGATGTTACCTGATACCTTTCTAAGCCACATGCCCGATGCCCTGGCCCGCCTGCGCGCCGCAGGCCAGCGCGTTGTCACGGCGGAAAGCTGCACCGGCGGCCTGCTGACTGCCGCCCTGACCGAGGCCGCTGGCGCGTCCGATGTCGTATGCGGCGGTTTTGTCACCTACTCCAACAGCATGAAGCATCATGCGCTGGGCGTGCCGCTGAAACTGCTGGAAGACTATGGCGCGGTCAGCCGCGAGGTGGCCGCCGCCATGGCGCAGGGCGCGCTCGGTCATGCGCCCGATGCCAACCTGTCAGTCGCCATTACCGGCATTGCAGGCCCCGGCGGGGCCATGCCGGGCAAGCCGGTGGGGCTGGTCTGGTTTGCCGTGGCGGGTGGCGGCACGGTGCATACGGTCTCGCACCATTTTGCGGGTGAGCGGTGGGATATCCGCACCCAGGCCGTACGCGCGGCCCTTGGCCTGCTGCTTGACCACGCGGGTCGGCTGGCGGCGGAATAAGGGCAACATAATAACAGAAGTTTTTGGTGAAGCTTTTTCAAAAAGGCAACACTCAGAGGCTTTTATTTTCTCTATTAATAAATTGTTTTTCAACAATCTTAAGCTTTTTGAAAAAAGCTTAACCAAAAACTTTCTTCTTTTTTCAGGACAAGCTGACGCGACCTAGTACCCGGCCACCGTGCTGCCGGTTTCCGGCACGCGGATGGGGCTTGCGGTCTGGCCCGTGCCCTGTGCCTGCACGGGGTGGCCAGCAGATGCTGTCGGCGCGGGAGCCTGAAGTGAGGCGCGGGCCTTTTGCAGGCTCTGCTCGTTCAGGTCAGCAGTCTCGGCATCGCTGCCGGGCGCGGGGGCCTGCACCTTGTGCGGCGCAGGCGAGGCAGCGTAAGCCAGCGGGGCCACGCACACAAGTGCGGCCCCCATAAGGGCGGGGAGAATCCTGTTCATGAAGTGTTTTTCCCTGTCGTCGATACGGGCGGATCAGGCGTTGCCTGCCTTGGCGGCGCTCACCTGCGCGGGCTCGGCTGCGGGCGGCGGGCCGTAAATATCACGCGCACGCCGGATGAAGGCCGAGACCATGAGGCGCACCGCCTCGTTGAACACCACCCCGATCGCGGCCTGCAACAGGCGGGACTTGAACTCGAAATCCACAAAGAAATCGACCAGGCAGCCACGCGGCTCGGGCGTGAAGGTCCAGACGTTGTTGAGGTAACGGAATGGCCCCTTCTCGTAGCTGACGCGGATGGTGCTGGGCGCTTCAAGCAGGACACGGCTGGTAAATGTCTCGCGGAAGGGCCCGAACCCGATGGTCAGGTCAGCCACCAGTTCGGTTGCGGTGCGCGTGCGCACGCGCGCACTGGTGCACCACGGCAGGAACTGGGGGTATTTCCCGACGTCGGCCACCAGTTCAAAAAGCTGGCTGGGCGAATAGGCGATAAGCCGACGTTCGGCATGGGTGGGCATCTACTTGATCTCCATTGCGCCACGCTCTGCCTTCAGGCGTTGTTCACGTGCGGCGCGTAGCTGCGCAAAATCTGAATCCGCATGGTACGACGACCGGGTCAGGGGCGAGGAACTGACCTGCAGGAAGCCCTTCACCCGGGCCATGCCCGCATAATCGGCAAATTCCTCAGGCGTTACGAACCGGGCTACCGCAGCATGCTTGACCGTAGGCTGGAGATATTGCCCCAGGGTGATGAAATCAACGTCCGCAATGCGCAGGTCATCCATGACCTGAAGGATTTCGGGCCGTTCCTCGCCCAGACCCAGCATCAATCCCGATTTTGTGAAGATGGAGGGGTCCATCCGCTTCACGTCATCAAGCAGGCGCATCGACTGGTAGTACCGCGCGCCGGGGCGGATGGTGGTGTACAGCCGGGGCACGGTCTCGAGATTGTGGTTGAACACATCGGGCCGGGCGCGGACCACCACCTCAAGCGCGCCGGGCTTGCGCAGAAAGTCGGGTGTGAGGATCTCGATGGTGGTGTCAGGCGCGCTGGCACGGATCGCACCAATCACGCGGGCAAAGTGATGCGCCCCCCCATCAGGCAGGTCGTCACGGTCCACCGATGTAATGACCACATGCCGCAGGCCCAGCTTCGCCACCGCATCGGCCACGCGCCCGGGTTCATCCCCGTCAAGCGCGTTGGGCAGGCCGGTGGTGACATTGCAGAACGCGCAGGCGCGGGTGCAGATCTCGCCCATGATCATCATGGTGGCGTGGCGCTGCGACCAGCATTCGCCAATATTGGGGCAGGCCGCCTCCTCGCACACCGTCACGAGGTTGTTGTCGCGCATGAGCTTGCGCGTCTCGTGATAGGTGGGGTGGTTGGGCGCGCGCACGCGGATCCACTCCGGCTTGCGGGCAATCGGGTTATCGGGCCTGTGCGCCTTTTCTGGATGGCGCAGCGTGGCTTCACCCTTCTTGCGGTGGTCGATCATCAAACGCACGGACATGATGCAAAAAATCCCGTAAACAGGCAGATAACCAGAAGTGAAACGCCTGCAGCAAGACGTCAAGCATTCTTGCCACCCTGAGCCGGGCGCAGGATCACAACCGCACGATCAGGGTGCGGTATGGCCCCTGCCCCCGGCTTTCAGCGGGTGTCAGATATGCAGCGCCCCGTCATACGCGGCCAGCACGGCCTCGTGCATGGTCTCGGATATGGTGGGGTGCGGGAAGACCGTTTCCTTCAGTTCGCCATCGGTCAGCTCACCCGTGCGGGCGATCACGTAGCCCTGGATCATCTCGGTCACTTCCGCGCCGACCATGTGCGCGCCGAGCAGTTCGCCCGTCGCATCATCGAAGATGGTCTTGACCATGCCCTCGGGTTCGCCCATCGCAATCGCCTTGCCGTTGCCAATGAACGGGAAGCGACCCACGCGGATCTTGTAACCCGCGGCCTTCGCCTTCTCCTCGCTCAACCCGACGGAGGCCACCTGCGGGCGGCAATAGGTGCAGCCGGGAATGTTCATGGGGCTGATCGGGTGCACTTCGCGGCCCGCGATCAGTTCCGCCACCATCACGCCCTCATGGCTGGCCTTGTGGGCAAGCCACGGCGGGGCCGCGATGTCGCCAATGGCGAACACGCCCTTCTCGCCCGTGCGGCAGTAGGGATCGACCGTGATATGGGTGCGGTCCACCTTGATGGCCGTGCCCTCAAGGCCGATATTCTCGACATTGCCGACAATACCCACCGCCGAGATCACGCGCTCGACCGTAACGGGCGCGGTCTTGCCGCCAGCGGTTATGTCTATCGTAACCGAATTCTCGGCCTTGGTGATTTTGCCCAGCGTCGCCCCGGTCAGGATTTTCATGCCCTGCTTTTCCAGCGCCTTGCGCGCAAAGCCGCTGATCTCGGCATCTTCCACCGGCAGGATGCGGTCGGCCACTTCCACAATGGTCACCTCGGCACCCATGTTGCGGTAGAAGGAGGCGAACTCCACGCCAATCGCGCCCGAGCCGATCACCAGCAGGCTGCGCGGCATGGCCTTGGGCACCATGGCCTCGCGGTAGGACCAGACCAGCTTCCCGTCAGGCTCCAGCCCCGGCAACACGCGGGCACGCGCGCCGGTGGCCACGATCACGTTCGGCGCGGTCAGCACGGTGGTCTCCCTGCCCTCCACGCTGACCGAGACCTTGCGGTTGGCCCCAGCCGTTCCGGCCAGCTTGCCAAAGCCGCTGATGACCGTGACCTTGTGCTTTTTAAGCAGGTGGGCAACACCTGCCGAAAGCTGCGCCGAAACCGCGCGCGAGCGCTTGACCACCTTGTCAAAGTCAAAGCGCACGTTATCGGCAGCAAAGCCGAACTCGCCAAGGTTATGCAGCAGGTGGTTGATCTCGGAGGCGCGCAGCAGCGCCTTGGTGGGAATGCAGCCCCAGTTGAGGCAGATGCCGCCAAGGGCCGCGGCTTCCACCACCGCGACCTTCAGCTTGAGCTGGGCCGCGCGGATGGCCGCGACATACCCGCCGGGGCCGCCGCCAATCACGATCACATCAAACTGTGTGGTGCTCATTGAACGCGCTCCCTCAGACCACAAGGCTCATGGGGTTTTCGACCACCTTGCGGAAGGCCGATACCCACTGCGCCGCCAGCGCGCCATCCACCACACGGTGATCGACCGAGAGCGTGACAGTCATGACAGTGGCGATGGTGATCTCGTTACCCTTGACCACCGGCCTGCGCTCACCTGCCGCAATGGCGAGGATGGCCGCCTGCGGCGGGTTGAGAATGGCCGAGAACGCCTTGACCCCATACATCCCCATATTGGAGATGGAGAAGGTGCCGCCCTGGAATTCCTCGGGCTTGAGCTTGCCCGCCCGCGCACGCGCCACGAGGTCGCGTGTCTCGAGGCTGATCTGGCGCAGGCTCTTGGTGTCGGCCTTGCGCACGATGGGCGTGATCAGCCCATCGGGGATGGAGACGGCGACCGAGATGTCCACGTCTTCATAGACCCGCACGGCCTCCTCGGTGAAAGACACGTTGACCTGCGGCACCCGGCGCAGCGTCACCGCTGCCGCCTTGACCAGCATGTCGTTGACGGAAATCTTGTACGCCCCCGGCCCCTCGTCGGGCGAGGCCGCGTTCATCTGGCTGCGCAGGGCCAGCAGCGCATCAAGCTCCACGTCCATTTCCACATAGAAATGCGGCACGGTGGACTTGGATTCCGTCAGCCTGCGCGCAATGACCTTGCGCATGGTGGTGTGCGGAATGCTCTCGAAGCCCGCTTCTTCCACCACAGCCGCAGGTGTCGCAGCCTTCGGCGCCGGGGCGGCAGCAGCCTGCTCCACGTCACGGCGCACGATGCGCCCGTTGGGGCCGCTGCCCTTGAGGCTGGCAAGGTCAATGCCCTTCTGCGCTGCAATGCGGCGGGCCAGCGGGGAGGCAAACACGCGCGTGCCTTTGGCCGGTGCAGCAGCCGGAGCCGCTGCGGCGGGCTTTGCTGCTGCCGGGGCAGATGGCGCGGGTGCGGGTGAAGCTGCCGGGGCAGCCGGTGCGGGCGCATCCGGCACGCTTTCCCCCTGCGCCACCAGAATGGCGATGGGCGTGTTGACGGCAATGCCGTGCGTGCCGCCCTCGATCAGGATGCGGCCCAGAATGCCTTCATCCACGGCCTCGACTTCCATCGTGGCCTTGTCGGTCTCGATCTCGGCAATCACGTCGCCTGCGGCAATCGTGTCGCCCTCCGCCTTGAGCCAGCGGGCCAGCGTGCCTTCCTTCATGGTGGGCGAAAGGGCTGGCATCAGGATGTTGATGGACATCGCGCGTTCCCCTCACACAACCTGCCGGACGGCATTGATGATCCAGTCCGTATTGGGCAGGGCCAGCTTTTCAAGGTTGGCGGCGAACGGCATGGGCACGTCAGCCCCCGCCACGCGCACCGGTGGGGCGTCGAGGTAGTCGAACGCATGCTCGATCACCTGCATGGCCACTTCCGCGCCGATGCCTGCAAACGGCCAGCCTTCTTCCACCGTAACGAGGCGGCTGGTCTTCTTCACGCTGTCCACCACGGTCTGGGTATCGAGCGGGCGGATGGTGCGCAGGTTGATCACCTCCGCCTCGATGCCCTGCTCGGCCAGTTTTGCCGCCGCCTCAAGGGCCACGCCCACCATGATGGAGAAGGTGACGATGGTCACGTCACGCCCCTCGCGCTCCACCTTGGCCTTGCCGATGGGCAGGATGAAGTCCTCATCCACCGGGCAGGGAAAGCGCTGGCCGTACAGGATCTCGTTTTCAAGGAACACGACCGGGTTGGGGTCGCGGATGGCCGCGCGCAGCAGGCCCTTGGCATCCGCCGCCGACCAGGGTGCGACCACCTTCAGCCCCGGCACATGGCCGTACCAGCTTGCATAGCACTGCGAATGCTGGGCCCCCACGCGGGCCGCCGCGCCATTGGGGCCACGGAACACGATGGGGCACGACATCTGCCCGCCCGACATGTAGCGCGTCTTGGCCGCCGAGTTGATGATCTGGTCAATGGCCTGCATGGCGAAGTTCATGGTCATGAACTCGACAATCGGCTTGAGCCCGGTCAGGGCCGCGCCAATGGCCATGCCGGTGAAGCCCTGCTCGGTAATGGGCGTGTCGATCACCCGCTTCTCGCCAAACTGGTCGAGCAGCCCCTGCGAGACCTTGTAGGCCCCCTGGTACTGGGCCACTTCCTCACCGATCAGGAACACGTCCTCATCACGCGCAAGTTCGGCGGCCATGGCGTCACGCAGCGCTTCGCGCACGGTAATCTCGGCGGTCTCGCCCCAGTCCTTTTCGGGCTGCGGGGCGACAGGAGCGGCTGTTGGCGGGGCGACGGAGGGCACGCACGAGGGCTGGGCCGCCGCAGGCCTTGCCGCCGCCGTGGGGACTGCCGCCGGCATGGCGGATGCATCCTCGCCTTGGGCCAGCAGAACGGCGATGGGCGTGTTGACCGCCACGTTCTCGGTGCCTTCGGGCACCAGGATCTGGCCAAGCGTCCCTTCGTCCACGGCCTCGACTTCCATCGTGGCCTTGTCGGTCTCGATCTCGGCAATCACGTCGCCTGCGGCAATCGCGTCACCGGGCTTGCGCAGCCAGCGGGCCACCTTCCCCTCCTTCATGGTCGGAGAAAGGGCGGGCATGAGTATTTCTGTTGCCATCTCTAGATCAGCTTTCCACCAGTATGTCCGTCCACAGCTCCGAGGGGTCGGGCTCGGGACTGGTCTGGGCAAACGCCGCCGCATCGGTCACGACCGCCTTGACCTGTTCGTCCATGGCTTTCAGTTCGTTTTCTTCAACGCCCATGGCCAGCAGTTCGCGGCGCACGCGGTCGATGGGGTCCTGGGTCTTGCGGATCTCATCCACTTCCGAGCGCTGGCGGTATTTTGCCGGGTCGGACATGGAATGACCACGATAGCGATAGGTATCGACCTCGAGCAGCACCGGGCCCTTGCCCGCACGGCAATGGGCCACGGCCTCGGCTGCTGCCGCGCGCACGGCCTGCACGTCCATGCCATCGACATACATGCCGGGAATGCCCCACGGCTCGCCATTGCGCCACAGCGCCTTCGAGGCCGAGGCCCTCTCCACGCTGGTGCCCATGCCGTAGCGGTTGTTTTCCAGCACGAACAGGCAGGGCAGCTTGTGCAGGGCGGCGAGGTTGAAGCTCTCGTAAACCTGGCCCTGGTTGGAGGCGCCCTCGCCGTAATACGTGACCGAGACCTCGTCCGTGCCGCGATACTTGTTGGCGAATGCCAGCCCGATGCCCAGCGAGACCTGCGCGCCCACGATGCCGTGGCCACCATAGAAATGTTTCTCGCTCGAGAACATGTGCATCGACCCCCCCTTGCCGTGGGAGTAGCCTCCTTCACGTCCGGTCAGTTCAGCCATAACCCCGCGCGGGTCCATGCCTGCGGCGAGCATCTGGCCATGATCGCGATAGGAGGTGATGATCTTGTCGCCCTGCTTGAGTTCCATCTGGATTCCGACCACAACGGCTTCCTGCCCGATATACAGGTGGCAGAACCCGCCAATCAGCCCCATGCCATAAAGCTGGCCCGAACGCTCCTCGAAGCGGCGGATCAGCACCATCTGGTAATAGGCATGCTTCAGGTCGGCTTCGGTCATGGCGCGGCTGTTATGCCCGCCCCCCAGGCCGGGATCGGTCTCGTTACTCATCGAACGTCCTTGGTTCATGGTGCCCGTGCCGCCACCCGCGCAGGGTAGGGCAGCCGTTGCGA
Source organism: Komagataeibacter xylinus (assembly GCF_031081985.1). Taxonomy (GTDB): domain Bacteria; phylum Pseudomonadota; class Alphaproteobacteria; order Acetobacterales; family Acetobacteraceae; genus Komagataeibacter; species Komagataeibacter xylinus_E. Next base: position 119,079 of record NZ_JARWSK010000006.1, on the reverse strand, counting down.
TTGCAGGGTGTTGTCGGTGCCATCAGGAACCTGATGCACGGTCATAAGTGCCAGACGCGCCGCCGGATTTATGGATCACATGGATCTGACCAATTTCCATGTCGCGCTCCACGGCCTTGCACATGTCATATAAGGTCAACGCCGCGACGGAGGCCGCCGTCAGCGCCTCCATCTCCACCCCGGTCGGCCCCGTGGTGCGCACGCGCGCGGTAATGTCGATCCCCTCGCCTGCCCTGTCTGGCACAAGTTCCACCTTGACGGAGGCAATGGCCAGCGGGTGGCACAGCGGGATCAGTTCCGCCGTTTTCTTGGCCGCCATGATGCCCGCGATGCGCGCCGTGGCCAGCACATCGCCCTTGGGCATGGCCCCGGCCAGGATCAGGCCCAGCGTTTCAGCGCGCATTTTTATATGGCCATGCGCCACGGCCTCGCGCCGCGTGTCAGGCTTGGCCGAGACATCGACCATGACCGCGTGCCCCGCCGCATCGAGGTGTGACAGGCGGGGTGCGGTCATGGCGTGCTCTCGGCCGGTGGGGCTGCCGCATCCGGGCTGGCCGGGGCGGTGGTGCCGAGCAGGGCATGCACGGCGGCCCCCACATCCTCATGACGCAGCAGGCTCTCGCCCACCAGGAAGCCCGATGCGCCCACGGCGTTGAGCTTCATCACATCCGCATGCGTGCGGATGCCGCTTTCTGACACGATGATCCGGTCGGGCGGCACCAGGGGGGCGAGGCGGCAGGTGGTCTCGATATCGGTCTGGAGGGTCTTGAGGTTGCGGTTGTTGATGCCGATCAGCGAGGTATCGAGGGCCAGCGCGCGGTTGAGTTCGCCTTCATCATGCACTTCAACGAGCACATCCATATCGAGGCCACGGGCGATGTCGAGCAGCTCGGCGGCTTCGGCATCGGTCAGGATGGCCATGATGAGCAGGATGCAGTCAGCGCCCATCAGGCGGCTTTCATGCACCTGCCACGGGTCGATGATGAAGTCCTTGCGCAGGATGGGCAGTTTGCACGCCTCGCGCACGCGGGTCAGGTCCTCGGCGCTGCCATGGAAGCATGAGCCCTCGGTCAACACGGAAATGCACGCAGCCCCCGCCGCCTCGTAGGCTTCGGCAATGACGGTCGGCTCATAGTCGGGGCGCAGGATACCGGCGGAAGGCGATGCCTTCTTGATTTCCGCGATCAGGCCGATCTGGTGGTCGGCGGTCTTCTGCTTCAGCGCCTGGCCAAAGCCGCGCGGGGGCGTGTTCACCTCACGAGCCCGGGCAGTGATTTCCTTCAGCGGCATGACCTTGGCACGCTGCGCCACGTCCACCCGGGTCCGTGCACAGATACGTTCCAGAACATCGGGAATGCTGTCCACATCCACGGGCTGGACACTGCCTGTCTGGGGGGAGGTCATTGGCGTGTCGTTCATGTTTTACCCTGTTACTCTGTTTGGCCCGTCTGCCCGGAACTGCCGGACACCCTCCAGCACGGCCGCGACCGCGCCATTGTCGAGCACACCCGCAGCCTGGCGGATGTTCTCGTGCAGGGCGGCATAGTCAATCACGCCACCGTGCATGATATTGTCCCCTCGCCCCGCCACATGCAATGCCACCGCTGCATTGAGCAGCACGGTATCACGGTAGGCGCCCTGTCCGCCCGCCGCCAGCGCGCGCAGGGCAGCGGCATTATGGGCAGGCGCGCCGCCTGCAATGGCCGCGATGGGAGCAGGTTGCAGGCCGGTCTTTTCGGGCATGATGGTCAGGCTGTGGATCTGGCCATCTTCCAGCACGCAGGCCTGGGTGGGGCCGGCAAGGGTCAGTTCATCAATAAAGCGCCCCTGCCCGCAATCCCCACTTACTGCCCAGACCCGCTCGGAGCCCAGGGCGCGGAGCGTGCGCGCCATCACGTCAAGCCATTGCGGCGCGAACACGCCCACGAGCTGCCGCCTGACCCCGGCGGGGTTGGAAAGCGGGCCGACAAGGTTGAAAATGGTGCGAAACCCCAGCGCGCGACGCACGGCCCCCACATGCCGCATGGCGGGATGGTGGCTGGTTGCGGCCAGAAACGTCACGTTATGCGCCGCCACCATCTGCCCGATCGGCCTAGCCTCAACGGGCATCGGCACGCCAAGTTCCAGCAGCACGTCGGTCGCACCCGAGCGCGATGACAGGGCGCGGTTGCCATGCTTGACCACCGGCACCCCAAGCGCTGCAAGCACGAAGGCCACGGCGGTCGAGACATTGAGCGTGCCCAGCCCGTCGCCGCCGGTGCCGCATACATCGATCGCGCCTACAGGCATGTCCGGCACGGCCAGCATGCGCGCGCGCATGGCCTGCACGGCGGCTTCCAGCTCGCCCACGCTTTCGCCACGCATGTGCAGCGCGGTCAGGAAGGCGGCCAGCATGCCCTCGCCCACCGCGCCGTCCATGATCAGGCCAAAGGCTTCACGCGCCATGTCGGGCATGAGTCTGTCGCCGTCAAGCACGGTATCAAGAATAGTGCGGAACCTGGCGGAGCATGGTGATGGATCGGCCGGCCGCTGCCGCATCACGCCTTCCAGTTCCACGGGGTCGGCGCTTATCAGGTCGCGCATGCGCAACGCGGTCAGAAACGCGATGGCCGGGATCTCGTCCACATTGCCGTTCGTGATCTGATCAAGTCCGGCCCGCGCCACCTCCGTCGGCACATGGCCCGGCCCCACGATACGCTGCACGATATCCCCGAACGCGGCCTTCGCTGTGGGGGGCGTATCCGTCATGCCGCCCATGCCCGCTCAGGCGGCCTTGCGCGGTGTGTTCTCGCCCCGCGCGATGGACAGGAAATTGGCCATGATCTCGTGGCCATATTCCGAAGCGATGCTCTCGGGGTGGAACTGCACGCCAAAGATCGGCAGGCTGGCGTGGCGCAGGCCCATGATCACGCCATCGGAGGTATGGGCGGTGGCGACGAGCGTATCGGGCAGACTGTCGGGGTCGACCGTCAGGCTGTGGTAGCGGGTGGCGTTGAAGGGGTCCGGCAGGCCGGTGAAAATATCGGTGCCGTCATGATAGACCGGCGAGACCTTGCCATGCATGGGCACGGGTGACCGGACCACCTTGCCGCCAAAGACCTGACCAATGGCCTGGTGGCCAAGGCAGACGCCAAAGACCGGCACCCTGCCCGCGGCGGCGGCAATCAGGTCGCAGCAGATCCCGGCCTCGTTGGGCGAACAGGGACCGGGCGAGATGACAATGGCCTCAGGCCTGAGCGCAAGCGCCTCTTCCACGCTGATGGCATCGTTACGGTACACATCGCATCTCTCGCCCAGGTCACCGAGGTAATGGACGAGATTGAACGTGAAACTGTCATAATTGTCGATCAGGAGGATCATGGGCGTATCATGGCTTTTCCGCTGGGCCGGGTCAAACCCTGCGGCCTGCCCCGGCATGTCTGGGCGCATCCTATCATGTACGCCGCCGCTATCAAATCGCCTTATGCGCCGTCATCCGTAGCAAAACGCACAGCTTCCTCCGCCGCGCGAAACAGGGCGCGGGCTTTCTGGCGCGTTTCCTCGTATTCCGCCTCGGGCACGCTGTCGGCCACCACGCCGCAGCCCGCCTGCACGTACATCCGCCCGTCCTTGACCACCGCCATGCGCAGGCCGATGCAGGTATCCATGTCGCCATCGGGGCCAAAATAGCCGATGCACCCGGCATAGGTGGCGCGGCGGGTGGGCTCCACCTCGTCAATGATCTGCATGGCACGGATCTTGGGGGCGCCCGTCAGCGTGCCAGCGGGGAAGCCCGCCATCAGGGCATCAAGCGCCTCGAGCCCCGGCCGCAGCCTGCCTTCCACGTTGGACGAGATGTGCATGACATGGCTGAAGCGTTCGATCACGAACTGCTCGGTCACCTTGACCGAGCCAAGTTCGCACACCCGACCCACATCGTTGCGGCCGAGGTCGATCAGCATCAGGTGCTCGGCGCGCTCCTTGGGGTCGGCAAGCAGGTCCTCTTCCAGCGCCAGATCCTCCGCCGTGGTGTGGCCACGCGGGCGGGTGCCAGCCAGCGGGCGCACGGTCATCGTGCCCTCGCGCAGGCGCACCAGGATCTCGGGGGAGGAACCGACAAGGCTGAACCCGTCAAGGTCGAGATAGAACAGGAAAGGTGCCGGATTGATGCGCCGCAGCGCGCGGTACAGCGCAAAGGGCGGCAGCGTGAAGGCCGCGCTGAAGCGCTGGCTCGGCACGATCTGGAACGCATCGCCCGCCGCGATGTAGTCTTGCAACCTGCGCACGATATCGCAGAACGCCTCACGCGACAGCGTGGATTGCGGCACCGGCGCCTCGATCTCGCCCGCGGGCGCATCAGGCAGCTCCACCGGGGTGGAGAGCGCCGCGCGGGCCTGTTGCAGCCGGGCCTGCCCCTCGTCCCATATGGTCTCGGGCGCAACACCGGGCCGGGGGCGCAGCGGGCTTGCCAGCAGCAGTTCATCGCGCACGGTGTCGAATATGGCGAACAGGCCGGGGCGGATCAGGATGCCTTCGGGCAGGTTCAGGTCATCGGCGGGCATGTCAGGCAGGTGCTCGACCTGGCGCACCATGTCATAGCCAAGGTAACCGAACACGCCGCCGGTCATGGGAGGCAGACCCTCGGGCAGGTCGATGCGGCTTTCATGCAGGATGCGCCGCAGCGAGACCAGCGGGGCCTCGGCCTCGGGCGTGAAGACATGGCTGGGCGCTGCCGGGTCGTGGCATATGCTGGCCCGGCCATCATGGCAGCGCCAGATCAGGTCGGGCAGCAGGCCAATGACCGAGTAGCGCCCGCGCGAAGTCCCCCCCTCGACGCTTTCAAGCAGGAAGGCGTTATGCCCACCATTGCCGCCGCCATGGCTGCGCGCCAGCTTTGCCAGCCGCAGGAAGGCCGCGACCGGCGTGAGCAGGTCGGCAGGCTCGATACGCCACGCCACACCGGCCTGCCCTGCCCGCAGTCGGGCCAGCGCCGCGTCGCGCCCTTCGTGGTCAAGAGAGGCCCCGGGGCCTGCCGTCTGTACGCTCACTGTGCTGCTCCCGCCTTCTGCTGGCCAGTCACTTCCGCCATCACCGCCTGAATGGCACTGTTATTTGGCTTGGGCTTGACGATGCCTTCAAGGGCCGCGCCATAGCTCATTTCAATATCATCGCCCATCGACTGGCCCAGCCCGGCGCGCACCCGGTCATACAGGTTTTTCTGGGTGGCGGGGTCGGGGTGGTTGATGGTGGTGAGCGTGGCCACGACGTACGCATCGCCTGCCTGCGTCATGACACTCTGCCCCGGCTGCGACAGGCGGAAGATCAGGGCCGCCACCTCACGCGGGATTTCGGGCGCGGGCTGCATGGGCGAGATCGGCTGGCTGTGCTCAAGCCCGGCAATGGCGGGGCTGACATGGCCAAGCCCGCCCTGCGCTGCCGCCTGCGTGTAATAGGCGGTGGCCTGCTCGTCGGCCATGTGGCGACGGGCCGCCGCCTGCCACGCGGTGGCAACCTTCGGCCCGGCCTCGGCCAGGGTCTGCACATGACCCGGGGTCACACCATCAACCGCAACGGCGTACCACACGCCATCCGGCCCCTGCACCAGTTCGGGGTTCGCCCCTTTGGCCTGCGAGAACACGCGCGCGATAATGGCCTGCCGGGCGGCATCGCTGCCGGGAATGGGCGCGGGCGTGCCCTCATGCGTCAGGCCCTGCGCGTCCAGGTCACCCGAGACGGCGGTAGCGGCGAGATCGGTGGGAATGGCGTCAAGCCCGCCGCCTGCAATCGCATCCTGCAGCTTCTTCACGCGGTCGGCCAGCAGCGCCTGGGCGCGATCATGCGCCAGCTTGTCGTGCAGGGCCTGCTTCACCTCATCAAAGGGCGTGGAATGGGCGGCATTGATGGCTGTCACACGAAAGACGACCCAGCCCCCCTCGCTCTTGATCGGCCCCTGCGTTGCATTGGCGGGGGCTGCGAAGATCTGCCTGCCCAGATCGGCCGAGGGCACGTCGCCCACCTTGATGCCCGGCAGCTCCACCGCCGCCGCATCCTTGCCCGCGTTTTTCTGCACGCTGGCCCACGCGCCGCCATCCGTCCACTGCGCGGCGAGCGCCTTTGCACGGTCCTCGGTCGGCACGGTCACGATCTGCACGCTGCGCCGCTCGGGCTGGTTGAAGGTCTGGGCCTGCGCCTCGTAGGCCTGGTGCAGGTCGGCATCGGTAATATCCAGCCGCTGGCCGATCGTATCGGCCGACAGCACCACGATGCGGGCATGGCGGTATTCCGGCACGGTAAATTCCCACGGGTGGTTCGCCTGGTAGCGGGCAAGCTGGGCTGCGGTGGGGGTGGCGATCACGTTCTGCGCGTCAAAGGGCACGCGCACGAGGTCGATGGTGCGGGTCTGGGCCTCGAAATCGAATATGCGGCGCACCATTACATCAGGGGCGGTCACGCCATCACGAATCGGCTGCAGCAGCACGCGCGAGGCCTGCTCCTGCTGCACCAGCTCGATCAGGCGGCCCTCGGTCATGCCGCTGCGGCGCAGGCGGTCATTGAACAGGGCGCGGTCGAACTGGCCATCGCGCCCCTTGAAGGCAGGGATGGAGAAGATTTCGTCGCGCACCACGGAATCGGGCACGATCAGGCCGTGACGGTCCGCAGCCTCTGCAATCTCGGCCTGCAGCATGAGGCGGCCGAGCACCTGCTGGGCCACCTGCTCACGCGTGGCGGCGGGAATTTGCGAGGGGTCGGCAAGGTGCATGGACTGCGCCACCTGCGGCATCTCGGTCTGCAACGCGGTCTGGTAGGTCTGCACCAGTATGGGGCGGTTGCCCACGCGGGCGGCCACGTCGGCGCGCTCGGTGCCGATATTGAGCAGCACGTCGCCCACGCCAAAACCGATGAAGGCCAGGAAGAACAGCCCGGCGACGATACGCCCCACCCATGAATCGACAAACACGCGATACAGAAAAGACAGCATGAAAAACCCTGCACCAGGACCAAGACAAACGCGGACGGATCAGACCCGCGCACCCCGTACGCCGTGCGGGCGGCCCTGTTTTCCGGTCGGGCACCATACGGTCACGGTAGCGGTTTGACCAGCGCTAGCATGCATGCGGGCCGGTTGTGCCGCGCGCGCGGGTTGCAACGCCGCCGCAGCCGTGGTGTAGGCTTGCCGCCATCATCGCCATGCCCCGTGCCGCCCGCAGGCCGCACGACCGGGCCATGGCCAGGAGGGGAAACATGAAACAGATCATTGTTGGCAACTGGAAGATGAACGGCCTGAGCGCGGATGCGGATGCGCTGACAGACGCGCTGGCTACGGAACTGGCGAGCCTGCCCACCCGCGCCGACGTGGTGGTCTGCCCGCCCTTTACGCAGCTTGCCCGCCTTGCACCAAAACTGAAGGCGGCCGGCATCGCCCTTGGCGCGCAGGATTGCCACAAGGATGCATCAGGCGCGCACACGGGCGATATTTCCGCCCCCATGCTGGTCGACCTCGGGGTGCAGTATGTCATCCTTGGCCATTCCGAGCGCCGTGCCGAGCACCATGAGCTTGACGAGACGGTGCGCGAGAAAGCCGTTGCCGCCATGGCCGCCGGCCTCACCCCCATCGTGTGCGTGGGCGAGAACGACGACCAGCGCTCATCAGGGGATTCGCAGGCCACCGTGGGCTGGCAGCTCGAGGGCTCGCTGCCGCAGGGCTTTACAGGCATCGTGGCCTATGAGCCGATCTGGGCCATCGGCACCGGGCAGGCTGCATCACAGCAGGATATTGCCGATATGTCCGCCTTTATCCGCGCCGAACTGGTGCGGCAGTTCGGTGAAGCTGGCAAAACGATCCGAATCCTTTATGGTGGGTCCGTTAACGCACGCAATGTCACCGATATCCTGCCTGTCGAACACGTTGACGGGGCGCTGGTGGGCAATGCCAGCCTGAAGGCCGAGTCCTTCGTGCCGCTTGTCCGCGCCGCCCGCGCATCGTGATTGCCGCGCGGCCTGCGGGGATCTACTGGAAAGACGCATGATCACAGTTCTTCTTCTACTGCACCTGTTCGTCACCATCGCGCTGATCGGCACCATCCTGATCCAGCGCAGCGAGGGTGGCGGCCTTGGAATCGGCGGCTCGCAGGGCATGGGCTCCTTCATGTCCGGGCGCGGCACGGCAACGCTGCTCACCCGCTCGACCGCGGTGCTCGGCACGGCGTTCATGGTGCTCTCGCTCACGCTCGCGGTCATGAACCGGGGTGCCTCGAGCGGGGTTGGCCACGATATCCTGGCCCAGCCGCCCGCAACTTCGGCCCCCGCAGGCAAGTAAGCCCGGCCCCTTTCGGGCACGGGCAGCAGCCCCTGCCCCGCATATGTGGGGCGGGGGCTTTTTATTTTTTTAATCAGCCCGCAGGTAGGCTTTGCGCGTGGGCTGCAAGCAGTGTAGGAAGGCCATCCATGACGCGGTTTGTATTCATCACCGGCGGCGTGGTGTCCTCCCTCGGCAAAGGCATCGCTTCGGCTGCCCTTGCTGCCCTGCTCCAGACCCGTGGCTATCGGGTCCGTTTGCGCAAGCTTGACCCCTATCTCAATGTCGATCCGGGGACCATGAGTCCCTACCAGCACGGCGAGGTCTTCGTGACCGACGACGGTGCCGAGACGGATCTCGACCTTGGGCATTATGAACGCTTTACCGGCGTGCCCGCCACCAAGGCGGATAATGCCACCACGGGGCAGATCTATTCCGGCGTGATCGCGCGCGAGCGGCGTGGCGACTACCTTGGCGCCACCGTACAGGTCATTCCCCACATTACCGACTCGATCAAGGAAACGATCGTGGCGGATACCGAGGATCTTGACTTCGTGCTGGTCGAGATCGGCGGCACGGTGGGCGATATCGAGAGCCTGCCCTTCCTTGAATCCATCCGGCAGTTGCGCAATGACCTCGCACCTGACCAGACCATGTTCATCCACCTCACCCTGCTGCCCTGGATCGCGGCTGCGGGTGAACTGAAAACCAAGCCCACGCAGCATTCGGTCAAGGAACTGCAGAACGTGGGCATCCAGCCGCAGATGCTCGTCTGCCGCTCGGACCGGGAAATACCGGAAAACGAGCGCCGCAAGATCGCCAATTTCTGCAACGTGCGCCCGCAGGCCGTCATTGCCGCGCGCGATGTGGATACGATCTATGCCTGCCCCATCTCGTATCATGCCGAGGGCATGGACACCGAGGTGCTGCACCATTTCGGCCTGCCGACCGATACGGCCCCCGACCTGTCGCGGTGGGAGAAGATCGTTGACGCCGTGCGCCACCCCGACCGCGAGGTGGTGGTGACGGTGGTGGGCAAATACACTGCCCTGCTCGACAGCTACAAATCGCTCATCGAGGCGCTGCAGCATGGCGGCATTGCCAACCGTGCGCGCGTGCGGCTGAACTGGGTCGAGGCCGAAAGCTTCGAGAAATCGGACGACGCGGTGAACATGCTGGCCCGCAGCGACGCCATTCTGGTGCCCGGCGGGTTTGGCGAGCGCGGATCGGAAGGCAAGATCCGCGCCGTGCGCTATGCGCGTGAGAACAACATCCCCTTCATGGGCATCTGCTTTGGCATGCAGATGGCGGTGGTGGAATGCGCGCGCAACCTTGCGGGCATTCCCGATGCATCTTCGACCGAATTCGGGCCTACCGACCAGCCGGTGGTGGGCCTGATGACCGAATGGGCACGCGGCAACGAACTGCTGCGCCGGCGCGAAGGCGGCGAACTTGGCGGTACCATGCGCCTTGGCGCCTACCCCGCCAAACTTGCTGAAGGCTCACGGGCAGCCGAGACCTATGGCCGCACCGACATCCGCGAGCGCCATCGCCACCGCTACGAGGTCAACGTGCATTACCGCGAGCAGCTGGAAAAGACCGGCCTGCGCTTTTCGGGCATGTCGCCTGACAATATCCTGCCTGAAGTGGTGGAATACCCCGACCATCCGTGGTTCATTGCGGTGCAGTACCACCCCGAGCTGCTCTCCAAGCCGTTTGACCCGCATCCGCTGTTCTCCGGCTTCATCAAGGCGGCAGTGGCGCACGCGGCGGCCAAGCGATGACAACGCACGCCACGGTCGATATCGGCGCGCTTGCGGTTGGCAACGAACACCCGTTCGTGCTGATTGCGGGGCCATGCCAGATCGAGTCCGCCCAGCATGCAACCGAGGTGGCCGATGCCCTGCAGGGCATGGCGAAGCGCCTCGGCATCGGGCTGATCTATAAAAGTTCGTTCGACAAGGCCAACCGCACCTCCATCAACGGCGCGCGCGGCGTGGGCATGGCACAGGGGCTTGATATCCTCTCACAGGTGCGCGCGCGTTTTGGCATGCCGGTCCTCACCGACGTGCACCAGCCCGAGCAGTGCGCGCCGGTGGCGGAAGTGGCCGATGTGCTCCAGATCCCCGCCTTCCTGTGCCGCCAGACCGACCTGTTGCTGGCAGCAGGCCAGACCGGGGCTGCCATCAACATCAAGAAGGGGCAGTTCCTTGCCCCGTGGGACATGGCGAACGTGGCGGCCAAGGTCGCCTCGACCGGTAACGAACGCATCATGCTGTGCGAGCGCGGCACGTCGTTTGGCTACAACACGCTGGTCAATGACATGCGGGCGCTGCCCATCATGGCAGGTACGGGTTACCCTGTAATCTATGATGCCACGCATTCGGTGCAGCAGCCCGGCGGCCTGGGTTCGGCCTCGGGCGGGCAGCGCGTGTTCGCACCCATTCTGGCGCGCGCGGCTCTGGCCATTGGCGTGGCGGGCCTGTTTATCGAGACCCATCCCGACCCCGACACGGCCCCGAGCGATGGCGCGACCATGCTGCCGCTCTCGGCCATGGAAGACCTGCTGGCCACCCTGCTGCGCTATGACCGGTTGACCAAGCAGACCCCGCCGGATGAAATCCTCTAAAAGCTTCAGAAGATCGCCGCCTTTTTGAAAAAAGGCGGCCCCAAAAGACTTTTACTTTTCCGCTTTCAGCCGGTTAACGGCGCTATGCCAGCGCCGCCATGCGCTGCAACACGGCACTCCCGGCCTGCATGAAGGCCGCCGGGCTGAAATGCTGCGCCACATAGGCCCGCGCCGCCTGCCCCATGGCTGCAAGACGCTCGGGCTGGCGCAGGGCCTGCTCGAGCTTGACGGCAAGCTCATGTGGCCGCCGGGGGCGGACATGCCAGCCACTGACCCCTTCGGTAATGGAATGCGTCATCTCGCCCACGGTGCTGCCCAGCACCGGCAGGCCCATGTTCATGGCCTCATGAGCGGCAATGCAGAACCCTTCCTGCCGCGAGGGCTGGGCATAGAGATGGCAGCCCCGCAGGAACGCCGCCGTATCATCGACATAACCCGCGAAATGGACCTGATCCAGCCCGTGGCGCTGGCAAAAGCCCTGCAGCAGCTTATGCTCCGCTCCCTCGCCGCCTATGGTGACCCTGTAGGGCGGCAGGCCGGGCACCTCACGCAGGGCCAGCAGCGCGCGGAGCAGCACGTCATACCCCTTGGATGGATCAAGCCGCCCCAGCGAGCCGATCTGCACCACCTCGCCCGGCTGCCACGGCGTGGCAGGTGCCAGATCAGGATCAATGCGGAAGATGGGCCATGACATGACCCGTTCGGCAGGCAGGGCAAGGCGCTGGCGGGTCAGTTCGGTCACGTAGCCTGAATCGCCCACCCATAACCGGCTGCGGTTGCGCATGAGCCGCAGCAGGGCCAGGTTGGCAGGCTTTAGAAAGGCGTTGTGCTGCCAACTCACCACCGGAATGCCCTGACGCAGCCCGACAAGCTGCCCGAGCAGGGTGGCGCGGGTGAGCGATGTCCAGATATGGGTCGGCTGCACTTTGCGCACCCAGGCATCAAGGCGGTGCAGCATCAGCGCGGGGGATGATGTATCCTCGGCCAGCACAACGGGCGCAATCCCGGCCTTGCGCAGGGCGGGCATGGCGCGCCCATTGCGCGGGGAGAGCGCCGCAACATCAACACTATGCCCGTTGGCGCGGCACACCTCCACGATATCGGGTATGGGCAGGGCAGCCCCTCCCCCCTCGAACGTGTTGATGACATAGGCGATCCGCATGACCTTCTCCTCCCACACCGATGGTCATGGGTTCTCTCAGCTTTCAGGCGGCGGCTGTTTTACCATGCGAGAGGAAATACACAATGTCCCGGGCAGCGCGGCTGGCGGCACTCTCATCGGGCACGGTGTGGAAGGTTGCGGCAAACGCCGCCTGCTGGCGTGGCCCATAAAGGGCCTGCTGCGCCTGCGCCACCGCAAGTGCATGGGGCAGTTCATCCACCCGGTCGATCACCTGCCCCATGTTCCAGTGGGCATAATTGGGATTGTCGCGCCACTTCGCACCGTGCGAATTGAGGAAGATGCACGGCCGTGGCTGGTAGATCCATTCATAGATCTGGCTGCTGACATCACCGAGGTAAATATCAGCCCCGCGCACATAGGACATGTCAACCGAGTTGGGGCTGCCGGCATCGATCAGGATATGTGACAGGTTGCGGATTTTCTGCGGTATCATCCGGCGCAGGCGCAGCCTGCGGTGCTCGACCGATGTATGCAGGTAGCGCCTGAACAGCATGACATGGGGCGCAAAGATCAGGTTGTAGTCGTCCTGCCGTGCAAACCAGTCCAGCACCTCAAGCCCCATGTCCCACCATGAGGACAGGACCGGATCGAAATGCGGGTTGTACAGCACGGTCGGGCGGTCATTATCAAAAAACCGGGAACGGCTGGACAGGTCGACAATATCGAATTTGGGGTAGCCCACCACGGAATGCGCATCAGGGCGGATGAGGTCTCCGGCCTGCATGCGCTCGCGCGTTTTCTCGCCGGGCAACAGCACCAGGTCGAAAAACCGCGTCACATCGCGAAACCCGATGGAACGGTCGCCCGCGCCGTGGGGGAAGTAGATCAGCTTGATATCGAGCCGGAAATGGCTCTTGAGCAGGGCGGATGTGGTCTCGGGCACGACCAGCGCATCAAAGCGGGAGAACAGGCGGATATTCTCGCGCAGGTTGGCAATGCGGCGGAACGGCAGGAAGGAACGGGCCACCACGTTGACGGCACGCGCGAGCAGGCTGATGTCAATGTGCACGAAGGTCACATTCCGCGCGCAGGCGGCAACCATGCGGCGTACCTGCGCCTCCTGCTCCACTGATGAGGTAATGACCGTAACATCCTGCCCCAATGCGACAAGCTGGCAGATGATGGGGGCCGTATGCGGAATCTGGTGGATACAGTCGTGGTTGAATAGAAAGCCGATCTTCATGCCATGCAAAGTCATGCCTGTAACTATATCGGTTTTTTATCGCAATAAATAGCCGCGGACCATGGCCTTGACCCTTTTCTAGCACCGTCGGCGACGGGGGAGAATACCCCCATCTTCACACCATTCTTTTTATTGTCTGACATTTGCGCGAACAGGCATGCCTCCTTCACGTATCCGTGTGCCTTCAGGCGCAGGCCATGGCGGGGCTGCGGCTTTCATGCCCGATCCGCGCCATATCGAACGGCGTGGTCTGGTAGATCTGGTTGATCCAGTTGCCCGCCAGCAGGTGCGCATGCGCGCGCCAGCGGTTGATGGGGCGCAGGGTCGGGTCATCATGCGGGAAATAATTGTGCGGCACCGCAATATCGAGCCCCCGCTCCCGGTCGCGGAAATATTCATCGGCCAGCGAGGTGGAATCATATTCAAGGTGGTTGAACATGTGCAGCGCATGGTGGCGCGGGTCATCGAGCAGGCACAGGCCGGTCTCGGGGCTTTCGGCCAGAACGGTCATGTCGGTGCCGCGCGGCAGGTCGGCGCGCCGCACCTCCGTCCAGCGCGAGACGGGAATGGACAGGTCATCGGCAAAGCCTTGCAGGTAGGGCGATGTCGGGGCAAGGATGCGGTGGTCATACACCCCGAACGCCTTGTGGGCGAGCGCGTGCTTGGGCATGCCATGAAAGTGATGCACTGCCGCCTGGGCGGCCCAGCAGATGTTGAAACATCGGTGCACGTTGGTCCGGGTCCAGTCGAACACGCGGCGCAGTTCATCCCAGTACGTCACCTCGGCAAAAGGCAGGCGCTCGACGGGGGCGCCGGTGATGATGAAGCCATCGAAACGCGCGCCGCGCACCTCCTCCCACGCCCGGTAGAACGAGGTCATATGGCTGGCGGACGCATTGCGCGGCACATGCCCGCTCATGCGCACCAGCGTGAGTTCGACCTGCAGCGGTGTTGCCCCGATGAGGCGGGCGATCTGGGTCTCGGTGCGGATCTTGTTGGGCATGAGGTTGAGCAGGCCGATGCGCAGCGGGCGGATATCCTGCCGTATGGCGTCGGTCTCGCCCATCACCATCACACCCTCGGCTTCAAGCGTGCCACGGGCGGGGAGATCATCGGGTATTCTTATGGGCATTGCCGCGTCCGTCCTCCATTATGTGGGGCGTGACGCACTGCGTGGCATGATCCGCTTGGTTGCCGGCCTGGCCACATCCTCCCTTGCGGGAGCGCCACCTTGCCCGGAACGGCAGGTTGGCGTTGGGCGTCGCCCCAACTCCTGATGCTGGCCGTGGTTTTACGTGTTTTGCGTTACGGGTGCAAGAGCATGCCGCCCCTGCGCTCAGGCATGGGTAAGGAGGCTCTGGCGGATCATCTCCGATGGCTGGGGGCGGCCAAGCAGGAAGCCCTGCACCTGGTTGCAGCCCAGTTCGTTGAGATGCGCCCACTGGTCGTGTGTTTCCACCCCTTCCGCCGTGATGGGAATGTCCATGCTCTGCGCCAGGCTGATGATGGCGCGGATGATGCCCGCAGCCCCGCGCTCGGGCAGTTCCTGCACGAAGGAGCGGTCGATCTTGATCTTCTGGAATCGAAACGAGCGCAGGTAGCCCAGCGAGGAATAGCCGGTGCCGAAATCATCCAGCACGATGCTGCACCCGATCTGGCCCAGCCTGTGCAGGATGTCGCGGTTGGTGGCGCTGTTCTGCACAAAAATGTTTTCGGTAATCTCGACCTCAAGCCGCGCGGGGGCAAGGCCGGAACACGCCAGGGCCCCTTCCACGATGCCGAGGAAGCGCGGGTTGCGCAACTGGATGGGCGAGACATTGACCGCAATGCGCACCTGCTCGGGCCAGCCCGCCGCCTCGAGGCAGGCGGCGCGCAGCACCCATTCGCCAAGGTCGTGGATCAGGCCGTTTTCCTCGGCCAGGCCCACGAACTGGTCGGGCGGGATCATGCCGCGCTCGGGGTGGTGCCAGCGCACCAGCGCCTCGCACGCGCTGATGCGGTTGCCCGGCATGGAATAGAGCGGCTGGAAATGCAGCGTCAGCGCATTGCCTGCAATGGCCGCGCGCAGTTCATTGCCAAGGCGCGCGCGGGTCTGGATTTCATCGCGCAGGTCGGCATCAAAGAACTGGAAGCCGTTGCGCCCGAGCGACTTGGCGCGGTACAGCGCAATATCGGCATGCTGGAGCAGCATTTCGGCATTCTCGCCATCCTGCGGGTACAGCGCCGCCCCGATACTGGCGCCAATGACGATATGGTGCCCGTCGATGACGTAGGGTTTGCTGACAGTCTCGACAATTTCACGCGCGCGACCGGTCAGTTCGTCCGGGGCGGGCACCTGGGGCCAGATGATGGCAAACTCGTCGCCGCCCAGCCTTGCCACAAGGTCTTCGGGCCGGCTGCAGGCCAGCAGGCGGGCGGAAACCAGCCGCAGCAGCGTGTCGCCCGCCGCATGGCCATAAACGTCATTGACGGTCTTGAAGTAATCAAGGTCGATGCACAGCAGCGTCGCACTCAGGCCGGGGGCGCAACTGGCCTCGAGCCGGGCGGAGAACAGGGCGCGGTTGGCCAGCCCGGTCAGCGGGTCGTAATGGGCGAGCTGCTCGACGCGGCGCTGGGCGCTGCGCTGTTCGGTCACGTCATCGGCCACGCACATTTCCCACCGCGCGCCGCCGCGCTCATCGGTAATGGTGACGTGGCGGGTGGCAATGGCGCGCGCGGTGCCGTGATGGTCGCACAGAACCTGCTCCGCCGCCTGCGCGCCGCCTGCCGCGCGGCTGAGCAGCAGGTGGCCGATCTCGTCGGCATCAAATACAGCATCGACCTTGCGTTCAAGTAGCAGGTCGCGCGTGCAGCCCATCATCTCCTCCGCCGCGCGGTTGACCAGCACGGGGTGGTCCTCACGCATGGAGCGCACGACCAGGGCGGAGGGAATGTTCTCGACAATGGTGTCGATGAACAGCTTGTCACGCAAGATGCGCTTGTTGGCCCGCCTCAGGTCCTCGGCCGCGGCCTTCAGCCCCGCGGCCGAGGCCACGGCGTGGGAATGCGAGGCGTTGATCAGGTCCAGCGCCGAGCCCGTGCCGTGATAGCGCCCCGCCTTTGTCACGATATAGCCGCGCATGAGGTCGGAGGGCTGGGTCATGAGCGCGCGCGCCGTAAACTCGGCGGAGGGAATATCGGCATCGATCATGACCGGGCTGTCATCCATCAGCAGCGCCACGGGGCGGCGGTTGAACAGCGCATGGCCAAACCGGCCCGATACCTTGAGGAAGAACGCCTGCCGCTCCACCAGCCCCACCGGCGCGTCGTGCTGGTCCACCACCGCCACCAGCATCAGCGCGGGGTCATTGTGAAACAGCTCGAACAGCCGCTCGCCCAGCGCATCCGGCCCGATGACCGGCCCCTGGCAGGCGATATCGCCCATGGTCATGAAAGCCGAGGGGGCTGGCGGAGCGGCGATATCATTCATCATGCAATGTTCCACAACCATTTCAAAGCGGAGGGCGCCATGCCTGCGCCAGCATTCAGGACGCGCATGACAGCCTGCCCCACCTGCCCGCAACCAGGAGCCGAGCGTGATCGACATGCGGGCACATCATGATGTTGCAACGAACCGGCAGGCCATATTCATCATTCCTTAACCACGGCTTCTTCATCTAGCCGCCCCGCCTGCCTGCATGTGTTATAGTTTCAATACATTTTTATTATGTTTTTATGAACAAAATTAAAAAATGCAGTATAGATCAGCCATAAATGCAATATAGCGCCTCCCGCCCCTGTGCCCCGGCCGCCTTATTTGCGCCATGCCCCTGCCCCACGCTGGCCCGCGCGGCGGGGGCAGGCAGCGACCGGACACGATTGTTTGTATCAACATCTGCCCGCGCGCCAGCGTTGTGCGCAGGATTGGTCAGGAGCGAGAAAGAACCCATGAAGATAGCCCAGTGGATGCAGCATTCCGGTGTCGCGTTTGGAACGAGCGGCGCGCGCGGCCTTGTCAGCGCCATGAAGGATTCGGTCTGCTTCGCCTACACCGTGGGCTACCTGCGGCACCTGACCAGCCTTGGCGAGTTCGCGCCCGGCGCATCGGTGGCCGTGGCGGGTGACCTGCGCCCGAGCACGCCGCGCATCCTGCGCGCCTGCGCCGCCGCGATCCGTTACATGCATGGCGTACCGGTCTTTTGCGGTTACGTGCCCACGCCCGCCCTGTGCCTGCATGCGTTTGCGCAGGGCATGCCCTCGCTCATGGTCACGGGCAGCCATATCCCGGCGGACCGCAACGGCATCAAGTTCAACCGTGCGCGCGGCGAGTTCCTCAAACCTGACGAGGCGGCGATGCGCGAACTCGATGTGAGCCTGCCCGAAGGCTGGTTCGACACGCAGGGCACGCTCACCGCGCCGCCCGACCTGCCGCCCGTGACCGACGTGGTGCCCGGCTTCGTGGCCCGCTACCGCGACTTTTTTGGCGCCGATGCCCTGGCGGGGCTGAAACTGGGCATCTACCAGCATTCCGCCGTGGGGCGCGACGTGCTGGTGCAGATTGTCGAGGCCCTTGGCGCCACCGCCGTGCCTCTTGGCCGCATGGACAGCTTCATTCCCGTCGATACCGAGGCCGTCCGCCCCGAGGATGCCGCCCTCGCCCGCGAATGGACCGCCGATGGCACGCTGGACGCCATCCTGACCACTGATGGCGATTCCGACCGCCCGCTGCTGGCCGACCGGCATGGCGCATGGCTGCGCGGCGACGTGCTGGGCATTCTGGCCGCGCGGTTTCTGGCTGCCCGTGCCGTGGCAACCCCGGTCAGCAGCAACACGGCGCTGGAGCAGGCGGGGTTTGCCTACACGGTGCAGCGCACGCGCATCGGCTCGCCCTACGTGGTCGCGGCCATGACGCAAGCGGCGGGCGATGGGCATGAACCCTCGGTCGGTTATGAAGCCAATGGCGGCTTCCTGCTGGCAAGCCCGGTCACGCGCGGCGGCCGCACGCTGGCGGCATTGCCCACGCGGGATTCCGTGCTGCCCATGATCTGCGCGCTCGTGGCTGCGCGTGAGGCAGGCACCGACCTTGCCGGGCTTGTCGCCACCCTGCCCCGCCGCTTTACGCTGAGCGACCGGCTCAAGGACATGCCCACAGCGCAGAGCACCGACCACATTGCCGCCCTGCGTAGCGACCCGGCGCGAGGGGCGAATGCGCTGGGCCTGACCGATGCGTGCGGCGCGCTGGCCCATGTGGATGAAACCGATGGCCTGCGCATGATCTTTGCGGGTGGCGAGGTCATTCACCTCCGCCCGTCAGGCAACGCGCCGGAACTGCGCGTGTATGTAGAGGCCGAAAGCCCCGAACGGGCGACGCAACTGTTGCATACCGGGCTTGAAGCCGTCAGCGCATGGCGCTGAACCCGCGGCCCGCGCAGGATTGAAGGCACCTCCCTGCCCGTAGCCCGGGGGCTTCCAACCCCGGGCATTCAGGACCACAATGGGGCCAGCCGTCATGACCCGATCTGGCGCATGACACCCGTTTTTTCCCTGCAATGAGCCGCCAGGACCTTCGCATGCCCCATCTCGATCCCCTGCCCGCGTCCCGTCCATGGCGCGCCTCCCGCCGCGCCCTGGCAGGTGCCCTGCTGGCCGCCCCGTTCATGATGGGAGGCGCCTGCGCCGCACGGGCCACAAGCTGTAGCGACCTTGCCCGCCACGCCCTGCCTGACGCCACCTTCACCACCGTTGAAACCGTAAAGGCGGGAAGCTGGCACGCCCCGCAGGACCAGCTCAGCCACATCATGTCCACGCCGGGCATGAACCTGGCCGGGCACCAGACCGAGGCCGCGAACCCCGCCTTCTGCCGCATTGCCCTCACGCTCCACCCGACGGCGGATTCCCACATCCGCACCGAGATCTGGCTGCCACTCAAGGGCTGGAACGGCAGGTTGCTGGGCGTGGGCAATTTTGGCTGGGCCGGTTCGCTCATGTATGACGGCATGGCCACGGGCATCAATGAAGGCTATGCAGTGGCCAGCACCGATACCGGGCATGACAGCGCAACTCCCGAGGGCCAGGGCGGCCGCTTTACGCTGGGCCACCCCGAGAAAATGATCGACTACGCCTACCGCGCCGACCACCTGATGACGGTCGCGGCCAAGACGCTGGTCAGGACATTCTATGGCCACGAGGCCACGCATGCCTACTGGATCGGCTGCTCGCTCGGCGGGCTGGAAGGGCTGATCGAGGCCAAACGCTACCCTGAGGATTATGACGGCATCGTAGCGGGCGCACCGCCCAACCCGATTGTCAATTTCAATGCCGAGCAGCTCTGGGCGGGGTGGATGAGCTATCATGACCCCGCGCTACGCGTATCCCGCGACAAGTTCCGGCTGCTCAATGCGGCGGTGATGAATGCCTGCGCGGGGCCGGTGGGCAGGAAACAGGGCTTTGTGGATGAACCCGACCGCTGCGCCTTCAGGCCCGAGCAGATCCTATGCAAACCGGGCGGCAACACGGATCATTGCCTGACCGCCGATGAAGTGCGCGCAGCCCGTAACATCTATCAGGGCCCCGTTGACCCGCAGACGCATACGGTCATCTTCCCCGGCCCGGCCAAGGGCAGCGAGGATGGTTTCTCGGCTGATGGCAAGGCCTTCCCCGTAGCGCTCGACCTGTTCAGATATGCAGCCTTCCAGAACCCGGACTGGGACTGGACCACCCTGAAATGGGATACCGACGTGCAGGAGGCCACCCGCAAGGTCGGCCCGCTTTTGCATGTGGATGACAACCTTGCGCCCTTCCTGGCCCGTGGCGGCAGGCTGCTGCTTTATATCGGCTGGAATGACGGCCATAACCCCCAGCAGCTCGCCACCTACTATCAGGCCGTGCAGCGCCGCGCGGGTGCTGCAGGCCGTGACGGGGTCAGGCTCATCACCATTCCCGGCATGGAGCACTGCCACGGCGGGGCCGGGTGCGACACCTTCAGCAAGCTTGGTGCAATCGATAGCTGGGTCAGTAACGGGCAGGCGCCTGACATGATTGTTGCCGCCCGCGTCGAAGGGGGGAAGGTCGTGCGTACCCGCCCGCTCTGCGCCTGGCCTGCCGTTGCGCGTTATGATGGGCAGGGCGACATGGATGATGCCCGCAGCTTTGCCTGCGTGACACCAGGTACGAACTGATTTTTAAACATTTACAGGGAACGCCGCCTTAAAGAAAAGGCGGCACCCAACAACGTCTGTTATTTTTCAACAATCTTTTCAGTTTTTAAGAATAACCCATTCACCCTCGACCTTCTTGACCGGCAGGGTCGCCTCGCGCACGTCGCCCTGCGCGTTTTTCAGCGTGATCTTGCAGGTATAGATCGAGTCATCACCTTCCTTCGTGTGGCAGTCGCTATCAACAACCTTGACCTGCGGGGTCTGCGACACAAGCGGGTTGGGGCGACCGATCAGTTCCATGCTGAGGTGGTTCGCCTGGTCGAGTTCCTGCTTCATGCTCTTGTCCAGAGCCGTCTGTATGTCGCCTGTCGAAGGGCCGCCGCAGGCGGTCAGCGCCAGCACGGGAAGCAGCACCAGGCCGGAACGCAGGGATTTAACTGAAAAACGCATGGCGGGTTCTTTCACGGGCAGGAATTGAGGCCGTGCTTATGATAAAGCTGCCCATGGATGTCAATAAACCAGGCTTTACGCCTGACCATCCGGCAGGCATTGGCCATCCTTTTATCAAGACCTGTGCCCTCAATAGCAGCACCCGGTCGGAGAATATGATGACAGCAGACCAGGAACACACTGATGCCGCGCAGAATGGCCCGGATGGTAATGATGCCCCCCTGCCCCCTGAAAACGGCGGCAAAAAGGGGTGGCTGAAATCAAAGTTCGCCTCCGTGGCCGAAAAAACGGGCCGGGTGAAGGAAGGGGTAAAAGACTATTACAGAAGCGACGCCTCGCAAGAGAAGATCCAGTGGCTGCGCGATAAAACCCTGTCCATCAGGGAGTCCGAACTGCTGGAAAAATATGGCCCGCTGATCGAGCAGACCATCCGGCAGGTCGCCTCTTCCGCCGCGTTCGATATCCTTGCCGATGAACTGATCATCGCCCGTTTTGCCGATCTGGTCATCGCGCACCTGCCGCCACATGCCCAGATTGTCCTGCGCAAGACCGGCATGGACAGGCTGCTGACAGCAGCCCTGTCGCGCGCCAAGGAGCCGATCCTGCGCAAGATCGCGGCCATCCGCCTGCAGGGTGTGCCCACCGCTGACGCCATGAAAGCAAAGCCGCTTGAGATTGAAGCCAGCCCCGCTACGACCGGGAAAGACGGATTACAGAAATAAAAAAGCACTGTTTTATTTAAGGTAGCGATTTTTTGGTTTTTTAAAATCAGGTGGGCAGGCGCATTTCAAATGCGCCTGCCTTTACTTCAGGTGCTGCTTTTAAGCAGGCGCGCGGCCCGGCTCAGCGCCATGATGGGGAAGAACTGCCGGTACAGGTCATAGCGCAGCATGAACGCACGTGAGAGTTCCGCGCCCTGCTGCAGGCGGCTTGTCAGGGCCGGGTCATCGAGCTTGATGGTCTGCCCCACCCCGTAACCGGGGAAGCCGGTGCCGGTGAACTCCTTCTCATCCCAGTGGCCATCGGCCTGCTGCAGGTCGATCAGGTAGCGGCAGCCGCGCACGATGGCCTCATGGTCCTGCTTGCGGTTGGCCGCGATCAGCCCCATCAGCGCCCAGGCGGTCTGCGAGGGCGTGGTCGGCCCGCGCCCGATGGAGGCGATCTCCATATAGGATGCACAGCTTTCGCCCCAGCCGCCATTTTCCTGCTGGTGGGCCACGAGCCAGTCACAGGCCTTGCCAATGTAAGGCTGGGTCATGTCCTCGCCAATGGCGGCAAGGGCGGGCAGCACCGCACCCGTGCCATAGAGGTAATTGACGCCCCAGCGGCCAAACCACGGGCCATCGGGTTCCTGCTCGGCGCGGATATAGGCCAGCCCGCGCTGGAGTGCAGGCATGTCACGCGGCAGGCCCAGCACGCCAA
Source organism: Komagataeibacter xylinus (assembly GCF_031081985.1). Lineage (GTDB taxonomy): Bacteria > Pseudomonadota > Alphaproteobacteria > Acetobacterales > Acetobacteraceae > Komagataeibacter > Komagataeibacter xylinus_E. Next base: position 96,801 of record NZ_JARWSK010000006.1, on the reverse strand, counting down.
AAGCCTCGAGCACATGCGCCGTGACATCGACGGACGGCGGGTCAAGTGCTTCGCCAAAATCACAGAACGGGATCTTGGAGAGCAATGCGCGGTTGTTGTCCTTGTCAAACGCGCCCCAGCCGCCACAGGTGCTCTGCATGCCCACGAGCCAGTTCACGCCGCGGGTAATCGCGGCCTCGACGCCCCTGCCCTTCCATTCCTCGCGGTCGCGGCAGGCGGCGAGCGCAATCAGGGCCACGGCGGTGTCATCGGTGTCGGGGTAGCGGTCATTGGCATATTCAAACGCCCAGCCGCCGGGTTCGAGATCCGGCAGCTTGATCGACCAGTCACCTTTCACGCGCACCTGGCGTTCAAGCAGCCAGCCAAGGGCCTTGTCCATCTCGGGGGTGAAATCGGTCTCGGCATCGGCATCATGCAGGGCCATCAGCGCCAGCATGGTGTCCCATACCGGGCTGTTGGTGGCCTGCACCCAGCTTGCATCGCCCCGGTCATAGCGCCAGCCGGGATCATCAAGCGCTGCCAGCCCCTTGGCCATGACGGGGTGATGGAACTGGTAGTCCTCGCCATGCAGCGCCATCAGGCCATAGACCCATGGCGGCTGGATGCCGCCCCAGCCGCCATCGGCATCCTGATGGCGGATGATCCATTCCAGCATGTGGCGGATCGCGGCCTCGCGCATGGTGTTGCGCTTGAGGAATTTGGTCTGCAACCAGTGCAGCGCGCGATCGGTCTTGCGGAAGAAGGTGGCCCACAGGTCCTGCCCGTCACGCGGGGGCAGTTCGTAATCGAAATTCTCGCGCCCTGCGGGAAAGAGCGCATCCAGCCGGTCCTGCGGGCGCAGGGGGCGCGACGAGCGCCGCGCGGACAGGATGGCCAGCGGCACCAGGGTCGCGCGCGCCCACTGCGCGAAATTGTAGATGGAGAAAACGAATTTGTTGGGGAACCAGATAATTTCCGGCGGCAGGTTGGGCGTCTTTTCCCACGGCCATTCCCCGATCAGGGCCAGCCAGTAGCGGGTGAACACGCGCACGTTGCGCAGGCCGCCCTTGCTTGCAATCCATGTGGCGGCCCGGCTCAGGGCGGGGTCATCGGCGGCATAGCCCAGCGAGCGCAGGGCGGCGTAGGATTCGACGGTGGCGTTGATGTCGCCATTGCCCGCGCCGTAATAGATGCCCCATGAGCCATCCTCACGCTGCATTTCCAGCAGGGCTTTGCCCAGGCGGGGGCGCAGGGGGTGGTCCTCAAGGCCAAGGAACCACAGGGCCAGGCACCACTCGGCCTCCATCGAGGCGTTCGAGGCGACCGAGCCAACCCAATGGCCATCGGGCTTCTGCTGTTCCATCAGCCATTTGCAGGCGGCGGAGATCGTGTGCGTCAGGCTGTTGTCAATGCCCCTGAAAGCCGCCGCCGGAGCGGAATCGGGGCGGGATTCGGTCTTGTTGGAGCCGGAAGTTCCGGCCTGCTTGCGTGAAGGGCGACTTTCGCTGTTCATTTCATCCATACCTGTGGGCGATATAATAGTCAGGGGCCTTGTCAATCCGTGCCGGCCTGCAGGGGCGTGACCAGTTGCTCAAAATCAGCGAAGACAGTTTCCCACTCCGCCTGATCCATTTCAATAAACCCTGTGCTGCGCAGAAAAAATGCCCCCTCGGCGGCAAAAAGCGCCGTGCGGGCCCGACGCGCCACGGCAGAGGCCGGATTACACACTTTGAACCAGCGTGCATACCACGCCCGCACCCGGTGCAGGTGTTTGGGGGACTGCATGAGGGTAACGAGCATGCCCGCCATCCTCGCCTGCGTGGCCTCATCAATCTGGCTGGCGACCAGCAGGTAGGCGCGCGCCCGATCGGTGGCATCGGGGTTGCGTGGCATGTTCTGGCTGACCTGGGCATCAAAAACCGCGATCCAGCGGTCGATCAGGGCGGTGATCAGGTCATCCTTGCTGCCAAAGCAGTATTGCAGCCCACCCTTGGTTATGCCCGCCTCGCGCGCCACGGCATCGAGCGTGAGGGCGGCAACCCCTTCGCGCTGCACGAGGTGCTCGACACAATCAAGCACCCTATCGCGGTCAATGGTTCTTGGGCGCGCCATGCGCGGGGTCTCCGTAGTTTCATTCCGTCCGGATGGAATTAAACCATGACGGCCTGCCCTGCAAGCCATGCCCGCGTGAGTGGCACGGTGCCGCCTGTGAAAAAAAAGCGGCACCTGCTGGCATGCCCTGCTGTCAGGCTGCGGTGAGCGAGGCCATGTCGATGACGAAGCGATAATGCACATCACCCCGGTCCATACGCGTGAAGGCTTCGTTGATCTGCTGCATGGGCACGATCTCGCAATCGGGCAGGATGTTCTTGCGCGCGCAGAAATCGAGCAGTTCCTGTGTCTGCGGCAGGCCACCCACGGGCGAGCCGGTAATGCGCCGCCGCCCCAGCACCAGCGGCAGCGAACTGAATGCGGGCACCGGGCCAAGATTGCCCACGATCACCAGCACCCCTTCCACATCGAGCAGGGCGACATAGGGCGAGACATCATGCGAGACCGGCACGGTGTCGATAATGACATCGAGCGATGAGGCCCCGGCCTTCATGGCCTCATCGGAGGTGGAAACGATGACATGATCCGCCCCCAGCGCCCTGGCTTCCGCCGCCTTGGCGGCACTGCGCGTAATGACCGTGACCGTGGCGCCAAGCCCTGCCGCAAGCCGCACGGCCAGATGCCCCAGCCCGCCAATGCCCACCACGCCCACGCGGCTGCCCGGCCCCACATTCCACGTGCGCAACGGGGAATAGACGGTGATGCCCGCGCACAGCAGCGGCCCCGCGCGGGAGGGGTCAAGCCCCTGCGGCAGGCGCAGCACGAAGTCATCGCGCACCACGATGTGCTTGGAGTAGCCGCCATGCGTGGTTTCGCAGGTGAGCCGGTCGCGGCCGTTATAGGTCAGGGTCGGCACTTCGCGGCACATCTGCTGCTCGCCCCGGCGGCACTGGTCGCATTGCTGGCAGCTATCGACAATGGTGCCCACGGCAACCGCATCACCCACCTTGTGGCGTGTCACCTTGGGGCCGACGGCAACGACCTGGCCAATGATTTCATGCCCCGGCACGCAGGGGTAAAGGGTTTGTCCCCAGTCCTTCCAGTCATCACGGCTCTGGTGCAGGTCGGAATGGCAGACGCCACAGTACAGGATTTCGAGGGCCACATCATTATCACGCAACGCCCGGCGCTCGAAGGCATAGGGCGCCAGCGGGGTCTTTGCATCACGCGCGGCATAACCAATGGTCTTCATGTTATTCCACCCTGTTCAGACTTTTGTTCTACGGCACAGGCACGCGGTATGGACACCCGCCCTGGAGGGGGCTGAAACCGGATCCCCCAGCAAGAAGGCATCTCTGGGGTTCTGTCATGCCGGAGCTTGCAAGGGCGCAGTCTGGCACTGATGGTTCAGGGCCACAAGAAAACAACATGCTGCCACACAGCGCGCATTGCGGGGCGTATGCGCCACAACGCGACGGATTACAGGATGTTTTCAGAACGGAACCGAAGCGCGCCTTCATGTCGGCTGTCGGAACAATAGATGCCAGCATGGATGCCGCTCATTGCCGCACATGTGGGGAACACACTCCTGTTAGCGGCAGCGGGAACGACGGGAAAGGCAGCAGCCGACAGGGCGACTGGTTCTTCCACACGTCATTCTTGACAAGAAGGAAAGCGCGCATAGGGTCGATCCTGTAAAGGGTCATGCGGATGCATGGTCATTGTGGAGCAATATGGTGCCTCAAGGCGCATCTCCAGCCATAATCTTGGAAAAAAATGATGAAAGAATACAGTCAGGACGAACTGGAAAAGTTCGATTATCCGGACACGCCGGACATGAGCGAGCCGCCGGTCATCCAGATGCCGGACTTGATGGAGGAGTTCCGGGAAAAAGTGGCAGCGGCTCGGGCCAAAAATCAGAAAAATTCAAAAAATCCTATCCCAACCGCCTAATCTTTCTGTCTGGCCTGCCGGTATGAGCGACAATGCTGGGCGCGTGCTGATTGATCTATCGAGCATGTCAGGCTGCCAGTGCGATAATGCCCTTGAACACATGCTCAAGGGACTGACAGAGGCACCAGCCCAAGCGCTGAATGTAACGAAATCCAGAACCATTCTGCCCGTTTACTGACCAGTGAACCGAGCAGGCTGCTGCAAAATGTCGATTACGCCCCTCGGAGGCACTGGACGTCAGATGGGATGCCGGTCGTACACACATGGCTTGAAAACCGCACTGCGACCGATGGTTCATCTCCGCACATGCGCTCGCGAAATCAAAATCCATGCTGAACATGGATGACAGGATGAAAATACGCGCAGATGTGGCCTATATCAGCGAAGCGATGTGCCGTGACACGGTGTTATTCTCCCAGCCGTAGGACCGCCCTTGTGGCGGGACCGCTATGAGGGGTTACCGGGAGGCCCCTCCGGCGCATCGTTTCCAGATCAGACAGTAAAACGATTGCAGCCAGACTTCCTTCCCGTCTCCCGTTACCTTGATCAGGCCATCCACGTCATGTCGTGAGTCCACCACCGCATCGGGCAACGGCCCGAGCGCCTGCCAGGGCCAGTGGGCCGGAACCTGTGCCTGAAAAGCGGGCGTGACCTTGCCAATATCATGCAGCGCCACGAGCAGGCCAAGTTGTCGACGGTCCAGCGCCAGCCGCCCGCTGCCGGGCCACAGAACCGCTACCGCCGCCACATCGAGCATATGCGCAACAAGGGGATGGATGGGCGCACCCGTGTTGCCGCCCTGATCCGCCGGGCGTGCCTTGCCCCATAAAAAGCGCAGCATGTCGTAGGCTTCATTGACCATGCGCGGCCACCGGCTTCATCCATTTACGGGTATGGTCAGCACGGCGCCCGGGTTTTTGGTGGTTTTTGAAAGTTCCATCAGGATCTGCAGCATGGTGAACCCGAGTTTGCTGGGGAAATCGGTATCCGATATATAGTAGAATTTGTTATTGTATTTTGTTGATACAAAAGAAGATTTTGGCCGCTCATTACTGACATGAACAAAAACGGTCGGCTTTGTATTGCGCCCGACCAGAATGATTTTGGGCAGGGTACGCCCTGAATCAATATCTTCCTGCGGCACGTCGATCTGGTAGGCAATCTGCCCCATAACGCCCAGCATCGTGCGCGTAAGAAGCCGGACCTGGCCGCGTTGCGGCTTGCCTGCCCCGTAGATGACTTCCACGCGCTCGTCATTGGGGCCCATTGCAAAAAACCGCCGCGTCGCCTTCACGACTTCAGACAGGATCGGGTCGGTCGTTGAGGATACCGTCAGGAAGACCCGGTCAAAAGCCGGGGTCTTTCCAGGTATTTCCTCGCTATGTTCAAGCTGTATGCCGAGCAGGCCCGCAATCTGCAACCGGCGCAGGTCATAGAGCAGTTCAAAGAATTCAGGCGAGCCGCGCCCAAGATCCCCCCCGATGGCGCCCGCGTTATTGATAAGATTGACCGACTGGACCGACAGGCGGAACAGGATATCGATGGGCAGGCCGCCCATGGCCAAAGGCAGCAGGCTGCCGGGGGGGAGCGGGCGCAGGAAACTCTGCGCATAGGCATCGCCCGTAACGGGCTGGAATGTAAAAGTCGGGCTTTCCTGTATCTGCGCCCCGATGGTCCCTGCGGGCCTGATCGGGTTGGAGTCCGAACCGACCCCGATGGAAATATTGCGCTGTAACTGGTAGCCGGAAATCAACTGGGTCGTATCAAGGAAGCCGGGCGTGTCAGCATACCGCAAGCGGACAACATTAAGGAGGGTCTGCTGCTTGGAAGAACCAATCAGCGCCTGTGAATAGTCAAGCTGATCACGATCCAGCCTCTGGGAGCCAACGCCATAACATCCACTCAACAATAAAATAAGCGGCACCACCATAATTTTTTTCATGACAACAGAACTCTGCATCCCTCAATACGACATATTACATGAACTTTAATTATTTTTTAATGATACGCGGGTCCCTGACTTCATACACTGGCGGCATTGCATTATATCATACGGTTTTCTTGAATTGTAACTCTATTGATTTTTATCCGGTAATGGAAATAATCTTACCTACCATCATTTAATTAATATTTTCAATGACATAGGATAATATCTGGCGCGATGTGCTGGCAGGCAGGCTGTATGATATTATTAAAATCATGTAAATTATACTGCTCCATCCACCCATGCCCGAGGTCCGACCACCGGCCCCGCGCATGAAAGCCATTTTTTGCAAGGAGCATGCGCTATCATGAAATAGTGTATCAACCTGCCGATGCCGCCCCATCATATCCTGTGCAGAAGAGGTAATCTGGAGTAATGATCAGGATCGTGAGTGTTGTCCAAATCTCCCTTAAGGTGTCTTGATATTATGCGTAAAAGCTTTTTTGCCCTTGTTCCGGCACTTCTGCTGACGGGCCATGCGCATGCAACGGACGTGAAGCTTCCCGATGGAACACAGGCCAGCACGACCGTTCAGACACCGTGCACAAGCGAGAGCTACAAGGAATACGAAACCTGCATTTCCGCCATCCTGAGCCTGCCCTCCAACCGTGGTGGTGATATCGACATCAGGGCAATCGAAACCCTGCTGCCCAAAGACATCCAGAAAGCAGCCATCATCAGCGGAATCACGGCGGCACCGGTTGCGCCGATGACGGTGTCGTTAAAGCATTATGATGACAAGAATATCACCTGGCCCTCAACAGATACGCCACTCGACCACATCATTATTCCCAATAACGGCACCTATCAGGTCGCACTCACGACAACTGATGGCGGGAAGACATGGGGCATGCGGATCATTATCGAACAGCCGGGCTCAGCCGATCAGTAAAATACAGGGCGGAGGGCATCCATCCCGTCGCCGCTCCTGCCTCCCAGCTTTTATTTATGGCAAGAAGTAAAAATTGCTGCGCTTGCATAGGCAATACAATATTTCCAGCCAGGAAATACCGTCAAAAGCCCATCTGCGGCCGACCTTATTCATCCCCCTTCCTCCAACGGGCATGCCGGTTGGAGGAAGGGGCAGGTTATTTCAGAACCTTGTGGAAATCATTCCCACTCGATCGTTCCCGGCGGCTTGGACGTAATGTCATACGTCACGCGGTTCACGCCCCGCACTTCATTGACAATACGCCCGGCCACGCGATTGAGGAAAGACATGTCAAACGGATAGATATCCGCCGTCATGCCATCCGTGCTGGTCACGGCACGCAGGGCACAGGCGTAATCATAGGTGCGGCCGTCACCCATCACACCCACGGTGCGCACGGGCAGCAGCACGGCAAAAGCCTGCCAGATGGCGTCATACAGCCCGGCGGAGCGGATCTCCTCCAGGAAGATCGAATCAACACGGCGCAGCAGGGCCAGCTTCTCGCGCGTGATGGCACCGGGAATACGGATGGCCAGCCCCGGGCCGGGGAACGGGTGACGGCCCACGATCGCTTCGGGAATATCCATCTCGCGGCCGAGTTCGCGCACTTCATCCTTGAACAGTTCACGCAGCGGCTCGACAAGCTGCATCTTCATCCGCTCGGGCAGGCCACCCACGTTGTGGTGCGACTTGATGGTAACCGACGGGCCGCCAGTAAAGCTCACGCTCTCGATCACGTCGGGGTAGAGCGTGCCCTGCGCCAGGAACTCGGCGCCGCCAAGCTTGGCGGCTTCTTCCTCGAACACCTCGATGAACAGGCGCCCAATGGTCTTGCGCTTGATTTCGGGGTCGCTCACGCCCTCAAGCGCATTGAGGAACAGGTCGGAGGCATCACGGTGGATCAGGTGGATGTTGAAGCGGTCACGGAAGGTGCGGATCACCTCATCCGCCTCACCCGCGCGCAGGATGCCCGGATCGACGAAAATGCAGGTCAGCTGGTCGCCAATGGCCTGATGGATCAGCACGGCGGCCACCGAGGAATCAACGCCCCCCGAAAGCCCGCAGATCACCCGCCCCTTGCCCACCTGCTGGCGGATGCGCGCAATCTCCATGTCGCGGAAGCCCGCCATGGTCCAGGTGCCCCGGCACCCCGCAACGCCATGCGTGAAGTTGCGCAGCAGGGCCGCGCCATGCGGGGTGTGCACCACCTCGGGGTGGAACTGCACGCCATAGAGCCTGCGGCCTTCATCGGCGATGATGGCGAACGGCGCGCCCTCGCTCACGGCCACGGCCTGGAAGCCGGGCGGCAGCGCGGTCACGCGGTCACCGTGGCTCATCCACACCTGCTCGCGCCCACCGCGCGCCCATGTGCCGCGAAACAGCGCGCAGTCCTTGATGATATCGATATGCGCGCGGCCGAATTCACGGTGTTCGGATGATTCGACCTTACCGCCCAGCATGCGGCACATCGCCTGCTGCCCGTAGCAGATGCCCAGCACCGGCACGTTCAGTTCAAACACCACCGGCGGGATGGTGGGCGCATTCTCGTCAAGCACGCTGGCCGGGCTGCCTGACAGGATGATGCCCTTGGGCGCAAAGGCCCGAATCCGCTCGGCCGTGCTGGAATATGGCCAGATTTCGCAATACACCCCGCTCTCGCGCACGCGGCGGGCAATCAGCTGCGTGACCTGGCTGCCGAAGTCCAGGATCAGGATCCGGTCTTCATGCAGGGATTCATCAAGTCCTGCCGGTGGGGGGGCTGTATTCACGGTGTCGTTCATCATGTGTCTTTCGGTCGCGGCATTATCGATACACAGGGCTTCCAGCATGAACGGGCGACCCGGTGCAAGGGTGGGATAGTCTTTCGGGCGCAGATAGCACAATATAAGGCATCAGGCAGGCCCATGTCGCCTGCCGCGTTCCAAAACCTGAACCAGAGGTCCGTTTTCATGATTGCATGCCTCGTGCGGCCAGCGGTGGTGGCCCTTGGCCTGGCCGGCATCCTTGCCTTTGCGCCCCCCGCCTCAGCCGATGCGCTGCACGACCCGAAAGGATTGTGGACCGGACAGCTCGTGACCGACAAGGGCAACTGCACCGACGTGACGCGTGACACCTCCACTTTCCAGGTCGGTTCGAAAACCCTGACCTTCACCCCTGCTGATGGCTCCGTGCCGCTGCGGGGCCAGCCGGAAAAGGGATACGCCCATTATCATGCCGAGACCCTGCTGCAACAGCCCTCGGGGGCGGCCTTCCCCATGGTTTTCGAGGCCCATCCCGAAGGGAATACCATCGTTGGCATCTATGGCACGCCGCGCTGCCGGGCGCACATCGTACTCCATCGATAGACCCGGCATACCGCCCCGCAGTGGCGCGATCACGCAATCGGGAACACTCCGGTCCCGTACAGGCATGGATGCCGCGCCACGATCCGATATATTTCATCCATGTCCGATAACATGACACTGGCCGGGGCCGTTCTTTCCATCATCGTGCGCAAGGGGCGCATGCTGCTCGTGCGCCGTCGCAATCCGCCCGATCAGGGGTTGTGGGGCTTTCCCGGCGGGCGCATCGAGTATGGCGAAACCTGTTTTGATGCCGCCGCGCGCGAACTGCGCGAAGAAACCGGCTTCACCACCCATGCCGAAGGCACGCTGACCGCCTTTGACCTGATCGATCGTGATGGCAAGGGCCATATCCGCTTTCACTACCTGATCGTGGCCGTGAAATGCCACGACAATGGCTGGACCGACATCCACGCGGGCGATGACGCGGATGCGGTGGACTGGTTCGACCTTGAGCAGGTACATGCCCGCCCGGCCGCCTTCAGCCCCGGCCTGCCCGAACTCGGCGCCCTGGCCCTGTCAGCCCGCGGCATCGCGCCGTGGCCACTGGCCCCGCAAACCCGCACGACCGATACCGCCCCCCGCCATCGGGCCGAAAGCCTCCTGTCATGACCGCCCGCACCGCCCTGATTGTTGAAGACGAGGCCATGATTGCCGAACTGGTCGCCACCATGCTGGAAAGCGACGGCATCACTGCCACCATATGCCCCAGCGTGGCCGATGCCATGCATGCGCTTGAAACCCGCCCCTGCACGCTGGCGCTGGTGGACCTGACCCTGCCCGATGGCGAGCCTGATGCCTTTATTGCCGCTGCCCGCGCGCGCGGCAGCCATGTGATCGTGATGAGCGGCGACCCCGACCGGCTGGCAGGCTACGCCCCCCTGCCCCTGCTGGAAAAACCCTTCCGCATGAAGGCCATGCTCGAACAGGTGCGCCAGGCATTGCCCGTGGCTGACTGAGGCTGGCACAGTCTGCTCCGGATTGGCTTTTCAGGTGGCACTACAGCCCTGGCAGGCGCGACATCTCACGCGGCAGGCCTGTTTTTTCGTGCATTCTGCTCCCATCTGTCGAACAGGCTCAGCAGTCTCTTTCCATCCGTATAATCGCCTTCCTTAACCCCGATGCAGAATACTGCTACAATATGCATGGGGCAGACTTTGACTGCATTTATTCCGCTCAATACCATCTGCCCGTAAAAATAATTTCTTTTGCCAGTGGAAACCTGCTGCCAGGCGACCCATGGATATTGTTTGCATAAAACTTCTCCCAGATAGACGCCTACATCAAATGCCAATGATTCCGTTGCAGAAGAAAGAACTGATTCTGGCACGGCTATCGGGAACGGTTGTTGCTGCCTTATTTCTTCACGTTCCTGCTCGCTCAGACATACTGACCCGACATGCTGCGACAGCCAGTCACTCAAACGCGCGACTGAACCGTGACTGTAATCAAGGTCTATCTTGTTCGTACGATCACACGTATTTAACGCATGCTGTAATGCTTTAATTCTGTTGGATATATTGGCAATAAACCACTTCTTGTAGTCCTTGCGCAAGGAGGATGGACCACTCATTAAAACATCTGCCTGAAGCACGCCTACAGGTTCATATTCCATGCTCGCTGTCACCCTCTCTTCCATGCCGCCCGTTTACATGGCGCGCATGACGACCTTACCCACCCGCTACCGGCAGGCGCGCCATTGTCTGGCGCTGGGCGGCTGACAGGTCAGGACGCAACTGCACGCGATACAGGCCAACCGGTTCGGCCACACGCCCCCCGCGCCCGCGCATGACCGTGCCCAGCCTGTCCATGGTGGCGAATACATCCGTATCAAACGTGCGGCGCGGATTGCAGACCATAATGCCCCCGCCCGTCACGTCATGGGGCAGGTTGAACAATGCCCAGCGCGGCTCCATGCCCACCACGGTGCGGCCGGGCAGCACCGTGGCCAGTTCCGCTGCCGTGCCGTAATCACACGCGGCCACGAATTCGCCCGGTCTGGCCACGGCTGTAATATCCGCCGCCAGCGCGCGCCACCCCGCCATCTGCCGCAACGCCACATCGGTATGGGCAGAAAGGGGCAGCGGGGCAAACAGCGCCTGCCCATATACCAGCGCACCAACCAGCAGCCCGCCGCCAACCGCCCAGCGCCCCCAGCGCCAGCCCACCAGCGCCGTGGCCACGGCCAGCGCCGGATACAGGACCACCGGCCAGTTCGCCTGCACCCGGTCGCCTATGCCATGCTGCACGAACACGCAGGCAGGCACGGCGACCAGACAGGCCAGCAGGGCCGCACCGGGCGCCTGCCGTGCCTGCCGCCATGCACGCACCTGTCCCCACACAAAAAACGCGGTAATGCCCGGCGTCATCAGCCCCACCTGCCCGGCCAGCAGTTCGGTCAAAAACTGAAAGGCCTTTGCCGGGTGCCAGTCTGCCGTGCGGCCACCCTGGCGGGCAAAGCTGACCCAGCCATGCGTTGCGTTCCACCACAGCACGGGCGTTGCGCACAGCACGGCCAGCGCCAGCCCGGCTGCAATCGCGGCCCAGTGCCGCCCCTGCCCCGGCACGCGCCGCCACAGGGCGAGGACCGCCCACCACAGGCCAATGCCCGCCACGGGCAGCACGGCGGTGTATTTGCTGTCAAAGGCCAGCCCCGCCACAAGACCCGCCACAAGCCACCAGCGCGCGCCCCCTCCGGCCACGAGGCGCCCCATGGCCCAGAGCAGCACGGACAGGAAGAAAAACACCGGCATGTCCGGCGTCATGACAATGGACTGGATGGCCACCGCAAGCGTTGCCTGCAACAGCGCACAGGCCCGCCAGGCCAGCGCGGGCGCAGTACCCGGCAGCAGGTCACGCACCGCCCGGAACACGAAAAAGGAAACCCCTGCCCCTGCCAGCACGCCCACCAGCCTGACGCCCAACGGGTCATCGCCACCGAGCGCCATGCCCAGCCGGATCCACACCGCCACCATGGGCGGGTGGTCAAGGTAGCTTGCCGCTGGCGCCAGCGCCCAGATGCGGTAATAGGCTTCATCAGGCGAAAGCGGCAGGAAAGCTGCCACCGCCAGCCGCAGGCAGGCCAGCAGGCCAAACAGGCACAGCCAGGGGCGCGGGCTGTCCTTCACCCTCACGCAGCCACCCTTACACAGGCACGCCGGGACGGTTGAGGCTGGTGCGGATGGTCTGGAGTGTCTGCACGCGCACCACGTGGGTGGCTTCGGTCAACTGGCGGGTCAGCAGGTTTTCATGCGTTGCGTCACGCGCCACGAGCCGCACCAGAAAGTCGCCGCCACCGCGAATCATATGGCACTCACGCACTTCCGGCCAGGCCGAGACCTGTGCTTCAAAAGCGGCAAGTACGGTTTCCTTCTGGCTATCCAAGCCAATCAGGGCAAAAAGCGTGATCGACCAGCCCAGCCGCGCGCCATCGGTATCGGCATGGTAGCCACGGATCACATGGTCCTCCTCAAGCCTGCGCATGCGGCGCAGGCATGGGGGGGCGGAAATGCCGACACGCCGCGCCAGTTCCACGTTCGTCATGCGGCCATCGAGCTGAAGTTCGGCCACAATCCGACGATCAATCGCATCCAGATCAGCCATCCGTTCCGCCATGCACATTCCATCTCTCGACAAAGGGGCACCCCACCGGACCGGGTGCCACGATAATGAAGCACTTTCTACTCCAACCCTTGCACGGACGCCAGTGGACGACCATACCAAAGGAAATTATGACGATACGATAGGTTTTACCGATCTCATGCCCCAGACCGTTTCCACCGACCTGCTTGTCATCGGCGCGGGTCCCGCCGGTTATACCGCCGCCATCTATGCCGCGCGCGCCAGTCTCTCACCCGTCCTCGTGGCGGGGCTGCAACCCGGCGGCCAGCTCATGATCACCACCGATGTCGAGAACTATCCCGGCTTCGCCAAGGGCATACAGGGGCCGGAACTGATGGAGCAGATGGCCGAGCAGGCCCGCAATGTCGGCACGCGCATGATGGATGACATCATCGTCTCGTGCGATTTCACCCGCAAGGACGGCAGCGGCCGCTTTTACGCCACGGGCGATTCCGGCACGGTGTACGAGGCGCGCAGCGTCATCATCGCCACGGGGGCACAGGCCAAGTGGCTTGGCGTGCCGGGTGAGAAGGAATTCCAGGGTGCGGGTGTGTCGGCCTGCGCCACATGCGATGGCTTTTTCTATCGTGGCAGGCGCGTGGCCGTGATTGGCGGCGGCAACACCGCAGTGGAGGAAGCCCTTTACCTCACCCACCACGCCAGCCACGTGACCCTGATCCACCGCCGCGACACCCTGCGGGCGGAAAAGATCCTGCAGGACCGGCTGCATGCCAACCCCAAGATCTCGGTGCTGTGGAACAAGGCGGTCGAACGCATTACCGGCAGCGGCACACCCGCAGTGGTCACGGGGGCGGACCTGCGCGACACGGTCACGGGCGAGACCACACATATCGACGTGGATGGCGTGTTCGTTGCCATCGGCCATACCCCGAACACCACAATTTTTCGTGATGTCGTAGCCATTGATACGGACGGTTACATCGCCACGACACCGGGTAGCACACGCACCTCGGTGCCAGGCGTATTTGCCGCAGGTGACGTGCAGGACAAGATATACAGGCAGGCCGTGACCGCCGCGGGCACCGGCTGCATGGCCGCACTCGAGGCCGAGCGCTTTCTTGCCACAGGTCAGTAAAGGACTGCATGAGTCCTTGACCTGCTCCAGCATTTCCTTCACCACAAGCCCTTAGTGTCATAACATTTGGCGCGCCCTTTATAAGATAGAAAGCGGAGTCAACGCGTGGACTGGGATAAACTCCGGATATTTCATGCTGTAGCCGAGGCAGGGTCCTTCACCCATGCCGGCGACGTGCTTAACCTGAGCCAGTCTGCGGTATCGCGGCAGATTTCAGCCCTGGAAGAAGCGCTGCAGGTTCCCCTTTTCCACCGGCATGCCCGGGGGCTGATCCTGACCGAGCAGGGCGAGACGCTGAACCAGACGGTTCGGGAAGTCTTCTCCAAGCTCGCCATGACCCAGTCCCTGCTGACGGAGAGCAAGGAAAAGGCAGCCGGTCGGCTACGGGTTACGACAACAACCGGCTTTGGCACCTGCTGGCTCACGCCACGGCTGCACCGGTTCATGGAAACCAACCCCGATATTTCGATTACCCTGATCCTGGAAGATAACGACCTCGATCTGGGCATGCGCGAGGCCGACGTGGCGGTGCGCATGCATCCGCCCCGCCAGCCGGACCTGATCCAGCGGCACCTCGCCGACTTCCCGCTGCCGATCTATGCCTCGCAGTCGTATCTCAACGACTATGGCACGCCGCGCACGCTGGAAGAGCTCAATGCCCACAAGCTGATCCTGTTCGGGGGGTATCACCCACCCGTGCCGCACATCAACTGGCTGGCCGAAACCGGCGTGCCATCCGATGAGCGCCGCCAGGCCCGCCTTGAGGTCAATAGCCTTGCCGCCATGGCGGGCGCCATCGCGGCTGGCATCGGCATTGGCTCGATTCCGCTTTATGCGGCATCGCAGTATCCCAACCTCGTCAAGATCCTGCCCGAGGTGCCGCAGCCCACGGTAGATGCCTACTTCGTCTACCCCGAGGAACTGCGCACATCAAAGCGCGTGGCTGTTTTCCGTGACTTCCTGCTCGCGGAAATCAACGCCCGCCACTAAGCACCCGCAGTATCGCCCGCGCCGGTTCATTCCGGCCGGGTGACGCATGCATGCCAGGCGCCGCCATGCGACTGCCTGCCCAGCCTGCGTGGCACCATGGCGTGCCATCGCGCGGAACGTTTTCAGGGTGGTTTCTGCCAAAAGCCTGAAAGAATGCCGCCCTTTTCAAAAGGCGGCTTCCGCAAGCCTCTTCCTTCCCCATTTGCCGTGCGGCATTAAAAAAACAGCAGATCCGCCGCCGCGTTCAGTCGGCAACGGGGGCTGAATTGACGCGTTCGCGCAGTTCCTTGCCTGCCTTGAAGAAGGGTACGACCTTCTCATCCACCGACACGCTCTCCCCCGTGCGGGGATTGCGCCCGGTGCGGGCATCGCGCTTCTTGACGGTAAACGCGCCAAAGCCACGCAGTTCCACCCGGTCGCCGTGCATCAGGGCATTGCTGATTTCAGCAAAGATGACCTGAACGATACGTTCCACATCCCGCAACGGGATATGGGGTCGGGCTGCGGCAAGCTCGGCAATCAATTCCGATCTGGTCATCCTGTTCCCCTCAAATTAAACGAGAAATTATAGTTTCCAGATCGCAACGGCCCCGTCAAGCATACTACTTTCTTTCAACAGCATTTCCGCACCCGGCACGCCGGACAGCACGCCCGCAATCCAGTGCCGCCAGTTCACACGGGTGGCCTGCGGCCCGATGTCGGTCATGGGCGCATCATCGGGCAGATGCGTGGTCTGGAGCAGCCACTGCCGCGCATCATCAAGCGAGCCGATCTGGTCAACCAGCCCAAGCCCGAGCGCCTGCTGGCCGGTATAGGGGCGGCCATCGGCCAGCTCACGCACGCGCTCGGGCTTCATGTGCCGGTCCTGCGCCACGACGGTAACAAAAAAACCGTAGAGATCGGCAATAACGCCCTGCAACATCTCGCGCCCCTGCGGCGAGAGTGGCTGCACGGCGGAAGGCTGGCCTTTCATGGGGCCGGATACAAGCTGGTCCACATGCACGCCCACCCGCTCGAGCAGGCCAGACACATCGGGCGATTCCAGCAGCACGCCAATCGAGCCGGTCAGGGTGGAGCGGTTGGCGAAAATGCGGCTGGCCGGGACCGACACCATATACCCCGCCGAGGCCGCAACGCTGCCCATGGAGACCACGACCGGCTTGCGCCGCGCAAAGGCCGCCACGGCATCATGCAGCACCTCGCCGCCGGTTACGGCACCGCCAGGGCTGTTGACTTCAAGCACCAGCCCCTTGACCGAGGCATCATCCGCCGCCTTTTTCAGCGCCTCGACATTTTCATGCTCATCCGTGCCGATGACCCCCGCAAGCTTGAGATGCACAATGTGCGGGGCATGACCGGCCAGGCCACCCGAGCGGCTTACGGCCAGCAGGCAGGCAAGAACAAAAAAAGCCACGGCACTCCCCCGCCAGAGCAGAAGCTGGCGGCGGCGTGACGTGGCATGCACAGACAGATCGGGGCTGGTATCCATGCTTAGGGCAATACCATGAATACCGCCCATACCGAAGACAGGATCAAACGTAAAAACAGGCCCGTATCATGCCTTGCGGCGGCGGCCCGGGCGCCCGCGGCCACTTTCCGCCCCACCGGCATCCGATGCTGCCGCCGCGGCGGAGGCTGCGGTGATCTTGCGGCCAAGCCCGATCTCGCGCGCAAGGCTCGAGCGCCGTTCGGCATAGTTGGGGGCGACCATGGGGTATTCCGCAGGCAGGCCCCAGCGCTCACGATACTGGTCGGGGGTCATGCCATAGGCGCTCTGCAGATGGCGCTTGAGCATCTTGAGTTTCTTGCCGTCTTCGAGGCAGACGATGTAGTCGGCGAACACCGAGCGCTTGATGGGCACGGCGGGCTGAAGCTTTTCAGGCTCTTCCGCCGGGCGCCCCACGGTTGACAATGCCGTGTAAACATTACGGATCAGATCTGGCAGCACATCAGCGCCGACACTGTTATTGGAAACATGTGCCGACACGATCTGCGCGGTCAGTTCCAGACACGAGAAATCCTGCTCAGTATCAGACATGGTTTTTGCGCCTCTTTAACTTACAATCAAATTTCGTGATTTATTCACGATCCTTCATTACGTTTACATATACGGACAGATCATTGAATACAATACTGAACATTGATTGGCACACGCTTATTCTGATTACCTATACCTCTTATATTATATGGAATACCCAGTATTAAATAACGCCACCCCTGAAAAGCATTTATTTGTATAAAATTGATTCAAAACGTGCCTCAAACACGCCCCCACCCGACCGACCGCCATCATATGGACGTTTTTGGCGTAGCGATTTTTGCAGGATGCTTCGGCACATGCCGCCATTTTGAACAAAATGCGGCATACCGGAAAAACTTTTATTAATTCTGTCAATATGTTGAAGGGCAACACACCCTTCAACCGCGCCGTCACGATTCCATATATATACGGGCGAAGCAGGCCGCCGACTCATCCTTGGCCGGGCTTTTGTCCGCGTTACCCCGGCGCACCAGTCCGGCCAGGCGCTCCATGTCAAAATCCGGATCGCAGACAGCACAGATCAGACGCACGCGCATTGCCTCCAGACTATCCTTAATACTGTAAATGACCTGTCGGGCTTCCTTGCGGGTTACAACAATTTCGGCGCGCCTGAGTTCCGCAAGCTGCTGGCTCAGGGTGGGCTGGCCGATACCGGTCTCGCTTTCGATCTGGCCCACGCTCTTTTCGCCCTCAAGCAGGCAGGCCAGCACCATGAGTCTCTGCGGCTGGGCCAGAAGCCGCAGGCGCTGCACAAGGCTTTCGGCCACGTCGCGTGTTCTCGGCATTTTGGGCATGGGGTGCTTCCTCTCGGCTGGCGGTTTATGCGCCTGCTGTACCATATCCAGGCCCTGCGCAACAGCAACCTGCCGCATGCGGCGAATATGGCACTTGATAAAATACATACATTATATATTAAATAGATAAACCATTTATCAGGCTCCGCATGCCACAAACCGGACTGACCGCATGATCCACAGCCGCCCACGCCAGCACCCGATGCCCGGCAGCCCGCGCCATGACTGACCTGACGCAGGCGGCCCTCGGGCTGGGCAGCGGCGGCATCATTGGCTTCACGCTCGGGCTTGTGGGGGGCGGCGGCTCCATCCTGGCCGTGCCGCTGCTGCTTTACGTGGTAGGCATGGCCGACCCGCACCGCGCCATTGGCACGAGTGCCCTTGCCGTCACGGTCAATGCGCTGTTCAACCTTGCCAGCCATGCCCGGGCCGGCAACGTACGGTGGCAATGTGCCGGTCTGTTCGCCAGCGCGGGCGTGGGCGGCGCGCTGGTGGGGGCCGCGTGCGGCAAGGTCATCAACGGGCAGCACCTCCTGTTCCTGTTCGCGCTGGTCATGATGGGCGTTGGCGGGTTGATGGCGCGTGGCTGCCGCACGGGTGTGCAGCCCCCCGCCCCCGCCGGGCACACCCGCGTGGCGCCCGTACTGCTTTATGGCGTGGCGACAGGATTCTGCTCGGGCTTCTTCGGTATTGGCGGCGGCTTCCTGATCGTGCCAGCACTCCTGGCAGCAACGGGCATGCCCATGCTCAACGCCATTGCCACCTCGCTGGTGGCGGTGTGCGCCTTCGGGCTGACCACATCGGTCAGCTATGCCGCAGCCGGAATGATTGACCTGCCCATGGCGGCCATACTGGTGGCAGGCGGCATGGCGGGCGGGCTGGGCGGCACACAGGCGGCACGCAGACTGGGCCGCCAGCCGCAACGCCTGCGGCTGATCTTTGCATGCCTGATCTTTATCGTGGCATTCTACATGATGTGGCGCAGCGCGCGGGCCATGGGCCTTGTCTGATACCGCGCGGGCGCTGCCGCGCCTGCCCGCCACCGCGATGAGACCGCCACCATGCCTGATATAACCGTCACGCTTGCCCATGAAGCCGACTTCACGGGCTGGCGATCCGCCACGCGCAGCCTTGCTGGCCGCCGCACCCCGCCAGCCGACATTACGTGGCGGATCGCACCCCATCCCGAATCCGCAGCCCTGCCTGCGCCAGACCCGGCTGCCGCGCGGTTTACCGTGCCGCGCGCAGTCATGGAACTTGCGGCCATTATGGTGCAATCCGCCCTGCCCGACCGCTTCGCCCTCGCCTACACGCTGGTTTATGATCACCTCATGGGCATGCCGACCGACGAAGAGGCGGCAGCCTGCATGGCGGCAGCGAAGGCGGACGTGCTCGCGCAAACCCGGCACCTGCGCGATGATATCCGTGCGGCCCTCTCGCGCCATGATGGCACATCCTCCTATCAGGCCCATGTGGACACGCTCAGCCTTGTGCCCGAGAGCAATGCGCGGTTCCTGACCCTGCAACGCTCGTTCGCGCCCTGGCAGCTTGACATGCCGGACCGCACGCTGCGCTGGACCGGTCACGAAATGTTGCATGAAGCCCCCGGCCAGGCACCCCGGCCACTTGACCCGACCAGCCTGCCGCCGCCCGCCCTGCCCATGGTGCCCGACCTCGATATTGCCCGCATCACGTCGCTACGCGCGGTGGCGCTGGCGGCAAAAACATGCCTGATCTGCCCCATGGCGGCCCATGCCACCCAGACCGTGTTTGGCGAAGGCCGGGAGGCCGCGCGCATGATGTTCGTGGGCGAACAGCCCGGCGATATTGAAGACCGCGCGGGCCGCCCCTTTGTCGGCCCGGCGGGGCAGTTGTTCGACCGCGCCCTGCTTGAAGCCGGAATCGGGCGCGATGACGCTTACGTGACCAACACGGTCAAGCATTTCAAATTCCGCCGCACGCCCACGCGCCGCATCCATGAAAAGGCAGGCCCGGCGGAAATTGCCGCCTGCGCCCCGTGGCTTGCCGCAGAGCGGCGGATCATCCGCCCGGCAGTCGTGGTCATGCTCGGTGTTACGGCGGCCTCGGCGCTGCTTGGGCGTGCCGTGACCATCAGCCGGGAGCGCTCGCGCATTATTCCGCTGGAGGATGGATCGGACGGACTCGTAACGGTTCACCCCTCCTACCTGCTGCGCCTGCCCGATGAAGCGGCGCGGGCGCGCGAATATGACCGCTTCGTCAACGACCTGCGCCTGGCAGCCACCCGCCTCGGCCCTGCCGTGACATAATCCGTCACGAGGAAAGCCGATGCCTGATATGCACTCGCAACACCATTACGTTATGCCAAGATGGGCTATGGGTATGGGGCCCCTTGCCGCCGGAAGCCGTATATCGTGCCTGCAGACCTCAATCTTCTGCCCTCTTTCCTGACCCGCCTTTTCAGCGGAAAGCATTTCCCCACCATCCGCGCGCCTGGCTATGCGCGCATGAGCGGCCTGAAATGGCTCTACGCCCCCACGCCTGAAGCGCTCGGCTTTGCCGTGCGCACCACGGTCGCGGCCCTGATGGCGCTGACGATCGCGATGTGGATGGAACTTGATGACCCGCCATGGGCCGCCATGACCGTATGGATCGTGGCCCAGGGCTCGCGCGGGGAGAGCCTTTCCAAGGCGCGGTGGCGACTGGTGGGCACCGCCATCGGGGCAATCAGCGCGGTGATTCTGGTCTGTTCGTTTCCACAGGCACCATGGCTGTTCTTTCCCGCCATCAGCATATGGATCGGGCTGTGCTGCATGTGCGCGACCCTGGTGCGGAACTTCCGCTCCTATGCGCTGGTGCTCTCGGGCTATACCTGCGCCATCATTGCGCTGGCTGCCACGCGCGACCCTGACAACATCTTCATGATCACCATGTCACGCACGTCCTATATCGTGCTGGGCATTACGTGCGAGACGCTGGTGGCGGTGCTGTTCGCGCACAACCTCGCCTCAAGCGCGCGGCGCAACATGCGCCAGAAGATCCAGATGGCGCTGGGCAGCTCCACCGATGCCGTAGCCAACCTGCTCGCGGGCGATGACGCGGCCTTCGTGCGCTCGCGCGCGCTGTTCGGCACCATCCTGAGCATCAACGACCAGATCGAGTTCAGTGAAGTCGAGATGGGCCCGCACGGGCATGAAGGCGACCACGCGCGCGCGGCCCTGGCGGCCGTGTCGGTGCTGCTTTCACGGGGCCTGGGTATGATGGCGCGCATCAAGGCGCTGGAAACCACCAACGAGCAGTTTACCGAGACCTCGCTGCTCACCCGCACCTTCCTGCTTGGCGTGCCCGCGCGGCTGGAGAACGATGCAGAAATTCCGCACATCCAGCAGGACCTGCAGGACCTGCGCGGCGTGTGCCGCCAGCGCATTATTGACGCGCTGAGCCATGAAATCAGCATGGAGCCCACCACCGAGACCGCCGAGGTGGACGACCTGCTGAACTGCCGCATCCTGCACAATGCGCTTGATGAACTGCTGGGCGAACTTGAGCAGGCCATTGCCGAATTCGATGCCAGCCAGCACGAGATCCGCGGCGATCACTTCCATTTCCGCATCGAGGCGCATCGCGACTTCAAGGAAGCCGCCTATAACGGCATCCGCGCCGCCGTGGCCATTGGCGCGTCCGCCCTGATATGGGAGGTGACGGCCTGGGCCAACGGCATCGGCTTCATCACCATGGTCGCGGTGACCTGCGGCCTGTTCGCCACGCGCGAGAACCCGGTGGTGGGCACCATGAACTTCCTGCGTGGTGCGTGCTGGGCAGTTCTGGTCTCGGGTTTTCTGGTGCTTCTGTTCCTGCCGCGCCCGGCCGAGTTCGAGATGCTGGCAGCCGTCCTTGCCCTGCCCATGATCGCGGGCGGGCTTGCCGCGCGCAACCCGGCCACGGCAGGGGCTGCGGCGTCCTACTGCCTGTTCCTGCCCAACCTCGTGGGACCGGGCAACCAGACGCGCCTCAACGAGATCGCCTATTTCAACGCCTCCTTCGCGCTGCTGTGCAGCATCGGCTTTGCAGTGCTGATTTTCCGCGCGGTGCTGCCCTTTGATAATGACGAGGAACGCTGGCGCATGCGCAACCGCACGCTACATGACCTGCGCCACCTCGCCTCCGCCCAGCCCATGCCGCGCACGCAGTCATGGATCGGGCGCAATACCGACCGCTTCTCGCGGCTGATCCGCCATGCAGGCCCCACGCCCACGCCCACCATCGAGGCCTACCTGCAGGGCACGCTCTCGGCCATGACCATCGGTCTGAACATCATCCGGCTGCGCACGGTGCTTGAACGCGGGCAACTGCCGCCGGCTGCGGATCGCGCCATCGAGCTGTTCCTCAATCGCATGTCGCAGTTCAGCGGGCGGTACGGGCGCTTTGGCCGCACGGCGCGCGTGGCACGCGGGGCCACGCGCAGCCTGCGCCGGCTGGAGGCGGCGGAAGGCAACATCACGTCACGCATCGAGATCACCCGCGCCATTGCGTATCTGCTGGTCATTTCCTATGAACTTGGCGCCAACGCCGCCTTCCTTGATGCTTCCCAGCCTTACCGCACCAGCGAGATGTCCTGACACATCGCCCGGACCGGCAGGGAGATGGAGCCAACATGACCCCTGCCCCCACGCCCCCGGTTCACGCCGCCCTTCGCGGCCATATCGTCACCTTTCGGGGCAACCCGTTCCTCATGCCGCCCGCCGATGCGCTGGTGGAGGAAGCTGACGGGCTGGTTGTGATCACCAACGGGCGCATCACCCATGTCGGCCCCTACAGCGAAACCAGCACCCACCTGCCCCCCGGCACCGACGTGGCTGATTACCGGGGCTGCCTGATCTCGGCAGGGTTTGTGGATACGCATGTCCATTACCCGCAACTGCCCATGATAGCGGCCTATGGCGAGCAGTTGCTGGAATGGCTGGAACGCTACACCTTCCCCACCGAGCGCCGCTTTGCCGATGGGGACTATGCCGCGACAATTGCCCGCACGTTCCTGCGCGAACTGCTGCGCTGCGGCACCACCACGGCAGCAGTGTACTGCACCGTGCACCCGCAATCGGTCGATGCATTCTTTACCGAATCCACCCGGCTGGGCACGCTGATGGTGGCGGGCAAGGTGCTGATGGACCGCAATGCGCCCGACTTCCTGCGCGATACCGCCCAGCGCGGCTATGATGAATCACGTGCGCTGATCGAACGCTGGCATGGCAGGAACCGCCAGTTCTATGCCGTCACCCCCCGCTTCGCCCCCACCAGCACGCCCGCGCAGCTTGAACTGGCAGGCGCGCTGCTGGCGCAGGACGAGACCCTGTTCATGCAGACCCATCTGGCCGAGAACCGGGCGGAAGTTGCCTGGGTGAAGGAACTCTACCCCGACAGCCGCTCCTATCTTGATGTGTATGACCGTGCGGGCCTGGTGCGCCCGCGCAGCGTGATGGGCCACGGCATTTACGTGGACGAGCAGGATCTGTGCCGCTGCCATGCAAGCGGCTGCGCGCTGGCGCACTGCCCCACGTCGAACCTGTTTCTGGGCAGCGGGGCTTTCCGCCTGTTTGACGTGATGGATGCAAAACGCCCGGTGCGCACGGGGCTGGGCACCGATATTGGCGCGGGCACCAGCCTGTCGCACCTGCAATCCATGAACGAGGCCTACAAGATCGCACAGATGAACGGCCACCGCCTGCACCCGGTGCAGGCCTTCTGGCTGGCAACGCAGGGCGGCGCACAGGCACTGCACCTTGATGGGCGGATTGGCACGGTAGCCGTGGGCATGGATGCCGATCTGTGCATTCTCGACCCGAAGGCCACGCCACTGCAGGCCCTGCGCACGGAAATGTGCGACAGCACCGCCGACCTGCTGTTCTCGCTGATGATGCTGGGCGATGACCGCAGCATCCGCGCGACCTATGCGGGCGGCACGAAGGTGCATGACCGCGATGAGAGCGCTACATTTTAAGGGACTGCCTGAAGTTTCCGGAGAGCTGCCCATTTTAAAAAGGCAACGTTCTTCCAAAGCTTTTTGAAAAAAGCTTTACCAAAAACTTTTAATATTTTGGGAAAAACACACGCGATGCAGTGGCGGAGAGGGTGGGATTCGAACCCACGGTACGCTTGCACGCACAACGGTTTTCGAGACCGCCCCGTTCGACCGCTCCGGCACCTCTCCAACTGCACGCGGTGATGCAGCGGCTTATAGGGTGGCATGCCCGCCCGCGCAAGGGGTCTTTTTTACCTATTCGACAGCGCCATAAAAATATTGACCTCGCCCCCCGCAGCCAGTAAAAGCCCGCATTCACCCCGCGCGGACGGGGCGCCGCTGCAATGTGGCCAATATAAAAAAGCGACTGGGCCGTGCCGCCTGCATTCCCGCAATGCCGCGCACGCCAAGAGATCGGAAAGATAGATAGAGAATGTTTGCAGTTATCCGTACCGGCGGTAAGCAGTACCGCGTTGCGAAAGATGCCGTCCTGAAGGTCGAGAAGCTGGAAGCCGAAGCCGGCGCCACCATCACGTTCGACCAGGTCCTCGCCGTTGGCGGCGAAAGCGGCACGACCATTGGTGCGCCGACCGTCAAGGGTGCGACCGTCACGGCAACCGTGATCGCGCAGGATCGCCTGGCCAAGGTCATCATCTTCAAGAAGCGCCGCCGGCAGAACAGCCGCCGCAAGAATGGCCACCGCCAGCCGGTGACCGTGGTGCGCATCTCCGCGATCAACGCCGCCTGATCCCTCTCCGGGCTTATTCGCCCGGGCAGGTTTGATCAGAGATTTCAGTTTTAAGGAGTTCAGGCAATGGCACAAAAAAAGGCAGGCGGTTCGTCCCGTAACGGGCGCGATAGCGCCGGGCGTCGTCTTGGCGTCAAGAAGTTTGGTGGCGAGAGCGTCATCGCAGGCAACATCATCGTGCGCCAGCGCGGCACGAAGATGAAGCCGGGTGTAAATGTTGGCGTTGGCCGCGACCACACCCTGTTTTCCCTGGTGGATGGCCATGTGAAGTTCGTGCGCCGCGCTGAAGGCCGCGTGCACGTTTCCGTGGAAGCCCTGCCGCTGGCAGCGGAATAAGGCATACGCCTTATCACTACGGGATTACCCGAATTGAAGGGGGCGGTCATTCTGGCCGCCCCCTTTTTCGTATGACGCCAGCACGCCATTTTCTGGTATCATGCATGCACACGGGGCACGCATTCTCGCCCCAACCGGATCGCAGGCAATGAAGTTTCTTGACCAGGCCAAAATCTATGTAAAATCCGGCGACGGGGGCGACGGTGTCGTGGCCTTCCGCCGTGAGAAGTATATCGAATTTGGCGGTCCGGACGGGGGCAATGGCGGCCGCGGCGGCGATATCATCTTCGAGGCGGTTGATAACCTCAATACGCTGATCGATTTTCGCTACACCCAGCATTTCCGCGCGCGCAAGGGCGGCAATGGCGCAGGCTCCGACCGCACGGGTGCCGCTGCCGAGACGGTGGTGATCAAGGTGCCCATCGGCACCCAGATCTTTGATGAAGACCGCGAAACCATGCTTGGCGACCTTGATGTGGCGGGCAAGCGGCTGCTGTTGTGCCGTGGCGGTGATGGCGGGCGCGGTAACGCCCACTTCAAGACCAGCACCAACCGCGCCCCGCGCCGGGCCGACAAGGGCTGGCCGGGCGAGGAACGCTGGGTGTGGCTGCGGCTCAAGCTGATTGCCGATGTGGGGCTGGTTGGCCTGCCCAATGCTGGCAAGTCCACCTTTCTGTCCACCGTATCGGCGGCCCGGCCCAAGATTGCGGATTATCCGTTTACCACGCTGCACCCGCAGCTTGGCGTGGTGCGGCTGTCGGTTACGGAAGAATTCGTGATTGCCGATATCCCCGGCCTGATCGAGGGCGCGCATGAAGGCAGCGGGCTGGGCGACCGGTTCCTGGGCCATGTCGAGCGCTGCGCGGTGCTGCTGCACCTGATCGATGGCACGGCGGAAACGGAGGAGGTCGTGGCCGCATGGCGCACCATCCGCCACGAACTGCGCGAATATGGCGGCGGCCTGGCCGACAAACCCGAGATCATCGTGCTGAACAAGATCGACGCCCTCCTGCCCGAGGAAATTGACGAGCGGGTCAAAGCCCTTGAGCAGGCCAGCGGGCACAAAATCATGACCATGTCGTCAGTCGCGCACATGCATGTCGATACCGTGCTGCGCCGCCTGCAGGATTACGTGACGCGCGACCGCGCCGAGAAAGCCGAACAGCACAAAGCGGAGACCCCCGAGGCATGACCGAGACCGCCCTGCCCCAGCTCAGCCATGCGCGGCGCGTTGTCATCAAGATTGGCAGCGCCCTGATCGTGGACCCGCAGCAGGCGGCTCCCCGCCAGCCCTGGCTGGACAGCGTGGCGCAGGACATTGCCGCCCTGCGCGCGCAGGGCACGGAAGTTGTTGTCGTCTCATCGGGCGCCATTGCGCTGGCCCGCCACCAGCTCGGGCTGACGCGCCCCGTGCTGCGGCTGGAGGAAAAACAGGCCGCCGCCTCCGTTGGCCAGATCCGGCTGGCGCAGGCATGGACCGATGCGCTCTCGCGTTTCAACATAACGGCGGCCCAACTCCTGCTTACCCCTGATGATACCGAGAACCGTCACCGCTACCTCAATGCGCGGGCCTCGCTGAGCACGCTGCTGGCACTGGGCTGCGTGCCGATCATCAACGAGAACGACGCCATCGCCACCACCGAGATCCGCTTTGGCGACAACGACCGCCTCGGCGCCCGCGTGGCCGAAATGATCAATGCCGACCAGCTCGTGCTGCTGTCCGATATCGACGGGCTGTACACCGCCGACCCCCGCACCAATCCCGATGCCCGCCACCTGCCCGTAGTCACCGAACTGACCACCAGCATCGAGGCCATGGGCGGCGCGCCCCCGCCGGGCTATTCCTCGGGTGGCATGCGTACCAAGCTCATGGCGGCCCGTATCGCCACCCAGGCAGGCTGTGCCATGGCCATTGCAAAAGGCGAAGGGCTGCACCCGCTCGCCCGCCTGCGCGATGGCGGACGCTGCACATGGTTCCTTCCCGCGGAAGATGCCCGCTCGGCACGCAAGAACTGGATTGCGGGCAGCCTGACACCTGCGGGCCAGGCCGTGATTGATGATGGCGCGGTGCGGGCGCTGGCAGGCGGGTCTTCCCTGCTGCCCGCGGGCGTTACCGACGTGACCGGCGATTTTGATCGTGGCGACATGATTGCGGTGGTGAACCGGAACGGGCAGAAAATTGCCTGCGGGCTGGCCGCCTACGCGGCAGACGAGGCAAGGCGCATCGCGGGCCATCAGTCAGACGAAATCGAGACCCTGCTGGGCTGGCAGGGCGCGGATGAACTGATCCACCGCGATGATCTCGTGCTGCTGGCAAAAATGGAAAGCCTGACGGGCTGACCCGGCAATCAAGCTGCCTGAAAGAATAGAAGTTTTGGTGAAGCTTTTTGAAAAAAGCTTCAAAACCATCCCAGCTTCAAAAAAAAACGACGCCCTCGCGCCGCGCTCATTCAGGGCGCGGCGGCCAGCGCAGTGTGGGTTCGGCGCGCGTGCGGCGCTCAGGCGGCCAGACCGAAGCCCGAACCGGGCGCGCAGGGGGCACGTGCGGAGCGGGCCGGACCGGTTCACGGCTCCAGTCCGCCAGGCCGGGTTCCGCCTCAGCGCCATAGGGCGGCTCGGGGCGCCGGGGCGCATAAGGCTGGGAGGGTGACGGCCCACGCTGCGGCGGGGGCCAGCCATCTTCTTCCGCAGGCCCGCGCTGTGCTGGCATGGGGGCAGGCTCAACAGGCCGGGAGGGCGGCGGCGCGGGCTGGGCACGCGGCGCGCGCCGTTCATAGGCGGGAGCATCATGCGACACGTCGCCCCCCTCGGCACCCCTCTCCACAGGTGGCGCGGGCGGTGCCGGTTCCCACATGGGTGCATCCACGGCCGTGGGCGCGGCGGGCACCCGCTCGGCCAGCGCGTCCGCCACGCCAGAGGGCTGTGCGGCGGCCTGTCCGTTGTTAAGGCCAAGCGCCAGCACACGCAGTTCGGCCTGCAGGTCATCAAGCTGGATGGCCAGGTTATCAAGCCGCCCCTTTACGCCAAACACGGCAAACGGCACCAGCATCCACAACAGGACGAACAGCATGCCACCCACCAGCAGCACGGCCTGCGCCCATGCGGGCATCCATTGCGGGAAAAGCGATGACATCATGCAGCGTGCAACCTGAACGGACAATGTGCCCCGGCACGGCCATGGCCAGCCCACGCACCGGCCGGAAAGGGCGTTGGAAGGACGATCCTACAACCTATGCGGGTTACATGCCAAGCGCGCGGCGGTAGATGTCGAGCAGGGTTTCCTGCTCCTCCACTTCCGCCGGTTCCTGCTTGCGCAGGCGGATGATCTGGCGGATCACCTTGACATCAAAGCCTGCCGACTTCGCCTCGGTGAAAATATCCTTGATATCGCCCGCAAGCGCCTTGCGCTCTTCCTCCAGCCGCTCAACGCGTTCGATGATGCTGCGCAGGCGATCGGCTGCGATACCACCAACTGCGGCGGGGTTGTCGTCCGCCTCGAAATTGTCAGCATTCATGGCAGGTTTCTCCAGATATCGTGATTGCGCCGTTCCCGCCCGCGCGCACATGAAGGGAATGTCATTAGGCGACGGGATGGAACGGCGGGATTATCGCGCCACCGCCCGCTGGTCAATGCCAACTTGACAGGCCAGAGAGCCGGGCCGTAATCGAAGCTGCACCCCATATGCCGCTTTCGCGTCATGTCCGCATACGTCAAGCATGCCCGCCCGGCCATGCAGGGCACCAGATACAGGCAGGAGGCCCACGTTCGATGGCACATCTTCCCCCCGTTGATACCTTTGACTACATCGTTTTCGGCGGAACGGGCGACCTGACCATGCGCAAGCTGCTGCCTGCGCTGTATCATCGCTACCGTGACGGGCAGATCCCCGATGCCTCGCGCATCATCGGCACCGCGCGCTCGCCGCTCTCGCGCGCGGACTACCAGCAGCGTGCGACAGAAGCCCTGCACGAGCACGTCAAGCCCGAGGCGCTGGATGAGGCCACGGTGCAGCGGTTCGTGAACATGGTGCATTACGTGAGCCTGAACGGCGCGGAAGCCGAGAGCGACTGGCCCACGCTCAAAACCCTGCTCGACGCGGTGCCCGCAACGCGCATCCGGGTGTACTACCTTGCCACCTCGCCCGCGCTGTATGGCCAGATATGCGAGAACCTGAGCCGCGAGGGGCTGGTGACCGAACAGTCACGCGTGGTGCTGGAAAAACCCATCGGCACCGACCTTGCCAGCGCCGAGGCCATCAATGACAGCGTGGGCCGTCACTTCCCCGAGAACCACATCTTCCGCATCGACCATTACCTGGGCAAGGAGACGGTGCAGAACCTGATCGCGCTGCGCTTCGCCAACCCGGTGTTCGAGCGGCTGTGGACGTGCGATGCCATCGAATACGTGCAGATCACCGCCGCCGAGACCGTGGGCGTGGAAGGGCGCGGCGCGTATTACGACCGCTCGGGTGCCTTGCGCGACATGATCCAGAACCACCTTCTGCAGGTGCTGTGCCTCGTGGCGATGGACCCGCCGGTCTCGCTCGAGGCCGACAGCGTGCGCAACGAGAAGCTCAAGGTGCTGCACGCGCTCAAGCCCATCTCGGCTGATGATGTGGCCATCTATACCTCACGCGGGCAGTACATGCGCGGCACCATTGGCGAGCGCACGGTGGGCAGCTACCTTGAAGACCTTGGCGAAGGCGTGACCAGCGAGACGGAAACCTTCGTGGCGCTGAAAGCCGAGATCCTGACCTGGCGGTGGGGCAACGTGCCGTTCTACCTGCGCTCGGGCAAGCGCATGGCGGAAAAGTCGAGCGAAATCGTAATCCAGTTCAAATCGGCCCCGTGCTCGATCTTTACCAACAACCCCGAGCCCAACCGCCTCATCATCCGCATCCAGCCTGATGAAGGGGTGATGCTGTCGGTCTCGACCAAGGACCCCACGCCGACCGACAGCCTGGCCCTGCGCCAGGCCGACATCAACATCGAGTTCGAGAAAGCCTTCAACATCCGCTACCCCGATGCCTATGAGCGCCTTTTGCTCGATGTGGTGCGCGGCGACCCGATCCTGTTCATCCGCCGCGACGAGGTGGCCGCCGCATGGCGCTGGATCGACCCCATCGAGCAGGGCTGGCGCGAGAACAAGGCCCCGCTCGAACCTTATGCCGCAGGCACCTGGGGGCCGGAAGGGGCGCGCAACCTGCTCTCGCAATCGGGCCATCTGTGGCACGAGGACATGAAGAAATAACCGCCATATGAGCAATGACACCCCGCCCTCCCCCCCGCGCCTGACCCGCAGGCGCGCGCCGGTTACGCTGAAGCAGCGCATCATCCGCCGCGTGCTCATGCTCATCCCCATGGCGGCCCTTGTCATCCTTGTGGGCCGCATGGGGTGGCTGGACCAGGCCGCCGACAAGCTGACCTTCTCGCGCACGAGTTGGTTCGACAATACCGCCCTTGTCGAGCACTTCCGCACGATCGTCACCCATAACGGCATGACAGCGGATGCGAAGGACTGCCTGCTCTTTGTCGTCAACGGCAACGACCCGGCTGATGCCACCCGCATTCAGGTCATGGAAAAGCATTCCGGCAAATGCCCCGGTGACCGCAATACGCTGCCGCTGCTGTTCACGCTGCGCATCGACCGGCTGGACCAGAAGGCGCTGACCGACTGGCAGTCGCCCGGCATGTTCCACCCGCTGCCGTGAAAAGGCAGTGATGAGAGACTGCCTGAAAGCAACTCATTGATAAAAAATGATAGAAGTTTTTTGGCGCCGCCTTTTTTTTCAAAAGGGCGGCGTTTTTCGAAGCTTTTTGAAAAAAGCTTCACCAAAAACTTTCTTATGTTTTCTGGATGTTTTTCGGGCTAAATTTTCAAATAGTCTCTTATTTTTTCAGGCCGAAAAATGATAAAGATCAGCCATGCAAAATCCGTGCCGTTTTCAATAATGAATATTTACAGTTCATCAGGCAACATAACGGCGCTGAAATCAGGAATGGATATTATGACATTTCTGAACAGAAAAGTTCTTATGTTCGATATTTTATGGAAATAGAAGGCATCTATAAGGTCGTGCAGGTTACCACAGGAAAACCCTGACACCGCGCCAGATTCATGATCGAAGCTGCTTCCCCGGAAACGTCTCCTGTTTGTCAGCCCTGCGCCCGCAGCACGCGCCGCAGGGCATGGGCGCCATATTTTATGGCAGCACGGCCTGCGGGCAGAAAGGCGTAGAAATTGAGGAACCCATGCACCGTGCCGCACCAGGTGCGGGTTTCAGCCTGGCCTCCCGCCTGCTGCATGGCGTGGGCGTAGCCAGTGCCTTCATCATGCAGGGGGTCGCATTGCGCCAGCCCGATCACGGCAGGCGGCAGGCCCGCGAGCGAAGGCGCGAAAATGGGCGCAAGCCGCGGATCATGCAGGTCGGCTGGCGTGCGGATATACTGCTCGGCATACCATTCCATCAGCTTGGTCGAGAGCATGTAGCCCGTGGCATAGGTCTCGCGCGAGGGCACGTCACGCTCCCCATACAGCGAAGGGTAATAGAGCAGTTGCATGGCAAGCGTGGGGCCGCCCCGGTCACGCGCCATCTGGGCCAGCACGGCAGCCAGCGTGCCGCCCGCGCTGTCACCGGCAACAGCAATCGGCCCGCCCCAGCGATGCGCCTCGCCCGCCAGCCATTGCAACGCCGCCCAGCAATCCTCGACCGCATGGGGAAAGCGGTTCTCGGGCGCCAGGCTGTAATCGATGGACAGCACAGCCGCCCCCGACTGCCGCGCCAGCCTGCAACAGATGCCGTGATGCGAGTTCAGCCCGCAATGCACATACCCGCCCCCGTGCATGAACAGCACAACCCCATGCACCCGGCCATAGGGCACATAAAGCCGGGCAGCCAGCAGGCCGTCACGCCCCGGCACGCGGCAGTCGATCACACGCCGCACCTGTAGCGAGGACAGCCCCATGGGAAAACATGGGCGGTCGAGCTTGCGGCGCATGTCCTCCAGCGTGTGCGGCTCAACGTTACGCCGCCGCGTGTGCCACCAGTGCATGCCGCCCAGCAAGGAACGGGTAAGCAGGCCGGGGCGGGAGGCGGCGGTTGAGTCGGGCATGGAGCGCCTTTTTGGCTGAAAAACGGACTGAAAGGATATACCCCCCTCATTTATCGCTTGACGCTACGCGCATGCACCGCCAGTTTCCGCATGCCAGACGGTCGGACGGTCGCTGCCACGCGGTCATACGCGTGATGGAGGAAAGTCCGGGCTCCACGGAAAAACGGTGCCGGCTAACGGCCGGCGGGGGCGACCCCAGGGACAGTGCCACAGAAAACAGACCGCCCTCACGGCGGCGCGCGCAGCAATGCGGGCAACGTTGGGGGCAAGGGTGAAACGGTGCGGTAAGAGCGCACCGCATGCATGGTAACATGGATGGCAGGGCAAACCCCACCGGGAGCAAGACCGAATAGGAACGGCGGATGGGCCGCAAGGCGCCATCAGGGGTTTTTCCGCCCTGTCGTTCGGGTTGGTCGCGTCAGGTGCGTAGCAATGCGCATCGCAGAGGAATGATCGTCCCGCCCCGCAAGGGGCGGACAGAACCCGGCTTACAGACCGTCTGGCATTTTCCCCATATCCTGAATTCAACCGCCCTGGGCGGGGCGCTCTACCCAGAGTTGTTTACAAGTATTAACACTAAAGAACAAACCATAAACAAGGCACATTCCCGCCATATTGCGTGCGCCTGGTACGGTTTTACATGCCACCTCACTCACCTGTGCTGCAATAACGGTATTTTTCGACCATCTTTCCTGCATCTTTAATTGACCCCCCATAAAATCCCATGTTATCCCATGCTCACACCAGATTCAGAAAAGGGGCGCGGTCAAAGGCGCCACGGGGGCTGATCACTGGGTTTTCTAAATTTGCCGAGGGAGGGCATCGCGCAGCGTGAGTGTATTCCTGGGCACACACCAGAACCGGCTGGATGCAAAAGGGCGCGTTTCCATTCCCTCCGCATTCCGTGCCGCGCTGCGTGCCCGGGCCAAATCGGGCGAACCGCTGGCCATCCTGCGTCCGTCCCATCTGCATCCCTGCCTTGAGGCATGGCCCGCGGATGCTTTTGCCGCACTGACCCGCCCGCTGGATGAAATGGACATTTTTTCCGAAGATCACGACGACCTGGCCACCGCCCTCTATGCCGATGCCTATCCATTCGAGGCTGACCGCGAAGGTCGCATCCTGCTGCCTGAATCCCTGCGCGCCCATGCGGGCCTGACCGACCAGGCCACCTTCATGGGGCTGGGCCGCACCTTCCAGATCTGGGAGCCGCAGGCAGCATCCGCCCGCCGGGCCGATGCCCGCCTGCGTGCCCGCAGCCTCACCACGGGCCGTGGCGTGCCGCCCGCCACGGGCACGCCGTCATGAACGGCCCCTTCCCCCCGCACGACCCCGGCCATGTGCCCGTGATGCTGGCCGAGGTGATGGAATACCTCGCCCCGCATGATGACGGCCGTTACGTGGATGGCACGTTTGGCGGCGGTGGGTACGCGCGCGCCATCCTGGCAAGCTGCAACTGCCAGTTGTGGGGCATCGACCGCGATCCCGCCGCCATCGCGCGCGGCGCGGCCCTCGCCCCCACCTTCCCCGCTGGGGATAGTGGCACGCGGCTGCACCTGCTCCATGGCGGCTTTGCCGACATGGCGGCCCTGCTGGCCGAAGATGGGGTGACGAAGGTGGACGGCATCGTGCTTGACCTCGGCGTGTCGTCCTACCAGATCGACGAGGCCGAGCGCGGCTTCTCCTTCCGCATGGATGGCCCGCTGGACATGCGCATGAATGACACGGGGCCGACAGCGGCCGATGTGGTCAATACCCTGCCCGAGGAGGAACTGGCCGATATCATCTACCATTATGGCGAGGAACGCCTGTCGCGCCGGGTGGCGCGCGCCATCGTGAGCGCCCGCGCCGAGGCCCCGCTGCTGCGCACCACACAGCTTGCCGACGTGGTGCGCTCGGTCGTGCGCCCCGACCGGTCGGGCATCGACCCCGCCACGCGCACGTTCCAGGGGCTGCGCATTCACGTCAATGACGAACTTGGCCAGATCCGCGCCGTGCTGGAACAGGCCCCCGGCCTGCTCGCACCCGGTGGGCGGCTGGTTGTCGTCTCGTTCCATTCGCTGGAGGACAGGCTGGTCAAGCAGGCCATGCTGCACGCGGCAGGCCGCGTGCCCGCCCCCTCCCGCCATGACCCCCGCGCCATGACCGAACGCGCGGGGCCCACCGGCTTCAGGCTCCTGACCGGACGCCCCATCCGGCCAGGCGCGGAAGAAACCCACCGTAATCCACGTGCACGCAGCGCAAGACTGCGCGCGATGGAATGCATTGCCCCTCCATCCATCGCAGCATCGGAACCTGCCGCATGAGTCGGTTTGTAACGTTTTTCTTTGCCATGGTGGCGGCCGTGTCCGGCCTGTTCCTTTATAACAAGAAACAGCAGACCACAGCACTCGACCACCAGATTGCCCAGATCGTGGAGCAGACGGAACGTACCCGCGCGCAGACCGCCATGCTGCGCGCCGAATGGGCCATGCTGAACCAGCCCGACCGACTGGGCACGCTGGCCAGCCGTTACGACAAGGCGCTCCAGCCCGTCTCGCCCACGCAGTTCGTGCAGATGTCGGCGCTCAGCACCCACCTGCCGCCTGTTGGCGTGCCCTCGCACCACCCCGTGCCCGCCCCCCGTGCAACGATGGTGGCCACCCTTGCCGCCGATCATGCAGTCCCCGATCATGCAGCCCCTGCCCCCGTGCATGAGGCCGTGGCCGCCCTGCCCGCAATCGCCGCACCGGCCACGCCCGCCCATGTCGAACGCGCCATGGCGGCCCTCCCCGCCCACCATGCCGAGCCGACCGCCCAGCATGACGGACTGGCCCGCGCCATGGCCCAGATCGAGCCGCGCGCGCCCGTGCATGCCGCCCCCGAGCATGCCCGCCCGCCCGAGCGCATGGCGGCAGCCGAGCCCGTGCACCTGCCGCCCAGCCCGCGTGAGAGCATGATCACGCCTGCCCGCATGCCCGCGAGCTTCCACGCCCACAGCCAGAACATAGCCGAGGCGGCATGGCACCCCACTGCCCCGCCGCGCATGGGGGGCAGTTCGCTAGGCACGCCGCATGTGACCAGCCTGCCGCCGCCGGTGCCCGTCAGCAACTGATCGTCCTTTTCCTACCGGCCCTGTAGCCCGGAACCCGTATGCAAAATCCTTTGAGCAACCAGCCAGACAGAGGCGGACAGGCTTCCCCCGGGGGGAGCCTGCGCACGCTTATGGCGCAGGACCGCATGCATGCGCGGCTGGTGGTTGTGGCCGGGGGGTTCTGCCTGCTGTTTTCAGCCATTGCGCTCAAGCTGACGCTGGCCACGATCATCACCCCCCTGCCGCCGCAGCAACAGCAGATCGCGCCGCAGGTGCCACCCATCCCCAAAAGCGACCCCAAGGGGATGATCGCGGGTGACGTGGTGCTGCCGCAGGTGCATCGTGCCTCGGTCACCGACCGCAACGGGCAGGTGCTGGCCATGTCCCTGCCCGTAGCCCAGGTCTATGCCAACCCGCAGGAAATGATCGACGCCGCCGATGCCGCCCACCGCCTCAAGCAGGCCCTGCCCAGCCTGGACGAAGCCGAGACGAAGCGCCGCCTGTCGCTGAACAAGCAGTTCGTCTATCTGGCGCGTGACATCTCGCCCGCGCAGGAACTTGCCATCAACAACCTTGGCATTCCCGGCATCTATTTCGAACCCGGCGAGCGCCGCCGCTACCCCATGGGCCGCGTGGCCGCCCACATCCTGGGCGGGGTGGATATTGATGATCACGGCGTGGCGGGCATCGAGCGGTATTTTGACAAGCGCCTCGATGGCGACAGCCAGCCCCTGCGCCTCTCTCTCGACGTGCGCGTGCAGAACGTGGTGCATGACGAACTGCAGTCCGCGATGGACATGTTCCAGGCCATCGGCGCGTGCGCCATCGTGATGGACGTGCATACCGGCGAGATCATCACCATGGTCAGCCTGCCCGATTATGACGCCAATGACTTTGGCCGCGCTGCCCCCGATTCACGCTTCAACCGCGCCGTGACGGGCATGTACGAGCCCGGCTCGACCTTCAAGCTCCAGACCGTGGCCATGGCACTGCAGGAAGGCGTTGCCCATATCTGGGACAGTTTTTCGAGCACGCCCATAAAGATCGGCCGCTTTACCATATCGGACATGAAGAACGACCATTTCGCCCCGTGGCTGTCGCTGCCCGAGGTCATGGCCTATTCCTCCAACCCTGCCGCAGCCCATATCGCGCTTGATGCGGGCGCGCCCCGCCAGCAGGAATGGCTGCGCAGGATGGGCTTCTTCTCGCGCGTGCCGATCGAACTGCCCGAGGCGGGGCGGCCCATCATCCCTTCCGTGCATAACTGGGGGGTTTCGACCACCATGACGGTGGCGTTCGGCCACGGCGTGGCGGAGCCGCCGCTTTCCATCGTACGGGGCACGGCGGCCACGGCCAATGGCGGCTTCCTGCTCCGGCCCACCCTTGTTGCGGCGGACAGCCCCGCCACGACGGATGCGCCCGCCGATGCCACCACGGATGCCGCCATGCCTGCGGATGCGGAGCGCCTGATCTCGGCTGCCAATTCCGATATCCTGCGCAGGATCCTGCGCCTCGACGTGGCCAAGGGCACGGGGCAGAAGGCGGAATCACCGGGCTATTACGTGGGCGGCAAGACCGGCACGGCGGAAAAGATCGGCGCGCATGGCGGCTACCTCAAGCATGTCAACGTCTCGGCCTTTACCGGCATCTTCCCCATGAATGCGCCGCGCTATGCCATTTACGTCATGCTCGACAGCCCCAAGCCCACCGCCCAGACCCATGGCTGGACCACGGCAGGCTGGAACGCCGCCCCCACGGCAGCCCACATGATCACGCGCATCGCCCCCATGCTCGGGCTGTTTCCCGATACGCAGCATGAAGCCGCAATCGAGGCCTCGCTGGCCATTCCCATGCGGCCTGCCGTGCCGCGTGGCTACCGCGCGCTCGGGCCGGGCTACGACCCCGGCACGGCCAGGCTGCATGAGCACGAGCATGAAACCGCCCCCCGCGCCGCCGCCCGCCCCCATGCCGCGCGTGACGTGACCGAGGCAGCACCCGCCAGCCATGCCCTTCATGCCCGCA
The DNA here is from genome assembly GCF_031081985.1 of Komagataeibacter xylinus. Classification (GTDB taxonomy): domain Bacteria; phylum Pseudomonadota; class Alphaproteobacteria; order Acetobacterales; family Acetobacteraceae; genus Komagataeibacter; species Komagataeibacter xylinus_E. Next base: position 59,728 of record NZ_JARWSK010000006.1, on the reverse strand, counting down.
ATGAAGCCGGGCGCGCGCCCGCCCACCACCAGCGCGAGCGGGGATGACGCGCATGGACCTGACCGAACTCCTGCACCGCGCAGGCGTGGATGCCGCGCGGCCCCTGCCTGCCGCGACCGGCCCCGTCACCAGCATTACGGCAGACAGCCGCGCCACTGGCCCCGGCGTAATCTTTGCCGCCCTGCGTGGCACGCGGGTGGATGGGCGGGCCTATATTGCGCAGGCCGTGGCCAATGGCGTTGCAGCCGTGCTGGTGCAGGCCGACCCCGCTTTCGTGCCACCGCCGGGCGTTGCCTGCGTGCAGGTGACTGATGCCCGCCGTGCCGTGGCCCTGATCGCGCACGCCCTTGCCCCCCGCCTGCCTGCCGATATCGCAGCCATTACCGGCACCAACGGCAAGACCAGCACAGCGGAGTTCCTGCGCCAGATCTGGGCGCTTCAGGGCTTGCAGGCAGGCACCATCGGCACGCTGGGCGCTGTTGCCCCCTGCCCCCTGCCTGATTGCGGCCCCGTGCTCACCACGCCCGACAGCGTGGGCCTGATGCGCCTGCTCGGTGCCATGGCGGCGGGGGGCGTGGAGCATGTCGCCATCGAGGCGTCATCGCACGGGTTGGAACAGCGCAGGCTCGATGGCATCACGCCCTATGCCGCGGGATTCAGCAACCTTACCCACGACCATCTGGACTATCACGGCACCACCGCGCATTACCGTGCCGCCAAGCTGCGCCTGTTCGACACGATCCTGCCCGAAGGCGGCATTGCCGCCCTCAACGCCGATATGGACGCCGAGACCTGTGCCGCCGTGCGCGCCATTGCCCAACGCCGCAACCTCGTGCTGCGCACCACCGGCACGCAGGGCGAGACGCTGCGCCTGCTCTCTACCCGTGCCACCCCCATGGGCCAAGACCTGCACGTCGCCACCCCTGATGGGGAATGCGAGATCAGCGTGAAGCTGGTCGGGCGCTTTCAGGTCGATAACCTGCTCATGGCCGCAGCCCTTTCTGGCCGCGCGGAAGCGGCGCCCGCGCAGGCCCTTGCCCTCCTGCCCCGCCTGCATGGCGTGCGCGGCAGGCTCGAGCGTGCCGCCGTGCTGCCGGGTGGGGCCGCCGCCTATGTCGATTACGCCCATACGCCCGATGCCATTGCCCGCCTGCTGCACTCGCTACGCCCCCACACGCCGGGCAGGCTGGTGATCGTGATGGGGGCTGGCGGCGACCGTGACCGGGGCAAGCGGCCCGTGATGGGCGCCACCGCCACCCAACTGGCCGACACCGTGATCGTGACCGATGACAACCCCCGCAGCGAGCCGCCTGCCGCCATTCGCGCGGCCATCATGGCGGCCAGCCCCGGCGCCATCGAGATTGGCGACCGCAGGCAGGCCATTGCGGCGGGGCTGGACATGCTGGGCGCGGGCGACGTGCTGGTGGTGGCGGGCAAGGGCCATGAACAGGGGCAGATCGTGGGTGATGCGGTGCTGCCATTTGATGATGCCACGGTGATCCGTGGCCTGACGGGGACTGAATGACAGTGCTATGGAGCCGCGCGGACCTTGAGGCCGCGACATCGGGGCGTTTTCCGCCCTCCAGCGCAGTGACCATTGCAGGCACCGGCGTCTCGATCGATACGCGCACGCTCCGGCCGGGCGATGTGTTCATCGCGCTGATTGGCGAGAACAGCAACGGACATGCGCATGCCGCCGCCGCCCTTGAAGCGGGCGCTGCCGCCGTGGTGGCGCATGAGTCCTGCGGCGATGACCCGCGCATCCTGATGGTGGATGACACGCTGGCCGCCCTGCAGGGCATGGCCCGTTTCGCCCGCGCGCGCTTTACGGGCCGCATGCTGGCCGTGACAGGCAGCGTGGGCAAGACCTCGGTCAAGGACATGCTGCATGCGGCACTGGCCGCATGCGGGCCGACCCATTGCGCCGTGGCGTCATACAACAATCACTGGGGCGTGCCGCTCACGCTCGCCCGCCTGCCTGCCGCAAGTGCCTATTGCGTGTGCGAGATCGGCATGAACCATGCGGGCGAGATCGCGCCGCTCGCCGCCATGGTGCGGCCCGACGTTGCAGTGGTGACCACGGTTGCCGCCTCGCATCTGGGGCTGATGGGCAGCATCGACGCCATTGCGCGTGAAAAGGCGGAACTCCTGCTGGCCCTGCCCGCAAGTGGCATCGCCGTCCTACTCGCCGGGATTGCGGGAAGTGACCATTTTGAACGCAATGCCGCCAAGGCAGGGGCCACGCTGTGGCTCGTGGGCACCACACAGGACTGCGTGGCGCAGGCGGGTGACGTGGCGCAGGATGCGCAGGGCAGTACCTTCAGCCTCACGCTGCCGGGCTGGCAGGGCGTGGCGCGCGTCAATGCGCCGGGCCGCCACATGGCTGACAATGCCATGCTGGCGCTGGCGGCAGCGCATGCGGCGGGCGCTGACATGGCCCGTGCCGTGGCGGGGCTTGCCACCTTCCGCCCCGGCGCCGGGCGGGGCGCGCTTGCAAGGGTGATGCATGACAATGTTGCCCTGCTTGATGAGAGCTACAATGCCTCACCGGCCTCTGTCCGCGCCGCACTCGACCTGCTCGGGCTTGTTGCCACGGGGCGGCGCATCGCCGTGCTGGGCGACATGCTTGAACTCGGCGCGTTTGCGCGGCATGAGCATGCCTCCCTTCTCCCTGCCGTCCGCGCGAACGCGGATGCTGTCTTCTGTTGCGGCCCGAATATGAAAACACTCTTTGACAGCCTGCCTCCTGCCCTGCGCGGGGCCTGGGCGCCGGATTCCACCACGCTCGCCCCCTTGGTGCGCACTGCCCTGCGCGCGGGCGACACGGTCATGGTCAAGGGCAGCCTTGGCAGCCGCATGCGCCATGTCGTTGCCGCCCTGAAGGCCGATGACGCCCGGGTGGGACCGGCCTGATGCTCTATGACCTGTTCGAGCACCATGCCACGGCCCATACCTCCGTGCTCAACCTGTTCCGCTACATCACGTTCCGCTCGGGTGCTGCGTGCCTGACGGCGCTGGTCATCAGCCTGTGCCTGGGCAACCCGCTGATCGCGCAGTTGCGCCGCATCCAGCGCGGTGGCCAGCCCATCCGCAAGCTCGGGCCGGAGCGCCACCTGATCGAGAAGGTGGGCACGCCCACAATGGGCGGCGTGCTGATCCTGCTCTCGCTGTTCGGCTCGACCCTGCTGTGGGCGGACCTGACCAACGGCTTCGTGTGGGCCGTCATGCTCACCACGGCGGCCTTTGGCGCGGTGGGCTTTGCCGATGACTACCTCAAGCTCTCACGCCGCAATACCGATGGCGTGTCCAAGCGGGTGCGGCTGGGCTGCGAGTTCGGGGCCTCACTGATCGGTGGCATCTGGCTCGAGCACATGATGCCGCCCGACCTTGCCAACCACCTCGCCTTTCCCTTCGTGAAAGACCTGCTGCTGCCGCTGGGCTACGCCTTTCCGCTGTTCGCCATGATCACCATCACCGGGTTTGGCAACGCCGTGAACTTTACCGACGGGCTGGACGGGCTGGCCATCGTGCCGGTCATTGTGGCGGCCCTCGTATTCGCGCTGATTTCCTACCTCGTGGGCAACCATGTGTTTGCCGACTACCTGCAACTGCACGCCGTGCCCGGCACGGGCGAGCTTGGGGTGTTCTGCTCCGCCCTTGTGGGCGCGGGGCTGGGCTTCCTGTGGTTCAACGCGCCGCCTGCCGCCGTGTTCATGGGTGATACCGGCTCGCTCGCGCTGGGTGGCGCGCTTGGCGCCGTGGCCGTTGCGGTCAAGCATGAGCTGGTGCTGTGCATCGTGGGCGGGCTGTTCGTGGTGGAGACGCTTTCGGTCATCATCCAGGTGTTCTGGTACAAGCGCACCGGGCGGCGCGTGTTCCTGATGGCGCCGCTGCACCACCATTTCGAGAAAAAGGGCTGGGCGGAATCCAAGATCGTGATCCGCTTCTGGATCGTGTCCATCGTGCTGGGGCTGTGTGGTCTGGCCACGCTGAAACTGCGGTGAGCGCGCCCTTCCCCCCCACCCTGTTCGCGGGCCACCATTATGGCGTGGCGGGGCTGGGCCGTAACGGCAATGCCGCTGTTGCCGCCCTGCTGGCCATGGGCGCAAGCGTGCAGGCGTGGGATGACCGGCCCGAGGCCCGCGCGGCCCTTGCCGACCACCCGCGCCTGAAGGTTGCGCCGTTTGCCAACATGCTGGGGCTCGCGGCCCTCGTGCTCTCGCCCGGCATTCCGCACCACCTGCCCAGCCCGCACCCGCTGGCCACCATGGCGCGGGATGCGGGCGTGCCGATCCTGTCCGATGCCGAACTGCTGTTCCGCGCCGTGCGGGCTGCGGGAAGCCAGGCGCGTTTTGCGGGCATTACCGGCACCAACGGCAAGTCCACCACCACCGTGCTGCTGGCGCACATGCTGGCCTGTGGCGGCATTGCGGTCGCGGCTGGGGGCAACCTCGGTCCTGCCGCACTCAGCCTGCCGCTGCTGCCCGATGACGGGGTGTACGTGCTTGAAATGTCATCATACATGCTCGAGCGGCTGGAGCAGTTGCATTTCGATGCCGCCTGCCTGCTCAACCTCACCCCCGACCACCTTGACCGCCATGGCGACATGACCGGCTACACGCGGGCCAAGATGCATGTGTTCGACCGCCAAGGCCCGGGCGACCTGGCCGTGCTGGGCGCGACCCTGCCCGATTATGCCAGCCTGAACCGCCTGCTTGCACCCACCCGCGCCACGGTGGCGTGCATCAGCGGGGCGGACATACCGCAATGCGATTTCTATTGCACGCCGCACGCACTGTGCGACCGCCACGGCGTGATTGCCGACCTGACCCATGTGCCCGACCTGCCCGGCACCCATAACCGCGAGAATGCCGCCGCCGCCACGGCCATGGCGCTGCATCTGGGCCTGCCGCGGGCTGCGGTGGAGGGCGCGCTGCGCAGCTTCAGCGCGCTCGACCACCGGCAGAAAACGGTGGGCAGCATAGAGGGCATTCGCTTCATCAATGACAGCAAGGCCACCAATGCCGATGCCACGGCCCGCGCGCTCGCCTGCCATGAACGCATGGTGTGGATTGCAGGCGGCACGGCCAAGGCGGGCGGAATCGAGCCGCTTGCGCCCCTGTTCGGGCGCGTGGCGCTGGCGCTGCTGATCGGGCGCGACGCGCCGGTGCTGGCCCGCACCCTTGCGCAGCACAAGGTGCCCTACCGCATTGTCGAAACCCTTGAGCGCGCCGTGCCCGAGGCATACGAGGCCGCCCGCGCGCTGGGCGTGGACGTGGTGATGCTTTCGCCCGCCTGTGCGAGCTTTGACCAGTTCAGCGGTTTTGAAGCCCGAGGCGCGCGTTTTGCAGCCCTTGTGGCAAAGCCGGAGGGCACCGGCGCGCAATGAGTGGCCTGTCGCGCATAAACACATCGCATCTGGCGCGATGGTGGCGGAGCATCGACCGGGTCACCCTGATCTGCGTGTGCATCCTGATCGGGTTCGGCTATATCCTGATGCTGGCGGCAAGCCCGGCGGTGGCGGTGCGTATTGGCGCCTCGCGCGATATGTTCATTTTCAAGCAGGTCGTCTTTCTGGTGCTCGCGGCAGTGATCGTGTGCGCAACCTCGCTCCTTTCGCTACGCGGGGTGCGGCTGATGGGGTGGATCGGCTTCGCACTCGCACTTGCCGCCACCTTCATGACCCTTGTGCATGGCATCGAGATCAAGGGCGCGCGGCGGTGGATCGCGCTGCCGATGATGTCGGTCCAGCCCTCCGAATTCCTCAAGCCCTTCTTTGCCGTGGTCACCGCCTGGCTGCTGACCGAGCGCAGGACGCGACCATATCTGCCTGGCCTGCTGGTGGCGCTGGGGCTGTTCGCGCTCGTGCTGCTGCTGCTCAAGTCGCAGCCCGATATCGGCATGCTGAGCGTGATTACCACCGTATTCCTGGCGCAGCTTTTTGTTGATGGGCTGAGCCTGTTCCTGGTGGGCGCAGGTGTCGCCAGCATGGTGGCGGCATTTATTGGCGCGTATATGGTGTTCCCGCATGTGCGCTCGCGCGTTGAGCGGTTTCTGCACCCCGCCGTGGGCGACCATTACCAGATCGACACGGCACTGCGCGCTTTTGGCAATGGTGGCCTGCTGGGGCGCGGGCCGGGTGAAGGCCGGGTGAAGGACCTGCTGCCCGATGCGCATGCCGATTTCGTATTCGCGGTGGCGGGCGAGGAATTCGGCATGCTGGTGTGCCTGTTCATCATTGGCGTGTTCGCCACCATCGTCATCCGCACGCTGCTCAAGCTGCTGCGCGAGAACGATCCCTTCATTGCCGTGGCAACGGCGGGGCTGGTGACGGGCTTCGGGTTGCAGGCCTTTGTCAACATGGGCTCGACGCTGCACCTCATCCCGACCAAGGGCATGACGCTGCCGTTCATTTCCTATGGCGGGTCATCGGCCATGTCGGTGGCGCTGACCATCGGGCTGGTGCTGGCGCTGACCCGCAACCGGCCCAACGAGACCCGCTTCGGGCAGTTTACGCCAGCCCCTACCCCCGCACCGAGAGGATCGTCATGACCCAACACTGCATTGCCGTGGCGGCCGGGGGCACCGGCGGCCACTTCTTCCCCGCCGAGGCACTGGCCTGCGAACTGGTGCGCCGGGGGCATGACATTCTCCTCATGACCGACCAGCGCGCAGGCGGGCGCGACAGTGGCGTGTTTGCAGGCCGCCAGCAGTTCGTACTGCCGGGCGCTGGCATTGCCGGGCGCGGCCTGGCGCGGGCCAGCCGGGCGGCGCTGGCGCTGGCGCGGGGCACGATGCAGGCACGCGGCATCATTGGCCGCATCCGTCCTGCCGCCATCATCGGCTTTGGCGGCTACCCCTCCGTGCCGCCGCTGCTTGGCGGCTGGCTGCTGGGCAGGAACCGCCCGCTGCTGTTCATTCATGAAGGCAATGCGGTGCTGGGCAAGGCCAATGGCTTCCTGGCCCCGCGCATGGATGGCATCGCCACGTCCTTCCCCACGGTGGCGGGCGTGCCCTCTGGCGTGCCCACCACGCTGACCGGCATGCCGGTGCGCCCCGATATCGCGGCACTGGGCGGGGAAGGCTATGAACCCTCGAACGGCGTGCTCAACCTTCTGGTATGGGGCGGCTCGCTGGGTGCCCGCGTGTTCAGCGACGTGGTGCCCGAAGCCCTTGCCGCCCTGCCGCCTGCGCTGCGCGCGCGGCTGCAGGTCACCCAGCAGGCCCGCGCGGAGGATGTCGAACGCGTGCAGGCCGCCTATAAAACGGCTGGCATTCCCGCCACCATAGCGCCTTTCCTTGATGACGTGCCCGGCCTGCTGCGCGCAGCCCATCTGGTCATTGGCCGCGCGGGTGGCTCATCGGTGGCGGAACTGGCCGTGGCGGGCCGCCCGTCGCTTCTGGTGCCGCTGCCCATCGCCGCGCGTGATGAACAGGGCGCCAACGCGCAGGCGCTGATTGATGCAGGGGCGGCATGGATGATCCGCCAGCCTGATTTTACTGCCCCGGCACTCACGCAACGCCTGACCACCCTGCTCGCTGACCGCGACCTGCTGGCCCGCACGGCGCAGGCCGCAAGCCGCCTTGGCCGCCCCGATGCCGCCCGCCTTCTGGCCGATATGATAGAAGCCCGCTTGCCTGACACGCCCCGCACCGCTTAATTCCCGGCAGCGCGAATACGGAGACCTGAGTAGATGAGAGCCCTGCCCCTTTCGATTGGCACCATTCATTTCGTCGGCATTGGCGGAATTGGCATGTCCGGCATTGCCGAAGTGCTGCACATGCTTGGCTATGCGGTGCAGGGCTCCGACATTGCCGAGAGCGCCAATGTAGCCCGCCTGCGTGCTTCCGGCATTCCCGTCACCATTGGCCATGACGCGGCCAATCTTGGCGGGGCTCAGGTGGTGGTCACCTCGACTGCCGTCAAGCGCGACAACCCCGAGGTGGTGGCCGCGCGCGCGCGCCTGATCCCGGTGGTGCGCCGCGCCGAGATGCTGGCTGAACTGATGCGCCTGCGCTGGTCGGTGGCTGTTGGCGGCACACATGGCAAGACCACCACCACCAGCCTTGTCGCCGCCGTGCTCGAGGCCGCGAAGCTTGACCCCACGGTCATCAATGGCGGCATCATCGAAGCCTACGGCACCAACACCCGCATGGGCTCGGGCGACTGGATGGTGGTCGAGGCCGATGAGAGCGACGGCTCGTTCCTGCGCCTGCCTTCGGTCATTACGGTCGTGACCAACATGGACCCCGAGCACCTCGACCACTGGGGCACGGAAGAGGCGATGCAGGCGGCGTATGACCAGTTCGTGTCGAACATTCCGTTCTACGGCTTTGCCGTGCTGTGCATCGACCACCCCGCCGTGCAGCAGATGATCCCGCGCCTGTCCGACCACCGCATCGTCACCTACGGTTTCTCGCCGCAGGCCGACGTACGCGCCGAAAAGGTGATTACCGACAAGCTTGGCGCCACCTTCGAGGTCGTGATCACCAACCGCAACCGCAACCGTTCGCGCCGGGCGGGCCCGTTCCGCCTGCCCATGCTCGGCCATCACAACGTGCAGAACGCGCTGGCGGCGATTGCGGTGGGCACCGAGATGGAAATCGACGATGCCACCATCCGCTCGGCCTTTGCCGCCTTCAGGGGCGTCAAGCGCCGCTTCACCCGCACGGGCGAGACCGGGGGCATCACCATCATCGACGATTACGGCCACCACCCCGTCGAGATCGCCGCCGTGCTCAAGGCCGCACGCCAGGCGGGCGCGGGCAACGTGATCGCGGTGATGCAGCCGCACCGTTATTCGCGCCTCAAGAGCCTGTTCAACGAGTTCTGCACCTGCATGAACGACGCGGGCACGGTCATCATTGCCGATGTGTATGCCGCCGGCGAGCAGCCGATCGAGGGCATCGACCGCGATGCGCTGGTCGAGGGCCTGCGCGAGCGCGGGCACCGCTCGGTCGTGCCGCTGCCGGGGCCTGAGCATCTGGCGGAAATGATCAACGCCATCGCCCGCCCCGGTGACTTCGTGGTGTGCCTCGGTGCTGGCAGCATCACCAACTGGGCACAGGCGCTGCCAGCCCAGCTTGCGGAACTGCAGGGCATTGCCCATGCCCCCGCCCAGAAGGCGGATGCCCATTCATGACCACTGACCCCGCCACTCCCCTGCCTCAATGGGCGCAGGTTCTGGACACGGACGAATTCCGCCCCCGTGGGCGCCTGACCCCGCAGGCCGCCCTCGGCCCGCGCACATGGTTCCGCGTGGGGGGGGCGGCCGAGCTATTGTTCCAGCCCGCCAGTGCCGAGGACCTGGCGCAGGTGCTCGGCCGCCTGCCGCTTGAGGTGCCGGTGCTGCCGCTGGGCGCGTGCTCGAACGTGATCGTGCGCGATGGCGGGATTGACGGGCTGGTCATCCGCCTCGCCCGTGGTTTTTCGACCATCCGGCGCGATGGCGATGGCCTGGTCGTGGGGGCCGCCTGCCTGGACATGACCGTGGCCGAACATGCGGCCGAAGCAGGCCTGTCGGGGCTTGAATTCCTGGCGGGCATTCCCGGCTCGATCGGGGGGGCCGTGGCCATGAACGCGGGCGCTTACGGCTCGGACATGGCTACGGTGCTGGACTGGGTGGAAATCGTGACCCGCGATGGCGGACTGCTGCGCCTGCCTGCCGCCTCGCTTGATTTTGGCTACCGCCATGCCAGCCTGCCGCCGCAGGCCGTGGTGGTGCGCGCGCGCCTCAACGCGCAGGAGGCGCCGCCTGCCGTCATCCGCCAGCGCATTGACGAGATCCGTGCCGCGCGCGAGGGCGCCCAGCCGGTGCGCGCGCGCACCGGCGGCTCCACCTTCCGCAACCCCGCACCCGACGAATCGGAGCGCAAGGCATGGGAACTGATCGACGCCGCAGGCTGCCGCGGGCTTGTGGTGGGTGGTGCCCAGATCAGCGAGAAGCACTGCAACTTCATGCTCAATACCGGCACCGCAACCGCCGCCGACCTTGAACGTCTTGGTGATGTCGTGCGTCAGCGCGTGCATGACCATACGGCGGTCATGCTGCGGTGGGAAATCAAGCGCATCGGGCGGCCTGCCCCGCAAGGCACGGGAGATAACACATGAAACGCCGCATCTGCGTGCTGATGGGCGGTCTTTCCGCCGAGCGCGAGGTCAGCCTCGATAGCGGGCGCAACGTGGCGGACGCGCTGCGCGGCCTTGGCCATGACGTGCATGTCATCGACCCCACCGCCGACCTGCTGGCCCTGGTGCGCGACCTGCAACAAAGCCAGCCCGATGTCGTGTTCAACGCCCTGCATGGCCGTTTTGGCGAGGACGGGTCGATTCAGGGCATACTCGACTGGATGGGCATTCCCTACACGCATTCCGGCGTGCGGGCCTCGGCCACCGCCATGGACAAGGATGCCGCCCGCGCCGTGTTTGCCGCAGCCAGCCTGCCCATCGCCACCGGGATGTGCCTCACCCCCGCCGAACTCGAACCCGCCGACCCGCTGCCAGCCCCCTACGTGGTCAAGCCGCTCAATGAGGGGTCATCGGTGGGCGTGGAGATCATCCGCGCAGGCAGCAACCGCCGCGCCGAGATCGCACGCGGCTGGACATTCGGCCCCCGGATGCTGGTGGAAGAATACATTCCCGGCCGCGAACTGACCGTGGGCGTGCTGCATGACCGCGCCCTGACCGTGACCGACATCACCCCCACCGGCAGCGGCCCCACCTTCTATGACTACCAGGCCAAATACGCCGCGGGCGGCTCGTGCCACGAACTGCCCGCGCGCATTCATCCCGCCGCCTTCGAGCAGGCGCGCGAACTGGCGCTGGCCACCCATCGCGCGCTGGGCTGCCGGGGGGCAAGCCGCACTGATTTCCGTTACGATGACACGGCAGGCACCGACCTGCCCGGCCGCCTCGTGATTTTGGAAACCAACACCCAGCCGGGCATGACGCCCACATCGCTGCTGCCCGAGCAGGCTGCCGCCTGCGGCATGGACTACGCCACGCTGTGCCAGTGGATGATCGACCAGGCGACCTGCCGTACATGAGGCGACCGACCGACAGCGGCGACCGCCCATCAAGGCTTTCGATCTTCCTGCGCCGCCAGAAACGCCTGATCCGCCCGGCCCTGCTGGGACTGGTGCTGGTGGGGCTGGTGGCGGGCGGCGTCATGGCGCTGCGTCATGTCGGCTCGGACCCGCGCTTTGCCACACTGAGGGGCCGGATCATCAACATGCTGCCGCTGCGCGTGACCGAGATTGACGTGACCGGCTGCGTGCTGACCAGCGAAAACGCACTGCAGGAAGCGCTGGGCGTGCGCACGGGCGATTTCATTCTCGGCTTTTCGGTCAAGGCGGCGCGCGAGCGCATCGACGCTCTGCCCTTTGTCGATCATTCCGTGGTCGAGCGCCACCTGCCGGGCACCATTGTCATCCATCTGTTCGAGCGCCAGCCCTTTGCGGTGTGGCAGAATCACGGTCATTTCATGCTGATCGACCGGGCAGGCAACCAGGTGCGCGACAAGGGCATGACCGGCAAGGATGCCGAGACCTTCCGCCAGTTGCCGCTCGTGGTCGGACCCGACGCCAATCTTGCCGCTGCCGCCATGATCGATGAACTCACGGCCCAGCCCGAGGTGAGCAGCCATGTCGTGGCCGCGGCCCGCGTGGGGCAGCGCCGGTGGAACCTGACGCTGCGCAACGGCACGACCATCCTGCTGCCCGAAGGACAGGAAGTGGCAGCGCTCAAGCGCCTTGCACAAATGCAGGAAACCATAAAAATACTCGACCGGCCCGTTATCGCCATAGACATGCGCCTGCCAGACCGCCTGATCATCCGTGAGAACCCCGTGACGCCAAATGACAACAGCAACGGACCCGACCAGGGCGATGGCCCGCCACAGGCGGCCCCCACGAGCGACCAGGCACCCGTGCAGCCATGGCTTGACCCTGATAACGGCCTGAGACGGAGGCGGGCATGACGTATCCAGTGCCGGGACCGGTCAGGACGACCCTTCCCGCAACACGCACGACCACACCGGCAACCCCTGCGGTACCGGCCATCCGTGGCCCTGCCGTGCCCGCGCGCGTGCCCCGCCCGCGCGCGCCCGCAACCCTTGTGCCCGCCGCCGAGCGCATGCCCACGCGCAAGCTGCGCACCGGGCCGTTCAGCGTGCTTGACATCGGCTCGACCAAGATTGTCTGCCTGATCGGGCGCGGCGAGCCTGACAACACCATCCGCATCCTCGGCCATGGCTGGCGGCGCTCGCACGGGGTGCGCTCGGGCGGGATCGTGGACCTGCGCGAGGCGGAATCGGCCATACGCAACGCCGTGGCGCAGGCCGAGGACATGGCGACGGAGCGGCGCGATTCGATTTTCGTCAACCTGTCATGCGGCCACCCCGAGAGCCGTCACATCAATGCACGCTGGCCCATTGGCGGGCGCGAGGTCACGCAGGGCGATGTCAGCCGCATCATTGCCGAAGGGCGGCTGCGCGCCATCTCAGAGGGGCGCTCGGCCATCCATACCCTGCCGCTCGACTATGCGGTGGACGATACGCAGGAAGTACTCGATCCGCGCGGGCACCTGTGCGACCTGCTCTCGGCACGGCTGCATGTGATCGACGCCAACACCACGGCGCTGCGCAACCTCGAGGCCGTCCTGTCACGCGTGGAACTCAAGATCGCGGGCATGGTGTCCTCCCCGCTGGCCTCGGGGCTTGCGGTGATGAGCGAGGACGAGCGCAACCTCGGCGCGACCGTGGTGGACATGGGCGGCGGGCTGACCTCGATCGGCGTGTTTGGCGAGGGCAGGCTGCTGCACACGGCCACGATTCCGGTGGGGGGGCTGCATATCACACGCGATATTGCGCAGGGTCTTTCCACCTCGATCGACAGCGCCGAGCGGCTCAAGACCATGTATGGCTCGGCCGAACTGCTCGCGGGCGATGATAGCGACCCCATCCTCGTGCAATTGATTGGCGATAACGACCATCATTATGTCAGAATTTCACGCTCAAAGATCGTTTCGATCATACATCCGCGCGTGGAGGAAACCCTGGAAATGATACGTGACAGGCTGGAAATGGCAGCCGTGGGGCCTGCGGCCGACGGCCGCGTGATCCTGACCGGCGGCGGCTCGCTGCTTGAGGGAATCGGCCCCATGGCGGCGCGCATCCTCAACCGCCAGGTGCGCCTTGGCCGCCCGCGCCGCATTGTGGGCCTGCCTGAAAACTCGGCCACATGGCCCATGTTCTCCACATCGGCCGGACTGCTGGCCTGGGCTGCGGGCGCTGCTGATGAAATGGGCGAGCCCGACACGCGCGACGCCCGCCCCGGCGGCCTTGTAAGACGTTTTGTGGATTTCATACGTGATAGGGTATGATCTTGCGCGGAAACCCTTTATTGTACTTTTGCCGTTAGTATGCCCGCACGCCTACCCCCCATCCATCGGGAGCCCAGCATGACCCTCAACCTGACCATCCCGCAACAGAATCATTCCGATTTCACCCCCCGCATTACAGTGATCGGGGTTGGCGGTGGTGGTACCAACGCGGTGGACAACATGATCCAGTCGCAGTTGCAGGGGGTGGAATTCATCGTCGCCAACACTGATGCGCAACAGCTTTCGCACAGCAAGGCCGACCGCCGCATCCAGCTTGGCCCGCACCTGACGCAGGGCCTTGGCGCAGGCGCCAAGCCAGAAATCGGCCGCGCCGCGGCGGAGGAAGCGTGCGATGAACTCTCCCGCCACCTTGATGGCGCGCACATGGTGTTCATCACCGCGGGCATGGGCGGCGGCACCGGCACGGGGGCGGCCCCCGTCATTGCCCGCATGGCGCGCGAGCGCGGCATCCTGACCGTGGGCGTGGTGACCAAGCCCTTCATGTTCGAGGGCATGCGCCGTACCAAGTCGGCCGAGGCGGGCATTGCCGAGCTGCAGCAGTTCGTTGACACGCTGATCGTGATCCCGAACCAGAACCTGTTCCGCATGGCCAATGAGAGCACGAGCTGGCGCGATGCCTTCAAGATGGCGGACAACGTGCTGTACATGGGCGTGCGCGGCGTGACCGACCTCATGATGGCGCCGGGCCTCGTCAACCTCGATTTTGCCGATATCCGCACCATCATGGCGGAAATGGGCAAGGCGATGATGGGCACGGGCGATGCCGAGGGCGACAACCGCGCCATTGCCGCCGCCGAGGCCGCGATCTCGAACCCGCTGCTTGAAGACACCTCCATGAAGGGCGCGCAGGGCCTGCTCATCAACATCACGGGCGGCGAGGACCTGACGCTGTTCGAGGTGGACCAGGCGGCCAACCGCATCCGCGAGGAAGTGGCGGAAGACGCCAACATCATCTTCGGTTCCGCCATCGACACCTCGCTCAATGGCAAGATCCGCGTCTCGGTCGTGGCCACGGGCATCGACAACCCGCCAGCGGGCCGCAGCGCGCCCAAGCCTGCCGAGGCAGCGGAACCCGCAAACGCGCCGCAGCCCGCGCCGGAAGCAGCAGCAGCGCCTGCAGCCCCCGCCACGGCACAGACTGCACCCCAGTCTCCGGCCGCGCCCCCGCTGCAGCACCCCGCGGCCCCACCCCGGCCCGGCCATGCCGCAGCTCCGGGTGCCGCGCAGCGCCCGATTGGCGCGCCGCCACGCGCGCCCTCGCCGAACGCAGTGCCGCCGCAGGCGCAGCGCGGTTCGCCCCGCTCGCCCCTGTTTACGGAAAACGCCAGGCCGCCCCAGGCGCCTGAGCCACAGGCCCCGCCCCGCAGCCTGTTCGGAATCGTGACCGGGGCGCTGCGCCGCCATTCCACCCCGCCGCAGCCCGAGGCACCGCAGCCCCAGCGCACCGAGCCTTCGGTGCAGCAGCAGCCCATGGCGCAGCCTCCCGCCCCGCCCGCGCCGGGCAACGCCACGCCGCCTGATGACGGGGGGCTTGATATCCCTGCCTTCCTGCGTCGGCGCTCGCACTGACACGAACCCTGGCGCGGCCCTTGCGGGCCGCGCCAATTACTTGCGCACAGGTAACAATAGGCAATAATCCTTGACTGTTCCGACGGGAAACAAGGCGCTAGCATGAGCCCATGCCAGTTAGCGCGAGTTCCCCCACCTTACCGTCAAGGATACAGGCAATGAACGGCATGGTGCCGCCCGCACACTTTCCCTTCATGCCGCCATCCAGCCATGATGGGCAGATGCAGCATACCCTGAGCCAGCCGATCAGTAGCGTGGGCACCGGCCTGCATACCGGCGCGCGAATCAGCCTGCGCCTCTCGCCCGCGGCAGAAAATACCGGCATCGTCTTTCACCGCACCGATTGCGCCATGCCACCTGTCACCGCCCGGTATGACACGGTGGTGGACACCCAGTTGAGCACGGTGCTTGGCCACGGCCCACAGGGCGCGCGCATTGCCACGGTGGAACACCTGATGGCGGCCCTTGCGGGCTGTGGCATCGATAACGTGCTTGTCGAGGTGGATGGACCGGAAATCCCGGTATTTGATGGCTCAGCCGCCGAGTTCGTGTTCCTGCTCGAATGCGCGGGCCGCAGGCGGCAGGAAGCCCGCCGCCCGCAGATCCATGTAACCCGGCCCGTGCGGGTGGAAGAAGGCGACGCGTTTGCCGAGCTCACCCCTGCCACGCAGCCGGGGCTGGGCATTGATATTTCCATCGATTTTCCCGCGGCAGCCATTGGCCAGCAGCGTTATGCAACGCAGGTTGACAGCCACCTGTTCCGCGAGCAACTGAGCCGGGCGCGCACTTTCGTGCTCCAGCCCGAGATCGAGCACCTGCACGCCATAGGCCTCGCGCGCGGCGGCTCGCTCGACAATGCCGTCGTGGTCAATGGCGAGAGCGTGCTCAACCCCGCCGGCCTGCGCCACCCGGATGAATTCGTGCGCCACAAGGTGCTTGATGCGATTGGCGACCTGTATCTGGCCGGTGGCCTGATCGAGGGGCATTTCAGGGGGCACAAATCGGGCCATACCCTCAATAATCGCCTGCTGCGCAAGCTGTTTGCCGACAAGGCGAACTGGCATGCAGCCCCCGCCAGCACGCCTGCGGGCCAGCCCTGCACGCAGGCCGCATGATGACGGCGCACGAAATCCGCACGCGGAGACTTCACCCACACCCGGCACATGATATAAAGCTCCCGTAACTGGAAGAGCTGGCATGTTCGCACGCATATCACATCAAACCCCGCAGCCTTCGCGCAGGCCCTGTCAGCCGGCACGCTGGCTGGCGTTCCTGCCCCTTGCAGGGCTGCTGGCAGCATGCGGCAACAGCGCAAGCACCATCAACGAGCGCGCGCCGCGCGTCGGCTCGGCCGAGACATTGTACAATAACGGCGTCGATGCCCTGCGCTCGGACCGCTACCTGCTGTCGGTCAACCAGTTCGACACGCTGCAGCGCAACTATCCCTACTCGCAGTACACGGCCAATGCGCAGTTGATGGAAGGGTATGCCAACTACCTGCTCAACAAATACCCCGAAGCCGTGCAGCAGCTTGACCGCTTTCTGGAACTGCACCCCACCAGCACCGATGCCGCCTATGCCTTCTACCTGCGCGCGCTATGCTATTACGAGCAGGTAGCCGACGTGCAGCGTGACCAGCAGGGCACCATCGAGGCCATGGATGCGCTGGAAGAGGTGATTACCCGCTTCCCCCAGAGCCCTTATGCCCGTGATGCGCAGCTCAAGATCGACCTGTGCCGCGACCATCTGGCGGGCAAGGAAATGCTGGTGGGGCGCTACTACCAGCAGCAGAACGACTTCCCCGCCGCCGCCGGGCGCTACCAGCGCGTAGTGCAGGATTTCCAGACCACCAACCACGTGCCCGAGGCACTCGAGCGGCTGGTCGAAGTCTATCTGGACATGGGCCTGCTCGAACAGGCCCGCAAGACCGGCTCCGTGCTGGCCTATAACTACCCCAGCAGCAAGTGGTACGAAGATGCCTACGTCCATCTGCGCGCCCACCACCTGATCAAGGGCGTGGACGGCAAGGACAACAAGCAGGGGCGCAACATCTTCCAGCGGGCGTGGCACTCGGTTTTCTGATTTCCGCCAACGATCCTTCGTGCTGAACAGGAACCGATCATGCTGACACAGCTCTCGATACGGGACGTGGTCCTGATCGAAAAACTGGACCTCGCCTTCCCCCCCGGCCTGACCGTGCTGACGGGCGAGACCGGGGCGGGAAAGTCCATCCTGCTTGACAGCCTTGGCCTGGCCCTGGGCGAGCGGGCCAGCGCCTCGCTCGTGCGCGCAGGCTGCGGGCAGGCCAGTGTCAGCGCCAGTTTCGAGATCGCACCCGCCCATCCGCTGCATGAACTGCTGCGCGAGCAGGGCATCATGCTCGATGATGAACGCGAGCCGATCCTGCTGCGCCGTGTGGTCACGACTGATGGCCGCTCGCGCGCCTATATCAACGACCAGCCGGTCGCCGTCAGCCTGCTGCGCCGCGCCGCCACCCTTCTGGTGGAGATACAGGGCCAGCACGAGCAGATGGGCCTGGCCGATCAGGCCACCCATCTCGACCTGCTTGATGCCTTTGGCGTGCCCGGCCCGCTGCGGGGCCGCGTGGCGGGCGCCTACCGCACATGGATCGAGGCCACGGCGGAACTGGCCACCGCGCGCGCGGAAATGGAAAATGCCGCGCGTGAGGAAGACTGGCTGCGCCAGGCGGTAGATGATCTGGGCACCCTTGCCCCGCAGGAAGACGAGGAAGCCCAGCTTGCAGGCCTGCGCCAGGCCCTGCAGCAGGGCGAACGGCGTGCCGAGGCCATTGCCGCAGCGCTGGCCGACCTTGCGCCGCGCGACCGGCGCTCCCCCGGCCCGGCATCCGCCCTGCGCAATGCCAGCCGCGCCCTGCAACGCCTGCTGCCCGCCCCCACCGACCTCAATCCCGAGGCCGTGGGTGCTGCCGAGCAGGTAGCCGCACAGGAAGCCCTCAATGCGCTGGAACGCGCGGAGGAGGCTCTGGCCGAAGCCGAGAACATGCTCTCGCGCCTGGCATCTGACGCACAGGCCGACCCGCGCCTGCTCGAACAGACCGAGGAACGCCTGTTTGCGCTGCGTGCCGAGGCCCGCAAGCATGGCGTATCGGTGCCGGAACTGCCGGGGCTGCTCGCTGCCTTTACCGAACGGCTGTCCGCCCTCGATTCGGGCAATGCCCGCATTGAAGGGCTGGAGAAAACCGTGGCCGAGGCCCGCGCCCGGTTTGAGGAAATCGCCCTTGAACTGACGGCGGCGCGCGAGAAAGCCGCCCGCAGGCTGGAGCAGGCGGTGATGGCCGAACTCAAGCCACTCAAGCTGGAGCGTGCGCGCTTTATCGTATCCCTCGTGCCGCTTGAGGCGGAAGCATGGAACGCACGCGGCAAGGAACAGGCCTCGTTCCTGATCGCGGCCAATCCCGGCCAGCCGCCGGGGCCTCTGGCCAAGGTGGCCTCGGGCGGCGAGCTTTCGCGCCTCATGCTCGCACTCAAGGTGGTGCTGGCCGGGCGCTCGGCCATTCCCACGCTGGTGTTTGATGAAGTCGATTCCGGTGTTGGGGGCGCTACAGCCTCGGCCATTGGCGAACGGCTCTATGCCGTGGGCCGCAGCGTGCAGGTTCTGGTCGTGACCCACAGCCCGCAGGTGGCGGCACGCGGCGATGCCCATCTGCGCATCAGCAAGAGCGTGAACAAGGGCCGCACCGAAACCCATGCAGCCCCGCTCGACGCGCAGGCAAGGCGCGAGGAAATCGCCCGCATGCTTTCAGGCGACACCATCACCCCCGCCGCCCGTGCCGCGGCTGACAGCCTGCTGAAAGGGGGCTGACATGCCCGCAGCCGCCCCGACCGATGAACTGGCCGCGCAGGCCCGCGCGCTGCTGGCCGATTACGCGACAGAGGCACAGACCGAGGCCCGTGCGGCCGCCACGCTCAAGCAGCTTGCCACCCTGCTGCCCGTACTCGATGCCGCCTACCACCAGCACGACGCGCCGGTGGTCGATGATGCCACCTATGACGCGCTGCGCCGCCTGAACACGCGGCTGGAACTGGTATTTCCCCATCACGCCCAGGCCAACAGCCCCAGCGCCACGGTGGGCGCGCCCGCCAACGGTCCCTTCCGCCGCCACCGGCACATGGTGCCCATGCTGTCACTGGACAACGTGTTCTCGCGCGAGGAATTCGAGGGGTTTATCAGCCGCATCGCCCGCTTCCTGGGTCTGGGCGAGGAGCAGGCGCAGGCACTTTCCTTCGTGGCGGAACCCAAAATTGATGGCCTGTCGATCAGCCTGACCTACGCGCAGGGGCGCTTCGTGCGCGGCACCACGCGCGGCGACGGCACGGAAGGCGAGGACGTGACCGCCAATTTGCGCACGCTGCGCGATATTCCCGACCAGCTTCCCGCCCCCTACCCTGACACGATCGAGATCCGGGGCGAGATCTTCCTCTCCAAGCAGGCATTCCTTGACCTGAATGCAGCGCAGGAAGCGGCGGGCGAAAAACCCTTTGCCAACCCGCGCAATGCCGCCGCAGGCTCGCTGCGCCAGCTTGACCCCACCATCACAGCCAAACGCCCGCTCTCGCTGTTTGCCTATGCTGCGGGCTATTGCGATGGCCCGCTACCTGCAACTCATCATGGCTATCTGGAACAGCTTGCCAAATGGGGCTTTCGCGTCAATCCGCTGAGCACGCAGGTGCCGGACGCGCAGGCCGCCGAAGCCTTCATGGAGCGCCTGACGCGCGAGCGCTCGGGGCTGGATTACGACATTGACGGCGTGGTGTACAAGCTCGACGACCGCACGCTACAGGAACGCCTGGGCTTTGCGGGCCGTGCCCCACGGTGGGCGATCGCGTGGAAATTCCCCGCCGAGCAGGCCATCACCCGGCTGGAAAAGATCGACATTCAGGTGGGTCGCACCGGGGCGCTGACGCCGGTGGCCTTTTTGGAGCCGGTCAATGTAGGCGGCGTGATCGTGACCCGCGCCAGCCTGCATAATGAGGATGAAATCGCACGCAAGGACATCCGCGAGGGCGACCTTGTGCATGTGCAGCGCGCAGGCGACGTGATCCCGCAGGTCACTGGCGTGGTGCTGCCGCGTGACCATGAAACGCAGCCCTTTCACTTTCCTCATATCTGCCCGATATGCCACGCGCATGCCGAGCGGCCCGAGGGCGAGGTGGTCTGGCGCTGCTCGGGCGGGCTGAGCTGCCCCGCGCAGGTGGTGGAGCGGCTGATCCATTTCGTGTCACGCGATGCGTTCGATATTGACGGGCTGGGCGACCGCACCATTGTCGAGTTCCATGAACTCGGCTGGCTGCGCACGCCTGCCGACATCTTCCGCCTTGGCGCGCATGAGGAAGAAATTGCAGCGCGTGATGGCTGGGGCAAGGTCTCGGCACGCAATCTGGTCAACGCAATCGAAGCCCGGCGCACCATTGAACTCTCGCGCCTGATCTATGCGCTGGGCATCCGCCGCATTGGCACCAGCAATGCAAAGCTGCTGGCACGGCATTACGGCTCGCTGGCCAACTGGCGCACGCAGATGGAAAAGGCCGCAATCGTGGGATCGGACGAACGGCTGGAACTCGGCTCGATCACCGGCATCGGCACCACCATTGCCGATGAACTGGTCGCCTTCTTTGCCGAGGCCCATAACCGCGCCACGCTGGATGACCTGACCGGCCAACTGACCCGCGTGCTTGATGAGGAAGCGCCAGAGGCAGGCAGCCTTTCGGGCAAGACCATCGTGTTTACCGGCACGCTGACCACCATGACCCGCCCCGAGGCCCGCGCCGTGGCCGAGCGGCTGGGAGCACGGGTGTCGGATAGCGTGTCCAAAAAGACCGACCTTGTGGTGCTGGGCGAAAAAGCGGGCTCCAAGGCGCGCAAGGCCGCCGAACTGGGCATTGATACGATGGATGAGGCAAGCTGGCGCATTCTTGCGGGCATGCCCCCTGCCCCGCAGGCCGAAGGCTGACACGCCTTGCCGCAGGCCAAACATGTGCGGGCCACTTCCATGAGTGCAGGCATTTTATGCTGCCCTGCCCGGACATTGCACAACGCTGGCGATTGATGACCGGGCCCCGCTCGCGCTCCTGCTCGGGCATGGGGTCATTGCGGTCCGGCCATGGGGAAATTTTGATGATCCCGCGCGGGTCGTGGACTTATATGACATGCACTGCCCACACCCCCGGACCTGAAACGGCTGCACCAACCACCGCCTTTTTGAAAAAAGGCAACACCCTGATGCACAACATAACTGTGGCCTTGCATGGTCCTGTCGCGTAACATTTGGGCAGGAACCAGACACGGGCTTACACGCGCGGGAGCACCAGACCGACCAGCACGCCAGGCCGCCGCAGCGGGGTGCGGCATCGATTTTTCAGGGGGATGACATCTTATGACAGTTTCAGGGTCGCGGGGGCGGCTGCTGACAACGCGCCGCGAGATGCTGGGCCTTGCGGGTGGCGCAGGCTCCAGCCTGCTGCTGCCCCGCCACGCACGGGCGCAGGCCCAGCCCGCATGGCGCAGGCCGCTCGCTGAATCCGACGCCATCGTGGCGTTTGGCCATACCGGCCCCATTACCGATGGCGGCTGGTCCATGGTGCATGACCGGGGCGTGCAGGCCGTGCGCCGCACCTTCCCCAAACTGCGCACCATCTATGTGGAAAGCGTGCCCTACTCCGCCGATGCCACGCGGCTGTTCCGCCAGTTCGTGGCCGAAGGCGCGCAGATGGTCATGGCAACCTCGGAATATGGCGACTTCATAAAAGATGTGTCCGACCGCGCGCCTGATGTCGCGTTCATGGAATGCGATGGCACCAACGTAACCGGCAACCTGGGCTGGTATTACGTGGCGCACTGGTATGCCAGCTATATCATCGGTATTGCCGCAGCCCTCATGACCAAAACGAACAAGATCGGCTTCCTGGGCGCGTTTCCCATCCCCTCGGTCTATGCCTCGGCCAATGCAACATTGCTGGGTGCGCAGTCGGTCAACCCGGCCATCACGCTCCAGAGCATCACCATCAATGCCTGGTTCGACCCGCAGGCGGCAACGCAGGCCGCCACCGCGCTGGCCGATAACGGGTGTGATTTCCTGTGCGGCATCATGGATGAACCGGCCTACCTGCGCGTGGCCATACAGCGCGGGCTGAAGGCGGCCATGTGGAACACCGGCATGCTCGATTACGGGCCGCAGGCCTATGTCAGTTCCGTGTGCCTCGACTTCAATGAGTATTACATCAGCCAGGTGCGTAACCTGCTGGCGGGCACATGGCAGCCGGAAGGGCATTTCCTCACCCTCGGCCACGGCGTGGACCGCGACGGCTGGGGGCCGACCGTGCCGCCCGAGGCGGCCGCCCGCGCCGATGACATGCGCACGCGCATGCTGGCGGGCCACAACCCCTTTGTCGGCCCCATATACGACAATCATGGCCGCCTGCGCGTGCCCGCGGGCACGGCGCTGAGCGACCTTGAAATCTATCACTCCGACTGGGCGGTGGCGGGAGTATCGGGCCTTGAATAACCCTGTCTCCCCCGCTGCCCCCTCCGGCATGGCGCCGGGCACGCCGCCGGTGCTGCAGTTGCGCGGCATTGGCAAGTTCTTCCCCGGCGTGATCGCCAACAAGGACGTGGACCTTGATGTGTGGCCGGGCGAGATCCATGCCCTGCTTGGCGAGAACGGGGCTGGCAAGTCCACGCTCATGAACGTGGTGACCGGCATCTACCAGCCCGAGGAAGGCGAGATCATCCTCGATGGCTACGGCCAGACCTTCGCCTCCCCGCAGGATGCCATCCGCGCGGGCATCGGCATGGTGCACCAGCACTTCAAGCTGGTGCAGGCTTTTACGGTGGCCGAGAACATCCATCTGGGCTGGGATGAGGCCCCCCGCCTCGCCTCGCCCGCCGTGATGGAAGCCCGCACGCGCGAGATTTCGGAGCGCTTCGGCTTTCCTGTCGATCCTGCCGCGCGGGTGGCCGACCTCTCGGCTGGCGAGCAGCAGCGCGTTGAAATCCTGCGCGTGCTGGCGCGCCGGGCGCGGCTGCTGATCATGGATGAACCCACCGCCGTGCTGACGCCGGAGGAGACGGGCGAGCTGTTCCGCGCGCTGCGGGCCTTCCGCGCGCAGGGCAATGCGGTCATCATCATCAGCCACAAGCTTGACGAGGTGATGGAGATTTCGGACCGTGTCAGCATCCTGCGCGGCGGGCGCAAGGTGGGCACGTTCCGCACAGCGGACTGCAATCCCTCCATGCTGGCGGCCACCATGGTGGGGCGCGACATCGTGCGGCGCAACATGCGCGCGCGCGCCGAAGGTGCTGCCCCCATTGCCCCGCAACCCATCATGCAACTGCGCCATGTCAGCGTGCGCGATGACCGGGGCGTGGAGACGCTGCGCGATGTCAGCCTTGACCTGCATGGCGGCGAGATCCTGGGCATTGCGGGCGTTGCGGGCAACGGCCAGCGCGAACTGACCCATGTGCTGACCGGCCTGATGGCCCGCACTTCAGGCGAGATCGTGCTTGATGGCAGCGTGGTAAACCGCGCCGACCCGGCCCTGTTTGCCCATGCAGGCGTGGGCCACATCCCCGAGGACCGGCTGCGCAGCGCACTTGCGCCCTCGCTGTCCATCACCACCAACATGGCGCTGCGTGAATATGCCCAACCCCCGATTGGCCGCCACGGCCTGTATGATGCGGGGGCGGCAGGCGTGCTGGCGCATGACATTGCGGAGCTTGCGCAGGTGAGCATTCCCGATTTTGGCATGCCCATCCGCAACCTTTCGGGCGGCAACCAGCAGCGGCTGGTGGCACGGCGTGAGATCCGCATCGCCAACCGGGTGCTGGTGGCTGCCTACCCCGCGCGCGGGCTGGATATCGGAGCTATTGCCACCATGCTGGGTTACCTGACCGACCTGCGCGACCAGGGCGTGGCCGTGGTGTTCATTTCGGAAGATCTGGAAGACCTGCTGAACGTGTCAGACCGCATCGGGGTGATGTTCCACGGGCGCATGATGGATGTGATTGATGCGGAAAATGCGGATATCGCCACCATTGGCATGCTGATGGGCGGCCGCGAACCAGCCAGCCTCCAGCCGGGAGGGCCGCAGTAATGGCGACACGCGCCTTTCAGCGCCTGCCCACCGCGCCCGCGGGCCGCATTCTTGCCCTGCGGCTGGTGGCCATTGCGCTTTCATTGTGCATCATCGCGGGCGTGCTGGCCCTGTCAGGCCACAGCCCTGTCATGCTGGCGGAACTGATCCTGCGCTCCACCCTTGGCTCGCGCTTCGGGCTGGAGGACCTGATGCTGTTCATGTGCCCGCTGCTGCTCACAGGGGCGGCGGTTACGGTATGTGGCACCATCGGGCTATGGAATATCGGGGCGGAGGGTCAGTTCTATGCTGGCGCCATTGCCGCGACCGGCGTGGCCCTTGGCCTGCATGGCCCGGTGCTGGTCATGCTGCCGCTCATGACCATTGCAGGCATACTGGGCGGCATGGCGTGGATTACCGTGCCCACGCTGGCCCGTGCCTATGCCGGGGTGAACGAGATCATCACCACGCTGCTGCTCAACTTCATCGCCTCACTCCTTACCTATTACCTGACTACGGGGCCGTGGCGCGACCGGATAAGCGGCGCGCAGGTCTCGACGCAGCGGCTTTCGGTGTCCATTCCCGAGATGTGGGGCATCGTGCACTGGGGTTTTCCGGTTGCCATCATGATCGTGGTGGGGCTGGCGCTCATACTGTCGCGCACGCGGTGGGGGTATGAGATCTGCATTGGCGGCGCCAACCCGGAGGCCGCGCGCTATGCGGGCATTCCGGTGCGCCTGCGCATCATCTCGGTCATGCTGCTTTCGGGCGGGCTGGCGGGGCTGGCTGGCATGTTCGAGGTAGCCGGCACAGTGCACCGGCTGCAGGGCGGCATGGCCAACAACTTTGGCTATCTGGGCATTGTGGTGGCGGTGCTGGCGCGCGGGTCGTGCCTGAACGTGATCCCGGCAGCCCTGCTCATGGCGCTGATCCTTGATTCGGGCATTGTCATGCAGACGCAGCAGCTTTCGGCCTCGGTCATTCTCGCCATTACCGGGCTGATCCTGTTCATGATCGCCATTGGCGATGAACTGGCCCATTACCGGCCTGTGGCCACCACGCCCGCGAAGGGAAAAGCCTCATGATCATGCTGCTGACAGGCATGCTGGCCACCGCCGTGCTGGCCGGTGGCGTGCTCGCCCTTGCGGCCCTTGGCGAAGTGCTGGCCGAGCGCGTGGGCGTGACCAACCTTGGGGTCGAGGGCCTCATGGCGCTGGGCGCGGTGACGGCGGTGATGACCGTCTCCTCGGTGCATTCGCCCTGGGTCGGGCTGCTGGTGGCCATTATGGTGGGCGCCGTGGGCGGCATGGTGTTTGCCTTTGGCGCGGTGGTGATGCGGGCCAACCAGGTGCTGTGCGGGCTGGCCACGACCTTCATGGGGCTGGGGCTGTCAACCGCGCTGGGGCACAGCTACGCGGGCCAGCCGGTGGAGACGACCTTCGGGCATGTCAGCATTCCGCTGCTATCCTCCCTCCCCATCATCGGCCCGGCGCTGTTCGGGCAGAATATCCTGATCATACCGATTTACCTGCTGCTGCCGCTGGCGGTGCATTTCATCATGTTCCGCACCCGGCACGGGCTGAACATGCGCGCGGTGGGCGAGAACCCGGCGGCGGCGGATGCGGCGGGCATTCCGGTCATGGCCATGCGCTTTTGGTACGTAACCCTTGGCGGCGCCATGGCGGGCATGGCGGGCGGCTACCTGACCCTGACCTATGTGCCGGTCTGGTCGGAGGGCATGGTGGCGGGGCGTGGATGGATTGCGCTGGCGCTGGTGATCTTTGCGGGCTACCGGCCCATTATCGTTACCCTCTCGGCCCTTCTGTTCGGGTTGGTCACGGCGCTTTCCTTTGTGGGGCAGGCCCATAACTGGCCGATTGACCCCGCCTTCCTCAACATGCTGCCCTATATTGGCACCATGGCCTTCATCATCGTGCCAGTGGTGGTATGGCACCGCATGCGCCGGGTGATGGCAGCGCCTGCCGCCCTGGCCCAGCCCTATTACCGCGACGTGCGCTAGGCCGACTTAGAGGCTGTTTAAAAAATAACTCATTGATAGAAAATAATAAAAATTTTCAGATACCGCCTTTTTTTAAAAAAAGGCGGTATTTTTTGAAGCTTTTGGCAAAAAGCTTCACCAAAAACTTTCTTATGATTACTGGATGTTTTCTGAACTGTTTTTTCAAACAGTCTCTTATGGCCGGATCTGGGCAGGACGCAGGATATCGGCGGAGATACGGCGGGCATAGCTGGCGGAATTGAGGCTGTCGGGGAACTGGCCGAGCAGCTTGAGTTCATCGACGTAACGCGCGATCTGGGTTTTCAGGTCATTGCCCACGGGGCTGATGCCCAGCACCTCATGGCGCATCATCTGCAATATGGCGTCCTGCTGCATGCCATCAACGCGGCCATCAAGCAGGCTGGCCGCCTCGGCCATGTGGGCGGGGAGCCAGTGGGCGGCATTATAGAGCGCGAGCACGAGGGCCACGGCCGCCCCGGGCGTATCACGCAGCACATCGGTGGACAGGCCCAGCGCCAGATTGGTGCGCCCGGCATATAATCCGTTCACGCTATTGACCAGTTCCACCACATCAAGCGCCGGGTTGCGCAGCAGCCGCCAGGCAAGCGGGTCGTGCAGGGCCACGGCATCGACCGTGCCTGCGGCAAGCGCGTCGTCAATTTCATCAGGCGGCAGGATGACCCAGTTGGGCGCGGTATCAGGGTTCAGCCCCTTGCGGCGCAGGATGATGGAAAAGAACAGCCGGTCAGCCATATCGGCATTGAGCACGGCAATGCGGCGGCCCACCAGATCCTCGATCTTGGCAATGCGCAGCCTGCGCCGCACCAGCAGGCGGAAGGTGCCCGCCTGCAACCCCATGACCAGCCGCACCGGCAGGTCGGGACTGGCCTGCCATGCCTGCAGCCATGACAGCACGGGGGCCACCGCCGCCATGGCGCGCCCTGCCTGCAGGTCGGCAATGGCGTCACGTCCGTTGGCTACGCCCTCGCGCAGGTGCACGTTCAGGCGGTACTGCACAAAGAAATCCTGCCGCAGGGCAACATTATACAGGGTGGAAGACTGCGCGTAGGGCCATGACAGCGTCATGTCATGGGGCTGGCCATCGAGCAGGGCATCGTCGCGGCGCACGATCCGCGCCTGCTGGCGGCTCTGCACCCATTGCGAGCCGACCACGGCACATCCGCCCGCCACCAGCATGGGCACGAGTGCGCGGCGAAGCAACTGGCGTGGCTTTCCTTCCCTGTTCTGTTCGACCATTGGCTGCGGTTTCTCCCAAGATGCGAAGGCATTACCCTTCTTTTAGCCTGCCGGGGTTCTCTTTTTTCCCCTTTTTTAAAAAAAGTGCAAAAGGGGGGTTTACGCTCCCCCATCAGTGTGGCTATAAGCTGCTCACCAACGCTGATCCCGAATAGCTCAGTTGGTAGAGCAAGCGACTGTTAATCGCTGGGTCGTAGGTTCGAGTCCTACTTCGGGAGCCACCTTTCCTTAAAAATTAATATTAAATCAGTAGGTTACGGATTTCTTCAAATCTGAACCCACGATTAAACCCATGATGAGCGATGCGCTTTCCGGGGACGTTCTGACACGTCCAGACCGGTTTGAACGCGGGTTGGCAGCGTACGAAACCCATCGCAACGGCTCTCATCCCTTTCCTATTTCCTCTGCGGATGGCACGGCATACGTGTGCCTTTCTGCCTTGGCGGCGCTGACAATACAGCACAGGAACGGGGGAAATGGGTTCCTCATAACAGGTGGGCTGAGGCGCGATCACCGTTGAGAACAACGCGACTGAACGTGAAAATGGCTATTTGCTCTGCTGAGAACAGCGGAATAAACAGCAAAACTGTCCTTGATCGGATCGGGAAAGGTATGCCGACCTATTCGGCTTCAAAAGCATTCCGATCAATGGAAAATACCCGGCATGCGTGCTATCATTGGCATACACGGCTGGGCTTCGGTGCTTTCGTGCTTTGAGCTGGTATCTTTTCGACGTGCTACGGGTCGAGCGGTTTACCGGCATAACCAAACGCCAGAATGTAATCGACATATGCAAGCGCCTTGGTGGTCAGCCGGAAGGAATGATGCGCGGTCATTTCAACCAGGCCTCAGCGCAAGTGTCATGAGCTTTCTGCGTAAAGGCAACCGGCAGTAACCGCCATGCAGTTCCTCACTATCCAGAACGGCCAGCTTGTACCCATCCAGTCGGTCAGCGGCGATCAGATGGGGCAGCTTGCCCAGATTGCCCAAGCTAATAACCAGCCCATGCAGCCAACTATGGGCGCAACCATGCCCATCAGTGGAATGGTCGCACCGGCTGCCACTGGCGGCGGCGCGCCCCAAGGGATCGGCAATATGCTGTCGTCCTTCGTAAATGGGTATTACCAGCGGCAGGCCCTACAGCAACAAAGACAGTTCCAGCAGCAACAGCAGCAGGAAACAGACCCGTTTGGCGGCAAGGGCACCAATGCGGCCAATCCGCACCTGAACGCCTATCAGGGCTTTGATCCCTTCTCGGATAATGAGGTGAATACCGTCGATCCCTTTGGAGGCTCTGGCACGACATCTTCCGTCGCACAGGCGCTCACTACAGGTCAGGATGGGATCTGAGGATTATCGCCTGCCATCATGTGCGGTATTATTTTACCGCATGATGAGGCGGTGGCTCATTCCCCCTTGCGCCCCAGCTCAAACCACACGTCAATAATGGCTTCCTGAATGGTCTTTCCCGGGTGTTCTGAACATTTCAGGGCTACCGCTGAAACGATACCGTCAAAGCCAACTTTCTGGCCAACCTGCGGGTATCGGTCGGAAATATGAAAGGCCGTATCAGCGGCTGAAACCGTGTTCATCCCGCTGACCATCCCGGCGATATAAAGATCAACAGGGGTATGTTTTTCCTTGCTCCAGTCCGCACACTTTGCCGGTACCGGATCAAACGTAACTGGTGACGCCGCAAGCGCCATCTGAGGGGCCAGCATGAATATCACGCCCCAAAACCTTATCTTCATGCCTGGCTATTCCTCTGACATTGCCGATTATCTGCGCATCAATCCTTATCATCCCACGACCTTTCCCAAGCACCGATAAACAGACGTGCGACCAATTCCCAGCCGTCGGGCGATCTCGGTCGGGCTGATCCCCTCCGCGCTCATTGCATGGATCTGGTCGCGGTCGATGGATGGCCTGCGCCCCTTATAGACACCGCGCTCCTTGGCCGCCGCGATCCCTTCCATCTGGCGCTCCTTGCGGAGGTTGGTCTCGAACTCCGCGAACACCCCCAGCATATCGAGGAACGCCTTGCCGGCCGCCGTGCCGGTATCGACGGGCTGCTCGGTGCATTGCAGTTGTGCCCCCTTGGCCTTCACCTCAGCGATGATGGTTTGCAGGTCAGCTATGGAACGGGCCAGCCGGTCTATGCGCGTCACCACCAGAACATCACCCTCCCGGAGGAAGGCCAGCAGCGTTTCCAGTTCGGACCGCCCTTCCCTGCTCGTGCCGGATTTTTTCTCGACGCGGATCATGTCGCACCCGGCGTTGGTGAGTGCTTCCTCCTGCACGGCAGCGTTCTGGTCGATGGTCGAGACGCGGGCATATCCGTATCGCATGGTGTGATCCCTAAAAGTGTTCCGTTTGGGTCTAGACCTTCATCCATAATGTTCCATTTGCAATTGGACAACCCTAATGGAACACGGAAAGCCGCCATTCGGGTGTTCCGCTCCGTTGCACCGTATCGGTATACCCTTCTGGAACACACAGACGCACCGGGAAGCACCGGGACATATCATCCGGGCTTCATGCCCATTCCGGGGGATCACTTCTTCAGCCACCCGCAATTTTTTCATTCCCTAAAACGCGCGCGCGAGGCCAGCCCGTCTATGTGGCAGGCGCAGTATCCTTGTGGGTCATTGCAAGTAAGGTGCGGGCTACAAGGAACAAGCTTTCCGTGTTCCTGTTCCCAACCAGCCACGGCGGCACGGGTCGGTTGGTCTTACCTGATACTCAGCGGAGGCCAGCCCCCCTGCTTCACACTCGCTATGGCGGAGGTCGTCTTGCCCGGCTGTATGATGCCACGCAACTGCAGCACTACCTCGGCCAGCATCCCCATAACCTCCGGCGACACGTCTGCCTTCACGGGTGCGTCCGGCTTGGCATGGGCCCTATCCAGCCTATCCGCCAGACGCCCGACAGTGCGCTCAAGGTCAAACAGCCGGTATTCTATCCTGTCCAATCGCTCACTCTGTTCCACCTGCCTGAACACCGCGTCGCGAATGTATTGGGACTGGTTCGCCCCACACACCGCATCGAGGTCCATTTTCTGCTGTTCGGTCACTTTGAAGGTGATGATTGGCATGGAAAATCCTTGTTCTCGACCTGCCTAAAAGGACGGGTCAAAATTTATTACCCGTGTTGGCGGTTTCCCAAGGAAAAATGCCGGTCTGGTATTAAACTTTTTTCCGTTTCTGAGCGGCTTTGATTTTTTATCATAGGTTTTTCAATGCCTTACAGTCCATCAGGACTGCGTATTGTGTATAGACCAGATTAAGGACACAAAACGGAGACATATTTGAAAAAGCACCCGCCACCCAGCACAATGGCCTGAAACATAGTCCCCATCCCCTGAGCGGAGCGACCTGCCCATGCCGATCAAGCGAAAAGCCGTCGCCGTGATGCGCAAGCGACTGCCGTGGATCGAGCGCAAGATGCAGGATGGATACAGCCGGGAAGCCGTCTGGGAGATGCTTAGGAAACAGGAGCGGCTGTCCCTCACGTTCAGCTCATTCATCACCACCCTGGCCCGCGTCCGGCAGGAGCATGAACTGACCCGGCCGAAGCGACAGGTCATTCATCGCAAGCGCGCCACGGTGGCACGGGAAGCAACTGCTCCCACACAGAACGATCAGGGCACTGAAGCCCAGCCAACCGAAATGCCCATGACTGGTGATGAGGGGGCCGCCATGACGGAGGTGCCCACGAGCAGCGAACCTCCCTTGGTGGACCATTCGACGTTGCCTGATGCGCCCGAAGCTGACGAGGCCACCGACGAGAACAGAGAAGGCAAACGGAAGGGATTTTTCAGCCGCTTGTTTGGTGCATAGGGAGACGCGACAATGGATGGTGCATTACCGCGCTGGCTAGATCGAAAGGCACTGGCTCATTACCTTTCAATCAGTCCCAATCGTGTTCGCTATCTTCAGCAAGCAGGAAAACTGCCACAGACGAATTATCACCTCGGCCCACGCTCGCCGCGGTGGGACAGGCATGAAGTTGATAAAAAAATGCTTGAAGGCAGCGACACTGCGAAAAAAAAGCAAGACATGGACGCTATTGTTGCCAAGATTTGTGAAGAAAACCGCAATTATAGACACCGGCATAAAAAGTGACGGAAAGGCGCGCGCCTGCTGGCAAATGTAGACATTGAAAGCGCCGTTCAGAACGCAATGGCTGCCCGTGCCACCCGCACATTGGTTTCGCAGGATCTCATCATCAGGGAACTTGCCCGGGTATGGTGCGCCCCTTCACGCTGCGGATCAGGTGCGTTTCATCCTTGTCGCTCATGATGCAATCCTTGCGGGTGCGCCGTCAGCCCTCTCACGGGTATCCTGTTCGGTGACCGGCACAGACCCGGTCGGTGGGTGGCAGGTCCGGCAGCGCCATCCTTGCGGGCGCATCATCTCGCGCCACCACAGCGTGCCGCGACAGCACTGGCAGACCGATCCCTCCGGCACCGGCTTACCCTCCGTATCGACCCATGACGCGGGCCTACGATTGGCTGGGGCATCCACGACGTAAGGTTCAACATCAGCCGTCACTGTCCGTCGTGGCGGGGTGATGCGATATTCGGTGTATTCTTCATCCCATTCCACGGACCATCCACGTGCCAGGCTATCGACGGCAATCACCACCGCCCGGCGGCTTTCACCCAGCCGATGCAGGAAACGGGTTTCAGTGGCTTCGGGTGACAGCTTGCCGGACAGGCGGGGATGCCCGCACCGCACGACGACCGACACGCCGTAATGCCGGGCCTCCCCCAGCAGCGCCATGGCGGAACCGGTCAGCGCCGCCCTGCGCTCGGCATGGGTAACACTGGACAGGTCAATCCCCTCCGCCGGAGGTGACGGCATGACAGGAACCACATCGACCGGCTGGGGATCATTGGCGGGTGGCATTGCCATTTCTGGCACCTGCTCCGGTGCCAGTTGGGGCAGCAGATCGGACACCCAGTCCGACAGGTTACGGCTCACCATATGCCGTGTTCCGGCCCGACACATGAAAAATACGGTGTTCCACGTGTTCCCGGTGTTCCATGCCGATTTAATGGCGGTAAACAGCCATATTTTCCGCTTTGTGCTGGAACACGTAAGCAGATGCCAACGTGTTCCACGTGTTCCACCACCCCGGTTTTTGCCGCATCTGGAACACGTGGAACACCGGCGAAATTGCGCGGTGTTCCACCCTGAACATGTGATAAATGGTAGTTCTGTGCGGGTTCCAGAGAGATGGAACACGTGGAACACATGGAACACCGCAAAAACACTGACCCGGAGCCGGACGGGGGAATGTCACGCATCGTCATCCCCCATGATCGCGCTGCTGACGACATAGACGCGTGACCGGCCCACATCGGGGATACGCACGGACTGCGACATGCGCCCCGATGGATCTGGCAGCAGGTAGCCTGCATCACACAGCGCACGGGCCGCCCGCTTGGCATCCAGCCCCTTGCACACCTCCTTGCGGAACATCTCGGGCAGCAGCAGGTATTGCCACTGGTCGCCCTCCGGCGTGCCAACACGCCGTTTGAACCCGGCACGGTAATTGGTGCGGATGTTCTCGTTGGCGACCACCTCGCCCCCGGTGTCACGACTGAGGTTGGTGAAGCGGCTTTCGCCATGCTCCTCGATAAAGGCCCTCACCTGTTCGATGGCCTGCTGGTCCTCGCTGGCCCCTGCCCCGCCACGTTCGGCCAGCCATGACTGGAAGCACGCACCCGCCGCGCGAAAGGCCTCGCCACCCTGCCAGGGCAGCACGCCATATCCGGCCGCCAGTTCACCGCCTGCCGCGATCAGGGAAAAGCGGGCCGACACGCTGCGCACCTGACCATCAGCCCCTTCGGGCAGGAAGGCATCGTCAAAGCGGGCACGGATGGCCTTGATGGCCTCAAGCAGTCCCTCCGCATCATTGCCGCGGTCCTGCGCCAGACGCGACAGGAAGGCCCGTGACGCCGTGCCATACCAGGTGCGCGAAGCCACACGCAGGTGGTCGGACAGTGCGCCGCCGGATTCCATATCGTGCAGGTTCTCGAATGCGCCCATCCCGGCCCCGGCATCGGCGGAGATGTTCACGAGGCGCACCTCCTGCCCGGCCATCGTGCGCTTGCCTGCCTCGCCCATCTTCGCGGCCAGGGTGACCTCGCCGGTCGAGAGGAAGAACACCCGCCATGTCTTGCGGGTGCGGGCATTGCCGCTGCGCCCGGCGCGCATCTTCCCGGTGTTGTTGGCCAGCATGTAGATGATGTCCCCGACCTCGCGGCTGTCGGCCTGCCCCATCTCGTCAAGGATCAGGACGGTATCGGAGGTTTCGGACGCCACGCCTTCCAGCCCGTTGGCCGTGCCGCGCCATGCACGGATCTGACCATCACGGTCGCCACGCCCCCACACGCTGCCTGCAATATAGGCGGAGGTGGACTTGCCGGACTGGGACTTGCCGACCAGATGGATGCCGCCAGACTGCTCACCTGCGATATCCAGAAGCGGCCCGGCGAAGGCTGCGGACAGGAACAGGGCAAGACGGCTGTTGCCCACGGCATAGGCCGCCACCTCGCGCTGCCATTCGGCCAGGGTGCCAGCCGTGGCGAACTCCTGCCCGATGGCGGCACGAGTGGACTGGAACACCACGGCGCGCGCACCGCTGCCCATTGTCACCCCGCCGGGCAAGATAAAGGCTGGCCCGCTGCTGGTGGCATGCCATCCGGCCCGGTCCACGCAGCGCAGGCGGGTGCGGGTCTTCACGCTGGCGATAAACTGGCGGAGGTGGCGCGTGGCGGAAATGGAGCAGTTCAGCCCGGCATCTTCCAACTCACCGGCGATCTCCTTACCCTCGCCATGCACCAGCTTCTTGGGGATGGCCCACTGGTGCGGGCGGTGGTCGCGGTCTGCCCAGCGGATCAGAAGGCCCCATGCCTGCCCGGTGCCGTCATTGGTTTCAGCCACCACATCGAAGGGCGCTGCAATCCAGACAGGGGATGGCGGCAGGTCGCCTGTGGCCTCGGGCATGAAGTTCAGGCCGAAGCGGTTCATGTAATAGCCGTGGGGCATTTCCACGTTGGGCGCGGCCAGCGGGGCCTTGTCCAGCAGCGGGCGCAGGATCTCCATATCCGGCACGTCGTCGCCCTGTGTCATGTCGAATGGCAGGTCGTCTGCCAGATCCCACCCCGGCGGCAGGCCGGTCGGCAGTTCGACCTTGCGCGTGATCCCTCCCCCTGCTTCGCGCAGCAAACGGATCACATCATCTGCCCAGGACTGACCCGCATCGTCATTGTCCGGCCAGATGGTGACGCTCCGCCCGGCCAGGGGCGACCAGTCATTGTTGGCCGCCGCCTTGCTGCCACCCTGCGAGGTCATGACCACGAAATCGGGAAACAGGCGGCCGGCCGCCTCCGCTGTCTTTTCGCCTTCCACCAGCAGCACGGGAGCATCCCCAAAGGCAGCAAGCTGGTCCAGCCCATAGAGCGGTAGCGGCTTTGCACCCTGCTTCCAGTGCCAGCCCGTCGCATCGCGGCGGTTGCCACGGTTATCAGTCCAGACCCGGCGGCCGTAGGCCAGGGGCAGCACCACCTTACCACCAGCACCGTCATCCTTGCGGAAACGGGCACAGAGCGGCTGGCCGTCCGCATCGCGGTAGACCCACATGGCGGAGGCGCCACGCGGCATGTCTGGCGCGCACGGTGCGGGGCTGACAGGTTCCCATACCTCGCGCCCATCGTCTGCGGGGGCTGTTCCCTGCCACTCGACCTCCGACAGCGGGGCAAAGGCGGTTTCAATGCCGGGTGTAAGGTCAGTGACATTGCCGAAATTATCGACGGAGGTGGCAGGCACGGGGATATGCGGATCAGGTGCGGGATCGGTGTAATCGGTAGGCATGTCGGTTTCGTTCATGCGTCACCTCCCAGCCCCAACATGGTCGCCAGACGGGCTGCGGCCTCGCCCTGGCGGATATTGAACAGGTAGGCGGCCAGCGATACGGGATCACCGCCCCGGTCGCCCGTGGCAAAGTCAGACCAGCGGCAGGTATTCATGTTCACCTTGAAGGAGCCCGGTTCGCGGTCGCCGCGCCGGGGATTGCGAGCCACCCATTCGTGGCCTTCACGCTTGCCGTCCGGCAGCCAGCGCCCCAGCAGGGCAGGCAATGCGGCCAGGGCGGCACGATTGATACGCTCGAAGTCGATACGGTGCTGGGTCATGGCTGCAGCTCCCGCCCCAGCGCCACATCGCGCATGATGGTCGCCGCGCCGACCAGCACCTCAAGGGCCTGTGGTCCGGCACGCTCCAGTTCCAGCCCCAGAAGGTGGCTCATGGCGGAGAACGCCGCGCACTGGGCAATACTGCGCCCCTCACCCAAGGGGGGAGGGTCCTGTGCGATGCAGCGTTCCAGCTGATCGAGGTAGTCGCGCGTCATGGCCCGCACCATCTGCTGGCGCGTGGCGGCGTCAAAAGCAGTGGTTTGGCTCATGCGCGCACCTCCGGCCAGACGGCCAGAAGGAGAGAATTTCCCGGATTCTGTACGGACTCCGGGTGTCCGCGCTTTTCAAGGCTCGGCATCGGCACTTTCCTATGTGCCAGCCACGAATTTAGGTGGACGAATCGACCCGGCAGTCCCTACAAACGCTGTGCAATCATTGTTTGTGTGGTGTTTCCGGGTCGCCGGTCCGCTTATCGTGGGCTGGCGATTTCCATTTCAAGCATTGTCGGGCTGCGTCAGCGAGGCGATCCATGCGGCGTAGCTGTCTGCCGTAATCCGCGTGGCCCGCCCGATCTTCACCCGGACCAGTGTCCCTGCAGCCATCAGGCGATGGACGGTGGAGCGACTGGCTCCTGTCTCCCGCATGACATCATCGATCCGCAAGAGGACACGGTCGGTCAAGGCAATCGGCATGTGTGGGAATCTCCATATCCATTGCGACACGTCAGGACGTGTCATGGACTCTGAAATATTCCCATTATCATGCAGGTTTCCAGAAAGAAGGACGGCCCGACGTTTCATCCCTTATTGGTTCTTGGACTCACCTATCTTCATGCGCCAGCACAGATGATGAAACGTCGCGTCATCAGTTATGCTCCAGATGTGTTTTTTGAAGAACTGTCCTTCTCTGATACGTCTGCGGCGCCTGGAATGCGCCATTTCTCCCAATTCACGAGACAGGGCATCCAGCGCCTCCCGGGAACTCAATCCGTCTTCGATCAGGAGGTCATATAATCTGGCTTCATGGGTTTTCTGACGAATGGATGCCAGTTGGGCAAAAGCATTGTAGCCTCGACGCGTAAAATTTAAGGCTTGTGGCAATAACGTAATGGCTTCTTTCGGCCGAACCGGGTCCGGCACCCGATCCTCGTACTTCTCGGGATAGTCCATAATTTCGCCTGCACTCCGGGTGCCATTTGCAAGATTAACAATCGCAGCAGCCGTTTCTAAAAAGAAATCCGCCATCTCGGGCATAATAATTACATCTGCGACTGTAATTTCCTCACCATCAGGACCAACCTCTAAAATACAACTTTTCATTAGATAATCATGTATTTTCATCCACATCAAAGCTGGGTTATTTATTTCATAGGCCAGCTTCAGGGTAGCTCTGAACTCCTTTCGATATTCATGGTTTGGAGTAAAGCCATAGCCATATCCGGAACCAATCACCCCCAGTTCTTCCTCATCATCAGCCATGAACAAGCCTCCTGTTCCAAACAGCCGTTACCCAAACTTCATGTTTATGAGTATTGCATGACATTCCCAGACACGCCGGGACACAATCTGGTTTATGGACCGCCCGCATAAGCAATCGGTGAATGGCTGTTTTCATGACAGGCAGTCCTCAATGGCGTGGGCATATCGACCGATCCCATCGGCCAGCCATGCCAGTTCAGTGCCGGTCTGTTTGTCCCCCTCCGCCATGCGGGCCAGTATCCCGGCCATGACGCTGATTTCCGTGGTGGCAGCCTGTATGGCCGCCAGCCGGTCGGGCGTTGCCAGGCTGGGCGGCGCTGTATGCGCGCGCCATGCCCGGTGGCAGGACGCAGAACTGCTGCCCATCGCCTCGCCTACCTCGCGCCATGACAGGCCTTCCTTGCGGAGGCGTTCAATCCGGCGGAGGTCACGGGCGGACCAGGTGCGTGCGGGGCGGCTCATGCCCGGCCCTCCGGGTCTGCGGACAGGAAAGCGATGAAAGCCGGGTCCGTCGTCAGTTCGACCCAACGAGCTTTCCCCGCCTGGGCGATGGTCTCGGCCACGTAATGCATCTGGCCCCGGGACGCGCCGCCTTCCTTCCAGATGGAAAAGCCAATGGCATAGGCTGCGCCCTGCAGGTAATCGAGCAGCTTTGCCGCCCCTTCCCCGTCTGAGAACGTCTGTTGTGCTATCTGCCAGCCTATGAACTGCAGGTCCGGCACGATCGGCGTGACCGAGGCTTCCGGGCTCTTGCTCATGGCTTCACCTCCGCCCACAGGCGCATTGTCAGGATACCCAGCGCGTTGCCAGCCCGGATCGTCCAGGCTGATAGCGGGATGAGAAACCACAGAGCTGCGTGGATCAGGATGCGTTTCATTTTGCATACCCTCCAGTCTTCAGAGCCTCGGCGTCCTCCTGTGCGGTGGCCTCCATTTTTGCGGTGAAATCAGCCAGCCAGAACACCACGCCCATCCACTGGCTCTTTATTTCCATGGTGACCTCATCGGTCATGTCCATGTCATGCGCGAGCGTGTGAAGGGTATTCCGCAAGTGCTGGGCTGTGTGCTGCTGCCAGTTGAGGGCATATTCCCCTCTCTCCGGGAAACTTGGGATACTGCTCACTTTGCCTCTCCCTTCATCGCCAGAATGTCGCGTGCCAGGCTGGCCTCTATGGTGCCCGGATCAGGTTCGGACAGTAGAAACAGCCGTGCCTTGTCCTGCAGGTCGGCAAAGGACCGGGCGGGGGTCTGAATGACCTTGAGGCGCGCTGCCTTGTAGCGGTCGGATTGGGCCCGTGCCCGGATCGTAGCTGGTTCTTTGTAGCAGCGGCGATCAGCGCCAAAGGCGGCCATTGTGGCCTTGCGGATGGGACTGGTCATTTTGCTCTCTCCCGACGTCCCTCGGGAAGGGCCAGCCATGCCATATCCAGTTCGGTGTGGAGGCGCTTTACCCACTTGTGCATCCATTCCAGAGGGACAGGCTCCGAAGCGGTGATAAGGGCATCCAGTATCTCGGCCAAAGCGCCCAAATCGCATACAACGGCATGCACGCGGGTCTGTGGTGTTTCCTCGCTCATCGGGCCACCTCCGCCAGCGCGATCACTGTGGGGTGGGGTTTTGCGCCGCCGTGACGCAGAACCTCCGGCTGGGCGAAGCCTGCCAGCGCGAGCAGGAGCAGCGCAGGGGCGATCAGCCCGGCCGCCAGATGCTCGGATGTGAGTAAGGAGTCTTTCCCAGCTTTGGGAAAAAGGAAGCCGAGTACGCTTGTACCCAGCCGAGAGCATGCCCATGTGTGTCTGGGCGTGCTATAGGCACGATTAGCCATTGCCGAAACTCCAGTTCGGTTGTGGTTAGGCCGGGCATGGGAGGGTCCAAGCTCCCTGCCCGGTCGTTCGCTCCTTGCAGAACGTCCTTCTGGATGCCACTATGTGCAGATGAACGCAAGCACAAATGGCGCTGTGGAGGACATTACATCCGCACAGGTTCGCGCCGCCCGAGGATTATTGGGTTGGTCAAGGGACCGACTGGTTAAGGCCAGTGGCGTGCCAAAACGCACTATCGTCCGATTCGAGGATGAAGTGACATCCCCCAGAAAATCAACAATCTCTGCCATCCGCGCCGCCCTGGAGGCGGCTGGGGTCGAGTTCATCGCTGAGAATGGTGGCGGGGCTGGGGTACGGTTGAGGAAGGAAATCTAAATGAGTAATTGCTTCTTTCGTCCTTTAGAAAAAAGGGACGGAACCTACAAAACAAAAACAAGCATAATTCAATCCATAAGAGAAAATATTGATTCTAATATAAAATTTCTCATAGAATATTGCTTCGATCATAAGGGATATGTAATTGTATTTGACCAAGAAATTGATGATGAAACTGCTTTCTATTTACAATTAAAGGAAATTTGTGAACCTATGCCAAATTCAAGATTTATTTATTGAAAATTACAAAGTAATAAAAGCGACTAGTGACCTTGTCTCTTCTTGAAGCGCCTAGCCGCTCATGTGGAGGCTTTGGCACCAAGGTCGGAGTAGGTGCGGATGGACATGGCAGGACGCTGTCCTTCACACTGCCGCCCGGATAGGCACATGAACTGCCGTGTGCCTATGCCCTGCTTGATAATCTGCCACACCCACCGATCCATGTCGTCTGCGATCGCGGGTATGCCTCGCACAAATTCCGTGAACATCTCTGGAACCACGGATCCCGTCCCGCCAAGGAAAAATGATCTGGAAGTCGCCTGTTCCAAATGGACTTACAGACACCGGCACCTGGTCGAAAACCTGTGGGCAATGCTCAAATAATGGCGGGCTGTCGTGACCTGATATGAGTAGACCGCCGCATCTTTATTCTTCGTCATATCTGCTACAGCAGACTATATCACGACCCAACAGGTCCTAAAAAATAATCTATTCCAAACAATTATTTGATTTTATTTTTAATGATTTTCATATTTTTTATAATTCCATAATCGGTTCGGGTAACCACAATCTCTATCGACTCATGTGTCTGATTGTGTCCTGTTATGCCTCTGCAAGCCGGAGGATAAGATGACCAAGAACTGCACGATCCAATATCGGCAGGTGAAAACCGATAATCTTGGCCCAATGTTCGATTTAAAATCTGTGGTGGTCGACGTTCTCCGTAGATCTCAAGGCCAAACGAAAATTGGTGAGAGTGCACGCCTGCGGATTATCGACTTAGACCAAGACAATAGCTTTGTTATTTTAAATAAAATATCAAATCCTGAAAGTTGGGATGAACCAGTTTTTGCAGGACAACTTATACAGTTACAAGACGGAACAGAAGTTCAAGCCGTTCTTCAGTCTTTGGATGAAGATACCAACGAATTCATTCTTCAAAACCTAGAAATAGGCAATCAAGCACGCGTTCTAAAGGGAGCGCTATATTTTGGAATAGTTGGGAATCATCTAGGAATTATCGAAGGTCAGCAAGTTAGAGGTAGAATATTAGAACGCTACCTCACTGCATTATTGCAACAGGCAGAAGAGCTTGAGCCGGGCAATTCGATTATCCTGAATGGACGTTTCCAAAGCGGCGACGGGAAAGAGCTCGCAGAATCTACAGAAATTACCGTAGCGGCTGAACGGAATAACGGGGCGCTTGTAGAAACAGCCAGTCAGGTAGTTGAGCAAGAAGCTGGCAGAATGAAGCGGGATGGAGCAACGGTTTTTGACGTGCTCAAAACTTTGGGATGGAGCCCCGAAGCAATCCGTGACCTCAAAGCTGAAGTTCCGGACGATGGCTGGATAGAAGGTTTTTTCCGGGTTTTGATCAAAAAGAAGAGGAAGCGATCCCCGATATCCAGGGCAACAATTAACGAAGCTCTTCGTAATATCGATCCTGCTGATTTAGGACTTCGTGGAGATGGCACGGAAAAAGGGGGCATCGTAAAATTAGCAACTTCTCGCCCTGTTAAGACGTCAGGATCATTGATTGATCCAGCAGATGCGATAGAACAGATTGTGAACGCCCTCCGTGAATGGTCTTTAGCAGGGAAGATAGATTGCACCTTCGAAAGTTAGGCTGGATGGCTGTGCTGGGAGCCGCGGCAATTGGCGCCCTGTTGCCTCCGGGAACCATCAAAGGAAGCGTGGGCCGTACGCTCATTACCTTCTTGGGATTGGTTTCGGCCAGCATTCTCCCAACGGTCTCTCTGATAATGGGCAGCATGACGGCGAACGGCCGTTCGGTGAGTGCCTTGAAAGCTCTGCGTGCAGAATTAGCAGCTGCAGTCGATGCATTATTTTTCATTTTAGGGCTTGTCGGCCTTATCGTTTTTACGCTCGTTGTCAGATCCCTTCAAATGCCTGACGTGCTGCGTGCCATTCCTTACGTCCACGCTATCATTGTACGTGGAAGCCAAGCGTTTGTTGTTGGTTGCACAGCCATGACCTTACTTTGCGCTACGCAAATTCCTGCGATTCTGCGGCGCTCTCTCGACATTAGGTATCAAATCGCTGTCGACGAAGCCCGGCGTAAGACCAGCGAAAACGCACCGCCCCCAGGAGAAATGGCAAAGCATTTTTCTACAGATCCGGAATTTGGAAAATCGTTTCCTCTTAGATCTCAAAACACTTCCGATCAGGAATAATGGAGAGATTTGATCGCCCTCAGCGATAACGTCTAGCTGGCCGCACGGGCCAGCATCATGTGAGGCGTAACCATCGGATCTGGCGCGATCATCGCCACCGCGGCCGTGGTGACGAAGGACGTACCGCCTTATGCCATCGTGGGCGGCAACCCGGCCCGGGTCATCAAATACCGCTTCCCCGAAAGAACCATCGAGCGGCGGCTGACACTGGCATGGTGGGACTGGCCGGAGGAAGTCATACGAGCCCGGATGCCGCTGCTGATGAGCGATAACATCGAGGGTTCCCTGCAGGCATACGAAGGTGTTCCAGGGTAGCACTTTCATCCCCGATTGCAGGAAATGGCGGAAAACCGCTGATCTTCTCAACCTACATGCCCGGAGGTGGAACACGTGGAACACCGTGCATTTTCCAACGTGTTCCACTCGGCACTTCCGAAAAACCGCAGTTCCTCTAGGTTCCTAGCGTGGTGGAACACATGGAACACGTGGAACACCCCTTTTTTGCATAGTCCGGCCCGTGTGCCGCGAATCACTATCTCTGCCCGCGAAGACATGCCATATCAGGGTTTCCTATATGTTCATGTTTGCCCGATGAGACACAGCTATGACGAGATTCAATTCACTGGAGATGTGTGCCGGTGCTGGCGGCCAAGCTCTTGGATTGGAAACGGCTGGCTTTTCGCATGAGGCACTTGTCGAGCTGGAACCTGCCCCCTGTGCGACCCTCCGCCTCAATCGCCCATCATGGAACGTCATTGAAGGCGATCTGAAAGATTTTGGTGGCACCCCCTATAAGGGGATCGACCTGCTGGCCGGAGGCGTCCCATGCCCCCCCTTCTCCAAGGCAGGTAAGCAGCTTGGGGCCAAGGATGAGCGCGACCTGTTCCCCGAGGCGATCCGACTGGTAGACGAGTGCCGCCCGCAGGCGGTGATGCTGGAAAATGTGCGCGGTCTCCTTGATGCCGTCTTTGACGACTATCGGAACAAGGTTGAAAAGCAGCTGAAAAAGCTGGGGTATGTCCCCAGCTGGCGCCTGTTCAATGCCTCCGATTATGGCGTGTCTCAGCTTAGACCTCGCGTGGTGTTCGTCGGTATCCGCAAGGATCTGGCCGAGGGCTTTTCATGGCCTGAGCCCCTGCAGACCGCCCCTCCAACCGTTGGGGAATTGCTGCATGACCTGATGGCTGCCAATGGCTGGATCGGCGCTGCCCGGTGGCGGGAACTGGCCAACGCGATCGCACCCACCCTTGTCGGCGGTTCAAAGAAACATGGCGGCCCCGATCTTGGACCCACACGCGCCAAGCGTGCATGGGCAACAATCGGCGTCGATGGCATGGGGCTTTGGGATGATGCACCAGGTCGTGACTTTGTAGGGATGCCACGGCTGACCCCACGGATGACTGCCCGTATTCAAGGGTTCCCTGACGACTGGCAGTTTTTCGGACGCAAGACGGCAGCCTATCGTCAGATTGGAAACGCCTTTCCGCCACCTATGGCAGCCGCAGTAGCCCGCCAGATCTTCGCCGCCCTGTCTGCCAAACGTATCTACAAGGTTGCATAATGAGTAAGCCTGCCGCCTTTGCTGAGGCCCGCAAGACATTCCATGCTGCCCTCCTGAAAAGCACCCTGACCATTAACAGCCAAGGCGTGGTCAGCAATGCGGACAGCAGCAACCAGACCAGTCGAAAGATTGCCAAGGGCATTGCAGAGCTTCTGAAAGCCGAGACGATCGGCGAGCGCATTGCTGGTCAGACCTCCGGCAATC
Source organism: Komagataeibacter xylinus (assembly GCF_031081985.1). Lineage (GTDB taxonomy): Bacteria > Pseudomonadota > Alphaproteobacteria > Acetobacterales > Acetobacteraceae > Komagataeibacter > Komagataeibacter xylinus_E. Next base: position 16,313 of record NZ_JARWSK010000006.1, on the reverse strand, counting down.
AGTTTGAAAGCATCTGTGCTGATTTTGTGAAAGAAACCTTCCTGCAGTTGGAGCATCTCCGCCCCGGAGCATGGGACATCCGCCAGGTAGGCGGCCGGAACCGGTTGGAGATCGCGAAGTTTGAGCAATATGCCCATCTGGTCGCCTTGGACCGAGCCGCGAAAGCCGATGCTGAACTGGCTGCGGCACTGGGAAGCGATTACACCATCACACCTGATATCATCGTGTCCCGCGAGACGGTCAATGACAACGTAATCAACGCGCCAGGCCATTTGGTGGACGACCACGTGACAACGCTGGCCAGCCTGCGGAAGAAAAATAATGAGCTCCCACTGCTCCACGCCAGCATTTCCTGCAAATGGACAATCCGAAGCGACCGGGCACAGAACGCCCGCTCCGAAGCCCTGAACCTTGTTCGGAACAGAAAAGGCCGCCTCCCCCACGTTGTCGTGGTGACAGCAGAGCCAACCCCCAGCCGTCTTGCATCCATCGCTCTGGGAACCGGGGATATCGACTGCGTTTATCACTTCGCCCTGTATGAGCTGCAGGAGACGCTACAAGCCTTGGGCATGAATGATGCGGCCGACATGCTGGCTGTGATGGTCGATGGAAAGCGGTTGAAGGATATTTCTGACCTACCGCTGGATCTGGCTGTTTGAACCGCTACACCTGCGCCGTAATTTTCCCCCAGGCGCTCATCATCTCCCGCCGCTTATCGAATAGATCACCCCGCCGATAAGCGGCTTCAACCTTATCCCCGATAGCATGAGCCAAAGCCATTTCGGCCACCTCTCGGGGATAGTCGGTTTCCTCCGCAGCCCAGTCGCGGAAAGTCGATCGTAGGCCATGCACGGTCACATCCTTTGTGTCGGCCGCCTGATGCAAAGCCTTGGACAGCGCCACGTCTGACAGCGGCTTGCCTGCTTTCTGTCCAGGAAACACAAGATCCCCATGCGCTGGATCTCGAATCGACAGGACGGCCTGCAGGATAGACACGGCACCATCGCTCAAGGGCACGCGATGCTCCTTCCCTGCCTTCATCCGTTCGGCGGGAATGGTCCAGATCTTGGCCTTCAGATCAATCTCCGACCAGACAGCTCCCCTCACCTCGCCAGAGCGTGCTGCTGTCAGGCATAGAAAGCGGACGGCCTTGGCGGCGATGCCTTGAGACTCTGCCAGCTTGGCCATCACCCTCGCTATATCCTTCCGATCGATGGCGGCATGATGCTCGACCTTGGCCACAGCGGAGGGCTTGGGCAGGACATTCGCCAGATGGCCGCGCCAGCTAGCCGGGTTCGCGCCATCCCGCCAACCATGCACTTTTGCATAGTTCAAGATGTTCTCGATCAGCCATCGGGCCCGACTGGCGGTTTCCGGCTTGGTGGTCCAGATCGGCCGCAGGACCGACAGAACATCCTCCGTCTCCACTTCGTTCACGGCTTTGTCGCCAATGACCGGGCATATGTGGATGCGGAGTATGCCTTGCCGGAGAGGCGCCGCTCGGGCGCTGCGCCAGTTGGGTGCTTTCTCGACCATGAACTTCTCCGCCACCTGGGCGAATGTCAGGCCGCTTTCCTTTTTCCGTTCGGCCTGCTCCTGCCGACGGACCTCGAGAGGATCAATCCCATCCGCCACCTGTTTGCGCGCGGCGGCAGCACGCTCACGGGCATCTGCCAGGCTGATCGTGCGGGTTGAGCCGATCCCCATTTCCCGCACCTTGCCGGTTACCGGACTGGTGTAGCGGACCGACCATGCCCATGTGTTGCCCTTGACGGTCAGCCACAGATTCCCTCCGTCCGCGAAAACCCCATCTTTGAGGGACGAGACGGCACGGACTGTCAGGCGGTTATGGCTGATACGGGGCACTGCGAAACCTGTGGTCTGGGGTTTGGAAATCGAATCGGATCAATAGACCCATGATACCAAACCCACGATCAGACCCATGATAAAAACGGCCATCGTGGGACACGTTCAGACACGTCAGGAAACAGGGTTCAAATTATATGTCTATGGAACAGTAGGTTATTGACGCTTTCAGACACCCACAGACACTTAGGTTAGGCTCATACTTCGGGAGCCACCTTTCCTTAAAAATTAGTGTTAAATCAGTAGGTTACGGATTTTATTAAATCTGAACCGATAACGGGTAATGCTTCTTCCGGGAACGTGCAGATACGTTCAGGCCGGTTTTTTGTGCTGTCTGGCTTACCTCGCGCCATCATATCGGCACCACCCACCCACAGGTACTGATTGTTTTGGTGTGATTGCTTGCCAGTTTGCCGGAAAAGCGTCTCCAAAAAATGAGGTTATTTGTCTGCAGTTCGTAAGCGCGCGACGGGCTATGAAAATTCATGCCTCAGCCTCAATGCGTCGCGTGATGACGCAGCCTGGTCGCTAAACACGTCAAGCCGCATTCGAAAACCGGTTCGTTCAGCATGAACGCCCCCACAAAATAAGCGGAAATGCGCCTTCAAAAACATGCATGGTGTTTTTTTCATAACAAAATCATAACGAAACCACGCCTTGTTGAAATATTCCGTCACATATATTGATTAATAATCTTCTTATTACACGATATATGTGGCATAAGAACAACAAATAACAAGCATCGCCGGGCCGTTATACGAAACAATGCGATATTTTTTCGAGGGATGCCATACTGCAATGCGGTTGCGATCAGATTTCTTTCTTCAGAGATACGCTCCGCTGACCTTTCAGCTTTGTCTGTCTGGCATACCGTGGAGCGCATCCGCAGCGCCCGCGAGACCTTCGGGGCCAACTTATTTGACGCTTCCCCCTATTGCCCCCTCCCCGCCTGCAGCACCAGAACAGCCCCGCGCGTTGCACGAAACCGTTTATCAGAGCGCCTCCGCTCTCCAGCCTTTTGCCGTTTCCCCCGGTTCTGGCAGGCTGAACCATGTTGTCCCTTTTGCAATCGAACATAGCCAGATCAGTCCCATTCCGTTTGAACAGGGCACAACCGTCACCGCGGCCTATCCGGTCAAAGGCGTGCGGGGCATGGATCTGGTCGTCAACGCATTCGGCGGACACCGACAGACCAATACGGGAAGCAATGTCAGTTCAGCCGCCGTAACCGCAGGCGTGCGGTTTAAATGGTAGACCCCACCATCATGACGGCACACAGGAAGCGGTAAGCACATCATGATCGACCTGTTTGAAAATATTATCGATCTGACCACCGAAATGCGCCAGGCCTGTGAAGCAGACAGCCTCAATCACGCTTTTCGCGCGCTCCTGGCCCGCCTTGGCCCGTTTGCCCATGCTGCGGGCACGGTGCATAAAACCCGGCCTGATGAACGCTACCTGATTGATACGACCTATCCTGCTCACTGGATGGAGCATTACACCCGCAACAATTATCAGAATATTGATCCTGTCATTGACCCGGTAAACCATGGGCTTACACCCTATAACTGGGACCAGGCCTATATTCGCAATGCTGACCAGAAGAAAATAATGAATGAATTCCGGGATGTCGGTTTTCAGTCCGGGCATGCCATCCCGCTTCATCTCACGCCCGGCATGTTACTGCTGGTCAGCGTGGCCTCGCCCGAAAAAGAAATCGACTTCCCGACACAGCTCCTGATCCAGTTGAGTGTTGGCCAGTACCACACCCGTTACTGCCAGCTCGCCATGCTGAGCACTCATGACGAAAAGCCACTCATGACAGGGCGGGAGCGGGAATGTCTCCTCTGGGTTGCCCAAGGCAAGGACACGGCCGAGATCGGCACCATCCTTTCAATAAGCGACAATACCGCCAAATATCACCTGAAGAACGTGATGCAGAAACTGGGCTGTCATAATCGCGTCCAGGCGGTTGTGCGGGCCATTCAGCTTGGACTGATCCATCCCTGACGGATCATCTGAAACGTATTGTAACATCAGAACTGCCCGGATGGGTTATAGCCCCGGTTTATCAGGCTTCTAGAATACAAAAATCCTGAATTTCATGGTCTTTGTGTTCATGTCCTTACCGCCTGGAATTGTCGCGACAATTGGCCCGGTTTCCGCCAGCGCAGACATGCTGCGCTCCCTGGCGGGCGCCGGCACGACAATGGCCCGGCTGAACGGATCGCATAACACGCGCGCATGGCATGGCCAGGCAATCCGCCTGATAAAGGAAACTCTTCCCGGCCTGCCTGTTCTGCTCGATATTCCCGGCCGCAAGATCAGGACCGCCTCCCTTGCCCATGAACCAGCCTTCAGGGCGGGGGATGTGATGATTCTGACCACTGATCGCGCGCACGATGGCACGCGCAAGGTGCCGGTTGATTTTGACCGCTTTCATGAATTCATGATGCCCGGCTTCGCCGTCCATGCGGATGATGGGCATCTGTCTTTCCTTGTCGAGGCAGTCAGTGGTCGTGACGTGCATATGCGAGCGACAGTTGGTGGCGCGCTGCGAAGCCGCAAAGGCATCAACGTGCCGCAGGCCCGCTTCACGCGCGCTGGTGACAGAACACGACCGCGAGATGCTGGCGTTCGCCGGGGCAAATGGCGTGGATTACGTTGGCATCAGCTTTGTGGAAGGTGCGGAGCATGTCGCGGCCATTCGCAATCTTGTGGCAGCCCCATGCGCATAGTCGCCAAGGTGGAGAATGGGGAAATTATCGCCGCATCCGACATGGTCATGATCGACCGGGGCGATCTGGCAGTCGAAACAGACCCGGATGTGGTTTGCCTGCTGCAAAAACGGATCATTGCAGCAGCACGCGGGCAGCAAACGCCCGTTATTGTTGCAACAGAACTGCTCGATACCATGATCAGGCAGCCCTATCCGACCAAAGCCGAGATCAGCGACATCACCAACGCGGTGCTGGACAGGGCCAGCCTGCTGATGCTGTCAGGGGAAACAGTGATCGGGTCTTACCCCCTGGCGGCAACGGCATGATTGCGCCGGATTGCCCTGGCCGTGAGGGCATATACGTAATACCTCCTGAGCGCATCGGGCACGTAATGGTCTTACCATAGCCTCGGCTTATGTCGCCACGAAGGCGGGTAATGCCAAAGACGCGGCATGGTGACGGATGTGGTCTGGCCCGGCTGGGTCCGGATCTCCTTGACGACAGCCTTCTTGACCGTAACAGCCCTGTTTCCCATCTGTGTCACTGCATACCAGACGCCAGCAGGCAGGTTGAAGAAGGTAAAGTGTGCATCCGCATCACATGTTACGTGCCGGATGAATGGTGCAACCTCAGCAGACTCTACCGCGGGTCCGGTCATGACATTATGACGGGCCATATGATCGACTACGGAATCAGACGCAGGACTTTGCGGCAACAGTAGCACATCCTTCCCGGCGCAGCTCATGTTGTACTTTGGGCCAACAATTTCATGAAGAGACCCACTATAGGGCAAATACCGCTCTTTAAAGTAAACGAAGGATGCCGAGCCGGTGATGGTGGCCGTTCCCTCTCTTGCAGACCATGACATATCCCGCGCGCTGGCAGGTGCGCGCACGGATTCAGGGTCCAGACCACAGCCCGCCAGCAACAGACCTGCACTGATCAATATATATCTGTTCATTGCTGTAGAAATCACCATCGACAAATGATCGCATGCTGCTTGCGACCGGGCCCATCCGCATCAAACCGGAATTCTTTATTTTTCATATTGTAATGGAATAATACCATAATCTGCCATGCATTGTCGGTAAGCCTGTTGCCATATAACACAAAATGGCAGATCAGTTACACATCTAGAATGATAAATTACTTATCCATGTTACATAATTATTGTGCGTAAAAGATGTATTCCCGTTCATGCCTAAACCGATCATGGCCCATGACGGCACCATCATGCCGCGCTGTCATGGAGTACGGCATGCATCCTTACCCATCCATATTGACTGATGCGCGATCTGTCGCACAATCGGCAGGACAGTGATGAATGAACAGGATGGCCTGCCGGTCAGGAGCACGAAAGGCATGATGGAGGCACGTGCATGAATTTTCTGATTCCGCGCAGAATTCTTTTCTGCTGTGTCAGCGCCCTTGCGGCCTCAACCCTTGGACTGGGCGATGCACGGGCACAGGACGTTGAACCGCACGGTCCCTCTGCCGCCCAGAAGGCCGAGATCGAGCAGGCCGTGCACGAAGCCATGCAGCACGATATCCAGAGCGCCGCCGAATACAGGCTCCCCAAGGATTTCTTTGCCCGCATGCTGCCGCTGATCCGGGCCATCCGGCAGGCGCATCTCACGCCGCCCATGCAGACCAAAAACATGCCGCTTGCCGTCACGATCCGACGCACCGAGGCCATGCCGGAACTTCAGGCCATATTGCAGGAACACGACATGTCGGCACGGGATTTTGTCATGAGCCTCACCGCTTTTGAAATGACGGCCACCATGAGCGACGCGCCCCCGGCCGATACAAAGCACGCCCCGAAGCTGAACCGCGATAACGTGCGGCTGATCCAGTCCCACCGGGCGCTGACGCAGGCGCTTTTGCATGACATGGATGAGGATAGCGAGAAACTGCAGTAACGCCGCAGCCCAAGAATGCCGTAAAAATACAGAAGTTTTTGGTGAAGCTTTTTTCAAAAAGCTTCGGAAGATGCCACCTTTTTGAAAAAAGGCGACACCCCGAAACCCTTAGCCGTTTTAACGGAATTCCGCCCGGTATTTCGTCACCGCCGCCTGTGCGCAGGCTTCATCTTTCTCGCCACCCGGTGCGCCAGAGACGCCAATGCCGCCGAGGGCCGCGTTATCCGCCACCCGCCGCAACGCCACCCCACCGGGCACGAACAATACTTCGGGTATGGTATTGAGCGCGCCATTGGCAGGCCCCGTTACCTTGGCGGCAATCAGTTCGCTGGTGGTGTTCATGTTGAAGGCCAGGCCATAGGCAAAGGCGGTATAGGCCTTGCGATAGGAGACGGAAAGCGATTGCAGCGGCACGCTATCCCCCTTGATGACGGCCTGCTGGTGCCCGCTCGTATCAACCACCGTGGCCGTAACGGAATAGCCCTGCGCGGCACAGGCTCTGACCGCCTCTTCCGCCAGTTGGGCGGCAAGCTGCCAGTCAAGCTTGGGAGTCAGGACAACGTGGCCTTGCGCATGAGCAGCCGGAGCCGCCAGCATGAGGCAGGTCGCCACAAGCCCCCCATGCCCTGCATATCGCCCCCATTGCATCATTGCGCATTCTCCCCTCACGCACGGGCAGCATGATGCAAAGCCGGGCCGGTCGCCTGCAACCACAAAAGCCACCGTACACGCAATGGTGCCTGCCCCGGGCAGCGACCGGGAGCAGGCCTTGCCCTTACAGGCCCAGCGTGCGCTTGAGCCCCGCGCAATACGCCTCCATGAACCGGCGCGACAGTTCGGCCTCGGGCACGAACATGTCGAACACATGGTAGGCGCCGGGCACCACCATCACCTCGGTCGGCACGCCTGCTGCCATGAGGCGGCGGCTGTATTCCAGATCCTCGCACAGGAACAGATCCATCGATCCCACGCCAATAAAGGTGGGCGGCAGGCCGGTCAGGTCCTTTGCCCGCGCGGCAGCGGCATAGGCCGGAGTATCATCGCCACCTGCCGCAGCCCCCAGATAGGCTTCCCACGCGTATTTATTGGCTGAGCGGGTCCAGACAAACTCGCCGAAATCAGGGGCCGGATCGACCTTGGTGGCCGTGCGGTCATCAAGCATGGGGTAGATGAGCAACTGGTAGGCCAGCTTGTACTCCTTGCGGTCACGTGCCATGAGCGACAGGGCAGCACTCAGCCCCCCGCCCGCGCTCTCGCCTGCCACGGCCACCTTGTCGCGGTTGATGCCAAGCTGTGCCGCGTTGTCATGCACCCATTTGAGGGCGGCGTAGCAATCCTCGATCGCGGCGGGGTATTTCACCTCCGGTGCGAGGCGGTAATCGACCGATACGATCACAAAGCCCATCTTGCTGGCCAGCACCTGGCATTTGGGGTCATCGACTTCGGGGTGGCCGGACACCAGCCCCCCACCGTGGATATAGACCATGCCCGGCGCATTGGCCCGCCGCGTGCGGGGGCGATAGACCAGCACGCGCACATCCGGCGCGCCAGCGGGGCCGGGGATGTATTCTTCCTGCACTTCCACATCAGGCAGGGGCTTGCCTTCGATCAGGCGCACCGATGTCATGAAGATTTCGCGCACTTCGGGCAGGGAGCGGCCGGACAGGCCATCGAAGGACGGCATCTTCTCCAGAATGGGCAGGAATTCAGGATTGACGACATTTTTGGGCATGGTGAAGGTCCTCTTTTATCACAGGCCACGCTTTGGGAGCGGCCTCGATGCAGGAACCGTCACGCACGGCGGCGTGAGCAACCATGATCAGGATCAAATAATATTAGCTACATATGAATATAAAATATAAAAATATAGGATTCTTTTATCTATTATATTTTAAAAATAATTCATTTTCAAAATACCTAGATCATATAGAGATAACGAATATGACTATATTCCATACGATTTCAAAACAATATTAAAATTAACCTTCATTACCGCCTGTCAGGACAGTCCTGAACCGGTTTTCCACGTCATGAACAGACCGTCCGCATCAGAAGGCTCACCGGAAAGGCCCTTTTCCGACACTTTGATCGGGTGACGGGTCTGCCGTTCTCTTCAACACCCGGAGGTGGGGGCAATCGCTGTCATGCCATCAAATATGTCAGACCCGTTCCGAACCACCATGCCTGCACCGCGTTTGATGCCAATGCCGGAATTTGCCCGCCGCTTTGCCGGGCATGGTTCGCTGCAAGATCAAAAAGAACATAATAAGAACTTATTTTGCATATATTCATTATTCTGCGCAACTTAAAAAAAATAAATCCCAAATGAATTTTTTATGCATATAACATATGCCTGTTTATAAACGGGAAAGGATAGCCATTGTCAGACATTACGGCCCTTGTTCTTGATGCTGGCCTCTTTGTTCTTCTCCCATGGGGGCTGTGGCGGCTGCTGGGGCGGACAATACCGATTGTTGTCCTGCCCATCCTGCTTGGCATCATCCTGGCCGTCATGCATGCGCCCGTGCAGCGCCTTGGCATTCCCTCCGTCTATGGCGACAACCTTGGCTGGCTGGCCGTTCTGGTGCTGGCCTTTACCGCCGGGCTGGAAATGTGGCAGTCGCCCGATGCCCATGTCTCGGCCCACACCATCCCGCCCCCGCCGCTAGGCCGCCTGCTGGGCGGGGCGGGCGTGGCACTTGGCGGGCCGTTCGTGGTCGGCTCGCTGCTGGTTTTTTGCTTTTTCCTGCCGCTGCATGGCTGGCAGCCGCCGCATGTGGGGCCGGTGGTGGGCGCCATGGCCATCGGGCTGTGCATTGCGGTCAGCGCCCTGCCGGTGCTGATCGGCATCGTGCGCGAGCTTGATCCCACGCAGCGCTCCATCGGCCAGCTTGCGCTCAAGCTGGCGGTCGTCGATGACGCAGCACTCTGGGTGGGGCTTGTGCTGCTGCAATTCGCAGCCCGTGGGCCTGCCGCCCTGCATGGCTGGACCGGGCTGGAGGCCGTGGCCGTCGCCCTGCTTGCACTCCTGGCCTTTGCTGGCAACTGGGCCACGCGCAACATGCCCAACCCGCCAGCCATCATCATCTGGCTGGCGGTGCCCGTCTACCTGGCCGCGGGCTCATGGGCCAGCATGCAACTGGGGCTGCATGAACTGATCGGGGCCTATTTCGCGGGCGCGCTCATGCCGCCGCGCTGGGTAGCGCGGCTGCCGGTGGAACAGGTGGGCACGTTCTCGCTCATCTGGCTTGCCCCCATGTTTTTTGGCCATAGCGGGCTGCACATCAATGGCGATGCGCTGACCTGGCCCTCGGTCGTGGCATCGCTGATGCTGGTGGTGATTTCCGTGCTGGCCAAGATGGCCTCGGTCTACGCCTTCCCGCCCGCGCCCGGCCTGTCGCGGCGGCAGGCGCTGAGCGTGGGCGCGCTGCTGCAATGCAAGGGGCTGATGGAAATCGTGGCCGCCACCATCCTGCACGCCCAAGGCATGCTGTCGGACTTCGCGTTTGCCTCGCTCATGGTGCTGGCGGTCATTTCCACCGCGCTGACCGGCCCGCTCTTTCGCCTGTTCGCCCCGCGCACGGGGGCGGGCGGCCAATTGCGCTAATGGCACACATGGCGGACAGTCACAGGCATTCCCCCTGACCTGCTACGGCTTCAGCGCCATGTGCCTGTTGCGTTCCACGCAATCGAGCAGTTCCGCGTTTTCGGCGCCCCAGCGATAGAGCATTTCCAGCGGGGTGACAAAGTGCTGGCCCAGAGGGGTCAGGCCGTATTCAACAGCGGGCGGCATGACCTGCATGACTTCTCGTGCAACCAGCCCCATCTGTTCAAGCTCGCGCAGGGTCTGGGTCATCATTTTTTTTGACAGGCCGGGAATGGCGCGCTGGAGTTGGCCGGGGCGGGATGCCCCGCCAAGCAGGTGCAGGGTGTGCAGGATCATGGTGGTCCATTTGCCGCTGAACAGGCGCAGCAGGCGGCGCGGTGCGCAATCCTCCACAAAGGGAGCATGTCGATACTGATCGGGCAGCGGGGCGAGGTTCATGTATAAACTCCCGGGAACCTTTGGGTAACCAGGGCACAAAAAGGTGCCGGATTGCCTTTTGTAGCGTTTGCCAACAGCGTGTGAAACCCACGGCATTCACGGAGGAACAGATGTCTCACAAAGCACTCGTTGTCGGGGCAAGCGGCATTGTTGGCCAGAACCTTGCCAACCGCCTGGTGGCGGAAGGATGGAGCGTTTACGGCCTTGCAAGGCGGGTCGGGTCCCTGCCTGCAACCGTCATGCCGGTTGCGGCCGATGCGCTCGACCCGGCCTCCCTGCGGGCGGCGCTGGCCGGTGTCATGCCCACCCATGTGTTTTTCACCACATGGACCCGCCGCGCCACCGAGGCGGAAAACTGCGTTGCCAACAGCGCCATGATCCGCAACGTGCTCGCGGCCCTGCCCAGGCCACAGGCCCTTGTGCATGCCAGCCTGGTTACGGGGCTGAAGCATTATCTGGGTCCGTTCGAGGCCTACGCACAGGGCGCGCCGCCACAGACCCCGTTTCGCGAGAGCATGCCCCGGCTTGACGTGGAAAACTTCTATTACGCGCAGGAAGACGTGCTGTTCGAGGCAGCCGAGCGGCATGGCTTTGCATGGACGGTCCATCGTCCGCACACGGTTATCGGCCATGCCATTGGCAACCTCATGAACATGGGCACCACGCTTGCGGTCTATGCCACGCTGTGCCGCGAGGCGGGGCTGCCCTTCGTCTTTCCCGGCTCGCCTGCGCAATGGCAGGGCCTGACGGATGTTACGGATGCACGCCAGCTTGCCAGCCAGATCCTGTGGGCTGCCACCAGCCCTGCCGGGCGCAACAGGGCGTTCAATGTGGTCAATGGCGATGTATTCCGCTGGAACTGGCTCTGGCCTGAACTGGCCGCCTGGTTTGGCATCGAGGCCGCGCCCTATCCCGGCCATGCCACATCACTTGAACAGATGCTTGCAGGCAGGGAGACGCAATGGGCCACCATCGCGGACAGGCACGGACTGCGCGAGCCAGCTCTCGGGCGACTGGCCTCGCCATGGCACACCGATGCCGATCTGGGGCGGCCGGTCGAATGCGTGACCGACATGAGCCTCAGCCGCAGGCTCGGCTTTACCGGCTACCAATATACGCCCGATTCATTCTTTGACCTGTTTGAACGCCTGCGGACCGGACGCTACATTCCCTGATTACGCAAAAAAGCCGGGCTACCGGCACGGCACATGACATCATTCCCGCCAGCCTATTGCGGGGTGATGTCATCCAGCCGGTCCACGCGCCACAGGGTGGGGAACATGCGTATCCACAACCCGGTTATGACCAGCGTGCCAACACCCCCCAGCGCCACGGCCCCGACCGGGCCGATCAGGGTGGCCAGCATGCCGCTTTCGAACTCGCCAAGCTGGTTGGATGAGCCAATGAACAGCATGTTCACCGCCGAGACACGCCCGCGCATGCTGTCGGGCGTGCGCAGTTGCACCAGGGCGCTGCGCACCACAACACTCACCACATCTGCCGCCCCCAGCACCGCCAGCGCGATGATGGATACCGCCATGGAGCGCGAGAAGGCGAACACCACCGTGGCCAGCCCGAATATGGCCACCGCGAGGAACATGCGCGCCCCGGCCCGGTGGTTGAGCGGTTTCCAGACCATGATGATGGAGCACGCCACCGCCCCGATGGCGGGCGCGCCGCGCAAAAGCCCCAGCCCCACCGGGCCTGCATGCAGGATGTCACTGGCATAGACCGGCAGCATGGCGGTGGCGCCCCCAAGCAGCACGGCAAACAGGTCAAGCGATATGGCGCCCAGCATGTCGGGCCGCGCGCGCATGAAATGCGCCACCTCGACAAACGTGGCCAGCGAGAGCGGCACCCGCGGCCTTGGCGCAAACACCAGCCGGATGCACAGCGTGCTGAGGCACGCACACGTAAACCCCAGCGCGCACACAAGGTAGCACACCCCTGCCCCTGCCCCGTAAAGCAGCCCGCCCACCGATGGCCCCGTCACCGCCGCCGCCTGGAACAGCGAGGAGGACACCGCCGCCGCGCGCGGAAACACATGGGCAGGCACCAGCGATGGCAGGAAGGTCTGCTGGCAGGGCATCTCGAACGCGCGGGCCGCGCCGAAGATCATCACCATGGCATAGATCATCCACGGCGTGGTCCATCCGCCAAACGCGGCAATGGCCATGAACAGCGCCGAGAGCGCCTCGATGGCCTGGCATGTGACCACGATCACGCGCCGGTTGAAATGATCCGCCGCATGGCCCGCGGGCAGCAGAAGCCCCGCCATGGGCAGGAACTGCGCCAGCCCCACCAGCGCCAGCGCCGTGGTGCTGTGGGTAAGCGCATAGATCTGCCACCCCACGGCCACGGCCTGCACGCAGGCCGAAAAGGAGGATGCCGTGCGGGCGGCAAGGAAAGCCAGAAGCCCCGGATGGCGGTGCAGCGGCAGGGGGGGAGCGGCAGGCGGAGCGGAAGCAGGAGGCATGATGGCTGTATCCTAACAGCAGCACTCGTGGATATCCTATGCTTTGCCTATCAAAAAAACGCATTCTCCCGTTTGCAAATCCGCCCCAACACGGGCAAAAGCGGTTGCATGACAGACCCTGTAGAGCATGCCACCGTGCCCGGCACACAAGGGGAAGCCCGTGAGTGGCTCGATATCCGGGCCGGCACGGTGCTGGAGGCACGCCCCCTGCGCGAGATGCGGCCGCACGCCTTCTGGCTCACGATCGATTTCGGCCCCCATATCGGGGTGCGGTCATCGGTGGTGCAGGTCAATCACCGCTATGTGCCCACCCGGCTGGTGGGCCGCCAGATCTGCGCGGTGATCAACGTGCCGCCCCGGCAGGTTGGCTCCTTCCGTAGTGAAGTGCTGACGCTGGGCATGCCCGACAGTAATGGAGAAGCCGTCCTGATCCGCCCGGATGGCCGTGTTCCCGATGGAGGAAAACTTTTCTGATGGCCAAGAGCTACGCAACCGTAACATGGGACCAGCTGCACCGCGATGCCCGCCAGCTAGCCAGCACGCTGATGAACCGTGGCCCCTTCAAGGGCATTGTGGCCATCACGCGCGGGGGCATGATCCCCGCCGCGATCATCGCCCGCGAACTCGACTGCCGCCTGATCGAGACCATCTCCGTCGTGACCTATGACGAGGAGAAGATGGGCGAGGCCAACGTGATCAAGAAAGCCGAGGCCGCCGGTGATGGCGAGGGTTTCGTGATCATTGATGACCTGGTGGATTCGGGTGTGACCGCCCAGCTCGTGCGCAAGCTGCTGCCCAAGGCGGTGTTCGCCTGCCTTTACGCCAAGCCCGCCGGCCGCCCCGTTACCGACCTGTTCGTGGTCGATGTGCCGCAGGACACGTGGGTGCTCTTCCCGTGGGATACGGCGCCCCTGTTCATTCCGCCGCTGGCCAGCAAGTCGGTCGAGAAAGCCTGATCCCTCTCCCCACCCCGGTCATTACACGACGTGTTGTTCGCCGCTGCCGCCCGCCCCGCTTGCCCGGGTCGGGCTGGCGCGGTATTTTTTTTTGCAAGAATGTGCTTGCCAGAACAGCCGTTGCCCCATAGTTTCCCGCTCGTGGTCACGGGGCGTGGCGCAGCCTGGTAGCGCGCGTGTTTTGGGTACACGAGGCCCCCGGTTCGAGTCCGGGCGCCCCGACCATATCCTGGGAGTGACAATGCTCATGCGAGCCCGGATTTACAGGCAGTCAAAACCCGCCGGCCAGTCTGGCCAGGCAATGACCCATACATGGGTGCTGGATTACGGGCAGAACCGCCCCCGCCATGTCGATTCCCTCATGGGCTGGACCGGCAGCACCGACACGCCATCGCAACTGCAGCTCCAGTTTCCTGACCAGAACAGCGCCATTGCCTATGCCACCACGCAGGGCATTGCGTATGATATTGAGATCCCTGCCCCGCGCCATCGCAGGCCAAAAGCCTATGCCGATAATTTCCGGTATGACCGGATACAGAACTGGACGCATTAAGCGCGATCTGGCACAAGGGCAGCCTTGCGCCCTTAGCTCAGTTGGATAGAGCAACAGCCTTCTAAGCTGTGGGTCGCTGGTTCGAATCCAGCAGGGCGCGCCAGATTTCAATGACTTGGCCGCTTAAAAGTTTGCACGGTTTGCAGTGCATCATGGGTCATGCAGCCCATTTTATAGAGCGGCGATCAAGGTCTTTATTTTCGAAGTTTTTAGAAAAAAGCTTCACCAGCCTCTTTGCTTATATTGCAGCCTGCCGCTCATACGTTGCCAGGCAGGCAAATAAAAAGGCCCGGGAATAATCCCGGGCCTTTCTGACAGATATGGATCAGTTGGAGTCATTCCGGTCGCCATGGCCTTCGCCGCCGTGACCGCCCCAGCCGCCGCCATTCTGGCCGCCATGTTCACCACCACGACCTTCACCGCCGCCATGGCCACCCCAGCCACCACCATTCTGGCCGCCCTGCTCGCCACCACGGCCTTCACCACCACCGTGACCGCCCCAGCCGCCGCCATTCTGGCCGCCATGTTCACCACCACGACCTTCACCGCCGCCGTGACCGCCCCAGCCGCCGCCATTCTGACCGCCCTGCTCGCCACCACGGCCTTCACCGCCGCCATGACCACCCCAGCCGCCACGATGCTCACCACTTTCATTGCGGTTCGAACCATCGAACTGGGCGTGAGCCGCGACCGGCAGGGCAGCACCAAGGGCAAGGGCCAGTACAAATGCGCGTTTCATAATCATTCCTTATATATCGACTATCGACCCTCAAGAGATTGGACCGCGACGTGATAAATAAAAGGGAGGATCGTGTAACAAAGAGAATCACAATCCCCCCTTTGCGAAATTCAAAATTATTTAAGCATTTAAAGTATATTAAGAATATTTACTAAATTATCTCATCATTTCAAAAAGTAACATATGCCATACAGTCATATTTATAATATGAAAGTGGCATCATATCTCTGTAACACAGGGAATTTATTTAATTATATCATATATTCCCGGATTTCAATCTTACCCAATGAAGACGCGACAGCCCCGACCGTCAGGATGAATGGTCGATCGTGATCGGGCCTGCCATGGCCAGAACATGCATAATTCCGGCGAGGTGCAGCTTTTTTAAAACAGTCGTTAAAAGGCAGATTAATTCACTGCTGTTTAAAAGGGTTCGCCCAAAACGCCCTTTGGTTGCGGAAAGCTGCCTGCATGCGCTTTGTGAATACGGCCCCATAACTTCAATGGAGATGAAATGTAACCGGCAGAAGGACATGCATTCCCGCCAGCGCGCCCCCTTGCCCTTGCGGCGTACATTGCACCTTGCGCGCAGCGGCAAGGGCCGTGCTGTCCAGATCATCGTAGCCGGTGCTGGATTTCAGGCTGACCTGTGTCACCTGCCCCTCGCTGCCCAGCACGACATCAACCATCGCATTGCCTTCCTCATGCATGTGCCGGGCCATGGCGGGATAACGCCAGGCTGGAGGCGTGCAATGAGGCACGGCTGATGCGGCTGGCGCTGCATGCGCCGTGCCGGGCGCACCGGAGCCATTCTGCGGTGCCGCAGGGGCTGCCCCGGCCGGTGCGGCAGCGTTGGGCCGGGCGGGAAGCGGCGCAGATGATTGCCGGGGCCGGGCCGCAGGATGCCCACCCGGCGCTCCGGCGGGCGGCGCGGCAGCAGGCGGCGTGGCCACGGCTTTTGGCTGTGGCTGTGGCTGTGGCTGTGGCTGTGGCTGTGGCTGTGGCTGTGGCTGTGGCTGTGGCTGTGGCTGTGGCT
>NZ_JARWSK010000005.1 GCF_031081985.1 Komagataeibacter xylinus | reverse complement strand
GCGGGGTGGAGCAGCCCGGTAGCTCGTCAGGCTCATAACCTGAAGGCCGCAGGTTCAAATCCTGCCCCCGCAACCAACGACGCTTGCGAATGACCATTCGCCACATTTCGCCGGGATCGTAGTGTGCGGTTCCCCGCAACCAACGATACTTGCGATACGAACGCATCGAGAACGCCACTGTCCGGATGGACCGTGGCGTTTTTCTTATGCGCCGCGAACTGCAGGATCGCCGCCAGGTCGCCACGCAGGATGATCGCCAGTTCGCCTTCGGCCGGCTGGAGCGTGATCTGCGAGACGAGTGTGCGCAGGCGCTCGGCGGCCTCGGTCTTCGTGTCTTCGGCCTGAAGACTCTCATAGAGAGATGCGATCCGCTGCTGGTAGATCTCCGCCATGTTCGGATGGAGAAGGGGAGGCGGCTCCTCCGTGTTGGCCAGACGCTCTGTGACTTCGGCTTTGCGTGCTTCCAACCGCTTCATGTCGTCGACGATTGCCTGGATTGGTCCGCCAGCCTTGAGCGCCGTTAGAAGTTTTGCCAGTTCCCGATCAATGCGAGGTAATTCTGCCCGCATGGCCACCAGATCGGCGCCCAGTTCCATACGCAGTCGGTTCACCTCGCGGGTGAACTCGTTGCAGAATTCCTTGAACAGGTCCGGTTCCATCAGATGCGTACGCAGTCCGCTTAGAACTGATGCTTCGAGGGCGTCGCGACGAATGTTCAGTCGGTTGTCGCAGGTGCCCTTGTTACGCGCCGTCGAGCAACCGAGCAGATCCTTCGAGATCATGCTGTAGCCGCCGCCACAGCAGCCACAGCGGATCAGCCCGGCAAAGAGATGGCGCGGACGGCGCCGCTCACTGAGGGCTTCGTTTCCCCGTTCCGGCTGGCTGAAGGTTGTTTCGGCCTGGCGGGCCTTCACGGCATCCCATAGATCCTGGTCGATGATCCGCAACTCCGGCACCTCCTGGATCACCCATTCGGATTCAGGATTGAGGCGCGAGACACGCTTGCCGGTATCGGGATCCTTCAGATAGCGCAGCCGGTTCCAGACCAGGCGCCCGACATACATCTCGTTGTTGAGGATACCGGTGCCGCGTTCCCGGTTGCCGTGAATGGTGGATGGTCCCCATTCGCGTCCCTGGGGGCCGGGAACGCCATCCCGGTTCAGTTCCATCGCGATCGTGCGCGAGGATTTGCCGCGCGTGTAATCGGTGAAGATCCGCCTGACCGTGCGGGCCTCGTCCTCGTTGATGGTCCGGTCGCCGCGAATGCGCTCACCCCTGGCATCAAACTGGCGCACCACGTCATAGCCATAGGAATTGCCGCCGCCGGACTTGCCGTCCTCGACGCGTCCGCGCAGCCCTCGCCGGACCTTCTCGGCCAGATCCTTGAGGAACAGGGCGTTCATCGTGCCCTTGAGGCCGATATGCAGGTGCGTGACGTCGCCTTCGGAGAGGGTAATGATCCGCACGCCGGAGAAAGTCATCCGCTTGAACAGACCGGCGATATCTTCCTGGTCGCGCGACAGCCGGTCCATGGCTTCGGCCAGCACGATGGTGAAGCGCCCGCGTGTGGCATCCTGGATCAGTTCCTGTATGCCGGGGCGGAGCAGGGAGGCACCGGAGATCGCCCGGTCGGTGTAGCTGTCGACGATCGTCCAGCCCTGCTTTTCGGCATGAAGGCGGCAGAGGCGCAACTGATCCTCGATTGAGGCGTCACGCTGGTTTTCGGACGAATAGCGGGCGTAGAGCGCGACTTTCACAATCCCATCTCCCTAATCCTGGAGATCGCGTCGCCTCGCGGCCTCCACTTCAGCGTTGACGAAATCCCGTGCGGCCTGACGGGCCAGAAGCCGGACCAGACTGACCAGCCGCGGATCCGCTCCACTGCGCAATGGTGTCACGTTGGCGTCCGGGGCGTCGAGAACGAGCCGCAGCTTGCCAACTATCGTATCGCGTTGGCGTGCCATCTTCCCGTCCTTTCTGCATGGACCATCGGTTAGCTCTGACGGCACTGTGGATGTTGGACGGGATGGGCGTGAACAAAAAAATGCGCGGAAACAAAGAGATGGACTGTCAGAGGAGGGCTTCGGGATAGTCGCGAACACGCGCGGCTATCGCTATCTGCGCTATCACAAATTGGTGATGTTGCGACTATAATAGTCGTAATTTATTGCGGTGTGCATCGACTCGCAGGTTGGTTGGCACGGACCTGCGTTCCGTAAAGCCGTATCTACACGGTTCCATGGATGCGATCCGGCGTCTGGTGGGGCCGGAAGAGAGGAAGAGGGACGTGGGGTTTTCGTGACGGATTCAGGGGTGGGAGAGAGGCTTCCGCCCGTCCGTCACGGAGTGTCCCGCCATGGCAAGCGCCATCCAGAAAATCGCCCTCAATGCGTCCCGTGATATCCCTTTCAACAGGCTGGTGCTGTCGCAGTCCAATGTGCGGCGTGTGAAGGCCGGCCTGTCGATCGAGGAACTGGCCCGCGACATCGAACGTCGGGGCCTGCTTCAGAGCCTGAACGTCCGGCCCGTGCTTGACGGAGAAGGGGTCGAAACCGGCACCTATGAAGTGCCGGCCGGCGGCCGGCGCTTTCGCGCACTCGAACTGCTGGTAAGGCAGAAGAAGCTGGCAAAGACCGCACCCGTGCCGTGTGTGGTCCGTGAGGCAGGATCGGCCATTCTCGCCCAGGATGATTCCCTGGCTGAGAACGTGCAGCGGGTCGCGCTGCATCCGCTGGACCAGTTTCGTGCCTTTCGCGACATGCTGGAAAAAGGCATGTCCGAGGACGAGATTGCTGCCGCGTTCTTCGTCTTGCCGACCGTGGTGAAGCAGCGCCTGCGCCTGATGACCGTTTCGGACAAGCTGCTCGATGTCTATGAGCAGGATGGCATGAAGCTCGACCAGCTCATGGCCTTTTCGATCAGCGATGATCATGCCCGTCAGGAACAGGTCTGGGAGATTATTGCCCAGAGCCATAACCGCGAGCCCTATCTGATCCGCCGCATGCTGACGGAGAAAACCGTGCGCGCGTCGGATCGCCGTGTGCGCTTCGTCGGGCTGGAGGCTTATCTGGCGGCTGGCGGCCCCATCATGCGTGACCTGTTCGAGGCCGATGACGGCGGTTGGCTACAGGATCCGAGCCTGCTCGACCGGCTGGTCATGGAGAAGTTGCAGGAAGCTGCCGAACAGGTCCGTGCCGAAGGCTGGAAATGGGTGGAGACGGCTCTGTCCTTTCCCTGGGGGCATACACAGGACTTCGTGGAAATCGAGGGCACGCCTGTTGCTCTTTCGGACGAAGAAACCGCCTGTCTGACCGCGCTGCACGGCGAGCAGGAAACTATCGAGGCGGAATATGCGCAGGCCGATGAGTTCCCGGAGGAAATCGATAGCCGTTTGGGCGAGATCGAGCAGGCCATCGAGGCGCTGGAAGAACGCCCGGTATCCTTCGATCCCGCCGACATGGCGCGGGCTGGAGCCTTTGTCAGCCTCGATACCGACGGCACGCTGCTGGTTGACCGGGGTTTTGTCCGGCCGGAAGATATGCCGGTCGAACTCGAAGTCGATCAGGACGAATCAGACAGATATGACGACGCCATTGACCACCGCGGCGATGGCGATGATGCCGAAGGGGATGGGAGGGAAGGCGCACCCGATACCGAGCCCGAGGAGGAAGACGGACTGAAACCGCTTTCCGATCGCCTGCTGACGGAAC
Source organism: Komagataeibacter xylinus (assembly GCF_031081985.1). Lineage (GTDB taxonomy): Bacteria > Pseudomonadota > Alphaproteobacteria > Acetobacterales > Acetobacteraceae > Komagataeibacter > Komagataeibacter xylinus_E. The sequence goes on along the minus strand of NZ_JARWSK010000005.1, from coordinate 308,256 downwards.
TGACGGCCTGGCGCACACTGGCCCTGCGGGATGCGTTTGCCAGCAATCCGCATGTCGCGCTGACCGAACTGCTTCACACGCTGGTACGCGATCTGTACTGGCAGGTCTCGGGCGCGGATTGCCTGGAAGCCTATGTCCGGGAAATCCCGCTGCAGGTCCATTCCCCCGACATGCCCGGCAGCCTGCCGGCCCACGCGCTGCGCCAGCGCAACGAGGGCTGGAAGCATGACCTGCCGGAGGATGAAGACGCCCTGTGGCGCTGGATCGACGGACTGGACGACACCAGCCGTCTGGCCCTGCTGGCGCATTGCCTGTCTTTCGGGATCAACGCGCTGCATGAATCGTCCCATGGCCCGTCTCTGGCACGCAGCGTCAGGGAACGGCTGGCCCGCGCCGGGCGTCTCGCCACTGCGCTTACGCTTGATCTGGTCGAAGCGGGCTGGCAGCCGACGGTGGAGAACTATCTCGGCCGCGTCACCAAGGCCCGTATTCTCGAAGCCGTGCGAGAGGCGCGGGGAACTGAGGCAGCCGAGCGTATCGCACATCTGAAAAAGAACGACATGGCGCAGGCGGCCGAAAGGCTGCTTGAGGGCGCCGGCTGGCTACCGGAGGCCCTGCGGACGGCGCATGCGCCGGAGCGAACTGAAAGGGAAGAAGGGGCGGCGCGTATGACCGATAGTCATGATGCGGTCGCGGCCGAGTGAGATCTGTCGATGAATATCATGGGCGGCTTCCGGTCTCCGGGAGCCGCCTTTTGTATTGGACGAGACTGTATCCGGGCACAGCGCGTTGTAACGCGCACCCGAGTTAGCGGCCGGTTGGAGTCAGTGACGGGTCACTGGGTGCAAGTGTCGATCCGTCTCGAGTTTGAGGGCTGCTGGCCATAAGGGCGTTTTGGTATAAAAATCCCGTCTGCTGAAGCCGGTGCCTGTTCGGTGCTCGTTGAGCAGTCCTGCCCAGTACAGCGGACGCAGGACATGGACGTAAAGACTGGCGGTCAGCTTGTAATCCCGGTGACGGATCTCCTCCTCTTCACCCCCGTAGAGAACCGAACATAGTCGCTCTTCGGTGACGGCAGCCTGGGCTTCGATATTGATGACGTTGAGAAAGATATCCCAGTTGCCGAACAGCGGCTCATCGCTTCGGGTGTAAGGACTGTGGTCAACGACAAAGAGGAGATGGGTCGTTAACAGCATCCAGAGCCGGGCAGGCTCCGATCTGAGTTTTCTCGCCAGGTCGGTCAGCCGCAGGGTTCCCTTGAAATGCCGTGCGAGCTTCGCACTGAGCAGAACCTCATGCAGGATCACCAGCGGCGGGAAATCGTGTTCATTGAGGACTTTGTTAACGGCGTAGAGGTCTTCGACCGTATAGGCTGGCCAGTCAAATGCCTCGGCGGCCCACGCGACAAAATAGCGCTTGAGCGCCTTGGTGGGCGTGAGGCCGATCGGGCCGTTTTCCTCAATATAGCCGATCGTCAGCAGCGCGGCCTTCAGGATGAGGGCATGCGACAGGGGGAGGTCGGTGTCGGGCGAACGAAACGGATTCATTACATAAACAATGAACCAGGTAGGTGCGAGTTGCCAGTCTGGCTTTACGACGCAGGGACAATCTCCGTCCCGCGTCCTTCATTGTAATGTCGGTTATCGCCCTCATGTCGGTCATAAACGGGGCCTTGTTGGTTTCTGGAAAGCAGACGGTCGTCAATAGTTCTCGTTATCCGTCGATATCCTGCGCCGCGCGATCGAACTGCGTATTGACCGCCCATATATTGCGGCGCTGGAAGCGCATCGGCGATGTCGGTTCGCGGCGCAATGTACCAAGGCGGCGAACGATGCGGAGAGGCTGGCTCCTTTGGTCGGATCAGGACGCAGCGAAACTTCGCCATGGGCGCGGCAGCCGAAGCGGCGCCCCACATTCTGATAGTCGACCCACTGAATGATGCTGACGCGCCGCAACTGATTGCCGCTCTGGCGAAAAAGGGCGGCAGTGGCATCATGCCTCTGTCGTGATGAATGCGTTGCTGCTAATTCTTTGGTCCAGCGAAGGAGAGCAGGCTAGCGTAATGGAATCCAATATCGAAGCACTTGAAAAACGCCTGTGGACGGCGGCGGATCAGTTGCGCGCCAACAGTGATTTTGCCAGTAACGAGTATTTCTTGCCCGTCATGGGCCTGATCTTCCTGCGCCACGCCTACAGCCGCTATCTGGCAGTGAAGCCGGAGATCGAGGCGGGCTTGCCGAGCCGCGGCGGCGTAACCCGGCCGCTGACCAAGGAAGACTTCACCAGCCGGGGCGCGATCTTCCTGCAACCCGAAGCGCAGTTCGATCATCTGGCCAGCCTGCCGGACAGTGCGGATCGCGCAAAGGCGATCATTGCAGCCATGGAGGCGGTCGAAGGTGACTATGCCGCGCTGGCGGGCGTGCTGCCCAAAAATGAATATCAGCAATTGGAAAACGACGTTCTGGGCGATGTGCTGCGCATCTTCAACGATCCAGCGCTTCAGAATGCAAAGGGCGATGTGTTCGGGCGCATCTACGAATATTTCCTGACGCAGTTTGCCGATCAAAGCGCGCATGACGGCGGCGAATTCTTCACGCCCCCATCCATCGTGCAGATGATCGTCAATGCGATCGAGCCGGATCATGGCAGCGTGCTGGACCCCGCCTGCGGTTCGGGCGGCATGTTCGTCCAGAGCGCCCACTTCATCGAGAAGATGCAGCAAGATCCGACTAAGGTCGCCACCTTCTACGGGCAAGAAAAGAACGCAACGACCATCCGGCTTGCTAAGATGAACCTTGCCGTTCATGGGCTGGAGGGGCGGATCGAACCCGGCATCACCTATTATGCCGACGCGCATGAACTGGTGGGCAAGGCCGATTTTGTGATGGCCAATCCCCCGTTCAACGTGGACGAGGTGGACGCGGAGAAGATCAGGAAAGACCCGCGCCTCCCTTTTGGCCTGCCCGGCGTGAACAAGGGCAAGAAGGTTTCCAACGGCAATTATCTGTGGATTAGCTATTTCTACAGCTATCTGTCGGATACGGGTCGCGCGGGCTTTGTCATGTCGAGCCAGGCATCGAGCGCGGGCGGGGAGGAAGCCAAGGTTCGGCAGAAGCTGATCGAGACCGGCCATGTCGATGCGATGATCGCTATCCGGGGCAATTTCTTCTACACCCGCACCGTTCCCTGCGAATTGTGGATGTTCGACAAGGCGAAGGCGGCGGAGCATGCCGACAAAGTGCTGATGCTCGATGCGCGGCAGGTGTTCCGCAAGGTGACGCGCAAGGTTTTCGACTTCTCCCCCGAACAGTCGCAGAATTTGACGGCGATCTTCTGGCTCTATCGTGGGCAGGAAGAGCGGTTCCGAGAACTGGTTGCCGCCTATCTGGACCGGGCGATGGCAGAGGCGCTGGCGGGCGACGCGGCGATGGAGCCGTTTCTGGATGCGCTGGACGGACTAATCGAGACGCTGGATGAAGGCGTGCCCGACGAGTTGACAGACGCTCGTGCGGTTTTTCAGGCGGATTGGGACGCCTACCTCGCAGCGACCAAATCACTGGGCGACGAATGGGCTGACGGCACGGCTGCCATTGCCGAACTACATGAAGGCTATGACGATCTGGAGCCACTGGCGGAGACCAGCCGCGATCTGGTGAAGCAGGTCGACCAGTTGTTCAAGCTGGCGGAGAAGGCGCATCGCGATACGGGCGGCAAGCGGGGCAAGACCAGCCCGGTCAAGGCGCTGGAGGAAGCGCGGGTCGATGCCGTAGATCAGTTAAAACTGGTGCGCTATTTCCACCGGCAGGCGCACTGGCTGCTGAGCCGCTTTCCCGATGCGCGACTGGTCGCGGTGCCGGGGCTGGTCAAGCTGGTGGATCGGACGGAACTGGAAGCTAACGATTGGAGCCTGACACCGGGCCGCTATGTTGGCGTGGCTCCGGAAGAAGAGGACGAAGATTTCGATTTTGAAGGAGTGATGCGCGATATTCATATCGAGCTGGCAGGGTTGAATGAGGAAGCGGCGTCGCTGGCAACGCAGATACAAGCGAATTTTGCGAGGTTGGGGCTGTGAGTTGGCGACCTGCATCACTGGGCGATTGCATCGAACTTGTCAGCGGTGCAGCGTTCAAAAGCGCGATGTTCACCGATAATAAGGACGATATCCCATTAGTGAAGGGCGAAAATATCGGCCAAGGCAAAATTTTATGGGATAAAACACGGTATTGGCCAGCAACGCAGTTCGAAGAATATTCGAAGTTGGTACTGAAGCCAGATGACATTGTCCTGGCAATGGACCGGCCATGGGTGACGGCGGGGCTGAAATATGCGATTGTCTCCGACCGCGACCCGGTGAGCTTATTGGTGCAGCGGGTAGCAAGGATCCGGCCGCTTCCGAACGCCGACGCAAAATTTCTTAAGCACGTCATCGGCTCTAAGGGTTTCTTAGAATATATTAAAGGCATTATGGGCGGGACGAATGTTCCGCACATAAGCGGGCGTCAGATCAGGGATTTCAAATGCCAATTGCCGGACCTTGAAACCCAACAGCGGATCGCCTCCATCCTCTCAGCGTATGATGATCTGATCGAGAATAACCGGCGGCGGATTGCTTTGTCGGAGGAGGCAGCGCGGCAGCTTTACAAGGAATGGTTCATCCGCTTCCGCTTCCCCGGCCATGAACATGTCAAAATCATCAACGGGCTGCCGGAGGGGTGGGAATGGCTCCCATTGGGCGATGTTCTAACCCTTCAGCGCGGCTTCGACCTGCCTGTATCCGAGCGGAATGAAGGATCTGTGCCGGTTTATGGTTCGACCGGTATTGTCGGTTTTCACGATGCAGCTAAAGTTGACGCCCCCATGCTGATCACTGGGCGATCTGGATCACTTGGGCAGGTCTGCTTCGTGCCCGTGCCATGTTGGCCACTAAATACCGCGCTGTGGGTGCGAGAATTTAAGCGAGTCAATGCATGGTTCGCATATTTCCTGCTTTCGGAAATGGGGCTAGAGAAGTACAACGGTGGCGCTTCGGTGCCGACTTTGGATCGAAAAGTGGCACACGCTGCGTCAGTCATCTTGCCGAGTAAGCACTTATTGAAGACGTTCGACGAGACCGCGCAGCAAAATTTTGAATTGATCCACAATTTGGCCAAGCAAAATGAGCAACTCGTCAAAGCCCGTGACCTTATCCTGCCCAAGCTGATGAGCGGAGCGATCGCCGTATGAAGCCGCTGAACGAAGACACGCTGGTTCAGGCGACCATGGCCGACTATCTGGCCGATGCGCTGGGCTGGGACAGCGTGTATGCGTTCAACACCGAAATACTAGGCGCGGAAGGGACGCTGGGCCGCGCGTCCGAACAAGATGTCATCCTCACCCGCTATTTGGGCGAAGCGCTTATTCGGCTGAATCCCGGCCTGCCGGACTCCGCCTATGCCGACGCGCTGCGCCAGATTACCGATGCGCCGCTTGGGTCGAGCCTGATGGCGATCAATCGGGACGCCTATGCGCTGCTCAAGGATGGCGTGCAGGCCAGCTTTCGCAATGCGAAGGGCGAACTGGTCAAACAGCGGCTGCGCCTGATCGATTTCGACACGCCCGAGAACAACCATTTCCTGTGCGTGCGGGAACTGTGGATCAAGGGCGACCTGTATCGCCGCCGCGCCGACATTGTCGGTTTCGTCAATGGCCTGCCGCTGCTGTTTGTCGAGTGCAAGGCAGTCCACAAGGACATCCGCCACGCCTATGAGCAAAATCTGTCCGACTATAAGGACACGATCCCTCACCTGTTCCACCACAACGCCTTCATCATCCTGACCAACGGTCATGCGGCGAAGATTGGCTCGCTCTCCAGCCGTTATGAGCATTTCAACGACTGGAAGCGACTGGAAGAGGATGAGCCGGGCGTTGTCGATCTGGAGACGATGCTGAAGGGCATCTGCGCCAAAGCCAATTTCATCGACATCCTGGAAAATTTCATCCTGTTCGATGACAGTGGCGAACGCCTGGTCAAGATCGTGGCGCGTAATCACCAGTTTCTGGGCGTCAACCGGGCCATCGCAGCGGTGAAGGATCGCAAGGCGCGGAGCGGCAAGCTGGGCGTGTTCTGGCACACGCAGGGATCGGGCAAGAGCTATTCCATCGCCTTCCTGACGCAGAAGGTCCATCGGAAGATCGGGGCGAACTTCACCTTTTTGGTCTGCACCGACCGCATCGATCTGGACAGCCAGATTTACGGCACCTTTGCTGGGTGCGGCCTCGTCAACAACGACAAGGCGCAGGTCCGGGCCGGAACCGGCGCGGAGCTGAAATCGCTGTTGGCGGTGCAGAAGCCCTATGTCTTCACGCTGATCCACCGCTTCAATCAGGATGTAAATCCCGACAATCCCTATTCGGATCGCGACGACATCATTGTCATCACCGACGAAGCGCATCGGACGCAGAACGGCCTGCTGTCGCTCAACATGCGCAACGCCTTACCAAATGCCAGCTTTCTGGGCTTTACCGGCACGCCATTGATGACAGGCGACGAGACGACGAAGCAGACGTTCGGCGATTATATCTCAACCTATGATTTCCAGCGCGCCGTGGAGGACAATGCGACTGTGCCGCTTTACTACGACGCCCGTGGGGACAAGCTGGGCGTCGCCACCAACGACCTGAACGAGAGGATCGCAGCCAAGCTGGAAGAGCTGGAGCTGGACGATCCCAATGTGACCGAACGGCTCGAAAATGAGCTGAAGCGCGAATATCACATCATTACCGCCGAAACCCGGCTGGACACCGTCGCGGCGGATTTCGTGGAGCATTACACGACCGTCTGGGAAAGCGGCAAAGCCATGCTGGTCTGCATCGACAAGGTGACGTGCGTCCGCATGCACGCGCTGATCGCAAAGCATTGGGATTTGCGGATCGCCAGCCTTGAAAAGGCACTGGCGCAAGCGACCGACGAACAGGATCTGGCCGACCGGCAGCGCCAGCTTGCATGGGTCAAGTCCACCAGGGCGGCGGTCGTGGTTTCGGAGGAACAGGGCGAAGTCGACAAATTCCGGAAATGGGATTTGGACATCGTGCCGCACCGGGCGCTGATCAAGAATGGCTTTGAAACGGAAGACGGCAAGCGCATTGATCTGGAAACGGCCTTCAAGAAACAGGACCATCCATTCCGTATCGCCATCGTCTGCGCTATGTGGCTGACTGGTTTCGATGTGCCGAGCCTTTCGACCCTGTATCTGGACAAGCCGCTGAAGGCGCACACGCTGATGCAGGCTATAGCGCGAGCCAACCGGGTAAGTGCAGGGAAGAACAACGGCCTGATTGTCGATTACTGCGGGATATTGAAGAACCTCCGCAAGGCGCTGGCCACCTATGCCGGGACGCCTGGAGGTGGGCTAGGCAATCCGGGCGATCCACCGCCGGAAATCGACCCGGTCCGCCCCCCCGAAGAACTGCTGGCTGATTTGGAGGAGGCGATCGAAGCGGCGGAAGGCTTCCTGTCCTCACGTGAATTCCGGTTGCTCGACATATTGGAGAAGGTCGGATTTGATCGGAACAAGGCGATTATCGACGCTAAGGAAGCTGTCAACGAAAATGACGAAAGCCGCAAACGCTTCCAGATCATGGCGCGCGAGGTGTTCAAGAAATTCAAGGCATGCGTGAACTTCCGCGCCGTAAATGCCTACCGCCAGCGGTTTGCGGCAATCAAGGTCATCTACAACAGCCTGGATGAGGATGTGAAGAAGGCCGACATATCCGACATCATGCGCGAACTGCATGCTGTAGTGAATGCGAGCATCGAAACGCACGTTGATCCCAACGATCAGGATGATCGGCTGTATGACATTAGCCGGATCGATTTCGAGAAGCTGAAGAAAGAATTTGAACGCAGCCCCCGCAAAAATACGACCGTGCAAAGCCTGAAGGATGCCATCCAGAAAAAGCTGGAAATGATGCTGCGCCAAAATCCACTACGCACCGATTTCCAAAAACATTATGAGCAACTGGTCTCGGATTATAACAGCGAGAAGGATGCCGTGAACATCGAGCGAACCTTCGCGGCCCTGCTGGTGCTGGCGGAGGAACTGGATGGCGAACAGCGCCGTGCAGTGCGCGAGGGATTGGATGAAGAAACCTTGGCCCTGTTCGATTTGCTGATGAAGCCTGACTTGGAAAAGAGCGATATTGCCAAGCTGAAAAAGGTCGCCGTTGGGCTATATGAAGTTCTGAAACAGCAATTAGACGCTGTGCAGGATTTTGCCGGGAAGCAGGCGACGCGCGATGCGGTTCGTGTAGCGATAACGAACTTCCTCTACGATGATCGAACCGGCCTTCCCCAAAGCTATGAGCTGAACGAAGTGGACTTGAAGGCGCAAGCGGTCTTTGCCCACATGCTGACCAGGCGCAGTCTGGATCTTCATGCCGTGTGATGCTTCGACGTTGGAGGTAATCTGAAGGGGCACGTGGGCTCTGTCTAAATGGATCGACCGGTTCCGGTGAGAGCTGACATTCGCAGCCCCTCGTCGGAACAGCTCATATTGGTCGGTAGGCGTCATGAACATGGGCGCAGGCTACAGCTGCTTTCGGTTATCGCTTGCCGATAACCGACATTCCGCTTTCCTGAAGGGTTTCGGGCGCCGCGAGGCGTACGAAAGTCTGGGAAGACCGAACCCGCGACACCGGGACTCAGTTATGGGGAATTTGCAACTGGCGCTACCCGGGGGAGAGCCTGAGCCAGAGCATACAGGTGAGTTTGTGGAACTGGAACGGGTTTTTATGACCGGATCTGCATGACGCGATGACAGAACTGGCGGTGCAGACGGCGATTTTCCCGGTTTTCCCGGTGATGCGTACAGGAGCCCCGGTTTGCCGGGGCGGAGCCACTCCGACATCGGGATCGGTCATGCTGTCGTATCTGCGGGCTGTCATGGTGATCCCTTGGTTGGATCACTCGCCTGTGGCGGCCCTCGGGGCTGGCACCATCGGGGAAGGATCTGGATGACGACCATCGGACCACCACAGCATGGGCACGGCGGTGGCGTGACCGGTTCGGCTTCCGGGACTTCTGGCGCTGGTGTGGATATGACATTCAGCAGTTCCCGTACCCGGGGGAGGCTGGCCTTGCGACTGGAACTGGCCAGCAGGCCATAATGGCGGATGCGATGAAATCCCCGTGGCAGGACATGCAGCATGAAGCGGCGGATGAACTCATCCGTGGCGAGTGTCATGACCTGCTGCTGGTGGGCCGTGTCCCGCCGGTAGTCCTTGTAGCGGAACGTCACACCGTTTTCGTTGAACGCCAGGAGGCGGCGGTTCGAGATGGCGACACGGTGGGTATAGCGTGACAGGTAGGCCAGTACCGCTTTGGGACCGGCAAAAGGTGGTTTGGCGTAGACGACCCAGCGCGTGCTGCGCACAGGAGCCAGATACCGCATAAAGGCACGGCGGTCTGCCAGAGGGGCAAGCTGCCCCCGCAAGACCAGCCGGTCGGCATCGAAAAGTGCGCGCAGCCGGGTCAGGAACAGGCGGCGGAACAGTTTGCCCAGCACGCGAACGGGCAGCAGGAAGGCAGGGCGTGACGAGATCCAGCGCCGGCCATCGGGCGAGAGACCGCCACCCGGCACGATCATGTGCACGTGGGGATGGTGGGTCAGCGCCGAACCCCAACTGTGCAGTACGGCGGTGATGCCGATGCGGGCACCCAGATGCCGGGGATCGGCGGCGATCGTCATCATCGTCTCCGAGGCGGTCTGGAACAGCAGGGCGTAGAGAACGGCCTTGTTCTGGAGCGCGATGTCGGCGATCCGCGTCGGCAGGGTGAAGACGACATGGAAATACCCGACCGGCAGCAGATCGGCCTCCCGATCGGCCAGCCATGTCCGCGCGGCGTTCCCCTGACAGCGCGGACAATGACGGTTGCGGCAGCTGTTATAGGCGATCCGCCAGTGTCCACAGTCCCCGCAGGCCGCGACATGACCACCAAGGGCCGCGGTGCGACAATGTTCGATCGCCGACATGACCTTGAGCTGCTGCAGGGGGAGACGGCCGGCATGGGCTGACCGCCAGGCAGGGCCGGCAGCCCGGAAGATGTCCCCCAGTTCGAGGGAGGCAGACATGATCGCCCCCGCCCGGGGATCAGCCGTCGGGCCTCGCCTGCGTTGTCGCCAGCATGCCCAGTCTGTCGAGCGGACTGATGACGGCCCGCACGGTCCGTGTCGCAACTTTTGTATAAAGGGCCGTGGTCTCCAGACGGGAATGACCCAGCAGAACCTGGATTACGCGGACATCGACACCATCCTCAAGCAGGTGCGTGGCAAAGCTGTGCCGCAGGGTATGAGGCCCCACACGTCTGGTGATCGAAGCAGCCTGCGCGGCATCGACAACCACACGATGGAGCTGCCGTGTGCTTATGGGCCTCATGGTATCCTGGCCGGGAAAAAGCCAGCCACCGGAATGCATCACGCCCTGCTGGCGTCCGGCCTTCCACCACTCCCGCAGCAGAAGCAGAAGGTCTGCCGGAAGCATGGCGTTGCGATATCGTCCCCCTTTGCCCCGTTCGACCCTGAGCAGCATGCGCTCGCTGTCGATATCGCTGATCTTGAGAGCGGCGACCTCGGCCACCCGCAGGCCTGCCCCATAGGCGACCGACAGGGCGGCCTGATGCTTGAGGCATACGGTCGCGTTGAGCAACCGGGCAACTTCATCGCGGCTCAGCACGACGGGCAGGTTGCGGGGCTGCGCTACCCGGACCAACCTGCGTGCAAGGTCGGGGCGGTCGAGCGTCTGGGTGAAGAAAAACCGCAGCGCCGACACGATGGCATTCATGGTCGGTGTCGGCATGCCAGCCGCGTTCTGCGCAATCTGGAACTGGCGCACATCCTCGCTTGTTGCAGTGTGGGGTGAGCGGCCCAGAAACGTGGCGAAACGGCCGACATCGCGAAGGTAATTGCGCTGCGTCTCCCGGGAGAACCGCCGCACCGCCATGTCATCAAGCAGGCGCTGGCGAAGGGGACTGATTGCAGCAATGCACAGGGACTCTGTCATCATCCGGCTCCTTCTGGTGGGAAGAAGCCAGAGTGCTTGGCCCGATCAGGACAGTTCCAAATAAAACAGATCGCTCACGCCGTGGTGACAGACCTGCACACCGCACCAATCCCGCGCAGCGGGTTCGTTCTACCCCCCGCATTGCAGTCGTGATTTCCGGTAGGTGACGGGGACGCCGTGTTCCGGAATGAGGGGCCGGGTGTTTCTGCGGTTGGATGGGATCCCGCGTGGGAAGTGGTGATCAGAGGAAGAGGGGGGCTTCGCCTTCTGTGCCGAATAACCGGCATCAGAGGAGAGTTTTCCATGACCACGACTACCATCCTGCCTCCTGCGTCCCGTGGTGCAGCGTCCGGCGGCTTCCGCGTTGATCCTTCGCGCGGGGAGCGTAGCGCCCGCGTATCATCCGAATGGTTTTCCCGTCCCGATGACGAGCGTTACCTGTCCCTGTCCGATCTGCACGCGGCCACACTTGCCCGTGCCGAGCGCGCCACAGCTCGCACGGTGGAAAGCCGCGGCATTCGCGTCGAGGCCTCGCGCGACAATGCCGAGCGCCTGACCCTGACCTTACCGGGGCAGAATGAGCCGATCGCGCCCACGCACTGGTCGTTCGGCCAGATGTGCAGCCTGGTCAGCGCGCCATCGTCCTATCTGCGCAATCTTCCGGCTCCGCTGGCGGCGATCAACCTGCAGCACGGACTGCTGTCGCACCGCGCCGAACTGGTCAAAACGCTGGAAACCGAGGACGGCCGCGTCGAGCTACGGGCCGTGACCGGTCCCGATTACGGCCGCATCTGGGACCATGAACTGGTCGGCGCGGTGCGGAAAATTGCTGGTGACGGCACAGGTGATACCAACTGGAAGGTGCCCGGTGTGATCGACTGGGCCACCATGACCCATAACCCCTATGTCGATATCACCACGGAAACCACGACGCTCTACGCATCGGATCGCGATGTGTTCCTGTTTCTCGTCGACGATACACACCCGATTGAGGCGGGACGCCTGCCCAATGGTGATCCCGATCTCTATTTCCGGGGTTTCTATGCCTGGAATTCAGAAGTCGGCAGCAAGAGCCTCGGCATTGCGTCATTCTACCTGCGCGGAGTGTGTCAAAATCGTATGTTGTGGGGCGTCGAAAATTTCGAACAGATCACGATCCGGCATAGCAAGTTTGCAGCCTCACGCTTCGTGCATCAGGCCACACCAGCCCTGCGAAATTTCGCCACGGCCAGCCCGGCCTCGTTCGTCTCGGGCATTCAGGCCTCGCGCAAGGCGCTGGTGGCGAAAACAGACGAGGACCGCGAAAGTTTCCTGCGTCGTCGTGGGTTCTCTAAACCGGAAACCACGAAGATCATCGAAACGGTCTTGCACGAAGAGGGCCGTAAGCCCGAGAGCGTGTTCGATTTCGTGCAGGGGATTACCGCACTGGCGCGGACAAAGGCCAACCAGGACACGCGGCTGGATCTCGAAGAGAAGGCCCGCAGGCTGATGGAGCGTGCTTCCTGAAAGCCGACTGCACGCTTTTCCGCCAATACGTTTTTACGAGCCCGGCCACCACGCCGGGCTTTTTCGTTTCGGGAGTTTTTCCGATGGCTGATTTTTTCACGCATTTTTCCTGCGTGCTCGACGTGGGCACGGTGGACAATGCCGCAAAGGCGCTCGACCTCTACAACGCGTTCATGGACGAACTGGCGGCGGAAGATCCACCCTCTGACGGTTTTGTCCTGTCGATCGTGCCCGAATATGGCGGCACGAAACTCTGGATGCACGATGAGACGACCGGAGATCCGCATCAGGTTGTGGAGTTCGTGCTACGTTGTGCGCGAACATTCCGGCTGCGGGGCCGATGGGGATTCCAGTGGGCCAATACGGCCTCACGTCCCCGGATCGGCGCGTTCAGTGGCGGTGCGCATCTGCTTGACCTTGGCAGGCGCAGGACGATTTCATGGATGACCACCGATCGCTGGCTGGCGATTGCCCTGGACGGAGGTAATCCCGACACAGGAGGGCAGGGCGATGACCGGACATGATGCAGGGGATCTCGCCCGTCGTCTGGCGGAGAACGCGGAGGCGGTGTGCCGGCGGTATCTTTCCGCCGGTCGCCGTCACGGCAATTACTGGCTGGTCGGTGACGTGCGCAACACGCCGGGTGGGTCGCTGTTCGTCCGGCTGCGCGACACCGCCAACGGCAGGGCCGGAAAATGGACGGATGCCAGTAGCGGCGAGCATGGCGACCTGCTCGACGTGATCCGCGAAAGCCTCGGCCTGGTGGATTTCCGTGACGTGGCCGACGAGGCGCGCGCCTTTCTCAGCCTGCCGCGTCCCGATCCGGTACCGTCGTCACAGGACCGTCCGGCCCGTGAGCGTGGCTCTGCCAGTTCTTCCGAAGCGGCGCAACGGCTCTGGGCCATGTCCGGGCCGATCGTGGGTACATCCGTAGAAGCGTATCTCCGTAGACGCGATATTACGCTTTTGCACGGAGCCGGCGCCCTGCGCTTCCATCCGCGCTGCTTTTACCGCCCGGACGAGGACAGTCCGACTGAGACGTGGCCCGCCATGATCGCCGCCGTCACCGACCTCGACGGCACTCTGACTGGTGTGCATCGCACCTGGCTGGCGGAGGAAGGGCGCGGCAAGGCGCCGGTCGATCATCCGCGCCGCGCCCTGGGCGGGCTGCTCGGCCATGCCGTGCGCTTCGGGGTGGCATCCGATGTGCTCGCTGCCGGGGAAGGCATCGAGACGGTGCTGTCGCTGCGCCAGGTTCTGCCCGACCTGCCGCTGGCCGCCTGCCTGTCCTCAGCGCATCTCGCTTCCCTGATCTTTCCACCGCTGCTGCGCCGTCTCTACGTCCTGCGCGATGACGATCCGGCCGGGGATCAGGCACTGGCGACACTGCACGCCCGCGCGGATGACGCTGGGATCGAGCTGATCGGTCTGTCGCCGCGGCTGGGCGATTTCAACGATGATCTCCGTGCCCTTGGACGTGGCGCGCTGCAAGCGATCCTGCATCCGCAACTCGCGCCATCGGACGTGGCACGGTTTCTGGAAGCTGCCGGCACCTGAGCGGGCCGGAAAGAGGGATGGGCGGTTTCCGTTTTCTATCGGCGGGCCGGTCGTGCCTCCCGTCCGGCAGGTCCGCGCCCCGGCCTTTCAGGTGGGGAGCGGGCGTCAGCCGGGCCGGGCCTTCAATGGCGTGAGCCGGCTATTTTCCATCGCGCCCCTTTGGGGGCGCTTTACATCGCGAAGCAAAATAGCTGGCTCCCTGCCATCCTCCGCTGTGCTGCGGCCGCGCGAGCGCGCGGTTCCGCCCCGTCCCTGGTCTGCCGCTGTCCGCCCCCGGAAAGGCCGCGAAGGGCGCGGCCGGAGACCTGGGAGGACCGCATCATGACCCGCACGACCGACGATTTCGAACCGCCGCCTGCCGCTTCATCCACCGCCCATGTGTTGGCTGAACTCCAGATGTATGGCTACCGTCCCTTCGAGGACGAGCCGGACCCGAGGCCGCTGCCCGAAGCTCCGCGCATCGGGGGTGCTGTGGCCGACATCTTCGACGCCATTGCCGCGGCGCTGACCGACACACGGCTGGAACCCGATCTCGAACCGCTGCTCTGGTCCACTGTCAACATCTTCCACCGTATGGTCGGCCAGGTGGAGCGTGAGCTTGACCGCAACGAGCAGGCGCAAAAGCGCGGGCAGCAGGAACAGGATGGCAGCGAGATCCGCTCGGTGGAACTGGAGCGGCTGGTCGCCGAAGGGCTGACCCTGATCGAGCGCCGCAACGCCTACGAGATCTTCCGTGACGAGGCGCAGGAGCAGTTCGAGCGCCTGACCCTGAGCGCGTGGCGGCCGAAGGCCGGCTCGCTGGTCTCACGCCGCACGATGACAGCCTCGATGATCGACAGCCGCGACTTCCTCAACGCCCGACGCCGCGCCGAGGGCGAATTGCTGGTCCCGCCCGGCCCCAAGGTGGTCGTGACCGGCGGTCTGGAATTCGACGATCATATCCTGATCTGGGACCGTCTGGACAAGGTCCGGGCCAAGCATCCCGACATGGTGCTGCTGCACGGCGGTTCGCCCAAGGGCGCGGAGTTCATCGCCTCACGCTGGGCCGATCACCGCGAGATCGTGCAGATCGCTTTCAAGCCGGACTGGACGAAGCATGCCAAGGCGGCGCCCTTCCGTCGTAACGATGTGATGCTCGACACCCTGCCGATCGGCGTCATCGTTTTCCCCGGCACCGGTATCCAGGAGAACCTGGCCGACAAGGCGAAAAAGCTCGGTATCCCGGTCCTGCGGTTCAGAGGCGGCGCGTGAGCGCCGTCTTCACTCCGGATTGCCCGTGACCGCGATCCGTGCGGCGCGGGCATAGAAGGCCAGTTCGGTGTCGCCGGGCACCAGGAGGTCAAGCAGGCCCTTCATGTCCTGCATGTCCGAATAGGATTGAAACGGCCCTGGTTGCCGCTCGATCGCCAGCACCGCAATGGCGAGTGCCTTTTTGACCAGATGCAGTTCGCGCCCCGTGATTTCCGCCATGACGTCTTCTCCCTGAGAGACGATAACGATGCACGTCCGCGTGCCGGACGCCAGTACGATTCTCGTTCCGTCGACACATCGTTTTCGCTATGATGCGGATTGCGCCGTGGTGGTGGTGGCAGGCGCACCCGTCCGACATCGTCGATTGCACGGAGACCACCGCCATGTTCATCCTTGCTCCCTTCCTGCTCGTTGCCGGCATTGGCTTCCTGTGCTGGTTCTTCTTCACCGTCGCAGTTTTCGCACTGCCCTGTGCTATCGGTCTGATGGCCGCGCTCTGGACCTTTGATACCGGTGCCGGCTTGCCTGGTGCGATCATCATCGGGTTTGTCGCGGGAGCCGCGACCTTCATTCTCGGCCAGATCGCATTTGCCTGCGTGCCCTGGGCGTGGCTCAGGCTGCTGATTGTCCTGCTCTATACCGTGCCCGCTATCATCATGGGCTACAGCACCACACATGGGATTGCCCAGATGATGATGCCGTCTGTGGCGTGGCAGTTCTTTTTTTCCGTCATCGGCGCGATCGCGGTGGGGATCACCGCTTTTATCCGCTTTACAGCCGTGGCCCCACCCGGACCGTCCGGCGGGAACATCGCGCGCGTCTGACCCCGTCCCGGCAGACTGCAGGCAGGGAACCAGACCAGATGCTTCATATGGCTGCCAGTCCCTGTCATCAGGGGAGGGCGGCTGACGTGGCGCCAGCTTCGCCTCAACGCGTTTACTGGCCCTGGTCGCTTTCCTCTTGGAACCACTCGGTCATGGACGGCGCTCGCCCGCGACTGGCTGACAGAAACAACGGATAGCGCGGCAATCTGTCAGGTATCGCTCCCCGGAACGGGTCATGTCATGGCCCGAAACGAACCCGTGACGACGCTCATGCTCTTTCCTGCCGGATCCTGAACGCCGAGGGGGCCTCATGTCCTCCGTGATGGTCGCTCTGTCGGGCCACGCACGCATACGGCCTCTGAAAATGGCTGATCTAGCCGAGGGGCGGCTGCGCCTCGATCGGCTATGGCGCAACGGCAGGCCGTAATTTTCTTCCCCTGACGGCTGCGCCGTCATTCCTCGCGAGACAAGAAAATTCCGTCCCGCCGTCCTCCGCTGCGCTGCGGCCCTGAAGGGTGCGCCGCCGATCGCCCCCGGCTCGTCGATCGCCATCGAGGCCGCAATGGTGCGGGCTCGATAACAGAGATCACGGAGCAGTATCATGGCCACCATCGGCACCTTCAAGAAGTCCGGCAACGAGTATGTCGGCGAGATCGTCACCCTCTCGGTTCAGGTCCGCAATGTCCGCATCGTTCCCGAGACGGGACGCCAGAGTGACAACGCCCCCAGCCACCGGGTGTTCGTCAACCGGGCCGAGATCGGAGCCGCCTGGTCCAAGCAGTCCAACGAGGGACGCAGCTATCTGGGCCTCAAGCTCGACGATCCGAGCTTCAACGCCCCGATCTTCGCCAACCTCTTCAATGACGAGGACGGCGAGACCTACAGCCTGATCTGGTCCCGCCCCAACGGTCGCCGCAACGGCGAGTGAGGTGCCAGCGATCCCCCGCCCGGCCGGTCCGGGCGGGGCCTTCGCATGACCGGTCGTGAAACGGCTGCGGCCCCCATCGCGTCGCGCCTGATCCACCCGTATGCGGGCAGGGAAGGGAAACAGGGCTTCCCTCAGCCTTCCCATTGTACCATGCCCGGCGTGAACCGCCTCAAGGACGCGCGGTCCCCCCAATTTTGCCCGGTGCACCCTGCGGGCACACCGGACAAAATCGGCTCCCCCGCGTGCCGCTGGCGCGGTCGCCTGCGGCGATCCTTGACCCGATTCACGCGCGCATGAGGCGGCGGCCTGTCTTCGAGAAACGAAAGGAGCAGGACGATGACCACGTTACACGACCACATCCAGATGCTGCGCGCCGAACTGACCAGCTTTCACCTCAGCCGTCGTGAGCGGGCCAAAATCGAGCGTGAACTGAAGCAGGTATGCGCGCAATTCGCGGCCAGATACCACGACGACGAGACCCCCGCGTAAGGCGGGGGTTTTTCGTTTGATCGTACATGCCGACAATCCACCGACAGGTTCTCTCCGTCGGGGAGCCCCGGCACCGACTCTCTTCCGGCATCATGCTGAAAGAACGGTGTTGAATCTTCATTATACGACTATTATAGTCGTATTTCTGGTATGTAATCCGAGCATGTCGGATGTGATCATGGATGATCACCGGCCGACAGGTAAGGGCGGCACGGGCACTCCTGAACTGGACACAGGAGATGCTTGCTGAAAAGGCCCTCGTAGCATTGACCGCACTCAAGCGCCTCGAATCCGAGCGCGGTCTCGGTGTCCATGAGGGTACGACCGACCAGGTCCGCCGCGCGCTGGAGGCGGCGGGCATCCTGTTCATCGAGTCCGGACAAGGGCGCGGCGTCATGTTTCTTAACGAGACTTCCGGTACCGAAACGCGGCAGGCTAGGGTGCGTCGCGTTCGTTCTCCGACCTGATCGGCTCTCCCATGCAGAAGCCACCGCTCGACCCGTCCGTCGCCGACAGTGCCCCGGAAGCGTCCTGTCTCACCGGCTACGACGAACAGCATCTGATTACCTATCTGCGTCTGCTGGACGCCGAGGCCGACGGCGCCGACTGGCGCGAGGTCGCCCGCATCGTGCTCCATCGCGACCCGGCAGCCGATCCCGAGGGCGTCCACCGCTGCTGGCACAGCCATCTGGCGCGGGCGCACTGGATGACCGAACATGGCTACCAGCATCTCCTGCGGGGCGGTGCTCCCCACTGACACCCTCAATCGTTGCGTTATCAGCAAGACCTGTTGCAGGACCGGGACGTAGCGGGCAACAGGACGGTCTGGCATACTCTCGCGAGCAAGTGCTTGCCCTGTTCCCACCCGTTACGCATCGGAGACGACGCCATGAGCCGCGCCAACTGGCGGTCGGCGGGCGCGTACGAGGGCCTGCGGTCGCTCGACGCCCCCGCCTTTGCCTTGCAATTTGTCAGCCGTAACCGCGACTTTATCCGCGAGCGGGCTGCCCTTCAGCGCGCCGCGCTATCCGCAACAGACGCCGAAGCCTTCGCCCGGCGCTGGGGGTTGCGATTTCGAGAGTGTCCGCACGGCCCTCGATCCGCGTGCCGCCCGCTGGACTGTTGCGGTATCGCCGGCCGTGATTGCGGTTGTCCCCCTGCCGACAGCACTGGCTGACGCGCCGTATCGGCCGCTCTCACTCGCTTGGGCAGCCGATATGGCGGGAGAAGTGCTGGTCGAGCAGGGGGAGACGGTCATGCGGCTGTACGTCCTGCCGCCGGACGGGGCTCAGGTCGGCGTGCTTCTACCGCTCGACGCGCTGTTCGAGGTGCGTGTCCAGGCCGCCCTGCGGCTCTGGCGCGTGCTGATGGAGCGGCGTCCCGGTCGTGATCCGGCCTGCCTGTCATCCGATCGCATCCGCAGGCTGATCCTGGCGCTCCGGACGCTCGACGGTCTGGACGACGGGGTGTCGCAGCGCGAGATCGCCGGCGTCCTGTTCGGTCGGGAGGTTTCTGCAGGGGACTGGCTCTCTCACGATCTGCATTTCCGCATGAAACGGCTGGTGCGTTTTGCGCGGGGACTGACTGACGGAGGATATCGGCGCTTGCTACTGCACCCGTTTCGTGGGCGGTAGGCCGGTGTCGTCCCTGCTTGTGCCACTCAACAAACAATCAAGATTTTCCAGTAGCGGCCCATTGCCGGTTTTTCTTGACGTAGGAAGTGGGAGCGGCCAGCCATGAAACCATGGATACCATCAGCCTCCTCGCCCTGCTTCTGACACTCTCGGCAGGATTCAGCATTCTCAATCACCATACGCTCCGCGTTCCAGTCACGATTGGCGTGCTTGTCTTTTCGTTGCTGACATCGCTTCTGGTCATGATCCTGAATCCGCTGATTCCGGCCTATGATCTTCAAGCTCTTCCACGATCTGTGCTCGGATCCATCAATCTGCCTGTGACATTTCTTAATGGTGCGCTGTCGCTTCTGCTTTTTGCTGGAGCCATGCAGGTGAATGTCGGGTATCTGCGAGCAAAGCTTGCCTCGGTCACGGCCCTCTCTGTTCTGGGGACCGTGCTGGCTGTCGCCTTTCTGGCGATCGCGGCGTGGTGTGTCTTTCCCCTGTTAGGCCACGCCATTCCTTTTGCGTGGTGCATCGTCCTCGGCGCTATTCTCGCACCAACCGATCCGGTTTCGGTCGTGGGAATGCTGAAACGTCTAGGATTGCCGGGACCGCTTCAGGCTGTTTTCGCGGGGGAAAGCCTGTTTAATGATGGCGTAGGGGTTGTCATTTTCGGTGTCACGATCGGACTTGCTACCGGGGACAGTCAGGGGGTAACCACCTCCGAGATTGCTCTGAGTTTCTGCCGCGAGGCGATCGGTGGCGGTTTGCTGGGCGCATTGACCGGATGGATCGCGCTCAGTGTGCTTAAGGGGCAGCGGGATCCGCATATTGATCTGCTGACGTCGCTGGCTCTGGCGACTGGAACCTTCAGCATCGCCAATCAGCTTGGCATGTCGGGTGCGATTGCTGTGGTCGTCGCGGGACTGTGTTTTGGAACAAGCTATAGTCACTCCGTTTTCGATGAGGCATCCCGCAAGGAACTCGACAGCGCATGGACACTCATTGATGAGGTGCTGAATGTTCTGCTGTTCATGCTGATCGGCTTTGAAATCCTTGAGATCACGCCGCATCTGTTTACGGTGCTGGCGACGCTTGCCGTAATCCCGCTGTCCATTGCCGTGCGGGCATTGAGCGTGCTGTTTTCAACGCTTCCGGTTCATCTGAGGCAATGGGAGCGGGGCCGCGTTCTCGGTATTCTGACCTGGGGCGGCCTGCGTGGTGGCATCTCCGTCTCTCTGGCACTTGGATTGCCGCCCGGAGACTTGCGCGACCTGCTGTTGCCGGTCTGTTACGGCGTCGTCGTGTTCACCATCATCGTGCAGGGGCTGACCATGGAGCGGGTTGCTCGCAGACTTTATCCGGCATCCGCATCCCAGTCGTAGTCAGCCTTCCTCCGTTTTCCCGGACATAGCTGCGCCCACCGAAGTCCAATAACACGATGTTTGTTGGGGGGGCGGAGTTTTGTCAGCGTCCCCCTTCAAGGACCGATCTCGTCCCCGGTGAGATCGGTCCTAGTCCCGGAAGACCTCGCTCCGCCACGCTGATCCCTGCTGGCCGCATCTGTCCCGCGGCCCCAGCCAGCGACCACGGAGCCACCTCATGTCCGCCAATTACAGCGATCTGCCGCCGCGCTATCTGCGCACGCCCGACGCTTCGCGCTTCGTCGGGCTTTCCATTCGCACCCTGGAAAAACACCGGATCTACGGCACCGGCCCGCGCTACTCGAAGCTCGGCGGCCGTGTGGTCTATCGGGTCGATGAACTGCAGGCCTGGGTAGAGAGCGGAGCACGCGCCCACACCTCGGACACCACCGCCGGCACCGTGTCAGCGGCCGCACGGCAAAGCCCGCTGATCCCGCCGACGCAGGCTTCCTCGCGCGGGAGCCGGCGCTGATGTCCCCGCCCGGCAGGGCGCGCTCTGAGCGCGAGCAACTGGAACTCTTCCATGCCATCGCGGGAGATTTCGCCCCTCGCGATGCGCAGGATCTGATGGCGTTCCCGTTCTTCAGCCTCGCTAAATCCCCTCGCATGGTTCCGATCGATTACCGGACCCCGGACGTCACCATCCGGGTCGAGGCGTCCGCCGAGCATGGCATGGCCACGATCTGGGACGCTGACGTGCTGATCTGGGCCGCCAGCCATCTCGTTGCCGCACGTGACGCTGGTCGGCGCACGTCGCGGCTGATGGTGGCCAGCCCGCGCGAGATCCTGACCTTCATCGGCCGAGGCGACAGTGCGCGGGATTATGAGCGGCTGGAAGCAGCCTTCGATCGCCTGCAATCCACCACGATCAAGACCTCGCTCCGGCAGACCGGAAAGGGGCAACTGCACCGCTTTTCCTGGATCAACGAATGGAAACGGCATACCGAGCGGGAAGGGCGCACCCGTGTGATCGAACTGATCCTGCCCGACTGGTTCTACCACGCCGTTCTCGACGATGCGCTCGTGCTGACCATCGACCCGGCCTATTTTGGCCTTACAGGCGGTCTGGAGCGCTGGCTCTATCGCATCGTGCGCAAGCATGGCGGTCGCCAGCGTGCGGGCTGGGCCTTCGGCCTGCGCCATCTCTACGAAAAATCTGCCAGCCTTTCCCCCTATCGTCGCTTTGCCTTCGAACTGCGCGAAATGACGAAGCGGCAGCCCTTTCCCGGCTATCGGCTGTCGGTGCGCCCCGACCGCAACGGTAACGACACTTTGGCCTTCGCGCCTGCCAAACTATCCACAGGGGCCTGTGGACAAGCTGTGAATCCATCCGTGCTATCAGTTGTGGATTTATCCGTGCCATCACTGCCACGGCATCCGTGCTATCGTTTGCGGAAAACGCCGAATCACGACGTTGAATCAAATGGTTATGATGCCCTTAACTTAGAATCTAACTTAAAAGAGTCTAACTTTAAGGATGTTGGCACCCCGCCCGATCTGCGGATAACCCCCGGAGAGGGGCCATGATCGTGGCCTTCCTCAACCAGAAGGGCGGCGTCGGCAAGACGACGCTGGCGCTGCATCTCGCGGGCCAATGGGCTCGGGAAGGCCGGCGCGTGACGGTCATCGATGCCGACCCGCAGGGCTCGGCGCTGGACTGGTCGGCGCAACGGGTGCGGGAGGGACTGCCACGGCTGTTCGGCGTGATCGGGCTGGCGCGCGATACGCTGCACCACGAGGCGCCGGCACTGGCTCAGGGGGTGGATCACGTCGTCATCGACGGTCCTCCGCGCGTGGCGGCGCTGCTGCGCTCCGCCCTGCTGGCCGCCGACCTGGTGCTGATTCCCGCGCAGCCTTCGCCGTTCGACGGCTGGGCCTCGGCCGAGATGTTGCGGCTGCTAGCGGACGCGCGCCTCTTCCGTCCCGGCCTTCTCGCCCGTTTCGTGCTCAACCGCTGCGCCGCGCGCACGGTCATCGCCCGCGAAACCCGGCTGGCGCTGGCCGGCCACGAGCCGGCGGCACTGGCGGCGCGGATCGGTCAGCGGGTCGCGTTCGCCGACGCTGCGCGCACCGGCCGTCTGGTGTGCGATCTTCGCCCCCAAGGGATTGCCGCCCGCGAAATCGCCGCTCTGACGACCGAGATCGGGGGGCTGGTATCATGACCCTCCTGACCGGCGACAGCGCGCTCCTGATGCCCTGGCACGGCCCCTACGACATGATCCTGGTCGATCCCCCCTATGGCGATACGTCGCTCGCCTGGGACCGGCGCGTGGCGGACTGGCCGGGCAAGGCGCTCGCCGCCCTGAAGCCGAGTGGCTCGCTCTGGGTGTTCGGGTCGCTGCGGAGCTTTCTCGCATCCAACACGGAATTCCGGAACGCAGGTTGGAAATATGCCCAGGAACTGGTCTGGGAGAAGCAGAACGGTTCCAGCTTCCATGCCGATCGGTTCCGGCGCGTGCATGAACTGATCGTCCAGTTCTATCGCGACGATACGCCCTGGCGCGCCGTCTACAACGTGGTTTCCACCACGTCCGATGCGCGGGCGCGCACGGTACGGCGGAGACACCGGCCGCCCCACATGGGCCGGATCGATGCCGGCCATTACGTGAGCGAGGATGGCGGCCCGCGCCTGATGCGCTCCGTGATTCCGGTCCGCAATGCGCATGGGCGCGCCATCCATCCGACCGAGAAGCCGGTGGCACTGCTGGAGATCCTGATCCGCACGAGCTGCCCACCGGGTGGCCTGGTGGGCGACTGGTTCGCCGGCTCGGGCGCGGCCGGTGTCGCCTGTCGCCTGACGGGTCGGCGCTATGTCGGCTGCGAGATCGATCCCGTCATGGCGCAGAAGGCGCGCGACCGCATCGCCTCGGTGCTGCCGCTCGGCGAAGGAACTGCGCCATGACAGGGCGTCGCACGTTTCCCGGCTTCGCATCGCGCCCCGCCGACCCGGAGTGCTGGGTCAAGGCGCCGGACAAGCCTGCGGCTGCCAACCGTTTTACCGCCCGGCTGACCATCGACGTCACGCCGGCGCTGCGCGCGCGGCTCAAGGTCGCGGCGTTCCAGCGCGGCATCACGGTCGCCGACATGCTGCGCGCGCTGCTGGCCCGCGAGTTCCCCGATACTGCTGGAGATGTGCCATGACCGACACCCTCGCTCATGTCGAACTGACCTGGATCGAGAAGCGCATCGAGCACTGGATCCGCTTCGGCTCTGTCGCCCATGAGCAGATTCTCGATCGTCGGCGGCGGATACTGAGCTTTCCGCCGGACACCGTATTCGCCTTCCTGCGCTGGGCGGCGAACGATTACGGCACGGTGGTGTCCTGCATCGACATCGTGCGCGTCACCCATCCCGGCGAGCCCTATCAGACAGTACCGTTCGTGCGTCCCGGCGGCGAGAGCCTGCTGCGCCAGAGCGGCTGGCCGAAGGTCCGGTTGGTGCTCGAAGCCGTCGATCGTATCGAAGCGATCGGCATCGATCCCGTCGACGTGGCGCCCGAGCATTGGCGGCACCTGCACAATCGGATGCTCGCCGGGCAGGCACCACGTCCCTACACGCGCGACCGCCATCAGGCCTGGCTGCGCCGGAGGGCGGTGTCATGACGCGCTTTGGCTGGTTCTTCACCACGTATTTCGCAATGCTCGGTGTTGGCACGTCATTGGCGATCCATCCGGCGCCCCGGCTGATCTGGAATGCCACCGCCAGCACACCGGTCGGACTGTATCGCCTGCAATCGGTGCGCATCCTGCATGTCGGAGACCTGATCGCGATTAGGCCCCCGACAGACATTGCCACGATGCTGGCGCACGGTGGCTATCTGCCGCTCGGTGTGCCGCTGCTCAAGCCGGTCGCCGCACTGCCGGGACAACGGGTCTGTCGCATTGGTGCTGCCGTCACGGTCGACGGCAAGGCGCTTGGCGATGCATTGGCCCGCGATCATCGTGGCCGTCCGCTGCCGGTCTGGCAGGGCTGCCGACGTGTCTTGCCCGGTCAGGTCTTCGTCATGAATTCGGCCGTCCCGACCAGTCTCGACGGCCGCTATTTCGGCGTCCTGCCGCTCGATGCAGTGCTCGGCCATGCCCAGCCACTGTGGCTCGTGCCGTCACCGATGTCTCCCACCCCCAATCAGAAAGGAGGCTGACATGGCCCAGATCGGAACTTTCACGCGCACGGCTGACGGCTTCGCCGGGCGCCTGCGCACGCTCGCCCTCGACGTCGAACTGACGATCGTGCCGGCGACATCGTCGGACGCCGAACACGCGCCCGACTATCGCGTCCATCTTGGTGACGCCGATGCCGGACCGGAGGTGGGTGCGGGGTGGAAACGCACCGGCGAGAAGGCGGGCACCTATCTCTCGCTGGTTCTCGACGACCCCATGCTGGCGCAGCCGATCCGCGCCAATCTGTTCCAGTCCGACCGTCAGGGGCGTGCCTTCCATCTGGTCTGGAGCCGCCCGGTGAAGCGTGATGACCGGCGGTAAATTGAGGCTCCGGCTGCTCGGTGTCGTGCTTCCGGTCGTCGTTTCATTGACGGTGCCGACGCATAATGCGGTTGCCGATCCATACGCCGACATGATCGCGGAAGCGGCCATGCGCGCGCAGATTCCAGCCTCATGGATTGCTGCCGTCCTGCATACCGAGAGCCGGGGTGATGCGCATGCCGTGTCGTCGGCGGGTGCGATGGGGCTCATGCAGGTGATGCCCGGAACATGGGCCAGCCTACGCACGTCGCTCGGACTCGGCAACGATCCGTTCGATCCCCACGACAATATCCTGGCGGGTGCAACCTATCTGCGCTGGATGCGGGACCGCTACGGCGAGGCTGGGTTTCTCGCCGCCTATAATGCCGGTCCAGCACGCTACGACGAACATCTCGCGACCGGCCGGCCGCTGCCTGCCGAGACGCGGAATTACGTCGCGTCGGTCAGCGCGCGGCTGGCTCTTCCGCTCGTCGACGACATAGCGATCAGTGCTCTGGCTGCGCCATCCTGGCAGGAGTCTTCCCTCTTTCCGGCGTCATTCCTGCGCACGGGCAGTGCGTCCCGGCATGGCGAGAGTGCGCACAATCCGGGGCATGCCGACGGCGCCCGCCCAACCGACTGGACGGCGCTCGCTCCGCAATCGGCCGGGCTGTTCCTCGCGTCATGGCAGGGGGAAGCACGCCGATGATCCCCGTTCCGGTCCATCGGGCGCTGGCGGGCTATGGGTGCCTTGGGGATGGGGTGCTGGGGGGAGATAGGCAACGGACAGAAGGACGGCAAGGTAAAAGCAGCGCTCCTTCGGGGCTGCATGTGGTTGGTTTGATTGGAGAATTTGTCCTCTCACCACGCACCGCCTGCGGCTGTCCGGGCATTTTTCCTAATCTTTTCAACGATCCGAGCGCCGTCAGGCGCACATCGAAGCGGAGAGCGGGCCATGCCGACGCGCGATGACGGCCTCACTGTTCGGCCCGGACGCATCCAACACGGCAACCAGGGCGCACGACCGAAATCCTTCGTCGGTGAGGTCATGCGTGCCGCGAAGAGGGCCGGTCATACCGGCACCCGGTTCGGCGCGAAGGGCAGGGGAGGCGGCGGCGGTTCCCGTTTCGGGCGCGGCCGACGTGCGGCGCTGTCCATGCGGCTGCGCAGCAATGCCCGTCGCGTCGTGGTCAAGGCGCGTGTCGTGCGCCAGCAGGGCACGCGCTTTCGTTCCGCACCGCTCTCCCGGCACATCGCCTACCTCAGGCGCGAGGGCGTCACCCGTGACGGTGCCAGGGCCCATCTGTTCGATGCCGGGTCCGACGAAGCGGACAGCAAGGCCTTCGCGGAACGTTGTGAAGACGACCGGCACCATTTCCGCTTCATCGTCTCGCCCGAGGACGCAGCGCGGATGGAGGATCTGCGGGGCTTCGCGCGCGAACTGATGCAGGACATGGAGCGCGACCTGGGCACAAAGCTGGACTGGGTCGGGGTGGATCACTGGAACACCGACAATCCGCATGTCCATATCCTGGTGCGTGGGGTGGCCGATGACGGCAAGGATCTGGTGATCAGTCGTGCCTATATCAGCCAGGGCCTGCGCGACCGCGCCGCCGAACGGGTGACGCTGGAACTGGGTCCGCGCAGCGAGCTGGAAATCCGCACCGCCCTGGAGAGCGAGATTGCCGCCGACCGCTGGACCAGCCTCGATCGCGCGTTGCAGGATCTCAGCGACGAGGGCGGAGGTATCGTCGATCTGCGGCCGGGAGCGGGTGCCGAAGACCCGGAACTGCGGCGGCTGCTGGTTGGCCGGGCGACCAAGCTGGAGGGGCTTGGTCTCGCCGACCGCGTCGGGGTAGCGCGCTGGACCCTCAAACCGGGGCTGGAGGCGACGCTGCGCGATCTCTCCCTTCGGGGCGACATCATCAAGAGCATGCACCGCGCCATGGCCGGCGGCGGGGTGGAACCCGATGTCGCGGGTTTCGCGATCCATGGCGAGACGCTGGCCAATTCCGTCATTGGCCGGCTGGTCGAGCGCGGGCTGGATGACGAGTTGAAAGGCTCGGGTTACGTGGTGATCGCGGGGGCCGACGGGCGGACGCATCATGTCCGCTTCCCCGATCTGGAGCTGACCGGTGACGCGAAGACGGGCGCGATCGTCGAGACCCGGACCTGGGAGGATGCCAAAGGCACGCAGCGCCTGTCGCTCGCGACCCGTTCGGATTTCACGCTGGCCGAGCAGGTGACGGCACCCGGCGCGACCTGGCTCGATCGCCAGTTGCTCGCCAAGGATCCGGCGCTGGGCAATGCGGGTTTCGGTGCGGAGGTCCGCGAGGCGATGGCGCAACGGATTGATCATCTGGCGTCCGAGGGGCTGGCCAGACGGCAGGGCGAGCGCGTGGTGTTCGCGCCCGACCTGATCGGCACCCT
Source organism: Komagataeibacter xylinus (assembly GCF_031081985.1). Lineage (GTDB taxonomy): Bacteria > Pseudomonadota > Alphaproteobacteria > Acetobacterales > Acetobacteraceae > Komagataeibacter > Komagataeibacter xylinus_E. The sequence continues at coordinate 280,731 of NZ_JARWSK010000005.1, read as the reverse complement.
GCGCCAGCGCGATCTCGGTCAGGCGGCGGCCAGGCTGGCGGCGCAGACCGGGCTGGAAAATCGGCCTGCCAAGGAAGGAGATATCGTCTCGGGGGTCTATCGCCAGCGGTTAGCCCTGTCCTCGGGTCGCTTCGCCATGGTGGATGACGGGCTGGGCTTCCAGCTCGTGCCGTGGCGTCCGGCGCTGGAGCAGAAGCTCGGACGGCAGGTTTCCGGCACCATGTCGCCGGGTGGATCGGTGGACTGGAATTTCGGGCGCAAGCGCGGGCTTGGGATTTGACGTCGGGCGGCTTGCCTGCGGGTTTTCGGCTGACAAAGCGGGTGCTTCATAAGTATGATAAAATATGCTCGCTCGGGAGGAGCCGCCTCATGTCCACAATCGAACGTATGACTATCACCGTGCCGTCCGAAATGGCCGCGATCCTGCGGCAATCCGTTGACGGCGGTGAATATGCCTCGACCAGCGAGGTGGTGCGCGAGGCATTGCGCGAATGGATGCGTCGGCGCGATACCGACCGCCGTGATCTCGACGCCCTGCGGGAGGCGATCCGGCTTGGTGATGAGAGCGGGTCGAGCATCCCGGCTGAGACCGTCTTCGCCGAATTGCGCGACGTGATCGCCCGCCGCCGCGCGCAGGGATGAAACGCCTTGGCTTCGCTCCAGCAGCGCGTGCCGACCTCTTGGAGATAGCGCTCTACATCGCCGAAGACAATCTCGATCGGGCCATGAGCTTCGTTGCCGAGCTGGAAGCGAAGGCAGCCACAGCAGCGCACCATCCGGGGAGCTTTCCGGCGCGCGATGAAATCAGTCCCGGATTGAGGGTCATTGTTCACGGCCGCTACCTGCTGTTCTTCCGTGAACTGGCCGACGAGGTACGCATCGTCCGCGTGCTTCATGGCGCACGGGATCTGCCGCAGATATTCGACTCGTAAACCAGAGCGCATTACGCTTCGCGGATTACGCCGCCTGCAAGAAGGTGCCGCAGGCGCTGATCGTGGAGACGGCGCTGGCATCGTTCCTGTCGCCGGAAGGCCCCGAGCGGCTGGAAGCGGCGTTGGCCCGGCGGCTGAGGAACTGGCTGGCGTCCCGGCCTGACATTCCCATACCGCGCGACGTCCGTCTGTACGACCATCATTTCATGATGCTGGAAGCCGTCGCCAGTGGTCTGGGCGTCGCCTTGTCGCCCCGTATCATCGCTGCAGACGATGTAGCGACCGGCCGGCTTGTGGCACCGGTCGGGTTCGATTCAGATGGAACGTCTTACGGGCTGATCCGGTCAGGCGGCGTGCAGGTGGCGGAAAGCGTGGAGATCCTCGAAAGATGGCTGACGCAACAGGCTGGATAATCCGTTGGACGAAATCGTGAGATGAGCACTCCTTGGAGACTCGAATGGCAAGTTATGCCATTATCTGCCATTGTAACCCAGAAAGGAGAATGGCGATGGCCTCCATGAACGTCTCCGTGCCGGAACTGATGCGCGACTGGGTCCAACGTCGTATCGACAGCGGGCAGTATGCCAGCGTGAGCGATTATGTGCGTGACCTGATTCGGCGTGATCAGGCGCTGGTCGATGCTCTGATAAAGGGGGAGCGCAGCGGCATCAGCAAGCGCTCGGTGCCTGATATCCTTTGCGCGGTGAAATCGGCATCTGACGCCGAGAATGAGTAGCTACACCCTCTCCGGGGAAGTCGACGCGGATAACGTGAGTATCGTCAGGACCTCCGTCCGGCTGTGGGAGCTAGCGCGCGCCGAACGCTATATCCTTGATCTCCATGCTACCTTCGAGCGCCTGGCCGGGGATGGGCACCGACGTTCGTGACCTGAGAAATGGGTATTTCCGCTTTCCGCATGACAGCCACACCGTGTTCTAGCGGAAGCTGGAGGATGGTATCCTGATCGTCCGTGTGCTGCACCAGAAGCAGGAGCTCCGTCACAACCTCTGAATGGGACCATTAGACACCTTTGATACGGCCGTGCGAAGCGACATGCGTATCCGGTCTCGGTGGTGAAGGGACCGTTCTTGCAGCACCCGACCGGTGGGCGCGCCCCATAACATCACGACTGCGTCGAACTCTTTTTCCTTGCCGCCGAAGCTTGCTCTCATACGCTTCTAAGAACGTGGCGAGTTCTGGATGTTGACGTTTCGGCAACTGAAGTTCGTCGGCAAAGGGAATTTGGATTGACAGAGATTCCAATACCGGGATATGCCCCTATTAATAGGGGCATATCCCGGTATTGGAGCCAAGATGACCCAGCCATCATCGCAGACTTCCTATGCAGTCAGTCGCTGTAACTGCACGGCGCTTCGCAAAGCCTCGCGCCGGCTTTCACTGATGTATGACGCCACTCTAGCTCCTTGCGGCCTGAAATCGACACAGTTCTCAATCCTCAGCGAGATCGAACGCCGTCACGACAAGCCTCCCACAATGTCGGAACTTGCGGATGCGATGGTGATGGATCGCTCGACTCTTGGGCATAATCTGCGTCCCCTTGAGCGTGATGGACTCATCGCCTTGAAGGCAGCCGACGCAGATCGCCGCTGGAAGCACGTGCATCTCACGAAGAAGGGGCTTGAAAAGTACTCCCACGCGCATTCCCTCTGGCGCGAAGCGCAGCATCATTTCGAAGGCAGCTTCGGCAGAGACAAAGCCGACCATCTGCGTGAGACGCTCCTCGGGATCGCTGCGGATCCGGCTTTGGCAAGTATCCCCTCGCAGCCCATCGTTTCCCAACGTTAGAAGGCCAGTACGATCATGGCATCTCAGCGTGAAGTTGGCTCCGTGGCCCAAAGGAAAAAGATCCTGGTGCTTACGACGGCGTCGCTTGTTTGTTCGATGATAATGCTGGACTCGAACATTGTTGCAGTGTCGCTACCCGCAATAGCGCGCTCCCTTCACGCTTCATTCACAGATATCGAATGGGTTGTAAGCGCCTACGTACTGACCTTTGCGGCGCTTCTAATGGCGGCCGGGTCCTATGCGGACCGACACGGACGCAAGCTCGCCGTGCTTATTGGCCTGGCAGTGTTTGCGGTGGCCTCTGGACTTTGTGGCCTGGCTACATCGGCCATCATGCTGAATCTGGCTCGCGCGCTTCAGGGCGTCGGGGCCAGCCTCCTGCTGACCGCCGCACTTGCCGTCATTAATCACACGTTCGACGGATCGGAGCGAGCGAGGGCATACGCCTTCTGGGGCTCCTGCATCGGTATCGCCATCACCAGCGGCCCCATTATTGGCGGAATCATTACCAATCTAGCGGGATGGCGTTGGGCCTTTCTCATAAATCTGCCTATTTGCGCTATCCTGATTGCAGTGTCCTTCTACATACTTTCCGAATCCTCTGACCACGAAGCGAAACGTCTTGATTTCGCCGGCATCGTAACCTTCAGCACAGGGCTGTTTCTATTGATCTGGGCCCTCATCGACGGCAACACCGCCGGTTGGGCCAGCCGGTCCATCATGTGCCGGTTCGTAGGTGCCGTCGTCCTGCTGGCTGCGTTCATTTTCGTAGAGCTTCGGCAAGAGCGGCCGATGGTCGATTTCGCTCTCTTTACACAAAGAGATTTCCTCGGCTCTGTCTTCGCGATGCTCGGATACGCTGGTGGCGCTCAGGTAATGATCTTCTTTCTACCTATGTTCCTCCAGAACGCCTACGGCTATGAGCCGGCCGCCGCGGGTCTGGCCATGGTGCCCTTTGCACTGCCGATGTTTTTAACGCCCCGGTTTGGTGGGCGGCTGGCAAACCGGCATTCAGTGCGCTCGCTGCTCGCCATCGGGTTGATCACCACGTTCGTCGGAGATATTCTTCTTTACGAGTTCGCGCGGGCTGGCGTGAAATATCTTGTCTTCGCTGCCGGCATGCTCGTCGTGGGTGCGGGCGCTGGATTGCTTAACAGCGAGACCACGAAGGCCATGCAGGGAGCTGTTCCCGCGCAGCGCGGTGGTATGGCGTCTGGCCTAACGTCCACAGTCCGCTTCGTCGGGCTCTTGCTCGGAGTGGCGGGCCTGGGGGCAGTCCTGTCGAAGGCTGTCTCCCGAGAGTTTACCGCTGCTGCTACTGTGCAGAGCCTTGATCCACGCCTTGCGACAGCCGCAGCCAAACGGGTCGCCTCCGGCGATCTCTCTGGTTTCATCGGTGCGGTTCCCCCTGGGCTCCAATCCGGGGTTCACCGCGCCGCCCAGGCAGCCTTCGCTGGCGGATTCGCGACAGTAAGTCTCGTCGCGGCCGCAGTTGCTGCAGCGAGCTGCATCCTAACGCTCATTTTGACGCGGACCAAGAACGTGGTGGTTTCGCCGGCCAACGGGGTTCGGTGACGCTCTCCATTGGGGCTTGCGAATGTATTTGCGTCCAAGGCCGTGGGTTTCGGCTTTCGGGCAGAGACAACAGTGAGAGGAACGATAATGTCGGGAATGCACTTGGAGCGCTTGACGGCAGGAATGCCTATCCCATTCGGCGGTGATCGCGCTACCCTCGTATCTTCTGCATTGGCGGAGATTTTTAAGCCTGGCGACGCTCTCCTCGTTGACCAGACTGACGGCGAACTGATGCACATCGCCCGCGAGGTGCGCGTGGAAGTGGATCGCGCGATGGCGCATTCGCTTCGGGCCTTCCGTGAGTTCTCCAGAGTCCCAGACGCGCAGATCAACAGCTTTTTCGATGACGCGGCGTCGAGGCTGGCAGATGACGATATCTGGAAGCGCATCCTGGCCGCTAACGCGCGCGATCTTGCTCGCGCCGCGTCGGCAGGTCGATTGAGCGACCGACTGGCACTCGGAGACAAATCGCGCAGTGCCATGATCCGTGGACTGCTTTCGTGGGCGAATCTGGACGCAGGCCGTGGGAGACTCGTGGAGGAGCATTTCCACGATGGTTGGCGCGTCAACGCCGCCCGCGAGCCCGTTGGGGTTGTTGGCTTCGTCTTTGAGGCACGGCCAAGCGTGATCATCGATGCAGTCGGCGTGCTGCGTACCGGAAATGTGGCTCTGCTCAAGTTCGGCCACGACGCCCGCGCCACGGCCGAATGCCTGCTGTTCCAAATCATTGAGCCTGCCCTTGCCAATAGCGGTCTGCCGCGTGGCGCTATTGGACTGATCGACAGCGAAAACCACGCCGCGACTTGGGCTTTGCTTTCGGACCGACGACTTGGTCTCGCAGTTTTGCGGGGCTCCGGCAAGGTGGTCAGGCGACTTGGCGACGTCGCCCGGCAGAGTGGTGTGCCTACTAGTCTTCACGGGACTGGCGGCGCATGGCTGGTCGCGAATCATGACGCTGATCCGGCCCGCTTCAGGGCTGTCGTCCAGAACTCACTCGACCGGAAGGTGTGCAACACCCTAAACGTCTGCTGCGTCGTTAGGTCGAAGGCGACAGAGTTGATACCCATGCTGATCGAAACGTTATCGCTCGCCCCTGCACGTAGAGATACTAGAGCTAGAATCCACGTCGTCGAAGGTTCCGAAAGCTATCTGCCGGAAGATCTCTTCTCGGGCTCGCCGCTATCTGCAACTAATGACATTACTAGGAGGCGCCCATTCGCCGAGCTGATATCTGCTTCCAAACTTCCAACAGAATGGGAGTGGAGTGACGCTCCGGAGATCTCTCTGGTGGTCGTTGAAGGGCTGGATGAAGCGATCAACCTGTTCAACAATTATGCGCCACGTTTCGTCGTCTCCCTCATCAGCGCTGATTCGGTCGCGCAAGACTGGTTTTATGATGCTGTCGACGCTCCGTTTGTTGGCGATGGGTTTACGCGTTGGGCGGACGGTCAGTATGCGCTCGATAGACCGGAACTGGGACTGTCCAACTGGCAGGAGGGACGTCCGCTGGGCCGCGGTGCTATACTTTCAGCTTCGGATATCTTCACGGTGCGCTACCGGATGAGCCAATTCGACGCGTGCGTATCGAGGTGACCGAACGATGCTCAGCGATTAATACCTCCGGAGCCCTTCTGCGCTCGTGCTATCGCGCCTGTTCGCATTCCTCGGGGGCTAGGGTCTCGGCATTGAGCTTTGACTAGGCAGGTTCACGAATTTTGCGAGTGCCACGTGCGGTCAGCGATTTTTGTCTGTTCGCTCAGTTGGCCCTTGTAAGCACAGTCAGCCGGATGGAACACCGCACGCGGAAGCCCAATTTCTCATAGAGCTGCTTTGCGCCGTTCTCGGTCTTAACGTGGAGAAACGGCGTCATCCCGTCGGCAAAACTCCGAGAAGCGACTGCAGTAACGAGAGCGCTACCGTATCCTCGACCTCGTGCTTCTGGTGTCGTACAAACTGCGCTGATTTCCGTGAAATTCCCGAGGCGAACTCGCTCTCCGGCCATCGCAAGTAGTGTGCCGGCATGAGAGCGAATGCCACGATAGCGCCCCATTCGAATGGTCGCTTCGAGGAATGGCCCTGGCTTTGTGGCGGCCGTAAGAGCCAGCATATCCGGCACGTCCTCTTCTTGGAGTTCGAGCAGATCACAGAGTTCAGTCGCGAGAGGCTTCTCGCAAACCATTTGTTCGATCCAACGGCTTCGTTCAACCGTCCAGCCTGAAGGCACTTCGGGCGGTGTGGTTGTGAACAGTGCTATGCTCTCGCCCCACGAAACCAATTGCGCCAAGTCGGCAAAGGCCGCTGCCGTGCATTTCTGCAGTCCTGCAAGGGGGGAAACATTATGCGGATAGCGCGCAGCAAGACCGAATGTCAGCGCAAGCGGTCTCTGAATAGTATTGAGGGCGTTCCAGACAGGATTGTTGAGCGAGTCAAATTTACTCAAGGGTGAATCCTCTTGAACGAACTACGGTTCGCCGAAAGCCACCCGAAAGTGAGTGCGTCTTTGTTCAGTTCCGGCGGTCCTCAACGGCTATCTGCTAGTCAAGCTACGGCTCGGATCACATGTCGGGATCGATGTAACCTGGTCTTTCAGCCGAAAGAGACGCTTTGAGCAAGCGTGTGGTCTCGTCGGCCATGATCTCGCTCTTGCCAGCCTCGAGCGCCTCGAAAGTGCGGCGGGCAACGTCGTTCGGATCGCTCTTCGGTATATTGAGGCCTTTGGTGAGATCGGTGTCGACGAAATGCACATGGAGACTGAGCACCGAGGTATTCTGCGGTTTCAGGGCAAGGCGAACGTGGTTCGCGTAGCTCCAAGCTGCCGCTTTGGATGCCGAGTAGGGCGTAAGCAACGGGACGGGAAGCCAAGTGGCACTGGAAAGCACATTGATAATCGCGGACTCGCTGCTCCGCGCAAGAATGGGGGCGAAAGCCTTTGTGACGCGGATCACGCCATAATAGTTTACTTCGAACATTCGCCGCGAAAGTTCTTCGACTGCGTCGTCGAGCGCGTCTGGAACGGTTGCGGCGATGCCGGCATTGTTGACCAAGATGGTCACGTCCTTGGCCTGTTCTGCCGCCCGAGCGATTGACCCAGGATCAGTCACGTCGATCTCAATGGGAATAAGCCCAGGCTCGCCGAAGCCTGCGGTATTCCGCGTGCCCGCGTAGACTTTGGCGGCGCCGAGCGCGAGCGCCTGGCGGGCGAACGCCAGACCTAAACCACGGTTGGCCCCCGTGACGAAAACGACTGCACCATTAACCTTCATCGCGGTTCTACTCCTCGGCTTGAGACAAGCGCTGGCGATCAGCGGAGCGATTTAAGACGGCGCTCATTTATGATGATCATCATGCTTGCCGTAACATGATGGTCATCATATATCTTGTCAAGATGGTTGACTGGAGACTGAAACCCAATGCGCTACCCCGCCGAGGAGACTGCTGCGAAACACCAGAGACTCTTGAATGCTGCGTCCGAGTTGTTCCGCCAGCGCGGGATCAACGACGTGAGTGTGAGCGAGGTGATGAAGGCCGCAGGCATGACGCACGGTGCATTTCCCTCGCACTTCGGTAGCAAGGATGAATTGGCGTCTGCAGCAATTCGGGAGGCGATGGATCAGGCTGACGCAACATTGTCCCGTGCGCTTGCTGATCCGGTGACGGCAAAAGAGACGTTCCTGCAAAACTATCTTAGCAGGGCGCACCGCGATGGAGCGGGCAATGGATGCCCTATGGCCGCACTAGCCGTGGAAATTGGTCGGCGAGAGCCGGACAAGCCGGCGCTTTCTCGGCATCTGGGCAAAGTGATCGAGCGTATCGCTAGGGGGTTCCGATGGAGCGGTGGCGGGGATCGCCGGGAGAAAGCGATCCTCACTACCGCGGCAATGGTCGGTGCCGTGATCCTGGCGCGCTCGGTCGATGATGGCGAATTGTCGGACGAGATTCTCGCTGCGACACGGAGGCAGCTCTTGGCGTCGTAGTTCGGACGGGTTTCGCGCTACACTTGCTAAAAGTGGTGCTGCTTCGGCGCTCCCAACGAGGAGCACCATCGAAGTCCCTTACGACAAGATTCTTTATTGCGAGCGGCACCGCATCAGGGATATATTCAATAGGTGGAAGGACAGGGGCCGTGTCGCAAAACGCTGCGACTGTCGTGACGGCACTTTCTTTTCTGCCGTCTGCATCGCCGGAACTTAGACTGTGTCTGCCAAGGTCGTCTTGCGGCGCTGGTAAGCACTAACAGCTTTCTTCGCCTCGTTGATGATTTCCTCTGAGAGTTGATCGTCGAGGACAACACGCGACATCGTTAGCGCTCCAACGAGCGTTGCCAATAATGGGAGACCGGCTTTGATTGCTTCATTAGCCGTGGAAGCGCCCGACGCGGTCCCAAGTATTTCCGAAAACTTTCTGATTCCCTCGGTTGCTTTGCTTCGGGTATCTTCGCTGGAGCGGGGCAACTCACTGCCCAGCATCGCCAGGGGACAGCTCGTGGCCGGATCATCACGCTGTGCGTTCGACAGGTACATGTCGACGGCTGCTTGCAGGGCTTTCGTTCGCTTGGCGTCAGCAGTGAGGGCCACGATCCGATCAAGTTGGGACTGCAGGGCGTGCCCATAGGCTTCGGAAACAAGCTGATCTTTTGAAGAGAAATGGCGATAGAAGCCGCCACGGGTCAACCCGGCGGCAGCCATCAACTCGTTCAGCCCAGTGCGATCAATACCGTTGCGCCGAAACTCCGAAGATGCCGCTTCGACAATTCGAACACGAGTCAATATCGTTTCCTGCTTCGACTTCTTCACTGAACCACTTCTTTCCTAGCACAAGCAGCTTCGGTCTCGCCGGATGCTATTGCATCTCAACGATGCCCGAATGCGCGCAATCCATTGGCTATTGACGGTCGTGCGTGCAATTCATCAAACCAGCGCTGCATGTGCGGCAGCGAGGGCCAGTCTATCAGCCTGCGCAATGCGATGGTGATTGTGAAGGCAGCGATGTCTGCGAGAGTGAAGTCTTCTCCACCGATAAAGCGCGCTTCTTTTAGAAATGCTTCGGCTCGGGTCAATGCTTCGACGGAACGCCGATCAAGACGCTCAGCGCTGCTATCTCCAGCATTGATCTGCCTCAGTGCAAAAGCTGAATGACTTGGGCCAATGACGTCGGTGAGTGCGAAAAAGAAGCGCTCCAGCACACGTGCTCGCCCGATGATATCGTCAACCGGCAACAATACGCCGGGGGTGAGATCGCAAATGTAAAATAGAATAGCATTTGACTGCGATAAGACCAGGGTCTGCCCATCTCGATCTTGGGATACGATCGTAGGGACTCGGCCCATCGGGTTGCGCGCCAGATGCTCGGGCCTGTGCTGATCGCCGCGGCGCAAATCCATGAGCTTCACAATATAGGGGATGCCCGCCTCTTCGAGCGCGATGGAGACACGCAGGCAGTTTCCAGTGTTGGCGCCGTAAAGCTCGATTGGGGTCAGGTCCGAGCGCTTCAAGTTCATGTTCACGTCCGTTCACCTACAACTTGTCGCATTCGCAGCGGTTTTCGGTCTCTCTGTCCCGATTGCGTAACCTTGTGGATGCGAGTGTGCTCGCCATGATGCGAAGGATCTCGCTCGCAAGGCTACGGTTTGCATTCCTGACCACTCAAACGCTCCCGCCGCCAACCACACCCGCGCGGCATCGACCAGGTTGTCGCGATTTTCCAGCACGTGAGTCCTAGTGACGTTCATGCCTTGGCTCCCGCTGCGTTCAAGCTCTCCACCTGTTTATATGTCGCTTGACATCTATATGCAATTGCGATGCTTATCGACATCTAACTGGCACCAGAGGCCGGCTCATATCGGGCCGTGATGATAGCCGTGCGAAGTGCGAAGGCTAATCTGTCGGGTCGTAATCACATACATGGAACTAGTTACGGCACTTGCCAACTAAATGTGGAACAAGAAGCGGAACGAGGGATGAAGCATTGTTTGCAGTAATCGATAGGAAAATTCTTGAACAACAACAATAGCCGGCTTTCGAGGAGACGGGATGCCGGACGACGGTTTCTGAACTACCCCAATTAATGGCGAGGATGTACGATGAGTCAGGCACAAAAAGTCGTTCAGCATTACGGGGAGCACGATTTAAGAGATCGTCTGCGCGCTGCGCTGACGAAAGCTGGGCTCGACGATAGACTACTCACATTCGCGGACCTTGCCCCTCTCGATCAGTTTCACACCAGAGGGATCGACGCGACGGTGGAGCTTGCCCTGGCGACGGGTATTTCAGCCGGGTCGCGCGTATTGGATATCGGGTCTGGGCTTGGTGGGCCCTCGCGCTATCTGGCGGCGACCTTTGGCTGCCACGTGACGGGCGTCGATGTAAGTCCGAGCTTTGTTGCAGCGGCAACTTACTTAGCGGCGCGTGCGGCCCTAACCGAGAAGGTCACGTACGAGACTGCTCGCGCTGAGATGCTGCCCTACGGCGACGAGACCTTCGATGTGGCATGGACGCAACATGTGGCAATGAACATCGCTGACCGCCCGAGCATGTACCGTGAGGCTTATCGTGTGCTGCGCCGCGGCGGGCGGTTTGCAGTTTACGACGTGGTAGTCGGGAATGGCGAACCACTGCATTTTCCTGTGCCCTGGGCCCGCCATGCTGACACCAGCTTCCTTGTGACGTCGGAGGTCATGCATTCATTGCTGGATGATCAAGGGTTTCGCGTTCTCCAGTGTAAAGACCGCACTGATGCGGGCGTGTCCTGGTTTGCGGAACAAATGGCGCGAACTCAAGCTGCGGGAGAGCCGCCGCCGCTGGGCCTTCACGTCGCGATGGGATCCGACTTTGGGGAATTGGTCGCCAATCTGGGCATAAACCTAAGGGAAGGCCGCGCTAGGATAACGCAGCTCGTGCTGGAGCGCCCTTGACGCCACCTGGCGCTGCTGGGTTCTAACCGGTGAATCTTGAATTCTTACAACTGCGGTGGGCCATAGTCATCGCCCGGCACCAGTGCCTTGGAGATATCCCCAACGGCCTGATGGCGAGATACTACGTCCAGTGATCACCGACGGGTCTGTTCCTCCCGGAAGCGACTCCGGCCTTGCCCCATCGTATTGGCTAGAGCGCGTCCACTGAACTATGAATCGTGGGGGATGACGCGGAGCGTGGATTGTGATTCACCGTTTCCATTGATGGAGATGGTGATGGCGCGAGCATTGAGTGACGATCTTCGGGTGCGCGTTCTGGAAGCCGGCGCAGCGGGCGGGTCAGCCCGTTCAGTAGCGAAGCGGTTCGGGATCGGGATTTCGACGGCGATCCGGTGGCTTCGGCGCGAGCGTGAAAGCGGCGAACGGGCGGCGCGCCGTCAGGGCAAGCCACGCGGCTCGAGGCTGGACGGGCATGAAGCCTTTATTGTTGGCATGATCGAAGCGCAAAAAGATATCACGCTCAACGAGATGGTGGCGCGCCTGCAGGGTGAGCAGTCCGTCGGGATCGGCCGCAGTATGCTCAGCCGATGGCTGCGGCAGCGCGGGTGGACATTCAAAAAAAGACCGCACATGCATTGGAGCAGGAGCGCGAAGATGTGCTGACACGGCGGCAGGACTGGTTCGACGGCCAGCCTGACCTCGATCCGCACCGCCTGGTCTTCATCGACGAAACCAGCCTCTCCACGAAGATGGCGCGCCTACGTGGTCGCGCTTTACGCGGAGAACGCTGTCGGGCTGGCGTTCCTCATGGCCATTGGAAAACCACCACTTTTACCGCTGGCCTGCGCCTCACGGGCATGACCGCACCCTTCGTGCATGATGGCGCCATGAACGGCGAGATTTTTCAGGCCTATGTCGAGCATGTTCTCGTGCCGACGCTGAGCCCGGGCGATATCGTTGTGCTGGACAATCTGCCCGCTCACAGGATTCCGGGAGCGCGAAAGGCCATCGAACGAGTGGGGGCATGTATGATGTTCCTGCCTCCCTATAGTCCCGATTTCAACCCGATCGAAATGGCGTTCGCCAAGTTCAAGGCCCTCTTACGAGCCAAGGCAGCAAGAACCGTCACAGCGTTATGGGACGCCGCCGGATCGGTCCTGAATGATTTCACTCCGGACGAATGTGCCAACTTTTTCACCGCCGCAGGCTATGAACCGGAATAACGTGGACGTGCTCTAGCGTCCGATTTCTATCCGGGATGCCGCCATGGACCATGGCGGCATCATTTGCACTTGAACCGGACTCGTCTGTGCCACTTGCTCGGTTCCTGTCATGAACCAAACCAAGATCCTCTGGGGGGCGGTGCTTGCCGTCAGCACCGTGATCCTCGCCTTCACCTGGGCCGCGACGCAGTGGACTGCGTGGCGGCTGGGCTTCCAGCCGCAACTCGGCACCCCGTGGTTCACGCTGCTCGGCCGATCGGTCTACTACCCACCGGAGTTCTTCTGGTGGTGGTTCGCCTACGACGCCTATGCCCCGGATATTTTCACCACAGGCGGTTACATCGCGGCATCCGGCGGGATTGCTGCCGTCATCGTCGCGATCACCATGTCCGTCTGGCGCGCCCGCGAAAAGAAGCGCGCCACTACTTACGGCTCGGCGCATTGGGCCGACCTGCGCGAGATTCGTCGAGCCGGTCTGCTTGCGCCCGATGGGGTAATATTGGGCCGTTCGGCCGATGCCTATCTCCGTCACGACGGGCCGGAGCATGTGCTGTGTTTCGCGCCCACCCGCTCGGGCAAGGGCGTGGGTCTGGTGGTGCCGACGCTGCTGACCTGGCCAGGCTCGGCCATCGTCCATGACATCAAGGGCGAGAACTGGACGCTGACTGCGGGGTGGCGCTCCCGCTTTGGTCGGGTGCTGCTGTTCGATCCGACCAACCTTGCCAGTGCCGCCTACAACCCGCTGCTGGAGGTCCGGCGCGGCGAACGCGAGGTCCGCGACGTGCAGAACATCGCCGATGTGCTGGTCGATCCTGAGGGCGCCCTTGAGAAGCGGAACCACTGGGAGAAGACCAGCCACGCGCTGCTGGTCGGCACCATCCTGCATGTCCTCTACGCCGAGGAGGACAAGACCCTGGCCGGTGTCGCCAATTTCCTCTCTGACCCTAAACGCGCGATTGAGACCACGCTGCGCGCCATGATGACCACGCCGCATCTCGGGACGAAGGGTGTGCATCCGGTGGTCGCCAGCTCGGCACGGGAACTGCTGAACAAGAGCGACAATGAACGCTCGGGCGTGCTATCCACCGCAATGTCGTTTCTCGGTCTGTATCGCGATCCGGTGGTGGCGCATGTGACCCGGCGCTGCGACTGGCGGATCCGCGACCTTGTCGCCGGCAGCCATCCGGCGACGCTGTATCTGGTGGTACCCCCATCGGATATCAGCCGCACCAAGCCGCTGGTCCGCCTGGTGCTCAATCAGATCGGCCGCCGGCTGACCGAGGAACTGGAGGCGAAGCGGCGCCATTGCCTGCTGCTGATGCTTGATGAGTTCCCGGCGCTGGGACGGCTGGATTTCTTCGAGAGTGCGCTCGCGTTCATGGCGGGCTATGGGATCAAGAGCTTCCTGATCGGCCAGAGCCTGAACCAGATCGAGAAAGCCTATGGCCAGAACAACTCGATCCTCGACAACTGCCATGTCCGGGTCAGTTTCGCGACTAATGACGAACGGACCGCCAAGCGGGTTTCCGACGCGCTGGGCACCGCCACCGAGATCCGTGACGCCAAGAACTATGCTGGACACCGTCTGTCGCCGTGGCTCGGGCATCTGATGGTGACGCGCCACGAAACCGCGCGGCCGCTGCTGACGCCCGGCGAGATCATGCAGCTTCCGCCAGATGAAGAGCTGGTGCTCGTGTCAGGCTGCCCGCCGATCCGGGCGCGTAAGGCGCGGTATTTCGAGGATGCCGAACTGGCCGCGCGCATCCTCCCGCCACCCCGCTTCGAGCCGCCATCTGCTCCGCCGGGAACACCGCCCATCGGACCGCAGCCGCCGGGGGACTGGGCCGACTTGGTGCAGCCAGCCGCGTCGCCCAGCGCGGATGACGACCCGGCCAATGCGGGCATCCGCCGCGAGCCGGAATTGCCGGAACAGGAAGAGGTGGTGCAGGCACCGAGGAAGCCGGTTCATGAGTTCGATCTGCTGGAGGACGAACCCGAGGACGACGCCACACGGGCGCAGACCCTACGCCGTGGTGAGCGGGTTCTCGCGCGTCAGGTCTCGCTCGATCCCGGCGATCAGATGGGGCTGTGACCGCCATGCGGATCAAGCACACGATCCGGCTGCCTGCCGATCTCAGTGTCAGGCTTGCCGACTACGCCGCCCGCAAAAAGGTGCCGCAGGCGCTGATCGTTGAGACGGCGCTGGCATCGTTCCTGTCGCCGGACGGCCCGGAGCGGTTGGAGGCCGCGTTGGCCCGGCGGCTGGACCGGGTGACGCGGCAGTTGGAGCGCATGGAGCGACGGGTCACGATCTCGAACGAATCATTAGCTGTGTTCGTGCGGTTCTGGCTGACTAGCACGCCACCATTACCCGACGCGGCATTGGCGGCAGCGCAGAGTAAGGGCCGGGAACGGTATGACGGGTTCATCGAAGCGATCGGACGCCGGCTCGCCAGAGGAAAAACGCTGGACGACGAGATCAGGTTGGACCTGGAGCCTGTTGCGGAAGATCAGGATACTTGACCCGGCAGACCCTCTCGCAAATTTAGGTCTGGGTTGGGGGATTCCTGTCGGTCTGCATTCGGGAATGCGCCACACTGATAGCAGTCATCATCGGCATCAAGTCGAATATGTCTGTTTCTTATCAGTTTACGATGTTCGCCTCTAGCTGCGCAACCGTTCGAATCTGACAAAAAATGTCGTTCACGCAGGGGATGAGCTGCGTGCGGCGGCTGATGCAGTCGACCTTCAAAGCTCCAGACAGACGTTTACATAGACGACAGTTTTTTATGTGGAACTACACAAATCTACCTTCCAGAAAGGCCGCTGCGGCTCAGTCTGCGTGTTGCCATGATATAAAAAGCGCCTATGATGCCCCGTCAGGCTATCGTTTTACACATTATATAGAATCCTTAAGCCCAATGACAGAAACTTCAGCACTGCGTCCCACAAGTCATCTTGGCATGGAGACAGACGAGATTGATCGTCTCTTTTCCTTAATACCGGAGCAGTTTGGCGAAAATTGGCTCAAACAGCAGTGCCAACGCCCCCTTGGTAGACTTTGGGCGCGCCGTGATGGTCTAGCCTCCACCGAGTTGCTCATTCTTGCCTGCGCGCTGGATTGGGCCAAAACGGCACATCCTATATGGCTGAAAGGCCAGATCAAAATTATCAAAGGTAGAGACAGCAACAACAGTCGAGGTGCGATGCTGGAGCTTCTCGCTCTTTACTTGATACGGGAATCAGGAACCAACGTTGCCCCCACGCCAAAAAACACCGCTGGTTACGATGCAATCATAACATTCGACGATGGCGCTGCGGTTCCTCTTTCAGTAAAAGACTATGGAATGTCACAACATGAGCGTATATTCCAAGGCCATTCGAAAAAATTCGACGCAGCTTTCAAGGCCCGTATCAAATCACAAAAGCGAAACGGGCTGTGCGTTCTTGTACGAGCAAGTAGCTATCCCTCTGAGGAAGACTGGAAAGAACTCCATGCCAGACTTGATGAGATTCTCAGTCAACCGGTGAACGGAAAATGTGCTAACGAGTTTGGTATTTGGTCCACAAATTTGACTTCGCCGCAGTTGGACGTCTACCCACTCAGCTCGCAAAAAATTTCACATCAGGTTAGCGTAATCGTGCCCTTCCATCGTAATGAGGTAAGTAATCTCGAGGCAAAGCTCGAGGTAGCCGCGGCCAATGCCAGTAAATTTGCAAAATATGGCTCTGACGCCCTGCACGCAATTTTTATACGTATTCCCGAATGGTTCGGAATGCAAATAGCGGCATCTTGGATTAAAAACTATTTTGAGCGTTATCCTCATGGTCCAATTCGCTTTGTGCTTCTCTACCAAGCTCAAACCGCCAGGATGGGTGACGGAACGGTCTTACAGCATGTTTTCCACACTGAAGCCGCGGCCAGCATCGTTGGCTGGCTGGCTGAAGGCCGGGTAATATGCATGAATGTTCCCATTGGGGTCATCAGTCAAAAAGGCTCTCCGTTCCAGATAGTCGCCGACAATCAGCCACTAAATGAATGCTATATTTATCAAAAAGGTGACTTTTATACCTCAGTTTTTCCGGACTCTGACGGTAACTGGCATGGTGGTGTCCGCTGCATCGCACCAGGCATCATCCAGCATTCGATTTTTGAAAAACTCAATGGCCACTTCCAGGTGAGTGGAAAGTTTCCACCTTCCGAAGAAATCACTCTTTTCGGGTGAAAAACTGTCCGTGCAGCCCCGTGAATGGGGATACTTGGCAGGATCAAGGAGCCGTTGATTGGAGCCATAGTGACGTAATCGTCATCTCCGCACAATAAGCGACAATATTGCAAAATAGTTTTGGCTAACGGGTCGAGAAGAGTATATTCTGAGTTGAAATCCCCAAAGAATATTATCGCAATACCAACTCTATGGTGAGCAAATTTGGTAGCTATTAGAGCGCTATGTGCCTCATTGGGTATACTAACAGTAATCGACAGATGTTTTTTGATACAGCTAAGCTTCGGTAAAATACCTTACCTTGATCGGGTAATATTGGCAATCGACTACGGCAAACGTAAACTGAATTAACAACTTGGATATTTGAAGTCAAAACCATCCCCATGCGTCGCCTTTTCTTGGCGTAAATATTGTCTTCAATTACTTATTAAGTCTACTACGATAAATCTCCGTCCGCTTCTTTGGGCTGAGGTCTGCTTTTGGGATTCCAATTTTAGGCGAAGAATGACCGACATGAGGCGTAAGCCGCCAGTCTCCTGCTCTCTGCCCTACCCAAATTATCATCTGGCAGCCATTGAACGGGGCGTCCAATCAGACTGCCTTCTTCAGAACGGGACTGGCCTTGAAGCGCACGGTCTTGCCCGCCTTGACCTTCACCGGCTCACCGGTGCGGGGATTGAGCGCCTTACGGGCCTTGGTCTTATGGACGGTGAACGTCCCAAATGACGGCAGGGTGAACCCGCCTTCCTGCTCCAGTTCGCCGACAATGGCTCCGACCAGATCATCAGCGGCCTTGGTGGCGGTCACACCGGTGCAGGCGAGAGAGTCCTGAAGAACAGCGGCGATGAAGGCTTTGCTCATGCGGGGCGGATCCGTGTCGTGGTCGATTCCAGAAAACGGTAGCAGCGCCCTGTCGCCCCGTCACTGCGCAAATGGCAACACACCCCTATGCAAGTTTTTCTATCCCAGCGCCCTACGGTCCCAGAGACTTGTTGCGCTGGCGTGTCCATGCCTCTTTCTAATCAACCCCGCTGATCCACCGCCTCCCGTCGGAGGCCAATCGCGGGGTTCCCGGTGTCTGTCGCTCCCTTCCGCTCCGAAGCCGTTGCCCGTGGCACGCGCATGTTGCGCACCGCCCTGGGGTCGGCGATTGCCGGGCATCTCGACGATCCGTCGATCGTCGAGGTGATGCTCAATCCCGACGGTAGGTTGTGGATCGACCGGCTCGCCGGCAGGATGGAGGACACCGGCACCCGGATTACGCCGGCTGACGCCGAGCGGATTGTCCGCCTGGTCGCCCATCATGTCGGGGTGGAGGTGCATCCCGGCAGCCCGCGCGTCTCCGCCGAACTGCCGGGAAGTGGAGAGCGGTTCGAAGGGTTGGTGCCCCCGGTGGTGGCAGCACCCTGCTTCGCGATCCGGCGTCCGGCGGTCGCGGTGTTCTCGCTCGACGATTACGTGACAGCCGGCATCATGACCGCCGCACAGGCCGAGTGTCTGCGCCGCGCCGTCGCCGAGCGGCAGAACATCCTGGTCGCTGGCGGCACCTCCACCGGCAAGACCACGCTGGTCAATGCCCTGCTGGCCGAGATCGCGCAGACCGGCGACCGGGTGGTGCTGATCGAAGACACGCGCGAACTGCAATGCGCGGCCCCCAATCTGGTCGCCCTACGCACCAGGGACGGCGCGGCCTCGCTTTCCGACCTGGTGCGCTCCTCGCTACGCCTGCGCCCCGACCGGATTCCGATCGGCGAGGTGCGCGGCGCCGAGGCGCTCGACCTGCTCAAGGCCTGGGGCACCGGCCATCCCGGCGGCGTCGGTACCCTGCACGCCGGCTCGGCGATCGGCGCCCTGCGCCGGCTGGAGCAACTGATCCAGGAAGCCGTCGTCACCGTGCCGCGCGCCCTGATCGCCGAGACCATCGACATGATCGCGGTGCTGTCCGGGCGCGGCAGCGCGCGCCGACTGGCCGAACTCGCCATTGTCCGGGGCCTGACTCCGGACGGGACCTACGTCCTCGTACCCGCCGGAGATCCGTCATGACAAGCATGATCGCCCTGCGCCGCCGCTTTGCCGTGGCGAGCGCGCCCCTTGTTCTCGCCCTGCTGTCAGCGCCGGCCTATGCGGCCGGTTCGAACATGCCGTGGGAACAACCGCTGACCCAGATCCTGGACTCGGTGCAGGGGCCGGTCGCCAAGATCGTCTCGGTGATCATCATCACCGTGACCGGCCTGACGCTGGCCTTCGGCGAGACCTCGGGCGGCTTTCGCCGTCTGATCCAGATCGTCTTCGGCCTGTCGATCGCCTTTGCCGCCAGTTCGTTCTTCCTGTCCTTCTTCTCCTTCTCCGGCGGGGCGCTGATCTGATGGAGCCGGACGCCATCCCCGGCTTCACCGTCCCGGTGCATCGCGCCCTGATCGAGCCGATCCTGCTCGGCGGGGCGCCGCGCACGGTGGCGATCGTCAATGGCACGCTGTCGGCGGCGATCGGCCTCGGCCTGCGGCTGTGGATCGCGGGCGGGATCTTCTGGCTGGTCGGCCATCTCGCCGCCGTCTGGGCGGCCAAGCGCGATCCCGCCTTCGTCGACGTGGTGCGCCGGCACCTGCGCTATCCCACCCATCTGGTCGGGTGAGGGCGCCATGCTGAACCTCGCCGAATATCGCCATCGCCGCGATCGGCTCGCTGATTTCCTGCCTTGGGCGGCGCTGGTTGCCAAGGGCGTGGTGCTGAACAAGGACGGCGCCTTCCAGCGTACCGTCCGGTTCCGGGGCCCCGATCTGGACTCCTCGACCGCGTCCGAACTGGTCGCCATCACCTCCCGTCTGAACAACGCCCTGCGCCGGCTCGGCTCCGGCTGGGCCATTTTCGTCGAGGCACAGCGCGGCCCGGCGCGGGGCTATCCCGCTAGCCTGTTCCCCGATCCGGCGTCTGAACTGGTCGACGCCGAGCGGCGGGCGCAGTTCGAGGAAGAGGGGGCGCATTACGAGAGCCGTTATTTCCTCACCCTGGTCTGGCTGCCGCCGGCGGACGATGCCGCCCGTGCCGAAGCCTGGCTCTACGAGAACCGCGCCCGTGGCGGCTCCGACTGGCGGGCGGTGGTCGCAGGTTTCATCGACCAGACCGACCGGGTGCTGGCGCTGCTCGACGGCTTCATGCCGGAGGCCGACTGGCTCGATGACGGCGAAACGCTGACTTATTTGCATTCCTGTATCTCCACGCGCATGCAGCGGGTCCGGGTGCCGGAAATCCCGATGCACCTCGACGCGATCCTGGTCGATGAGGAACTGACCGGCGGGCTGGAGCCGCGCCTGGGCGACGCCCATCTGCGCACGCTCACCGTGACCGGCTTCCCGACCCAGACCTGGCCGGGGCTGCTGGATGAGCTGAACCGTCTGGCCTTTCCCTATCGCTGGTCGACGCGGGCGATCTGCCTCGACCGCACTGACGCCACGAAAGTGCTGGGCCGGATCCGGCGGCAATGGTTTGCCAAGCGCAAATCGATCATGGCCATCCTCAAGGAGGTGATGACCAACGAAGCCTCGGTGCTGCTGGATTCCGACGCCGCCAACAAGGCGGCCGACGCCGATGCGGCGTTGCAGGAACTCGGCACCGATCAGGTCGGGCAAGCGTACGTCACCGCTACCGTCACGGTCTGGGACGAGGATCCTGTGATCGCCGCCGACCGGCTGCGTCTGGTGGAGAAGACCATCCAGGGCCGCGACTTCACCTGCATGCGCGAGACGGTGAATGCGCTCGAAGCCTGGTTCGGCAGCCTGCCGGGGCATGTCTACGCCAATGTGCGCCAGCCCTGCGTCTCGACCCTGAACCTGGCGCATATGATCCCGCTCTCCGCAGTGTGGGCCGGGCCGGAGCGGGACGGGCATTTCAACGCGCCGCCGCTGTTCTATGCCCGCACCGAAGGCTCGACGCCGTTCCGCTTCGCACTCCACGTCGGCGATGTCGGCCACACGCTGATCGCCGGGCCGACGGGAGCCGGCAAGTCCGTGCTGCTGGCCTTTATGGCAATGCAGTTCCGCCGTTACGCCGGTGCCCGGATTTTCGCCTTCGATTTCGGTGGCTCGATCCGCGCTGCTACCTTGGCGATGGGTGGCGACTGGCATGATCTCGGCGGCGCGTTGTCGCAGGATGGGAATGATGCAGTCGCGTTGCAGCCGCTGGCGCGGATCGATGAGTTGGGCGATCGGGCCTGGGCGGCGGAATGGGTGGCGACCCTGCTGGAACGCGAGGGCGTCGCGGTTGCCCCCGACCTCAAGGAACACCTGTGGTCGGCGCTGACTTCGTTGGCCTCGGCCCCGGTCGCGGAACGCACCCTCACCGGTCTGTCGGCGCTGCTTCAATCACTGGCGCTGAAGCAGGCGTTGCAGCCTTATTGTGTTGGTGGCCCGTGGGGACAGTTGCTCGACGCCGAGCATGAACGTCTCGGCGTCGCCGATATCCAGGCCTTCGAGATCGAGGGGCTGATCGGCTCCGGCGCGGCGTCCGCCGTGCTGTCCTATCTGTTCCACCGCATCGAGGACAGCTTTGATGGCAGCCCGACGCTGCTGATCATCGACGAGGGTTGGCTGGCGCTGGATGATCGCGCCTTCGCCGGACAGCTCCGGGAATGGCTGAAGACGCTGCGCAAGAAGAACGCCTCCGTCATCTTCGCCACCCAGTCGCTGGCCGATATCGATGCCAGTCCGATCGCCCCCGCGCTGATCGAAAGCTGCCCGACCCGTATATTCCTGCCCAACGACCGGGCGCTGGAGCCGCAGATCACCGCGATCTATCGCCGGTTCGGGTTGAACGACCGGCAGATCGAGATCCTTAGCCGGGCGACACCCAAGCGCGACTATTACTGTCAGTCCCGTCGCGGCAACCGGTTGTTCGATCTCGGCCTATCCGAGGTGGCGCTGGCTTTCACCGCCGCGTCGTCACCCGACGACCAGACCGCCATCGACCGGATTTTTTCCCGTCATGGCCGTGACGGGTTCGCGGCTGCCTGGCTGGCGCACAAAGGCGTCGAGTGGGCGGTCGAGATGCTCAATCCGGGAGAGGGGTCATGAGAAACATGCTGATAAAAAAATCAGCTTTCATGTTCGGCGCTGGCTTTGTGCTCCCGCTTATCCTGAGCGCGCCGGCCCGCGCGCAATGGGCGGTCTATGACGGTGCCAATCATGTGCAGAGCGTCCTGATTGCGGCGCGGGAATTGCAGCAGGTCAACCAGCAGGCGCAGAGCCTGCTCAATGAGGCGACCATGCTGGAGAACCAGGCCCGCAATCTGACCAGTCTGCCGTTCTCCGTGCTGGCACCGCTGGAGCAGTCGATCGCGCAGACCGAGCAGATCGTCGGCCAGGCGCAGGGGCTCTCTTATAACCTGACCAGCATCGATCAGGCGTTTTCGCAGACCTATCCGCAGGCGCTGGGTAGCCCGAGTTCGGCGGCGCAGATGACCGCCGACGCCCAGACGCGATGGCAGAACGCGCGGGGCGCCTATCAGGACGGGCTGCGCGTGCAGACCGGGGCGGTGCAGAATCTCGATGCCACGCGCAGCCAGATCGACAGTCTGGTGACGTCGAGCCAGGCGGCGACGGGCGCCCTACAGGCCGCGCAATCGGGCAACCAGCTTACCGCGCTGCAGACGCGCCAGCTTGCCGACCTTACCGCAGTCGTCATGGCGATGGGCCGCGCCCAGGCGCTGGAAGGCGCGCGTCAGGAAGAGAGCGAGGAGCAGGGCAGGGCGCAACTGGCGAATTTCCTCAATTACGGGGCCGGTTATACGCCTGGCACCGCGCAGATGTTCCACTGATGCGCGGGTTACGTCTCTCCCCGCCGATCGTCTTCCGGCTCGTTGCCGTCGGGCTGGTCGTTCTGATTCTGGTCGCCGCGAGCCTGCATCTCCGGCATGTGCCCCGTGACGTCGAGGTGCTGGATCTCGGGCCACCAGGCTCGCGTGACCGGCTTGTCGCCGGTCTCGCGCGCTGCCAGGCGCTCGGCATGAAGGCCGACGGCGATCCAGCCTGTGCCGCGATCTGGGCCGAGAACCGCAAGCGCTTTTTCGCGCCCGACGCGGCACGGTGACGCCATGCAGCAGGGCACCGGCGTCATCGACAATTTCCTCGCCATCTTCACCCAGTATATCGATTCTGGCTTCGGTCTGGTGCAGGGCGACGTCCACTGGCTCGCCGGTGTGCTGATCACCATCGACATCACCCTGGCCGGGCTGTTCTGGGCGCTGGCGCCGGACGAAGACGTGCTGGCGCGGCTGATCCGCAAGACGCTGTTCATCGGCATGTTCGCCTTCATCATCGGCGACTTCAACGGGCTGGCAAAGATCATCTATGAGTCCTTCGCCGGGCTGGGCATCGAGGCGGGCGGTGGGCATCTTACCCAGGCGCAACTGCTCCAGCCGGGGCGGCTGGCACAGGTCGGCATCGATGCCGGCAAACCGATCCTGACCTCGATCTCCTCGCTGGTCGGTTTCGTCGCCATCTTCAACAACGCGATCCAGATCGCGGTATTGCTGATTGCCTGGCTGATCGTGGTCATCAGCTTCTTCGTCATGGCGATCCAGCTTTTCGTGGCGCTGATCGAGTTCAAGCTGACCACACTTGCCGGGTTCGTGCTGGTGCCGTTCGGCCTGTTCGGCCGCACCGCCTTCCTTGCCGAGAAGGTGCTGGGCAACGTGGTGTCGTCCGGGATCAAGGTGCTGATGCTGGCCGTCATCGTCGGCATCGGCTCGACGGTGTTCGGCCAGTTCACCAGCGGCTTCAATAACCCGCCGACCATCAATGACGCGCTGACCCTGATCCTGGCGTCCCTGACGCTGCTCGGCTTGACCGTGTTCGGCCCGGCATTGGCCAACGGCCTGATCGCCGGTGGTCCACAACTGGGTGCGGGCTCCGCCGTCGCTACGGCGGCCGGGGTCATCGGTGCTGGTGTGGCCGCCGCATCAGGGGCCGGACTGGCTGTGGGCGCTGCGGCGGCCGCGGTGCGTGGCGGCGCCTTTGTCGCGGGCGGCACGACCGCCGCCTATCAGGCCGGTGGGGCGGCCGGCGTGGCGAAAGCCGGACTGTCGGCTGCCGCCAGCCCGTTGCGCCGGGCCATGGCCAGTGTCCGCACCAGCTATCAGGCCGGAGGAGCGGCCGCGACCGGCGGGGCCGGTGGTGCGACCGCTTCGGGCGCTGGCGGTGGAGCGAGTGCTACCGGAAAGCCGCCGGCCTGGGCCAGCCGGATGCAGCGCAACAACCGGATCAGGGGCGGGGCGGACGCGGCCGCGCAGGCGATCAAGGGCGGCGACCGGCCTAGCGGCGGTCACGACGTCGATCTCTCGGAAGGAGAATAGCCATGTTCCGCCGCCCTACTGTGCGTTTCGGCAAAACACCGGAGCCCGAGACGCCCTATCACAAGGCCGGACAGGTCTGGGACGACCGCATCGGCTCGGCCCGCGTCCAGGCCCGCAACTGGCAGCTGGCTTTCTTCGGTTGCCTCGCTTTAAGCGGTGGGCTTTCCGCCGGGCTGGTCTGGCAGTCGGCGCGGGGCACCATCACCCCTTGGGTGGTGCAGATCGACCATCTCGGTCAGGCGCAGGCCGTCGGTCCGGCAACCGCCGCCTATCGGCCGACCGATCCGCAGATCGCCTGGTATCTGGCGCGTTTCATCTCCGAGGTGCGCGGCATCCCGGCCGATCCGGTGGTGCTGCGACAGAACTGGCTCGACGCCTATAATTACGTCACCGACCGCGGCGCGCTGGCCCTGAACGATTATGCCCGCACCAGCGACCCCTTTAGCCAGATCGGCAAGATGCAGGTGGCGGTCGAGATCGCCAGCGTCATCCGCGCTTCCGACGACAGCTTCCGGGTGGAATGGATCGAGCGCCGCTATGTCGATGGCGCCCTGGCCGCCACCGAGCGCTGGAGCGCGATCCTCACCATCGTCGTCACTACCCCGACCGATGCCGATCGGCTGCGCAAAAACCCGCTCGGCATCTACGTCCACGCCCTCAACTGGTCCAGGGAACTCGGCTGATGCGCACCCTCAACACCATCGCGCCGCTCATGATCCTGCTGGCGCCGCTCGCGGCCTGCTCTTCATGGACGCCGCCTGTCATCAAATACGACGATACGCCCCGACAGGCGGTCCTTACCCCGGAGCCGCCCAAGCCGGTGCAGGTGGTGGCGCTGCCAGAGCCCTTGCCGCTCCCGGGGCAGCTCAAGCCGATCCCATACCGGCATGCGGCGCCGGACCCGACGGATCCGCATGAGCGGGTCGAGCGCGCCAACAGTGTGGCGCGGATCCAGCCGACGCGGGCCGGCTATCTCAATGCGATCCAGGTCTATCCCTTCTCCGAGGGTGCGCTCTATCAGCTCTATGCCGCACCCGGCGAGATCACCGACATCGCGCTGCAGCCGGGCGAGAAGCTGGTCGGTGCCGGTCCGGTCGCCGCTGGCGATACCGTGCGCTGGATCATAGGCGATACCGAGAGTGGGGCAGGGGCATCGAAACGGATTCATATCCTGCTCAAGCCGACCCGCCCGGACCTGACCACCAACCTGGTCGTCAATACCGACCGGCGCACCTATCATCTGGAACTGCGCTCCGATGAGCGGACCTATATGGCGTCGGTGTCCTGGGATTATCCGCAGGACCAGATCGTCGCCCTGCGCGGCCAGGATCGTGACGCGGATCTCGCGGCTTCGGTCGTGACCGGCGTCGATCTCGACGCGCTGAATTTTCGCTACCGAGTCGAGGGCGACGAGGCGCCGTGGCGGCCGTTGCGGGCCTTCGATGACGGGCGGCAGGTCTTTATCGAATTCCCGACCGGCATCGCTCAGGGGGAGATGCCGCCATTGTGGGTGGTCGGCCCGCAGGGCGACGGCCAACTCGTGAATTATCGGGTGCGCGGCAATCGGATGATCGTCGATCGCCTGTTCGCCGCCGCCGAACTGCGGCTGGGTGCGAAGCATCAGCAGGTGGTGCGCATCGTCCGCACCGACGGGACGCGGCGGTCATGAGCGAAAGCGCCGGGAGCGGCGGCACTGAAACGCCAGGGGCCGCCGTCAGGCCACCCGAAGAGATGCGGCTGCGGACGACGCGGCCGCCGGTCACGCGGCTGTCGCGCAAGGTGATCCTCGGCCTGTCGGTCATCGCCGTGGGCGGCATCGGCGGCGCGCTCTATCAGGCGTTGAAGCCGGCGCCTCCGAAGAGCAATGCCGAACTCTACAATACCGGCAGCCGCACTACGCCGGACGGGCTGGCCAATCTGCCGGGCGACTATAGCCATCCGCCGCGCCTCGGACCGCCGTTGCCTGGCGATCTTGGTGGGCCGTTGCTCAAGGCTGGCGTGGGTGCTCCCGGCATGGCGACACCGGCCGCACCCGCCGATCCGGAGAAGCAGCGTATCGCCCAGGAGCAGGAAGCCGCGCGGGTCAGCCATCTGTTCACCCAGACGCAGATGGGGCGGGATATCGCGACGCCGGCGGCAGCGGGCGCGACCGCAGCCCAGTCCAGCGGCGCTCCTGCCGATCGCAAGCAGGCATTCCTCGACGGTCCCGTCGATCACCGCACCGTCAGCGCTGAACGGCTCGCACCGTCCCCCAGCCCCTATGTGCTCCAAGCCGGGTCGATTATTCCCGGTGCGTTGATCACCGGCATCCGTTCGGACCTGCCCGGCGAGGTCACGGCGCAGGTGACGGAAAACGTCTATGACTCTCCGACCGGGCATAGCTTGCTGATCCCGCAGGGGGCGATGCTGATCGGCCGCTATGATTCCCAGATCGCCTATGGCCAGACCCGCGTGCTGCTGGTCTGGACCCGACTGTTGCGCGGGGCGGGAGATTCGATCGTGCTGGAGAACGAGCCGGCCGCCGACGCCGCAGGCTTTGCTGGGCTGCAGGACCAAACCGATAATCATTGGGGCGAGGTGTTCAAGGCCGCCCTGGTCTCGACGATGCTGAGCGTGGGCTCGGAGGCCGACATCAGCGGCGGCAATGGCATCGCCCAGGCCTTGCGGACCGGCGGCTCGCAGGGTTTCAACCAGATCGGCGAGCAGATGGTCGGGCGCTCACTCAATATCCAGCCCACCAACATCATCCGGCCGGGCTTTCCGGTGCGAGTGATGGTGCATCGTGACTTGGTGCTCACCCCCTACGGACAGGAGGTTTCCCGATGAAGAAACTCAGGCTGGGACCGATCGCGGACGAAAAGCCAGTGCGTTTGAGTGTGGAACTTCCCGCCGCCGTGCATCGCGACCTTGTCGAATATGCGCGGTTGCTGGCACGCGAGAACGGTCAGGGCGAGATCGCCCCCACGAAGCTCATCCCGCCCATGCTCGCCCGCTTTATGGAGGGGGATAGAGCCTTCGCTAGAACGAAACGATCTCGGACTAGCTCTGTCGATCCAGATCACGGATAAAGGATATGAAGCGGCCGGTCATCGCGTCCTGGCAACTGGCGTCCCAGCCAAGAAGGATCTGCAGTCGAGCGTCAATTGCAGCAAGAGGACGAAAGACTACTCCCGGAAAACCGCACTCTGCCTGGCTGCGGGCAGCAAGCGTTACTCCATACCCCGCCCCAACCAGCGCAAATACACACTGCTTTCCGACAGGATGCGTCTCGATCGCTACATCTGTGCCGAGGATCTCCGCGTAACGATCCCTGACGCTATGATCCTGTCCCCAGTCTTGAATCAGGAAAGTTTCGTTCCGTACCTTATCTGGTGACAGACTCTGATAGTGATGTAAGGGGTGTTCAGTTGGCAGAGCCAGAAAAAGCTCTTCGTCACAGAATGGCAGTGACTCAATCTCGTCGAATCTCACGAAAGGGGCGAAAAAAATAGCGTCGAGCTGACGCCGAGATAATGCAACAAGAAGGTCTCTTGCTCCCATTTCATGGAAAATTATTCTGACTTTCGGATGTTTTATCTTCCATCTTGATAATGCGAGCCTGAATCGGTCGCCAATCGGCGGCAGAAGGCTTCCCACGTGAATGACGTTTCGTCCGTTCCTGCCGAGCAATTGGCCCGTCGTTTTGATCCGCTCCAGGTCGTGAAGCAGTGAGGTAATCTTTTCGAACAGAAGTTCGCCCGCCGGCGTAAGGCACACCCCGGTGCGATTTCGTTCAAGCAATGTGACGCCCAATTCATCTTCGAGCCTGTCGATGGCGCGGCTAATTGTAGAAACTTTGACGCCGTGAACGCTTGCCGCGCGTGTCAGGCTGCCGGCATCGACAGCGAACTTAAAATACTCAAGATTTGTGGTTCGCATGACGCGAGCGAACGAACGTAAGTAATCCTGACCCTCGAACAGCGAGAGCGACGATTAGGTAGAAAATGATGGAGCCGATCCCCTGCCATGCGCGCCGGATCATTTCCCTCATGTGGGCCATCCCCCACCCAAGGCTCTAAACGAACTTACCGCCGCGCGTGCCGCGTTTGCCCGGTTTAAGGCCAGTTGATCCTGCGCATCCAGAAGCTGCCGGTCTGCGTCGAGTACGTCAGTCAAGGGAATGACGCCCGCCTGAAATGATTGCTGTGACAGGTCGTGAGCGCGGGTCAGGGAGGCGACCGCAGCCTGCAGCTCATCGGTGCGCTGTTCGCTCTGCACGAGAGTCGTAAAGGCATTTTCGACGTCCTCGGCTGCATGCAAGACTGTTAGTCGGTAGCGCGCGAGTGCCTCGGCATTGGCGCCGCGTGCCTGCTGGACCTCAGCGTCGATCTTGCCAAAATCGAAAATTCGCCAGCGGATCGCGCCGGACCCGGCGGCCTGGAAGCCGGGCGCCGTGAAAAGCTTGTTGGGGCTGAGGCTCTGAAAGCCCAGAATCCCCATTAAGGACAATTTGGGGTAATAATCGCCCAGCGCCTCGCCGATCCTTGCGTTCGACGCCGCCAGACGGCGTTCCGCCGCGACAATATCAGGGCGACGACGCAGCATATCGGCGGGCTTGTCATTACCGCCGATAGCTGGAATAGGCGGAATGTCAGATGGATTATCAAGCTCGGCAGCATAGGTGCCCGGTTGTACACCCATCAGCACGTCAAGACGATTGAGCTGGGCTTCGAGTGCAATGCGGATTAATGGCACGGTCTCGCGCGCGGACTGCAGCAAAGCCTCAGCCTGAGCCAGCTCCCGCTCGTTTGAGACGCCGCGCGTGCGTCGCTGGCGAACCAGCTCCAGCAGATGGGCGTCCACGGCAATCTGCTTTTCCGCAACTGCGAGGCGCGCCTGGTTTCCCCGGATCTGGAAATATGCGTCCGCAGCATCGGCAGCCACCGTGATACGCTCACCCACGCGTTCCACGCGGGCAGCCTCGGCCTCATCGCGCGCGGCTTCCTGCCCTCGGCGCAGGCCGCCGAACAGGTCGATTTCCCAGCTTGCGGCACCGCTCACATCGTAGGAGCGATAATCGCGATTGAAGCCCGGTACATCATTCACGATATGGCCAATCAGGCCTTCTTTCGACAGCCTGTTCGCGGAGGCCTGGGGGTTGAAATCCAGCGTCGGAAGTAGGCGTGCTGCGGCGGCCTCAGCCGCGCCACGTGCCTGGCGTACGCGCGCTACAGCAGCGGCAAGATCCAAATTCTGGCTGAGCACCCGTTGCTCGATCCGGGTCAATTCGAGATCGTGAAAGCCCTCCCACCATGTATCAAGTGGGGGCGAGGTCCTCGCTTGCCGGGTGTCAACGGCTGCGGCAGCATGAAACGACCGCAAATCAGTCTTCGGTTCCCTGTAGTTCGGGCCGACCGCGCAGGCGCTGACCAGGAGCGCAAGAGAGAGTGCGGTGATTGATTTTGCCCGGTGAACTGCCGTTCGATACAGGGGATGCGAGGACCTCCCTCCCGTGGAAGGATGTATGGCTACCATCGTTGTTCGGCCTCTAATCAGCGTCGGATATACGTAATCCAGCTATAGTCGAGTGAACATTGCACACGATGGTCACTCGTTGTCAATTCATCTGTTGTGGCCTATCTAGGGCGGTGAACTGCCAGTCGAGGAGAACAGAATGCTCACGCCCCATAGTGGACAACGTGGTCCGGCCGACCACGAACGCCGGGACCAGATCATTGCGGCGGCCAACGAGCATTTCCGGCATTATGGATACAACAAGACCACGATCGCCGACTTGGCCGAAGCGATCGGTCTGTCGAAGGCCTACATCTACAAATTTTTCGAATCCAAAAAGGCGATCGGCGAGGCCATATGCGCTCTTCAGCATGACAGCATGCGGGCCGTTCTGCAGGCAATCGTCGAGGATGGAAAGTCCGCATCAGACCGGTTGCGTCGGGTTTTTATTGCACTTGCGCGCAATACCGTCGCGCTATTCTTTCACGACCGGAAAATGCACGATATCGTTTATTTCGCGATGGAAGAAGAATGGACCCCAGCCAAGGCCTTCAGAGGATGGCTGCGGGGCATTGTGGAGCGCCTGATCCGCGAAGGGCGTGACAGTGGAGAATTCGAGCGCAAGACGCCGATCGATGAAACCTGCCACGCCATCATGCTGGTGCTTCAGTCGATCCACCATCCGCTTCTGCTCGAACAGCATCTCGAAACGCTCGATGACGACGCGGCGACCCTGGCTAATCTCGTGCTGCGAAGCCTCGCCCCCTAAAAATAGCAGTACGATCGTAATGTGACTTATTGACAATATGGTCACTAATGTACACGTTGGGCACCCAAATCCGCTGGGAGCCCGAACATGGCTGGAACACGCACATCCTTTCTTGCAGCGGCATGCATTTGCACCGCATTCGGGCTGTCTGCCTGCAAATCCAAAGATGACCCCGATCCGCGCACAGCCGATCGCATCGTCGAAACGGTGAAGGTCGAATCCGCTGCATCCGTCGACCGCGTCTATACGGGCGTCGTAGCGGCCCGCGTTCAGAGCGATCTGGGTTTCCGCATCCCAGGGAAGATCGTCGAGCGTCTCGTCGATACCGGTCAAGCCGTCTCCAAAGGCCAGGTGCTGATGCGCCTCGATCCAACGGACTATGTCCATGCGGTAACCACGCAGGTCGGGAGCGTCGCGTCGCTACAGGCCCATTGGGTTCAGGCTGCGGCTGATGAGCGTCGCTATCGTGGTCTTGTTGCGACCGGTGCCGTGGCGGCGTCGACCTATGACCAGGTGAAGGCAACGGCCGATAGCATTCGTGCGCAGCTGGATGCGGCGATTGCACAAGAAAAGATTGCGCGAAATCAGGACGACTATTCCCTTCTTCGGGCCGATGCGGATGGCGTTGTTGTCCAGACCCTTGCGGAGCCCGGACACGTCGTATCCGCTGGACAGACCGTGATTGTGGTGGCTCATGCCGGGCCGCGCGAGGCGACCGTCAACCTCCCGGAAGGCGTGCGTCCGGCCCTGCATTCGTCGGCGGAAGCGGCTTTGTATGATGGTGGTACACGCGTGCCGGCCCGCCTGCGGCAGCTTTCCGACGCGGCGGATACGCGCACACGCACGTTCGAGGCGCGCTACGTCATGGAGGGGCCGGGCGCAAGCGCACCGTTGGGGACAACTGTGAGTGTTCGCCTTCCGGAGGAGGCGACTGAGCAGCCCGCGCTTCAGGTTCCGCTGGGTGCCGTTGCCGACGAGGGCAAAGGGCCGGGCATCTGGGTCGTTGATGCCAAGTCATCGACCGTCGCGTTCAGTTCGGTGACGATTGCAAGCATCGAAGAAGAGACGGCCAGGATTATCCCAAGCGCCGCTCTCCGTCCGGGTGCGCTGATCGTGGCGACTGGAGGCCACTATCTGCATGCGGGAGAACATGTCCGGATCGCTTCGGAAAAGGTCGCGATGCAATGAGCGGATTCAACCTCTCCGCCCTCGCTGTTCGCGAGCGCGGAATCACGCTGTTTTTGATCGTCGCGCTTTCGCTGTCGGGAGCCTACGCCTTTTTCAGCCTGGGGCGGGCAGAAGACCCGACTTTTACCGTCAAGACCTTGACGGCGACCGCGGTGTGGCCGGGTGCTACTGCGCAGGAAATGCAGGATCTGGTGGCTGATCCGCTCGAAAAGCGAGTGCAGGAGCTTCAGTACTACGATCGGGTCGAGACACTCACCCGTCCTGGGCTGGCGCTGATGATGATCACCGTCAAGGACAATACACCGCCCCGCCTGGTTCCCGAGCAATTCTATCAGACCCGGAAAAAGCTGTACGATACGATGCCGCTTCTGCCGAAGGGTGTGCAGGGTCCATTCGTCAACGACGAATATTCGGATATCGATTTCGCGGTCTACGCGCTGGATGGACACGGTCTGCCTGAGCGGCTGCTGGTTCGTCAGGCGGAGACGGTGCGCGAGCGGCTTCTGCATGTGCCCGGTGTGCGCAAAGTCGATATAGTGGGCGAGCGGCCGGAACAGATATTCGTCAATTTCTCAAACGCTAAGCTCGTTACGCTTGGGATCAGCGCGCAGGATGTTTTCGCCGCGCTGCAACGGCAAAATGCGGTCACGCCCGCTGGTTCGATCGATACACGTGGTCCACAGGTTTTTGTACGTCTCGATGGGGCGCTGGACGACCTGCAGAAAATTCGCGACACGCCCATCGCGGCGCAGGGCCGGACGCTCAGGATCTCCGATATCGCCACAGTGGAGCGAGGCTATGAAGATCCGCCGACCTATCTGGTCAGGCATGGCGGCGATCAGACCTTGATCCTGAACGTGGTCATGCAGGATCATTGGAACGGGTTGAAACTCGGTCAATCCCTCGCAACGGCAGAGAAAACGCTAGGCGCGGGACTTCCCATCGGCGTTACGCTCACGAAAATCGTCGATCAGGCCGGCATCATTCATGCCGCCGTCGGCGAATTCATGCTGAAATTCTTCGTCGCTCTCGGTGTCGTCATGGTCGTCAGCCTGCTCAGTCTGGGCTGGCGCGTCGGGATCGTTGTCGCTGCGGCCGTACCGCTGACGCTCTCGATTGTCATGGTTATCATGCTGGTAACGGGCCGCGCGCTGGATCGTATCACGCTGGGCGCGCTGATCATCTCGCTCGGCTTGCTGGTTGATGACGCCATCATCGCCATCGAGATGATGGTCGTAAAGCTGGAAGAAGGGTACGAACGCACCAAGGCTGCAGCCTATGCCTGGAGCCACACGGCCGCACCTATGCTGGCTGGCACCCTGGTCACGATCATCGGGTTCACACCCGTCGGCTTCGCTCAGTCGAGTGCCGGAGAATATGCGGGCAATATCTTCTGGATCGTTGGCTATGCGCTGCTGACGTCGTGGTTCGTCGCTGTCGTGTTTACGCCATATCTCGGCGTCAAGCTTCTGCCGGAGATCAAGAAGATCGATGGAGCCTACGAGCATATTTACGCGACCCCGAACTACCGGCGGTTCCGTCGCCTGGTAGTCTGGGTCGTTCGACGTAAATTCCTCGTCGCAAGCGCCGTGCTTGCTCTCTTCGTCCTGTCCTTTATCGGCATGGGCTCCGTCAGGCAGCAGTTCTTCCCCAGTTCCGATCGGCCGGAGCTGCTCGTCGAGGTTCAGATGCCGGAGGGTACAAGCATAGAAGCCACTATGCAGACCACCACGCGTGTCGAAGCATGGTTAAAGAAGCAGCCCGAAGCGAAGATTGCTACGAGCTATATCGGAGCGGGGGCGCCGCGCTTTTTCTTCGCCTATAACCCCGAATTACCTGATCCCTCGTTCGCAAAATTGGTAGTTTTAACGCCGAGTTCCAAGGCGCGTGACATCTTGCGGGATCGCATGCGCCGCGCTGTCGCAGATGGTCTGGCGCCCGAGGCTCGGGTTCGCGTAACGCAATTTGTTTTCGGCCCTTACACGCATTTTCCGGTCATGTTCCGCGTCATGGGACCGGAGGCTGATAAGCTTAGGGAGATCGCTGCTCAGGTCGACGCGATCATGCGACAGAATCCCCATACGCGGCAGGTCAACTCCGACTGGGGCGAGCGCGCCCCGACGACGCATTTCGTGCTCGATCAGGCGCGGCTGCAATTGATCGGCCTGACGCCGGAGGAGGTATCGGAACAGATCCAATTCCTGTTGCTGGGCGTGCCGGTCACGCAGATCCGTGAGGATGTCCGGACCGTGGATCTTGTGGTTCGTAGCGCTGGCCACGACCGCCTTGATCCGGCGAAGCTCATTGGCATGACAATCAGCAACCGGACGGGCCAGCTCATACCGCTGAGCCAGATCGGTCATATTGAGAACCGCGCCGAAGATCCCGTCCTGCGTCGGCGGGATCGAATTCCAACGATAACCTTGCAGTCAGATATCGACGAAGGCCTGCAGCCGCCCCAGGTCACGGCGGAAATCGATCAGGCGCTGGTAAATGTAAGGTCAGCACTACCGCCCGGCTATCGTATCGAGATCGGCGGCAACGCGGAGGAATCCGCCAAGGCCAACAACGCACTGGTGCCCATTTTCCCGGTCATGATTCTCCTGACCCTCATTGTACTGGTGTTTGAGACAAGATCAATTTCGGCCATGTTCATGGTGTTTCTGACGGCGCCGCTTGGGCTCGTCGGGACCGTACCGACTCTGTTGATCTTTAATCAGCCATTTGGATTCAATGCGATCCTGGGTCTAATCGGGCTTGCGGGCATCCTGATGCGCAATACGCTGATCCTGATCGGCCAGATCAAGGTCAATCAGGAGGCCGGCCTCGACCCTTTCCATGCCGTCGTAGAGGCGACAGTGCAACGAGCGCGCCCCGTCATTCTGACTGCCATGGCTGCCGTTCTAGCCTTCATTCCACTGACCGAATCAGTATTCTGGGGCTCGCTCGCCTATACGCTAATCGGGGGAACCGCAGCCGGTACCGGGTTGATCCTGATGTTCCTGCCGGCACTCTATGCGATTTGGTACCGCATCACTCCCGCAAAAGATGTCGATCCTAGCGAGCCACTCGTCGCAGAGGATTTCACTGGAGCAAGACCCGAATGACCGTGGCGTTTGCGCCAGAAGAGCTGAGAAAAACCCCGGCATCTGGGCATTTCACGACTGCGCAGTTACCGGATTGGCCGACCGCCAGGCCCTCCAGTCTCCGGAAGTACAATCCCGCAGTCGGCGATAGTGTCTTTCATCAGGAATTGTCATCATGAAAAGTATAACGGTCGCTCGGGGTAATGCCATACTCCGGGCCGAGGCGGAGGCGATCGCCGCGGTCGAACTGGACGCCACCTTTGATGCAGCACTCCTTCTGCTATCTGAGTGCAAAGGAAAGGTCGTTACGACCGGAATGGGAAAAGCCGGCTTCGTTGCGCGTAAGTTTGCAGCCACCTTATGTTCGACCGGAACTCCCGCCGTGTTTCTGCATCCTGGTGAGGCAGCCCACGGGGATCTCGGCGTTCTCGAAGTTAACGATTGCATTGTGGCGTTTTCCACGAGCGGGAAAACGCGGGAAGTTCTGGAGTTGGTGCGGCATGGGCGACGTCTCGGCTGCGGACCTGTCATCGGCGTGACGTCCCATGCCGATTCCGAGTTGCGGGCCATGAGTTCGCTAATCATTGATATGGGAGACATCGCTGAGCCGTGTCGACTGGGTCTCACGCCGACGGCAAGCATCGCAGTCATGTCGTCCATTAGCGACGCGCTAGCCCTTGTTCTGATGGAAAAAAAGGGAATTACGCAGACAGACTACGGTTTGCGTCACCACGGTGGCTATCTCGGGATCAAGGCACGCGAGTATCCTGACATGGCGGTGGGACAATGTGGCCAGGGGCCCCTTCGTGAAGGTAGAAATCAATGAATATAGAGCGCTTGGGTGTCTCTGATATTGATATTGTGCAGGGGCCCCGTCGAAATAGTCCTCATGATGGGGCTGAAAAGCGGACACTCGTGATTGCCTGCGGAGCGCTTGCCCATGAGTTTCTTGCCGTTGTGCGAGCAAACGGCTGGACGCATATGGACATCACATGCCTTCCAGCGGAATGGCATCTCACGCCTCAAAAGATTCCCGATGGAATGCGCCGTAAGATTCGCCAAAATCGTGAGAAATATGATGAAATTCTGTGTTTGTTCGGGGACTGCGGAACGGCGGGAGCACTCGACGAGGTTCTGCGATTGGAGCGTGTCGAGCGAATTGAGGGCGAGCATTGCTACGCTTTTTTCACCGGCCTCGCAGAGTTCGATGTTTTGCATGAACAGGAAGAAGGTACGCTCTATCTTACCGATTTCCTGGTTCGGCATTTCGACCGGTTTGTCGTTCGTCATTTCGGTTTGGATCGCTTTCCGGATCTAAAGCCGATGATCTTCGGGAACTTCGAACGAATTGTCTATCTGGCGCAGATGCCGAGCGCGGACCTGGAAGCGCGCGCACAGGCCGCTGCGACTTGGATCGGCTTGCCGTTGCAAATCCACACGACAGGCCTAGGGGAATTAACACGTTTTTTGTCCCGCCCGGCAACGGCATCGGACAATTAGGCCGCATGTGACGTGCGCCAATCCTTGCGAGCGCGCGTAAAACGCACAGAACCGAATGACCCTAATGAGACGATCAGTTGCGGGTCATCGGGGCGTCCGGGAAGTCCATGCCATCAAAGCAATAAAATGGAAAGCAGGTTGATATGCGAATAGTCGTTACCGGAATGGGTATCGTCTCCCCGCTCGGGTGTGGCGTGGAAGTGGTCTGGCGTCGGCTTCTTCAGGGCGTGTCGGGTATCCGATCTCTTCCTGATGAATTTGCGCCCGATGTCGCCTGCAAGATAGCAGGCATCGTCCCGGAAATGGATGAGGGGAGTGGCTTCAATGCCGAGACTGTTGTCCCGACAAAAGACAGAAAGAAAATGGATCGTTTCATCCAGTTTGCGCTTGGTGCGGCAAATGAAGCACTAACCCAAGCCGGCTGGTGGCCGGAAACAGACCAGCAGAAAGCGCGGACCGCTACTGTTGTCGCATCGGGCATCGGAGGTTTTGGCGCCATTGCCGATGCAGTCCGCATTGTTGACACTCGTGGAGCAGGGCGACTTTCCCCGTTCACGGTGCCGTCGTTCCTGGTGAACCTTGCGGCCGGCTGGATCTCGATCCAACATGGTTTCAAAGGCCCAATCGGCGCGCCGGTAACTGCCTGTGCAGCAAGTGTCCAGGCGCTCGGCGATGCCGCCCGGCTGATTCGTGCGGGCGAGGCGGACATAGCCATTGCAGGCGGTGCGGAAGCAGCAATAAACCGGGTCAGCCTGGGCGGATTTGGCGCGGCCAGAGCGCTGTCAACGGGCTACAACGATGCGCCTCAGCTTGCGTCGCGTCCCTTTGATGTGGGCCGCGATGGGTTCGTCATGGGTGAGGGAGCCGGGATTCTTGTCGTTGAGTCTCTGGACCATGCATTGGAGCGTGGTGCGACGCCCTTAGCGGAGCTTGTTGGTTATGGCACCAGCGCTGATGCGTTTCACGTTACATCTGGCCCGGAAGACGGTGCCGGTGCGGCCATCGCCATGAGGATCGCTCTACAGCAGGCGGGGGTTGCCCCGGAAGCAATCGGGCACCTGAATGCCCACGCAACTTCCACGCCTGTCGGCGATCGGGGCGAACTGGCGGCCATCAGGGCAGTTTTTGCCGGAAGTCGCGGACCTGGCATCAGTGCCACGAAGTCCTCGACGGGGCATCTGCTCGGAGCGGCAGGTGGGATCGAGGCTATTTTTACCATAATGGCGTTGCGGGAGCAGATTATGCCGCCAACACTGAATCTGACCGAACCGGATCCTCTTGCCAACGGGCTGGACGTCGTTGGTCCTCACGCGCGTCGTGAACAATTCGACTATGCCATTTCAAATGGCTTCGGTTTTGGTGGTGTCAATGCATCCGTAATGTTTCGGCGCTGGCATTCCTAGAGGAGAAAGCTCCCCATTTGCCACAGAAGCGGAGTCTTCTCAGCAGCCGGGATGCTTCGCGGCCCGATGTTGCGGCATCGGGCCGCGGGCGGATCCTTAACGCAGGCCGCCGGACGCGATCAGATGATCGCCGGTCAACCAGCGGGACTCGTCGGAGGCGAGGAAGACCGCAATGAGCGCGATATCCTCCACCTGTCCCGTACGGCCGAGGGGTGTCTGCGCCACGATGGCCTGTTCGAAGTCGGAGCCGACGATATGGGCGCTGCGGGTGCCTTCCGTTTCGATCAGGCCCGGATTGATGGCGTTGACGCGGATCTGCTTCGGCCCAAGCTCGCGCGCCAGCACGCCGGTAATGGCATCCACGGCGCCCTTTGTCCCGCTATAGACCGCCGAGCCGGGGGGCGTGATGCGTGAGACGACCGAACTGATATTGATGACGCTGCCGCCCGCGCCCATATGAGGCACCGCCGCCTGGGTCGCCAGCAGTGTGCCCAGCACGTTGACGTTGAACTGTCGGTGGAAATGCTCCTCGGTTATGTCCTCGATAGGCATCATTTCATAGACGCCGGAATTGTTGACCAGGATGTCCAGCCGTCCGAACTGCGTGACGGCGGCGTCAACGATGGCCTGTGCGTCTTCCCTGCGCGACACGTCGCCCTGGACCGCCGCGGCCTTGCCGCCCGCGCCGGTGATCGCGGCGACCACGTCATCCGCCCCCGACTTGCTGGAGGCGTAATTGACGATCACGGCAGCACCTTCGGCTGCCAGCGCCTTGGCGATCCCGGCACCGATCCCCTTGGAGGCGCCGGTGACGATCGCGACTTTTCCTGAAAGCTTGCTCATTGGACTGTACCTGTCTGCTCGGACCGGGATCGACACGCGATCCTCATGTCCGGGTTGCGGAAACCAAGGACTTAAAATCTGGAGCGACCGCTCCAAGATATGGGATATGAGGGACGTAATTCCGCGTTCAAGGATTTATGGAGCGATGACACCAAAAAAACTCGATGGCGAACGGCGTGGCCGCGGCCGACCGCCATCCTTCGATCGCGCGCAGGCGCTGTGTGCGGCGATGCGCCTGTTCTGGGACCGGGGCTATGAGGGCACCAGCTTCGACGACCTGATCGGGGCTATGGGCATCAGTCCGTCGAGCTTCTACAACGCCTTTGGTTCCAAGGAGCTGCTGTACCAGGAGGCGACCGACGCCTATCTGAAGGCCACCGGCGCATGGTTCCTCGATATCCTGCATGGTAACGTCGACACACAGTCGACGTTCCAGCACCTGATGGAAGCGGCAGCCACCGAGTTCACGCGCGAGGACCTGCCGGCGGGGTGTATGATTTCGGTATCCGGCACCCAATGCGCGCCCGGCCAGGCACGCCTGCGGGACCTGATGGCCCGGCAGCGCGCACTGTCCGAGACTGCGATGGCAGACCGCC
Source organism: Komagataeibacter xylinus (assembly GCF_031081985.1). Lineage (GTDB taxonomy): Bacteria > Pseudomonadota > Alphaproteobacteria > Acetobacterales > Acetobacteraceae > Komagataeibacter > Komagataeibacter xylinus_E. Next base: position 241,836 of record NZ_JARWSK010000005.1, on the reverse strand, counting down.
TGCACCAGGGTGTGGCAGATGGTGACCTGCCGGCGGATACGGATGTCGAGGCACTGGCGGCCTTCTTCGCTTCGCTGGCGCGTGGGATGGCTGTGCAGGCGCGCGACGGGGCCTCGCGGGACAAGCTGCTGGAGATCGGACGAATTGGCATGCAGGCGTGGCCTGTCAGGCAGTAAGGCGAGCGTTCGCCGTTCCGCAGTGGGCCTCTGCTCATGATGCGGGTCTCGGTATCGGATTGCGACCAAAATGTAGCATGACGATTGTAATGCAATGGGGGTGTCCCTAGATTTTGAGATGCAGAGCGGGAGGGACAGCACGTGCGGTACCGGAAGGGTCACAGGGAGGAGGCGCGGCAGCACATCATTGACGTTGCCGCGCGGCGTTTTCGCGAGGACGGAGTGGCGGCGGCGGGGATCGCGGGACTGATGACCGACGCGGGCCTGACCAATGGTGCCTTCTACACGCATTTCAAATCCAAGGAGGACCTGGTCCGGCAGGTCTTGCAGGCGGTTCAGGAGAATAACCGAGGCGCTACCGTGCAGGCGCTCCGGGATGGTGCTTCGCCGGAGATTTGGCTGCGGCGCTATCTCGGCACGCAGCACCGCGATAATCCGGGTGCCGGTTGTATCGCGGCGGCTCTGTCGGCGGAGATCGCGCGTCATCCCGAAGAAACGCGCGAGATCTTCCGTGCGGGTTATGAAAAATTCGTCGGGTTGATTGCGCGGACTCTTCCAGCCGGAACACCGGCGGAGCGGCAGGCGACCGCGCAGGCACTCTACGGTCTGATGATTGGCACACTGCAACTGGCCCGCGCATTGGGAGCAGGTGTGGAATCTGACGCGATTTTGGAGAATGGTATTCGGGCAGGATTGCTTTTGATCGGCGGATAAGAGGCCCTTGGAAGGGGCACGCCTCAACAAGGCTGCTGAATGCGGGCAGATCTTTAGTCGTCAACGGCAGATTTCGTGGCAACATCCGGATTTTCCTTGGGGAATGAGGCCACTCGAAATCTAAAAGGACTTTTTTTATTGTGTCGTCCTTTTGATTGTGTGCCGGGCTGAATTTGAGAAATAAGCAAAATCAACTGCTTAATTTCCAGGTTCAAATCGGGGCGGCCAGCCCCGCAACCGTTTGCGATATATAATGAAGTTCCGTCAGATTGCCTTCGGTGTTATGGCGAAGGAGGTTTTGTGCCGGGATGCACGGGCATTCCCCTGGAACCCGCCAACGGCCGTTCGCGTTCGGAGATCACCCTGTTTCTTCATGATCGGGCAGCATATGATGCTGGATCGCCGCTCGCTTCTCACCCTGGCCGGGTCAACCACGCTGACGGCCACGCTCCCGGGCTGGGTTTTGGGTGCTGGTTCCATAGCGGGTGAAAAAGCCGATCATACGCTGCGGATCGGCACCGGACTGGTAGAGCTTGCACCCGATCGCATCATCTCAACCACGCTCTATAACGGCCAGTTCCCCGGCCCCCTGCTGCGCCTTACGGAAGGCCGGCGGGTTGTCGTCGATATCTTCAATGATACCGACACGCCGGAACTGGTGCATTGGCACGGGCAGAAGATCCCCAGCGACGTCGATGGCGCGGCGGAGGAGGGCACGCCTACTATACCGCCGCACGGTATGCGCCGGGTCAGCTTTGTGCCGAGGCCGTCGGGCTTTCGCTTCTATCATACGCATGTTGTGGCACAGGGCGATCTCGATCGTGGCATGTATACCGGCCAGGTCGGGCCGCTCTATATCGAGCCAAAGGATAATCCCGGCGCCTATGATCGCGAGATAGTCCTGGTGCTGAAGGAATTCGAACCGTCTTTCAGTCGTGGCGGCGACATGGCGATGGATGTCCTGACCGGTGCTCCCATCGCGGAACTTGTGCAGATGGGCAGGGCCGCTGACGCAGCCGCCAGGGAGAAGGCCAAGGGGTTCGAAGTCGGTTATGACTCCTTCGGGATCAACGGCAAGATGCTGGGGCATGGTGAGCCCATCCGCGTGAAGCAGGGTGAGCGCGTGCTGTTCCATGTCCTGAACGGCAGTGCGGGTGAAATCCGTAGCCTTGCCCTGCCCGGACACGTCTTCAGGGTTGTGGCGCTCGACGGCAATCCGGTGTCGACGCAGGCTGAAGTCCCGGTACTGTGGCTGGGCACGGCGGAGCGCATTTCGGCCATCGTCCAGATGGATCGCCCAGGCATCTGGGTCATGGGGGATATGGCAGACGAGGACCGCCGACGCGGGATGGGCATCGTCGTTGCCTATGATGGACAAAGCGGTAAGCCGGTCTGGATCACGCCCAAGCCGGTGCGCTTGGATTATACGCGCTTCGGCGGGTCGCGGGCCGCGATTGCGCCCGACGAGACGATCGAGATGACCATCGTCAAGCACAACGCCGCACTCCATGGCTTCAACCAGTGGACCCTCAATGGCGAAGCCTTTTCGATGGAGATGATGCGCCCGCGCTATACCCTGCATGAGGGGCGGCGTTACCGGCTCAAAGTCCGCAATGCCAGCGATGACATCCACCCGTTGCATCTGCACCGGCACAGCTTCGAACTGACCCGGATCGGCGGCAGGCCAACCAGTGGTGTGATCAAGGACGTTGTGATGCTGGGGGGCTTCCAGGAACTCGAATGTGATTTCGTCGCCGACAATCCGGGCCCGACGCTCTTTCATTGTCATCAGCAGCTTCACATGGATTTCGGGTTCATGGCACTGTTCGACTACGCATGACATCACTCACGGCGATGAGCCGGAGATGACGCCAGCATAGGCAGACTGTCCCTTTTCTAGCAGCCTGTCGGGTTGGGGTACCCAGTGAAGGGGTAAGGTTGTAAGGTGGTGAGATGAGCAGCTTCATCCCGTTTGACCGGTCTCAGCCGTATCTTCTGCCGCCTGATCTGAAGTCGTGGCTTCCTGCTGACGATATGGCGCATTTCGTTGTAGCCGCCGTCGAGCGGGTTCCGATGAATGCGTTCTGCGTGCCAGTACGCACGGGTGGCAAGGCACAGTACCATCCGCGTCTGATGCTGGCCCTTCTGATCTTCAGCTATGCGAACGGGCTGTTTTCCTCACGCCGGATCGAGCGGGCGACATATCGCGATATCGGGGTGCGCTTCGTGGCGGCGAACCTGCATCCGGATCATGATACGATTGCGACCTTCCGCCGGACGAACCGGACAGCCATTGAAGCTGCATTTGCGCAGGTCCTGCTTCTGGCGCGCGAGACAGGCCTGCTGCGCCTGGGCGTGGTGTCGATCGACGGCACGAAAATCGATGCTGACGCATCGAAATACCGTTCCCTGCGCTACGACCGGATCAGGGCGCTGCGCGAACAGCTGGCGGTGGATATCGCGAAACTGATGGACCAGGCGGAGCGTGCTGACACCACGGACACGGATCCGCAGGCCCTGCCAGAAGAACTCGCCCGACGGGAAACGCTGAAAGCGAAGCTGGACGAAGCCTGCGCCCGGCTGGAAGCTGATGCCAGGGAGCAGGCTGAAACGGCACGTCCGGCCTACGAGAAGAAAAAAGCCACGTATGACGCGAAAACCGGGCGTCGTGGCAGGGCGCCGAAACCGCCGGATGATGAACCACCACCCGACCGGCAGATCAGCCTGACCGATCCCGACAGCCGCCTCATGCGGCGTTCGGACGCTCACGAGTTCCGGCAGGCTTACAATGCCCAGGCCGTAGTCTGCGCCGAAGGCAGCCAGCTGATCGTGACAACCGGCGTTCTCGCCACGTCAGCGGATGCGCCATCCTTTGCCGACACGGTGCTGTCGATGGAAGACACAATCGGTCTCCCGGAGAAGGTGCTTGCCGACACCGGTTACGCCAGCGGACAGGCGGTCCGGAAACTGCAGGAAAAGGGCATTGATCCGCTGGTCGCCATTGGACGGCCCTGTGCCCGCAGGCCTTACGACTTCCGACCCCATCCCGAAGCAAAGGAGCCACGCCGGATAACCGAACCCTGGCGGCTCGCCATGAAGGCGAGACTGGAAACCACAGAAGCCGGAGATGTTTACAGACTACGAAAACAGACCGTGGAGCCGGTCTTTGGAATTATCAAAAGCATCATGGGCTTCAGAAGGTTCAGCCTGCGTGGCCTTGCAAAAGTCACGACCGAATGGACCCTCGTTGCACTCGCATATAACTGCAAAAGAATGGCACGGCTTCAGGCGGCATAAGCCGGGTTAGCCTCGACCTTATAACCCTCAAAATGGCCAACCCGACAGACTGCTAGGGCAAAGGAGAGCAGCCCCGGAACTGTGGAGTGAACCGGGCTTTCTCTATTCATAACGACACATCATCATGGGTGGATCGATGGATGCCCCGGGCTTACTTCGTCGGACTTTCTAGGAATGTTATCCTTCTGGCCATCGCCAGCCTGTTTACCGATATTTCGACGGAGATGCTCTATCCGGTCCTGCCGGTTTTTCTGACGCAAACGTTGGGGGCTTCGGGGAGTATCGTCGGGCTGATAGATGGCTGCGCCCAGGCCACGCAGAATATCGCACAGGGTATTTCGGGAACGCTGTCGGACAGGTTGCGAAAGCGAAAGTCAATCGCGCTGATCGGCTATTTTCTGGCGGCACTTTCCAAGCCCCTGATGGGGCTTTCCACGAGCTGGATGGGCCTGTTCGGGGCACGGTTGCTGGACCGGCTGGGTACGGGCACCCGCTCGGCGCCACGGGATGCGCTCATCGCGTCTTCGGTGGATGAGAAGGACCGGGGCAGGGCCTTCGGGTTCGAAGGGGCAGGGGACAATGCAGGCGCCTTTCTGGGGCCGTTGCTTGCGGCATTCCTGCTGTCCGTGTCGCATATCGGGATACGGTCGATTTTCTATCTGGCCCTCATTCCCGGACTGACAGCGTTTTGCATGGTGCTGTTCGTGAAGGAAAATACCGAAACGGTGGCGGCCAAATCCAGGCTTGGTACCGGCCTGGGACAATTTCCGGTTCTTCCGCACTTTTCGTGATGGGTATCTTGTACTGTGGTTCTGGAACTGGAAAATCCTGAAAGTCGCCCACTTTCATGGATATTCCCCAGTGTCACGCTTTCGGATCCCTGATCTTCCCCGTTCCCTCGTCGTTCGTCGTGTTGTTGCACTGGACAACAGAGTGGAGATCGAAGTCGGTCTGCGCAAGCGGAGTGTACTGTGTCCGGACTGTCAGTGCCCGACACAACGCGTTCACAGCTTCTATCAGAGAAAACTTGCAGATCTTCCATGGCAGGGCCGTCCGGCCACGCTGATCGTTTCTGTACCACGCTTTTTCTGTCAGGCTGCGGTCTGTCCACGTCGGACCTTTGTGATGCCCCTTGACGGGATAACCGTGCGTCATGGCAGACAGACCACGCGTCTTACCGATCTTCATTATTATATCGCCCATACCCTGGGCGGTTCCGCTGGTGCACGAATGACCGTGCGCCTGTGTTGCCCCATCAGCCCGGACACTCTCATTCGCCGCCTCCTTTCCCGGGCACGGAACACCAGGAAAGACATGCCCCCTACACGCGTGGTAGGGGTGGATGACTGGGCATGGCGACGGGGACATCACTATGGAACGATTGTGGTCGATCTTGAGAAAAATGATGTCATTGACCTCCTGCCAGATCGGGAGGCTGCGACCCTGGCCCAATGGCTGCAGGCCCACCCCGGTGTTGAAATCATTGCCAGAGACCGTGCCGGTGCTTATGCAGATGGATGCCACAGAGGCGCGCCATCAGCTCTTCAGGTGACGGACCGCTGGCATCTGCTGAAGAACCTGTCAGAGGCTTTTGTCAGCATACTGGGCCGTTTCACGACAACAGTCAGAACCCTGACGCGACAACTCAGCGCATCAACGACATTGAGCGAAACGTCTGGAACAGTCAGGACACAACCAGAAGAAGCGCAGACGCTCATCAGGTCAGTCTCTGGGGAACGACGTGAAACTCTTTTCAATGAAGCTCTTGCCCTGAAAGCAGAAGGGCACAGTATTCAGGCTATCGCCACAACGATCGGAGTAGAGAGAAAAACCGTGCGGCGCTGGTTTCAGCGGGGCCATGCGCCAACATGGAAAAGGACGGTTCCGACACGCAGCATACTCGGGCCTTACATATCCCATCTGGAAAAGAGATGGGTCGAAGGATGTCGGAATATTCGCCAGCTATGGCGGGAACTCCTGGAGCAGGGGTTTACAGGAAAATATGGCACTGTCCGGAAATGGGTGACGACGCGACAGGGTATTTCCACGAAACCCGTTTCTTCCGCGTATGTCTCGCCCCCTCTGGGGCGCAAACTTGCACGCCTTCTTCTTGCAGATGATCCATTGTCTGCTGGACGACAGGACGGGCTACTTGTTCCTGCCCTTCTGGAAGCCGAACCGCAACTCGCTGTCACGCTCTGCTGGCTCAGGAAAATGCAGAACCTCCTCTGTAAAAAGGAGGACACCAGAAAGGAAGGCGATCTGAAGGCCCTGCTGGAAGAAGGGAAAACGACGCTGCTATCGCGTTTGATTCCTGCGCTTGAACGGGATGCTGCTGCCATTGAAGCTTCTCTCGTCACACCATGGACAACCAGCCCGGTTGAAGGACAGATCAGCCGATTGAAAATGATCAAGCGCACCATGTTCGGGAGAGCAGGCTTCGAACTCCTCAGGGCTCGTGTCCTCCAGCCCGCATAATCAAAAATATCATCACGAAAAGTGCGGAAGAACCCAATTTCCAAGGATTTACTGGAAGTATCTGCTGGTGACCGCATTGTTCGGTATTGGCAGTTCCAGCAACGCTTTCCTCATTCTACGGACACAGGATACCGGTGCCTCTTTGCAAACCACCATTCTGATCTATTCGGCCTTCAACCTGACGGCGGCGCTGGTCTCCTATCCGGCCGGGTACCTTTCCGACCAGTGGGGTCGAAGGACCATGCTGCTTATCTCGTTCCTTGTCTTCCTGATCGCTTATCTCGGTTTTGCCCTGTCCAGAAATGGTATTCTGATTTCGGCACTTTTTGTCGTTTATGGAGTGTATCAGGGAATTTTTCGCAGTGTCGGCAAGGCTCTGGCGGCCGACCTCGTGCCGACAGAGCTGCGAGCCACCGGGATCGGCTGGTATAGCGCCACCGTTGGTTTGCTCCAGCTGGTGGCAAGTGTCGTCGCCGGAGAATTGTGGGATCACATCGGCCATGCGGCCGTGTTTTACGACGGTGCGATCTTTGCGGTCGTCGGCATCATCGGGCTGCTGGCATTGCTGCCAAGGGGGACAGGACAGTCCATATCGGATCAGCAACGCCAGACGTAATTATCACATAATCCTCTGGCCAGATACTCAATAGGGCCGGGGGTAGCCCGGTGCCATTGGATAAGCTGGCGCTACTGGATAACCCGGTGCTACAGGTGCTGCCTGGGCTGTCGGCATCGCACCAACAGCCCCTGCGACCACGCCCGCAATAAGCCCGGTTGCCGCGGCCATCAGCAGATACTGTCCACCCGACTGCATCCAGTAATAACCGGAAGGCGGAGCCCAGAGACCATGGTAGCGGCGCCAGTCACTGACCATCCAGCGCTGCTCTCGCGGGCCGGAGTAATAGTCGCCTTTGCGCCAGTTCTTCATATGACCGTATCCGTGTCCCTTGCCATGACGGCCATGGCCACCATCGCCATGCTCTCCGCGCGCCCACGGCGGGTCTGCATAAGCCGTCGTACTCGCCGCAATCAGGCAGGCCGACAGAATGGCGGCGGGGAGTCGTGTCGTCATGGTACCTCCATATGTTGAGTGCGATGAAGAAACACGCTCCTCATGGCTTTTTCGTGAACGGGGATCGGGAGACTATGAACTGTGCTGCAGCATGATGTTGCTGATAGCCCGTGGCAAGTTGTCGATGCGATGTTCGCAGCCTGTCCGACGGCCTGGCGACCGACGGACAGGTGGCTGGTACATCTATGGGCCGTCTTGACGGGCCTTTATATATCGATAAATGTGGATATATGGAAACGGATTCGGCCTTACTCGCTTTGAGCGCGCTGTCACAGTCCACGCGGCTGGAGATCTTCCGCCTGCTGGTGCGCCACGAACCGGACGGGCTGCCCGCCGGGGACGTCGCGCGGCACCTCGATGTCCCGCAGAACACCATATCGGCCCATCTCGCCACACTGACCCGCGCCGGCCTGCTGACCTCGCAGCGTCACAGTCGGCTGATCGTCTACCGTGCGTGTCTTCCGCGCCTGCGCGACCTGATGCTTTTCCTCGTCAGGGACTGCTGTGCGGGCAGCCCAGAACTCTGCGCGCCCCTGATCGCAAACCTGTCTTCCTGCTGCCCGAGCCCGGACTCCTGCCCATGACCGTCACCATCTACCACAACCCGGCCTGCGGCACGTCGCGCAACGTGCTGGCACTGATCCGCAATAGCGGCGAGGAGCCCCGGATCATCGAATATCTGAAAACGCCACCGAGCCGCGCCGAACTGGTTGATCTGATCGCCCGTATGGGGGTTCCGGTGCGCGCGATCCTGCGGGAAAAGGGCACGCCCTTTCACGAACTCGGTCTTGATAATCCGGCCCTGACGGACGATGCACTGATCGACGCTATGATCGCACACCCGATCCTGATCAACCGGCCCATCGTTGTCACACCGCTTGGCGTGAAACTCTGCCGTCCCTCCGAGGTGGTTCTGGACATTCTACCCACGCCACAGAAGGGTGCTTTCGCCAGGGAGGACGGCGAGAAGATCGTGGATGAGGCCGGGAAACGGATCGTCTGATGCTGGCCCTTGCCATTTTCATTGCAACGCTGGTTTTCGTCATCTGGCAGCCTCGGGGTCTCGGTATCGGCTGGAGCGCTATGACCGGTGCCGCCGTGGCACTGGCGACGGGTGTGATCCACTGGCACGATATCCCTGTCGTCTGGCACATCGTCTGGGACGCGACGTTCACCTTCATTGCCCTGATCATCATCTCGTTGCTTCTGGACGAGGCGGGGTTCTTCCATTGGGCGGCCCTGCACGTGGTGCGCTGGGGCAAGGGGCGAGGTCGAACGCTGTTTCCGCTGATCGTGCTGCTGGGGGCGGCCATCGCGGCCGTGTTCGCCAATGATGGTGCGGCCCTGCTGCTCACGCCCATCGTCATTGCCATCCTCACACAACTCCGTCTGAACCATGGCGCGGCGCTGGCCTTCATCATCGCGACCGGCTTTGTCGCGGATACCACCAGCCTGCCGCTGGTGATTTCCAATCTGGTGAACATCGTCAGCGCCAATTTCTTCGACATTCCCTTTGACCGCTACGCCGCGATCATGGTCCCCGTCGATCTGGCCGCCCTTGGCGCGACACTTGCCATGCTGTCGCTCTACTACCGGCGGCAGGTGCCCCAGACCTACCCCGTCTCTGAACTGCCAGCACCTGTCACCGCCATTCGTGACCGCCTTGTGTTCCGCGCGGCTTTTCCGCTGCTGGCCCTGGTTCTGGCGGCCTATTTCCTGACCGCCCCGTTCCATATCCCGGTCTGTATCGTGGCTTGCCTGGCTGCCAGTACCCTTCTGGTCGTCGCCGGATATGGAAAGGTCATTCCCGTCAGCCGCGTGCTGCGGGGCGCGCCGTGGCAGATCGTGATCTTCTCGCTGGGGATGTATCTGGTGGTGTATGGCCTGCGCAATGCCGGGCTGACCGATCACCTTGCGGCGGCACTGGTCTGGCTTGGCCATCAGGGGCCGTTCATCGCCACGATCGGCACCGGCTTTCTGGCGGCGGTCCTGTCGTCGGTCATGAACAACATGCCCAGCGTTCTGATCGGCGCGCTGGCGATCCAGCAGGCGCACGACATCACGCCTCTGACCCGTGAACTGATGGTCTATGCCAATGTCATCGGCTGCGACCTCGGGCCGAAATTCACCCCGATCGGCAGTCTCGCCACCCTGCTGTGGCTGCATGTGCTGGCATCTAAAAACCATCGGGTCACTTGGGGGCAATACATGACGGTGGGTCTGGTGATCACGCCACCCGTCCTGCTGGTCACACTTGCCGCACTGGCCTTGTGGCTGCCCCTGATCAGCCATCCCTGACAAGACCGAAGGATCTGACGGAACGATGTCCAAGCCGGAAATGCCCGCCCTGCACCCGGAGTATCTCGAACGGGTCGATCTCGCACGATTGGAACCGCAACCACGGGTTGACCACCCGCCACGCATCCTGCTGCTGTATGGCTCGCTGCGGCCGCGCTCGTTCAGCCGTCTGCTGGTGCTGGAGGCCGAACGCATCCTGACGGTACTGGGGGCCGAGACACGGGTGTTCGACCCAACCGGTCTTCCGATCGCGGATTCCGTACCGGCCACGCACCCGAAGGTGCAGGAACTGCGTGAACTCTCGATCTGGTCGGAAGGCCAGGTCTGGTGCAGCCCCGAACGCCACGGCACCATCACCGCTGTGTTCAAGAACCAGATCGACTGGCTTCCCCTCACGGAAGGTTCGATCCGCCCGACGCAGGGTCGCACGCTGGCTGTCATGCAGGTCTCCGGCGGCTCGCAGAGCTTCAATTCCGTCAACGCCCTGCGGGTGCTGGGACGATGGATGCGGATGTTCACCATCCCCAACCAGTCCAGCGTGCCGATGGCCTATACCCAGTTCGGTGACGATGATCGGATGAAACCGTCTCCCCTTTATGACCGGATGGTGGATGTCATGGAGGAACTGATGAAGTTCACCTGGCTGCTGCGGGACCGGGCCGACTACCTTGTCGATCGCTACAGCGAGCGCAGATCAGAACACCGCCTGCCTGAAAAGCTGTGAGCCGGGAAATGGCGGAACAGTTCGATGTCGTGATCGTGGGCGGCGGTCAGGCAGCACTCGCCGCCTCTTATTTCCTGCGCCGGACCGGGCTGACCTATGTCATTCTGGACAACGGCGCACAGGCGGGAGGGGCGTGGGTGCATGGCTGGGACTCCCTGCATCTGTTCTCGCCGGCGTCCTACAGTTCGCTGCCCGGCTGGCCGATGCCCGACACACCGGATGGCAGCTATCCGACCCGTGACGAGGTGCTGGACTACCTGCGCCGGTACGAGGCGCGCTACACCCCGCCGATCCGCCGTCCCGTAACGGTCGGGCGCGTGGAACGGGCCGGTGGGAAATTCCTGAATATCCGCACAAACGCGGGCGATTTTCTGAGCCGCGCCGTCATCGGTGCGACCGGCACATGGTCTGCCCCGTTCGTTCCTGATGTCGCGGGGCATGAATTCTTTGGCGGGACGCAGATCCATTCCGCGCACTATCAGAGCGCCGCACCTTTTGCCGGTCGGCGCGTGCTCGTGGTCGGTGGCGGCAATTCCGGGGCGCAGATCCTGGCGGAAGTGTCACTGCTCGCGAACGCAACGTGGGTGACGCTGCAGGATCCGGTATTCCTGCCCGACGATGTGGACGGACGGGTTCTGTTCGAACGGGCGACCGCACGTGTTTTGGGCAACGCCGGCGCCATGCCGACAGGAGGCTTTGGCGATATCGTCATGGTGCCACCCGTACGGGCCGCCCGGGAACGGGGAGTCCTCAAAGCGGTGCGCCCGTTCGTGCGCATGACGGCTACGGGCGTCGTCTGGCCCGACGGGCGGGAAGACGCCATAGATGCGATCATCTGGTGTACAGGCTTCCGTCCCGCGCTCTCTGCATTTGCACCACTCGACGTGATCGAGCAGGACGGGCTGATCCACGTGAACGGGCAGCAGGCCATCAGGGAGCCACGCCTGTGGCTGCTGGGGTATGGCTCCTGGTGCGGTCCCGCATCCGCGACCCTCCTGGGGGCGGGCCGTGTCGCGCGATCCATGGTCCGGCAACTGGCGGACTGGCTTGCGTCGCCGACACAGGATGTCCGCTTACCAAAACCTTGAGCGACTCTCTTTACGACCGACATGAGGGCGACTGCCGCCTTTTCCTCGTATCGCGCCCACATATGTGCTAATGTGGGTTTGTGCTTCACGGGAGGGATATATCATGAGCCGACTGACCATTGATATGACGGATCAGCAGCACCAGAGCCTGAAAGCACTGGCGGCGCTACAGGGCAAAACGATCAAGCAGTATGCCCTTGAGCGCTTGCTCCCTGATAATCTTGATACCGACCATGCGTGGCAGGAACTTAAAAATCTTCTTAGAGCCCGCGTTCAGGAAGGCCTTGATGGCAAGGTAAGCTCAAAGAGCGTCAGTGCGATCCTCGGTGAGGAACTCAACGAGAAGCGCACTTGAAAAGTTACATCCTTACTGAAGCCGCGGAAGCTGATTTGCGTGCGGTCATCCGTTACACAACAAAACAGTGGGGAGACGCTCAGGTTCGTCGATATGTCGCCGTTCTGGAGCAAGGCATTGTCAGTCTCGTCGAGGGCCATAGCGCTTTCAAGGATATGAGCACGCTGTATCACGGGCTGAGAATGGTGCGGGTCGACCATCACTGCATTTTCTGCCTGCCGCGTGAGGGCGCACCAGCGTTGGTCGTGGCCATCCTGCATGAGCGCATGGATCTTCTGACCCGCCTGGCAGGCCGGTTATGATTTGACGTCCGCTTCCGGCAACGCAGATTGCCGAGCCCTACGTCCGGGAAGAGGCGAGAGTGGACCAACTATCTGGCGTCGGCAAGGCGTTGGTCTTTGGGGTGTATTGCCGCGACTGGCTCCTTTCCGATCCTGAGCGCATTGGTGACGACGGTGACGGATGACAGCGCCATGGCGGCGCCCGCTATCATGGGCGAGAGCAGCATGCCGAAAACCGGGTAGAGCGCACCAGCCGCGACCGGGATGCCGATCCCGTTGAACAGAAACGAGAAGGCGAGGTTCTGCCGGATATTGCGCATGGTGGCATGCGCCAGCGTCCGGGCGCGGACCAGGGCGCCAAGGCTTCCGTGCGCCAGCGTGATCCCGGCGCTCTCGATGGCGACGTCCGTTCCGGTGCCCATGGCGATGCCGACGGACGCGGCTGCCAGGGCGGGCGCGTCGTTCACGCCGTCGCCCGTCATCGCCACATGAGCGCCGGACGCTTCCAGTCGCCGGATGATGTCCGCCTTGTCCTGCGGCTTCAGCCCGGCATGGATTTCCGCGATATTCCCTGCCGTTCTTGCCACCGCGTTCGCGGTCGTCTCGTTATCGCCTGTCAGCATGACGATGCGCAGACCGTCCGCATGCAGAGCCGCGAGGGCAGCCTGCGTATCCGCCCGCAGGGGATCGGCCACGGCCATCAGCCCCGCCAGTTTTCCGTCAATCGCCACGAACATCACGCCCGCGCCGCCCTGCCGCCGCGTCGTGGCGACCGTCTCCAGCGGCGCCGTCTCAGCGCCGACCTGTTTCAGGCGCTCGGCATTGCCAATCACCACCTGATGTCCGTCCACGGTGCCGCTGACGCCCAGACCGGGCTGCGATGCGAAATCACCGACCGGTGCGGGATCGCCATGACGGTCCTTTAAGGCGCGCACGACCGCCTGGGCCAGCGGGTGCTGCGATTGTGCCTCGACCGATGCGGCCAGGCGCAGCACCTCAGCATCCGGCCAGCCTTCTGCGACGTCGAGGGCGATCAGTCGTGGATGCCCCTCCGTGAGCGTGCCCGTCTTGTCCACCACCAGGGTGTCTACCTTATCCAGCGCCTGCAACGCTTCTGCATTGCGCACCAGAACGCCCTCACGCGCTCCGTGTCCGGTGCCGACCATGATGGACATCGGCGTCGCCAGACCCAGCGCGCACGGACAGGCGATGATCAGGACGGATATGGCATTGAGCAGCGCATGGCCGAAGCGTGGCGCGGGGCCGACAACATACCAGACGACGAAGGTCAGCACGGAAATGGCCAGCACCAGCGGCACAAACCAGCCCGATATCCGGTCGGCGACGGTCTGGATCGGCGCGCGCGAGCGTTGTGCTGCGGCGACCATCTTCACGATGCGGGCCAACATGGTATCGCTGCCCACGGCCTGTGCATCGATTTCCAGGCTGCCGGTGCCGTTGATGGTGCCGCCCGTAACCGGATCGCCGGGCTTTTTCGCCACGGGAGCAGGCTCGCCGGTGATCATCGCTTCATCGACGCTGGATGCACCGGAGAGCACCATCCCGTCGACGGGAACTGCCTCGCCCGGCCTGATGCGGAGCCGGTCACCCTTTACAACATCCTCGACCGCCACGTCGTTTTCCTGGCCGTCCGGACCGATGCGATGCGCCTGCTTCGGCGTGAGATCGAGCAGGGCGCGGATGGCGTTGCCGGTCGCAGCGCGGGCGCGCAGTTCCAGAACCTGCCCAAGCAGCACGAGCGCCACCACGACGCCCGCCGCTTCGTAATAGACCGGCAGCGTGCCGTCCATTTGCCGGAAGGTTGCGGGAAAGGCCGCTGGCGCGAGCGTCGCCGCGAGGCTGTAGCCGAACGCCGCGCCGACACCGAACATGATCAGGGTGAACATATTGAAATGGCCGGTGTGCAGCGAGACGAGGCCGCGCTGGAAGAACGGCAGTCCGGCCCAGCAGACGATAGGCAGCGTGAGCACCAACTGGATCCACGGCGAGAGAGCAGGCGGTATGAGATGCAGGCCGATATCGCCGCCCATGGCGATGACCATCAGCGGGATGGCGAAGGCGGCGGCCACGATCAGGCGGCGTGTGAAGTCCTTCAGCTCCGGATTGTCGTCGTGCTGTGCGGTCGGTTCCTCCGGCTCCAGCGTCATGCCGCAAAGCGGGCAGTTTCCGGGATGGTTCTGCCGGATCTGCGGATGCATGGGGCAGGTCCAGATCGTGTGCCCTCCTGCCGGCGGCAATACGGCTTTCTGAGGCGCATGACGGTCGTGATCGTGACAGGCCATATGGTGAGCCGCCTGATCGTGGCCCATTCCCTTCATTGGCCCCATAGTATCGGGGTTGCTCATCGGCTGAAGCGACATACCGCATATCGGGCATTTTCCGGGATGCGCTTCCCTGATGTCCGGATGCATCGGACAGGTCCAAACGGTACCAGATGTAGACGTATGCTGACCGTCCATCTGCTGTATTTCTGACATGCGGTCTCTCCCGATGGATGCAACGGGTGAAGGCGAGGAAGAAGGGGGCGTCCCAGCCGGATATTTGGAAGGTTATGGTACATCCGCAATCGAGCCGGAGGAAGAATAAAGGGTCTAACCCATCTTATTCACGGCATTGAGTATTTTGCGTGGATTTTTCCGTTTCTATGGTTTGGGCGCGCGGGATCGCACCGGGTTGAGGCGGTGTCATTTTGAAACGGTGGATGGCTGCGGCTGAGGTTGCGAGGACGGGGCGCGTTCGGGGGCGATAGCCCCGTCTGTCACGGGCCGGCAGCCTGCATCGAGATGGCGAGACTGCGGAACAGCGCCGCTTCGGGACAGGCGGCGGCAAACGCGATACGGACACGGGTCGCGGTTTCCAGGATACGCCCGGCGATTTTCAGAAGACGATTTCGTAACGTGGTGAACTCGGCCGAGGCGAGCGGCTGTGGGGCTGGGATGGCGTCCCGCAGGGTGAGCATCAGCCAGTATGCGGCAGTGTGCAGCACCAGGCGGACCTGGTTGGCCAGTGGCGATCGACAGCTTGTGCGGTCGGATGCCAGTTGGCCCTTGTGACGCCTGATCAGGTTTTCGGCCTGTCCACGGGCACAGTAGAGGGCACCGTAGAGCCATTCGGCGTTGCCGCCTCGCAGGCTGGTGACCACGCAGCGTATGTCGAGCCCCAGCGTCGTGGCTTCGATCCGGGCGGCCACGCGCCGCTGTTGCTTCCAGGATTTCGCGCCATAACGGATTTCGGCATAGCCGCGCAGGGATTGCGCCCGCGTCTCGGCACGCCGGACGCGGATGTCATCGGCCGAGGGTTCGAGAAGCCGGTGCAGCACGCTGTTGCCCGGCAGGCCGAAGATGTAATCGACGTCATGCGCCTCGCACCAGGCCATGACTTCGGGACGTCCGTAATGACCATCCCCACGAATGGTCAGCCGGGTGTTGGGCCAGTGGCTGCGGATACGGCGGATCAGACGACGCAGGTGACCGCGAATTTCCTGTCCGGACGGGGTCTTGCCCGGGCGGATGATAATGGCAACCGGCCTCGACGTGGCGGCATCGTAAACATGGATCGGCATAAAGCACCGCTCGTCATGATGCGCGTTGAACAGGGCGAGTTGCTGATGACCGTGCACCACATCGACCGTATCGTCGATGTCGAGCGTCACCGCGGCGGGTGGCCGGGCGTAGCTGTCGCACCATGTATCGACCAGGGCATAGGTCAGGCGAATGACCTCGCGCAAAGTCGGGGCGTTCTCCCAACGCGAGATCGTGGGTTGCGAGCACAGATCCCGACCCGTATCGGGCAGTCGTCCGCAGGCGAGCTTGAAACCCGGATCGCACCGCAGGTGATCGAGGTCGTCGGCGTCCTCGTAGCCGCAGGCAATGGCCAGCATACGGGCGCGCAGAATATCGGCCACGCCGTGTGTCACCCGTCGCAGATTGCGTGGATCGGCTATGAGCCGGGCGAGGCGATCGGCCATGCCGATCCGCCGCTCGGCGGCAGCCAGCAACAGGACACCACCATCCGAGGTGATCCGGCCACCATCAAAATCAGCCGTGATTTTCTTGTGTCGGATGGCTGGAAACAGGAACGGCTGGCTCGTATCGTCGGACATGGCGGGTGTGGCTCGGCGTGATCGGAGAAACGGATGGCTTTGACACCCAATTCGTAAACCCAATCAAAAGCTTAGGCGATACCCGCCGCCCAGTCTCGACCGCCCCCGTGAATAAGATGGGCTAAAGCCGTTACCCAATTGATTGGGCATGAAAACGTGCCCCAAGGAAGCGCCATCGGTGCAGGGACCCGATATGGTCATGGCCAGTTTCTGCGACTGGACATCTGTCTGTAACCATCAGGGGTTACGTGGCGTCGCCACGCAGGATATACTGTTGGAAGAAGGGCAACGTGGATATGCCGAGCTAGTGTCCGTACAGAAGCTGTAGGCTTGTTCTCTACATTCTCTTGTATCACCCATCTAAAGAGGGGGAATAGCGGAATTTCCACAAATTGGTGTCTGAGGACAGCTGGTGCTGTAACAATATTCGGGGGCTTTTGGCATTATGCCGGGCGGGGCAGTCAGCCCGTGATCATCGGGAAGTGGGACTTCGTCAATAACTGAGGCTTGGGTTTCGGGTTCGGGAGTTTTGTAGTATTGACGAAATAAAATAAAAATAATTTCCTGATATCTACATTATTTAAAGGCGTTAAAATAAAAGGAATGGAAACTAGTGGGTATTGAGCACGTAGTTGTATTGATGTTAGAAAATCGGTCATTCGATAGTATGTTTGGGCAGTCGCCATCGTCCGCCGATCCGATCGACCGACTAACAGGAACGGAGACTAATCTCTGGCATCATCCGGACAGCTCCGTCGAATCGATAGCCGTGTGGACTACGGACGGAACTGACCGTCAGGTGGTGCGCATTCCAGATCCTGATCCCGGTGAATCATTTAAAGACATTTACGAACAGATTCATGGACGCCAGGAAAAAGGCAGCTTGGCTTCGCGATTACCAGATATGTCAGGATTCGTAGATAATTATATGGCCCAGCCTGGTCGCCCGGGTTCCCGTAGCCCTGAATCTGTCATGCATTTCTTCACCCCCGATCAGCTACCTGTATTGACGACGCTGGGTCGCGAATTCGGCATTTCAGACCGTTGGCACGCATCCGCTCCATGTCAGACATGGCCAAACCGTATCTTCGCACACACGGGCACATCTGGTGGATGGGTCAATAACTATTCGGATAAGCTCCCGTTTGAAATGCCTACTGTATTCAACAGATTAAAGGAGATTCATAAAGATTGGAGAATATACTTTCATGATATCCCACAAGCGGCAACTTTATCCTCTCTTTGGGAATTCTCTTTTTCGAATTTTAAACATTTCGAGGAGTTTGAGGCTGATGCAAAAAAAGGGGCGTTACCGCCATACAGTTTCATCGAGCCACGGTATTTTGCTGATCCCGTTTTAGGGAAGATGCCCAATGACCAGCATCCGGCGCACGATGTCGTCTACGGGGAGGAACTCATTGCATCGGTCTATAATGCGGTTCGCAATGGTCCCTTGTGGGATAAGACACTTTTAATCGTTACCTACGATGAACACGGCGGATGTTTTGACCATGTGATTCCGCCAGCAGCAGTGTCACCTGACGATAAACATCAAGATGGTTTTAATTTTGATTACTTCGGTGTTCGTGTCCCTACATTAATCATATCACCATATGTAAAGCCAGGTCACGTATTCAGGCCACAGGGTGCGACCCCTTATGACCACACGACAATAATAGCGACACTTAGAAAACTATTTGGAATTCGTTCCCTAACCAAACGTGACCAGGCAGCTCCAGACTTTCTCGATGAGCTTCTTAAAGCACCTGACAATCAAGGTCCCAGCAGTGTTCAGGCATCAACGTCGTATTCGATGCGTGATTCGATTGATGCCGTCAAACAGCCTTTAAACAGCCTTCAGGTCAGTCTGGCACAGGCAGCTAGACAATTACCAACCGCTGGCGCTGATCTCGCGCTTCACAACAAGCGCGTCGCGGCGATGACTACTGCTCAAACGCATCCGTCTACCGTTGGAGACGCGTCCGTTGAGATTCAGACTCATATGAACGCATTTATAGGACGGAATTCATAATTGACGCGTAATTTTTCGTCGCCGCTCAAAAAGAGGGGCGCCTGTCTTCTTTATGGTTGGTGGTCGACGTGACGTAATGGTCCCAATGGCTTCCGTTGGGACTTTTAGCCGACTGATATCGTCGTAAGTCCTTCATTTATTCTCCGCCTGTGACCATGACGTTGCGGTTGCTGGTAAGCGCTTTTCATCGTCGATGACAATTACACGGGAGGGCAGACTGTCCGACCACCTCCAGAAGACAAGATTCCTGTCATTTTCCGTAGCTCCAGGGGCAAAACTCGGGACGATGATGCCAGCCACGCCATTGGCTGTGAGCATTTTTGCGAGTTCCCACGAGGGCGGCATCTTGCCTTGGTCGGCAAGCTCTTCCCAGGGACAGGCCAAGGCGATGGGAGAAGAGCCAAGATCATTAAAACTAGACGGATCGGTAAGGTCGAGGACAGGCTCGCTATCGACATCATAGGCGCAGATAGTCAGGGGCTGAGGCTTGAACGGGAAGCCCTGCTGGGCTTCGAGCCAGGCAGTCTCCATCCGAAGTGACGTGTAAAGGGCAGGTGTGCCGACCGGGTTGAATCGTCCTCCGTGAAGCGCCGCGCCGTCGCCTGATAATGGCGTGAAAGACCAGCGGGGATTGTGCGCCCTGAATACCCGTCCGGTAAACCTCACGCGTAACCGCCGGTTGCAATCCGGTCCAGGTAGCGCCGGACGGCATCGGCGCGCCCCTCCCGGACGAGCGCTTCGGCAGTCTGATCACCGAAGGAGGGCAGGGGTTGTGACCGGTACCATGCGAAGGCCTGTTGGGCTGAGCCCGCCCATGGCCGGACGCGATTGAGGATCTCGACCATGTCGCGCAGCCTCGCCTGAGTGGCGGGACGACCGAGGCGGGCGCTTTTGGAGACGGCGTCACGTGACAGGCCCAGAGTGATGGCCAGTTCACCCCTTGTGATGTGCAGCATGTTGCTCAGTCGTTCCGCCGCGATCAGCCCTGACGGATCGAAGGCGTCGGAGAGGAATGTGGTCTCAGACATGACGAAGTGCCTCATATATCAACCATGATATGGGATTATATGTGAGGCAACTTGCTTATGGCAAGGATTCCAGTTGGATATGCCCATGCACTTTGGCATGGTCACTCTATCATGCGGCGAGACGGGGTATCTCGCGGTCCACCAATCGCAAGTATCGTTGGTTGCCTTCCCCCGCAACCACTTGCAGTTTCTGAAACCCCGCTAAGTCAACGGCTTAGCGGGGTTTTGCTATGCGTAAACTGAGGCCGCATTCTGGAGAACTGTTTAATTTCAGTTGTTTAGGGAAGGTAGGTTCAAATCGGGGGTATCATACCGCGCAACCACTTGCGATTATCCGCATTGACGCGAGGTGCTGTTACAATCAGGCTCAGACGCGAATGTAATTTTAGCTTCTGGACTGATGACCGACCTTATTCGAGACCTCATTCTTCGCTGGCGGAACGATCCGGCAGGGGCCTATCAGAGCTGGTTTCTATGGGATGAGCGCCTCAAGAACTTTCGCTCTATCCGCCGCGGTCTGCAGCAGGTTGTGGTCGAGATTGCTGATGGCACATTCGGGGTCGCCTATCGTGGCTCATCCCTGGAAACGGTTGTTCATTCGATTGCGGAGCAGCGCCAGATTTTCAAGGGTGCGGATCACGCCTTCCTGTGGAAGCCAAAGCTACGTATTCCCGATATCTACGAAAATCCTGCCAACCAGAAAGCATTCGGGCAGCTTTTAGATACCTGTTTGTGTTGCAATGCCGAAGAGCATGTGGTTTCGGCCATTCATGCGATCGATGCCCGAAAGATAAAGGGGCTGGGACCAGCCGTCGCCAATCTGCTGTATTTCCTGCATCCCACGATCATACCTCCTTTCAATACGGCGATCGTGAAGGGCTATAACGCCTTGACCGGATCAAAGGTGAAACTGGGGCGATGGGAGGAATATCTTGCCATGCGGCAGGGTATCCTGAAACTGAATGCGACCTATCGTTCGCTACTTTCCAATGATCTGGGCGCCCTCGGAGGACTGCTGTTTGATCTCGGAAGTGAACGCTATACAGCGCCGCCTCTCGAGGATGACGAGACAGCTCGAAAACTTTGGGAGGCCGATCTTCACCAGGTGAGGGAGCAGAGCGCGAAAGAGGTCCGGATCCTCGCCGCAGAGCGGGAAACGGATCATACCCATACCGAAATTCAGGGTTGGCTTCGCGATCTGGGGCTTTCCCTGGGGTATGATGTCTGGATTGCGGCCAATGATCGCAGTCGTCCATGGCAGGACGGCAAGTTAGGAGACGGCTGCCTGTCGGTTTTGCCGGGTTTCACGACGGAAACGCAGGGAGCAGAATCCGTGCGTCTGATCGATGTCCTATGGCTGGACCGGGACAGCCACGGGATTGTTGCGGCATTCGAGGTCGAGCATTCAACGACCATCTATTCCGGTATCGTGCGGATGCTGGATCTTGCTCTCGGGTCAGAGGCGCAGGCTCTGGAGGGCTTGTTCCTTGTTGCACCGGACAAGCGGGAAGCCGATGTGCGGGAACAGTTGCGGCGGCCGGCCTTCAGCAGGATTGCCGACCTGAAAGTCCGGTATCTGCCTTATGGGGCGCTTGAGAAGGATCGCGAGGCAATCGAACGCTTTGGTCACGGATTGAAGCCTATCCAGGCAATATCCCGTCTGCTTACGCCAGCATGATGTTGATGGCAGGAATGGCCGAGAGAACGGAAGTCGATCATCAGACGATGATATTAGAAAAGCGGCCATTCATACGGTTGATGTGTCTGACAGCTACGCGCGGCCGCCGGATTCGGCGCGATTTCCAAGGGGATGGGGTTTCTCGATCCCACCAAGCAGAGTGCAAAGCGCTAGAGGAGGCAGAAATTCTGGTCGATCATGGTTGACACCGATGCGTCTCGACACGCTGACCGCGATCTCATGCCGTCGGACTTCTTTCGCGAAATCGCGAATATCGCGACCTCGCAACTCGAGTATGCGCTCGAAGGTCGCCGGCGCAAAATCAAGGTCTATGAAAGCCTGAAGAATCTCAACGAGGTCATCGGAACCCAATATGGCGACCGGGTCCTCTTCGAACTGGTACAAAACGGGCATGACGCGCACCCATCAAGCATGCTCGACGGTAACGGAGAAATCGCCGTCCGGCTCCTAATTTCGGCTGACGATCGCGGCGAGTTGCTTGTCGCTAACCGCGGGCGAGCCTTTACCCGATCGAACCTCGATGCGGTCATCAATATCGGGACCAGTGACAAGCGTATCGGAGAAGGGATTGGCAACAAGGGGCTCGGGTTCCGAAGCGTCGAGGCGCTAACCGACGAGGTTCGGATATTCTCGAGTTCTCCAACGGGATCGCTTGGTTGCTTCGACGGCTATTGCTTCCGATTTGCGACTCAGGAAGAGATCGAGGCGGAGTTGTCGGCCATCGGTGCAAACCCCGAGGACGCGCGCTACGTGGCCGCCACCGTGCCGCGGTATCTAGTTCCCAAGCCCGTGTCAGAGCGAAATGATGCCCTCGACGCGCTTGCGGCCGCCGGCTTTGCGACTGTCGTCTCGCTGCCGCTGACGTCTATGGATGCCGTCGCGCTCGCCGAACGACAAGTGAACGAGTTGCTTGATCCTAAGGCGCCCGTGCTTCTGTTCCTAGATCGGCTCGCAGCATTGGATGTGGAGATCGTACGTGAGGGCACGTCAGTCTTGCACCGCCGATCGACCCGCTCGGTAGAACCGATTGCCGAAATGGCATCGGATGCGTGCTCTCTGGCGAAGGTTACGGTCGACGGCTGCACTTATCTGCTCGTTCGCTCGGTGCTGTCCAAGGAGCCCCTGCTCGATGCTATCCGCGCAAGCATACAGGCTGCCGCGACGTTGAAACGGTGGCTCGAATGGCAGGGTGAGGCGGTCGTATCAATAGCCGTACCGCTCGTCGGGAACGGTGCGTTGGGGCGTCTCTACAATTTTCTGCCGATGACCGAAAATGCGATGTCGCCGATAGCCGGCCATATCGATGCGCCCTTCTTCGCTGACATCGATCGCCGCTCGATGAAGTCCGATCTGCCGCTCAATAGGCACCTGCTTGGGGCGGCGGCCACTGCCTGCGCGATAGCGGCGACCGAAATCGTTGATCGTGCCCTCGAATTGCCGCCGACAGCCGTCGTCGATCTCACTGCCTGGGTGCCGCCGCATACGCCTAAATTGCTCGCCGCCTTTCGAAATATCGAACGCCCGCTCGGCGAAGCCGCGATCTGGCCCGTCGTTTCGGGCGGTGCGTCGAACTGGGCGAGCTTCGGAACACTTTACGTCTGGCCCAAGATTAAAACGGGGCTGGTGACGACGCAGCGACTCGCGGAGGTCGCCGAGGCGGACATTCTTGCCGATACGCTTGGTGCCGATCGCGTATCGCGTATCAAGGCGCTCGCTGCGTTGGTGAGTTTGCCCCTGGATCTGTCCGGAAAGACGCTGTGTGCATGGACCGAAGCGGTGGCCGATTGGCTCGTGCGTGAGCGCCGGGCTTTACCGACCCGGTGGAAGACATTTCTCGACGATGTCCGCACGGTGTTTGACGCGGCTGCTCTCCCACTGTCGTCGCTCGAGGGCCGGAAGATACTGGTCGATGCCGACGGCAAGCTCCTTGTGGCGACGGCAAGGGGCCGCGACGGCGCGCCGCCGGTATTCGTCCGGACGAAGGGCGGGCGCGGCCGGCGCGGCGATGGGCCGCCCAGCCCGCCGGCGTCACTCAAGCGCAAATTCCGCTTCCTGAGCGACGCGATCGCGCTGACCGAGACAACCCAGCACGCATTCGAGCAAGCTGGACTCATCAGGAGTTACGATCCGCTTGAAGTGCTGCTCGCGCTCAAGGGAGCACTCGGGCCGAAAGCGAGCGATCTCCAACGTGAGGAAGCCTTGCTCTGGTCGTTCAAGGTGTGGCGCGGCGGGGGCGGCAAGCAGATCGAAGAAGCTCTGCGCGAGGCCGATTTGTCGGTGCCGACCCTTGGCGGATGGAGCCGGGCACGGTCCGCGTTATTCTCCGGCGCCTGGACATCGCTCGGCCGCACAGTCGAACAATATTTCGTCGAGGCAGCCGCCGTCTCGCCCGATTGCGCTCGGGAACGCGACTGTCTGCTCGTCAGCTTCGGCGATTGGCCGCGAGCCGCGGCGGACGAGCGGCGCGAAGATTGGGCCCGCTTTCTCGCCTTGCTTGGAACGAGCGACGGCCTTCCGCCGCTCGCAGCCGATGTCCAAGGCTGCGGGACGCCGCACGGCTATTGGAGCGGTGTTCTCTCCACCGTCTCGGCGAAGCAGGGCTTTGATAGGGCGTGGATCGCCAGGGTCCGCTCGACCTTCTTCCAGAATCCCTACACCGATTACAACCTGACCGGCGAAATCTGGCGGCTGCCGGGTCAGACCGAATATGCCGAGTTGTCCCTCGATGCCCGCGTAGCGCTGTCCGATCTCATCGTCACCTTCCTGCGCGACCATGGTGACAAATATTTCCGATTCTTGATCGAGCATTATCGCCATTATAACCGCGTCGCGTTGCCGACGCCGCTGGCGGTGTTTCTCGCTACCGCGCCCTGGGTCGCCAGCACGAAACAGGACGAGATCGTCTTCGCGGCACCTGCAGCGAGCTGGTCGACGACCGCTGCCCGCCAGCCGCCGCCGCGTTTCGTTCCGCGCTTCCAATCCGAGGTCGGCGCCCGCGCGGCGTTGCCTGCGGTCCTGTTCGACCCGCGCATCGGTCTACGCGACTGGTCGAGCCGCGACACTGCGGCGGCGCGCCTTGCATCGCTCGCGGACAGTCTCGAAGATCTCTCGGCCGCTGAGCGCCGCGATCTGCGCGACCAGTTGCGCCGTGCTTGGAGCGACGTCGCGGAAACGAAGCATGCATTGCCTACTGTGCTTTCATTGGTTGTCGAGCGCGCGGGGAGTCTCGAACTCTGTCGTCCGAACTCGATCGATCCGCCGCTCGTCCATGTCACCAGCGAACGACAGGGCTTCGCGGCGCGGGCCTTGGCCGATCGCGGAGCAGCGGTGCTTGACATAGGCGAGAATGACGGCATGGCGATCGCCGCGCTTATCGAGGCTATGGGTGGCTTTCGAGTGCAGGTCGCAAACTCGAGCGACGTGCGGCTCCTCGTCGACGGCGAGGACTTCGAACCCGAATCGGATGACCCTCCCCTCGTGGCCGATGCGCTCGCCTGGCTCGTCGATGCAGCCGTCCTCGCGCATGAATATCTGGGCGATCCCCTCGAATTGCGGACCATACCACCCGACGAGCTGGAGCGCCGCCTTCGCCAGATCCGCCTCCGGCGCTGCGCCAGCTTTGCGCTGATGATCGATGGCGAACTCGCGCACGCGCGCGGCGATGAACGTGCTCAGCCGGTCGCTCATCCCAAGTCGCCGACCCTCGTGCTGGTCGCGAACGCTACGATAGGGCTCGACCTGCTCTGCGAGGCGGCGCCGGCCATTACCAAATTGATGGGAGTGCGGCGGAACACGCTGGAAACCATGCTCGAACGTCTGGAGCGGGCGGGGTTCGGCGGCACCGGGAAACCGACCGAAGCGCAATATGCACGTGCTATCAAACGAGACGAGAGCATCATCCGCGATCATTTCGCTGCGACCCGCAGCGGTGTCGAATGGCGGGTGCGCGCCTTGCTTCCAGTCGTCGCGCATCTCGGGGGTCTCGAACGCGCTGGGGATCTTGAAGAGCTCCACGAACGGGTTGGTCCATCGCTGAACCTACGTGCATGGGTTGCCGAGCAGTTCGATGAGACGATCGCCGAGCGATCGCTAGCCGCAGTCGAAGAGACCGACAATCAGAGGTTTATCCGCCGGGCGATGGGGTTCGATTTTGTGGCGTATGGCGAAACGCTTGCGTCGTTGGGTTATCCGCCGCTCAACAACGAGAACGACTTCCGACGCATGTTCGAGGTGTATCTGGGTGAACTCAAGCCGGGGTTGCTCGACCGGGTCCGTCGCCGTTTTGCTGGCGTATGGGCTGCGGGCGAGGACCTCGCCTCCTATGTGGCTGCACGGCGCCTCGACTTCGTGACATTCGATCCTGCATGGCTTCGGGTCCTCGAAGCGCTCACCCGCGAGGTGGTGGCCGCTCGCGCGGCGGTGGCTGCCGCAGAACTTCTGGGGCCGGACGATCCGAAGGTCAATCTCCCACCGCTTGATCGTGTTGCCGTCGACAATCGCAAGCTCGTGCTCACCTATCATCAGGACCTCGCAGTGCTGGTGCGCGCCTGGTGCCGCAAGTGCAAGGCGACGGTGCCGGCGTCGATCGAAGCGGCGGACCCGCAAACACTGGTCCGCACGCTCGACGAAGCTGGCTTGCTCGACTTCGAGAAGCTCGACCCGGTAAGGCTTCCAGAATTCTACGTGCGCGTAGGAGCGTGGCCCACGGAGATGCCGCTCACCGCCGATCTCGTGAGTCTTGGGCTCGTTCCCGACGATTTGCAGCGCGATGCGATCGAAACGCGCGAGGCGAAGCGGAAAGCCGAAGCCGCGCGACGCACAATCCCGTTCGCGGGAGAGTATCTCGACGCGGGTGCTGGAGATTTTGCCCGGCGGTTCGAAGTTCTTGCCGCTGCGGCGATCGAAAACGGTGATGGCTGGTTCAAGCGTAGCCGCGCCCCGCGACTACGCTCGCAGGCTCAACGCATACCAGGAACGTCCGGCGGCGGAGGTGGGGGTGGCGGTCGGTCGTGGCGGACCCAGCCGCCGGAAGCGGTGAAGACCGCGATGGGGATCGCGAGTGAGTGGCTTGCCCGCGAATATTTGCGTAGGCGGCATCTCAAGGAAATGTCCGATGCCTGCTGGGTCTCGTCCAATCGTGCAGCTTTCTGCACGGGTGCCGTCGGCGACGATAGCCTTGGTTATGATTTCCGGGTTGTTACAGAGCGTAACGAATGGCTTTACGAGGTGAAGTCCGCAATGGACGCGGGTGGCGAATTCGAACTCACTGCCCGTGAACTCGAAGTCGCGGGTAGTGCGAGCCTCGAGCGCAAGCGGCGCTACCGTATCCTCTACGTCCCGTTCGTGTTCGATCCTGCCCAATGGCGCGTGCTGCCGCTGTCGAACCCAGCGACCCCGAATACTCGCGATCGGTTCCGCGTATTGCGGGGCGGCTCGGTGCGCTATAGCTTCGAGCGGCAATGAGACGTGGCTTCGAGGCATATCGAAGTTCTTCTCGGACTACCGTTTCCACCGAGCGAGATGCCCGCTACCGACTTACAGAAATCTAAAGCTGCCGGTCCAGTGCCAGCCCCCAAGTCGGCGCCAGACGTTTGGTCAGTTTATGTCCGCTTCGCGAATCATTTCACGACGCTCGAAACGTTTGGGACGAGGCATAAGCGGATATGGCTCTAAATAAATCCTTCGTTTGAGGCGGGGAGGGGCTCATTAATTTCGGTAAAGAGTCAGACATAGGCAGAAAAAAGTGTATCCAAACAGCCTTTTAATCGCACTTTATTTTCAGCTTGCGATTGTAGCAATTTGAGAACTAGGGCCCGGATCCATAAAGGGATTCCCATTGTGAGCGGCCTGTGATTCGCTGTCTCTGAAAGGAGACGAGCGATGGACGCTGATCTTTTCTGGCTCTCGGACCGGCAGTTTGCGCGGATTGTGCCGCACTGCCCACCAATACGCGTGGCAAGCCGCGCGTGGATGATCGACGCGTGATCAGCGGCATCATTCAGATCATGCTGTCCGGCGCGCGGTGGAAGGATGCGCCGTCCGCGTATGGCCCGCGCAAGACGCTCTACAATCGGTTTCAGCGCTGGGCTGCGAAAGGCGTCTGGGCGCGCCTGTTCGAGGCGCTGGCGCAGAGCGGTGGACCGCCTGCCGAACTTCTGATCGACATTTCTGCCGTGAAGGCCCATCGCTGCGCCTCCGGCGGAAAAAGGGGGAGCGACACCAGGCCATCGGCCGATCGCGTGGCGGGCGCACGACCAAGATCCACGCGCTGACGGATGCCGCCTGCCGTCCGGTCGCCTTCGTGCTGACCGGCGGTAACGTCGCGGATTGCACGGCAGCGGTCCCGCTGCTGGAACAGGTCTCGAACGTCCGGCTGATCCACGGCGACAAGGGGGCTACGACACCAACGCGGTGCGTCGACAGATCGAGGACAAGGGCGCCGCGCCGAACATCCCGCCCAAGGTCAACCGGGTCTGGAAGAACTGCTTTTCGCCGGTCCTTTATCGGACGCGAAATGCCATTGAGCGCATGTTCAACCGCCTCAAGGACTTCCGCCGCATCGCGGCACGTTACGATCGCAATGCCACTAACTTCCACGCCGCCATCTGCCTCGTCGCGGCCGTCAGCTACTGGTTATGAGTCCGGGCCCTAATCCTGCCCCCGCAACCAGAAACACCCAAAAACCCCGATAAGTCACTGACTCGGCGGGGTTTTTTGTTGAACACTACACTACATGCCTATCAAATATCACATTATTTCAAGGCCTTGGCACTGGTAGGTTCAAATCGGGATCCAATAAACCCGCAACCAACTGTTCCGTACGCAGGCGTAAACGGGCGTGACCTGGCGTACCCCGGCGTGTGGGCGCGCAGGGGAAAAGGGAAGGGAAGGCTGTACGTACTTCAAGCCACAGTCGTGCAATGACACTTGCTTTTTTGTGCTGGATCGCAGAACACCGGATCAGGCCGACAGAGGTCTTGCGGGGCATGGCCCCAAGTCCCTTGTCATCCCATCACCTACCAGCCATAAAAAACGGGAATTCTCCTTATTAAGTGGATCCAAAAAGAGAGCACGTCACTTATTTATCTAAATAACATCTGATATGGCTAATACGTTTAAATATTCACTTTATGCGATCTCAGAAGAACGTTTTCGTAAATAAATATGAGAAATATTATGAATCTATTTTACTCGCCTGGAGATAAACTCGGCAATGATTATGTAATCAGGCGTCCCCTTGGACAAGGCGGGATGGGTGAAGTCTATCTCGTTGAGCATTTATTATCCGGCCAACTTCGCGCCGCCAAAGTTATGCGGGGCCTGGGTAATGCAACTGAGAGCGATCTCGCAGACTTTAGACGAGAGGCACGTTCACTCCTAGATTTAGGTGACTATCCATTTGTAACCCGACTTTTCGAAGTGAGAGAGGAAGGACGAAATACCGTCTTGCTTATGGAATATGTGGCCCCTGATGAGTCCGGCTGTACGACGCTCGGGGATCGCATATCTAGAACCCAGGACTACGACGAACGCCTTATCGGAATATGGTCTGTCGCGTTCTGCGTCGGAATGGAACATGCTTTGAGATGTGGAATCGCTGCACACCGAGATATCAAACCCGGCAATTTGTTACTCGGCGCTAGTCCATTTTTGAAAATTGCGGATTTTGGTCTTGCTATGACCTCTGGCTGGCAGAAGCCATCCATTAATGACACCTCGAAACCTCCATGCCAACTGCATATTCTGAAATCTGAGAGCGGAGAATTAATCTGTGGTACGCCAGGCTACATCGCACCCGAATTGTTCGCTAATGCTAGAGCCTCACAGCAGAGCGACATGTTCAGTTTTGGCATAACATTATGGCAGTTAGCAGCACGGACCCTTGCATCGCCATATGACGTCCCGTTTCAAGGGGACATCGACAATTATCAGTCCACTATTTTAGAGAAGATCCACGAAAAAGGGCCGACATTTATCACATCACCATATTCAGATGTTATTTCTCGCTGTTTGAATCCAGACCCACAAAAACGTTTTTCCGATTTCCCAGCTCTTCGGGAAGCGATCAAAGCGTCGGCAAAATCCGCTGGCATGCGTGCCATGGACTTTATGGTGGCTCCAGGATTTCGAGCTGGTTTTGATGATTATGTGAACCGCGGTCGGTCATACCTTGTACTCGGTCGTGACAAACGAGCCCTAAAAATTCTTACCCAAGCAGTGAAACATCACCCCAATTCTCCAGAAGCGCTCACTGCCCAAGGCGAAGCACTGATGCAACTGGGTAAATCGAGAAAAGCGGTGGCTGCATTTGAGGCTGCAAGGAGTTTTCAACCGGGTGCAGATGGGCCGTTGATCGGACTTGCTCGCGCATGGTTGGTTCTCGACAATCGAGAAGAAGCGCGTGCCGCAGTCAGTTCCATATTATCTCGTCACCCAGAAAATCTTGAAGCCCTCCTAATCTCGGCCTGTATAATAAGCATGGAAGGAAATGACTACGAGGCTCTCGATTTGATAATGAGCGTCGTTTCTGCCGACCCGAAAAACTGGCGAGCTTACGATTATCTTGGGCGAGTACTACACAGGCTGAAAAAGCTTGACGATGCGGCAGACGCTTTCACAAGTTCCTTACACCTTAATCCTCTAGCGACTGACACCCGCCTCTCGCTGGCTGCTATAAGGATAGAGCAAAAAAAATCTGCAGCTGCTGATATCCATTACCAAAAGGCAATTTCCTTTTCCAAAGACAATCCTGAAACGCTGAATAAAATTGCCGCACATATGGCTGAACATGGACATCCCGAAAAAGCAATAAAACTTTTCAATGACCTCGCTGAAACCAATCCGCAATCCCGTTCAATAATGCAGGTGAACATCGGGAACGCATATCTTCGGATGGGAAAGACAAAATCTGCCATTCGTCTTTTTCGGGAGGCGATCAAGATTGATTCGAAAAATAGTCTAGCATACTGGCGACTTGGCGAGATGCACCTCGAGAGAAAGCATTCAGAAAAAGCTGTAAGATGCTTCGAGCGATCCTGCTCACTTGAACCAGAAAATGCCCGCTACCACGGTATTACTGGTTCGGTCTATCTGGAATTACGTAATCCCACACGTGCTCGCATTTATCTGTGCCGCTCAATCAAACTTTATCCCGAACAGCCAGAGACGCTCTACAATCTTGCTATTGCAACATTGTTTGCCGACAGCCAAGACAGCGTCGACCGAAACGAGATCGCTCTAGACGTGTTGTCAAAGGCCGTGCAGATCAGCAAAACCTATGCACGGGCATGGTTTCTTAAATCTGCGATAGAGCAGGAGATGGGACGCCTTGTTGAGGCGACGATCTCGGCTCGCCATGCGGTGGCCAATATCGTGGAGCTTAGCGCTCCCGAACGAAAGGGACTACACACTCTTCTTGAACGAATAGGTTGCAGTGACGCTTTTCCGCCAGAAACGATGGGAGACGGTTTGTAACCATCGACCGCCTCACGGCGAACGTGAAAACGGGGAGCGGGCGGCACGCCGCCAGGGCAAGCCGCGCGACTCAAAGCAGGATGGGCATGAAGCCTTTATCGTCAGCATGATCGAAACGCAGAAAGATATCACGCTCAACGAGATGGCGACACGCCTGCATGGTGAGCACTTCGTCAGGATCGGCCGCAGCATGCTCAGTCGATGGCTGCGGCGGCGCGGGTGGACATTCAAAAAAAGGCCGCACATGCATTGGAGCAGGAGCGCGAAGATATCTTGAAACGCCGGCAGGACTGGTTCAACGACCAGCCTGATCATGATCCGCGTCGTCTGGTCTTCATCGACGAAACCAGCCTTTCCACGAAGATGTCCTGCCTACGTGGCCGCGCTTTACGCGGAGAACGCTGTCGGGCTGGTGTTCCTCACGGCCATTGGATAACTACGACTTTCATCGCCGGCCTGCGCCTCACGGGCATGACCGCACCTTTCGTGCATGAGGGTGCCATGAACCGTGATATTTTTCAGGCCTATGTCGAGCATGTTCTCGTGCCGACGCTGAGTCCGGGCGATATCGTCGTCCTGGACAATCTGCCCGCTCACAAGGTTCCGGGAGCGCGAAAAGCCATCGAACAAGTGGGGGCTCGGATGATGTTTCTGCCTCCCTATAGTCCCGCTTTCAATCCGATTAAAATGGCGTTCGCCAAGCTCAAGGCTCTCTTGCGGGCCAAGGCAGCAAGAACCGTCACAGCGCTGTGGGACGCCGCCGAATCAGTCCTGGATGCTTTCACTCCGCACGAATGTACCAAATTCTTCACCGCAGCAGGATATGAACCGGAATAACGTGGACGTGCTCTAGTCACTTGGAACAGAAATAAGCATCATTATATGATGTTCCTGTCGCAATGACGGGAGCAGAACGATGGTGGGACGGCAGGCAGGTCAGGTGGTGCCGAGTCCGCAGGCTCTGACGTTTCTTGAAGGGCAGGTTCGACATCACAAGGCGCCGCGGTCGTTGTCGGAGCGATGCCGGATGGTTCTGCTCTGCGCCGAAGGCTTGCAGAGCAAGGAAGTTGCTGCACGCCTGGGGGTGCATGAGCACACCGTCGGCAAATGGCGGCGGCGGTTTGTGGGAGATGGCATCGAAGGCCTGACCGACGAAACGTAGATTGATAGCGGGAATGGCCGGGAGAACGGAAGATCCGGTGTGTGGGATAAAATGACCAGAAAGCTGTCATTCGTGGCAGACTCTAGCCGTTCGCAGAGCACTCATGATAGTGAATGCAAACGTTTCAAAATGGAGCATTTTGGATAATTAACGGAAGCAAATTACTCAGAGGGAGAGTTGGCGATGCACGTTCTGCAGCGCGAGGCAAAGGTCACAGAACTCAGGGAAATCGAAGGGCCCGCAGATGCTATATACGACTTCGCGGCGGGAGTGTGGCGTAGCCACGCTGGCTTGATCGCTTACGATTCTCAAGATGGGATGCAGACAAAAAAATGTGACCTTGAGACCGGTGAGGATCAAAAAGGACAATAATTCCATGACGGCTAACAGCGTCGCAGTTCTTATTCTGTCGGGCTTAATGGATTATTCGACCGACAGAATATGCGACCACCTCTCTCGGCAAGGTGTATCGTTTTTACGCATCAACCAAGATCAGCTTGCCGATTTGAGATTTTCAATCGACCCCTTGCTCGCCACCATGACCTGCCGTTATGGCGGTGAAACTTGGTATGGGGGCGCTGGGTTGCGCTCGGTATGGTGGCGGCAAGCGACCTTTCTACGCAATACGCCGGGCCGCAAATTGACGACGGCGGAGCAGTTAGAGCGCTCGCAGTGGTCGGGTGTCATGCGCGGCATGATGCTATTTGACCATGCGGTCTGGATGAACCATCCGGCAGTGACATATCAGGCGGAGTCCAAGCCTTACCAATTAAGGCGTGCGGCCAAGCTTGGTTTCGATGTTCCATTGACACTGGTGACGAATGACAGCGAGGCCGATGTGCCAGGTATGATAGGTAATCGGATTGCATTAAAAAGCGTCGACACGGTATTATTGCAGGATGAACTTCATCAGTATTTCGGCTATACAAATTTGATAGACTGGACAGCATGTGCGGACAAGTATTTCCATCTTGCACCTGCAACTTGCCAAAGCATCATCGCCCCCAAATTAGACTTGCGTGTCACAATCGTCGGCGATCGCTTATGGTGTGATGCCGTCATGGATCAACATGGAGGCATTGATGGTGACTGGCGAGTCCGACCCAAGAATGAGTTGTCTTATCAGGACTATGATCTGCCCGCCGATGTTGCCGAACGTTGTCGTTCACTTGTTCGCGACCTCGGCTTGCGGTACGGGGCAATCGACTTAGCGCTCTCGGGTGAGCGCTATTGGTTTATTGAGATCAATCCTACGGGTGAATGGGGATGGCTGGACCGCGATGGGCGCGGTTTATCGGCGGCGATCGCGGAGGAACTAGCATGCCCCTCCTGTTGAAGATTCGACAGCGGGCGGTGCGAGCGTTACCCGATGCAATTCGCATATTCTTCGTTAATCGGAACCTGAAGCGTCAGCTGGATGCCTGGGAGACAAATCCAGCATTTGACGACATTAGGGCGCTCAATGCCGATCAGTTGGAGAAATACCTCGAGACTGAGTGGACACGCGCTAAAGAGCTCGACGAAAAACTGAATAAGCTGACCGCTTCACTATCGGTGGCTGTCACGGTTGGAGGCGTTGTTTCCAAAACCGTTTTCGATGGGCTGGCCGCTACATCGACAAAGACAGTCATCGCAGCCCTTCTCTTTCTATCGATGGGCATGTTTCTATTGGGTGCAATGATCGGATTCAGCGGCCTCCGTCCGAAGCCACGCTATGGCTATGGTGCAGGGTACCTGCGCATTATTACGCAAGGTGGAGATCAAGCTGAAGATGCGATGAGGGCGGCTGCAAGTGGTTTCCAAATCATGAATGCCATTCGCTCAAACGAAGCATCGACGGCGATCGGGCTCATTCGTAATGGCGTGCTCGTATTCACCCTCGCGATGGCGACCAGCTTTTTCGCTCCCGTCATGGGACAAAACACTTCGACTTTGCAGACGTCTACGGCGAAAACGATGGTAGTGCAAACCCATGGTCCGCAGGCAGCAATACCTATCCGTCCGCCTGAACCGACCACAACCAAACCCGAACCAATTACTGAAAATAAACCTACTGGCTTAAAGTCGTCCCCGACTAGTGAGGTGCCATCTCGAACCGTCCCGTCAGAAGAGGGAAAAGCCCATGTCCAGAGCGTCAATACGCATCTGCCCGCAGCATTCCACCCATCATTCCAGAAAAATTCACGCCCAATGACAGCCGCCAAATGCTGCGACTGCTTAGGAAAAATGGGTTCGGGTGAGTCACGTTAACATTGGACCTATTCCAAGAAACCAATTTTTCGCTCCCGTCTATCTTCCATTGGCTTACCTTGTCCGCTTTGCGTAGAGCGATTCAAGGAGCTATATGCTTGGCCTAAGGCGTCAGCGGACATGATTGTGGCTCTGAACGAAGAGGCCCCGTTTTAGCGAGGGCAGGGCTCATTAATTTTATAAGGGGTCAGGCATAAGCAGAAAAAATCCTATTAAAACAGATGTCTAATGCCGCTTTGTTCTCAACTGGCGATTGTCGCAATTTGAGGACCAATCCTGCCCCCGCAACCAACGATACTTGCGATACGAACGCATCGAGAACGCCACTGTCCGGATGGACCGTGGCGTTTTTCTTATGTGCCGCGAACTGCAAGATTGCCGCCAGATCGCCGCGCAGAATGATCGCCTACTCGCTGTCGGCTGGCTGGAGCGTGATCTGCGAGACGAGTGTGCGCAGGCGCTCGGCCGCCTCGGTCTTCGTCTCCTCGGCCTGAAGGCTTTCATAGAGAGACGCGATCCGCTGCTGGTAGATCTCCGCCATGTTCGGATGGAGAAGGGGAGGCGGTTCTTCCGTGTTGGCCAGACGTTCTGTCAGTTCGATTTTGCGCGCTTCGAGCGCGCCGATCTTATCTTTGAGCTTCGCGCCCGGAACGCCGTCGAGGATGGCCTGAATCGCCTTGTCCAGTTCGCGATCAATGCGAGGCAACTCATTCTGCATCGCCACGAGGTCAGCGTCCAGTTCAATGCGCATACGGTTCACTTCAGGTGATGATGACGCGGTCGTCTGTCACAGCGCGGGTGACGACGGCGAAGGGAGGGAAGACGCACCCGACGCCGAGCCCGAGGAGGAAGATGGACTGAAGCCGCTTTCCGATCGCCTGTTGACCGAACTGACGGCCTGGCGCACGCTGGCCTTGCGCGATGCGTTTGCCGCCAATCCGCGTATCGCGCTGACGGAACTACTGCACACGCTGGTGCGCGACCTCTACTGGCAGGTCTCGAGTGTGGATTGCTTGGAAGCCTATGTCCGGGAAATCCCGCTGCGGGTCCATTCCCCCGACATGCCCGGCAGCCTGCCGGCCCACGCGCTACGCCAGCGCAACGAGGGCTGGCAGCACGATCTGCCGGAGGATGAGGACGCACTCTGGCAGTGGCTCGACGGATTGGACGATGCCAGTCGCATCGCGCTGCTGGCGCATTGCCTGTCTTTCGGGATCAACGCGCTGCATGAATCGTCCTATGGCCCGTCTCTGGCACGCAGCGTCAGGGAGAGGCTGGCTCGCGCCGACCGTCTTGCCACTGCGCTCACGCTCGACTTGGCCGAAGCGGGCTGGCAGGCGACAGTGGAGAACTATCTCGGCCGCGTCACCAAGGCGCGCATCCTCGAAGCCGTGCGCGAGGCGCGGGGTAACGAGGCCGCCGACCGCATCGCCCATATGAAGAAGGGCGACATGGCGCAGGCTGCCGAGCGGCTTCTGGACGGTTCGGGCTGGTTGCCAGAGGCGCTGCGCACAAGGAACGTGGCAGGGCGGAGTGAAGGAGAAGTAGGAGCGGCTGACATGCCCGACAGCCTGGACGCGGTTGCGGCTGAGTAACATCTGTCCATTGACTGATATGGGCGGCTTCCGGTCTCCGGAAGCCGCCTTTTATATGGGAGCGATGTCGCGTCCGAATGGCTGTCGACGATGGTCAGTGACGGGTCATAGGCTGCAGGTGTCGATCTGTTTCGAGTTTGAGGGCTGCTGTCCACAATGGTGTTTTGGTATAGAAATCCCGCCTGTTGAGGCCGGTGCCGGTTCGGTGCTCGTTGAGCAGTCCTGCCCAGTACAGCGGACGCAGGACATGGACGTAAAGACTGGCGGTCAGCTTGAAATCCCGGTGACGGATATCCTCCTCTTTACCCCCGTAGAGAACCGCGCATAGCCGCTCTTCTGTGACGGCAACCTGGGCCTCGATATTGATGACGTTGAGAAAGATATCCCAGTTGCCGAACAGCGGCTCATCGCTTCGGGTGTAAGGACTGTGGTCGACGACAAACAGGAGGTGGGTTGTCAACAGTATCCAGAGCCGGGCAGGCTCTGATTGGAGCTTTCTCGCCAGGTCGGTCAGCCGCAGGGTGCCCTTGAAATGCCGTGCGAGCTTCGCGCTGAGCAGAACCTCATGCAGGATCACCAGCGGCGGGAAATCATGCTCATTCAGGACTTTGTTGACGGCGTAGAGGTCTTCGACCGTATAGGCTGGCCAGTCAAATGCCTCGGCGGCCCACGCGACAAAATAGCGCTTGAGCGTCTTGGTGGGCGTAAGGCCGATCGGGCCGTTTTCCTCAATATAGCCGATCGTCAGCAGCGCGGCCTTCAGGATGAGGGCATGCGACAGGGGAAGGTCGGTGTCGGGCGAACGAAACGGATTCATCACAGAAACAATGAACCAGCTCGGTGCGAGTTGCCAGTCTGGCTTTGCCACGCGGGGACGATCTCCGTCCCGCGTCCTTCATTGTAATGTCGGCTATCGCCTCATGTAGGACATGAGCTGAGCCATTCGGGTTTCCGGAAAACGGACGGTCGGCAATAGTTCTCGTTATCCGTCGATATCCTTTCCAGACTTCTGATTGCTGCATGTGCAGCTGATCAGGAGAAAGTATCATGGAAAAGAAAACGCGTTTTCCATCGCCTACGCTGAAGGCGTCCGTGCCCTGGAATGCAGGAAAAATAGTTGGCGCCAAGCGGGCGCTTAAAGAAAAGCACGTCTGGGCAATTCGGTTCTGGCTGGGGAGCGAACAGCGTGTCAGAGACAGAGCTTTGTTTGATCTTGCTCTCGATAGCAAACTCAGAGGCTGCGATCTTGTCAGCCTTCGTATCGGCGATGTCGTTACCAGCGGTCAGGTGCGCCACCGAGCCATGGTCGTCCAACAGAAAACCCGGCGACCTGTACAATTCGAAATTACAGAAACAACGCGGGAAAGCGTGCGGGCGTGGCTGGAGCATCGAGGTGGTGGCTTGAATGAGTATGTTTTTCCAAGTCGCCTAAGCGCCAAAACTCACCTGAGCACAAGGCAATACGCCCGGCTTCTGGATCAATGGGTTCAGGCGATAGGACTTATCCCCGGGGAATATGGAACCCATTCGCTCCGCCGGACTAAGGTTGCCATGATTTACAAACGAACCGGCAATATCCGGACCGTGCAGATCCTGCTGGGTCATTCAAAACTGGATAGTACGGTTCGATATCTTGGGGTGGATGTAGAGGACGCTCTGGCACTGTCGGAAGCCACTGATCTCTGAAATCGAGTATGCCTCAGGAATTCTCTACCTCCTCCTTTTGTGTACATGATATGATGACACATAAGGAGGAGACCATGAGCGAGCATCTTTCAGATAACGCAGCATCCCCACAGAAAGTCGGTGTTCGGGAGTTCCGGGGGAACCTGACAGCGTATCTGCGCCAGGTCAGACAGGGTAGTACGATTCTCGTGACGTCTCATGATGAGGTTGTGGCTGAACTGCGGCCACCAGCTCCTTCCTATCGCCCCCGCCGTCAGCCAGGAGCGCTTCGAGGACGGATCAGAATGAGCGAAGATTTTGATGAGACACCACCGGACATTCTTGAGAGCATGGAACGCGACTTGTGAAGGTTCTGCTCGATACGCATGCGTTGCTGTGGTGGCTTTCGGACTCCGACCGGCTGGGTGAGACTGCACGGGAGATCATTGCAGATCCGGTCCACGATATTCTGGTGAGTATCGTATCATTATGGGAGATTGCGATCAAAATCCGTATCGGAAAACTGGATGCGGATATGAACGACATTCTGGCAGCCATTCCTGCGGAAGGTTTCTCGCTACTACAAATACAGCCCGAACACCTGCAGATCCTGATGTCCTTGCCTCTGCATCATCGTGATCCTTTTGATCATCTCCTGATGGCACAGGCGCAAGCTGAACATGCCACATTCCTTTCGGAAGACGGACAAATGGATCATTACCCCATCAAGCGAATACGCTGTTCGTGAAGCAGAAACTGCCGTCAGAATACGTCTTCATGTCAAGACATTCCGTCCCTCAGCGACGTTACCGTAAGCCGATATCAACGGGCAGGTTTCTACGCGGCGACATGGTGGGAACTGAACGCACAACAGCAGGTGGAGAGACCAGGACGTCCACCTGCTGAGGCTAAACGTCACATCGTTATGATGCGATCATCATCCGGTAATGAACGCCAGGATATCTGCATTGATGACGTCTGCAT
Source organism: Komagataeibacter xylinus (assembly GCF_031081985.1). Taxonomy (GTDB): domain Bacteria; phylum Pseudomonadota; class Alphaproteobacteria; order Acetobacterales; family Acetobacteraceae; genus Komagataeibacter; species Komagataeibacter xylinus_E. The sequence goes on along the minus strand of NZ_JARWSK010000005.1, from coordinate 203,341 downwards.
GGGTCGTGTGCATGCCGTGCGGATAACCGGGATAGATTTTCAGCGTGCTGTCCTGAAGCAGCCTGTCCTGAAGGATCGCCGCGTTCTGGTAAGGCACGACCTGATCATCATCGCCCTGTAGCACAAGCACCGGTAATGTGATGGCCTTCAGATCCTCGGTCTGATCCGTTTCCGAGAATGCCCTGATACCCTCGTAATGGGCCTTGGCACTGCCCATCATGCCCTGACGCCACCAGTTGCGGATCGTGCCTTCCGAAACTTCTGCTCCGGGGCGGTTGAAGCCGTAGAACGGCCCGCTGGCTACATCCAGGAAGAACTGCGCGCGATTGGCCGCAAGCCCCGCACGCAGTCCGTTCAGGACAGCGATCGGTGCGCCTTCAGGGCTGCGGTCCGTCTGAACTATCAGGGGCGGCACGGAACTGATGAGCACGGCCCTGGAGACACGTCCCTGGGGCTGACCATATTTCGCGACATAGCGGGCAACCTGGCCCCCGCCGGTCGAATGTCCGACATGGATGGCGTTTTTTAGGTCGAGATGTTCGACAACGGCCGATGTATCTGCCGCATAATGATCCATGTCGTGCCCGTCGCTCACCTGTGCCGAGCGACCATGACCACGACGATCATGCGCGATCACGCGAAACCCCTTGCTCAGGAAAAACAGCATCTGCGTGTCCCAGTCATCGGCGCTGAGTGGCCAGCCATGATGGAAGACGACTGGCTGGGCATCCTTCGGTCCCCAATCCTTGTAGAAAATCTCTACGCCATCAGATGTCGTGACGAATGACATGATACGCCTCCTTGCCGATCAATAACGGATACTGGTCAGAGCCTAACGTTGAAGGTAGCTTCAAGGTCAAGCATGCGTTCATGACCGGAGTAAATCATGAAGATTGGAGAACTGGCACGGTTAAGTGGCCTTACGCCATCAAGAATCCGGTTCTATGAACGCATTGGACTGCTGAAAACGGTTGACCGCCGGCCCAACGGATACCGGACCTATCCGCAGCAGGCCGTGATGGTCCTGGGTCTCATCACAACGGCGCAGCGGGCCGGGTTTACGCTGGATGAAATCCGCACCCTGCTGCCCCCTGATCTGGATCACTGGGACCATGTTACATTGATGGATGCCCTGACACGCAAGATTGCGGATATCGAAGCGCTGCAGGCACGCCTGGCCCAGAGCAGGGTGCATCTGCTCCGTCTGGTTGAGGATATTCAGGCGCGCCCCGATGACATGGACTGTGCGGCCAATGCGCATCGTGTCCTGACGAACATGCTTGCGGAACACCCCGAAGCCCTCGATGTCACATCGGACGATATCCGCCTTCTGGATACGACGGATCGCCGCCAGTCGGTAAGCCCGGGCCGCCGCAAAAAGACGGCACCCTGTTAAGCCCTATCCAGAAGCGCCACCACTTTTCTTGCCGTCGCCCTGGCGGAAAAGGGGTTCTGTCCTGTCACCAGCCGTCCATCCGTCACGACATGGGACATGAACGGAAGCAGCGCCTTTTCATAGATTGCGCCCCGTGCCTTCATCTGTGCCTCTGCATTGTAGGGGATTTCGCGCGTGACACCCGCCAGCCTTTCCTCGGTCCATGAAAATCCGGTGATTTTCCGACCGCGGACCAGAAACGAACCATCTGCAAGCCGGGTGTTCAGCAGCCCGCAATATCCATGACAGACAGCGGAGACAACGCCGCCCTTTTCCCATAGCGCGCGGGTGATGGCCTGAAGGCCCTCATTGTCGGGAAAATCCCACATCACGCCATGACCGCCGGTGAAGTAGATCGCATCGTAATCGCCCGGATTGATGTCTGCGGGGCAATCTGTTGAAGACAGCAGGGCCATTTTTGCCGGATCGGCCAGCCAGGCCTTGGTTGAGGCATCGCGCATCGGCCATTTCAACGCACGCGGATCAAGCGGAACCCTGCCGCCTTTTGGGCTGACAATTCGTTGTTCATAACCGCTGGCGGCAAAGACGTCCCACGCATGCGTCAGTTCCGACAGCCATAATCCGGTCGGCTGCGGTGAATTGCCGAAATGAGTGGTGTTGGTGACAACGTGAAGGATATGACGGTTCATGGCTGGCCCCCCCATGCGGCAGCGTTTCTGATCACTGCCCTGTAACGTTCAAGCCCGGTTGAAGGTCAATCAGCGGTTTGACATTAAATCTGACTTCAAGGTTAATGGTGTAAGGGCAAACCTACCTGACATCATGGAGGCAGCCTCACATGCAGACAATACTGGGCGCAAACGGTCAGATCGCCACGGAACTGGCGCGGATATTGCATCAGCATCATACGGGGGCGTTGCGGCTTGTGAGCCGCAATCCTCGTAAGGTCAACGAAGACGATACGCTCATGGCGGCGAACCTGCTGGATGCAGGGCAGACGACACAGGCAGTTAAAGGCAGCCGGATCGTCTACTTTACGGCCGGCCTGCCCCCTGACAGCAGGCTCTGGGAAGAACAGTTTCCCGTCATGCTGAGGAATGCCCTGCAGGCGTGCCGGGCGGCGGGCGCCAGCTTTGCCTATTTCGACAATACCTACATGTATCCGCAGAACAGCCAGATCCAGACAGAAGAAACGCGCTTTGCGCCGATTGGCCGGAAAGGACGGGTGCGCGCGGCAATGGCCTCCATGGTGTTGGAAGAAATGGCACGCGGAGACATTCCCGTGCTGATCGCCCGCGCACCGGAATTCTATGGACCGGGAAAAACCCAGAGCTTCACCAACGCCCTGATCATTGACAGGCTGAAAGCAGGTAAAAGGCCCCTGGTGCCTGTCCGTGACGACACACGCCGGACCCTCATCTGGACGCCGGATGCGAGCCGCGCGCTGGCAACGCTGGGCAATACACCAGGAGCTTTCGGGCAAACCTGGCATCTGCCGTGCTGTGACGAGCGGCCGACCTACAAGACATTTGTCACCATGGCGAGCAGGATTTTCGGACATCCCCCTTCCTATTCGGTCATTGGAAAATGGCCATTGATCATTGCAGGCATTTTTTCAAAAAAGGTACGGGAGATCAGGGAGTTGCTTCCCCGTTATGAGCAGGACAATCTTTTTGACTCAAGCAAATTCAAACGTCATTTCCCTGAGTTTCCCGTGACGACGTATGAAGAGGGGCTGGAACTGATCAGGAAGGAATAGAGAGGCGGATACTGCCTCATCCCAGACATTCCGTCCGTAAGCGATGTTCCCTTAAGCCGACATCGATAAGTAGATTTCTGCGCGGCAACATTGTGGGAACTGAACGCACGACAGGGCAGGTGGAGAGACCAAAAATGCCACCTGCGGACACTAAACGTCTCGTCATTATGATCCGATCATCATCCTATAACGCTACCTGCCTAACAATGATCCTCTGACGCCAGTTCGTGCGTGATTATGAGTGCCGCATTGATGTGTCACAGTGAATAGCCCCAGAATTTATATCTAGGGGCAGTTGCTTTGGTAGGCATGAGAGATGTGTTTTTGATATGCGACAGTGAGAAGTAGTTCATCACGCAGCAACAGCGTCGTTCAGAGCTCTCACAATCTGAATAATCTCTTTAGCCTGATCTCGATCGAAGATGCCGGCGATGCCCATGTCGTCCAGATCGGTGAACGGACTCTCGTAGAAGCTGGTCGGGTCGACATACCCAGACTCCGTCAGGCTATTGATAACCAAGTCGAGGAACTCGGTCTGGTCGGCGTTCAACTGATGTCGCCCCACGAATGTACTGAAAGCTTCCTTCGCGGCAGCTTTGTCCAAGCCGGTCAATGACCGCAAGAAGCGCCCGAGGCCTCCTTCCTCTTCGAGGTCAGCGATGAGGGTATCATTCGCGATCTCCTGCTCGATCAATATGCGCTGCAGCTCTTCGAGATCCTGCTTGGTCAGGGGCTCACCTCGGCGGACCTTGATCAGGGTGATGTGGTCACGATGCTCGTCGATGAAGCGACGGACCTTCATCTTGAAGCGCGCCTTGTCCACGCCGCTGCCCACCTCCGGCATGGTGACCTCGGTCCCTTCGCCGATGTCATCCTCGAAGTCGGTGACGACCACCTTGCGCTCCACAGGCTTGATGAGCTCAGCCAGGTGGCGAAGGCGTCGACGCACGGTCTCCAGGATCTCCGGTGTGATGCCTTCCCAGAAGGTGTCAGTCTGAATGTCGAGAATCAGCTCCATTTCCTTCGCCACGAGAGGCACGTTGTCGATGCCTTCCAGCGCTGAAGCGAAGCTGACGATCCGCATCTGGAGCCGGGTGAAGGCTCCGGTCTGCTTCAACAGCTCTAGCTGTGTGGTCAGAAGCAACAGGTCGAACTGCTTCGCGGGCAGGTTGCCATCCTCGAAGGCCGTTGGCAGCCCGGCGACCTCCCCGATCAGCGTCAGCCGGTCGTCGAGGGTCAGGTTGTCCCAGCCCTTCGGGTCGCGGAACTTCTCGACACTCCGCCGCATGGCCCGGACGATGAAGTTGTCCAGTGGCATGCCAAGTACCTCGTCATGGAGCCGCCTTTTGATGTCCTTGATCAGCACCTCGTGCGGCTCGCCAGCGTCTGCCAGGGCCTCGATCAGTTCGACGCGTGAGCCGAACAGTCGCTCGCCTAGCGGCTTGGCCGCGGGGCCATCAGTCCTGTTAGGGTTCTCTTGGAAGAACTCAAGGTTCTGGCAGTAGTCGAAAATGACGAACTGCTGCTTGTCCTCGCCCGGGCCGAACAGATCGGGGCACAGGCGGGTGCCTCGACCGACCATCTGCCAGAACTTGGTCTTGGACCTAACGATCTTGAAAAAGACGAGGTTCACGACCTCGGGCACGTCGATGCCGGTATCCAGCATGTCGACCGAAACCGCGATGTGTGGGGCCTTGTCCGCCTCGGAGAAGTCGTCAATCAGCGACTGGGCGTAGCTGACGCTGTAATCGATCAACTGGGCGAATTGCCCCTTGTAGTATGGATAGGCCTCATTAAAGCGGTCGACGATGAACCGGGCGTGCTTGCTGTTCTTGGCGAAGATGATCGTCTTGCCCAGCCGGTCGCCCCCCTCGACCTTGATCCCGTTGCGCATCAGGTGCTCCAGCACCTTGTCGACCGTGTCCTTGTTGAAAAGCCACTTGTTCAGGTCGGCACTTTCGACGCGGTCCCGCTCTGTGCCTTCCTCGTCCCACTCGATGGCGTCCCAGGCTTCCTTCTCTTCGTCGGTCAGCTGATCGTAGTCGATGCCGTCGCGCTGGAACTTCAGCGGCACGGAGATGGTAGTCGGCGGTACGAGGTAACCATCGTCCACAGCATCATCGAGGTCGTAAGCGTCGGTTGGCACGCCCTTCTCTAGCCCGAACAGGGAATAGGTATCCTTGTCGATCTCATCGCGCGGTGTCGCGGTCAGCCCGACCAGCAGGCTGTCGAAATACTCGAAGATCGCCCGGTATTTGCGGTAGACCGACCGGTGCGCCTCGTCGATCACGATCAGGTCGAAATGACCGGGGCCGTAACGCTTTTCGCCGCCCTTGCTCTCTTCGATCAGCCCCATCATTGTCGGATAGGTCGACAGACAGACCCGCGCTCCGGCGTGATCATTCTTCTTGATGTCGTGTCGCTCAAGCAGGTTGGCCGAGGGCGTCGAGGGCAGATGCGTCTTGAACGCTCCGTGTGCCTGCTTCACCAGCGCGATCCGGTCCGCCAGGAACAGCACGCGCTTCACCCGGTTGGCTCGCATCAGCTGGTCGATCAGGGCGATGACGGTCCGGGTCTTGCCGCTGCCCGTGGCCATGACCAACAGGGCCTTGCGCTGAGCGTCGCGTTCGAAGGCCTCTCCCACACGGCGAATGGCCCGCTGCTGGTAGTGGCGCCCCGCAATCTCCGGGTCTACATCGACCTTCGATAAGGGGCGGATGTTCTCGCGACGCTGCAGAAGCAGCTGCAGTTCGTCCTTTTTCAGAAAGCCCGAGATCCGTCGCGGCGGATAGGCCTGGTCGTCCCAGATCCAGTGCTCATAGCCGTTACTGGTGAAAATTACCGGGCGGCGACCGTATCGCTTTTCCAGACAGTCAGCGTAGAGCTTCGCCTGCTGCTGCCCCGTCCGGCTGTCTTTCTTCGTCCGCTTGGCCTCGACCAAACCCAGTGGTTTCCCGTCGTCGCCCCAGAGCACGTAGTCGACGTAACCGTCACCGCTCTGGTTGGGCATGCCCGTCACGGCGAACTCCCGGTCCCGCTCCTGATCGAGAGGCCAGCCTGCTTCGCTCAGAAGCAGGTCGATGAAGTTGTCGCGGGTCTCGGCCTCGCCGTAATCATGGTCGTCCTGCACCGTGCTGTTGGCCTTGCGCAGTGCGGCCATCTCCGCCCGAACGGCGGCTAGCTCCGCATCCAGCTTGGCGCGTCCCTCTTCAGAGGCACGAAGGGCTTCCTCGGCCTCCGCCGCGCGCTTGCGCTCGGCCTTGATGTCCGCCTCGACCTTCTGGATCTGCGCCACGGTGCTGGCGGTGATTGTCAGCGACTTCTCCAACTTCCCGGCGTCGAAGGTCAGCGCCGGGTCCGGGCGATTGACCTTGGCATAGGTCCGGGCAATCCAGTAGCAGACATGGAACAGCTCGCGCACGCAGGCGCTGGCATCATAGGCGCTCAGCGGCTTGCCGGTGTCATGGGCGGCGCGGTTACCCTGGTCCTTGATGTAGCGGGCCTTGATGACGATGGCGGGGCCGGTCAGCGCCTGCAGGCTCGGCTCAGCAATCATCGCGGCCAGCGTGTCGGTGTAGACCCTCCGCAGCGCCGGGTCGGTCCGGTAGAGCCATTTCAGCGCCGTCTCAAGCGTCAGTCGCGCCCAGAAGCACGCGCCACGCGGGTCGGATAACGCGTGTGTCTCGGCTTTGCTGGCCGTTTTGAAGAGGGCTGGAAAGTCTGCTGACAGAAAACTGAACTGGCTCATGTATCAGCCCCCTTAAAATCGAATTCCGTTTCACCAAGAATAGCTTGACCAAGAGAGAAATCGGCTCCTGTGGTCATGAGCTGACGCATGCCCTTTTGGATTGCATGGCTTTCGGTAGCACTGGTGAAACTGGTGGTCATCTAATCTTCAACCCAAATAAATTTTTTCGGGATCCATGGAGGGACTCAAATAAGGGGAAAGCCCTGTCAAAATCACAGATATCGAAAGGAGATCGCGCAGATCAACTTCACGCAGTTGGCTGGCCGGATTACCGCCATGGCGAATTCCCGGATAGTCGGACGCAAAGCCATAGATGGCTTTTGCGGCCTCCCTGACCTTGTTGTGAGGCCACACACCCGCCTTGTCGCACATTGCACCGAAGGTGTTCGCCCTCCGGCCTTGCGGAATGCGGTTTTCCATATCGGCATTATAGGCAAGTATGTTTGGGTGCTGGGATAACATAGCTTCGAGCAGATTGAACTGAGCCGCAATGCATTGCTTCACTCTTCGAGGCAATCGCTCATCGTGCAGATCTCGGATCGTCTCCTCGAAGGCCGCCATTAGCGCGGCCAGAGCGGCATCTTGAGCGCTGGATATCCTCAGATCTCGCAGCATCTTTGTGAATAGCCCTGGAAGCGTTGGATATATCGCCATCCTACGGTTAAAGGACGGTCGGCGGACATCGTAGCGAAGGCTGAACTTTTCGATGAAGCTCTGGACGGCAACGAAGTACGCGTTTGACAGCTGATCGCCGCTGGCATCGTCAAAAGGCGGGAAGGCCTTTTCCAGCGCTTCGACGATGGCATGTTCTGATGGCGCGCCGTCGAAAAAGTTGCGGATGTAATCCCGCGCGAGACCATCGTCTGTGCTGGCATCCATGTAGGTCTCCAGCTTGGCTTGATGTCGTTCGAGAGCCGCTTCGTAGGTTGACCGCGCCTCAAGGTCCTCCGGCAGGTGCAACTCACCGTCGTCGTTGTACGATTGGTATGTCGGGGCGACCGGCGGCATCGGCCTTGGCAATGCCGACTGCAGGATATCCAACCACAAGTCTTCGACCTCGATTTCGTTCTCTTCAATGAACTCGAACAAAGGTTCGAAGACTTCGGCCATCAACAGGCTTTGGACGCCCAGAAATTCACCGCGCATCAAAGCTCTCCCCGGAAGGCGCGGTGTTGAAGGGAGGCGAAGAGTGTCTGCGCTTTCAGACTTTGTCGGCGAGCGTTCCGTGTCACCGTATCCACCTCAGTCAAGCGCTTGCTGAAGTCCGCCTGGAGCTCAACCGGCGGAGCATAGACAGGGTAATCCTCGAGCAAATCCAAGTTGACACCGGACTGTCCTGCTGTCCGTTCTGAGTTGGCTACCACGTAGCCATGTAACTTCGGTTCTTGAAGGAGGTAGAAGACAAAGTCCTTCGTAATCTCGCCTATCGGCTGAGCCTTCATCAAAGCCACATTATATGTTCCGGCGAGGCCTCGAAATATCTGGAAAACCGGCGGACCATAGCGACCGATAATGACATCATCTTCAGAAAACGGACGTTTTGCCAAATCCTCTGGAACATAGGTCTTGTAGGCATCGGTCCTGAAGTCTCGTGTCTGGACAAATCTGACCCTGCCCGGACCATCCTCATAGAGGAAGTGCTTCTTGGCGGGCTGAGAACCACCAATGATCTTCACAATCTCAAGCAGCTTCTTACGAGGGAAGCCTTTTGGGTTATCAGCCGGGTCCCCAAACATCTCATGAAAGATTGCCTGACCGAGGGTGTTCAGTTTGTTGAGGGCGCGGGTGCGGAGGCGGCAGAGCTCTGCCGCCTGATCTAGTATCCCCGCAATCCGTTTCTGCTCCTCCAGCGGAGGGAGGGGGATAGGGAACTCAGCAAGCGCCTTGGGGCTCAGTCTTGGCAGGTTTGCCCCGGTTGCAAGTTTGTTAGCATGCTCGATCATCTGCGGCTGGCGTAGAAAGTACGCGAGGTAACGGCGATCAAGATCTGGGCCGGGAAACACAGGAAGGATGTCGGTGCTGCAAACCCCTTCGAAATCAGGTAGAGCAATTTTGCCGAGATAGGGTCGCAACTTTCCGTAGAGCAGGTGGGATGGTCCGAATGAAAACTTCGTACTTGCAAGTTCTCCGGCATCAACTCTCTGCCGGGACAGGATTTCCCCTCCGGAAGCAATGTGTTCTAGGCCGAGATAGTCGGTACCGCTAGCGATCTCCTCTGGCGAAACGCCAGATCGTTGGATGTCAGCCACTGACTTGAGCGCAACTTCTGGCCAGTTCATCCCAGCATCCCCTCAAGCCGATCCAGCCCCGCGGCGATCTCGGCCTCCAGCGCGCGCAGCTCGGCGATGATGTCGGCGGGGACGGCGTGGGTGACCTCCTCGTGCTCGATCTCCTTGTAGCGGTTCAGCGACAGGTCCCATGATCCGGTGGCGATGATGTCCTCGGCAGGCACCATGAAGCTTTGCGCGGTGCGGGGCCGCGTGGCCTCGGCGTCCCGATCACTCCAGCGGGCGAGGATGTCGGGCAGGTTGTTTTTCGCATGCTCCTCGGGTGTCAGCGTCTGCGTCGGGCAGGCCCCGAGCTTTTCGGTCTCCAGCAGAGGCATCCGCTTGTCGTCGAGGCTGAAACCGTCCGCCGTCATGTCGTAGAACCACACGCCCTCGGTGCCGCCGACGCCGGTCTTGGTGAAGACCACGATGGCGCAGGACACACCGGCATAGGGGCGGAAGACGCCCGAGGGTAGTTTGATGATGGCGTCGAGCTTGTGTTCCTCGACCAGCATCTTGCGAATGTCCTTGTGGGCGGTCGAAGAGCCGAACAGCACCCCGTCCGGCACGACTACCGCCGCGCGCCCCCCGATCCGCAGCTGCCGCAGGAAGAGCGCCATGAAGAGCAGTTCGGTCTTCTTGGTCTTGACGATCTTCAGGAGGTCCTTGGCCGTGGTGTCATAATCGAGCGATCCGGCGAAGGGCGGGTTGGCAAGGATCAGGGAATAGGCGCCCGCGTCGGTGCCATGTTCCTCGGCCAGACTATCGCGGTAGGAGACATCTGCGTTCTCGACCCCGTGCAGGGTCATGTTCATCGCGCCAATCCGCAGCATGGTCGCGTCGAAGTCGAAGCCGTGGAACATGCTGTTGTGGAAGTGGTCGCGGGTTTGCTTTTTTCGCAACATCTCCGGGTGGTGGCCGCGTAGGTATTCGCCCGCCGCCACGAGGAAGCCGCAGGTGCCTGCCGCCGGGTCGCAGATGGTATCACCGGGCTGGGGCTTCATGATGTTGACCATCAGCTCGATGATGTGGCGGGGCGTGCGGAACTGGCCGTTCGTGCCTGCGCTGGCGATCTTGCCCAGCATGTATTCGTAGACGTCGCCCTTCGTATCACGGTCGTCCATGGGGATGTCGTCGAGCATCTGCACGACCTTGGCCAGCAGGTTGGCGTTGGAGAAACCAAGCCGCGCGTCCTTCATGTGGGTGCCGTAGGACGATCCTTCCTCACCTAGCTGGCGCAGGAAGGGGAAGACGTGCTCATCCACGATGCGCATCATCTCTCGGGCTTCGAAATGCTTGAAGCGGGACCAGCGGAGATTGTCGTAGGGCTCGCCCTTGTCATCGGCGCCTTCGGGGAAGATGCGGCGGGCGATGGGGAGGCCGAGGTCTTCAGACTTGCGCTCCTCGACCGTCTGGAGGTCGTCAAGCCGCTTGATGAACATCAGGAAGGTGAGCTGTTCGATCACGGAAAGCGGGTTGGAGACCCCGCCGGACCAGAACGCGTTCCAGATCTGGTCGATTTGGGTTTTGATAGTGCCTGTGATCACTTGCTGCCTACTGTAATTGTCGCGCGATTCATGTGCATGAGGGGCGCCTTGTAAAGGACCGGACTTCGATCTCATGGGCGCGGGCCATGACCGTTTCCAGTTCGTGGTTCATTTGCCGTTCCATCCAGCACCGGGCGGAGGTGCCGAATGCCTTTTCAAGGCGTAGCGCCATCTCCGGCGAAATGCCGGACCGCCCATTCAGGAGGTTGCTGAGAGTCTGACGGTTGCACCCGAGCACCTGGGCGGCATTGGTGACGGACAAGCCGTTGGGATCAAGGCACTCTTGGCGAACAAGGATTCCGGGATGGGTCACGCCTGCTCCTCCATTGCTGAAACCGTAGAGTGATAATCGACGGTTATCAATAGGTCGTCGTGCGCATAGTCGCCTAAATTAGTGGATAGACGCACATTCACGTAGCCAAAATGCTGATCAGAATAACAGATGGGACGGAATGTCCGCTTCTACCTTGTGGTAAGGCGGCGTTCGCACGCGCGGCGAACTTCCGATATCGCCCTTTGTGTCGGAGCCTACCGCCATGCTGCGCTCGCCAGCTATGGGCCGCAACGATCTCGCCACGGCTGCGAGACTGGTGGCCTGGCCTTGGCTCGACAGTTATTTACCCCGATGCTTCGTTGCAAAGGGGGCCAGACTGACGCATAGCAGATGCAACTGGTCGAGCATGACACAATTCATGGTATCCGTTACCAATTCGGATAAATTTCCACTTATATATAGATAATTACTACAAATATAAAAAATAGAGTAGGAATTGTAGATAAAAACCATCAAGATGGCAGTGGACACTCGTTCTAAAACTTGTACAGGCCTCGTTTCCACTGGGAACAATCGAAAGCCGACAGCAGCCCCAATGAATGTCCGTTATTTTGAGGTCTGCGCGGAAACTGGACATTCCGCTCTCTCCCCATTGCCGTCATCCCGACGTAGCCCTCGTCGAGGGAGTTCTCGCGTTCCCCTCGGCTGCCTCCTGTCCCCTCCCTCGCTCTTTCTCCTACGCCCAGGTAAGCCCTGGCACGTCGGAGCACGCTCTTGTACGCCAGTGTCTGGAGCAGTTGGTTGCGGGTTCATTGGCCCCCGATTTGAACCTACCGAAGCCAAGTGGTTGAAATGATTATGTATTCGATGGGCGCCTGATGTGTGGATCAACAAAAAACCCCGCCGAGTCAGAGACTTAGCGAGGTTTTCTATATGTCGTTGGTTGCGGGGGCAGGATTGCTTCTCAAGTTGCGACAATCGCAAGGTGAGAATAAAGCGGGCTTAATAGACTATTTCGATGCTCTTTTTTCTGCCTGCACCTGATCCCTTACTGCAACCAATGAACTCCTCTCGGCTTAAAATACTTTCAGGAATTGGTGGGAAAACAGGCCCAATCAAAACCAATCGACGAAGCATAACTCGCCGTTTCAGGAGAATCTTTTATCTTGAAAAGCCAAAATTCTTCTTCAGTCGGCCGACCTCGAAGCATGAGTAATCCTTCTATATCTGTCCTGTCAGATCTTAAAAGAAAACCCTCTTCAGATTCTTCTATTGATGCAGTGTCGTCACGAACAAAAAGCGTCGCGCCTCCGCCCGAAGCTGGCGGTGTGATATCTATCAATGTACCATCAGGTTTTTCCCAGACACTGTGATGCTCTGCGATAATCATCGTGTCTGAGGCATTCGTAAACCGGCATAGTGCCGACCCATGCACACGTTTCCCGCCATTTTTCATAGCGTGAAACTTAGGCTCAGGACCTATTAATTTATTGAACTGAGCGAGCTGTTGTGCTTCACAGGCTTACCGATGGAGGTGAGGCTGTGAGTGAGGTATTTTTGCTATCTGAGAGCCAGATGAAGCGGATTGAGCCATTTTTCCCTCTGGCACACGGAGTGCCACGCGTGGATGACCGGCGTGTTCTGAGCGGGATCGTTTATGTGATCCGCAACGGCCTTCAGTGGAAAGACGCCCCGAAAGCGTATGGTCCGCACAAGACTTTGTATAATCGCTTCATCCGGTGGAGCCGCCTGGGTGTCTTTGACCGGATCTTCGTCGCCCTGACAGAGCAGGCTGGCTGTTCGAAGCGCCTGATGATCGATGCGACACATCTCAAAGCGCACCGGACATCGGCGTCCCTGCTCAAAAAAGGGCTTTTCCCCGTCATATCGGGCGGACAAAAGGTGGTCTGAACTCAAAACTCCATGCCGTGTGCGATGGTCAGGGTTGGCCTGTTCGCCTGCATCTGACAGCAGGTCAGGTCAGTGACTTCAAGGGCGCAGACGTGCTGCTGGCAGATCTCTCCGACGAGACGGAAGAAGTCATCGGGGACAGCGGCTATGACAGCAACCGGATCAGGTTAGCGCTTGCAGAACGCAATATCACTGCCTGTATCCCCCGAAAAAGAACCGGAAATCAAAGCCGCCTTACAACTGGCATCTGTATAAAAAGTGCCATCTGATCGAAAACATGTTCGCAAAGCTGAAAGACTGGCGACGTGTGGCGACCAGATACGACCGCTGCGCTCATACATTCATGTCTGCAATCCACATCGCAGCAAGCTTCATCTTCTATCTCAAAGAATGAGTCCTGAGCCTAGGACGACGATATCGCTCGGACTCAGCGTCGGCACGAAAACATGCTCGATATAGGCCTGAAAAATATCGCCGTTCATAGCACCCTCATGCACGAAAGGGGCGGTCATGCCCGTGAGGGGCAGGCCGGCGATGAAATCGTAGTTTTCCAATGGCCATGAGGAACGCCAGCCCGACAGCGTTCTCCGCGTAAAGCGCGGCGACATAGGCGGGATATCTTCGCGGAAAGGTTGGTTTTGTCGATAAAGACCAGACGACGGGGATCATTAGAGAGTGCTGTTTTCTCCCGTTTTCAACAGCATTTTCCTGCGATCGTACAGGATCGTAACGGATGCGGTTTTTTACTTGCTGACTGCGGACGTCATGATTCCGATGTGGGAGGCACATCCTCCGGGATCTCGTGCCGGAAAAATGGCCCCCGACTGAGTCGTCGGCCAAGGGCGGCCACGAACGCCTCGTAACGTTCCGCCCCTTGTGAGCGTGCCGCAGCGGCCGCTGGTTCCGGCAAGGGTGGGCTGACCGTCATCCAGTAGCGAATGAACAGGGCCAGCGTCTCAAGGCTGATCCCGATATCGCGCTCCATCCGGGCGATCTGTCGGTCAAGGCGGTCCAGCCTGCGACTCATCGCCGCTTCCCGCCGCTCATCGGCATCGGGCGACAGGAAGGATGCAATGGCGGCCTCCGCCACCAGGGACAGAGACAGGTCGCGCCGCGCCGCATGGGCGGTAAGGGCGTCCAGCAGCTTCGGCTCAAGATAGACCGACAGCCGCGCCTTCTTGGGGGAAGTTCTCATCATGCCCTCACAGCCCGAGATCGTTGCCACGGTCGAGCCCGGCCTGCCGGGCGATCCGCGTCAGGTCGGCACGATCGCGTGCTTCCGGATCCGGTGGCAGTTCTTCTCCAAAGAGGTCAGGGGCGGTGCGCGCCCTGTGCTTGCCGGCATCAGCCGGGTCATGCTCGCGCGACCATTTCCGCCCCGTGCCGAGCGATTCATCGCTGTCGGCATCGTCGGGCTTGTCAGGCTCCGCCGCCGACGTTTTCTCCGGCGGCGGGGTGGCAGGAAGCGCGCAGCCACTCCAGTCATCAGGCCGGACCGGTCGTGGCAATTGTGCCGGATCGGGCGGCGGCAGGATGCGCTCGACGAAGCGACGATCCCGGAAATACCGCGCCTTGCGCGTCCGGATGGGCGGACACCCCGCCACCATGACCACTTCCTCCCGTGCCGGAAGCTACATGACCTCGCCCACCGTCATCAGGGGCCGCGCGCTTTCCTGACGCGAGACCATGAGGTGCCCGAGCCAGGGAGATAACCGATGGCCGGCATAGTTCTTCTGCGACCGGATTTCGGTCGCCACCCCCAGACCATCGGACACGCGCTTCGCGGTCCGTTCATCGTTAGTCGCGAAACTGACCCGGACATGGCAATTGTCCAGGATGCTGTTGTTCTGCCCATAAGCCTTGTCGATCTGGTTCAGGCTCTGGGCGATCAGGAACGCCTTGATCCCATAGCCCGCCATAAACGCCAGCGCGCTCTCGAAGAAATCCAGACGGCCGAGGGCGGGAAACTCGTCGAGCATCAGCAGCAGGCGACGCCGCCCCTCCCGACCGGACAGATCTTCCGTCAGCCGCCGCCCGATCTGGTTGAGGATCAGGCGGATCAGCGGCTTGGTGCGGCTGATATCCGAAGGCGGGATGACGAAATACAGCGAAACAGGCTGGTCGCCCTCCAGCAGATCGCCGATCCGCCATTCGCAACGACTGGTCACGGTGGCCACCACCGGATCGCGGTAGAGGCCGAGAAACGACATGGCGGTAGAGAGAACGCCGGAGCGCTCATTGTCTGATTTATTGAGCAGTTCCCGCGCAGCGGACGCCACGACGGGGTGAGGCCCTGCCTTCCCGAGATGCGATGTCCGCATCATGGCAGACAGGGTTGCCTCGATCGACCGCTTCGGGTCGGAGAGGAATTTCGCCACCCCGGCGAGGGTCTTGTCGTCCTCGGCGTAGAGCACATGCAGGATCGCACCGACCAGCAGGGCATGGGAGGTCTTCTCCCAGTGGTTGCGCCGTTCCAGCGAACCCTCGGGATCGACCAGGATGTCGGCAATGTTCTGCACGTCACGAACTTCCGACGCCCCGCGCCGGACCTCCAGCAGCGGATTGTAGGCCGACGAGGACGGATTGGTCGGATCGAACAGCAGCACCCGCCCGAAGCGATTACGGAAACCGGCGGTAATCTGCCAGTTCTCGCCCTTGATGTCATGGATGATGGCTGAACCCGGCCAGGTCAGGAGCGTGGGGATCACCATCCCCACCCCCTTGCCGGTGCGGGTGGGCGCGAAGGTCAGGACGTGCTCGGGACCATCGTGCCGGAGATAGGCCCGGCGGTATTGGCCCAGCACCACCCCATCCTCGCCCAGCAGCCCCCCCGCGCGGATTTCCGCGTCCTCGGCCCAGCGGGCCGAGCCATAGGTCGCCGCGCGCTTCGCCTCGCGGGCACGGTGGACGGAGAGTGCCACCGCCGCCGCGAAGGCCAGCACCCCGCCGGAACCCGCGATCCAGGCGCCGCGCGCGAACACCGCCGGCGCGTAGGCGTCGAACTCGTACCACCACCAGAAGAACAGCGGCGGGGCATAGACTGGCCAGCGATGCAGGACCGTAAACCACGGAAGGCCAAGTTCCGGCTGGAAGGCCAATGCCCAGGCCGTCCATTGGGTCGCTGTCCACCAGGACAGCACGATCATGGACAGGACCAGCAGCGCCTGCCCTCACTGGATGCGCGTTCCCGGCTGGTCCATTGATCCCTCCCCTTGTCATGGGAGACAGCGAAGAACCGGCATTTTTCGGCGTGCAAGCATGATCCGGCACCCATCGTACCGGAGCGGGCAGGAGCGAAAAAATACTTGCGCGTTGCGGTCAGGCGTCGGCATCCTTATTTCATGCGCACGGTATGCGCATAAGGAGTCGGATTATGCCCAGCCGCACCAGCCCCGGCGTTTCCTATGACCGAAGCGCCCCCCGCCGCCCGGTCAATCTGTCGCTCAACACCGATCTGCTGGCGCAGGTCCGGGAAGTGACGCCTAACCTCTCGGCGACGGTCGAAATCCTGCTGGGCGACTACCTGCAATCCGCGCGTCAGCAGCGCGAGGACGAACAGCGTAGGCTCGACGGTGTGATCGACGCTGTGAACGATCTGCACACACGGCACGGCTTCCTGAGCGACGAATTCTCGATGCTCTGATCCGATGCCGCAATTCGCGATCTACCGAAACCCCGGCCGTAACCGGGATATCCCGTTCGTCGTCCAGGTCCAGAGCAATCGCTTGGAGCGCAGCGTGGGCCGCGTCGTCATGCCGCTCGTTAGACGGTCCGGCAGTGCCCCGCCGGATCACCCACTGACGCCGCATCTCCATGTTGAGGGAGAGGACGTCTTCGCCAACCCGTTCGACCTGGCGACTGTCCCCGCCGCGCAGCTTGGAACCGCCGTCGGCGTCCTGGCCGAACGCGATCAGGATAAGATCATAAGGGCGCTGGACAAACTGGTCAGCAGGGCATGAGGGAGACGGAGCCTCTGCTCCGACCATCCCATACAGTCGGATGGCAACTAAGATTTCGTCGCATAATCTGGATAGTGGAACATCTAAATGCCACTGACTTAATCGCTGCACTATGATAGCCTATTGCCTTACAGCCGGGTAGGCTTAGAAAGAATGTGCGAGTCATGATCTACGAACCTTAGGCAGATCAGACAAAGGAATGAATTGGTGAACCTCGACATACCACTTAGCTTCGAGTCATCGACCGAAGTGACGAATGGAGAAAGACCAGAATCTTTTGATTACTTACAATCGGTCCCAACACGCGATACCGTTTCCGATTCATTATTTTACGAACTCGTGTCGACATCTGCATTCAGGCGCCTTGCAGATATCCGCTTTCTCGGCGGCATAGATTATTTTCTCGTACGTTATCCCAACGGTGCTCCTGGTAATAGGCGCTACACTCGCCTGCAGCATAGCCTCGGCGTCGCTAAGCTTGCCAAACTCTACGCAGATGTTAAAGGACTGGCTCCCAAAGAGGGGCGCCTCGCATGGGTTGCAGCGCTTCTCCATGACATTGGCCATGCACCCCTCTCTCATACTCTTGAAAACGCTTTTAAACGCTCTTTCGGAATTGACCATCACATCGCTGGAGCCGACATAATCCTCGGACGGTCGCCCTACGGTCGCGAGATCATAGACATCCTGTTATCACACGGTCTTGACCCCGAAGAGGTGCTTTCCATAGCTAATGGGCAGACTGAGCGTTTTGATGGTTTTTTCAATGGTCCCATCAACTTCGATACGATCGAAGGAATATTGAGATCTTGGACTTACGTCAAACCCCATGCAAACGCCCTTAGTCCAGAAAAGGTCGTCCTTGCATCTTATAATCGCTCTACATCTACTGACATGCAGATTGTCGATAGGTTCTGGGAATACAAGGATCACGCATATCGTTTCATCGTGCGGTCGGAATTCGGCGTAGCGTCTGACTACCTTTGTGAATCTCTCGTCTTGAACAACATTTCATGTCTTAATCGAGATGATTATTTTTTAACAGAAAAACAGATATTCAAAAAACTACCTGATCTAAAAATGTTACTCCTGAAATTCAAATTGCATTCGCGCGCGGCTCGGTCTTCGACACAGGAAATACCCTACAAAGCGAGATTGTTCTCGGTTGATCATCGTTTTGATTTTTACTTACGTGACGATAAATATCGGTATACGCAGAGAAAAGAGAACAGGGTGATGAAGGCGCCCAGTCCTACCACTGCGAACGACCTATCCTCTCCTTCGATTCCGGATTTTTTTCATGATCTCGACCTACGACAAGACTACTGAAACATCCAACACCGCTCTTGAGCGTCTACGTGAATCTCTCAAGTCTATTATTCCTCCCGAGGCAATCGCCTTAACCTGCGGGTCGTATGCTCGACGCGAAGCCACTGTCGGGTCAGACTTAGACTTCTATGTCCTCGTCCCAGCTCTCGATCGTAGCGAATCTGAATGGTTTACGCGAGCCAAGGACGCAATAGCTAAAGTCGTCACAAAGCCACCAGCCGCAGGCGGTGCGTTTGAATCTCTTATTCAAATAAATGATCTACTTAACAACTTTGGCGGCGACAAGGACACAAATCAGACCATTACAAGAAGAATGCTTTACCTACTTGAAGGCGAGTATTTGACAAATGATACGGAATTCAAGAGTATCAGGCGCGATATTATTGAACGGTATGTATCTGAAACGCGAGATGACCGCCACATTGCTCAATATCTCCTAAATGATATCATTCGATATTGGAGAACGATAACCGTCGATTACGCTTTTAAGACCCAGGAGTCTGGCAAGCCATGGGCAATCCGAAATATTAAGCTCGTCTTTTCTCGCAAACTTATCTACGCGAGCGGCCTGTTTAGCGTCGCCATGACCCACAACCGAAATCAGAGAGAAAAAATCGAAACTCTCGAAAGTCTTTTCTCCATACCGCCACTCAAACGCATTGAGCATATTTGCGGCAAGGCAAATACGCAAGAACTTGTAACAAGCTATAATAGGTTTCTCAGTCAAATCGATAACAAGGAAATGCGCAGCCATCTTGAGACAATCTCGAAGGAAAATCGAGACACAGACCAGAAATTTCGTGAACTCAAGGATGAAGGTTATCGTTTTGGAACAGAGCTACTGGCAGCTTTTAACAATACCTTTCCTGCCGATCATCCGATTCATCGGGCGGTCATCTTTTAACCATCTCGCATCGTGAATAGATTTTTTCACGTTACATATACATTTTTGACATCAGCAGGATTATTCTCTGACCACGAAGTTCCAAATGGTCACGCAGGCGACGTTAACCAGTAGCATGTTCCGAGAGGCGTGAGACGAATGTTGAATGAGCATTTCGTTTGTCACGCCACTCAACAAACACCCTTACAGAAATCTTGATTTTCCGCTCATAGACCCACCCCCCGCTTGCGCGCGAATGACCAGTCGATCCCCCCATCGCCGCGCATGATTCCCGACACCTCCCGCCCTCGCTGCTTTTCCAGCGACGGCGACCATGGCACCAACTCGAAGCCCAGCCCGTCATCGATCATCGTGAACCGGCCTGACGTCAGATTGAAACGCTGGCGGTAGGTGCCCGTGACGGGATCGCCTTCCCCGCTCCGCCGGAACGGCATCCCCGACTTACCGGTGAGGCTCCGGCCCAGCGCGTCCAGCTCGCGCTGGCGCAGCGTGGCGATCAGGTTCCGGGCGTAGCGGATGCTTCCGCCGTCGCGGCTGGCCAGCCCCTGCTCCACGAGATGATCCGAGCGTTTTTCCATCGCCTCGCGCACCTCAGCGCCGAACCCGATAGACGCCAGGGCAAGAGGCTCTCGCGCAATGACCTGCCGATCGAGCCAAGTCGCGCCATCCGCCGTCACCTGCCGCTCCAAAGTGACGTCCGAGCGCACGGCCAGCGCGCCACGGTTACGTCCCTGTTTGTCGGTAAAATGCCGCAGTTCCACGATGGAACCGACTGCCCCGTCACCGGCGGCTTCGAGGTGCGGCAGGCGGACATGGTGCGTGCTACCATCAATCCCGTCGATCACCGCATAGGCCGTGCCGCGCAGTTCATCGTCGAGGCCGCGATCGACCAGCCGACCGATAACGGGATCGGTGGTGAACTGCCCCGGGTTTACCGGAGAGTAAAACTCTCGGAAGATGAGCCCTATGGCAGAGAAGAAGACATCGCGTTATTCGCCTGAGTTCCGTGAGCGCGCTGTGCGCCTTCTGGACGAGCATCGATCGGATTACGCAAGCCTATCGGCGGCCTGTCGCGAGATTGGTGGCAAGCTGGGCTGCTCGGGCGACAGCCTGCACGACTGGTGGAAGCAGGCCCGACGGGACGCTGGGGCGCAACCGGGGCCGACCACGGCCGAGACAGCACGGATCAAGGCGCTGGAGCGTGAGGTCCGTGAACTGCGTCAGGCCAATGAGATCCTTAAGAAGGCCTCGGCTTATTTTGCTCTGGCGGAGCTCGACCGCCCGTTTCACAAATGATCGCGTTTATTGAAGCCTACCGTGCCGATTACGGGAGCGAGCCAATCTGTCGCGTTCTGCCGATTGCCCCGTCCACGTTTTACCAGCAGGCGGCCATAGCAAGAGATCCGGTCAGGGTCAGCCCGCGTGCGCGGCGCGATAGGGAGTTGATGGAACATATCCGTCGGATCTGGCAGGACAATCGTGCTGTTTATGGTGCACGTAAGGTCTGGCACAGCCTGAAGCGTGAAGGGCGGCAGGTTGCGCGCTGCACTGTTGAGCGCCTGATGCGGCAGATGGGTCTGAAGGGTGTAATCCGGGGCCGGAAGGTCATCACGACCCGTCCGGATACGGCGCGCCCCTGTCCCGATGACAGGGGCAACCGGCAGTTCCGGGCTGAGGCCCCCAACCAGCTCTGGGTCTCGGACTTTACCTATGTCCAGACCTGGAATGGCATGGTCTATGTGGCGTTCGTCATTGATGTGTTCGCCCGCAGGATCGTGGGCTGGAAAGTCTCGACGTCCATGACCACCCAGTTCGTGCTCGATGCCCTTGAACAGGCCATCTGGCAACGAAAGCCCGCGGGAAACGAGGCGCTGATCCATCATTCGGACCGTGGATCACAATACCTGTCGATCCGATATACCGAACGCCTGGCGCTGGCTGACATCGACGCCTCGGTCGGCACGATTGGTGATAGCTACGACAATGCACTGGCTGAGACCATCAACGGTTTATACAAGGCCGAGGTCATCCATCATCTGGGGCCATGGAAATCCATGGTGCAGGTCGAATGGGAAACCCTCAGATGGGTGGACTGGTACAATAACCGACGCCTGCTGGCGCCAATCGGCTACAGGCCGCCCGCCGAAGCCGAACGAGCCTTCTATGCAGATCAGAATATACTTGATATCGCTGCCTGATTACTGAACAAATAGCTCTCCGGTAAACCCGGGGCAGTTCAGCAAAGGCGAAGCCGCCCTCTTCCTCTGATCACCACTTCCCACGCGGGATCCCATCCAATCCCAGAGACACCTAGCCCCTCGTTCCGGAACACGGCGTCCCCGTCATCTACCGGAAATCACGACTGCAATGGGGGGGAAGCTGACATAGCTCTCGATGCATAAGCTTTACGCTTTACGAGGATAAGGGGCATTTATTTCAGTGAGAGGTCATGCGTGTGCAGAAAAAGTGCATTAAAACAGCCTATTAATCCCGCTTTGTTCTCAACTTGCGGTTGCCGCAAGCTGAGAACCAATCCTGCCCCCGCAACCAACGATCTCATCGAAAACCCCACGAAACCAATAGGTTCGTGGGGTTTTTTGTTTGGCCGCATGGTGGGGCGTCTATAAAACACAAATAAATCAATGGGCTGATTTCACAGGTTCAAATCGGAGCCGCCTAACCCGCAACCAGTTGCGATGCTGCGTCTGCCAGCAGGTATGTGCCCCCGATGTGGACCTTCAGTTTGTCTCCGATGATCCAGTTGAAAAGCTGCGCCGAATGACCATGGTACCACTCCGTACGCTCAGGATACCGAACAAAGAACTGGATACCAGTGCCCAGCCCGTTATCGGGATCATGAACAGCGCGGCATAAAGCATGATGTGGCCTGTATGGGCCTGCCCCGTCTTTTCACCTTGTGGAATTGTCTGTGGCAGCGGTGGTGGCCCGTGGCGCGAAACGCCATGCCAGCCGCACCACTGCAGCCAGAAGAACCGTGATGCCGATCGATTTAGGAAGCTGATAGAGACGGAACGTTGCATCTGGCGTGAGACTGCCTTGAATCATAGCCGATGAGAACCGGGCCTGCGATACCAGGGGTGCCATGATCCAGTGAAGGATGATCGCCAGATGCGTATATCGCTCAACAGACCATGGCGCTGATTGCTGTTTACTGCTGCAACTCGAACGCGCCGGCGATCGTCAGTGTTACATTATCACCCACGAGCGGCACGTACTGTTTGACGCCAAACTCGTTACGGACAATCGTGCCGGTCGCTTCAAAGCCTACGGTAAACATCTTGTCGAGCGGGTTGGTCCCGCTGCCGACCAGACGGGCCTTGAGCGTGATCGGCTTTGTCACGCCGTGCAGGGTCAGGTTGCCGGTGATGTTCGCGGTATTCGCACCGGTCCGGACAACCCGGGTCGATCTGAACGTCGCGTTGGGGAATTGGTCGGCATCGAACCACTGCGCACTTTTCAGTTCGCCATCGAGCTTCGGCACCGTGGTGTCGACTGACTGCACTGGAATCGTGGCATCAAGGCTGGTGGCTGAAAGATGGGCAGGATCAATCGTGAGCGAACCGGATGCGCCCGTGAAAAAACCGGAGAAATTACTGAAACCCATATGCGAGAGGGTAAAGCCGACCTGCGTGTGATAGGGCTCGACCTTGTAGGTGCCAGCCTTCACCGCTGACGGATCGGTGCTGGCAACCTGCTGGGCGGAAGCCTGTGAAACCGCGCCGAATACGACGGCCGCCATAAGGGCGGACGTGGCAAAATGACGTTTGATCATGGGGCTTATTCCTGTGAGATAAAAGGGTATTCAGACTGGAAGACCGACGATTTCGCCCTGGGCCTGCACAATGGCGGCATCTTTTGCGTCCTGCCCCAGCGCCAGTCCTTCAGCGCGTATCCAGGTGACATCTGTCAGGCCGATGAATGCGAGGACAGTGCCGAGATACTTCTCCTGATAATCCAGAGCGGCGGCCGGGCTGTCCCCCGTATAGACCCCACCGCGTGTCGAGATGATGAACGCCTTCTTGCCCTTTGGAAGCAGACCTTTGGGGCCGGCCGCGCCATACTGGAACGTCCTGCCCGCAACGACCACACGATCGATCCAGGATTTGAGCTGGGCGGGAACAGATAAATTGTACATCGGTGCGCCAATAACGATGATGTCGGCGGCCAGAAGGTCATCGATATATCCGTTGCCGGTCGCCAGATCATCGGCGAGTGCGGCGTCCGTTACCGGTGCCCCCTGGAATGCCGCCATATGCTCGCCAGTCAGATAGGGGATGGGATTTGCAGCAAGATCCCGATAGGTGATGGTGGCGTCCGGGTGCGCGGCCTTCTGCTGCGCGACAGTTTCTGCCGAAAGCTGACGGCTGACCGAATGGTTGCCGAGAATACTGGAATCGATATGCAGGATCTTCATCGTGGTCATCTCCGCAGAGGAATTGGACAGGTTGCCCTGAACATGATCCAGCATGTCCCATGGATTTATCCATCTATAAAGTCGCTATATTCCGATATATAATACCGGCTGTAACGATGGATCGGGAGGCCCCATGCTGGACGGCGTATCACTGGATCAACTGCGCACCTTTATTGCCGCCAGTGATGAGGGCAGCTTCTCGGCGGCCGCCCGGCTGCTGCACCGGTCGCAATCAGCGGTCAGTGAAATGATCGCAACACTTGAGGCGCAGATGGGGATTGTGCTCTTCGACCGGGCAGGTCGTTACCCGCAACTGACGCCCGCCGGCCGGGTGCTGCTGGCCGATGCGCGCGGCGTGGTCGCGAATGTGGACTTCATGAAGGCGCGGGCGAAGGGCATGGCGTCGGGACTGGAACCTGAACTGTCGGTCGTGGTGGACGTGTTCTTCCCGATGGACCGCATCACAGCCGTGGCCGCGAAATTCCGCGAGACATTTCCACACACGCCCTTGCGGCTGTATGTCGAGGCCCTTGGCGGCGTGTTTCAGCCGCTTCTCGATGGTCGGGCCAGCATTGGCATTGCAGGACCCCTTCCTGATCTGCCCGCCTCCATGTCCAGCGAGGCGCTGGGGGATATCCGTTTCCTGATCGTGGCAGCCCATGACCATCCTCTGGCGCAGATTGACGGTGTTATTCCCAAGGAAGAACTGGCCCGCCACGTCCAGCTCGTACTGACCGACCGGACCGAATTGTCCGCTGGCAAGGAACGCGGCGTGATGTCTCCGCTGACATGGCGGCTCGCGGATCTCTACGCCAAGCATCATTTTCTTCTTGGTGGCCTGGGCTGGGGCGGGATGCCGTCGCACACCGTTCAGGCCGATATCGAAAGCGGCCGACTGGTCGAACTCCGTATCGACAACATCTCCAGGGGAGGCGTGGATATGCCCATGACGGTCGTTTATCCCACGGCCGAGCCGCCGGGGCGTGCGGGTCGCTGGCTGATCGACAGGCTGAAGCTTTGCCTAGGCAAAACTACCGATCAGTGATCCCGATTTTGAAAAAGCCGGTCCCGACCCGCCTCACCATGCGATCGGCACCGACGCCTGAGGCCTGACTTATTCGTCCGTTACCTTTGCTAACCGGAGAGACAACATCCATCAGTCCGCCGTGGTCGTGATCGAAAGGTCATGCCACTTACGGTCATTCTCCGTCACGGCTTCGTCAGACCGTTTCACATAGTCAACCGCATCGACACCAACCAGCAGTTCCGCCGGTGCGTCCGCCCGGTTCGCCAGACCGACAATCAGGCTGGCGATCTTGGCGGGGTCCGAACTCTGATGGCCCGAACTCTTACGTATCATCTTTGCAAAGGCCCCGACTGTCTGTTCATAGGGTGCACTGATTGGCGGGATTTTCATGGAAGAACCAGCCCAGTCAGTTCTGATCCCGCCCGGTTCGATCGTTGTGGCCTTGACGCCGAGCGGTGCCATTTCCTGCGCCAGAACCAGAGAAAAGCCACGCACCGCGAATTTGGCGGCCTGATAGGCACCCAGACCGGGAACCGTGATACGCGCGCCGACTGAAGCTATCTGGAAGATATGGCCGTACCCCTGCTCGCGCAGGATGGGAAGAACAGCCTTGCTGACATAGACGACGCCAAAGAAGTTCGTCTGGACCTGCTGGGTGAAGTCTTCGATCGTCATGTCCTCGACCGAGGCCGTATTGGCATAGCCTGCGTTATTGACCACGACATCAATGTGGCCGAAGTGCTCTTTTGCCTGCAGGACAGCAACTTGGGCTGCTTGGGCGTCGGTAACGTCAAGGGGCAGAGGCAATATGCGCTCACCATATTGAGCGACCAGCGCATCGAGATCAGCGGGCTTGCGCGCCGTTGCAACGACGCTATCACCGGCCGACAGGGCGGCCTCGACAATGTCGCGGCCAAGGCCACGTGAACTGCCGGTTACAAACCAGATTTTAGGCATATGCCTGTCCTTTCAATTGATTATTTACTCATCCGGACGTTCGTTCGACTGACCATCAAGCGCAGCGCCACTTTGCCCTGTACAGGTTGATGTTCCCGGGATCGGCTGCGATGCTTCTTTCAGTGACGACCGGACAAAGGGCAGGCATCACTGAAGAAAAACTATTGCTTGATGAAGTCGATACTGATGCCGTTCTACAGACGAAAAGAAAGAAGCCTGAAGAATAACAAAGGAAACGCAATCTGCCGATATGCCGAGCATCTAAAGCGGATCGACAGGCAGGAGGATGGTCAGTTCATTCATAGGGGAGGGCCTGATCTGGCAGGCATTGATGCCTCTTCAGATCAGGCTGTCATGCAGGTGGCGGTTACGATGCGAACCGCTCTCCGACCATTTCCTCGCTTTTTGCCCACAATGCCTCGGCATGGGCCAGATCGACGGCATAGGCACGCACACCCTCATCAAGCAGTCCTTTGGGCGCGTCATTGGGAATGACCGGTGCGACGTGGCAGTCCTCGCAATAATGGCCGCCTACCGCATCGGCGGCTGCAACGACGCCAGCCCATACAGAGGTCGCAGCGCCCTGCGGAACTGTCTTGAACTCGAATGGTGGCTTGCCTGCGGCAGCAGCCTGCGCGTTGATCTGTGCTTCCATTGCGTCCAGTGCGCCCTCTGGTAGGTACCGCACGAGTTCCGTCATGATTGCGCCGGGGTGCACGGCAGTGGCCCGTATGCCCTGCGCCTTGTGCCGGGCATCGAACGCAACCGCGAACAGGATATTGGCGGTCTTTGAGCGGCCGTAAGCAACCCAGGGGTCGTACGGCGTATGTGCGAAGTTCGGATCGGCAAGATCGACATCCGAAAAGCGATGCCCGGCGGAGGAAAGATTGACCAGGCGGGAGCCTGCCCGCAGTAGGCCGGCAATCCGGTTGACCAGCACGAAATGCCCCAGATGATTGGTGCCGAACTGGGTTTCGAACCCGTCCTTCGTATGCCCGAAAGGGGTCGCCATCACGCCTGCATTGGCAATGACCAGATCGAACGGTCTGCCTGCCGCATTCAGGCGGTCCGTTGCGGCACGAACGCTGGCGAGATCGGCAAGGTCGAGTTCAAGCAGTTCAAGCGATCCGCCGCCTTTTTCCGCGTCAGTTCTTACCTGTGCGGTGGCGTGTTCCGCCTTCGCAAGGTTGCGTACGGCCCCCACAACCGTGGCCCCGTGGGCTGCTAGCGCACGCGCTGTCTCAACGCCCAGTCCCGCTGAAACGCCGGTTACAAGGACGCGCCTGCCGGCAAGGGAAACATTGTGCAGGACATCCTCGGTTGTGGATGTCGCGCCAAACTGCTGTGTCATAGTCTGTGCCATGATAGGCCTCCAGCATGAAGGGAACGCCATTCCTTGCGGAATGGGCGCCCGGGGAGTTATGTGGAAGCATGCTCCGCTTATTTATATACGGAGCATTCATCCGTTTAACAAGAGGGAAAGACGTGAAAGAGGACCAGACGCGCCAGCGCAGGCCACGCAGCGATGGACGTAAAAATCGCGAACGCCTGCTGGAAACGGCTAGAACTGCCTTTGGATCAGGCGAAATCGACATTCCCCTGGATGAAATTGCGCGGCGTACCGGCGTGGGGATTGGCACGCTGTATCGCCATTTCGCCAATCGCGAGGCCCTGATCGAGGCGGTCTATCGTGATGAACTGAACAGGCTCGCAGCGGCAGCCACCCATCTGGCGGAGACTCATGCGCCCGTTGAAGCGCTGCGCGCGTGGCTGAACCTGTTTGTGGATTACATCGCGACCAAGCAGGTGATCGCCCCCGCGCTGAACAGCCTGATTGGCGGAACGGACGCGATCTATGCGGATTCCCGCACCGTTCTCACCGCCGCGATTGGCGGGCTTGTCACCCGTGCCACGCAAAGCGGTGATATCCGGCCTGACATCGAACCGGTAGATCTGCTGTGCGCCCTCGGTGGCGTCTCGAACTACGCGACAGGTCCCGGCTGGGAGCCGCGTGCAAAACGTCTTGTTGATGTTCTGATCGCAGGTTCGCGGCCCGAAGGGTGAGCGTTCTGGCGAAGGGCAGGGCGTCAGCACGTGACAACTGCCATCCCGGTAACATGATGCAGGGCGTGGTCAGATTTGGACCACCGTCAGCGAACAGTGGCGTGTGAAAACGTCAGCCGTCCGTCGATCGGGTCAGGTCCTCCCAATCCGCAATTTCTCTTTCCAGGCGGGAGAGACGTTCACGCACCAGACGCAGGGCGTCACTGCCCAGAAGGAGTTGCGGAGGCGGCGCGTCCGACGCAACAAGCTGAAGCACTGCGGCGGCGAGTTTCGCCGGATCGCCCAACTGCCTGCCGTCCTTTTCGTGTCGAGCAGCCCGGATGGGATCGAACAGAGTGTCGTAGTCCGCAATCGAGCGCTCGGTCCTGACCATCGAACGCCCGGCCCAGTCCGTGCGGAATGATCCGGGGCACAGCGCCGTGACATGAACACCGAAGGGCGCCATTTCCGCGCGCATGACTTCGGAAATCCCCTGCAGGGCGAATTTGCTGCCACAGTAATACGCTATGCCGGGCATCGTGATCAGACCACCCATTGATGTCACGTTCACGATGAACCCTCTGCGCCGTTCGCGAAAACGCGGCAGGAAGGCTTTGGCGACCGCAACCGCACCAAAGACATTGACGTCGAACTGGTGGTGCATTTCCTCGAGAGGGGATTCCTCCAGAACCCCTTCATGTCCATAGCCCGCATTGTTGATGAGCACGTCGACCGGGCCGTGGTCTTCTTCTGCCTGTGCGACGATGGCGGGAATGCGGTCGAACGCGGTGACATCACAAAGGACCGCGCGGGCATCTGGTAGTCGTTCCAGTAACGAGGCCCTTGCGGTTTCTGACCGGACTGCCCCGATTACCCTGTGGCCCGCATCAAGGGCGGCTCGGGCAATGGCAAACCCCAGCCCCGAGTTGGCGCCCGTGATGAAAAAAGTCTGCTCTGGCATGGTTCTGCTCTGCTTGATTGTATTCAAGACTTGATCAATAATATCTTATTAATGCGTTCCCTATCGCATTTCCTCTGATTTTCTTGCTCGATACTATGAATTCTCAACCCGCATCCTCTCCGCTCATCGCGCTGGCCGCTGAACTTGCACCGCGACATGGCTACAACGCCACGCCCTTGCCTTGTATCCGCATCCTGCGTTCCGAGACCATTCTTGAAGATGTACCGGTCCTTTATCGTCCCGGTGCGGTCTTCGTATTGCAAGGGTCCAAGCAGGGCTTCCTCAATGGCGAGGTCTACCGCTATGACGCCGACCACTATCTTGCCGTTTCGGTCCCCGTGCCTTTTCGAATGGCCTCGCAAGCCAGTCCCGGTCAGCCTCTGCTTGCCATCTACTTCGATTTTGACCTGCACCTTGCCGCTGAAATCGTGACCATGCTGGAAGGGCAGGTCGGTCATGAGGAGAGGGAGAAGGCAAGAAGTCTGGTTTCCAGCCGGATGATGCCTTCTGTTGCTGATGTGCTCCAGCGTCTGCTTCATGCTCTCCATCATCCGCAGGAACTCGCCATTCTTGGTCCAGGATTACTGCGCGAGTTGCATTATCGCGTCCTGATCGGTCCTCAGGGGGGCTCGCTAATGGTGGCCCTGCGTCGCAACGGCACGACAGGCAGGATCGTGCAGAGCCTGTCGCTCATTCGCGAACGCTACAATGAAGGATTGTCGGTGCCGAAACTTGCGGCAACGGTCGGTATGAGCGTTCCTTCCTATCACGCTGGCTTCAAGTCCCTTACCGGGAATACCCCGATCCAGTACATCAAGGCCCTGCGGCTGCACGAAGCCAGGTTGATGATCGCACGGCGTAAGGGGTCGATTGCCGCGATTGCCGCCGAAGTCGGCTATGCCAGCCCCGCCCAGTTCAGCCGGGACTTCAGGCGCCATTTCCGCCGCAGTCCCAGCGAAGAGACTCAATGGATGCGGGAACATCTGGGAGAACCGGCATAGGCCCGAAGCGAAAATCCCGCGCCCGAGGCCGTCCTCACTTTTAAATCTGCCAAGTCGAAGGCAGGGCGGCAAGGAAGTCCATAACGATTTGTGTGCGCGCAGGCGTATGGCGTTTCTCCAGACGTACGGCAGAAAGAGGCGCCTCGGCGATCCGCCAGTCCTTTAATATCTCGACGACATGGCCACTGCGAAGATCATCAAGACCCAGCCACGCAGGTGCCCATCCGATGCCGAACCCGGCCCGAACGATGCTCCAGGCGGCCTCACCATCGTCAAAGACATGCTTTGGCCGGGGAACATGACGTATGGCCTTCCCGTCTACCGGTGACACGAAGCGCCAGTTATCGATTTGGCCTGTCCCCTTGTTCCTGAAGCCGATCTGCCTGTGCCCTGCCAGATCCGCCGGTGTTTCTGGCACGCCATGAAGCCGGAGATATTCGGGAGTGGCACATGCTATCCAGGGGAATGAATATAGCCTGCGAGAGATATGGCCGGGCAGACCGACGAGACTACCAGAGCGGATAGCGAGATCGATGCCACGTGTGGCAAGGTCCGCCATTTCGTCACCGAGTTGGATCTCGATATTGATTTCAGGATGCGCATGCAGGAACGCAGGGAGTTCGGGCATGATACAGGCGCGCGCAAAGGCTGTTGGAGCGGTGATCCGGACACGTCCGATGGCACTCTGATTTCCCAATTCAGCGAGTGACGTTTCAATCTGTTCCAGACTGTCCAGCAAATGACGACCCTGGCCAAGCAGACGGTCACCCTCATCCGTCAACGAGAGGGCATGCGTCGTTCGGTGTAGCAGACGAACACCATGCTTTTGTTCAAACCGGGTCAGGGCCTTTGACATGGCTGAAGTTGTAACGCCCGCGCGGCGAGCAGCCTCTGCGAATGAGCCCGCTTCAACGATGCGAACGAACCACAAAAGCTGAAGAAGGCCCGGAGACAGCGACGGTGTGGACATACAGTCAACACTGACATGAACGTTAATTAGCTTCAAGAACATCCTCATCCGCCACATATTAATTTTTACTTGGAATGGAGAGAGAGATGAAATACCTGGTCTTACTGACACCGGCTGCAGGCAAGAAAGTGGAAGACATCGCACCGCACATGGTTGCGGAGATCAAGGCGGTCTGGGAGTCTTATAATAATGGGGTGCTCCGCGAGTTCTATTCCTCGCCAGGACCACCTGTCGTCACGCTAATCTACGAAGTGGCAGATGAAGCCGCCCTTCACTCCGAACTCGATCGCTTGCCTATGATTCAGGAACATCTGCTTGATCGGCAGGTAGTCGCGCTAGGTCCATTCGTACAGTTTCAGGCATTGTTCGATAAAAGCCTGTTGGGGCCAGCATAAGGCGGTCAGGGCGGTACATTCGGATGAAACTGATATCGAATGGGGCGGGCAATGCTGTGAAGTTGGTCAATCTGCCTACAGAAAGCAGTATTGCCAGCGCATTCAAGGACGCCGACCTTGTCGACTCCTTTAGCATAACACCTCATAATGATGTGCCCTACGACATAGACCTTATAGCGCGTATCATTTTTGATCGTCCTGCCTGGTGGGTTCGTGGCCTGCTGGCAATACGCGACAATATAGTCGCTCGCTTCGGTTTAAAAACAACGGATGAACTCCGATGTAAGGCGCGGGCGGAGGGAAATAAATCCATCGATTTTTTTCCGGTTCTTGCACGTAATGCCAATGAGCTTGTACTTGGTGAAAATGACCGGCACCTTGATTTCAAGATTTCGATCATGCTCCGAATGCCAGTTAACAGAAGCGATTTCGAGGTGCTCGTCACCACCGTCGTTCATTGCCACAATAATCTGGGTCGTCTTTATCTGGTCTTGATTAAGCCGTTTCATGTCCTTGTCGTTCGATCAAGCCTGAAACGTGTTGGAAGGAGGGCCTGATCCGTAAATCAGATCACGCGGTTCGAACCATGTTGCCCTTAGGCTACGCCGCGCGTGGATGGGCAGCGGCATCCGGTTCCTCCAAAAATCATGCAATATTCTTTAATGATCCGGTCAGTTCACTGTTTTCGTAGGGCACGGCCCTTACCTATGCTTACGGCAAGAAATGCTGCCACAATTCCAGCAGCGCCCGCCAGGACAAGCATGTCCTGATAGCTTCCCTGCGCCTGTCGCAGCATGCCTGCGAGAGACGCCGCACAGGCTGCACCAATCTGGTGCCCGAACACGATCCAGCCAAATACGATCGGGGCAGAGCGTTCCCCAAATGCCATGTTGGATAGGCGCAGGGTTGGCGGAACCGTTGCGATCCAGTCGAGGCCGTAGAATATCCCGAAGATCATCAGGCTTTCAGGCGAGAAATCGATGAAGGGTAGCGCAATCAGCGACAGCCCCCGCAGTCCATAATAGGAAAATAGCAGCCAGCGCGCATCCAGCCGGTCTGTCAGCCAGCCGGATAGGGTGGTGCCGACAAGATCGAACATTCCCATCATGGCAAGGTATCCTGCCGCCGGAACTTCCCCGATGCCATGGTCAGCGCAGATTGCGATGAAATGCGTGCCGATCAGCCCGTTCGTAGTGAAGCCACATACAAAGAAGGTCGCGAACAGAAACCAGAAGTCTCGTTTGCGCGCAGCCACCAGCAGGGCCGTTATGGCCGTGCGTAAAGGGTTCTGGTCTGTATAGCGCAGCGGCTCATGATCTGGTTCCGCCCCATGTGGCACCAGTCCACAATCAGCAGGGTGTTCGGGCAGAAAAAGAGCAACAAGGGGCACCAGTATCAGGGTGGTTGCGGCAACGGCCATGACAGGCGCCTGCCACCCGAAATGATGGGCAAGTGCTGCCAGACCCGGCAGGAAAAGTAATGAACCCGTTGCGGTGCTGGCCGCCAGCAACCCCATGATCGTGCCGCGCCGGGCCACGAACCAGCGGTTCACCACCGTGGCGCCCAGCACCATTGCCACCGCACCCGTGCCGCAACCGGTCAGGACGCCCCAGGTCAGAAAGAACTGCCAGGGCTGCGTCATGCCAAGTGACATGAGCGTCGATAGACCGATCAGCAGCAGCGCACCAATCAGCATGCGGCGGATGCCGAACTTCTGTATGAGGGCGGCGGAGAAAGGCCCGACGAGCCCGTACAGAAATATCCCCACGGCGGCGGAGACGGAAATGCTGCTGCGGCTCCAGCCCAAGGCGTCCTGCAACGGCATCATCAGCACGCCGGGCGTGGCCCGGACACCGGCGGAAACCAGCAGCGAGAGAAAGGTGAGCCCGACCACCAGAACGAAGACGTGCGGGCGTTGCGTTCCCTTGTTTCGGGCTTTGGAAAGCTTCATATGACTGACCGAAAAGTTACGTGTCCCGACCGTGGGTACTGATCGGTAACATCGTCAAGTTGCGAGTTTGGAAATGTTGTCTCACAATGCGGCCTGGTCTTTTCAGCCTTGGACCCCGTGAAACCTGTTGATCTCCCGCGCGATCCATTCCGGTTTCTCGTCGGGTACCCAGTGGCCGCAGTCCGGAATGACGCCACCCTGCACATCCTCGGCCACCAGTTTCATCGAGCGAAGCGGAATCTCGCCCATGCAATGTGATCCGCCATAGGCAAGGACCGGAATCTTCAACTTCGTTCTCGCCAGTTCGCGGCTTTGCACTGCGGTTTCGGGAAAGGCGCGGTAGTAACTGAAACCGGCGCGCATTCCACCAAGCCCGCTATAGCAGCGGACATATTCGTCGATATCGGTTTCCGTGATCGAACGCGGGTCGAACGAATAGCGCTTGAAGAAGAAGCTGAGATACGCGCGCTCGCGCCCGGCAAGCAGTAATTCCGGCAGGTCTGCCTCCTGATGGAAGCCGAAGTGCCAATATTCCTTCGATGCATCATCGTCGCTTTCTATGCCGAGGATCTTGCTTTCGAGGAACACCAGACTTTTTACCTCGGCCTGATGACGGGCGGCATAGGCATAGGCCACCCGTGCGCCGTTATCGTGCGCCACTAGGCGGATGGTTGCAAAGCCAAGGTGGCGGACGAGTGCGTGCAACTCGTCGGCGACGGTGTTGCTGTCGTAGCCGCTGGCGGGCCGCGAGGAATCTCCGGCACCGCGCATGTCGACTGCGATCACTTCATGGCCAGCCTCGACAAGGTGGGGAATGACGCGATGCCATTCGTACCACGTCTGGGGCCAGCCATGGATGAGCAGCACCGGCTCACCCTGACCGGCGCGGACATAATGGAGGCGCACGTCGCCAATCTGGGCCATGCCGTGTGTAAGGGACGGTTGGGTCATGTCGTGTTTCCTGTCTGTCAGGCGTAGGGTGCAAAAAAGGCCTGACGTGCTACGAGCAGGGATTCCGGCTGTTTCGAGACCAGATAGCTCTTGAAGGCGTTAGCAAGGCCATCCGGCAGAAGGGGAACGTCCGTTACCGAACCAGAGCCGGAGACAGGTTCACCGATCAAAAATCCGGCAGGTCGCATGCACATCATCCTTTATGTGATACGCAGCACATATATTGCCCAGTGCTTGTCTGCAAGGATTCTGTGACGGGTAGCACATAATATCAGCGGGGGAGCAGGCGATCCACGAACAGTTCGGCCGCAGCGAGAAGCGTCGGTTGTGACGTGCCATCTACGGTTTCGATCGATATCCCATTGAGGAACGTCATGACGCAGGTCGCGAGCGCCTTCTCATCAGCTTCGGGTGCCAGTTCGCCCTTCTGTTTCGCCTTCAACAGACGTTCTGCGAGCAGGATGCGGATGCGTTCGCGCTGGTCGCGCAGGAAGGCACGGACAGGATCACCGACAGGCCCGAGATGGCGCGCGCCAAGCACGATCAGACAACCGCGCGGTTCGTCATGGCGGGTAAAGGTCAGGATCGTCTCGGCCAGCATCGATCGTAGCGCATCGCGCACGTCACCGTCATTGGTCAGCGCCCGCATGGTCGAACCGCCATCGGATGCGACGTAAAGTTCGACCGCCTCGCGGAAGAGGTCTTCCTTGCTGCCGAAGGCGGCGTAAATGCTGGGCGAGTTGATCTGCATGGCATCGACAAGCTGAGTCATCGACGCACCGTCAAAACCATGCTGCCAGAACACGTTCATGGCGCGTCGGAGCGCTGCGTCCCGATCAAAGGTACGCGGTCTGCCGCGTCGTGCTGCAGGCGTCTTCGTCATCCTGGTCCCCAATATGTGCCGGGTGATACATATAGGTGAGGCGCCTGAAGAAGAACAGAACTGCTCTCACCCGCGCTTGCCAGGCCAGACCGGATGGTTCGTTCTGGGTTCGGCTTTGCCAAAGCCCGACTGGGCGGATCCATCAATCTTGACCATTTTCCAAACTCGATCATTTTCGGGATGCTTCCCCACGGTAATCGCCCGTTAAACCTCACGCGTAGCTGCTGGCCGCATATCCGATTCAGGTAGCGCCGGACGGCATTGGCGCCCCTTCCAGGACGAGTGCCTTGGCAGTTTGGTCAGCGAAGGAGGGTAGGGGCTATTCACTCCGAGAACGCCTTGCCGACGGCACCGAAAGTCGTCCTGATGAGGTCACCTGCCAGGCTTGCGCTCATCGTTCGGGGCATTCGGCAGGACCTCACGCATAAAGCGCTGGAGGATGTCATTCCCCGCCTGTCGCACTTCTGCGGCTTTCCCGATAGAGGGGAGCGGCATCGTCGAGTGCTACACGGACGGATGCTTCTGCGCATTCCGAATGGATGAAGGCGTGGACCAGCGTGTCCATTTTTCAAAAAGCTGAGAAGAACGCCGCCTTTTTGAAAAAAGGCGGCACCCAAAAACTTTTATCATTTTTTATAATGATCTGTTTTCAAACAGTTTCTGATGATCCTGTCCGGTTGTGTCAGGGCGTAGCCATGCGCGCGCGAATGACCTTTACGGAAATATCCGCGGCTTCAAGAATATGCTGCTTTGTCAAACGTGCCACTTCTTCCGCATCATGGCGGCGGCAGGCCTGCATGATGGCTGCGTGTTCGATATCCGTGGCCTCCTTGCGGCCTGCAATTTCCAGATGGCTGCGGATATAGCGGTTGAGTCGTATGTGCAGGTCATCAATCATTTCCAGCAGGCGCGGGCGTTGGGCGGCGGCATAGATCGCGTTGTGAAAGGCCCGGTTCAGTTCCCCCGAACGGTGCCGACCCGTTGCCTGCGCGGCCCCCTGCACGAAGGCATCATAGGCATCCTCTATCCGCGCAAGGTCAACGCGCGACATCCGGCTGACCGCGTGCCGGGCTGCCATTTCTTCCAGCGAGGCCCGAATTTCTGAATATTCGATAATATCGTCTTCCGTCATGCCCGTAACCATGGCGCCCCGGTTGGGCATGAACATGACCAGCCCTTCGGCTTCAAGCTGCTTGAGCGCCTCCCGCACGGGGATGATGCTGGTACCGAACCCCGCCGCGAGTTCAGACTGGGGCAGGGGTTGGTCTGCCGGTAACACGCCTGACACGATGGCAGTGCGGAGCGCCGTGCTGATCATGACCGAGGCGATGCCGCGTTTCTGCCCGTTGCCTGCATCGAAAATGGAAGATGGCAACATGGCGTTTCGGTCCTTTTCAGGGTGAGGCATCAAATCCTGCCTGTTCGCGCACAGGCGGCATGACTTTATCGGGAGTCTACGGGCAGGCATAGACAGTGGGCATATGAAACCTATGCCATGCGGTTCATGTCAGGGTATCATGCCGGGACTGCAAGGAAGCCGTTGCATTGGGCTGGCGGCGGCAAGGGCATGGTCTGCCTTTCGTCGGCTGTGCCCGCCCATCATGACACAGACGGGCCGGCAATAATGTCAGTTCAGCGTCATCAGGCTGGCATTGCCACCCGCCGCCGTGGTGTTGATGCTGACGGACTGCTCCTCGAGCACGCATTCGGCACCGGGCAGGCCGCCCCCTGTCAGCCATGCGGAGAGGATCGGCTGGTCGCCAACGGATAGTGCCAGCCGGGCCGCGGCAAGGACCGCGTCATCCTTCTCGCTCAGGATAACGGCACAGGGTTCGCTCGTGGCGTTGTCCACCGGTCTGACGTTGGCCTGCACGACATCAGGCAATGTGGCGTACCATGCAGGCGGCACGGCATTGCCCAGCACGAGGGCGGTATTGCCCCCGGCCAGCACCAGCGAGATCTGGTCATACAGCGCGGCCTTGCCGGTGGCGATACAGAGCACATTGCCACGGGCGGTCAGTTTATAGAGGTTTTCCTCCCCCACCGGGCCAGGCAGGGCCAGCGCGCCACCGCTCAGCGGCCTGTCGCGCAGGGCTGTCGCCGTGGCAGCCGCTGCCACTTCCCCTTGGCCGCGCAGCCAGTCCGTCCATAAGGTCATGGCTGGCTGTGCCTGCCCGCGCACAAGCGGTGGTAGCGCAGGGGCCAGTGCCAGCAGCCTGCGCAGGATAAGCGGGCCGCCCGCCTTGGGCCCCGTGCCAGACAGGCCCCGCCCGCCAAAGGGCTGCACGCCCACCACCGCCCCGATCGTATTGCGGTTGACATACAGGTTGCCTGCCTCCACCCGCGACAGCACATGCCGCACAGTGGCTTCAATACGGGTATGCAACCCGAAGGTCAGGCCATATCCGGTTGCATTGATATCAGCCAGAAGCTGATCGAGATCACGGCGCGCATATCGCAGGACATGCAGGACCGGGCCAAACACTTCGCTGCCCATTTCCTGCACGTTCAGGATCTCGATCAGGGTGGGGGGAACAAAGCTGCCATCTGCACAGCCCTGCGGCATGGGCAGGGCAAAGACAGGTGCCTTTTTGTTGCGGAAATCCGCGATATGCCGGGTAATGCCATCTGCCGCCTGTGCCGTAATGACCGGACCGACATCGGTGGAAAGCAGGGCGGGGTTGCCCATCTTCAGTTCCCGCATGGCGCCACGCAGCATGGTCAGGACATGATCGGCGCAGTCCTCCTGCACGCATAGCAGCCGCAGGGCGGAGCAGCGCTGCCCCGCGCTGTCAAAGGCCGATGCCACGACATCCGCCACCACCTGTTCCGCCAGGGCGGAGGAATCAACAATCATGGCGTTCTGGCCGCCAGTTTCCGCAATCAGCGGTACAGGCTGGCCAACATGCGTGCGCCGTGTTGCAAGCTGGCGGTTGATGGCCTGCGCCACGGCAGTGGAGCCCGTGAACATCACGCCCATGACCCGGTCATCGCCCACCAGCGCCGCGCCGATATCGCCTTCACCGGTCAGCAGTTGTACGGCGCCTGCTGGCACGCCAGCTTCATGCAGGATTCCTACGGCAAGGGCCGCAACCAGCGGGGTTTCTTCCGCCGGTTTGGCAACAACCACATTGCCTGCGGCAAGGGCTGCGGCGATCTGGCCCATAAAGATGGCCAGCGGAAAATTCCATGGGCTGATGCACGCCACCGTGCCAAGGGGCACATGGGTGGCGTTATCAAAGTCCCGGCGGATGGTGGCGGCATAATAGCGCAGGAAGTCCACGGCCTCGCGCACTTCGGCAATGCCGTTTGGCAGGGATTTACCGGCCTCGCGCGAGAGCAGGGCCAGCAGTTCGGCCTGCCGGGATTCCAGCAGGCCGGATGCTTTTTCCAGTATTGCGGCACGGGTTGCGGGTGGTGTGCCTGCCCAGCCGGTGCAGGCAGGCTGGGCCGCCGTTATGGCCTGTTTTACCATCTCCGGTGTAGCCGGGATGACCGTTCCCACCTGATCGCTGTGGTTGGCCGGGTTGGTGACGGGCAGGGCCGTGCCGTCAGCCTGCACGCCAACAACAAGGGGGGCGGCTTTCCAGTTGTTCGGGGCGGCCTGCAATCCGGCTACCAGCTCTGACAGGACCCGGTCATCGGCCAGATCCAGACCGGCGGAATTGCGGCGTTCCGTGCCAAACAGGTCGCAGGGCCTGCGTATGTCTGGGTGGGGGGCACCATAGGGCGTAAAGCCGCGCGCGATGGCCAGCGGGTCCTGCACCAGT
The DNA here is from genome assembly GCF_031081985.1 of Komagataeibacter xylinus. Lineage (GTDB taxonomy): Bacteria > Pseudomonadota > Alphaproteobacteria > Acetobacterales > Acetobacteraceae > Komagataeibacter > Komagataeibacter xylinus_E. The sequence goes on along the minus strand of NZ_JARWSK010000005.1, from coordinate 164,903 downwards.
GTCGAGACCGGGATCGATTCATCGCCGATCTGGTTCACGAAGGAGGAATTCGCCCCGTTTTCCAGCAGGCGGCGCACCAGATAGGCCAGCAGGGTCTCATGCGTGCCAACCGGGGCATAGATACGGGTCGGCCGGTTCAGTCCGGTCGGGCCAACCACCTGCCGGTAAAGCGGCTCGCCCATGCCATGCAGGCACTGGAATTCATAGGACCCTACTTCAAAGGGTTCACCCGCCAGCGTGTGGATGGTTGCCAGCGTGCGGGCATTATGCGTGGCAAATTGCGGGAAGATGACATCACGCGCTGTCAGCAGCCTGCGCGCGCAGGCAATGTAGCTGATATCGGTATGGCATTTGCGCGTATAGACGGGAAAATCGGGGAGCCCGTCGACCTGTGCTTTCTTGATCTCGCTATCCCAATAAGCGCCTTTTACAAGCCGTACCATCAGGCGGTGGTTGCTGCGGCGGGCGAGGTCGATGATGAAGTCCAGCACATACGGGCACCGTTTGCCGTAAGCCTGTACAACAAAGCCGATCCCGTTCCAGCCTTCGAGGCCGGGCGTATGGCATAGCGCTTCGAGCAGGTCGAGCCGTTCGCTTTCTTCGGCATCGATATTAATCCCGATATCGTAACGCCGCGCCAGCAGGGTCAGTTCCTGCACCACGGGCAGCAGCTCGGTCATGACCCGCTCGCGCTGGGCGCGGGCATAACGGGGGTGCAGGGCTGAAAGCTTTATGGAAATGCCCGGCCGTTCATACACATTGGTGCCGCGTGCGCTGCGGCCAATGGCGTTGATGGCGTCAAGGTAATCCTGCCGGTAGCGGTTGGCGTCCTGTGCGGTAAAGGCGGCTTCGCCCAACATGTCATAGGAATAGGAAAAGCCAGCCTCTTCCAGCCCGGCGCTGTTCTCACGGGCCTGCCCGATGGTCTCGCCAAGCACGAACTGCGCGCCCATGAGCCGCATGGCGGCATCAACCGCCTTGCGGATGGCAGGCCGGGTGCCGCGGGCAACAAGGCCCAGCAGGGCGGATTTCAGGGTTTTTTCATCATGCCGGGCCACGACTTCACCCGTCAGCGCCAGCCCCCAGGCCGCGGCATTGGCAAAAAGCGGCCGGTCACGCGACACATGCGCCAGCCAGTCGCCATCACCGATCTTGTCGGCAATCAGCGCATCGCGCGTGGCCATGTCGGGAATGCGCAGCAAGGCTTCGGCCAGACACATCAACGCCACGCCCTCGGCTGAGGAAAGGGCAAATTCCTGCACCAGTGTTTCCACAAGGCCGGGATGGCGCTCCGCCCGCAGGCCTTCGGTCAGGCGGGTTGCCAGAGCTTCCGTCTGCGTGCTTTCCGCAGCGCTCAGGGTTGCGGCGGGGGTCAGTGCCTCGACACATAAGGCTTCGGGCTGGCGGATCGCCTTTACAATGGCCTGACGCAAGGGGGAACGGGACGAAAACGCAGGGGCAAACGTGTCATGAACTGACATGAATTTCTGTTCCGGTCTGTGAAAGGGTGCCTCTCTGGCGGGCGGCGCAGAAGGGGTTGGCTTCAGAATAATATATCCATTCCACGATAATATATGATTCGCAACATCATATATGAACAGCCGGTATCTTTGGGCACGGCGGATGGGGGCCGGAACAGGCGGCACGAAAGCTGCGATCCGTTTTGAAAATACAGAAGGGATATTTATAAATAAAAATGGCGAAATTCCGGAGGGGGGTTAAATTAAAACATGATGCCACGTGGAAGAGGGCTGTCAGAAATCCGCCTTGATGGCGCCAAACGCCATGCGGGGGGGGGGGCGATCAGCATGGACTGGTCGGTATAGGCTGAAGAGGCTGTCATCGGGTTGCCGTTCTCGCCCATGGTGGCGATATAACGGGTATTGGTCAGGTTGAACGACAGGGGCAGCCCACGCAGGAACCCACCAAGGCGCGGGCTGGTATCCGTTGTTTTCTTCGCATGCCACTGCAGGCCAAGGTTTGACAGCCAGTAACCCGGTACGCGGTAATCCCCATCGTAAGAGTAATTGCGCTGGCCAACATAGTTGCCATCAATATAAAAGCTGAGCGCCCGCCAGTCATATGACAGCCGTGCCTTGTACATGAAGCGCGGATAGTTGACGACCTGCTGCCCGCGGGTCAGGTGCGTGCCGTCTGAATCCGTCATGTTATTGTCATAGACAGCATGGTTGTAGCTGATGCTGTTTGTGATCGCGAGGTTGCGCAGCGGCGTGATGATCAGGGCCGCATCGACGCCGTTCATGGTCACCCCATCCACATTGGCCACGGTGGAAACCGGGTTGACGGCCGGGCCGGATGAAACCTGCTGCAGGCGGTTATTGAAGTTGGTCCGGTAGGCGTAAACCGATGCGTTCAGCAGTCTGTCGTGGTAGCGATAGCCAATGGCATAGGTCCATGCCGTCTCGGGCCGGATGCTGTTGCGCGAATTATTGTAGGCATCCTGTGTCACGGCAAAAGGCGAGTTTGAAAGCTTGAAGTCCGATTCAGCATAAGTATGGACGTTCTCTGAAATATCGATGAACAGTTCATGATTTTTGAGGAACGTCCAGTCCTCGCCGATATGGGGCAGGAACGGCTTGGCGATTGTCTGGCTCTCGCCGCTGGTGATGTTGCCAATATTGCCGTAGTAACTCTGGTTGAGGTAACCATCGCCTACCCGTGTCGTATTGAGCACCGATTTGAACCCGAAATGCAGGGCAAGGTTACGGATCGGGCGATAGGTGTCCTGCACGAAGGCCGCCTGATCCTGCTGACACTGACCAGCACATCCAGTGCAGGCCATCATTGACCACCCGGACCGACAGCGAGGCCGTAATGACCTGCCCTCAACAAAAGACGGGGCAGTGCGATATTGGCAATGGCCTGTTCACGCAGCAGGGGGCGGATTTCTGCTGCATGACATAACGGAATCATAACGAGACACTACCAGCATGCGCGCGGGCAGGGGGCTGGGTCATTCCATTTCATCATGAGTCTATGATGCAATAACGTTTTGCCTTTTATGGGAAACAGGAAATGATTGCCCAGACAAGGCTTGCTCCTTGTGTATTGATGATTCGTGATGGAATGATCACAGGCAATCAGGATGCAACAGAATGGGTGTAACAAACGACCCCCGTAGCCATGGCCTCTGGGCACAAAGCGCCTGTGATGCGCCGGTTACAGGATGCCTGACACAGGACACCACTGCCGATGTCGCCATTATCGGCGCCGGATATACCGGGCTTTCCGCAGCGCTGCACCTTGCAGGCGCGGGCAGGAAAGTCGTTGTGCTGGAAGGCCAGGAAATCGGTTATGGTGGTTCGGGGCGCAATGTCGGGCTGGTCAATGCCGGGCTGTGGCTCATGCCATCCGATGTGATGCGTACGCTGGGCCAGACCTATGGCGAACGTGTGCTTTCCCTGCTCGGGCAGGGGCCGGAAGTCGTTTTCTCGCTGGTCAGGAAATACGGCATCATGTGCGAGGCGGAGCCCACCGGCACGTTGCACTGCGCGCCGGACCATGCCGGCGTGCGCAACCTGCAGCAGCGCGAGAAGGAATGGCAGCAGCTTGGCGCGCCCGTAACCCTGCTTGGTGAAGGCGAGACCCGCAGGCTGACGGGAAGCCACGCTTACAGGGCCGCTCTGCTTGATGCCCGCGCGGGCACGATCCAGCCCCTTTCCTATGCGCGCGGACTGGCCGCCGCCGCCATGGCGGAAGGCGCTGAAATCCACACCGCAAGTCCCGTATCCAGCGTGTACCGCGAGGATGGGGGCTGGCTCGTGCGCACGCCCCGGGGCAGCGTGAAGGCGCAATGGGTCATTGTTGCAACCAATACCTATACCGACCAGCTATGGCCCGAAATTCGTGAAGAGCAGATCCATCTGCCTTATTTCAATATCGCAACCCGCCCGCTGCCGCCCGCATGCCTTGAGCTGATCCTGCCCAAAAAGCAGGGCGTCTGGGACACGCGCGAGGTCCTGACATCCTTCCGGCTGGACCAGGCGGGCAGGCTGGTTGTGGGCAGTGTCGGGTCGCTTGGCATGATCGAGCGCAACATCCACCGGCAGTGGGCGCACCGGGCGCTGACCCGCATCTACCCCATGCTGCGCGACATCGCGTTTGAATCGGAATGGTATGGCCGCATCGGCATGACCATGGATTCCGTGCCACGCTACCACCGGCTTGATGAGCAGGTGCTCTCCATCAGCGGCTTCAACGGGCGTGGCATTTCACCCGGCACCATGTTCGGGCAGATACTGGCGCGGCGCATCTGTGGTGAACTGGCGGATGCCGACATGCCGCTGCCCCTTACGCATATCAAACACCCCCCCCTGCGCATCGCGCGCGAAACCATCTATCGTTTCGGCTCAACGGCGGTTCACGCCGTTTTTGATCGCCTGTAAGAAGAGCATCCTGTTTTCATTCCGGGAAGGAAAAGAAGCAACATGACCACAATCACCGCCGAGATACGGACACTCCTCGGGCAGGTCGGCGTGCCTGAAAGCGCCTGGACTGCCGGTAGCCTGAAGGTGCGCAGCCCCGTTACGGGCGAGACCATTGCCAGCGTGGTCACGGTCAGCCCCGAACAGACGGATGCCATCATCGCAGCCTCCAGCAGCGCCTTCGCCCAATGGCGCACCGTGCCCGCCCCGCAGCGCGGTGAACTGGTGCGCATCCTTGGCAATATCCTGCGTGAATACAAGGAGCCGCTTGGCCGGCTGGTCTCGATCGAGGTGGGCAAGGTCCTGTCCGAGGGGCTGGGCGAAGTGCAGGAGATGATCGATATCTGCGATTTCGCGGTCGGCCTGTCGCGCCAGCTTTACGGCCTGACCATCCAGTCCGAGCGCCCTGACCACCGCCTGATGGAACAGTGGCACCCCATGGGGCCTGTTGGCATCATTTCCGCCTTCAATTTCCCGGTGGCGGTCTGGGCATGGAATGCGGCCCTGGCGCTGGTCTGTGGTGATTCCATCATCTGGAAGCCCTCTGAAAAGACGCCCCTGACCGCCCTTGCCACCCATGCGCTTTTCCTGCGTGCGGTCAAGGCGTATGGCGGCGTGCCCGAAGGGCTGGCCACCCTGCTGATTGGTGATGCCGCGACGGGCCGCCAGATGGTTGATGATGCCCGCGTGCCGGTTATCTCGGCCACCGGCTCCACCCGCATGGGCCGTGCCGTGGGCGAGGCCGTGGCAAAGCGCTTTGGTCGCTCCATCCTGGAGCTTGGCGGCAACAATGCCTCCATCGTCACGCCCTCGGCCGATCTGGACATGACGCTGCGTGCGGTGGCCTTTGGCGCCATGGGCACGGCGGGCCAGCGCTGCACCACGCTACGCCGCCTGATCGTGCACAAGGATGTCTATGACACGCTGGTGCCCAGGCTGAAGCAGGTTTATACGAATATCAGCGTTGGCTGCCCGCTGACCTCCGATGCACTGGTCGGCCCGCTGATTGATGGCAATGCCTTCAGCGCCATGGAACGTAGCCTTGAGGCCGCCCGCAAGGCTGGCGGCACGGTGCATGGCGGTGGCCGGGTCGATGTAAATGGCGCGGATTCCTTTTATGCCCGTCCCGCCCTGGTTGAAATGCCGCAGCAGGTTGGCCCGGTGCTGGAGGAAACCTTCGTGCCGATCCTGTACGTGCTGAAATACGACACGCTGGAAGAGGCGATCGCGCTGCAGAACGGCGTGGTGCAGGGGCTGTCTTCCTCCATTTTCAGCAATGACGTGCGCGAGGTGGAACGCTACCTGTCGGCCGCAGGCTCCGACTGTGGCATTGCCAATGTCAATATCGGGCCGTCCGGTGCGGAAATCGGCGGAGCCTTTGGTGGCGAGAAGGAAACCGGCGGCGGGCGTGAATCCGGCTCGGATGCATGGAAAGGCTACATGCGCCGGCAGACGAACACCGTCAATTACGGCAGGACCCTGCCGCTGGCGCAGGGCGTCAAATTCGACGTCTGACACACGACACACGCCCCGTCCTTCACGCTGAAGGGCGGGGCATATGCGTCCGGACCCATATTGCGACGGAAGCAGGGAATGAACCAGTTTGTAACGACAGATTCACTGCGCGGCCTGTTTGCCGCTGGCATGTCGGACATGTACCGCCGAGAGGTGCCTCTTTACGGCACGCTTCTCGATATCGTGGCGCATGTCAATGCCACGGTCCTGCACAATGATCCGGCGCTGGACCAGTCCCTTGCCGATACGGGTGAACGCGCGCGGCTTGACCTTGAGCGGCATGGCGCGGTGCGCGTGGGCACGGCGGCCGAGCTGGCCCTGCTTGCCCGTATCTTCGCGGTGCTGGGCATGTATCCTGTTGGGTATTACGATCTTGCAGCCGCTGGCGTGCCGGTGCATTCGACCGCATTCCGCCCGGTGGATGAGGCGGCACTGCGCGCGTGCCCGTTTCGTATCTTTACATCCCTGCTCAGGCTTGAACTGATTGAAGATCCCGCCCTGCGCGCACAGGCGCAAAAGGTTCTGCAGCGGCGCCGGATCATATCGGAACGTGGACTGGCCCTGCTGGAAAATGCCGAGCGTAACGGCGGCGTGGCTGAAAGTGACGCGCAGGAATTCATAGCCGAGGTGCTGGCCATCTTCCGCTGGCACAGTCAGGCCATTGTCGATATCGAGACCTACCGCAAAATGCATGCAGCCCACCGGCTTGTGGCGGATGTCGCGGCCTTTCAGGGGCCGCATATCAACCACCTGACCCCGCGCGTGCTCGATATTGATGCAGCACAGGCCGAAATGTTGCGCCGGGGCATTGATGCGAAAGACTACATAGAAGGCCCGCCCCGCCGCATGGAGGCCATCCTGCTCCGGCAGACCAGTTTCAAGGCGCTGGAGGAGGTCATTTCCTTTCCTGATGGCGCCGCGATGCAGCGCGGCACCCATACGGCGCGCTTTGGCGAGATCGAACAGCGTGGCATGGCCCTGACGCCTGAAGGCCGTGCCCTGTATGATGCCTGCCTGCACAAGGCACGCGCGGGCGAGCACCCCGCAGGCCACGACCATGACGCGCGCCTGCGGGATGCTTTCCGGGATTTTCCCGATGATCTGCAGGCCCTCCGGCAACAGCGGCTTGCCTATTTCCGCTATGCCCTGACACAGAAAGGGAAAGCGGCCCGACCCGTGGCCACCGGCACGACACTGCCCGACTGGCTGGCTGCCCGATGGGTGCAGGCCATTCCGATTACGTATGAGGACTTTCTGCCCATCAGCGCCGCGGGCATCTTTCGCTCCAATCTTGGCAGCGGGAGCAGCCAGGGTTACGACAGCCAGGGATCGCGCGCCGAACTGGAGGCAGCGCTGGGCCGTAAGGTAATTGATCCATTCGAACTGTATGAAACCATACAGGAAAAATCCCTCGAAGAGCTTGCCGTGCATTTTGCGGCAATGCAGGCGCACTGACCCGGCCGCCTGCCCCGATCTGTTTCCTGCGCGCCACTCCTCTCACCCTGTCTGCGCCCGTTGTCATTCCAAAATGTTATGACTTCATTATGAAACGTTGTTTGCAGGGGGCTGGGTATGCAATGTTTCAGTTTAACAACATGATGGTGCCCGGGAGACGACAGCTTTCCCGCCTGGTGCCATTGGTCATGATCTTCTAAAGGGAAATGCTGAATTGCAGGGGCCGGTGGCAGTATCATCCAAACTCAAGCAGCGGCATATCTCGATGATCGCCTTGGGCGGCGCCATAGGCGGCGGCCTGCACATCTGTTCCTTTTACCTGTGTTCGCTCCTGCTGATCCTGCTCGTCACGCCGTGGAAGGATGTCATGCCGGGGCATTTCCCCTTCCTGACCACGCTGGCGCGCATCGGGGTGCCGCATACGGTCATGATCATGCAGTGCGTGGTGCTGGTGGCGTTTTCTTCCATCCTGTCACCCGGCGGCGTGTTTTCCTTCCTGCTCAACTGTAGCGGGGCGGTCGTGCTGGTCGTGTATGTCATGATCTCGACGGCGCATTACACCCTGTTCAGGGCTACGGCAGGCAGGCAGGCATTGGGTCATGTCCTGCGCACGGCGCTGGTCATCGCGTTCAGTGTCGTCACGTTCATTGCCATGTTCAGCCGGGCGGACCAGCGCGCGACCGTGGTGTTCTGTTTCCTCACGGTCCTGTTTTTCCTGGCCATCTACGCCATCCGCAAACAGCTTTCATGCCGCCGTGCAGATGTGCAGCTACGTGGTGAACAAAGGATCGGGTCATGACCTTCATACGCCGTTTTTTGCCTTCCATTACGTTCCTGTGCTCGTTCGAGGCATCGGCGCGGCATCTGAGCTTTACCGCCGCCGCGCGTGAACTGAACCTGACCCAGAGCGCCATCAGCCGCCACATCCGCATGCTTGAGGAACGGCTTGGCTCCTCCCTTTTCGTGCGTGACCGCCAGACCGTAAGGCTGACACGTGCGGGCGAATTATACGCTGTCGAGATCCGCAGCGCCCTTGCCCTCATATCGCAGGCAACGCTGGGGTTCCGGGCCTGCCCGAGCGGGCGGTCCATCAATGTCGGGATTGATGCAACACTTGGCGCACGCTGGCTGCTGCCAGCCCTGAAGGATTTTCATGTCCTGCACCCCGATGTGGACATCAACCTCATTTCTGACATGCGGCAGGATAATATAGACGTCTGCATCCGCCTGCCAACGGATGATGACCACGAAATGGTGGTGCGTGAAATCCTGTCCGTGCCTATCATACCTGTATGCGCATCAACCCTGCTGGCCCGGTTCCGCGTAAAACAGGTGGAGGATATGGGGGAGGCGCCGCTGCTCCACTTCACGTCCCGACCGGATATGTGGGAACGCTGGTTTGAAAACCAGGGCTTTTACCCCGAAGCAGTCAACGGCACCCTGTTTGACCAGTACATGACCATTATTGGCGCCGCCATGAGCGGGATCGGCATTGCCCTGCTGCCCAGGGTTCTTGTGCTGGATGAACTTGAGAATGGAAGCCTTTCTGAAATAAAATGCAAGAATAACATAACGGAAAATTATCATATTATTTACAGAAAAAATAGCGAAAAACATGTTCTTATCCGTGATTTCTCCAGTTACCTTGAAAATATGAATTAGCGCTCAGGTGGCAGGAAGAAGAGGGCTGGCCCGGCTCGACGCCCGGCGCAACAGGATGCTGACTTTCGCAGCCGCCAGCGGCACAGGAGCATGAAAGAAGATGAGCCAGATGCACAAGAACGCCAATATCACGATTGATGGCTCCCGCCTGAACGAGGATATTGTCTTCACGTCCCGTTTTGGCGCAACACCACGCGGCGGGATCCGCCGGCTGGCCCTTTCGGCGGAGGACCGCCTTGTTCGTGACTGGCTGGCAGCCCAGGGTGAGGCCCTTGGCTGTTCCCTTACGGTCGATACCATGGGCAGCCAGTTCCTGCGCCTGGAGGGGAGTGATCCGACCCTGCCGCCACTGATGATGGGCAGCCACCTCGACACCCAGCCCACCGGCGGCCGGTATGATGGCATTTATGGCGTGCTGGGCGGCCTGGCCGTGCTGCGGGCCTTCCGGGCGGCGGGATACGTGCCGCGTCACTCAATCGAACTGGCCAACTGGACCAATGAAGAGGGGGCACGTTTTGCCCCTGCCATGACGGCATCGGGTGTTTTTAGCGGCGTCTTTACGCTTGAGAAGGCTTATGGCCTTACCGACCGTGATGGGGTCCGTCTGGGTGATGCCCTGCTCGCGATTGGCTATAAAGGCGATGAACCCTGTGGCGCGCACCCGCTTGCCGCCTATTTCGAGTTGCATATCGAACAGGGACCGGTGCTGGAAAACGAGGGCAAAACCATTGGCGTCGTGACAGGCGTGCAGGGCATGCGCTGGTTTGACGTGACCCTGATTGGCCAGGAAGCCCATGCTGGTACCACCCCGATGGAACTGCGCCGCGACGCCCTGCTCGCGGCGGCCCGCCTGATGGTGCTGGCGGCGGAGGTGGCGGCAGCGCACGGGCCGGATGCCAAGACAACCATCGGCATCATTGATGCAAGTCCGGGCAGCCGCAACGTGGTGCCGGGCGAAGTGCGCATGACGCTGGACCTGCGCCACCCCGATGATGCCGTGATTGATGCAATGGAATCCGATTTTCGCGCGCAGGCGGCCGCCATTGCGGGCAAAGCGGGTATTGAACTCTCGATCGAGGAGAGCTGGGGCTCGCCTTCCGTGCCGTTTGACCCCGCCTGTGTGAACATGGTGCGCGATGCAGCCCGGAAGGCGGGGCTGAGCCATCGCGACATCATTTCCGGCGCGGGGCATGATGCAGCCTACATGGCCCGGATCTGCCCGACGGCAATGATCTTCATTCCCTGCCGTGACGGGCTGAGCCACAACGAGGCGGAATATGCCGCGCCCGATGATATCGTGGCGGGTGCAAACGTGCTGATGCGTGCGATCATGGCGGCAGATGAACACTTCGACCCTGCCTGAAAGAATGCTTGAAAACAACGCATTGATAAAAAACAATAAAAGTTTTTGAGTGCTGCCTTTTTGAAAAAAGCTTCACCAAAACTTTCTTATGATTGCTGGATGTTTCCTGAGCTAACTTTTCAAACAGTCTCTCGGTCAGGGGCGGGATATGTGCAGGCTGCGCCCCTGTCAGGGCGGCGTGTTGCCGGCACGGCCTGATTTCATCAGGGCAAGGTAACACGCCCCGCCCGTCAGGCACCCGATAAACCACGCAAATTCAGACAGGGCCGAGAACGCCGGCACGAACACGCTCGCGCTCCCCGCCGCCACCGCAATGAGCAGGGCCAGGACAGCCGCCGGGTTGACCCCGTTGCGGTACCAGTAACGGCCCTGCACGCTGGTGGTATAAAGTGCCGCGACATCAACCTTGCTGCGGCGCACGATATAGTAGTCACAGACAAGAATGCCAAATAACGGGCCGATAAACGTTGCCAGCACATCGAGTGTCAGATGCATGACCTGTGGGTTGCCATACAGTTTCCATGGCATGATGACGATGGAGCCAGCCGCTGCAATCATGCCGCCGCCGCGCAGGCTGATATGCCGGGGCGAAAGGTTGGAAAAATCAAACGAGGCCGAGACAAAATTGGCCACGATATTGATGCCCGCCGTTGCAATGATGAATGTCAGCATGCCGAATATGACCGCTGTCAGGCTGTCGATATGCGCGACCGTTTCCACCGGATCGATCATGACATGGCCAAAAGCAGGTGCGGTCAGGGCAATGGTGCAGATTGTCAGGGCCGAAAACCCGATGAAATTGAACGGCAGCCCCCAGAAATTGCCGCGCCTGATATCGGCTGGACTGCGCCCGTAGCGGGCGAAATCACCAAAATTGAGCATGGGGCCGGAAAAATAGGATACGACAAGCGCCACGGCATTCACGCTGGCCCATACCAGTGCACCTCCATGCAGGGGAGTGCCGGTTCCGGTAATCCGCAAGGAAAAATGACGCCACCCCACATGGTGTAGCAGATACAGGTCCAGCGCGATCATGATGGCATATACGGCAGGGCCCGCCAGTTCGATAAACCGGCGGACTGTCTCGATACCCCGCCAGAAAATGGCGGCCTGCACCAGCCATAACAGGGCAAATGCGCCCCATCCCACAACGGAAAGCCCCAGCATGCCGTGCAGCCTGACCTCGGCCCAGGGCGTCAGGCCGGGAGCAAGGCGCAGGGTCAGCACCACCAGCGCGTTCGAGGCGAGCCATGTCTGTATGCCGTACCAGCATACGGCAATCACGCCACGGATCAGCGCGGGAATATTGGCGCCAAGCACGCCAAAGGACATGCGGCATATAACCGGAAACGGCGTGCCCGTGCGCTGGCTGGGCACCGCCACAAGGTTGCACAGGGCGTTTACAATCAGCACGCCCGCCAGCAGGGCGGCAAAAACCAGCCCCGAAGGCAGGCCGAGGGTAAAGAGGTTGCCCGCCGTGACATAGCCGCCAACGCTATGCACATCCGACATCCAGAAAGACAGGTAGTCGTACCAGTTCCAGTCCTGCTTTGCCGCGGGCAGCAGGTCGCTGTTGCGCAACCTGTCATCGTGCGCGGCAGGCTGCATGGCTGGAGAAGATGGAACCGCTTCCGGTCGTGCCCGCATGTTCATACACCGCTCCCCCGCAGGTCACTATGCCCGGGTGTGGCAGTCGTGTGAAGGTCATGCAGGCCCATGTATGCCATTGCGCGGCGCCCGTTCAGAAACCGGCCCGGAAGGTGACCACGGCGGAGAAACGCCCCAGCGTATTGTAGGTGGGCGCCGTGCCCTGGATCTTGCCGATGGTGGTATTGGTCAGGCTGACACTGTTGATGGCGGAATAGGCATGGGTATCGATCATGTTGTTGACCCACAGCATGACTTCCGGGCTTTTGAGAAAGCTCAGCCCGCGCCCGACCAGGCTGTTGCGCGGCAGGCGCGCGCCCACTGTTGCATTCATGGTGTAAAGCGAGGGCAGTGCTTCCTGGTTCATGAAGGTTGAATACTGTTTGGAGAAGTAGTTCAGCCCATAATTCCAGAAGAAGATGCCGTTATCCCAGTCCACCCCGAGCGAGGCCGCCCATGTGGGCGTATCGACGGCCATCTTGCCCTTGGTGGGCAGCCCCTGGATATTGTTGTTGATGGTTGAGTGCAGATACTGCATGGACGCATAGGGGCGGAAATGGTGGATGGGGCGCGTGCCGATTTCCGCGTCAAACCCGTTGGTCGTCTGGTTGCCTGCGTCAATCACCTGCCCGATGGCCTCGTTGCCGAGGAACATGGAGGTGGAAACCTGATGATGCGACAGGTTGTAATGGAAGTAGGTAAAGGAGCCGATGATGTATTTGCCGGTGTAGCGCATGCCCACTTCTTCGGTAATATTATATTCATCATGGATGTGGGTCTGGCCCTGATTGGCGATCTGCCCTGTATTGGGGTTGATGGTGGTGATCATGGCGCTGTCAGGCGGCGCCTTGGCGCCGGTCGAGACCCCGCCGAAGATCTGCACGTATTTGTTGAGCTGGAAATGCCCGCCAAGCGTGGGCAGCGGCATGAACTCGTTGGCGCTGACCTTGCGCTGCAGGCCGGGAATGTTGTCGGTGCCGTCACGGTGGATCATGGTCACGCGCATGCCGCCATCAAGCACCAGCCGTCCGTTGAGCAGCGTGACCGTATCGCCTGCATAGATGCCGTTGACGGTGGAAATGTCGCTGTAGTTCTGGGAATAGAAAACCTGCCCGTTGCCCAGTCGCAGCGAGTTGCGCGCCCGCCCCCATGATGTTGCCGGGTCGCCCCCGCTGCTTACCCCGGTATAGCCGACAAGGTTGGTCGAATTGTCGTAATCGAACCAGTAGCCCAGATAGACATGGTGATTGCCGACCTTGTAGCTCAGCTTGGCGTTCACGCCGCCACGCATTTCATTGAGGCTGCTGTACTGCTCGGCCACGCCAGAGGACTGGCCCGCCTGCTGGCCGGGAATGACAATGGATTGCGGGCTGCCGCCATAGCCATTGTACACCTGGTCGTTGAGTTCAAAGCCGGAGCCGTAAACCTTCTGGTTGGCGGCAATGTAAGGCGTAACATCAAGCCCGAGCCGCCCGAAGTTGAAGTGCGAGGGGGCGGCGATGTTGAAGGTCTTGGAATGCAGCCAGTTCAGCTTCCAGTAATCGGTGCCGCCAGCGGCATCATTGAGGTTGTAGGAACCGGCGAGTTCGTTCTTCAGCCCCTTCTGCTTCCAGCTGGCCATGGTCATGTCCCAGTAGGGCTCGTTGCCGATAATGCCGCGTGTAAAGCCACCGACCAGCGACACACGGTTGCCATCCCCCCATTCCTTGAGGATCTTGAAGTCGATATGCTTGAAGTCCTCCTGGCCGGGGCCGTGATAGAACGTGTCATGCTGGTTGGAGAACGAGATGTAGGAGCGGATGCCCGTCTTGCCCCATTCACCCGTATCCACGCGCAGGAACTGGCGGGTATAGTCGCGGTTGCCCACGCCCACATCGCCCAGCCCGCCGAATTTCTTTGAGGGATCGCGGGTCTTGAACTCGAACATGCCGCCCGAGCCGTTGATGGCGGGCGTATCGAGGTTGGATGAGCCGGGCTGCACGGAAACGCTGCCGATATTCTCGCTATCGGTCACCCATGCCACGTCAAGGTTGTAGCCACCGATACTGCTCAGCGGCATGCCTTCCCATACATTGGCAATCTGGTCCTGCGTCAGGCCACGCATGCTCAGGGCGGATTTTTCGTGGCCGGCAGGGTCGGTATTGGCCACCACGATGCCCGGCAGCAGCTTGACGGCGTTATAGGCGTTCTGCGCGGGTGACTGCTTCATGATGTAATCGGGGGTGACGGTGCTGCGGGCCTTGGGCGCGGTCTGTTTCTGGATCAGGCCACCGCCGGGCGCGCGCCCGGTCACGCCATCGGGTGAATGGACAACGCTGGCGCCCACCCGGATCTGCTCGGCACCACCCGTGGCCTTTACGCCCTGTGGCTGCGCGGTGGCGTGATTGGCGTCGTGCGCATGCGTGTCGTGGGCCGGGACCGTGCGGGCCAGGGCCGCCGCGCGCGGCGCACCGAACACCAGCGCGGTTGTCAGCACCAGAAAAAACCGGTGACCGGGTGCCTGAACGGAAAAACGGAGCAGCGGCACGGCCTGCCTGGAGGGATACGATCCGGTCGGGCTTTTTCCGTCAAGGTACATTGCCGGTGTCCTTATTCTCTATCCCGCCCGGCAGGCCAGGATCGCGACATGGAATGATACTTGAGAGAAATGTCTCTCATTACGGATAGAGGATAATATCGGTTTAAAATATGTGTCAACGCATATTGTTTACAAAAATGGATTTCAATCCTGGCGGGCGCGTACGGTCGCGCCAGAGGCCAGGTAACGGCGCAATTCGGCGGACAGGCCCACCGTTTCCATGCTCTGCCATGGGTGCTGCGGCAGCACGGGGCGCGACAGAAGGTTAAGGACTTCGTGCAGGCTTTCATGCAGGGAGCACAGGACCGGAGCATTTACATCTGGCGCAATCCGCGCGGCAAAGCCTGCCAGCCCCGCACCGCCAAGCACCACGCGGGCAGCGCCATCCTCCCGCACCGCGTCATTGCACGCGCGCGCGATTTCGCGGCAGGCGGCAGCCCCGCCCTGCGCCAGCACATTGCCTGCTGCGGGCAGGATGCGGATGGATGCCAGCCGCGCGCTCAGCCCCATGGCCTGCACCAGATTGACGAGCATGGGCTTCCATTCCGGGCCGCCGGTCACGATGGAGAAGCGCCCCGGCAGCCGTGCCGCCCGTATGAGGGAAGCCTGCGCCATGCCCGCGACCGGCACCGGGCAGAGGCTGGCCAGCGCCTCGCGCCCCGGGTCGCCAAAACAGGCCACGAGCACCGCATCAAACGGGCCGCGCGCGCAGGCCAGCGCATCGAGCACCGCATGGCCTGCAATGGTTACGGAAACGCGGTTGGTCAGGTAGCGCGCCCCAAACCGGGCCGTGACCGCCTCAACCGCGACAGCACCGGCAAACTGGGCTTCGGCATACGCCACCATGCGTTGCGTCATGTCTGTATCGGTATTGGGATTGATAAGCAGCAGGCGCGACACGGGCAGGCATCCAATCATGATTCAAGGGGGCCATGGCAGTGGCCTCTGTCAGTCAGTATGATTTGGAAACGTATTTCGTCAACCATTATTGTTTACAATATCAAGCCTCTTGACGGAAACGCCAGACTGCCCCAACAGAAATGCGTTTCAGCAAAAGGGGAGGGGAGGCACCGGCCATGGGATCATCTGCCAAGGAAGAAGCGCGCATTGCTGATGCCTTGTGCAAGGCGGTCCTGGAACGCAAGCTGGCACCAGGCAGCAAGCTGCCCGAGGAAGAGCTTGCCCAGATATTTCGCTCCAACCGCGCCAAGATCCGCCGGGTGCTGCTGCTGCTGTCGCGCTCGCACATCGTCACGCTGGAACCGGGGCGCGGGGCTTTTGTCAGCCGCCCCTCCCCGCAGGAGGCGCGTGACGTGCTGGCCAGCCGCCGCCTGATCGAGGTCAGCCTGCTCGCGCGTCCCTACCGCAAGCTTTCCGCGCAGGGGGCGGAGCGACTGCGCCGGATCATGACGCAGGAAGCCCAGGCGCATGCGGCGCATGACGCGATTGCCATGATCTATCTTTCCGGCCAGTTTCACCTGACACTGATCGAGGAACTGGGTAACAAAGTGCTGAAAAGCATTACCGGCGAACTGATCCTGCGCATGTCGCTCATCATCACCATGTATGAGCGACAGAACACGACATGCTGCCTGTCCTCCGATCATCACGACCTGCTCGAGCTACTTGGGGCGCATGACTATGCCGAAGCCTCCGCCCTGATGGCGCGGCATCTGGAAGGGATTGAAAGCTGCCTCGACTTCCATCGCGAGCCAGCCACCACGACCATACTGAGCCAGATCCTCCAGCCCCTGAAGGACTGAGGGCCGCGAGGGTAAAGGGTAGATAAAACACCATGAGATGACGCGGTGTTCAGGCGGGCGCGTGCTTGTTCACGATATGCTGTGCCGCCGCCATGGCCGTATGCAACTGCGCATAAAGGTTCTCTGCCCCGATAACGGGCGTGATGCGATGGCGGTCCATGTCAGCGCGCAGATAGGGCGTGACCCGCCCGAATATGATCCTGACCCCCTGCTGTCTGAGATCGGTAAACAGGTCGCGCAGGTCACTCGCGGCGGAAAAGTCGATATCGGTAATGGCGCTGGCATCCACCACGATACAGTCAGGCTGCGCGCGGGCAGGGGCAACGAGGGAGCGGATGTCGCTGACAAAGCGCATCGAGTTGGCATAGAACAGGTCCGCGCAGAACCGGTAGAGCACGATGCCGGGCGCGGTCTGCGCTCCTGTCGAGACGGGTTGCGGTTCGAGCAGCCCGGAGTGCATGTCGTAGCACAGCAGCATGGTATGGGGCTCGTAACTGTGCCGCACATGGCGGAACAGCGAGAGCGCAATGGCCAGGAAGATGCCCTGTTCCACGCCGATGCTGATCACGGCGGCCGCCGTGGCAAGGGCCAGCCCGCACTCGCCCGGACTTTCACGGTAGATGGCCAGCATCGCGCGCCTGTCGATCATGCCGAGGGCGACCGTAAAGACAATCGAGGCCAGGACGCAGCGCGGCAGGTATTGGAGCGGGCCGGTCAGGAACAGCAGCACGATCATGGTCACGCCAGCAAAGATCAGTTGCGCAAGCTGCGTGCGGGCCCCCGCCTGCACGGCCATGGCGGTCTGGGTCGGGCTGCCATTGACACTGAAGGTGCCACTCAGCCCGGCGGCGGCATTGGCTGCGGCAAGGCCGAGAATATCGGCATTGTCATTGATAGGGTCATGAAAGCGCTGGGCAAAGGCGCGCGAGGTCGCGGCACTCTGTGCAATGATGACAAATACGCATGATGTGGTGACCGGCAGCAGGGCCAGCATTTCATTCCACGAAATATCGGGCAGGCGCAGGCGTGGCAGGCCGCTTTCAATCGGGCCGATGATGGCGATGCCATGCCCGGCCAGATCGAACATCATGCTGGCCATGATCGACCCCACCACCGTGAGTAGGGGCAGCGGCAGGCGCGGGGCCAGCCGCTCGCCTGCCATGATGATCGCCACAATGCCTGCTGACAGGAACAGTGTCGGCCCGTTGAGCCGTGGCAGGCGCTGCACTGTCTGGAACAGTTGCAGCACGGTGTTATGGGCGGTGACGTTTATGCCCAGCATGTCGCGTGTCATGGCGAGTGCTACCTGCACGCCCACACCGGCCATGAACCCCACCAGCACGGTGCGGGAGAGGAAATCGGCCAGAAAGCCAAGGCGGAACAGCCGCGCAACGAGCAAAAACCCCGCGCTGAGCAGGGCCACCGTGCTGACCAGCGCCATGTAATGCGCGCTGCCCGGCACGGCCATGCGCCCGAGTGCACTGGAGAAAATTGCCGCCGTGGCGGAATCGGCCGCCACAACCAGATGGCGCGAGGCCCCGAACCCCGCAAAGGCAACCAGCGGGAGCAGCACCGTGTAAAGGCCGGTTACCGCAGGCATCTGGGCAATGCGGGTATAGCCCAGCACCTGCGGGATGTTCATTGATGCCAGGGAAAGCCCGGCCACAATATCGCGCAGCCGCCCCCGCATGCTCCGGTCCGGTTCCATCACCTCAGCGCCTTGTGGGGTGGAAAACGTTGGTGGTGTTCATTGGGTAGCGTTCCTCTATGCGGCATCCGGCGCATGTTTATAATGAATATATCGGTGTATCCAGCCGTGCCGCCGGTGCCTGTCACCAAAGCAGGTCGATCGCCTGCTGTATGGCAAAATGGTTTTTATTTTAAATTTATTAGGTGTTGAAAATGAAACAATTAAATAATCGGATGGACGGCAAAATAATGGAGCTGTTCGCCAAGCCTTTTCCATTCGATGATTTTTTTCTGTATGTCAGCAATCACGTGAGTGTGGACAAAACGCTTGGTGTGATGGGAATCCTGAGCCCGAAATTCCTTGAAGTTGACGGCTGCATCATGTGGGAAAACGTAGAATCAATCGACTACAGCGAGGGCAGGCAGAAGTTTACAGATGCCACTGTAAAGGAAAGAGAGCGTTATTATAATCTGTTCTGCATAGAAGATTTTTTTCTGGTCGGCGAGGAAGTGAGCGATTGTGTTACTGAAACGGCAGAGGAAGGATGGCGTAAATATATGGACCTGAAGCTCGCTTTTGCACGGCAGATCGAGCGCTACTGGCGCTTCGCCCTGTCGGAATGTTATCCGGGCAGGCGGTTTGAATTTGAAATCTCGGAAAAAGGCATATGGCCCGAAGATGGCGCGTGCCTGACATTCTGGCAGGTGAATGAATGAAATATCCGCCCCACCGGCATGCGGGCCATGCGTGCCGGTGGGGCGGGCGGCTACAGTTCAGCCCACTGGCGCAGCAGGTTGTGGTAGGTGGCGGTCAGGCCCAGCACGGCGGGGTGGCTGTCGGGCAGGGTGCGGCGGGTTTCGATGATCGACTGGTCAAACTGGTAGAGCAAGGTGCGCTGCACGTCATTGCGCACCATGGACTGGGACCAGAAAAACGACGCCCAGCGGCTCCCGCGCGTAACGGGGGTGACGCTGTGCAGGCTGGTGGCGGGGTAGAGCACCATGTCGCCTGCGGGGAAGCGCACCTTCTGCGTGCCATAGGTGTCCTGTATCATCAGTTCGCCGCCGTCATATTCCTCAAGTTCGCTGAGGAACAGGGTGGAGGATACATCGGTGCGCAGCCGGTGGCCCGTGCCGGGCAGGGGGCGGATGGCGTTGTCGATATGGGTGTGAAAGCACATGCCCGCGTCATAGCGGTTGAACAGGGGCGGGAACACGCGCAGCGGCAGGGCCGCGCTGTTGAAGATGGCATTGCACCCCAGGCGCTGCAGCACCAGGTCGGCGAGGTCACGCCCTTCGGGGCTGTCATGTGGGATCTGGAGGTTGAACTTGGCCTTGGCGGACTGCTCGCCCGCCGTCACCCGCCCGTCAACCCATTGCGAGCGGCCCAGCACCGCGCGGCAATGGGCGACATCATGGCGGCTGAGCACGCCGGGAATATGGATCAGCATGAGGAATTTCCTGTTGACCGGATCATTGTGCTCAATGCCGATGATCGCCATGATCGCCATGATGCGGCAGCAGGCGCAGCAGGAGGTCGTTTGATTTCTGGCCGCAATCCGTTGCGACCTGTTCCAGAGTCTCGTCAGTGGAATGGACCGTGCAGCCCTCACGGCTCAGGCGTTCGGCCAGCGCGTCGGGTGCAATGTGCAGCACGGGAGCCAGCGTGTTCAGCGGCGCATGGGTCAGCAGCGGAAAAAGCTGGCGTGCCGGGTTGCCGCCCGCATGCCCGGTGGTGAGCACGAAGCCAATGGCTGCTGCCAGCGACAGCCCGCAGGCCACCAGCATGGAGGGCGTGCGGAAATAAAGCAGGAACTGTGCCCAGTTGCGCCACATATGCAGCACGAAAGGCAGCAGCAGCACCATGCTCAGCCAGACATGCATGGAGTGGAACATGCCCGGCATCCAGTGAAAGAACAGGGCCGTGCCGGAAATGGCCGAGACCAGGAACAGGCCGGTAATAAGGGGCGTGGCGTATTTCTTTATCATCAGTTTCATGTGTCATGCGATCGTGTTGTGGGAAAAATATCCGGCACTTACGGCAACGCCCCCATTACGTGTCATCGGCGCGGGGCATCATCCGCCCTGTTGCCTCACGCGCTACAGCGCGCAGCAGGGGTTCCGGCCTTGTGGCCAGCAGCGTGGCAATGGCCGCAAATACATCTTCAAAGCCGTGTTCCAGCGCCTTGCGCAGCCACGGTATGGCATGCGCCGTCTGGTCCGCTGCCAGATGCAGCCGTGCCAGATTGACGCAGCCCCAGCAGTCGCCTGCCATGGCTGCGGCATGAAAGAACACGGGCGCGCTTGCGGGCAGTACCGTTGGCACCATGCGCTGCTCTGCCATGACGCCAAGCATGTTCAGCGCCTTGGCAACGCCCGCCCGGGCTGCGGCGACATACAGGACATGGGCACGGCACGGATCGGCCTGCACGCCCCGGCCTGCCAGATACAGGTCGGCCAGGTTGAACAATGCCCAGCCATACCCGTGATCCGCCGCATGGGTGTAAAGGAGGGCCGCGGTGGCCGGGTCGCGCGTGGTGCCCCAGCCGCGCTCGTAAGCGCGGCCAAGCATGTTCACTGCACGTGGGTCGCTGCTGCGTGCGGCGGCCTCGAACATGAGAAAGGCGTCCTCCATGCGCCCGTGATCAAGATGGATCTGCCCCAGCATGAGCTGCGTCTCCACCACGCCGGGGTGGGGCATGGGGCCGCTGTTGGGGGCGGCCTCTCCGCTTTTGTTCATTTCACACGGTATTCTCTGGTTCTCGACAGTATATGTCAGGAATTTCTGAATGTATAAGTATCAAAATGATACGCCGATGCTGCCAAGGAAGTAACGCCCCGGCGAAGGCACGGCCCGCGAGCCGGAGAACGAGGAGGCATAGTTGAGCCGGTTGGTGATGTTGTTGGCGTTGAACGAGACATGGTAGTGCCTGTAATCCCATGAAACCATGCCGTTGAGGTTGAAGGTGTAGGGCATGCGGGCTGTATTGGTCGTGTCCGGCCCGGCCCAGTAGCCTGATGAATACTGTGCGCCACCGCCAATCTTGAGGTCACCCCACTGTGGGCGCAGCAGCAGGCGCGAGAGGTCATACGAACTCCACACCGACATATTGTTGTGCGGCACCTGTGGCGCGACCTTGCCGTTATCGCCGGTGTTGCTGTGGGTCACGCGCCCGTCCATGTAGGAATAGGAGGCGAAGACCTGCCAGTCGCGCGTGATCTTGCCGTTTGCACTCAGTTCCACGCCACGGATGCGGCGGCCACTGCCGGAATCGGCAAAGCCGGTTTCCATGTCGCCATTCACGTCATAATAGCGCGAATTGTTCTCGCTGATCTGGAAGAAGGCAACCGTGGTGCCCAGCCGCTTGTGAAAGAAGTCGGACTTGTTGCCAAACTCGAACAGGTCGCTGCGCTGGGGCGAGAGGTTGACGCCTTTCTGCGCCACGTCGCCCGCCTGCGGCTTGACCGTGACCAGCGAGGAGACATCCGTGCCCACGGGCTTGTACGAGCGCGAGAAGGTGAAGTAGAATGATGTATCCTTCAGCGGTGAATACATGATGCTGCCCGAAGGGCTCCAGCGGTCGGATTTCTGCTCGGCGCGACCATTGCTTGCGGTTGACTGCTGGTAATACGTGCTGCTGAACGAATCCCACCGCGCGGTGCCGAACAGCGAAAGCTGCCGGGTCAACTGTATGCGGTCGGCCACGAACAGCCCGAGGTCACGCGCATTGGCATTGCCGTAGCCCGTGGCGGGAAAGCTGAGCGACGTGCCCGGATAGGCATATTGCGGGTTGCGGATGGTCTGGTTGTTGGTGCGGTTGGTGAAGCTGCCCGGCCAGCGCGAGTCACTGGCGTAGTTGATGTCCACACCCGCCTTGAGGTCATGATGCACAAAACCGGTATTGAAGCGCGCGCGGCCCATGATGACATTCTGCACCCCCCAGCCCTGCTGCCGGTA
The DNA here is from genome assembly GCF_031081985.1 of Komagataeibacter xylinus. Classification (GTDB taxonomy): domain Bacteria; phylum Pseudomonadota; class Alphaproteobacteria; order Acetobacterales; family Acetobacteraceae; genus Komagataeibacter; species Komagataeibacter xylinus_E. The sequence goes on along the minus strand of NZ_JARWSK010000005.1, from coordinate 142,828 downwards.
GGCCGCCCCGCCGCCCGCGCCATAGGGCAGGGCGTAATTGCCACCTGACAGGATGGCCGCGGCACACGCCCCCGAGCACGCGGCAGGCGTGGTGGCGGTATAGTCGCGCTCGTACAGGCTCAGCCGCGTGTCATTGGTGAGCGTGAACCAGCGCGTGATGTCTGATTTGAGCGCGGAGGTGAGGGTATGGATATTGGAGCGGTCAAAGTCGAAACTGCGCGTGTAGCTGGTGTTGCGGGCCACGCCATAATCGGTAATGGGGCGATAGATGCCGCCGACATCGATCATGCTCACGCCGTAATCAGGCTTGCTGTTACTGTTCAGCCACTGCCATGTCAGGTGCCATGACGTTTTGCTGCGCAGGCCCACGCCAAAATCGACCGCGGCGCCGTAACGGTTCGAGGTCACGTTGTCGCGGTCAACCACATCCTGTTTGTTGAACATGCCATTGATGCGAATGGCCATGTCCTCGTTGATCTGATAGTTGATGTCGCCCACGCCCCGAAACAGCGGCCCGCTGCCAAAGGTCTGGTCATAGCTGTAGCTGTTGCCCGCATGGGCGTGCTTCTGGCTCTGGTTGATGACACCGCCCACATTGCCTGCGCCAAAATATTCGCCCGATGGGCCTTTGATGACCTCGACGCTCTCGGTGTTGAAGGTATCGCGCGTATAGGTGCCAAAATCACGCAGGCCATCAGTATAGATGTCCTGGCGCGCCTGCAGCCCGCGAATGCGGAACTGGTCGCCATTCAGTCCGCCCGCACCCTCGCCGGTGGAAAGGGTGATGCCCGGCACGTTGGCCAGCGCCTGGTCGAGCGTGAAGGCGCGCTGCTGCTTTATCAGTTCCTGCGGCACAACGGTAATGGTCTGTGGCGTATCGCGCACGCTGGCGGGCATGCGCGCGATATGCAGGGTCTCGCTATTGGTGTTGCCCGCTGCAATGCCCGCATCTGCATCTTGTGCCGTACCGCCCACGCGCACGGCGGAAAGCTTGATGGTGCTGTCGGCTGTATCGGTCGGTTCGGGCGGGGCATCGGCATGGGCTTCATCCGCGCCCGCGCCAAGGCCGACCGACATGCCCAGTGCCACGGCCACGCGAAGACCGTGCCCCTGTGCCCTGGTGGGGGAGAGTTCTGGCTGGCTCAATTCACCACTCCTGCTGCACCCTCATGGTGGGTGTGTTGTCTGATTATGATGGCGGAAACGAGTTGTTGATAATCGCTCGCAACGCATAACGCAAATGATTATCATTATTATAACAAAGAACAAAGCTAAGTGTTGCCTGCGGGCAACATGATCAAATCAAGAATAAGAACGAAAAATTCATGAAATAATATGTAATCATGTAACGATGCGGGTGCCAGGCAGCGTAAAGAGACCTGTTTTATCAAAGAAATGTGGCGATCAGGGCTGTGGCGCGACGGGGGCTTGCGCTATGGCATCACTAATTTGATATTGATTATCACTTGCATAAAATGCCGGAATTTGCCATCTGCTGGTGCGGCATGCCCCTGCGGGCGCAGGCGTGCTGTTCCGTCGTGTCAGGAATAATCGTGCTTCCTGACCGGCAGGCATACATGCCGTTATTGTATTCACAGCGTAAAAATCCGGGATTTATTCATGCCACCAGTCCTTTCCGCGCCCATGTCGTTCTCAGCGTGGGAGATGTTCGTGAATGCGGGGCCCGTGGTGCGCGGCGTCATGCTCGTGCTCGTCGCATGCAGCCTCGTTACATGGACCATCCTGATTGCCAAGACCGTCGAACTCCTGCTGGCGCGCAGGCAGATGCACAATGCCGCCGCCGCGCTCGATGAATGCGCATCGGTGGCGGATGGCGCTGATGGCGCGCCCGCCTGCCGCATCGCCCGCACCCTGCTCGCGGCGGTGCAGGCCGAGCGCAGGCAGTCGCATGATATCGCGGGCGATGCGGAGGGGGTGAAGGAACGGATCGTACTGCATCTTGAACGGCTGGAGGCGGCTGAGGGGCGGCGGTTCATGCGCGGCACCGGCCTGCTGGCCACCATTGGCGCGACTGCCCCCTTTATCGGGCTGTTTGGTACGGTGTGGGGTATCATGACCGCCTTTACCGGCATTGCGGCCAGCCGGGCCACGAGCCTTGCCGTCGTGGCGCCGGGCATTGCCGAGGCCCTGCTGGCAACCGCGCTCGGCCTTGTCGCCGCCATACCGGCGGTGGTGATCTATAACCACATCATGCGCCAGTCGGCAGGGTGCCGGGCGCAGGTGGCCGATCTCACCGCGTTGGTCATGCGCCTGGTCTCGCGCGATCTGGGGCGGGCTGCGCAGGGCGATGCCGTGCTGCGTGGCTACACGCTGCATGCTGCCCGCGCGGCGGCGGAATAGGGGCGCGGGTGATGGCAATGCATCGTATCCGCCACGGTGATGACAGTGCGCATGAAGCGCATGACATCAATGTCACGCCTTTTATTGACGTGATGCTGGTGCTGCTCGTGATCTTCATGGTTACGGCACCGCTCACCACCGTCAATGTGCCTGTTGACCTGCCTTCCTCGACCGAAAAGCCTGCGCCGCGTCCCGATGCCCCGGTCTTCCTCACAGTAAAGGCCGATCACGGGCTGGCGCTTGGCGAGGCTGACGTGACAGAAGACAGCCTGCCCGATGCCCTTGCCGCCGCAACGCAGGGCAATCGTGACGCGCGCATTTTCCTGCGGGCGGATAAAACCGTGGATTACGGCACGCTGATGGGCGTGATGGACCGGCTGCGCGCGGCGGGTTACCTCAAGGTTGCGCTGGTCAATCTGCAAAAGGCGGATGTGGGGAGCATGGCGCCCTGATGCCCCGCGTTTTTCAATCTCATGATGCAGCAGCTTCCTTTGCGCCATGGCATGCCGCCAGCCTGCGGCATGCCGACAAGCGCGACAGGCTGGTATGGGGCGCGTCGCTGCTGGTGGTTCTGGGCGGCCTGGCAGGGGCGACATGGTGGGTGACGCGCCACAGGCCGCCGGCCATGCCCGTGCCTGAAGCCCCGCCTGCGGCCATTGCCATTGACCTGGCCCCCGAACCCGTTGCCATTCCCGCGCCCCCGACCGATGCGCCGCCCGGCCCCATGCAGGTTCTCTCGCAACCTGATCCCATGCCGCAGCCCCCACCCGAGATCACGGCGCCCCCGTCGCCCGCGCCCAGCCCGCCCGTTGTCGTGCCACGGGAGGAAGACCACCAGATCCCGCCCAAAAGGAAACGCCCCCCGCCTCCCGTCAAGGATGCGCCACATAACCGCAGGCCCCCTGCCACGGCCACAACAGAGCCGCAGCACATTGTAGCGCCACCCGCTACCGCGCAGGCCGCACCCACGCCGGGGGCTGATCCGGACCATGCCACGCAGGCGCTGCCCACCTGGCAGGCTGCACTGCTGGCACGGCTGGAACATTACAAGCGCTACCCCGCGCAGGCGCAGGCCGGGCGGCAGGAAGGGGTTGCGTTGCTGCATTTTGCAATGGACCGGCAGGGCCATGTCCTTTCGGCCCGCATTGAACGCAGCGCAGGCCATGCGCTGCTTGATGCGGAAACGCTCGCCCTGCTCGGGCGGGCGCAACCCCTGCCGCTGCCCCCGGCTGAGGTCAGGGGCGACCCCATCGTGCTGAGCGTGCCGGTGGAATTCCATCTCGATCAGGACCAACGATAGCAGGCAGGCGGTGTGCCATCCTCCATGGGCGGATATTGCCTGTTGCATCGGGTCGTTTCGCTCTGCCGCCGTATATGCCCCTCTCGCCCTGTTTATGGCATGCTGCGGCATTGAAGGGCACGGCATGCGGAACCCGCGTAGCGGGGAAGGGGGATAAACTGGCTTACTGCGCCATCTGTCAGGCACCGTTCGGGTGCGATCCGCACGGCGATTGCTGGTGCAAGAAGCACCCGCCGGTGCATCCCGTGCCTACGCAGGCCGGGGCCGCCTGCCTGTGCCCGGCCTGCCTTGAAAAACGTAAAGGCCCCGTAACGCCCCGTTCATGCCCGGATCAGGACTGAAGGCGGCCGACCAGACCCCTGTCCTGCAGGCCATCTTGCGGATAGGTGGGATACCGCGCAGGGTGCGATGCGTTTGGCGTGTTGCACACACATGCAAGGGGAGAGGTCCGCATGGCCCGATGGTCTTATCCGCGTCCGCCATCAAGCGAGATTACGCCGCGCGGGGTCTGGCTGTCGCGGCGCAGGCTGCTGGCCGGGGCCACGCTGGGCATGGCGGCAGGTGCGGGGCCGCGCGCCTTTGCCGCCGCCCTGCATACCCGGCCCGGCCCCTTTCAGGCGGCGGAAACGCCAACCCCGCTGCAAGACGTCACCCACTACAACAATTTCTATGAATTCGGGCTGGACAAGACCGATCCCTCAACCCGGTCCGGGCAGTTCAGGCCGCGACCATGGACGGTGTCGGTCGAAGGGCTGGTGGCCCATCCGCGCGTGTGGGACATTGATGCGCTGATCGCCGCCATGCCACTTGAGGAGCGGCTGTATCGCATGCGCTGTGTCGAGGCGTGGTCGATGGTCATCCCGTGGGATGGCTTTCCGCTGGCCAGCCTGCTTGCTCTGGCCGAACCCTTGGGGAGTGCCCGCTACGTGGCGTTTGAATCGGTCGTGCGCCCCGCCGAGATGCCGGGTCAGACCGGCGGGCTCGACAGCCTGGCCTGGCCGTATGTGGAAGGGCTGCGCCTTGATGAAGCCATGCACCCGCTTACCCTGCTGGCTGTGGGCCTGTATGGCGAGACCCTGCCCAACCAGAACGGCGCGCCGCTCAGGCTGGTCGTGCCGTGGAAGTATGGCTTCAAGGGCATCAAGTCCATCACCCGCATCCGGCTGGTGGAAAAGATGCCGCCCACGACATGGAACCAGATGAACCCTGCCGAGTATGGCTTCTTCGCCAACGTCAACCCCGATGTGGACCATCCGCGCTGGAGCCAGGCTTCGGAGCGGGTGATCGGCGCGGGCGGATTTTTTGGCGGCGGGCGTAAGAAAACCCTCATGTTCAACGGCTATGGCGCGCAGGTGGCCGGGCTGTATGGCACCATGAACCTGCGCAGCTTTTACTAGCATGCCGCGCCTGACCGGGGCGGGGCGCACCCGCACGCTGCTGCCGTGGCGCGGCGAGACCATGGTGCTGATGGCGCTGGGGCTGCTGCCTGCGGCGCTCTATTTCTGGTATGGCGCGCATGACAGGCTGGGACCGGACCCGGTCAATGTGTTCGAGCTGTGGCTGGGGTTGTGGGCGGTGCGTTTTCTGCTTGCGGCATTGCTGGTCACGCCGTTGCGGGTGGTAAGCGGCATCAGCCTGCTGCGCTACCGGCGCATGCTGGGGCTGCTGGCCTTCTGGTATGCGCTGATGCATGTGAGCGTTTACGTGGCGCTCGACCAGCAGGGCAACCTGGCCGTGCTGTGGCATGACATCACGCGCAGGCCCTTTCTCATGCTGGGGTTTGCGGCCTTTATGCTGCTGCTGCCCCTCGCATTTACATCAAATAACTGGTCCATCCGCAGGCTGGGGCGGCGCTGGGGCAGGCTGCACCGGCTGGTCTATGGTGTGGCCGTGCTGGTTGCGGTGCATTTTTTGCTGGCGTTCAAGACCTATAACGCCACCAGCGTCAGCTATGCGGCGGCCCTGATGGCCATGGTGGCGTGGCGGGCCGTGTCAGGAGTCCGTGCCCGCATCGGGCGTGCAGGACCATAGGGCGCAGGGGTGTGGACTATGGTATCAAGGTGGTCGCCTGATACCGTGCCTGATATGGGAGCATTAACCCGATGATACTTGATGACCTGCTGGCCGAAGGCGAAAGCCTGCGCCGCTCGTGCTTTACGCTCAGTGTGGAAGGTCGTGGCGACATTGCCGGATACTGGCGCGGCGAACGCCCCGATTATACCCCTCCGGCGCTGCGGCGGCATATCATGACGCTCGACAGCCAGTTGCTCGTGCAGACGGGCATGCCCATGGGCTATGCCAGCATCGGCTTTAGCGAGGTGGAGGATGAGCGGTTCTACAACGTGCTGCGCTCACAGCAGCCGGTCACGGCACTCGGCTGCACCGGGCTGCCGCTTTATGCGACACCCGATACGTCTTTCCCGCCCCTTGCGGCAGTCTGCCTTTATGGCAGCGAAAAAGTGGCGGCATGGCTGAAAACCCTCGGGTTGCAGCGGTATGAATACACGCGCGCCGCCCTTGCGCCCCTGGGCAGGGCCTATGATGATATCTATACCGAACGGGGCGATCTGTTCCGGGACAATGTCGATGCCATTGTGGGCGGCTGGCACCAGTCCTGGCCGGAGGATGATTTTTACATGCCACTGGAAATGCGGCGCGCGGTGCTGACCCTGCGCGAGGCCGAGCCGTGGTATGAACTGTGGCAGGTGGCGGGTGGTCCGAATTTCAACGTGTGTGAACGGATTACCTGAAGGACCGCTCAGGGCCGCATGGTCGCCCGCGTGCCATCAAGGGCGCGCAGCTTGCGGTGCAGGGTCGAGCGGCTGATACCCAGCATCCTTGCCGCCACGGCCACCTTGCCCCCCGCGCTGGCAAGGGTGGTGCGGATGGCCATGGCCTGGGCCTCGCGCAGGGGCGAGTGCTGCGCGGTCTCCTCCATCAGGCACAGGCTGACATCGCCCGCAGGCGGCAGGCCCATCTGCACGCGCGCGGCATGGGTCGCACCCACCACATGCCGCTCGCGGTTGAGCGCCATCATGGGCACGGAGGCCGATGCCCCCTGCGGTGGCCCGAGCAGCATGATGGTATGGCCACGATACAGGTCCATGAAGAAAGCCTGCTCGATCTGGCGCGCGGCCTGCAGCAGGCCTGAGGCGATGAGCGCGCCAAGGCTGCCATCGGGCGAGGGGCGGTAGGAACTGGCATTGAGCGCGCCCGCCATGCGCCCCGTCGCGTCATAGACCGGCGTTGCAATGCCGGTCAGCCCGTGCAGGAAACTGCGCCAGTGTTCATTGCGGTGCACGCTGATGCTGCGCTGTTCGGCAAGGCAGGTGCCAATGCCGTTGGTGCCTGCATGCCGCTCGTGCCATACGGCGCCGGGCCACAGGTTCCACCGGCGGCAGCCACGTTGCAGCGTGCCCGCCACGTTATGCGCCAGCACCACCCCATCCGTATCAGCCAGCAGGGCGGTATAGCCTACGGGTTCAAGCGCATGGTGTAGCCGCTCCATTTCCGGCCCCGCAAAATACAGCATGCGGCCTGCGTGCTGGCAGGCATGGCGCAGTTCCGTGCCGGACAGCACATCGGGCAATGCGGGCGTGCCGGGGTCGAGCGCGTAGTCATGTCGGCAGCGCCGCCATGAGGCTTCAAGCCCTGTTCCGATTGCGGAAAGGGCAGGCCGTGCAGGGAAGGCGGGCGGAAAACCGGAACCATGCAGCATGCTGTCTCTTTGCCATGTGGGGAGGGGTGGCGGCTAAACACGCGGCCACATGGCGCGGTTTCGCGACACTTCGTACCACCGCCGTCACATGGGCGTGAAGCACCGGGGCTGCATGCTTGCGCATGGGGCGGGCTTGCGTGTGTGCTGCCCCCAGCCCGGTTGCATGCCGCATGGCATGCGCGACGGGACCAGGGAAGAAACAGGGAAAAGACCCATGCAAATAGCGCGTGAAACGCTGCTGCGCTCGTATCGGGCGATGCGGACCATCCGGATGTTTGAAGAGCGTCTGCATGTCGAATTTGCAACCGGCGAGATACCAGGCTTCGTGCATCTGTATTGCGGCGAGGAAGCCTCCGCCGTGGGCGTGTGCGCCAACCTGACCGATAACGACACCATTGCCAGCACCCATCGCGGCCACGGCCACTGCATTGCCAAGGGCGTGGAAGTGGCGGGCATGATGGCCGAGATCTATGGCCGCAGCACCGGCGTGTGCCGGGGCAAGGGCGGGTCGATGCATATTGCCGATCTGGCCTGCGGCATGCTGGGCGCAAATGGCATCGTGGGTGGTGGTCCGCCACTGATCTGTGGCGCCGCGCTCTCGCACAAGACCCTGCGTGATGGCGGGGTGGCGGTGGCGTTCTATGGCGATGGCGCCTCGAATGAAGGCACCACGCTTGAAAGCCTCAACCTCGCCTCCGTCTGGCAGCTTCCCGCCGTGTTCGTGGTGGAAGACAATGGTTATGGCGAGGCCACGGCCGCCTCCTTCGCCTGTGCGGGCACCCAGAAGGCACGCGCCGCAGGGTTTGGCATGCCGTATATCGAATGTGATGGCTCGGACTACTTCGCCGTGCACGAGGCGGCGGGCGAGGCCATAGCCCATGCCCGCGCGGGCAAGGGGCCGGTCATGCTGCATGTGCACCTGCAGCGCTGGTATGGCCATTTTGAAGGCGATGCCATGACCTATCGCGCGCCCAATGAAGTGGCCGAGGCCCGGCGTGACCATGACTGCCTCAAGCTGTTCCGCGAGCGCGTAACGCAGGCGGGCCTGTTCGAGGACAGCGTGCTCGATGAGGTCGATGCGGCCGTAACCGACGAGATCGAGGCCGCCGTGATGCAGGCCAAGGATGACCCGCTGCCCCAGTCAGCCGACCTGCTGGCTGATGTGTATGTGCGTTACTGACCCCACCCCACGGCAGGAAGGAGACAACCCATGAGCAAGAAAAGCTTCCGGCAGGCGATCAATGAGGCCCTGCGCCAGGAAATGCGCCGTGACCCCACCGTCATCCTGATGGGCGAGGACGTGGCGGGCGGCCGTGGCGGCTCGGCTGGCACGCAAGATGCCTGGGGCGGCGTGCTTGGCGTGACCAAGGGACTGTATGAGGAGTTTGGCGAGACCCGTGTGCTCGACACCCCCATTACCGAGGCCTCCTATATCGGTGCTGCCGCAGGGGCCGCCGTAACCGGCCTGCGCCCGGTGGCGGAACTGATGTTTGTCGATTTCGTCGGCTGCTGCCTTGACCAGATCATGAACCAGGCCGCCAAGTTCCGTTACATGTTTGGCGGCAAGGCGCGCACGCCGCTGGTCATCCGGGCGATGTACGGCGCGGGCTTCAACGCCGCAGCCCAGCACAGCCAGGCGCTGTATCCGCTGTTTACGCATATTCCGGGGCTGAAGGTGGTTATCCCGTCATCCCCCTACGAGGCCAAGGGCCTGCTCATTTCAGCCATACGCGATGATGATCCCGTCATCTTCCTTGAAAACAAGGTGATGTATGATGTTGAGGAAGACGTGCCCGATGAGCCTTACGCCATCCCCTTTGGCGAGGCCAACCTGACGCGCGAGGGCGATGACGTGACCATCGTGGCCTTTGGCCGCATGGTGGGCATGGCCAACGAGGCCGCCGACCGGCTGGCCAAAAAGGGCATAGGCTGCACGGTCATCGACCCGCGCACCACATCGCCGCTCGATAGCGAGACCATACTGGACTGCGTGGCCGATACCGGCAGACTGGTCATTGTTGATGAATCCAGCCCGCGCTGCAACATGGCCACCGATATTGCGGCCCTGGTGGCGGAGGAGGCGTTCGACAGCCTGCGCGCGCCCATCCGCCGCGTGGTGCCGCCCCACACGCCGGTGCCCTTCGCCACCGTGCTGGAAACGCTGTACATGCCCAGCGTTGAAAAGATCGAGGCCGCCGTCACCGCGACCATGAACCACCGCGTAACGGAGAAAGTGTGACATGACCCCCGACATCACCCCCATCACCATGCCCAAATTCGGCCTCGCCATGACGGAGGGCAAGATTGCGGGCTGGCTGGTCGAGCCCGGCACGCAGGTCACGGCTGGCGAGGAACTCGTCGATATCGAGACCAGCAAGATCACCAACACCTTCGAAAGTCCGGTCGCAGGCCTGTTGCGCCGCCATGTGGCCGCCAATGGCGAGATGCTGCCCGTGGGCGCGCTGATCGGCATTGTGGCCGATGCGGCGGTGGCGGATACGGATATCGATGCCTTCATCACCCGCTTCCAGGCCGATTTTGCCGCCGCATCCGATCAGCCTGACGGGGCGGAGGCTGCCGATGAACCGGTGATGATGCAGGTGGGCGCGCACAGCCTGCGCGTGCATGACCGGGGGGCGGGCGACGGCACGCCGCTTGTGCTCATTCATGGCTTTGGTGGCGACCTCAAGAACTGGATGCTCAATCACGCGGCCCTCGCGCACGGGCGGCGCGTCATTGCATTCGACCTGCCGGGGCACGGTGGCTCGTCAAAGGATGTGGGGCCGGGCACGCTGGCGTTCTTTGCCGATGTCACGGCGCAACTGCTGGCGCATCTCGATCTTTCGCGCGTGCATGTGATGGGCCATTCGCTGGGTGGCGGCATTGCGCTGACACTGGCGCGCACCCGGCCCGCGCTTGTGGCGTCACTGACCCTTATCGCCCCTGCCGGGCTGGGGCCGCAGATCAACATGGATTTCATCAACGGCTTCATCGAGGCCGACCGCGTGCGCGGCCTGCAGGACGTGCTGAAATACCTCGTGCATGACAAATCACTGATCGGGCGGCGCATGGCGGATGACGTGCTGCGCTACAAGCGGCTGGATGGGGCTGAGGCTGCCCTGCGCCAGGTGGCGGAAGCGTGTTTTCCCGGTGGAAAGCAGGGCGATGACCTGCGCCCCGTGCTGGCGGGCGCGGATGTACCGGTGACCCTGATCTGGGGGCAGGCGGATGAAATCCTCCCAGTCGTGCAGGCTGATGGCCTGCCGGGCAGCGTGACCCGCCACCTCCTGCCTGCCATCGGGCACATGCCACAGCTTGAAAGTGCAACGGCCGTCAATGAAGTTGTGGGAGCCTTTATCGGGCATGAGGTGGCTACGGCGTAATGCCTGTATTGGCAACAACCACGCCGCCTTTAAAAAAGGCGGCACCCGGAAACTTTTATTTTATCGGGGAACCATCGACACTTTGTAAAACATCAAACCCAGAACATTCATTTTCAGCAGGAATCGTCTCTCCTGCCGCATTGCAGTCACTATAAGGTGTCCAGCCGGTGCTTGCCACAAGGCAGCCGGTATGTATTGAGTAAAGTCCTGAACAAGCAGAAAACAGCAATGCCACGACTGCAATGCCAGTTGTGGTGCGGGAATAACAATAATGTTTGTCGGACTGGATCTGGGTACATCATCTCTCAAGGCCGTGCTGGTCGATGACCGGCAGCAGGTCGTGGCCAGCCACGCCCACCCCCTGCGCGTAACATCCCCCCGGCCGGGCTGGAGCGAGCAGGCCCCGCAGGACTGGTGGGAGGCCCTGCTGCTCACCATGGATGCGCTGGCGGCGGCAAACCCGCGCGAGATGGCGCAGGTGGCGGGCATTGGCCTGTCGGGGCAACAGCATGGCGCGGTGCTGCTGGGCGCTGATGGCGGCGTGCTGCGGCCGTGCATTTTATGGAATGACCTGCGCAGCGTTGCGCAATGCGCCGAATTCGAGCGCCGCTTTCCCTACAGCCGGCAGGTGTGTGGCAATATCGCCATGCCCGGCTTTACCGCGCCCAAGCTGATCTGGGTGGCGGAACATGAGCCCGAAGTGTTTGCCGCCACCCGCCATGTGCTGCTGCCCAAGGCCTGGCTACGCTACCGCATGACCGGCGAGATGATCGATGACATGTCGGATGCCGCCGGTTCGCTGTGGCTCGATGTTGGCGGGCGCTGCTGGTCGGATGCGGCGCTGGCGGCTACCGGCCTGGGCCGTGACGCCATGCCGGAGGTGGTCGAGGGCACGGCGCGGGCGGGCGTGCTCCATGCCGATCTGGCCCGGCGCTGGGGCATGAAGGGCCGCCCCGTGCTGGCAGGCGGCGCGGGTGATAACGCCGCCGGTGCCGTGGGGCTGGGGGCAGTGCAGGGGGGATCATCCTTCCTGTCGCTGGGCACGTCGGGTGTGGTGTGGGTGACGACCGATCGCTTCCGTCCGCACCCGCAGGGCGGCATCCATGCCTTCTGCCATGCCGTGCCTGCTACGTGGCACCAGATGGGGGTCACCCTTTCCGCCGCGTCCTCGCTGGCGTGGTGGGCGCGCGTGACCGGCATGACGGAAAGTGCTTTGCTGGCCGAACTGCCACCCGAGATCACGCGGCCTTCGCCGGTCATGTTCCTGCCCTACCTTTCGGGCGAGCGCACGCTGCATAATGACGGGCAGATCCGTGGCGGGTTTGCCGGGCTGTCAGATGCCACCACGCGGGCGGACATGACGCAGGCCGTGCTTGAAGGCGTTGCCTTCTCGTTTCGTGACGTGGTCGATGCGCTGGCCGATGCGGGGTCCATGCTGCACGATGCGGATGTGATTGGCGGTGGCTCCCACAGTCGCCTGTGGGTCTCGATCCTTGCCAATGTTACCGGGCTTGCGCTGCACCGCCTGGCGCATGGGGCGCAGGGCGGGGCCTTTGGCGCGGCGCGTCTGGCCCGAATCGCTGTAACGGCTGAGGCGGTGAGCGCGGTATGCCAGCCGCAGCAGCGTGAAGAGACGCTCGTGCCCGATGCGGGCATGGCCGACGCCTATGCAGTTCCACTGGCTCGCTACCGTGCGCTCTATCCCGCCCTGCGTGGGGCGATGACGGCCCCGGTCATCTGATGGTACAGGCGGGGCAGGGTGTGGAAAAAGATGGTTATGGCCCTATGGCGATCATGTTACGCATGTCGGGCAAGAATAAGGAAATGGATAAAGTTTGATGAAAACACGCCTATTCTCCCGTCTTTTCCACCACTATGCCTGCGGGGCCGCGCTGCTGGCCCTTCTCGCCCCCCTTGACGCCCATGCCAAAGACAGCGTGGACCATGGTGCGGCGCCAAGCGGCAACATAACCGTGGTGGCCCGGTTTGCCGACATGCAGCCTTCCGGCATTGCCGCCCTGCCCGATGGGCGGCTGGTCATTGCCTTCCCCCGCAGTGCCGCCGACCACAAGGGGCCGCGCCTTGGCCAACTGGTCAAGGGCAAGGCCATTCCTTTCCCCGATGAGGCGACACAGGCGCGTTTCATTTCCCCCCTTGGCATGACGGTGGATACAGCAGGCCACCTGTGGATCGTGGATGAAGGCACCGTGGCCGGGCAGGCAGCCCCCGCCACCCCGGCGCTGATCGGGCTGGACCCCAGGAGCGGCCAGATCATTGCCACCATCGCGCTCGGCCCGGACACCGGCGCCACGCGCACGGACAGCCACGTCAATGACGTGCGCGTGGACCTGACGCATGGCGAGAAGGGCACCGCGTTCATCAGCGATACCTCGCAGATGGATCACCCGGCCATCATCGTGGTCGATATTGCCACCGGCCATGCCCGTCGCGTGCTTGAAAACGCGCCCTCCGTCAGTGCCGAGCAGGGCTTTGCCATGGAACTCGACGGCAAAATGCTGCGTTATGACATGGCGCATCCGGCCATGGGGCAGGGCGGCATTGACGGCGTGACGCTGAGTGCTGATTCCAGCACGCTCTACTGGCAGCCTCTGTCCAGCCGCAGGCTGTACAGCGCGCCCACCGCGCTGCTGGCCAATCCCGCCACCAAGCCCGCGCAGCTTGAACACGCCGTGCGCGATGAAGGGGAGGACGCCGTGGTGGATGGCATGGCCACGGGGCCGGACAATTCCCTCTACCTGACCGATATCGAACGCCACGCCGTGCTGCGCCGCCTGCCTGACGGGCAGCTTTCGGTTGTGGCTCATGACCCGCGCCTGATCGCGCCTGATGGCCTGACCATCAAGGATAACGCGCTGTGGCTGACCGTGGGCCAGTGGGGCCGGCTGCCCGTGTTCCATGATGGGCACGACATGGAAGAGCGCCCCTGGCTGGTGGTGAAGATACCGATGCAATAAACCCCGGGCGCACCGTCGCCCCGCCCTGACCCGGCGCAGTTGAAAGAACGCATAATAATGGCGCATCACAGTCAAACGGTTACCGGTTCCGGCATTGTCAACCTGATTGCAGGCGTGGCCGCGACCGGCGGCCTTCTGTTCGGGTATGACACGGGCATCATTTCCGCCGCCCTGCTCCAGATCACCCCGGACTTTGCCCTGGGCACGCTGGGGCAGCAGGTGGTGACCTCGGCCATTGTGGCCGGGGCGCTGGCGGGCTGCCTGATGGCGGCCCCCCTGTCGGACCGGCTGGGGCGGCGCTACATGATCATGTTCGCCGCCCTTGTCTTTATTGTCGGCACGCTGGTGGCGTCGTTTGCGCCAGGCGTGGGCGTGCTGGTCGCGGCGCGTTTCATCCTGGGGCTGGCCGTTGGCATGTGCTCGCAGATCGTGCCGGTCTATATCGCGGAAATTGCCCCGCGTGAAAAACGCGGCCAGATGGTGGTACTGTTCCAGTTGGCTGTTGTGACCGGTATCCTTGTCTCGTTTATTGTGGGCTATGTGTTCCGTGCGCAGTCATGGCGGCTCATGTTCGGGCTTGGCATCATTCCGGCGGTCATTCTGTTTGGCGGCATGTCGCTCCTGCCACGCAGCCCGCGCTGGCTGGCCATGAAAGGCAAGCTGGAAAGTGCGTTCGATGTGCTGCAACGCCTGCGGCGTGACCCGGTGGCCGCGCGCGCGGAACTCGATGCCATCGTGGCCATGCATGATGAGCAGGCCCCTTGGTCTGCCCTGCTGCAGCCCTGGGTGCGGCCTGCGGTCGTGGCATCCGTGGGTGTGGCGCTGTTCTGCCAGATTACCGGCATCAACGCGGTGCTGTATTACGCGCCCACCATCTTTGCAGGCGTGGGGTTTGGCGAGGGTTCGGCGCTGCTGACCTCGATTGCCATTGGCGTGGCCATGGTCATTTCCACCGCCTTCGGCAGTTGGGCGGTCGATGCATGGGGGCGGCGCAGGCTGCTGCTGCGGCTTGTGCCCGGTGCGGCCATATCGCTCATGGTGCTTGGCGCGATGTTTGCGCAGGGCGCAACGCATGGAATCAATACATGGATCACGGCGGCTGCGGTGGTCTGTTACGCCATATTCAATGTGGGCAGCCTGTCGGTTGCGATCTGGCTGGTGGGTGCCGAGGTCTATCCGCTCTCATGCCGCAGCAAGGGCATGAGCCTTGTGGCTGCAACCCACTGGACGGCGGATCTGCTGATCTCGCTCACCACGCTTTCCTTGGTGCAGGCGCTTGGGGCGGCGGGCACGTTCTGGATGTATGCGGGGCTGAACGTGCTGGCCTTTGTGTTCATCTGGCGTTACGTGCCCGAGACCCGGGGGCGCTCGCTTGAGGAAATCGAGACCGCGCTCAAGGCAGGTGCCTTCGACCGGCTGCGCTGAACCTGAAGGAAGGCAGTTTCTGAATGTCGCCTTTCTTTTGAAAGGCGACATCTTTTGAAGCCTCAATTTTCAAAGATGCACATGCCCACGCGCGAGGTCGAACGGGCGTGCAGGAATGGGCGATGAACGCGCACCGGCCGAGAAGGGCAGGATGTGCGTCAGTATCCGCTCGCCAATGGCGTTTTGCCACAGCCACAGGCTGTTGACCTGCCCGCGGAAGCTGGCCTCCCCCCCCATGGCCCCCGATGGCCTGAAGCCCGAGGCCAGGCCAATGCCAAACAGGCCGGGAATTTCATGGCCTGCCTGATCGAGAACGCCACAGTTCGGCCCGGTCAGGGCACCGTGGGGCTCATCTGCCTCAAGGGCGACAGGCTGGCCATTGATGTCGCGCACGCACACGCGGCGCGGGCTATAGCCAAGACAGGCGATGATGGCATCGGAGTGATCGAGAATGTGCTGTATGCGCGCTGCATTGTCCGGTGTCATTTGCTGCGCGTGCAGGCGTGGCTCGGGTGTGGCGCCTGCAATGCCGAGCAGGCGCATGGCCAGGGTGCGTGAATCATAACGCAGGCCACCAAAGCGATGCACGAACTGGCTGACCGGGCAGATGTCACCCTCGTTGAAATCGGCATAGCCGTCGGCTTTTGCTTCCTCCGCCGTGCGGTAGAACAGCTTTAGCCGGGACTGGTGCAGAAGTGTGAGGTGCCCCGGCGCGATGCGCTCGCCCATGTCGCGCAAGATGACATTGGCTGATGACAGGGCGCTGCTGGCGCCGCCGATAATGGTGATCCTGGGTTTTTCGCATCCCGCCAGCATGGCGCGCAGCGTGTGCATGCCCTCAGGCGCCAGCAGGGCATCGGATTGCACGATACGCCCTTTGTAACGTGGCAGCAGGGGGCGGCCGGCCACGTTCTCGGTATACAGGCGCGCCTGGGGCTGGCAGGCCCCAAGGGCGAGCACCACCTTGCCTGCAACAATCTGCTGGCTGTGTGCCCCGCGGGTTGTGGCAAGATCGGCCAGCCAGCCGCCATCTTCCTGCCGGGTCAGGGTTTCAAGCCGCCAGCCGGTGAGCAGGCGGGAGGCGGGATGGGCTGCGATGAGCTCGGTCAGCACATGGCCCACCACATCAAGAAAATCCGCCACGATGCGCAACGGCAGGGGCTGCCTGCCCTGGCTGCGGATCATTTCCACCAGCGGGTGATGGGTCAGGCGGGCAAGTTCCGGCACGGGGTTGGCTGTAATCGCATCGACAAAGGTTTCGGCAGCACTGTCGGAATTGATGACGTAGCGCCCGAGCATGCCGGAGCCGATCGTGCTGCCCTGTTCAACCAGGGTCACGCCTGCATCAAGGAGGTGGGGCAACTGGCCGATGCGTGAGGCCGCGAGCAGGATGGCGATGCCCGCGGGGCCGCCGCCAGCAATGAGGATGGGCGTTGTCGCGTGGGTGGACATGAGGCATGGGTCCGTTTTCCGTGGTTGGAGGGAACGACGGGGGCTCAGGCTATCTGGGCATGGCAGGCGGCCCTGAATTCGCGGCACACGTAATGCACCATTTCAGGGGTCATTTCGTGCCATAGCGGCAGCGACACGATGGATGAGGCCAGGGCTTCAGTCGCACTCAGGTCACCCGCCACGCTATTGGCGGCGAAATAGCTCTGTTCATGCAGATGGGGCGAAAAATAGGTGGAGGTGCCAATGCGCTTTTGCTTCATGCGCTCCAGTATCGCGCGGCGGTGAGGCGCATAATGCGCGGGCAGGCGCACCGGCAGGAACTGATAGGCCGTGCGCGTGCCGCGCTGGCGCTGGAACGTGAATTCGGGCAGCAGGTCGTAATACAGTCGTTCTATGCTGCATTTTTTCTCGACCACGGCATCAAGCTGCTCCAGCCCCGACAGGGCCAGCAGCGCACCGATTTCAGGCAGTTTGGAATTGAGGCCCGGCATGGTGGCATGGCGGACCTGGCCAAAACCGAAATTGCCCATGGCCCGCAGGGCATCGATCATCTCGGGGTTGTTGGCGTAGATGAAACCGCCTTCGCCAATCCCCATTGTTTTTGTTGCGTGTAACGAACAGATAATGGCATGCGGCGAACCCTGGCCAAAGCCACGGCCCTGCCCGTCGCGCGCGCCAAGTGAGGCTGCGGCATCGATCACGACGGGAATGCCGGTGCGCCTTTCGAGTTCCGTATAGTATGTCATGTCAGCTGCATTGCCGAAGGTGGCGTAGGGAAATATTGCAGCAATCTGGTTTTTGTACTGTTGCAGCAGCGCCTGTTCCGCATCATGCGATGCCATCCAGTCATCAGGGTCGATATCACACAAAAGCGGCACGAAGCCTGCCCACAGCACGGCATGCGCTGCCGCGGCAAATGTGAAGGATGGCATGATGATATAGCGCTGCCGCTCAGGGTTGGTGTGGCGTGTTGCGTATTTGAGCGCCATCATGAGGCCGATGGTGGCGTTGCATACCGTCACGCACTGGCCCACGCCACCGAACATCTGCTCGACGAGGCGTTTTTCGAACTTCTGGTTGATCGGGCCATAATTGGTATAGATGCCCGAGTTTTCCAGGGCGATGACGCTCTCGGATAACTGGCTGATCTTCGGAATGTTGGAACGGATGAACGATATTTCCGGGAGCGACATTTCTGTCATTTTTTACATTCCGATTCACTGAATTCGGGGAGTAGTGCAAGTATTGACCTGATTGCAGCGCCCGGATGCCATATGCCCTCAGAGCGCCTGTAAAATCACATAACATGTACGTTTTTAACGCGCACAGAGGCATATCGTTTACCACACGTTTAAGTGATCGTATGTGCCGCTGAAGTATACGATAAGTGAAAAAGAAAATAAAAATTCATGCACCGAAAAAAAATGACCAGTTTTTTTTGCCTATAGGATATATTCACAAAAAACGGGAAAACCAAAATATCTTTCGGTCAATTTAGGTCATAATGCCAATGAATCAGGGAACGTGACCGACATGGATGCTGCACGAACATGTGCTATTGTACTGAAAACCTATGCGTGGGACAGTTTCGTGCAGCGCCAGTTGCAGCGCCTGCAGGCCACATTTCCCGATACGGACATCTTCATTTCCATTGATGAGACAAACGGCTTTGCAGGCAATATTCCCCACCCCAACGTATTGCGCACCTGCAATGCCGATATGGTGGAAGCAGGGTTTGCCAACCGTTTTGAAAAAGGCAGCCTGCTATGGTGGAATGCCGACTACACTCATTATCAGGTCCAGGCCTGCATTCCCGATTATGCGTATTACCTGTTTGTTGAATATGACGCCTGCATTGGCGGCAACGGTAACCGCCTGCTCGCTGACATGATTGCCGATGGGGCCGATTTCGTGGCCCACCCCATTACGGCTGACCTGTCATGGTACTGGACGGCGTTTCATACCGGCATCTATCCCGATGGGCAGTTGCGCGCTTCGCTTAACTGCATTTCCTTTTTTTCCAGCCGCGCACTCGTGCATCTGGCAGCCCGGCGGCGCGCCATGTCGGCGCCGGGGGCAGGGATCAAATTCTGGCCGCTTGGCGAGGCCTTCGTGGCATCGGAAATAGAAAAGGCCGGATTTAATTTCGTGCCGCTTGGCCGGTATGGCGATGTCTCGCGCTATACGTGGTTCCCGCCCATTCTCGAGGCCGATCTGGTTCTGCCTGCAGGCGGGCATACGTTCTTGCACCCGGTTCTGGACCAGAAGCGCTATGTCGCCAGCCTGCTGCGGCAGACGCATTTCGTGCGGCATTATTTCATGCCCGGTAGCCATTTGCGGCGCGAACTCAGGCGCTTTCCCGGTGTGGTTTCACGCAGGCAACTTTACCGCGCAGCCTTCACGCGCGCGGTCCAGAGGTTGCATATAGCCCGTGGTGGCCTGTAGTATTTACTGAAAATACAAGAAGTTTCCGGGTTTCGCCTTTTTTAAAGGCGACGTTTTCCAAAATACTGTTTAAAAAGTGAGTTCAGTAAGTATCCGGCAATCATAAGGAAGTTTTTGGCGAAGCTTTTTTCAGAAAGCTTCGAAGAACGCCGCCTTTTTGAAAAAAAGGCGGCATCCAAAACACTTATCCCTGTTGTTCCTGCTTCATGATCTCGCCTACAACCCGGTCCACCTCTGGGGCCCACGGGCCGGGGGCGCAGCCAAAGACCTGCCTGATGCGCGTGCAGTCCAGTCTTGCATCGGGCGGCCTGCGGGCTGGTGTGGGCCAGTCTGCCGTCGTGATCGGCTCGATCTCGGGCAGGGGGTTGCCATGGCGGGCGGCGGCCGTAATGGCGGCGCGGGCCAGTTCGTACCAGCTTGTTGAGCCTTCGCCCACGGCATGGAAAATACCGGCGTATTCGTCTTTCCAGCCGTTTTCCTCAATGCGGGCGATGATCCTGAAAATGACATCGGCCAACTGGTCGGCGCTGGTGGGGTTGCCGATCTGGTCGCTCACCACGCGCAGAACCGGGCGCTGGGCGGCAGCATTGACCATGGTGCGCACGAAATTGCGGTTATAGGGTGAATAGACCCACGCCGTGCGCAGGATGATGCTGCCGGGATGGGCCGCGAGCACGGCCTGCTCGCCTTCCGCCTTGGTGCGGCCATAGACCGAGCGCGGATCAACCGGGTCGGTCTCGACATAGGGGCTGCCCTTGTCGCCGCTGAAAACGTAGTCGGTCGAGATGTGGATGAAGGGAATGCCCCGTTCATGGCACAGGGCGGCCAGATGGGCGGGGCCGGTATTGTTGGCGCGTTCGGCTTCAGCCTCGTGGGTTTCGGCGGCGTCAACGGCGGTCCAGGCGGCGGCGTTGACAACAATGGAGGGGGCAGCCGCGCGGAAGGCGGCATCAATCGTGTCAGGCCGTTCAAAATCAAAACCGGGGCGGCCCGCCCGTTTTACATTGCCTTGAGCGGCAAGGGCGCTGGCAAGCTGGCCGCTACCACCGGTGACCAGGATCGATTTGAGCATCGTGAGCATGTACTTCTTACGGGAGGAAAAGGGCAGGCGAGGGGCGTTCAGGCCTGAAACCAGTCATCGACGTTGGAAAACGATTCTGCCGCTGCATCCTTGGCAGACAGGATGGCGGCGCCGGGAGCCACCGGCCATTCGATGTTGAGCAGCGGGTCATCCCACCGCACGGAGCGTTCGCATTCGCGGTTCCACAGGTCGGTGCATTTGTACTGCACTTCGGCATTTTCGCTCAGCGTGCAGAAGCCGTGCAGGAAGCCGGGCGGAATCCAGAACTGTGAACCATTTTCCTCCGACAGGGTCACCCCCACCCACTGGCCAAAGGTGGGCGAACCGGTGCGGATGTCTACGCCTACATCCCAGATGCTGCCACGCGTGCAGCGCACCAGCTTGCCCTGTGCATGCGGCGGCAACTGGCAGTGCAGCCCGCGCACCACCCCGCGCTGGCGCGACAGGCTGTGATTATCCTGCACGAATGCATCGGTAATGCCGATTTCCTTCATGCGGGCGGCATTGAAGGTTTCGGAAAAATAACCGCGCTCATCGCCAAAGCGTGGCGGGGTGATCAGCATCAGGCCCGCGATGTTGAAGGTCTTTATATCCATGAAAAGGCTCCTGAAATTCCGGTTATGGCCGTTGCAATAAATGGTCAGTGCGTGCCGCCCGCAAGAAAGGGCCTGATGGCTGTCATCTGCGGGCGGTCGGCACCATGGTCGGGCTCAAGGGTAAACATATAGTTGCCCCACAGCGGACCAGCCGCCCAGTAGGTCCATCCGGCCCATATATCGGCGTTGTCGCGCAGGTGCGACAGGACAGGATCGAGCAGCTTCACGCATTCGGGCTGGCGGCTGACCCCGAACTCACCCAGAAAGCCGCGGGCATGGTTGGCGTGCAGCCAGTCGGTAAATCCGCGCAGGCGCTCAACCGCCTTGTCAGCGGTGATGCAGTCCGGCTTCGTGCCGGATGCATCGGTATCGAAATACTCATGCACTTCATAAAGCAGCTTGTTATCGGGGTCATGAAGCTGGCTCAGGGCCGGGCCGTTGAGCTTGGCAAAGCTGTGCGCGCCATCCCAGCCAATGCCAGGCACCAGAATCAGGTTGTGGCCGCCTGCCTTGCGTATGGCGTCAATCGCGGCCTGCACGGCGTCTTTCCAGGCATTGGCATCACGCTGCTGCGGCTCGTTCATCAGGCCAAACAGCACATGCGTGTTGTTGCCAAAAGCCTGTGCCAGCCGCGCCCACAGATCGGCGAAGGCAGCGTCCGGCACCTCGGGTGAGCCTACTTCCTGCCCCCGGTAGCGCCCGTAATTGTGGATGTCGAGCACGGTTGAGGCATTGTGAGCCTGCGCATAGGCAATGAACTGGCTGACGCGCTGGAGTTCCTTTTCATCAAGCGGGCCGCTCAGCGCAGGTTGCAGCCGCTCCCACAGCACGGACAGGCGGAACGTGTTCATGCCTGCCTGCGTGAAGTAATCGACCTCGGCCGGTTTGGGGTAGAGATAGTCATACCCGTAGCGCCCCGGCAGCTTGTTGGAGGAATAGGCCGCCCCCGCAAGGTTCACGCCCCGATAGGTCTGGGCCGTTGCAGGGGAGGCCATTGCAAGCCCGACCCCCGCGACGCAGCCCATGACCCATGCCTGCCTGCGGAAAAAAGAGGGGAAAGCTGTCATGTCACATGCTCCGCTGAAGGGGAGAATCGGTTGAAGCGAAAGGTTTTCAGGCGCTCGGGCACCTGGCGCACCGTATCGGCCATGGGGGCTACGCTGTTGGTCGTGCCGTACAGGAACCACAGCAGCGCTGCCGTCTTGATGGTGAAAACCGAGGCCCCGATGCACAGCGAGGTCGAGAAATAGAGCGAAATCATCGCCTTCATCGACACGGCCGCCTCGGTGCGGGCAGGGTGCATGGTGAACAGCGCCAGCAGGAACAGGGTCAGCGGCAGGCCAAGGTTGTTGATGATGTAGGCATAGCCCGTATCCGCCGTATAGACCTGCGAGGGGGCCAGCGCGAACCATTGCGGCAGGTTCCAGTAATCAAGCAGTCGACCCGAAAACAGCAGGCGGCCCGAGAAGTTGTCGCCGATGATGGAGGGCAGGATGCCCGGCATCTCGTGGTTGGCGCCCTGAATCATCAGGCCGAGCATCACCGCCACAGGCATGGCGAACACCACGAAGCGCGAGCGGTAAAGGGGTGTGAGCCGCAACAGCACCATCGCCACCGTGCAGCCCGAGGCAAAGCGGGAATCCGCCAGCACGAAGCACAGGGCGGAGAGGAAGAACAGGCACGCATGGCGCAGCCGCGAGCCGAGATGGGTGCTCAGGCACCACGCAAACCCGATGGCCGAGAAATTGCCCAGTGAATCCGGCTCGAGGAAGATGGAGGACACGCGATGCGAGCCGAATATGGACTGGAAGAACGTGCGCGAGGCCGCAGCCCCGCGATTGCCGCTGATGAAGAGGTTGGTGTTGCTGTAATTGACCGTGGTGCTGGCGATGACGCCCTTGTTCACGTAATAGGTCCAGACATCGAACACCATGCCGAACAGGTTGGTGAACATCAGCTCGAAAAAACCGATGACCAGGATGATCGCCATCATTACCCAGATCGTCCGCTCGCCCGAACGTAGGGTGGAGCGCGTGCCAAGCTGGTAGAAGACATAGGCAATGGCCAGGTCATGCAGGATCTTCATGTCCAGGCCAGGATTGATGAGCTTCGCGCCAACCTCGAAACATACCATCACCCCGGTTATGCGCACGACGGCGGGCGAGATGGTGTTGCGCACTTCAAGGAAGGCGAGAAAAATGATGAACAGCTCGCACAGCACGATTTCCGAATTATGCACGGTGATGACATGCCGGGTGTTGATGAAGCACAGCGCCAGGTTGAACACCGCCCCCGCCACCACCAGCCATGATATGCCATCGGCCCGCGACAGGGCGGGCGCGTGCGCACCGACGCGGGGCGCTACCGGGAAGGCAGGCGCGCTGGCAGGCAGGAAAGAAAAGGTATCAGATCCTTGAGGCATGGGTATCCGCATCCTGCGTGGAGGGGAGGGGGCGGGCGGGTGCGACATCAAGCATGGCGCGGCCCAGCCTGCGCCCGATATTGTGCAGCGGCAGTTCAAGCACGCGGTAGGTCAGCCCGGCCAGCGCCGTGGTCAGCACGGCGGTCACGACACCCAGCGTAAACTGGGTCAGCGACGGATGGGCCAGCAGCGTGGCGGTGCCCATGCGGTCGCCCACGATCGTGAACACGATCAGCATGATGGGCAGGTGCATGAGATAGATGCCATAGGACAGTTCCCCCACTACGATGACCGGTTTGCTGAGCAGGATGCGGTACTGCCGCCCCGATGCATACAGGTCGCGGATCACGACAAAGGCGGCCAGGGTCTCGATCATGTCGGCAATGCGCTCGGGCAGGTGCAGGCCCGCCAGCGCATAGCGGTCGTATAGCAGCACCACGAGGGCCGCCAGCGCATACCATCCGTGGTGCCTGCCCAGCGTGCCCGGCAGCAGCGGGATCAGCGCGCCAAGGCCAAACGACAGGGCAAACACCGTGCCCACCTCATGCGGCACCGGCAGTGCTGCGATGGCGGCCAGCGCCAGCAGCGTCACCACCCGCGCCGTGCGCCCACGCATCAGCACGAACAGGAGCGGAAACACGACCGAGTACATGAGCTCGACCCGCAGCGACCACATCGGGCCGTTATAGCGGGTGAACACGCCTGCAAGCGAGGCGATGGTGTTGCGCATCGACACCGGCGTGTGCAGGTTGCGTGAAAGCCAGCCCACGAACACGCCATCAGACACCAGCCCGCGCGCCACCACCATGCTCAGCACGGCAAGCCCGATGGAAAACCACAGCAGCGGATAGATGCGGAAAATGCGCTTGATGTAGAAGCTGCCCACGATGCGCGGCGTCATATGCGCGTATTTGCGCAGCGACAGCGAGAGCACGCACCCGCTGAGCACGAAAAACAGCACCACCGCCGCCTCCGCATTGAAGGCGTAGGTAATGAGGTCATGCACGCCACCCTGCACCGGCGTGCGCTGCGGGTTGTGGTAACGGAAGACCTGTATGGCATGGCCAAACAGCACCACAAGGCAGGCGACGCCGCGCAGGGAGGTCAACTGGTGCAGGTAATGTCGTTCCGTTCCTGAAGTTTCTGTCACAGACGACATTGTCGGTTCCCCCGGTGCATGCGCGGCATGGTGTGATCAAGGCAATACAGTGATTCTGCTATGGCGGGCACAGCGTATCAGAATATAAATGTAGAAAACACAAGAAATATCCCTACACAATTCTTTGTCTGAACGCCTTTTTCAGAGCACGATCATGTCATGATCCTGCCGCAATGTGCGGGTGGATTTGGCGCCTGCGTGAAAAGGGCCGCTGGTGCTCTCGCATATGTTCACGCCACCACAATGAACTGGCGGGCCTGCCTGTCGTTGCGCGTGCAGGAGCATGAAGAATGGTTGCAAGGCAGGAGTACACCCTTCCATGACACGGTCGCTGTTCATTTCCGTTCATGATTTTCGTAGTCTGCGCAAGGCAAGTATTCATTTCATCGCAGCGGAAATGGCGCGTCGCGGGCCAACGGCCTTCCTGTCCATCGGGTTGAGCGACCTGTCGCTGCGGCGCGGCGATACACGCGCCAACCTCGCTGCCCGCGCCAACAGGGTGGAAACGGTCGATGGCGTGGAATGCTATCTGTGGCGCATGAAATGGCACCCCTTCAACATGCGCAAAAAGGCGCTTGCCCCCCTTGAGCGCGGTCTGTTCTGGCTTTACCGGCAGATGTTGCCCGCCATTGCGCGCCGGTGGATACGCCGCGCCGATACGGTTTTTATTGAATCGGGCATGGCGCCAATATTTATCCGCGATGTCAGGAAACTTAATCCCACCGCGCGCATTATCTACCTGATGTCCGATGACCTCGAGGTCGTGGGCTGTGCGGATACCATCAAGAATGATTTCGTGCGTAATTTCGATATGATCGACACCGTGCGCATGCCGTCGCGCTACCTGCTTGAGCGCCTGCCCCATGCGCGTTCGGCGGTGTTTGCGCCGCATGGCATTGATCGCAGCATTGCCGACAGAACCTATCCCGATCCCTACACGCCCGGCCGCATCAGTTGTGTTTCAATCGGCTCGATGCTGTTTGATAAAACATTCTTCCAGATCGCGGCCCGGCTGCGGCCCGATATCGATTTTCATATCATCGGCGCGGGGCGCGCAACCGAAGGGCTGGATGCACCCAACATCATCATCCACCCCGAG
Source organism: Komagataeibacter xylinus (assembly GCF_031081985.1). Classification (GTDB taxonomy): domain Bacteria; phylum Pseudomonadota; class Alphaproteobacteria; order Acetobacterales; family Acetobacteraceae; genus Komagataeibacter; species Komagataeibacter xylinus_E. The sequence goes on along the minus strand of NZ_JARWSK010000005.1, from coordinate 117,412 downwards.
ATGGCCTTCGAGCGCACGCTGTCCTATCTCCAGCACGCAGCTTTTGGCGTGGCGCCTTACCGTGATGCCAATACGCCGCGCTACCTGCTCGATACATCGCTCAAGCTGCGGCAGTTCGCGCTGTTTGGCATTCCTGCCGTCTGCCCCGATTTTGCGCTCAATGACACGCCCGGCCGGTATGGCTACCGACCGGGCGATGCGCATTCGATCGGCCAGGCCATCAATGATGCCCTGCATTCATCGGATGTGATCGAACTCGAGGCCCATGGCTGGCCCGAGATCGTGCAGCGCATCCTGACCCCCCAAGCATATCCCGACACACATGTCTGAGCGCAGGCTGATCCCTGCACAAGCACAGGAAAGAGCGAGAACATGAGTGAGGCAGGTGACCCCGGTCCCCGTATTTCCGTTGTCATGGCGACCTATAATGGCGCAGCCCATATTCGCGAACAGCTCGACAGCCTGGCAGCGCAGACCTGCCTGCCTGCCGAACTGATCGTGACCGATGATGGCTCAACCGATGCAACGCTCGACATCGTTGCCGATTTTGCCCGCAATGCGCCTTTTTCCGTGCAGGTGCACCGCAATGCCACGCGGCTGGGCTACAAGGGCAACTTCATGCATGCGGTTACCCTGAGCACGGGCGACCTGATCTCGTTCTGCGATCAGGATGATTACTGGAAGCCCGACAATCTCGCCCGCGTTCGCGATGTCTTTCTCAAAGACCCCGATGTGATGATGGTCTATCACAACGCGCGCCTCGTTGATGAAAACCGCAAGTCCATCTCCACCTTCTATGCCACACCGCCCATGCCGCCCGTGGCCCGGCCACTGACCCTGCAGCCGTGGAGCTTCTCCTACGGGTACATGCAGACCTTCCGCGCCGTGCTCAAGCCCGCGGGCGCGCTGTGGCCGCGCATGCGCGACCATTACAATCCCGGCAAGGAAATGGGGCATGACCTGTTCTACTTCCTTGTAGCCTCAGGCGTGGGCTCGATTGCCTATATTGATGAAGAACTGACCGAATACCGCCTGCACGGCGGCAATACGGTCGGCTCGGGCAAGCGCACGCAGCCCACTTTTCTTGACCGCTGGCGCTACCGTCTGGAAGACCGGGCCGATACCTACCGCTACCTTGCCCGTATGACGGTGCAGGACAGCAACCTGTTTGCCGATCTGGCCCTGACCCCCGCATGGCCTGAAACCCTGCGCATGCGCGCCCGCACCGCGGCCAGGGCGTGGGGGGCGCTTGAGCCACTTTACGCCGCGCGCGCCGAGGTGTGTTCCGCCAGCCTGCCGCGCCGTATTGCCGCCTTCGTGCGGCTGGTGCGCGCGGGGGGCTATAGCGAGCGTTCATTCTGGACCTTCGGCCCACGCGCCATGCAGAAGGATGCGGTGCTTGGCGTGCTGCTTGCCCCGCTGGTGCGCCGTTTTGGCCATGAATCTTCCCGCACGGACCGCGCGTGTCATCGCGGCCAGGCCTGTCCTGCCCCCGGCGAGGCCGTGGCGGCATGAACGGCATGGCCGGAACAGGTGCGGGGTCGGTCATGGCGGATGCAACCGCGCCTACGGTTGCCATCTACCGCACCCAGATCCTGCCCCTGTCCGAGACATTCGTGCGCGACCAGGCGCGTGGCCTGCGGCGCTGGCGGCCCGTGCTGCTGGGCGAGCGCACGATAGGCCAGTTGCCGCTTGATGGCATGGACGTGCGCGCGCTGCATGACGGGCCGCCCACATTCGTGCAGCGCCTGACCGGCATGGCCGCCCGCATGCTCGAGCGCCCTGTGCCGGGCATGCTGAACCTTGCCCGTGGCTTCGCGCCCCGGCTGGTGCATGCCCATTTCGGCTTTGACGGCGTGGAGGCATGGCCCCTTGCGCATGCGCTGGGCGTGCCGTTGCTGGTTACCCTGCATGGATCGGACATTACCACCCGCATGGAGTGGTTCGCGCGCGGGGGCGGTGGCCAGCGCTGGCGGGCCTACCCGCGCAGGCTCAGACACCTGGCTGGCATTGCGCAGGTCAATTACGTTGCGGTGTCGCATAGCATCCGCGAGGCAGCGATCCGCGCGGGCCTGCCTGAACAGCGCATTCATGTCTGCCCCATCGGCATCGACCTGACCCGCTTTCACCCCGGCGGGCCGCCCATGGCCGAGCGCGCGCCGGTCATCCTGTTCGCGGGCCGGCTGGTCGAGAAAAAAGGCTGCCGCTACCTGATCGAGGCCTTTCGCAGCGTGCGCGCGCAGGTGCCCGATGCCCGTCTGCTCATTGCAGGCGACGGGCCGGAGCGCGACATGCTGGCGGGCCTTGCCGCCGATATCGGGGGCATTACGTTCAATGGCCGTTATTCCGCTGCACAGATGCAGCCGCTTCTGGCGCAGGCGCGGGTGTTCTGCCTGCCCAGCGTCACGGCGGCCAATGGCGATGCCGAGGGCATGGGCCTTGTCCTGCTCGAGGCCCAGGCCTGTGGCGTGCCGGTGGTCACATCCGCGCGTGGTGGCGCCACCGAGGGCATCGAGCATGGCAGGACCGGCTTCGCCTTTGCCGAGGGCGACGTGGCGGCACTGAGCGCCTACCTGATCCGGCTGCTGCGTGATGACGCGCTGGCCACGCGCATGTCGGAGGCAGGCCCCGTTTTCGTGGCGAAGCACCATGACCTGTCCTACTGGGCAGGCATGCTCGAGAAGATTTACGATAGCATGACAGGACGCACATCATGACCGCTCCCATGTCCGTCACCCTGGTCATCACGGCGTATAACGCGCAGGATTTCATCATGCGGGCCGTCAATTCGGCGCTTGAGCAGACGCGCAAGCCGCTTGAAATCGTGGTGGTGGATGACTGCTCCACCGACAGCACGGCCGACCTGCTGCGCCGGGTGGCGCGCGCGCATGACATCATTCGGGTCGTCTCCACCCCTGCCAATGGCGGTCCATCGGTTGCGCGCAATACCGGCCTGGCGGTGGCAAGGGGGGACTGGGTCGCCTTTCTGGATGGCGATGACGCCTTTGCGCCCAACCGGCTGGAAGTGCTCATGGCGCGCGCAGCGCAGGATGACTGCGATGCCGTGGCCGATGATCTGGGCTATTATGATGCCATGGCGGGCCAGGTGACAGGCCGCGCGATGGGGGCAGGGCAGGTGCCGCTCCAGACCATAAGCCTGCGTGATTACGTGTATCATAACCGTGCAGGCGGCACCGGTTTTGACTGGGGCCTGCTCAAGCCGATGTTCCGGCGTGCGTTCCTTGCTGCCCATGCCCTGCAATACGATCCGCTGGTGCGGCATGGGGAGGACTTCCTGCTGGTGGTCTCGTTCCTGCTGGCTGGCGGGCGGCTGTGCCTGATCGACCAGCCCACCTACCTTTACACCCAGCGCCAGGGCAGCGTGAGTGGCCGGGCCTCCGGCATGTCACGCACCGTCATTGCCTACCGTGACATGCGCGACATGGCGCTGGCGCTGGCGCGTGACCCGCGCATCAGCAATGACCCCGTGCTTGTCGATCTGCTGCGCCAGCGCGCGGAGGGATTGCAGCGGCTTGATGATTCCCACTTTGTATCGGTCGCCCTGCGCGCGGGCGCCGTGGGGGCGATCATGCGGCGCGCCATGGACCGCCCGGCCTTCCTGCCTGCCATGATGCGCCAGGTTGGCGCGGCCCTGCGGCGTCGCCTCTGCCATTCGTGAAATAATAAAAAGCGTTACCAAAAACTTTCTTATGATTGCTGGATGTGTTCCGGGCCATGCAGATGCCTGCATGGCCCGGATCGTGTTTCAGGCAGTGTGCACCATGTCCGGCCGGCCGAGCGAGATGTAATCGAAACCCGCTTCCTTCAGGCTCTCGGGGTCCCAGATGTTGCGCAGGTCGGCAACCTTGCGGCCTGTCATGCGGGCCTTGAGTTTCTCGGGGGAGAGGGAGCGGAATTCATTCCACTCGGTCAGCACCACAAGGATATCCGCCCCCGTGGCGGCATCGAGCGCGTCCTTGCAGTAGGTCACGGCCTTGGGCAGCACGGGGCGCGCGGTTTCCATGCCTGCAGGGTCGAAGGCGCGGATCTGCGCTCCTGCCTTGTCGAGCTGGTCCAGCACGACAATCGAGGCGGCCTCGCGCATGTCATCGGTCTCTGGCTTGAAGGTCAGGCCAAGCACGCCAATCGTCAGGCCCTTCACATCGCCACCCGCCAGCGCAATCACGCGCTCGCCCATGGCCTTCATGCGCAGTTCGTTCACGGCAACCGTCGTCTCGATCAGCCGCACGGGCGAGCCCGCATTGCGCCCGATGGCGGTCAGCGCGCGCGTATCCTTGGGGAAGCACGAGCCACCAAAGCCGGGGCTGGGGTGGAGGAATTTCTTGCCAATGCGCCCGTCAAGCCCGATGGAGCGGGCGACATCATTCACGTCAGCGCCCACCTTCTCGCACAGGTCGGAGATCTCGTTGATGAAGGTGATCTTCATGGCCAGGAAGGAATTGGCGGCGTATTTGATCAGTTCCGCCGTTTCCAGGCCGGTAAAGACAATGGGGCGCTCAAGCAGGTAGAGCGGTCGGTAGAGCTTGCGCAGGATGTTCTGCGCGCGCTCCGTGCCGCCCGGCTTTGACTGGTCGGTGCCGATGATGACGCGGTCAGGCTTCATGAAATCGACAATGGCGTTGCCCTCGCGCAGGAACTCGGGGTTCGATGCCACATCGAAATCGAGGTCCGGCCGCGTCGCGTGCACGATCCTGGCAATCTCGCGCCCGGTACCTACCGGTACGGTCGATTTGGTCACGATCAGCGTATACCCTTCGGCCACGCGCGCGACCTGCTCGACCGCGGCATAGACGTAACTCGTATCGGCCTGCCCGTCGCCGCGGCGCGAGGGCGTGCCCACGGCCACGAATACGGCATCAGCACCCTTTACGGCAGCGGCGATGTCATCGCCAAATGTCAGGCGCCCCGCCTCCACGTTTTCCGCCACCAGGCGGTCAAGGCCGGGTTCGTAAATCGGGATCCGCCCTTCACGCAAGGCGGCCAGACGGTCGGGGTTGGTTTCAACAATGGCAACATCCGTGCCGAACTCCGCAAAACATGTACCGGAGACCAACCCCACGTAGCCTCCACCGATCATAGCAATTCGCACCTGGACCTCCCTGGTCTGTCTGTGAACCTGCCTTCATGCACAGGTCCGCGTGTAGCGTTTTTCAAATCAGCTTGAAACAATGAAAAAGTAATAAGGCATGTCGGTTCCGTCGTACCGAATATTTCATGCCAGTGACACACAAAGGCATGAACACGACAAAAATATGTTTGCGCACCACATTCTTGACAAAAAAATTCTGGCTTAGTGCGTTCGTCACATGAATGTCCGCCTTTGTGCATCGCCGGGGCCACCCGCAACCGGGGGCCGCGGGCTGGCGTGACATGAAACCCGCACGACGGAGACACGATCCATGACGTTTATGACAGCGACGGATGTAACCGTGCCCAGGCCCGAAACCGCCTTGCCCTCCATTACGCCCATCGTGCTCTCGGGGGGGACGGGCACGCGGCTGTGGCCCGTTTCGCGCGCCAGCCATCCCAAGCAGTTCTGGGCGCTGGCCTCGAGCCAGACCATGATCGGTGAGACCCTGCAGCGCGCCACGGGCGAGGCCTTTGCCCCGCCCGTCGTTGTATGCAACCAGGCGCATCGCTTTCTCGTAGCTGAACAACTGTGCGAGAATGGCTGCGAAAATGGCCGCATCATCCTTGAGCCCGCCGTGCGCAACACCGCTGCCGCCATTGCCGCCGCCGCCCTCGTGGCCGCACGGGACAACCCCGACGCCCTGCTGTGGATCATGGCCGCCGATGCCGCCTTCCGCCACCCCGAGCGCCTGCCCGCCGTGCTGGAAAAAGCGACGAAAGTGGCGCGGGAAGGCTATATCGTCACCTTCGGCATGAAGCCCGACGCGGCCGAGACGGGCTATGGCTACATCCGCACCGGCGCGCCGCTGCACCCTGGCCAGCCTGATGAGGGGGTGTACCATGTCACCAAGTTTATTGAAAAACCGGACCATCTGCGCGCGACCGAAATGCTGCGTGAAGGCGGGTATCTGTGGAACTCGGGCATGTTTGTCGCACCTGCCTCGGTCATGCTGGCCGAACTGGCCCGGCATGAACCCGATGTGCTTGAAAACGTGCGCACCGCCCTGGAGCGCAGCCAGCATGACCTGACCTTCTGCAGGCTTGATGCGGATTCCTTCCTGCGCTGCCCCAGTGTCAGCATTGATTATGCCGTGATGGAACGCACCGACCGTGCACTGGTCATTCCCGCCGATCTTGGCTGGTCGGATGTAGGGAACTGGAATGCGCTGTGGGAACTGGGCGACAAGGATGCAGGCGGCAACGTGGTCGTGGGCGACGTGGTGCTTGAGCAGTCCCATAACTGCTACGTGCGCAGCGAGGGCATGCTGACGGCGGTGGCAGGGCTGACCGATATCGTGCTGGTTGTCACGACCGATGCCGTGCTCGCCATCCATCGTGATTACGCGCAGGATGTCTCGGCCCTTGTGGCCCAGTTGAAAAAGGCCAGCCGGACGGAAGCCGAAATTCACAATCGCTGTTACCGGCCCTGGGGTTTTTACGAAGGGCTGATTCAGGGCGAGCGGTTTCAGGTCAAGCGCATCGTGGTCTATCCGGGGCAGAAACTTTCGCTGCAGAAGCATTTCCACCGTGCCGAGCACTGGGTCGTGGTCAGCGGCACGGCCCTGGTCACGCGTGATGCGGAAAATCTGCTGATACAGGAAAACGAAAGTGTCTATCTGCCGTTAGGCTGTATGCATCGCCTGGAAAATCCTGGCCGCATTCCCCTGACGCTCATCGAGGTGCAGTCCGGGCCATATCTCGGGGAAGACGATATCGTCCGCTTCGAGGATACATACGGGCGGCAGTAACATGCAGCCACGGGGCATTTATGGGCGGATGCCCCTGAATGCCCCGTGCGTGAAGCTCAGGGTCGGGATGGGGAGTATTCGTTTCGCTACAAGAACGGTTCCATCAAATCGTTAAATTTTTAATAAATTAGATGTGACGGTTAAATCATGATTCCATACTGTGGCAATGACATATTTTGGCCCTAAAATACCCAGAATAATGCCGCTACGGGAACTGGAGTCCCGAAAGTCATAAAAACAATAAAAGGCAGAAGAGTGTTTGGTGCCCGTGTTGCGTAATGCGGGGAATGGCAAGGGAAGCTGTATCCGGTGGCAGGCTGCGGCCCGCGTTGACAGGAGATGTTTCAAAATGAGCGAGGCACTCAGGCGTTTGGAAAATGGTGAATCCGACCTGTCGCTATCAACGGGGGTCGATGACATCTCTTCGCGGTGGCGCCTGATGCACCGGGCAGGTGAAAGCAGCTTTTCCTATCGCCACCCTGTCGTGTCGCAGGTGGTCGTGCTGTCAGATGCGATGTGCGTGTTCCTTGCCGTCGTGGCCTGCATCGCCTGGCAGCGCATTTTTGATACGCCCGAACTGTCTGGAGCGCTTCTGCTGGCCAATGTCATGGCGGGCGGTGCGTTCTTTCTGTTCCCCAAGAATGTGCCATTGCTCGATATTCCCGACATCACCAGGCTTTCTTTCCAGCTCCGCTATCTCGCACCCCCCGTTGTGTTCGGTCTGATCGTGTTCTGCGCCATTCTGGTCATGCTGTCGTGGCCGGTGGGCGTTGCGGTGCGGATGGGGGCTGAATGGCTGGCCTTTGTTGCGGTGGCGCTGGCGGCTGAACGGATCATCGGTACTTATGTGCTGCACACGGAGGCGATGGCCCATCGCCTGACGCGCAAGGTGGCGATTATCGGTTCAGGCGCGGAAGCGACCCAGATGGCCGCGCGCATCAATACCCGCATGCAGCGCATGTTCCGCCTCGTTGGCATATTTGATGATCAGGGAGCCAATGTTGACGGCACGATTGATGAACTCGTGCAGCGCGGGCGCGAGGATGGCATTGATGCCGTCATCATGAGCTTCCCCCCCCGCCGAGGGAGGGCAGCAGCATGTGATGGACGTGCTGTGGCGGCTGCGCGGCGTGCTGGCCGATGTGTATGTCGTGCCCACGCTCATGACGGAGGACTGTCACTTCTGGCCCGTCGAGCGCTTCGGGCCATTTTCGCTCACGGTCCTGCAGCGGCGCCCCCTGAGCGAATGGGACATGCTGGAAAAGCGTGCGTTTGACCTGAGCGCCAGCGTGCTGATCCTGATTGCGATCGCCCCCGTCCTTGCGCTCGTGGCGCTGGCCATCAAGCTGGACTCCCGCGGGCCGGTGCTGTTCTGCCAGCCGCGCCAGGGCTTCAATAACCGTTATTTCAACGTGTTCAAGTTCCGCTCCATGTATACCGACATGGCCGATAGTGGCGCTGCCCGCCAGACCTCGCGCACCGACCCGCGTGTGACGCGCGTGGGGCGTGTGATCCGGCGGCTGAGCATTGATGAACTGCCCCAGCTTTTTAACGTGCTGCGTGGCGAGATGTCGCTCGTCGGCCCCCGCCCGCATGCGCCCCAGACCCGCGCGGGCGGGCAGCTCTTGCATGAGGCGATGGAAGAATACGTGGCCCGCCACCGCGTGCAGCCCGGCATTACCGGCTGGGCGCAGATCAACGGCTCGCGCGGCGAACTCGTCACGCGCGAGGACCTGCGCCGCCGCGTGGTGCTGGACCTGGAATACATACGCGCCTGGTCGATCTGGCTGGATATGAAAATCATCTTCCTGACCATCAAGCGCGAGATTTTCTCACGGAATGCGTTCTGAATTCCTGAACTGCAATAATGATGAACGGTGTATTCAAAATGAACGCAAATACGGAAATAAAACTGGATGATGCCATTGTCGATGTCATGGGCCTGCCCCTGCATGACATCACGCGCGGTGAAATTGTCACGCGCGTGATCGATGCCGTAAAGGGCGGGCGGAAAATGGCCATCGTCAACGCCAATGCCCATATGGCGGTCGAATCCCAAAAACATCCGTGGCTGCGCGGGCTGTTCCGCCGGGCGGATATCGCGTTCTGCGATGGCGCGGGCGTGCAGCTTGCCGCCCGCGTGCTGACTGGTCGCTCGCTGCCCCGCACCACGCCGCCGGAATGGATCGGCCCGGTGCTCGAGCGCCTTGGCCCCGAGGCTTCGGTGTTCTGGATCGGGGGGCAGCCGGGCGTGGTCGATGCGGCGGCGCAGGCCTTCTCGGCACGCTATGGCGTGCGCACGGCAGGCACGCAGCATGGTTTTTTTGATCTGACACCCGGCTCGCGTGAGTCCACGCAACTGCTCGAGCGCCTGCTGGCGACAAAGCCCGACATCATCCTGCTGACCATGGGCATGCCCCGGCAGGAAATCTGGCTGCGTGACAATATCGACCACCTGCCCACCGGCGTGTTCATCACGGCGGGCGCGCTGGTTGACCACGCGGCGGGCCGGGTGCGCAGGCCGCCGCGATGGGTGGCCAATATGGGGCTGGAGTGGCTGGTGCGCCTGATGCGCGAGCCGCGCAGGCTGTGGCGGCGCTACGTACTGGGGCTGCCGGTGTTCGGCTTCTATGTCCTCGTCTACCTGCAGCGCAGGCTCCGCCTGCGGGCAGCCTCCCCCCTCTCACGGAAACTCGCCGGGTAAACAGCATGAATTATGTTTCCATACAGGGACGGAACCCTTCAATGTCATGGACCGCACAGGATGTCGGCCTCGTCATTCGCCAGACATGCCGCGCCTTCCTGCGGCACCGGATGCTGTTTGCCCTGACCGTGCTTGGCGTGGTGGGGGCAGGGGGCGCGATTACGCTCTCGCTCAAGCCGCGCTACACGGCCACGGCCACGGTTGTGGTGGCGGGCCACGCGCAGCAGGACCCGCTTGCGCCCAACGGCCAGCAGCAGAACCAGGCGCCGCCGGATGATGAACTGGTCTCGACCGAGGCTGCGATGATCCATTCGCGCGATGTGGCTGCTGCCGTGCTGGCGCAGCTTCCGCCCCCCGCCCAGCCTGCCCATGTCGGCCTGCGTGACCGGCTGTGCCACATGGGGCTGGGTTTCATGTGCCATGTGGCAAAACCGGTGGACCCGCAGGTGCAGCGCATGCATGAGGAGGACGCCTTCCTCAACAACCTGACCATCACACCCGAGCCGCGCACCCAGATCCTTGACATCAGCGTGGTTGATGGCGACCCGGCGCGCGCCGCAGCGCTGGCCGATGCGGTGGTGACCAATTACCAGCGCATTGCCCTTGCCCGCCAGACGGCGGACATCAACCGCGTGGCCGCGTGGCTCGACAGCCGCACCGCCGCCCTGCGCCAGCGCTGGCTTGATGCGGTGCAGAAGGCCAATGCCTTTGATAACGCTCACGGCCTGACCAACACGAACGAGGGCAGCACCTCCAGCCCGCTGATCGAGCGCCAGATTGCCGATACGGCCTCCAACCTCAGCCAGGCGCAGGGCCGCCTTGCCGCAGCCCAGGCCCGCGCCGATGCCCTGAAGGATGCAGCCGCCCGGGGCGATGCGCGCGCCGCCGTCGCCCTGTCGCAGGAGCCGATCCTGGTGGCCACGGCCAATTCGCTCATGCAGCTTGAAAGCACGCGCCAGGAGGAGGCGGCCACCTACGGCCCCCAGCACCCCCGCCTGCGCGCGCTTGACCAGCAGATCGCGACCACAAAGGCAAGCCTTGCCGCCGAGACGCAGGCTGCGTTGAACACCATCCGCGAGGACCAGATCTCCGCCCGCGCCGAGGTGGACCGCCTGAATGAAAACCTCGACCTTCTGCGCCAGAAGGCAGGCGGGCAGAGCGGCCCGCAGGCGGAATACCGCACGCTCGACCAGGAGGCGCAGAGCGCGCGCACGGTGTATGAAACCTTCCTCGAGCACGCCAAGGAAGTGGTGGACCGCGCCGCCCTGCTGCAACCGCCCATCGCCATGGTGTCACATGCCTCGGCACCGGATGTGCCCAGCTTCCCCAACCGCAAGAAGCTTGGCATTGGCCTGATTGCAGTAGCCCTTGCCGCCGGTGCGGGTGCGGTGCTGCTGCGCGATTACTTCACGGCGGGCTTTACCGAGATCGAGCGCCTGCGCGCTGCCATTCCGCTGCCGCTGCTGGCCGTGGTGCCCAAGGTGGGCGGGCGCAGCGAGCAGACCGTGCGCCGCCATGTGCTCGACCACCCCTATTCCCGCGCGACCGAGGCGGTGCGCAGCCTGGTCATGCAGCTTTCCATGCGGGTGCATGAAGGTGGCCAGCCGCTGTGCCTTGCCATTACCTCCGCCGGACCGGAGGAAGGCAAGAGCACGCTGGCGCTGTGGATGGCCGCCGTTGCACGGCGTGGCGGGCAGAAAGTGCTGGTGATCGATGCCGACCACCGGCGCGGCATGCTCGACCATTACCTGACCGATGGCACCACGGGCCGCCCCTCGCTGGGCATGAGCGACCTTGTGACAAGTGGCGTGCGGGTGGCTGATGTCATCCGCACCGACCCCGAGGCCGGGTTTGACTACATCCCGGCGGGCCGGACCATCGAGCACGCCTTCAGCCCCGTCGAGATCCGCCGCCTGCGCGCGATGCTGGTCGAACTCAAGCAGTCCTATGAACTCATCATCATCGACTGCCCGCCGCTGCTGGGTCTGAGCGATGCGCTGGTGCATGCGAACATGGCCGATCAGGTGATTTTCGTGTGCCGGTGGAAGAGCACGGCCCAGCGTGCCGTCATGGCCTGCCTGGAGCGGCTTGAAGCCTGTGGCGCGCACCTCGCCGGCGTGGTGGCCACCATGGTGGAGGATAATGCGATGGACGTGATGGGCTACAGTTACGGCAACAGGGATATCAGGATCCTGAGCCGTTTTGATGAACAGTAAGAAACGGGGGGATGAAACATTGAAAGTCCTGCATATCTGCCGCCAGTTCAGCCCTTCTGTCGGTGGGCTGGAAGACTCCCTGCTCAACCTTGCCCGCAGCCAGCGCCAGCGGCTGGGTATCGACGCCGAGGTACTGACGCTCGACACCGTGTTCGGCCGCCCCGGCAAGTTGCCGCACCGCGATGTGGTCGATGGCATACCCGTCACCCGGCTGGCATGGCGGGGTTCGACCAAATACCCGCTGGCGCCGCAGGTGCTGCGGCATATTGGCGGGTTTGACCTGCTGCATGTGCACGCGATCGACTTCTTTTTCGACTTTCTGGCCTGGACATGGCCGCTGCACCGCAAGACCATGATCGCCTCGACCCATGGCGGCTTTTTTCACACCGGCGCGCTCAGGCGCATCAAGGAGATCTGGTTCCGCACCATCACCCCCATCTCGGTGCGGGCGTATAAAAAGATCGTGGCGTGCAGCTACAGCGATGCCGACCTGTTCCGTCATGTGGCGGCAGGCCGCCTGATCACCATCGAGAACGGCATCAACCAGACCCGCTTCCGTGATGCGGCATCGCGCACGCCCAACCGTACCATCCTCGCCTTTGGCCGCTTTGCGGTGCACAAGCGCCTCAAGCTCCTGTTCCAGCTTGTGGCCCTGCTGCGGGCCTATAACTCCGGCTGGAACATCATCGTGGCGGGACAGGATTCCAACCTCACGGCCGATGACCTGCGCGCGCAGGCCCGCGCCTGTGGCATAGAGGACAGCCTGCGCATCGTGTCCGGCCCGTCAGATGCCGAACTGCGCGGGCTGATGGGGGAGGCCAGCTTCTTTGGCTGCCTGTCCGCGCATGAAGGCTTTGGCCTTGCGGCGGTGGAGGCGATGTCGGCGGGGCTTGTGCCCATCCTGAGCAACATCACGCCCTTCGCGCGGCTCATGCAGCAGGGTGCGGCGGGGGTGATGGTGAACCCCGACAACCTTGCCCCCGGCGCGCGCGAGGCCGAGGACATGGCCGCCGCCCTGCCCGAGACGGCGGACGCCCTGCGCGCGCGCAACATGGACGTGGCCAGCCGTTATGACTGGCACAGCGTGGCGCATGAATATGCGCGGCTTTACCAGCAGGTGCTCGGGCGCGCTCTGCCCGAAGCCAACATGGCCGCGGCAGGGGCGGAGTGATGGCCAGGAACAAGTTTTCCACCAATTTCCTGTTCAATGTCTTTGGCTCCATCTTCCCCATTATCGTCTCGCTGGGCACGGTGCCGTTCTACCTGCACCTGATCGGCACGGACCGGTACGGCATTGTTGCCATTTCATGGATTTTGCTGGGGTATCTGGGGTTTCTTGATTTCGGGCTGTCACGCGCCTCGGCCAATGCGCTGGCGCAGTTGGGGCATGCGACCTCACGCGAGCGCTCGCCCGTGCTCATGACCGCGTTTTACAGCAATCTTGGCCTTGGCGCGCTGGGCGGGCTGATCCTGTACCCCATTGGCGACATGGTGCTGCTGCATTTCGTGCGCATACCGCCCGACCTGATGGCCGAGACGCGGCATGCCTATCCATGGATGGCGGTGATGCTGCCGCTGGGCATGATCAACGGCGTGGCCACGGGGGCGATGGAATCGCGCGAGCGCTTCCTGCTCTCCAACATGCTCAATTCCTCCACCACCATGGCGGGGCAGATCATTCCGCTGATCTGCATCCATATATGGGGGCCACAGCTTACGGTTGTGCTGCCTTCCATCGTGCTGTCGCGGCTGGGCATGATCATGCTGTCCTACTGCGTTGTCATGGCGCTGGAATGGCCCATCCGCCCGCTCGACTTTGACGTGACATGGCTCAAGCGCCTGCTGGGCTACGGCTCGTGGGTCAGCATATCGAGCCTGATCAACCCGCTGCTTGATACGTCCAACCAGCTTATCATCGGTGCGACGCTGGGGGTGACATCGGTCGGGCAGTACACCGTGCCGATGAACCTGGCCATGCGTTCGCAGGTTGTGGCGACCGCCCTGGCCCGCACGCTGTTCCCGCGCCTGTCACGCGCCGAGCGTGGCGAGGCGGTGGACCTGACGCGCCGGGCCACGTCGTCGCTGACCTATGGCTTCGGGCTGATCTGCGCGCCGGGCATCGTATTTTCGGGTGCGTTCCTGCACATGTGGGTGGGCGGCAACTTTGCCGATGTGTCGCGCCCGGTGGCCGAGATCCTGATGTTTGGTGCCTGGACCAACGGCATTGCCTTCCTGCCATACGGGCTTTTGCAGGGGCAGGGGCGGCCGCATATCACGGCCAAGGTGTCGATGGTCGAGATCCTGCCGTTCTTTTGCGTGCTGTGGCTGTTCATCAAATGGTGGGGGCTGCCGGGCGCTGCGGCGGCATGGACCCTGCGGGTCACGATTAATTTAGTTGCGCTTTACCTGTTGTCGGATTGCCTGTCACGGCAGACTTGGCGCCTTGTGCCAGGTATGATGATTATGACAGGGGCATTGATTGTGAGTCTGCTTGTTCCTATGACCCTGCTGGTCTCGGCTGGAGCCGCGGCGGTGGTGGGGCTGGCAATGGCGTTTGCCGCCTACCGGCTGGACCCGGGGCTGCATGACATGGTGCACCGGTTGGTCCCACGCGCGGGGGGCAAGCCCCGCGTTACGATTACAGGTTAGGTTAGGGCAGGGTATGAAGGTAGTGCGGTTGCGTGGTCGCGGCAGGGTGCGGCGTGGCCTGCGGTATGGGTCGGTGGGCAGCATGGTGGCACTGGGTGTGGGGCTGCATGCGCAGGCGGCCCATGCCCAGTTGATCCAGCAGCTTTTTCCCTCCGATGTGCCGGGTTATTCCACCGACCTGACCGGCTCGGTCGTGACCCACCAGATGATGGGCCAGCAGAGCGACGGGATTGGCATGGGGAGCTGGCTGCTCAGGCCAAGCGCTTCAGAAAACGTGGGTTACAACACCAATACGCTGGGCATTCCCGGCTCCGGCAGCCCGGCGGTGCAGACCTCGGCCAATGTCAGTGCCAGTTCACGCTGGCGGCGGCATGCACTCGGGGCCTCGGTGGGGATGGATGACCACCGCTATCCCACCCAGTCCATTGCCAGCTACACCAACTGGCATGGTAGCATTGGCGGCTCGCTCAACCTGGGCCATGACACGCTCAGCGCTGCGTTCTCGCACTATCAGTACCACCTTTCGGCCACCAATCTGGGTGTGTACGGGGTGGTCTATCCCGTGCCCTACCAGGTCAATGACGGGCGGTTAAGCTATACCAAGGTGTTTGGGCGCTTCAGCCTGATCCCGGCATTCGACTATCAGGATTTCTCGTTCGGCACGGCGCCGGGGCCGATTTCGATTGATTATGATTCAATCAGCCATAAGGTCGAGACCGGATCGCTGACCTCGCGCTACGAATTCTCGCGCGGGGATGCGCTTGTCGCCGTGCTGCGCGGGTCAGCCGCGCAGTTCGACCAGGCGGTTCAGGCCTCGACCAACAATTACGCCGATGGGGCGGGATTTGTGGGCGTTGACTTCCGCCGTGGGCAGGTATGGCAGTACCGGCTGCTTGTGGGTGGCGAGACGCGCAGTTTCAAGAATGGCTACAGCCCCTCGGTCAGCACGCCTACGTTCGAGGCCAACGTGGCGTGGATGCCGCGCCGTATCGATACCGTGACCCTGACCGCGGCCCGCCATATCAGCGACCCCGAAACCCCCTTTGCCCGCAACCAGGTCATTACCGACGTACGGCTGCAATGGGATCATGAACTGCGGCATAACGTGTTCGTGCGCGCCTATGGCGAGTTTGGCGAGAGCAGCTCGCAGTCCGGCCAGCAGGCGGAGGGCTCGGCCGTGGCGAGCCTCGAGGGCAGCCGCCTGCAAAAACAGATTCATTTTGGCGGAACGGTGTTCTGGAACATCGATCGCCATGTGCGTGCCTCACTTACCTATAACTATGTCAATAACGCCACATCCGGCGGAAACGTGAATTACCTGAACATCCCGGGGCGTCTTTCGACGTTTACGAGCAATACGGTACTATTGGGTTTTTCCATCTCCGGCTAAGGGGCCACATGGCCCCACCCCCGGAAAGAAGAAAAACAGCATTGAATGATTTGGGAGTGGCCATGTTTGCAATGATACGGAAAACGTGTCGGCCTGGAATACTGCACGCAATCGGTGCCACGGCCCTGCTGGCGCTAGGCTCATGCGCATCGGGGCGCGAACAGTCCTTTGCCCCGGTGGATGGCCGGGCCTATCACCTTGGGCCGGGCGACCAAGTGCGGGTCATCACCTATAATGACCCGCAGTTGAGCAATACCTTTACGGTCAGTGACAACGGCAATATCGACTTTCCGCTGCTCGGCGTCGTGCCGGCGGCGGGCTCGGCACCGGGGGCGCTGGCGCAGCGTATTGCTGCCGATCTGGAAAAGAAGGGCATTCTGTACCAGCCCAGCGTTTCGGTCGAGATTGCGCAGTACAGGCCGATCTACATCCTCGGCGAGGTCAATCATCCCGGCCAGTATCCCTACCAGCCGGGCATGACCATGCTCACTGCCGTGGCCCTTGCGGGCGGCTTTACCTACCGCGCCGTGACGGGGCACGCGACCGACGTGCGCCATGAAGACCTCGATACCCCCGCGCATGAAGGCCGCATCTCACGCGAGACGGTGCTGCTGCCCGGTGATGTCGTGACGGTTGAAGAACGCTTCTTCTAGGCGGGCGCAGGAGGCTTCCGGGGGGCTGCTCGGGCTGCCCGGAAGCATTGTGCCAGCATAAGTCAGTTTCTGCTGAAGTCTGTGCCACATGGCTTCAGGGCATGCCGCCTGATTTGAAATAAAAAGGCAGCGTCCGGAAACTTTTATGGTTTTTAAGTTGATGAGTTGTTGTTCAGGCAATCTCTGAAGGGGGAATCACATGCCCAGGGCCCGTTCCATCCCCAGCCTGACAGGAGTGCGTGGTGTTGCGGCGCTGTGGGTTTTCACCACTCATTTCTATGGTCTGGCTGCCGATATCCTGCATATGCCGTGGCTGTTGCACTCGCTTTTCCTGTTCAACGGTTTTCGGGGCGTCGACCTGTTCTTCGTGCTGTCGGGCTTCATTCTCATGCATGTGCATGAGGCGCAGTTCCGCGTGCCCACATGGCGCGTGATACGGGACTTTTTTATTGTCCGTTTCTTTCGCGTCTATCCACTCAATACGGTCGTGCTGCTGGCCATCGTGCCGCTGGTGCTGTTTGCGCCAGGTTACGTGGCCATGCAGCGCGCCTATACCGACCCTGCTTTTGCCTACAGGACGCATAACCTGTCCTGGCCCGGCTTCGTGCAGACGCTGCTTTTGGTGCAGAGCTGGACGGTGCTGAAACTGGGGGAGTGGAATATCGTCTCATGGACGTTGAGCGCGGAAGTGCTGGGCTACATCCTGTTCCCCATGCTGGCCATGGTGGCGATGCGCATTACATCGGTGCGCAGTGCCGCGGCCCTGTGCGCGGCAAGTCTGGCCGCACTGGTGGTGATCCTGTTTGCGGCGCACCACGCCAATAACAATCCCACCGGCACGTTTGGCGCCGTGCGCATGTTCTTCTGTTTTACAGCCGGGGTCGTGCTGTACCGCGTCTATCACCTCGCACCCGACAGCACGGAGCGTTATGCGGCCGGCCTTACACTGGGAGCTGTCGGGTTCATTGCCGCAACCCTGTTCTTTCCGGTCCTGCCGGTGTGTGACGTGTTCGGGTTTACCGTGCTGGTCTTTGGGCTGGCCTACCAGCGCGGCGTGGTCAATACGCTGCTGGCCTCGGCGCCAGTGGTGTGGCTGGGGCGCATATCATTTTCGTTTTACCTCACGCATTACCTCATCATCGGCATTCTGGCCTGGTGCATGGGGCCGTGGCTGCGGCAACTCGATCCTGCCGCAGGGCTTGTGGCGGTCGTGGCCATATTCGGCCTGTGCCTGCTGGTGGGGGTGGTCTGTTACCACTTGGTCGAGCGCCCATCGCAGCGCCTCGGGCGGCGTATCATGCAGCGCATTGATGCGCGGGAGGCCATGGTGGCCGCGCGGCATATGGCCTGATCCGGCGTGCGGTCAAAATCTGAACAGGTGAATAAAGTTTGTTCATATTTATGACATACAAACGCCTTTAACTGTCGCGTTAAGTTATGGTGTTTTTAATATGATTGCCAATATTTCCATCTGGCATGTCCATGCGAAATAATTGGCCTGTCGCGCGCGGTGTATGCACCTGCGCTCACGGCAAGGGGAAGGAGTAGGCAATGCGTATACTGATAACGGGGGGCTGCGGATTTATTGGTTCGGCAGTCGTGCGGCATCTGGTCCGGCACACCACGCATGAGATCCTCAACGTGGATGCCCTGACCTATGCCGCAAGTATAAAAGCAACGGAAGATGCCGCCGATAGCGGTCGTTACCGGCTGGAGGTGGCCAATATTACCGACCGGCAGGCCATGGACCGGGTGTTCGAGCAGTTTGCGCCCGATGCGGTCATGCATCTTGCTGCCGAAAGCCATGTGGACCGCTCCATTGATGGGCCGGGCACGTTTGTCAGCACGAACATCGTGGGCACCTACACGCTGCTCGAGGCGGCAAGGCAGTGGTGGGCGCAGCAGGATGAAGCCCGTCGCAAGGCTTTCCGCTTCCACCACATCTCGACCGATGAAGTCTTTGGCGCGCTCGAGATGGGTGACCCGCCGTTTAACGAGCATACCCCCTATGACCCGCGCAGTCCGTATTCCGCCTCCAAGGCATCATCCGATCATCTGGTGCGGGCATGGTACCATACTTATGGCCTGCCGACTTTTGTCACCAACACCACGAACAATTACGGCCCGTGGCACTTCCCCGAAAAGCTGATCCCGCTGGTGACCATCAACGCCATCGAAGGGCGTGAACTGCCGGTTTATGGCAGCGGGCAGAACGTGCGCGACTGGCTGTTTGTCGAGGACCATGCCGAAGCGCTGGTGCGCGCAGTCGAGCGCGGCCAGCCCGGCGAGACCTACGCCATCGGCGCCCGCCAGCCCCGCACCAACATGCAGGTGGTCGAGGCGATCTGCACCATTCTTGATGAACTGCGCCCTGACCTCGCGGGTCCGCACGCACGCCTGATCCGGCATGTGCATGACCGTCCGGGCCATGATTTCCGTTACGAGATCGACCCCACCCATGCCGAGCAGGCACTGGACTGGCGGGCGAAGCATGATTTTGAGCACGGTATCCGCCGCACGGTGCAGTGGTACCTCGATAACCGCGCCTGGTGGGAGGGCATCCGCGCCGCCCGCTACGATGGCAAGCGCCTTGGCCAGGCAGGTGACAAGATGGGAACAGCAGCATGAGCGAACACGGTAGCGCAAAGCCGACCAAGGGTATTCTTCTGGCAGGCGGGTCGGGCACGCGCCTGCACCCCATGACGCTGGCAGTCAGCAAGCAGTTGCTGCCGGTCTATGACAAGCCGATGATCTTCTACCCGCTCTCCACGCTCATGCTGGCGGGGATACGCGATATCATGATCATTTCCACCCCGGCCGACCTGCCGCTGTTCCGCAGGCTGCTTGGCGATGGCGCGGATATGGGCGTGACCTTCACCTACCGCGAACAGCCTTCCCCCGATGGTATTGCCCAGGCTTTTGTGATTGCCGATGACTGGCTGGATGATTCGCCGTGCGGGCTTATTCTGGGCGATAACCTGATCTTTGCCGACCATCTGGGCAAGCAGATGCGTGCCGCCGCCACCCGGCCGAGCGGGGCCACCGTCTTTGCCTATCAGGTGCGCGACCCCGAGCGTTATGGCGTGGTGAGTTTTGCCGAGGACGGGCATGCGATCGATATTGTTGAAAAACCCACCGAACCCAAATCAAACTGGGCGGTAACGGGGCTGTATTTCTATGATGGTCGCGTGCGTGAATATGCGCGCAGCCTCAGGCCCTCGCCGCGTGGCGAACTGGAAATTACCGACCTGAACCGCCTTTACCTGCAGTCGGATGAACTGCATGTGCAGCGCCTTGGCCGCGGCTGTGCATGGCTTGATGCCGGCATGCCCGACAGCCTGATGCAGGCCGGGCAGTTCGTGCAGACCATCCAGTCCCGGCAGGGGCTGCTCGTTGGCTCGCCGCATGAGGTGGCCTTCCGCATGGGGTTCATTGATGCCGCGGGGCTTGAAGCCTATGCCAAACGCATGATCAAGACCGAACTGGGCAAGGCGCTCATGGCCATTGCCCATGGCGAGGGATGATGCCCGAGCGGGCTAAAGGACGAGAGTTTTCGGCTGCCGCCCTTTTTTTTAAAAAGGGCGGTGTTCTTTTTGGGCTGGCTGTTCAGGCCATTGTTCATGTTCAAAAGAGCCTGATGCGTATCATTGAGGCGTGAGGGCAGATCCGGCAGGGTAGGGGAAACCTGGCGGGCAGGGCGGTTCGATGTCTGAGCCGGCTGCGCGCAGGTTCATGGAAGCAGGAGAGTATTCATGGGACGCGTATCGGGAAAAGTCGCCCTTGTCAGCGGGGCCGCACTCGGCATTGGCCGGGCCACCGCCCAGCTTCTGGCCCGCGAGGGGGCGAAAGTGGTCATTGGCGACCTCAAGGAAACCGAAGGCGAGGCCGTGGTGGCCGAGATTGAAGCTGCCGGTGGCGAGGCGATGTTCACACCACTCAACGTGACCGAGGAGGCAAGCTGGCAGCAGGCCATGGCCGCCGTGCAGGCCCGTTTCGGGCGGCTGGACATTGCGGTCAACAATGCAGGCATCGCCTATACCGGCACGGTCGAGCAGACCAGCCTTGAAGAGTGGCGGCGCGTGCAGTCGGTCAATCTCGATGGCGTGTTTCTGGGCACGCGCTACGCCATCGAGGCCATGAAGCCACATGGCGGCGGGTCGATCATCAACCTGTCCTCCATCGAGGGGCTGGTGGGCGACCCCACGCTTGCCGCCTATAATGCCAGCAAGGGCGGCGTGCGGCTGTTCACCAAATCAGCCGCGCTGCACTGTGCCAAGTCGGGCTACAAGATCCGCGTCAACTCCGTGCATCCGGGTTATATCTGGACCCCCATGGTGCAGGGCCTGACCGCCGCGACCCCCGACCAGCTTGCCGCCCGGCAGAAGCTGATTGACCTGCACCCGCTTGGCCATCTGGGCGAGCCGGATGACATTGCCTACGGCATCGTGTTCCTGGCATCGGATGAGTCAAAGTTCATGACCGGCAGCGAACTGGTCATTGATGGCGGCTATACCGCGCAGTAAAATGTGTATCGCGTAAAATAAAAGCTGCTGGATGCTGCCTTTTTTCAAAAAGGCAGCATTTTTTATCGCGGGTTCAGGGGCATCGCCGGGGCACGTAGGAGACCACGCGGTCAAGCAGGATATCCATCTCGGGCCGCAGCAGGGGGTCGATGCACGTTGCCACATAGGCCCGCGCATGCTGCTTTATGGTGTTGGCGGCACGCAGGTTGATGGCCAGCATGTCGCTCTCCTCAATCAGGTCGGCTACCGTCATGCGGCGCTGGAAGGCGGTCTGTGCGAGGGTAAAGGCCAGGCGGTCGGTCACGGTTTTCATTTCCGCGCGGCCAAAGGCCGACTGGCAGTTGGAAAGCTGCGCCTGTGCCTGTGCATAAAGCTGGATGAGCGGCAGCTTGCGGCTGCGGTGAAAGTGCTGCCGGTGCCACGCGCGTGCCCACATATGCTCGCGCTGCGCGGTCTCGAATTCATGCATGTCCGCGCTGTCATCAAAGATGAGCGCATGCACCGCGCGCGCCGCCAGCCAGGCTGAGGCAAAATCAGGATAGCCCTGGCCATTCCATAACGGCTCGACCCCATGCGAGCCGGTTGCAAAGCGGAACGCGCGCTGCCCGTCCACGCCATAGAGAATGGAAATCGTGGGGTCGGTCAGTGGATCATACCCCAGCATGACGATGTGGCCGCCATCACCCGCATGCATGTAGCGCTGCGCGGTAAATGCATCGAGCAGGGTTTCGTCATCAATACTGCGTTCGGCGTGGTTCTTGACGTAGGTGAGGAACAGCGGGTTGTTCACCCCCGTAACCCCGCGCGGACAGAAATCAAACCGCCACCACCGTGACAGCTTGATCAGATGGAACGCCAGCGCATTGCGCAGCCGGGTCAGCGCGGGCGTGGCCTCGCCGCCATCACACAGGGCCTGCACATCCCGAAAGCGCCGGGCCAGCATATTGGCCTGCCGGGCAAAGGGATAATGGGGGTCAAGATAATGCAGCAACTGCTCGGGGGCGGAATGTTCGAGGTGCCAATCGGCCGTGCAGCCTGTTGTCTCGCTCATGGCATGATCCCTGCGGGAAAGGAAAGGGGCGGCATCGCCGGAATGTGGTGGCGATGCCGCATGAGTTTTCACGGCTCTGTGCTGGGAAATCGACGGTTGGGAAAACTGCCTGATAACGCCGTGAGTAAACCGACCGATAATGCAAACGAATATCAATTGCAACACAAAAACGGCAGTCATGAACCCTGCCACCTCCCGTGCGTTGGGGCGCAGGGAAGCTGGCAGCAAGCGCAACAGCGCCTGTGTCCGGCCCGATGACAGACCACGGAGATCATGATGACAGACAAGGCAGTTGCAGCAGGTGCAGCCCATGTGCGGACCTATCTCGGCACGCCGACCGACCTCGCGCACGAGGCGGTGCGTGACATCGCCGCAGGGCTGAAGGCGGTTCTGGCCGATGTTTTTGCGCTTTACATCAAGACCAAGAATTTCCACTGGCACATGAGTGGCCGCCACTTCCGTGACTATCACCTGCTGCTTGACGAGCAGAGCAGCCAGATCTTCGCCATGACCGATCCATTGGCCGAACGCGCGCGCAAGATTGGCGGCAATACCCTGCATTCGGTAGGCGAGATCGCGCGCCTGACCAAAGTGGCCGATAACGACGCCGATTATGTGACACCCGAGGACATGCTCGCCGAACTGCGCGAGGATAACCTGGCCCTGACCGCACGCCTGCGGGCCGTCCATGCCGTGTGCGACGAAGGCAATGACGTGGCAACCGCCAGCCTGCTGGAAAACTGGATCGACGAGACCGAGCGCCGCACATGGTTCCTGTTTGAATCAACCCGCCCGGCCTTTGGCGCGAATAGCTGAGCGCCCCATGCCGACGCGGCAGGCAGGCAGCCGTCCATGGCTGGCCTGCCTTGCGCACCCGGGCATAGTTTGGCTGCGGCTAAAGTAAACTCAGGATCATTGGTATCTTTAAGATGCAGGTTTATCCGCTATCGTAACGTTTGAACGGTACGGTACAGGATAACAGGCATCATGGTGGCAAACCGCTGGTTTATCGACAGTGAAACAGGCGAACTGGCTGACGTGCTGCTCTGCCCCCCTGATCATTATGCGTGGATACCAAGCAATGACATCGCCATCAGCAGCATGGCGCGGGGCGCGCGTATCGACCAGGCCGCGTTGGGAGCGCAGTTCCGCGAACTCGTGGCAGCGCTGGAAGGCGAGCAGGTCGCCTGCCATTACCTGACCCCGCATGAGGGCATGCCCTACGAAGTCTATACCCGCGACAGTTCACAGACCACGCCATTCGGCACCGTTGTCACCCGCCTTGCTCGCCCCGAGCGCAGGGCCGAGATCACACCGATCCATGAATTCTATGCCCCCGACGAGATATGGAAAACCTGCACCGCAGGCCATATCGAAGGTGGGGACATTCATATCATCCGCCCTGGCCTGCTGGCGGTGGGCGTAAGCGGGGGCCGCACGGACGAGGCGGGAGCCGCCGAGTTCATAAGCTGGTTCGAGGCGGCAGGCTGGACGTGCCGCATGATCCGCTTCCCCGAGCACTTCCTGCATCTTGACGTGATCTTCACCATGGTGGCCGAGAACCTCGCCATAGCAGTGGTGGATGTGATTGCCGATGAAGATCTTGACTGGTTCCGCGCCCAGGGCATCCGCCTGCTGCCGGTCAGCTACAAGGAGGCGATGCGCGACATGGGCTGCAACGTGCTGGCCCTTGGCCGCGAGCGCGTGGTCAGCCCGCTCCATTGCACGCGCATCAACCAGATGCTGCGCGCCGAGGGGCTGCGTGTGCTTGACCCGGCCCTTGACCAGTTCTCGCAGGGGGGGGGCAGTATTCATTGCATGACCATGCCTCTGCGCCGTAAGTCTCTGCTCACCGGCTGAAGGGCTGCGGGACACATAACGGGAGAAGAAATGCCAAGGCTTGTCATCAGCGCGGACGGACCAGCCGCCATGGCCACATGGCGCGCGGCCTTTGCGCATGTCGCCCCCGACCTGCCCCTTGCCGACTGGCATGACCCGGCGTTTAAGACCACGGCAGATGACTATGCGCTGGTATGGAACCCCACGGCAGGTGATCTGGCCCGCATGGGAAGCATGCGAGCCATCATCTGCACGGGGGCAGGGGTCAATCATCTGCTTGATAACCCTGCCTTTCCGCTGCATGTGCCCCTCGTGCGCATGGGGGGCGAACAGACAGCGGTGCTGATGGCTGATTACGTGCTGTGGGCCACGCTTGGCCTGTTGCGTGGGGCACGGACATGGGCAGTGCAGCAAAATGCGCATCACTGGCACAACCCGCGCACCAGCACACGCACCAGCAGCGAGACCCGCGTGGGCATAATGGGCATGGGGCATCTGGGTGCCCATGTGGGCCGCGTGCTGCTGCAGATAGGCTTTGCGGTTTCAGGCTGGCGGCGTTCGGCGCAGGTGGTGCCGGGCATCCGCACCTTTGCCGGCCCGGAGGGGCTGCCCGATTTCTTGCGTGATGTGGATATTCTGGTCAACCTGCTGCCCAGCACGCCACAGACCCGCGGCATGATCGATTACGCCCTGCTGGCGCAACTGCCGCGCGGGGCGGGGCTGGTCAATGTCGGGCGCGGCAACCATGTCGTGCAGGCTGACCTGCTTCGCGCGCTTGATGAGGGTGTGCTCGGTGGCGCGGTGCTTGACGTGGTGGTGCCCGAACCCCTACCGCCCGATGATCCGTTATGGCGGCATGAGCGCGTGACCATTACCCCGCATGTAGCCTCCGAGGCCTCGCGGGAGGCGCAGGCGCGTTACGTGGTGGAGGTGATCGGGCAGATGGAACGCAACGAGCGGCCCGCCCTGCTGTGCGATCCCCGGCGGGGATACTGAAGTCAGCAGAAAATGCTGGGAAAGGAATAAGAGTTTTTGAGCGCCGCCTTTTTTCAAAAAAGGCGGTGTTCTCGTGCGTGTGTCACGCATCTGTCTGGTTGACCCTTACGGCGATACAGGCTTTTTTAAACAGACACGGCAATGGATTCTGCCGGACCATGCTGGTCGAACCGCTGCCCGCAAGGGCGCTGATGATTCCTGCCCACTGCCTTTATGGCAACAAGGGGAGGAGTCCGTGTAGCGCATCGTACAGCCATGATCCACCGCCAGCCAAGTCTGGCCTGCTGTTCCATCCTGAATGCCGGATTGACCGAAATATCATGAATATTGTTGCACTTGCGCGGGCCGTGGCCCGCCAGTCGGGGGGGCTGCTCAAATGGGCCAGCCTGCTGCTGCCCATGGCGGCCTGCGTGGGCACGTTGTGCGCCCTGTTCCTGTGGCTGCTCGACCGGGCGGCGCAGACACGCCTGCTGCACCCGTGGCTGCTTTACGGCCTGCCGGTGGCAGGCGTTGCCGTGGGGCTGCTTTATTCCGTCTGGGGTCGCTGTGCCGAGGGCGGCAATAACCTGATCGTGGACCAGATTCACGAGCCCGGTGGTGGTGTGCCCCTGCGCATGGCGCCGCTGGTGCTGATCGGCACGGTGGTCAGCCACCTGTTCGGGGCATCGGTGGGGCGTGAGGGCACGGCGGTGCAGATGGGTGGCAGCATTGCCAGCACGGTGGGGCGCGTGTGGCGCCTGACCAACCCTTACGAAATCCGGGTCCTGCTCATGTCGGGCATCGCGGCGGGGTTTTCCGCCGTGTTCGGCACGCCGGTGGCGGGGGCGGTGTTCGGCATGGAAGTGATCCGGGTTGGCCGCATTGACTACGATGCCCTGGTGCCCGTGGCCGTAAGCGCCATCATGGCGGACTGGACATGCCATGCCTGGGGCATGGAGCATGTGCCCTATCATCTGGCCTTTCAGGGCTATGCGGGGGCGGATGGACATTTTTTTCATGCCGACCTGCTGCTCTTGGGCAAGGTCATGGTGGCGGCGGTTGCCTTCGGGCTGGCCAGCCTCGTCTTTGCGGAATCAGTGCACCGGCTGGCAGCCCGCCTGCGGCAGGTCTGCCCGATTGCGTGGCTGCGGCCCGCACTGGGCGGGATTGCGACCATAGCGCTGGTGTGGCTGTGCGGCTCGCATGACTATCTGGGGCTGGGCATTATCGCACCCGAGGCGGGCGGAGCGTCCATTAGCGATTTCTTTGGCAGTGGGCATTACCCGCTGGCATGGGCGTGGAAGCTGGTCTTTACGGTGGTTGTGCTGGCGGCGGGCTTCAAGGGTGGCGAGGTGACCCCGCTATTTTTCATCGGCGCGGGACTGGGCAATGCGCTGGCCCCCCTGCTGCATGCTCCGCCGGACCTGCTGGCAGGGGTGGGGTTTGTCGCGGTGTTTGCAGGGGCCGCCAATACGCCGCTGGCCTGCACGCTCATGGGGGTGGAACTGTTTGGCACGGCCGATATCGTCTATTTCGCCACGGGCTGTTTCGTGGCCTATATGTGCTCGGGCCATTCGGGCATCTACCTGTCGCAGCGCGTGGCCGTGCCCAAGCGGCATGGGGCGGGCAGCATGATTGGCATGGCGCTGCGGCAGGCCCGCATGGGGAAACCAGAAACATGAACATTATGCGCGGCCTGTGCGCAGGGCTTGGCCTGCTGGCCATGCTGCGGCCTGCCTGTGGCGCGCCAGTCCTTGCTGGCCCCTCCGTCGCTGAAAAGCGGATCATCGACCGGCAGATCAGCCACATTGCCGATCCCGCCACGCGCCATGCCGTGCAGGGGCAGGACATGGCGTGGCAGATGACCACCTTCCTGTGCCAGAATGCGGCGCGCGGGGTACTGGTGCGCATGGGCAGCCAGCCGCACCGCTTTTTCCTGCAGGATGCGGGGCCGGGCAGCCAGGTCGTGGCCAGTGCTGCGCTGGTCTCGGGGCGCGGGCAGTTCCTGCGGGCGGGGAATGGCCTTGAGTGGATCGGTTTTTCGTGGGCGTGCCACCTTGATCCTACCACCGGACACGTGGTGCATTTTGACGTAACGCCCACTGGTCCAGTGCGGGCCGGGCCATGAAAGGCAGGATGGCAGGGCTGCTGGCCCTCACGTTAGGGGGCCTACCGCTTCAGGCGCGGGCCACGCCAGTGCCCGCCTGCAAGGTGCTGCAGATGGCAGTAAGCCTTGATGACGGGCAGGGCACGTTCAATGGCATGATGCACAGCGGCACATGGGTTATCGTGCGCAACACCGGCGTGCGCGCCTGCTCGGTTGCGGGGATGGGACCGCTTTTGTTCGAGAATGTGCACCACCACCGTGTTGCCGTAACATGGCGGCAGGCCGTGCCCGTGCCTGCCATGGTGCTGCCCGCGGGTGGGCAGATGAAAACCGCCCTGCGCTGGGTCTCTGGCAATGTGTTTGATCCCGGCGCGTGCATGACACCGGCAACAGTGGTGCTGCCCCTGCGCCACGGGCGGGTGCGGCACGCTTTTGCCCATGCCCTGTGCGGCCCGGCAAATGATCCCCCTGCAATCGAGCAGCAGCCATGGACCGTGGGGCCACCTGAAAACGGATAAAAGTTTTTGGTGAAGCTTTTTTCAAAAAGCTTCAGAAGAATGCCGCCTTTTCGAAAAAAAGGCAGCATCCGTTTTGTGCTTAGCGCGTCAGGGCCTTGAAGTTGCGGGTCTGTTCGGTCAGCGCGACTTCAACCGGCAGGCGCTCCATGCTCGATGCGCCATAAAAGCCGTGGCAGTCCGGGCAGGCGGCGAGCACTTTTTGCGCATCGGCAGGCATGGCGATCGGCCCGCCATGGCACAGCGTGATGATGTCGGGGCGCACGCTGCGCGCGGCGTCAATGATCGCGTTGATCTGGGTAATGCAGTCATCCAGCGTCAGCGCCGTTTCCGCGCCGATTGCGCCGCCCGTGGTCAGCCCCATATGGGCCACCAGCACGTCAGCACCCGCTTTGGCCATGTCCACCGCCTGGGCGGGGTCGAACACATAGGGCGTGGTCAGCAGGTCTTTTTTGTGGGCGCGGGCCACCATATCCACCTCAAGGCTGTAGCTCATGCCGGTTTCCTCAAGGTTCTTGCGGAAATTGCCGTCAATCAGCCCCACGGTGGGAAAGTTCTGGATGCCCGAAAACCCGACCCGCTTCACGTCATCAAGAAACACGTCAAAATCAACGAACGGATCAGTGCCATTCACCCCGGCCAGCACGGGGGTGGTGGGCACCACGGGCAGCACCTCGCGCGCCATGTCCATCACGATCTGGTTGGCGTTGCCATAGGCCAGCAGGCCCGCCAGCGAGCCACGGCCCGCCATGCGGTACCGCCCGGAATTGTAGATGACGATAAGGTCGATGCCACCCGCCGCCTCGCATTTGGCGGACAGGCCGGTGCCCGCGCCGCCACCCACGATGGGCGTGCGCGCAGCGATCATGCTGCGGAAGCGGGCAAGGATTTCACTACGGGGAATACGGGGCATCAGGGCTGGTCTCCATAAAGATGCAAAAATTCATGCGCCAGCGCCGCGGCAAAGGCCGGGTCATTGATCGCATGGGGAAGGCGGATGAGCCTGCGGCGTGGGGTCTGCTCCAGTGTCTCGGCCAGCGCTGCATAAAAGGCTTCATCGGCTGCAGGGTCATGAAACGGGCCGCCGGGCTGGTCGAGCACGGAAAACCCGCCCTCGGGGTAGAGAAAGCGCACTTCGCCCATGCAGCGATTGAGCTGGTGGCCAATCATGTGGCCCATCGCCCTGCATTCGGCTGCATTCGTGCGCATCAGCGTGATCTGGGGGTTGTGCTCCACAAACACGCGATCTTTGTAGTGGGCGGGCAC
Organism: Komagataeibacter xylinus; assembly: GCF_031081985.1. GTDB lineage: Bacteria > Pseudomonadota > Alphaproteobacteria > Acetobacterales > Acetobacteraceae > Komagataeibacter > Komagataeibacter xylinus_E. The sequence goes on along the minus strand of NZ_JARWSK010000005.1, from coordinate 88,625 downwards.
GCTGGTGCGGGCGCCGAAATTGACCATGTCCAGCCCGCCGCAACTGCCCACGTAAGGCAGGCCGGTGCGGATGACCGCGCCAAGCCGGTCGGCATCGCACGCAAAGATGCCGCCTGCCACGTAATCGCAGAACTCGGTCAGCGTCGTGTCGATGAAGCCGCTGATCATCCCGTCATCGGCCAGCCGCTCCATGGCGCGGCCGCCGGTGCCGGTGGCGTGGAACACCAGGCAGTCAAACCGGCCGGAAAGCTGGTGAACGACCTGCTCCACGCATGGCGTTGTCACGCCAAACATGGTCAGGCCGATGGCGGGGCGCGGGTCGGGCGCAGCGTGGCAGGGCGTGCGCGCCATACCCGCCATGGCGTGGGCCGCATTGCCCAGCACCACGCGTGAGATGCGGTTGAGCCCCTCCATGTCCGTGACCGGATAGAGCATGGCGATGTCGGCGCCCCCCACATAGGGCGCGGTATTGCCCGAAGCCACGGTCGAGACCACCAGCTTGGGCAGGCCAATGGGTAGAGCCTGCAGGGCGGGGGCTACCAGTGCCGTGCCGCCCGAGCCGCCAATGGCCAGCACGCCGCGCATGTCGGTGCGCGTTTGCAAGAACACGCGCAGCGCTTCCGCCATTGCCGCAATCGCCCGCCCCCGGTCGCCACAGAAAACGTAATCTTCTCCCTTCGGGTGGCAGCGGGCGACCGCGCGGGCACTGATATCGGCCTCTCGCCCGGCTTGCCGCGTGCCGATATCGACAATCAGCGCGGCCATTCCGCTCTCGCGCAGGGTCTGGCGCAGATAGGTCAGTTCGGCCTGCTTGGTGTCGCAGGTGCCCAGAATGTAAACATGGCCTGAATTCATGTCATGCCTCCGCGCTGGCGGGTCAGCAGGGCAAGCACGATGCCCGCGCCCAGCGTGGCGCAGGCCCCGCCCAGCCCGAACACGACCGCGTAGCCACACCGGTCGGCCAGCAGCCCCGCCAGCGGGCCGGTGGCGCCATAGGCCAGGTCCTGAAATGCCGCGAACCCGCCCAGTGCCGTGGCCCGCATGGCGGGTGCTACCAGCCGCACCACCTCAACCCCAAGGGCGGGGAACACCATGGAGCACCCCGCCCCGGTCAGCAACGCGCCCGCCAGCGCCAGCACGGGCGAGGGGGCGACCCACAGAAGGTATTGGCCTGCCGCCTCGACCACCAGCGAGAGCAGCGCCACCCGCAGCCCGCCAATCCGGTCAGGCAGGTGCCCGCACACAAAGCGTCCGGCCACGAAGGCCACACCGAAACAGGTCAGCCCCAGCCCGGCGCCGGGCCAGTGGGCGTGGATGAAGCGCAGCGGCAGGAACGCGCCCAGCGCGGCAAAGCCCACGCCCTGAAGGGCAACCGCCATGCCCTGCCAGCGGATGGTGCCCAGCACCTGCCAGAATGGCGGCCTGCCACCCGAATGCGTCAGGGTGGCGGGGATGGTCTGCACTAATGCCAGCCCCACCAGCGGCAGCAGGGCGGATACACCCATGAGTACCCCCAGCCCCGCCTGCTGGTACAGCGCCAGCCCGATCGGGCCGCCCACGGCAAAGGCGCCGTACATGGCCGCCCCCGTCCAGGCCAGCACGCGGCCCGCGCGTGGCTGCCCCACCAGACCGATGCCCCAGCCCAGCATGCCCACAATGGTCAGGCTTTCGCCCACGCCCAGCAGGAGCCTGCCCATGATCAGGATGGCATAGCGCGAACCATTGCTCAGGCCGGGCAGGGCGGCGAGGGCGCAGATCAGGCTGGCCGCCACATACACCATCAGCCCCGTGCGCATGCACGGCCTGCCGCCTTTCGTATCCGCCATCTGGCCTGCATGGTTGCGGCTGAGAATGGTGGAAAAGAAGGCAATGCCCACGGCAAGCCCTGCCAGCCCGTTGCCGTAACCCGGCCAGTGCAGCACGGCCACCGGAATGGCGGCCAGCGGCAGGGCCACGGCCATGTAGGCCAGGAACAGCGCCATGGCGAGGCGGCCAAGATGGCGTAGCGATGTGGCCTCAGAGTTCACGGGTGATGTGTACCTCAAGCGGGGCGGCCAGTGCCGTGGTGAACACGGCCTTCATGGCCTGAAAGTGCGGTGTTTCTTCATGGGCGGCCAGTGCTTCAGGGCTGGCCCAGCGTTCGACGAACACAAAAACGGCGGGGTCGTTGATGTCACGGTGGCACTGGTAGGACAGGTTGGTGGCTTCCTGCCGTGACAGCGCCACGCACTGGCGGATGGCCTCAAGCGCTGCCGTTTCGTGCCCCGGCAGGACGCGGAGTGTTGCAATGACCGTGATGGGCTGCGCTGTCATGACACTATCCTCGCCAGATGGAGTTTATGGTGTGGCGAGCATAGGGGGGTGTGACACTTTCCTGCCACGAAGAAAGTGTCACGTGACACTATTGTCCATGCCATCAAGCACATGGCGCAGCCGGTGCAGGGCTTCGCGCAGGTCGGGCAGGGGTGTCGGGCCAAGGCACAGGCGAATGCCTGCGGGCGCATCGGGCGCTGCGTCCAGGCAGGCCATGAAGGGCTGGGGCAGGGTGACTTTAACGCCTTGTTTCGCCGCCTCCGCCCCCAAATGCTGCGCGCGGGCCAGCTTCATGGGCATCCATGCATGAAAGGCGTCATAGGGTGGTGGCGCAAGGTGCGGGCCAAGCACGGACTGCGCCAGCGCGCGGCGTCGCCCTGCCTCGCCACGCAGCGACTGCCGCACGGAGGCGGCCGTGCCATCAAGCATCCACTGCGCCATCATGGCATAGGAGAGTGGTGCGATCATGAGCGAGGCGCTGAGCAGCGCGTCACGGGCCGCCTGCATGTAACCCTGCGGCGGCGCGAGTGCGCCAATGCGCAGGCCAGGGCTGAGGGTCTTTGACAGGCTGCTGACATAAAAGGTCCGCTCCGGCGCCAGCGTAACCAGCGGGGCCAGGGCCGCGTCAGGCACGCAGTCATAGACATCATCTTCAATAATCAGCGCATCATGGCGGCTGCACAGGCGGGCGATCTCCTGCCTGCGCTCCGTGCCCATGGTGGCGGTGGTGGGGTTGTGCATGGTGGGCGTGACATAGAGCACGCAGCGCTGCGGGGCATGCTGGGCCAGGGCGTGGGCGAGGGCTTCGGGCAGCAGGCCCTGCGTGTCCATTGCAAGGCCTTGCACCGGCATGCCTGCCTGGCGGGCGAGGGTGAGCATGCCGGGATAGGTCAGGGCCTCGGTCAGCATGACGGGGGCGCTTTTGCGCGCGCTGGCAAGGGCCACGCCAAGGGCCTGCTGCGCCCCGCTGGTCAGCAGAAGCTGCTCGGGTGATAACGCCACGCCAAGTTCGGCCAGCCAGTGCGCCATGATGCGCCGGTGTTCGATATGGCCCGCCACGGGCGGATAGACATTGAACAGCGCCGGATCGACCGTGCGGGCAAGACGGCTTAGCGTGCGGGCAAGGGCCCGGTCGCTGAACATGGGCGGCGGCATGTTGGCCGAAAGGTCGAGCATCTGCGCCGTGCCGTTGGGGCTGGCAGCGACAAAGGTGCCCCGCCCGCGCACGCTGCGCACCAGCCCGCGCCGCTCCAGCGTGGCGTAAGCGCGCGTGACGCTGCCAATGCCGATGCCAAGCTGCCACGCCAGCGGGCGGTGCGCGGGCAGGCGGTCGCCAGATTGCAGCCTGCCGCCAAGTATGTCACCGGCCAGCGCATCGGCCAGTCTTTCGGCGGGCGGGCCGTCACCTGCGGGCAGGCGCGGCTGCCAGGGGGAGCGCAGGCGCATGGCGTGACAGACCTGTAATCCTGTTGGGGTGGCCCAGCCATAGCAGTTCGGGGCAGGGGGCGGAAGATTGCCGCTTTTTTGTTGCCTATATTACGATATCGGTATGATGGGGTGGTGGTGTCCTGCCCTTGCGCGGCGACGATAGGAATGGGCAGCGGGGGGAAATGCATGGATAAAGCAAATTCAAGCCATGGCGGGGGAACCGGGCCAGGCGAGGCTTATGGCACGCGGCCATTGCTGGTCATGGCCGGGCTGTTTTTCATCATCGGGTTTGTCACATGGCTCAACGGGCCACTGATCACGTTCGTGCAGGTTGCCTTTGGCGTGGGGCCGGTGGGCGCGTTTCTGGTGCCGATGTGTTTTTACCTCGCCTATCTTTTCTGCGCGTTTCCCGCCATGGCGCTTGCGCGGCGCACGGGGCTGCGTGGTGGCATCAGGCTGGCGCTTGGTGTCATGGCGGCGGGCACGCTGGGGTTTGGCGAATGCGTGGGGCGCGGCTGGTATGCTGGCGCGCTTGCGGGCCTGTCGGTGCTGGGCGCGGGGCTGACGCTGCTGCAGGTGGCGGTCAACCCGTATGTCACGCTGCTCGGCCCTCCGGCACAGGCGGCGCGGCGCATTGCATGGATGGGCATTGCCAACAAGCTTTCTGGAATTATCGCACCTATAATATTTTCTCTCTTGGTCATGCATGATATCGGCGGCGTGGTGGGCCGCCTTGCGGCAGGCGGCAATGCCCGCATGCACGCGCAGGTTCTGGCCGGTTTCGCCCATGCGGTGGTGCTGCCCTACCGGGGCATGGCGATTGTGCTGCTGCTTGTGGCGCTGGGCCTGCGGCATGCGGGCCTGCCCGATCTGCGTCTGGCCTGCCGGGATGCCGCCCCGCCCACGGGGCGCATGGCGGGCATGGCCTGGCTCGGGATTGCCGTGGTGTTCGTATATGTGGGGGTGGAGGTTATGGCGGGCGATGGCATTGGCCTTTATGCGCGCGGCATGGGGCTTTCGGTCGGGCAGACGCGGTTTCTTACCGCGTTCACGCTTGCGGGCATGCTGGGCGGGTATGTGCTGGGCAGTTTCATGGTGCCTGCCGTGATCCGGCCCGCGCCCTATCTGGCCCTGTCCGCGCTTGTGGGCGGCGCGTCGTGCGCCGGCGCCATCGTGGCCCACGGCATGGGCTCGGTACTGTGCATCGCCCTGCTGGGGGTGGCCAATGCCATGATGATGCCAATCCTGTTTCCGCTGGTGCTGCACATGGCGGGGGCGTGGCGGCAGCGGGCGAATGCGCTGCTGGTCATGGCGTTTTGCGGTGGCGCTGTCATGCCGCAGTGTTTTGCCATGTTGCAGGGAACATGGGGCATGAAACCCGCCTTCATGGGGCTGGTCATGCCCGGTTATGGGGTGATCGGCCTTTTTGCGCTGGTGGCATGGCGGCGCGCGCGGGGGTTGGGTCGCGCTGCATGATGGGGCACCATGGGCGGCGCCTTTAACGGAATTATGTCCATCATGCCTTTTCCCCATCGTTTTCGCTCCCTTGCCCTGGCCATGCTCTGCGTAGGGGCGGCCTGCCCGCCCGTTCTGGCCGCCCCGGCCCTGATGCCGCAGCCCGTGCAGTACCAGCCCAAGGGTAGCGCTCTGCCGCTTGCGGGCGGGGTGCGGGTGCAGTGGCAGGGCGTGCGCTCGCCCCTGCTGGAGCACGCGGTGGCGCGTTTCGGGCAGCGCGTGGCCGCCCTGAGCGCGCGCCCGGCGGTGGCGGGTGCGCCTGAGGGGCTGGTGCTGCGCATCAACTGCCAGCATGCCGACCCGGATATGCTGTCGGTTCACATGCGCGAGCACTACCAGCTCCGCACGGGGGCTGATGGCGCAACACTGGTGGCTGATGGCCCGGCGGGCGTGCTGCGCGGGCTGGCCACGCTGCTGCAACTCATCGAACCCGGTGAGGCAGGTCCCGTGCTGGATGGGGCCGAGATTGATGACAGCCCGCGTTTTGCATGGCGCGGCATGCTGGTGGATGTCAGCCGTCATTTCATGTCGGTTGCCGCGCTTGAGCGGCAACTGGACATGATGGAACTGACCAAGCTCAACGTGCTGCACCTGCACTTGTCTGACGGGCAGGGCTTCCGGGTGGAAAGCAGGGTCTATCCGCGCCTGCAGCAGGTGGCGTCACACGGCGAGTACTATACCCAGCAGCAGGTGCGCGACCTTGTGGCCCTTGCTGCTGATCGCGGCATCCGCATCGTGCCGGAATTCGATGCGCCGGGCCACAGCTACGCCATGCTGCTGGCCTATCCGCAATATGCAGCCCAGCCTGTTACAGCCCCGCTTGACCCCAAACGGGCGGTACGCGCCGCATTCGACCCCACAAACCCTGATACTTACGTATTCCTGGCCCGCCTCTATCATGAAATGGCGGGCCTGTTCCCCGATGCCTATTTCCATGTGGGTGGCGATGAGGTGCGGCCTGATGAATGGACGGCCAACCCCCGCATCAGCGCCTACATGCAGCAGCATGGCTATGCCAGCGCCACGGCCCTGCAGGCGGCCTTTACCCGCCGGGTGCAGGCCATCGTTGCGCATGAGGGCAAGACCATGATGGGCTGGGATGAACTGCTTGATGCGCCAGCGCCCCCCGGCATCGTGATCGAGCCGTGGCGTGGCTCGCGCTATACGGCGCAGGCCACGGCGGCGGGGCATCCGGTCGTGGTCTCGGCTGGGTATTACCTGGATCTGCTGCTGCCTGCGGCCGATCATTACCGTGTTGACCCGCTGGACCCGGTGGGCAATGGCCTGCCGCCCGATCAGGTCGCCGCAGCCCATGCGCCGGCCCTTGTGCCCTTTGCCCTTGACCCCGCCGCCTCGATGACCACGGCGCAGGACGGGCTGGTGCTGGGGGCGGAGGTGGCGTTATGGACCGAAATCGTGAGCGAGGAGATGCTTGATGCCCGCCTGTGGCCGCGCGCGGCAGCCCTGGCCGAGCGCTTCTGGTCGCCTGCCGCAGTGCGTGATGAGGATGCACTCGCCCGCCGCCTGCCCGTGGTGCAGGCTGAACTCGAAGTGCTGGGCAACCGCGCCGCAGCCGATCGCCACCGCATGATGGCACGGCTTGCCCCTGACGGGATCGCCCCGCTTGCCACCCTGCTGGCCGTGACCACCCCGGTGCGCAATTACGCGCTCAACCATGTTTTTGGCCCGGGCCATGTGACGGCCTCATCCACCCCGCCCGCGCTGGACCGGGTGGCTGATATTGTCGCGCCTGACAGTTTTCAGGCTGCGGCCTTCACGCGCGATGTCGCGGCCTATGTGGGCGGCCAGCGTGACCTTGCCGCAAGCCTGCGCGCCCGGCTGGAAACCTGGCGTGATAACGATACGCGCCTGCGCCCGGTCGTGGCCACCCACCCGGCCCTGCGCGAAGCCCTGCCTGCATCGGGGCAGTTGGCGGAACTGGCCTGCGTGGGGCTGTACGCGCTCGATGGCACGCTGGCGGCGCATCAGGCGCAGGTGGATGCAGTGTTACAGACAGCGCAGGCCCAGTTCGCGGCCTCGGCATCAATGCTGGCGGTGCGCACCAGCCCGCAGCCGGCGGGTGACTTGCTTCAGGCCATTACGCCTGGGATTGCGGGCCTTGTGCAGGGACATATGTAGGCACGGCAGTTTTTGGGGAAGGGTCAGGGCGCCATCTTCTGAAAAGGTGGCGCCCGGAAAACCGTCAGGCCATGATCTGGTCAAGAGCCGTGCAGAAGGCCTGCATGTCCTGCGCCGAGCCAACCGTTACGCGTGACATGGTGGGCCAGATGGGCCAGCTGCGCCCGATATCGACCTTGCTTCTGGCAAAGGCGTCGCGCATGGTCTGGGCGGGCTGCTTCCAGTCCACCATGAACATGTTGGCGTTGCTGGGCAGGTAGGTCAGGCCGCGTTTTTTCAGGTGGGCGAAGGTTTCTTCCCGCGCGGCAATCATCTGGTTGCGGCGTTCGACAATCGCGGCACTCTGGGTAAGGCTGGCGGTGCCGGTGGCCAGCGCCACGATGGACAGGGTGCCTGACTGGCTGGCGCCGTCATAGCGCATCATTTTGGCATGCAGGTCAGGCCGCGCCATGCTCAGGCCCAGCCGCAGCCCTGCCATGCCGAACAGCTTGGAGAAGGTGCGCAGCACAACAACATCTTTATTCTCCGCCACGAGTTTCGCGGCACTCGGGGTGCCTGCAAAGTGGATATAGGCTTCATCGACCAGCACGATCGAGCCTGCAGGCTTGTGGGCGACAAGCCATTTGATATCGGCCAGCGGTGTGACGGTGCCGGTCGGGTTGTTGGGCGAGCAGACATAGTAGATGCCGGCATTCGGGTCAGCCGCCAGCATGGCCCTGACATCGGTTTCATATCTGTTTTCCGCCCGCAATGGCACCTTGGTCACCTTCACACCCAGCCACGCGGCGGTGCGCCAGGCGTTCTCGAACGTGGGGTCGGCCGTGACCAGGCCGCGCGTGGGCGAGCAGAAGGTGACGACCGTGCGTGAAAGCGGATCGCTTGATCCCGGCCAGGGCAGGATATGGGTCTGCGGCACCTTCTCGACCTGCGAGACGGCCTCGATCAACTGCGCGCGCAGGTTGGAGGGCTCGTAACGGTTGCCGTACTGCACCATCGCGGCACCCGCCTGCGCGGCATCGGGGAAGGGGCCGGTCCAGCATTCGTTGCTGCCAAGGCGGACCATGCCAACCTTGCTCTGCACTTCTTCTATCGGTGCCCTGGCGGGCGTGCCCTTGGCCGCAGCAGCGCTGCTGATGAGCGGGGAGGCGGCGAGTGCTGCGGAACCCAGTCCGAGCAGGGCGGAAATACGCCCGAACTGCCGGCGGGAATAGCCCCGTGCCAGCAGGTCTTCGCGTGCTTCTTTTGAAAACAGATCACCCATGAACGTGTCCCTCGCGCTCGTGCTGCAATGCAATCAAACCATTTGCAAGCAGACACAGACTTCAGGGAGGCGTCAATGATTTCTTTGTAGGAACGATATGGTATATTGTGTAATGATATTGCATGGAAATTTTTTAAAAACCTCCATAAAGAACGTTTTTAAAAGACAATACCCGTAAATTTCATCCCTATCGTTACGTAAGCCCCGTACAGCCTTCGGGACATGCTTCTTGCATCAACCGGCGCCCCGAGGGTGCCATTACGTGCGCCTGCGCGTGGTTGTGGCGCGGATATAGAAGGCGGCGGTGACGAGCAGCCCCACCACCCATGATATGTCCACCCCATGCAGGCGGCGGGCGAGGCTGCCGGTATGAAACCCGTTCTGCATGAAGGGTATTTCAATGGCGATGCCAATGCCATAGGCGCACAGGGCGGGGATGTTGCAATAGCCATAGGCCCCGCCATCGCGGCGGAAAAAGGAGGCGACATCATAACGCCCCCGGCGCAGGAGGTAATAATCGGTCAGGTTGATGGCGGTCCACGGCACCATGATGGCCATGAGCAGATCGAGGAAGGCGGCATAGGATTTCATGAAGCTGTCGGCCATGCCCAGCGCCATGCCCAGCGCGATTGCCACCAGCGTGCAGGTAACGAGCAGGCGTTCGCGCAAAGCGGCCCGCCAGTCCGGCATGAAGGTCTGGAGCACCGTTATGGCCGAGAGCGCGCCGCCATACAGGCTCATGGCGTTGCCAAGGGCAATGGAAAGCGAAAGTACGATCATGACCGGCGTTGCCTGCCGCCCCGCCAGTTGCGCCAGCGTGGTGGCGACCGATACGCCCGGCCCATGCAGGGCCATCATGCAGCCCAGTATCATGGGCAGCGCCGTGCCCGCGACAGTGCCAATATAGGTGGTGAGGAAGGCAGTGCGGCGACCGGCTTCATCGGCGGGCAGGTAGCGCGATGAATCCGATACATAGGGCGCATAGGCGATCTGCCATAGCGCCGCGGTGGAAAAGGTGCTGAAAAAACCGGCGACCGAGCCGTGCATGTCGCGTAGCGTGCCGGGGGGAAAGGCTTCATAGCCCAGCCACAGGCAGTACAGGATAACCGCCCCCGCCACCCAGCTCACCACCTTCGACCAGGAATGGATGGTGTGGTAGCCCATGCAGCATGGCACAAGGCTCAGCACGGCAATGATCAGGATTGCGTTACGCCGCCCGGCCATGGGCAGGGCGGCATGGAGCGCTTCGCCGCCCACCACGAAATTCGAGGCCACGAAGCCGATATACATGAGCACGACGAGGCCGATGATGGGCACCGCGCCATAAAAGCCGAACTGCCCCCGGCTCTGCACCATCTGCGGCACGCCAAGCATCGGCCCTTGGGCGGCATGCAGCGCCATGAACACGGCCCCCGCCAGGTTGCCGAGTATGACGGCAATGGCCGACCACGTAAACGACAGGCCGAACAGCCCCGGCCCGAGTGCCCCGGTCACCACCGTGAGCAGGGTCAGGTTGGTGCTGAACCAGACCGCGAACAGGTCGCGTGCGCGGCCATGGCGCTGGTCGTGTGGAATCTGGTGTATGGTGTGGGTTTCAAACGCCGTGCTCATCAGACGCGTTATGCCTGATGAACGGCCTTATGGATATATGTCTGCTACGATATTGATCGGTTTGCGTTACGATCAATCCATGCCGCCTCTGCCCGGCGCAGCACGGCGGCACAAAGCAGGTCGTTACTGGAATGGATTGCCCGAATAGGATGGCGCGGTATAGCCCGCGGGTGGCACTACGTAATGCGGCGCGCTGTAGGTGGGGGCATGGCTGGGTATGCTGGGCGCAGAAAGACCTTCCTGTGCGGGCATGGAACCGGTTGTGATGCCTGTGCCTGTGCCTGTGCCTGTGCCTGTGCTGATATCCATCGGCGTGGTCTGCAGGGGGCGGGTTGTGGCTGACGGGAGTGCAGCACCCGCGCCATGGTAGCCATAGGCTGTATCGCTGCCAGGCGGCAGGCGGCCGGCAGGGGTGGTAATGGCTCCGCTGGCGTCATAATCACTGGCGGAATAGCGACCGACGCAGTTCTTGCCGCGCTCGGCGGTGTGAACGGCTTCAAGCTCGCCCTTCAACTGACTGACCTGCTGCCGCTCCCTGGCCGTGGCGAGGTTTTGCGCATCTGTCTGGTCCAGTCCGGCCAGTTGGGCGCAACTGTAGCGCATGAAAGGTTCGGGATTGATATAATGTGCGCTGGCATCCGATGGATTGGCAGCGCATCCGGCCATACCCAGAACGCTCAGGCACAGGAGAGTTTTTTTCATGGGGGTCCTGTCACTCGATCAATATTACATCATGGAACAGGTTCCGGGTGGCTGTCGTTGCCGGGGCCTGTCCGCCGATAACGCATGAAGATAGGACCTGCTCCATTTTTTTGGCGTTAACAGGGCAGAGAGAGGGCGTGGTTTTGGCTTTTTAAGAAACTGTTTTAAATCAAATCATTGATAAAAAATGATAAATTTTTTGGGGTGCCGCCTTTTTGAAAAAAAGCTTCACCGAAAACTGCCTGACGCGTGCCGAGGTTTTTGCGGGGAACATCATTGGCGATGTGTCACCGATGCCAGCCAGCGCATTGCAAAATCGCGTTGCTGCTGCACCGTTCCGGTCCTGTCGGGCGGGGCATGATCAAATATATCAACAATATTGCTGCGATCAGCCTGTTCCCCATGCCTGATGATGTACACTTTCCGACCGCCACTCATGTTTCTGGACAGGCCCGACGCCATGATGTCGGGGCGTGCGCCGATGCAGAGAAACCGTATTCCCGCTTTTTCAAATTCAAGGCGCATGGTCTGGAAGGCTGCAAAAAGATCGGGGGCTTCATACCGTCTGGCCCATTTTTGTGGATGGATGATATTTATAAACCATGGGTATTGTGTAGGAATTTCGAGAATTGTATTCTCTATATTTCCATTTTCTGAAATTACTTCTATTTTACGGTTCTCTATCATGGTGTCTGCTTTTTGTTGGGGAATAAAATTTCTATATGTAATGCGCAGGAGAAGCACCTTGGTTAAGGTTGGTGATGTTTTTTACATGGACGCCAATAAGGGAAAGGCCTATCTGCAATACATAAAGCGTGTTGAGCAATTTGGGTGGATGATCCGGGTTTTTCGGGATTCTATACCGAAAATTATCCTGATGCCGTAGAAATATCAAAATCTCCTGTAGCATTTCTGACGTTCTATCCAATATTTTCGGCTGTCAAGCACAGGCTGGCCCATAAAGTCGGACACGTTCCACTTGATGCGGAAAGTCAGGAAATACCGATATTTCGGTACGGCATACCTGACCCCAGAACAAGAAAAATTCCCGTCTGGTGCTTCTGGGATGGTGAAAAAGGGTGGGCTGTTGAAAACATTACTGAGGAACAGCGTAAACTGCCCATGGAATGGGTCGTGAATTATCAATCTTTGAAAGAAATGATAGAAGATGAATGGCGACCTGAAAAAAGCCTGTGGTGATTGAAAATAAACCATATTGAATATAACACTGTGTTTTACACCGCAGGATAGGAAAACAGACAGTGCCCGATACACTCCCCGCTGCCCCCGCACCCATCGTTGTGGTGGCCCATCTCAATGCCCGCCTCCAGCCGGTCCAGCGGGGCAGTGTTTTTGAAGATCCGCTTGATGTCATGCTGCATGAAATGGGTATTGGCGAAGTCGTGGGCGGGGGCACGGCCCTTGCGCCCGATCCGGTCGGCATTTCCGCCTGCGATATCGAGATCGCGGTCAAGGATGCATCACAAACCGTGCTGAAACAGGTCATGCAGGCCCTTGACCAGCTTGGCGCGCCCAAGGGGTCGGAACTGCGCCTGCCGGGTGCGGCAGCCCCCATCGCGTTTGGCGTGCTGGAAGGCATGGCCATTTTCATGAACGGCACTGACCTGCCAGCCGAAACCTATGCCCGGTCTGATATCAATAAAACAATCGAGGGGCTGAGTGCGGCACTTGGCCATACAGGGGAACTGCGTGGTTACTGGGAAGGGAATAGCGAAACGGCGCTCTATTTCTACGGCAGCAGTTTTGCCGCCATGCAGGCGGCGGTTGCCAGCTACATCCCGTCCGCCCCCCTTTGCGCCCGGTGCCGCATTGAGCAGATTGCATAAGCGCAATGGGGTACGTGCCTGTATCCGTGTAAAAAGTGATGCCCGGATAGAAAGCCAGCCATAATGAAAAAGTTTTTGGTGAAGCTTTTTGCAAAAAGCTTCAAATAACGCTGCCTCCAATAAACATTGCTGCAAATGGCGCACGGGCCCCTCTGGCTCCTGCGCCTACCGTCCCGGCTGGCTGGTGGCGTAATCGCTGATGCCCCACAGCCGGTCATGCACGGCGCGGTAATAGGCGCGTTCATCATAAAGCGGCACGTCAAGGTTCAGGTCACGCGCGGTCAGGCGACCAATGGCGGCGGTGGCCTGATAGGAGGAAATGACAAGATTGCCCGCGCTGCGTACTAACGCAATCTGGGCCTGGAGCAGGGTTTCCTGCTGCTGGAGCACGGAAAGTGTTGAGGTGGTGCCCACCATCACCTGCCGCTGCATGCCGTGCAGGGCGGTGGCATCGGCCTCGACAGCAGCGCGGTTGCTTTCAATCGCGGCGCGGTTGGCCTGCATGCGCTGCCAGCTTGCAGCCGCGAGCTGCACGGCGGCGCGGCGCTTTACATCCACCGTATGGGTGGCCTCATTGGCCTGCTGGCGGGCCATGCGCACGGCGGCATATTCGCCCCCGCCCTGATAAAGCGGCATGGACGCGTTGACGAGGGCGTATTTGTTATTGTTGAGCGAGCGGCCCTCATCCTGGTTGATGCCATGCATATAGGCCGCCTGGGCGCTGACCGTGGGCATGAGGGCGGCAAAGGCCACGCCGACGGCATCCTTTTTTGCCGCCTCGTCAAACAGGGCGCCAATCACGTCAGGGTTGTTCTGCACGGCCTGCGTCATGGCGTCCTGTTCGGTATGAAGCGGCAGGACAAGCGGCTGGGGCAGGGCAAGGTCATCGGGCGCGTCAACGCCCACCACCTGCCGGTAGGTGGCGCGATCGGCGAGCAGCGTGCCTTCGGCCAGTTGCCTTACGGCACGGGCATTGGCCAAGGCACCTGCCGCCTGCGCCACGTCGGTCTGGGTAATCTCGCCGCCATGGGCGCGCAGTTCGGTGGCATGAAGCTGGGCGGCGTAAACCTGCTCGTTGTTGATGTCGATGTGCAGGATCTGCTCATCCTCCACCACATTGACATAGGCGCTGACCACATCGGAGAAGACCTGCTCCTCCGCCGCGATCAGCCGCGCGCGCTCGGCCATGACTGCATGGCGGGCCTTGTGCGTGCTGGCCGTGGTCTTGCCGCCAGTATAGATGGGCTGCGAAATGCTGACCCCGCCGGAATAGCCCGGGCTTTCATACCGCCGGGCATAGCCGCTCTCCCCCGATGAGGGCTCCATGCGCATCAGGCCGGAATAATAGGACATGCTCGCCGTGCCCGTAATCGTTGGCCGCCAGCCGCTCAGGGCCTGCGGCACCTGCTCATCCGTTGCCCGCAGGGTGGCGCGTTCCTGCCGCAGCATCGGGTTGCCCAGATAGGCCGCGGCAAGGGCCGCATCCAGCGTGCGCGGTTGCTCGGCCGCCTGCGGCACGCCCCCCAGTGCGGTGCCGCTACACAGGAGTGCGGCGCTGCCCGCCCCTATTGCCCAGTTTCCCTTCATGTCCGCCCCTGCCAGCCTGATATGCCGGGCAGCACCATGACAGGCCGCCCCCGGCCAGTCCTAGCGGCAGGATGTTGCGTGCGGGTTAACCGGCTAGAACACGAAGGCGGGGGCAGGGGCCAGTTCAGGCAGCACGGGCACGGCGGCTTCGAACAATGGCTGCACCGCGCTGCCCTGCGCTGTCGCGGCAATGCGGCTGACCGATGTCACGCCCGATGCGGGTGCTATGGGAGCAATGATGCGCCCGCCCTGTGCAAGTTGCTCCACAATGGCCTGCGGCACGGCGCGCACCGCGCCATCAATGAAGATCAGGTCATACGGCGCCGAGGCCGGTGCCCCCTTGACCAGCGGTCCGTCGCACCACTGCACGCCGGGCGCGCAGGCAGCGCACAGGGCCTTGCCCATGGTGGCCAGTCGCGGGTCGGATTCGAGGGCGGTGACATGCAGTTCAAGCGCCATCGCACCCAGCAGGGCCGCGAGGTAGCCCGTGCCCGCCGCAACCACCAGCACCCGCTCGCCGTGCCGCAGGTCGGCCACCTGCAGCATGCGCCCTGTCACCCGTGGCTCGGTCAGGTAGCGTCCTTCGCCCAGCGGCAGGTTCTGGTCGGAGTAGGCGAAGGCCCTCAGCGCATCAGGCACGGCGCGTTCACGCGGTACAGTGCGCATGGCGGCGATAATCGTGGCATTGCCGACCTGCGAGGGGCGAATCTGGGCATCGACCATGCGCTGCCGGGCGGCAACAAAATCGAGTGGCGCGTAATCGGGGTCTGTCCTGTCCATTAACGTTTCCTTGAAACACGCTGCCCCGCAGGGTGCTGAAGCGGCAACCCGGCCGGACGGGCGAAAATTTTTTCCGGCTTTTTTGTATTTATGCGCCGCTTTGCTCGGGAAACAACCAGAACGCCGCACACAACGGCTTGACCTGAGAGGCATTTCAGCGGATATACCCCTTGCACCGCCGAGGTCTGGTGGCAGAATGGTGATGCAGCGGACTGCAAATCCGCGAATGTGGGTTCGATTCCCGCCCAGACCTCCAGTTCTTCCATGACAGGGAAGGACAGGCGTTGACACAACCCCCGAAAATCTGCCGTTTTCTTCCCTCTGGCTATGACAGCCGATGACAGGGAGAAACACCCGGTGACAGGCATGCCGGGGGTGTCCGTGGGGGTATCGCCAACATGTCGGGCGCGCCATCCTTGGCCCCGACCCTCCGGCCATGTCGTATTCACCATCAGCACATGATCTGTTGCCCGGCATAAAGATTACGGGCCAAGGCGTTCCCTTCGCGCCGGTTTGGGGTATATCTGCCCGTGGCCGGGCGCGTTGTCCTGCCCTGCGTCTGATTATGGTGGATCTGGTTTTTCGTGATGCTTGACAAGTCGTTCTCCCCCGCCGGGACAGAAACCTCCCTCTATGCCCTGTGGGAGGCCAGTGGCGCGTTCAGCGCACAGCCTGACAGCACGGCAAAACCCTATACCATCATGATTCCGCCGCCCAATGTTACGGGCACGCTGCATATCGGCCACGCCCTGACCATGACATTGCAGGACACGCTCATCCGCTGGCGCCGCATGCAGGGGCGCGACACGCTGTGGCAGCCGGGCACCGACCATGCCGGCATCGCCACCCAGCTTGTGGTCGAGCGCATGCTGCAAAAGGAAGGCACATCGCGCCAGGAAATGGGCCGCGACGCCTTTGTCGAGCGCGTGTGGGAATGGAAGGCCGAATCCGGCGGCGGCATTACAAAGCAGCTCCGCCGCCTTGGCGGCTCGCTCGACTGGCAGCGCGAGCGCTTCACCATGGATGATGGCCTGTCGGATGCGGTGAAAGAGGTGTTCGTCACCCTTTACCGCGAAGGGCTGATCTACCGCGACCGCCGTCTCGTCAACTGGGACCCCGCCTTCCGCTCCGCCATCTCCGACCTTGAGGTCGATAACCGCGAGAGCCGGGGCAGCCTGTGGTATATCCGCTACCCTGTCGAGGGCCAGCCGGGCCGCACCATCACGGTTGCCACCACCCGCCCCGAGACCATGCTTGGCGACATGGCCGTGGCCGTGCACCCCGATGATGAACGTTTTGCCGACCTCGTGGGAAAGAACGTCATCCTGCCGCTGACCGGCCGCCGCATTCCTGTCGTGGCTGATGAGCATTCCGATCCCACCAAGGGCAGCGGCGCGGTCAAGATCACGCCCGCGCATGATTTCAATGACTTTGAGGTCGGCCGCCGCCACAAGCTCGACATGCCCAGCGTGCTTGATGAGGAAGCCCGCATCACCCTGGCCGAGATCGAGGGCGAGCTCCGCGCGGAAGAAGGGCTGGCCGACCCCGCCTTTGTGCGCACGCTGGCTGGCATGCCGCGTGATGAGGCGCGCAAGGCCATGGTGGCCGAGCTTGAGCGGCTGGAATGGCTGGAAAAGATCGAACCGCACACCAATCAGGTGCCCCATGCCGAGCGTAGTGGCGCCGTGGTCGAGCCGCGCCTGACCACCCAGTGGTACTGCGATGCCAAGACTCTCGCCGGTCCCGCCATTGAGGCGGTTGAAACCGGCAAGATCGAATTCGTGCCCCGGCAGTGGGAAAATACGTTCTACGCCTGGATGCGCGACATCCAGCCTTGGTGCATCAGCCGCCAGCTGTGGTGGGGGCATCGCATCCCCGCCTGGTACGGCCCTGATGGGCATGTGTTCGTTGCCCATGATGAAGCCGATGCCGCCAGCCAGGCCCGCGCCCATTACGGGCAGGACACGGTGCTGACGCGTGACGAGGATGTGCTCGATACATGGTTCTCCTCCGCCCTGTGGCCGTTCTCCACGCTGGGTTGGCCGCAGCAGACACCGGAACTGGCGCGCTATTACCCCACCGATGTGCTGGTCACAGGGTTTGACATCATCTTCTTCTGGGTTGCGCGGATGATGATGATGGGCCTGCACTTCATGAAGGATGTGCCCTTCCGGCAGGTGTTTATCCACGGGCTGGTGCGTGACGAGCGCGGGCAGAAGATGTCCAAGTCCAAGGGCAACGGCATCGACCCGCTGGAGATGATCGACAGCTACGGCGCGGATGCCATGCGCTTTTGCATCTGCTCGCTCACCGGCCTTGGCCGCGACGTGAAGCTTGGCCCGAAAAAGGTGGAGGAATACCGCTCCTTCATCACCAAGATCTGGAATGCCGCGCGCTTTTGCGAGATGAACGGCGTGGCCCCGGTTGCAGGCTTCAGCCCGGCCTCCGTGCAGTCTCCGCTGGGCCGGTGGATCCTCGCCGAACTGGCGCAGGCGGTGGAAGAGGCGAGCAAGGCGCTGGAAGCCTTCCGCTTCGATGAATATGCGGGCGCGTGCTACCGCTTTGTGTGGAACTGCTTCTGCGACTGGTTCCTTGAACTGGCCAAGCCGGTCTTTGCCGCGGGCGATACGGCGGAAGCGGTCGAGACCCGTGCGGTGGCCGCCCATGTGCTGGGCACTATCCTGCGCCTGCTCCAGCCCGTGACCCCGTTCATGACCGACCGGCTGTGGCAGCATTTCGGCTTTGGTGGCGAAGGCTCGCTCATCACCGCGCCGTGGCCGCAGCCCGAACATCTGGAAGGGGCGAAGGACGCGCGTGAGGAGATGGAATGGCTGATCCGCTTCATTTCCGCCATCCGCACCGTGCGCTCGGAAATGAACGTGCCGCCCTCGCGTCTGGCCCCCGTGCTGCTGCGTGATGCCTCGGCCACCACCGTGGCGCGTGCCGCCAAATGGGCGGAAGCGATCGGTCGCATGGCCCGCGTGTCCGAAGTGCAGCCGCTTGCGGGCGAGATGCCGCAGGGGGCTGCCCAGCTTGTGGTGGATGAAGCAACGCTGGTCATTCCGCTGGCCGGGATCATTGACCTGAGCGTTGAGCGCCAGCGGCTGGAAAAGGAATGCGCCAAGGTGGATGGCGAGATTGCCAAGGTCGAGCGCAAGCTGGGCAATGCCGATTTCGTTGCCCGCGCCAAGCCCGAAGTCGTGGCCGAAAACCGCGAGCGGCTGGAGGCGTTCCAGGCAGAGCGCGTGCGGCTCAAGGCGGCCCTTGCGCGGATTGCTTAAAGGAAGAAAAGTTTTTGGGTGCCGCCTTTTTTCAAAAAGGCGGCGTTCTTTCGAAGCTTCTTGAAAAAAGCTTCACCAAAAACTTCTGGAACATTCTCTTCACATCATTTTGGGGAAGGACGCCACCATGACCGCAAACGCGTTGGAGACACTGGTGCTCGGTGGGGGCTGCTTCTGGTGCATTGAAGCGCCGTTCAAGGAACTGCGCGGCGTGCAGGCGATCGAGCCGGGCTATGCCGGTGGCCATACCCCCAACCCCACTTATGAACAGGTCTGCACGGGCCGCACCGGGCATACCGAGGTCGTGCGCGTCACCTTCAACCCCGCCGAGCTGTCCTGTGCTGACCTGCTGCGCATCTTCTTTGTCATGCATGACCCCACCACGCCCAACCGGCAGGGCAATGACGTGGGCACGCAGTATCGCTCCGCCATTTTCTGGCAGGATGCGGCGCAGGAAAAGACGGCTTACGCCATACGGGATGAAATCGCGGCCCAGCATGTCTGGCCCAACCCGATCGTGACCGAGATTGCGAAGCTGGAGCATTTCTGGCCCGCCGAGGATTATCACCGCGACTATTTTGCCCGTAACCCCGGCAACCCGTATTGCAGCGCGGTCATCCCGCCCAAGATCGCCAAGATGCGCCGCCTGTTCCGTGACCGGCTGGTGGATTCCGCCGGTTAAGGCTTTTTTCAAAAAGCTTCGGGAAGCGCTGCCTTTTTGAGAATAGGCAGCGCCCGGAAACTTCTATCCGCTAGCTACGGTCCGTCGGGTCATCATCCAGAAAAAGCTGGTCCGCTTCCTCATCAAAATCAAACAGTTCCGCATAACGTGCCCAGCCGATCAGGGTCTGGAGCGTCTGGCGGGCGTAGTTGGGGGACATGCTGTCCTCGAGTTCATCGCGGAAGCGCTCGGCGCTGGCGCGGTGGTTGGGGCGCTCGTCCAGCACGGCGCGGATGGTGCGCACCATGGGAATGTTGTGCAGCATGCTCTGCCACAGGATGTGCTTGCGGATGTCGTGCTCGCTCTGCACAAAGCGCATGCCCTCGGGCGTGAGCAGGATGTCGCCATCCTCAAGCTCGGCAAATCCCAGCAGTTGTAGGGATTCGCCAAGGGGGAACAGGTCATCAAGCTCAAGCTGCAGGCGGCTGGCGAGCAGCGGCAGGTCGGCCCGGCCATGCAGCGGGTCGGCGGCCAGCGTTTCCATCATGCCCACGATGGTGTTCATGGGCAGGGCGGGCAGGGCCACGGCATCGGCCGTGATCTGCACATGCTTCATGTCCGGGTCGGTCATGTCCGCCTCAGACACGACCGGCGCGCGGCGTGTCATGAGCGCGTAGATACGGTCCACGAACTGGCGGAAGGCCATGTCCTCGCGGTTGCGGGGGTGCTCGAAGGGCACCTGAAGCTCATAGGCCACTCTGCCGGGGTTGGAGGAGAAGATGAGGATGCGGTCGCACATCAGCACCGCCTCCTCGATATTGTGGGTGACCAGCAGGATCGACTGGATGGGCAGTTTCTTCTCCGCCCACAGTTCCACAAGGTCGGTGCGCAGGTTTTCAGCCGTCAATACGTCGAGTGCCGAGAACGGCTCGTCCATCAGCAGCAGGTCGGGATGAACCACAAGGGCGCGCGCCAGCCCCACGCGCTGGCGCATGCCGCCCGAAAGCTCCTTGGGGTAGGCATTCTCATACCCGCCCAGCCCGATCAGGTGGATCGCATCTTCCGCCAGCTTCTCGCGCTCGGCAGGCGCCACGCCCTGCGCTTCCAGCCCCAGTTCCACGTTTTTCTGCACCGTCAGCCACGGGAACAGCGCAAAGGACTGGAACACCATGGAAATGCCCGCAGCCGGCCCCTCCAGCCGCTTGCCCTTCCAGATCACCTCGCCCGCGGTGGGCGGCAAAAGCCCCGCGATAATGCGCAGCAACGTGGACTTGCCCGACCCCGAGCGGCCCAGCAGCCCCACGATCTCACCACTGCGGATGCTCAGGTTCACGCCATCAAGCACCACGAGGTCGGTCGAACTTTCCTTGGGGTAGGCCTGCCTGCAATTGACGATCCGGACAAGTTCCGTGCCGGTCTGCTTCGGGGCGGGGGGAGTGGCTTGCTGCGGCATCAGGCGCTCTCAGTCAAAAGTGTAATGCCGGGCGGCATAATTGGATAACGGGCGCCAAAGCGCGCGATTGAGCAGCAGCACGAAGGCCGCCATGACCGCCATGCCTAGCCCCACCTGGTCGGTTGCTCCCGCCACGGTGGCATGGGCAATATAGGCGCCCAGCCCCTGCGCGCTCAGGGTGGTGTCGCCCCAGCTGGCTACCTCGGTGGCGATGGCGGCATTCCATGCCCCGCCCGATGCGGTCAGCGCGCCGGTGATGAAATAGGGCGTGATGCCCGGCAGCATCACCCGCCGCCACCATAGCCAGCCCTTGACGTGGAAGTTGCGCGCCGCCTCGAGCAGGTCACCGGGATAGGACGAGGCCCCGGCCACGATATTGAACAGGATATACCACTGCGTGCCCAGCAGCATGAGCGGGGTGAGCCAGATATTGCTGTTGAGGTGCCAGTGCACGATGGCCACTACCACGAGCGGAAAGAACAGGTTGGCGGGGAAGGCGGCCATGAACTGCGCCGCCATCTGCGCATGCCGCGCCCGCCGGGGCGACAGGCCCAGCCAAATGCCCGCAGGCACCCAGATCACCGAGGCCACCAGCACCGTAAACATGACCCGCAGCAGCGTCAGCCCGCCGAGCGCCATGACATGCAGCACCTGCCCCGTGCTGTAATGGGTGAGGGAGAAGGTCCATGTTTTCCACCCCAGGGTGAGGGCGCACAGGATAATCCCGGCAATCCAGGCCGCATCCATCAGGCGGGGAGGGATAAGCGCGCGCGCCGGGGCAGACGGGCGCGGGCCAAGGGCCAGCCAGCCGATGCGCGTCATGCCATCGCCCACGCGCAGGCAGAAACGGCGCAGCAGGTGCGTGCGGCGCAGCAGCACCAGCATCCACGGGTCGGGCGCCGCCAGGGGGGCGCCGTCATCGGTCTGGAACCGCGCGGACCATGCCACCAGCGGGCGGAACAGAAGCTGGTCATAGGCCAGGATCACGGCCAGCATGGTGAGAATGGCGTAGAAAATGGCGGCAAGGTTCCGCTGCTCGATCGCAACGCCCACATACGAGCCGATGCCGGGCAGGGCGATATCGGTATTGCCGACCGTGATTGTCTCGGAATAGACGACCATGAACCACCCGCCAGACATCGAGATCATGGTGTTCCACACCAGCGCGGGGATGGCGAAGGGCACCTCGAGCCGCCAGAAGCGCTGCCACGGGGTGAGGCCAAAGCAGCGGGCGGCTTCCTCAAGGTCAGGCGGCACGGTGCGCAGCGACTGGTACATAGCAAAGGCCATGTTCCATGCCTGGCTGGTGAAGATGGTGAAGATGGCGGCAAGTTCCGCCCCCATCATCCGCCCCGGAAACAGCCCGAGGAAAAAAATGACCGTAAAGGTGAGGAAGCCCAGGATGGGCACCGACTGCAAGATATCCAGCAGCGGCACCAGCACCTGCCCCGCCCGCCTGCTTTTGGCGGCCCATACGGCATAGGTGAAGGTAAACACCAGCGACGCCGCAAGGGCTGCGAACATGCGCAGCGTGGTGCGCACGGCATAGCCGGGCAGGTAGGCCGGGCTGAGGTGGATGGTCCCGGCCTCGCTTGCGGGAATGGGTACGAGCATGTGGCGGCCCGCCGTCGCCACCACGACCGCACCCGCCATGATGGCAAGCAGGCCGAGCAGGTCCGCCATATTGGGGCGGACGCGCAGGTTACCCGGTTGGCCGCCTGTGCTCACCCTGCCGTGCCCGTGCTGCCAAAGCCGCCCGCGCCACGGGTGGTTTCATCAAGTTCGGCGTATTCCACCCACTCACCGCGCACCACGGGGGCGAGCACGCCCTGGGCAATGCGCATGCCACGCTCGACCACAAAGGGCGCATTGCCTGCATTCATCACGATAATGCCGATCTCGCCGCGATAATCCTCATCAATCGTGCCCGGCGCATTGGGCAGGGTCACGCCGTGCTTGAGCGCAAGCCCCGAGCGGGGGCGGATCTGGAGTTCATAGCCACGCGGCAGCCCCACGCACAGCCCCGTGGGCACCAGCGCGCGGCCACCCGGCGCAATGGTCATGGGTTCGGTCACGGCGGCCAGCAGGTCCATGCCGGCAGCGCCCTCGGTGGCGTAGGCGGGCAGGGGTAGGTCATGCGCATGGGCCAGGCGCTTGACCTGAATGGGCAGGGGGGAGAGGCTCATGAAGTGTGTCCGTCAACATGTGGTGCGTTGAAAAAGGCTGCGATGCGGGCGACGAGGCGCTGCGCCACCTGCGTCTTGTCCAGCCGGGGCCAGTGGGTGCAGCCTGTGGCGTCGATCAGGTCCACCTCGTTTTCAGCCCCGCCCATGATGCCGCTTTCGGGGCTGACATCATTGGCCACGATCCAGTCGCAGCCCTTGCGCAGGCGCTTGGCGGTGGCGTGTTCGACCACATGCTCGGTCTCGGCGGCAAAGCCTACCACCAGTCGCGGCCGGGTGGGGGATGGCTGGCTCAGCACGGCCAGAATGTCCGGGTTGGGCACAAGGCGGAGCGCGGGCGGGGGCTGGCCTGCGGTTTTCTTGATCTTCTGCGGGGCTTCATCCACATGCCAGTCCGCCACGGCGGCGGTGCACACGGCAATATCGCACGGCAGGGCCTGCTGGCAGGCCGCAAGCATGGCGCGTGCCGTCTCGACGCGCACGATATGCACGCCCGGCGGGTCGGGCAGGGTGGTCGGCCCGCTGACCAGCGTCACCTCAGCCCCGGCTTCCGCCAGCGCGCGCGCAATGGCATAGCCCTGCGTGCCCGATGAGCGGTTGGCCAGGTAGCGCACCGGGTCGATCGGCTCATGCGTGGGGCCTGCGGTGACCAGCACGCGGCGGCCCGCAAGCGGCTGTTCGCCATCCAGCCGGGCCAGAATGGCGGCAAGGATCGAGTCGGGCTCGGCCAGGCGGCCCGGCCCGTGCTCGTTGCATGCCATCAGCCCGGTCTCGGGGCCGACGAATTCCACGCCACGGGCCGCAAGGGTTGCGATATTGGCCTGTGTGGCGGGGTGCTGCCACATGCGCACGTTCATGGCGGGCGCGGCCAGCACCGGGGTGTCGGTGGCCAGCAGCACGGTGGTGGCGAGGTCATCGGCCCGGCCCGCGCTCATGCGGGCCAGCATATCGGCGGTGGCGGGGCAGACCACGATCAGGTCGCTGCTGCGCGAAAGGGCGATATGGCCCATCTCGCTTTCATCGGTCAGGGAGAACAGGTCGCTGTATACGCGCTCACCGCTCAGCGCCTGAAGCGAAAGGGGCGTGACGAATCGCGCGCCCCCTTGCGTCAGCACCGTGCGCACGCGGATGCCGTGTTCCCTGATCCTGCGGATGAGTTCGAGTACCTTGTAGGCGGCAATCCCCCCACACACCACCAGCAGGACAGAACGGTCTGCCCGTGCCCCCATCAGATCTTCCAGCCGGAGTGGATGGCCGCGATCCCGCCCGAGAGGTTCTGGTAGGACACGCGCTCAAGCCCCGCTTCGCGCATCATGTCGGCCAGGGTTTCCTGGTCGGGGAACATGCGGATGCTCTCGGCGAGGTACTGGTAGCTCTCGCGGTCGCCCGCGATCGCCGCCCCCATGCGTGGCAGGACGTGGAAGGACCAAGCATCATACACAGGCGCAAACGCTGCAACCTGCACGCGCGAGAATTCGAGGCACAGGAACCGCCCGCCCGGCCGCAGGATGCGACGCGCCTCGCGCAGGACCTGCAGCTTGTCGGTGCAGTTGCGCAGGCCAAAGGCGATGGAGACGCGGTCCACCGAATTGTCGGCCAGCGGAATGGCCTCGGCATCGACCGCCATGAAGTTGAGGCCTGATACCAGCCCGCGCTCCATCGCGCGGTTGCGGCCCACGGTGAGCATGCTCACATTGATGTCGGACAGGATGGCAGGCCCGCCCCCGCCGCGCAGCCAGCCGAACGAGATATCGCCCGTGCCACCGGCCAGGTCGAGCAGCGACAGGTCGGGGTGGGGGGCGAGTTCGTTGACGAAAATCTTTTTCCACGCGCGGTGAATGCCCAGCGACATCACGTCATTCATGACGTCGTATTTG
Organism: Komagataeibacter xylinus; assembly: GCF_031081985.1. GTDB lineage: Bacteria > Pseudomonadota > Alphaproteobacteria > Acetobacterales > Acetobacteraceae > Komagataeibacter > Komagataeibacter xylinus_E. The sequence goes on along the minus strand of NZ_JARWSK010000005.1, from coordinate 63,987 downwards.
GAGGCCACGCTGTCAAAGACTTCGCGCACCATGGATTTCTTCTCGCGCAATGGCACATCGCGGAAGCCGAAATCGGTGGTATCCGCATGGCGGTCATCGGGACGGCCGGCGGAAGGGAAGGGATGGTATGGCTGGCTATTGTCGGTCATGATGCACAGGTATAACCCCAGATGAGGCCATGCCGGAACTCCCTGAAGTCGAAACTGTGATGCGCGGGATGCGAGTGCATCTTGAAGGTCACACTATTTCTAGCGCCAGCACGCACCATACGGGGCTGCGCTGGCCGTTTCCCCCCGGTCTGGCCCGTGCGCTGGAAGGCCAGCGGATCGATGGATTCGCCCGGCGGGGAAAATATATCCTCATCACGCTTTCGGGCGGGATGGTGGTGGTGCTGCACCTGGGCATGTCCGGGCGCGTGCTGCTCTCGCGGCCCAGCGTGGCCGAGAGCGGGCAGCCTCCCGCCCTGCACGAACATCTGGTGATCGAGACCGGGGAGGGCGCGCGCTGCGGGCTGGTCGACCCCAGGCGCTTCGGCATGGTCGATCTGGTGCCAGCAGTGGAGGTGGAAAGCCACCGCCTGCTGGCCGGCATGGGGCCCGAGCCGCTGGGCAACCGCTTTGGTGGTTCGTGGCTTGCGGCAAGGGGCCGTGGGCGGCGCACGAGCATCAAGGCGCTCCTGCTCGACCAGCGCGTGGTGGCGGGGCTTGGCAATATCTATGTGTCCGAGGCGCTGTTCCGCGCGCGCATCCACCCCGCGCGGGCGGTGGGCGAAATCAGTGCCGCGGAATATGATGAACTGGCAGCCCAGGTCCGCGCCGTGCTCGACGAGGCGATTGCCGCAGGCGGCTCAAGCCTGCGTGATTATGTGCAACCTGATGGGGAACTCGGCTATTTCCAGCATGCCTGGCGCGTTTACGGGCGCGAAGGGCTGGGGTGCCCCGATTGCCCCGGCCCGCCTGCGTGTGACGGGGTGGAACGCATCACCCAGTCGGGGCGTTCGAGCTTCTTCTGTCCCCGCCTGCAGGAGGCCCGAGACGATTTAGGCAAAGACTTGTCTTGACGAATACGGTCAGGGTGGACTAGATCGCCAGCCTGATATGGGATGTCCGCACGATCGGGTGGCGGACCGCCGTAACCTGATTTATGCAGATGAACTGAGAGCAATGGCCAATACAGCATCCGCGCGCAAGCGCATCCGTCAGAACGAACGCCGCAACGCCCGCAACACCGCGCGCCTGTCGCGCGTGCGCACCTTCGTGAAGAAGGTCGAGACCGCGATCGCCACCGGCAAGAAGGACGACGCCGTGGTGGCCCTGCGTGAGGCACAGCCCGAAATGCAGCGCGCCGTTGGCAAGGGCGTTCTTCACGCCAACACGGTTGCCCGTCGTATTTCCCGCCTGTCCGCCCGTATCAAGTCCATCGCTGCTGCGTAAGATACGGCTGGTTTCTTTCATTTGAAAGAAAGCTGGAAGTAATAAAGAAGGTCGTCTGTCGCCATTATTGGCGATGGCGGCCTTTTTTTATTATCAGCATCTTCATGGTGTGAACGGGTTTTGGCAAGTGCGGGGCAGATTCCCGTTGCTTCGCCCGATTCCGTGCTCTAAATTATGAGGATAATTCCAGCGTCATCGGTTGTCCTGGCAGCAAGGGCCGGGCCGTGGGTCGTGCCAGTGGCACGGCTTGTGGCCTGTCCTGTGGGGAAGGGCCGGTGGCGCGGGGTGGTGGAATGGAGCGGGGTTACGGCAGGGGCATGCGCGCAGGCGGTGTCCTTTTCGTGCCCCATGTGGCGGGGAGCGGATATGACGGGCGGACTGGAAGGCTACGACGCGGTTGCGGAAGCCAACGCGCAGAAGAGTGTGCTCGCCATCCACTGGTCGCGCATCTGCGAGCGGCTGAAGGCCGAGGTGGGCGAAGTCGAATACCGCACCTGGCTGCGCCAGATCACGGTCGGCCCGGTGGAGGAGGACGAGATCACCCTCTACCTGCCCACGCGCTTTTTGCGCGACTGGGTGCGCGGGCAATACGGCGACCGGCTTGGCACGCTGTGGCATGCCGAAGTGCCCGCCATCCGCCGGGTCGAGCTGCAGGTGGCCCGCCCCGCAGCCCAGCCCGCCCCCGAGGCGCAGGATGCAACGCCCGCGCCTCAGGCCGCCACGGCCCCGGTCGAACCAGCACCCCCCGTGGCAGCGCCCGGCGTGGTGGAAAGTCCGCGCCAGGCCGAGGTGCGCAGCGACCTTGCCGCCCCGCTCGAGCCGCGCTTTACGTTTGACACCTTCGTCGTGGGCAAGCCCAACGAGTTCGCCTATGCCTGCGCCCGCCGCGTAGCCGAGCGCCCGTCCAGCCCCGGCTTCAACCCTTTGTTCCTTTATGGCGGCGTGGGCCTGGGCAAGACCCACCTCATGCACGCCATCGGCGCGGAACTGCTGCGTGGTGGCAAGGTCTCGGTGGCCTACATGTCGGCCGAGAAGTTCATGTACCGCTTCATCGGGGCCATCCGCTCGCAGTCCACGCTCGAGTTCAAGGACCAGTTGCGCTCGGTCGATGTGCTGATGATCGATGACCTACAGTTCCTCATTGGAAAGGACAACACGCAGGACGAATTCTTCCACACTTTCAACGCGCTGGTTGATGCCGGGCGGCAGATCGTGGTCTCGGCCGACAAGTCGCCCTCCGACCTGTCGGGGCTTGAGGACCGGCTGCGCACCCGCCTTGGCTGCGGCATGGTGGCCGATATCCATGCCACCACGTTCGAGCTGCGCATTTCCATCCTCGAGGCCAAGGCCGCCGCCTCCGGCGTTGTGGTGCCTGCCAAAGTGCTGGAATTCCTTGCCCACAAGATCACGTCGAACGTGCGCGAGCTTGAGGGCGCGCTCAACCGGCTGATCGCGCATGCCAATCTGTTTGGCCGCCCCGTCACGCTGGAAGCAACGCAGGATGTGCTGCACGACATCCTCAAGGCGCATGACCGCCGCGTCACCATCGAGGAAATCCAGCGCAAGGTGGCCGAGCACTGGAACACGCGCCTGACCGACATGTTCTCCGCCCGTCGGGGCCGGGCCGTGGCGCGGCCGCGCCAGGTGGCGATGTATCTCGCCAAGCAGCTCACCAGCCGCTCTTACCCCGAGATCGGGCGCAAGTTCGGCAACCGCGACCACACCACCGTCATGTATGGCGTGACCAAGGTGGAGCAGTTGATGGCGCAGGACCCCGCCTTTGCCGAGGATGTGGAACTGCTGCGCCGCATGCTCGAGACCTGACGCATTTCGGGCCTGCGCCCCTTTACCGCTGTTGCTTCAGGCTGCTAGACAGGTCTCCCCCGTTTTGTGCTTTTTCGGGTGCTGCGGGATGTGGAGGATATCGTACCGATGAAGTTGAAGGCTGACCGCGTAACGCTGCTCAAGGCACTGGCCCATATCCAGAGCGTTGCCGAGAAGCGCAATACCATCCCCATCCTGGCCAACGTGCTGATCAATGTCACCGATGGCGCGATGACGCTGACCGCCACCGACATGGAAATTGCCGTGGTCGAGGGCATGGTGGCGGAAACGCTGCGTGATGGCGCGGTCACGGCGCCGGCTGCCGTGCTGTACGAAATCGTGCGCAAGCTGCCCGATGGCGCGCAGGTCGAATTCGACCACGCCGGGGGTGATGCGCCGTTGGGCCTGCGGGCGGGGCGCTTTGCCACCAGCCTCAACGTGCTCGACGTGGATGACTTCCCCTCCATGATGGCAGGCAGCCTGCCGCATGAATTCAGCATTCCGGCGCAGGTGCTGCGTGGCCTGATCGACCGCACCCGCTTCGCCATCTCCACCGAGGAGACGCGCTACTACCTCAACGGCATTTTCCTGCACGTGGCCGAAGGCGAGGCCGGGCAGGTGCTGCGTGCGGTGGCAACCGACGGCCACCGCCTGGCCCGCGTCGAGACCGAACTGCCGCCGGGCAGCGAGGGCATGCCCGGCGTGATCGTGCCGCGCAAGACCGTGGGCGAACTGCGCAAGCTGCTTGATGAAGGGCCGGAGCAGGTCGATGTCGCCCTGTCCGACACGCGCATCCAGTTCACCATCGGCAACATCACGCTCACTTCCAAGCTGATTGATGGCACGTTCCCCGAATATGAGCGCGTGATCCCGCACGGCAATGACCGTATCCTGCGCGTGGGCAAGAAGATCTTCTCCGATGCGGTGGCCCGTGTCGCGGCCATCAGCCAGGAGCGCTCGCGCCCGGTCAAGCTGAGCATGGCGCATAACCTGCTCACCCTGTCCGCCGCCAGCCAGGATCAGGGCTCGGCCACCGAGGAACTCGACGAAAACCACGTCTCCTACGATGCCCCGCCCATCGAGATCGGCTTTCAGGCCCGCTACCTCAACGACATTACCGACCAGGTGGAAAGGGAAGTGGAATTCGCATTTTCCGACAGTTCCGCCCCGACCATCGTGCGCGATGTGGACAGCCCCTCGGCGCTGTACGTGCTGATGCCCATGCGCGTTTGAGCGCGCCGCCGCCCATTACGGCAGCATGGCCTGCATAACCCGGCTGACGCTGACGGATTTCCGCAACTACCGCCGCCTGTCGTGGCAGCCGGCGCAGCCGGTTACGGTCATTACCGGGCCGAATGGCAGCGGCAAGACCAACCTGCTCGAGGCCGTATCACTGCTCGTGCCCGGCCGTGGCCTGCGCGGCGCACGCATGGATGAACTGCCCCGCCACGGTGCGGGCCTGTGGGGCGTTACGGCGCAGGTGGAGGGACTGGACGGGGATGAAGCCCTGTCCGCCCAACTTGCAACAGGGGCCGACCCGCTGCGCCCCGAGCGCCGGGTGTTCCGTGTGGATGGGCAGGCCCTGCGCAACCGTGATGGCATTGGCGAATATTTCTCCGCCGTGTGGATCACGCCGCAGATGGATCGCCTGTTCCTTGAAGGGGCAGGGGGCAGGCGGCGCTTTCTTGACCGGCTGGTGCAGGCGCTTGAACCCGGCCATGCGCGTGAACTCGCAGCCCATGACCGCGCCATGGCCCAGCGCAGCCGCCTTCTGGGCCAGCGCAACCCCGATCCCGACTGGCTTGCAGCCCTCGAGCACACCATGGCCCGCCATGCAGTGGCCACCGTTGCCGCGCGGATGGACATGGTCAGCCGCCTCAATACCGATGAGCAGGCGTTGGCCGATGGCTTTCCAGCTGCCCGGCTGGAACTGGAATGCGACATTGCCGCCCACCTCGCCACCCGGCCTGCGTTAGCCGTGGAGGACTGGCTGGCCGGACAGATCGCGGGCACGCGCGGCATTGACCGCCAGCGCGGCGGCAGCCGTTTTGGTGCTCACCGCACCGGACTTGCGTTGGCCGACCGGGTGAGCGGGCGTGCAGCAGCCCTGTCCAGCACGGGGCAGCAGAAGGCGCTGCTGCTGGGCATCGTGCTGTCGCATGCGCGCATACTCGCGGCATGCCGGGGGCAGGTGCCCATGCTCCTGCTCGATGAGCCGCTGGTGCATCTGGATGAAGCCCGCAGGCAGGCCCTGTTCCGCGCCGTGGGCCGCATGCGCACCGGCGTGTTCCTGACCGGAACGGACGCCGAACAGTTCGCCCCCCTGCGGAGGCGCGCCGTATTCGAGACGCCAGGGGCGGGTAATCTTGCCCATGAAGCCTGATTTGCGTGGGGAATGCTGGTTACGCCGGGCGGTTGGGGCTATAATGCATTCTGATATTTTGTTGTTGTCCGCTGTGGAGCATCTGCCGGCATGTCCGATCAATCCAGTCCCGATCAGAAACACGATGCCGAGGCCAAGGGCACAGTAGCCCCTGTGCCTGATTATGACGAGGCATCCATCTCGGTGCTGCGGGGGCTGGATGCGGTGCGCAAGCGCCCCGGCATGTATATTGGCGATACCGATGACGGCTCGGGCCTGCACCACATGGCCTTCGAAATCATTGATAACGCGGTAGATGAGGCGCAGGCCGGTTTCGCCACCGGCTGCGTCGTCACCCTCAATGGTGATGGCAGTGTGACCGTGCGCGATGACGGGCGCGGCATTCCCACCGGCATGCACCATGAGGAAGGGGTGAGTGCGGCGGAAGTCGTGCTGACCAAGCTGCATGCGGGCGGCAAGTTCAACCAGAACTCCTACAAGGTTTCCGGTGGCCTGCACGGCGTGGGTGCGGCGGTGGTCAATGCCCTGTCCGAATGGATGGAAGTGCGCATCTGGCGCGATGGCAAGGAGCATGTGATCCGCTTTCAGGGCGGCGAGCGTGACGAGGCGCTGCGCGTGGTGGGTGAAAGCAGCGAGCCGCGCGGCACGCAGGTCACTTTCAAGCCCAGTGCCGAGACCTTCGCCAAGGTGGAGTTCGAGTTCCCGATTCTCGAGCGCCGCCTGCGTGAACTGGCCTTCCTCAATTCCGGGCTGAAGATCGTGCTGCGCGATGAGCGGCACGAACCCGCGCGCGAGGAAAAATTCCACTACGAGGGCGGCCTGTGCGCCTTTGTGGAATGGCTCGACCAGGGCAAGACCGCCATCGTGAACCCGCCCATTACCGGCAGCCTCCAGAACGAGGAAAACGGCATCAAGGTCGAGTTCGCGCTGACATGGAACGACAGCTTCCATGAAACCATGCTGTGCTTTACCAACAACATTCCGCAGCGCGATGGCGGCTCGCACCTTGCGGGCTTCCGCCAGGCGCTGACCCGCGTGGTGGGCCGCTACGCCGAGGCCAATGCGACCAAGAAGGACAGCCAGGCACTGAACGGCGAGGACATGCGCGAGGGCCTGACCGCCGTGCTCTCGGTCAAGGTGCCCGACCCCAAATTCTCATCGCAGACCAAGGACAAGCTCGTCTCGTCCGAGGTGCAGCCCGTGGTGCATGCCGCTGCTGCCGACATGATCTCCCACTGGTTCGAGACCCACCCCAAGGAAGCCCGGCACATCGTGGCCAAGGTGATGGATGCCGCAGCCGCCCGTGAGGCGGCGCGGCGCGCGCGTGAACTCACCCGGCGCAAGGGCGTGCTTGATATTTCCTCGCTTCCCGGCAAGCTCGCGGACTGCCAGGAGCGTGACCCGGCAAAATCCGAACTGTTCATCGTCGAGGGTGACTCGGCAGGCGGCACGGCCAAGCAGGGGCGCGACCGGCGCTTCCAGGCAATCCTGCCGCTCAAGGGCAAGATCCTCAACGTGGAGCGCGCGCGCTTTGACCGCATGCTCGGCTCGGCTGAAATCGGCACGCTGATTACGGCACTCGGCACCGGCATCGGGCGGGGCGACGTGGAGCATGGCGGCTTCTCGATCGAGAAGCTGCGCTATCACCGCATTGTCATCATGACTGACGCTGACGTGGATGGCTCGCACATCCGCACGCTGCTGCTGACCTTCTTCTTCCGCCAGATGCCCGAACTGATCGAGAACGGGTATCTTTATATCGCGCAGCCGCCGCTGTACCGCGCCAAGCGCGGCAATGACGAGCGTTACCTCAAGGATGACGCGGCCCTTGAATCCTATCTGCTCGACAAGGCGCTGGCCAATGCGGCGCTGCATTATGCCGATGGGCGAGAGGTGCAGGGCGAGGCCATGCGGACGGATGTGCACTTCATCCGCGACGTAACCCGCGCGCTCTCGCGCCTGTCAGCCCGGGTGCCGGTATGGATACTGGAGCAGGCGGCCATTGCGGGCGTGCTGCGGCCTGACCTGAACACGGTGCCCGAGCGCATTGTGGACCTGCAGGCGCGGCTTGACGCCATCTCGCCGCCCACCGAGCGCGGGTGGAAGGTGGCTGTAAGCGAGAGCGGGCTGGAGATGGCGCGCAGCGTGCGCGGCGTGGGCGAGGTCTACCGGCTTGAGGCCACCACCCTGCGCAGCGCGGAAGTGCGCTGGCTGGCCGAGCGCCATGAGCGGCTGGTGAAGGATTTTGCCGGGCCTGTCAGCCTCGTGCTCGATGGGGTGCCGCACCCCTTCCACGGTCCGGCCTCGCTGTATGAGCGGATTCTGGCGCAGGGCCGCAAGGGCCTGTCGATCAACCGCTTCAAGGGCCTTGGCGAAATGAATGACGAGCAGTTGTGGGAGACCACGCTTGACCCCGCCATGCGCACGCTGCTGCAGGTCAAGGTGGGTGATATTGAAAACGCGGCGCAGGTCTTCTCCACCCTGATGGGCGATGTGGTCGAACCGCGCCGTGACTTCATCGTGGGCAATGCGCTCAAGGTCGCCAATCTCGACGTGTGATTGGCTTCAGGCAGGCACCAGTTCGCCTGCCAGATGCGGTAATTCGGTAATGGAATCGGCGCCCACCGTGGCCCCGGCTTCCATTTCCGGCCGCCCGTAGCCCCAGCGGGCAAAAATGACCGGCACATGGGCGCCGGTGGCGGTGGCCACGTCGTTATGGTGGTCGCCCGTCATGATGGCACGGGCCGGGGTGCTGCCTGCCTGTTCAATGGTGCCCAGCAGGTGGCGCGGGTCGGGCTTGCGCACGCCAAAGCTGTCACCCCCGCCCACGGCGACAAACCATTTTTCCAGATCCATGACCTGAAGGATATGCCGCGCCGCCGCCACGGGCTTGTTAGTGCAGACCGCCATGCGCCAGCCTGCCGCGTGCAGGGCTGCCAGCGTCGCGACCGTGCCGGGAAAGGGGCGGGAATGGTCGGTTGAATGGGGCGTGTAGCGTTCCATGTAGCGGGCCGTGGCCTCGGCGCGGTTGATGCGGGCGGCTGCGGGGCCGGCATGGTCGAGCAGGCGGCTGACGAGGGCGGCCACGCCATCGCCAATCATCGGGCGCACGGCTTCGGGTGTTACGGGCGGCAGGTGGTATTGCGCCAGCAGCCAGTCGGCGCAGGCAGCAAGGTCGGGCAGGCTGTCGATCAGCGTGCCATCCATATCAAAAACCGCCAGGCGGGGAGGGGAGGATGTCATCATGAATGCCTTTGACTGTCTGGCGTTCAGCAAGCCTCACCGTGGGCTGCCCCGCAAGTCATAAGAGATTGTTTTAAAACAGGTCATTGATAAAAAAGAAAAGTTTTGGGTATCGCCTTTTCCCGGGAAGATGACGTTCCTTCGAAGCTTTTTGAAAAAAGCTTCACCAGAACCTTTTATAATTTCAGGGATTTTTGGTCGCCATCCCGTAGCATGCAGACATTCTAAGTGATGCGCCTGCGTGCGGATAAGGGTTTGACAGGGTAGTCAGGTGCGGAGTACCCGCACACTGCCATGAACACCGACACAGAGACCGACCAGCCCGCCTCCGCCGCGCCCCTGTCAACCGCTGTCATCCTGGCGGCAGGTCGCGGCACGCGCATGAAATCGGAGCGGCCAAAGGTCATGCATCCGCTCGCGGGCCAGCCCATGCTGCGCTACCTGATTGATAATGCGGCCCAGGTATTTGACCGCATCATTGTCGTCGCCGGGCCGGGCATGGATGACGTGGCAGCCCTTGCCGCCCCGCACACGGTCGTGGTGCAGCATGACCGACTGGGCACCGGCCACGCGGCCCGTCAGGCCGAGGCCGCCTTTGGCACCGGTGATGTCGCGGTGCTGTATGGCGATAACCCGTTGATTACGCCGGGCACCATGCGCGCCCTGCTGGCCCAGCGCCGCAGCGATGACACGGGCCTTGCCCTGCTGGCCATGGAGCCTGCCGATCCCGCGCGCTATGGCCGCGTGGTCACGCGCGACGGGCTGGTGCAGCGGATCGTGGAATGGGCGGATGCAACCCCTGCCGAGTGCGCCATCGGCCTGTGCAACGCGGGCGTGCTGTGCGCCGCCACTGACGATTTCTGCCGCTGGCTGGCCGAGATTGATAACGATAACGCGCAGGGCGAATACTATCTGGGCGATGTGGTGGCGCGCGCCGTGGCAGAAGGGCGCAAGGTGCGGGCTGTCGTCGCCCCCGAGGATGAACTGCGCGGCATCAACTCGCGGGCCGAACTTGCCCAGGCCGAGGCCTGCGTGCAGGCCCGCCTGCGCCTTGCCGCCATGGCGGGTGGCACTACCCTCGTGGCGCCCGATACCGTGTTCCTGTGCGCCGATACGGTGTTCGAGCCTGATACGGTGGTCCACCCCCATGTGGTGTTCGGGCCGGGCGTGCATGTCCGGCGCGGCACGGAAATCCATGCCTTCTCGCATATCGAGGGGGCAACGGTCGGGCCTGATGCCCAGATCGGCCCCTATGCCCGCCTGCGCCCGGGCACCGATGTGGGGCAGGGCGCGCGCGTGGGTAACTTCGTCGAACTCAAGGCCACCACGCTCGGCGCGGGCGCCAAGGCCAACCACCTGACCTATCTGGGCAATACCACTGTGGGGGCAAAGGCCAATATCGGCGCGGGCACCATTACGTGCAATTATGATGGCGTGTTCAAGCACCGCACGGAAATCGGGGCCGAAAGCTTCATCGGGTCGGATTCGGTGCTTGTCGCCCCCGTGCGGTTGGGTAAAGGGGTGATTACGGCAGCGGGCAGCGTGATTACGCATGATGTGCCCGATGATGCCCTGGCCATTGGCCGGGCACGGCAGGCGGACAAGGCGGGCTATGCCAGCGTGTTCCGCCAGCGGCTGAAGAACAGGAAGGAACAGGGCTGATGTGTGGCATTGTAGGGGTTGTGGGTAGCAATCAGGCCACGCCGGTCATTCTCGATGCCCTGCGGCGGCTGGAATATCGGGGCTATGATTCCGCCGGCATCGCAACGCTTGAGCACGGCCATGTCGAGCGCCGCCGGGCGGCAGGCAAGCTCGACCATCTCGCCTCGCTGCTCGCGCGCGTGCCGCTGCCGGGTGTGACCGGCATCGGCCACACGCGCTGGGCCACCCATGGCGCGCCCACCGAGAACAACGCCCACCCGCATGGCACGGAGCGCGTGTCGGTGGTGCATAACGGCATTATCGAGAACTTCGAGGAACTGCGCCGCGAGCTTGAGGCGGCAGGCCAGGTCTTCTCGACCGATACTGATAGCGAGACCATCGCCCAACTGGTTGACTACCACCTGCAGCGTGGCCTCTCCCCCCGTGAAGCCGCGCATGAATGCCTCAAGCGGCTGGAAGGCGCGTATGCGCTGGCCATGATCTTTGCAGGGCATGACGGCATGGTCATCGGTGCGCGGCATGGCGCGCCGCTGGTGGTGGGCTTTGGCGATAACGAGATGTTCCTCGGCTCCGACAGCCTGGCCCTCGCGCCGCTCACCCGCCGCATCGCCTATCTCGATGATGGCGATTGGACGGTGATCACACCCGCTGGCGCCACGTTCTTTGACATGGCGGGCAACCCGGTCGAACGTCCAGTCAGGATGACGGCGCTGATCGCGGCCTCGGTGGGCAAGGATGGTTACCGCCATTACATGGAGAAGGAACTGCACGAGCACCCGGTGGTGATCGGCCAGACGCTCCAGCGCCTGATCGACCCCGCCACCCGCCGCGTGGTGATGCCCGACCTGCCGTTTGACCTGGCCAGCATTCCCCGCGCCGTGATTACCGCCTGCGGCTCGGCCTTCTATGCGGGCATGATCGGGCGCTACTGGATCGAGCAGTACGCGCGCCTGCCGGTCGATATCGACGTGGCGAGCGAGATGCGTTACCGCAACCCGCCGCTGGCCAATGGCGGGCTGGGGCTGCTCATCTCGCAGTCGGGCGAGACGGCGGATACGCTGGCCGCCCTGCGCGGCATGCGGGCGGCGGGGCAGCATATCGTCTCGGTGCTCAATGTTGAGCAGAGCACCATGGCGCGTGAAAGCGATGCCGTGCTCGGCACCGTGGCAGGCCCTGAAATCTCGGTGGCCAGCACCAAGGCGTTTACAGCCCAACTCTCGGTGCTGGCGTGCCTGACCATAGCCTTCGCACGCGCACGCGGCACCATTGACGCCGTGCAGGAAGAGCGCATGGTCACCAACCTGCTCGACTTGCCAAGCAAGGCCACCGAGGTGTTCGAGCGCCATGACGAGATCCGCCGCATGGCCGCCATCGTGGCTGAAGCGCGTGATGTGCTGTATCTGGGGCGCGGTGCGATGTTCCCCGTAGCGTTCGAAGGCGCGCTCAAGCTCAAGGAAATCACGTATATCCACGCCGAGGCCTATGCCGCGGGCGAGATGAAGCACGGCCCCATATCGCTGATCGACAGTACCGTGCCGGTTGTGGCCACCGTGCCGTCGGGGCCGTTGTTTGAAAAAACGCTGTCCAACTTGCAGGAGGCCAAGGCCCGTGGCGGCCGCCTGCTGGTGTTTACCGACATGGAGGGCGCGCCACGCCTGCGCGAGATTGCGGAATGCGTGGTGGCGATCCCGACGGTAGATGAGTTCGTGGCCCCCATCCTGCAGACCATTCCGGTGCAGATCCTGGCCTATGAGGTGGCGCTGATCAAAGGCACGGATGTGGACCAGCCGCGCAATCTGGCCAAATCCGTTACTGTTGAATAGACACGCGCAGGCACGCTGGCACACTCGCCGCCAGCAGGACTGAACCAGCACAGGGGCACGGCAGGCACATGACAGCACCAACGGCATTCCCCCAGGGTCCGGGTCCGCGCGTTCTGGTGCGCGGTGCCGGGGTTTCGGGGCTGACGGCGGCGGTGACCCTGGCCGAGCGGGGCGCGCGGGTGGTGGTGCATGAATGTGGCCCGCGCGTGGGCTGGGGTGCGTCATGGAAGGCAGGCGGCATGCTGGCCCCGTGGTGCGAGGCCGAATCCGCAACGCCGGAGGTCACCGCCCAGTCCCTTGCCTCGCTCGACTGGTGGGATGCGCACGTGCCCGGCGTGGACCGCAACGGCACGCTGGTGCTGGCTCCCCCGCGTGATATGCGCGAGATCATGCGCTTTGGTCGCCGCACATCACATTACGAGACCATTGGCGAGGCCGAGATTGCGCAGCTTGAGCCGGACCTGGCCGATCGCTTCTCGCGCGCGCTGTTCTTTGCCGGCGAGGGCCACGTCAACCCGCGTGATGCGCTCGCGGCCCTTGCTGCCCGACTGGTTGAAATGGGCGGTGAAATCCGTTTCAATGTGCCGGTTGATGAACAGCCTGCGGGCTTTGACTGGGTGGTGGACTGCACCGGCATTGCCGCCCGCGACAAGTTGGCCGGCATGCGCGGCGTGCGCGGCGAGATGCTGCTGCTACGCTGCCCGGATGTAACGCTGCGCCGCCCGGTGCGCATGTTGCATCCGCGCATTCCCATTTACATCGTGCCGCGCGCGGACCATGTGTACATGGTGGGGGCCACCATGATCGAGAGTGAAAACGCAGGCCCCATGACCCTGCGCTCGATGGTGGAAATGCTGGGCGCGGTCTATGCGCTGCATCCCGCCTTTGGCGAGGCCGAGATACTCGAGACCGGCACCGGCCTGCGCCCCTCCTACCCTGACAACATGCCCGCCGTGCGCCATGAGGGGCGGCATATCCATATCAACGGCATGTATCGCCACGGCTTCCTGCTCTCGCCCGTGCGGGCGGCGGAGGCGGCCGATATCGTGTTCGGCGCGGCGTGAGCAGCCCCTACAGGAGCGTTCCATGCAGATAACGGTAAATGGCAAACGCCATGACGTTCAGGCCACAACCCTGAGCGCCTTGCTTGACGAAATGGGCTATGACGCCACGGCCCGCATCGCCACGGCGGTGGATGGCTGCTTTGTCGCGGCCAGCCAGCGTCCGGCCCTGGCGCTGCACGCGGGCGCGCAGGTGGAAATTCTGGCCCCCATGCAGGGAGGATAATGGCAATGACCCTTTTCTATGGCACCGAACTCGCCTCGCGCCTGATGCTGGGCACGGCGCAGTATCCCTCGCCTGAAATCCTGGCGGATGCCGTGCGCCGGGCCGGGGCCGGGGTTGTCACCGTCTCGCTGCGGCGCGAGGCGGCAGGCGCGCGTGCGGGCCAGGCGTTCTGGGAACTGATCCGCGGGCTTGACGTGCCCGTGCTGCCCAACACGGCGGGCTGCCACACCGTGCGCGAGGCCGTGACCACGGCGCAGATGGCGCGCGAGGTATTCGGCACCGACTGGATCAAGCTCGAGGTGATTGGCGAATCCGACACATTGCAGCCCGACATGTTCGCCCTTGTCGAAGCCGCACGCATTTTGACCGAAGACGGCTTCAAGGTCTTCCCCTACATGACTGAGGACCTGGTGGGGGCCGAGCGCCTGCTGCGCGCGGGCTGCGAGGTGCTGATGCCCTGGGGCGCGCCGATCGGCTCGGGCAAGGGGCTGAACAACCTGTTTGGCCTGCGCGCGCTGCGCGCGCACTTCCCCGATGTGCCGATGGTGGTCGATGCAGGCATAGGTGTGCCCTCGCATGCCGCACAGGCCATGGAACTGGGCTATGATGCGGTGCTGATCAACACGGCGGTGGCCAAGGCGGGCGACCCGGCTGAAATGGCGCGCGCCTTCGCCATGGCGGTCGAGGCCGGGCGCATGGCCTATATTGCCGACCCGATGGAGGAACGCGACATGGCCGTGCCTTCCACCCCCGTTATCGGGCAGGCGGTGCTATGAACGCCGCCCCGCTACCCTCGCGCATTTACCCGGTTGTTGATGAAGCCCGCTGGGTGGGCGAGCTTGGCCAGGCAGGTGCAAAGCTGATCCAGCTGCGCCTCAAGGATATGCCGCCTGACGCCCTGCTGCGCGAAATCCGTGCAGGGATTGCGCAGGCGCGGCAGCACGGCGTGTGCCTCGTGCTCAATGATTACTGGCGCATCGCGATCGAGGAGGGGGTGGATTACATCCATCTCGGGCAGGAAGACCTTGATACGGCGGACCTGCCCGCCATCCGCGCTGCCGGGATCAGGCTGGGGGTCAGCACCCATAGCGAGGCGGAACTCGAGCGTGCGCTCTCGGTCAGCCCCGATTACGTGGCCCTTGGCCCGGTCTGGCCCACGAAACTGAAAAAAATGCCGTGGGGGCCGCAGGGCACGGCAAAACTGACGGCGTGGAAGCAGCGCATCGGTGATCTGCCGCTCGTGGCGATTGGCGGCATTACGCTCGCGCGCGCCCCTTCATGCATCGCGGCGGGCGCGGACTGTGTCTCGGCGGTGTCGGATTTCATTCGCATGCCTGACCCGGCAGGGCAGGTAAAGGCCTGGCTTGCCGCAACCCGCACGGGACAGGCCTTGTGAAAAAGTGGAACATAATGTGATCGGTGCTGTGTTGTTCATGCAACGCTTATGTGGCATTATTGATACTGACATTTCTGGTCCTTGAAGGAATACCTTTTGCGGCCAGATATTGAGTTCAGCACGCCGGATTCTGCAGTACCGATACGTTATGAACATAATCTGTTCATGGTCGGTCGCTAGGGTTGGTCTATTATATAGTGATGTGGCCGGAAGGCGGGGATTTTGAATGGAGATAGCGGGTCTGGCAGCAATCTTGATGGCGATTGCCGTGCTGCTTGTCGTGGTCAGCGCGGTCCAGCCGCTTGCCCGCCGCCTCGAACTGTCCGAGACCGTGCTGCTTGCCATCGTGGGCATCGTGATCGGTGGCGCGGCCGATCTGGTGCTGCGCAACAGCCATCTGGAAATATTCAATGGCGCGGCGGAAACGCTGCTGGATTTTCCGCTTAACAGCGAAGCGTTCCTGCTCATTTTCCTGCCCATACTGGTGTTTCAGGGCGCACTTGGCATTGATGTGCGCAGGCTCGCGCATGAAACTGCCACTGTGCTTCTGCTGGCCGTAGTGGCGGTTGCCGTGTCCACCGCTGCCATCGGTTTCGCGCTTTACCCGCTGGCGGGCATGCCGCTTGCGGTATGCCTGCTGCTCGGCTCCATCGTGGCCACGACCGACCCTTCGGCGGTGGCGGGCATCTTCAAGGAGATCGGAGCGGCAAGCCGCCTGACCCGTCTGGTGGAAGGTGAGGCGCTGCTCAATGACGCGGCGGCCATTTCCATCTTCACCATCCTGCTCGGCTCGATTACGTCGCACCACAAGATCATGCTGGGCGGGGCGATGCTGGAGTTTCTGGTCTCGTTCGTTGGCGCGCTCATCATCGGCATCCTGTTCGGGCGGCTGGTGCTCATGATGATCCCGGCCCTTGGCGCGGCTCCTGCGGCAGAGGTTACGCTGACAGTAGCGCTGCCCTACTTGTCCTATATCGTGTGCGATGAATTCCTCGGGTTTTCGGGCGTGGTGGCCACGGCGGCCTCGGGGCTGACCATCTCCATCTATGGCCCGTCCACCTTCCGGCCCCAGACCTGGCGCTTCCTCAACGAGTTGTGGCAGCAGCTTGTGTTCTGGGCAGGCTCGCTGGTGTTCGTGCTGGCGTCGATGCTCGTGCCGCGCCTGCTGGTGGGCATGACGAAGTGGGACTGCGTGCTGATCCTGGTGGCTGCAGGTGCGGGGCTGCTTGCGCGCGGGGCGGTGGTGTTTGGCATGCTGCCCGTCCTTGCGGCCACCAAGCTCTCGCCACCGGTGCCCACGCCGTTCAAGGTGACGATGGTGTGGGGTGGCCTGCGCGGGGCCATCACGCTGGCGCTGGCGCTGGCGGTGACGGAAAACGAGCATGTCTCGAGCAGCATTGCGCACTTCATCGGCATTATTGCCACGGGGTTCGTGCTGATCACGCTGTTCGTCAACGGGCTGTCGCTGCGCTACCTCGTGCTGTTCCTCAAGCTTGACCAGTTGCCGCTGATCGATCAGGCGTTGCGCCACCAGATCCTGGCCATCGGCCTTGGCGAAGTGCGCGACCAGACGCGCGACGTGGCGGGTGAGCTTGGCTTTTCGCCCAACGTGACCAGCACGGTGGTCGATGTGCTCGACCGGCGCGTCCATTCGGAGGAGCAGGCCAATACATTCGATACCGCACTCGGCGACCGCCAGCGCGTGACGCTGGCACTGATCGTGGTTGCCAACCGCGAGCGTTCCATCCTGCTCGACCTGTTCCGCATTCAGGGCCTGTCGCGCCGGGTGATGGAAACATTGCTGCGCTCGGCCGAGGCCATGGTGGATGGCGCGCGCCTTGAAGGCCGCTTTGGCTATGTGCGCGCATTGCGGCGCAGGCTGCGGCCCTCGCTGCGCTTTCGCGTGGCGCAGTTCATCCACCATCGCTTCAATTTCGACACCCCCCTCATGTACTGCATGATGGAGCGTTTCGAGATGCTGATGATCGGCTATTTCGTCTCGCTGTCGCTTACGCGTTTCATGCGCCAGCGCATGGAGCCGACGCTGGGCGTGCGTATCAGCGAGATCGTGGGCGAGGTGCTTGGCCGGCAGTGCAAGCTGCTTGACGAGGCGCTACAGACCCTGCGGCTGCATTATCATGGCTATTCCGAGGCGCTGGAAAACCGGATGCTGCGCCAGATCGCGCTCAGGCTGGAAGAGGAAAAATACGATACCCTGATGTCGGAATCGCTGCTGAGCGAGGAACTGCACCGCGAACTGCACCGCGATGTGGAACACCGCCGCGAGCAGCTTGATTTCCGACTCAAGTTCAACATCCGCGCGGGTATTGAAAGCCGTATCCACAATTTCCCCCTCTTCGAGGGCGTGGCCGATGGCGTGCTGCATGACATTGCCATGAAGATGTCGATCCATTTCTCCACGCCGGGCGAGCGGCTGTACCGCAAGGGGCAGAAGGTGCGCACGGTCTATTTCATCAGCGCAGGCCTGGCCGAGACGCATTACCCCAAGCATGACGTGCGCTTCGGGGCCGGGGCCGTGCTTGGCGGGGAGGAAGCGCTGAAGGACGGGCGCGTGGCGGCCACCAGCCGGTCGTTGCAGTTCGGGCATTTCATGACCATGAGCGCGCGCGACTTCCGCAAGCTGGTCGAGGATTATCCCCGTATCGGTGAAAATCTCGAGCGTCTGATACAGGCCCGCGCCAAGGGCGAACTGCCCGATGCCCAGCTTCTGCCCGGCGATGATGCGGAGATGGCAGGCCGCGCGCCTTCCTATGACGCGATCGACCTCGCCACGGCCCCGGTGACACAGGCCATACCGGTGCGGGGCAGCGACGCAGGCAACGCCTGAAGCCGCAGGAAACAGACGAAAGTTTCTGGTGAAGCTTTTTGCAAACAGCTTCTGGGAACGCCGCCTTTTTTAAAACAAAGGCAGCGCCCGGGCGTTGTTTTCAAACCGTTGTTCAGAACGGGCGGAGCAGGCGGTCGAGATATTCCAGTTCCTCTGGCGGGCGGGTGCGATCGGCATCGCGGCGGCGCAGTTCCTGCTCGATCTCGCGCGCGCGTTCCCGGCTGGCATTGTCGGGCAGGTGGGTATCGTTATCCATCCCGCTATGGGTGCCACCGCTCTTGCGGCCGAGCGGGTCACGATCGCCCTTGTCACCGGCCTGCTGCTGTTCGTCATCCTCATCATCCGGGTCGCCGGACTGGTTGCCGCCACTGCCGTGGGAACCCTTGCCCTTGCCATCATCAGACAGCATGGGCAGCAGCACGCTGACGGTGCCCCTGCTGCTCTGGCTGCGCATGGACTGGCGCATCTGCTGGTTGCCCTGCTGCAGGTCGGCCAGCACTTTTTTCTCCGCTGCCGCAGCCTCGGGGTCTTTGCCCGCACCAAGGGCGGCACGCACCGCCTTCATGTCGGTCTGGGCCTTGTCGAGGGCGGGCATGTCCTTGCCCATGGCCTGCTTGAACTCGCGCTGAAGCTCATGCAGGGCGCGGGCAAGGGCATGCTGCACGGCGCGGTCGACATGCTGCTGGGCCGCGCGGGCCTCGGGCGTCAGGCTGGGTGGCGGGGGCGGGCCTGCCTGCGCTGCGGCCGGTGGCATGCCACCCTGGGGCGTTATGCCAAGCTGGCGCAGAAGATCGGTTGTGGACATGGAGGACAGGTCGCCATCATCCTCATCCATGTCGGTCTGGCGGCTGGCGGCCTCGCGTTCACGCTGGCGCTGGTCCTGGTCAAGGCGCGACTGGGCATGATCGAGCAGTTGCGACTGGCGGGTAACCAGATCGCGCAGGTCACGGCGCAGTTCACGGGCCTGCTGTCGGGCCTGCATCTGCTGGGCGAGCTGCATCATGTCCTGCGGGGTTGCGTTGCGGATGCCGTCGGCCATGTCCTCCATCTGCTGGAGTTTCTGCATGGCGTCGGCATCGCGGCCCGATGCGGCGTCATCTTGCAGCTGCTGCATCATCTGGCCCAGATTCTGCTCGCCCTGCTGGGTCATTTCCGGCAGGGCGGGAATGGCCGAATGCTCGCGCATGGCCTGCTGGCCAAGGGCCTGCATCTTGCGCGAGATTGCATCCTTGAGCGCCTGCATGCGGTGCTGGAGTTCGGCCTGCTGCTGGGCATCCTGCCCCTTGGGGCCCATCTCGCGCATATGCTCAAGCTGCTGGCGCACGGCTTCCTGCGCGGCCTTTACGCCAAAATCTGCCTGTTCGTTATCAATGTCGCGGCGGTTGTGTTCCACATCGAGGGCCAGAAACCACAGCCGCGCGGTGGCTTGGGCAATGGCGGCCTCATCGCTTACATCCTCGCTGCCCAGCAGGGCGGCGGTGCTGGTCAGGCCCAGCAGCAGGCCGACATGGTGGGTCAGCACGGTGTCGGCCTGCCCCAGCCCCACCAGTTCACGCGCGGCCTGCGCCCGGTTCTCGCGGTGCAGGGCGAGGCGCTTGCGAATGTCCAGAATGGCCTTGGCGACCGGGTTATTGAATGCGCGCGCGCCAATGCGCAGCTTTACGGGGGCGGACGTTGCGGTGGTGCCGCTGTGGCCGGTGGCCACCAGGCGGGCGGTTACGTCCTCGCCCGCCCACGGGTTGTCTGACAGGTCGGGCGTTGCCACGCCATCAGCCGTGCGGGGCTGGCCATTGAGCGGCAGGGGCACGCGCATGGTGTCGTTCGGGCTGTCGGGCATGACCAGTTCGGCGTACAGGCTGGCAATGCCGTAGGGCTGGGCCACATGGTAGGGCAGACGCGTGCGCCATTCCCCCTCGCTGCTGCCGGGGTTTGGCCCCCAGGCCACATCGGGTGGCGGGTTGGGGGTAACGTGCAGGCTCCATTGCGCCAGCGTGCGCCCCCGGCCACGCAGGCGCAGCGTGCCACTGGCCAGAAGGGTGGCCTGCGCGCTCCAGCTTGCCTTACCCAGCGCGTGAAAGCCGTGGGGGCCGATGGCGGGACCAGATTGGCTGGCCTGCATGCGCAGGGCGGGTGTGCCGTCCAGCCCGTTGAGCGTAACACTGAGCACGGCCCCTGCGGGAATGGTGGCGGTGGCATGGGTTGCATCAAGAAAGACCGGAGCGCCGGGCGCGTAGTCGGGCAGGGTGATCCAGGCATTGACCTGCGGGGCAGGAGTATCGGCATCATCCATGCCGGGCAGGAAGGCAGCCGTGATGCGGCTTGCGGCATGGGGGCCGGTCCAGACAAGCCCTCCGGCAAGCAGCACCGCAAGCACGGGGGCGGCGCGTACCCATTGCGAGGCAGGCAGGCGCAGGTGCGGCCAGCCACCGCGCAGGTGGTCGAGGGCCGCCATCGTGCGATGCAGGTGGAGCTGCCACAGTTCATGCAGGGCGGGGGTGCCGGTATTGGCGGGCTGGTCGTGCAGGGTGCGCAGTGGCTGCCCCGTCAGGCCGGAGGCCTGCTCCACGCGGCGGTCGGTCTCGGTGGCGGTGGGAGGGCTTACGGCCTGCCACAGCCGCCAGGTGCGCCATGATACGGCACCAGCCAGCCCCAGCAGCGCCAGCACGTGCACGCTGTCGGGCAGGCGCTGGGGCACGCGCGCCAGCCCAAGCAGGGCCACGCCCATGGCGGCACTTGCGGCAGGCAGCATGAGCGGCCACAGGCGCTCGGCCCACAGGGCGCGGCGTGCCTGAACGCGCGCGCGCGCGAGGCGTTGCGGCAGGTCGCCGTTCGTCCGGATACTGTCCTGCCCGACGGTCATAGGCCTCCGCCAGCGGGGGTAAGGGTCTGGTCCACCCATTGGGGAACATGGTCGGCGGCCCAGAGTTCCTCAACGGGCTGGCGCGGGCGGATGACCGCCCAGCGATTGCCATCAACCATCACCTGCGCCGCCAGTGGGCGATCGTTATAGGTGGAGCTCATCACCATGCCATAGGCGCCGCAGTCGAGCAGGGCCACGCGCGCGCCTGCCTCCATGTGGGGCAGGGTGCGGTCATTGCCGAAGGTGTCGCCACTTTCGCACACGGGGCCGACCACATGCACCGTCTCGGCCGGGGCGTTCGCATCCGTGGCCGAAAGCGGGAGAATGCCGTGCCATGCATCATACAGGCTGGGGCGCATGAGGTCGTTCATCGCCGCATCGAGTACCAGGAAGGGAGGCATGCCGTCATAGCCGCGCTTGCGCAAAATGACGGTGCTCAGCAGCACGCCCGCAGGCCCGGCCAGCCAGCGGCCTGGCTCGATGGCAAGGCGCGTGCCCAGCCCGCCCAGTTCGGCATGAATGGCTGCGGCCAGCGCTTCGGGCGCGCCTTCGGTTTCATCGCGGTAGGAAATGCCAAGGCCGCCGCCACAGTCCAGCGCGTCGACCACCAGCCCGCGCGCGCGTATGGCATGCACGAGTTCGGCCAGCCGGGCATAGGCGGTGCGGTAGGGCTGCATGCGCACGATCTGGCTGCCGATATGCATGGCCAGCCCCACGGGGCGGATGCCCGGAAGAGCTGCGGCATGGGCATAAAGTTCGACCGCGCGGTTATAGGGAATGCCGAACTTGTTGTTGGCCAGCCCCGTGGTGATCTTGGCGTGCGTTCCCGCATCGACATCGGGGTTGATGCGCAGGGCAACCGCCGCCTCAAGCCCTTCGGCCTGCGCCGTGGCGGAGAGGAGTTCGAGTTCCTCCGCACTTTCCACATTGATCTGCAAAATGCCCGCGCGCAGCGCCAGTCGCATCTCGTCAGCAGTCTTGCCCACGCCCGAGAATACGATTTTGCCCGCCGGGATGCCCGCCGCCATGGCGCGGCGCAGTTCGCCGCCACTGACCACGTCCGCCCCGGCACCCTGCGCCGCCAGCACGCGCAGCACGGCCAGATGGTCGTTGGCCTTGACCGCAAAATGGATGGAAACCGGGCCGCCCGTCGCGGCAAAGGCATTGGCCAGCCTGCGGTAGCGCGCGCGCAGCGTGCCCGCGCTCATGACCCATGTGGGCGTGCCCAGCGCATCGGCTATGGCGTTGAGCGGCACGTCCTCGAGCACGAGCCCGTCCATGGCGTGCATTGACAGCGCGGGACGGACGGCCAGAAGGTCGGCGACGGAAGGATCCTGTCCGGGACAGGGGAGGGGAGTATCAGCCATGATGCCTGCACGATACCGCCTTGCCGCATCCCTTCCAAGGTGGTTGACGCAGGAAAGAACAGGAAGGACAGCCCCATGATGGATTACGACCCCGTGGCACGGGCGGCAATGGCCGTGCGGGCCCATGCCCATGCGCCCTATTCCCGCTTTCAGGTAGGGGCCGCGGTCGAGGCCGCGGATGGCCGGGTTTTTGCCGGCTGCAATGTTGAAAACGCGGCCTACCCCGAGGGAACCTGCGCCGAGGCAGGCGCCATTGCGGCCATGGTGGCGGCAGGCGCGCGCCGCATCCGGCGCGTGGTGGTGTGTGGCGGCACGGGGGCAGCCTGCACGCCATGCGGGGGATGCCGCCAGAAGATACGCGAATTCGCCCCGCTCGAGGCCGAGATCACCATGATCTCGCCCCAGGGCACGGTGCTGGTGGTTCACACGCTGGCCGACCTGCTGCCCGACAGTTTCGGGCCGGGCAACTTGGCCTGACCGGCGCGGGCCGGCCTAGCGGTCCTTGTCGGGGTAGTTGTTGTAGATCGCCTTGCTGGGGCTGTGCGGGTTGCCAATGCGCCCGCAGGCCCCGAGCGTTGTGCCCATGGCCGCCAGCATGGCGAGCATGAGCATGAAGCGGGGCGCGCGCTGGCGCAGGATGGTCAGCGTGTTCATTTCTGTGCTCCCAGTGTGTCAAGCCAGCGCGTGGCCTGTGCCCGCACGTTATCGGCCGCCGTACCGCCGAGGCTGGTGCGCGAGGCGATGGAGGAATCGACGCTCAACACCGAGAAGATGTCCTGCGTGATGCCTGCTTCCTCTTCCTGCATTTCCGCAAGGCTCAGCTCGGCCAGCCCCACGCCTTTTGCTTCCGCCTTGCCCACGAGGCGGCCGGTCACATGGTGCGCGGTGCGGAAGGGCACCTTGAGCACGCGCACCAGCCAGTCGGCCAGGTCGGTGGCGGTGGAGAAGCCGGACCCGGCATAGGCGCGCATCTGTGCTTCATTGACCGTGAGGTCGCGCACCATGCCATCCATGGCCGCAAGGCACAGGGTGGCGGCATCGGTGGCGGCGAAGACGGGTTCCTTGTCTTCCTGCATGTCCTTGGCATAGGCCAGCGGCAGGCCCTTCATGACCGTAAGCAGGCCCACCAGCGCGCCGGTAATGCGCCCGCCCTTGGCGCGCACCAGCTCGGCTGCGTCCGGGTTGCGCTTTTGCGGCATGATGGACGAGCCGGTGGTGAAAGCATCGGACAGGCGGATGAACGAGAAGGGAGCCGAGCACCAGATCACGATTTCTTCCGCCAGGCGCGAGAGGTGCATAGCCATGATGGACAGGGCCGAAAGGTATTCCAGCGCGAAATCGCGGTCCGATACGGCATCGAGCGAATTGGCGGTGGGCCGGTCGAAGCCCAGCGCCTGAGCCGTCATCTTACGGTCGATGGGGAAGGACGTGCCCGCAAGCGCTGCCGAGCCGAGCGGGGATTCGTTGAGCCTGCGCCGGGCATCGTTCAGGCGGCCCCGGTCACGCGCCAGCATCTCGACATAGGCCATGAGGTGATGGCCGAAGGTCACGGGCTGGGCGGTCTGCAGGTGGGTGAAGCCGGGCATGGGAGTGGCTGCGTGCTCGAGCGCGCGGCGGGCGAGTGCGCGCATGAGGGCGGCGGCCTGCTGGTCCAGCCCGTCAATCGCATCGCGCACCCACAGGCGGAAATCGGTCGCCACCTGGTCATTGCGCGAGCGTGCGGTGTGCAGGCGCTTGCCCGCCTCGCCAATGCGATCGGACAGGCGGGCCTCGATATTCATGTGAATATCTTCAAGGGCGGTGCTGAACTCGAACGTACCTGCCGCGATCTCGCGGCCGATCTGGTCCAGCCCCTCGGTAATGGCTTTGGCGTCCTCGCCGGAAATGATGCCGGTTTTCGCGAGCATGGCGGCATGGGCCTTTGAGCCCGCGATGTCCTGCCGCCACAGTGCCTTGTCAAAGCCGATAGAGGCATTGATGTCCTGCATGATGGCCGCAGGCCCCCCGGCAAAGCGGCCGCCCCATTGTGCGTTCGCCTCGTGCGCGTCCTGATCCGTCAGCGTTTTTGCGTTCCCCGGCATCCTGTGTTCCAGCTACCCCAAGTGTGAAAAGGATTATGGCGCGCCTGCATGGCAAAATGCCACCGCGCGCAGCGCACCCTACCGGCGCGGCGCGGCAGATACAATCGTGGCGCGCCGCAATCCTGCGGGCATGGGGCCATGGCGCGGGGCGGGGATGCGGCGCGCTGCTCCGGCGGGGTCTTTCACTTGGCGGGCCGGGGCTGTAATGTCGGCTCCCAACCCGCCCATGGCAGAGGACGTTACGCCACAATGCACCATGCAGCCCTTGCACAGGAGCCGTCACGTTTGCTGACCCCGACCGACCCGTCGCCGGTCATCCAGTTCGGCCCGTCGGCGCTCGATGGCGTGGCCACGGCAGGCGGGCTGCCCTTCGTGCTGGTCAGCGACCATGCGGGCCAGGCCATTCCCGCCGCACTGGGCGACATGGGGGTGAGTGCGCAGGACCGCGCGCGCCATATCGCCTGTGACCTGGGCATGGCTGAAACCGGCCGTCTTCTGGCTGAAAAGCTGGGCTGCGTGCTGATCGAGCAGGCCTATTCCCGCCTTGTCATCGACTGTAACCGCGCGCCGGGGCACCCCACCTCCATCGTGCGCGAAAGCGACGGCACGCCGGTGCCCGCCAATGCCGACCTCAGCGCCGATGCGGAAGGCTGCCGGGTGGAGGAAATTTTCCTGCCCTATCACCAGAAGATACGCGGCGAGATTTCCACGCGGCTCGAGGCCGGGCTGCCCGTGGTGCTGGTCTCGCTGCACAGCTTTACCGATTGCATGAATGGCCAGGCGCGGCCGTGGCATACGGGGGTGCTGCACAACCGCAACCCCGCCTTCGGCCTGCGCGTGCGCGACCTGCTGGCGGCGGAAGACGGGCTGGTGGTGGGCAGCAACGAGCCTTATGCGCTGACGGACGTGAATGACTACACCGTGCCGGTCCATGCCGAAGGACGCGGCCTGCCGTATCTGGAAATCGAGATCAGGCAGGACCTGATCGCAACCCCGGAGGGGCAGGCCGAATGGGCCGCGCGGCTTGCGCGCATCCTGCCCCGCGCGTGGGAAGAATACCGCCACTGAGCAGGATACGCCGTTCATGAACAACACGATGGAACGCAGCCCCCGCATTGACGGGCACACCATGCTTGCGGGGGTAATCGGCTGGCCGGTGGCGCATTCACGCTCGCCGCTCATGCATAATTTCTGGCTGGCGCAGGGCAGAATCAATGGCGCGTACGTGCCGCTGCCCGTGCAGCCCGGCGCGTTTGATACGGCGGTGAAAGGGTTGCAGGCAGCGGGGTTCAGGGGGGTGAACGTGACCATCCCGCACAAGGAATCCGCCTATCGCATCGTTAACCGTCTTGACCGTTCGGCGCAGCGCTCGGGTTCGGTCAACACGCTGGTCTTTGCCGCCGATGGCCAGATTGAAGGCTATTCCACCGATGGCGATGGCTTCGTGGCCAATGTCGAGGCGCATGGCGTGGCGGTGCGTGGTGGCCGCGCCCTTCTGCTTGGCGCAGGGGGAGCTGCGCGCGCCATCGCCGCAAGCCTGCTCGACCGTGGCGTGCAGGTGATCGTTGCCAACCGCACCCGCGCCCGCGCCGAGGCCCTGGCAGCCCTGCTTGAGGGAATCGAGGTCATTGACTGGGCGCGGGCCGGTGAGGCGCTGGTGGGCTGCACGCTGCTGGTCAATACCACCTCGATCGGGATGGAGGGTGCTGATGACGCCGCCTTTCCGCTTGATCTGGTGCGGGCCGATGCCGGGCTTGTGGTGTGTGACATCGTTTACGTGCCGCGCCAGACCGGGCTGCTGCAACTTGCCACGCGCCACGGCCTGCGCACGGTTGATGGGCTGGGCATGCTGATCCATCAGGCCGGGCTGGGGTTTGAAAAATGGTTTGGCGCGCGGCCTGCCATCGGCCCCGAGGTTGAAGCCCTGCTCGATGCCGACCTGCGCGCGGCCCACGCGGGGGGCTGAATGCAATGCGGGTGCTCGGCCTTACGGGCGGGATCGGCATGGGCAAGTCCACCATGGCGGCCCTGCTGCGCCGCGCGGGCCTGCGCGTGTTCGATGCCGATGCCGAAGTCCGCGCGCTTCAGGCCCCGCATGGCCGCGCGCTGCCCGCCATTGAAAGGCTGGTGCCCGGCTGCGTGCGCAATGGCGTGCTGGACCGGGCGGTGCTGCGGCGCGCAGCACTGGCCGAACCCGCCGTCATGCGGGGGCTGGAAGGCATTCTGCACCCCCTGGTGCGGGCCGCGCGCACGCGCTTCCTCGAGCGTGCGCGGCGTGACGGCTGCCGGTGGGTGGTGCTGGACATTCCGCTCCTGTTCGAGACCGGGGCCGAGCGGATCTGTGACAGGGTTGTGGTGGTCAGCGCGCCCGCCCCCATCCAGCGCGCGCGCGTGCTGAAGCGCGGCACCATGACATCCGCGCAGCTTGATGCCGTGCTGGCCCGCCAGATGCCCGATGCCGCCCGGCGGCGCAGGGCCGATATCGTGATTGAAACCGGGCTGTCGCGGCATGACACGCTGCGGCAGGTCAGGCGCCTGCTGCGCGCCATGCACGCGGCCAGCCCCGCCGCATGGGCGGCCTACAGGGGAAAACCCGCATGAAACGCTCCATCCTGTTCGATACGGAAACCACGGGACTTGACCCGCTCAAGGGCGACCGCGTGATTGAAATCGCAGCGCTGGAACTGATGGGTGACCTGCCCACGGGCAATAATTTCCATGTGCTGATCGACCCCGAGCGCGACGTGCCCGAGGAGGCATCGCGCGTGCATGGCTTTACCTATGCCGACCTTGAGGGAAAGCCGAAATTTGCCGAGATTGCCCCCGGTTTCCTCGAATTCGTGGGCAGCGACCCGCTGGTCGCCCATAACGCGCGGTTCGACTTCGGCTTCCTGAATGCGGAACTCGCCCGCGCCCGCCTGCCGGAACTTGATATGGGCCGCATGGTCGATACGCTGGATATGGCGCGCGAGCGTTTTCCCGGCATGCCCAACAGCCTTGATGCGCTGTGCCGCCGCTTTGGCATCGACCTCTCGGCCCGCACCACCCATAACGCCCTGCTCGACTGCAAGCTGCTCGCCGAGGTCTATCTTGAACTGACCGGCGGCCGCCAGCGCGGGCTTGGCCTGTCGGTGGATGAAGGGGGCGGGGGCATCGCCAGCTACACCTATGTGCGGCCGCCAGGGCATGTGGCGGTGCGGGTAAGGCCCGACACAGCGGAAATCGAGGCCCATCAGGCCTTTGTGGCCACCCTGTCCGACCCCGTGTGGCTGACCTGAATAGGCGGTATGTAACAATAGGGAGTGGCCGTTCGGGTGGCTTTGGTCTAGTCTTGCCACTCCACTGGCCCTGATGTGTTGAACAGGAAGAGAGCATTGTCCACGGACGAGATTGTCGATCCCACGATTGCCCCTTCCGATCAGGCCAAGCGTTTCCTGCTGCATGTGGGCGTGCCCGTGGCGGGCGTGGTGGGCATCATTGCCATCATCGCAGGCTTTGGCTGGCACTCCTACCGCACGGTGCGCACCGGCGCCCTTGCCCTGACACATGAACTGCTGGTCAGCCAGCAGGATTACATCGCCAAGGAAGTCAATTCCTTCCTCGCCCCGGCATCGGCTGGCAGCGTGGTGGCGCGTGACATGCTCGAACATGGCGCGCCCGCGGTGGAACAGAAGATATTCATGGGCTACAGCAGCACCATGATGCGCAACGTGCCGCAGATCCAGTCTTTCTACATTGCTGATGGCGATGGGAATTTCAGCACGCTCGAACATGGCGAGAACGACCAGGAAGTGGCCCTGACCACACTGGTACGGGAAGCGAACAAGCCCCCCGTCTTCACCCATGAACTGCGCGATGCCAACGGCAAGACGCTCCGGCAGTGGCAGACACCGGCGGGCAGCTATGACCCGCGCGGCCATGCCTGGTTTGCCGATACGGTCAAGGCAGGGCAGTTACACTGGACCCACCCCTATATCGTGGAAGTGACCCGCCAGCTCACGCTTACGGCGGCCATTCCCTATAAGGGCCAGGATGACAAGACCTATGTCTATGCCATCAACATGTCGCTCGCGCATCTGAACAAATTCCTCAATTCCCTGCGCATCGGTGAAAGCGGTAACGCCATCCTGATGGACCGCGACGGGCATGTGCTCGCAGGGCACGGCATGCAGGAGGCCGAGGCCGCCGCAGGGGGCGACCCCGACAGGATGAAGCTCGACCCGCAGCACTTTCCGGTCATGACCAAGGCGTTTGATGAATATCGCGTTCACGGCGAGGGCGCGCGCACGGTCAAGGTCAAGGGCAAGAATTACGTCACCATCACCGCCAACCTGCCCGTTGGCACCGATAGCTGGGTGCTGCTGCTCGTGGCGCCGGAGGATGATTTCTCGCAGTTCGCCATGGCGGATGGGCGGCAGAACCTGCTCTTCATCGTTCTGGTCGTGATTCTGGCCTCGGGGCTGGGGCTGCTTTTGTTCCTGCAGGCGCGCCGGGCTGACCGCATGCGCGCGCAGATTGCCAGTTCGCGCGCCGTAGCCAATTACGAGAGCCATGCCCTGCAGTCGGTCGCGACCTATCCGGACCTGTTCAACCCCGAAGATAACGCCCTGCTGCTGACCGAGACGCTGGCCGATCAGTCCCATGCCCGCCGGGCCGCCATCTGGCGCATCCTGCATGACGGGCACACGCTGATGTGCATCGATTCCTACGACCGGCAGCAAGATGTGCATTCGGGTGGCTTCGAGATGGCCACTACCGAACTCAAGACCTTTTTCGATGCCGTCTCGCATGGTGATGCGCTGATAACCGAAAATGCGGCAGCCGATGAGCGGGCCGGGGCGTTCTACCGTGTCTATATGCGCTCGTTTGGCAGCCATGCGCTGTTCTGCAGCCCCATTCTGGGCAGCAGCGGCCCCGTGGGCGTCATCACGCTCGAGGATGCACCGCGGGCGGGGGTGGTCTCCCATTTTGTGGAGATGATGGCAGGCGTTACGGCGGCACGCTTCTCGGCACAGCATTACACGGCGGTCGCCGCCGCGCGCGAGGAACTGGAATCCGAGCCTTCGCCTGATGAAGTGGCGCAAGACCCCAACCAAGGCTTCCTGCTTGCGCCCGGCAGCCTGGGCATGAACGGCCAGGCATCGGCGCAGGACCTGGCCAATATGGAAGGGTTCTTCCCGGCCGTGGCCATCATGGTCATCAGCCTGTCCGACATGGTCATGACGGCCCAGAACGACCCGATGGCCAACCTCAAGCTGATTGATGCGATGGCGGGCATGCTGCAGGATATTGCCCGGCAGTGCGGGCTGTTCTCCATCCGCATGCTTGGCCACCGCGTGGTGTGCGTGGCGGGCTGCTCGCACACCCCCGACAAGGGGGCTATCTTCCGCATGGCCAATGCGGCGCTGATGATGCGTGAAAACACGCTGGCCGTGCTGGCCAAGGAGGACCTCGACCCCGTCTTCCGCATCGGCATTGATGTTGGCCCCGTCTTTGGCGGCATGCTTGGCAAGGCGCCGCAGGCCTTCAACCTGTGGGGCGATGCCATGGGCATGGCCGAGATGATGGCCCAGGGTGCGCCCGATGTCGGCACCATTCAGGTGACGGAGGATGTCTACCACGCATTGCGTCAGAACTTCCTGTTCCGTGAGCGCGGGCGGTTCTTCATTCCCGGCGCGGGGCTGACGCGCACCTATGTGCTGGCCGGGCGGCGATGACAGAGAACGCTCCCCCCCCGCCCGAACAGGAGGCATCAGGCGTGCTGGCCCAGATGGCCCCGCCAGAGGAGAGCAGGGACACGGGCCGCTTCGCCACGCTGGCAGGGCATTTTGCGCCGTGGCTTGCCGCCATCGGGCGGCTGACGCGCCATCAGGTCCGCTTTACGCTGCTGCTGATCGGGGCCGGGTGGGGCACTCTGCGCGAGAGTCTGCGGCCCAATTCATGGCGCAGGCCGGTCATCTACGAATTCCGCGCCACCTTGCGGCAGGTGATTGGCGGCGGTTTTCTGAGCATTGTCATTACCGCAACGCTCGCGGGCCTCATGGTCGTGTCGCAGGCGGCGTACTGGTTGGGTTATGCCGGCATGGCGCAGATGACCGGCTCGATCCTGGTCTCGGTGCTGGTGCGTGAAATCGCGCCCATTCTCGTGGGCATCATCCTGATGGGCCGCAGCGGCATGCTGTCGCTGACCGAGATCGGCATGATGGTGCTTGGCGGCGAGGTGCGCGGCCTGCAGGCGCGTGGCATCGATCCCTTTCTGGCACTGGTCATGCCGCGCACCTTCGCCTTTACGGTGGGTGGCTTTACGCTGGGCATGATCTTTGCGGTGGTTTCGCTGCTCATGGGTTTCGTGGTGGCGCATGCCAGCGGGGCGATCACGTCATCGGTCTGGACGTTCTTCTTCAACGTGCTGGTGGCCATGACCACGTGGGATTATCTCATCATCCCGCTCAAATTCGTGCTGGTCGGTTTCTTTGTCGGACTGGGGGCGTGCATTTCGGGGCTGACCGTAAGCAGTAACGATACGATGGCCACCATCATGCCGCGCGGCTTCGCCCGCGGAATCATGCTGGTGCTGGTGGTCAATATCCTCTTCATGCTGGATTTCTGACCATGGCAGCAAACGCGCCCCTGCTGGAACTACGCGACGCCGTGCCCTCGTTCGAGGAAAGCGGCCTCATGCCCGCGCCCTACAACCTGCGCATCATGCCGGGTGAATGCGCGGTGATCGACTGCCGTGACTTCGAGCGCGCCGCCATGTTCGCTGACATGTGCACGGGCATGATCCCGCTCACGCAGGGCAGCATCAAGTTCATGGGGCTGGACTGGAGCACGCTGTATGACCGCCAGCTCAACGCACTGCGCGGGCGTATTGGCCGCATCTCGCGCCATGGTAGCTGGCTGAGCCTGTTCGGCACGCATCTCAACATCATGCTGCCACACCTGTACCATACGACCGACCCGTTTGATCACGTGGTCCAGCGCGCGACCGAGCTTGGGCATACATTCGGCTTTCCCGGCCTGCCCATTACCGCGCCGGACCGGCTTTCCGGCGCGGATCTGGCGCGGGCGGCCTGCGTGCGCGCTTTCATGGGGCGGCCTGACCTGCTGATACTGGAAGATATTTCCGACATGCTGCCAGAAGAGACGGTCCTGCCGTTTTTTGAAACGATGACCGCCGCGCGCGACCGTGGCTGCGGGGTGCTGTGGTTCGTCCGCTCCACTGCGGCGTGGCATGAATATCGCAAGGCGGTGAATATCCACATGCGCCTTCTCGACGAAGGTCTTTTTTCCCTGCGGGTGGTGTAATGGTGCAGAAACAACAGTCAGACGGAATCCGGCAGCTTGTGCGCGTCCGTTACGCCGATGAATGGGTGGGTATCCTCGTTCTTGTCGCCCTGATCATCCTGTTTGGCGCGGTGATCGAGGCGGGCGTGCTGCGTGACTGGCTCACGCCCGCGGGCCGACTGCGCATCGTATTGCCTGAAGATGGAGTAAGCGGCCTTTCCGTTGGCGATGACCTCGAGGTGATGGGCATCCATGCGGGCACGGTGCGCCGCGTGCGCATCAACCCCTCGGGTGGCATGTATGCCATTGCCGAGATCGACCCCGATATCGAACCCTATATCCGCCATGACAGCACGGCCATCATCCGCAAGCGCTTCGTGGTGGCGGGTGCGAGCTATATCGACATCTCGCGGGGCGTGGGCGAGAAGCTGGACTGGAGCTACGCCGTGCTCAGCGCCACCAACGCGCCCAACCCGGCTGATACCATTACCCAGACCTTCAGCGACATCCGCGACCGTGTGATCCCGGTTCTTGATAACGCCCAGCACATGATGGCAACGCTCGATGCCACCATTACCGACATGCATGCGGGCAAGGGCTCCATCGGGCGGCTCATGACCAATGATGACCTGATCCGCCAGGCGGAACAGATGATCACCAGCCTTGATGCCACGGTCAGCCAGTTGACCCCGATCGAGAAGCAGCTTGGCACCGTGATGGAAAAGGCCAATGCTTCGATGAGCAACGTGCAGAAGGCAACGGGCGACCTGAGCAACGCTTCGCCCGCCATTACCGCCAACCTCAAGGATGCCAGCCAGCAGTTGCCGGTGCTCCTGGTGCAGGCCCAGACCACGGCCAGCAGCCTGCAGAAGCTGGTTGACCAGATGCGGGGCATGTGGCTGCTGGGCGGCAGCGGCAACAAGGTGAAGAAAAGCCACGCCCGTCTCCCCGCGCAGAAGGTGCAGCCATGAAGATGAAGAAGAACTACGCGGCGCTGGGCTTGGTCATCGGCCTTGCCGCCTGCGGTGGGGCACAGAAGCCCGAGCCGCCAACCGACAGCACCCTGTCGCAGGACATGGATACCGGGCACGATGCCGTGGGGCTTGACCGCCTTGCGGTGGCCGAGCAGCAGTACCGCGCGGCAGGCCAGCGTGCCGTGGCGCGTGATGACGTCACGGCCATAGGCGATGCAGGCTACAATCTGGCCACCGTGCAGCTTGATGAAAACAGGCCGCAGGATGCGCTGGCCACCATCGCCTCAACCCGCGCGGCGGTGGCGCTGCGTGGGCAGACGACGGATGATACGGGGCTGGACCTGGTGCAGGCCGGTGCGCTGCACCGGCTGGGCCGCGAGGCAGAAGCCGCAAGACAGGCCGCCCTTGCCGCAGGCGCGCAGGACCCTGACATTGCCGAGAAAGGCCAGTTCATCCGTGGGCTGATTGCCGATGAAAGCGGCGATAGCGCAACCCTTGCCTCGGTCGCGGCCTATTTCGAGACGCTGACCGGCAAGCTGCCCGATAGCTGGAGTGCCGACGCCAAGGAGATGGCAGCCCGCAACCTGCTCGCCACCGGCGGCAGCGCCCAGACCGCCTGGCAGGATGCGCTGCAGGCTGCGACCATCCGCCAGACACAGGTGCATTACCGTGACATGGCCCGCGCCCTTGGCGTGGCTGCCCGTGCAGCGACCAAGGCAGGCAATGGACAGGCCGCAGCCGAGCTTTATGCCCGCGCCAGCCAGAGCGCGCGGCAGGCCGGTGATACGACGGCAGCCGACCAGTGGGCCAAATTGGCGGGCACAGGCACGGTGGCCGATCCTTTCGCCCCGCCAGCCGCCACTTCGGCCACGGGCAAAAGCAAAAAATAACGCCCTCGATAGCACGCGCCCAGGCCGGAGGACTGGTGGGAGGGCAATCTATCTATACCCGGGCTGACATGGACCGTGAACGGAAGGCCAGCATCTTACCATGCCTCCAGGCCGGAATGATCCGCGCATCCTGCCGCGTCAATAACGGCAGACATGCAGGGCGGTGAACCTTTGGATCGGGCAAGGCCGGTCCATGCAGGCATGGTTCTCTTATTCCTTGCCGTGACCATGTGCATGACACAGGCCAAACGGGTCTGAATCTGGCGCGGCAGGAGGGTCATGCCCTCCTGCCAGCTCTCTTTCAGGTCAGGCTTTCCAGCCCTGTGTGCCGCTCGATCAGCGTGGCGCTGGCCGTGTTCAGCCCGGTCAGGCGCACCTGCATGCCCTGCGCCTTCATCCGGCCCACCAGTTCTTCCACTGCGCCAGCGGCGGTCATGTCCCACAGATGGGCGTGGGTGAGGTCTATGGTGATGTCGCGTGCGGTGTCATGCAGGTCGAACGCATCGGTAAACCCGTCGGATGAAGCAAAGAACACCTGCCCGTTCACGATATAGGTGCGGCTGAGGCCATCGGGGGAAAGCGTGCTGGTGACCGACAGCATGTTCGACACCTGAAAGGCGAAGAACAGGCCATTGAGCAGCACGCCCGCGGCAACACCCGCGGCAAGGTCATGCGTGCCCACCACAACCGCTACGGTGGCCAGCATGATGATGCTGGTCGTGCGCGGGTGGTGCGCCAGGTCACGCAGCGACCCCCATGAGAACGTGCTGGCCGAGACCATGATCATGATCGCAACGAGTGCCGCCACCGGCACCTGCGCCACCCACGGGCGCAGGACAACCATCAGCAGCAGCAGGAACGCGCCCGCCACGAAGGTGGAAAGCCGGCCCCGCCCGCCATAGCGCAGGTTGCCCACCGTCTGGCCAATCATGCCGCAGCCCGCAATGCCGCCAAACAGGCCGACTGCAATATTGGCCACGCCAAGGCCGATGCATTCCTGTTTCTTGCTGCTGTGGGTATCGGTCAGGTCATCGACCACGCGGGCGGTCATCATGGACTCGAGCATGCCCACGCTGGCCATGGCCAGCGCATAGGGGGCGATGATGCCCAGCGTATCAGGCGAGAAGGGCACATCGGGCCAGACCAGATGTGGCAGGCTGTCAGGCAGGCGGCCAAGATCGGCTACCGTGTGCAGCGGCATGGGGCAGGCCATGGCCACCACCGTCAGCACCACGATACAGATGAGCGGCGAGGGGATGGCGCTAAAGAAGCGCGGCACCGTGTAGATGATGGCAAGCCCCAGCGCGATCATGGCATAGGTATGCCACGTGACATGCAGCATGTGCGGCACCTGGGCGGAAAAGATCAGGATGGCCAGCGCGTTGACGAACCCCGTGCGCACAGGGCGCGAGACATAGCGCATGAGCACGTCAAGCTTGAGGATGCCGAACAGAACCTGCAACAGGCCGCACAGCAGGGTGGCCGCCAGAAGGTACTGCACGCCATGCCCGCGCACCAGCGCCGCCGCGACCAGCGCCACCGAGCCCGCGGCTCCCGAGATCATGCCCGACCGACCACCCGTGAACGCAATGACCACGCTGATGACAAAGGAAGCATAAAGCCCAACGGCCGGGTCCACCCCCGCTACGAAGGAAAACGCGATGACCTCGGGGATCAGCGCGAACGTTCCGACCATCCCGGCCAGAGTGTCGCGCGTGATGTTGCCGAACCATTCGTGGCGGTAGCGGGCAAGTGCTGACATGAAAAAAACGGGGCCTTTCAGGGTAGGGGGATCAGGTGTCGGCTATGGTCATGTCCGCACGCCGCCACCAGCATTGGGGCGCCGCGCGGGGCTGGGGCAGGACCGCAAGCGGGTCGCCGGTGTAACGGACCGTGTTGGTGGGTGTTTCTTCCATTTCGATGGCGGCACAGGTCAGCGCTCCGCCATCGGCGGCAAGGAAGGCGTTCAGCTTGGCCATGAGCAGGCAGGCCAGCATCTCGGTCGTGGGGTCGCCCGGCGTGATCAGGATGCGGGCGGCGCGCCGGGGCTCATGCTGGCGGAACCATGGCAGCAGCGGATCATCCTCGCCCAGTTGCAGGGCGTGGTCGACATGCCCGTCTATGAAGGCGTGCCATACTTTCTTGGCGCGTTCGAAGGGCAGGACCATGTTGGCCCGGCCATCAAGCGGTGCGGGGTTTGTGGCGCGCAGGTGCACGCGCACATATTCATTATGCCCATGCGGCAGGGCGCAGCGCTCGCTGCCACCTGCCAGCAGCCGGTGCGCCATGGAAAAGCGACGGCTGAAAACCAGTTCAAACATGGTGTTTTTGTGCCATGAACCGCTCCCACCCCGCCTTGCGCAGCAGGCAGGCCGGGCATGTGCCACACCCATGCCCCCATTCATGCATCACGCCGCGCGTGCCGAGGTAGCAGCTATGGCTCTCGCGGTTGATCAGTTGCACCAGCGCGTTGCCACCGAGTTGTTCGGCCAGCTCCCATGTCTGGGCCTTGTCGATCCACATGAGCGGGGTATGGAGGATGTAATTGCTGGCCATGCCCAGGTTGAGGGTGACCTGCAGGGACTTGATCGTGTCATCGCGGCAGTCGGGGTAGCCGGAATAATCCGTCTCGCACACGCCGGTCACGATGTGGCGGATATTGCGCCGCGCGGCCAGGGCTGCGGCAAAGGTGAGGAAAATGATGTTGCGGCCGGGCACGAAGGTGTTGGGCAGCCCGCCCTCGGTCAGCGCAATTTCCGCCTCGCGCGTCAGCGCCGTGTCCGAAACGGTGCCAAGGGCGGCGAGGTCGAGCGTGTGGTCAGCACCAAGGCGCTGCGCCCATGTAGGGTTGAGCCGCGCCATGCCATCGCGCAGCGTGACGCGGCATTCCAGTTCCACCGCGTGTCGCTGTCCGTAATCGAAACCCAGCGTTTCCACCCGGCCAAACCGCGCCAGCGCCCACGCCAGGCAGGTGGCTGAATCCTGCCCGCCGGAAAACAGGACCAGGGCTGCTTCATTCTCGGGCCGTGAGGGGGGAGGAGGGGAAACGCTCATGGTCAGGGGATCCCGATCAGCTTGTGGGTCTGGAGCGACAGCCGCCATTGCGGGTGGCGCATGCAGTAATCAACCGCTGCCGCCGTGTTGTGGTTGCGACGCGCATCATCCATGGGCTGGAGCCAGAACTGCCCGAAATCCAGCCCCGCCACGTGCTCAGGCAGCAGGTCGGGCTGGGGGTAGACCAGCTTGAGTTCATGCCCCGATTTCTGCACCAGTGCCGCACCGGCCTTGGGGCTGACGCACAGCCAGTCAATGCCTGCGGGGGCGGGCAGGGTGCCGTTGGTTTCCACCGCAATTTCAAAGCCACGTGCATGGATGGCTGTAATCAGCGCCGCATCAAGCTGGAGCAGCGGCTCGCCGCCGGTAAACACCACGAAGGCCCGCCCGGCATCAGGGCCGGGCCACTGTGCTGCAATGGCATCGGCCAGGGCGTCAGCCCCGGCAAAGCGGCCTCCGCCCGGGCCATCCGTGCCGATGAAATCCGTATCACAGAACCGGCAGGTGGCCTGCGCGCGGTCACGCTCCAGCCCGCTCCACAGGTTGCACCCTGCAAAGCGGCAGAATACGGCGGTGCGGCCAGCCTGTGCGCCCTCACCCTGCAGGGTGGGGAAGATTTCCTTTACGGTATAGGACATATTCCAGATTTCGTGATGCACATGGCCAGATAACAGGGGCCAGCACGGGAAAATGCCCCGGCCGGTCCCCGCCCGGCCGCGTCGGGTTCAGCCCTGTTTGTGGGATGTATGCATGCCCAGCCGGTCCAGCAACTGCCGGTCGCGCAGGGCTGCGGGATTGGGCGTGGTCAGCAGGCGCTCGCCATAGAAAATGGAGTTGGCCCCGGCCAGGAAGCACAGGGTCTGGGCTTCATCGGTCATGTCCTCGCGGCCTGCGGCAAGACGCACGCGGCTGGCGGGCATGGTGATGCGGGCTGCGGCGATGGTGCGCACGAATTCGATCGGGTCGACCGCCTCGGCCTTGTCGGCCAGGGGCGTGCCTTCCACGCGCACGAGCATGTTGATCGGCACGCTCTCGGGGTGGCGGGGCAGGCTGGCCAGGGTGGCGATCATGCCCGCGCGGTCGGTGCTGTCCTCGCCCATGCCCACGATTCCGCCACAACAGACATTGATGCCCGCGTCGCGCACGTTCTCGAGCGTATCGAGCCGGTCCTGGAAGGTGCGGGTCGAGATGATGTCGCCATAATATTCGGGCGAGGTATCGATATTGTGGTTGTAGTAGTCCAGCCCGGCATCCTTGAGCCTGTGCGCCTGGCTGTTGTCGAGCATGCCCAGCGTCACGCAGCTTTCCAGCCCCAGCGCCTTCACGCCCTCGACCATGGCGCACACGGTCTCGAGGTCATGTTCCTTGGGGCTGCGCCACGCCGCCCCCATGCAGAAGCGCGCGGCACCCGCGGCCTTGGCGGCGCGGGCTTCCTTCAGCACTTCTTCCACCGCCATGAGGCGGCTGGCCTTGACGCCGCCATCCTCGTGCACGGCGCTCTGCGGGCAGTAGGCGCAGTCCTCGGGGCAGCCGCCGGTCTTGATCGACAGCAGGGTGGAGATCTGCATTTCCATGGGGTCAAAGCGTGCGCGATGCACGGTCTGGGCACGGTAGATCAGGTCGGGGAAGGGCAGGGCCATGAGGGCCGCGACTTCATCGCGCGTCCAGTCCGTGCGGACGGGGGGCATGGCGGCGCCATGCATGGGCAGGGTATCCGGGCTGCTCCCATCGGGCATCGGGCTTTGGTCCTCTGGCGGGTGGTGGAAAAAACGCTTCCGGCTGTGCCATACAAAACCGGCGATGACCACACTTTTATTGCTATGGGGCCATCGCCGGAAACAGGGGTCAGCCCAGCACGCGGGCCAGCGTCGTGCCCAGTTCAGCGGGGCTGGGGGCGACATGGATGCCCGCTGCGCGCAGGGCTTCGATCTTGGCGCCTGCGGTTTCGTGCCCGCCGGTAATCACGGCGCCCGCATGGCCCATGCGGCGGCCGGGAGGGGCGGTGGCGCCGGCAATGAAGCCCACGACCGGCTTGTGCGTGCCACTTGCGCGGATCAGTTCCGCCCCGTCGATTTCCGACGTGCCGCCGATCTCGCCAATCATGACGATGGAATGCGTGTCGGGGTCCTCGATCATGCGGGCGAGCACGTCGGTAAAGTCCATGCCCTTGACCGGATCACCGCCAATGCCCACGCAGGTGCTCTGGCCCTGCCCGATGGCGGTGGTCTGGGCCACGGCCTCATAGGTCAGCGTGCCCGAGCGCGAGACGATGCCCACATGCCCGCGGCGGTGGATGGGGCCGGGCATGATGCCGATCTTGCATTCATCAGGCGTGATGATGCCGGGGCAGTTGGGGCCGATGAGCAGGCTGGCCGACTGCTCGAGCGCGGCGCGCACGCGCACCATGTCCTGCACGGGAATGCCCTCGGTAATGCACACGATCAGCCCGATGCCAGCGGCAATGGCCTCAAGGATGGCATCGGCGGCACCTGCGGGCGGCACGTAGATGACCGAGGCATCGGCCCCGGTTGCGGCCCGCGCCTGCGCTACGGTGTCGAACACCGGCAGGCCCAGATGCACGCTGCCGCCCTTGCCGGGGGTCACGCCGCCGACCATGTGGGTGCCGTAGGCCAGCGCCTGCTCGGTGTGGAAGGTGCCCTGCGCGCCGGTAAAGCCCTGCGTGATCACCTTGGTGGATTTGTTGACGAGAATGGACATGGGTTTCAGGCTCCCGCGTTACGGACGGCGGCTACGATCTTGCGGGCGGCATCGCCCAGATCATCGGCGGGGATGATGGTCAGGCCGGATTCAGCCAGCAGTGCCTTGCCCCGATCGACATTGGTGCCCGCCAGGCGCACCACCAGCGGCACGTTCAGCCCGGTCTCGTGCGAGGCGGCGATGATGGCCTCGGCAATCACGTCGCAGCGCATGATGCCGCCAAAAATGTTGACCAGGATGCCGCGCACCTTGGGGTCGCCGATGAGGATGCGGAAGGCCGCCGCCACGCGCTCTTTCGTGGCGCCGCCGCCAACATCGAGGAAGTTGGCCGGCTCCTCGCCTTCCATCTTGATGATGTCCATCGTGGCCATGGCCAGGCCCGCGCCATTGACCATGCAGCCGATATTGCCGTCCAGCCCCACATAGGCCAGGCCGTATTCCGCCGCCTCACGCTCACGGGGGTCTTCCTCGTGCACGTCGCGCAGCTTCGCTATCTCGGGGTGGCGGTAGAGCGCGTTCTCGTCGAACGACATCTTGGCGTCGAGTGCCAGCAGGTCGCCCGATCCGGTCACGACCAGCGGGTTGATCTCGACAATGGCGGCATCAAGGCTGGTGAAGGCGGTATAGGCCGCGCGCACCACGTTCTGGAACGCGCGGATCTCGCGGCCCTTCAGGCCCAGGCGCACGGCCAGCGCGCGCGACTGGTAGTCGCACAGGCCCATTGCGGGGTCGATGTATTCCTTGAAGATGCGCTCTGGCGTGCGGGCGGCGACGTCCTCGATCTCCATGCCGCCATCAGGCGAGGCGACAATGACCACGCGCCCGGTCACGCGGTCGACCAGCATGGAAAAATACAGCTCGCGCGCGATATCGCAGCCGGATTCGACATACAGCGTGCGCACGAGGCGGCCTGCAGGCCCTGTCTGTTTGGTTACAAGCACCTCGCCCAGCATGGCGTGGGCGGCCTGCGCCACCTCGGCAGGGGTGCGGGCAAGGCGCACGCCGCCCTTGCCCTCGGGCTTGCCCGCGAAATGCCCGGCTCCGCGCCCACCGGCGTGGATCTGCGCCTTGACCACGGTAACCGGCGCGCCAAGCGCCTCTGCCGCGGTGGTGGCCTCATCGGCGGTGGTGGCGGCATGTCCTTCAGGCACGGGCATGCCGTAGGAGCGCAGGAGCGCCTTGGCCTGATATTCATGAATATTCATGTGGCGACCCAATCTGTCGTTCTTATTGGCGGTGTCGGGCTAGGCCCCTAGCATGATTTGGCAGCGCAATGACAGGGGTGGGATGGTGTCAGGATTGGCGTAAACATGAAACATGTGTCATGTCCTCTTCATCAATGGCGCGCTGGGCGGGCCTTCATGGAGAAAAAGCACAAGAGCAGGTTGCGATGAAACACTGGCGCATTGAACAGATGAACTGGAACAGTTTCGACCCGCAACGGGTGGACCCTGACATGATACCCGTCATCAAGGCGGCATCGGTCGTGGAGCGTAATGGCCTTGATTACGCCCGCTACCTGAAAAATGTCTTTGCCGATGACCCCGCCTTTGCCCGTGCGGCGGATAACTGGGCGGTGGAGGAAGTGCAGCACGGCGATGCGCTGGGCCGCTGGGCCATGCTGGCCGACCCGAACTGGGACTACATGGCCGCCTTCGACCGCTACCGGCAGGCCTACAGCCTCGACCTTGAGGTTGATGCCTCCATACGCGGCTCACGCACGGGGGAACTGATCGCGCGGTGCATGGTCGAGACGGGCACGTCGTCCTTCTACACCGCGCTGGCCGATGCCACCGACGAGCCGCTGCTCAAGGCCATATGCAAGCAGATTGCCGCTGATGAATACCGGCATTTCAAGCTGTTCTATGATCATATGCGGCGCTACCTGCGGCGTGAGCGCCTGGGCGCATGGCAGCGCACCCGCATCGCCCTTGGCCGGGTGACGGAAAGCGAGGATGACGAACTGGCTTCCGCCTTCCACACCACCAACGAGCCCGCCTCCATGCCCTATGACCACCGCCGCTGCATCGCGGCCTACATGTCGCGCGTGCTGCGGCTTTACAAGCCGCGCCATGCCGTGCGGGTCACGGGCATGATTCTGAAAACCATTGGCTGGACGCCCCACGGGCGGCTGAGCGGGCTGATCAGCAGTGCGGTGTACCGCCTGCTCATGATGCGCCAGCGCAAATTCGCGCGGATGACCGCCGCAGCCTGACCTCCAATGGCTGCTGCATGAAAGGAATGAAGACTGAATGAAGGTGCGTGACATCAGGGCGGGACAGGCTGCCATCATCGCGGCGGGCTGCCTGTTCCTGGCAGGAGCCGCGTGGGCGGATGGCGCGCCTGCAACACCCACCCCGGACGCGACCGTGGCCCCGACCGCGACGGCTCCTGCGGCTTCGGTTCCGGCCCAGCCCCCGGCCTCGACGGCGCCCGTGGTTCCGGCTCCGGCATCAGCCGCTCCTGCGGCCCCGGTTCCAGCCCAGGCCCCGGCCGCCGTGCCGGTTCCCGCTCCGGCCAGCGCGGCGCAGGCACCAGCCGAGCCGCCATTGAGCGACGCCACGCGGGCCGAGCGGCTCATGGCCTCGCAGGTGGGGCTGCTGCGCTTTACCTCGGCGGGTTTTCATCGTGGCCTTGTGCGCCATATCGTGCTGTTCCGCTTTCTGCCCACCATTACCGATGACCAGCGTGCCGAGGTGGTGCGCCGGTTCATGGCGCTGGCCCGCACCTCGCGCCGCGAGGATGGTGCGCCCGTGGTGGTCTCGATCGAGACCGGCGCCCAGATCAGCGGCGAGGGCGTGGATGATGGGCTGCAGCAGGCCTTCGTGGTCACCTTCCGCTCGGAGGGGGATCGCAATTATTACGTGGGCCGCCCGGTCGTGACCGACCCGGCCTATTTCGACCCCGCGCATGAAGCCTTCAAGAAATTCGCCGCACCCTATATCGTCACCACCCTCGTATTTGACTATGCCGTTGCACCCGCGCACCCCCAGCGCGTGGCGCCGGTCCAGACCGGGCACGCAGCGCAGGTTCCCCAGCAGCAGGGCTGACGGGCCGGGCACACTTGCCACCAAGGAGTGAAACTACATGACCACCGTGACCCTCGGGCACCTTGATGAAACCGTGCAGCAGGCCTCCGCCGCCGCTGTCGCCCGCGTGCTTGAAGCCTATGAGCTGGAAATTGAATACGTCGTTGCCCCGCGCGCGGAGATGATCGAGCACATGCGCCGTGGCGATGTGGACCTGTTCGTCTCGGCCTGGCTGCCTGAGGTGGATGCAGCCTTCCTGGCCCCCGAACTGGGCATGGAAGCCTTCGGGCAGCTTTATCGTCCCGTCTTTGGCTGGGGCGTGCCCGAGGCCGCCGCCACGGGCGTGACCTCGGTTGCCGGGCTGGCCGCGACCGACTGCCCCGTCAGCCGCGAGATCGTGACCCCCGCATCGCTGCTCGACCGGGTGCGCCAGGTCGTGGCCGCCTATAACCTGACCGAGGCAGGCTACACCATTGCCGCCCGCCCCGACGCGGAGGCCCATGACCACGCAGCCCACGTGCTTGAGGCCAGCCTGCCCGAGATCATTCCCGCCTGGCAGCCTTCCTTCGTGCATTACGGCCAGAAGCTGCTCGCGCTCGATGACCCCAAGGGCAGCTATGGCGCGGAGCAGGATGCCCGCATCCTGCTGCGTTCCGCCATTCGTGGCGACATGGACAGCGACCTGATCGACGAGCTTGATGAACTGACGCTGGGCAACAAGGTGGTCAGCGCGCTTGACCATGCCATGCGTTTTGAAGGCATGAGCGCTGAAGACGCCGCCGAGGCCTGGCAGCGCGGCAAGCTGCTGCCGCGCTGAGGCCCGTCATGACCCGCGATGAAAGCGCCATTCCCGCCCCGCATGACGGGCGTGATGCCGGGCTTGTGGCCCAGTACGAGCAGTACCCCTATCCCGCCCGCGACCCGCGCGAGGAAAAAAGCAGGCTGCTGATCGGCAGCCCCAGCCACCTGCGCGAGATCGATTACTGGGTGTTTGGCGCCACCCGCCCGCGTTCGCAGCCGTTGCGGGTGCTGGTGGCAGGGTGCGGCACGGGTGATGGCGCGATCATGCTGGCCACCCACATGGCGCGGGCCGGGCGGCCGGGCGAGGTGCTGTGCCTCGACCGTTCGCCCGCGGCACTCGATATTGTCAGCCAGCGTGCCGCGGCGCGCGGGCTGGAGAACATGCGCTTCGTGCGCGGCGACCTGACCGATATCGCGCAGGTGGCCCCCGGCC
The DNA here is from genome assembly GCF_031081985.1 of Komagataeibacter xylinus. Classification (GTDB taxonomy): domain Bacteria; phylum Pseudomonadota; class Alphaproteobacteria; order Acetobacterales; family Acetobacteraceae; genus Komagataeibacter; species Komagataeibacter xylinus_E. The sequence continues at coordinate 20,594 of NZ_JARWSK010000005.1, read as the reverse complement.
CGTTCGACTACATCGACTGCTGCGGCGTGCTGCACCACCTGCCCGACCCCGATGCCGGGCTTGCGGCCCTTGAGCGCGTGCTGGCCCCTGGTGGCGGCATGGGGCTGATGGTCTATGCGCCTTATGGCCGCACGGGCGTGTACATGCTGCAAGATGCCCTTGAGCGCCTTGCCCCGGTGGATGAGGCCCCAAAGGGGCGGCTCGACGTGGCCCGCCGTGTCATGCGCCATCTGCCCGCCACCGCCTGGCTGCGGCAGAACACCAATTTTGGCGATCACCTGACCGGGGGCGACGCGGGGCTGTATGACCTGCTGCTCAACCCGCGTGACCGGGCCTATGACATTACCGCCTTCCATGCCCTGCTCGACCGCGCGGGGCTTGCGGCGAGCTGCCTGATGGAACCCGCCCGCTACGACCCCGCCCTGCTGCTGCCCGACCCGCGCCTGCGCGAGCGGATTGCAGCCCTGCCCGAACGCGCCCGCCAGGCCGTGGCGGAGGACGTGGCAGGCAACATGGCCACCCATGTCGCCTATGTGCGCCGCGTGAGCGAGCCGGTTACGCGGGCGGACCCGTTTGCGCCCGGTGCCGTGCCCGTCATGCGCGAGATTCCCGGTCTTGAACTCGCCCGTATGATGGGGGGTGATGACCGGCTGCCCTTTGCATTCGGCACGCTTCAGGTCGCCGTTGCCCTGCCGCCGCAGGCGCGTGGCATCCTGCCGCTGATCGATGGCGAGCGCACGGTGGCCGACCTTGCCGCCATCATGGAAACGCGGGGTGTCTCGGCCAGCCGCTTTGCCAAGATCTGGGCGCAGATGTTCACCACGCTGGAATCGCTCAACCGGGTGCTGCTGCGCGCGCCTGCCTGAGGGACCATGCCACAGCCGCCGCTGCCCATCGTCATATTCGGCGCAAGGCTCCAGCCTGATGGCGCGCCGGGCCGCACCCTGTGGCTGCGTCTGTCGGCCGCGCATGCCTTTGGCGCAGCCCGTGCGCCGGTGCTGTACATGCCGACTGGCGGCCTGTCGCGCCCTTCGGGCCTGCGGGAGGGCGATGTCATGGCCACCATGCTGGAAGCCGCGGGCGTGCCACCTGATGCCGTGCTGGTGGAAGGCACGGCACCCGACACGCTGGCCTCCGTCATCGCCTGCACCCGGCTGCTGCGCCAGCGCGGGTATAAAGGGCCGGTGGCGGTGGCCAGCAGCGCCTATCACCTGCCACGCTGCCTTGTGCTCATGCGCATGATGGGCTGGCAGGTCATGCGCGTGCCGCCGCCATCCGTGCCCGCCGCGCGGCGCTGGCACAAGCGGTGGTTCTGGCGCGTGCGTGAGGTCGCGGCCCTGCCGTGGGATGTGCTGCTGCTTGGCTGCCACCTGCTGCGCGCCGGGCGTGATGGTGATTGACACTGCCCGCCCCAGCCCGCATCACGCGGATGAACCCAAGAACCATAGTTAGTCTGGATGGAAGTCATGCCTGTGCAAGCCTTTGTTTTCCCCGGTCAGGGAAGTCAGTCAGTTGGAATGGGGCGCGACCTCGCCGAGGCCTTCGCCCCGGCGCGCGAAGTGTTTCAGGAAGTTGATGAGGCGCTGGGCCAGCATCTCTCCAAACTCATGTTCGAAGGCCCGATGGAGGACCTCACCCGCACCGACAACGCCCAGCCCGCGCTCATGGCCGTCTCGCTGGCCGTGCTGCGGGTGCTCGAGCGCGAAGGCGGCGTGGACCTCAGGCGCGACGTGGCGCTGGTGGCCGGTCACTCGCTGGGCGAATATTCGGCCCTTGCCGCTGCCGGTGCGCTGGGCATCGCCCAGACCGCCCGCCTGCTGCGCCTGCGCGGCAACGCCATGCAGGCCGCCGTGCCGCCGGGCAAGGGCGGCATGGCGGCGCTGATTGGTGTAGGCATGGACATGGCGCGTGCCGCCAGCCTGTGCGCCGAGGCCGCGACCTATACCGATGAGGCGGGCAAGACCCACAGACAGATCATCGAGGTGGCCAACGACAATGGCGGCGGCCAGGTGGTCGTGGCGGGCGAGATGGCGGCGATTGACCGCGTGATCGAACTGGCCAAGGCGCAGGGCGTCAAGCGCGCGCTCAAGCTGCCGGTCTCCGCGCCCTTCCACTGCTCGATGATGGAACCTGCCGCCGAGGCCATGCGCGCGGCGCTGGACGCGGCCGAGATCAAGCCCCCCGTCGTGCCGGTAGTGGCCAACGTGACGGCAGCCAAGGTGACCGACCCGGCCACGATCCGCGACCTGCTGGTGCGCCAGATTACCGGCACCGTGCGCTGGCGCGAAAGCGTGGACGCCATGGTGGCCATGGGCGTGGACAGCTTTGTCGAGATCGGCTCGGGCAAGGTGCTGGCGGGGCTGGTCAAGCGCATCAATGGCGATGTCGCGACCCGCTCGGTCGGCACGCCGGCGGATATCGAAGCCTATCTGGCCACGCGCTGAAACAACGCCTCCGGCCCGCGTGCCGGGGGCATTCTGATTGATGGATACCGAAGGGAACGGACAGCTCATGTTCAGGCTGGATGGAAAAGTTGCGCTGGTGACCGGCGCATCGGGGGGAATCGGGCGCGAGATCGTGCGCGCGCTGCATGCGCAGGGGGCTACGGTCGTGCTGTCAGGCACGCGCCAGGCCGTGCTGGAGGAGGTTGCGGCCAGCATCGGGGCCGAGGGTGGTGCTGACCGCCTGCATGTGTGCCCCGCTGACCTGTCGGATGCCACGGCGGCCGACGCGCTGGTCGCCGCAGCCGAGGAGAAGGCCGGTGCGCCGTTGTCCATTCTGGTCAACAACGCGGGGCTGACGCGCGACACGCTTGCGATTCGCATGAAGGACGAGGACTGGAGCCGCGTGCTTGACGTGGATCTCGCCGCCCCCTTCCGCCTGTGCCGCGCGGCACTCAAGGGCATGCTGCGCCGCAGGGCGGGGCGCATCATCAACATCGCCTCGGTGGTGGGGGTGACGGGCAATGCAGGCCAGGCCAACTACGCCGCCGCCAAGGCGGGCATGATCGGCATGGGCAAGTCGCTGGCGCAGGAGGCAGGCAGCCGTGGCGTGACCGTCAATACGCTGGCGCCGGGCTTCATCCAGACCGCCATGACCGACGTGCTGCCCGAGGCACAGAAGGAAAAGCTGGTCGGCTCCATCCCGCTCGGCCGCATGGGCCAGCCCGGTGACATCGCACCCGCGGTGGTCTATCTGGCATCGGACGAGGCCGGATGGGTCACGGGGGCCACGCTTCATGTCAATGGTGGCATGGCGATGGTCTGAGCAATGTGATATTTTGCTGGACAGCGGGCCTGAAGTGACAAAAAAGATAGTCCTGACAGCCCAGCTGTCCCCTTCATTGCGGGGCGTGCGGACAGGAAATGCAAACGCCGCCTTGGCGATTGCATCAAAACCGTGCTAATCGCCCGCAGCTTCGTCCGAAGCGGGCCGGTGTACGTCATCGGTTTGCAGGGACGTTACAGGACGAACACGTTTCGAACCGCCCGTTTCTTCAGGGGCAGACAGGAAGCAGAGACAGATGAGCGAAATCGCCGATAAGGTTAAGAAGATCGTAGTCGAGCACCTTGGTGTTGACGAAAGCAAGGTCACCCCGGATGCCTCTTTCATCGACGATCTGGGCGCCGACAGCCTCGACACGGTCGAGCTGGTCATGGCGTTCGAGGAAGCGTTCAGCGTCGAGATCCCCGAGGATGCCGCTGAAAAGATCACGACCGTGAAGGACGCGATCGACTACATCGAGAAGCAGAAAGCTGCCTGATCGACCCGTTTGTCGATCAATAGTTATTACGAATTCAGTCAGGTATCGTTACTTTCAGGAAGCAGGGCGGGTTGATGCAGTCTACCGGATCAATGTCTGGACAGCGGCGTGTTGTCGTAACCGGTATGGGTATGGTCAGCCCACTCGGACTGGGTGTTGAGCGCAACTGGTCGCGTATCGTGGCCGGAGAGAACGGCTTTGGCCGTATCTCATCGTTCGATGCCTCTGACCTGCCCGCGCAGGTTGCGGGCGAAGTGCCCGCAGGGCCTACGGAAAGTGGCGGCCTGACCCTTTCGGACTGGGTGCCCGTCAAGGACCAGAAGAAGATGGACCGCTTCATCCATCTCGGTCTTGTCGCGGCTACCGAGGCGGTCGAGGATTCAGGCTGGAAGCCGGAATCGGAAGAGGATCGCTGCCGCACCGGCGTTATGATCGGCGCAGGCATCGGCGGTCTTCAGACCATCTACGAGGCATCCGTGACGGTAAAGGAAGGCCGGGCCCGCAGGCTTTCGCCTTTCTTCATTCCGTCCGCCCTGATCAACCTGGTCTCCGGGCATGTCTCGATCAAATACGGATTCAAGGGGCCGAATCATTCGGTCGTGACCGCCTGCGCCACCGGCGTGCACGCCATTGGCGATGCCGCGCGCATGATCATGCTCGGCGATGCCGACGTGATGGTGGCTGGTGGTGCCGAGGCCGCCGTGTGCCCGCTGGGCATTGCGGGGTTCTGCTCCGCCAAGGCGCTGTCCACCCACTTCAATGACACCCCGGAAAAGGCTTCCCGCCCGTGGGATCGTGACCGCGATGGTTTCGTGATGGGTGAGGGTGCGGGTATCGTGGTGCTGGAAGAATACGAGCACGCGAAGGCGCGCGGTGCCAAGATCTATGCCGAGGTGATCGGTTATGGCATGTCGGGCGATGCGCACCACATCACGGCGCCTGCCGCAGGCCATGAAGGGGCGTTCCGCGCCATGCAGAACGCGCTGCGCAGCGCGGGCCTGACCACGGCTGACATTCAGTACGTCAACGCGCATGGCACCTCCACCATGGCCGATGACCTTGAGCTTGATGCCGTCGAGCGCCTGTTTGGCGATGATGCGCGCAAGCTGGCCATGTCGTCCACCAAATCGGCCACGGGGCATCTGCTTGGTGCCGCAGGCGCGGTCGAGGCGATCTATTCCATCCTCGCCATTCGCGATAATGTGGCCCCGCCCACGCTCAACCTCGACAATCCCTCACGCGAGAGCGTGATCGACCGGGTTGCGCACACGGCGCAGGAGCGCAAGATCGACACCATCCTGTCCAACAGCTTCGGCTTTGGCGGCACCAACGCCAGCATCATCCTGCGCGGCGTGTAGGACCGGGGCGCCTGAGGGCGCCCCTTTTTATTTCAGGCATAGGGCGAAGGAGCGGGTGTGCGCAGGGTTCTGGCGGTATGTGGGCTGGCATTTCTCGTGCTGGTGCTGTCAGGTCTGGGCACCCTGTTCATCGGCGTGCGGCAGTACAATGCCCCCGGCCCGCTGGCACAGCAGCGCACGCAGGTCGTGCCCCATGGCGGGACAGAACAGGTCCTGACCAGCCTGCAGGCGGCGGGTATCATCGAGCAGGGCTGGCTTGCGCAGAAGGTGTTCGAGGCCGCTACCGTGCTGACACGGGTGGATGGCGCGTTTCATGCTGCCGAGCTGGTCTTTCCCGCCCATGCCTCCATCCATCAGGTGCTGCTGGTGTTGCGGCATGGCAAGCCGGTCGTGCACAGGCTGACCGTGCCGGAGGGGCTCTCCGCCATCCAGATCGCGAACCTGCTGGAACATGCGCCCTTTATGGATGGCAGCTTTCCCTTCCCCGATGAGGGATCGGTCATGCCGCTGACCTATGATTACGAATGGGGCATGCCGCGCGCGCAGATGCTGGCGCGCATGCAGCACGCCATGGACCGCGCCATTGACCAGGCATGGGAAAACCGCGAGGTGGATCCGGCCATCGTCAACCGCCATGACCTGCTGGTGCTGGCCTCCATGATCGAGCGTGAAACGGCCATCGCCTCCGAACGCCCCGTGGTGGCGCGTGTGTTTCTCAACCGCCTGCATCAGGGCATGCGGCTTCAGTCCGACCCGACCGTGGTTTATGGGCTGAACAAGGGGGCAGGGCCGCTGGGGCATGCGCTCTCCCGTGCCGACCTGCAGCAGCCTACGGCTTACAATACCTACGTGATTGCTGGCCTGCCGCCGGGGCCGATCTGCTCGCCTGGCATGGCAGCGCTTTATGCCGCCGCCCATCCGGCTCAGGGCGACCAGCTTTATTTCGTGGCCAATGGTCTGGGCGGGCATGATTTTACCAGCACGCTCGATGACCATAATCGCCACGTGGCGGCCTTCCGGGCCAGCAGGCGCGCAGTCGCGGGCCAGTCTGAGCACCAATGACAGAAAGTGTCTGGTGAAGCTTTTTCATCAGGCTTCAAAAGGAATGCCGCCTTTTAAATAAAGGCGGCACCCGAATATTCTCTGGTTTTCAGGTAATCTCTTACTGAGCAGGCAGGTTCTGGCTGCTTACCGAGCCAGACGGCGCGGTTGTCATCGGCTGCTGGGTCTGCGTCGTATTACTGGTCTGGCCATTCTTGTCCGGGCGGCTTTGCGCGGTGGCCAGCACCTCGGTCAGGGCGGAGCGCAGCGGGTCAGCCCCCGAATTGTTCACCCGCATGGACACAACAATATCCTCAGGGCCTACAATCTGGTTGTAATAGGCGCGGTTGGCGGCACTGTTGACCCGCATCTTGGAGCCGCCAAGGGCGGCTCCTGCAAACAGGCCCTTGGATTTCTGCACGCCCTTGATGGATGTGTTGTGCTCGCCCGCCGTGCCCGCTTCAAGCCCCGAGCCTGATGAGGCGAAGGACGTGCCGACATCCGCGCTCAGCTTCATCTGGCTGTCGAGCAGCGACTGCACGCCCTGATCCGTCATGACGAACAGCATCACCTGCACATCCTGCATGCCGAGCTGGAGGCCAAAATTGGCCGATGACATGCGGTAGAAGGCCGGGTCGGACCACGAGCCATGGGCATCACGCGTCAGGAACACGCAACCGCCGCCGCCGCCGCCGAAGGCGATCGACATGCGGAACACCGAGGGGCAGACAATCACGCCACGCGATTCGGCGAGATAACGGGTAACCTTGCTGCCCGCCGTGGCGCCTGAGAACATGTCGCGCACGGTCAGCGTGGCACGGTCCACCAGGCTCTGTTCTTCTTCCATGCTGGCGGCCATCGCGGCGTGCAGCGGCATCATCAGGGCCAGCGTGGCGAGTGACGTCCTGATGAGATGAAACTTGTGCAAACCCATGCTCCCTTTCCGATTCGTCACGGCTGATCCAACAAAACGGTCCGTGCACTGGAGTGGTCTGTGTTCATGGCTGAATCATGGCTCTCAAGGCAAGCCTGCGTGGCATGATCCAGCCCTATATTGCCGTTATTTAAGGGAGACGCCTACCGCCTGCGACAGGGCATCGGCAATGCCGGGGGCTGCGGCAAGGATATGGATGCCATCCTCAAGCCCGCCATCGCGCAGGAAGGGTGAGACCTTCGCCCCTGCCTCCTCCAGCAGCACGAGGGCGGCGGCCACATCCCACAGGTTGATGCGAATTTCCAGATAGCCGTCCTGCCGCCCGCAGGCGACCTCAGCCAGGGCAATGGCGCCTGAGCCGCCCGAGCGTGGCATGGCGCCAAGGTTCAGGATGGCGTCGATCTTTTCCTGGAACACGCCCGGCGGCACCCGGTTGCTCCAGCCCATCTCGATCAGGGAGGTGGCGGGGTCGGTCACGGGGGAGGCCTGGATGCGCGCGCCGTTAAGGAATGCGCCATGCCCCTTTACCGCCGTATAGGTCTCGCCCAGCATCGGGGCCTCGATAATGCCGGCCACGGGGGTGTCGCCATCCATCAGGCCCAGCGAGATGCACCAGCGATTGCGGCCGCGCGCGTAGTTTGAGGTGCCATCGATCGGGTCCACCACCCAGCGCAGGCTGCCGGTACGGGTGCGGCCTTCTTCCTCGCCCTGAAAGCCATCCTCGGGGAACAGCATGCCGATTCGCTCGGAGATGAAGGCTTCCACCGCTCCATCGGTTTCGGTCAGCCAGTCCTGAGCACTTTTCTGGGTGCCCTTGGGGCCGCCGGGGGCAGGGCGCATTTTCATGGCGAGGGCGGCGGCATCGCGCACGACGGAGCGGGCGGCTTCAAAGCGGGTCAGGATGGCCTGTGACATGGGTAACCTTTCTTGTGGAAGGAACTCTATTCTACACGTAACGCCGTTTTCACCGCATGTTCCACCTGCGGCATGTCAACCCGGCCCAGCCGTTCGGCGGCCTGCATGGCGAACTGTAGCGTGAGCTTGCGCCTGCGTGCGGCGGCAAGCGGGCTGCGCTGCGGGTGGTGGATGATGGCGCAGTCCATGCAGGTGGCTGCCTGCGCGGCAGCAGGCCGGGTGGCGGCGATCACGAGCCCGGCTGTCTGCGGCAGGATGTGGTGGGGAAAGTCCTGGTTGACCGCGAAATAGAGCTGGTCGCACCATTGCAGGTAATCGGGCCATTTATGGTCGGCGCGAAAATCCGGCAGGCCGGACTTGATCTCGATGCATAAAAGGTCGCCCTGCGGTGTCAGGGCCATGATATCGGCCCGCCTGCGATCAGGCAGGACGAATTCATGCAGGACCGCCCACCCATGCATCCGGCACATCTGGCTGACACCCGTGCGGATGGCGGACTGAAGCTGTGGCGCGGATGGACGGTGCATGGCGTCAGGGCGTGGGCATCAGGTCGCGGGCAGGGGGTGGGATGCGAGCAGGTGCGTGACCAGTTCAAGGTCGGCGGGCTTGTCCACATCCACGGCGGCGCGCCCGTTGGGCAGCTCGATCATGGCCACCCGCGCGTGTGAAAGCTGGCCGATGCGGCGGCATACATCCGCACGGGTCAGGCGGCGCAGCACAAAGCGCAGCAGGATGCCCAGGCCAAGCGTACGCGCCATTTTAAGCGGGTTCTTGCGGTCGGCCTCGAGCTTCTGCCACAGCCGGATCACGCCGGCCGCGGCAGGCGTGCGGAACAGGAACATGTTGCAGCCCGAGAAGGCGCCATCAGCCAGACGGATCATGGTGCGCTTGGTGCCCGGCACATCGCGCAGGATATCGCGTTCCATCGCAATGCCTGCGGCCACGTCGGCCCCGCTTTCCTGTGCCTTGAGCACGAAGCTGCGCACCCAGGCGGGCTCGAGCAGGGCATGGTCGGCGGTGGTGACCAGCAGCGGCGTGCCCAGCGTGTCCAGCGCCTTCATCACGCTGGAACTCGGCCCGGAGGCGGGGGGGATGAAGGTCACGTTGTCGGGCACGATGCCCGCGAGCACCTCGGGGCGCTCGATGCAGATGGCGATCCTGCCAATGGCCTCGACCGACTGGAGGGCGGTGATGACCCGGCTGATCATGGGGCTGCCGCCAACCGGCAGCAGGGCCTTGTGCGAAATACCCGCCGCCTGCGCCATGGGGTCGGGCCGCCCCGGCCTGCTGCCCGCCAGGATGAGAACATTCAGCGCCATGTCCGTGCTCACGCCGCGTTCCGGGTGGTGTTGGCGCCATCGGGGCGGTCGCGCGGGGGGGAGCCGGTCTCTTCCATCACCCAGGGGTAGCGATGGGCTTCCTCGATGTCATAGCCAAGGTTGAACACGGTGGGGCTGCGCGGGCAGCCACGGGCATCGGGGTAATAGCTGTGGAAGATGCGGTCGGCCACGAAGCTGGTGATGCCGTAATTGCCGTTCTCGTTATGGAAGTGATGCAGAACGTGGCGCTGCTTCATCAACTGGATCCAGCGCATGCGCGGCTTGTAGTTCAGGTGCTGGATGCAGTGGAAGAATTCATAGATGCACGTAATGGTCAGCCCCGCGCCAAAGGCGGCACCCGAACCTGCCAGCCCGCCAATGGCGTAGCCGATGGGAATGGTGACGATGGCGATGGTGGGAATGGTGTTGAGCGGCGAGCCGAACAGCACGTCAAGCAGGTGGGGATCCTGATGGTGATCGAAATGGATGCGCTTCCACAGGGTGGCGCTCCATTTCATGCGGTACAGGAACCGCCCATGGAGGATGAAGCGATGGATGCCATACCAGACCAGCGGGTAGACCAGCATCACCGCCGCGATGCTGATGGCGACCGGCGCGAACGACGTGTAGGTGTGCACCATGACCGCGTAACTGGCGATGGCCAGCACGAAATACAGGATGATGGTGGGGTAGGTGAGGTAGGCAATCCAGAGCTGGGACAGGTTCATCTTGCCCAGGTCGAAGCTGCGGCCTGTGCGGATGGAACTGTTCTTCAGGGTATTTGTAATCATCGCTCTTCGATCCTCAGTAGCACGGTGATGACGCCAAGGATGAAAATCAGGATCCCGACGAATATCGCCATAAGCGAGGGCAATGTTCCCGCATTGCCAAGCGCGCGGAGCAGCCCCTGGAACACGACAAACAGCAGGCCCGCGCCAAGGCACCATATGGGTAACCAGCTGCGCGTGCCAGCCCGGGGGGGGATATAGACCACCGGCACGGCGAGTAACAGCATTACCGCGAACGTGACCGGTAACATGATGCGTCCCAGTATTTCGGTTATGAAAAACGAGGGCGACTGGCTGGAGGGCATGGTATCGTTCTGCTCGGCCAGCATGGTGCCGATGGACTGGGTTAAACTGACGGTAATCTGCATCACGTAGCCGGGCGTGAGCGTATCGGGCCAGTCAAGGCGCACGGGCTGCGCAGGCGTGTCGAGCAGTTCGACGTGGGTCGGGCTGATCACGCTTACCACCCGCGTGGGCGTGCCATACCAGTGGCCATGGATGTAATGCACGTCGCGCAGGGTGGTGACCTTCTGCAGCAGGCTCTGGTGGTCGCGGTGATAGACCGAGACCCCGTCAAGCGCCTGCCCGCCACGCGAAAGGTAGTTGATGTTGATCAGGTCATCATGCGCGCGCAGCCAGTAGTTGTGCCATACCGTCGCGGCATCGGGGGTCGTGGCGTTCCACCATTCGGCGAGGTGCTGCTCCGAGCGCGGCGTGATCTGGTCATTGACCACCCCGCACAGCACGCCAAGGCCGAGTATGGTGGGCAGGCACAGCTTGATCAGCCCCGGGGTGGACAGGCCGGCCGCCCGCATGATCGAGATTTCGTTCGATGTCGTCAGTTGCAGCAGCGTCAGCAGCGCACCAATCAGCACGGCTATGGGCATGGCGTTGCCGAACAGGAGCGGTAGGTGCATGACCGCGTAGTACAATACCCCGGACAGGCCAAGGTGACGGTGCATGATTTCGGTCACCTGTTCCAGCAGGGCCAGGATTTCCATCAGCGCCACGACGATGATGGTCGTGGTGAACACCTTGGCCAGCAACTCACGCGAGATATACCCGAGCAGGACCGTGCCGCTGGCCAGGCGCAGGCGTAGCTTCATGCCTCTTTTTCCTGCATCCGTCGCGGCAGGCCATCTGCCGAAAGTTGGCGTGGCGGCAGGCGCGGCCCCGGCGAGAGCAGGGTGCGCAGGCCGCCTGCCTGCCGGATCAGCATGCCGACGCACACTACGGCGAAAATGACCGTAGGCAGCCAGATGACCAGCAGCGGCGACATGTGCATGTTGGCGACGAAGCTCATGCCCATCTGCAGCGTGTGGTCAAAGCTGACCAGCGTGATGGCGGCAATGGCCAGGCCGGGATTGCCCTTCTGGCGCTTGCGCACGCCCGCAAGCGCGCAGGCCAGGATGGGAATGAACGGAATGGCGGCCGTGCGCGCGAGGCGGAAGTGCAGTTCGGCCAGCATGTAGGACGGGCTGATGCCGGGGTAGCCGTGCCGTATGCCGTAATACAGTTCTGGCAAGGTCAGTTCGCGTTCTGTCTCGCCGCGTTTGCGATAGGCTTCATCATCAAGCTTGGCCTCGCCGGAAATGAGGCGGGTGGTGCGGGTAAAGCCGGTGATGGTGGGGGGCTTGTCGGGCGTGTCGGTTACGATGGTGCCGTTGACGAGGTCAAGCCGCATGCGTGAGCCGTCGGCGGGATTGTACAGGTAACCCTTCTGCGCGGTAATGTAGCGCACGCGCGACTTGTCCGAATTGTCACGGATAAAGACATGGAACAGCCGCGACCCCGCATGGTCCACGTTCTCGGCCGTGAGCATGATGTCATCGGATATGGCGAACATCTTGGACTGCAGGTGCGGCGTCCAGCCCGCATGGCTGGCGAAATAGAAGGCCGAGCGGTAGTCGTAGCGCGCGTAAGGCTGGATGAAGCCATAGAGCGAGAAGGCCAGCACGCCAAACACCGCCCCTGTCAGCACGAAGGGCTGGCAGATGCGGAAGATCGAGACCCCGCTGGCCGTCAGGGCATCAATTTCATGGTTGGCGCTCATGCGCCGGATAATGGAAAACACGCTCACGCACATGGCCGCCGGGAGTGCGAGCCCCAGGTAATGGGGGATCAGGTCGCTGAGCAGGCCGAAGAATGTCTTCATGGAACTGCCATTGGCAGCCAGCATGTTGAACAGCACCAGAAGCCGCTCCAGCAGCAGGGCGGACATGACCACGCCCAGCGCGATGGAAAACGGCGGCACGACCTGCCGCAGCAGGTAGCGGTCCATGGTTGTGGGACGCAGCTTGGCCAGAATCCCGTGCTGTAAAGACATGCGGCTCATCTAGGCGTGCTTATATCCAAAAAACGATACGGAGGAGGACTCATTCAAAAAATAGTTTCCCGCGTTGTACCCGCCGGTTCCCCCGCCGGAAAGAAACGCCTTGTAACACCAAGCGTATACCCTCCATCGCGTGGCGTGATGGTAATCCGGTTCCATGCCGCCGCGCGCAGCGGATCATGTGACCGTGCCGATGCCGACGCAATGCCCAGCACCGGCACCGCGCCTGCGGGGCCGGGCAGGGAAGACAGGGTGGAGGTATGGATATGACCATGGAGTACCATCTCGGCACCTTCGCGCGCAATGCCATGGGCGAAAAGCTGGGGATCCTTGAGCGCCTTGCGGGCAATGGCGAGGCCCGGCACGGGCGGATGGTGGATCATGACAATGCGGCACAGCCCCTGCCTGCCTGTTTCGTGCAGTATTGCGGCCAGGCGGGCAGCCTGGCGCGCGCCCACGCGGCCTGTGGCCCTGAACCAGGGCGTCGGCACCGCCGAACTGACCCCGATCAGCGCAACCGGGCCCACCCGGCGCACGAACGGAAAGGGTAGTGCGCCCATCCATGGCTGCCACAGGCCTACGGTCTGCTGCCAGTTATCATGCACAAGGGTGTCATGATTTCCCGGTATGACTGTGCATGGGGCGGGCATCTGTTCAAGCCAGCGCAGGGCGTGGCGGCATTCTCCCGGCAGGCCCATATTGGTCAGGTCGCCAGTCAGCGCGATCATGTTCACATGGGCGCTGCCGATATCGGCCATCACGCGGGCCAGAATTTCCGGGCGGTGCAAAAAACGGCGGCGCCGCTTCCATGAAAGATGGCTGAACACGCGCTTGTTCAGCTTCTCGCGCAGGCGCGGGGGCGACATTTCCGTCGGCAGATGCGGGTCAGAAAGATGGGCTATGGTGATGGTGTTCAAGCTGGTGTCTTTCCCTGCATCAGGCCGGTCAGTAACCGGGCCGGGCGGTGTTATGCCTGCCAGTGTGGTGATGCGTTCCATCGTTTCGTGCCTTGCAATAGAAGGCAGATGGTTGCTTATGGCCTGTAAGTCAAATTTCAGACAGGGATGGAATCATCAGTGACCGGACGTTTTGCGCTTGTTTATAACCCGCGCAGCCGGCGGAATATGGGCGACAAGAGTTCGTATGCCCCGATGGCCCGTAGCCTTCTGGGAGAGAATTTCATTGATCCGGCCGACCGTTCCCTTCTCGATGCCGCAATCGCGCAACTGGCCGCGCGCGACATGGGCTGTATCGTGGTCGATGGGGGGGATGGCACGGTCAGCGATGTGCTGACCGCCATCCATCGCCATTACGACCCCGCGCGTTTCCCTGCCCTTGCCATCCTGCCTTCGGGCAATACCAACCTGATCGCGGGTGACGTGGGCTTTGGCCTGCGCGGGCGCAAGGCCCTTGACCTGCTGCTCAGCCTTGCGGAGGCGGGCACGCTGCGGCAGAAGGTGCGCAGGCGTTGCGGGCTTGTTGTGGAATGGCCCGAGGCCGAGGCCAAGCCTGCGGTCGTAGGCATGTTCCACGGGGCCGCCGCCTTTACGCGCGGCATTGAACTCGCCCACCAGCCCGCCATCTTGAACAATTACTCCCATGAAATGGCGGTTGTCGTCTCGTTCCTGTCTTCGGTCGCGCATCTGTTCACCCGTCGCTCACGGCGGGAATGGATGCAGGGCAACCCGATTACGCTCAGGGCGGGTGAGAAGTCGGTGCGGCATGGAAACTGCTTTCTGTTCCTGTCCAGCACGCTCCAGCGCCTGCCGCATGGCATATGGCCGTTCTGGAACGTGGCGGGCGGGCGCACCGATGTAATCAATTACCTGCATGTGGCAGGCCAGCCCTCGCGCCTCGGTGCTGCGGCCTGGGCGCTGCTGCGGGGGCGGCACCCGGCCTGGCTGCGTCATAACCCGGATTACTGCAGCGGTTGCGAAGAGCGGATCGAAATGGCGCTTGAATCCGATTTCGTGCTGGATGGGGAAGTCTTTTCCCCCGGCGCGTCTGGCCGGATCATGCTGTCCGCCACGGCACCCATCGACTTTATCCACGCCTGAGGAATGCTGACCATGGCTGATCCTTCCAGCCGCCTTGCCGCGGCAGGGCGCATTGCCCATACGCTGGCCAATGAACTGGTCCAGCCGGTTCCTGCCTTTGTCACGCAGTTTGTATGCGAGCTGCTGGGTAAGACGCAGCCCCTGGGCGTGCTGTTTTACGGCTCCGTGCTGCGCGAACCCGACCCTGATGGCGTGCTGGACTTTTATGTCATCGTGGAACGGCTGGAAGACTGGACCTCTGGTTACTTCGCGCGTGAGGCCAATCGCCTTTTGCCGCCCAATGTTGAATACCACGAGATCCCGGTGGGCGGGCGCATCATCCGCGCCAAGGTGGCCATCCTGTCGATTGCCCAGTTCCGGCGCATGACGGGGCGGGCCACGCTTGACACCACCATCTGGGCGCGGTTCTGCCAGCCGGTCAGGCTGGTCTGGGTGCGTGGGCCAGAGGCGGCTGACGCCATACTGGGCTGCCTGGTGCGCGCCATGGGGCAGGCCGGGCGCTGGGCGGCGGCTCTTGGCCCTGAACAGGGCACGGCGGATGCATTCTGGCTGGCGCTGTTCGCGCACACCTATGGCGCGGAATTGCGGGTGGAGAACGGGCGCAGGCCATCCGCCCTGCTTGAGGGGCGTGAAGCGCGTTATCGCGCGCTGCTGCCTGATATATGGCTGGCCGATGGCCTGCCGTTCTCGCGAGAGGGGGATCGCCTTGCCCCGCGCCTGACCCCGCAATTGCGGCGCAGCATGCATGAAGGCTGGTGGCTGCGCGGTCGGCTGGGGCGGGTGCTCAATGTCAGCCGCCTGTTCAAGGGCGCCTTCACGTTTGAAGGGGGCGCGCGCTATATTGCCTGGAAGATCAGGCGGCACTCCGGCATTGAACTGCCGCTTGGACCATTTTCCGAGCAGCATCCGCTGATCTGCCTGCCGTACCTGTTATGGAAGCTCCGGCAGGCAGGATTCTTCAGGCGGCGTGGCTGAGTCCCATCTCGCGCGCGACTGTCGCGAAGACATCAACAGCCTTGTCAATTTCCGCAGGCGTATGCGTTGCCATGACGGAGGTGCGCAGCAGCGGGTGCTGGTCCGGCGTTGCGGGCGGCAGGCTGAGGTTGACGTAAACCCCAAGGTCAAGCAGCCGGTTCCAGAACGCCACGGCAACCGCCACGTCATCCAGAATGACCGATACGACCGGACTTGCCTGCGGGCCAGTGCGCAGGCCCGCCGCCTGAAGGCCCGCATGCAGCCTGCGGGCATTGTCCATCAGGCGGGTGCGTAGCTCCGGGTGGTTTTCCAGTTCGGTCAGGGCCGCCATGGTTGCGGCAATGACTTCCGGCGGCAGCGAGGCCGTGAACATGTAAGGCCGTGAACACAGGCGGATCAGGTCCAGCCCGTCATGGTTGGAGACACAGTAGCCCCCCACCGTGCCCAGGCTTTTGGAGAAGGTGCCGACTACGAAGTCCACATCATCTTCCACGCCATCGGCCTCGGCCACGCCGCGCCCATGCTTGCCCATCACGCCAACGGAGTGGGCTTCATCGGCCAGCAGCCAGGCCCCGGTCTCGCGCTTGACGGCAGCGAATTCCGCCATGGGCACCACATCGCCCATCATGGAATAGATGCCTTCAACCACAACCAGCTTCGCACCCGGCGTGCCCTCAAGGCGGCGCAGGCGCTTGTGCAGGTCATCGGCATCGTTATGGCGGAAGCGGATCACCTGCGCATGGCCAAGGCGGCTGCCATCATAGATGCTGGCATGGCTGTCGGCATCGAGCAGCAGGTAGTCATCCTTACCCGCAAGGGCGGAAATGGTGCCAAGATTGGCCTGATAGCCCGTGGAGAATACCATGCAGTGCCTGCGCCGGAAGAAGGCGCAAAGCCGTTCCTCCAACTGGCGGTGCAGGCCCTGCGTGCCATTGGCAATGCGCGAGCCGGTCGTGCCCACGCCATAGGCTTCTGCTGCGGCTATCGCAGCCTTGATTGCCGCAGGTGACTGGCTCAGCCCCAGGTAGTTATTGGTGCCGAACAGCAGCGTCTCGCGCCCTTCGATCAGCCCCACCGTTGAGGAAATGGGCTTTTCGATCACGACATTGAAGGGGTTGCGGCCGCCACCAGCGGTTACGGACGCAAGGGCGGAGGCCAGCCCTTCATATTTGGAAAAAATCGACATGATGCGTCAGGAAGCCTGCTTGAGGGAAACGATGCAGGCAGCCAGGTCATCAATGGTGCGGATATCGGCCAGCCGGTCAAGCGGCACGGAAACATCGAGGGTATCCTCGATTTCCATGACGAAATTCATGACGGCCAGTGAATCGAAGGCCAGATCCTCAACGATCTTGCTGCTGCCATTGATATCACGGGGAACCTTCGGGTTCGCCAGCAGCGTCTTCACGATCAGCGCGGAGACGCTCGCTACCGTTTCACTCATTCCTACATCCTTATGGCATGTCCAGCCTGCCAGAGGCAGCGGATCAGCATGAATGGTCGCCCCGCGCATGCGGCGGGGACGGGGACTGCAACCGGTCCCCTTCATTGCAAAGCCTTATGCGCGAAAAACAGGTTTTTGGCCAGTCCTGCTTTCCATCCTGAACTGACATGGCAACGCATATAGATGCGTTGCCAGACTTGTCAGACCACGGAAACGGAAGAGGATGTTTCCAGCGGCTGGAACGCCCCGGAAAGCAGCATGGCCCGAGCCCGAGCCCGCGTCAGCTTGCCCGATGAAGTCTGCGGCAGGGTGTGGGGCGGCACCAAGATGATGGACACATCCACCCCATGCTGCCGACGGAACAGGCTGGCTGTTTCGGTTTTCAGCGTTTCACGGGCTTCGGGCGAGGTCGCGCGGCACTGCACGAGGGCCACGATCTTTTCGCCTTCATCCTCATCAACTGAGAACACGGCCACGTCACGGCTGCGCAGCGTGCTGATCTCGGTCTCGGCCGACCATTCCAGATCCTGCGGCCAGATGTTGCGACCGTTAATGATGATCAGATCCTTGGCGCGCCCGGTAATGACAACCTGCCCGTTGAGCATGTAGCCAAGATCGCCGGTATTGAGCCAGCCTTCGGCATCGACCACGCGGGCGGTTTCCTGCGGGCGGCGGAAATAGCCCTGCATCAGGCTCGGGCCACGCACATAGACGGTGCCGATCTCGCGGTCGCCCAGCACACGGCCCTGCGCATCACGGACTTCAAGCTCGTGATGCGGCAGCACCTCGCCACAAAGCACGAAGGTGCGCAGCGCGCGGGCCGGATCATTGGAGGCTACGGCCTTGCCCTGTGTCTCGAGCGCGCGCAGGTCGATCGTATCGGTGCAGATGCCCTTGCCAAGCGGAGCGAAGCTGATGGCCAGCGTCGCCTCGGCCATGCCGTAGCTGGCGGTAAAGGCACCGCTGTCAAAACCGGCGGACGCGAAGCGCTGGGCGAAATCCTCAAGGATATGATAGCGGATCATGTCGCCGCCAATGCCCGCCACGCGCCACGATGAGAGATCAAGCTCGATCGAGGTGGCGCGACGCGCGCACAGCTCATAGCCAAAGGAGGGGCTGTACGAAATCGTGCCGCGATTGCGGCTGATCAGGTCCAGCCATACATGGGGGCGACGGGCGAACTCACGCGTGGGTAGCATGTCGACGCTGAGCTGGCAGGTCATGGGCGTTAAGAAAAAACCAACGAGTCCCATGTCATGATAAAGCGGCAGCCACGACACGCAGCGATCGCCGGTTTCGCGCACCTTGAGCCCGTTGAGCGCAATGGCGTGTGCATTGGCCATGCCCGAACGCTGGGTTACGGCAATGCCCATGGGGAAACGCGTGCTACCCGAGGAAAACTGCAAATAGGACAGGTCATCCGGCCCGACCGGGGGCAGGGTTTCGACCGTAATGGGCGTTTGCAGCAGTTCGGCTGGCGTGCCGGAGAACTTCAGGTCCAGCCCGGTCGTGATCTCATCAGTCCATGATGCGATGATCGAGGCGATGACCACGGCCGATGCCGCAGCGCCCTCGATCATGCCGCGCAGGGTGCCGACATAGCCCTCGCGCCCGCCAAAGGCGACCGGCAGCGGCAGGGGCGCGGGCACCAAGCCTGCATACTGGCAGCCAAAGAAGATACGGGCAAAGTCACCATCGCTTTCCGCTACGACGGCCACCCGGTCGCCCGGTTCAAGCCCGAGTGACAGTAGGCGCCTGCCGGTCTCGATCGCCTGTTCGCGCAACGTGCTGTAAGGCAGCGTTTCGAGCAGGACGCCCTTGCCGGAATAGATGTTGAAGCCGCTCTTGCCCTGGGCGGCATAGTCCAGCGCAGCCGGAAACGACGAAAAATCGCCGTAACGACGAGGCAGACCAGAATCGGAGGGGGTCGGGAGGCTTATCATTTCCGGTAATTTGACTTCCACAGACGTATCTTGAAACGGCGAATGGGCGGTGTTCAACCAATTACCCTCAAAAAGTCAATAATCGATTTCGCGCCTTTGGCCGCCGTATCTGCCGGCGGCTCAAACCCGAATGTGTCGTGTATATACTCTTTTTGCCGATCAAGGAAATTTGCATGTGACAGGAAAGCATTGTCAAGGTCATTGCCTGCTGTTTCCACGTTTTCCACGACCGGGCCAAGGGTCCAGTTCTCATAATTGGGGTCGCCGCGCCATGGGGTCCGGTGCGCGTTAAGGAAAAGGCAGGGGCGCGGTTTTATAAGGAATTCACTGACCTGACTGCTGACATCACCCAGATAGAGATCGGCAGCCATGGTATAGGTCATGTCGACGCTTTTGTCGCTGCCAAGGTCAATGATCATATGGGGAAACTGGGTAAAAGGCGCCAGGATTTCCATGCTTTTCTCACGATTTGTATCGAAAAGCCGGTAATGCGGGGCAAAGATGAGGTTATATTTTTCCTGCTGCGCAAAATATCGCAGCAATTTCATGCCAAATCGTGGCCATGAAGACAGGCTGCGACTGAAGTGCGGGTTGTAGAGAACCGTGGGGCGCCCATTATCAAAAAGCGGGCGTGCCTGAACGTGAAGTCGTCGCACCATGTCAAATTTTGCATAGATTCCAGTGGTATAGTGCCCCTTGCGCAATGTGCCCGCATGGAGCAGCCGCTCTTCAACCTTGTGGCCCGCCATCAGGATATAGTCGAATTTCCGCACGTCATTGGTAAAGCCGATGGCCCTGTCTCCGGCGCCATGCCGGGTCCAGATAAGGCGGGGGTTGTGCACTCCCATCTTGCGTAAATAGAGCGAGGTGCGCTCGGGAATGACAATGGCCTGAAACTTGTTGAAATAATTTCTGTTCAGAAAAAGCACGGCCATTTTGCTCAGTGGCGTCGGCCCATGCTGCTTTATGTGGTTGCGGATCCACTGGGGCATGGCCAGCATATCAAAGGTAACGGAAGACTCCGGATAGAGACGCGAAAGCTCGTGAAGCCGGTCTGCGCGTTCATCTGTCAGGCTGGCAATGTGAACCCGAACATCTTTATACAGGCGCGCCATTTCCAGCGCGATCGGGAATGAATGGAACTCCTGATGAGGCTGGGCAATATACGGAAAAAGGATATGATACACTTAAAGTAAGCCTGTCAGCGCGCTTAAAGACAAGATGACATGGTTCTATCCCTGTTTGCCAACCCTATAAAGAAGGTTTTGCAAGGTAGCACAAACTGCCACCTATAAGGGTGTGACATTTAATGAAATCTGCCTTGCGATAAATCAATTCGAAGCGGAGTGAGTCCGCGGGCGCTTTCGGGTCTTATTATATAAATATGTTTCAATGCCCGATGCTTGCCGCGCGAGTGGCGCGCTTTATCAGTGCCCGTCGCGTGGTTTGGGTAGAGTGAACTGTCTGGCGTGCCCAGCGTGATGGAGAGCTGTTCTCATGGTAGTGGCCCCGGATTTGAGGAAAGGAGGGGCTTGCCCCTCCTTTTTTCGTATAATTTTCACTTTGCGTGCATTTTTTTTGGTGCGGATTGTGAATGTTAAGTGTGTTTTATGGCTGAATACCGTGTGTTTTTCGGGTTTTTGGCATGGCGTTGACAGGGGGGGCTAATATCCGTAAAAGCCCCTTCACCGGACGGCGATGCTGCTCCGGCGGTTCTTTGACAAG
>NZ_JARWSK010000004.1 GCF_031081985.1 Komagataeibacter xylinus | reverse complement strand
GTGGCTGTGGCTGTGGCTGTGGCTGTGGCTGTGGCTGTGGCTGTGGCTGTGGCTGTGGCTGTGGCTGTGGCTGTGGCTGTGGCGTAGCCTCCTGGGGCGGCGGCGCAACCCCGGGCTGGTCAAAAAAGACCTGAATGCTGTTTTTTTCCGCCGGGGCCGCAGGCACGGGCGTGCGGGCGGGCAGCAGCCACGCGGCAATCAGGCCATGGCCCAGCACGGCGGCCACGATGGCCCAGCCCGCAAGCAGCCGCCCGCGCCGCCAGCCGGCGGGGCCGGTTGGCGTGACAAGAATCCGGCCTGCCGTTCTGTCCTGCTGCTGCACGCTTCCATCCATTGGGGCATGGGCGCGGGCTGCCTTGTCATTTGACAAATAGCCCCCGACCTCCGAGAACACTCTCCTGTTACCGCCTTATCCTACAACCGCAAAGAACCTGTCCATCATGGGCCAAGCCCGCCACCCCTTCCTGCATGACATGCCTGTGATCCGCTGGGTCATGGTGCTGTGCGCGTGCCTGGGGCTATGGGGCCAGTTGCTGGTTGAAAGCCGCAGCCTGCCCGGCGAACTGCCGCGCGGCACCATCATGCGGCTGACGGGAATAGATATTGCCCCCGTCGCCATGCAGGCGGACCGGCACGTAGCGCCTGCCCATCACCACATGGTGATGGCGAACGCGCCCCATCAGCATGGCAACGCGGCCCCCCATGGCCACGACCATGCCGAAGGCTGCCCGCTCTGCCCGCTCCTGCACCTGCCTGCCCTTGCGCTGGTGGTTCTGCCCTTCCTGCCCCTGCCGCCCATGGCATGGGCCGCCCACCGGCATGCCCCCCGCCAGCCCCGCGCGCCCCCTCCTGTTCCGCTGGGGCTGCCCCCGGCCTGCGGGCCACCTTCCATCTCCTGAACCCACGCGCTGCCGCAGGCCCTTACGGGCATGCGCGTTTTTCGTTTTTCCGTTCAGGACATGAAAAGTGACTTCCATGAAAAAAACGGCCACCCCCCTCGCGGTGGCCGCAGGCGGCTGCATGCTGGCAGCCTCCCTGCACCCGCTGGGCGCGCGCGCCCAGACAACCGTAACCCTGCCCGGCCTCTCGATCGAGGATATGGCGGACAGCACCCCCATGGGCGACCGCCTGCTTTCGGCGGCGTCCCCTTCCGCCGCGCAGCGCACGGCAGCCAGCCTGAGCAGCCCCGATGCCGCCAGCCTGTTTCGCAACCAGCCCGGTGTCAGCACGTATTCCGCAGGCGGCCTCGCTTCCCTGCCCGTGCTCAACGGCATGGCCGATGACCGCGTGGCCACCGTGGTCGATGGCGTGCGCATCGCCTCGGGCTGCCCCAACCACATGAACCCCGCCCTGTCCTTCATCGACCCCGACAGCGTGGACACGGCCACCGCCATAGCGGGCATAACCCCCGTCAGCATGGGCGGCGACAGCACCGGCGGCACGATCGATGTCGAACGCAAGGACCCGCAATTCGCGAAGCATGGCAAGGTGCTCGTGACCGGGCATGTCACCGGCACCTATCGCAGCAATGGCGGCGGCTATGGCGCCTCGGGCAGCCTGACGGTGGCGAATGACACGTTCAGCCTGCGCTACAATGCCTCCTACGCACAGGCGGGCGACTATGAGGGCGGCGGGGATGCGGGGCTTGTGCGCTCCACGAGCTACCTGACCTACAACCATGCCGTGACCTTTGGCGTGCACAAGGGCAACCACCTGCTTGCCCTGACCTTTGGCCAGCAGGACACCCCGCATGAGGGCTTCGCCAACCAGTACATGGACATGACGAACAACCGCTCCACCTTCGTCAACGGCAAGTATCTTGGCACGTTCGGCTGGGGCGAGCTTGAGGCGCGTGGCTACTGGCAGCGCGAGGACCACGCGATGGACTTCCTGCCCGACCGCGCCAAGACCACCCACATGCCCATGAACACCAATGCCCGCATGGCAGGCTACAGCATCAAGGCCACCATTCCCCTGGCGGAAGGCCAGACCCTGCGCCTGGGCAGTTCGTTCGACCATTCCGGGCTCAATGACTGGTGGCCGCCGGTTGCGGGCAGCATGATGATGGGGCCGGACACCTATCACAGCATCAATAACGGCCACCGCGACCGGCTGGGCCATTTTGTGGAGTGGGAGACCGCTTGGACCCCGCGCGTGACCACGCTGCTGGGCTTTCGCAATGATCTGGTCATGATGAATACCGGCCCGGTATCGGGCTATTCGTCCACCATGAGCATGATGAACATGGCCAACATCAAGGCGGCCAATGCGTTCAACACCACCGACCGGGGCCGGACGGACGTGAACTTCGATGTCACGGCCCTTGTGCGCTGGAAGCCGCGCCGCGACCTGACCATCGAGGGCGGCTATGCCCGCAAGACCCGCTCGCCCAACCTGTATGAGCGCTATGCCTGGGGGCGCTCGGCCATGGTCACGAGCATGATCAACTGGTTTGGCGATGGCAACGGCTATGTCGGCAACCCCGACCTCAAGCCCGAGGTGGCCAATACCGCCTCCATCACCGCCGACTGGCACGACCCCGATGGCGACCGGTGGGACCTGAAGGTCCAGCCCTACTACACCTATACCCACGACTACATAAACGCCTACCGCCTTGCCAGCGCAGGGCAGTTCTACACGCTGGGCTTCGCCAACCATAATGCCCAGAGCTACGGCATCAACGGCTCGGGCAATTACCGGCTGTGGCAGAACGCCCGCTTTGGCCGGGGCGAGATCGTGGCCAACCTCAACTGGGTGCGCGGGCAGGACCTGACCAATGGCGCGGGGCTGTACCACCAGATGCCCACCAATGGCAGCGTCACGCTGAACGAACGGTGGAAGAACTGGAGCGGCCGGGTCGAGATGACCTTCGTCAAGGCCAAGGACACGGTGGACTGGGTGCGCAACGAACCCCGCACCCCCGGCTATGCCCTGCTGGGGCTGGGCGGGCAGTATCACTGGCGCTACATGACGCTCGATGCCAGCATCGACAACGTGCTGAACCAGAAATACGAACTGCCGCTGGGCGGCTGGTCGCTGGCCGATTACGCCGCCACCGGCAGCCTGCGCGCGCTGCCCGGCATGGGCCGGTCGTTCAATGTGAGCCTGACGGCAAGCTTCTGACGGGATCGGGACGGGTCATCACGCCCCCGTCCCGCCTTCCCCGCCCGGCGTTTCCACCGTGGCGGGCGGGGAAGGCGCGCGGCCCGGCGTCATCTGGCCAAACCAGGCCAGCACCGGGCGCAGGCAGATGCCAAACATGATCAGCCCCGCCACCACGCCTGCCGCCGCCGCACCCTCAAGCCGCCACAGCCGGGTCATGCCATAAACCAGCGGCAGGTAGGTCACGGTGACGATGATGCGGGCGCGAAGCACGCGCGAGACCTGCCCGATCACGGTCAGCAGCGGCTCGAGCGGCACGATGCCCAGGCCCAGCACGGCACTGCCCAGCATGAGCATGATCAGGTGGCGGCCACCATGCCAGTGCACATGCAGCATCCATGTCAGCAGGATGTTGCCCATCAGCATCGCCACCCCCATGAGGGCTACGGAAAAACCGCCAATCGTCAAGAAAAGCTGCACGGTCACGCGCTTGATGCCGTACCAGTCCTGTTTGTCGCGCAGGCGGATGAATTCGGGGTAAAGGGCAGGCACCATGAGTTGCGCGGGCTTGGCGATCCCTTCGCCAATCTGGCGCGAGACGCGATAGACGGCGGCATCGGCAGGCCCAAGCAGGCCGCCTACGAGCAGCGTGCCGAACTGGTTAAAAACCGAACTCAGCACATGGTTGCCGCTGGTGGAAAGGGTGAAGCGCCAGATGCCCGGCGCATCGCCTTTCGCCAGGCGGGCAAACGGGTTGAAGCGGATGCCGCCCGCCAGCCGCAACTGCACAAGGCCCAGAACGGTGCTGGTGGTGAACATGGCCAGTTGCGTCATGCTCCACACCAGCAGGTAATAATCCAGCCCCATATGGTACATGAAGCCCAGCCCCGACCCCACGGTGCGCACCAGCGTGCCCGACAGGTCAACCAGCATGTTCAGCCAGAAGGTATTGCACAGCCGGAACACGCCCGCCGACCAGGAAAAATTCATGAACGCGATGGTGGTCATATACACCATCGCCGCCCCTTGATCAGCCGCAGGCCAGCCCATGGCGGTGCCAAACAGCGCCACGCCCAGCGTGCCCACCAGCCAGCCTACCCCGCCACTGAGGTAGTCGGCCCGCACGCAGAACGCCAGCACGCGCGAGAACTGCGCCCGCCTGCCATTGGTGAAGGGATCGGTGCCATAATGCAGCAGCGGCTGCCATGACTGCAGGTGCGTTGCGGTCGAGATGGCGGTGCCAAACGTGGTGACGAGCATGAGCACGCCAAAGCGCGACAGCCCCAATGCACGCACAGCCCAGGCGATGTAGAGGAAGCTGCATATGGCATTGGTCGCGCGGCCTGCGATCAGGAAGCCCGTATTGCCAAAAATACGCTTGAGCGCATCGCCCGATTCAGTTGCCATGGGTCACCACACGCACAGATACCCGCGCCCGGCGCGAAACCGGACACGTTCCTACAGAACAACAGGGGGAAACGATGGCGCAGGCTCCCTTGATTCAAGAACGGTCGCGGGCCGGAGGGGCATCCGGACCGACCGCGCCGGGCACTCTAGTGCGCCGAGGCTCCGGGGGCTAGTCCCTGCCGCGCATGGATTGCAAATGAGAGGCAGGCGGAACACAGGCCAGCGCCCAGCCGATCGCCATGAACAGCCACCCCGCCGTGGGCTGGGTCAGGAACGAACTCGTTGACTGCAACGGCCACAGTACCACCACGCACGCCACCGCCAGCATCAGCCGTTGCGGATCGCGCGTGGCTGTTGCAGCCCCAAGCCCCCTCCATGCCCGCGCCAGCACGCAGGCGGCAAAGGCTGCAAACAGCACCATGGCCGGCACGCCGCCCATGGTGCCCATGAGCAGGTAGAAATTATGCGGATGCAGGTTGCACCCCACGGCCGCGCCATGCACGCCTTCGCGCACGCCAAGCCAAGGCAGGCCATGAAAATACGCCGGATCGGGGCAGGCATGCCGGAACCCGTCAAACCCCAGCCCGAACCAGGGGTGCCGTTCGATCATCACGCCCGCGCGGATGAACAGCATGCCATACGGGCTATCGGCAAAACCCTGCATATGCGCGACAAAGTTGAGCACCAGCTTATGGTACGCCTGCGGGGCCAGCAGCGGCGACAGGGCCACGGCCCCCGCCCCCAGCACGCCTGTCACCCCCACCACGGCGCGCAGGCGGGGCACCAGTAGGCCACACAGCCCCATGGCCAGCAGCAAGCGCAAAAGCGGCATGCGCTGGGCAATCAGGACCATGGTCACCACCAGCCCCACCAGCAGCGCCCCGGCCATGATCCGCCCCCGCGCGCCCTCGCGCCGCGCGCGGTCAATCGCAAGCGGAAACAGGCCCGGCAGCGCCGTCATGACCAGCGCATGCCCCGCGCGTGGCGCCCATAGCGGGCCGAGCAGCGCGCCATCCGCCCAGCGTCCGTACCCCATGAAATTGCGCCCGCACAGATATTGCTGCCAGCACCCGGCCACCAGCCATATGGCCACGGCCCCATAAGCCCGGACCAGCATCTGGCGCGTGCGGGGATCGGGCAGAACCCAGTGCTGAAGGGCCGCGACAAAGACAAAATACCGCACGAACGCGATCGCCTGCATCACGCCATGCCCGGCAAGGAGGGAGGCCAGCACAATCTGCACCCACAGCAACGCAGCCGCCGCCACCCAGCCCTGCCGCAGCCAGGTCCAGTCGCGCTTCAGCAGGCTGTGGGCCACGAACAGGACGGCCACGGTGGTCATGGCAATTTCCGCAGGGGCAAGGGCATAAAGCAGCAGCAGGGGCATGGGCATGACCAGCCCGGTTGCAATCCTGCGCATCCATTGCTCAACGTGACGCATTCACCCTGCCCATCGTGCCTTGTGTCCGCGCCCGGTGTATCGCACCGGCATGCGGAAACAAAATGGATTGCACGCCCGCCCAAACTTCCGCCTGCCTGCCACGTTCAGCCGGTATTCACCGGAGATCACGATGCGCCTGATCCCCTGCCCCCTCGCCATTCTGCTCCTGCCCCTGCTGCTTGCCGGCTGTTATGGCCCCGAGCCGAGCCACCATAATGATGAGGGCATACAGGGACCGCCCCTGCGCGCCAGCCCCTCGGCCCATGCCGATGAAAGACCATGACCAAAATAAAAAGTTTTTGGGTGCTGCATTTTTTCAAAAAAGCAGCATTCTTCGAAGCTTTTTGAAAAAAGCTTCACCAAAAACTTTTAAAATTTGACAGATGTCTGCTGGCATGGAACGCAACCGCCCTCTAAACCGTAGGCCCAGATAAAATGGCTTCCTGTTTTTGTGGCAAAGGGACGACTCATGAGCAAAGACACACCGAATCTTCTCTCGCCCAGCCCGGTCTACAAGCCTTTCCGCTACCCCTGGGCGTATGAGGCATGGCAGACCCAGCAGCAGTTGCACTGGCTGCCCGAGGAAATTCCGCTGGGCGATGACGTGAAGGACTGGAACAACAACCTGTCCGAAACCGAGCGCTATCTGGTCACCCAGATCTTCCGGCTGTTCACCCAGCAGGATACCGAGGTCGAGAACGCCTATATCGACCTGTACATGCCCCGCTTCAAACCGACCGAAGTGCGCATGATGCTCTCGGCGTTCACCAACATGGAAAGCATCCATCAGGCCGCCTATTCCCACCTGCTCGACACCATCGGCATGCCCGAGACGGAATATGCCGCCTTCCTCGAATATGAGGAAATGGCCGCGAAGCACGAGTTCCTCAAGCGCTTCAACATGAACGACCACTACAACACGGCGCTGTCCATGGCCGTGTTCGCGGGCTTTACCGAAGGGCTTCAGCTTTTCGCCTCGTTCGCCATGCTGCTCAACTTCCCGCGCCATAACCTGATGAAGGGCATGGGCCAGGTCGTGACGTGGTCGGTGCGCGACGAGAGCCTGCACGTTGAATCCGTCACGCGCCTGTTCAAGACCTACATGCAGGAATTCGGCCACCAGATCGACAAGCCCGCCGTGGCTGCCGCCATCCACACCGCCTGCCGCGAGATCGTGACCAACGAGGACCGCTTCATCGACCTCGCCTTCCGCATGGGGCCGGTGCAGGGGCTGAGCGCCGATGAGGTCAAGCAGTATATCCGCTTCATTGCCAACCGCCGCCTGATCGGCCTCGAACTCAGCCCGATCTATGACGTGCCGAGCAATCCGCTGCCGTGGATTGACGAAATGATGAACGCGGTGGAGCACACCAACTTCTTTGAAAACCGCGCCACCGAATACAGCCGGGGTGCGACGCAGGGCACGTGGGATGAAGCCTTCGCCTGACGCGACTGCGGCTGCCATTTGATTGATGCGGCTTATGGGCCTACACCCAGCCGTGACGCCACCAGGGAGACTGACACGATGAAAATCAGCGCACGTAACCAGCTTGCAGGCACGATTACCGGCATTACCAAAGGTGCAACCACGTCGCATGTCACGATTGATGTGGGCGGCAGCACCATTACCGCCTCGATCACGAATGAAGCCGTGGCCGAACTGAACCTTAAGGTTGGTGAAAAGGCGACCGCCATCATCAAGGCATCCGATGTGATGGTGGGCGTCTGACGCCCTTGCATGTTTCCGGGCCATCCGACAGGGTGGCCCGGTTTATTGTGCCTGACCATGCGCGGGAAACGGGCTCATGTCCTATACGCCTGAAGATATTGAACGACTGGCCAGCAAGATCTTTCAGTTACACTACCCGGACCGGCAATGGACCATCGGAACCGATGCCCACGCCGCCACGCTGGAAGAACAGGAACGCTTCCGCACTCTGGCCCATGAACAGTTATCAAACCCGAACCCGTATTAAACTGGTTTGAATGCCTGCGCACTGCCCCTGTTCAGGCCGGATTAAACGGCCCCGATGACAGGAACCGCGCGGGGGAAACAGGATGCGGAAAGTGCCTGAACCTGTAAGATTGAATGAAACGGCATGGCGGGTCGATCCCATGCTTCACCCTTCTTTACGGGCTGGCTCCATTTGCTGCCTACTGCCTCTAATATTTCCAGAAAGCCCTGCAAGGCATTTTCTTGTTCTTTGATCAGTATTTCTTCTGCATTTTGAAAAAAGACGATATATCGGCTTCTGTTTATGAGCCATGACAGGTCTGTCAGGATATCCCTGAGTGCATTGAAATTTTTGCCTGCATAGTCCGGCGCATGGAACTTTTTATAAATTTCATCGTAGAATGCATCAAATGTCTGCATTGATGATCCTGATAAAATGATTGGATCATAGCTATTATAAACATCCACCTGATGGTCTGTTTGAAAAAGCCACGGACCCTCAATATTATTCAATACATCTTTTTCAAACATATTATGTGATATCCAATTATATTAATATAGAAATTATAAATTCAGCATATGCATACTTCAATATTTTACTTCATTATACATGGAAAATAAGGCCGCTTTTAATATAACCAGACCTGTTAATTCTTGATGCATTTTGCTGTCGCTGCGATGAGGATGATGGAGAGAAAGGGCATGACTGTCTTCTCGTATCGGGTTGCGACAGTCCGCCGAAGGCTCCTCAGTGAGGTCTTGCCCTTAGGACGGACTTCTCTCGATCAAAGGCTCCCGGATGGACCATGCAGTGCGTTCTATCATTCAAGATCTAACAGCCCCCGAGTGTGAATATTCCAATTAGGGCCTGTTAGGTTATATCAAAAGCAACTTCAGACCGAAACGTACCCTTTTTCTCGCCATGATTTTTCCATCTGAGGAAGGCACTCTATGATTTTGTCCAGATCATCGGTCTTTTTTGGAAATACAGCCTTGTATTCATCACTTCTATATCGCCTTACAAATTCAAAATCTCCCAGAATACAATGAATTATACATAGCATAACGCCTTGGCTTTGTTCATATTCCCGATAACCGCCAGACGAAGATACCTTGTATTTTGCTGGCAAGAACTCCAACATATTTTTCTCACTTGAGAAATCATAATGCCTCTCAAAAAAAGAAATTCCTTGCATGAGAAATCGCTCAATAACACTTGGAAGTTCAGAAATATCTCTCCAATATGGCTCATCAGGCCCGCCATCGTGTATAAAGCCAACCCTATCCTGAATAAAGCATGGTGTATATTCCGCAAACTCTGGCAACATAGTGAGTTCGCATCTAATTTCTTCAAAAAATACTCCAGATGTATAAATTGGCCGCCCTAATATTTTTTTACACAGAGACATTGTTTTTTTGTTATTTAAATAAACGCTTGGAAAAACAGTAACTTCACCGCGAGAGCCTACGCGACGAAATCCGAGCCCAAGACCTACTATAAGAGTCGTATGTTTCAATGATTTATTTTTGAATTGCTCTGATGAAAATTCCCAATTCTCAAATTTTTTAGCGATCTCTTTACATAACGTAAGAACTTCGCCTTTTAACGTCGCCATTTTTATTCCTCACGGTTTGTAAAATACGAATACCGTAATATGAGGATGCAAGTTCAGTAGTCCTGCTTCTTGCAGGATATTATGCACCTTGTGGAAGTATAACTGCATTCCTGAGCATAAAGCATGCAAACGCAATGACAAGGAGACCTGCGAGTGTTGAAGCGTCACGCTCGTAATCTTTGACGAGTCTGCGGCATCGTGTAACCCATGCGAAAAATCGCTCGACAAGCCATCGGCGCGTTAGCAGGGCAACCTGACGACCTCATGGGCGATCCCCTGGCCCCGTGCTGCCCCGGCTGGTTTCTCGCCGGTATATACCTGATCGACAGAGGCCAGTTCAACGCTCTTGTCCGTCGCATCCTGAATGGCGGCGGCAAGACGTCCCACCTCAACGCAATCATCCCGACTGGCTGGTGTGGCATACAGGGCCGGCAACTGCCCCGGCGTGTCCACGGTCATGTGCAGCTTTGAGCCCTTTTTGCATCTGGCCCCATCATATCCGGCACGGGAACCGCTTTCTGGCGTCGAACGTAATGTCCGGCTGCCGAGAAATGGCTGCCGTTGGCTCCGCCATCCAATCGTTCAAGGTAGGCGCCGACATCTACCGACTGAACTGCATGCTGCCGATCAACACAAAAGACGATACAGATACCCCATGGGTGTAGCAGTTTTTGTGCGGCGCAACCCCTAGACGGCGGCGGAATAGCTGGCTAAACAGACCCTATGGAGAGGTGGCCGAGCGGTTGAAGGCAGCGGTCTTGAAAACCGCCGTGCGTGTGAGCGTACCGTGGGTTCGAATCCCACCCTCTCCGCCATCCTGACTATTCACACCACATCAATCTGTTTCTGGCAGTCAGGCCTTATCATCGGGCACGGCTCTGAAGCCTGATGGCTCTTTTGCGTTCGCGGCCTACTGATACGCATGCAGAATGTCTGTATCAAACATCAGATACTCATTGCCCGGATCGGCAACCAGCATCTCGAAAACTTTTTCCCACACGCCTGCATGGTGCCAGCGGTTAAAGCGGCGATATACCGTCTGCCATTGACCATACCGCTCAGGCAGGTGGCACCAGGACGCGCCACTACGCTTGATCCACAGGCAGCCATTCACGAACTGCCTGGTATCCGCTGCGCCGTACCCCGGATCATTATGAATCTGCCACGCAGACCCAGCCGGGTCTGCTAATGGCCCTCCCCCCGCATGCGGGCTTCTTCATCGGCTTTTTCCTGTTCACGCACCCGGCGCCGCGCCCGCGCGCGCAGCCACATCCATGCGCCCGTGCCCAACATGACCGCCCCCGTTACGCCGCATAGATACATCAACAGCGGATGACGCGAGAGGAACCAGTCCACCCACATCCAGAACGGCAGGTGCCCCACGCTATAGGTGGGCGAGGTGCGGTAGGTCGTGATCTGGCTGCCGTTTTTCAGCACCAGGTCACCCTGTATCTGCGGCAGCACCTTGCTGTCATGCAGACTGGTCACCAGTTCCTCGATCCGGCCGCCATCATCGCCTATCAGCGCCAGAACCGACCGATGTGCCGCATAGGGCGATTCCGCCCCGATCATGAACGCCGCCCCCTTTACGGGGGCATCAAGGTTGGCCGTAACACCATTGCGCAGGCCAGCGCTGTCCCGGTCCTGAAACAGGTACCAGATGCCCTGCAGCCCCATGTTCTGCCCAACGGCCAGATGGCTGTCATCAATATGATAGGCCGAACGCGACAGCAGTGCCGCAGCCCCCCCCATCTGCTGCACCGGTGCAAGCAGGATTACATCGCCCGCAGGTGGTTTCTGCGCGACCTCATCCGTGCTGGCCAGATGCACGCCCGCAACCGGATAGCCCGTCAGCGACCCGAAAAAGCCCATCAGGTCCAGATAAGCGCCAAGCGTATCATGGTCAGGCGAGCGGGGCAGCACCACCGTAGTCTCGCTCAGATCGGCCATGCGCGAGAACGGAAAACCGATTTCGGCAAAATAGGACAGGTTGGGCAGCGTGGTGAAATGCACCCCACGCCGGAAGTCGAGCATGGAATCAGAATCAATCGCCATCTGCACGTCGCCGGGCGTGCGGCGGCAGGCACCAAAGTCCACCGGGCGGGTATTGAAGCTGAACTGAAGGTCATTCTGCCCGAACAGAAGCCAGGGCGGCATGGCGGTGACATGCCCCACGGCACCTGCATGCTGGGTCACCATCCGCTCCGACCAGACCCGCCACAGGCCATTGGGGCGGAGCGAATAGCTCTGGATATAATTATGGTTGAGATGGATATCGAGCCGCGATGAATTGAGGTCCATCACCGCCCCATCCGGCGCACGGAACCAAAGATCCATCAGGAATGGCAACTGGTGCCAGGTATACAGGTCGGGTGGCAGGTGAAAGGGCACATGCAGCGGCGCTCCCACAAAACCTGCGGTCTGCAGGTCGCTTGCGGCAACGAGTTCGCCCAGCCGCACCGGCCGGTCGGTGGGAATGAACGCAGGCGCGTCATATGGCTGGCGCGGGCGCAGGCTGACATCCTGCACCACGATGGATGCAACATCGCCCAGCGTATCGGGCGAGAACACCAGCCTGCGCGCCGCGATCTCGACCTCCTTCGCATTGCGCCCGGTCACGACAAGGATGGTGCCCCATTTGTCGGCGGGGTTGGCGGTTTCCAGCAGGGTTGGCCCTGCGGGCGGGTGGCCCTGGTCATCAACCGGCAGGTTCTCGTCAATCTCGATGGCATTGCCCGTATCCGGCAGGGCGGATGATACGGGAAAGGAAAGCTGGTGCGCGCCTGCCATCCGGCCCAGCCACGAGGCCACCAGCCCCGCCCCGCGCAGCACCTCGGGCGCAGGCGTGGGCGCGGGCAGGACCATGGGCACGCGCATCGCCACCCGCAGAGCGGGGTCAAAGAAAGGCGCGGGCAGACGGGCAAGCGTACGTTCGGGTGCGATGCGGGCCGTGGTGAGGGTAATGGTGGACTGGTCCGATATCTTGGCCCACAGCACATCATTATACAGGTCGTTACAGTCGCGCCGGTATTCACCCGCGAAACGGAAGTTGAGCTTGCTGTCTTCGGTAAAGTAAAGCGGATCTATGGGGAACTCGACCGGCCCGAAACCGGGATGCGTGGGATCGACCCGGATCGTGCCGACATACTGCTCGTTCAGCGTGACGTTGACGGCGGAGGCTTCTGGCAGCAGCGAAGGCGAAATCGCGCCAGACAGGTTCAGCGTTGCATGCGTGACCACCCGGTTGGCCGGCACCACCACGTCAAGCCCCTGCAGCGGGGAGATTCCGGTCAGGCTCAGCGGCCCGTTGACCAGCCCCAGGTCGCGAAAGGTAATAATGCGCGTGACCTCGGTATCGGCTATGCGCCCGGCAGCAGCGGAATCCACCGGCTGCGGCACGGGGGGCAGATCACCGGAATTGCTGTCGCCCCAGGGCGTTGCGGATGATACGCCCGTGCGGTCAAAAACCGTGGGATGCACGGGTTCAGCCGCCATGGCGGGAAAGACCGCCAGCACAAGAGACGCGATCAGCGCACCCGTGGTGCCACGTATGCTGCTGGGATGGGTGGGCGGCACGATCAGGCTCTTCTTTTCCAGCTTTTCTTCCTCTTTCCTGCCTCCGCTTTCCTCCTCTCCCTCGCCATCGCCTGTGGGGCTGATATTCCACAGATATGGCGGCGCAAGCAGCCCCCCGATGCTTTTGATCACCTGGTAGATACTGTTAAGCGGCCGGTCTTCCTTGAAGTCAGCCCAGTTATCCCACGCATTGCTCCGCCCGAATACCATGCTCACAACCTGCCGTTCCTCTTCCAGCGTCTCGATCTTCCATTGCAGGTGCAGCCACGAGCCACGCTGGCCCAGAATGCGGGTGGGCACGGCCACTTCAATGCCATCCTCGGGGTGGGTATAGCGCAATTCGATATCGACGGGCGTTTCAAGCTCGGCGGGCAGGTTGAGCGTAACGCCCGCCCCGCCAAGCGAGATATCGGTGGTATGGGCATGAAAGACATCGCCATTTTCAAAACAGATATCAACCGGCAGCTTGACCCGCACGCGCGGCGCGTGCCGGATCTGCCGGGTCTCGCGCCCCACCGCAATGGAAGCCAGCACCACGATCAGGCTGATGGTGATCCACAGCGTATTGAGCGCGAAGGACTGGAACGCCAGCTTGTCGTGGTAGTCGAACACCATGCCGAACAGGCCGCGCACCATGCCGCCAAACAGGATCAACGCCATGATGACATTGGGGTAAACCGCACTGAAATCAAAATAGCCCCGCGCCAGCAGACCGCCCTTGTCGGTCACGTTGAACTGGCCCTTGTGCGGCTGGAGCAGGGTCACGATGGTGATGCGCACCAGGAACAGCGCAAGCGAGGTCTCGTAAATCTCGCTCCAGAATGAATAGCGCCACCGGCCCTCGATGCGCGAGAGCGTCATGATGGAATGAAAGATATGCGGCAGGGCATAAACCGTAATGCCAAACGGCGAGGCCGCAATGATGTTCTGCCCCAGGAACAGGAACGCCAGCGGCGAGACCAGAAAGGTCACCCTGGGTATGGCGAACAGGAAGTGCGACATGGCCGACAGGTAGCATAATCGCTGCTCCCACCGCAGGCCGCGGCCGAGCATGGGGTTATCAAGCCGCATGATCTGGAGCATGCCGCGCGCCCAGCGCACGCGCTGGCCGATATGCAGGATCAGCCGCTCGGTGGCCAGGCCGCCGGCAAGCGGCTGGCGCAGATAGGCGGTGCCCCACCCCTTGCGCTGCATCTTCAGCGCGGTATGCGCATCCTCCGTCACCGTCTCGGTTGCGAACCCGCCCACGCTGAGCAGCGCCGAGCGGCGGATGGCGGCGCAGGAGCCACAGAAGAAGGTGGCATCCCAGAAATCATTGCCGTCCTGCACCAGGCCATAGAACATGTTGCCCTCTGGCGGCACGTCATAGCCCGCAGCCAGATTGCGCTGGAACGGATCGGGGGAATAGAAGTGATGCGGTGTCTGGAGCAGGGCCAGCTTGGGGTCGGCCACCATCCAGCCAATGGTCTTGAGCAGGAACGAGCGCGTGGGCACATGGTCACAATCGAAAATGACCACGAATTCGCCTTTCGTGATCTTCATCGCATGGTTGAGATTGCCCGCCTTGGCGTGATTGTTCTCGGAGCGGATGATGTAGCCTGCCCCGGATTCCTTGGCGAAGTCATGGAACGCCTTGCGCCGCCCGTCATCGAGAATATAGACGTTGAGCTTGCCCTCGGGCCAGTGCAGGTCCATGGCGCCGAGCACGGTTGAGCGTACCAGTTCCAGATCCTCGTTATAGGAGGGAACGTACACATCGACCATCGGCCAGTCATCAAGATTGTCAGGCAGGCGGTGGGGCCTGCGGTGGAGCGGCCACGACATCTGGAAATAACTCAGGCACAGGGTCGAGAGCGCATACCCCTCCGCCAGCAGGAGTGCGACTGACAGCACGCTCTGGAGCAGGCTGGCAAACTGCACCGTGCTGCCCAGCCGCCAGATCAGGTAGCGGAAGGACACGAACAGCGACAGCATCATGAGAATGCAGGTGATATGGCGCCCCGGCCTGCGGTTGAGCAAAAAGAACAGCCCCACCGTGCCAATGGAAATACAGCCCTGCTGCATGGGCGTGACGCTGACGCCCCCCACCGCGCAGCAGATGAGCGCCCCCCCTGCCATGAGCAGGCAGATCAGCGCCTTCTGCCCGGCAGGCGAGGCCATCAATGCCGCCCCGCCCCACTTCAGCCATAATTCCCTGAACATGATTAACAACCAGATTACCCGAACATAAAGCCCTACAATACGTATATGCATGCCCGGGGGCGCGTCAGCAGAACCCCTGCGGGCAACAGGTTGCCCCCTGCGCTACGGCTGCGCCCTGTTCCCTATAATCGATGGCTCCACAAAAAAAGAATGTGTCTGTTAGGTTTTTCTTAACGAGCCGGAACAGTAAATGAGCATCCCCCATCCCTGCAAGATATTATCTGGCTTTTTCATTTATTTCACAAGCGGATGGCACAGATACGCCGGGCTGTTTATTTTGCCAGTATAAATATTGCAATATGCGGCGGACATGTTTGCATCAGGTATAATTTATCATTTTATTTTATAATATAACAATCATTAATCCAAAATTATACTTTATCCGCCTGCAGCAATCCACGCAAAAAGGCGCCCGACCAGAGGCCAGGCGCCTTTTTTCAATCACACCGGGTGCCGCAGCCCACCTGCGCATGCAGCATGGGCCATGGCCGGGTCAGACCGCGCGGCGGCCACCGCCCCCACCGCCGGAGCGGTTGCCACCGGGGCGACCACCCCGGCCACCACCGGGCGGACGACCGCCACCGGCAGGACGACCGCCGCCACCGGGGCGACCACCACCAGGGCGGCCACCGCCGCCGCCACGGCCCCGACCGCCGCCACCGAGCACGGGCGGGCGCATGGTCGAGTTCTCGGCAGCTTCCGAATGGTACGGATGCTCGGACACCACGGGAATCTTCTTGCCGATATTCTTTTCAATATCACGCAGCCAGGCGCGCTGCTCGGCATCGCACAGCGAGACCGCCCAGCCCTCACGCCCCGCGCGTGCCGTGCGGCCAATGCGGTGCACATAGCTCTCGGGCACGTTGGGCAGGTCGTAGTTGAACACGTGAGTCACGTCATCCACATCGATGCCGCGGGCTGCGATATCGGTCGCCACCAGCACCTTCACATTGCCCGAACGGAAGCCGGACATGGCGCGTTCACGCGCGCCCTGCGACTTGTTGCCGTGAATGGCCTCGGCGGTGATGCCGTGCTCGTTGAGGAAGGTCGCGACCTTGTTGGCCTCGTGCTTCATCAGCGTGAACACCACGGCGCGCTCGACCTTGGGCGAGTCAACGAGCAGCTTCAGCGCCTCGCGCTTGTTGCCGGTATCGACAAACATCACGGCCTGGCGGATGCGGTCCACCGTGCTTGATGGCGGAGTGACCTGCACGGTGGCCGGATCACGCAGCAGGCCATGCGCCAAGTCCGATATGGTCTTGGGCATGGTGGCCGAGAACAGCAGGGTCTGGCGGTCGGTGGGCAGGGCTGCGACAATCTTGCGGATATCGCGCACGAAGCCCATGTCGAGCATGCGGTCGGCTTCATCGAGCACCAGCACTTCAAGGCCGGACAGATCGACATGGCCCTGACCCATCAGGTCAAGCAGGCGACCGGGGGCGGCCACGAGCACGTCCACGCCACGGCGCAGCGCCTCGATCTGGCGGCCCTGCCCCACGCCACCGAACACGACAGCGTGGCTGAAGCGCATGTGGCGGGCATAGGATGCGAAGCTCTCCCCGATCTGGGAGGCCAGCTCACGCGTGGGGGCCAGCACCAGGGCGCGCGCGCCCTTGGGGTGCGCGCGGCCCTTCTCGCGGAAAAGACGGTCAAGGATGGGCAGCGCGAAGGCTGCGGTCTTGCCCGTGCCGGTCTGGGCCAGCCCAAGCAGGTCACGCCCTTCAAGCAGGTAGGGAATGGCGCCGGCCTGGATGGGGGTGGGCGTGGCGTAGCCTTCCTCGTCCAGTGCCCGCAGCAGGGGCTCTGCAAGATGAAGATCGGCAAACGTCGTTGTCATGAATGGCGCCTCCTGGCGCGAAAAAACGGGGCAGCGATCCCCTGGGGGTGCTGCGTGCCCGGGTGGCGAACCGACAGATGAAGCCGAAATCGGCCCCCATGTGCATGGGGACACTCGTTCTGTCGTCGCAAGGATATCATGTAAGGGATAGAAGCCGGTCCAGTCTGCTTATGGTCGTGTCCCCCGCGTCAAGGACACGTGCAATCTAGCCAGCACGGGGAACAGGCGCGGTCCGTTCCCGAGCGTGATGCTCTATCGCGTTGCGGGCACGACCGCAAGCTTTTAATGCGCGTGGCCTGCGCCCGGCTTCAGCGCGGGGGAAAGCGGTCGGTCAGGATGACCTCGCTGTCGGGCAGCTTGCCCACGCGGGGAAGCGCCTCCTGCGTGCCTTTGCCAATGACCACAAACATCGCCACCACATGATTGGGCGGCAGATTGACCAGTTTGCCCACGGCCTCATAATCAAAGCCATCCATCGGGCAGGACTGATAGCCCATGGCGGTGGCGGCGAGCATGAGCGTCTGGGCGGCAAGGCCGCAGCTACGCATGGTCTCGTCCTGCTGCACCCATTCACGGCCTTCGTAATAGCGGGTAATCGTTTCCGCCATCTGCCGCTTCACCGCATCGGGCGCACCATTGAAGTAGCGGGCGGGGTCTTCCTTCCATGCATCACGGTCGGCGCAGAGCACGATCAGCACCGAGGCGTCGGTCACATGCGGCTGGTCCCACGCCACCTTGCGCAGTTCGCGCCGCAGGGCCGGGTCTTTCACCACCACGAAACGGCAATGCTGCACATTGAACGCCGAGGGCGCCATGCGGGCCGCCGCGAGCAGGGTGCGCAGTTCGGCATCGCTGATCCGGTGGTCGGGATCATAGGCGCGGATGGCGCGGCGGGTGCGAATGGCTTCGAGTGTGTCCATGGTCGGGGTCTCCCCATCGTGGCGCATTCAGGGGCGCGGGCCATCCTTGCGCCGCAGCAGGAACAGCGCCTGTTCGCCAAACAGGTTGGCCAGCCGGATCGAGCGCCGCCACGGTGCGCGCTCGCCGTCTTCATCAACGGCCATCCATTGCTGCACACCATACCCCTCATCGCGGCACAGCGTCAAAAAGTCGAGGATGGTGCAGGGGTGGATATTGGGCGTGTCGTACCACGGCCTGCTCCACACGCTGGTCATGGGCATGCGCCCGCGCGTGAGCAGTTGCAGGCGCAGCCGCCAGTGGCCAAAATTGGGGAAGGAGACGATGGCATACCGCCCGATGCGCAGCATCTGGCGCAGCACCTCACGCGGGCGCTCGACGGCCTGGAGCGTGCGCTGCAGCACCACGTAGTCAAAGGCGTTATCGGGGTAATGGGCCAGGTCATGATCCGCATCGCCATGCATGACCGGCAGGCCGTGGGCAACCGAGCGGGTCACCTCCTTCATGTCGATCTCGATGCCGCGCGCATCGCAGCCGCTGTTGCGGAACAGGTAGTCGAGCAATGCGCCATCGCCGCTGCCCACGTCGAGCACGCGGGTGCGGGGGCGGATCATGCCGGCGATGAGTCGCTGGTCAAGGCGCATGGTCAGGCAATCCCGGCATGTTCGGCGGCTCCGCACAGGAAGCCACGGATGGTACGGTCAAAATCCGGCTCATCAAGCAAAAAGGCATCGTGGCCCTTGTCGCTCTCGATCTCGACAAACGACACGTTGGCCGCCACCCGGTTGAGCGCGCGCGCCAGCAGCCGCGATTGCGAGGTGGGGAACAGCCAGTCAGATGAAAACGACACGATGCAAAAGCGCGTGCGCGTGCCCGCAAACGGGTGCGACATGTCGCCATCATGCTCGGCGCCGAGGTCGAAATAATCCATGGCGCGGGTGATGGTGAGGTAGGAGTTGGCGTCAAACCGCCGCACGAAGGTCGAGCCCTGGTGGCGCAGGTAGCTTTCCACCTCGAACATCTCGCCAAACAGCGAGCCCGGCGCCCCTGCCCCGCTTTTACCCGGCTCATGGCGCACGCGGCGGCCGAACTTGCGGGTCAGCGCGGCCTCGGAAAGGTAGGTGATGTGCGCCATCATCCGCGCCACCGCCAGCCCGCGCGCCGGGATCTCGCCGCATTCCCAGTAGCGCCCGCCATGCCATTGCGGGTCAGCGAAGATGGCCTGACGGCTGACCTCGTTGAACGCGATGTTCTGGGCGGAATGGAACGGGCTTGTGGCAATGGGCAGGGCCGCGAACACGCATTCGGGGTAGGTCGCGGCCCATTCGAGCACCTGCATGCCGCCCATCGAGCCGCCAACAACGGCCAGCAGGCGCGTAATGCCCAGGTGCTCGACCAGCAGCTTCTGCGCGCGCACCATGTCGCGGATGGTGATGGGGGGGAAATCGGTGCCCCACGGCTCCTGCGTGCCATCGGGCAGCGTGCGCGGGCTGCGCGGCCCGGTGGTGCCCATGCAGCCGCCCAGCACGTTGCTACAGATGACGAAGAAGCGATCAGTATCAATCGGCAGGCCGGGGCCGACCATACGGCTCCACCAGCCGGGCTTGCCGGTGAGCGGATGCGGGTCGGCCACGTACTGGTCGCCGGTCAGCGCATGACAGACCACGATGGCGTTATCGCGCGCAGGCGAGAGCCTGCCATAGGTGCGGTAGGCCACATCAACAGGGGCGAGATGGAAACCGCAGTCAAGCGGCAGGCCCTCGGCAAAGGTTACGCTCTGGTGCGACAGGCTGGTGGCGGGAATGGCGTTGTCCATTCTGTATCCGGCGTTGCATGAACAGGGATGGTGCGCAAAAGGCAGCCCCTGCGTATGGCACCCCTGCCCTGCCCTTGCAAGGTTCATGCCCTCACGACAAGGCGATGGGCCGCCCCGGAGCATTCTGCATTTATTTATACGTTATCAATAAGTAACATTTAAAACTGCTCTACCTTGCCCACCCCTTCAATGGCCTTGATCATCTGCGCCACGCGCGGGGTCACGCGGTAGCGCTCGGCCAGGGTCAGTTCCACATCCTGCGTTGCAGCGACCGATGGCATCAGGATCACCCGCCCCCGCCCGCTGCCATGGCCGAGCAGCACGTCGCGGATTGGCTCGATCGCCTCGGCCTGGTCGAACCAGATGCGCAGTTCCGCCGCCGCCTCCGCCGCCGCCTGTTCAAGTTCCATCACGTCGGATGCGGTAATGCGCAGCGCCTCGCCTTCCAGCTTGAGGTCAGCCGTGACCACCACGGCATTGCCCGCCACCAGAATTTCGCGCGCGCGCGAGAGCACCTCGGAGAAGAACGTAACCTCGCACCCGCCCGATGCATCTGACAGGCGCACCCATGCCATCTTGTTGCCCGTGCGCGTGGGCCGCTCCTTGCGGTCCACCACGCAGCCCGCGATCTTCACGCGCCCGATCCCGGCCTGAGCGGCCGCCTCCAGCCCCGTGGCCCGGATTGCACCGAGCCTGCGCATGAGCGGGCCGTAGGAATCCAGCGGGTGGCCGGTCAGGTGAAAGCCGATGGCATCGGCCTCCATGTTCAGCCGCTCGAATTCCGGCCAGTCGGCACAGCGCGGCAGGCGCAGCGGCTCTCGCTGGGCGGGTGCCCCACCGCCGCCGCCAAACAGCCCGATCTGCCCGCTTGCCGCCTCCTGCGCGTTGGCCTGCGCCCGGCGCATCACGGTCTCGGCCGCCCCGCAGGCCTGCGCACGGTTGGGCAGGATGGTGTCGAACGCGCCCGCACGGGCCAGGTTTTCAAGCTGCATCTTGTTGACCTGCCTGGGGTCAAGGCGTGCGGCGAGATCCTCAAGGTCGGTAAAGGGTTTGTTGCCGCGCACCGCAACGAGCGACTGCATGGCCCCCAGCCCCACCTTTTTTACGGCCGCCAGCGCGTAGCGGATGCCGTAGGTCTCGCCATCGGGCAGTTTTTCCACCGTAAAATCGGCGCCCGAGGCATTGATGTCAGGCGGAAGGAGCGGAATGCCCAGCCGGTCGGCCTCCTGACGCAGGCCGGCCAGCTTGTCGGTCTTTTCCCGCGCAAGCGACATGCAGGCCGCAATAAAGGCCACGGGGTGGTTCGCCTTCATCCACGCGGTCTGGTACGACACCAGTGCGTAGGCTGCGGCGTGCGATTTATTGAAGCCATAATCGGCAAACTTGGCCATGAGGTCGAACACCTCGGCAGCCTTGTCCTGCTCGATGCCGCGTTTCATCGCCCCTTCGGTAAAGGTCACGCGCTGGCGGTCCATCTCGGCGCGGATCTTCTTGCCCATGGCGCGGCGCAGCAGGTCGGCCCCGCCCAGGCTGTAGCCCGCCATTTTCTGGGCAATCTGCATGACCTGTTCCTGATAGACCATGATGCCGTAGGTCTCTTCAAGGATGTCGCGGATTTCCTCGTGCGGGGGCTCCCATGCCTCGCCATGCTTGCGGCGACAGTAATCGGGGATGTTGGCCATGGGGCCGGGGCGGTACAGGGCCACGGCGGCGATCAGGTCCTCAAGCCGGGTCGGGCGCATCTGCTTGAGCACGTCGCGCATGCCAGCACCTTCAAACTGGAACACGCCCGCCGTATCGCCACGCGCCAGCATGTCATAGGTCAGTTCGTCATCCAGCGGCAGGGCGGACAGGTCAACCTCAATGCCCATGCCATGCAAAAACTGCACCGCGCGTTGCAGGATGGTAAGCGTGGTCAGGCCAAGGAAGTCGAATTTGACCAGCCCCGCCTGCTCCACGAACTTCATGTTATACTGCGTGACCAGCATCTCGCTCTTGGGGTCGCGGTAGAGCGGCACCAGTTCCACAAGCTCGCGGTCACCAATCACAACGCCTGCTGCATGCGTGCTGGCGTGGCGGAACAGGCCCTCGAGCTGCTGGCCAATTTCCAGCAGGCGGCGGATGGCCTCGTCCTCGTCGCGCATTTCCTGCAGGCGCGGCTCGCCCTCGATCGCCTGCTTGAGTGTGACCGGCTGGGCGGGGTTGTTAGGAATGAGTTCGGCCACGCGGTTGACCATGCCGAATGGCAGGCCAAGCACGCGCCCCACGTCGCGCACGGCGGCACGGGCCTGCAATTTACCGAAGGTGATGATCTGGGCCACGCGGTCCGGGCCGTATTCGCTGCGGACGTAGCTGATGACCTCATCACGCCGGTCCTGGCAGAAATCGATATCGAAATCCGGCATCGACACG
Organism: Komagataeibacter xylinus; assembly: GCF_031081985.1. Lineage (GTDB taxonomy): Bacteria > Pseudomonadota > Alphaproteobacteria > Acetobacterales > Acetobacteraceae > Komagataeibacter > Komagataeibacter xylinus_E. The sequence goes on along the minus strand of NZ_JARWSK010000004.1, from coordinate 439,905 downwards.
CGCTCGGGGTTGAGGAAGCGCTCGAACAGCAGGTTGAAGGGAATGGGGTCGATATCGGTAATGGTCAGCGCCCATGCGGCGAGCGAGCCTGCGCCCGAGCCACGCCCCGGCCCTACGGGAATGTCATGCGCCTTGGCCCACTGGATGAAGTCGGCCACGATCATGAAGTAGCCGGGAAATCCCATCTGCGCGATAATATCGAGTTCGAACGCAAGGCGTTCCTCATATTTCGTGCGCGTCTCGTCATCCACGCTCATGCGCGACAGGCGGTTTTTCAGGCCGGTGATGGCCATGTTGCGCAGGGTTTCGTCCTCGGTCTTGCCGGGCTGCACCTTGGGGCACATGGGCAGGAGGGGCTTGCGCGTTTCCACCTGCACTGCGCAGCAGCGCGCGATCTCGAGCGTGTTGTCACAGGCCTCGGGCAGGTCGGCAAAGAGTTCGCGCATGACCTCGGGCGGCTTGAACCAGTGCTCGGGGGTGACGCGCCAGCGCTCGCGCTCGGCCATGGTGCGGCCCTGGGCAATGCATAAAAGCGCGTCATGTGCCTCGTACATGTCGGGCTTAGGGAAGAAGCACTCATTGGTGGCGACAAGCGGCAGGCCCATGCGGTCGGCCATGGCGATCATGCCCGGCTCCACCGCGCGCTCGGCCGCCTGCCCGTGGCGGTGCAGTTCAACCGCCATATGGCTGCCATAGGCCTCATGCAGGCGGTCCATGAATCGGGCGGCTTCTTTCTCCTGCCCTTCGGCCAGCATGTGGAACAGCGGGCCACGGCTGCCGCCGGTGAGCAGGAACAGCCCACCCGCACGTTCGCATAACTGGTCGAGTGTTACGGTTGGCTCGTCCGTCTCGTGCTGCAAAAACCCGGCCGAGGACAGGAACTGCAGGTTGGCCAGCCCCTCCGCGTTGCGGGCCAGCAGCGCCAGTGGCTCGGCGGGCATGCCGGGTTTGTCGCTACGCGAGGGGAGTGCGAGCTGGCAGCCGATGATGGGCTGCACGCCTTTCTTGCCGCAATACTGCGAGAATTCGAGCGCGCCAAACATGTTGCCCGTATCGGTTATGGCAACGGCGGGCATGCGCATGTCATGCGCCAGCGCCACCAGTTCAGGCACGCGGATGGCCCCCTGGCTCAGGGAATAGGCGGAGTGGACGCGCAGATGGACAAAATCGGCATGGGACATGCAGCCATTCTACCCCACTCGGGGCGCGATGTGCACTCCCCGGACACGGCCGTAAGGCAGCAAAGGTGGTGCACGACCAAGGCAGTTGTGGCCATGCGGCAATCCGCTACACAATGCCTTTTGCGGAGAGGTGATATTATGAAAACCGAACTCGTTGATTCCCTGCCCTGTATTGAAAATGTCAATTCAATCATGAATGCAATGGAACCGGGCAGCGCGCAAGACAAGCTGGCCTATATTGTCAGCAATTGCAGCCCTTACACATCACTGGCTTTCTGTGCGCTGCTGTTCCCCTCCATTATCGTGGTGGATGGGTGCTTCCTTCTGGAGTATTATTATACCGAAAGCAATTTTCTGGATGCCCGCAAAAACTATAGGAATGATAAAAGAACAATTGAAGAAAGTATGAACAACACGTTCCTTTACGAAGTGTTTGAATGCTTCAGCGGGGACGTTCCTGATATGGTTTTTGAGGAAATAGGCAAGGTTGTCCGGCTTTCATGGGATATGGTTTTAAGGCAGAAATTTCCTGAGCGGGAATTTGCCGTAAAATATTTCCATGACGAGCAGGATTATGGTCCCGTTATCACATTCTGCCAGAAATAACTCTTTAATATTTCCATTCATGCTCAATACATAAGGAACAGGCACATGAAGATTTGCAAAAATGGTCTTGATGAGAATATTTTGGAATTATTCACCGCTCCTTTCGAAAATCATGATTTTTTCCTGCATGCCACGCATCTTGTCACAGTAGAGCAGGCCCTTGCCACAATCGGCGTGCTAAACCCGGGATTTTTTTTGAAATAGACGGTTATATTTTATGGAAAAATAAAGAAACCATACAATATATAGAAGAAAATATAAAAATAGATGAAGGGAAACCAAGAGAATTCAAGGAAAGGCAGCAGATGGAACATTACCTCAATCTATTTGAAATAGGCAGCCATTTCCAGAAATGGGAAGAATGGCCCCCTTCCCTCACGGATGAAGACGCACGGTATAAAAAAGACATCGAACTGATGGTCATCTTCGCCCACCAGATTGAGAAATACTGGCGCATGGCACTGAACAGGTGTTTTCCTGACAGAAAATTCGAATTTGAAATTTCCGCCGATGGCCTGGAAAATGAACCGGGCGTGTGCCTGACCTTCTGGCAGGCGGAATAGCCTGGCGCGGACCTGCGCACTCTCGTGCCCTGTCATGGTGCTGGCAGGGGCGAAATCAGGGCGGGGCGGGGCGGGCCATGCCCCGTCAGAAAAGCGTTGTAATCCGGTGAATGAAATTCATCATCGAGAGCCTGGCTTTATTCTCGATGGCTTTCTGCTCTTCGCGCTTTTTCTTTTCCTTCATGAATTTTACAATGTGGTTGATATCCAGTCCCGGCTCTTTTGCAAAAGGTGGCGTGCCTTCAAGCCTGAACAGGTTGTGCTGCAGCACATATTCATTTGTGAAAATAAAAAACTGTGCCTGTTCATGCGTTTTCTTCATATGAAGAAACAGGTCATCCACATGCGTGGTGAATGAAAGCGCCGTATGTTGCTGAATGGCCAGGTTGTTATCTTCATACCAGATCGCATGCGCCCGTATGGAACCGTTCCAGTCGATCAGGAAACAGTCATCATAGATGCCCGGCCTGTCCGTATCGTAGCATCTGATCCACTTCAGCGGCAGGTTGTTCTCGTCACGGCCAAACAGTTCGATATGAAGATGTCTGTATCGTTCAAAATAACTCATGCTCTACCCTCAGCTATTTTGATGCCCGGCCCTTGCGCCGTGCACAAGCCTGCCTGCCTGCCTGCCTGCCTGCCTGCCCTATAGGGCCGGGCGCAAACGTGTCACCCTTCCACCGGCACCACCTTTCCATCCCGCAGGGTCACGATGCGGTCCATGCGGCGGGCAAGGTCCATGTTATGGGTCGCGATCAGGGCTGCCACGCCATGCGCCCGCACGGTGACGAGCAGGGCATCGAACACGGCATCGGATGTATTGACATCGAGGTTGCCGGTCGGCTCATCGGCCAGCAGCACATGCGGGCGGTTGGCCAGCGCGCGCGCAATGGCCACGCGCTGCTTCTCCCCGCCCGAAAGCTTGCCCGGCAGGTGGTCCAGCCGGTGTGCCAGCCCGAAATCGGCCAGCAGTTCATCCGCCCGCGCCCGCGCCTGCGCGCGCGCAACACCCGCAATCATCTGCGGGATCATGACATTCTCGCGCGCGGTGAATTCGGCCAGCAGGTGATGGAACTGATAGACAAACCCGATCCGGTCGCGCCGCAGTTCCGTGCGCCCGCCATCTGCCAGCGCGCCCGCATCCTGCCCTGCCAGCAGCACGCAGCCTGCATCGGGTTTTTCCAGCAGGCCCGCCACATGCAGCAAGGTGGACTTGCCGGTGCCCGAGGGGGCCACAAGGGCCACGATCTCGCCACCACGCAGCGTAAGGTCCGCCCCGCTCAGGACTTCGAGCGTTTCCTCACCGCTGATATAGCGGCGCACCACGCCATCAAGATGCAGCGGCGGGGCGGTATTGACGGTGTTGTCATTCATGGCGCAGGGCCTCCACCGGGTCGGTCTTGGCCGCCCGCCATGAGGGGTAGAGTGTGGCCAGCAGCGACAACACAAGCGCCATGGCGATCACCTCGATCACCTGCGACCATACCAGCTTGGCGGGCAGGTGCTCGAGGTAATACACCTCGGCATTGAACAGGTCGGTGCCGGTCATGCGCTGAAGCAGTTGCCGGATCCGCTCGATGTTGAGGCAGAACACGATGCCCAGTCCGGTGCCGACAAACGTGCCCGTCACCCCCACCGAAGCCCCGCACATGAGGAAGATGCGCATGATGGCGCCGCGCGTGGCGCCCAGCGTGCGCAGCACGGCAATATCGGCGCTCTTGTCCTTGACCATCATGATCAGCGAGGAAATGACGTTGAAGGCCGCGACAAGGATGATGAGCGTGAGGATCAGGAACATCACGTTCTGCTCCACCTGCACCGCGCCAAAGAAGGCGTTGTTGCTCTGGGTCCAGTCCATTACGCGCACTTCGCCATCCATCGCCTTTTCAATCGCCGTGCGGATGGGGATGACGTTTTCCGCGTCCTTCGTCATGACCTGCACCTGCGTCACCTGCCCCGGTAGCTGGAAATAGACCTGGGCGGCATGCAGCGGCAGGAACACGTAGCTGGAATTATAGTCGCTCACACCCGCATCAAAAATCGCCACCACGCGGTAGGCGCGCACGCGCGGCATGGTGCCGAATGCGGTGGCTGCCCCCTGTGGCGAGACAAGGGTGAGCCTGCCGCCCACGGTCAGCCCCGCGCGCTCGGCCAGCGTGGTGCCGACAACGATCGTGTCATCGCCACCAAAGTCATCAAGGCTGCCCGCAACAAGGTTGTCACTGACCTCATGCAAGCCCACCAGGTCGGCCCGCGTCATGCCCCGCACAAGGCCACCCGCGTTGTAGCTGCCCGAATTGAGCAGCACCTGCGATTCAACCAGCGGTGCTGCCGAAACTACGCCCGGCACGCCGCGCACGCGGCCTGCCACGGCATCATAATCACTGATGGTGCGGCTCAGGCCATACACGCTCAGGTCGCCATTAAGGCCAAGGATGCGCCCGAGCAGGTCGGCTTTGAACCCGTTCATGACCGACATCACGATAATCAGCGTGGCCACGCCAAGCGCGATCCCGACCAGCGAAAAGATCGCGATGATGGAAACGAACCGCTCCCCCCGCCGGGCCCGCAGGTAGCGCCCGGCGATCATCCGCTCGAAGGGACCGAACATGCTCAGCCCTGCAGTTTCGCGATAAGGGCCAGCGCGCCTTCCAACGTCTCCTCGGTGCGCTCACCGGTGCGGCGGTTCTTGACTTCCACCTTGCCTTCCTTCGCCCCGCGCGGGCCCACGATCAGCTGCCACGGGTGGCCCATCAGGTCGGCATCGGCAAACTTGGCCCCTGCCCGCTCGGCACGATCATCATACAGCAGGGCTCGGGGCGCTGCGCCATAAAGCTGCTCGCACAGCGCATCGCACTGGGCATCACCATTCTTGAGGTTGATGATGACCGCCTTGAAAGGCGCCACGGATTGAGGCCAGATGATGCCGTTTTCATCATGGCTGGCCTCGATGATGGCGGCCACGAGGCGCGAGACGCCAATGCCGTAGGAGCCCATCTCGGGGTAGATCGGCGCGCCATCGGGCCCGCTGACCGCAATATCCATCGACTGGGTGTATTTGCGCCCGAAGTTGAAGATATGCCCCACCTCGATGCCACGCCCCTCGCGCTGGCGGTCGGCGGGCACTTCGGTCCATGCCTTCTCGTCATGCATCTCGTCGGTCGCGGCATAGAACGAGGTCATGCGCGTGAAGAATTTTTCCAGCGAGGCACGGTCATTGGTGTCCACGTCCTCACCCAGCCAGTCCTGATCCTCGAGCGCGCTGTCAAAGAACACGCCGCTCTCGCCCGTGGGGGCAAGGATGAGGAATTCATGGCTCAGCTCGCCGCCAATCGGCCCGGTATCGGCCCGCATGGGGATGGCGCGCACGCCAAGGCGCTGGAAGGTGCGCAGGTAGGCCAGCATCATGCGGCGATAGGTATCCACCGCCGAGGCCGTATCGAGGTCGAAGCTGTAGCCGTCCTTCATGTAGAACTCGCGGCCACGCATCACGCCAAAGCGGGGGCGCACCTCGTCACGGAACTTCCACTGGATCTGGTAGAGAACCTGCGGCAGTTCCTTGTAGGACTTGACCACCTGCCCGAAGATATCGGTAATCATTTCCTCATTGGTCGGGCCGAACAGCATGTCGCGCTCGTGGCGGTCGCGGATGCGCAGCATCTCGGGGCCGTAATCATCATACCGGCCCGAGCGCTTCCACAACTCGGCGGATTGCATGGTGGGCATCAGCACTTCCTGCGCGCCGGCTGCATCCTGCTCCTCGCGCACGATGTTGGCGATGTTCTCCAGCACGCGCAGGCCAGCGGGCAGCCAGGCATAGATGCCAGCCGATGTCTGGCGAATCATGCCCGCGCGCAGCATGAGCCGGTGCGAGGTGATCTGGGCCTCGGCCGGATTTTCCTTGAGGGTCGGCAGAAAACTGCGGGACAGACGCATATCCGTATGAACCTTGACGTATGAGAACCGATAATGCTGCGGACCCTAGACCAATCACAACGCCCGTGGAATGGGGCATGTGCACCCGATGCACGCCCGCATTACACTCAAGCGTGATGCAACCGGCCTGCAGGGCCGTAAACATCCGCGTGAGCAGGCATGGCCACGCGCCTTTTGCGGGCGTATGGTGCCCCCACAAATCGGGTTGCACGAAAGCCGCCGGGTTTAGGGAAAACGTACCAATAAAAAATGGCAGGAAACGGTCCGTCCGTTCCCTGCCATAAATGTTTGCACTGTGCCGCCGGACTTAGGGACTGCCTGAAAAGTCAGCCCGGAAAAACATCCAGAAATCATAAGGAAGTTTTTGGTGAAGCTTTTTTCAAAAAGCTTCAAAGAACACCGCCTTTTTGAAAAAAGGCGGCGCCCAAAAACTTTTGTCATTTTTTATCAATGAGTTGTTTTGAAACAGCTTCTCAGACGCGCAGCAGATGCACATCTACCAGAGGGCGCTTTTGCAGCTTGCGGCCGAGTGCGCGGCGCAGCGCGGTCTTGGCGGCCTCGCGGAAGGTGGCGTCGTTCTCGCGCAGTTCATCGGGAATTTCATCGAGCGCATTGCCGAATTCTTCCGTCACGCGCGCGGTCTCGGGGTCTTCGGCATCAAGCAGGCCGGGGGCGCTCACCTTGGGGTCGCCGATCAGGTAGCCCTCGTCATCGACGGCAAAGCTGCCCAGCACCATGCCGTTGAACAGCATGCGCCGCCGCGCCGACAGCACACCACCATTCATGGGCAGGATGCGGCCGCCATCAAGCACCAGCCGCCCGGTGGGCGCGGTGTCGCCAACTTCCACCCCGTCGCTGCGGATGTCGAGAATATCGCCATCTTCAAGCAGCACCGGCTCGATGTTGAGTTCCTGCGCAATGGCGGCATTGGCGGTCAGGTGACGCCACTCGCCATGCACGGGAATGAGGAAGCGCGGACGCACGAGGTCATACAGCTTGCGCACATCACCGCCCGTGGCATGGCCGGACACATGCACGAGATGATCCTTGTCGGTAATGACATGCACGCCGCGCCGGGTCAGATTGTCCTGCACCTGGATGACGGCCTGCTCGTTACCGGGAATCATGCGGCTGCTGTAGATGACCGTATCCCCCTCGCCAAGCGAGATGTTGGGGTGCGTGTCGGACGCAATGCGCGACAGCGCCGAGCGCGGCTCGCCCTGGCTACCGGTCACGATCAGCATGATCTGGTTGTCAGGCACCGAATTGGCATCCTGCTCGGACAGGAAGTTCGGCACATCGGACAGGTAGCCACATTCCCGCGCTGCAACCTCGAGGTTGCGCAGGCTGCGGCCCACCACGGCCACGCGGCGGCCTGCGGCCTGCGCCGCCTTGGCCAGCGTTTCCACGCGGGCCACGTTGCTGGCAAAGCAGGTGACGGCAATGCGGCCTTCAAGCGATGCGATGAGGCGGATCATCTCGCGCCGCACATCGGCTTCCGATGCGGAAGGCCCTTCGGTGCGCACGTTGGTGCTGTCGCACACCATGGCCAGCACGCCCTCGCGGCCAAGGGCTGCAAAGGTTTCAAGGTCGGTCGGCGGGCCGACCTGCGGGTCGGGGTCGATCTTCCAGTCACCGGTGTGGATGATGATGCCCTGCGGCGTGCGCAGCACCAGCGACTGTGATTCCGGCACCGAATGCGTGACCGAGACAAAACGCAGGTCGAACGGCCCCACGTTGAACGCGCCACCGGGCGCGATCACATGGATGGGCACCTGCTGCACAAGCCCTGCCTCGCCAAGCTTGCGGCGCAGCACGGCTGCGGCAAACGGCGTTACATAGACCGGGCAGCCAAGCTGCGGCCACAGATGGGCGATGGCGCCGAGATGGTCCTCATGCGCATGGGTCACGACCAGACCCGCCAGCGCCTTGCGCCGCTCGGCGATGAATACGGGGTCGGGCAGGATGATCTCGGCCTCGGGCGTGTCGTTGCCGCTGAAGCCGATGCCACAATCCACCGCCAGCCACGTATCGCCCTGGCGGTAGAGGTTGAGGTTCATGCCAATTTCGCCGGTTCCGCCCAGCGGAAGGAAAGAAACGCCTGTCATGTCATTCATTAAAAGGTCCTGTTACAAGATATCATGGGTTGGAAGATGCGTTTGAAGAAAGGGCCCGGAACGCCTGTTCCGTGCCGGTTTGCCTGTCCTGTTGTCAGCCCGATCAGGGCCAAGATCCTGTTCTCTCGCCAGTCGCTGGCAGTGTGCGCGGCCTGAAGCAGGCGGTGGAACCAGCGCATTTCCCGCCCGGAAAATGGCGTTCGACACCGCACCGAAACAAAACGACGCACGATGAATTCCTGCAAGGGATTATCATGTAATCCCCCTGACTTAAATCTCTTTCCGCAATCGGGGCGGATTATTCTTGCCTGCCACCCGCCATCAGCACCTCGCCCGTCACCACCTGCCGGGGGCCTGCGGGGGTGTCGAGCAGCAGGATTCCGTCATCCGCCAGCCCGGCAAACGTGCCACTGAAAGCCTGGTTGCCCGCCACCACACGCAGCCTGGTGCCCGGCGGGTGCGCCCGCGCAAGCCACGCCGCGCGTATAGCGCCAAACCCCTGCGCCGCATGGCATTCCAGCCATGTATCGAGGGCGCGCAAAATGGCGCGCGCCATGTCGGTCGGGCTGACCGCAACGCCACATTCCGCCAGGCAGGCCAGTTCACGGCCTTCTATGCGCGGGGCGGCGGCAAGGTTGGCCCCCATGCCGATCACCTGCCACGGGCCTGCCTCAGCCGCCCCCGTCTCGATGAGGATGCCCGCCATCTTGCGTCCGTGCAGCAGCAGGTCATTGGGCCATTTGAGTTCCAACGCGCCCGGTTCAGGCAGGAAGCCCGCCACGGCATCATATAGCGCAAGCCCTGCAATAAACGGCCACGCCCCCACCGGCACCACCGCCCCCTGCCCCACCAGCATGACCGACAGCGCCAGATTGCCGCCCGGATCACGCCATTCGCGCCCCCGGCTGCCGCGCCCGGCTGTCTGTTCAAGGGCCAGCACCGCAAGCCCGTCCTGCCCGTCGCCTGCCGCCAGCATGTCCTTGCACAGGTCGGATGTGGAGCCGAGCCTGTCATGCACCTGCAACGGCCATGTGCGCCCCCCGCTGCGGGGAATGCTCATGGTGCGGAAAGCTGAGGGGCTATGGGTCATGAACTACCTGAACAATGCAGCAGCCGCCGCCTGTGCCGCCGTAGCAACCGGGCCGAGGGCCACGATGAAGAACACCGTGACCAGCCCCATGCCGACGGACACGAACGAGACCGAAACCGGCGCACGGTCCAGCGCCGGGGCGGCGGCATCGAAAAACATGATCTTGACGATGCGTATATAATAATACGCCCCGATCACGCTACTGATGATACCGATGGCCGCCAGCCCGTAAAGCTGCGCGTTGATCGCGGCATAGAACACCATGAGCTTGCCAAAGAAGCCCGCCAGCGGCGGTGCGCCCGCCATGGAGAACATGAACACCGCCATGGCCAGCGCCATGCCGGGGTCGCTGCGGCCCAGCCCCGCAAGGTCGCTGATGCGGCTGACCGCGCGGCCCTTGCGCCGCATGGCCACGATGCCCGCGAACGCGCCCACGTTCATGAACAGATACGTCACCAGATAGACCAGCGTGCCGCGCGTGCCCTCCGCCGTGCCCGCCGCAAGGCCGATCATGGCGTAGCCCATATGCCCGATGGAGGAATACGCCATGAGCCGCTTGATGTTGCCCTGCGGAATGGCCGCAAGCGCGCCAAACACCATCGACGCCGCCGAGACCACCTCGATCAGCAGTTGCCACTGGTGCGCCATGGAGCCGAACGGCCCCGCCATCACCCGCAGCAGCACGGCGAATGCTGCAATCTTGGGGGCACCCGCCATGTAGGCGGTGACCGAGGTGGGCGCACCCTGGTACACATCGGGCGTCCACATATGGAACGGCACCATGGACAGCTTGAAGCACAGCCCCACCAGCACGAACACGATGCCCACCATAAGCCCCGCCGGCAGCACGGCGCTGCCGCGCACCGCCTGCTGCAACCCGGCATAATCCAGCGTGCCAGCAAAGCCGTAGGCCAGCGAGATGCCATAAAGCAGGATGCCCGAGGCCAGCGAGCCGAGCACGAAGTATTTCAGCCCCGCCTCCGCCGCCGTCACCTGATCACGCGCAAAGGCGCACAGGATGTAGATGGACAGCGAAGAGAGTTCGAGCCCCACGAACAGCGTCATGAGGTTGCCCGATGAGGCCATAATCATGGCGCCAAGGGTCGAGAACAGCACCAGCACGGGAAACTCGAATTTGTCGATTTCCATCTCGCGCGCATAGCCAATACCCAGCACCAGCGAGAGTGCCGCCCCCGCCAGCGCCAGCACCTTCATGAAACGCGCAAAGCCATCATTGATGAAGACATGGCTGTAACCCGTGCCATCGGGCGAGAGCACCACGAGGGCCGCCGTCACCACCAAGGCGAACAGCGTCATCATGGTGCATGAAAAGAAAGCCTGACCGCGCTTTTGCATCACCCCGGCCAGCAGGATGACCAGCCCGGACAGGGCCAGCACGATTTCGGGCAGAGCAAGTGTCCAGTTCATTGGTTTGGCCCTGACATCCTTGGGGTTAGCTGGCGAACAGGATGGTGGTCAGCAGCACCACCAGCCCGATCAGCATGGAAAAGGCATAGACCGCCATCGACCCGGTCTGCACCCGCACGGCCTGGCCTGCGGTGCCTGCGGTCAGCCTGGCCAGCCCTTCGGGTATCGCTTCGACAACGCCTTCGTCAGCGCCCTTCCACAACAGCCGCGCCAGCGCGCGGTAGGGGCGCACGAACACGGCATCGTACACCTCATCAAAGTACCATTTGTTGAGCAGGAACAGGTAAAGCGGGCGCAGGCTGCGCGCCAGCGTGGCCGGAATGCCGGGGCTTGCCATGTAGCACAGATAGGCCACCGCAATGCCCGCAATGGCAGCGAAGGTCGGCACCAGCGCAATCAGGCCCGGGGTCTGCTCAAGGCGCTCCATGATGTCATGCCCCGGCAGGCTGGCAATCGCCTCGCCCCAGAACCCGGCTTGGTTGGCACCCACATAGAACGGCGCCAGCACAACGCCTGCCAGCACGGCGCCGACCGACAGCACCACAAGCGGCACCATCATGGAAGGCGGGCTTTCATGCGCGCCCTCATGCAGGTGCACGTCACGCGGTTTGCCATGAAACACGAGGAAGATCAGCCGCCAGCTATACAGCGCAGTCAGGAACGCGGTGATGCAGCCCATGACCCAGCCATAATGCCCCATGGAGGAACCTGACATCCATGCGGCTTCCAGAATGGCATCTTTCGACCAATACCCCGCAAACGGGAAGATACCGGCCAGTGCGAGGCTGCCGATCCACATGGCGGCGTAGGTATAGGGAATCTTGCGCCACAGCCCGCCCATGCGGAACATGTCCTGCTCGTCATGCACGGCATGGATCACGCAGCCAGCCCCAAGGAACAGAAGCGCCTTGAAGAAGGCATGCGTGGTGAGGTGGAACATCGAGGCCTGATACGCCCCCACGCCAACGGCCACGAACATGTAGCCAAGCTGCGAGCAGGTGGAATAGGCAATGGTGCGCTTGATGTCGGGCTGCACCAGCCCAACGGTTGCGGCAAAGAAACTGGTGGTGCCACCAATCAGGATAATCAGGTCGCGCGTTACGGGTGCGAGTTCCACCAGCGGCGACATGCGCACCATCAGGAACACCCCCGCCGTGACCATGGTGGCCGCGTGGATCAGGGCGGAAACCGGGGTTGGCCCCTCCATCGCATCAGGCAGCCAGGTATGCAGGAACAGTTGCGCCGACTTGCCCATGGCGCCAATGAACAGCAGGGTCGCGATCACCTCCAGCAGCGGATGCGTGCCGAAAAGCTGGAACGTGTCATGCATGTGGTACGGAATGGCGGCAAAGATCGCATCATACGACACGCTGCCCAGCCGGATGTAGATGAGCGAGATGCCGACAAGGAAGAACAGGTCGGCAATGCGGTTGACCACGAACGCCTTGATGGCGGCAGCACATGCCGCAGGGCGGTCATACCAGTAGCCGATCAGCAGGTAGCTCGCGAGCCCCACCCCTTCCCAGCCGAAGAAGAGCTGGAGCAGGTTGTCGGACGTGACCAGCATGAGCATGGCGAAGGTAAACAGCGAGAGATAGGCGAAGAAGCGGCAGACCGCCTGCTTCTCATCCGCCATGTAGCCCACGCTGTACACATGCACCAGCAGCGACACGGTCGTGACCATGGCCACCACGCTGACCGAGAGCATGTCCATGCGTAACTGCCAGTCGGCCGTAAAGCCTGCCGCATGGATCCAGTCGGCAACCGGCACGACAATCGGGTTCACGCCTCCCATCTCGAAGCCCAGCACGCCAATGGCGGACAGCGCCGCGCACAGCATGAGGGCAATGGTGGTGAACCGCGCAGCACTGTCGCCCATCAGGCGGCCAAAGCCACCGGCGATGAGAAACCCGATCAGGGGCGCGAAGACCGCGACTTCAAACAGGAAGGATGCCGCCTGCATGTCCCTTACCCCTTCATCATCGTGATATCGTCGACTTCGATCGAGCCGCGATTACGGAAATACACCGTGACAATGGCCAACCCGATGGCGGATTCCGCCGCCGCGATGGTCAGCACGAACAGGGTCATCACCTGCCCCGACAGGTCGCCGGTCGCAGCCGAGAACGCCACGAAATTGATGTTGGCCGAAAGCAGGATCAGCTCGATCGACATCAGGATGATGATGACGTTCTTGCGGTTGAGAAAAATGCCGAACACGCCAAGCACCAGCAAAATCGCGCCAATGCTGAGGTAGGGTGTCAGGCCAATGGCCTCAATCGGGCTATTCATCGCCCTCTCCTTTCGTGCCAGTCGCAGGCGTCGTCACCACCAGCGCGTTGCCGGCTGCTTCGCGTGCTTCGGCCACGCGCCAGGCCTCGGTGCCATAGGTGCCGGGCACGGCGGCGATGTCGTAGCTCTCATGCGGACGCAGGAAGCCGCCCTGCGCATCAACGCCCGCGCCAAGCGGCACCTGCAGCATTTCAAGTGAATCCGCCACCGTGCGGTCGTGCTGGCGGTCGATGTTCTGCCGCCGTCCTGTAGGCCGCTCGCGCAGGGTGAGCACGATCGCCCCGATCATGGCCACGAGCAGCACCAGCGCGCAGGCCTGGAACAGGAAGATGTAGTGGGTGTAGATCACATCACCCAGCGCCGCCGTGTTGGTGCGCGTGGGTGACGAGGGCACGAGATGCGCGATCTGCCCGATATTGGTTGCCGCGCGCCAGTGCATGAACGCCATGAGCAGTTCAACCAGCAGCACGCCACCCACAACCCCACCAATGGGCGCGTAACGCTGCACGCTTTCACGCATCTGCGTGAAGTTGACATCCAGCATCATGACCACGAACAGGAAAAGGACCGCCACCGCGCCCACATAGACAATGACCAGCGTCATCGCCAGGAACTCGGCCCCTGCAATGAGGAACAGCCCGGCTGCGTTGAAGAAGGCGAGGATCAGGAACAGCACCGAATGCACGGGGTTGCGCGCGCTCACCACCATGGTGGCGGACAGGACCAGAACCGCAGCAAAAACGTAAAAGACAATCTGGGTCATCATGGGTAGGTTTCCTGCCGCATGGATGTTTCCTCCTGCTGGCAAGGCTTTCCCGGCATGGGCCGGGGCGGCCATGCACGTTCAGCGGTACGGGGCATCAAGCTCGAGCCTGCGGGCCAGCACGCTTTCCCAGCGGTCGCCATTGGCCAGCAGCTTGTCCTTGTCGTACATCAGTTCTTCGCGGGTTTCGGTCGCGAACTCATAATTCGGCCCTTCGACAATCGCATCCACCGGGCAGGCTTCCTCGCACAGGCCGCAATAGATGCATTTGGTCATGTCGATGTCGTAGCGCGTGGTGCGGCGCGAGCCGTCATCGCGCGGTTCGGCCTCGATGGTGATCGCCTCGGCGGGGCATGTCGCCTCGCACAGCTTGCACGCAATGCAGCGTTCCTCCCCATTGGGATAGCGGCGCAGCGCATGCTCGCCCCGGAAGCGCGGCGAAAGCACACCTTTTTCGTAGGGGTAGTTGATCGTGGCCTTGGGCTTGAAAAACGCCTTCAGCGTTGCCCCCATGCCTGCCGCAAGCTCGGCGAGCAGCATGGAGCGGGCGGCTTTGGTTAACGCATTCATCAGCCTGCTCCTCCGGGCAGAAGGCCCGTTACCATCAGGAACCCCGCGGTCAGCACCATCCACGCCAGCGAGAACGGCAGGAACACCTTCCAGCCCAGTCGCATCAACTGGTCGTAGCGGTAGCGGGGAAATGTCGCGCGCACCCAGATGAACACGAACAGGCAGAACAGGATCTTGGCGATCAGCCACAAAGGCCCCGGTATCCATGTAAAGGGTGCAATCGCCAGCGGCGGCAGCCAGCCACCCAGGAACAGGATGCTGACCATGCCGGACATGAGGAACATGTTCGCGTATTCACCCAGGAAGAACAGGCCAAAGGCGAGCGCCGAATATTCCACAAAGAAGCCTGCCACCAGTTCGCTCTCGCCCTCGGGCAGGTCAAACGGCGCGCGGTTGGTCTCGGCCAGCGCCGAGATGAAGAACACGATGAACATCGGGAACATGGGCAGGCAGAACCACACATGGCGCTGCGCCAGCACGATGTCGTTGAGGTTGAGGCTGCCCACAGCCAGCAGCACCGACACGATCACCAGCCCGATGGACACCTCATACGACACCATCTGCGCCGCCGAGCGCAGCCCGCCGAGAAAGGCGTATTTGGAGTTCGACGCCCAGCCCGCAATCAGCATGCCGTAGACACCGAGCGACGAGATGGCCAGCAGGTAGAGGATGCCCACATTGATGTTGGCAATGGCCAGCCCGTTGCCGGTGGGAATGACCGCCCACGCGATCATGGCCAGCGAGAAGGTGAGGAAGGGCGCAAACAGGAACAGCATCCGGTTGGCGCCAGACGGGATGACCGTCTCCTTGGTCAGCATCTTGATGGCATCGGCAAAGGCCTGCAGCACGCCGAACGGGCCGTTCACGTTCGGCCCCTTGCGCAACTGCATCGCGGCCATGACCTTGCGCTCGGCCAGCGTAAGGTAGGCCACGCCCAGCAGCAGCGGCACGAGCACCGCAAGGGATTCGAGCACGATCAGCAGAAGCTGGCCAAGCGTGGTGTGAAAGAAGAAATCCGCCATGTCCCTACTCCGCCGCCTCGGTTGCGGGGCGCACGTAAATCCCCGAACAGGTTTCCATGGTCGGGCTTGCGCGGCACACGGCATGGGTCAGGTAATAATCGGCGATGACCGGGTGAAAGGGCGTTGCCGCCACCGTCACGCTGCCGGCCTGGGGAGCGGTCGTATCCGCTGCACCAGGGCGGGCATGCTCCGCCTGCCCGTAGGCCGGGTGTGCCTGTGCCATGCGCGTGCGCAGGGCCTCGATCGTGTCATAGGGCAGCTTGCGGCCCGCCACCTCCGAGAAGGCACGCAGGATGCGCCAGTCCTCACGCGCATCGCCCGGCGGCATGACCGCGCGAAAGGCGCGTTGCACGCGGCCTTCGGTATTGGTGTAGGTGCCCGGCTTTTCGGCATAGAGCACGCCGGGCAGGATCACATCCGCCCGCGCGGCACCGGCATCGCCATGGTGGCCCTGATAGATGACAAACGTGTCCGGCCCGATGTCATGCACCGCGAACTCATCAGCACCCATCAGCCACAGCACGTCCACGCCACCCTTCAGCATGCCCGCCACGTCACGCCCCTGCGGGCCGGGCACGAGGCCAAGGTCAAGGCCCGCCATGCGGCTGGCCGCCGTGTGCAGCACGTTGAAGCCGTGCCAGTCGGGGCGGATGGCGCCCGCCTGCACCGCCAGGTCCCAGCACGCCTTTGCAATGGCCTGCCCGTCGGGGCGGGTCAGTGCGCCGTGGCCCACGATAATCATGGGGTTCTTGGCGTTGGCCAGCACCTCGGCAAAAGGCAGTTCGCCTGCCGCGAGTTTGGCCAGCGTGTCCGGCCCCTCGCCCAGCACGTCTGCCGTGTAGGTCGGATCGGCATTGGGCGCGCCGATCATGGCGATGGAAAATTTGCCGCGTCCCGCATCGACAAACCGCCTGCGGATGCGGGCATTGAGCACCGGGGCTTCCTGCCGGGGGATGGAGCCTACGATCAGCAGCGCATCCGCCTCGTCAATGCCGGCAATACCAGTATTGAAAGTATAGAAGTCACGGCGCGATGTATCGTAACGCGCGCCGTCCTGACGGCAGTCGATATTGGGCGAGCCGAGCATGCCCATCAGGTCTTTCAGCGCCATCAGGCTCTCGGCGTCGCACATGTCACCGGCAATCGCGCCAATGCGGGCACCCGGCACGCCCTTGAGGCGCGTTGCAATGAGCGAGAACGCATCCGCCCAGCTTGCGGGCTGGAGTTTGCCCTCCACCCGCACCCAGGGCCGGTCAAGCCTGCGGCGGCGGAAGCCATCGACCACGAAGCGCCCCTTGTCGGCCAGCCATTCCTCGTTCACTTCATCATTGATGCGCGGCACGATGCGCAGCACCGACGCCCCGCGGGCCTGCATGACGATGTTGGTGCCCACCGCATCGCACACATCAATGGAGTCCGTGCGTTTCAGCTCCCACGGGCGGGCACTGAAGGCGTAGGGCTGCGAGGTCAGCGCGCCAACGGGGCAGATATCAATCAGGTTGCCTGACAGTTCGGATGTCAGCGCCTTCTCGACATAATTGGTGATCTCGAGGTTCTCGCCACGTGATACGCCACCGAGTTCCTGAACACCCGCCACCTCAGTGGAAAAGCGGATGCAGCGCGTGCACTGGATGCAGCGTGTCATCACCGTCTTGACCAGCGGGCCGAGATACTTGTCGGTCACCGCGCGCTTGTTCTCGCGGTAGCGCGAATGATCCGCCCCGTAGCCGAAGGCCTGGTCCTGCAGGTCGCACTCGCCGCCCTGATCGCAGATGGGGCAGTCAAGCGGGTGATTGATGAGCAGGAACTCCATCACCGCCCGGCGGGCGCGGCGCACCACTTCGGTGTCGGTAAATATCTGCATGCCATTGGCGATGGGAAAGCCGCATGAGGCCACCGGCTTGCGCCCGCCGGATACTTCAACAAGGCACATGCGGCAGTTACCCGCGACCGACAGCCGCTCATGGTAGCAAAAGCGCGGTATTTCCTTGCCCGCCGCCTCGCATGCCTGCAGCGCGGAAGAACCGGGGGCTACATCCACCACAATACCGTCAACGGTTACTTTGACCACTGTTCCTACTCCGCCGCTTCAACAAGGCCGGTGGGCACCTGCACCGGTCGGCCGCCGCCATGCGCCGCCTTGTAGGCGTGGATGCGTTCCTCCATCACCGGGCGGAACCGGCGGATCAGCCCCTGTATGGGCCACGCCGCCGCATCGCCCAGCGCGCAGATGGTGTGACCTTCCACCTGGCGGGTGACCTGCTCGAGCATGTCGATTTCCTCGATCTCGGCGCGGCCTTCCACCATGCGTTCCATGATGCGCATCATCCAGCCCGTGCCCTCGCGGCACGGCGTGCACTGGCCACAGCTTTCATGCTTGAAGAATTTCGAGAACCGGGCGATGGCCGCGATGATGTCGGTGGATTTGTCCATCACGATCATGCAGCCCGTGCCAAGGCCGGAGCCTTCGGCACGCAGGCTGTCGTAATCCATCAGCACGCTCTCGCACACATCGCGCGGCAGCATGGGCACCGAGCAGCCACCGGGAATGACGGCCAGCAGGTTGTCCCACCCGCCACGCACGCCACCGCCATGCTTTTCAATGATCTCGCGCATCGGCACGCCCAGCTCTTCTTCAAACACGCACGGCGTGTTGACGTGGCCCGAGATGGCCATGAGCTTGCTGCCCGCGTTATTGGGCCGCCCCAGCCCCGCAAACCATGCCGCCCCGCGCCGCAGGATGGTGGCGGAAACCGCAATGCTCTCCACGTTATTGACCGTGGTGGGGCAGCCATACAGGCCCATGGCGGCGGGGAAAGGTGGCTTCATGCGCGGCTGGCCCTTCTTGCCCTCAAGGCTTTCGAGCAGGGCCGTTTCCTCGCCGCATATATATGCACCCGCGCCGCGATGGATGTAGAAATCGAAATCCCAGCCCGAGCCGCAGGCGTTCCTGCCGATAAGGCCCGCCTCGTACGCCTCGTCAATGGCGTGCTGGAGGTGCATGGCCTCGTTGTAGAACTCGCCACGAATGTAGATATAGGCCGCATGCGCCCCCATGGCGAAGGAGGCGATCAGCGCACTCTCCACCAGCTTGTGCGGATCGTGGCGCAGGATCTCGCGGTCCTTGCAGGTACCGGGTTCGGATTCATCGCCGTTGATGACAAGGTAATGCGGCCGCCCGTCATTCTTGCGCGGCATGAACGACCACTTGACCCCGGTGGGAAAGCCAGCCCCACCCCGCCCGCGCAGGCCGGATGCCTTCATCTCGCCGATGATGGCATCGCGCCCACGGGCGAGAATTTCCGCCGTGCCATCCCAGTCGCCCCGGGCGCGGGCACCGGCCAGCGTCCAGTCACCCTGGCCATACAGGTTGGTGAAGATGCGGTCCTTGTCTTGCAACATGCGCCTTACCCCTGTCCCTGCGGCTTGGCCGCCGTCTCATCCACCAGCACCCTGCGCCCGCCTGCCGGGGCTGAATTGAGGCGGTCGATGGTGGGGCCGGGCGTGGGGCGCTCGCCACGCTTCAGGGCCTCGATCAGCTCAAGCGTGCGCGGGCCGTCGAGATCCTCGTAGTAATCATCATCAACCTGCAAAATCGGCGCATTGGCGCAGGCGCCGAGGCATTCCACCTCCGTCAGGGTAAACAGGCCGTCCGTGCTGGTCTCGCCAAATGCCTTTATGCCCGTGGCCTTCTTGCACGCCGCCGTCACATCATCCGACCCGCGCAGCCAGCACGAGGTGGTAGTGCAGACCTGCAGGTGATAGCGGCCAATCGGCTTCGTGTTGAACATGAGGTAGAAGGTTGCGACCTCATAGACACGGATCGGCGCCATCTCGAGGCGTTCGGCCACCACATCCATGGCGATGCGCGGTATCCACGCGCTGCCGGTCTGGCGGCCCATCTGCTTCTGCACCACGTAAAGCAGCGGCAGCACGCCGCTTGCCTTGCGCTCGGGCGGGTATTTGGCAAGGATGACCGCGATCTGCTGCTCGCTCTCGGCATCGAATGCGAAATGGGTGGGTTCCGCGCCCGTGGGCGCAGTGGGCTGGGTGGACATGTCGGTCACCTGTCAATCTCGCCAAACACCAGGTCGAGCGACCCGATGATGGCCACGGCATCCGCCAGCATGTGGCGGCGCGACATCTCATCAATGGCCTGGAGATGGGAAAAACCCGTGGGCCGGATCTTGCAGCGATACGGGCGGTTGCTGCCATCGGCCACCAGATACACGCCAAACTCACCCTTGGGCGTTTCGGTCACGGTGTAGGTGGCGCCGGGCGGGACGTGATAGCCTTCGGTAAACAGCTTGAAGTGATGGATCAGCGCCTCCATCGAGCGCTTCATCTCGCGCCGGGGCGGTGGTGTGATCTTGTGATCCTGCACCTTCACCGGGCCGGGGCGCATCTGCTCAAGGCACTGGTTGACGATCTTCACGCTCTCACGCATCTCGGCCACGCGCACGAGATAGCGGTCATAACAGTCGCCCTGCCGGCCTACGGGCACGTTGAACTGCACCTTGTCGTAATTATCGTAGGGCTGGCTGCGGCGCAGGTCCCACGGCACGCCGGAGGCGCGCAGGCACGGCCCGCTGAAGCCCCAGGCCAGCGCCTGCTCGGTGGTGAATACGCCAATGCCCACCGTGCGCTGTTTCCAGATGCGGTTGCTGGTCAGCAGGGATTCAAGGTCATCAATCCATTGCGGGAAGGTCTGCGCCCAGTTGGCAATGCGCTCCTCCAGCCCGGCAGGCAGATCGCGTGACACGCCGCCGGGGCGGATGTAGTTGGCATGAAAGCGCGCGCCGGATGCCGCCTCATAGAACTCGATCAGCTTCTCGCGTTCCTCATACCCCCACAGCGCAGGCGTCAACGCGCCACAATCCAGCCCGAAGGAGGTCAGGTTGAGGATATGGTTGAGGATGCGCGTGATCTCGGCAAACATCACCCGGATCCACTTCGCGCGGTCCGGGGCCTCGATGTTGAGCAGCTTTTCCACCGCCAGCGCAAACGCCTGCTCCTCGCACATGGGCGAGACGTAATCGAGCCGGTCGAAATAGGGCAGCGCCTTGGGGTAGGTCTTGTATTCGATCAGCTTTTCCGTGCCACGATGCAGCAGGCCCACATGCGGAATGGCACGGGCCACGACCTCGCCCTCCATCTCCAGCACCAGCCGCAGCACGCCGTGGGCGGAAGGATGCTGGGGGCCGAAGTTCAGCGCGTGGGAATCAATCTCCACCACATGGCGCTTCACCTCGCCATCGGGTTCTTCAGGCAGCAGGCTGTCGGGAATGTCCGTATCGCTACGCAGGGTGACATCGCTCATCGGCTCAGCCCTTTCGCTTGATGTCGTGGCGGTCGGTATGGGCCTTTTCATCGCCCGGCAGGGTCAGGATGCCTTCCCATGGCGATTCAAAGTCGAAATTGCGGAAGTCCTGCACCAGATCGACCGGCTCATAGACCACCTGCCGCCGTTCCTCGTCGTACCGCATCTCGACATAACCGGTCAGCGGGAAGTCCTTGCGCAGCGGATGCCCCTCGAAGCCGTAATCGGTCAGGATGCGGCGCAGGTCCGGCTGGTCGGTGAACAGGATGCCGAACAGGTCATAGGCCTCGCGCTCCCACCATGTGGCGGCGGGCCAGAGCTGGTGCACCGACGGCACGGGATGGGTCTCATCCGTGGTCACGATCACGCGGATGCGGTGGTTATGGGTGACTGACAGCAGGTTATAGACCACCTCGAACCGCTCGGCGCGATCAGGAAAGTCCACGCCACATATGTCCATCACCTGCTGGCAGGCATAAAGCGGGTCGTCGCGCAGCATGGCCATGAGGGGGAGCAGGCGGTCGCGCGTGGTGCGCACCACCAGTTCGCCCTTTTCGATGCCAGCGCAGATGATACCCGGCACGGTGGTGGAAAGCCGGAAGCTGATCGCCCCAAGGCTGCCCGTGACCCCACGCGGCTGGCTTGCGGGAAGGTTTGGTGCATCAGCCACGGCGGATTGTCCCCGTCCTGCGGATTTTTTTCTGCAGCTGCAGGATGCCGTAGATCAGCGCCTCCGCCGTGGGCGGGCAGCCGGGTACGTACACATCCACTGGCACGATCCGGTCGCACCCGCGCACGACGGAGTAGGAATAATGGTAATACCCGCCCCCGTTTGCGCATGACCCCATGGAGATGACCCAGCGCGGCTCGGCCATCTGGTCGTACACCCGGCGCAGGGCCGGGGCCATCTTGTTGGTCAGCGTGCCCGCCACGATCATCACATCTGACTGGCGCGGCGAGCCACGCGGGATGATGCCCATGCGGTCAAGGTCGTAGCGCGGCATGTAGGCGTGGATCATTTCCACCGCGCAGCAGGCCAGCCCGAACGACATGGGCCACAGGCTGCCCGTGCGCCCCCAGTTGACCAGCTTGTCGAGACTGGCGACGACAAAGCCCTTTTCCGTCATTTCACCGGTGATGCCCTTTATCACCGCATCCTGCTCCGGCCCGGGGGGCAGCATCTCGCGGTTCCAGGCAATGCTGTCAGCGGGCCGGCCTGGCCCTGATGTATCGTCGTTGCCCATTGGGGCGCCTCCCCTTGTCATGCTCAATCCCAGTCCAGGGCGCCCTTGCTCCATTCGTAAATGAAGCCGACGACCAGAACGCCGAGGAAACCCATCATGGACGCGAAGCCGAACCAGCCGATGCGCGACAGGCTGAGCGCCCAGGGAAAGAGGAAAGCGACCTCAAGGTCGAAAATGATGAACAGGATCGCCACCAGATAGAACCGCACGTCAAAACGGCGGCGGGCATTGTCAAATGCCTCGAAACCACATTCATAGGCCGACGTTTTCTCGGCATAGGGTTTCTGGTGGCCGAAAAGCAGCGAACTGCCCAGCATGGCCCCCGCGATCACCACAGCAATGCACCCGAATATCAGTACGGGTAAATAATCAGCGATAACGGAATGCATCTTCCGTGTTCCCAACCTGTTAATACGCCGCCCGGTGTCTTTATCGACTTATATGTGGCTGAACGGATGCTAGACCCAACATGGTGGAGGGAACAGTTACTTAACCGTGTGCAGTCATGAACATTACCGTGAAGATGAATACAGTAACGCTTCCGTTAACACCGTCTTTCACGACTATAATGGCACGATTTATTGTTCTCATTTTTCCGTGTGGAAAAACGGGCATAAAAAAACGCCAGTGCGATGCATCTGGCGTGCTGCGGAACATGATGATGGGCTGTGCGCCATAATGGCGCGAGTGACGGGGCTCGAACCCGCGACCTCCGGCGTGACAGGCCGGCGCTCTAACCAACTGAGCTACACCCGCATGGGGCACGTTCCTGTGCGGAAACAGGAAAACATGGTGGGCGATGACGGGATCGAACCGCCGACCCTCTCGGTGTAAACGAGATGCTCTACCGCTAAGCTAATCGCCCGCGCCCCTAGTAAGGGATTACAAAAAAGGGGGCAACCCGGAAAATGGATTGCCCCCTCTTTTTTTCCTGAAAACAGGCGGTCTTACTTGCTGACCGCTTCCTTCAGGTTCTTGCCCGGCTTGAAACGCACGGACGTGGATTCCGGAATGTCCAGCGGTTCACCCGTGCGGGGGTTGCGGCCCTTGGCGGCCTTGCGGGTCGCCGTGACAAACGTGCCGAAACCGACCAGACGGACTTCCTGATTGTTTGCCAGCGCCTTTTCGATCGCACCGAAAACCGCATCAACCACTTCGCCAGCCTTGGCTTTGGCCAGATCGGCTTCCTCGGCTACCGCAGCAACCAGTTCCTGCTTGTTAAGTGGCTTCTCCATTTTACGCCTTTCTTTGTACTGTGCGCTTACGCAATCGTTCAAACATCGCGCCGCATTTCTGCTCGCACTATGCCGCTGTTTTTTCTCACGTCAACCAACAGAATTCGGGGAATGACAGAGAAAACCGTCATTCCCCTCCATCATGACAATTTTGCGACCACGCACCCCTGCCCTACGGCGCTCAATGCGTCAATGCAGGTGTTGCAGTCCCTTCGGTGGAGGAGGCCGCCACCGGCTCCGTCCACTCGATCGGCTCGGGCTTTTCCACCAGTGCCTGGCCAATCACTTCATCCACATGCGAGACCGGCAGGATGGTCAGCGCCTCGGTCACCACCGTAGGGATATCCACCAGGTCCTTCTCGTTATCCTTGGGGATGAAGATGGTGCGCAGCCCCGCGCGGTGGGCGGCCAGCAGCTTCTCCTTCAGGCCGCCAATCGGCAGCACACGGCCACGCAGCGTGATCTCGCCGGTCATGCCCACGTCGCGCCGCACGGGGATGCCCGTCATCACGCTCACAATCGAGGTGGCCATGGCGATACCGGCCGAAGGACCATCCTTGGGCGTAGCGCCCTCAGGCACATGCACGTGCAGGTCGCGCTTTTCAAACAGGTCGGGGGCGATGCCAAAGGTCACCGCACGGCTACGCACGTAGGACAGGGCTGCCGCGACGCTTTCCTTCATCACGTCGCCGAGCTTGCCGGTCAGCTTGACGTTGCCCTTGCCGGGCACCATCACGCTTTCGATGGTCAGGATTTCTCCGCCCACTTCCGTCCAGGCCAGCCCGGTCACGACTCCGACCATGTCTTCCGACTCGGTCTCGCCATGGCGGAATCGCTTCACCCCTGCGTATTTTTCAAGGTTTTCGGCCGTGATCGCCACGGTCTTGGCCTTGCCAGTCACGATCTCGGTCACGGCCTTGCGGGCCAGTGTCGCGATTTCGCGCTCAAGGTTACGCACGCCCGCCTCACGCGTGTAGCTGCGAATCAGCTCGCGCAGGGCATCATCCGACACCGTCCACTCGCCCGGCTTGAGGTTGTTGGCCTCCGTCTGCTTGCCCAGCAGGTGACGCTTGGCAATCTCGACCTTCTCATCCTCCGTATAGCCAGACAGGCGGATGATCTCCATGCGGTCCAGCAGCGGCTGGGGCATGTTCAGGCTGTTGGCGGTGGTGATGAACATCACATCCGACAGGTCATAATCGACCTCGAGATAGTGATCGCCAAAGGTCGAATTCTGCTCGGGGTCCAGCACTTCCAGCAGGGCGGAAGACGGATCACCGCGCCAGTCAGCGCCGAGCTTGTCGATCTCATCAAGCAGGAAGAGCGGATTCGACGTCTTGGCCTTCTTCATGCCCTGGATGATCTTGCCCGGCATGGAGCCGATATAGGTGCGGCGGTGGCCCCGGATCTCGGCCTCATCACGCATGCCACCGAGCGACATGCGCACGTACTGCCGCCCCGTCGCCTTGGCGATGGACTTGGCGAGCGAGGTCTTGCCCACGCCCGGCGGCCCCACGAGGCACAGGATCGGACCCTTGAGCTTCTGGGCGCGACTCTGCACGGCCAGATACTCGATGATGCGTTCCTTGACCTTCTCCAGCCCGTAATGGTCGGTGTCGAGCACCTTCTGGGCCTCGGACAGGTCATGGCGGACCTTCGAGCGCTTCTTCCACGGAATGCCCAGAATCCAGTCGAGATAGTTGCGCACCACCGTCGACTCGGCGGACATCGGGCTCATGCTCCGCAGCTTTTTCAGCTCGGCCAGGGCCTTTTCGCGCGCTTCCTTGCTCAGCTTGGTCTTGGCGATCTTTTCCTCAAGCTCGGCGGTCTCGTCCTTGCCGTCCTCGCCTTCGCCCAGCTCCTTCTGGATCGCTTTGAGCTGCTCGTTGAGGTAGTACTCGCGCTGGGTCTTTTCCATCTGCCGCTTCACGCGGTTGCGGATGCGCTTTTCCACCTGAAGCACGCCGATCTCGGCTTCCATATGCGCGAAAACCCGCTCCAGGCGCGCATTCACGTCCTGGATTTCGAGGATTTCCTGCTTTTCGGGAATCTTCAGGTTCAGATGGCTGGCAATGGTGTCAGCAAGCTTCGACAGGTCATCAATCTGGTTGAGCGAGACCAGCACCTCGGGTGCGATCTTCTTGTTCAGCTTGATGTACTGCTCGAACTGGCCGATCAGCGTGCGGCCAATGGCCTCGGCTTCCTTGCCATCGGTTTCCTGCTCGGGCACGTCCTCGATCTCGGCCTCGAAATGACCATCGACCTCGTGCAGCGCGGTGATGTGGGCGCGCCTGCCGCCCTCGACAAGCACCTTGACCGTGCCATCGGGCAGCTTGAGAAGCTGCAGGATGGTCGAGACCGTGCCGTAGCGATAGATATCCTCGGGCGTGGGGTCATCCTGCGCCGCGTTCTTCTGGGCCACGAGCAGGATCTGCTTGTCGCTGCGCGTCACCGCCTCAAGCGCGCGGACGGATTTCTCACGCCCCACGAACAGCGGCACGATCATGTGCGGGAAGACGACGATATCGCGCAGGGGCAGCACGGCAATCGTGTCACGCGTCATGTCATCTTCAGCTTCCTCCACGCCACGCGTGGCGGCGACGGGGGTGCTGGTGGTGTTGGTATCGGTGGTTTCCGTGCCTTCG
The DNA here is from genome assembly GCF_031081985.1 of Komagataeibacter xylinus. Taxonomy (GTDB): domain Bacteria; phylum Pseudomonadota; class Alphaproteobacteria; order Acetobacterales; family Acetobacteraceae; genus Komagataeibacter; species Komagataeibacter xylinus_E. The sequence continues at coordinate 413,893 of NZ_JARWSK010000004.1, read as the reverse complement.
GGCACGGGAGTCAGTCTGTCAGTTTCAGACATATTGTTTTTTTGACCTCCTGATGGACGATCCCGGATGGGCACCCAAGCATGTGGCCTGCCCATCCGTTGCGCCGCATATGCGACAACCTCACATCAATGTTGTCACGACGCGCCGCCACCACAAGTGGTGCCGGCAATTCGGCGTAAAGCGGCCAGACCGTCAGGCGGACTGTTCGGCCGGCTGGTTCTTGCCATACACATAGACGGGCTGCGCCTTGCCCTCGGCCACTTCCTTGTTGACCACCACTTCCTCGACATTCTTCAGGCCGGGCAGGTCGAACATGGTCGACAGCAGGATGCTCTCCAGGATCGCACGCAGGCCACGGGCCCCCGTGCGCCGCGCAATCGCGCGCTGGGCCACCTGCCGCAGCGCATCCTCGGTGAAGGTGAGCTGCACGTCTTCCATCTGGAACAGGCGGGCATACTGCTTGACGAGCGCGTTCTTGGGCTTGGTCAGGATCTCGATCAGGGCGGCCTCATCAAGATCCTCGAGCGTGGCGACCACGGGCAGGCGGCCGATGAACTCGGGGATCAGGCCGAATTTCAGCAGATCCTCTGGTTCCACCTCGCGCAGCACGGCCCCCATGCGCCGCTCGTCGGGCGACTGCACATCGGCACCGAAGCCAATGCCCGAACCCTTGCCGCGCGCGCTGATGATCTTGTCGAGCCCCGCGAACGCACCACCACAGATGAACAGCATGTTGGTGGTATCAACCTGCAGGAATTCCTGCTGCGGGTGTTTGCGCCCGCCCTGCGGCGGCACGGAAGCAACCGTGCCTTCCATGATCTTGAGCAGGGCCTGCTGCACGCCCTCGCCGCTCACGTCGCGGGTGATGGAGGGGTTGTCCGACTTGCGCGATATCTTGTCGATCTCGTCAATATAGACAATGCCACGCTGGGCCTTCTCCACATTGTAGTCGGCCGCCTGCAAAAGCTTGAGAATGATGTTCTCCACATCCTCACCCACATAGCCCGCTTCGGTCAGGGTGGTGGCGTCGGCCATGGTGAAGGGCACGTCAAGGATGCGGGCGAGCGTCTGGGCCAGCAGGGTCTTGCCCGTGCCGGTGGGGCCGATGAGCATGATGTTGGATTTTGCAATCTCGACATCATTGTTCTTCTGGGCATGGGCAAGGCGCTTGTAGTGGTTATGCACCGCCACCGACAGCACCTTCTTCGCATGGCTCTGCCCGATGACGTAATCATCGAGAATCTTGGAGATTTCACGCGGCGTAGGCACCCCGTCGCGCGACTTGACCAGATGCGTCTTGTGCTCCTCACGGATGATATCCATGCACAATTCGACGCATTCATCGCAAATGAACACGGTGGGACCGGCGATCAGTTTGCGGACCTCATGCTGCGACTTGCCGCAGAACGAGCAGTAAAGCGTATTTTTGGAATCGCCGGACTTGTTATTCATAACCGCTCCTATTCCCGCTCGGGGGAACTTCTCCATACCTTGCGACCGGGCGATAGACGCTGCCCGGACCGCCGCAGGCAACCCTTCCCCACCGGGGCCGGGAGCGCGCCTGCGAACGCGCCCCCTGATGCAGATTACTCTGCAGGTTTTGATGCAACGTTACGACGGACCACTTCATCCACAATGCCGAATGCCTGCGCCTCTTCGGCGGACATGTAGCTGTCGCGCTCCAGCTTCTGCTCGATCTCCTCGAGCGTGCGGCCGGTGTGCTCCTTGTAGATCTCGTTCAGGCGCTGGCGGATGGTCAGGATTTCCTGCGCCTGGATCTCGATATCGCTGGCCTGGCCCTGTGCCCCGCCCGAAGGCTGGTGCACCATGACGCGTGAATTGGGCAGCGCGAATCGCCGCCCCTTCTCGCCACCTGCCAGCAGCAGCGACCCCATCGAGGCCGCCTGCCCGATGCACACCGTGCTGACGGGGCAGCGGATGTACTGCATGGTGTCGTAGATGGCGAGCCCCGCCGACACCACGCCGCCGGGGCTGTTGATGTAGAACGAGATTTCCTTGCTGGGGTTCACGCTTTCCAGATAAAGCAGCTGCGCGGAAACCAGCGCCGAGACCTGGTCATAGACCGGCCCGGTGAGAAAGATGATCCGTTCCTGCAGAAGGCGGGAATAGATGTCGAATGCCCGTTCCCCACGGGAGGTCTGTTCGACCACCATCGGTACCAGAGCGTTATTGAAGATCTCTACGGGATCCCGATCCCTCATAGCCATATTCCCGATCCTGAAAAGCAAGGGCCCGTTCCACGTTACGCGCCCGGTGCAGGAGGCACGGACAGCGCAGGCGCAGCCGGACCCTTCCCGGTTACTTATGACAAAATAGAGACAAACACGCCAGATACCACCCCATCCCTGTCATTTTGCCAGAAACGGGCCGCACAATCCGCGCGTGCTCCCCTGTTCTACAAACACATACGGCGCGCGGAAGTCCCCTTCCGCGCGCCGCAGGCGTTACCTATGCCGCCAGAGCGGATCAGACGTCAGCTTCCGGCATTTCGGCCAGTTCTTCCGGCGTCACGACCTTATCCTCGACCTTGGCCAGCTCGACGATGTAGTCGATGACCTTGTTCTCGAAGATCGGGCCACGCAGGCCATCGACCGCCTGCGGGTTTTTGCTGAAATATTCGAACACGGCCTGTTCCTGGCCCGGATAGCGCGCGGCTTCGGCCCGGACGGCGTGAACGATTTCTTCCTGCGTCACGGTGATGTTGTTCACACGACCGATTTCGGCAAGCAGCAGGCCAAGCTTCACGCGGCGCTCGGCAATCTTGCGATAGTCGGCGCGCAGGGTGTCCTCGTCCTTGTCCTTGTCTTCCTCATCGAGGCGGCCGGCCTTGCGGTCTTCCTCGATGCGGGCCCAGATCTGACTGAACTCGGCATCCACCATGCCCGGAGGCGCCTGGAAGTCGGTCTTTTCAGCCAGCTTGTCGAGCAGCTCGCGCTTGAGGCGCAGGCGGGAAAGCTGGTCGTATTCCTGCGTCACCTGCTGCGTGATCAGCTCGCGCACCTGCTCAAGCCCCTCGAAGCCGAGCTTCTTGGCCAGCTCGTCGTCGATCTTGGCTTCGACCGGGCGCTTGAGTTCCTTCACCTTGATGTCGAAGGTGGCTTCCTTGCCCGCAAGGTGCTCCGCGCCGTAATCAGCGGGGAACGTGACGGTGATCACTTTTTCTTCACCGACCTTCATGCCCACGATCTGCTCGGCAAAACCGGGGATGAAGCCAGCGCCGCCGAGTTCGACGTTCACATCGTCAGCGGAGCCGCCTTCAAAGGCCGTGCCGTCAACCTTACCCACGAAGTCCACGCTCACCACGTCGCCATCGGCGGCGGGGCGATCTTCCTCGACCTTCTCGAACTCGCGCTGGCGGCTCGCGATTTCCTTGAGCGCCTTGTCCACCGTCTCGGCATTCACCTCGGACTTGAGGCGCACGAGCGACAGGGTGGACAGGTCGGGAATGGTGATCTCGGGCAGGAGCTCGAACTCGACCGTGAACTTCAGGTCTTCCTTGCTGCCCGGCTCGCTGCCGGAAACGAGGTCAACCTTCGGCTGCATGGCAGGACGCAGGCCGCGCTCGTCAAGCAGGGTGCGCGTTGCCTCGCTCACCGCCTGCTCCAGCACCTCACCCTGCACGGATTCGCCAAAGCGCTGCTGCAGGATGCTCATCGGCACCTTGCCCGGGCGGAAACCCGGCAGCTTCATGGACTGTCCAACTTCTTTCAGGCGCGCGGTGCGCTTGCTCTCGATTTCTGCTGCGGGCACCGTAACGGTGAAACCGCGCTTCAGGCCATCGGAAAGCGTTTCAGTAACCTGCATCTGCCAGGCCATCCTCTCGGTCAGAACGTGTCAAAGAACGCAAGAAGCCGGTTGGGGCCACCACGTCTGCTCGCATAACGCGACTTGCCGGGATCATTGGTACGGGCGGAGGGACTTGAACCCCCACGGCTTGCGCCACCAGAACCTAAATCTGGCGTGTCTACCAATTCCACCACGCCCGCACAGTGCCCAGCCTGTAAGCGCACGGCTTTAGCGCACCACAGGCCATGGGGCAAGATGCGAAGGGAAAAGGATTGGGCTTTTCAGCCGAAAACTTTTTTCGCCAGCCCCTCCGCGCGGTGGCGGGCCGTGCCGATATGGCGGTCGAAATCCTCGGCCAGCGGCCATTGCCCCGCGTGCAGCGCCGCATCGCCATGCAGCCAGACCCCGGCGCATGCCGCCGCCCATGCGGGCATGCCGGCGGCGAGCATGGCGGCGATGATGCCGGTCAGCGTATCGCCCGAACCCGCCGTGCCCAGCATGGGGGTGGCATGTTCGTTGATCGCCACCCGGCCATCAGGCGATGCGATGATGGTATCCGGCCCCTTGAGCACCGTCACGGCACCCGTCTCGCAGGCGGCCTTGCGTGCAGCCTCCACCCGGTCGGCACCCGGCTTGCCGAACACGCGCGAGAACTCGCCGATATGCGGCGTGATGATGGCTGCCCCCTTCAGCCGCTCCGGGTGGCCTGCCGCCATGCTGAAGGCCCCGGCATCGGCAATCACCGCACGCCCTGCACCCACCAGGACTGGAAAGACCGCCGCCACTTCCGCTACCGAAAGGCCGGGGCCGCACACCCACACATGGCGGCGCCTGTCTTCCAGCAGAGTTTCCAGCGGGTCGGAATCCACGATCAGGCCCGCGGGCGCGGTCATGCGGTAAACCTCCGCGCTGTCACCCACGGCCAGCCGCACCAGCCCCGCCCCCGCCGCCCGCGCGCCCGCGGCGAAAAGACGGGCCGCGCCCGGCATCTCGCGCCCGCCGCATATGCTGACAACGCCCCGGCTGTATTTATAGGAGTTCACCGTACATGGCGGCGTGCGCCACAGGCCGGGCTCATTGCGCCAGGTGCGAATCGCAACATCGCCAATCGCGGATTCGGGAATGCCGATATCGGCCAGCACCATGCGCCCGCACAGCGTGCGGCCGGGCAGCAGCAGGTGGCCGGGCTTGAGGCGGCAGAAGGTCACGGTCATCTCCGCCTGCGCCGCGCCACCACGCACCGCACCCGTCGCGCCATCCACACCGCTGGGCATATCGATGGCCACGATGCGCCGCGCAGCCCCGAGCACGGCCACCACGTCGGCTGCCACATCGCGGCTCAGCCCCGCGCCGAACACCGCATCGACCACCAGGTCGAAGGCGGCAGCGCTTTCAGGCGTAAACGGCACCATTGGCCCGCGCCACAGGGCAGCGGCGGCCGCCTCATCCCCGCCGGGGCGCGGGGTGGCGAGGCGCGCCACCGAAACCGGCCAGCCCTGCTCGGCCAGCCTGCGGGCAGCCACGTACCCATCGCCGCCATTATTGCCCGGCCCGCACAGCACCAGCACCCGGCACGGGCGCATGTGCTGGCGTATGGCGCGCGCCACCGCGCGGCCCGCGTTTTCCATCAATGTTGACACCGGCACGCTACGGGCGGCGGCGGCGTCGATCCGGCCCATCTGCGCTGGCGTGGGCAGCACGAGGCGCGTGGCTTCGGGGGGTTGCATCTGTTCGTTCGCGGGCATGTTCTTTTCCCTTTCCCGGCAATTGGCTGCCGCACTGGCCTTGCACATGATACAGGAATGAGGAAACAAGCATCCCGTATCCTGCTTTATGGCAGGTGAGCGTTTTCCTTATTCCTTACCCCTGCAAGGAGGCTTCATGTCCCTTTCCATTGTCTGGAGCCTTGTGCTCGCACTCCACATTACAGGCATGGCGGCCTGGGTTGGCGGCATGATGTATGCGGCCTTCGTGCTCAAGCCCAGCCTGAACCTGCTCGATGCAACGCAGCGCGCCTCGGTGCACCTGCAGACGCTGAACCGCTTCTTCCGCATCGTGTGGCACACCATGCCCATGGTGCTGGTGAGTGGCTGGCTCATGATCTGGCACGAGGGCGGGTTCGCCTCACTGCCGTGGCAGATCAACCTCATGCAACTGCTTGGGCTGATCATGGCGGGCATCTTCGCGCGCATCTATTTCGGCCCCTACCAGAAGGCCCGCCGCGCCCTGCGCCCGCAGCCGGGGCAGTTCGACTCGATCCGCTCGCTGGTTCTGCTCAACACCGGCATCGGCATCCTGACCATCATCACCGCCTGCCTGGCCCATCCTTTCTGACAAATATGGGGCGCGACCTCACGCCCCCTTGATTTCCATTGCAAATCTCGATAGGCACAGGGAATGTGGCACTTTGAGGGGTTTCTCCCCGTCGCGTGTCACACTCCCCTTCCCTGCATTGCTGCAGGTACATCAGGGACGGCAGCCTGATACAGCGCGACACGGTGGCAATCGGACGGGGCCATATTCATCTGCTGATACGTTCGAGAGTAATTTGAGCGCCAAAAAAACGTCCCCCGCCCCGACCCGTTCCGCAAAGAAGGCGGCAGCCCCGGCCCCCGCCACCAGCACGGATGCCGCCCTGCCGCCTGACGCGCCAGAACAGGCCCCCCCGGCGCAGGAAGAGGCGCTGCCCCTGTTTTCGGAACTCGGCCTGTCCGAACCCATCCAGCGCGCCATTGATGAAATGGGATACCGTCATCCCACCCCCATCCAGGCGCAGGCCATCCCCTATGTGCTGATGGGCCGCGACGTACTTGGCGTGGCCCAGACCGGCACGGGCAAGACGGCCTCGTTCACGCTGCCCATGCTCGAGATCCTTCAGGGTTCACGCGCCCGGGCACGCATGCCGCGTTCGCTGATCCTCGAGCCCACGCGCGAGCTGGCGCTGCAGGTGGCCGAGAATTTCGTCAATTACGGCAAGCACCTCAAGCTGACCCATGCGCTGCTGATTGGCGGCGAGAGCATGGCCGAGCAGAAGGAAGTGCTCAATCGCGGCGTGGACGTGCTGATTGCAACGCCGGGCCGCCTGATCGACCTGTTCGAGCGCGGCGGCCTGCTGCTGACCCAGACCAAGCTGCTGGTGATCGACGAGGCCGACCGCATGCTCGACATGGGGTTCATCCCCGATATCGAGAAGATCGTGGGCATGCTCTCGCCGCTGCGCCAGACGCTGTTCTTCTCGGCCACCATGGCGCCTGAAATCCGCCGCTTGGCCGATGCGTTCCTCAGCAACCCCAAGGAGATCACGGTCAGCCGCCCCTCCTCCGTGGCGTCCACCATCGAGACCGGGCTTGCCATTGTCGATGCAGCGGACAAGCGCCGCGCGCTGCGCAAGCTCCTGCGTGAGGCGGACATGCAGAACGCCATCGTGTTCTGCAACCGCAAGCGCGATGTGGATGTGCTGTGCAAATCCCTTATCAAGCACGGCTTTTCAGCCGGTGCGCTGCATGGCGACCTGCCGCAGTCGGTGCGGTTCTCCACCCTTGAGGCGTTCAAGTCGGGCGCGCTGAAAATCCTCGTCTGCTCCGACATTGCAGCCCGCGGGATCGACATTGGCGGCCTGTCGCATGTGTTCAACTTCGACCTGCCGTTCCATGCCGAGGACTACGTGCATCGAATCGGCCGTACCGGCCGTGCCGGTCGCACCGGCCACGCCTACAGCCTCGCAACCCCTGACGAAGAGGGGCTGGCCCAGGCTATCGAGAAACTGACGGGCAAACCCATACCCCGAATTGAGGTCAAAGGCGTGGATAACCTGGAATGGTCGGATGAGCCGCGCCCTGCGGGCGGTCGTCGCAAATCCCGCACGGAAGGCGGCTCGCGCCGCAAGAGCAACGCGGCCACCCCTGCCCCCGCACCGGCGGCACCGGTTGAGGAAGCGCCACCTGCGCCCAAGCCTTCGCGCAGCCGCACTGCGTCCGCCACGGGTGCGGGTCGCCGCGACCAGGGCCTGCTTCCGGCGGCGCCTGACCATGCCGTTACCGGGTTTGGCGATGATATGCCCGCCTTCATGCAGTTGCCACGCCGGGAAAAGCCCGTCGTCCCGGCTGACGAATAAACAGGGCCAGCATGGAACAGGACATGGCCGGCGCCACCCGGGTGGTGGCGCTTGGCAATGACGGGGATGGTATAGCCGAGACCCCGGCAGGCCGGATATTCGTACCCGGCGCCGTTCCGGGGGATGACGTGGTGCTCGGCGCCATCCACGGCACCCACGCAGCCCTTGAGCGCATCATCACACCAGGCCCTGACCGGGTCACGCCACCCTGCGCCCTGTTTGGCCAGTGCGGTGGCTGCCGCGTGCAACAGATGGCATTGCCTGCCCTGCTGGCATGGAAAGCCGAGCGCGTAGTTGAAGCACTGCACCGCGCGGGCTTTGATACCATCCCCACGCCTGCCACCGTGCAGGTTGCCCCGCAGGGGCGGCGGCGCGTCGACCTGGCCTTCCGCCGTGAAGGCAGGCACATCGTGCTCGGACTGCATCGCCGTCGGGGTGATGTGGTGGACATGACCGCCTGCACCCTGCTTGACCCCACCCTGTTCGCCCTGCTCGCCCCGCTGCGCGAGATGCTGCATTCGCTGCCTGGCGTGCATGCGGGTGGCGACCTGCAGATCAACCTGCTCGATAGCGGGCCGGACCTGCTGATTACGATGGATGGCAGGCCGGATGCCAATGACCGGCGCATTCTGGCCCAGTTCAGCAAGGCGCATGGCATACCGCGCATCTCGCTGGGCGGCACGCCACCTGAAACACTGGCGCTGAACGGGCCGGTCTTTCATCATTTTGATGGCGTGCGCGTAACACCGCCGCCCGGTGCCTTCCTCCAGCCTGCCCGCGCTGGCGAGGATGCCATCAGGCAAGCCGTGCTGGCGGCACTCCCCACCAAGGGGCTGAAGGCTGGCATCATCGAGCTTTATGCAGGGTGTGGCACGCTGTCCTTCGCGCTCGCCACCCATGCCAAGGTACTGGCCTATGAGGGAGACCGGGCGGCGCTCGCCTGCCTCAAGCAGGCCAGTGGCGGCACCCGCGTGCTGCCCGCGCTGCGTGACCTGAACCGCCAGCCAATCATGGCGGCTGAACTGGCCAAGGCCGCAGCCGTGGTGCTTGATCCGCCCCATGCGGGCGCAGGTGCGCAGATGGCACAGATCGTGGCGGGCAAGCCGCGCCATGTCATTTATGTCAGTTGCAACCCGGCGGCCCTGCAGCGTGACCTGGCCCCGCTGCAGCAGTTGGGCTACCGGCTGGAGCATCTGACGGTGATCGACCAGTTCCTGTGGTCAACCGAGGTCGAGGCCGTGTGCGTACTCAAGCTGCCGGGCACGGGCAAAAATCACCGGCGCTAGAACAGACAAAAGTTTTTGGTGAAGCTTTTTTCAAAAAGCTTAAAAAAAATGCCGCCTTTTTGAAAAAAGGCGGCACCCAGAAACGTCTGTCTCGTATCTTCATACCTTAGACGTGGAAGCTTTCCCCGCAGCCGCAGCGGCCCTTTTCATTGGGGTTGGTGAAGGTAAAGCCGGATTCAAGCTGCTTGACCTCGTAATCCATCACCGAGCCGATCAGGAACAGCGTGGCCTTGCGGTCCACCAGCAGGGTCACGCCCTTGTCCACCACCACTTCATCACCGGGGCCAGCCTTTTCCACAAAGCTCATGTCATAGGCGTGGCCCGAACAGCCCTTGGTTGAAACCGCGATGCGCAGCAGATGGCCCGCGTTCCTGGTCTGGTAGAGTTTTTCCAGCCGTGCGGCGGCCCGGTCCGTCAGCGTCATGAGCGGTGGCAGGGCGCGGCGGGCGGGGGCTTTTGCGGGCGTGGCAGTCTGGTGTTCGGTCATGGCACAGTCCCCTTGAGGGTTCAGAACATGTTCAGGGCAAGGCGGGCGTCTTCGCTCATGCGCGACATGTCCCATGGCGGCTCCCACACGATCTCGACCGTGGCGGAGGTTACCGTCTCGATCTTTTCCACGGCTTCCTTCACCTGCACGGGCAGTTCCTGCGCGCTGGGGCAGTTGGGAGCCGTTAGCGTCATCTCGACCTTGACCGATCCATCCTCATGCAGATCGATGGCGTAAATCAGGCCAAGTTCGTAAATATTGACTGGAATTTCGGGGTCATACACCGTGGCGATCGCCTCGATCACCGAGTCCTCATCGGGCATGGCTCCCTTGCCGGGGGAGGCAGCGGGCTGCTCGCCATCCGGGGTCCAGGCCGATACGGGGGCCGCTTTCGTGGCAGGCGCATCGCTGGCCTCAAGGGAAAAATGTCCGGTCTCTTCCGCCATGCCCATGGCAGGCTCTACCTGATTTTTCTCGTCCATGAGACTTTCACCCGTTTTTATCATCATTGAGCATATCAATCAGTGCCGACCATGGCAGCAGGGCGCAGCGCCTGCGCGAACGGTGCTGGTGCAGGGGCGCAAAGGCCGCAAGCTCACCCAGATCCGCTGGTGCCGTGCCGGTTTCAACCGCCTCGACCAGTTCCGCGTGCAGCCTACCCACATGCGCGCGGTCCTGGCCCGTTACCCGCCCGGCCATGAGGTCGGCGGAGGCAGCGCAGATGGCGCAGCCCCGCGTTTCATGCCGGATCGCCTCGATCCGCCCCTGCCCGTCCAGCACCGCATGCAACTGCACCCGGTCGCCACACAGCGGGTTGGCCCCCTGCCCGTTCAGCGTGGCCGCAGGGAGTGGCCCGGCATACTGCGGTGCCTTGGCCCGCTCCAGCACCACGGTGCGGTACAGATCATCCTGCGCCATCATCTGCCATCAGACAAAAAAGCCACGAATCTGTTCCAGCGTTGCGGCCAGAAAGTCGATTTCCTCCGGCGTGGTGTAGATGCCGAAGCTCGCCCGCGCCGTGGCCGTCACACCCAGCCTGCGCATGAGCGGCTCGGCGCAGTGATGGCCCGCCCGCACGGCAATGCCGTTACGGTCAAGCAGGGTGGCGATATCATGCGGATGGACATCCTTCATGGTGAAAGAGATCACCCCGCCGCGCTGCGGCGCCATGCCAATCACCTTCAGCCCGTTGACATTGCCCAGCGCCTTCAGGGCATAGGCCGTCAGCGCATCTTCATGGGCGCCAATCGCGTCAAACCCGATGGACTCGATATAGGCAAGGGCCGCGCCCAATCCAATGGTCTCGATGATGGCAGGCGTGCCCGCCTCGAATTTATGCGGCACATTCGCCCAGGTCGAGCGCTCGAACGACACGGTGGAGATCATGTCGCCCCCACCAAGGAAAGGCGGCATTGCCTCCAGCAGCTCACGCCGCGCCCACAGCACGCCAATGCCGGTGGGGCCATACAGCTTGTGCCCGGTCACGACATAGAAATCGGCACCGAGTTCCTGCACGTTTACCCGGCGGTGCACGGCAAGCTGGCTGCCATCAAGCAGCACCTTCGCCCCCGCCGCATGCGCCATGTCGATAATGGCGCGGGCATCGGTAATGGTGCCCAGCACGTTCGACATATGGGTGATCGCCACCAGCGCCACCCGGCCATCGGCCAGGTTGCGCTCCAGCGCTTCCATGTCCAGCGCCCCGTCATCGGTGATGGGGATGATGCGCAGTTCAATGCCCATGCGGTCGCGCAGCATCTGCCATGGCACGAGATTGGCGTGGTGTTCCATCTCGGACACCAGTACCACCTGCCCCGGCTTCAGCAGCCCGCCATAGGAATGGGCCACGAGGTTGATGGCCTCGGTGCTGTTGCGGGTGAAGACGATTTCTTCCCGCGCAGCGGCTCCCAGAAAGCGTGCCACCTGGTCGCGCACGGCCTCATACGCCTCGGTGGTCCGCTCGCTCATCCAGTACAGGCCACGATGGATGTTGGCGTACTGGGTGCGCATGGTGTCGGCCATGCAGTCGATCACCTGCCGGGGCTTCTGGGCCGAGGCGGCGCTGTCAAGGAACACCAGATCCTTGCCATGCACCTTCTGGCTCAGGATGGGGAAGTCGGCGCGGACATGACGCAGGCTGCCTGCGGCATCCGTGGGCGTGATGACGCTCTGGTCCATCAGGCGACCTCCCGCTTCCACCAGGCTTCGACCGCAAGGTTCAGACTGTCCTTGAGCCGCGCATCATCAATCTGGTCCACCACGTCATGCAGGAAGGCACGGATCAGGATGGATCGTGCCGCCTCATTCGGGATGCCACGGCTGCGCAGGTAGAAAAGCTGGTCATCATCAAGCGCGCCCACGGTAGCGCCATGGCTGCACTTGACGTCATCGGCGTAGATTTCGAGTTCGGGCTTGGCGTCGATCTCGGCGGTGTCCGACAGCAGCAGGGCCTGGTTCATCTGGTAGCCATCGGTCTTCTGGGCAATCCGCTCGACATGGATCTTGCCCTGAAACACGCCGCGCGCATGGTCGGCCAGCACGTTCTTCACCGTCTGGCGCGAAATGCAGTCCGGGGCCGCGTGGGTGATCACGCTGGTCAGGTCGCCATGCTGGTGGTCCGCCAGAAGCTGCGCACCATTGACATGCACGCTGGCCCCCGCCGCATTCAGCCCCGCATGCACCTCATGGCGCGACAGGCTGGCGCCAAGCGTGAGCGTAAAGCTGTCATACACGCCACGGCTGGCAACGCGGGCATGGCTGACCGCAAGGTGCAGCGCCTTTTTGCCCTCCGCCTGGATGCGGGCGTGCGACAGGTAGCCGCCTTCTTCCACCGTGATGTCATAAAGCGGGTTATGCAGGTAATAGCCCCGCCCCACAGCCGCATCGAGCATGGCGAGCCTGCCGCCCTCTTCCACCACAATGCGGTGCTGCGGGTGGAAGGATACCGGCGCATCCTCGCCAGCAAGGCCAATGCTGACCAGCAGCAGGCAGCCCGCATCAACCCCGGCAGGCACGACCAGCGCCAGCCCGTCATCGGCCAGCACGGTGTTGAGCGCGGTAGTCACGTCGCCTGCCGGGTCGATTCCATCACGCAGTTCGCGCGCCGGGTCAAAGGCTGCAACCTTCACCCCATCGGGCAGGCGCGAACGCCCGGCATCGAAACGGCCATTGACGAACACGGCGCGACTGGCCCCGGCCCCAAGGCCCGAGATGGTCTCGACCTCGGCCAGCAGCGTATCAACCGCGCCGGCATCGACATCACGCCTTGCCTCGGCAAACGGCACATCGGCCAGCGCGCGCAGCGAGGTGTATTTCCATGCCTCCACCCCCGCGCGCGGCAGGCCCACCGTGCGCAGGTAATCGGCGGCCTTTTGCCGCGTGGCATGCCCCTTTACGTCACCCCGGTCGAGAAAGGCTGAGGGACTGATCCCGACCGGTGCAATGGCGTTCACGCCGCCTCCGAGAGGAACTGGGCGTAGCCCTGCGCCTCAAGCTGCTTGGCCAGTTCCGGGCCGCCGCTGTGAATGATGCGCCCCTTGGCCATGACGTGAATGCGGTCAGGCACGATATAGTCAAGCAGGCGCTGGTGATGGGTGATGACCAGCGCCGAGAAATCGGGCGAGCGCAGCGAGTTCACACCCTCGGCCACGATGCGCAGGGCATCGATGTCCAGCCCGCTATCGGTCTCGTCAAGGATGGCGAAGGATGGCTGGAGCATGCGCATCTGCAGCACCTCGTTGCGCTTCTTCTCACCACCTGAAAAGCCGACATTCACGTTGCGCTTGAGCATCTCGTCAGACATGGACAGATGCTTGGTCTCCTTGCGCACGGCCTTGAGGAAGGCCACGGCATCAAGCTCGTCCATGCCGCGCGCGCGGCGCACGGCGTTGACGGCGGTGCGCAGGAAGTTGGCGTTGTTGACACCCGGCAGTTCCACCGGCGTCTGGAACGCAAGGAACAGGCCAAGGGCCGCACGCTCTTCGGGCTCGAGTGCGAGGAGGTCCTGCCCCTTGAAGGTGGCCGAGCCGCCCGTCACCTCATAATCCTCGCGCCCGGCCAGCACGTAGGACAGGGTGGACTTGCCCGAGCCATTCGGCCCCATGATGGCATGGACCTCGCCTGCCGGAATCTCGAGATCGACCCCGCGCAGGATTTCCTTGTGGGCTTCCCCATCATCGATGCGGGCGCACAGGCCATTGATGCTTACGAATTGCTTGCTCACGTCTTTGAATCCCTGTTAGCCCACGCTGCCTTCTAGGCTGATCTGCAGAAGCTTCTGGGCTTCCACGGCGAATTCCATCGGCAGTTCCTTCAGAACGTCCTTGCAGAACCCGTTGACGATCAGTCCCACCGCATCTTCTTCCGACAGGCCGCGCTGGCGGCAGTAGAAGAGCTGGTCTTCCGATATCTTGGAGGTTGTCGCCTCATGCTCCACGCGCGCGGACATGTTGCGGTTCTCGATATAGGGCACGGTATGCGCCCCGCACCGGTCACCGATCAGCAGGCTGTCGCACTGGGTGAAGTTGCGGCTACCCGAGGCCTTGGGCATCATCCGCACCAGCCCGCGATAGGTGCTGTCCGACTGGCCCGCGCTGATGGTCTTGGCGATGATGGTCGAGCGCGTATTGCGCCCGATATGGATCATCTTGGTGCCGGTATCGGCCTGCTGATGGTTGTTGGTCACCGCCACCGAGTAGAACTCGCCCACCGAGCCCTCGCCCTGCAGGATGCATGACGGATACTTCCACGTAATGGCAGAACCGGTTTCAACCTGCGTCCATGAAATCTTGGAGCGCGCGCCCCGGCACGCCCCGCGCTTGGTCACGAAGTTGTAGATGCCGCCCTTGCCGTTCTCATCACCGGGGTACCAGTTCTGCACGGTGGAATACTTGATCGAGGCATCTTCCATCGCCACGAGTTCGACCACGGCGGCATGGAGCTGGTTCTCGTCACGCATCGGCGCGGTGCAGCCTTCAAGGTAGGAGACGGAAGCTCCGTCCTCCACAATGATCAGCGTGCGCTCGAACTGCCCGGTGTTGCGGGCATTGATGCGGAAATAGGTCGAGAGTTCCATCGGGCAGCGCACGCCCTTGGGCACGAACACGAAGGAGCCATCGGTAAACACGGCGGCGTTCAGCGCGGCGTAGAAATTATCCGTCACCGGCACGACCGAGCCGAGATATTTGCGCACGAGTTCGGGGTGCTCCTGCACCGCCTCCGAAATCGGGCAGAAGATCACGCCCGCTTCCTGCAAGGTCTTGCGGAAGGTGGTGGCGACGGACACGCTGTCAAACACCGCATCGACTGCTACCGGCGGGCGGGCTTCCTCGCCCTCGGGCAGCTCCACGCCAGCCAGCATCGCCTGCTCGTGCAGCGGGATACCCAGCTTCTCGTAAGTGCGCAGCAGCTCGGGATCGACTTCCTCAAGCGACTTGGGGCCCGGCTTCTTGCGGGGGGCGGCGTAGTAATGCACGTCCTGATAGTCGATGGGCGGATAATGGACCTTGGCCCAGGTCGGCTCGCGCATTTCCAGCCACGACCGGTAAGCCTTCAGCCGCCATTCCAGCAGCCATTCCGGCTCGTTCTTGCGGCTGGAGATGAGGCGGATCGTGTCCTCGTTCAGGCCCTTGGGGGCGATATCCATCTCGATATCGGTCTCGAACCCCCATTTATAGGTGTTCTGGCCCAGGGTTTCGACCGTCTTGCGGGTTTCGGCTACTGCCGGCATGTGTCTTTCCTCCCCTGTATCAGGCCGTGGCCTCGGGCCTGTCGGGCACGGGCGGCACGTGCAGGCCGCCCAGTCTGTCGGTTACTGTATGGTTCTTCATATCGGCCAGCGTAATGGCTGAAAGCGCATGGCGGATGGCGGCATTGACCATATCCCACTGCCCGCCCAGCCCGCAGGTGGCGCGCGCGTCGCAATCGCCGCCATCAACGCAGGTGGTGAGCGATATGGGGCCATCAATGGCCTGGATCACGGCCGCGATCGAAATCTCCTCAAGTGGCTGGGCCAGCCTGTAGCCGCCGCGCGCGCCGCGTTGCGAGGTCACGATGCCCTGGGTCGCCAGAATCTTGAGCACCTTCGCCACCGTGGGTTCGGGAATGCCGGTCGAACGCGACAGGACAGGCGAGGTGGTGACCTCGCTTTTCTGCCCCAGCCGGACCAGAGCCACCACGGCGTAATCGGTCAGTTTCGACAGTTTCAGCATTCCGCTCTCCCGTACGTCCTGAGCCTGCATCCATAATTGGACCAGAACAGTACTGTTTCCTGAAGTTTCAGATGGGCTACCAGCCGGGCGCCGTCAAGTCCAATCGTAAAGCGGCGATGCCCTAACCGATCCCGGTTCCGAATATCAGCTGCAATAACACGGACAGGCCACACCCCGCCAGAAAACCGACCAGCGTGCCGTTAAGGCGGATATACTGTAGATCCTTGCCCACGCGCAGTTCCAGCCGGTCACTCAGGCTTTCGGCATCCCAGCCGTTTACGACCGAGTAAATAAAACGCGACATGCGATCCCGCAGGAAGGGCAGGCTGCTCACGATCATGTTGCGCGCGGCGTCTTCCACGCGCTTGCGCATGGCGGCATCATTGTACATCTGGTCGGCCAGGCGCTGCAGGGCGTCGCGCACCAGCGTTGCCACCCAACTGGTCTCGCCCTTGCGCATGTCCTCCTCAATCACGCCACGCAGGCGGTGCCACACATCGCTGCTCCAGCCGCGCACGCTGTCATGCGTCAGCACGCCCCTCACGGCATCCGTAATCTCACCGCGCCGCACGGGGTCGAGTTCGATCCGGTCGATCTCGGTGCGCACCCAGGTGGTAAAGCCTTCACGCAGCTCGGAGTTCTGCGGGTCGATGCGGTCGAGTTCCTGGCTCGCGGCCAGCAGCACCTTGGTGGCGATCGAGCCGCCAATGGCCCAGCCCAGCACGCGGCCGCCCTGCTCGCGCACGCGGTCCTCGATCATCATGCGCAGGGCGGGTTCCTTGGCCTTGATCCCTTCCTTGAGCCTTGCAAGCAGGAAGGACAGCACCTCCTGATGGCAGTCGCCCTCCACCATCGCGCGCAGGCTGCGGGTCACGATGGGGGCGATCTCCTCGCCGCCCAGCAGGGTGGGCAGCAGGCTGGCTATGGCGGAACTCGCCCGGCCATCCTCCAGCCGGTCGAGCACGTGGGGCACGGAGCCGAGCACGGCGCGGTTGACCATCTCCGCCGTTTCCGGCTCCTGCAGGATATTGCCAATGAGCGACGGCAGGTCGATGCGGCTGAAGGCGGCACCCACTTCCTTTTCCGTAAACACGTTGTTCGAGACGAAACGTCCGAGCGCCTGCGCCAGCCGCTCCTTCTGGGCAGGCAGGATGGCGGTGTGCGGAATCGGCAGCCCCATCGGCCTGCGGAACAGGGCGGTCACGGCAAACCAGTCCGCAAGGCCACCCACCACGCCCGCCTTGGTGCCCGAGCGCAGTATCTCGAGCCAGGGGCGCTCGGCCAGCCAGCCCATCTGTGGCAGGGCGTAGCCTGCCACCGTCAGCCCCGCCATGGCGGCCAGCAGGCCGGTTGCGGACCGCTTGTGGCGCAGCAGGATACGCCGCGCGTCATGGTCCGTTTGTGGAATACCATTCATGAAGCCACTGATACCATTGTCTCTGCCCCAGCCCAAGCAACACTCGATATAACGCCTCAAATAGACATGAATAAGCCATGCGGGACATTGCAGCCCGCCGCCGAACATGGGATTTGGGGGAGAAGAACCATGACGACCTTTCATGACAGGACGACCCGATGACCGAAGCCGCCGCGCGGAATGTGTCCAACCTGCTCGCGCAGGCCACGCAACTGATCGCAAGCCACGATGAGACCGCATCGGGCAGTCCCGTCATGGCGCTTGCCCGCCAGATTGGCCGGCAGATGGCCAGCGGCGCCCTGCCGATGGACGCGCTGGAAGACATCGTGCGCCTGCTGCGCGACCGCGCCTTCGCCGGTCGCGCCCGCCATATCGCCACCTATCTCGACGGGCCGGATGAACAGGCCGTGACAGCGCGCATGCACACCGTCGCCCGCCACATCGTGCAGCCCGACCCCACCGACAGCCCGGTGCCCATCGCGCGTTTCCGCGCCGCCATCGAGCGCAGCCGCTTTGCCGCCGTGTTTACTGCGCACCCCACCTTCGCGCTGGCCAACCCGGTCTATGAGGCGCTGGCCGCGCTGGCCTCGACCAACCCCGCCGAGGCCCCGGAACACGTTCCCGCCTTCCTCACGCACCGCCGCGTGGGGCCGCCCACGCTCGATGAGGAGTTTACCCTCGCCACCCAGGCCATACTGCGCGGGCGCAACGCGCTTGACCGGCTCAACACGGCCCTGCTGACAGAGGCGCGCACCCACTGGCCGCAGCAATGGTCCACTCTGGTGCCGCGCCCCATCATCATGACCAGTTGGGTGGGCTACGACACCGATGGCCGCACCGATATTGGCTGGTGGGACACGCTGCGCCTGCGCCTGCGCATGAAGCAGCTGCAACTGAGCCGCCTGCAGGCCCAGCTTGAGCCCATCACCTCCTGCGCCAATGACCTGCCCGCCCGCGTGGCCACCGCCCTTGAGGCCGTGGCCGCCCAGATCGCCGCCTGCCCCACCGGCCCCGAGCCTGAAGGCGTATCGCGCTTTGCCGATGTGCTGATCAACCGCAGCACGGAGGCCCTGACCAGCAGCAACGACCTGGGCGCGACCTTCAGCGAGGCCATCGACGCCGCCACGCCCGAGGACAAGATGGCGCTGGTGGTGGCCCGGGCGGGCTTCATGGCGCACGGGCTTTCCGCCGCGCACACGCATACGCGCCTCAACGCGACACAGTTGCACAACATTGCCCGCCAGCGCCTGAACATTACCGACAACCCCGACATTCCCGCCCAGCGCCGCGCGCTGATCAGCCGCATGAACGAGGCGCTGGACACGGTGGAGCCGGTCGAGATCGATTTCGGCTCGCTGCTGATGGAGCAGGCCAGCGCGGGCCGGCTGATGATGACCGTGCGCCAGATCCTGCGCCATATCGACCGCACCAGCCCCATCCGCTTCCTCATTGCCGAGACCGAGACCGGCTACACCCTGCTCACCGCGCTGTGGCTGGCGCGGCTGTATGGCGTGGAGGACATGATCGAGATCTCGCCCCTGTTCGAGACGCAGGACGCGCTGGAAAATGGCGAGCAGATCATCGAGGAGGCCCTGCGCTCGCCGCACTGGCGCGCCTACCTGCAGCGCACGCGCAAGCTGAGCCTGCAGTTCGGCTTCTCCGATTCCGGGCGGTATGTGGGGCAACTGGCCGCGACCTACCTGATCGAGCGGCTGCGCATCAAGGTCTGTGACCTTCTGCGCAAGTGGGATCTCGCCTTTGTCGAGGTGATCCTGTTCGACACGCATGGCGAGAGCATTGGCCGCGGTGCCCACCCCTACCGGCTGGCCGACCGCTTTGACTACCTCTCCCCGCCGCATGCCCGCGCCCGCTACACCCGCGCAGGCATCCAACTGCGTGAAGAAACCGCCTTCCAGGGCGGGGATGGCTACCTGTTGTTCGGCACCCAGACCCTGGCCGATGCCACGGTCAGCATCATTGCCGAGCACGCCTTCGCCACCAGCGTGCTCGACCGCGACCCGGTTTATGACGAGCCGGATTTCTCGGCCGATTTCTTCTCCACCATCGCCAATGGCATGACCGGGCTGGTGGAAGACCCCGGCTATGCCGCCCTGCTTGGCGCGTTTGGCCCCTCGCTGATCGACAAGACCGGCTCGCGCCCCTCGGCGCGGCAGAGCGATGCCGCCTCCACGGTCACGCGCATCAAGCACTCCAGCCAGCTCCGCGCCATTCCCAACAACGCCATCCTGCAGCAGCTTGCGTGGTGCGCAAACACGTTGCAGGGGCTGGGCACGGCGGCGGCCCGCCACCCTGAAACCTTCGAGAAATATCTGGCCGAGAGTCCGCGCTTTCGCCGCGCGATGGATTTCGCAGCCCACGGCCTGGCCCATTCCGACCACGGGGTACTGCGCGGCGTGATCCGCCTGCTTGACCCCGACATGTGGCTTGAACGCGCCACCGCCCAGCGCGACGCGGGCGCGCAGGAGGCCTGCCTGACCCTGATGCACGGGCTGGAACAGCTTGATTTCTGGGCCAGCACACAGGCCATGTTCCGCCGCATCCAGTCCGACCACCTCGCCCTGCGCCGCGCCTGGCCCGAAGCCCCTCGCATGCAGCCTGATGAACTGCTGCTGCACGCCATTCGCATCGCGCTGATCGAACAGATCTGGATGCTTTCCACCCGCGTGCCCTACTTCTCGCCCCGGCATGCCTTCTCGCGCGATATGATGACGCTGAAGGTGCTGTGCCTTGAAGTGCCCGCCGTGCTCAAGGAACTGGAGCAGATATTCCCCTACCGCTCCGATGGCAGCTTCGACCTTGATTTCCACGAGCCGCATGGCCCCCGGCAGGAAGGCACCTACAGCCGCGAATACACCGAAGTGTTCGAGCCGATGCAGCGCCTGTTCCAGATGGTGCGCGAAATCAGCACCGGCGTGATGCACCATGTTGGCGCTTTTGGCTAACCCTGCCCCGCGCAACGGGTGGCGGGTCAGTGAACCGCCACCGCCTTATGAGGTGCCGCTGCCCCATACACCCGCCATAAGGCGGGTGGTGGCGAACAATCCCGGCCCCATGACCGGCAATGGCACCAATAGCTGGCTGGTGGAGCATGATGGTGGCTGCGTGGTGATCGACCCCGGCAGCGCCACGCCCGCACATCTCGATGCCCTCGTGGCGGCGGCGGGCAAGCGGCCCCTGACCCACATCATCCTGACCCATACCCATCATGACCACCTTGATGGCGCCCGCCCGCTCGGGCAGCGCCTGGGCATTCCTGTGTGCGGATTCCATGCCAGCGAAGACCCGGACTTCACGCCCGATATCGGCCTGCGCGATGGCGACCGGCTTGCGGGCCTGCGCGTGCTGTACACACCGGGCCACGCCAGCGACCATATCTGCCTTGAAACGGCGGATGGCATCATCTTTACCGGCGACCATATCATGGGCTGGTCCACCACCATGATCCCGCCCGCGCCCTATGGCTCGGTGCGGCAGTTCCTGCGCAGCATGGACTATGTACGCACCCGCAACGCCCGCCTGCTGCTGCCTGCGCATGGCCCCGCCATAACCCGGGTGGAAGCCTGCATTGACGGGCTGGTCGCGCACCGCGTGGCGCGCGAGGACAGCATCATGGCGCTATTGCCGACGCGCCCGAGCACGCTTGATGAAATTGTGGACAGCCTGTACCACAACCTGCGCCCCGGACTGCGCCGCGCGGCACGGCTGAACCTGCACGCACACCTTGAAAAGCTGCTCGAAGACGGGAAGGTCCAGTTGCACGGCGACCAATGGGCAAAGACAATTGCCTGACAGACAGCCATAAAACTTCCAGACGCCACCGTTTTTCAAACAGGTGGCGTTTTTTTAAGCTTTTCGAAAAAGGCTTCACCAAAGCCTTCTGCCTGTTGGGGGGCAGTTTGCGTGGGCCGCTGCCCGATACAAAAAAAACCGGCCCCTTTCGGGAGCCGGTTTCTTCTTGATGCTCTCTTTCGAGAAGGATCAGGCGGACTGCGCCATGATCTCTTCCGCAACGTTGCGGGGCACCGGATCGTAGTGGTGGAACTGCATGGTGAAGGACGCACGGCCCTTGGTCATGGAGCGCAGGTGCGAGATGTAGCCGAACATTTCCTTCAGCGGCACGGAAGCGCGGACCATAACGGTGGACCCTGCGGTTTCCTGGCTCTGGATCATGCCACGGCGACGGTTCAGGTCACCCACCACGTCGCCCACGTGATCGTTGGGCGTGGTCACTTCCACGTCCATGATCGGCTCGAGAATGACCGGACCGGCCTTCTTCATGCCTTCACGGAAGCAGGCCTTTGCCGCGATTTCGAACGCCAGCGCCGAGGAGTCGACATCATGGTACTTACCGTCGAGCAGCGTGAACTTGAAGTCCACCGTGGGGAAGCCCGCGAGCACGCCGGTCGTGGCCTGGGCCTGGATGCCCTTGTCCACCGCCGGGATGTATTCCTTGGGCACCGTGCCGCCAACGACCTTGTTCTCGAAGGAGATGCCTTCGTTACGCTCGACCGGCGCGAACTCGATCTTCACTTCCGCGAACTGGCCCGAACCACCCGACTGCTTCTTGTGGGTGTAGGTCTCGGTGTGCGGCTTGGTGATCGTTTCACGATACGCCACCTGCGGCGCGCCGATGTTCGCGTCCACGCCATATTCGCGGCGCAGGCGGTCGATGATGATGTCGAGATGCAGCTCGCCCATGCCGGACAGGATGGTCTGGCCGGTTTCCTGGTCGGTCTTCAGGCGCAGGGAGGGATCTTCGCCAGACAGCTTCTGCAGCGCCAGCGTCATCTTTTCCACGCCGTCCTTCGTCTTCGGCTCGACCGAGATGTCGATGACCGGGATCGGGAAGGTCATGCGCTCGAGCACGACGGGGTCGGTCGGGTCGGCAAGCGTGTCACCGGTCTGGCTGTCCTTGAGGCCCACGAAGGCGGCAATGTCGCCCGCGTGCACTTCAGACAGTTCCTCGCGCTTGTCGGCATGCATCTGGTAGATGCGGCCGATACGCTCCTTGTGGCCCTTGGTCGTGTTCAGCACCGTATCGCCGGTCTTGAGCACGCCACGGTAAACACGCACGAAGGTCAGCGTGCCGTATTTGTCGTTGATGATCTTGAAGGCGAGGCCAGCAAACTTGCCATCGGGGTCAACCGGGATGATCGGCAGCTTGTTCTCGTCAACTTCCTCGTCTTCCGGCGGGGCGATGCGGATGCCTTCCACGTCGTTCGGCGCGGGCAGGAAGTCGATCACGGCGTCGAGCAGGGGCTGCACGCCCTTGTTCTTGAAGGCGGTGCCGCACAGCACGGGGCGGAAGTCACCGGCGATGGTGCCCTTCTTGATGCAGCGCTTGAGCGTTGCAACGTCCACGTCGCCCTTGTCGAAGTATTCTTCCATCGCGGCGTCATCGACGGACAGCGCGGTGTCGAGCAGGTTCTGGCGGGCCTCTTCGGCCTTTTCCTTCAGGTCAGCGGGGATTTCCTCGTAGTGGAACTTCGCGCCGAGCTCGCCGCCTTCCCACACGATGGCGCGCATCTCGATCAGGTCGACCACGCCAACGAAGTTCTCTTCCGCGCCGATGGGCAGCTGCAGCGGAATCGCCACGATGTCGAGCTTTTCCTTCAGCGTGTCGAACGCGTTGTAGAAGTTCGCACCCGTGCGGTCGAGCTTGTTGATGAAGATGATGCGCGGCACGTTGTAGCGGTCAGCCAGACGCCAGTTGGTCTCGGACTGCGGCTGCACGCCGGCAACGCCTTCGATGATGAAGATCGCGCCATCGAGCACGCGCAGCGAGCGGTTGACTTCGATGTTGAAGTCAATGTGGCCCGGGGTGTCGATGATGTTGATGCGGTGGCCTTCCCACTCACACGTCACGGCAGCTGAGGTGATCGTGATGCCACGCTCACGCTCCTGCGCCATGTAGTCGGTGGTGGTGTTGCCTTCGTGCACCTCACCGATCTTATGGGACACACCGGTGTAGTACAGGATACGCTCGGTGGTGGTGGTCTTGCCGGCATCGATGTGCGCGGTAATACCGATATTGCGAATCAGGGACAGATCAGACTTGGCGGACACGGGGGAACCTCCACAAGACAACACGGGCGCGAAGGGAAACCGTTCCCTTTCGCGCCTGCCAGAACCGTAAGCTGCTTCCGCCCTCAGTCTTTTTCAACCTGGACGACGCAGACCGGCATAGCGGAACAATGCGCCAGACTTCAGTCAGGCTTTTTGACAACACCAGACCGCCTGTCCGCGTTTGCGGGCAGGCGGCGTGAGGCATGTCAGGCCACGGCGGCCTTCTTTTCCTGAACGCGCAGGATGCGGCGCTTCACCGTCATGGCTTCCGGCGTCAGCTTGCGGTTCGGGGTGGACAGCAGGAACGAGTCCAGCCCGCCATTGTGCTCGACCGTGCGCAGCCCGTTGGTGGTCATGCGCAGGGGAACGGCCGTGCCGAGAATATCGGACAGCAGCGAGGTTTCCTGCAGGTTGGGCAGGAAACGGCGGCGGGACTTGTTGTTGGCGTGGCTGACGTTGTTGCCCGTCAGCACGCCCTTGCCTGTGATCTGGCAGCGGCGAGACATTTTATCATCCTCGGATATAACTTTGGCCGAGGCATAAATGCCCGGCAAGGATCGTCTAGATTAGGCGCGGCTTATCGCCAAACCACCGCCATCCGTCAAGACGCATAAGCATGATTCGGCATATTTTGTATGCGAAAGGGCGCAAACGACCCCGTTCTGGCCCTTTCGCGGCCCTTTGTTCAGGCTGCCCCGCCTTCATGGTCGGGGTGCAGTTCACCCGCCTGCACGCTGTGCAGCGCGTTTTCAAGCAGGCCCTGCATCGCCTCGCGCCCCATGGTGCGCGACAGCAGGCCCAGCGAGCCCCCCAGCAGGGCGGAGGCAATGGCCATGGGCGGCAGGTTCTCGCCCAGCATGTATTCGATGGCCTTGTCCACCACCGCGCCGCAATGGCTCAGTTCGGGGGGGATGGCGTCGCCTTCGGGCGGCGTGTTGGTCTTGTCCGTCATGTCACGGCTCCTTTTCGCGTTATCCCTGATATGTACCGCCTTGCCGCCCCTGACCAGTGCGGGGCGGGCATGAAAGGGGTCACAAGCCCGCGTGAGCGGCCTCACCCACGCTCGGCATCCTCCTCCGCCTGGGCGGCCCACATGCCCGCGTACAGGCTGCCGCGCTCAAGCAGGGCGCGATGCGTGCCGCGCTCGAGGATCTGGCCGTGACCCATCACAAGGATTTCATCCACGTCCACGATGGTGGAGAGCCGGTGGGCGATGATGAGCGTGGTGCGGTTGGCGGCCACAGCCCGCAGCGCGGTCTGGATTTCGTGCTCGGTGCCGGTGTCGAGCGCACTCGTCGCCTCGTCAAGCAGCAGCACGCGCGGGTTCTTGAGGATGGTGCGCGCAATGGCCACGCGCTGCTTCTCGCCACCCGAGAGCTTGAGTCCCCGCTCGCCCACCCTTGTTGCGTAGCCTTCGGGCAGGCTCATGATGAAGTCATGGATGCAGGCAAGCCTTGCCGCCTGTTCCACCTCCGCCTGCGTGGCGCCAAGCCTGCCATAGGCGATGTTGTAGCCGATGGTGTCGTTGAACAGGATGGTATCCTGCGGCACCACGCCAATGGCCCCGCGCAGGGCGGCCTGCGTGTAGTCGCGTATGTCGTGACCATCGACCACGATGCGGCCTGCCGTGACATCGTAAAAGCGGAACAGCAGGCGGCTGATGGTGGACTTGCCCGCCCCTGTCGGCCCCACGATGGCCACCCGGTGGCCTGCCGGCACATGAAAGCTGATGCCACGCAAAATCTCGCGGTCGGGGCGGTAGCTGAAATGCACGTCCTCGAAGCGGATATCGGCGGCCGGTGCCTCGTCCAGCCGTGCGGGCAGGCTTAAGGCTCGGACGGAATCGGTAATGTCGGCGCGTTCATCCATCAGGCCGAACATGTGCTCAAGGTCGACAAGTGAATTGCGCAGCGAGGTATACACGCTGCCCAGGAAGTTGAGCGGCAGGTAAAGTTGCATGAGGTAGGTGTTGACCAGCACGAAGTGCCCCACCGTCATGCGGCCTGCCTCCACATCGCGCCCGGCCATGAGCATGACCGCGATCAGGGCCACGGCAATGATCGCCGCCTGCCCGAAATTGAGCCCGTTGAGCGAGATCTGGGTGCGGATGGCCGCCTGCTCGTAACGGACCTGGGCGTCCTCGTAGCGTTTGCGCTCGTGCTCCTCGTTACCGAAATATTTGACGGTCTCGTAGTTGAGCAGGCTGTCGAGCGCCTTCCAGCTTGCCTCGCTGTTGATCTCGTTCATCTGGCGGCGCAGGCCGATGCGCCATGAGGTGAACTTGATGGTGAACACCACATAGGCCGCCACCGCCGCCAGCATCACTACGGCATAACGCCAGTCGAACAGGCGCCAGATGACGATGATGACCATCAGCGCCTCGATCAGCGTGGGCGCCACGTTGAACACGCCCACACGCAGCAGCGTCTCGATGGCTTCCGTGCCGCGCGCGATCGCCCGCGTCACCCCGCCCGACTGGCGGTTGAGGTGAAAGCGCAGCGAAAGCTGGTGCATGTGCGTAAAGCTCTGCATGGCGGCAACCCGGCTGATGCGGTAGCGCAGTGGCGCGAACAGCGCATCACGCAACTCGCCCAGTCCGGCGGCGGCCATGCGCAGCAGGCCATAGCCCACGATCAGCAGGAGCGGCATCATGGCAACGCTCCCCGCATGCGGCTGGAGCGCATCAATCACGCGGCTATAGGCATAGGGCACGCCAATGGTGGCCACCTTGGCCGCAACCAGCAGCATGCACACCCCCACTACGCGCAGGCGGGTGCGCGGGTCATGGCGGGGCCACAGATAGGGTAACAGGCCGCGCAGGGTGGCGGCGGCGGAGCGCTCCGGCCTGTCGGGCCGGGCCGGGGAAGAAACAGCCATAGCACCCGCATGGGGCATACCCTGCCTGTTTTGCAACCCATATTCCCACCCCGGCGCGGCGCAGGCCGGCATTGTCAGGCCGGGGGGCAGCCGTTATGCCACCCTCAACCCGAAGGACAGGGATGAAACATGTCACGCAGCCTTGAAGGTTTCTTTCGTCATATCGCCGCCTGCAACACGGCGGTGCTGCCCGGCGGGCGGCTGGAGTTCCGGCTGGGCACCGCCCCCGCGGGCTGGGTGCAGCCCGCCCTGCTGCCGGTGCTGCTCGAACACGGCATGACCCATGCGGGCAACACGGTCACCCTGCCCGACCCCACCCGGCTCGAAGCCATTGGCGAGGCCATGGCGCAGGCAGGCGTGTACCGCTCGCACCATGAACTGTTCGATGTCTGGACCGACATGGCCCTGCCCCCCGTGGCCCGCATCGACCGGGGCGCGCTGCCGCTGTTTGGCCTGATGGCAGCGGGCGTGCACCTCAATGGCCTCGTGCGCCTGCCCCACGGCCTGCATCTGTGGATCGCGCGGCGCTCCATGACCAAGCGGCTCGATCCCGGCAAGCTCGACCACCTCGTGGCGGGTGGCATACCGGCGGGCCATACGGCGGCCGAAGCCCTGTTCAAGGAAGCGGCGGAGGAAGCCAGCCTGCCCGCCGAACTGGTGCGGCGCGCCCGCCCCACCGCCGATATCCGCTACGCGCTCGACCGGCCCGAGGGGCTGCGCCGCGACGTGCTGCACTGCTTTGAACTCGAACTGCCGCCCGACTTCGTGCCCACCCCCGCCGATGGGGAGGTGGAGGAATTCCGCCTGATCCCGATCGAGGAAGCCTATACGCTGGTGCGTGACACGGATGCGTTCAAGTTCAACGTCAACCTCGTGCTGATCGACCTGTTCCTGCGCACGGGCCTGATTGACGCCACCAGCCCCGAAGGCCAGCGCCTGCGCGAAGGTCTGACCGGCTGGCACGCGCCCCGCCCCGCCTGACCCCCTGCACCCCGAGGACCATGCGATGACCACGCCCCCCATTGCCCGCCAGATCCCCCACACGATTACGCAGCTTGGCCGCACCCGGCACGATGAATATGCGTGGATGAAGGATGATAACTGGCAGGAGGTGCTGCGCGACCCCACGCTGCTACGCCCTGACATTGCCGAGCACCTGCGGGCGGAAAATGCCTATACGCAGTCCGTCCTGTCCGGCACGGATGCATTGCAGGCCACGCTGGTGGCCGAGATGAAGGGCCGCATGCAGGCGGATGATACCTATCCGCCCACCCCGCATGGCCCCTACAGCTACCAGACCAGCTACACCGCAGGCGCGCAGTACCCGGTCTATAAACGCTACCCCACCGCCACGCCCACGGCAGAGGAAGTGCTGCTCGACGTGAATGAAGCAGCCAAGGGGCACGAATATTACGCCGTGGCCGCCGCCGCCCACAGCCCCGACCACAGCCTGTTCGCCCATGCGGAGGACACGCAGGGCTCGGAAATCTACCGCATCCACATCCGCAGGCTGAGCGGTGACGGCGCGCCGCTGCCCCCGGTCGAGAACTGTAGCGGGGCGTTCGTGTTCTCGCCCGACAGCGCCTTCGTGTTCTGGGTCTGGCGCGACAGCCATGGCCGCCCGGCCCGCGTCTATCGCCGCCGCATTGGCGAGGACCACGACACGCTGGTGTATGAGGAAGCCGATCCCGGCTTTTTCGTGGGCGTGGAGACCACGCGCTCGGGCGGGTGGATCATCATCTCCAGCGGCAATCATGATACCTCCGAATCCTGGCTCATCCCCGGCCATGACCCGCAGGCCGCGCCACGCTGCGCAAGCCCGCGCGAGACGGGCCTCATGTACGGGCTGTACCATCAGGGCACGGATTTCATCATCCTGACCAATGCCGATGGCGCGTATGACTTCAAGCTCATGACCACGCCCGACACGGCACCCGCGCGCGCCAACTGGCGCGACCTCGTGCCCCATGAGCCGGGCCGCTACATTACGGAGTGCATGGTCTGGTCGGGCCACCTGGCCTGGCGCGAGCGGCGCGATGCCAATACGCGCATCATCATCCGCAGCGTGGATGGCACGACTGAGGCCCTCGAGCCCGATGAGGCCGCCTATGACCTGACGCTGGTGGGCGGGTATGAATACGACACCACCGAACTGCGTTACATCTACCAGTCCCCCACCACCCCGCGCACATGGCATGCGCGCGACATGGTGAGCGGGGCCGAGACCCTGCTCAAGCAGCAGGAAGTGCCCTCGGGCCATGACCCGGCGCAGTACCGCTGCTGGCGGCTCATGGCCCAGGCACCCGATGGCGAGCAGGTGCCGGTAACCGTGCTGGGCCGCCATGACACGCCCATTGATGGCTCCGCCCCGCTGCTGCTCTATGGCTACGGCGCCTATGGCCATGCCATCGACCCGGTGTTTTCCACCCGCACGCTCAGCCTTGTCGATCGCGGCTGGTTCTACGCCATCGCCCATGTGCGCGGCGGCTCGGAAAAGGGCTGGAACTGGTTCCTTGGCGGGCGCGGGCGCAACAAGCCCAACACCTTCAGCGATTTCATCGCCTGCGCCCAAACCCTGGTGGCCGAGGGCTTTGGGGCAGCAGGCCGCATCGTGGCCGATGGACGTTCCGCTGGTGGAATGGTAATGGGGGCTATTGCCAACATGCGGCCCGACCTGTTTGCGGGCATCGTGGCCGTGGTGCCGTTTGTGGATGAACTCAACACCATGTCTGACGCGTCGCTGCCGCTGACGCCGCCGGAATGGCCCGAATGGGGCAACCCCCTGGAAGATGCGGCAGCCTATGACCTGATTGCCAGCTATGCCGCCTATGAGCAGATCGCCCCGCGCGCCTACCCCGCCATACTGGCCATGGGCGGCCTGACCGACCCGCGCGTGACCTACTGGGAGCCCGCCAAATGGGTGGCCCGCCTGCGCGCCAATAACCGCGCGCCTCGTCCCATCATGCTGCGCACCAACATGGAGGCCGGGCACCGGGGAGCCACGGGGCGCTTTGACTCCCTTAAGGAAGCCGCCCTGATTCACGCCTTTGCCCTGTGGGCGATTGAAACCGCACCGGCCCGGCAGGATTAAAGTCTTTCCGCACACGGGCGCGTTAGCATAAGTAGCCCCTTACAGCAGAGCCCGCATATCCCAGAGGAACAAGAATGACGGATCCCCACAACGCGGATCAGGATGGCTTTCCCGCCCCCATGACAGGGCGCGAGGTCGATCCCTCCACGATGCGAACCTTCCGTTCATTCCGCGAGACCCAGCGCACGCAACGCATCGCGCGCGCGGTGCTGGCGCTGTTTTTCGTGCTGCTGGGGCTTTATACGGTGCGCGGCTTCCTGCCCTCGCTGATATGGGGCTGCGTGTTCGCCATTGCCTCCTGGCCGCTTTACGCGCGTGCGCGGCGGCGATGGAACGGGCGGGCGCATAGAACACTGCTGCCGCTGCTGTTTACACTGGCCATCGCCTTCATCTTCATCGGGCCGCTCGCACTGTTCGGGCTGGAGGCGGGGCGCGAGGCGGAAGGCATGCTGCGCTTCCTCAACGAAGCCCGCCATTCGGGCATTCCCGTGCCGGACTGGATCAGCAACCTGCCCTATGGCCAGGGGGCGATTACCGCGTGGTGGAACGAGCACCTGAAGAACCCGGCGGATGTGTCCGCCCTGCTTGGCACGATGAATATCGGGCAGAGCGTCAAGGTCACGCAGCAGCTTGGCTCGCAGGTGCTGCACCGGGTGCTGCTGTTCGCCTTTGCCATCCTCACGCTGTTTTTCCTGCTCAAGGATGGCGATTCCGTCATTCGCCAGTCGCTCAACGTCTCGCGCCGCGCCTTTGGCAAGCGCGGCGAGCGGATTGCCCTGCAGATGATCGCCTCGGTGCATGGCTCGGTATCGGGGCTGGTGCTCGTGGGCATTGGCGAAGGCATGCTGATGGCCGTGGCCTATCTGGTTGCCGGTGCGCCACACCCCTTCCTGTTCGGGGTGGTGACGGCCATCGCGGCCATGATCCCGTTCTGCGCCTTCATCGCCATCAGCGCCGTCGCCCTCATGCTGCTCATCAAGACCGGCGCGCTGTTCGGCGCCATGGCCATCATCGTGCTGGGCCTGGCCGTGATCTTCCTGGCCGACCACCTCGTGCGCCCGGCCCTGATTGGCGGCTCGACGCAACTCCCCTTCCTGTGGGTGCTGGCGGGCATACTGGGCGGGGCTGAAAGCTGGAGCCTGCTCGGGCTGTTCATGGGGCCTGCCATCATGGCGGTGCTGCACATGCTGTGGCTGAACTGGAGCCGGGCCCGCTACTGAGCCGGGCTTCTGGTTTCCGGGCGCCAGATACAAAAAAAGCACCCTTTTCAGGATGCCTTGCTTGCTTGGTGTTCTTATCGCAGACAGGGATATCGGGCAGGCGGGATTCGAACCCACGACCCCCAGTCCCCCAGACTGATGCGCTACCAGGCTGCGCTACTGCCCGCCTGTCTGCGATGCGCAGGGTGTAGCAGCCGATGGGGGGGACTGCAACCCATGTAATGAACCAAACCGAAAAAAAATGCCCGGCTCAGACCGGCACCATCTGCCGCAGGGCCTGCAACTCGACCAGCACGCCGCGCAGGCTGTCGCGCAGCACCGTATTTTCCGCCTGCAGGCGCTCAAGTTCGATCATGACAATCTGCTCAAGGGGCAACTGCTCCGGCTCGTCAGCAGGCGCCTGTGCTGCCGTCTCCGCCACGCTTTCGGGTTCCGGGGCTGCATTCGCGTCGGTTGTAGCAGCTTCCACCGCCGGAGGGGCTTCTTCAGGCTCAGGCGGGGCAACTGCTAGCGGCGCTTCGCAGGCCACCACGGTTTCCATCACGTCCTCGATTACCGTCACCTGCACCGCATCCGTCTCGGGGGTTGCGGGCGGGGCGGCTTCCTCCGCTGCATCCTGCGCCACAGGGGGCTGCGGTACAGGTGATGGGGCGATTGGGGACTGGGGCACGACTGGCGCGGCGGGCGTGGTTACGGCCTCGCCTTCTGACCGGGGTGCGGCAAGCACCTCGCGGGCAAGTTCGACCTGCGCCTGCGCCACTGACAGCTTGCGCACGTAAAGCAGGTCGGCAATCGCGCGCAGCACGGTTATGTCCTGCGGGCGGTAGTAGCGCCGCCCTACCGGCCCGCGCACGGGCTGAAGCTGCGGAAAGCTGGCCTCCCACATGCGCATGACATGCTGTGCAAGCCCAAGCTCGCGCGCGACCTCATAGATCGGCAGGCAGTCCCTGCCCGGCTCGACCGTGCTGCCTGGAGAGTGCTCCGTGGTCATTCATCGTCTCCTTCCGGCGGGGTCTGCCCGGCGGACTGTCCGTTGACATGGGCACGAAGCAACTGACTGGGGCGAAACACCAGAACGGAGCGTGGCAGAATCGGCACTTCCACGCCGGTTTTGGGGTTACGGCCCGTGCGCTGCCCCTTTTGCCGGACAGAAAACGTGCCAAACCCGCTTATTTTGAGGGTATCGCCAGCCTCAAGGGTCCGTGCCATCCGCTCAAGGATATCTTCCAGAATATCGGCGGATTCATGGCGGGACAGGCCGACCTGATCGTATATGTGTTCTGCCAGTGTGGCGCGCGTGACGGTGCTCATGCGTAAACGTTATGCATGCGCGTGCGTATCGTCAATTGAATGTCGCAGGGCTGCGGGCGGTTTGTTTCGCGTCCGTTTCAATGTGGTACCGAAACGACATTACAGCCGTGCCAGCGCCGAACCCCATGTCAGGCCACCACCCAGCGCTTCCATCAGCACAAGATCGCCCCTGTTGATGCGCCCGTCCCGCACTGCCTCGTTCAGGGCCAGCGGAATGGAGGCGGCAGAGGTATTGGCATGCCGGTCCACCGTCACCACCACGCGCTCGGGCGGCAGGGCGAGCTTGCGGGCCACGCCATCGATAATGCGCAGATTGGCCTGGTGCGGCACCAGCCAGTTCACATCCGCATGGGTCAGGCCATTGGCGGCCAGCACTTCATCCACCGAGGATGACAGCTTGCCCACCGCATGGCGGAACACCTCGCGCCCGTTCATGCGCAGGTGGGCGGGTTTGTCGTGCTGGCCCGTCGCGCCATCAACAAAAAGCAGGTCGCCATAACGGCCATCGGAATGGAGATGGGTGGACAGGATGCCCGCCTCCCCCGCCTCGTCCGTGCTGGTCAGGTAAACCGCCCCTGCCCCATCGCCGAACAGCACATAGGTGCCCCGGTCCGATTTATCGAGAATGCGGGAATAGACTTCGCTGCCAATGACCAGCGCCGAGCGCGCCTGCCCGCTGCGGATGAGCGAATCGGCCATGGACAGCGCATAGATGAAGCCCGAGCATGCAGCGGCAAGGTCAAAGCCAAAGCCGCCGGTCATGCCCAGTTCGGCCTGCACCCGCACGGCGGTGGAGGGGAAGGCCTGGTCGGGCGTGCTGGTCGCGACAATGACGGCATCGACATCATCAGGTCTGGCGCCAGCATAATCCAGCGCCTGCCGGGCGGCCTGTGCGGCCATGGAAACGGCGGTGTCGCCCTCGCCCGCCATGTGGCGCTGGGCGATTCCCGTGCGGGCGCGAATCCATTCATCCGATGTATCGAGCCAGGTGGCCAGTTCATCGTTGGTAACGATCCGCTCGGGCAGGTAACCGCCAAAACCGGACAGAAGCGAGCGTTTCGCCGTCATGCCTGTTTTTCCACCACTATCATTTCATATGCACGGGTGGGCGCAGGCAGGTGCTCCCTGCTGACCCCACGCCGGCTGTTATTGCCGCATCAGGATGCAGGGACCGTCTGCGACGGGTCGGACGCCTTGACGGCGGTGAGGCTTTCCATGTGCGCGAGGCGCTCGCGGATGCTGTCGGTAAAGCTGTGGGTAACCATGTCCACCGCCACGTCAACCGCCGCGGCAAAGCCTTCGGCGTCCGTGCCGCCATGCGACTTGACCACAACCCCGTTCAGCCCCACGAACACCGCGCCATTGTAGCGGCGCGGATCGAGCCATTCCTTCATCCGCTCAAGCCCGGGGCGTACCAGCAGATAGCCGATCCGGCCCAGCAGGCTCGAGGTGAAGACCTGCCGCAGCAGCGTGAACGCCATTTTCAGCGCGCCCTCGCCCGTTTTCAGGGCGACATTGCCGGTAAAGCCATCGGTCACCACCACGTCGGTCGTGCCTGCGGTAATGTCGTGACCTTCCACAAAGCCATGGAACTGGCGGGCGAGCGAGCTGTTGCGCAGCACGTCAGCCGCCTGGCGCAGGCGCTCGTCGCCCTTGAGTTCCTCGGAGCCGACATTGAGCAGCCCGATGGTGGGCGCGGGCAGGCCGAGCACCGCCTTGGCGAAGGCCTCGCCCATGATGGCGAACTCGACAAGGTTGCGCCAGTCGCACGCGACGTTGGCGCCAAGGTCGAGCATGACCACATCGCCCCGCGTGGTGGGGCTGATGGCGGCCATGGCCGGGCGGGTAATGCCGGGAAGGGTTTTGACCACGATCTTGGCCAGCGCCAGCATGGCCCCGCTGTTGCCAGCGGAAACAACGCCCTGCGCCTCGCCCTGCGCTACGGCATCCATGGCCAGCCGCATGGAGGAATCGCGCACGCGCAGGGCTGCGGTGGGCTTCATGTCCATGGGAATGGCCGAACTGGCCGGACGGATCGTGCAGATAGCGGCCGCGCGCGGATGGCGGGCCAGAAGGCCGGACAACGTCGCCTCATCACCAACCAGAAGAATCCTGGCTGAAGGATGTCGGTCTGCCGCAATCGCCAGTCCGGCCACTACAACTTCCGGACCACCATCCCCGCCCATGCCGTCAATGGCAAGGGTGTAAGGCCCAGTCTCGGAAAAGGAGGAACCTGTCTCGCTCATGCTCGTCTTGTGCCGGGTAAGAAAGGAACGCGCAAGATCGGGGAATACACTTTGGAAAGATCATATTCCCCGCGCGACCCGGACAGGACGGCCCGAGGCCAGCCCGCCGGCACGACCAAACAGGGCCGCGCCGTTACCGGGTAATAACGCCTGTGGCGTCGTGTTATCAGGCGCGGACCGCCGTCTTCAGCGCCTTGCCGGCGGAAGCGACTTCGCGGCCATCATAGTGCCCGCAGTGGCTGCAGACATGATGCGGGCGCTTGAGTTCGCCACAGTTGGAGCATTCCGCATGCGCCGGAACACTCAGCGCAGCGTGGCTGCGACGCATGCCACGACGGGACGGCGAGGTTTTTCTCTTGGGTACAGCCATGGGCCCGGGCCCCTCCGATCTGGATCACAACTGGCAGGCACACCCTCGTGGCGTTACACCGGTCAGTTATCAATAATTGAGGGGGGCGCTCTAGCAGACCATTTGCACTTGCACAAGGGATTATGTGCGCGACTCATGGCGAGACACCCCCGCTCGCGCCCCTCCTTTGCGTCAGTTCTGCTTTTTTTTCAACTCGGCCAGAGCGGAAAAAGGCTGCCTGCGCGTGGTTTCTTCCACAACTCCCTCGTCCGTGCCCGCAAATTCGGCCGGAATGGCGCAGCCGGGCTTGTGCGGATAGGGATCGAGCGCGAGCGAAACTTCTTCCGCCGCGAGTTCGCCAAGGTCGATGGTATCGCGCTCATAGGGCACTTCATCGATCGAAAACGGATCGACCTCGTCGTCCTCCCGAAAACGCGCGGCAGGGATGCAGCGCACGGTAAACGATTCTGCCATCACATCCTCGAACGGCTCGAGGCTGACCACGCATTCCTGCGTAACGTGCGCAGTCAGCCAGCCCTCGGCCAGCACCTCCCCGTCCGGCCCCGGCTTGAGCCGGTAGCGGCATGACAGGTTGCGCAGGCCGGGAATGCCAAAACGGCGGGCGAGCGCGTTGCATTCGGCGTCCTTCGCCTCGATCACCGTTTCCATGCCCTGGACCGGGATGCGGCCCACGGCCAGCGGGCGGGAAAATTCTGCATCCATCTCGTTAACTCCTGCACATGTGACCACGGGGTGCGCCCGTGTTGCGATGATGGTAAAAATATGGGGCTGGCGGGGTGTTTTTCCACCACCAGGGCGATCTGTGATTGACTTCATTTACCCGATGGGGCACCGGAAAGACGAACCGCATATGCGCCCTGCCCTATTTCAGGATATTTTCCCGACCATGAGGTCACCCAAGGATAACCAGCCCCGCTCCCGTTCATTACGCGTGTTTTCGTGCGCTGTCATCGGGGCGGGGATTGCGCTGTCCGGATGTAGTGTTTTCAAGCCAAGCACCATGCAGCGCGGCTCGCTGGTCGAGGCGGATGACTACAACAAGCTCAAGGTCGGCGAGACCTCACGCTCGGACGTGATGGACGCGCTCGGCTCGCCCACCGGCCATGCCACGTTTGATGACAATACATGGCTCTACGTTTCCATGAAGCAGGTGCTGGCCCCCATCAGCTTCCCTCAGGTGGAAAAGCAGGAAGTGGTGGTGCTGACCTTCGACCAGGAAGGCGTGCTGCGCAACCTGCGCACGCTGCACAAGGATGACGCCCGCTACGTGACCATGATGCCGGGCAAGACCCCCACGCCGGGCACCAAGATCAACATCATGCAGCAGATCCTGGGCAATGTGGGCCGCTACAACCCGCTCAGCCAGATGAGCAGCACCTATGGCGGCAGCACCGGCCCCATGAACAGCATGAACGGTGGCCCCGGCCATGGTGGCTCCGGCAACAGCCTGCCCTGATGCCCCGGCCAGCCTGGCCCATGCTCAGGCTGGCAGTTCTATCGTGACCCGCGCGCCACCAAGCGGCCCGGCCTCCAGCCCGATATGGCCGC
The DNA here is from genome assembly GCF_031081985.1 of Komagataeibacter xylinus. GTDB lineage: Bacteria > Pseudomonadota > Alphaproteobacteria > Acetobacterales > Acetobacteraceae > Komagataeibacter > Komagataeibacter xylinus_E. The sequence goes on along the minus strand of NZ_JARWSK010000004.1, from coordinate 377,823 downwards.
CATGGGCGTGAATGATGTCACGCGCAATGGCCAGGCCAAGCCCCGTGCCCCCTTCCTTGCCACTCTCGAAGGCGCGGAAGACGCTCTCGCGCCGGGCTTCCTCCACCCCGCAGCCGTTATCATCGACATACAGGAACACCTGCTTGCGCCCGCGCTCGGCTGAAAGCACGATGCGGGTGGCGTGATGCCGCGCGTTTTCCACCACGTTGTTCAGCACGCGCCGCAGGGCGTTGCTGCGGCCGATGATGCTCAGCTCCGGCGGGGTAACGAACCCGATGCTGGCCTGCGCGCCCACCCGGCGCAGGGCGGCAACGCTTTCCTCGAACAGGTCCTCCACCCGGATGACCGAAGGCGTTTCAGCCCCTTCGCCGCGCGCAAACGACAGATACCCCTCGATCATGTGCTCCATCTCCACGATATCACCGATCATGTCGGTAATATCGGGCTGGAGGTCCTCGGCCCGGACCATGCCGGTGCGCGGGAACATGGCCAGTGAAAGCCGCAGGCGGGTGAGCGGCGTGCGCAGGTCATGCGAGACGCCGGCCAGCACGGTGGTGCGCTGCTCCACAAAGCGGTTGATACGGTCGCGCATGCGGTTGAAGGCGATGGCGGCCTTGCGGATTTCCTGCGCGCCTTCGGGCACGATGGGCACCGTATCGCGCCCCAGCCCGAACACTTCCGCCGCCCGCGCCAGCCGGCGGATGGCACGCACCTGATTGCGCATGAACAGCGCCGCGATCAGGAACAGCAGCAGCGCGCTGCCCGAGGCCCACGCCACGAACAGCCACACCGGCGCCACATCCAGCCGCTTGCGCAGGGCAATGACCTGCAGCACGCCGATGGGCGTCTGCACCAGGATCACGACCCGGCGGTGGGCTTTTTTCCAGTCAACAAAGGTGGGCCAGCGCACGCTGGCCTGCAGGTCACGCGCCAGGTCCTCGTCAATGGGGCCGAGCACGTGGTTCGAGCCGCGCCTTTCCAGGCTCTCCCCCTCATGCAGGGTCATGACCAGCCCTGCCCTGCGGCCCGCATCCTCCAGTATCCACTTGCGATCGGTGGCGGACGGATAGCGTTCGAGCATGTCCAGCGTCATGGAGATGGTGGTGGCCATGTCGCCTGACAGGCGGCGCGAGACGATCTGCAGGTAGTTGCCATAAAACAGTTCAAGCGAGATGGCCTGCGTGGCCAGCAGCGGGATGAACCCGATCAGCAGCATCCGCCCCAGCAGCGAGCGCGGCAGGATGCGCCGCGCCACCCGCCCCCGCCACCGCCGCCAGCCGGTCGTGGCTTCAGATACGGAGTCCGTGCCCATGGCTTTCCCTCTCCAGACACAAAAAAACCGGCTTCCTTGCAGAAGCCGGTTTTTTGTGGGTCATAACCCGTATTCCGATACGCGAAGGATCAGAAGCCTTCACGCTCGAGGCGCTTGCGCTCCATCTTGCGGGCGCGGCGCACGGCCTCGGCTGCCTCGCGCGCCTTGCGCTCGGACGGCTTTTCATAGTGGCGACGCAGCTTCATTTCGCGGAAGATACCTTCACGCTGCATTTTTTTCTTGAGGGCCTTGAGGGCCTGATCAACATTGTTGTCACGAACGAGAACCTGCACTGGGTCGTCAACTCCTGATCTGCCATCCGGTATGGATGATCCATGAAACTGAAACTTGGGGAACGTCCGCCCGAGGCCATTCCCTTCGTGCGATTCCCAAACGGGCCGCACCTATATCACACTCGCGCTGCGCAACACAAATCATTCCCGCATGTCGGGGCGCATGAATTTTGGTGCTGCGCTTTGCGCGCCAACGCTGTCATATACATGTTCCCTAAAACAGGAAGGCCTTTCGCTGCATGACGCTGCTCAAGATCGCCCGCATGGGCCATCCGGTGCTGCTGCAACCAACGCAGCCGGTGGCCGATACGCAGGCCCCCGCCATTCGCGCGCTGGTGGCCGACATGATCGAGACAATGCTGGATGCGGGGGGCGCAGGACTCGCAGCCCCACAGGTGCATCACGGCCTTGCGCTGTTCGTCTATCATGTGCCGCTGGCGCGCAGCACAGGCGAGGATGACCCGCCACGCCCGCCTTCCGCCCTGATCAACCCCGTGCTGGAGCCGGTGGGCGACGAGATGGTGGACCGGCTGGAGGGCTGCCTGTCCATTCCCGGCCTGCGGGGCTGGGTGCCGCGCCATGCCCGCGTGGCCTATAGCGGGCTGGATGCGCACGGGCACGCGGTACAGGGCGTTGCATCGGGCTTTCTGGCCAATGTACTGCAGCACGAATACGACCACCTGAACGGAATCCTCTACCCCATGCGCATGACCAACCTTGGCCGCATGGGCTTTGACAGCGAAATGGCCCGTTATGGAGAGCGCCCATGAACCCTTCTGCCCTGGTCGCGCGCGCGGCATCGTGCCTGCATCCGCCCGCCATGCAGCACTCACCACAAGGTGATGCGCTGCTCCGTCATTTCCTGGCCGATTCGCGTGCTGGCACCCATGCCTGGACCCCCGATCTGCTGCGGCAATGCGCCGGGCCGGATTCGGACCTGCTCTTTCCCGGTGGCATGGCGGAACTGGCCGCGGCCTGCTTCGACCTGATGGACCGCGACATGCTGGGCCATGCCCACACCTTCCGCAGCCGCAAGATCAGCCGCCGGGTGCGCGCGGCCATCCTGTTCCGGCTCGAACGCGCCGCCCCCCATCGCGCGGCCATAAAACAGGCGCTGGCGGTGCTGCTGGTGCCCACCCATGCCCGCAGCCTGGCCCATGTGCTCGGCCGCAGCGTCAATGCGATATGGGAGGCGGCGGGCGATTCCTCCACCGGCTTTACCTACATGACCAAGCGGCTGAGCCTGAGCGGGGTCTATGTTGCCACCCTGCTGTTCTGGCTCACGCGCGGGGGCAACCCGGCCTCGGTGGAGGAATTCCTTGACCGCAGGCTGGCCGAGATCGGGCGCATCACCCGCCTGCGCAACCGGCTGACCGGCCGCATCGCCTGACACGCACCCGCCTGCCATGACCACTCCGCCCCGGCCCCCTGCCGCGCGCCCGGTCCCCATGGCGGGCGCGGGCGTGGAACTCCTGTTCCTGCGTGATGAGGACATGCGCCAGGCGCAGGAACTGCTCCTGCTGGCCTGCCGCGCCTTTGGCAACGTGATTGACCCGGCCCTGCAGGAATACGGCCTGGGCCACGCCCATTACCGCATCATGCAGACCGTGGCGCTGCAGCCGGGCATTGCCGTGGGCGCGCTGCTTGATGTGCTGGGCATTACCAAGCAGAGCATGAGCCGCACGCTGGGCGAACTGGTGGCCCATGGCCTGCTGCGCCACGAAACCACGCCACAGGACCGCAGGCGGCGCTGCCTGTACCTGAGCGCGCGTGGAGCGGAGATTGAAAACCGGCTCTTTTCGCTGCAACGTGAAGTGCTGCTACGGGTATATCGCAACGCGGGGGGCCGGGCGGTTGATGGTTTTCGCCGCGTCATGCGCGGCCTGATAGACGAATCGGCCATGCCCGGCGTATCCACCGATGCCCTTCACCCTCCTGACCGGAGTTCTTCATGATCCAGACGGCCTGCGATTCCGCCCTCCCCCGCGACAGCATGATCATGGATGCCCATGTCGTCGTGGTGGATGATGATCCGCGCCTGCGCCGCCTGCTGCACCGTTACCTCAGCGAACAGGGCTTTCGGGTCAGCGCCGCGTGCTCGGCGCAGGAGGCGCGGCAGGTGCTCGGCTTCATGCAGCCCGATGCGCTGGTGCTCGACATTACCATGCCGGGGGAAAACGGGCTGGAACTGACCCGCGAACTACGGCGCGACAACCTGAACTTTCCCATCCTGCTGCTCACGGCACGGGGCGAGCCGGAAGACCGGATCATCGGCCTCGAAGCCGGGGCCGATGACTATCTGGCCAAGCCGTTCGAGCCGCGTGAACTGCTGCTGCGGCTCAAGGCGCATCTGCGCCGCTTCGTGCCGCCTGCGCCAAGCAGCAACCTGCGCATCGTGCGGCTGGGCGAGCTGGAGTTCGACCCCGTGCGGGGACTGTTATCGAATGCGGAGGGAATCGTGCACCTGACGGGCGGCGAATCGGCGCTGCTCTCGGTGCTGGCCCGCCATCCCAACGAGATCCTCTCGCGCACCGCCATCGCCACCACGCTGGACATGGAGGAAATTGGCGAACGCGCGGTGGATGTGCAGGTCACGCGCCTGCGCCGCCGTATCGAGCCCGACCCCAAGGAGCCACGCTTTTTGCAGACCGTGCGCGGCAAGGGCTACGTGCTCAAGCCGGGACTGTAAAAAAGATAAAAGTTTTTGGTGAAGCTTTTTTCAAAAAGCTTCAAAGAACGCCGCTTTTTTGAAAAAAGGCGGCACCCAAAAACTTTTATTCGTTATCTTAAATAAAAAGCCCGGCATGAACATCATGCCGGGCTTTCCTGTCAGGGGCGCGGATCAGCCCGCCTTGTTCAGCCGCGCGAGTTCTTCCACCACGGCGGTGCCCATGCCTGCAGTATTCACTTCCGTCTTGCCCGCACTCATGATGTCGGGCGTGCGCAGGCCACGGTCGAGCACGTTCGAGACAGCCTGTTCGATCAGGGCTGCATCGTCCTGCATGTCGAACGAGTAGCGCAGCAGCATGGCAAACGAGAGGATCTGTGCCAGCGGGTTGGCCTTGCCCTGCCCCGCAATGTCGGGCGCGCTGCCATGGATCGGCTCATACAGCGCGGGCATGCGGCCATCCTCGCCCTTGGCGCCCAGCGTGGCCGAAGGGAGCATGCCAAGGCTGCCGGTCAGCATCGAAGCCAGGTCGGACAGCAGGTCGCCAAACAGGTTGCCTGTCACGATCACATCAAACTGGCGCGGGTTGCGCACAAGCTGCATGGCGCAGTTATCGGCCAGCATGTGGGTCAACTGCACATCAGGGTATTCGCGCGCATGCAGGTCGGTCACGACCTCTTTCCACAACAGGCCGCTTTCCATCACGTTGCATTTCTCGACCGAGCACACGCGGTTGTCGCGCTTGCGGGCCAGTTCAAACGCCACGCGGGCCACGCGCTCGATTTCCGGCGTGGTGTAAACCTCGGTGTTGATGCCCCGACGCGTGCCATCGGCCAGGGTCTCGATGCCGCGCGGGTTGCCAAAATAGATGCCGCCCACCGTCTCGCGCACGATCATGATGTCGAGGCCGCGCACCACGTCGGGCTTGAGGGTGCTGGCATCGGCCAGCGAGTCGAACACCTTGGCCGGGCGCAGGTTGGCGAACAGGCCAAGTTCCTGCCGCAGCTTGAGAATCGCGATCTCGGGCCGGCGGTCAAACCCGGCCGATGCCCATTTCGGGTCACCCACCGAGCCGAACAGCACGGCATCCGCCGCGCGCGCCGCATCGATCACCTCCTGCGTAATCGGCTGGCCATGCACCGCAAGCGACGCGCCGCCAACAAGGTCATCGCTCACATCGAAGCGGATGCCACGCGCCTGCGCCATCCAGTCCATGATGCGGCGGACCTCGTTCATGATCTCGGGGCCAATGCCATCGCCAGGCAGGATCAGGAGCTTCTTGGGTGCGGACATGACGTTTTCCATCCGGTTTCAATCGGTTTGTTAAATGCTTTTTGCCGTGCGGCTGCGGGCGGCAGGAACCGCCCTGCCCGCTCAATCGAGCACGATGCGCGGAATCCACGGCTGGGCCTTGGCGCGGCGTTCCTCGAAGGTGGTGATTTCCTTCTCGTGCTGCAGCGTCTGGCCAATATCGTCCAGCCCTTCAAGCAGCAGCTTCTTGCGCAGCGGATCGACAGTGAACGGCACCTCGGTGCCATCGGGCCGCACCACCACCTGCCGGGGCAGGTCGATGGTCAGCCGCGCGTTACCACCCATGCGGGCATCTTCCATCAACTGCGTGCAGACATCATGCGGCAGCACGATGGGCAAAATGCCGTTCTTGAAGCAGTTGTTATGGAAAATATCGGCAAATGACGGCGCAATCACGCAGCGGATGCCAAAATCCAGTAGCGCCCAAGGCGCATGCTCGCGTGAGGAGCCGCAGCCCAGATTGTCATACGTAATCAGGATCTCCGCCTTGCGGTAAGGCTCCTGATTCAGCACGAAATCCGGGTTCTCCGATCCGTCCGCGCGGTAGCGCATGCTGTCAAACGCGTGCACGCCCAACCCGGTGCGCTTTGTGGTCTTGAGAAAGCGCGCGGGGATGATCTTGTCGGTGTCGATGTTTTCTTCAGGCAGCGGGGCCGCCACGGCCGACAGAACAGTGAATTTATCCATTTTCAGATCAGCTCCCGCACATCGGTCAGGCATCCGGTCACGGCAGCAGCAGCCGCCATGGCGGGCGAGAGCAGGTGCGTGCGCCCGCCGGGGCCCTGCCTGCCCTCAAAATTACGATTGGACGTGGAGGCACAGCGCTGCCCCGGCGTCAGCCGGTCGGGGTTCATGCCCAGGCACATGGAGCACCCGGCCTCGCGCCACTCAAAACCAGCTTCAAGAAAAACCTTGTCCAGCCCTTCCTCTTCTGCCTGCGCCTTCACGATGCCCGATCCGGGCACGATCATCGCCCGCACGCCCTCAGCCACCTTGCGGCCTGCCGCAATGGCGGCGGCGGCACGCAGGTCCTCGATGCGGCTGTTGGTGCACGAGCCGATAAACACGACATCAACCGGCGTGCCCGCAATTTTCTGGCCCGCTTCAAGCCCCATATAGTCAAGCATGCGCTGCATCTGGGCACGCTTGCCGGGATCGGCCTCGGCTGCCGGGTCGGGCACGGTGCCGGTAACGGGGATGACCGTCTCGGGGCTGGTGCCCCAGGTCAGCACGGGGGTGATGTCCTCGGCGCGCAGCTCGACCACACGGTCGTAATGCGCCCCTTCATCCGCAGCCAGCGTCTTCCAGTAGGCCACGGCCTCGTCAAACGCTTCGCCTTTTGGCGCAAACGGGCGGCCGCGCACGTATTCGAACGTGGTCTCGTCAGGGGCCACCAGCCCCGCGCGGGCACCGGCCTCGATCGACATATTGCAGATCGTCATGCGGCCCGCCATGTCGAGTTCGCGGATGGCCGAGCCCGCGAATTCGATCACATGCCCCGTGCCACCCGCCGTACCGATATGCCCGATGATGGCGAGCATGATGTCCTTGGCGGTGACACCGGGGCCAACCTGCCCCTCGACCACGACCTTCATGTTCTTGGCGGGCTTTTGCAGGATGGTCTGGGTGGCCATCACATGCTCGACCTCGGACGTGCCGATGCCGAATGCCAGCGCCCCCATCGCGCCATGGGTGGAGGTATGGCTGTCGCCGCACACGATGGTCATGCCCGGCAGCGAGATGCCCTGCTCGGGGCCGACCACATGCACGATGCCCTGCCGCGCCGAGAGCAGCGGGAAATACGGCACGCCGAATTCCTTCACGTTGCGCTCGAGCGTTTCGATCTGGTTGCGGCTTTCCGCCTCCTCGATGGGCTGGGTGCGGTCGGATGTGGGCACGTTATGGTCCACCACCGCAATTGTTGCATCCGGGTGGCGCAGGCGGCGGCCGCTCAGGCGCAGGCCCTCAAACGCCTGCGGGCTCGTGACTTCATGCACGAGATGGCGATCGATGTAGAGGATGGCCGTCTTGTCCGGAAGGGTTTCGACCACATGGCTGTCCCATATCTTGTCGAACAATGTGCGCGGGGCCATCTTGCTTATCCTCTCCCGGACGGAAACAGGCCGCCATCACGCGCAGGCAACGCACGCGACAGGCAGCCGGAAAATCTTGCATGAAACGGTTCGCCCGTTTCCACCATGCGGCAGGAAACGGGCGAAGGGTCGGCGTATTACTCGGCTGCTGCGGTCGCGGCGGGTGCGGCCACTTCGCGCTTGCGCTCGGCAATACGGGCGGACTTGCCGCGACGGCCACGCAGGTAATACAGCTTCGCGCGGCGCACAACGCCACGGCGCACCACGGCGATCTCGGCAATGGTGGGGGAGTACAGCGGGAACACGCGCTCCACGCCTTCACCGTTGGAAATCTTGCGCACGGTGAAGTTGCTGTTCAGGCCCTTGTTGGAGCGGGCAATGACCACGCCTTCGTAGTTCTGCACGCGCTTGCGGGTGCCTTCAACCACTTCCACACCAACGCGCACGGTGTCGCCGGGCGCGAATTCGGGCACCGCGCGGATGGCGGTAAGGCGGGCGATCTCTTCCGCCTCGTATTTCTGGATAACGTTCATGATCCGGTCCTCGTTCGATAGGATTTCATGTTCAGTTCAGCCGGTCCACATCGGCACGGGGGCCTGTAGTCCGGGGAGTGTCTTGACCCGTGCGGGCCTGGTAGGCCGCCCACAGGTCCGGCCGACGCGCCTGCGTCACCGTCTCGGATGCCGCGTGCCGCCATTTGGCGATCGCGGCATGATGACCGGACAGCAGGACCTCGGGCACGTCGCGCCCGTCCCATTGCGCCGGCTTGGTATAAAGCGGATATTCAAGCAGGCCGTCGGCAAAGCTTTCCTCAACCGCGCTCTCGCCCGATCCCATCACGCCCGGCAGCAGCCGCACGCAGGCATCAAGCAGCACCGTTGCCGCCACTTCCCCGCCCGAGAGGATATAATCCCCGATCGAGACCTGTTCGGCGCCAGAGGCTTCGAGCACGCGCTCATCCACCCCTTCGTAGCGGCCACACAGCACCACAACGCCCGGCCCCGCCGCGTAACGGCGGATATCGGCCTGCGCCAGCGGGCGACCACGCGGCGTGGGATACACCAGCGGGCGACCGGCGCGGTCGATATCGGCAATGGCCGCAGCCACCACGTCAGGCCGCATGACCATGCCCGCGCCGCCGCCAAACGGCGTGTCATCCACCACCCGGTGCCGCCCCAGCCCGTATTCACGCATGTCGCGCGCATCCAGTGACCAGATGCCACGCTCGAGCGCGCGCCCGGCCAGTGACTGCCCCAAGGTTCCGGGGAACATGGCGGGGAACAGCGTCAGCGCCGTTGCCTGCCACGTCATGGCGCATCATCCGCGCTGGCCGTGCCGGGGAAGCATTCGACCGGAACCTCGATCTCGTCGGGCAGGCAGACCTCAATCCAGCCTGCGCGCACATTCACCACCGGCACGCAGCCTTCGGTGAACGGCAGCAGGATGTTGCCCCCTGCCCCATCGATTTCAAGGCTGGTGCCTGCACCATAGTCATGCACGGCCATCACGCGCCCGATCACCCGCCCGCTGCCCTGCTCGCGCGCTTCCAGCCCGACCAGATCGGCGAAGTAGAATTCGTCCGCATCGGGTTCGGGCAGGCTGGTGCGCGGCACGTACAGCTTGCGGTTGACCATCTGCTGGGCGGCCTCACGGCTGTCAATGGCATTGCCTGCCGCATCGTGCAGCCGGGCAATGCCATTGCCATGCCATGTCAGCCGCCACGGGCGGCCCAGATCATCGACCAGCCCGTCATAGGTGGCCAGATCTTCCGCCACGGCGGTGTAGCTGTGCACATGCACAAGCCCCCGCACGCCATGCGGACGACCCACCACACCCATCAGGACCTGATCGCGGTTCATGGGATGACTGCCTGCCTTTCCTGCCTGTCTATCGCGTCAGTTACGCTGCGGCTGCTTCGGCAGCGGCGGCGGCACGCTCCTGCGCGCGCTTCTTGGGCGCGGACTTCTTGGGCTGCTCGTTCCAGGTCGGCTTCGGTGCCAGGCCAGCGTTGCCAAGGAAGCGGGCCACGCGGTCGGTCGGCAGCGCGCCGTTGGACAGCCAGTGCGTGATGCGCTCGGCAACCAGGCGCACGCGGTCAGCGTGGTCGGACGGCAGCATCGGGTTGTACGAACCCACGCGCTCAATGAAGCGGCCATCACGCGGGGAGCGGCTGTCAGCCACGACAATGTGGTAGTAGGGGCGCTTCTTGGCACCTGCGCGGGCGAGACGGATCTTGAGGCTCATTTAAGATTTCTCCAGACAGTAGAAAGACAAAAAGAAAAACGGGAACGACGCTCAGGCTCAGCCGAAAGGTGGCCGCCCGCCGCCGCCCGGGGGGCGACCCCCGTTTGGCATGAGTGCGGACAGACCCTGACGCATCAGTCCCTTCACGCCCAACTTGCTGAACCGCTTCATCATGGAGGCCATGGCGTCATACTGCTTGAGCAGACGGTTGATCTCCTGCACGGTCGTACCTGACCCGGCGGCGATGCGCTTCTTGCGCGAGGCCTTGATGATGGAGGGCGTGCGCCGCTCCTTGCTGGTCATGGATGAAATGATGGCCTGATGGCGCTTGAGCACGGAGGTATCAAGCTCCTTGTCGCCCAGCGCGTCCTTCAGCTTGCCCATGCCCGGCAGCATGCCCAGAATGCCGGAAATGGACCCCATCTTGTTGATCTGGCGGATCTGGGCTGCGTAGTCATCCAGATCGAACTTGCCCTGCATCATCTTGAGGGCAAGCTTCTCGCTTTCCTCATGATCGAGGGTATCGGCCGCCTTTTCCACCAGGCCCGCGATGTCGCCAAGGCCGAGGATACGGCCGGCAACACGCTCGGGGTGGAATTCCTCAAGGGCATCGAGCTTCTCGCCCGAGCCGGTCAGCTTGATCGGCGCACCCGTGATCGCACGCATGGACAGGGCGGCACCGCCACGGGCATCGCCATCCATGCGGGTCATGACCACGCCGGTCACACCCACCGCCTCGTTGAACGCCTTGGCGGTGTTGACCGCGTCCTGCCCGGTCATGGCATCGACGACGAGCAGCGTCTCCGCCGGGTCGGTCGCGGCACGGATGGCGCGGACCTCGTCCATCAGCGCTTCATCAATGGACAGGCGGCCTGCGGTATCGAGGATGACGATGTCATACCCCTCGCGGCGACCCGTATCCATGGCGCGCTCGGCAATCTGTACCGGCGTCTGGCCTGCGATGATGGGCAGCGAGGTCACACCCGCGCGCTCGGCCAGCTGGGCAAGCTGCAACTGGGCGGCGGGGCGCTGGGTATCAAGGCTCGCGAGCAGCACCTTCTTGCGCTCGCGCTGGGCGAGGCGACGGGCGATCTTGCCCGATGTGGTGGTCTTGCCCGAGCCCTGCAGGCCGACCATCAGGATCGGCACCGGCGGGGCGGCATTCAGGTTGAGGGGAACCGCGCCAGCACCGCCAAGGGCATCGATCAGCGCATCATTGACGATCTTGGCAACGGCCTGGCCGGGCGAGATGCTGTCGAGCACCTCATGGCCTACCGCGCGTTCACGCACCTTGTTGACGAAATCCTTGACGACAGGCAGCGCCACGTCGGCATCCAGCATGGCCAGACGCACTTCGCGCATTGCTTCCGTAACATCTGCTTCCGACAGGGCCCCGCGCTTGGCAAGACCATCGAACACACCGGAAAGCTTGCCTGACAGCGTCTCGAACAACGTATTTCCCCAAAAGTAGACGCGCCACTGCGCGAACCCTCGCGAAGTGACGTGCCTGATTAGTCCGGCGGATGTATCGCGCCCTGCCCCCGCGTGTCAAGCATTGCGGAGACTCCGCAACAAAAAACGGCTGCCGGGCACGGGGCCGGGCAGCCGCTCTTTTCCTCCATGCCTGCGCGGGGCAGGCAGGCGGGTCTTACTTCTTGCCGTCTTCGGGCGGCTGCGGGGGCGCGGTCAGCGCGCGCAGCTGCTCGTGCAGGCTGTCGATCTTGTCCTGCGTCGCACGGATCTGGTTGAGCTGGTCAGCCGTCAGGATATCGTGGATGCGGATGGCCGTCTGCAGGCGGGCGGCTTCATGGCGCTGGTGGATGGCCGTGATCTGCTGCTGCAGGCCAACGATCTGGGATTCATCAACCTTGCCCGGTGCCACGAGCAGGGCCTGGATCTGCTTGTGCAGCCCATGCTCCTGCTCCATGTCGGCATGGAAATCGGGGTGGCTGTCCTTCAGGATCGCCTGCAGCTTCTTGTGCTGGGCCGAGGTCAGCTGCACGTTGCCAAGGAACGGCATGCCATAGGCACCGCCACCCGGGCCGCCCATCGGGCCAGCCATCATGCCACAGCCACCCGGCGGCGGCGGCGGGCCGTGGTGATGCTTTGCAAAAGCCTGACCGGAAAGGCCGGTTGCCATACCGCCGACGATCGTGGCAGCGAGAATCAGTTTCTTCATCATGGGAACCAAGTCTACTCCTGTTATAACCTGCTTCATACCCTGCATGCAGCCTGCGGCTGATACAAGGCCTGTAAACGCAACGCTACATCACCCCATCCGGTTCAACAGGGGCAAACTTGCTACAAAATGTAAGGCCAGGGCGCGCGGCTAGCCAAAACGCCCTGTAATATAATCCTGCGTGCGCTTTTCACGGGGCGTGGTGAACATGCGGTCGGCACTATCCACCTCCACCACCTCGCCCATGTAGAAGAACGCCACCTGGTCGGCGCAGCGCGCCGCCTGCTGCAGGTTGTGGGTGACGATGGCGATGGTGAAATCGGCCTTCAGCTCATCAAGCAGCTCCTCAATGCGCGCGGTCGAGACCGGGTCGAGCGCGCTGGTCGGCTCATCGAGCAGCACCACCTCGGGGCGGGTGGCGATGGTGCGCGCAATGCACAGGCGCTGCTGCTGCCCGCCCGAAAGGGCTGCCGCCGAATCGCGCAGCCGGTCGCGCACCTCGGGCCACAGGGCCACGCGCCTGAGCACGTCTTCCACCCGCGCCTCCATCGCCGCGCGGTCGAGCCGTTCATGCAGCCGCACGCCAAAGGCGATGTTGTCATAGATCGACATGGGGAAGGGCGTGGGCTTCTGGAACACCATGCCCACGCGCGAGCGCAGCACGTTGAGGTTCACCTTCGGGCCGATGATGTTGCAGCCATCAAAGATCACCTCCCCCGTGGCGCGCTGGCCGGGATAGAGGTCATACATGCGGTTGAGCACGCGCAGCAGCGTGGACTTGCCGCAGCCCGAAGGCCCGATCATGCCCGTCACCTGCCCTTGCGGGAAGTCGATCGATATATCCTTGAGCGCATGGTGCGCACCGTAATAGAAATCGAGGTTCCGCACCGAGATCGCTGCGGGCACGGCATCATTGTGCGCGACTGTCATGTTCATTTCCTGTTACGTCCCAGCCCCAGCCGCACGGTTATGTTGATCATCAGGATGCCCGTTGTAATCAGCAGCGCGCCGGTCCAGGCCAGCGCGGTCCAGTCCGCATAGGCCGCACCCGCATACTGGTAGATGGTGACCGGCAGGCTGGCCATGGGTTTGCCGGGGGCTATCGACCAGTTCATGTTGCCCAGCGAGGTGAACAAAAGCGGCGCCGTCTCGCCCGATACGCGGGCCAGCGCCAGCAGGATGCCCGTCGCCACCCCCTCGCGCGCGGCGCGCAGGCACACGAACAGGATCATCCGCCACCGGGGCGCGCCCAGCGCAATCGCCGCCTCGCGCATGGCCAGCGGCACGAGGCGCAGCATGTCCTCGGTGGTGCGCACCACTACGGGCACCACCAGCATGGACAGTGCCAGCGCCCCGGCAATGCCCGAAAAATGCCCGCTCGGCACCACCACGATCATGTAGATGAACAGCCCCACCAGAATGGACGGGGCCGAAAGCAGCAGGTCCGACACGAAGCGGACAAAATTGATCAGCTTCCCGTCAGTGGCCGTGAACTCGGCAAGGTAGATGCCCACCAGAAGCCCCACGGGCGCCCCGATCAGCACGGCCAGCCCGGTCTGGATCAGGCTGCCCACGATGGCGTTGGCCAGCCCCCCCGCCTGCCCCGGCGGCAGGGTCACGTGCACGAACGTGACCCAGCGCAGCCCCCCCACCCCGTTGCGCACCAGCACGAACAGGATGGAAAACAGCATGAGCAGCACCAGCACGGTCGCCGCCCAGCACAGGGCGGTGGCCACGCGGTCCACCATCCGGCGGCGGATGTCGGACACGCCGTTGCCCTGCCAGCGCGCGCCGGCACACGGGGCCGCCTGCGCGGCGGGGGTGGTCGTATGCATAGTCATGTCAGCGGCCCGCCGCTTTGGTGCGCAGCAGCAGCCGCGAACAGACCAGCGTGCCAAGGGAGATCAGCATGAGCAGGAACCCGGCTGCCATGAGGGAGGAAAATTTGAGGCTGCCCACCGCACTCTCGGGGAATTCGAGGGCGATGAGCGAGGCGATGGTGTTGCCCGGCGAGAACAGCGACCAGCCGATATGATTGGCGTTGCCGATCACGAAGGTGATGGCCATCGTCTCGCCCAGCGCGCGGCCCAGCCCCAGCATCACGCCGCCCACCACCGAGGAACGCGACCACGGCAGGATGATGCGGCGCACTACCTCCCATCGCGTCATGCCCAGCCCGTAGGCGCTTTCCTTCAGCACGGCGGGGATGGACAGGAACACATCGCGCATCACGGCGCAGATGAACGGCGTGATCATGACCGCGAGGATCATGCCGCCGGTGAGGAAGCCGGTGCCATAGGGCGCGCCACGGAACAGCGTGCCGAGGCCCGGCACCCGGCCCAGCGTGTGGCTGGCCAGCGGCTCGACATAATGCGCCATGAACGGCACCAACACTGCAAAGCCCCACATGCCAAAAATGATGGACGGCACGGCGGCCAGAAGCTGGATGAGCGTGCCGATAATGCCCGCGATACGCGCCGAGGCGATCTCGGTCAGCCATACGGCAATGCCGAAGGCCAGCGGCACGGCCAGCACGATGGCCAGCAGCGCGGTGATGACCGTGCCGAACATGGGCGCGGCCGCCCCGAAATGCTGGGTGACGGGATTCCACGCCTTGTCGAACACGAAGCCCGGCCCGAATCTGGCAAACGCGCCGCGCGCGCCCCAGGCCATGACGGCAACCATGCCGCCCAGCCCCAGCAGGATCAGGGCTGCGCTACAGCGGACAATGGCGGCGAATACGGCATCCCCGTTTCCCTTTGCCGCCCCGGTCAGGGCCGAAGGGGATGTTGCAGACCGCTCCATACAGAAGACCTCCGTGCCGCCACACGCATCAAAGTTCTCAACATTCGCGCCCGCAGGCACACCGGAATGCCGGGACCAATACTGGACCGGAAGGCAGTTCTGCAACCGTCATGAGCGCCCGAGGGCGAAGTTTGCGCCACATCGTTGTATTTTTGTGCAATTCCGGCGGCATATGGCCCGCGTCATTTCACCGCGGCCCGCAGCAGGTCACGCAGCACGCCACGCGCCGCATCAACCGACATCCGCTCGAGCACCAGCGCATTGGGTTGCCCGCCTGCATGCTGGGGAAGCTGGATTACGGTCATGCCACGGGTGAAGGTGCCCCGGCATTCCACCGCCACATGCGCCAGATGGCCGCTGAACAGGGCGGGTGCGACCAGCGCCAGCAGGGGCGTGGCGGCTGCCAGCGCCAGATCCACCCCGTTGCCGCCGCCACGGCCCATGCGGGCAGCCACCAGATCAGCATGCACCCGGCCCGCGACCGAGGCCGGATCGTGGCCCATGGCGGCGAGCGGCTCCATCCACACCGCATCGGCCACGAAGCGGGTGGTGCAATCAAGCGGCACGAGCGTGACCGGCACGTCCATCCCCAGCACGACGGACGCGGCCTCGGGGTCGGCTGCGATATTGCGCTCGGCCACCGTTGTCACATTGCCCGGCACATGAAAGGCGCCGCCTGCCATGACCACGCCATGCAGATGCCCCGCCACATCGGGCGCCTGCACCAGGGCAAGGGCCAGCGTGCTCAGCGGGCCGCTACAGCACACGCTCACGCTATCGGGCGGGCAGGCGCGTATGGCCTGCACCAGATGGGCAGCCCCCAGCCCGTCATTGCCTGCGGGCAGGCTGCGCCCTGCGCCATAAGGCGGCACCATCGGGCCGGGTGCGCCAGCGTAGACGCCCACATCCGCCAGGCCGTGCTGGTCGAGCATGTCGCGCGCATGGGCCATGGCAACCCCGACCTCCGTGGCCTCACCGCTGAACAGCACGCCCGCCAGGCGCACATGCGTAGGCAACTGCAGGGCCGCCAGCAAGGTTGCCGCTGCCTGCGCGCCGGGTGTCAGATCAAGAATGATGGGGCGTGTCATGGGCATCCTGTCCTGCTGGGTTGCGCGGTGTGTCGGTGGTGGCCTGTTACAACAGTTCAGTCAACCATGGCCTGCCGGGTGGGGTAAAAAGCCGTTATTTAATCAATGTCCGCATGGGCTGGCCGCCAGTACAGTGCCCGCGCCACAAGCCTGTCCACCCCCCACCACAGCAGCACAGTCATCGCGGCCAGCACCGCGAGGGCTGCAAACATGAGGTCGGTCTGGAAGCGGGTGTTCGCCGTCTGCATGAGAAAGCCGAGGCCGGAGGACGCCCCCACCCACTCCCCCACCACCGCCCCGATGGGCGCGATGGCCGTGGCCATGCGCACGCCGGTGGCAAAGGCGGGCATGGCGGCGGGCAGGCGTATATGCACCAGCACGCGCCAGCGCGTGGCCCCCATGGTGCGGGCCAGGTCCATCCACCCCGCCTCGGTCTGGCGCAGGCCATCGCCAAGCGCTGATGTGACGGGAAAGAAGATGACCAGCACCGCCATCACCACCTTGGATGCCATGCCGAATCCGAACCACAGCACCAGTAGCGGCGCGAGCGCGAAAACCGGCACGGCCTGGCTGAGCAGCACCATCGGCATGACCCATCGCCGCAGCGGCGCCCACAGCGCCATACCGATGGCAAGCGCGCTGCCGGCTCCGATGCCGATGCCAAGGCCGAGCAGCGTTTCCTCCAGCGTGGTCACGGCCGCCGGTTCAAGCTGGGCACGGCCCGACCACAGGGCGCGGGCCACCGCATCGGGCGCGGGCAGCATGTAGGGCGGCACATGCCCCCACCGTGCCAGCGCCCCCCACAGGGCCACCAGCCCGGCACAGGTCACCACCGGGCGCAGCACCGCCATGACACGATGGGAAGCCGGGCGGGTCATGATCCCTTCCCCCTCCGCCAGCATGACGGCGCGGGCAGCACCGATGCATCAGAGACCGGACACCGGACCTGCATGGCATGGGGAGAGATGAATCCTGTCATTACCCGTGCTCCCCCTACCGAAGAGAAAATACGCCGTCTCATGACGCTCTCCCCCGCAGCCGATGAAAAGTGCAAACGGACCACCATCATGGCGCGGGAATAGGCGAGACGTGTCATTGCATCATCCGCCGCAGCAGGCTGGCCTGCGCGGACAGCACCGCCGGGGCATCGACCGGGCGCGGCGTGGCGCCCGCGGGCACGTCCAGATGCGCAAGGGTGGCGGGGTTGCCTGCCATGAGCAGCATGGCGTTGGCCAGGCGGCAGGCCTCGAGCGGGTCATGGGTGATCAGCACCACGGTGCGCCCGGCCAGCATGCGCCCGGCCAGATCCTGCATGCGCGCGCGCGTGATGCTGTCGAGCGCGGAAAAGGGTTCATCCATCAGCACCACGGGGCGATCTTCATACAGCACCCGCGCGAGGGCCGCGCGCTGGCGCATGCCACCCGACAGGGCGGCAGGCAGCACGCCCGCCTGGTCGGCCAGCCCCACACAGTCCAGCAGATGGCGCGCGCGTTCCAGATCAGGCCGCTCGCCACGCAGGCGCGCGCCCAGTGTCACGTTATCAAGCACGCTGGCCCAGGGCAGCAGCAGGTCCTGCTGGCCCATCCATGCCACCCTGCCCGCAAGGGGCAGGCCATCATCAGCCACGATGCGCCCGTAATCCGGCACGGCCAGTCCACCGATCATGCGCAGCAGCGAGGTCTTGCCCACCCCGCTTGCGCCAAGCAGCACGGTCATGTGCCCGGCGGCCAGAAGCAGGTCCAGCCCGCGAAACAGCGGGGCGTTGCCATAGTCCAGCCCGACGCCTTCAAGCCGGATGCCGGGGGGCGGCGTCATTTTTTACGTTTGGGGTAGGCGATGCCCAGCGCGTCACGCGCGGCGGTGGCCATCTGGTCCACGCGCTCGTTATTCACATCACCCGAATGGCCGCGCACCCATTTCCATTCGATCTCGTGCCTTGCGCTGATATCGAGCAGCCGCCGCCACAGGTCCATGTTGGCCACCGGGTCGCCCGCGGCATTGCGCCACTTGCGCCGCACCCAACCGGTGCTCCAGCGGGTAATGCCATTGCGCACGTATTCGCTATCGGTATGCAGCACCACGCGGCAGGGGCGCTTGAGGGCCTCGAGCGCCTCGGCAGCGGCGGTGAGTTCCATGCGGTTGTTGGTGGTCTCCGCCTCGCCGCCCGAGAGTTCACGCTCCTGCCCGCGAAAGCACAGAAGCGCCCCCCAGCCACCGGGGCCGGGATTGGGTTTGCAGCCGCCATCGGTCCAGATTTCAACCAGATCGGTCGTAGGCTGCACCACGTCGGCCGGAGATGTGTCTTCGCTCATGCAGGGAATTCCTGACCCAGATGGGCGGCAAAGAATTCCATGCGCGCCAGATAATCAAGCGGGTTCTTGCGCGTGACCAGCGCATCGGGCGGTGTGTTGATCCAGTCATACAGCCGGGTGAGCGTAAAGCGGATGGCCGCCCCCGTGGCCAGCGTGGTCAGGGCCGCGTCTTCCGCCTCTTCCAGCGGGCGCACATGGCGGTAGGCCGCAATCATGGCCGCTGCCCGCGCGGGCACGAAGCGGTGGTCGGCATCGAAACACCAGGCATTGATGGTAATGGCCAGATCGTAGGCATACCAGTCGGTGCAGGCGAAATAGAAATCGATGATGCCTGAAAGCGCGCCGTCACGGAAAAACACGTTATCGGGGAACAGGTCGGCATGGATCTGCCCACGCGGCAGGGTCGGGTTGTTGCCCACCCCCGGCCATGCGGGCAGCACGCGGGCCAGAACCGCATCCACGTCACGTACCAGACCGGGCCGCAGTTCATCACCGCGCGCCCGGCAGGCATCAAGCAGCCCGGTCCATGCCTGCGGCCCCATGGAGTTGGGGCGCTCGGCAACAAACCCCTCGCCCAGCAGGTGCAGCCGCGCCATGGCGGTGCCCACCTGCGCGCACATATCCACATCCACCGCCACGGCCCCCTTGCCGGGCAGGAAGGTGGTGATGGCAGCGGGCCTGCCGCACAGTTCACGCAGCGTGCGGCCCTCGCGGTCGGCCACGGGCAGCGGGCAGGACAGCCCACGCGCGGCCAGATACTGCATCAGCCCGAGGAACCATGGCAGTTCCTCAGGGTTCACCCGGCGCTCGTACAGCGTCAGGATAAAGGTGGCCTCGGTGGTCTTCAGCAGGAAATTGCTGTTCTCCACCCCTTCCGCAATGCCGTGGCAGGCGATGGGCCTGCCGATGTCATAGCCTTCGAGAAACGCAGCCAGCGCATCGTCCGGCACTTCGGTATAGACTGCCATGTGACGGTACGGATCAGCCCAGCGGTGCCGGCAGGCGGAAGGCCACGTTTTCTTCCTTCACGGTGATTTCCTCGATCTCGAGCGTGAAGCGCTTGGCCAGGGCCGCCACCATTTCCTGCACCAGCGATTCCGGGGCGGAGGCGCCAGCGGTAATGCCCAGCGTGGACACGCCATCAAGCGCCGACCAGTCCAGCGCGTTCAGGCGCGGCACCAGCAGGGCGCGCGGCGCGCCCGAGCGCTCGGCCACCTCGCGCAGGCGCTGCGAGTTCGACGAGTTGGGCGAGCCGATCACGATCACCAGGTCACAGCCCGGCGCGATGGCCTTGACCGCTTCCTGCCGGTTGGTGGTGGCGTAGCAGATATCCTCGCGGCGCGGGCCTTCGATCAGCGGGAAGCGCTCGCGCAGGATGTCCACGATCTCCGCCGTATCATCAACCGAGAGCGTGGTCTGGGTGATGAAGGCAAGGCGTGAGGGGTCGGCCGGCTGGACGGTGCGGGCTTCTTCGGCATCGTTGATGAGGGTGACGGCGCCCACGGGCAACTGGCCCATGGTGCCCACGACCTCCGGGTGGCCAGCGTGGCCGATCATCAGGATATGGCGGCTTTCCGGCCCGCCATCGGCGAAATGGCGCTCGGCCTCGCGGTGCACTTTCGAGACCAGCGGGCAGGTGGCATCGAGGTAAAGCAGGTTGCGGCGCATGGCCTCGGCCGGCACGGTCTTGGGCACGCCATGGGCCGAGAACACGACCTGGCCATCGGCGGGCACTTCATCGAGTTCCTCGACAAAGATCGCGCCCTGCGCCTCGAGCGCCTCGACCACGGTGCGGTTATGCACGATCTCGTGGCGGACATAGACCGGCGCGCCGTAGCGGCGGATCGCTTCCTCCACCACGCGGATGGCACGATCGACACCCGCGCAGAAGCCGCGGGGGCCTGCGAGCAGCACCTTGAGCACGCGGGGCGGGGCATCGGCGGCGATATTATCGGGCGTATGAATCATCTGGTCGGGCATGGTGTTCCCCAAACATCCGGCGGGCGGTATAGGATACGGGCCGCGATCTGCTACAGTTGCGGCGCCGGCATCCCGAGCGATGGACCCGGCCCTACGCAAACCACGGCAATGGCGCAAGCCATTTTCCCGTTCATCCTAACGTATTCTGCCATGCCTGTCCTCCCCCCTCGCTCCGCCGCCTGCATATCCCGCCCCACGCCATGCCCGCGCCGTGGGGCTTCATCCACACCTGACCTAGCCGGAACGCCCGCATGATCCCTGCCCCTGTGTCGCCGCGCCTGTGGCGCAATGCCCTGAAAATCTGCACGGTCGCGGGCCTGTCCCTGCTGGGCGCGTGCGAGGGCGAATCCGATTCGATCGATTTTGCCCCGGCCTGCCCGGTGGTGGAAATTCCGGGCGAGGCAGCGGATTACTACCAGTACACCGGCAATGACCACGACGTGACCCACCTCGTGGCCCGTGCCAGCCTCACACGCGTGGTTGGCTCGTGCGAAGATGGCCAGCACCGCACCGTAATGACCAACATGAAGATTGGCCTGCATGTCGAGCGTGGCCCGGCCTCGAACGTCAATTTCGTCAACATCCCGTATTTCGTGGCGGTGGTGTTCAATGGCGAGATCAAGAGCAAGAAGGAATTCGTAGCCCATGTCTCGTTTGATGACGGGCGCATGCAGGACCTGACCCACACCCGCAACATTCCCATCACGCTGCCGGTGTCGCGCCATATCCACAGTGACCAGTACCATATCGAGATCGGCTTCCAGCTCACCAAGGCGCAGCTTGACTTCAACCGCGCCCATCTTGTCATGCCCACCTTCCACAAGATGTAAGGCCGCCCCGTGCCCGACCGCGCAGCAGACACGAAGGAACTGACCTGGCGCGGCGTGGTGATCGGCGCGCTGATCACGGTCGTCTTCACCGCGTCCAATATCTATCTGGGCCTGCGGGTGGGGCTGACGGTGGCGACCTCCATCCCCGCCGCCGTCATTTCCATGGCGGTGCTGCGCCTGCTCGGCGGCGGCACCATCCTCGAGAACAACCTCGTCCAGACCCAGGCCTCGGCGGCGGGCACGCTGTCGTGCGTATTTGCCAGCCTGCCCGCGCTGGTCATGGCCGGGTTCTGGCAACGCTTTCCCTTTGTGCAGACAGCCGTACTCACGGCAGCGGGCGGCATGACGGGGGTGCTGTTCACCATCCCGCTGCGCCGGGTCATGCTCGCCGACCCGACCCTGCCCTTCCCCGAAGGGGTGGCCGCAGCCGAGATCCTGCGCGCGGGCCACCATGGCGAAAGCCCCGGCGGCCTGCGCGCGCTGCTGCGCGGCGGCATCCTTGCAAGCATCTTCACCTTCGCCTCGGCGGGGCTGCGGCTGCTGGGCGACGGGATCACGACATCGCTTACCTGCGGGCTTTCGGCCTTCCGGTTCTCGCTCGGTTTTTCGCCAGCGCTGCTGGGCGCCGGTTACCTCGTGGGGCTGGAAGGCGGACTGGCCATGCTGCTGGGCGCGCTGCTGACGTGGGAGATCGCCATTCCCGTCATGGCGCACCTTGTGCCGCACCCTTCGGGCCTGCCAGCGGATGATTTCGCCACGCAGATATGGAAGGACAAGGCGCGTTTCATCGGCGTGGGGCTGATTGGCGTTGCCGCCATCTGGACCGTGCTGCGCATGGGCCGCCCGCTGCTGGGCAGCCTGCGCGGGCTGCTGGTGCGCCCGCCCGCAACGGCAGGGGCACCCGCACGCACCGATACCGACCTCTCGCCGCGGGCCATGCTGGCTATAGCCGGGCTGGTGGTCGTGACGATTGGCGGCATGTTCGTAACTTTCGCCGCCCCCGCCGGGCTGACATCGGCGCTGGTGGCAGCCCTTGCCGGGCTTGCGTGCTGCCTTGGGCTGGGGCTGTTTGTGGCGGCGGCGTGCGGCTACATGGCGGGGCTGGTAGGGTCATCCTCCTCGCCGCTGTCGGGCGTTATCATCCTTGCCGCGATGTGCCTGGCCTGCGTGTTCGTGGCGCTGCGGGCGGTGGGGCTGTTTGCAGGAGCACAGGGGCAGCATTTCACCATCGGGTTCTGCCTGTATGCGCTGACCGCCATCACCGCCTCCGCCGCCATTGCCAATGACAACCTGCAGGACCTGAAAACCGGCCGCATGGTGAATGCCACGCCATGGCGACAGGAAATCGCGCTGCTGATCGGCTGCGTGACCGGGGCGCTGGTGATTCCGCCGGTGCTCAACGTGCTGTACCAGACCTATGGCTTCGTGGGCGCCATGCCGCATGCGGGCATGGACCCGACCCGGGCGCTGGCCGCCCCGCAGCCTGCGCTGCTGCTCATGATTACATCGGGCATTTTCCTCCATCAGCTTGACTGGAGCATGCTGGGGCTGGGAGTTGCCGCGGGCTGCGGGCTGATTGCGCTCGATGCCGCCCTGCGCCGCAGCGGGCGCGGCGCGCTGCCGCCGCTGGCCGTGGGCATTGGCATCTACCTGCCCATGAGCATTTCCATGACGCTGGCCGTGGGTGCGCTGCTCGGCCATGTCATGACCCGGCTGACCAAGGGGGCTGGCGGCCATCAGGGCACCATGGTCGCCTCGGGCCTGATCGTGGGCGAGAGCCTGACCGGGGTGGTGCTGGCCTGCCTGTCGGCTGCAAGCGGGCGTGACGCGCCGCTCTCGCTGCGGCCCATGGCCATGGGCGACACGCTGCCCGAACTGGCGGGGCTTGTGGCCTTTGCCGCGTTATGCCTGTGGTTTGCCCGCGCGCAACAAGGCAACGCAGACCAATAACCCGAGGGGGGCATGGACGCAGGCCCGCTTTCCGTGGCACCCTGCCTGCATGTCCCGCCCTTTTGACAGCCTCGCCTTTCCCCGCCCCGCGCGTGATGCGCTGGCCCTGCGCTTCGGGCAGGTCTCGACCCTGCTTGACCAGGGCCGCGTGGCCGATGCCGCTGGCCTGTTCGATACGATCCGCCGCGATTATGAAAGCTGGTCCGCCCTGGTTGACCTGCGCTTCGCACAGGACACCACCAGCGCGGACGCCAAGGCCGACCGTGACTACGCCGATGGGCTTGGCCCGTATGTGACCGCGCATGAAGTCACCCTCAAGCGCAGGCTGCTCGAATACCCCGACCCCACGGCGGTGGCCCAGGTGGTGACACCCCACACGCTGGAACTGTGGCGCACCGACATCACCACCTTCGACCCCCGCATTGCCGATGCACTGGAGGAAGAAGCCCGCCTGAGCGGTGAATACACAGCCCTGCTGGCCAGCGCACGGGTGGAGATTGACGGACGGCAGGTCAACCTGTCCGGCCTCGCCCCCTATGCCGAAAGCACCGATCGGACCGTGCGCCAGCAGGCCGAAGAACTGCGCTGGGCGTTCTTTGCCAAAAACGCGCCCCGGCTCGACACCCTGTTTGATGACATGGTGCACCTGCGCGATGGCATGGCGCGCACGCTGGGTTATGACAACTACATTCCACTGGCCTACCGCCGCATGCGCCGCGTGGATTACGGGCCTGCCGATGTGGCGCGCTTTCGCGAGGACGTGCGCACCCATGTCGTGCCGCTGGTGCATGACATCGTGCAAAAACGCGCCACCACCATGGGGTGGGATGTGCTGTATTCATGGGATGAACCGCTGATCGACCCGCTGGGCAACCCCCGCCCCGCAGGCGGCCATGACGCGCTGATGGCGCGCGCGCAGACCATGTTCGACCGCATGGGCGGCGATCTCGGCCCCTTCTTTGCCCAGATGCGCGAGAACGGCTATCTCGACCTCATCAACCGGCCAGGCAAGGCGGGGGGCGGGTTCTGCACGTCCTTCCCGACGGTGGGCATGCCGTTCATCTTCGCCAACTTCAATGGCACGCAGCACGACATCAACGTGTTCACGCACGAGATGGGCCATGCCTACCAGAACTGGAAAAGCCGCAAGCTGCCCGCCATCGACCTGCTATGGCCGACCATGGACGCCGCCGAGATCAACTCGATGGCGCTGGAATTCCTCACCTGGCCGCATATCGACCTGATGGTCGAGCCCGGACAGGGCGAGCGCTACCGGCGCATGCACCTCATCTCGTCGCTCGCCTTCCTGCCTTACGGCGTGTGTGTCGATCACTTCCAGCACGAGGTCTATGCCCGCCCCGACATGACCCCCGCCGAGCGCCATGCCGTATGGCGCACGCTTGAGCAGCGCTACCTGCCCTGGCGCGATTATGGCGGCCTGCCCCACCCCACCATGGGCGGGCGGTGGCAGGCGCAGGGGCATATCTACCGCTCGCCGTTCTATTACATTGATTACGCGCTCGCCCTATGCTGCGCCATGCAGTTCTGGATCCGCAGCCGCGATGACATGCCGGGCGCACTGAAGGCCTATGTGGACCTGTGCACGCAGGGTGGGGCGCAACCCTTTACCCGGCTCGTGCGTTCGGCCGGGCTTCAGTCCCCCTTCAAGCCCGGCACGCTGGCCGATGTGGTGCGCACCGCGCGCGCCCTGCTCGATGACTGAAAACGGAAGGCCGTTTTTGGGTGACGCTTTTTGAACAAGGCTTCACCCAAAACTTTTGTCTCTTATCCATATTCCGGGGAATGCATGCCCACCACCACGCCTACGGTTGCCCGCACCGTGTACAAGACGCTGGCCGTGCTTGGGCTGACAGTGCTGTTCATGCTCAGCCTGCGCCTGAGCACCACCGTGGCCGGTCTGGTCGACCGCATTGCGAGCACCGATCTGTGGCTGTCCGTCTACCGCCTTGCGGGCGCCACGGATGAGACCGAGCAGGAACGGCTGATCGTGATGGCGGTGGCCCTTGTGTGCTGCGTACTGGCCATCGGCGTGGTAGAGATTGCCGACCGGCTGCTCATGCGCCGCGCTGCCAGAAAAAGGTGAGTTCATGCTTGTTGTGCCACAGATGCAGCACGCGCCCGCCGGGAATGGCAGCAAAGACCTCTGCCGTGTCGTGGTCGGTCTCGCCCTGGAATTTGATGGTCATGACAATCCGCGCAGCCCTGCCTGAAGCAATCCAGCGCTGCGCCAGTGCGAGCAGCCGCGTGGGATAGGCGATGATGTCGGAGAACAGCCAGTCCACGGGTTCGCAAGTGGCGGGGTCCAGCCCGAAGGCGCTTTCATAGCGGCACGTCACATTGGGCAGGGCGGCAATACTCTCGGCCAGCGGCGCACGGTCAATGGCCGTGACCTGCGCGCCGTGGCTGGCCGCAACCCATGTCCACCCACCGGGGCAGGCCCCGAGGTCGATGCAGGTCTCGCCTGCCACCGGCCAGCGGCCAAGGCGGAACAGTGCCTCCCATAATTTGAGATAGGCGCGTGAAGGCGGCTCCGTACGGTTCTCGACAAAAGCCACCTCGCCATTGATGAACGGCGCAGACTTGGTGGGCGAGAGCAGAAGCTGGCCTGGCGCCAGCAGCGTCCAGCCACCCAGATGGGCATCAGGCGGCATGGCGGGAAAAACCACGGGTTTGGGCCGCACCGGCGGCAGGGCATCGGTAATCAGGGCGCTGCGGCGGTGGAGTATGGGCGCGTAACCCGCCCAGTTGCGTTGCAGGCCGCGCATGATCCGCGCCGCCCCCTTGATGGAGGGCACCGCGTGCAATGCGGGCGCATCCCATATGTCAATCGCTCACAGGCTGGTCACCGGCAGTGCTGCTGACAGCGCCAGCCGCCCGTGCCAGCACAGTGCTCCCGCCCCCTTGCGCGTCAGTTCCTGTTCCAGAACCTCCTCAAATCCGGGGGCGGCCAGATAGGCGCTGCGCACGGGCCAGGCGGGCTGCGTATATGTTTCGGGCTGGGCATTCATGCGCGCATGACCCCCACCGCCAGCAAAAGCCACGCCCCCATGAGGATACTGCCCCCCGTTGGCGCCACCGGGCCGGGATGGATGCCCCAGAACGCCGTCAGCGCCACGCCCACGCTGAACAGGATGGTGCCCACCGCCATGAGGCAGCCGGAAAGGGAAATGAGCGCGCGGCACCCCTGCTGGATCATCAGCACTGCGATGCCGATCATGGCCAACGCGTGCCACATCTGCATCTGTATGGCCTGCCGGGCCATGTCACGCCCGCCCTCGGCAAAGAAACGGTCAGGCAGATGGGCGGTGAGCGCCCCGCCCATGACGGCGGAAAAGGCGGCCAGCGCCGCGAAACACAACAGAAACCGGACAACAGTAGGCATTCAGCATATCCGCAAACAGGGTGACGACCCGCACACGACGCGGGCGGGCACACCCTACTCCCGCCGTGGGCGCATCGTATAGGCCAGCCCGGCATGAAGGGCGACCGGCAAGCCAGCGGGCCGGATCAGGACGGTAGGAAAGTTTTCCTCTGCTCTGCCCTGCCCTGTCGCCTTCATCTGCCGCAGGGCCCGGTATTGTGGCCTGCCGGCTTTGTATGGCGGGCCAAAACTGATAAACCGTGGGGGCGTTCAGTAAAACCGCCTGAATTTTACACGTTGGGAAGATGAAAGCATGAAAAATTACGCCGTCTGGTTTCTTTGCGCGTCTGTCAGCCTTCTTCCCGCAGCGGGCCTTGCGGCGGCCCGTCCTGCCACGCCGCCCGCAGCCCCCCCTGCGGCAGCCCCCGCGCCGAGCCTGCCGCCGCTGACGGAATCCGATTCCACCTTTTCTGAAAACGTGTCGGCCCTGAACGCATTCGAGATCAACATCTCCAAAATGGCCACGACGGAGGCCAAGCGGCGCAAGGTGCAGGAATTCGCTACGCGCTCGGTCAAGCTGCACACCGCCAACGAGACTGCCCTCTCCGCCATCGCCCTCAAGCACGGGCTGACCCTGCACAAGGAGATGAGCCCGGACGAGGAGGAAGTGGCAGCCCAGCTCAAAACCGAAACCGGGGCCAAATTCGAGCGCGATTACCTCGACCTTCAGGCCCAGGCCGCAAGCGATGCGCTGGCCATGTTCCAGAACGAGGCGGAATCCGCCTCCGACCCTGAACTCAAGACCTATGCCTCCACCACGGCAGACACGTTGCAGACCCTGCTCAACGATTCCCTGAAGCTGGGTGCGGCCAAGCCTTCACGCTAAAAAGCGCTGCCATTACTGATAAAAATTTTTGGATACTGCCTTTTTCAAGCAGATGGCGTTTTTTGAAGCTTTTTGAAAAAAGCTTCACCAAAAACTTTTGGTTTTTATAAGAATATTTATTGAAAATTTTTTATTACTTTCCTCATGACAGATGGATCAATCCATGAGCATTCGCATCGACCGGGTCGTGACCCGTGGCGGCGACACCGGACAGACCGCGCTGGGCAATGGCACGCGCGTTGCCAAGGACTCGGTGCGTATCGAGGCCCTTGGCGCCCTTGATGAAGCCAATGCCGTGATCGGGCTGCTGCGCGCGAGCCTGCCCGCAGGCCGGAACGCCCGTTTCATTGCCTGGCTGCAGGGGCTTCTGTTCGATATTGGCGGCGTGGTGTGCATGCCCGGCCAGCCGCCCCGCCCGCTCGCACAGGGTGCGGTGGCGGTCAGGGCCATGGAAGATGAGGTGGAGCACCTGCGCGCGCATATCCCGCCGCTGACCAGCTTTGTCCTGCCCGGCGGCACGATGGCCGCAGCCCACGCCCATCTCGCGCGCACCGTGGTGCGCCGGGCGGAACGACGGCTGGCCACGCTGGCGCGGAGCGAAGACATTGGCGCTGCCATTCCCGCCTGCATGAACCGCCTGTCCGATTACCTGTTCGTGCTGGGGCGTCACCTCAATGAGAACGGAGCTGGTGACCTGACATGGACCCCGGCCTCCCCGCCACCCACGGCAGGCTGAGGGCGCTCAGCCCGGCAGGCGGTCGAGATGCAGGCAGGCCTGCTCGGCCAGATGGGCCTGCGTGGCTTTGACATCGAGCGCCATGACCATCTCATGGTGCATGTCGGGCTCTTCCAGGGTTGCGAACTGGCTGTCGAGCATGCCAACCGGCATGAAATGCCCGGTGCGCTGGCGCAGGCGCGGGGCAATGTCTTCCTTGCTGCCCTTGAGATAGACAAAGCATACCGCATCATGGCCATTGCTGATCCGCTCGCGATAGGCCCGCCGCAGCGATGAACAGGTCACGATGCCGCACTGCCCCTGCTCGTGCCAGGCCTGGATCTCGGCGGCAATGCGGTCGAGCCAGGGGGCACGATCGGCGTCGGTCAGGGGAATGCCATTGCTCATGCGCGCGATATTGGCGGGCGGATGCAGGTCATCACCCTCAATGACAGGCCAGCCCATGCGCGCGGCCATAAGCTGGGCCACGGTGCTCTTGCCACACCCTGACACCCCCATCACCACCAGCACACGCGGGCGCGCCGCCTGCATGAGCCTGCGCGAGAGAGAAACCGCAACGGCATTTCGCCCATTGTCACACATATTGTATCCTGCCGGATATTACAGAAAAGACGTTATCGCGCCTTATCTGGCCCAACCGGCCCTCAAAACGCAAGTGACCGCCAGAATGCGGGCGCACCGATACAGTGAATTTCATTATGAAATCTATCGTCTTTTTGCTTAAAACTGAAAAAATATTGTCTATTTATATTCTTATTTCCGTTTGATTTATTTGAATTTTGTTAAAAATATTATGGCATAATAATTATGTCATCACATTATTATATTTATCTTCATACCTCTTGCACAGCTTGCCCAAAAAGCGTTATATGCTCGATCAATCACTTAAAAACAGACACCATCGGCATCCCGGTCAGAGGAATAATTTCCTAAATATGGCCCTTCCAACATCTCGCATGGTGCATTGAGTTATCGAGAGTTCTGCTGTGTCACCTTATAACGATTTTCTTTCCTTTTCGAAGGAAGAAGACCAGAGCCCCCAACGCGAAGAAGTCAATGAAACCGCCTTCCGCCAGGCGCTTGAGCGCCTTGGCAAGGGCAAGCCGCGCGGCCCCGCTGCACCCAAGGCCGCGCAGGCCAAGGCGCGCCCCGTGCGCCAGGCAGATCCCACCCAGCGCCGCCGCAAATTCGTGCAGGATGGCGATGTGCGTGTCGAACATCATTCACTGACCACCGGTCGCGCCTCGCCGCGCGTGCTGCATGCCCAGCCTGAAGACCGGGGCGAGGCGGAGCAACTGCGCCACAAGATCCAGTTCGAGCAGAAACTGCGCGAGGAGGCTGAACTCCGCCTGTCGGAAGCGCAGGCGCAGATCCACTCCCTGACCACCCGCATCGGCCATGCCGATGTCATCGCCGCCGAGCACAAGACAAAACTCGCCGAACGTGATGCCGAAATACTGAGCCTGCGCGCCGAAATCTATGCCGCACGCGAGGAGGCCGACCGCCTGCGCGAGGAAGCCAGCCGACACAAGGCACGCAACCGCGTGGCGGAAAATCGGGCCGTGCCGGTCAGCCCCCCCCAGGCCGGCAATGACGAGGCTGACCCCAATGAACCCGAACCCGTGAAATGGTGGTGACGCCAGCCGCAGGCCGCGGTGCCCATGGAACCCGATGAGCCGCCGCGCAACCCGGCAGCCCGGCAGAGACAGGTCGGCCTGATCATTGTCGCCACCTGCACCAGCATGAGCCTTGCCATTCTGGTGCTGTTGCCGCTGGTCAGCGGATTGATCAACCTGCTGCGCGACATACTTGGCGTGCTGATCCTGCCCTTCTCCTTCATGTTCGGGCTAGGGGGCGACACGCAGGAACAGTCGCCCGCGCTGCTGCGCCTGCTGTCGGATATGGGATTGCAGACCCAACTGCACCCGCTCCGCCTTGGCGGCGCTGCGGTGCTGGAACTTGTGGCGGTCTTTCTGTTTGTCATTGCCGAGCGCCTTGGCGGGCGCACCGGCTACGTGGGGGCGTGCGCTGCCTCGGCGGGGGCGATCGTGCTGTCTGGCCTGCCGCTGGCCACCCCGCTCCTGCCCGCCATCCTGACCGAAGGGGTTTTCCTGCTCAGCCCGCCCTCGCCCGATCCTGACTGAAAACAGCAAGATATCGCGCAAACCGTCCAGAAATCATAAGGACGCTTTCGGTAAAGCTTTTTTCAAGAAGCTTCAAAGAACGCCGCCTTGAAAAAAGGCGGCATCAGTGCGCCTTGATGCCCTTCAGGACAGCCCATCCACAAACCGCGCAAGGCGCGTGCAGCATTCCGCGAGAATGTCGTCGCTCGTGGCATAGGACAGCCGCAGGTAAGGCCCCTGCCCGAAGGCCGAGCCATGCACCACGGCCACATGCTGCTCGGCCAAAAGGGCTATGGCAAAATCCTCGTCCGTGTTGAGCATGCGCCCCCCAGCACTCCTGCGGCCAATACAGCCCGCAATGCCGGGATAGGCATAAAACGCCCCATGCGGCATGGCGCAGGTCAGGCCGGGAATGGCACGCAGGGTTGACACCACCATCTCGCGCCGGCGGGCATAGACCGCGCACATCTGCGCAATAATGTCGGGCGGCCCGTCAAGGGCAGCGGCGGCAGCAGCCTGGCTGATGGTGCAGATGCCCGAGGTAGCACTACCCTGTATGGCTGTCATGGCGCGGATGAGCGGCGTGGGGCCACCGACGTAACCCACCCGCCAGCCGGTCATGGCATAGGCTTTTGATACGCCGTTCAGGGTCAGGATACGGCCCTTGAGGTCCGGCGCGACGGCGGCAAGCGAGGCATGGCGCTGCCCGTCATAGAGCAGGTGCTCGTATATCTCGTCACTGAGCACATGCACATGCGGGTGGCGGCGCAGCACTTCCGCCACAGCCGCAAGATCGGCCTCCCCCATGATGCCGCCCGTGGGGTTGTTGGGGAAGTTGAGCACCAGCCATTTGGTGCGCGGCGTGATCGCGGCCTCCAGCGCTGCGGGCCTGAGGCGGAAATCATCGGCCTCATGGCAGTCGGCATAGACCGGCGTGCCGCCAAACATCTCGACAATCAGCGGGTAGCTGACCCAGTACGGGCGCGGAATGACCACTTCATCGCCCGGCTGCACGGTGGCCATGAACGCATTGAAGATGACCTGCTTGCCCCCGTTCGAGACCATGATCTCGCCCGGCGCGTAGTCCAGCGCGTTCTCGCGCGCAAATTTGCGCGCAATCGCCGCCTTGAGCGCAGGCGTGCCATCAACGGGGGGGTATTTGGTCTGCCCGTCCAGCGCCGCGCGGTGCGCCGCCTCGATCACGGCGGGCGGCGTTGCGAAGTCAGGCTCGCCCAATGCGAGCGAGAGCACTTTCTCCCCCTTCGCGCGCAGTTCACGCGCGCGCTGCGCCATGGCGATGGTGGCGGGCACGCTCAGGCGCCCCATCCACTGCGCGAACAGCGGATGGGCCAGTCCTTCATTCCTGTTCATGGCTGCCCGTTCCTTAACGCAGGGCTGCGCAGAAACGCTGGATGCGCAGGCACGCCTCCTTCAGGCTGGCCGTGTCGGTGGCGTAGGAGATGCGGAAATGCCCGGCAAACATGAACGCGCTGCCATGCACGGCGGCAACGCCTTCCTCATCAAGCAGGGCCGTGACGAAGGCTTCATCGGTATCGATCAGCGTGCCGCCCGCGCTGGTCTTGCCCAGGCAGCCGACGAGTGAGGGAAACACGTAGAACGCGCCCTCGGGCACCGGGCAATGCAGGCCCTTCGCCTCGTTGAGCATGCCCACCACGAGGTCGCGCCGCGCCTGATAGGTGCTGACCATGGTGCCGATGAAGTCCTGCGGGCCGGTCAGTGCTTCCACCGCCGCGGCCTGGCTGACCGAACCGGGGCCGGAGGTGGACTGGCCCTGCAGCTTGTTCATCGCCCGCGTCATCTGCACGGGGGCTGCGGAATAGCCAATGCGCCAGCCGGTCATGGCATAGGCCTTGGACACGCCGTTCATGGTGACGGTACGATCGCGCAGGCGGGGCTCGACCTCGACAACGGTGGGGGCGCGGAAGCCGTCATAGACCAGCTTGTTGTAGATGTCGTCGGTCAGGATCCACACATCGGGGTGGCGCAGCAGCACGTCGCACAGGCCACGCATCTCCTCGAAGGAATAGGCCGCCCCGGTGGGGTTGTTGGGCGAGTTGAGCAGCAGCCACTTGGTGCGCGGCGTGATCGCGGCCTCGAGTTCAGCGGGCTGGAGCTTGAAGCCGTTCTCCACGCTGCACGGCACGATGACGGGCGTGCCCTCGGCCAGTGCCACGATATCGGGATACGACACCCAGCACGGCGCGGGAATGATGGCCTCATCGCCCGGATTGATGGTGGCGACCATGGCGTTATAGATGATCTGCTTGCCGCCATTGGCAACGATCACTTCATCCCAGGTGTAGTCAAGCCCGCTATCGGCGCGGAAGCGTGCGGCAATGGCGCGGCGCAGGGCGGGCGTGCCCGCCACATCGGTATATTTGGTCTCGCCCGCCTCGATGGCGCGGATGGCGGCTTTCTTGATGCTGTCCGGCGTATCGAAATCCGGCTCGCCAGCGGAAAGGCTGATGATGTCCTTCCCCGCCGCCTTGAGTTCACGCGCCTTGGTTGAAATGGCAATCGTCTGGCTCGGGCTGATCCGGGCCAGCCGGGCGGCGGTAAGATCCATGGTATCAAGATCCATCAACAGTGAAAGGACACATCCGGCACGCGACCGGGGCGGCCGTAGCCTAGAGCGAACCCGTGCCCGAGGAAACAGCAGATATGTGATGCCCGCCCCCGGCTGCCTCCATCACCTGTTGCGGCGTCAGGCCCGCGGCCCGCATGGCACGGATGGAGGGCGCGCCATCGCGCTTGGCCAGCCGCCTGCCCCCGGCATCGCACAGCAGCGCATGGTGGCTGTAGCGCGGCGCAGGCCAGCCCATGATGTGCTGCAACAGACGGTGCAGCCCGGTTGCAGGCCGCAGGTCCGCCCCGCGCGTGACAAGGGTGATGCCCTGCAGCGCATCATCATGGGTGACACATAAATGATAAGAGGCGGGCACATCGCGCCGCGCCAGCACCACATCGCCAAACGCTGCCGCATTGGCGGGCTGCGGGCCTTCGCCCAGTTCATGCCATGTCAGCGTATTGGCGCCGGGCCATTGCAGGGCGCGCGCCATGTCCAGCCGCAGGGCGTGGGGGGTGCCTGCTGCAAGCCTTGCCGCCCGCAAACCCGGGTCCATGTGGCGGCAGGTGCCGGGATAGACCAGTGCGCCATCGGGCGCGTGATGGGGCGCGCCCGCGGCCTCGGCAATATCGCGCCGGGTGCAGAAACACGGGTAGAGCAGGCCGTGCGCGGCGAGATGGTCGAGCACGGCGCGATAATCGGCCATATGCGCCGACTGGCAACGCACCGGCTGCGGCCAGGACAGGCCGAGCCAGGCGAGATCGGCATACAGGTCGGCAGTGAATTGGGGGCGGCAGCGCGTGGTGTCGATATCCTCCACCCGCAGGATGAAGCGCCCGCCCGACTCCGTGGCCGCGCGCCAGGCATGCAGCACCGAGGCCACATGCCCCAGATGCAGGTGCCCCGTGGGGCTGGGCGCAAAACGGGTTATTTCAGCCATTATCAAGTCAAATCAGGGTGATGGCGAAAAATTGCACCCTCTCCCTGCCCTGCTGCGTTGATGGATCGGTTCCTGCCGCCGCCCGGACATGGGGTTGCCACGCCATGCGGGGTCTGCAATAGATTCGACAGTGACCTGACGACGACGCACATCCATAAGGCGTTCGCTTCGGAACAGAGTACGCCTGAACTTTGTGCGGCGGCATTCGGAAAGGAATGCGTCCGTGCCCTGTGACAGTCAATACCTGCCAGCCCTGGTCCTGAATGCTGATTTCAGGCCGCTCTCCTATTTCCCGCTTTCGCTATGGTCATGGCAGGATGCCATCCGCGCCGTGTGGCTCGACCGCGTATCGGTGCTGAGCGAATATGATACGGTCGTCCACTCTCCCACCCAGAGCCTGCGCCTGCCCAGCGTCATTGCGCTCAAGGACTACATCCCCACCGCCCGCAAGCCCGCCTTCACGCGGTTCAATGTGTTCCTGCGCGACAATTTCTCCTGCCAGTACTGCAACACCCGCTTCCCCACGCAGGAACTGACCTTTGACCACGTCATTCCCCGCAGCAAGGGCGGCCGCACGAGCTGGGAGAACGTGGTGACCGCCTGCAGCCCGTGCAACCTGATCAAGGGTTCCTACATGCCGCACCAGATCCGCATGTATCCCGCCCGTACGCCCGCTCGCCCCTCAAGCCGCAGGTTGCAGGAAAACGGTCGCGCCTTTCCCCCCAACTACCTGCATGAAAGCTGGCGCGACTATCTGTACTGGGATACCGAACTGGAAAGCTGAAGCCACCCCGCCCGGCCAGCGCGACGCGGGCGCAACGCACCGGGGCGGCCAGGGTTCCGTTAGCGGGCGGACACGCTATTTTGTGTAGCTGTAGCCGTATTCATCGGCCATCTTCTGCAGGTCGGGCGCGCCGCGCAGGTTGAGCGGCAGCGGCTCGGCCTTCTTCTTCTTGGAACCGAAGATGAAGTTATGGTCGCTCATGCGCTGGCAGGTATTCGCCGCGATGGGAAAGCTGAGCTGCATGGTGGTGCCCAACTGCTCGCGCAGGCATTTTACGTCACTCTCGAACGGCTTGCGCCCGATCTCGGCCGTGCAGCCACCCAGCACCACCAGCCCACATGCCAGCAGCCCGAGGCGGGCAGGCAGTTTTTCCACAATCTTCAGCTTCATTTCGACCCCGTCGCTTAAGCGCTGGCAAGACTGCCACGAAAGCGCTGCCCGCGATAGGGGACAAGAGGCCCGCGCTGGCGGTGCCGCGTGGGCAATGCATAGGTGCCCTACCGGCAATGCCGGACATGAACATAAAGCATGGCTGCCAAGAAGATATGATGACGCCAGATGGTGGTATCATCTGAATGCATAGGTGATATTACCGTGATCTTGATGACAGGCGGCCCTTATATTGCCACCCTCTGTCATTATTCTGATTTTTTTTAAATCATGCGTGATATATAAAAATTGCAAATACAGCACCGGACTGGCTGTAAATTTGTTACCAGATTGCGTATGGCTGTCGCGCGTTGTCACCGTCCCCATCGATGCCTGAGGTAAAAGAATGAGATTACTGGCCGTTCATCCAAGCTCGCTCATGTACACGAAGGTCTTCCTGCGTCTTGAACCGCTGGGGCTTGAACTGGTTGCCGGTGCCGCGCGCAACAAGGGGCATGACGTGCAGATCCTCGACCTGCAGGTCGAGAAGCACCCCGATTACTGGCAGCGCATCGAGGAATTCCGCCCGCATGCCATCTGCTTCTCGGGCAATTACCTGGCCAATGTCCCCGAGATCATCGACCTGTGCAAGGAAACGCGCAAGCGCCTGCCCAACGTGTTCCTGTTCATTGGCGGGCACTCCATCTCGTTCATCGCGCGTGACGTGCTGGCCCTGTCCGATGGCGCCATCAACTGCGTGCTCAAGGGTGAAGGTGACGCCACCGTCGGCCTGCTGCTCGAGGCATGGGAACAGGGCAAGGACCTGACCACCGTGCCCGGCGTGGTGACCATGGATGGCGAAGGCCCGCCGCCCATCTTCATCGAATCGCTGGATGAGGTGCGCCCCGCGCGCGACCTGCTGCGCCACCGCCGCAAATACTTCATCGGCACGCTCGACCCCGCCGCCTCCATCGAGTTCGCCCGTGGCTGCCCGTGGGACTGCACCTTCTGTAGCGCCTGGACCTTCTATGGCCGCTCCTACCGCACGGCCAGCGCCAAGGTGATTGGCGAGGAACTGCAGGAGATCAAGGAGCCCGGCATCTTCATCGTCGATGACGTGGCCTTCGTGCATGCCGAGCACGGCATGGCCATTGCCGACGAGATCAAGCGCCGCAACATCCAGAAGGAATACTACCTCGAGACGCGCGCCGACGTGCTGATGCGCAACAAGGAAGTGTTCGCGGTCTGGAAAGAGATCGGACTAAGCTACATCTTCATCGGGCTTGAGGCGGTGGATGCCGAAGGGCTGAAGCGCTTCCGCAAGCGCGTGTCGATGGATCGCAACTTCGAGGCGCTGGAATATGCCCGCTCGCTCGACCTGATCGTGGCCATCAACCTGATTGCTGACCCGTCA
Organism: Komagataeibacter xylinus; assembly: GCF_031081985.1. Lineage (GTDB taxonomy): Bacteria > Pseudomonadota > Alphaproteobacteria > Acetobacterales > Acetobacteraceae > Komagataeibacter > Komagataeibacter xylinus_E. Next base: position 341,537 of record NZ_JARWSK010000004.1, on the reverse strand, counting down.
TGGGACCGCGAGCGCTTCGAGGTCATCCGCCAGTGGTGCCTCGAGATCCCCGATATCGTGAACATCTCGGTCACGACCCCCTACCCCGGCACCGAAATCTGGGAGAGCGAGTCCCGCAAGCTGACCACGCGCGACTACCGCCTGTTCGACATCCAGCACGCGGTCATGCCCACCACCCTGCCGCTGCGCGAGTTCTATGAGGAACTGGTCAAGACCCAGCAGATCCTCAACAACAAGCACCTGGGCTGGAGCGCCATCAAGGACACGCTGGGCATCGCCCTGCGCCTGGCCCTGCGCGGGCAGACCAACTTCCTGACCATGATCTGGAAGTTCAACTCGGTCTTCAACCCCGACCTGCAGATGGCCGACCACGCGCAGAAGCCGGAATATGAAATGCCGGTCAAGCCGCAGGGCTCCGACCAGAAGGTGGACCGCAAGACGCTGTACGTGCATGGCCCCGCTGGCCGCAAGTCGCGCAAGATCGATGACGATACCGAAAAGTTCGTTGATGAAACCCGCATGAGCACGGTTGACTGACGCCCGCAGCGTCAATCATTACCGCCATGTAAGGGCCGGTTGCGCAAGCACCGGCCCTTTTTGTATGGGTCCCTCCGCACGTTCTTCAGGTAACACCTTCAAAAACGCCGCCTTTTTAAAAAAAAGAGCGCAGCTAAAAATTTTTATCTTTTTTTATCAATGCACTATTTTTAAACAGCCACATGCAAGCCGTGCGTGATACGGGCAGTTTTCCATTCCATCACGCCACATGAACACGCTAGGATCGCAATAGCCTCTGTACGGATAGGGAATAAACAGAGCACCATTTTCATTATGAGCGATAACTGACAGGGCAAAATAAGAAAAGTTTTGGGGTGTCGCCTTGTTTCAAGAAGGCGGTGTTCTGCGAAGCTTTTTGAAAAAAGCTTCACCAAAAACTTTTATCGGCTTCCATTTTCGCGATGCCCCGATGGATCCCATAATGAATGAGGATGCCTTTATCAGGCCTGCGGCAATACGGTGTGCATCCCATGCCATGGGGGAAGCACTGCGGAAGAGGTGATGGCGCGGCCCCCTTTTCCGTTGTAATGATTCGACCGACCAACCCAACGCAGCCACTGCGGGCATGCGACAGCAGAAGGTAGCCAGATCATGGAAAAACTGACACTGAACATACAGGGCATGACCTGCGATGGCTGCGCCGCCAAGGTGAAGCGCGCGCTCGAAGGGGTGGATGGCGTATCGATGGTTGAAGTCTCGCTTGAACAGGGCAAGGCCTTCGTTACCTATGATACCCGTTTCACCAACCTTGAAGAGCTGTACGCCGCCGTGGACGACGCAGGATTTGATGCAGGTTACTGAACGCCAGAACAGTCCACGCGCCGCCTTTTTCCCTCGTAAAGGCGGCGATTTTCAAAGCGTTTCCTGTTTTCAGGCAGGCATGGCGGCAGCCGCCTTGCGAATGGCCTGCGCCATGGCCTCCACCCCGTTGCCGCGATTGGTGGAGAGCGCCTGCACCAGGCCCAGATCACGCAGGAAGGCCGGGTCGGTATCGAGTATCTCCTGCCGACTGCGGCCGGAATAGACCCGCAGCAGCAGCGCCACCAGCCCCGACACGATGGCCGCATCCGATGCGCCAGCAAGATAGAGCGCACCATCGCGCGGCTGCACCTCCATCCAGACCTGGCTCTGGCAGCCCGGCACACGATGGGCGTCATCCTGCCACTCAGGCGGAAAAGGCGGCAGCTTGCGCCCGAGTTCGATGATGTACTGGTAGCGCTGCATCCAGTCATCAAACAGGGCCAGTTCCTCGCCAATCTCGGCAATGGCGTCAGCGGCGGTATCGTCCTCGGGCTTTACAAACGGGTCGGTCATCATCTTTCCAGCATTGGTGGCCATCAAATCGGTCAGAATGCAAAAGGCCGCGCCCTGCGGCACGGCCCCCTGCGGATCGGGTCATGCCCTACAGGATAAAGCGGCTCAGATCACCCTTGCGGGCAAGGGGGGCCACCTTGGCCTGCACGTCGGCGGCCTCGATCATCACAGCCTCGCCCTTGCGGTCAGCAGCGGTGAAGGACACATCCTCGAGCAGGCGCTCGAGCACGGTGGCCAGACGGCGCGCGCCGATATTCTCGACCCGTTCGTTGATGTCGGCTGCAAGTTCCGCCAGCGCGTCAATCGCCCCGTCGCTGAACGACAGTTTCACATCCTCCGTGCCCAGCAGGGCAACATACTGCTTGAGCAGCGAATGCTCCGGCTCGGTCAGGATGCGGCGCAGGTCCTCGCGCGTGAGCGAGGCCAGCTCCACCCGGATGGGCAACCGCCCCTGCAGCTCGGGCAACAGGTCGGACGGCTTGGCGATATGGAACGCGCCCGATGCAATGAACAGGATATGATCGGTGCGCACCGGGCCGTATTTGGTCGAGACGGTGGTGCCCTCGATCAGCGGCAGCAGGTCGCGCTGCACGCCCTCGCGCGACACATCGCCGCCACGCGCGCCCCCTTCGGCGGCACGGGCGCAGACCTTGTCGATTTCGTCGAGGAAGACGATGCCGTGATCCTGCGCGTGGGTCACGGCCTCACGCGTCAGGGCCTCGGTATCGAGCATCCGGTCCGCTTCCTGCCGGATCAGGGCAGCACGGGCGGCAGCCACCGTCATGCGCTTTTGCTGCGGCACGCGGTTCATGAAGCCCTTCATCATGTCCGAGAAGTTGATGACGGTGCCCGGCGTCATGTTCGGCATGTCGGACTGGGTCGGGTTGCCGCCCTCGGCAATCGATATCTCGACTTCCTTTTGCTCAAGCTCGCCTGCGCGCAGCATGCGGCGGAACTTGTTGCGAGTCTCGGCCGAAGCCCCCTCGCCCACCAGCGCATCGAGCAGGAGCTTCTCGGCGGCTTCCCCCGCATTGGCCTCGACATCCCTGCGCCGCAGGTCGCGCAGCATGTTGATCGAGACCTCGACCAGGTCGCGCACGATGCTCTCCACATCGCGGCCTACATAGCCGACCTCGGTAAACTTGGTGGCCTCGACCTTCAGGAACGGGGCCTGCGCCAGTTTGGCGAGGCGGCGGGCGATCTCGGTCTTGCCGCAGCCGGTCGGCCCGATCATCAGGATGTTCTTGGGCACGACCTCTTCACGCATCGCATCGGGCAATTGTGCGCGACGCCAACGGTTGCGCAGCGCAATGGCCACGGCGCGCTTGGCATCGCCCTGCCCGATAATGAAGCGGTCGAGTTCGGAGACGATCTCACGCGGGGTATGATTGGGTATTTCCATGATCAGGCTGCCCCTTCATGCGCATCCGCGCCCAGTGTCTCCACAATGACGCAGTGGTTGGTATAGACACAGATGTCACCGGCAATCTTCATCGACCGGCGGGCAATGTCCTCCGCCCCCAGCCCGTCAATGCCCAGCAGGGCGCGCGCGGCCGAGAGCGCGTAATTGCCACCCGAGCCAATGGCGATGATGCCATCCTCGGGTTCGAGCACATCACCATTGCCGGTCAGCGTGAAGGAGCGCTCGGCATCGGCCACGGCCATCATGGCCTCGAGCCGACGCAGGTAGCGGTCGGTGCGCCAGTCCTTGGCCAGTTCCACGCAGGCGCGCTCAAGCTGGTTGGGGTAGCGCTCGAGCTTGTTTTCCAGCCGCTCCAGCAGGGTGAAGGCATCCGCCGTCGCCCCCGCGAAACCTGCCAGGATCTGCCCCGTCGGCCCGATGCGGCGCACCTTGCGGGCATTGCCCTTGATCACGGTAGCCCCCAGCGTCACCTGCCCGTCGCCCGCCATGGCAACATGGCCACCACGGCGCACACACAGAATGGTCGTACCATGCCACCCGACCGGGTCATGGGATGTGGAATGATGATCTTGCATGATGTTACAGATAAAACCTTCCTGCGCCAGCACAAGGGGCAACGCGCCCACCGCTGGGCACGCGCCGCATTTCAGTCAGGCGGGCGCTGCATGATCCGGTCGATATGGGCGGCAAGGTCCGCCTGCGTGAAAGGCTTGTGCATGACATTGGCGCTGCCCGCGGGCAATGCGCCCGCGCTGGCATAGCCGGTCAGGTACAGCACGCGCAGCCCGGGCCGCAGGGCCTGGAGGTGGTGCACTGTCTCGAGCCCGCCCATGCCGGGCATCATCACATCCATGATCACGAGGTCGATCGGGCCGAGCCCGGCCTTCATCGCCTCCACCGCCGCCGTGCCGGAGGAATATTCAAGCACATCATGCCCCCGCGCGCGCAGGAAGCCTGCCGTGACCGCACGCACGCCCGGCTCGTCATCCACCACCATCACATGCAGCGCGCGGCAGCTTTCCTCGCCCTGCCGGGGGCTGGCCGTGGGCAGGGGCTGGCCCTGCGCCCTGATGCCCCCCTGCACCGGCAGGCACAGGTCCACGCGCGTGCCCTCGCCCGGCTGGCTACGCACCTGCACCTCGCCGCCCACATGGCGGATGAACCCGTAGATCATGGACAGGCCCAGCCCCGTGCCACGCCCCACATCCTTGGTGGTAAAGAACGGCTCGAACACGCGCGCCAGCGTGTCGGGCGACATGCCCACCCCCTGATCGGTCACTGAAACCATGACGTAATTACCGGGCACGAGGTTGGTGCCCGCCACGATCTCCTTAACCTGCTTGAGCGCGGTCGAGACCACGATCATGCCGCCGCCGGGCATGGCATCGACCGCGTTGATGCACAAATTGAGCACGGCAAGTTCAAGCTGGCCCGCATCGGTGCATACGGGCGGCAGCACCCCGTCGGAGGCAGCCGTATCAACCACGATGGAACAGGGCTGCCCGTTTGCCCCCTTGCCCTGGCGCGAGACCACGGTCTGGGCCAGCAGGTCCTTCATGCCGTGCAACAGGGCGTTCACATCCACCGGCTCGAGGCTCAGGTCGCGCGGGCGGCTGAAATTGAGCAGCCTGCGCGTGAGTGATGCGCCACGCTGGGCGGCGGCGGCGGCGTTATCGAGCAGGCGGGCCATCGGCCCTTCCTCCGGCCCCATGTCGCGCACGAGTTCGAGCGACCCGAGCACGGCGGTAAGCAGGTTGTTGAAGTCATGCGCAATGCCGCCCGCCAGCGTGCCAAGCGCCTGCATCTTTTCCGCCTGGCGCAGGCGGGCCGCCATTTCCTGCTGGGGGGTGATGTCGCGGTTGATCACGACCGACCCCGCCGAACCATCGCCAAGTGCCCCAAGCACCACGCGCGTGATCTCGCGCCACCGCCCCTGTGCCGCACCCCTTATGTGGGCGGGCAGTTCCAGCATTTCCTCATCCCGCCCCTCCGCCCGCAGGCGCGCGCTGGCCGCACGGATGATGGGCAGGAGGTCGGCATCGCACAGTTCCTCCTCCGTATGGCCAAGGCAGGCATTGATGTCGCGGCCATAGAAATCGGCGGCCTGCTGGTTGATGCGGATGAAGCGCCCCTGCGCATCCTTGAAGCCAAGGCCCGAGCGCAGGTTGTCGAGCAGCCCGTGCAGCAGCATGCGCTCGGTGCGCAGTTCACGCTCAAGGCGGTGGTAATCCGCCGCCTGCACGATCATGGCGCGCAGGGCGTCGGGGTCCCACGGCTTGTGGGAATAGAACGAGATGCGCCCTTGGTTGAGCGCTGCCGCCACCGCGCCAATATCGGCATAGCCGGTGAGCAGGATGGCCTGTGCATCGCTATGGGCGCGGGCGCGGGCCAGCATCACGTCGCCCCCCATCTCGGGCATGCGCTGGTCGGACACGATCACGTCCACGTCGTTGCGGGTGGAGAGAATCTCCAGCGCCTCGGTGGGCGATGTGGTGGACAGGACGGTAAACGTGTCTTCCAGCAGGTCGGTCAGGGCAACGAGGATCTCCGCCTCGTCATCCACCAACAGCACAACGGGGCGGGCCTGCGTGGCAGGATCTGTATTGATGGGCATGGTCTCTCCCTGCACGCGGGTTAAAGGCATGGCTAGTTCATGCGCTCGGACGGTGTGGCGGCGGGCAGTGCCGGGCCTTCACCCCCCCTGCCCCGGGTGCCACGGTATGGAAATGGTGAAGCGCGCCCCACCCTGTGGCGCCCGCCCCACCGACAGGCTGCCGTGATGCGCCTGCACCACGCTGTAGGCAATGGCCAGCCCCAGCCCCGTGCCCGCCCCCACCGGCTTGGTGGTGAAGAACGGCTCGAAAATACGCTCCTGCACATCGGGTGCGATGCCGGGGCCGCTATCGGTAATGACAAAGACGTAACTGTCAGGCCCGCTGTCATTATGGGCGAGATAGGTGTGGATGCCGATCTCGCCCACCGCTATGCCGCCCTGACCAGACATATCATCATGCTGGGCGGCAAGAATTGCATCCGCCGCATTGCTGATGATATTCATGATGACCTGATTGAGCAGCGCCGCCTGGCAGTACAGCCGGTCAGGGGCCTCATATTGCCTTTTGACCGCAATGCCGCTGCCCAGCTTCTGGGTCAGCAGCGCCATGACCGTTTCCAGCGCCTCGGGCACGTCGATAAGCTGGAACAGCCCTTCATCAAGTCGCGAGAATTTGCGCAGGTTCAGCACAAGGTTCTGGATGCGCCGCAAGCCCATGTTCATCGACCCCACCCGGTCGCGGCACTTGGCCAGGATCGCGCCCCGCTGGTCGTGATCGGCATCGGTGGTGGCATCTTCCATCGCTGCAAGCCGGTCCAGCCCGCGCGCCACCGTGTCCTTGTGCGCCAGAATGAAGGCCAGCGGGTTGTTGATCTCGTGCGCGATGCCCGCCACGAGCTCACCCAGCGAGGCCATCTTGGCGGTCTGCACCAGCTTGCCCTGGGTTTCGATCAGCTTGCGGTTGGCATCGGCCAGTTCGCGGTTGGCCTGCTCCAGCGCCTCGGCCAGCGAGGCTTTCGATGCAATGGCCGCCGCCTCCGCGCGCGCGCTCTTGACCGCGATCTCACGCGCCTGCCGCTCCACCTCGATGCGGCGCACGTCATCCTGCAACAGCTTGCGGCGCACCAGCACGCGAATGCGCAGCGCCAGCGCCGCAGGCCCCACATCGCGCGAGACCAGATCATCAATCCCCGCCTCGAACACGCGGGCCGAGAACTCCTTGGCATCGGGCCGGGGGGCGCCATCCACGCCAAGTATGCGCGGCGGCACGTTGCCCGAGAGCAGGTCCTCCTGCCGCCATTCATCAAGCTTGCGGCACACTTCCAGCCCGTCGAACTCCCGGCATGCAAGGTCGATCACCACGCAGTCGGGCATGTGCTCGGGGTCATGCAAAAGGGCGGGCACGAGGCGGGAGGGGTCATGCCACAGGGTCACGATATGCCCGTCGCGCCGCAACTGGTCGAGCAGTTCGGGCACGGCGCGTTTGTGTTCGGGCTCGGGGGCGATGACCATGATGCGCGCGCGGCGGAACACGCGCTGTGGCAGAAGCGAGGGCGCATGCGCCGCATGCTCGCGCAACAGGGCGCGGATGCGGAAGACGATCAGCGCCGGGTCGGAGGATTTGGGAATATAGGCATCCGCCCCGCTTTCCAGCCCCTCGCGCTCCAGCCCCGGCTCGATCCCCTCGGTCAGGATCAGCACGGGTATGGTGCGCGTGACCGCGTTCATGCGCAACTGGCGGGCCAACTGGCCGCCATTCATGCCCGGCAGGTGATAATCGGCGATCACCAGCCCCGGCAGGCGCACATCGAGCGTATCGAGCGCCTCTTCCCCGCTAGCCACGCGATGGACGTGAAAGCCGTGGCTTTCCAGCATGCGGCGGATGCGCAGGGCCTGCGTGTCGGAATCTTCCACCAGCAGCAGGGTGTCGGCAATGTCTTCGCGATCGGTCAGCACCATGAGGTCGTCTTATCCAGCCAGGGGGTCTTGTGAGGGAACCGGACCGCCTGCCATGGCCCGGAGGATATGGGGGGCGATCTCATGCACCGGCAGGCTGATGCACGCGGCCCCCGCGCGCTCGGCCGCACCGGGCATGCCGTGAATGACAGCGGTGCTGCGGTCCTCCACCACCGTATAGCCACCGCGCGCGCGGATGCGGCCAAGCCCCTCCACGCCGTCCTCGCCCATGCCGGTCAGCAGCACGCCAAGCCCGTCGGCGCCAAAAACCCGCGCCACGGAGGAAAACAGTACGTCAGCCGAAGGCCGCTGCCCCTGCACGGGCGGTGCGTCATCCAGCAGCACCTCGCCGCGCGGGCCGACCGTCATGTGCCGGTCGCCCGGTGCCACGAGCACCTGCCCGCGCGCGATGGGCATGCCATGCTGCGCCAGCCTGACCGGCAGCGGCACCTGCTGGTCCAGCCACTGGGCAAAGCCTTCCATGAAGCTCTGGCCCATATGCTGCACCAGCACCACGGGCAGCGCAAAATCGGGCGGCAGGTCGCCCAGCACGCGGGCAAAGGCGGTCGGCCCCCCGGTGGAGGCGGCCATGGCCAGGATGCGGGGGTGAATGGCCAGCGGGCGCGACCACATGCCCTTATGGCGAAAGGGTTCCGCCTGCATGAGCCTGCGCCGGATGACCGGCACCTGACTCATGATGTAAAGCTGGGTGGCAATGCCCTGGGCCACGGCGGCACCCGCGCTGCCCGTAAGGCCCTGCGGCTTCTCGATGACCGACAGCGCCCCCGAGCGCAGCGCATTCATCGAGACATGCGCGGCCCCGCCCCCCGGCCTGTCGCTTACGATCACGATGGGGGTAGGAAAATGCGCCATGATCTGCCGCGTGGCCTCAAGCCCGTCCATGCCCGGCAGGCAGATATCCATCGAGATCACATCCGGCCGCAGGCGTGGCACGAGGCGCAGGGCCTCCTCTGCCGTTTCAACGGCCTCGGCCAGTTCAAGGCGCGGGTCATCGGCCACCACGCGCATGAGCAGGTGGCGCAATACCGCCGAATCCTCCACGATCAGCACGCGCCTTGGCGGCTGGTCGGGCTGGGGCGTGGCTGCGTTCACAAAAGTCCCCTTATGGTGTCGATCAGTTCGCCCTGATCGAAACGCTGCTTGGTCAGGTAGGCCCGTGCACCCCCTTCCATGCCGCGACGGATATCCTCGCCATCATTGCGCGAGGTCATGAGCACGACGGGAATATGGGCAAGATGCGCATCCCCCTGCATGGCCGCGAGCAGTGCCAGGCCATCCATGCGCGGCATTTCCACATCCGTCACCACCACATCCACATGCCGCGAGGATTGCTGGAGCATGGCCAGCGCCTCCTCCCCATCCACCGCAAGGCACACGTCATAACCGTGGGACTGGAGGATCGTTTTCTGCAATGTCCGGGTCGTGATCGAATCATCAACCACCATCACCAGCGGCGCATGGCGCACGGGCACCACGGGGGCGGCGCTGTCCACATCGCTGAAATGCGCGCCCCCGCCATTGCCGCGCTCGCGCCAGCGCGCAAACAGCCGGTCGGGGCTGAGCACGAACACCGGCTGGTCCTCGCGCGGCCAGGCAATGCCGGGCACGAGTTCGCTGTCCAGCCCCACGGCGGTCGCGTCCGACACCAGCAGCGTGCGCACATCGAGCATGCGCTCGACGGCAAAGCCGCAGCGCACGCCATCAACCTCCATCACCACCACGCTCACCGCGCCATCGCGCACCGGCAGGGGCGCGTTTTCATCGCCCACGAAGGCACGCAGCGGGGCAAGCGGCACCCGTTCCTCCTCGCGCGGTTCGCTGGCCGTACCCGCACCAACGGGCGGATGGGACACCACGGCAAACGGCACGCCGCCCACCAGGCGGATCTCGTCACGCCGCACGCGCAGCAGGTGGCGGATCACCCGGCCCGGCAGGCCGAGGGACTGGCCCGCATTTTCAACCAGCAGCACGGTGCGCTGGCGCTGCGACACCGGCACGGTCAGGATGACGGTGGTGCCTGCGGGGTGGCGCTGCTCCATGCGCACGCTGCCGTGCAGCGCGCGCGCTGCCTCCGCCACGACGGAAAGCCCCACCCCGCGCCCGGCCAGGCTGTCGGCCTTGCCCCGGGTGGAAAAACCCGGCTCGAACACGCGCGCAAGCAACTGCCGCGCATCAAGCGGGGCCTCGGCATGGACCAGCCCCTGCCCTGCCGCGCGGGCGGCGATGGCGCGCAGGTCGGGGCCGCGCCCGTCATCACTCACCGCCACCTGCAGCCGCACCCCGGTCATGGTCACGGCAATGGTGATGTTGAGGTCTTCGGACTTGCCCGCCGCCAGCCGCTCGGCACGGGTTTCATGCCCGTGCACGATGGCGTTGCGCACGAGGTGGATGACCGGGTCGCGCAATGCCTGCATCACGCGGCGCTCGGTCTGCACGTCCATGCCGGTCATGTGCACCTCGACGCCCGCCTCCGGCCCGCCATGCTCGCGCGCGATGCGCCTTGCCATGGCGGCGAGCGAGCCGAACACGCTCTCGGCTGGCACGAGGGTCACGGCATGCACTTCCTCGCCCAGGCGCAGCAGGGCGCGGTCGATCTGGCCCGCCATGAGCTCGCGCTCGCGCCCCACGCCCATCAGCCGACGGGTCATGCGCGCGAATTCGGCCACCGGGTCGGCGCGCATGCGCTCGGGCGCGTGCATGACGGCCCGCGCATCGCCCAGCAGGTCCATCACCTGCGCCCACAGCCGCTCATGCCGGTCGGCCACGGCCATGAGGTCATGCACGGCGGCGGCCAGCGCATCGAGCCGGGCTACGGGCACCTGCACATAGGCCGGGTTTTCCGCCTGCGTTGCCGCCTCATCGGGTGCGGCAGGCGCATCCGGGGGCGTTGCGGTCATGAGCAGATCGATCTCGTCGAGCGTATCGGTAATGGCGGCAAGATCGGCCTCATCGGGCAGCGCCCGGGCCGAAAGCAGGGATGAGAGGCGGTTCTCGAGCGCATGGGCCACGCCCTCGACCACCGGCAGTTCCACCGCGCGCGCAGCCCCTTTGAGCGAATGGACACGGCGGAAGATTTCCGCAAGCGCCTGCGCGTCCGGGCAGCCCGCCGCCACGATGGCGCGGATGGAGCGCAGATGGTCGCGGTATTCGGCATCGAACACCGCCAGCAATTCGTCCCTCAGATTATCCACGGGCCGACCTGTCAGGTCCGGTAACGCGCGGAAATGGTAAGGAGCTGCTTGGACAGCTTGCCAAGGTTGCTGGCCGAGACCTCGAGGTTGCGCGTGCCGCCCGATGTCTGCTGGCTGGCCTGGCGGATGCTCTGCAACGCGGTCATGACCTGCTCGATGCCGATCTGCTGCTGGTTGGTCGAGGCCACGATCTGCTGGAAGGCATGCACGCCTTCCTCGATGCCGCCGGTCATGCGCTCGATGGTGCGATAGGCGATGTCGGTGCGCTCCTTGCCAGCCGAGACGCGCTTGACCGCCTCCTCCGTCAGCATGACCGAGGTGTTGATGCCGCGCTGGATGTCGCCAAGGATGGCGCGCACGTTCTGGGTGGCGTCGCGCGACTGGTCGGCGAGGATCTTCATCTCGGCGGCCACCACGGCGAACGAGCGGCCATGCTCGCCAGCCGCCGCCGCCTCGATGGCGGCATTGAGGGCGAGCAGGTGCGAACGCTCCGACAGGTCATTGACCGAGGCGATGATCTCGCTGATCGCCTCGGTGCGCTCGGACAGGGCCACGATGTTCGAGGCCACGGCCTCGGCGCCATCATGGGTGTGGGCCATGGCGCGCGCGGTTTCCTCCACCGCTTCAAGCCCGCTGGCCGAGCTGTGCACGATCACCTCGGCTGATGAAATCACCTCACGCGCGCGCTTGCTGATCTGGGCACCCGAATGGGTGATCTCGTCCACCGTGGCCGCCGTTTCCTGCACTGCGGCAAACTGTTCCTCAACACTTGCGGCCTGCTGCTGGGTGGAGGCACGGATCTCGGCCACCGCCGCATCGAGATTCTGCGTCACCTCGCCGCTCTGGCGGGCAATCTCGCGCAGGCCGTCGATCATGCGGTTCAGCCCGGCTGCAAGGCGGGCCACTTCATCGCGCTCCTCGCCCATGCCGCCCACCTTGGCCCGCGTGGCAAGGTCGCCCTGCCCCACGCGCTCCATCACGTGCATGATCGACGAGATCGGCTCCATGATCGAGCGCCGGGTCCAGAAGGTCACGATCAGCGCCACCACCACGGCAAGCACCATGCCAATGGCCAGCGAGCGGCGGCTGTAGTCATAGGAGGCGGCACCCTGGGTTTCGGCCGCCTGCACCCCATGGTCGAGTAGTGAGGCGGCGCGGCCCACGAGCAGATCGATCGACTGCTCGCGGCTGTCTATGCGCGAGGCCTGCTCGCGCACGCTGGGGTCGTTGCCCGCGCGGATGGCCTGGAACAGAAGCCCGGCACCGCGCGTATCCATCTGGAACTGGCTGGAAATGTCACGCAACTGGCTGGCTACGGTATTGAACATCTCGCGCTGGTCACTGCTGCGCGCAAGGCGCCCGCCTTCCTCCGCGCGCGACAGCACGCCGGCGAGCAGGCTGTCGGCCTCGCGGGCCTTTTCATCCCAGCTTGCAATGGCGTCTTCGAGCACGGCGGGCGCGGTCTCGAAATCATGGGCGTAGTAATGCGCAAGGATGGCGAGCCTGCGGGCGACGAGGTCGTTCTCATTGGCGCGGATATGGGTCAGTTCACGATAGACCGACAGGTCGCGCGTGACGATGATGGTCATCTCGTCGCGCACCTCGCGGATCTGCCCCAGCGCATAAATGCCCAGCGAGACCATGAGCAGGACACCGACCATGAAACCGAACAGCAGGCGATTGGCGATAGTCACGGGACTTCACACTCCGACATAACGGGAAGAAAACAGGCGCGCGGGGTCAATGACCGTCATGCTGCGCCCGTCGGCCAGCCTGGCCTGCGGAAAGCCCGAGGGCGTAAGCGGCGTAGGCGTTGCGGTAATATCCACCGTGCCGCCCGCCCCGCTGGCCAGCAGCGCGATGCGCCCGAGCGGAATGCTCGAGACCGAGCGCAGCAGCAGCATGACGCCGGGCTTCGCAAGGGCGGTGCCGCCAAGCAGCACCGACAGGTCGAACACGGTATAAAGATCACCCTGGTAGCCATGCACGCCCCGCACGCCGGGCGGGCAGTCGGGCCTGCGCGGCATGTCGCTCCACACCGGGTCGGTCACGCGCAGCACGGCATGCAGGTCCACCCCGCAGCACTGGCCCGCAAGGTCGAGCAGAACCAGCGGGCGCGCGGGCGCGCATGGGCCTTCGGTGTCGGCACGGGCAGCCATGATGCGCGCGCGGTCAGCGAGCACGCGCCTGGCAAAGGCCTCGCGCCCCGCAAGGGGGGCATCGGCAGGCGGAGGGCCGAAAAAACGCGCCATCAGGACGGCACCTGCTGGCTGCCAGCCACGGCTGAGGCCGCTCCGGGCGGCTCGTCAAGCTGGCGCGCCAGCCGCAGCAGGCCGCCTGCGGTCAGGCCATCGCCATCAGGCAGGGGGGCATCGGGCGGGCAGCGGCTGGCGAGTTCAATCATCTGCGCGCGGATGCGGGCCGCCTGCGCATACCCTCCCGCATCTTCCAGCAGGCGGGCAAGATAGCAGCGCGCCATGACATGGTCGCGACACAGGTAGATGACCCGGCGGAACGATTCCTCGGCCTGCAGCAGGTTCCCGTGCCCCCATGCCAGCACGGCGAACAGGAAATGGATGCCCACGTCAACCGGATGCCGGGCCAGATGGTCGCGGCACATCTGCATGGCGCGCGGCACCTGCCCGCCATCAGCCACGCGGCGGATCGCGGCGGCCACGGGCGCGCTGTCGGGCAACGGCACGGGGGCTGCGGCGCGTAGCGCGCGGCGCGCGGGCAATGGCTGGGTCGCGTCCAGTACCGCCTGCGCGCCCCCCACGGGCGGCGCGCGGAAGGCCAGCGTGCCGGGCAGGCGCACGGTCTCGAGAAAGGGCCTGAAATCGGAAACAGGCTCCGAATGCCCCAAAAGCAGCCAGCCCTCGGGCACGAGGCGCCGCGCCATGGCATGCACCAGCCCCACCGCCTGCGCCTGCGCGAAATAGATCAGCACGTTACGGCACAGGATGAGGTCAAACGGACCGGCGGGGCCGCCATCGGGGCGCAGCAGGTCAAGGATGTTGCTGTAGCGGAAGGTGACCATGCGCCGGTACCCCTCATGCAGCCGCCACAGGCGCGCGCTGACGGGCGTGAACCATTCCGCGCGCTGCGTGGGGGCGATATCACGCAGGCTCCATGCGCTGAATGCAGCCTCGCGCGCCTGATCGAGGGCGCGGGTGCTGATGTCGGTGCCCAGGATGTCGATGCGCCAGTCCGCCAGTGTCTCGCCCGCCTCTTCAAGCAGGCGCGTCAGCACGATGGCGATGGAATAGGGCTCCGCCCCGTTGGCGCAGCCCACGCTCCAGATGCGCAGGTGGCGGATGGCCTGCGCCCTGCGGATCAGCCGGGGCAGGATGGTGCGCTCAAGGGCCGCGAACTGCTCGGCATAGCGAAAGAAGAAGGTCTCGCCGATGGTGATGACCGATTCCAGCTCGCGCCATTCCGCATCGCCCTGCGCGCCGTCGGCCAGCAGGGCCAGGTAGTCATGGCAGGTGTGGCAGCCATGCAGGCGCATGCGCGCGCCCACCACCTCTTCAAGCAGGTCGGTCTTGTCGACATAATAATGCAGGCCGGTGCGCCGGGTCACGGCATTGAGCAGCCTGCGAAACCCCGCTGGGGGAAAGGCGGCCGACCCGCTCACGGCGCGCCATCCGCTGCCGTGGTGGCGTCGGGGTCCGTCTGTGCCCACAGCGCCGCGCGCGCGCGGGTGCGCTCGAGCAGGCTGTCAAGCCGCATGCGTTCATCATCATCAACGATGTCGGTCATGCGCAACATGAAGGCAATGCTGCCATCCCCCAGTTCGAGTTCCTGCCCCGCACCCTCGGCTTCCCCGGCCCCTGCGTCAACCATGGCGCCACTGCCCTTTTGCGGGCGGATGACATCGAGGGCCGCATCGACCAGCAGCGCAACACGGCCGCCGCCGGGCTGGTTGCACAAAAGCAGCGGGCGGTACAGCAGTTCAAGCGGCGCGCGCACGGCCTGGGCGCGCACGCCAAGCAGCACGCCAAGGTCAAGCACCGCCACCATGGCACCCCCGAGCCGGAACCAGCCCGAAACATGCGGCACCATGACCATGGGCGCACGCAGGGCGGGCACGGGCATGCACTCGCGCACCACCAGCCCCGCCGGCAGGCCGTACTGCCGCTCCCCCACCTGAAAGACCATGACCGGCGGGGCTTCGGGGCGGCCCTGCCCGCTCAGGGCGGCCTGCTGTGGGCTGGTCTGATCCATTGCTCCGGCGACCTTCGCTGTTTGCCATATGCACAAGGCAGAAGTTTGCATTTAATACAAGCCATCGCTACCTCGGGCAGGAATGCATTTCCTACAATCCGGGGAAGCCGCCCCTTGCCGGAGTCTTGATTTGATGGACAGTTCCTTTTCCAACCCTTCCCAGGACCGCACGCTGCCACCTGAAACCGCCCCCTCCGGCAGGCTGAACGGGTCGCGCGTCGTGCGGGTTGGCGTCTGGGCGGTGTTCTATTTCGCGTTCTACCTCGTGCAGCAGGTGGCCGAACTGGTGGCGCCGCTGGTGCTGGTGCTCGGCATTGGCTGGAGCGCGCTGCCGCATGTGATCGGCATCGTCAACGGCGCAGCAGGCGCCGACCCGCAGGCGCGTGACATGATCGCCCATGTGGCCCACTCCATTCCCGATCATCTTGAGGTGGGGTCGCATTTCCTCACGCCGTCCTCGCTGGTGTTTGACGGGCTGCTGCTCATGGCGCTGGCCGCCCTGTGCGCAACACTCTCCACCATCGCCGCGCGCACCATGTAACAAACGGACGGACGCATCCCATGTTCCGCCTGCATGATGTCAGCTACGCCTATGGCGGCAGCCAGACCGGTGTTGCCGCGCTGTCGCATGTCAGCCTTGACGTGGCGCAGGGTGAATTCCGCTGGCTGCTGGGGCCCTCGGGGGCGGGCAAGTCGTCGCTGCTGTCCATCCTGTCGCTGGAGGTGCAGGCCAGTTCGGGCATGGTCGAGATCCTGGGCGTGCCGGTCAGGCAGGCGCGGCGGGCGGGACTTGCGCGGCTGCGGCGGCGCATCGGGGCGGTAAAGCAGGATTTCGGCCTGCTGCCCGACATGAGCGTGTTCGACAACGTGGCCCTGCCGCTGCGCCTGCAGCACCGCGTCGAGGCCGAGATTGCGCATGAGGTGCACGCCATCATGAAATGGGTGGGGCTGGAACACCGGCTCGAGGCCCTGCCGCCACAGCTTTCGGGCGGCGAGCAGCAGCGCGTGGCCATTGCGCGCGCCGTGATCTACCGCCCGGCGCTGCTGGTGGCCGATGAGCCGACCAACGCCCTTGACGAGCGGCAGGCCGGTCGCCTGATGCGCATGTTCCACCGCCTGGCCGAACTGGGCACCACCATCGTGGTCGCCACCCATAACGACGCCATCGTGGCAAAATACCCTGCGCCCACCATCGAGCTCCTCCACGGTCATCTCGTGCGGGATCACGGCTGATGGCCCGGCAGCGCTATCATGACGGGCTGGCCCTGCGGCAGGCGCTGCCGGGGCGGTTCCTGCCGTTCCTTGTGGGCAGCATGGCTTTCCTTGCGGCGCTCGCGCTGGCAGGCGGCATTGCGGCGCACGGCCTCTCGCAACGCTGGACGCATGGGGCGGGCGCGGTCACCACCGTACAGGTGCCAAGCCCCACCGACCCCGCCACGGCCACCGCCGCCATGGGCCAGACGCCCGCAACCCGCATTGATGCGGTGCTGGCCACCATCGCCGCCACCCCCGGCATTACCGGCACCCATCGCCTGAGCGATGCCGAACTGCGCGCGCTGCTCGCACCCTGGATCGAGCAGACCGGCGATGCCAGCCTGCCGCTGCCCGCCGTGATCGAACTGCACACCGCCCCGGGGCAGGACGTGGCGGCCAGCCTGCTGCCCCGCCTGCAGGCGCAGGCGCCGGGCGTGCTGATGGAGCATGACAGCGTGTGGAGCGACCGGCTGGCCGCCCTTGCGGGCAGCCTGCAGGCCTGCGCGGGGCTGGCGGTGCTGGTGGTAATGACGGTGGCCGTGTGCGTGGTCATGGCCGCGACGCGGGCGGGGCTGCTCACGCGGCGGCAGGCCATCGGGCTGATTCATGCGCTGGGGGCGACCGACAGCTACATCTCGGGTCGGTTCGCCACGCGCGTGGGGCTGCTGGCGCTGTGGGGTGGCGCGTGGGGCAGCGTGCTGGCGCTGCCCATGCTGCTCGCACTCTCGCACCTTGCCGCTCCCTTTACGGCCATGGGCGATATCCCTGCCACCACACCCGACTGGCGCGACGTGCATGCATGGGCCGCCCTGCTGCCCCCTGCCCTGCTGTGGATGCTCGTGATCGTGCCACCCGCGGCCGGGCTGACCGGGTGGGCCACCACGCAACTGACCGTGCGGGCCTGGCTGCGCCGCCTGCCATGACACGCCTGCGCCGCAGCCTGCTTGTGGGCCTGTGCCTGCTGGGCCTTGGTGCGTGGAGCGCGGGGCTGGGCTGGTTCATGCTCGATGCCCGCCACCCGCCCGCCATACCCCCGCATGCCGATGGCATCGTGGCGCTGACCGGCGGGCAGGGCCGGATCGAACAGTCGCTTGCGTTACTGGCGCAGGGTTATGGCGACCGGCTGCTGATTTCGGGCGTGGACCGGCATGCAACGCTGGGTGATTTCCTGCGCCGCCAGCCACCGCCCGTGCCCCTCGCGCTATGGACCAACACCACGCTGGGCCACCAGGCCGCCTCCACGCTGGGCAATGCGGATGAAACCGCAACATGGGTGCATGAATACGGCATGAAAAGCGTGATCGTGGTCACCGCGGGCTACCATATCCGCCGCGCCATGCTCGAGATCGCCCGCACCACCCCTGACGTGCGCCTGTATGGCTACCCCATCCGCTCGCCTGCCCTGCGCCACCCACTGCATCCCGGCACGATCCGGCTCATGGTGGTGGAATATGACAAATGGCTGCTCGCCTGCCTTGACATGGCCCGCCTGACCCGGCCGCTGCACGGGCTGCTCAACCATGCCGATACGCGGCCCGCAGCCCCCATAGGGTAAGCGGGCAGCTTGTCGCGTGCCGCATTTTCTGGTGTTAGGGTAGCGCTGAACCACCCCGGATGGACCTGTTAGCCCCATGACCGTACTGCGCGCCTTCGTGTTCAACCTGTATTTTGTCGTGCTGACCCTGGTGATGGGCATCGCGGCCTTCGCCATCCGGCTATGCGGCAAAAAATACGCGCTGGCCTATGCCAAGCTGTGGACCGGGCTGACCCTGCGCGGGCTGGAGCGCATCTGCCGCATCGACATACAGGTGAGCGGGCTCGAGCACCTGCCGCCCGGCCCCTGCCTGCTGGCGTGCCAGCACCAGTCCATGTTCGACACGTTCGCGTGGATGAACATCGTGCCGCTGCCCACCTATGTCATGAAGCGCGAGCTTGAACGCATTCCACTCGTTGGCCCCATGCTGCGTCTGACCGGCATGATCGGCGTGGACCGCGATGGCGGGGCCAAGGCGCTGCGGGCCCTGCTGGCCGATGCCGACAGGGCGGCCAAAGGCGGGCGGCAGATCATCATCTTCCCCGAAGGCACGCGCACGCCGCCGGGTGCTGCGATAAAGCTGCAACCGGGCATTGCCGCCCTCTCGGCCCATACCGGCCTGCCGGTCATTCCGGTTGCGACCGATGCGGGGCTGCACTGGGGGCCAAAGGCGCTGGTCAAGACACCGGGCACCATTCACATCGTGGTGGGCAAGCCCCTGCCCGCAGGGCTGAAACGCGCGCAACTGCTGCCCGCCATTGGCACCGCGTGGCAGGAGCTGTGCACGCAGAACGGGCTGCCCGTGCCCAGCGCGCCCCCACGCCCCCCCCCAAGCGCGTGACAGGGCCGGGTTGAAACCACCTCCAGCCCCGTAACCGCCCGGCTCCCGCACGGACAGATTACCCGAAGGTACGCCGGTAGGCTGAGCCCATGACCGCATCAAGCCGGGCACCAGGCACGAAATCGGCCATCCCGGCCGGGCGCGCCAGCCCCGCCTGCTGGCGCGGGCACAGGGAAGGCGCGCCCAGCACCTGTGTTACGGGGTAGAGGGCCGTCCATGCAGGCACATCCGTATAATCCGCCTCATCATCGGATACGTGTTTTTCACGGATCTTGGCCGAGGCGGTCTCGATCTTCATGCACATGATGGATGTCGCCCTGGTCTCGCGCGCATCTGGCGGCCGGATGAGGCTGGAACGGCCCGGATAGATACGGTCGATGAGCCGGTCCATCAATGCACGTTTTTCCTTCATGTCCTCGACAGGATGCGCCTGCCCGAACACCATCGCGGAGCGGTAATTGACCGAGTGATGAAAGCCCGAACGTGCCATGACCAGCGCATCGAGGTGGGTGACGGTCAGGCACAGGTCAACACCCTGTGCCTGCGTGCGGATCATCCGGCTGGCTGATGAGCCATGCCAGTAAAGATGATCCTCCTCACGCCAGAAACTGGTGGGCGTGCAGTAAGGCCGCCCGTCGATGACATAGGCAATGTGGCACAGCAGGGCCGCATCAAGAATGGCATGGAGCGTGGCCCTGTCGTAATGGCCACGATCGGGCTGGCGCCTGACCCGGTTGACCGGTGTTGCGGGAAAGCTGTCAGGCATCCCGTCAGGCTTTGCTGGCGTCTGTCTTGTCATGATTACTGATCCCGTGATGTCGTGCGCCCCTACGATTGTGGTAAAGTGGCCCAGGAAAAAGAACCAGATAGCAAAAAACAGACTGGACCAGTCATGGGACGACAGGCACGCCGGGCCGTGCTGCTGAGCATCACGCTGGAAGAAAACAGCCACCAGACACTGCAGGCCCAGATCCACGGCCAGATCCGCCGCGCGATACTCGAAGGCCGGCTGGCCTGTGACACGAAACTGCCCTCCTCACGCCTGCTGGCCGCTGAACTTGGCTGCGCGCGGGGTACCGTGCTCGCGGCCTTCGATCAGCTTCAGGCGGAAGGGTATCTGGTGGCCCGCAGCACCGCGGGCATGTCGGTAGCGCGGGACCTGCCTGATGACATGCTTGCGCCCGCCCCCACCAAAAGCGCACCCCACACCCCCATGCTGCCACCCATGCTGCCCGAACGGACCAGGACGCTGCTCAGGCATGCACGCGCGCCACAGACCGCCCCATCGGGCAATGCCCCCATTGCCTTCCCCCTCGGGCAGCCGGACAGGCAGGCCTTCCCCTTTCCGCTATGGGCCAAACTCCTTGAGCAGGACTGGCGCAGGCCCGCATGGCCTATTGCTGGCACGCCGCCGCCATCTGGCCATCCTGCCCTGCAGCAGGCCATCGCCACCCATCTGCGCACCGCCCGCGGGTTCGATTGCGCACAGGAGAGTATCGTCATCACCGCCGGTGTGGAGCAGAGCGTATCGCTGTTTGCCCGCATCGCGCTTGAAGCAGGCGAACAGGCCTGGGTGGAGGAACCGGGCTATCCCGGCATCAGGGCCGCACTGGCGGCAGCCGGCATCCGCGCCGTGCCGGTTGCCATTGATGAAGCGGGGTTTGCCCCCGAAACGGCCCGCGCCACAGCGCCGGATGCCCGGCTGGCGGTTGTTGCCCCGTCACATCACTATCCGCTGGGTACGGTGCTGAGCCTGCAGCGCCGCCTTGCCCTGCTCAGTTGGGCGCAACGCAGGCAGGGCTGGATCATCGAAGATGATTTTGATGGCGAATACCGCTATGCCGGTCGGCCGCTGGCACCATTGCGCGCCCTCGACCGCGCGGGGCGTGTCGCCTATCTGGGCAGTTTTTCCAAACTGCTCTTTCCAGCCCTTCGGCTGAGTTACATCGTGCTGCCGCCCGCCCTTGTGCCTGTGGCGCAGAAGATCCTGCCGCAGGTTTTCACCCCCGCCCCGCTCATGGGGCAGGGCGCGCTGGCCCGTTTCATCGCAGAGGGGCACCTGGCCTCTCACCTGCGGCGCACGCGCCTGCTCTATGCCGCCCGCCAGAAAAGCCTGATGGAAGCTGCAGGTCGCCACCTTGCCGGCCTCATGCATATTCCCCCTGATTCAGGCGGCATGCATGTCGTCGCCTGTCCCACGCCTGCCCTTGCCCCCACCCTTGATGATAACGCGGCCACGGCTGTCGCGCTGAAGGCAGGCGTGCAGGTTGCGCCCCTTTCGGAATGTTATGCCGGTCCGCGTAAGCAGCACGGATTGCTGCTGGGATATGCTGGCACGCCGCACCATGAAATTGATCCCGCCATGCGCAGGCTGGCCCTGGCCCTTGAAGCCTTCATGCCGCGTCACACCGGTGCAGGAGACCCGATGGGGCGGGCGTGAAGAGGGCGCCCTTCAGTCAGCCGCGCGCGGCGGGCGTGCAAGCTGGCCCTGCAGTGTTTCCACCTGCTGGCGCAGGTCCATGATTTCCTGCAACAGGTTCTCCACCGTACGGTTGCCCGCGCGCTCCACCGCGTAAAGCGAGGTGAACAGTGACATGGCCTGCCGCACCACGGCGGCCTGCTCCTGGCCAAGCGCCTCAAGCCCGTCGCCCGTTGCATCCGGGGTCTGGCGGTCCATGAACTCGCCCATCATGCGCTCGAGATAGTCCGACACCTCGCCCTGCCTGCTGTCGCCATAACAGCGGATGAGCTGGCGCAGGAAGGCGACCGGCAGCATGGCGCGGCCGCGCGTTTCCTCCTCAAGCATGACCTGGGCGAGCACGCCACGGGTAATGTCATCGCCGGTGCGGGCATCGAGAATGACGAAGGCACGGTCGAGCTTGACCATGTCCATCAGGTTCTCAAGCGTGATGTATGCCGACAGTTCGGTATCGTACAGCCGCCGGTTGGCATATTTCTTGATGACGACGGGAGCAGAAGAGACCGACACATGCCTTCCTTTCACATGGCGCGGGACCGGGCCGAAAAGCCCGAACGCCCCGCGCGGACGCCCTGGCGTGAGGCGTGCTCCTTCCCTTTAGGGCATAACCCGCGCCCCGACCATGAGCCGTGTCATTAAACCTTCATTTTTCCCTCCGGTAAAACAGCCTGTCCTGCACCGCCAGAGGGCCACGTGCTGGCGTTTCGCACCCGGCGGCGTGTTCATGACGTATTATGTCAGAAGCTGTCCTTTTCTTTTCGCAACCGGCCCAGCGTCGCCACATCCGGCGCGCGCAGGAAGGGATTGGTCGCCCGCTCCACATCAAGGCGCACCGGCAGGGTGGGCAGGCCACGCGCCCGCAGGCTGGCCACCTCGGCGGCGCGTGCCTGCACGGCGGGGTTGTCCGGATCAACATGCAGGGCGAAACGCGCGTTTGACTGCGTATATTCATGCCCGCAGCACAGCAGCGTCTGGCCAGGCAGGGCATCAATGCGGCGCAGCGAGGCAAACATATCGGCAGGCGTGCCCTCGAACAGACGCCCGCAGCCCATGCTGAACAGCGTATCACCACAGAACAGCGCAGGCCCGGTGGGGAAATAATACGACACCTCGCCCGATGTATGGCCCGGTGTTGCGATCACCTGCACCTGCTGCGCGCCAAACGCCACCACATCGCCATCGCGCACCGCGATATCGAGCGGTGGCAGGCGGCCTGCATCCACCGCCGCCCCCACGACCCGCGCGCCATAACGCTGGCGCAGGGCCTCGGCTGCGGCAATATGGTCGGCATGGTGGTGGGTGAGGAAGATCATGTCCAGCCGCCCGCCTGCTGCATCAATGGCGGCGACAAGCGGCGCCTCCTCGGCGGGGTCGACCATGGCGGCGGGGCCTGAGGGGCCATCATGCACAAACCAGGCGTAATTGTCCGACAGGATGGGAATCGCCTCGATCAAGAGTTTCCGTGTCATGACTGTCCCTTCATGTAACCTTGCCCCCGCCACACCATGAGCATGGCATGAGTGCTGGCAGCCTGTTAGTGTAACACCCATGGGCGCCAACATGCACACCGCCGCAAGCTTTTATGCTTCCCGCCGGGGCCAGATGGCCGCCCGGCTGCTTGGCCAGCGCATGGCCGGATTCTGGCCGCAGGGCGCGCGTGGCCACATGCTCGGGCTTGGCTATGCCCTGCCCTTCCTGCCGCTATGGGACCGGCCCGGACAGCCCTGCTTTTCAGCCAGGCTCGACATGCCAGTCACGCGCGAGGGCGGGCCGTGGCAGGGGCGCGACTGCGTGGTGCGAGGCGACAGCCTGCCCTTCGATGACCTGAAATTCGACCGTATCCTGATGATCCACGCACTTGAAACCAGCGAGGACAAGAACACCCTGCTGCGCCAGGTCTGGAAAATTCTCAAGGATGATGGCGTGCTGCTGCTCATCGTGCCCAACCGGGCCGGGCTGTGGGCGCATACGGACAATTCCCCCTTCGGGCAGGGCACGCCCTTCTCGCGCCGCCAGATCAATCGCTGGCTGGCCAATGCCTGCTTCCGCGCCGAGCGCCATGAGGATGCGCTCTACATTCCCCCGGCCGGTCCGTGCCCCACCGGCCCCGCCACCATGGCGGAATGGACGGGGCGCACCCTCTTCCCCCGGCTCGGCGGCGTATGCATGATCGAGGCGGTGAAGGACATTTATGCGGGTGTGCCCACCCGCCCGGCCACGATCATGCCGGCGGGGCTGCGACTGCGGCCCGCGCGGCTGTTTTCGCGCAGCCTCACCCACCGCCAGCGGGGTGGAAACGCGCAGGATACTTGACCAATTTTGCGGGAATCTCCATGAACATTGTCCCATGTCGCTAATTCAATCCCTCAAGCTTGTCCTTGCCCCGCCGCACCCGGCTGCGCGCCCCTTCCTGCTTGCCTCCGGCGCGGGTGCCGTGATCGGGCGGCTGCTGCCGTGGCGGGCGACAAAACTGCTTGGTACGGCCAGTGGCCTGTTTTTCGGGTTCTGCCTGTATTTCTTCCGTGACCCCGAGCGCATCACCCCGGCCGAAGCCAATGTGGCCGTGGCCCCGGCGGATGGGCACATCGTCTCGATCGAGAAAGTGGCGCCGCCGCCGGAACTCGACATGGGCGATGCCCCGGTGTGGCGCATTGCCACCTTCCTGTCGGTGCTTGACGTGCATGTGAACCGCATGCCGATTGCGGGCACGGTCACGCGCGTGTCGTATCATGCGGGGCAGTTCCTCAATGCCAGCCTCGACAAGGCATCGGAGCTCAATGAGCGCAATGCCCTGCGCCTTACGCTCAAGGACGGGCGGCAGCTTGCCGTGGTGCAGATTGCGGGGCTGATCGCGCGCCGCATCCTGTGCGATGCGGAGGAAGGCATGCAATATGAAACCGGCGAACGCTTTGGCCTGATCCGCTTTGGCTCACGCACCGACCTGTACCTGCCCGCCGACGTGGCCCCGCTTGTCGAGGTGGGCCAGACCATGATCGGCGGCGAGACCGTGATGGCGCGGCTTTAAGCGATTATGGCAGTTCCTCCCCCCGCCGCCCGGTCACGCCGCATCCGCAGGCTGAAAAAACGCCAGCGCCCCCGCGTGCGGGGCCTGTCGTTCAACCGGATGATCCCCAACCTCATGACCATGCTTGGCCTGTGCGCGGGGCTGACGGGCATGCGATTCGGGCTGGAGGGACGGTTTGGTGGCGCGGCCACGGCCCTCCTGATTGCCGCGTGCATCGACGGGCTTGATGGCCGTATCGCGCGGCTTCTGCGCGGCACCAGCCGCTTTGGCGCGGAGTTCGACAGCCTGTCCGACTTCCTGTGCTTCGGGGTGGCACCCGCCTTCGTGCTGTACCTGTGGGCGCTGCATGAAGGGGGGCGGTTTGGCTACATTCCGTGCATCATGTTCACGGTGTGCATGGCGCTGCGGCTTGCCCGCTTCAACGCCAGCCTTGATGATGACGCCAACCAGCCCAAATACGCCGCCAGTTTCTTTACCGGCGTGCCCGCGCCTGCCGGTGCGGGGCTTGCGCTGTTTCCGCTCTTTCTGGGGCTGGAGGCACAGCGCCTGCACATTGACTGGCTGTATGACCTCACCCGCGACCCGCTCATGCCTGCGCTGACACTCAGCGGCACGGCTTTCCTGCTGGTTTCCACCCTGCCGGTGTGGTCGTTCAAGAACTTCAAGGTGCCATCGCCGCTCATCCTGCCCACCATGCTGGGCACTGGGGCCTATGCCGCCATCATGATTGCCGAGCCATGGGGGGCACTGGCTGCGGCGGGCGTGATCTACCTGCTGCTCCTGCCCATCAGCCGGCGCAGCTTTCACCGCCTGCGCCGCGCGGCAGAAGATTTGCAGGAAAATGACGAGCCCGCGCCCCACAGCCCGGATTGATACGGGCAAGGTGCCACCTTTTTCACAAAGCGCGGCGCTTCCTGAAGCTTTTTGAAAAAGCTTCACCAAAAACTTTTATCTTTTACCTTCAGCAGCCTGCCAGCGCACCAGGGCGGCCAGGATTTCATCCGGCGCGGGCGGGCATCCGGGCAGCGACACGTTGCTGCGCGCCCGCACGCCCACACCGCCCAGCACGGCGTAATTGCCGCCAAACAGGCCGCCATCCACCGCACAGTCTCCCACCACGGCCAGCACGCGCGGGCCGGGCATGGCCTGCCAGGCCAGTTCGACCACGGGCGCCATGCCCACCGTCAGGCTGCCGGTCAGCAGCAGCATGCCCGCCTGCCGGGGCGTGGGCACGAAGCGGATGGGGTGATTGCCCGCCAGCAGGGCGCGTGACAGGCTGGCCAGTTCAAGCGCGCAGCCCGTGCAGCCGCCGCTTTCGATATGAAAGATGTCCAGCGCCTCAAGCCTTGGCAACGCCGTGCCATCGGGCCAGAACATGTGGAGTTGCGCCATTACAGGTCCGCCCCGGTGGCTGACAGGCCCAGCGAGACCACAATCAGGTCCACATCCTCATAAGCCGCGCCCGACAGGATTGCGGGCAATGCCTGCACCTGCGCCAGTGACGGCTCACCACACCACCATGCCGCGACATGCCCTGCCTCAAGGCGCAGCCAGTGCCAGACCGGGCCTGCCGGGCCTTCGGCCCAGCCCAGACCTTCCCCTCCTCCACCTTCAACCTCCATGACAGCGCTTTCGGGCGGGGCGGCAAGCAGGGACAGGCTGGCCCCGATCTCGCCCAGACGGGCCTCAAGCCGGTCGGTCACATCGCCCTGCCCTTTTTGCGCCGCCCGCGCATTACAGCCCATGATGCCCAGGCGGGCAGCCATTGTGGCTGACAGCACGCCCTTGCCACGGGCCTGCGCCGCAAGGCCACGGGGCCGCCAGAACAGCCGGTGCAGGAGCGCGTGCTGCGCTGCCAGCGTGGCCAGTTGCGTGCCATCCACGTTCATCAAAAAAGCCGCTGCGGGCGGAATGACATCAAACAGCAGGCGCCGCCCGCATATGTTCCGGCATATCTGCCGCATCTGCTCCAGCATGCTGGCGGCCAGGGTAGCGCTGCGTCCATCACCCACGATCGCGCTGGCCTGCGCCAGCACATCCAGATGGGTGGCAATCCGTTCCATAGCCCCCAGCATCACGCCTGCCGCCACGTCCTGCGCGGGCATGACGGTGCCGGTAGCGTTGTGCAGGGCACGGGCAAAGGCAAGCTGGTGCGCCACGGTTGCAGGCGCATCAATCCGGGCGACCAGCCGTGCCGCCTGCTGTGGCGCAAGCCCCCGCAGGCGCGCAGCCACCCCCCGATGCGCGTAGCCCATGCAGGGCTGCACCGCCTCGATGCGCGCGCCGGGCAGGCCGAGCCGCAGATGAAACGGGGCACGGAAATTGCCTTCCGCCGGGCCATAACCCAGCACCGTGCCGCCTGCCTGCCGCACTGCTGCATCATCAATGAACTCCCGCCCCTCCGGCAGGCCGGGCGTGGGCGCGGGATGGGCCGCCAGAGGGGAGGCCACCGGCCATCGCCCCTGATCCAGCCACGGATCGCACCTGCCGCGAATAGCCGGAATGCCCCACAGATCATGGATAATGCGCTCTGGCGCCCGTGCCCCCACACGCACGGGCGACAGGGCGGGATAGCCCCCGGATGATACCACGACACTCGCAACCAGCGGCATCGGGTCATGGTGGAACAGGGCATGCACCTGCACGCCATCAGACCATAGCCCCAGCAGGGGCAGGTCAGCCGCACTCAACCCCGCGATCATGGCCTGCCACGCCTCGGCCTCCAGCACGAAGCGCCCGGCGCAGGGCGTGGGGGCACCCTGACGGATAAGGGCCACGATCCCCTCGCTCATGCCAGCACCATCCCGCCATGCAGGGCCAGTGCCAACACCATGCAGCCCAGTACCAGCGCCACCGCCGCGCGCGCCCGTGCAACCGGGGCGGGTTCTGTCGCGCCGTGGGCCGTGGTGGTGAATACAGGCCACAGGCAGGCCCCGGCCAGCAGGGCCACCCCCGGCATGGCCCCCATCTCGGCCAGCAGCATCAGCGCCAGCGCCACCCCCGGCAGAAAAGGCGGCCATAACAGGCTGCAAGGCCCCGCCATGCACCGCACCCCGCCACCACAGGCCAATGCCAGCAGGCAGGCCGCCAGCGGCACGGATGCCGTGGCAGGCGGCAGCCCTGCGGCCAGCACCACCCAGCCCGACCAGTCCATGCCATCGGCGTGGGCGCGGGACCGGGGCAGGAGCGACCACAGCAGGCACACGCAGCCCAGAAAGGTCAGTGCTGCGCGCAGGGCAGGCGACATGATCGCCGCCTGTGCCAGCACCGGCATGGTGGCCAGCAGCGCCATCTGCCCACCCAGCGGCTGCCGCTTGCCTGACAGCACGCCACACGCCAGCAGCAGCCCGCCAGCCAGCAGCACGGCACCGGCCTGTTCCTGCCGCGCGCCCCACCCGGCCTGCAGCACGAACAGCCCGCCCTGCGCCATGACCAGCCCCCCCAGCCCCACGCGCAGCGCGGTCCAGTCGCCCTGCCTGCCCAAAACCAGATGCAGGCCCAGCCCCAGCCCGATGAACATGACCAGCAGGTCGCACCGCCCGCATGCCATCGCCAGCGTCGCACCGGCTGACAGGATGAAAGGCTCAGGCCCCGCCATGCGCCCTTCATCGTGCGCCGTAGCCTCGGGCATGAAAACGCGCACGCACAACGCCAGTGCCGGGCAGGCCAGCATCAGCGCCTGCGCCATAGGGTGGGCAGACTGGCAGCCCACCGCGCACAGCCCCAGGAGCAGCACGGCCAGCAGGCCCCGCAAGGACTTTGGCCCGTCGGTTGCCAGAAGGGCCATGGCCGCCAGCACCATCCAGCCCACCACCAGACTGATGAAAAGCGCTGGAGACATCATGGTGCCGCCCCGCCAGAGCGGGCCGCGCGCAGCAGCATGAGGTTCAGGGCCGCGACCGCAACGAGTGTTTCCGTCATGACCTGCGGATTATTGGCCAGCCCCGCCAGCAGCATGACGCCATCAAGCCCGCAGGCCAGCCCCGCGCACAGGGCGGCGGCGGCACGGGCAATGCATGCGCCCCACACGCCACACAGAATGGCGGATAATCCGGCCAGCCCCATGAGTCGCGCCGTCATGCCGCCGGGCATGCCCGGCACGATCACCTGCGCCAGCACCGCAACGCAGACCAGCCCACCGGCAAGACGCAGGCCACTGCGCTCACGCGGGCCTGCCTGCCCGTACAGCATCTGCAGCCCCAGCAGCCCGACCAGCCCTGCCTGCGCCACCGCCAGCAGGCATGACAGCCCCACACTGCCCTGCCCCCATTGCCACAGCCACACGCATGCCGCAGCCAGGCCCGCATGCCAGGCAAGCCCCCCGCCCCGCCCCCCGGAGCCCGAAAGCGACACGATCACCATCATGCCCAGCAACAGCACCAGCATGCTCAATCCGCCCCCCGGCCCGCGAACAGCAGCACCCCGGCCATCAGCGCGCATAACAGGGCCAAGCCCGCCCGCCAGCCCGCATGCTGCCTGCCTGCCGAGACCACGAACACCCGCAGCCCCGCCACACACCCGCATGCCAGCAGCATATGCGCAGCCCACAGCCCCATCGCCCCCAGCAGCGATACGCCCCGCCATGAGCGGGCCACGAGATCGGGTTCCACGATCCCTTCAGGCCAGACCAGATCACGCGCCACCATCATCCACACCACCGCCAGCAGGTCACGCGCATACAGCGCCACCGCGCGGTCGGGGCCTGCCAAGTCCTCCAGCATGGTGGCAAACAGGCGTAATGCCGCGCCATCGCTTTCCTCCACCCCCGCCAGCACCAGTGCGGCCGCCACCAGCGCAAGCGGCACGCGCACCACGTTCATATCCGCCACATGCGCCTGCCGCACCAGCCCCGCCAGCGTGCCATCGGGCAGGCACAGCCCCAGCACCACGCACACCAGCAGCAGCACGGGCTGGATCATGATGCCGATGCACGCCGCCTTCAGCCCCGCATGGCCGGGGCGGGCCAGCCCTGCCGCAAGGGCCGTGACCACAAGGGCCAGAAACGCCATCTCCAGCAACCCGCCCACGATCAGCAGGTCCGACAGGTCGCTGCCGGGCAGGCCGATGCAAAATGACGGCACCAGCCCTGCCGCGGCCAGCGCCGCCGCAAGCCCCAGCCACGGGGCCACTGCCGTAACCTGCGCGCCTGCCGCCGAACGCACCCCCGCCTGCCGCCAGGCATGGCGCAGCACGCGCCAGTGTGCCAGCGGCGCGGGCGGGTGGCGTTCGCCCTGCATGCAGGTCGCCATCCAGCGCAGCAGGGCGATCCAGACCGGCGCCATCAGCGCAACCAGCGCCATATGCCAGCCCGCCAGTAACAGCGCCTGCATGCGTGCCGCAAGGAACGGTGCCACCATCCCTATCCCTGCCATGCAATGAACATGAGCGCCCCCACGCAGGCCACCACCAGCACCACCTGCCCCGGCACCCGCCGCCCGTGCCATGCGCCAGCCACCCGACCTGCGCCAGCCCGCGCGAGCCTGCGCGCCAGCCGCAGGCCACGGGCATAATCACGCATGGCATGCCGCCGCGTTGCTCCCGCCACGGCCATGTCGAGCAGCATGCGCGCGGGGTTGCCCGGCCCGACCTGCGTGAGCGGATCACCAAACACCATCCATGGTGGCACCACGGGCGCGCCCTGCTGCCACCCCGCCACCTGCCGCGTGGGCGTGCGGCAGGCCAGCCGCCGCACAACCGCCACCACTGCCCCTGCCAAGGCGACAAACAGGCACAGGCGGGCCGGATGCAGGGCGGCACCCCCATCTGGCGATGTCAGGGCAACCGCGGCAAGGTCCGTCCATGTGCCAGCCGCCTGTGGGGCCGCACCCTGCATCAACGCCAGCCAGCAACCGGGCCAGATGGAAACCAGCATGACCGGCAGCCCCGCCACCAGCACACCCCATTGCGCGCGCACGGGCGGGTCAGCCGCCCCCGCGCCGCGTGGCGTGCGCGGCCTGCCGCACAGCATGACCGCCACAATACGCACAAGGGCGAGCAGGCGCACCGCCCAGCCCACGCCCAGCACGGCCAGCGCCCCCAGCAGCGGCACCTCGCCCGCCAACCCGCCCGCATGCGGCATGGAGGCCAGCAGGCGCAGCAGCATCCAGATAATGGAGAACCCCAGCAGCGGCGGCAGCCCGCTTTCGGCCAGCAGCGCAAGCGCAAACAGCGCGGACAGGCGCGGCATGAGCACCCCAAGCCCACCCAACCGGAGCAGCGAGAGCACGCCTGCCTCGCGCTCCATCACATCAAGCACCCGGGCGGCCAGCATGCCAGCGAGCAGCAGCCCCGCCACCAGCAGGTAGGTGCGCTGAGCACAACTGGCCATGCCCGGCAGGTCATCGGCCCGCGCCAGCAGCATGAGGCCTGCGAGCATGATGATGATGGCCCCCGTGCCCCCTGCCAGCCCGGTCAGGACCCGGCGCGCATCAGGCGCGCGCAGCGCCCGCCACGAAGCGGTCATGTAAAACAGGCACCCCGCCACGATCAGCAGGCCGCCCCAGCGCATGTCGGACACCGCCGTGCCCGCAGGCAGGCGCGCCCACAGGCTCATGGCGGCAATCATCGCGGCGATATCGGCCATGTGGAAAGGCCGCAGGCCACGCGGGGCCACCCGCAGCGAAAGCGAAAGCCCCAGCAGCCCCCCCGTGCCCACCGCGCACAGCCCCGGCAGCAGCCACCCCGCCTGCGTGGGAAAGACGCAACCCGCCGCCAGTAAAAGCAGGGCGATGCGCTCCGGCCCGTGGCGTGACGCCTCGCCGCGCGCCAGCAGCGCCCAGCCTGCCCCCATGCAGGCCAGAACTGGCGCGCCTGCAACTGCAACCGCCGCCGCCACACAGGCCGCAAGGTCGCGCAGGCTACGGGCCGCCGCGCCAACAAGGCCAAGCGGCAGCAGCAGGGCCAGATCAGGCCGCGCGGCAAAAACGCCCGGCCACGCCACCAGCCCGCCGGGCAGCCTGCCCCCCGCAAGCGCCATGCCCTGCAGCAGGCTTACCCCCAGCCAGCAGGCGACAAGCATGGGCCGCATCCGGGCCGCCTGCCCTGGCACGCAGGCCAGCAGGGCCGTGAGCAGGGCTGCCGCCAGCAGGGCCGCAAGCACGATGACAGGAATGATGACAGCCCTCCCGCATGCGCCCGGGCAACCGGGCAGGTCATGGCCCGCTCCATTGGGTGTTACGGTGCCGATGGCTTCATCAATCCGCGCCATATCCGCGCACGTCAAGATAGGGCCGGTCGCACTCCGGGCCGCGTGCCACGATGAAGGCCTGATCCGGCAGCAGCGCATGACGGACAACCGCGCGACGCGCGCCATATGTCGGCCAAAACCTGCACATCAAATATTGTCGACCTTCAGCAAAATGTTGCATTTAAGTATCGAAAAACATGACATCTGATATTGTAATGATGGAATTTGGTTCTTCCGTTGCCATCACGGCGGCGGCTGCGTGCGCATCGCCTGCTTTTGCACAAGATATGCCACTTGTCCCGCTTCAGCATACCATCGAGGCACCGAAGCCATATCCAAATGTTGTTCTGCATGGCTTATGGC
This sequence comes from Komagataeibacter xylinus, assembly GCF_031081985.1. Classification (GTDB taxonomy): domain Bacteria; phylum Pseudomonadota; class Alphaproteobacteria; order Acetobacterales; family Acetobacteraceae; genus Komagataeibacter; species Komagataeibacter xylinus_E. Next base: position 309,614 of record NZ_JARWSK010000004.1, on the reverse strand, counting down.
GATACCCTTGTATCACCATGCGCAAGCACCATCATTTCTGAAATAAATTAAAAATACGGAGATAATATAAGCGCAAGATACCATGCCTCTCCGCTATATAATTCCCCTTCGATATATCAATTCATCCATTTGCACGGAAATGGTAACATCGTAAAATCAGCATCCGATAATAACGAGTGTGATGTACGTAATCCGCCAGACGGTAAGGAACATGGCGATATCTGCTTTTATGTAAGGTTTGTTGCTGAAAAACCAAAACATAACCCTGATGAAGAAGCCATGGACTCATTGAGCGAGCGAGTGCCTGACAGACGAAAAGATTTTTAAAGATGATATAGACGACGTAGAATCGCAATTAAATCAGACAGTAAAAAAATACGCAGGCGCCAACAATACAAAGGACGACCTGTAATTTTAAAGTAAAACATCCGGGCCGCAGGGACACGACAGGCCACCCGTGCCGCTGCCCCTGCTCGCCCCGTCCGCCTGCGGTGACGACACACCCACACCCGAACAGCTCAAGCAGGATGACAAAAAGATAATGGGAGGTTGTGGAACTGAGAAACTGAACATCCGCATCCTGCCTGCGCGGGCGGGATCATAAACGGAAGCTGCCGGGTGCCGCCTTTGATTAAAATAAAGGCGGCGTTTTCATTCAACCAGACCGGCAGGCCCGTCAGATCATGGCCAGCGGTTCCTTGCGGCGCGGCGGGGCAATGGCGGCGTCGATCTCGGCCAGGTCATCGCGCGTCAAGGTAATTTCGGTTGCGGCAAAATTTTCATGCTGGTGCTTCGGGCTGCCTGCCTTGGGTATGGCCAGCACGTTGTCCTGCCGCAGCACCCAGGCCAGCGCGATCTGGGCGGGACTGGCCGGGCCGAGCGATGTGGTGTGCCTTGCCGCCACCCGCGCGAGCACCGGTGCACGCAGCAGGTCGCCGCCCTGCCCCAGTGGCGAATAGGCCATGGTCACGATGCCCGCTTCATGGTCACGCGCCAGAAGGTCGAATTCCGCGCCACGGTAGTCGAGGCTGTACAGCACCTGATTGGCGGCACACGGCGTGGTGGCGGTAATACTCTCTACCTCGCGCATGGCGTCGGTATCGAAATTGGATACGCCCCAGGCCCGGATCAGGTCTGCTTCAACCAGATCATCAAAGCCTGCAATGGTCTCTTCCAGCGGCTCGCTGCCCTCCCAGTGCAGCAGGTACAGGTCGAGATATTCGGTGCCCAGCCGTTTGAGCGAGGCCTCGCACGCGCGGCGCACACCCTTGCGCGAGGCGTTCGAGGGCAGCACCTTGCTGACCAGAAACACATCATCACGCCGCCCGCGTATCGCCTCGCCCACCAGTTTTTCCGATCGGCCGGAGCCATACATCTCGGCGGTGTCGACCACGCGGATACCGGCTTCAAGCCCGGCATGGATGCTTTTTATTTCATCCGCGCGGCGACTGTCGCTGTCCCCCATGTTCCATGTGCCCATGCCAAGGGCCGGGACAGTGGTGCCGTTGGGGAAAGTGACCGTTTTCATACGCAACCTGCCTTTCGTCCATGCCGCGCGGGCCTGCCCCACGCGCTGGTGCCTATTTGCGACGCGCCCAGCCTTTTGGCTGCTGTTGCCAGTAGCTCAGTTCATGCCCGGCCTCGCGCCACGCCACCCACCGGGCGCGGGCGCCTGCCACGGCGGCCTCGTCATGGCCATCGAACAGGTCGAACACCCGCTCGAACGGGGAAAGATCGGGCAGTTCCACCCCATCGAGCAGGAAGGCGAAGGTCGCGCCATTGGGCACGTCCTCCCCCTCCGTCAGCCAGATGGGCTGCCATTCCCCATGCCCCATGGCCTTGGTGCCATGGGGCAGCCACAGCGGGTTGGCGGAACGCCACAGCCCGTCATCGAGTTCGGTCACCCGCTCGGCCGTGCCACAGCGGATGACCGCGCGCCTGCCCGCCGCAAGCGTGCGGCCAAGCAGCGCGGGCAGCACTTCCACCGCCTTGGAACGCGTCAGGTGATAGAAGCCAATCTGCGCCATGGAGTTCCCTGTCCTGCCCTATCCTGCCACGCGGGGCAGGCATTACCCCTCGTAATGCGTGCTGACCAGGCGGTCGAGCAGGCGCACGCCAAAGCCGGTCGCCCCTTTGGGCGCGTGCGACGTGGCGCGGGAGGAAAACACCGTGCCCGCAATGTCGAGATGCGCCCAGGGCACGTCATTGACAAAGCATTCAAGGAACTTGGCTGCCGTAATCGACCCGCCGGGGCGGCCGCCGATGTTCTTGAGGTCGGCAATGTCCGAGCGCAGCAGTTCGAGGTAGGCGGCATCCAGCGGCATGCGCCACAGTTTCTCGCCCGTGGCCTCGCCGGTGCCGGACAAGTGGCCTGCCAGTTCATCATTGTTCGAGAACAGGCCCGCGCGTTCCACGCCAAGGCTGACCACGATCGCACCGGTGAGGGTTGCGAGGTTGACCATGAAGCGCGGCTTGAAGCGGTCCTGCGTGTACCACAGCACATCGGCCAGCACGAGGCGGCCTTCGGCATCGGTGTTGAGCACTTCCACCGTCTGGCCCGCCGCCGTGCGCACCACGTCACCGGGGCGCTGGGCGTTGCCGGACAGCATGTTCTCCACAAGGCCCACCACGCCCACAGCGTTGACCTTCGCCTTGCGACCGGCCAGGGCCGCCATGGTGCCGACCACGGCGGCAGCACCGCCCATGTCGGTCTTCATCTCGTCCATGCCGGCGGCGGGCTTGATCGAGATGCCACCGGAATCAAACGTCACACCCTTGCCAACGAAAGCCACCGGGGCTTCGCCCTGCGTGCCGCCATTCCAGCGCATGATGACCGTGCGGGGCGGCGCATCGCTGCCCTGGGCCACGCCCAGCAGCGCGCCAAAGCCCAGCTTGTGCATGGCGTCGCGGTCGAGCACCTCCACTTCCACGCCAAGGTCGCGCAGGGCGAGGATGCGCTGCTCGAATTCGGGCGGGCGCAGCATGTTGGCAGGCTCGGATACAAGGTCACGGCACAGGAACACGCCCCGCGCCACGGCCAGCAGCGGCTGCCATGCCGCCTGTGCGGCCGCCGGGTCGGCTGCCAGCACGCTCACCGTTGTCAGCTTGCCTGCCTCGCCCTTGCGCGGGGTGGTGCGATACGAATCGAAGCGGTAGCTGCCCAGCACGGCGCCAAGTGCTGCATGGGCGGCAAAACCGGGTGTCAGGCTGTCGGCCACGATCGTGCCCTGCTCGCCACCCTGCGCCAAGGCGCGCGCGGCGGCAACGCCCGCGCGTTCGGCCCCGGTTGCGCACAGTTCGCTCATGGCGCCCAGCCCGACAAGGATCACGCGGTCATAGCCTGCGCCGGGCGCCAGCACCACGCAGGTCTTGGCAAGTTCGAAGCCAAAGCGGGCTGCCTTGGCGGCACGCGCCAGCGCCCCGCCGGTGGCAGCATCGACCTGGGCAAACAGGCCAGCGGGTGCCGTGCCGGAGGGCGCAAGGATGGCGATCGTGCCGCCGGCAGGCGCCGTGGCATCGGAAAAGGCAATATCGAGCATGGGGGTCACGGAGCTCCGCTTTGGTTAAATGGTGGATGAACGGCGCGAAAGGACCGGTTTTTCGCCGCCGGGCGCCATCAGGGCCGATAAAGGCATGACGGCGCGGCACGAGTAAGCTAATGCGAACAGCATGAATACGCCATCCATGCCAGCTTATGAGGACAGATTCCTTCTGGATCTGGCCCTGCGCCTTGCCGATGAAGCAGCCGAGCTGATCCGCGCCATCCGCGCGCGCGGCTTCTCCACCAAGGTCAAGACCGACAGTTCCCCCGTAACCGAGGCCGACCACGCGGCGGAAGCGCATATCCTCAAGGGCCTGCGCGCCCATGCGCCTGCCATTCCCGTCGTGGCGGAGGAGGAAATGGCCGCGGGCATCCGCATTGATCCCGGCAGCGAGTTCTGGCTGGTTGACCCGCTTGATGGCACGCGGGAATTTGCTGCCGGCCGCGATGATTTTACCGTCAATATCGGCCTGGTCCGCCACAACCGCCCGGTGCTCGGCGCCGTGGCCCTGCCCGCCTACCACCAGCTTTATGGCGCGGGTGCCGGGCGCGGGGCCTTCCGCATTGATGCGCAGGGCGAGCAGGCCATCCATGTCCGCAAGCCCCCGGCTGAGGGGCTGACCGTGCTGGCCTCGCGCCATTATGCCGATGACCCGCGGCTGAAGGAATTCCTGGGCGGCCACCCCGTTGCCCATCTGGGCAATATCGGCTCGGCGGCCAAGTTCATCCGCGTGGCGGAAGGGCTGGCCGATCTCTACCCCCGCCTCGGCACCACCATGGAGTGGGACACCGCCGCCCCGCAGGCCGTGGTCGAGGCCGCCGGTGGCGCCATCCTCACCTCCGATGGCAGGCCACTGGCCTATGGCAAGCCGGAATGGCGCAACCCGCACTTCGTGTGCCGTGGGGCGCGGTAGGTCCGGCCCGTATGCAAACCCGCCTGCTCCCTGACACCCCCGCCGGGATCGAGACCGCAAGTGCTATCCTGCGCGCAGGCGGGCTTGTGGCCTTTGGCACCGAGACGGTCTATGGCCTCGGCGCGGATGCGGGCAATGACCGGGCCGTGGCCGCCATCTATGCTGCCAAGGGCAGGCCGGGGCGCAACCCGCTCATCAGCCACTTCGCCAGCGCGCAGGCCGCCTTCGCGCAGGTCGCGGCAACGGAACTGGCCCGCGTACTGGCCGCGCGGTTCTGGCCCGGCCCGCTGACCATGGTGCTGCCCCAGGCACCCGGCTGCGGCATTTCATCCATCGCCACGGCGGGGTTAAGCACTGCCGCCGTGCGGGTGCCCGCAGGCGCTACCACGCTGGCATTGCTGGAAGCATGCGGCTGTCCCGTCGTGGCGCCTTCGGCCAATCCTTCGGGCAGGGTCAGCCCGTCAGATGCGCAGCATGTCATGGCGGGGCTTGCGGGCCGGATTGACGCGGTGCTCGATTGCGGCCCCTGCCCCGTGGGGGTGGAGAGCACGATCATCGACCTCACAGGCCCCGTGCCCGTGCTGCTGCGCCCCGGCGGCATCACGCTTGAAGCGCTGGAGGAAGCCTGCGGCATGCCCGTGGCCCTGCCAGACGCCGCCAGCAATGACACCCGCCCTTCCGCCCCCGGCCAGCTTTCATCGCATTACGCGCCCGGCCTGCCCGTGCGGCTTGACGCCACCAGCGTGGGCGCGGATGAGGCGCTGCTGGCCTTTGGCGCGCCGCTTGCGGGAAGCCCGCTTGTGTGGAACCTGAGCGAAAGCGGTGATTTGCACGAAGCAGCAGCGCGCCTCTTCGCGGGGCTGCGGTTTCTTGATATGGAGGGGCAGCGCCGGGGGCTGGTCGGGATTGCCGTGCAGCCCGTGCCCCGGCATGCGCTGGGGCGGGCCATCCGCGACCGGCTGACCCGTGCGGCCTGTCCGCGTTCGTAATGACTTCAACCGCATGATCCGACCCTGGTGCAGCTGACATGAGCGATACACAGACAATCGACCCCAGGGAGCTGAGAATCCTTTCGGATATTCTCGCCCTTGTGCTGGATGAAAACGCTGGCCAGTCGGAAACAGCGCTGGCGGCCATCCGCGCGCGCGCGGGCAAGAATCAGGTCACGGGCGGCGCGCTCAAGAACCTGTTCACCGCCATCGCGCCCAACCCGCCGCCCAAGGCAGCCCCCAAGCCCCGCGCCCCGCGCGCCACCAAGGCGAGTGCTGCCGCCAAGAAAGAAATCGAGGAGTCGCACGCCCGCATTGCCGAGATGGCGGAAAGCATCCGCACGCTCGATGCGACGCTGCGCGACACGCGGGTTGAACTGCGCGCCTCCCTTGCCCGCAACGATGCGCTGACCGCAGAGTTGCGCCAGACCCAGCAGGCCCGCGCCGAGACGCAGGCCGCCCTGTCCGCCGCGCAGAACACCGCCCGGCCGCCTGCCCGCCGCTCATCGGGCCTGATCGTGGCCGCCGCGGTGGGCGCGCTGACCGGCTTCGCGCTGACCGAGGCCTTTCACCTGCTGGCCCAGCCCAGCCCGGCGCAGGCCAGCGCCACCTACCCGCCGGTGCGCCACCATGGGCAGGCATGGCTCGTGCCCTCCTCCTTCCCCTCCCATACAGGACACATGCTGTCATGACCGTATCCCCCTCGCCCGCGCCTGCGCGCCCTGACCTGATCGCGCGCTTTACCGATCTGCTCGGCCCGGTTGGCGTGCTGGTGGATGCGACGGACACCGCCAGTTTCTGCACTGACTGGCGCGACCTGTACCATGGCCGCGCGCTGGCCGTGCTGCGCCCCGCCAATACGGCGGAACTCGCCGCCATCGTGCGCCTGTGCAACGAGCATGACGTGCCCATGGTGCCCCAGGGCGGCAATACCAGCATGGTCGGCGGCGCAACGCCCGACGGGAGCGGGCGCGAGGTGGTGATCTGCCTGTCGCGCATGAACCGCGTGCGCGCCATCGACCCCGCCGACCTGACCATGGAGGTCGAGGCAGGTGTTACGCTGAAGGCAGCACAGGACGCAGCCCGCGAGGCAGGCTTCATGCTGCCGCTTTCCATCTCATCGGAAGGGTCGGCCCAGATGGGCGGCGTGCTGGCCACCAATGCAGGCGGCAACAACACGCTGCGCTATGGCAATGCGCGTGAACTCACGCTGGGCGTCGAGGCGGTCATGCCCGATGGCAGCGTGTTCCATGGCCTGCGCCGCCTGCGCAAGGACAATACCGGCTACGCGCTGCGCCAGTTGCTCATCGGCTCGGAAGGCACGCTGGGCATCATCACCACCGCCATCATCCAGCTCCATCCGCAGCCCCGCGCCATCGAGGCCGCACTGTGCGCGGTGGATGACGCCGATGCGGCGCTGAAGCTGCTTGGCCTGCTGCGCGCGCGCGACCCGGCCCTGGTGCAGGCGTTCGAGTTCATGTCCGGCACCGGCATGGACCTCGTGACCAGCCTGATCGCGGGCACCACCGTGCCGCTTGGCGAGCGCGCGCCCGCCTATGTGCTGGTTGAACTCGCCACCCCCCGCCCCGATGCCGACCTGCGCGAATACACCGAGGAAGTGCTGGGCGAGGCCCTTGAGGAAGGCATCATCACCGATGCCGTGATTGCCGAGAGCGAGGGCCAGCGCGCGGGGCTGTGGAAGCTGCGCGAGGAACACGCCGAGGCCCAGCGCCGCGCAGGCGCGAGCGTGAAGAACGACGTGTCGGTACCGGTCACGCACGTACCGGAACTGATCCGCCGCGCAACAGCGGCGTGCGAGGCGCTGATACCGGGCATCCGCCCCGCTCCCTTTGGCCACATGGGCGATGGCAACATCCACTTCAACCTTGTCCAGCCCGAGGGCATGGACCCCGCCGCCTTCCTCGCCTGCAGCCATGACATCATGGATACGGTGGCCGATATCGTGAAGGATCTTGATGGCTCCTTCTCGGCCGAGCATGGAGTGGGGCAGCTCAAGCCCTACATGATGCCCGCCTGGCGCGGCGGCGCGGAGCTTGCGGCCATGCGCCACATCAAGGCCGCCCTCGACCCCAAAAACCTCATGAACCCCGGCAAGGTCCTGCCACCCGCGCAACCGGGCGCATGAGCCCACGCCCTGCCTTGTCGCGCGTAACAGACTGTACCACCCCCTCATCCGGGCGGGGTTCACCCCTTTTGCCCCGGCGGGAACAGGGGTAGACAGGGGCATGCCCGCCCTCCGCCCTGGTCCCGACCGCCTTGCGCCGCGCCTGTCGATTCTGGATCGTTACATGCTGCGCCAGCTCCTGCTGGCGCTGGCAGCGAGCACGGGCGCGCTGGCAACACTGATCTGGCTGACCCAGTCGCTGCATTTCGTCTCGCTGGTGGTGGGGCGCGGGCTGTCGCTGCGCGTGTTCATTGAACTGACCAGCCTGCTCATCCCGTCCTTCGTGGCGGTGATCCTGCCCATCACCACCTTTGTCGTGGTGCAGTTCATCTACCAGCGCTTCGGCACCGACCGCGAACTGACCGTGATGCAGGCGGCCGGCCTCTCGCCGTTCATGATGGCACGGCCGGGGCTGATGTGCGCGGCCATTGCCACGGGCGCGTGCCTGCTGCTCAACGTATGGGTGGTGCCGGTCTCTTACCATGCCTTCAGGCAGTACGAGTTCCAGATCCGCAACCGCATGGCCGCCTTCCTGATCCAGGATGGGGTGTTCACGCAGGTATCGGACAGCATGACGGTGTATATCCGCGCGCGCGACAAGGACGGCACGCTGCATGGCATCATGGTGGAAGATGACCGCACGCCGGGTGCCGAGGCCACCATCCTGGCCGAGGAAGGCAACCTCGTGATCGTGGGCGACCAGCCGCGCGTGGTGCTGTTCAACGGCTCACGGCAGGAAATCGATGCCCATACCGGCCGGCTCAACGTGCTCACCTTCGCGCGCAACACCATCGACCTGTCCAGCCCGCACGGCAGCCACACCCGCCAGCCCGACGCCAATGAACTGCCCATAGCCCAGCTGCTGCACCCGGACATGCACGTCTATTCGCGCCGAGATGAGAGCAAGATGGTCATCGAGGCATGGCGCAGGCTCAGCACGCCGTTCTGCGCCTTCTCGTTCGCCATGATCGGGCTGCTTGGCGCGATGGGGGGCAATTATTCCCGCCAAGCCAGCATCATCCGCCCGGTGCTGGCCATACTGGGCGTGGTGGCCGTGCAGGCGCTCACGCTCGCGGTGCAAAACCTTGCCTCGCGCAACCTGCAGCTCATGCCGCTGATGTGGATCTGCACACTCACCCCCGGCCTGATCTGTGCGGCGATCCTGTTCTGGCCCGAAATCCACGCCGAGCGTGAAACGCCCGCCCCGGCGGGCAGGCCCCGCCCATGAACATGGCCTTTACGCTCTCGCTCTACATCGCGCGGCAGTTCACCTATGCCACGCTGGCCGTGATCGCCTTCCTGACCGGGCTGATCACGATGTTCGACTTCATCGACCTGCTGCGCCGGGTCTCGACGCGCCCCAACGTGCCGACATCGCTGGTCAGCGAGATCGCGTTCCTGCACATTCCCTTCGCCTGCCTCGAGATCCTGCCCTTTGGCGTGCTGCTGGGCGGCATCATCTGCTTCTGGCGGCTTGCCCGCACATCGGAGCTGGTGGTGGCGCGGGCGGCGGGCATCTCGGCATGGCAGTTCCTGGCGGGTCCGGTCATCTGCGCCGTGCTGATCGGCACGGTGGCCACGACCGCCATATCGCCCCTTTCCTCCGTCATGTATCGCCGCGCGGAAGTGCTCGACCGGCAGTACCTGCGCGACAATAACGGCAAGTCGCTCAACATGACCGGCGGCACGCTGTGGCTGCGCCAGAGCGATAACGGGCTGGTCAGCCACGGCACGGCCATCATCCATGCCCGCCGGGTCAGGCTCAGTGGCGGCATGCTGCATGTGGGGGGGATCACCGTCTTCCGCATGGGGCCCGATGATGACCTGATCACCCGCATCGAGGCCGAGAACGGCTACCTGGGCAAGGGGCGGTGGATCCTGACCACGGCCCGCCTGCTCCGCCCCGACGAACTGCCCGAGGCAATGGGCGAGATCACGCTCCCCGCCGACCTGACCCTGGCCGGGGTGGAGGAGAGCTTCGCCTCGCCCGATACGCTGTCGGTCTGGGCGCTGCCGGGCTTTATACGCCAGCTCAAGCGCTCGGGCTTTTCCACCATCCGCCACCGGCTGCATTTCCAGACCCTGCTCACGCTGCCGGTGCTGTCGGGCACCATGGCGCTGGTGGCCGCCGGTTTTTCCATGCGGCCCGCGCGGCGCGGCGGCGTGGTGCGCATGATCAGCTTTGGCGTGGCCGCCGGTTTCGCGCTGTTCGCCATCTCCAAGATCGCGGCGCAGTTTGGTGAAACGGGCACCCTGCCACCGCTTCTGGCCGCATGGGCGCCCACCGTGGCCGGGCTTTGTCTTGCAGTCACGCTACTTCTTCATCTAGAGGACGGTTAATGTCCCGTCCCGTCCCTTCCACGCGCGCGCCGTCACTGCTACGGCCCCCCGCCGCCATGCGGCGGTTTTCGCGCGGGCTGCTGCTTGCGGCCACCATGCTGGGCGGACTCATGTCAGCAACGGATGCGCGGGCGGACTCGCCGGTGCGCGCCATGCCCATCCATGCCCCCAAAAGCCAGCCTGAAGCCCCGGCCTCGTTTACCGGCACGGTCTCGAATACCGACCCGATGACTTTCCAGGCCGACCATGTGGCCTATGACAGCAAGAACGGCATCGCCACATGGACCGGCAACGTGCAGTTATGGCAGAATGACCAGATCATGCGCGCCGACAGGGTCGTATACGACCGCAACACCGGCGTTGCCGCGGCGCGGGGCAACGTGGCCCTTGTCGAGCCTGACGGCACCGTGCTGTTTACCGAATATGCCGAGCTGAGCAACGGCATGCGCGATGGCATCATGACGCGCATGTACGCCCAGATGTATGACAACGCCCGCCTTGCCGCCAACGGCCTGCGGCGCACAAACAGCAAGGTCAATGACCTCACGCGCGTGGTCTATACCGCCTGCGAGATCTGCGCCCGCCACCCCGAGCGCGCGCCGTTCTGGCAGTTCCGCTCCTTTGACGCGACACATGACCTGCAGCACAAGCGGCTGGAATTCCGCGATGTGTTCTTCGATTTCTTTGGCGTGCCGGTTTTCTACCTGCCCGCCTTCTCCATGACCGACCCGTCCGTGCGGCGGCAGAGCGGGTTCCTCACCCCCGGCTTCACCCCGCATGACCGCTACCTGGGCACCTATGTCACCATCCCGTATTACTGGGTGATCGACCGCTTCTCGGACCTGACGGCAACCGGGCTGTTCGCCACGCGCACCGGGCCGGAACTCATGATGAGTTTCCGCCGGTATTTCAAGGCCGCGCGCCTCTTCGTCAATGGCAACATCGCCTATGACACCCACCACGACAGCACATACGTCAATACATTTGGCGATACGGTGGACAGCTCGAACAACCACGGCATACAGGGCTATATCTCGGCCAGCGGGCAGGTGAACATCAACAAGACCTGGCGCGCGGGCGGCAATATCCAGTGGGCCAGTTCGCCCAACTACATGCGTGACTACCGTGTCAGTGGTTATGGTCAGGACACGCTCAATTCCAACCTCTACCTTGAAGGCTTTGGCACGGGCTCGTATTCGCGCATCGATGCCGAGGGCTATCAGGGCATGAACCAGGGCATCATCAACAACAAGGACCTGCCATGGGTCCTTCCGCGCTACACCTACAGCTATTTTGGCCAGCCCGATGCGCTGGGCGGCCGTTTTGCGCTCGATACGACGGATTTCTATGTCTATCGCCAGAATGGCACATCCGACCAGCGCGGCCAGCTCTCGCTCAACTGGGACCGCCCCTTCCATAACTCGCTGGGGCAGATCTGGAACCTGACGCTGCATGTCGAATCCGCCGTCCATCGCGCGACCGACCTCAACGCCCAGCCCAATTTCGGCCGCACCGCGCGCACGCAGGTGCAAGGCCAGGTGGAACCCACGGTTGCGCTGAAAATGAACTGGCCTTTCCTCCGCAGCTTCAACCACAATACCGGCACCCAGATCCTCGAGCCGATCGTGCAGTTCATCGCCGCCCCCAACACCGGCAACAGCACCTCGCGCAACATCCCCAACGAGGACAGCCTGACCTATGAGTTCACCGATTCCACGCTGTTCGCCATCAACCGCTACGCGGGCACCGACCGGCTTGATGGCGGCCTGCGCGCCAATGTGGGGCTGCACAATAACTGGACATGGAACGGCCACCAGATCGACGTGCTGATCGGCGAGAGCTTCCAGGAGCATATCGACCACAACCGCATCCCCTATTCGGGGCTGAACCATCACCTGTCGGATGTGGTGATGGGCACGCACATGGTGCCCAACCAGTATTTCGATTTTGACGGCAAGATGCGGCTCGACCCCTATGCGGGCAAGGTGGATTTTGGCGATGCGCTGGGCAGCGCGGGGTTCCGCCATTTCCGCGTAACGGGCGGCTACCTGTTCGAGCCGGTGACACCGTATTACTATTACGCCCAGCGCTCATACGCCTCGACGCCCCCGGCCATTTACTACAAGCCGGTCAGCGAACTGACTCTTGGCGCCGCCTCCAACTGGGATAACTGGCACATCGCCGCCTATCTGCGCCGCAGCCTGTCGCGCAAGGAAAGCGTGGCGGTGGGTGGCGATGCGGGCTACCAGAATGACTGCTTCGGGCTCGATGTCATGTATCTCAAGCAGTACACCACGATTGGTGGCCAACAGAGCAATTCGACCGTAATGTTCTCCCTTACGTTCAAAACCATCGGCACGTTTGGTATAAATGGCTGACCTGATGCGCGAAAGACCGAGCCGGATGTTCCTCTTCCCTGCCCCCCTTGGCACAGCCTTCCCCCCCGCACCGTGCAGCCGTGGCCCGCGCCGCATGCTGGCTACGGCCCTGCTGGCCTGCGTGGCGCTGGTGGGGCACCAGCCCGTGGCCAGTGCCCGCAGCGCCCATGCCATTGCCCAGCAGGCCCAGGCGGCGGAAGATCAGGACTCCATTGTCGCCACCGTCAATGGCGCGGTGCTGACCAAGCGCGACATCGACACGCGGGGACGGCTTTTTGCGCTCTCCTCGGGGCTGGATGTGAGCGATGACGTGATGCAGCGCCTGCGCCCGCAGATCGTGCGCCAGTTGATCGATGAAAAACTGCGCATGCAGGAAATGCTTGATCGCCACATCAACGTGCCCATCCAGCAGATTGCGGGGGCCATTTCGGGCATCGAGCAGCGCAATGGCATGCCCGAGAACGCGCTGCGCAACAAGCTGGCGGAAGATGGCGTGTCGCTCACCACGCTGATCGACCAGATCCGCGTGCAGCTTGGCTGGTCGCAGGTGCTGCGGCAGGAAACGGCGGAACACGGGCGCATCACCGCAGCCGAGATCGAGCAGCGCATGGCAGCGCTCAAGCGCGAGGACGGCAAGCCGGAATACATGATCAGCGAGATCTTCATTCCCGTCGAGGATCAGCGCCACCCCGAAGGCGAGCTGAAATTCACCGAAACCATCATTCAGGAACTGCGCGAGGGCGCGCCCTTCCCCATTGTCGCGGCGCAGTTCTCGCAGGGGCAGAGCGCGCTTGATGGCGGCATGATGGGCTGGACGCAGGAAGACGGGCTTGACCCGCAGGTGGTGACCGTGGCCCGCCAGATGCCCGATGGCGCGATTTCCAACCCCATCCGGGTGGCGGGTGGTTACGTGATCGCCACCATTGCCGAGCGCCGCACGGTGGGCCACCAGATGGTGACCGTGCTGGCCATCCGGCAGGCCTTCTTCCCCTTCGATGCGCCGCTTGACCCCGAGAACCCGACGGACCAGCAAAAGCAGACGCTCGATGCCGCCAATGCCTTTTCCACCACTGCCAAGAACTGCGACCAGGTGGAAGCGCAGAACAAGAAAAACGGTGAAAAGCACCCCGCTGACCCCGGCGAGCTGATGCTGAACCACCTCAACCCGCAGATGCGCGAAGTACTTGAGCCACTCCCGCCCGGCAAGCCCAGCCATCCGCTGGTTTCGGTAGATGGCATTCTGGTGCTGATGGTCTGCTCGCGTGAAGAGCGCAACATCGCCATCCAGACACCCAGCCAGATTGCCGACCACCTGCTGAGCGAGCGCGTGGAGCAGACCTCGCGCCAGCTCAACCGCGACCTGCAGCGCCGCGCGATCATCGACATGCGCTCCAAGACCTGAGTGCCGTCATGACCATGCCACAACGCCCCCACGGGCTTGAGCCGCTGCGCGACACCATTGCGCGGCATGGGCTGGATGCACGCAAGGCGCTTGGGCAGCACTTCCTGCTTGATCCGGGCATTACGGCGCGGATCGCGGCCCTGGCGGGCGACCTTGCAGGGCAGCATGTGGTCGAGGTCGGCCCCGGCCCCGGCGGCCTGACCCGCGCGCTGCTTGACACGGAGGCGGCCAGCATCATCGCCGTCGAGGTCGATCCACGCGCGGTGGCGGTCATTACCGAGCTTGCGGCACATGCGCCGGAGCGGTTGCAGATCATCGAGGCGGACGCCATGCGCCAGGATCTTGCAACCCTGTGCCCCGCCCCGCGCCAGATCATTGCCAACCTGCCCTACAATGTAGGCACGCCGCTGCTGGTGGGCTGGCTGCGGCAGGCAAACGCGTGGTCGCGGCTGACGCTCATGTTCCAGCAGGAAGTGGCCGAACGCATCTGCGCCGCCCCCGGCTCCGACCATTATGGCCGGCTGGGCGTGCTGGCGCAGTGGACATGCCGCTGCGGGGTCATGATGCATATTCCCCCCGGCGCGTTCTCGCCGCCGCCCAAGGTCCACTCCGCCGTGGTGGGGCTGATCCCGCATGCCGAGCAGCCCGATGCCGCCCTGTTCCGCGCCATGGAGCAGGTTACGGCCGCAGCCTTCGGGCAGCGGCGCAAGATGCTGCGCGGGTCGCTGAAATCCATCGGCGGCGAAGCGCTTCTGGCCGAGGCGGGAATTGAGGGCAGCCGCCGGGCGGAAACGCTCGAGATCGCGGATTTCGACCGCCTTGCCCGCCTGCATGCCCGCCGCAGCGCCACCGTAACCTGAAGAGATAAAAGTTTTTGGTGAAGCTTTTTTCAAAAAAGCAGCATCCACGAACTTTTATCCTGTTGCGGCTTACGCGGCACTTTCCACCCGCTGCCCCCGCGCCATCATGTAATCACGCGCCAGTGGCAGGGCATCGATTTCACGCGAGAGCGTAAGCTGGAAGTTCATGTGCCCCTGCACGCGAAACGCCAGTTCCGACACCACCAGATAGAACTCGAACATGCGGCAGAAACGCTCGTCATACAGCCGGGCGATCTGCGCGCGCCGCGCATTGAAGCGGCTGCGCCAGTGCGCGATGGTGCGGGCGTAATGCAGGCGCCAGATCTCGCAATCAGCCAGCCACAGCCCGGCATGCTCAACCGCCCCCACCACCTCGCTCACGGCAGGGGAATAGCCACCGGGAAAGATGTAGCGGTCAATCCACGGATTGGTCACGCCCGGCCCTTCCCTGCGGCCGATGGCGTGCAGCACCATCACGCCATCGGGCCGGAGCACGCGGCGCATGGTGGCAAAGAAGGCACGGTAATGCGCCACCCCCACATGCTCGAACATGCCGACTGAAATGATCCGGTCATACTGCCGGGCAACAGCGCGGTAATCGAGCAGCTCGAAGCGCACCCTGCCCTCCAGCCCGGCAGCATGCGCCCGGCCCCGGGCAATGTGTAACTGCTCGCGCGAGAGCGTGATGCCCGTGACATAAGCGCCGTAATCACGCGCCAGCGTCAGCCCCAGCCCGCCCCAGCCACAGCCCACATCCAGCACGCTCATGCCGGGGCGGTGCAGGTGCAGCTTGGCGGCAAGATGATGCTTCTTGGCGGCCTGCGCCTCGGCCAGCGTTTCGTGCCCGGTGGGGAAGTAGCCGCAGGAATACTGCATGTCCTCATCAAGGAAATGCCGGTAAAGCGTGCTGTCGAGGTCATAATGATGGGCGACATTGCGCCGGGCGCGTCCCCGGGTGTTATCTTGCAGCCACGACCGCGCCATGTAGCGCAGGGTGGAAAACACGCGCTCGCCCGCCGGGCTGCGCTCCATCACGTTGCGCATGAGCACATGCATCAGTTCATACAGCGTGCAGTCCACGGGGTGCAGCGTGCCCGCCATATAGGCCTCGCCCACCTTCAGCGCGGGGTCGAGCAGCAGGGCACGCGCGGTAGCCGTATCAGCAAGGCGCATGGCGGCTTGCGGGCCGGGCCTGCCCACGTAGCTGCGCCGGTCACCGTCAGGGTAATAGACCTCGAGCCGGCCTGATGTAATGAAATGGGCGAACGCCCGGTCCAGCAGTACAGGCGCCATCGGTCTTCTCCCCGCATGCCTTTTGCTGCAACCCGAACGGCAAAAGCCCGGAAGAGTTGCCTCTTCCGGGCTTTCACAACCATTCCAGCCACCCGCGAAGCGGGTGATGGGTCAGGTCAGTCAGACAGCCGGGGTTTCCTCGATGGCGGTCTCTTCCGAAACTTCGCCCTCAGTTACCACGCCTTCATCAGCCAGTGTGGGTTCGTCGTCGATATCAACGCCGATTTCCTCGCCACGGGCCTGACGCTCTGCTTCTTCCTCAGAGCGGGCAACGTTCACGGTCACCTGCATGGACACTTCCGGGTGCAGGGCGACGCTGACGTCATACAGGCCAAGCTGCTTGATCGGCTCGGGCAGGATCACCTGGTTGCGGGTGATGCTCAGGCCGGCCTTGGTCGCCGCTTCAGCGATGTCGCGGGTCGTGACCGAACCGTACAGGCTGCCGCTGTCACCTGCCTGGCGGATCAGGATGACCGACAGGCCGTGCATGCGCTCGGAAAGGCGCTCGGCCTCCTCGCGGTTCTTGAGGTTCTGGGCCTCAAGCTGCACGCGCTCACGCTCGAAGCGCTCGCGGTTATGTGCGTTGGCGCGGATCGCCTTGCCCTGGGGCAGCAGGAAGTTACGGGCATAACCCGGCTTCACCGTGACGATCTCGCCCATCTGGCCCAGCTTCTCGACGCGCTGGAGCAGGATGAGTTCTACTGCGGACATGATTCTGCCTCCCTCAGCTTACAATGTAGGGCAGCAAAGCCAGGAAACGCGCACGCTTGATGGCCTGGGCCAGTTCACGCTGCTTCTTGGCGGAGACTGCCGTGATGCGGCTGGGAACGATCTTGCCACGCTCGGACAGGAAGCGGCTCAGCAGGCGCACGTCCTTGTAGTCGATCTTCGGCGCGTTGGGGCCGGAGAACGGGCAGGACTTGCGGCGACGGTAGAACGGACGGCGCGCACCAACCGCAACGCGGCGGGCGGCGGGGTTGATCTCGGTGGTTTCAGACATCAG
The DNA here is from genome assembly GCF_031081985.1 of Komagataeibacter xylinus. Classification (GTDB taxonomy): domain Bacteria; phylum Pseudomonadota; class Alphaproteobacteria; order Acetobacterales; family Acetobacteraceae; genus Komagataeibacter; species Komagataeibacter xylinus_E. The sequence goes on along the minus strand of NZ_JARWSK010000004.1, from coordinate 292,709 downwards.
CTCTTACTCCGCTTCGGCGCTGGCAGTGGCGTTGGCGCGCTGCTGTTCTTCACGCTCGTTACGGGCGCGGAACTCCTCGCGGTCATCGAAATTGCGGCGCGTGCCACGACCGCTCTCGAAACGGCCGGTGGGCTTGGGCCCACGGAAGCCACGCTCACGCTCGTCACCCTTGCGCGACAGGATGACCGAGGGAGCCTCGTCGATCTCGTCGATGCGCAGGGTCAGGACGCGCAGGATATCTTCGTTCAGGCCGAGCTGGCGCTCGATTTCCTTGACCGCGGCAGAAGGCGCATCAAGGCCGAGGAGCATGTAATGGCCCTTGCGGTTCTTCTTGATACGGTAAGCCAGCGTGCGCAGGCCCCAGTATTCGCGCTTCTTGATGGAGCCGGATTCGGCTTCCAGATAGGTGGCGATGCCATCAGCAATGGCTTCGACCTGCTGCTGCGACACGTCATTACGTGCAATCAGCACGGTTTCATACAACGGCATTGGAACTCCCTTCGGATCACTTCAACCCCCGCATGGACGGACACGGTCCGCCATGTTGCCCATAGGGCACGGGTATAGCCGGGGGCGATGCCACGCACCCGGCAGGGAAGGAGCGGGTTGAAACACAAACCCCGTCCCTGCACAAGGAAAAAGTACGGTTTACTTCGGATCTTTTGGCGCCAGCCACGTAAAGACGGGCTCGGGCGAGACAAGCTGCGGCTCGTCATGGCGGAACCCCGTGACCGACTTGACCACCGCAAGCGGCACGTCAAGCATCGGGCCGGGGGCACGGGTCTCGCCCTTCGCCATCAGGGCGCGGGTGGCGGCAAAGGCCTCCTTGTGCAGCATGGGCACGGCGGGCGGGGCCTCGCCGCGTATCTCGAGCGCGAGCATTTCCCCGCCGCGCCCGTCATGCACCACGCTCCAGCATTCCTCGCCCGCCTCATAGCCCTGGGCCTGACTGACGGGGTCGACGCTCCCCACATCACACGTTACCAGCCTGCCCTCGCGCACCAGGGTCTTGCGGTCATAATCGGCCAGAAGCCCGCTATCGTTATCAACGCGGATGACAAACCACCCGTTGGGCAGGTCGGCTATGGCATAAGGCGCCTCACCACCCGGGTCCGGCGTGCCGGTGTCACGCAGGCCAAGCGCATCGATCAGGGCAGCCCGATCAACGCCGTGGAATTTGTAGTAGGATACGTCGAACTCCATTTCCCTCTCTCCAATTATGGGACAGGAAAGAAATGGTAACGATTTCGTGTTATAACAATATCTGGAATACTATTTTTATGCGCATGCCTGCATTCAGGCCAGCCGCAGCCGTGCGGGCGGCACAAGGCCGAGCGCATGCGGAATGGTCCAGACCTCATGCAGGGTGCGCACCTTGCGAAACCCTGCCCGCAGGTAATTGGGCAGGGCGCGCGGATGATCGGCCGAGCAGGTATTGACCCGGAGCACGGCTGGCCGCAGCCCCCAGGCCCGCGCCACCATGTTGTGCAGGAATGCCTGCCCCACCCCACGCCCGATCCATGCGGGCAACAGGCCGAAATAGGCGATGTTCACGTCCGGCGCGTAGCGGCTGTCGAGTTCGCAGAAACCGGCAGGCTCGCTGCCATCATAGAGCACATGCACGGCAATGCCGGGGCCACAGAGCAGGCGGGCAAGCTGGGCATCAGGCATGACGCGGCGCAGCCACCAGCAATAATCCTGCCCGACCGCATCATACAGGGCGCGGTACCAGGCCACGCCGGGGCGGAAGGTCTGGTGAATGCTGTAGCCCGGCGGCAGCGCCGGGGGGATTCCGGGTGGCGGACGGTCCATGCACAGGAACGTCACATCCACCCCGATCCGTGTTCCGCCCCCCTCCGGCGCGTCGCGGCCGGGGGCACATGGAACCTCAGTTATCATCAAGGAACGAGCGCAGCTTGCGGCTTCGGCTCGGGTGCTTGAGCTTGCGCAGCGCCTTGGCCTCGATCTGGCGGATACGCTCGCGCGTCACGTTGAACTGCTGGCCCACTTCCTCAAGCGTATGGTCGGTGTTCATGCCGATGCCAAAGCGCATGCGCAGCACGCGTTCCTCACGCGGGGTGAGCGAGGACAGCACCCGCGTCGTCGCCTCGCGCAGGTTGGTCTGGATCGCGGCATCAAGCGGGATGACGGCGGCCTTGTCCTCGATGAAGTCGCCAAGGTGGCTGTCTTCCTCATCACCGATCGGGGTTTCGAGCGAGATCGGCTCCTTGGCGATCTTGAGCACCTTGCGCACCTTCTCAAGCGGCATGCCCAGCTTCTCGGCCAGTTCCTCGGGCGCGGGTTCGCGACCAATCTCATGCAGCATCTGGCGCGAGGTGCGCACGAGCTTGTTGATCGTCTCGATCATGTGCACGGGAATGCGGATGGTGCGCGCCTGATCGGCGATCGAGCGGGTGATGGCCTGCCGGATCCACCACGTGGCGTAGGTGGAGAACTTGTAGCCACGGCGGTATTCGAATTTGTCCACCGCCTTCATCAGGCCGATATTGCCTTCCTGAATCAGGTCAAGGAACTGCAGGCCGCGATTGGTGTATTTCTTGGCAATCGAGATCACGAGACGCAGGTTGGCCTCGATCATTTCCTTCTTGGCGCGCGCCGAATCCCGCTCGCCGCGCGAGACGGTGGCGTATACGCGGCGGAACTCGCCTACCGGCAGCCCGGTTTCCTGCGTCAGTTCCGCCACCTGGTTGCGCAGGCGGATGACCGTCTCGGCATGCTTGGCGAGGAAGTTCTTCCACGACTTGGCAGGCAGCCCCGCCACCATGTCCATCCAGCCCGGATCGAGTTCGCGGCCACGGTATTTGAGCAGAAAGTCATCACGCGAGACGCGGGTGCTCTCGGCAAGGCGCAGCATGCGGCCTTCAAGGCCGTTGAGGCGCTGGAAGATTTCCTTGAGGTGCTCGACCAGCACCTCGATGCGGGCATTGTGCAGGTGAACCTGCTGCACCTTGCCCACCAGCTCCAGGCGCAGCTGCTCGTAGCGGGCTTCCTCATCGGCGGAGATTTCGCTACCCGCGGTGAATTTTTCCAGCCGCTCGGCCTGCACCTTGTGCAGCGCCTCGTACAGCGCCTCGACTTCCTGGAACTGCTCGAGGATCTCGGGCTTGAGTTTTTCCTCCAGCGCGGAAAGCGACAGGCCGGCACCTTCGCCCTCACCCTCGCCTTCGCTCTCGCTTTCCTCGGTCTCTTCCGCCTCGTTGCCTTCGTTCTCGGCAAAGGCGCCCTCGCCCTCGGCGGCCTCGGCAGGGTCGTTGCCGCCCGCCTGCATGGCCTCGAGGTCCACGATGTCGCGCAGCAGCATCTCACCGGCCTTGAGCCGCTCATGCCACGAAATGATGGCGCGGAAGGTCAGTGGGCTTTCGCACAGGCCGCCGATCATCTCGTCGCGGCCCGCCTCGATGCGCTTGGCAATCGCGATCTCGCCCTCACGCGAGAGCAGCTCGACCGAGCCCATCTCGCGCAGGTACATGCGCACCGGGTCATCGGTGCGGCCAAGGCTTTCGGTATCGACGTTACCGGCGGCGGGTTCCTCGCTCTCGGTTTCTTCCTCGGCGGTGTCGTCGCTCTTGGTTTCAGCGGCGGGGGCGGCCTCGGTGTCGTCGTTATCCTCGTTCTCGACCACCTGCATGCCCATCTCGGACAGGGCAGCCATCACATCCTCGATCTGCTCGGAGGACATCTGATCCTGCGGCAGGACGGCGTTGAGTTCGTCAAACGTGATGTAGCCGCGCTCCTTGCCGCGCGCGATCAGCTTCTTGACGGCGCCGGACCGGGTGTCCAGCAGGGTTGTATCGTTGTCCTGATCCCCTGAAGCCGTGTCCGTACCCGTGGCTGTCTTTGTCGCCATGCCCGATCAATCCCTACCCAGCAAATCCGTTTACACGCGTGCGCCCAAACCAGCCCGCGCACAGGGGCCGCGCCCTTGTTCCCGCCCCCTTCGCGCAGCGGGACAGGATACGGCCAATCATACCGTTTTCATCTGCATTTGTCTGGTGCAGGTGGTCGATAACATGGTCGAAGTCAAGGGCACGCGCGCCCCATTTCATTCAATCGGCCCATTTTCCGCCTCATTCCTCCTCCTCGTCACCACCGCGACGCAGGGCATCGAGGGCGATGAGGCGGGTGCGCAGGCTGTCCCATTCCGCCTCATCAGGCGTACCCGCGCACAGGCGCTCGGTATCGGCGCGCAGTTCTGCGGCGAAGCGCTCCACGTCAAGCAGGGCGTAGAAATGCCACCACTCCTGCACGGGGTCGGTGTCAAACAGGTCGGCATCGGCAGCCTGGCCCCGCCGCCCGCGGGTGGCATCCACGCGCTGGCGCACATCGGCAAGGCCCGCTTCGGCCAGCCGTGCGGCAAGTTCATCCGCATCGGGCAGTTCGCCGTTGCGGTCATACAGGTCGAGCAGTTCCTCGCGCAGGGCGGCGAGGTCGGGCGGCAGCGCAAGGCTGCAATAGGCGTCCTGCACCGCGTCAAGCACGCGGGGCTGTTCGAGCAGGATGGCGCTGAGAATGCACTGGCGCTGCAGGTCGGCGGCCATGGGGGCGACCGGGGCCGTGGCCACGGGCACCCGTTTCGCGCCGCCGCGCCCATCGCGGCGGAAGGTCTGGAAAAAGCTGTCGAGCAGGGTCGAGCGGTATTCGGCGGCCAGCGTCTTGTCAGGGATGAGGGCCGCCACTGCCACAAGCTTGCGCCGCAGGGCCGCGCGCTGCTCGGGGCCGGGATCGCGCACGCCCTCGCTCATCAGCCCGAACAGCACCTGCCCCATCGGGCGCGCGCCCTCGATCATGGCGGCCATGGCGGCGCTGCCATGGCGGCGCACGAGGCTGTCGGGGTCTTCGCCTTCGGGCAGGGTGCAAAAGCGCAGCGTGCGCTCGACATTGAGCAGCGGCAGCGCGGTTTCCGCCGCCTTCACCGCCGCGCGCTGGCCCGCGCCATCGCCATCGAAGCACAGCACGGGGGCGGGGGCGACCTGCCACAGCGCCTCGAGCTGCTCGGCGGTGAGCGCCGTGCCCAGCGGGGCGACCGCGCCATGAAAGCCCGCCTGGTGCAGCGCGATCACATCCATGTAGCCTTCAACCACCAGCAGTTCCGCCCCTGCCCCGCTGCCGCGCACGCCCTCGCGCGCGCGGTCAAGGCCGAACAGCACCCGGCGCTTGGAGAAGAGCGCGGTCTCCGGCCCGTTGAGGTATTTGGGCTGGCCATCGCCCAGAATGCGCCCGCCAAACGAGACCAGCCGCCCGCGCCGGTCGCGGATGGGAAAGGTCACGCGGTTGAAGAACAGTTCACGCTGGGGGGCGCCACTTTCATCGGCGCGCATCACCCCCGCATCACGCAGCATGGCGGGCGTGATGTCGAGTTTGGCCATTTCGGCCACCAGTTCGCCCCGCCCGGCACCCGACCAGCCCAGGCCGAAGCCAGCGATGGTCTCATCGGTCAGGCCACGGCCGTGGAGATAGGCCAGCCCCTCGCGCCCTTCGGGTTCATACAGCCTGCGCTGCCATGACTGCTGCACGGCCTCGAGCACATCGCCCAGCGTGCGGGCCTGCTCGGCACGTTCGCGCTGCACCGGGTCGGGCTTTGGCATGTCCATGCCCGCCGCGGTGGCCAGTTCCTCCACCGCCTCGGGGAAGGAACGGCCCTCGCTCTGCATGACAAACGTAATGACATCGCCATGCGCCTGGCAGCCAAAGCAGTGGTAGTGGTCGTCATAGACGTAGAATGATGGCGTCTTTTCCCCGTGGAAGGGACAGCACGCCTTCCAGTGCTTCCCCGAGCGCACCAGCTTGGTGCGCCGCCCGATAATGGGGGCGATGGGCGTGCGGGCACGCAGCTCGTCAAGGAATGCGGGGTCAAGCGCCATCGTTACACGGACTCCGGCGCAATCAGGCCGAAAGCCGCGCGCGCACGACCGCCGATGCGCTGGCCGGATTCAGTGCCGCGCCAAACTGCTCCTTGAGTGCTGCCATGACCTTGCCCATGTCCTTCATGGAGGTGGCATCGGTGCGCTCGATGGCTTCGCGCACCGCGGCCTCGATGGTGGCGTCATCCAGATCAGGCGGCAGGTAGTCGCGGATGATCGCGATCTCGGCCTCTTCCTTCTCGGCCAGTTCGGGGCGACCGCCCTTGATGTACATCGCCGCCGATTCCGTGCGGGACTTGATCATGCCACGCAGCATGGAAATCACCGCCTCATCGCTTACCTGGTCCTCGCCCTTGGCGCGGCCTGCGATATCGACATCCTTCAGCTTTGCCGTAATCATGCGGATGGTGCCGACCTTTTCGCTCTGGCCAGCCTTCATGGCGGTTTTCAGGTCATCCATGAAACGTGCGCGCAGGGACATGCTGTCAACTCCTCTGCCCGGCGGGAGGGCACGATGCCCCCTTGCATGCCGGGAATAATTTTCCCAATGTCTCGGTGCAAGGGTATGTGGGAATTTTCTTCCCAATTACCAGAGACGCTGTTAGGCAATACTCCCGGAAGGGACATCATCCAATGCCGATGACGATAGAAAGTATTATCGAACGCCTTGGCGGGGCCGAACAGGCCGCGAAGCTGACTGGCGTCAGCACCGAGGCCATTCGCAAATGGCGGCAGGCCCGCGCCATTCCGCCCAAGCACTGGACCACGGTGCTGCGCGCCACCGGCCTGTCACTGTCCGACCTGCAACCCGCTACAGAATCCGACCGACCGGAGCCCCCGATGAGCACGTCAAACCCGATCGCACCGGCCGACAGGCCCAAAGCTGCGACAGCCGCCCTGATCCTGGCCGATGGCACCATCCTGTGGGGGTGCGGATTCGGCGCGTACAGCACGGAGCGCGCGCTGGGCGAGATCTGCTTTTCCACCGGCATGACCGGCTACCAGGAAACGCTGACCGACCCGTCCTTCGCAGGCCAGATCATTACCTTCACCTTCCCCCATATCGGCAATACCGGCACCACGCCGGAGGATGATGAGGCCACCACCATCAACGCCCGCGCGCTGGTGGTGAAGGAAGACCTGACCGCGCCCGCCAACTGGCGCGCGACCGAATCGCTCGATGCGTGGCTGAAAGCCCAGAACGTGCCGGGCATCTGCGGCATCGACACCCGCGCCATCACGCGACGCATCCGCGAGGGCGGCCCGCAGACGGCCATCGTGGCCTACCCTGCCGATGGCCAGTTTGACATCGCGGCCTTGCAGGCCCAGGCCCGCGCCTGGCCGGGGCTGGAGGGCATGGACCTTGCGCGTGAAGTCACCTGCGCCAAGCCTTACGCGTGGAGCGAGGGCGTGTGGCAGTGGCCGCATGGCACCGCACCCCTGCCCGCCAAGCGCCACAAGGTGGTAGCCGTTGACTACGGGGCCAAGCGCAACATCCTGCGCTGCCTGGCCTCGGCTGGCTGTGACGTGACCGTGGTGCCCGCCACCACGACCGCCGAGGAAATCCTCGCCCTCGACCCCGCAGGCGTGTTCCTGTCCAACGGGCCGGGCGACCCGGCGGCGACCGCCAGCTATGCCGTGCCCGCCATCAGGGGCGTGCTCGAGGCGGGCAAGCCGCTTTTTGGCATCTGCCTTGGCCACCAGCTCCTGGCCCTCGCACTCGGTGCCAAGACCTACAAGCTGGCGCGCGGCCACCGTGGCGCCAACCAGCCGGTGAAAGACCTTGAAACCGGCAAGGTGGAGATCACCAGCCAGAACCATGGTTTTGCGGTGGATGACAAGTCGCTGCCCGCCGATGTGCGCGCCACCCATACCAGCCTGTTTGACGGCTCGAACGAGGGGATCGCCACCAGCCGCTACCCGGCGTTCTCGGTGCAGTACCACCCCGAGGCCAGCCCCGGCCCGTCAGACAGCCACTACCTGTTCCGCCGTTTTGTCGATCTGATCGACACCACAACCAAGACCGCGTGAAAGCCGACCCGACATGCCCAAACGGACAGACATCAGCTCCATCCTGATTATTGGCGCCGGCCCGATCGTGATCGGCCAGGCGTGCGAATTCGACTATTCCGGCGCACAGGCGTGCAAGGCCCTGAAGGAAGAGGGCTACCGCGTCATTCTGGTCAACTCCAACCCCGCCACGATCATGACCGATCCGGGGCTGGCGGATGCGACCTATATCGAGCCCATCACCCCGGAATTCGTCGAGCGCATCATACTGCGTGAAAAGCCCGATGCGGTCCTGCCCACCATGGGCGGGCAGACGGCGCTCAACACCGCCATGGCGCTCGACAAGTCCGGCTTCCTCAAGAAACACAATGTCGAACTGATCGGTGCCAATGCCGAGGTGATCGACCGCGCCGAGGACCGCCAGAAATTCCGCGAGGCGATGGACGAAATCGGCATCGAGAGCCCGCGCAGCCTGATCGCCCATACGCTTGATGAGGCCCGCGCGGCCCTTGCCACCGTGGGCCTACCCTCGGTCATTCGCCCCTCCTTCACCATGGGCGGCTCGGGCGGCGGCATTGCCTACAACAAGGAGGAGTTCGACCGCATCGTCACCTCCGGGCTTGATGCCTCCCCCACCACGGAAGTCCTGATCGAGGAATCCGTGCTGGGCTGGAAGGAGTATGAGATGGAGGTCGTGCGCGACACGGCTGACAACTGCATCATCATCTGCTCCATCGAGAACATCGACCCGATGGGCGTGCATACCGGTGATTCCATCACCGTCGCCCCTGCCCTGACCCTGACCGACAAGGAATACCAGCGTCTGCGCGACATGTCGCTGGCCTGCCTGCGCAAGATCGGGGTGGAAACCGGCGGCTCGAACGTGCAGTTCGGCATCAACCCGGTCGATGGCCGCGTCGTGGTGATCGAGATGAACCCGCGCGTGTCGCGTTCCTCGGCACTTGCCTCCAAGGCCACGGGCTTCCCCATTGCCAAGATCGCGGCCAAGCTGGCGGTGGGCTACACGCTCGATGAACTGACCAACGACATTACCGGCAGCACACCGGCCTCGTTCGAGCCCACGATCGACTACGTGGTGGTCAAGATCCCGCGCTTCACGTTCGAGAAGTTCCCCGGCACGCCTGCCCTGCTCTCGACCAGCATGAAGTCGGTCGGCGAGGCGATGGCCATTGGCCGCTCCTTCCCCGAGGCGATGCAGAAGGGCCTGCGCTCGATGGAAATCGGGCTGGCGGGTCTGGACCCGGTCGAGGCGCCGGGCGATGGCGGGCCGGATGCCTTCCGCGCCGCGCTTTCGCAGCCGCGCCCCGAGCGCATCCTCATGGCCGCCCAGGCCCTGCGCGCGGGGCTGAGCGTGGAAGACATTCACGATGCCTGCCGCTTCGAGCCGTGGTTCCTGCGCGAGCTTGCCAAGATCGTGGCCGCCGAGCACGCGGTGGTGCGTGACGGCCTGCCCGAGGATGCCGACAGCCTGCGCGCACTCAAGGCCCTGGGCTTCTCCGACATCCAGCTTGCCCGCCTGTCGGGCACGCAGGCCGAGGAAGTGGCGAAGCTGCGCGAAGGCCGGGGGGTGACCCCGGTGTACAAGCGCATCGACACCTGTGCCGGTGAGTTCGCCTCCCCCACGCCCTATATGTATTCCACCTATGAAGGCGGGTACGGCGTGCCGGAATGCGAAAGCAGGCCGACCGATCGCAAGAAGATCGTCATCCTTGGTGGCGGGCCGAACCGCATCGGCCAGGGCATTGAGTTCGACTATTGCTGCGTCCATGCCGCCTACGCCCTGCGTGAGGCCGGTTTCGAGACGATCATGGTCAACTGCAACCCCGAAACCGTCTCTACCGACTATGACACGTCGGACCGCCTGTATTTCGAGCCGCTGACGGCTGAGGACGTGATCGCCCTGATCCGCCGCGAGCAGGAGAACGGCACGGTTCTGGGCTGCATCGTGCAGTATGGCGGGCAGACCCCGCTCAAGCTGTCGCACGCGCTCGAGGCGGCGGGCATTCCACTGCTCGGCACCCCCGCCGATGCGATCGACCGCGCGGAGGACCGCGAGCGCTTCCAGACCATGCTGCACAAGCTGGGCCTGCGCCAGCCTGCCAATGGCATCGCCCGCAGCCCGGCGGAAGCCGAGGCCGTGGCCGAGAAGATCGGCTACCCGGTGGTGGTCCGCCCCTCCTACGTGCTGGGCGGACGGGCTATGGAGATCGTGCATGACCGCGCGAGCCTCCAGCGCTACATGCGCGTGGCGCTGCAGCTTGCAGGCGCCGAAGTGGCCAACGGCCCGGTGCTGATCGACCATTACCTCAATGACGCGATCGAAGCCGACGTGGACTGCATTGCCGATGGCAAGGAAGTCTATGTGGCTGGCGTGATGGAACACATCGAGGAGGCGGGCATTCATTCGGGTGACAGTGCCTGCTCGCTGCCGCCCTACACGCTCTCGCCCGCCATCGTGACCGAGCTCAAGGCCCAGACCGAGGCCATGGCGCGTGAACTGGGCATTGTGGGCCTGATGAACGTGCAGTACGCGATCAAGGGGCAGGAGATCTTCGTGCTCGAGGTCAATCCCCGCGCCTCGCGCACCGTGCCCTTCGTGGCCAAGGCGACCGGCGTGCCGGTGGCCAAGATCGGCGCGCGCGTCATGGCCGGTGCCAGGCTGGCCGAGTTCCGGCTCGATGACCGGGCCGTGGCCCCGCATGTGGCGGTGAAGGAGGCGGTGTTCCCCTTCAACCGCTTCCCCGACGTGGACACGATCCTCGGCCCCGAGATGCGCTCGACGGGTGAGGTCATGGGGCTTGACGCCTCGTTCGAGCGCGCCTTCGCCAAGTCGCAGCTTGCGGCGGGCGTGAAGCTGCCGCTTTCGGGCACGGTGTTCCTGTCGGTGCGCGACAGCGACAAGGCCGCCGTCAAGTCGATCGGCCGCCTGCTGGTCGAGATGGGCTTCAGGGTCGTGGCGACCCGCGGCACTGCCAAATACCTGCGTGAAGCCGGTGTTGCGGTGGACGTGATCAACAAGGTGCTCGAAGGCCGCCCCAACTGTGTCGATGCCATCCGCTCGGGCGAGATCCAGATGGTCATCAACACCGCGCAGGGCGCACAGGCGGTGAGCGACAGCTTTGACATCCGCCGCTCCGCACTCACCCACGGCATTCCGCACTACACCACCATTGCGGGAGCACGGGCCGCGACGCATGCCATTTCGGCCATGCGCGAGGGGGTTCTTGAAGTCGCGCCGCTTCAATCCTATTTTAAGGGATCATTCTGAGCGCATCGCCACAACGCGGGTGGTCTGCTGGTCCCTGGGCTGGCAGGCTGCCCGCGTCGTATTACAGGCAATGCACCCGGACACAGCAACCAACCGTCAGTTGCGGAAACTGACCTTCACCTCGGGGACAAACCTTGCAGAAATTTCCGATGACAGCCCCCGGGCTCGAACGGCTCGAAGACGAACTGCGCAAACTCAAGAGTGAAGAACGCCCCGCGATCATACGCGCCATTGCCGAAGCGCGGAGCCACGGCGACCTTTCGGAAAACGCGGAATACCATGCCGCCCGCGAGCGCCAGTCCTTTACCGAAGGGCGCATCCAGGAACTTGAGGAAATTGTCTCCTCCGTCGAGGTGATCGACCCGGCCTCGCTCTCGGGCGATCAGGTCAAGTTCGGCGCGCGCGTAAAGCTGGTGGATGAGGAAACCGACAAGGAAGCCACCTACCAGATCGTGGGCGTGTACGAGGCCGACATCAAGCAGGGGCTTCTGTCCATTTCTTCCCCGCTGGCCAAGTCGCTGATTGGCAAGAGCGTGGGCGACAGCGTGTCCGTGCCCGCCCCCGGCGGCGACCGGACCTACGAAATCCTGGAAGTTACCTACGGCTAGGCCATAAACCCGTGATCACGCTTGAAGACATCACCGCCGCCGCAAAGCGGATAAAGGGGCGCGTACTCCACACGCCCACCGTCCCGTGCCAGACCCTCTCGCGCGCGACCGGCGCGGATATCGTGCTCAAGCTCGATAACCTGCAGGCGGTCGGCTCGTTCAAGGAGCGCGGGGCAGCCAACAAGCTCGCCCTGCTCACCCCGCGTGAGCGCGAGCGCGGCGTGATTACCGTATCAGCGGGCAATCATGCGCAGGGCGTGGCCCGCCATGCCTCCCTGCTCGGCATTGACGCGGTGATTGTCATGCCGCGCTTCACGCCCGCCGCCAAGGTCACGCGCACGGCGGCGTGGGGGGCGACCGTGGTGCTGGAAGGCGACAACTTCGCCGAGGCCACGGCGCATGCCAACATGCTGTGCCAGCGCGAGGGGCGGGTATTCGTCCACCCCTATGACGACCCCGAGGTCATGGCCGGACAGGGCACGTTTGCACTCGAACTGTTCGAGGATGCAGGCCCGCTTGACACCTTCGTCTGCCCCATTGGCGGCGGCGGCCTGCTTTCGGGCTGCGCCGTGGCCGGGCGCGCGCTCCAGCCGGGCATGGACATCATTGGCGTGCAGGTTGAAAACTTCTCCTCGCTTTCCGGCTTCCCCGGTGATGAGGTGATGCCACCGGGTGGTGCCACCATTGCCGAGGGCATTGCGGTGCTGCAGATCGGCCGCCAGCCGCTCGAGGTCATTCGGGAACTCGTATCAAGCGTGCTGGTTGTGCCCGAAAGTGCGATCGAGACCGCGATTACCATGCTGGCCGAAGGGGCCAAGCAGGTGAGCGAGGGCGCGGGGGCCACGGCCCTTGCTGCCGTGCTGACCTACCCCGAACTGTTCCGCGGCAAGCGCGTGGCCCTACCCATTACGGGCGGCAACATCGACAGCCGCATCCTGGCCAATACCCTGCTGCGCTCGCTGCTGCGCGACGGGCGGCTTTTGTGCCTGAAGATGGAAATACCCGACCGCCCCGGCGTGCTGGCCGACATCTCGCGCAAGATTGGCGATGAAGGTGGCAACATCATCGAGGTCTCGCACCAGCGCCTGTTCACCACGCCAAGCGTGCAGGCCGCCGAGCTTGAGGTGATGATCGAGGCCCGTGACCCCGAACATGCCCGCGCACTCGAGGCCGAACTGGCCAAGACCTATATCGTGCGGCGGGCCTGACGCGGGCGCGCAAAAACAGAAGATAAAAGTTTTGGGTGAAGCTTTTTTCAAAAAGCTTCGAAAAACGCCGCCTTTTTGAAAAAAGGCGGCACCCAAAAACTTTTATCAATGGGTTATTTCCAAACAGTCTCTTAAAATCACAGGTCTGCGGGGCAGCATGCAGAACCGCGTGGTGTTTTATTTCGTGCCGAACAGCCGGTCGCCCGCATCGCCCAGGCCGGGGCGGATATAGCCATGCTCATCCAGCCCACGATCAATGGCGCAGGTCACGATCCGCACATCGGGGTGCGCGCGGCGCAGGCAGGCTACCCCTTCGGGCGAGGCGAGCAGGCACACGAACACCATCCTGTTGCACCCGGCCTGCTTCAGCCGGTCAATGGCCGCCACGGCGCTGTGGCCGGTGGCCAGCATGGGGTCGACCACAAGGCAGATGCGGTTGCCGACATCATCGGGCAGCTTGAGGTAATACTCGACCGGCTCCAGCGTTTCGGGGTCACGATACAGCCCGACATGGCCAATACGCGCCGAGGGCACAAGGTCGAGCAGCCCGTCAAGAATGCCATTGCCCGCGCGCAGGATGGAAACAAGGCACAGCTTCTTGCCCGCCAACCGCCGGGCCTCCATACGCTCGAGCGGGGTATCGATTTCCACCGGCTCGAGCGGCAGGTCACGCATCGCCTCATAGCCAAGCAGCAGGCTGAGTTCACGCGCAAGCCTGCGAAATTCCCCGGTCGAAGTCTGGCGTTCGCGCATCAGAGTCAGTTTGTGCTGCACCAGCGGGTGATCGACAACAACAACACCCGTATCATGCGGGGCGGCAGGCTCGGTCATTTTGCTTCCTTCTGTTAAAGTCATGAAAGTTTCCGGGTGTCGCCTTTTTTCACACAGGCGACGTTCTTCGAAGTTTTAAAAAAAAGCTTCACCAGAAACTTTTTTCGGCCTGCTTCACGCAGCCCCGTCACGCGGCACGAATGTCAGGGCCAGTCCGTTCATGCAATAGCGCAGGCCGGTGGGCGGCGGCCCGTCGGGAAAGACATGGCCCAGATGCCCGTGGCAGTGCGCGCAGTGCACCTCCGTGCGGGTCATGCCGTGGCTGGTATCGGTGGTGGTGCCCACCGCGCCGGGAATGGCATCGAAAAACGACGGCCAGCCGCTGCCGCTTTCATATTTCGTGCCGGAATAGAACAGTGGCGCGCCACAGCCCGCGCAACGATATTCACCGGCACGCTTTTCGTTGTTCAGCGGGCTGGAGCCGGGGCGCTCGGTGCCGTGTTCGCGCAATATGCGCAACTGCTCGGGGCTCAGGCAGCCGCATGAGGCCCCCTTGCTTGCGGGATCAGACATGGCTGCTTCCTTCCTTGGCTACAGAGGCATTTGACGCTGAACGCTTTTAGGGCATCATGCCACACAAAATAAAACAGGGAGAAAATAACCCCATGAACGACCATGAATCGGTGAACAGGCCCCCCCGCCCCGTCATGCTGGTGGTACTTGATGGATTCGGCTGGCGCGAGGATGAAGCCAATAACGCGGTAAAAGCCGCCCGTACCCCCGCCTTTGATCAATTATGGGCAACCGGCCCCCGCGCCTTCCTCAAGACGTGTGGCGAGGACGTGGGCCTGCCGGGCGGGCAGATGGGCAATTCCGAGGTGGGCCACCTCAATATCGGCGCGGGCCGCGTGGTCATGCAGGAACTGCCGCGCATCAGCACCGGCCTTGCCGATGGCACGGTGGCCAACAGCGACGTGATGCGCGATTTCATTGCCGCGCTGAAAAAAACCGGCGGTACCTGCCACCTCATGGGCCTTGTCTCGCCCGGTGGCGTGCATGCGCATCAGGACCATGCCGTAGCCCTTGCCCGCATCGTGCGCGCGGCGGGCGTGCCGGTAACCATGCACATCTTTACCGATGGGCGCGATACCGCCCCGCAATCCGGGCACGGCTATGTGTGCAAACTGCTCTCGGCCCTGCCCGAGGGCACGCGCATCGGCACCGTGTCGGGCCGCTATTACGCCATGGACCGCGACCGCCGCTGGGAGCGCGTGGAGAAGACCTACAACGCCATCGTGGCCGGTGAAGGCCCGCATGCGGGCGATGCGCTCGATGTGCTCGACAAGGCGTATGAGGCGGGCACCACCGATGAGTTCATCATCCCCACCGTCATTGGCGAATATGGCGGCATGCGCGATGGCGACGGGGTGCTGAGCTTCAATTTCCGCGCCGACCGCATCCGCCAGTTGCTCGATGCGCTGCTTGAACCCGGCTTCGAGGGATTTGCGCGCGTGAAGCTGGTCAACCTCGCCGCCGTGACCGGCATGACCCGCTACAGCGACCGGCTGGCCGAACTGATGACCGTGCTGTTCCCCCCGCAATCCCTGCATGATCTGCTGGGTGATGTGGTGAGCGAGGCGGGGCTGAAGCAGCTCCGCATGGCCGAGACGGAAAAATACCCGCACGTGACCTACTTCCTCAATGGCGGGCGCGAGGCGCAGCTTGCGGGCGAGGACCGGATCATGGTGCCCTCCCCCAAGGTCGCGACCTATGACCTCCAGCCCGAAATGTCGGCCCCCGAACTGACCGACCGCGCGGTCGAGGCGATCGGCAGCGGCAAATATGACCTGATCGTGCTCAACTTCGCCAATGCCGACATGGTGGGCCATACCGGCGTGCTCGCCGCCGCCATCAAGGCGGTCGAGGCGGTTGATACCGGGCTGGGCCGCATTGCAAAAGCCATCGAACACGCAGGCGGCGCATTGCTGGTCACCGCCGATCACGGTAATGCGGAAACCATGTTCGACCCCGAAACCAACGGCCCCCACACCGCGCATACGCTCAACGTGGTGCCCGTAGTGCTGGCCGGCGGGCCAGAAGGCGTCGGGCTGCATGATGGCCGCCTGGCCGATCTGGCGCCCACGCTGCTGCAACTCATGCACCTGCCCCAGCCCGCCGCCATGACCGGGCACTCCCTGCTGGACGGGTCCACGCCATCCTGACACCACGCCTGCATGCCACAGCCCGCTGGCCGGTCCGCCTGGCCAGCGGGTTCGTGTTTTTATGCGCGGCACACGCGCCTGCCGGGGCCGTATCCTCCCATGCGGGCGGTACCCATGCCCATGCAGGCCATGCCACGCACGCCACACCCCATGCCCCCACGGCCAGCGAGCAGCGCATCCGCGAACAGCTTGAAGCCGCGCGCAGCGCGCATGAAAACCTGCTGGCACGCGAGCAGCAGCAGGCCCACGACCTCGAGGCCCGCCGCAGGGAACAGCAGGAGGCCCGCGAGCAGGCCCGCGCGGATGCTGAAAAAGCGGCCAGCCTGTCCGCCGCCACGGTGGATGCCACGGCGCGCCTGCAACAGACCGAGCAGCAGGCCGCCGATATCGACGACCGCATTGGCGACCTGCATGCCGAGCAGGCGGCCCTGCGCCAGCAGCTTGCAGCCCAGGTCGCCCGCCTCGCCCCCCTGCTGCCGCTGGCCGAGCGCCTGTCGCTCTACCCCGCCGATACATTGCTGGCCGTGCCGCTACCGGCTGACCGCGCCGTGACCGGCCTGCTGGTGGTGCATGGCATGATGACCGACATCGCCCGGCAGGCCCGCGCCATACACGACCGCCGCACCCGCCTGCTTGCCCTTGATGATGAACTTGGCCGCCAGCAGCAGCAGATGCGCCAGGTCGTAACCCAGCGTGAAAGCCAGCGCGATGCGGTCAACCGCGCGGCCCATGCCGCCCTTGAGGCCCAGCAGCGCTCGAATGCCGCAGCCCTCAGCGCCACCCAGGCGGTGGAAGACGCCGCCCGCCGCGCCTCGAGCGTGCAGGACGCCATTACCCGCATCGAGGAAACCGAGGAACAGGCCGAAAAAAATCTTGAACAGGCCGCCCGCGCCGCCGAGCGCGCGCATAACATGCAGGCCGCCACCGCAGCCCGCCGCCAGGCGCATGAAATGGCTGATGGCGCAGGCCCCGGCATCAGCACCGCCAATGCCAGCGCGGGCGCGCCCGTGGCGGGCACGGTGCTGACCGCCTGGGGCCACACGACGGAAAGCGGGCCTGCCACCGGCATCACCTACGCGCCCCCTTCACGCGCAAGCGTACGCGCGCCATGCACGGGGCGCATTGATTTTGCCGGGCCGTTCCGTACCTATGGCCAGATGATGATCCTTGACTGTGGCAAGCATTACCGCTTCGTGCTCGCAGGACTTGGCGAGATCGCGGTCGCCGCCGGCCAGCAGGTAAGCCGCGGGGCGGCGGTAGGCCAGATGCCGCAATGGAGCGGCGGCGGCTCAAGGCCGACCCTGTTCGTGCAACTGCGCCACGGGGGGGGCACGGTCAACCCCGCGCCATACCTGTAATGGCGCGCAAGGCGGTTTTGTCCCTACGCGGGTTCGGTATATGCTACCGACCCGTGACGGATGGGCAAGACCACGTTACAACGCAACGCGAAGATTACGTGCAGGCCTGCCGGAGCATGGCGGCGGGCACCCAGGAGACAACGACGCATGAAATTCCGTAATGGCCTGCTGATCGGTTGCGCCTTTCTTGCAGGGATCGTGGTGGCCCCGCAGGTTGCCCACTATTCAGCCAGCAGGTGGGGCGGTTTTGCCCCCATGGCCCATGCGGCGGACGCAGTCTCGAAGGATGACAATTCCCCCCAGGAAATCGAACAGCTCATGTTCCTGTTCGGTTACGTGCTGGAAAAGGTGAAGGCCAATTACGTCGAGCCGGTCTCCACGCGCGACCTCATCACCAACGCGCTCAACGGCATGCTGAGCGGGCTCGACCCGCACTCCTCCTACATGACCGAGAAGCAGTTCTCCGACCTGCAGGTCCAGACCAAGGGCTCGTTTGGCGGCCTCGGCCTTGAAGTGCAGGGCGAGGACGGGCACGTGCGCGTGGTCTCCCCCATTGATGACACGCCCGCAGCCCGCGCAGGCATCAAGCCCGGTGACTTCATCGTGGCGATCGATGGCAAGAACATTGATGGCCAGCCGCTCGATCAGGTCGTGACCCGCATGCGCGGCAAGCCCGATACGCGCATCACCCTGACCCTGATCCGTGAAAAGACGCCCAAGCCCGTCATCGTCACGCTGACGCGCGCCATCATTCCGCTGCAGGTCATCAAGTCCGCGCTGTATGACAATGTCGGTTATATCCGAATCGCGCAGTTCAACGAGGAAACGCAGTCCGGCCTGATGGCCGCCTACAAGAAGCTGCAGGCCCAGACCCATAACAGGATGGCGGGCCTGATCATCGACCTGCGCTCCGACCCCGGCGGGCTGCTGACACAGGCGATCGACGTAGGCTCCGACTTCATCCGCAGTGGCGAGATCGTCTCCACCCGCGCCCGCCACCCGCAGGACAGCCAGCGCTGGGATGCGCATAATTCCGACATTACCGGCGGCCTGCCCATTGTCGTGCTGATCAATGGTGGCTCGGCCTCGGCCAGTGAAATCGTGGCCGGTGCGCTGCAGGACCACCAGCGCGCCGTGCTGCTGGGCGAGAAGACCTTTGGCAAGGGCTCGGTGCAGACCATCCTGCCCATTCCCGGCGAGGGCGCGATCCGCCTGACCACGGCGCGCTACTACACGCCGTCGGGCCGTTCCATCCAAGGGCTGGGCATCATCCCCGACATTCCCGTGCGCGAGGCGCATGATGATAGCGGCTACAGCATTCACGAGGCCGATCTCGCGCATATCATCAAGAACCGGGGCGGCAACACGGCCCAGCCGCCCACGCGCACCGACCTGCCCGCAATAGCCAAGACCATCCCGACCCAGCCGCCTGCCAACTGGCCGGAATTTGACCCGACCAAGCCCACGACCGACTTCCAGCTTCAGGAAGGGCTGCGCGTCGTGCGCTCCATGGCCGGGCTGCCGGTGCCGCCCGAGCCGCCCGCACCCCCGGCTGGCAAGGCGCCTGCCACCGCTGCTGCCACACCGGCCCCCAAGGCCACGCCGCCTGCCGCCCCATCGGCTGCGGCCCCCACCACCACGCCGGATGCAACGCCGCCCGCAACCGCTGCCCCGCCACCCGCACCGGCGGAGAAGCAGGCCCCTGCGGCCCCGGCAACGCCTGCGGTGCCCGCCGCACCGGCCCAGCCCTGATCGTGCCGGAAGACCAGCCTTTGACCAGCAACACCACCCTGCCCTATCGCCCCAATGTGGGTGCGCTCGTGTTCAACCTGCGCGGGCAGGTGCTTGTCGCCCGCCGCACCGACATGCCAGGCGCCGGCGGGCCGCCGGATGAAGGCGTATGGCAGTGCCCGCAGGGCGGCATTGATGAAGGCGAGAGCCCGCAGGTTGCCGTATTGCGCGAACTGCATGAGGAAATCGGCACCGACAGGGCCGAGATCCTCGCCGCCTACCCCGAATGGCTCAGCTACGACCTGCCCGGCCACCTGATTGGCAAGGCGCTTGGCGGCCGCTACCGGGGGCAGACGCAGCAGTGGTTCGCCCTGCGCTTTACCGGGCAGGACGGGGACATACGGCTCGATACCCACCAGCCTGCCGAATTCGATTTATGGAAGTGGGTGGAGCTCGCGCAGTTGCCGCACCTCAATGTCGGCATCAAAAAAGATATTTACGCAAAGCTTGCCGCCTATTTCGCGCCTTACGCCACCGCAAGCTGAGGCATGAGGCCCGCGCGGGCAAGCGCCGTCCACGTTTTGCCACTGAGCAGCGGCGCGAGGCACAATCCTGCTGCATCGGCAGCCGTAATCCAGCGCAGTTCGGCAATTTCAGCAGCAATAGCGGGCGTGGCTTCAAGCTGCCCGGTCCAGATGCGGGCCTGCACGGTATAGCCTGGCTCATTGGCGGCGGGCGCTGAAAAATCACCGGCCAGTTCCGCCCCCAATGTAAGGGGGCAGCCCAGTTCCTCATCAATTTCACGCCGTAATGCCTGCTCCGGGCTTTCACCCACCTCCGGCTTGCCGCCGGGCAGCATGAAGGCCGTGGTGCCGCGTTTGCGCACGACCAGCAACCGCTCTTGTTCAATAATCGCGGCGCAGACGACCCGGATTACTTTTGTCATGGCCTTTCTCCTGCCTGAAACGGATACAGGTTTTTGGGTGCCGCCCTTCTTTCAAAAAGGCGGCGTTCTTTGAAGCTTTTTGAAAAAAGCTTCACCAAAAACTTTCATACATTACTTGTCCCCGCCTTTGAGCGGCGACATGAGGAAGCAGAACGGCACAACCAGCATGCACCCGATACCGAGGATCATGAAGACCTCGTTATAGGCCAGGATCGCAACCTGACGCTGGAACTCCTTGTACAGCCGCCCCACCGCCACGTTATTGAGCGCGCCCTGTGCGTAACCACGCATCACCGCAACGCCCCGGCTGTGGGCGAGGTATTCGTTGAAGGGCTGGTGGTAGGGCGTCATCCAGTGCACCATCTGGTTCTGGTGCGCCTGTCGCAGTTCCGTCACCATGGCGGTAGCACCTGAAATACTGAGTGATCCCAGTACGTTACGCGCCATGCTGAACAGCGCTGAGCCATCGGCGTTCAGGTTGCGGGGCAAGGTGGCGTAGGTAATGGTCGAGATCGGCACGAACAGGAAGGCCATCGTCCCCGTCTGGCTCATGCGGAACAGCACCAGATGCCGGAAATCAAGGTCAGGCACCAGTTGCGCCGACCAGATCATGGATATGCCCATGAGGAAGAAGCCCAGCGCGATGATATAGCGCAACTGCACATACTTCATCGCAATGCCCACCAGCGGGATGAGCACGATCACCACAATGCCGCCGGGCGAGAGGATCAGCCCCGACAGTGTTGCGGTATAGCCCATGATCTGCTGCGAGAACTGCGGCACGATAATGGCCGAGGAATAGAGCAGCGCCCCCACCGCCCCCATCAGCCCGGTGCCCACGGCGAAGTTGCGGTCCTTGAACACCCGCAAATCCACCGCCGGGTTCTTGGCCCGCAGCAGCCAGATGATGGCGCCGCCTATGCCAAGGAAGGCAAGAATGGCCATGGTGACGATAATGCGCGAGCCGAACCAGTCCTCGTCCTCGCCACGGTCAACCGCCACTTCAAGGCAGCCAAAGCCGATGGTGATCAGCCCGATGCCCACGAAGTCGAGCGGCGCGTTCTGCTTGCGCGCCCATGGCGGGTCATCGATCATGATCGAGACCGCGATGGTGGCTAGGATGCCCACCGGCACGTTGATGAAGAACACCCACCGCCACGAGTAGTTATCCGTAATCCACCCGCCAAGCGACGGGCCGAGCACGGGGGCCACCACGGTGGCGATCGCCGTCAGGCCAAAGGCCGCGGCGCGTTTGTCAGGCGGGAAGGTGTCAAGAATGATGGATTGCTGGTTGGGCTGGAGCCCACCGCCAAAAAAGCCCTGCATCAGGCGGAAGAAGATCAGTTCGGGCAGGCTCGTCGAAATGCCGCACAGGAACGACGAGAGCGAGAACATGGCAATGCAGATGAGGAAGTAACGCTTGCGCCCGAACAACTTGCCCAGCCAGCCCGATATGGTGAGCACGATGCCGTTGGCTACCAGATAGGAGGTGAGCGTCCAGGTCGCATCATCATAGGTTGAGGACAGGCTGCCTGCGATATGCGGCAGCGCCACGTTGACGATGGTGGTATCGAGAATTTCCATGAAGGCGGCCACCGTCACAACCACGGCGATCAGCCATGGGTTGTGCTTCGGTTTCCAGCCCGCGCCATCCGCCGGGGCCGCAGGCGCTGCCTGCGCGCTCATTCCGTATGGACCGTAGGTTCAACCGACAGCCCGAGGGAAAGCGGCAGGTCGGCACGCAGCCCCTCGTCGATCAGGATCTTGACCGGCACGCGCTGCACGATCTTCACGTAGTTGCCCGTGGCGTTTTCTGGCGGGAAGGCGCTGAAGGTTGCGCCCGTGCCAAGCTGCAGCGAGTCAACATGGCCCCTGAGCTTGAGGAACGGGTAGGCATCAATGGCGATATCCACCTTCTGGCCGGGACGCATGTGGGTGAGCTGCGTTTCCTTGTAGTTGGCCACGACCCAGATTTCAGGCTCGACCACGGACACGACCGTCTGGCCTGCGGTGACATACGTGCCACGCTCGATGTTGCGCTGCGAGATCCAGCCATCATGGGGCGCGCGGATGGTGGTCCATTCCACGTTCAGCTCCGCCTCGCGCAGCTTCGCCTCGGCCTGGCTCAGCGTGGCCTGCTCCCCGCTCACGCGGGCCTCGGTGCTGGCAATGTTGGGGATGACGGGCAGCGCGGTTTCAAGGTTGCCCTGCGCTTCAAGCACCTGCGCCTTGGCCGCATTCAGCGCGGCGGTGGCGTAATCGATGTTCTGCTGCGATGTCGCCTCGCGGGTTACGCCATGCTGGCGGCGGTAATCGGTCTCGGCCTTGAACTCCTGCGCCTGCGCCTGCTGCAACTGCCCCTGGGCGACCATGAGGTGGCCGGGGAAGTTCTTTTTGGCCACTTCAGCCAGAAGGGTATAGTTCTGCACCTGCGCGCGCGCGATATCGACGGCGGCCGCCGCCTGGTCACGCTGGGCGCGCCAGTTGCGGTCATCAATGCGGGCAATGACATCACCCTGATGGACGAACTGGTTGTCGTTCACCAGCAGTTCGGTCACGTAACCGGACACATGGGGGGCCACCGCCACGGCACGGCCGGCGGTGAAGGCATCATCGGTTTCCACCTCGTTGCGGTGCAGGAACCAGTACAGCACGCCCAGCACCACGACCACCACGACAATACCGATCAGGATCAGCTTGCGGCGCGGCGATACTTCCTTTTTCTTCTTGTCCTGTCCGTCTTCAGGTGCGTTGCCTTCGTCCGCGGCCATCTGCTTTCCTCATCATCACTTGATTGCAGCCCCTGATCCTGTCATCTCGCGCATTGACCGAACGGGTCGGTCAATCCATTGCACGAAGCTTGCCACACTTCAACCGCCAACCCCGGCCCAAGTGCACATTCGCCCGGTTACCTCAGAGCGTGAAAGCCTGATTGCGCACCATGCGGGCATACAGGCCATCATGTTCCATCAGCGCATCATGCGTGCCGCATTCCACCGCCTGCCCCTGCGCGATCACCACCACCAGATCCGCCGAGCGCACGGTGGAGAGCCTGTGCGCCACCACAATGGTCGTGCGCCCGTGGCGCAGATGCGTCAGGGCCTGCTGCACGATGGCCTCGCTCTCGCTATCAAGCGCGCTTGTCGCCTCATCAAGCAAAAGCACGCGCGGGTTGCGCAGCAGGGCGCGGGCCAGCGCCACGCGCTGCCGCTGCCCGCCTGAGAGGCGCTGCCCGCCGGGGCCGACCACCGTGCCGTACCCCTGTGGCAGCGCCGTGATGAACGCATCGGCCGCGGCGGCGCGGGCGGCTTCATGCACCTGTGCATCAGTGGCCTTGGGGTTGCCCATGCGGATGTTGTCGATGACCGGCAGGTCGAACAGGAGCGTGTCCTGGCTGACATAGGCAATGGCATCGCGCAGGTCGGACAGGATCAGGCGGCGCAGGTCCACGCCATCGAGCGTGATGCGCCCGCCGGTCACATCATGCAGGCGCGGAATGAGCGAAAGTGCGGTGGACTTGCCTGCCCCCGATGGGCCGACAAGGGCCACGGTCAGGCCCGGCGCGGCCACAAAATCCAGCCCGCTCAGCCCCATGCGCCCATCGGGGTAGCGAAAGGCCACCTGCTCGAAGCACAGGTTGCCCCCGCCTGCGGGCAGGCTGATGGCATCTGGCGCCTGGGCCACGGCCACGGGCTCGTCAATCACGTCAAATACGCGCTGCAGGCCACCAAGCCCTTCCTGCAGGGCGATGTTGAGCGTGCCGAGCGCGCGCAGCGGGCGGGCGGCCAGCAGCAGGGCGGCCACAAAGCCGGAAAAATCGCCCAGCGTGGCCCCGCCCTGCGTGGCCCGCCAGCCCGCAAAGCCCAGCACGGCCGCCACGGCAATGCCGCCAAGCACCTCAAGCATCGGGTCCACGCGCGCGCGCCCGCGCGCAATGCGCAGCAGGCGGTCATGCAGGATGTCGAGCACGCGGGCGGCGCGGCCTTCCTCCTCGGCTTCAAGGCGATAGACGCGGATGGTACGCGACTGGCCAAAACTTTCGGCCAGCATCGCGCTGGTCTCGCCAATCTGTTCATGCACGCCGCCGGATTCCCGCCGCAGCCGCTTGCCCAGGCGGCGCACCGGCAGGGCGGCGATGGGGTAGAGCACGGCGGCGATCAGGCTGAGTTCCCAGTCCATGTACAGCATGGAGGCGATCAGCCCCACCACGGTCACCGCATCGCCCAGCGCATTGGTGGCACGGATCATGGCCTCGCGAATCGAGACGGCATCGGTGGTGAAGCGGGCCGCGATCTGGGCCGGGGCCTCGGTTTCAATGCGCGAGATATCGGCATTGACCAGGTGGTGGAACATGCGCCCCTGCAGGCCCCGGATCACCACCAGCACCAGCGACTGCACCGCAATCGACTGCCCGTACTGCGAGATGGCCTTGGCCACCGTAATCACCACTACCAGAATGGGCACCTGGTACAGGATGCGGGGGTCATGATCGGCAAACATGTCGAGCGCGCGCTGGATCACCAGCGGGTAGAGCGCGCTGAATATGGCCATGAGCGCCGTCAGCACCATAACCGCCATGATACGCAGCTTGTGGCGGGCCAGTTCATCGCGCCACAGCCGCCGCATGAGGCGGCGTGACGACACCGGTGCATCAGGCGCCGCCGCACGATCTGGCGCGGTCATTTTTATTGCGTTCATCAATCGGCCTATAGCCGCAAGCCAGCGCAAAACAAAGCGCCGCGACATGCGGTTACAAATTATGTGGCGCGCGCAACGCCTTCAGCCAGCACGGCGCGCAGGCGCGTGATGCAGGCGGCATGGTCCGGCGCGCAGCCCTTTTCCAGCCACCACTGCCGCACCTGCCCCAGCACCTGCCCCACTGCCGCACCGGGCGGGCAGCCAGCGTTCAGGGCATCGCCGCCATTGAGCGGGAAAACCGGCGGCGGCGTGTGCGCAAGCTGGTCGCGCAGGCCCTCCCACCCGGCATCGGGGCGCCCCAGCACGTCAGCCTGCCGCAACCATGCGCGCCAGATCAGGTCGCATGGCGCATAGTCGGCCAGCAGGCGCAGGATGGCAGCGCCATCAAGGCCGGGGCACGGCACCGGCTCGCCGCGCGTACGCGCCAGCGCGCCACCCTCCGCGCGTGACAGTTTCAGCCGCCGCGCCACCGCACGCTCGTCGCCCGCCACCAGCGCGGCCAGAAGCAGCACCGGCTCATCCGGCGCCCCACAGGCCAGCAGGCGCTCGAGGCGGGGGATGCTGCTGCCTTCGGGCAGGACACGGGCCAGCACGCCGCACTCATGCATCTGCCATAGCGTGCGCGTGACCTCGGGGCCGGTCAGGATACGCCGCAGCTCCGACCAGACCCGCTCGACCGAGAGGCGGTCGATCAGGGCGGCGAGATCGGTTATGGCGTTGATCGCCTGTGGGTCCGGCCTGCTGCCGCCATACCGGGCCTGAAAGCGGAAGAAGCGCAGGATCCGCAGGGCATCCTCGGTAATGCGCAGGCGGGCATCGCCCACAAAACGCACCCTTCCTGCCGCCAGGTCAGCCTGCCCGCCAAAATAATCATGCACCACGCCCGCGCTATCGCATGACATGGCGTTGATGGTGAAGTCGCGCCTTGCCGCATCCTCGCGCCAGTCCTGTGTCCAGGCCACGGTGGCGTGGCGGCCATCGGTGTCCTCATCGCGCCGCAGGGTCGTGATCTCGAAGGGGCGGCGGTCAATGACGGCGGTGACCGTACCATGCGCAAGCCCCGTGGGCACCACCTTCATGCCCGCGGCCTTCAGCTTCGCCATCACCACATCAGGGGCCTCGGCGCAGGCCAGGTCGATATCGGCGACCGCCTGCCCGCGCAGCAGGTCGCGCACGGCGCCGCCCACCAGCCTTGCATCGGGGAGGATGGTCCAGATCCGGCCAAGCTGTTCCAGCACGCCGGGCATGCCGTGGGCCAGCGTGGCAAGTGGGCTGGTCACGAGGCCGCCTCCATGGCGGAAAGCGGGAAGAACACATGCTGGCTCCACACGCCAAGGCAGGGCACGCCCTGGCAGTGCCCCTCCACCGCAAGGGCGGCGAGTTCGTAATAGACCGGGCGGGCGATGCGGGCCTCGATGGGCAGCGCGCCATCACCGTCGCGCACATGCAGGTAGGGCACCGGGCCGGTGCCGCAGCCTTCGCACGGCACGTTCCAGTCACATCGAATCGGGTGGTCAGGCCCTGCGCAGATCACCTGGTCGACATTGGTACGAAACGAGAGCACCTGCCCCCGCCCGCAGCCATGCCATTCAAGGTGATTGGCCACGAAGGGGGCATCCTCCACCTCGATCGTGCCCTGCTCCACCGGGGTCTGGAGCCTGAAGCCGCCCTGCGCGTCGCGCCGCAGGGTGGAGGCGAACAGGCAGACCATCGGCTTGCGGCGGATGGGGGAGCCACGGTACAGCCACGTTCCGTCGCGCCTGATCACGAACGGCAGCGCGCCGCATGTTCCCGCCTGCCCCGGCGCGCGGGCGGGCGGGTTCTGTCCTGTCTCGAAATCGTCCATCAATTGCGTTAACCCGACACTATGGAAGCTGCTGGACTTGATATAGGGATCAACACCGGCTTGATGAAACCCCCGGACCTGTCAGACTGTTGGAATGATGACCATGGATGATACCTCCCCCCTCCATGCGGCGCCGCAGGCGGGCATGACATCCCCCCCCACCCTGACCGGCGAGCAGATCGCGGCCCGGGCCGAGAGCATGGGCGCGCGCCTGCGGGCCGCGCGGGCGGAAATCGGCCGCGTCATACTCGGGCAGGACCGGGTGATCGACCTGGTGCTGACCACCATCGTGGCGGGCGGGCACGCGCTTTTAGTCGGCGCGCCGGGTCTGGGCAAGACGCTGCTGGTTACAACGCTGGGTCACGTGATGGGCATGGACGCACGCCGTGTGCAGTTCACGCCCGACCTCATGCCAGCCGATATCCTGGGCAGCGAAATCCTTGATGAGGACGAGGCCGGTCGCCGCAGCTTCCGCTTCGTGGCGGGGCCGGTGTTCTGCCAGCTGCTCATGGCGGACGAGATCAACCGCGCAAGCCCGCGCACGCAGTCGGCCCTTCTGCAGGCCATGCAGGAGCGCGAGGTGGCCATTGCGGGCACCAACCACCCGCTGCCCCGCCCCTTTCATGTGCTGGCAACCCAGAACCCCATCGAGCAGGAAGGCACCTACCCCCTGCCCGAGGCACAGCTTGACCGCTTCCTGATGCAGGTCACGCTCGACTTCCCCACGGCCGAGGCCGAGCGCGCCATGCTGCTGGCCACCACCGGCACCACCACCGCCACCGCCAGCCCCGTGCTCACGGCAGCCGACGTGATCGAGGCGCAGGCGCTCGTGCGCGCCCTGCCGGTGGGCGAGCAGGTGGTTGATGCGATCGTGCGCCTCGTGCGCGCGGCCCGCCCCGAGACCAGCGATGACCCCGCCATCCGCGAGGCCGTGGCATGGGGCCCTGGCCCCCGCGCAGCACAGGCGCTGATGCTGGCCACCCGTGCCCGCGCCCTGCTTGATGGCAGGCTCTCCCCCACCATCGAGGACGTGGTGGCGCTGGCCCAGCCCATTCTGGCCCACCGCATGGCGCTGTCCTTTACCGCGCGGGCGGAAAACCTGCGCCTGTCCACGCTGATCGATACGCTGGCCGGACGGATCGGCTGACATTGGCCGTCCTTCCCTCCTTCCTGTCGCGGCTGATCCCCAATGCCGCCTCCGGCGCGTCACGTCCCGCGCCGGAGGCGGCGGGGGCCGGGTTCCTGCCGCGCAACGCCATTACCGCCACCGCGCTGGCCGATGACCTGGCCAGCAGGCTGCCCGCCCTGCTCATTGCCGCCGGGCGCCTTGCCCGCGCCACAGGCCAGGGCCGCCATGCACGCCGCAGGGCAGGCCAGGGCGACGAGTTCTGGCAATACCGCCCCGCAACGCAGGGCGAGGCGGCCAGCGCGATTGACTGGCGGCAGTCGGCGCGGGGCGACCGGGCTTTCGTGCGCGAGCGCGAAGCCCAGACTCCCCACACCATCTGCATCTGGTGCGATAATAGCGCCTCCATGCGCTGGCATTCCGCCCCCGGCCTGCCGCCCAAAGCCGAGCGGGCCTTTTTGCTGGCTCTGGCCAGTGCCGCCATGCTGCTCGGGCAGGGCGAGCAGATCCGCCTGCTTGGCACCAACCCCACAATACCGCCGCTGCGCCTGCACGGCCATCGCGCGCTTGAGCAGATGGCCCATGCGCTGCTCGCCGCCCTGCGCCATGCGCCCGATGCGCCGGACCTGCCGCTACCCGCCGCCATCCCCGCCCGCAGCCGCGTGCTGCTGTTTGGCGACGGGCTGTACCCATCCGGACAGCTTGAAACCTTCCTGCGCCAGCTTGCCACATGCCAGGCCACCGCCACGCTGGTGGAAACCATAGACCCGGCGGAGACCACCCTGCCCTATACCGGCCCCACCCGTTTCACCGCCGTGGAGGAGGACGCAGGCCGCCTGCTTTATGGCAGCCCTGCGCTGCAACAGGATTATGCCGTGATCTGGCAGCGCCACCAGGCGCGGCTTCGCGCGCTGTGCATGGCGGCGGGCAGCCCGCCCGTCGTGCATATGACCGACCAGCCGCCGCTTGACGCCCTGATGGCATTGCACACCCTGCTCGGGGCGGGAGGGCGGCCATGATCCTGCTGGCGCCCTGGATGCTGCTCGGCCTGCTGGCCCTGCCCGCCGTGTGGTGGCTGCTGCATGCCCGCCCGCCCGCGCCGCGCACGCAGTCCTTCCCGCCCATGCGGCTGCTTGCAACGCTTGCGGCCCCACCGCCTGATGCAACCTCCGCCCCGCTGTGGCGCGTCTTGCTGCGCTGCCTGGCCGTGCTGGGGCTGGTGCTTGGACTGGCGCAGCCGGTCTTTCCACGCGGGCAGGGCGGCCTGCCCGATGCCGACTGCCTGATCGTGCTCGATAACGGCTGGGCCGCGGCGGGCACATGGTCGCAGCGCGTCCACGCGCTTGATAACCTGCTCGACCATCTTGCCCGCACGGGCCACACCGCGCGCCTGCTGCTCACCGCCCACAACGACGCGCTCGACCCGATCACGGTCCAGCCCGCCCTGCAGGCTGACCTGCTGCGCAGCCAGCTCGACCCGATGCTGCCGCGCGCCTGGCCCACCGACCGCCTTGCAGCCACCCATGCGCTCACAACCCTTGCGGACCAGGGCTGGCGTGGGCCGGTCATCTACATTGCCGACGGGCTGGCCACGCAGGGCGACACGGGTTTTGCCGCAGCGCTTGCCGCCATTGGCCCCGTGCATGACATGCAGGTGCCGCAATCCGACATCATGCTGCTCGCCCCGCCTGCCAGCGGGCAGGGCAGCCTGGCCACGCGGCTGCGCACGGTGCCACGCGACCATCCACGCAGCGGCCAGCTCCGCCTTGAAACCGCAACCGGGGGCACGCTCGGCCTGCTGCCGGTCAACCTGCCAGCAGGCGCCGACCATGCCGATCTCGCCCCCGACCTGCCCGCCGAACTGCGCAACAAGGTCGATCACCTCGCCCTTGAGGGCATGGCCGGACCTGCGGGCATCCGCCTGCTTGACGAGCGCGAGCGCCAACGCCCGGTGGGGCTGATCGCAACCGGCAGTTCCGACACGCCGCTGATGGGCAGCCTGTTCTACCTGCGCCGCGCGCTGCAACCCGCCGCCGAACTGCGCGAGGGCGACCTCGATACGCTGCTCGCCCGCCCGCTTTCGGTCATCATCGCGCCCGATGGCACATTGGGCAGCCCCGAAAGCCGCAACAAAGTCGCGGCATGGGTGCGCGCGGGCGGCACGCTGATCCGCTTTGCCGGCCCGCTGCTCATTCAGGGCGCAGACACCACGGATGGCGGTGGCGATACGCCAGCCCCGCAGGCCGACCCGCTCCTGCCCGTGCCGCTCATGGCGGGCGCGCGCGAACTGGGGGGAGCAATGTCATGGAGCAAGCCCGAACATCTGGCCCCCTTCCCCGCCACGTCGCCCTTCCATGATCTTGACATCCCGGCCGATGTCACGGTGTCGCGGCAGGTGCTGGCCCAGCCTTCCACCGATCTGGACAGCCATAGCTGGGCGCGGCTCGATGATGGTACGCCGCTGGTCACCCACGCCGCACTTGGCGCGGGGCAGGTGGTGCTGTTCCATGTCACCAGCACGGCGGAATGGTCGAACCTGCCGCTTTCGGGACTGTTCGTGGGCATGCTCCAGCACCTGATCGATCAGGCCTCGGGCATCGAAACACCTGCGGGCGCCACCCTGCTGGCCCCCTACATGGCGCTTGATGGCGATGGCACTCTGGTCTCGCCGCCTGCGGGCGCGCAGGCGCTGCGGGCCGATGCGTTTGGCCACACCGCCCCCAGCCCGGAACACCCGCCGGGCCTTTACGGCCCGCGCAACAGCCGCCGCGCGCTCAATGTAGGCGATGACCCGGCAGCCCTCGCGGCCCAGCCCCCCATCGGCACCGTGTCCGACCTGCGCGGGCAGGTGGCCGACCTGTCCATCGGGCCGGTGCTGCTTGTGCTGGCCACCATGCTGCTCCTGGCCGACGGGCTGGTCAGCATCGTGCAGCGCGGGCGGCAATGGCGTGGGCTTGCGGCCCTGGCCCTGTGCTGCGCCGTGGGCATGGCGGGCGCCCACGCGCAGGCGGCAGACATACCGCCCGACGTGCCGCGTGCCGCCCTTGAAACCCGGCTGGCCTATATCGTGACCGATCACCCCGAGATCGATGACGTGTCGAAAGAGGGGCTTCAGGGCCTGTCGGACTACGTCAATGCCCGCACCTCCGCCATGCTGGGCCACCCCGATGGCGTGACGCCGGAGCGTGATGACCTGTCCTATTACCCGCTCATCTACTGGCCGGTCACACCCGATGCCGCCACCAGCCCGGCCCGCACGGCAGCGCTGAACACCTATATGCGCCACGGCGGCATCCTGCTGATCGACACGCAGGGTCAGGACCCCGCCACCGCGCCCGAAAACGCCAGCAGCTATACCGGCTCGGCACCGGGCACGGCCGCAGCGCTGAAGCGCATGACGGCGGGGCTGGACATTCCGCCGCTCGCCCGGCTCGACAGCCATCATGTGCTCTCGCACACCTTCTACCTGCTGCATGATTTTCCCGGCCGGTACGATGGCATGCCCGTATGGGTGGCGCAGGAGGGTGACAGCACCAATGACGGGGTGAGCCCGGTCATCATCGGCAGTAATGACTGGGCGCATGCCTGGGCGGTGGATGCAACGGGCAACACGCCCTACGCTCCCGTGCCCGACGGGGCGGAACAGCGCGTCACAGCCTACCGTTTTGGCGTGAATGCCGTGATCTATGCCCTGACCGGCAACTACAAGGCGGACCAGGTGCATGTGCCTGCGCTGCTCAAACGGCTTGGGGAGTAAGCGGCATGCCTGACCTGTCGCGCCACATGATGGCGCTCAGCCCGCTTGTGCCGCCATGGTGCATCAACCTGCTGCTGGCGGCCTGCGCAGCCCTTGCCCTGTGGGGCCTTGCCCGCCGGGTGCGCGGCAGCGTGTGGCGGCTGCTGGCCGGGCTGGGTGTTGCCCTGTGGCTGTACAACCCCCAGCGCATTACCGAGACATGGCACCCCCTGCCTGAAACGGCACTTGTGGTGGTGGACCAGTCGGCCTCGATGAACGAGCGTAACCGGGGCGAGATGGCGCGCAATGCGGCAGCGAGCGTGCAGGCCGCCATGAACCGCGTGCCCGGCCTCGTGCCACGCATCGTGACCGTGCGCGCGGCACAGCATGGCGGCACGCGGCTGTTTGCGGCATTGCAGCAGGCGGCGGCTGACATTCCCCCTTCCCGCCTGGCGGGTGCGGTGCTGATTACCGATGGCGAGGACCATGACGTGCCCGCCATCGTGCCCGACACGCTCAACCCCGATGATGGCCACGGCCACCGCACGCGCCTGCCGCTGCACGTGCTGCTGACCGGCAGGGGCGAGGAAACCGACCGCCACCTGCGCGTGCTCCAGGCCCCGCCCTTCGCCATCGTGGGCAAGGACGTGACCATCCGCGTGCAGATCGACGATCAGGGCGCGCCCGCCCGGCCCGGCGCCACCACGCAACTCACGCTCACGCAGGGCGATGGCGCGACCTTTACCCGCCCCGTGAAGATTGGGGAGCCGCAGGACATTACCCTGCCCGTCACCCATCCGGGCGAGATGCTCATTGGCCTGTCAGCGCCCGAACTGCCCGGCGAGGTCTCGACGCGCAACAACCATGATGTCATCCGCATCAACGGCGTGCGCGACCGGCTGCGCGTGCTGCTGGTGTCCGGCACGCCCAACCAGGGCGAGCGCGTGTGGCGGCGGCTGCTCAAGGCTGATCCTTCGGTTGACCTCGTGCACTTCACCATCCTGCGGCCACCCGACCGTGATGACGGCACGCCGCTTTCCGACCTGGCGCTGATCGCCTTCCCCGTCAATGAGCTGTTCCAGCAGAAGGTGGGGCAGTTCGACCTCATCATTCTCGACGGGTTTGAAAACCGTGGCATCCTGCCCGAAGCCTATCTGCGCAACATCGTCAATCACATCCGTGAAGGCGGCGGGCTGCTGCTGATTGGCGGGCCGGAATTCCTCACCCCCGGTTCGCTGCAGGATACGCCGCTTGCCGATATCCTGCCCGCGCATGTGACCACGGCCGATGGCATGGCCATCCAGCGCTTCAAACCCGACCTGACCGAGACCGGCATGCGCCATCCGGTCACCTCCGGCCTGCCTGGCGCGCCCGAGCATGCAGGGAGCAAGCCGGGCTGGGGGCCGTGGTATCGCAGCCTGCGCAGCGATTCCGCCCGGGGCGAGGTGCTGATGACCGGCCCCGACCACCAGCCCCTGCTGGTGCTCGACCATGCGGATAAGGGGCGCGTGGCCTTCCTGATGTCCGATCAGGCCTGGCTGTGGTCGCATGGCGAGGGCGGCGGCGGCCCGCAATCCGAACTGCTGCGCCGCATCTCGCACTGGCTGATGAAGGAGCCGGAACTGGAGGAAAACCAGCTTGAGGCCAACATCGCGGCAGGGCAGATGACCATCACCCGCCGCTCGGTCACCGCCGGGCCTGCGCCGGTGGTGCGTGTCACGGCGCCCGATGGCACCAGCCAGCAGGTCACACTCGACCCTGCGGGCAATACCGGCCTCGCCCGCGCCCGCCTGGCCGCCACACAGGACGGCATATGGACTGTGCGTGATGATGCCGGGCATGAAGCCTTCGCCGCCCCGCGCGCGGAAGACCCCCTGGAGTTTGCCGACCTGCGGGCCACGGCTTCCGTGCTTGGCCCCATGGCGGCCGCGACCGGCGGCGGCGTGCACTGGCTTGGCGCAGATGCGCAGGCCCCATCCCTGCCCGAGATGACGATGGCGGACGGGAGCCACGCTTCATCGGCCAGCCGCTTCGCCTTCCCCGCCCGCAATGCCCACAGCGTGTCGGGGCAGCAGGCCAGTGCCGTGCTCCCGGCCTGGGCCATGGGGCTGTTCGTGCTGCTGATGGTGTTCATGGCATGGTGGCGGGAAAGTCGGCCCTGAAATCATGCAAACAGTTGATAAAAAATAATAAAAGTTTTGGGATGCCGCCTTTTTTCAAAAAGGCGGCGTTCGGAAACAAGGGCGGCCCCAAAACGTCTTTATGCGTGCACGATGCTGAACAGGCGCGCTTTTCAGGCAGCCGTGGCGGGAAAGTGGATTAATCGTCGCATCAACCATCATTTTGCGGTAATCAGCAGAACCGGCAGGCGGCGTAGGGCTGTTGCGCGGCTGGCTGAACGCTCACTCTCGGGACAGGACATGATTTCCAGATCCGGTATATATCTTCTTGTCGCCGCCCTGTTCGCGGGCCTTCCTGCCGTGTGCATGCCGCTGCATGTGGCCCATGCGCAGGATGCCGAAGACGCTGAAGCCGAATCAGAGGCCGCCGATGCCGCCAAGAAGGCCGAGGCCCGCCGCGCGGCCAAGGCTGCGGCCCCTCCGGCCGCACTGCCGGGCGCTGAATCCCGCGAGGAAGAGCACGGCCACGCCAATTCCGACATGAACCCGACCAATGCGCTGTTCGATGCCATCAACCGTGGCAGTCTTGGCGCGGCGAAGGAAGCGCTGAACCGCGGCGCGGACATGACGGCCCAGAACCAGCTTGGCCAGACGCCGCTTGACATGGCGATCGACCTGAACCGCAACGACATCACCTTCCTGCTGCTGTCGATGCGCACCTTCTCGGATGCGGACCCGCATTTCGCCTCCAACAACCTCGAAAGTGGCGAGGACGACACCCCGCCGCTCACCATGCCCAGGCATGCCTCGACCACAGCCTCGCCCGACCGGCGCTATGACGCATCAGGCGGCCATGCCGATCCGTCGATCGGGTTCCTCGGCTTTGGCGGCAGCTAGGCTGGTTACGGCGGCGTTCTCCGAAGCTTTTTGAAAAAAGCTTCAGCAAAAACTTCCTTAAACAAAAACGCCACCAGAACCTGCCTTGTTCAGGATACACCGTTCAGGCTGGCCTCAAGGGTCGTGATCTCGTGCCAGATCTCATCGGCCGTGCGTTGCGGCGTGCGGCGGGTGTTGGTCAGCACGACGAATTCCAGCGTCATGGGGCGGGCGGAATAGCGCTGGCGGCTGACACGGTAGCGCTTGTAGGGGCGGGTAAAGACCTGCACCGCGCCCCGCTCGCAATTAACCTGCAGCATGTCTTTGAGCGCAATGAAGCCATCGGTGCTGTAGCTCGTGGCGATCCAGCGCGTATCAAGCACCGACAGGAGCTGCCGGTAGGCCGCAAGCGCCTGCCTGCGGTGGTTGTAGGGGCTGCGCCGCTCGGTGCGCCAGTCCTGGCGTATGGCCGCCTTGTCGCGCCCGGTAATCTTGGGGGCAAGGGGCGGGCTGTCCCACAGGGCGATGGTGTTGAGCACGTGGTAATTGGCGCCGTAGGGATGCTGGTTGTAGGGCGGATCGATATAGGCGATGGCGGCCTCGCCCACCTCTCCCGCAAGATTGGCGGCCAGGGCATGGGCATCCATGCGCAGCACCCTGTGCTCATGCCCGTTATCAATAAACCGCGCCGGGCGTAGCGCAAGATCGGCGGCAATGCGGTACAGCGCCGTGCCCGTGCGCCCGCCCCAGCCGTGGTGAAACCCCTTGAACAGCCCGCTGGTATTGCTGTTGTAGCTGGCGCTGTACAGCAACGGGGCCAGCAGGCAGGCTTTCTGCCCTTCATCAAGCAGGCCGTCATGCTCCCACCGCGCAATCTGCGTGCGGATGGCGTCGATGCGCATACCGTTCTTGCGCATGTAGAACATCCGGTCGCGCGCGGTGTCATAATGCACGTCATCATCGGGGCAGAGATGGCGGGTGATCCAGCCCTCAAGCGGCGGCAGGGCGTTGAGTTCCGCCATGACCTGCCCATAATCGCGCCCGCCATAAAAGACCGGCGCGCGCGACTGGGCCACATGGCAGCGGTTGATCTGCTCGCTATAGGGCTCCCAGTCATTGCACAGCACGCGAAAGCCAAGCCGCTTGGCCAGCCTTGAAACCACGCCGGTGCCGGCAAACAGGTCAATGAAATCGGTGTGCTGCGGCGCCTCGCCCGTAGCCGCGATGGCCTGCGCGATCAGGCCAAGCAGCTTGCGCTTGTTGCCGATATAGGGAATGAGCTGGCTGAACAGGTATTCCCCGGTCAGCAGCGCCGCATGGCGGGCCGGGCTCCATTGGATGCCGGGCAGGCCATGCGGCCCGTCAGGATCGGGGTGCCGGTTCATGCCACCCTGCCTTGCCCCGCCATCAGGATGCGACGGCTGCCTGCTCCGCCCGGATCTCGCTGCGCAGCGTATCGAGTTGCACCAGTTCGCCTTCGTGCTCGAAATACCAGAACGTCCAGCCATTGCACGAGGGCGCGTTGGTCAGCGTCGCCCCCATCTTGTGAATGGACCCCCGGTGCCGACCGCTGACCAGCGTGCCATCGGGCGAGACGGTGGCGCGCACGCGCTTCTGCCGGTCCATGAGCACGGTGCCCGCAGGCACCATGCCACGCTCGACCAGCACGCCAAAGGGCACGCGCGGACTTTCACGCCGGGCGGGGGTGGTCAGCACGCTGTCGAGCGGCACGGGTTTTTCGCGCCGGGCGCGGCCAATCGCAGCCTCGGCATAATCGGGGTGGCGCTCGATGCCAATAAAGCGGCGGCGCAGCCTGCGCGCCATGGCCGTGGTGGTGCCGGTGCCGGTAAAGGGGTCGAGCACCACGTCATCCACATTGGTCGAGGCCACGAGCACGCGGTGCAGCAGGCTTTCGGGCTTCTGGGTGGGGTGCAGCTTCAGGCCATGTTCGTTGCGCAGCCGCTCGCCGCCGGTGCACAGCGGCAGGTACCAGTCCGAGCGCATCTGCACATCGTCATTGAGCGCCTTCATGGCCTGGTAGTTGAAGCGGTAGCGACTGTCCGGCCCGCGCGCCGCCCAGATCAGCGTTTCATGCGCGTTGGTGAAGCGCCGCCCGCGGAAGTTGGGCATGGGGTTGGACTTGCGCCAGATCACATCGTTCAGGATCCAGAATCCGAGATCCTGCAAAATCGCGCCGATGCGGAAGATGTTGTGATACGAGCCGATGACCCAGATCGTGCCATCCTTGCGCATTACGCGCCGCGCCTCGGTCAGCCAGGCGCGGGTGAATTCGTCATAGGCCCGCAGGTCGGCGAATTTGTCCCAGTCGTCATCCACGCCATCAACCACGCTGTCATCGGGGCGGCGCAGTTCGCCCTTGAGCTGGAGGTTGTATGGCGGATCGGCAAACACGCAGTCGATCGACCCCGCGGGCAGGGTCTGCATCATTTCCACGCAGTCGCCGCGCAGTACCTGGTCAAGGGGCAATTCCATCATTACCGCACCGCTCATGAATTGTTCAGCATGATGGCTGCTCCGCGCTTGAATGTGAGGAAGAAAGGCCGGAAGCCTGCAGGATGCGGCGCACCGTGCCGAAGGCCGCCCGGTGGTGGGGGGTTGCGCCGTGGGCCATCAGCCCCGCGCGGTGGACGGGGGTGCCATAACCGGCATTGCGCTCCCAGCCATAGGCGGGCCAGCGCCGGGCCAGCCGCTCCATAGCCCGGTCGCGCACGACCTTGGCCACGACCGAGGCTGCGGCAATGGACAGGCTGATCGCATCGCCACCCACGACGCATTGCGCCGGGCACCCGAAATCGGGCGCGGCGTTGCCATCAACCAGGACCAGTTCGGGCCATTGCGGCAGGCGGCCGACAGCACGCTGCATGGCGATCCATGAGGCGCGCAGGATGTTGTGCTGTTCGATTTCGGCCACGGAGGCCGCCCCCACCCCGATCAGGACATCGGGGGTGTCATGCAGCGTATCGTAAAGCTGCTGCCGGACCCTGGGCCTGAGCTTTTTTGAGTCATCAAGCGAGTCAGCCAGGGTGCCCGGCACGCCCGAGAGGAACATGACCGCCGCCGCCACGACCGGACCGGCCAGCGGGCCGCGACCGACTTCATCGACACCGGCGACCCGTCCCCCATGGGCATGCTCAAGCGTGTAATCCGGCATCCGGTCCTTCCCGTCATGGTGCGAATCGGGGGTTCAGGCCCGATTCGCACCAGATTCATATTCTGGAAGGATGGAAACCATTTTTATGCACGGTTGTGCAAGATGCTGTGGACTCATCGAGTCCCTTAAAATGAAAAAAAACGACTCGACCTGTGATCAGCCCTTGCGGCGGGGAATGAAAATCAGCCCCATGATGGTGCCGAGCACCGCCGCGATACCGAGGGAAAACAGCGGGCGTTCGCGCACGAAGGTCACGGCGCGCTCGATCTTGCCTTCGCCTTCATCATAAAGGTCAGCAAATTCCTGCCGCGCCATGCCCGAAAGCTGGTCAACCTTACCTTCGGCCTGCATGCCCACATTGCCCGTCAGGCCACCGGCGGCGTCCTTCAGGCGGCCTACGCCTTCATCCACCATGCCCTCGGCCTTGGTCTCGATGTTTTTTGCCTTGTCTTCCGACATCATTCACACTCCGTAATATCGCTGTTTTGTAGCGTGGACCCATAACGCCACGATGGCGCTTGCAGTTCCGTACTCCATACTATCATGCATGATGATGCCGCCCTTGACGACAACCCAGACCGAACGGCCCACGCCCTGCACCGACATGCCCCCCCTTTCGCCCCGGCGCAAAAGGCTCATGGCGCTGATCGTGTCGAGCCTGATGATGATGGAACAGATCGATGGCACGGCGCTGACCACGGCGCTGCCCGCCATGGCAACCGACTTCCATGTCGATATTCCCCAGACCAGCATCACGCTTACGGTCTACATGCTGGGGCTTGCGGCCCTGATCCCGGCCTCGGGCCGCATTGCCGAGCGGTTTGGCAACCGGGTCACGCTGCGCTGGGCCATTCTCGTGTTCCTTGCCGGCTCGCTGCTTGGCGGGCTTGCGCCCAACCTGCCCGTGCTGGCGCTGGCACGGCTGGTGCAGGGGCTGGGCGGGGCGATGATGGTGCCGGTGGGCCGACTCGTGATCCTGCAGAACGTGCCCAAGTCGGAGCTGATGTCGGTCATGGGGTGGGTCATGCTCACCGCCACCATCGGCCCCATGGCAGGCCCGGTGCTTGGCGGCGTGCTGACTTCGCTGCTGTCATGGCGGTGGATCTTCTACATCAACATCCCGCTCGGGCTGCTGGCCATCGGGCTGATCGGGCGGTTCATTCCGCAGGTGCGCATGCGCCATCCCCCGCCATTCGACCTCAAGGGCAACGTATGGTGCGCGCTGGCGCTGGCGGGGCTGATCTTCGGGCTGGAACTGCTGACCCATTCCGGCACGACCCGCATCGTGGCCTGCGCCCTGCTTGCCGTGGTGCCGGTGTGCAGCGTGGCCTATATCCGCCATGCCAGCAGGCTTGCCCATCCGCTGCTTGACCTGTCGCTGCTGCGGGTGAGCACCTTCCGCATCTCGGTCATTGCAGGCGCATGCACGCGCATCGCCACCGGGGGCATCATCTTTCTCCTGCCCTCCCTGCTCCAGACCCGCTTTGGCGCGAGTGCGGCGCAGAGCGGCCTGATCACCTTCATCGCCCCGCTCGGTGCGGTGGTCATGCGCTTTGGCGCGCCCGCGCTGTACCGCGCCCGGGGCTACCGCAGCGTCATGTGCGCGAGCAGCATGACCCTGCCTCTGGTGTGCCTGCTGCTGGCGCTGTATGACCCCGGCATGGGCATGCCCGCGCTGCTCGCACTGCTGGCCATGCATGGCATGGGGCAGACCACGGTCTATACCGGCTACAACACCATCGCCTATGCCGACATGCCGCCTGCGCGCATGGGGGCGGCCACGAGCCTGTATTCAACCGCCCAGCAGGTCATGCTCACGCTGGGCATTTGCTTTGCGGCAGGCGTGCTGACCTCCGCGCGGCTGGTGCTGCCGTCATCGCTCCAGATGCACGACTACCGCCTGACCTTTATCCTGTGCGGCCTTGTCGCCACGATGGCGCTGCCGGTGCTGCTGCGGCTTTCGCCCAATGCGGGGGCTGCGGTGAGTGGTCATGACCACACCGCCACACAAAAGGACCGGTTGTGAAACGTCTGGCGTTTTGGCCCTTCCACCCGCCGCACAGGATGTTACATTCCCTAACTTATTCCATTCACGCGCCATGTTAATACTGGGGTATTCCCCGGTTCAACCTTACGCTTTTTTCATAACGGCCCGGTTATTCACACCGACCCCCATTCGACAGCAAGCAGGCAGAAACCCGACCGCATGGATACAACGCCCCCCCCGCCCCGCGCCAGCGCCACACCCACGCCCCCGACCGACCGACCGCGCCGTGGGCGGCGCGTGCTCTACCTGGCGGGCGGGGCGCTGGCGGTCGTGCTTGCGGTCGCTTTCCTGCGCCCCCATGCCGGCACCAACAAGAAGCACGCCGCAAGCGGCGACCAGCCCGTGGCGGTCACCGCCGTAAGCCGGGGCGACATGCCCGTGGTGCTGACGGAGCTGGGCACGGTGGTGCCCATCACCAACGTCACGGTGCAGTCGCGCATTGATGGCTACCTGATGCAGGTGCTCTTTACCGAAGGGCAGCATGTGCACAAGGGCGACCTGCTGGCCCTGATCGATACCCGCCCCTATGAGGTGCTGCTCGCGCAGTACGAAGGCCAGCTCGCGCAGGACGTGGCCCAGCTCAGGGCCGCCCAGGTGGATAACGCCCGCTACCAGCGCCTGATCCAGCAGAACAGCGTTGCCGCCATGACGGCCAAGGACCAGCAGTACAAGGTCGAGCAGCTCGAGGGCACGGTCAAGGCCGACCAGGCGCTTGTCGATAACGAGAAGCTCCAGATCACGTACTGCCATATCATAGCCCCCGTTGACGGGCGCGTGGGCATCCGTGAAGTGGACATGGGCAACTACATCACCGCAGGGCAGACCAATGGCCTCGTGATCCTGACGCAGATGCAGCCGATCTCGGTCATCTTCACCCTGCCCGAAAACGATATCGGCCCCGTGGCCACCCGCCTGCGCGAAGGCACGCCGCTCGAGGTCGATGCATGGGACAGCGCCAACCTCAACAAGATCGCCACCGGCCAGGCCAGCGTGCTCGACAGCCAGATCGATACCTCGACCGGCACGGTGCGCATGCGCGCGATCTTCCCCAATTCGCAGGAAGAACTCTTCCCCAACCAGTTCGTCAACGCCCGCATGCTTGTCAGCACCGACCATGACGCCCTGCTCGTGCCCACCAATGCCCTGCAAAATGGCCCCAACGGCCAGTTCGTTTACGTCGTCAAGGCGGACAGCACGGTGGAAGTGCGCAACGTCAAGACCGGCCATGCCAACAACACCATGACCGTGGTGAGCGACGGCGTGAAGGAAGGCGAGCGCGTGGTGACCGATGGCGTGGACCACCTGCGTGATGGCGTAAAGGTCAGCATTCCCCAGCCTGCCGACAGCACCCCTGCCCCGCAGAAGGGCAAGCAATAGGGTGCGCGCCCGCCTGCCCGCCTCCCTGCCTGACCTGCCCTGCGCGTTGCCGGAGATTGCTGCGTGAATCCTTCCCGCCTTTTCATACACCGTCCGGTCGCGACCACGCTGCTCATGCTGGCCATCCTGCTGGCGGGGCTGCTGGGCTATCACTTCCTGCCCGTATCGGCCCTGCCGGAGGTGGAATACCCCACCATCACGGTGCAGACCTTCTACCCCGGCGCCAGCCCCGATGTGATGGCTACCTCCGTCACCGCCCCGCTTGAAACGCAACTGGGCGAAATGTCGGGGCTGGAGCAGATGACATCGCGCTCCTCGGGCGGCTCATCGGTCATTACGCTGCGCTTTGGCCTGACCATGACCATGGACATTGCCGAGCAGGAAGTGCAGGCCGCGATCAACCAGGCCAATTCCCTGCTGCCGACCGACCTGCCCGCGCCCCCGGTCTATGCCAAGGTCAACCCCGCCGACACGCCGGTCGTGACCCTTGGCATCTCGTCAAAGACCATGCCGCTGACGGAGGTGGAGGATTACGTCGATACCCGCCTGGCCGAGAAGATCAGCCAGATCTCGGGCGTGGGGCTGGTCACGCTTTCGGGCGGCAACCGCAAGGCGCTGCGGGTGCGCGTCAACATCCCCAAGCTGACCTCGT
The DNA here is from genome assembly GCF_031081985.1 of Komagataeibacter xylinus. Classification (GTDB taxonomy): domain Bacteria; phylum Pseudomonadota; class Alphaproteobacteria; order Acetobacterales; family Acetobacteraceae; genus Komagataeibacter; species Komagataeibacter xylinus_E. The sequence goes on along the minus strand of NZ_JARWSK010000004.1, from coordinate 251,034 downwards.
TCGGCATAGACCTTGATACGCTGCGCACCACCATCGGTAACGTCAACATCAACTCCCCCACCGGCACGTTCGATGGCCCCAAGCGCGCGACCACGCTGCGCATTGATGGCCAGATCACCGGGGTGCAGCAGCTTCTTGACCAGGTCATCGCCTACCAGAACAACGGCCCCGTGCGCATCCGCGACGTGGCCAGCGTGGTGATCGGGCCGGAGAACACCGAGCTGGCCGCCTGGGCCAACCGCACGCCAGCCCTGGTCATGAACGTGCAGCGCCAGCCGGGTGCGAACGTGATCTCGGTGGTGGACAACATCAAATACGCCCTGCCCCGCCTGCAGGAGGCCCTGCCGCCGGGCATCACCATCACCCCGCTGACCGACCGGACCACCACCATCCGCGCCTCGGTGGAGGATGTGGAGTTTGAACTGGGCCTGGCGCTGGTGCTGGTCGTGTGCGTGATCTTCGTGTTCCTGCGCAACGTGCCAGCCACGCTGATCCCCAGCCTGTCGGTGCCGCTGTCGCTGGTGGGCACGCTGGCGGTGATGTACCTGTTCGGCTTCTCGCTCGACAACCTCTCGCTCATGTCGCTCACCATCGCCACGGGTTTCGTGGTGGATGACGCCATCGTCATGATCGAGAACATCGCCCGCTACATCGAGATGGGCGATACCCGCATGCAGGCGGCGCTGAAGGGCGCGGGCGAAATCGGGTTCACCATCATCTCGCTCACCGTATCGCTGATCGCGGTGCTGATCCCGCTGCTGTTCATGGGTGACGTGGTAGGCCGCCTGTTCCATGAATTCGCCATGACGCTGGCGGTCACCATCATCCTCTCCGCCGTGGTCTCGCTCACGCTGGTGCCCATGATGTGCGCCCGCCTTTTGCATGAGCACGACACCAAGCATGCCGAACCGGCCTGGTCGGCCGCCATCGAGCGCTGGACGGTCGCCACGATCGAGGGCTATGGCCGCGCGCTCGATGTAGTGCTGCGCCACCGCAGGCTGACGCTGGGCGTGTTTGGCGCGACACTGATGCTGACCGGCGTGCTGGCGGTGATCATTCCCAAGGGTTTCTTCCCCGTGCAGGATACGGGCGTGATCCAAGGCATATCGGTCATGGCGCAGTCCACCTCGTTCAGCGCCATGAAGCGCCACCAGCAGGAACTTGCCGAGCGCATCCTGCAAGATGAGGACGTGGCCAGCCTGTCCTCCTTCGTGGGGGTGGACGGGCAGAACGTCACCCTCAACCAGGGGCGCTTCCTCATCAACCTCAAGCCGGTGGACAAGCGCTCATCCACCGCGCAGCAGGTGGCGACCCGGCTGCGGGCCGAGACCGCCGACATACCGGGGGCTGAACTGTACGTGCAGCCGGTGCAGGATCTCTCGCTTGATACCTCGGTCGCCGCCACGCAGTACCAGTTCCTGCTCGAAAACCCCGACTACAGCCAGTTCACCACCTGGGTGCCGAAATTCATCGCCCGCCTGCAGCAGGAAAAAGCGCTGTCCGACGTGACATCGGACCTGCAGGCGGCGGGACTCGTGGCGCATGTCGATCTCGACCGCACCACCGGCGCGCGCTACTCGATCACGCCGCAGACCATCGACAACGTGCTGTATGACAGTTTTGGCCAGCGCCAGATCTCGACCATCTTCACCCAGTCCAACCAGTACCGCGTGATCCTTGAGGCCACGCCCAGCTTCCAGCAGGACATGGGCTCGCTGAGCCAGATCTACCTGCCGGGCATCAGCGGCAATGCGGGCGAGAGCACGTCCGGCCCCACCCGCTCGCCCACCTCGGGGCTGGTGCCGCTTTCCTCCGTCACCACGGTTACGCAGGATACAGCGCCGCTGCTGATCACGCATGTGGGGCAGTTCCCGGCCACCACCGTCTCGTTCAACGTCAGGCCCGGCTATGCGCTGGGGGATGCTACGGATGCGATCGAGCGGGCGGCGAAGGACATCCACCTGCCCTCAAGCTTCCAGACATCGTTCCAGGGCACGGCGGCGGCCTTCCGCAGTTCGCTGTCAAACGAGGCGTGGCTGGTGCTGGCAGCGCTGGTTGCGGTTTATATCGTGCTGGGCATCCTGTACGAGAGCTTTGTCCATCCCATCACCATTCTCTCCACCCTGCCCTCGGCTGGCATTGGGGCGTTACTGGCGCTGTGGCTGACGGGATCGGGGCTGGACGTGATGGGCATCATCGGGCTGGTGCTGCTGATCGGCATCGTCAAGAAAAACGCCATCATGATGATCGACTTCGCGCTTGAGGCCGAGCGGGTGGAGGGCATGACGCCGCTGCACTCCATCCGCCACGCCGCCCTGCTGCGCTTCCGCCCCATCCTCATGACCACGCTGGCAGCCATGCTGGGCGCCGTGCCGATGATGCTGGGCACCGGCACCGGCTCGGAACTGCGCCGCCCGCTGGGCATCGCCATCGTGGGCGGGCTTGCGGTGAGCCAGTTGCTCACGCTGTTCACCACCCCGGTCATCTACCTGCTCATGGACGGGATCAGCCAGAAACTGGCCCGCCGCTTTGGTGGAACGGATCAGGCCAGACCTGATGGCGGCCAGCCCGGCCCGCAGGCTTCTGCATGAACCCGCTTGCCATCTTCGTACGCAGGCCGGTCGCTACCGTATTGCTGACGGTAGCGCTGATCCTCGGCGGCGTTATCGGCTATACCACCCTGCCGGTGGCCGACATGCCCAATGTGGATTTTCCGGTCATACAGGTGCAGGCGCAGCAGGCCGGCGGCTCGCCGGAGGAAATTGCAAGCTCGGTGGCCGCCCCGCTCGAGCGGCACCTTGGCGCCATTGCCGACCTGACGGAAATGACCTCGCAGTCATCGGCCAACCAGGCGCGGATCACGCTGCAGTTCTCGCTTGACCGCGACATCAACGGTGCCGCCCGCGACGTGGAGGCCGCCCTTCAGGCCGCCCATGCCGACCTGCCTTCCTCGCTGCGGCAGAACCCGAGCTACTTCAAGGCCAACCCCAACGGCGCGCCGGTCATGATCCTGGCGCTGACCTCGCGCACGCGCACACCGCCGCAGCTTTACGACCTCGCCTCGAACGTGCTCCAGCAGCACCTCTCGCAGATTCAGGGCGTGGGCCAGGTCGAGATCGGTGGCAGTTCGCTGCCCGCCGTGCGGGTGGAGATGAACCCGCTGGCGCTGTACAAATTCGGCATCGGGTTTGAAGATATCCGCGCGGCCCTCGCCTCGGCCAACGCACACACGCCCAAGGGTTTCATCGACCAGGGCGACAGCCGCTTCGTGCTGTCCACCAATGACCAGGCGCATAACGCCCAGGCCTATCGCGACCTGATCGTGGCCTACCATGACAGCCGCCCCGTGCGGCTGGAAGACGTGGCCTACGTGCATGACAGCGTGGAGGACGTGCGCAACGCGGGCTATGTGGATGGCAAGTCCGGCGTGCTGGCCATCATCTTCGCGCAGGCCGGGGCCAACATCATCAACACCAACGACCAGATCCGCGCGCAGATCCCCATGCTGCGGGCCGCATTGCCTGCCGATGTGGACCTTGGCAACTTCATGGACCGCTCCACCACCATCCGCGCGGCCCTGGCCGATACGCAGTTCACGCTGGTGCTGTCGGTCGTGCTGGTGGTGCTTGTGGTGCTTTTGTTCCTGCGCTCGCCGCGCATCACCATCATCCCCGCCATTGTCGTGCCCACCTCCATCATCACCACCTTCGGCGCGATGAAGCTGATGGGCTATTCAATCGACAACCTCTCGCTCATGGCGCTGACCATTTCCACCGGCTTCGTGGTGGATGACGCCATCGTGGTGGTGGAGAACATCAGCCGCCACATGGAGGCGGGCATGGACCGGCTGCAGGCCACCCTGCTCGGCACGCGCGAGGTGGCGTTCACGGTGCTGTCGATCACAATGTCGCTGATTGCGGTGTTCCTGCCCATCCTGCTGCTCAGCGGGGTGGCGGGGCGCCTGTTCCATGAATTCGCCATGACGATGTCGCTCACCATCGTCATCTCCATGGTGCTGTCGCTCTCGCTCACCCCCATGATGACCTCGCGCCTGCTCAGGCAGTATGAAAAACCCACCTCGGGCAGTGGTGTATTCGGGCGCGTTGGCCTGTGGCTGGAAAGCGGGCTGAATGCCGCCCAGCAGGGCTATGCGCACTCGCTGGAATGGGCGATCACGCACCGGCGCATCACCATCCTGTCGCTGCCCGTCACCATTGCCATCATGGTTGGCCTGTTCATCAAGATGCCCAAGAGCCTGTTCCCTGAATCGGATACCGGCATGCTGATGGGCCACCTGATGGGCGACCAGTCGATTTCGTTCCAGGCCATGCAGTCGCAGGTCCATACCGTGCAGTCCGCCATCATGGCGGATCGGGACGTGGCGCATGTCATGGGCTTCATGGGCGGGCGCGGCAGTTCCAACCAGGCCAACATGTTCGTAACCCTCAAGGACAAGTCGGAGCGAAACGACACCCCCGCCCAGACCATTGCCCGCATCTCGCGCCGGCTGCGCAACATGGTGGGGGCGACATTCTATGCCTCGGCGCCGGGCCAGTTGCGCATTGGCGGGCGGCAGAGCAATGCGGCCTACCAGTATTCACTGCATTCCGATTCCTCGAAGGATCTGTACAAATGGACGCCGCTGCTGGTCTCGGCACTGCAGAAGCATCATGAACTGTCCGATATTTCATCGGATGTGCTGCAGGGCGGCTCGGCGCTTGACGTGCAGATCGACCGCGATACCGCAAGCCGCCTCAACATCACGCCGCAGCTTGTATCGAACACGCTGTATGATGCGTATGGCCAGCGTTCGGCCTCGGTCATCTATAACGCGCTCAACCAGTACCGCGTGGTGATGGAGGTCGAGCCCCGCTTCTGGGCGGACCCGACCACGCTCAAGCAGGTCTGGGTCAGTGTTGCGGGCGGCACGGCGGGGGGCGGCACGCAGTCCAACACAATCCGCGTCAAGACCGATACGGGCACCACCGCCTCGCAGCTCAGTGCCGAATCCTTCCGCAACCAGGTGGCCAACAAGCTTGCGGGCGGCAACAGCGCCTCGACCGGTTCAGCGGTGTCCACCAGTTCGGAATCCATGGTGCCGCTCACGCTGGTCTCCACCCTCAAGCCCACCAAGACCGCGCTCAGCATCAATCATGACGGGCAGACGGTCTCGAGCACGGTCTCGTTCAACCTGAGCAATGGCGTCTCGCTCAGCCAGGCGGTGCAGATCATCAACGAGGAGATGGTGCGCCTGCACATGCCCGACAACATACAGGGCGCGTTCGCGGGCAATGCCGCGCAGTTCCAGAAATCGGTCAATAACGAGCCGCTGCTCATCCTTGCCGCCCTGGCCGCGGTGTACATGGTGCTGGGCATCCTGTATGAAAGCTACGTGCACCCGCTGACCATTCTCTCCACCCTGCCCTCCGCCGGGGTGGGTGCGCTGCTGGCGCTGCAGTTCTTTGGGGAGGCGTTCTCGCTTATTGCCATGATCGGGGTGATCCTGCTGATCGGCATCGTGAAGAAAAACGCCATCATGCTGGTCGATTTCGCCATTACCGCCGAGCGCGATGAGGGGCATACCGCGCTCGAGGCCATCCGCACCGCCTGCCTGCTGCGCTTCCGCCCGATCATGATGACCACGTTCGCCGCAGCCCTGGGCGCGCTGCCGCTCATCTTCGGCCATGGCTATGGCTCGGAGCTGCGCCGCCCGCTGGGCATCGCCATCGTGGGGGGGCTGCTCGTCAGCCAGGCGCTCACGCTTTATACCACGCCGGTTGTCTATCTCTATCTCGACCATATGGGGGTAGCCTGCCGCGACCTTTTCAACCGGCTGTATGGACGGCTGTCCCGACGCCATCGTCTTTCCCACCAGCAGGATTCCTGAACCGGATGACACGTCCCTCGCCATCCCCCATCCGTGCCAGCCACGCGCCGGGCCGCCGCCTGCGTCTTGCCCTGGCCCTCGTGCCGCTTGCAGCCCTGAGCGGGTGCATGATCGGGCCGAAATACCATCGCCCCGCCGCCATCGTCTCGGCCCGCTTCAAGGAATTGCGGCCTGAACCCGGTTGGGAAACCGCTAACCCGAAGCTTGCGGAACTGCCCAAGCATGACTGGTGGACCATCTATAACGACCCCGTGCTGAACGGCCTGGAGGCGCAGGTTGCGATCTCCAACCAGAACGTGAAGCAGTACGAGGCCAATTACCGTAACGCGCGCGCCATGATCGACAGCGTACGCGCCCAGCTTTTCCCCACCATCAGTGGCAGCCTTGGCTTCAACCGCGCGGGGCATGGGGCGGGGTCGCTTTCCTCGAGTGGCAGCAATTACGCCAGGGAGGGCTCGACCTACAACACCTATGATATCGGCCCGAGCGCCAGTTGGGATCTCGACATCTGGGGCAAGATCCGCCGGCAGGTGCAGGAGCAGGTAACGGCGGCGCAGGCGAGTGCGGCCGACCTGGCCAACGCCACGCTGTCCTATCAGGCGCAACTGGCCACGGCCTATTTCAACCTGCGCTACCAGGACAGCCTGACCGACCTTTTGCAGCGCTATGTCCACTTCAATGAACAGGCGTTGCAGATAACCCAGAACCAGTTCGAGGCGGGCACGGCAGACCCCACCGCCGTGCTGCAGGCCCGCACCACGCTGGAGCAGAACCGGGCCTCGCTGGTGCAGGCGGGCATCAACCGCGCGCAGTATGAGCATGCCATTGCGGTGCTGGTGGGCAAGCCGCCCGCCGATGTCACGATCGCCCCGGCGGAGCTGTCGCGCACCGTGCCGCCCATTCCGGTCAGCGTGCCAGTCGACCTGCTGCAACGCCGCCCCGACATTGCCGCCGCCGAGCGCACGATGGAGGAATACAACGCCATGATCGGGGCCGACATGGCGGCCTTCTTCCCCGACATCACCATCAATGCCAGCTATTCACAAAGTGGCGGCGACCCGGTGACCTCGCTGATGCAGGCCATGAACCGGGTGTGGTCGCTTGGCGCGTCCGCCACCGAAGTGCTGTTTGAAGGCGGCTCGCGCACGGCGGCCGTGCATGAGGCCAACGCCCAGTATGACAGCGCGGTGGCCACCTACCGCCAGACCGTGCTGACCGCCCTGCAGAACACGGAAGATCAGCTCTCCAACCTGCGCATCCTGGCCGAGCAGAGCCGCCAGCAGCAGAAGGCGCTCGACTTTGCCAACCGCACGGTCGAGGTCTCGCTCAACCAGTACCAGGCCGGCACCGCGATCTACACCACCGTCATCACCAACGAGAACTCGGCCCTGAGCGATGCCGAGACGCTGCTTGGCATCCAGCAGCAGCGCATGGTCGATAGCGTGAGCCTGGTGCAGGCACTTGGCGGCGGGTGGGATGCCTCGCGCCTGCCCAGCAAGAAATCGCTGCAGAAGGATAATCCCCTCCTGCCCTCCTTCATCCAGAAGGACACGAACAAATAGGCATGAAAAACCCCCTGGGCCGCATGGCACAGGGGGTTTTTTCGATAAAGCCGGACCGGTTGCTACCGGAATAATGTATTGGCCGAGAACAGTACCAGCAGCACCACGACCACAAAGCAGAGAATGGCGATAAAGAACAAAATCTTCGCCATTCCGGCCGAAACGGCGGAAATGCCGCTGAAGCCGAACACGCCGGCCACCAGCGAGACAATAAGAAAAAACAGCGCCAGTTTCAGCATGGCTTATTTCCTTGCAAATCAGTCATGCCCCATTCAACGCGGCAGCATGGCATATGTTGCCTCAGCCGCGCCTGCGGCGCAGGAACGCGGTCACGATAAAGCCGAGAAAAGAGGCGCCAAGCAGCGCCACGAGCGGGCGGTCGGCGGTCACGTCACGCAGGCTGTCGCAGATCTCGCCCATGCCCTGCTGGGCTGCACCGCCCGCACCCTGCATGCGGGCTGACAGCGGCATGCCGGAATCACCGACAAAACCATCCAGCCCATCCTGAAGGCGGCCAATGCCTTCCTCGAGATGCGCTTCAAGATTGGGGGGATTTGTCATGTTCTGTCTTCCCTGTGCTTGCCGGGAGCACAGGCCCGACCGCCCTGCCCCCATGCCTTCATGCCCACCTGCGCCAGGCAGGGTGAGTGCCGAGACTTATCATATCTCCGATGCCTGCCAATAGGCCGCATCCTCGCCGGGGTCGGGTTCACCGGCAATGAGCCGCCTCATCCGCTCGGCCATGGCCTGCACGGCAGCCCCCTCACGCGGGCGTGGCCCCACCATGAAGTCACCCTTCACGCCTGCCGGGTGGCCGTGCAGGATGATGATCCGGTCAGCGAGCAGCAGGGCCTCGTCAAGGTCATGGGTCACGAACAGCACCGTGCCCTGCCTGCGGGCATGAATGTCGAGCAATTCGCGCTGCAGGCTGGCGCGCGTAATCGCATCAAGCGCGCCAAAGGGTTCATCCATAAGCAGCAGGTCAGGCTCGACCGTCAGCGCCCGTGCCACGCCAACGCGCTGGCGCTGCCCGCCCGAAAGCTGGCGGGGCCAGCGTGCCGCCCTGTCGGCCAGTCCCACCAGTTCAAGGGCGGCCATGGCGCGGGCATGGCGCTCGGCACGGTTCAGCCCCAGCCCCTCAAGCCCGAGTTCTACATTGCGCCGCACGCTGCGCCACGGCATGAGCTTGGCATCCTGAAACACCATGGCGGCGGGCCGATGCGCCTGCGCGGGGCGCGATTGCAGGCTCACCTGCCCCTCGCTTGGGGGCATAAGCCCCATGATGACGCGCAGCAGCGTGGACTTGCCCACGCCTGAAGGACCAAGCAGCGCCACGAACTCACCGGCCCGGATTTCAAGATCGACATGACGCAGGATGAAACTGCGCCCGTGATCGTGCGACAGGCCGATATTCTCCAGCCGCACCACGATTTCCGCCGTGCTGGCGGGGTCTGTTTCGCATTTTGCCATCGTGTTCATCCCTGCCAGCCCAGAAGCCTGCGCCGCACCAGCATGAACAGCATGTCGGTCACGGCATAGAGCAACGCCATGGTAAGCATGTAGACCACCACCAGATCGGTTGCGAGCAGGCTTGACGCCTGCATCATCCGCGCGCCAATGCCCGGCACGCCGAACAGCTCCGCCGCCACGACTGACATCCAGGCCTGCCCGATGCCCGTGCGCAGCCCATCGAGCACGCCGGGGCTTGCGGCAGGCAGCACCACCGTGCGCAACCGCGCCCAGAAGCCCCCATGCCCGAAGGCGGCGGCAACCTCGTACAGGTCCGGGTCGATGGCGCGTACCGCCCCGTAAGCGGCGTAAAAATTGATCCAGAAGACCGAGATGGCGATGATGAACGTGGCCCCCGCCGTATTCAGCCCGAACCACAATATGGCGAACGGCACCCACGCCAGGCCCGGAATGGGGCGCAGCACCCGCACGATGCCCGAGAGCAGGCCATCAAGCACCGGCAGCGCCCCACACAGCAGCCCAACCAGCGTGCCCGTGACCGAGCCGGCTACGAGGCCCGTCAGGTAATGGGTCAGGCTGTCACGGATGGCCTGCACCCATGCCCCGCTGCGCACCTCATCCAGCCATGCCGGGCCGAGGCTGGAGGGCGCAGGCAGGAAACCGGACTGTATCCACCCCCCACGCACCGCTCCTTCCCACACGCCAAACAGCACAGCCAGCCCAGTCAGCCCGAGAGCGGGGCGCAGCAGGCGGGCGCGGGCCTGACTCATGGCCGGGCCTGCCGGTAGGTTTCAAGATCGAACAGGTCGGCCACCGGCTCCGCCTTGCGCAGCAGGCCGCTTTCAACCTCGAAATCCTGCAATTTGCCCACGGCCGCCATAATCCGCTCGGGATCGGACACATAGCCACCTGCCGAGGCCTTCAGCGCCTCGACAATGATCGCCTTGGGTAGCATGCCGCCGCCAAGTGCCTGCTGCACGTAAGGCGCTGCCTGCTCGGGGTCGGTTGCAAGAAGCTGCGTGGCCTTGACGAAAGCGCCGACAAACGCTGGTTTCCACGCCGCCCGGTCAGGCGCGTTTGCATTGACGATGGCCAGCACCGATCCCGGCTGGCCGGGCATGAGGTCATGACCCGAGGCCAGCACCCGTGTTGCGGGCAGACGATGGCGGATGATGGTCAGCGCGGGTTCACGCAGGATGGCGCTATCCACCGCGCCTGCCAGAAAGGCCTGCTGGGCAGCATCGATATCAATACCGACAATGTCGGCCACCTGCGCCGGGTCGAGTCCGTTGCCTACCTTCAGCCAGTAGCGCAGCAACGTATCTGGCACCGAACCGAGCGGCTGGGCGGCAATCTTGGGCTTGTGGCCATCCTTGGCCGTAAAGTCAGCCAGGCGCTGGCGCAGCGCGTCAGGGGGGAACGTTGCAGGCTGCTCGGGCAGGCCCGTTGCCAGATCCCCGCGCGCGACAACTTCGAGTTCCTCCGTCGCCGCACTGGCCACCACCTTGACATCCGCCCCATGCGCGCGGGCCTGCAACAGCGGCAGCACGCCCGCCACATAGGCATCAATCTTGCCCGAAATCAGCGCCTGTATGGCCTGCGGCCCGGACTGGAAGCGCACAAGCTGCAAATCCATGCCCGCATCCTGCCCCCAGTTCGTGCCCTGCATGACAAAAAGCGGTGCCGAACCGATGACCGGAATATAGCCCACCCGCACGGAGGCCGCCTGCGCCGCGCCGCACAGCATCATCACGCTGGCCATGGCATAAAGCCCGCGCCGTAACAAATGCCCCCAGATTTTTGCTGCCATGTTCTACGCCCCATCCTGCCGCACAGGTAAAACCCTGCTGGTAAGAGATTTTTTGAAAACACCGATTGATAAAAGATGTCACGCATCGCCCGCCTTCAGGCCAGACGATATGGCACGACGTCTTTTGAACAGAAGCCAAGTGTATTAATCAGTAATGTACGAAATACCGCCTGTATATCTATATAACGATGAAAAAAGATCAATTAGGTTCAGGACACAAAAAAACCCGGCATAAAGCCGGGTTTCCTTGAAGGAACAGGGTTCCTCAGGCTGCCAGGTTTTCTTCCGTGGCGGCCTCGGGGCGCGGACCGCTGTCCTGGCCCTTGGCCGACACGTCGCGGTCAACCAGTTCGATCACAGCCATATCGGCCGCATCGCCATGGCGCATGCCTGCACGCAGCACGCGGGTGTAACCACCCGAACGCGCCTTGTAGCGGTCAGCCACGGCAGCAAACAGCTTGGACACGATCTTGTCGTCACGCAGCTGGGCGAAAGCCTGGCGGCGGGCATGCAGATCGCCGCGCTTGCCAAGGGTGATCAGCTTTTCCACGACCGGGCGGAGTTCCTTCGCCTTGGGCAGCGTGGTGGTGATCTGTTCGTGCTTGATCAGGGCGACAGCCATGTTGCGAAACATGGCCTGTCGATGGGACGAGGTAACGCCGAGCTTACGGCCGGCAACACCGTGACGCATGATGTAATTTCCTGTTTTATCCGGTTCGGAGGATCAGAACGGCTCGTCGAGCCTCTTGGCCAGATCTTCGATATTTTCCGGCGGCCATGCCGGCACATTCATACCCAGTGAAAGCCCCATGGCGGTCAGGACTTCCTTGATCTCGTTGAGCGACTTGCGGCCGAAATTCGGGGTGCGCAGCATCTCCTGCTCGGTCTTCTGAACCAGATCACCGATATAGACGATGTTGTCGTTCTTCAGGCAGTTGGCGCTACGGACCGACAGCTCAAGCTCATCAACCTTGCGCAGCAGGTTGCGGTTGAACGGCAGGTCATCCTGCGGCTCTTCCGTACGCACCGTGCGCGGCTCATCGAAGTTGATGAACAGCTGAAGCTGATCCTGCAGGATACGCGCGGCCAGGGCCACGGCATCTTCAGGGGTCACGGCGCCGTTGGTTTCCACCGTCAGCAGCAGGCGGTCATAATCGGTGACCTGACCCACGCGGGTCTGCTCCACCTTGTATGACACGCGACGGACCGGCGAGTAGATGGCATCGACCGGGATCAGGCCAATCGGCGCATCTTCCGGGCGGTTTGCCGCTGCCGGAACATAGCCCTTGCCCATATTCACGGTGAATTCCATCCCGAACTTCACCCCTTCATCAAGGGTGCAGATCACGAGATCGGGGTTCATGACTTCAATGTCATGCCCGGTCTGGATCTGGCCGGCACGCACTTCACCAGGGCCAGTGGCCGTCAGCACCATGCGCTTGGGGCCTTCGCCATGCATGCGCAGCGCGAGCTGCTTGATGTTCAGCACGATGTCGGTCACGTCTTCACGAACGCCCGCCACCGACGAGAATTCATGCAGCACGCCGTCAATCTGGATTGCCGTAACCGCAGCCCCCTGCAGGGACGACAGCAGAACCCGACGGATCGCGTTGCCCAGCGTCATGCCGAAGCCGCGTTCCAGCGGCTCGGCTACGACGGTAGCAATGCGTGAAGGTTCCGCCCCCGGTTCGACTTCCAGCTTTTCCGGCTTGATCAGGGATTGCCAGTTTTTCTGGAGGACCAAGGTAATGGCCTTTCAAGACTGATCTGCCACCCGAAAGTGGCAGATGGTACCCTTTGGCAGGATACCGGAATGACAATCTTCCCCTGCATGCAGGGGAAATACGACTAAGGCAGACGGCGTATCAGACGCGACGGCGCTTGCGGGGGCGGCAGCCGTTATGCGGCACCGGCGTCATGTCACGGATGGCCGTGATCGAGAAACCGACAGCCTGCAGCGCGCGCAGGGCGCTCTCACGCCCCGAACCCGGACCGGAAACCTCGATCTCCAGCGTTTCCATGCCGTGCTCGCGGGCCTTGCGGCCTGCATCTTCAGCAGCAACCTGCGCCGCATACGGCGTGGACTTGCGCGAGCCCTTGAAACCCTGGGCACCAGCGGAAGACCAGGCAATCGCATTGCCCTGCGCATCCGAGATGGTGATCATGGTGTTGTTGAAGGTGGACAGCACATGCGCCACACCGGAGATGATGTTTTTCCGCTCTTTCTTACGAATACGCGGAGCCGCAGCTTTCGCCATAATTTTCTCGATCCTGTCAGTTCAAACGGTGCACGGAACCCGCAGGCTCCATGCACTCATACCAGGCAATCCGCTGATTAGCGGGTCGCCTTCTTCTTGCCCGCAATAGCCACGGCCTTACCCTTGCGGGTACGGGCGTTGGTATGAGTCCGCTGACCATGGACAGGCAGGCCACGACGGTGGCGCAGGCCACGGTAGCAGCCGAGGTCCATCAGGCGCTTGATGTTCATCGCCACTTCACGGCGAAGGTCACCTTCAACGCGGTAATCGCTGTCGATCAGTTCACGGATCTTGCCGATCTCATCGTCAGACAGTTCGTTGACGCGCCGCTCAGCCGGAATTTCCAGCTTGTCGCAGATCGCCTGGGCCTTGGTGGCCCCGATACCATAGATATAACGAAGGCCAATTGTGACCCGCTTGTTGCTAGGGATGTTCACGCCGGCAATACGTGCCACGCCACTTACTCCTCGTCCGCCCTGATTCAGGGCACTAACTATCAGGCAGGGCTGCGTCACACCACCCGCCCTGTCTGGCGGGAGCATCGTGAACATACCGGTTTACGGACCGGCCAACCCCATCATCATACATTCTGGCCCTACGAGCCGCCCCTCATGGACGACTCACACGACGCTCATACCTTGAGGGCGCGCAATATACTGCTGCCCCCCATTGAGTCAATTATTTTGCATCACTTTTTAGTGATACAGTCGATAACACCAAAGACCTGCTTCGTCACGTCATCGATATCCGCCATGCCATCCACACGGTACAGACGGCCTTCCGCCTCGTAATAAGGCAGGATCGGCGCCGTGAGTTCCCGATAGGTCTTCAGGCGCGCGGCTACGGTGTCCCGGCGGTCATCCTCGCGGCGGATGAACTCGTGGCCACCACATACATCGCATGTGCCTTCCACCTTCGGCCGCTTGGACACGTCGTTATACCCCGCGCCGCACTTGGCGCAGGTGTAACGGCCCGCGATCCGGTCGGCCAGGGCATCCTCGTCCACATCGAGCAGCAGCACCGCATCGATGTGCTGCCCGCTGCGGGCCAGCATGGCGTCAAGCGCTTCCGCCTGAGCCCGCGTGCGCGGGAATCCATCAAGGATGAACCCCTTGGCGCAGTCCGGCTGGCGGATGCGGTTTTCAATCATGGAAATGATCAGGTCATCGGACACAAGCTGCCCGTTCGCCATGACCGCCTTGACCTTCTGCCCGAGCGGGCTGCCGGTCGCGACTTCAGCCCGCAGCATGTCGCCGGTTGAAATCTGGGCGATTCCGTAGCGTTCTTCCAGCCGCTTTGACTGGGTGCCTTTTCCAGCACCCGGCGGCCCGAGAAAAATAATATTCACCGCATTTTGCCCTTTCGGCCCCGTCCGCGACGCATGAGGCCCTGATACTGATGCGCCACCAGATGCGACTGCACCTGTGTTACGGTATCGATCGTCACGGTCACGATAATGATCAGACTCGTACCACCAAAATAGAACGGCACGTTGTAATGGCTGATCAGGATCTGCGGCAACAGGCAGACAGCGACAAGATAGAGCGCGCCAATCGTCGTGATGCGCGTCAGGATCCGGTCAAAGAACGCCGCCGTATTGGCGCCAGGCCGGATGCCGGGCACAAAGCCGCCCTGCTTGCGCAGGTTCTCCGCCGTCTCCTGCGAGTTGAACGTCACCGCCGCATAGAAATACGAGAAGAACACGATCATCGCCGCATAGAACAGCATGTAGAGCGGCTGCCCCTGCCCCAGCGATTGCCCCAGGAAGGACAGCCAGCCAGGCATCGAACTGTTATTGACGAATCCCGCAATGGTCACGGGAATCAGCAGCACCGATGAGGCGAAGATCGGCGGAATCGAGCCCGCGGTGTTCACCTTGAGCGGCATATGCGTCGAGTCACCGCCAAACATGCGCTGGCCGACCTGCCGCTTGGGGTACTGGATCACCACGCGCCGCTGTGCCAGTTCCATGAACACGATGAACGCGATGGTCACCGCGGCCAGCACCAGGAAGACCAGCACGAAGAAGGGCGAGAGCGCCCCGGTATAGCCAAGCTGGAACAGGCTTGCGAGCGCATTGGGCAGGTTTGCCACGATACCTGCGAAGATGATCAGCGAGATGCCGTTCCCGACCCCCCGCGACGTTATCTGCTCGCCCAGCCACATCAGGAACATGGTGCCGCCCACCAGCGTCAGCACGCACGAGACGATGAAGAACAGCCCCGGCGAGACAACGGCCGAGCCCGCCTCCGTATGCATGTTCTCCAGCCCGATGGCGATGCCGTAGGCCTGGAACAGCGCAATGACCACCGTCAGGTAGCGGGTATATTCATTCAGCTTGCGCCGCCCGCCCTCGCCTTCCTTCTTCAGGGCCTCAAGGGAGGGAATGGCCGCCGACATGAGCTGCACGATGATCGAGGCACTGATATAGGGCATGATGTTGAGTGCGAACACGGTCATGCGCCCTAGCGCACCACCCGTGAACATATCGAACATACCCAGGATACCGCCCTGATGCCGGGCCAGAAGCTGCCCCATCACCGTCGCATCGACGCCAGGGACGGGGATATAGGTGCCAATCCGGTAGACGATCAGCGCACCAAGGGTAAACCAGATACGCTTCTTCAGTTCCGTTGCGTTGGCAAAGGAGCTGAAATTCAGATTGGCAGCCAACTGTTCGGCCGCGGAGGCCATGCGCCCATCCTTTCACAAGAACAGCGCCACCGCCGAAAACGGGACGCTGTCATGATAAAAAAAACCGCAGAAAGTAATAAAGCGATGCGCCCGCCGAGTGCAAGCAGCATCGCTTTTATCATGCTTCGGGTACAGAACGTGCCTGTGCCCCCAGCCGGTCATTCGGCGGCAGGAGCCTGCTGCTTCTGGACCTTGACCTGCACCTTGCCACCAGCCTTTTCAACGGCGGCAATGGCACCGGCCGAAGCACCGGACACTTCAATGGTCACGGCGTGGTTCAGCGCGCCATCGGCAAGCAGGCGGATGCCGTCAAAGCGGCCTGACCCGGCCAGACCGGCCTTGGTCAGGATCTCTTCCGTCACCACGGCCTTGGCATCGATCTTGCCAGCAGCAATCGCCTTGTCGAGCACGCCCAAGTTCACCACCGCATAGTCCTTGCGGAAGATGTTCTTGAAGCCGCGCTTGGGCAGACGACGGTAGATGGGCAGCTGACCGCCTTCAAAACCGTTCAGCGACACACCGGAGCGTGCCTTCTGACCCTTCACACCCTTGCCCGACGTCTTGCCCTTGCCAGAGCCGATGCCGCGACCAAGGCGCTTCTTGCGATAGCGTGCGCCCTCGTTGTCACGAAGTTCGTTCAGGTTCATCTCAATCCTCCACCTTGATCAGGTGGGACACCTTGCGGATCATGCCACGAACCGAAGGGGTATCCTCCAGCTCGCGGGTACGACCGATCTTGTTCAGGCCCAGGCCCACCAGCGTAGCCTGCTGGCCCGGCTTCTGGCCATTGCCAGAATGCACCTGGGTAACGCGAATGGTTGCCTTGGTATCAGACATCGGCCGCAGCCTCCGTCGCTACCGCAGCCTCGCGGCGCCCCAGAATGTCCGAAACCTTCTTGCCACGGCGGTTGGCAACCGAACGCGGGCTGGCGCAACGCTCCAGCGCGGCGAACGTCGCCTTGACCATGTTGTGCGGGTTGCGGGTGCCGAGCGACTTGGCCACCACGTCATTGATGCCCAGGCTCTCGAACACGGCGCGCATCGGACCACCGGCAATGATTCCCGTGCCTGCATCAGCAGAGCGCAGGACAACCTTGCCCGCTCCGAAGTGACCGGCCACATCGTGATGCAGCGTACGGCCTTCCTTCATCGGAACGCGGATCATCGTCCGCTTGGCGCGGTCGGTTGCCTTGCGGATCGCCTCGGGAACCTCACGGGCCTTGCCCGCGCCGAACCCTACGCGACCCTTCTGGTCACCAACAACAACCAGTGCCGCGAATGCAAAGCGGCGACCGCCCTTTACAACCTTGGCAACACGATTGATCGTGACCAGCTTGTCGACCAGATCGTCGCCTTCGCGGTCACGATCGCGACCACCCCGGCCGCCTTCTCTCGGTTCACGTGCCATTATGCGTGACCCTTTCGTCAGAACGAGAGACCGCCCTCACGGGCAGCCTCCGCCAGGGCCTTGATACGCCCATGATACAGATACGAGCCGCGGTCGAAAACGACCTTCGACACACCAGCAGCCACCGCGCGCTCGGCAAGAAGCTTGCCGACTGCACCGGCTGCCTTCACGTCCGTACCACCCTTGAGGGTGGAACGCAGATCCTTGTCGAGGGTCGAAGCTGCGGCCAGCGTGCGGCCAGCGGCATCGTCGATCACCTGCGCGTAGATATTCTTGCCCGAACGGAACACCGACAGACGCGGACGGCCACCACTCTTGAGGCGAAGCTGGAAACGGAGACGCTGGCGCCGCCGCTCCCGCAGATCCTTCTGCGTGCTCATTATTTCTTCTTGCCTTCCTTGCGACGGATGGTTTCCGTTTCATAACGGACACCCTTGCCCTTGTAGGGCTCAGGCTTGCGGAAGCTACGGATATCAAGCGCAACCTGACCAACCCGCTGCTTGTCGATCCCCTCGACAGTCACGGCCGTCGGCCGCGGGGTGGTGATCTTGATCCCTTCGGGAATCGCATAGACGATATCATGCGAATAACCGAGGTTCATGACCAGGTTCTTGCCCTGCACCGCAGCACGGTAACCGGTCCCGGAGATTTCCAGTGTCTTGGAAAACCCTTCCGACACACCCTTGACCATGCTCGCGATCAGGGAGCGCGTGGTGCCCCACATCATGCGGGCCTGGGCTTCGGTGCCAACCGGCTTTACCGCAACCTTGCCATCCGCAACATCAACGGCAACGTGACCGGACAGCGGCAGCTTGAGCTCGCCAAGCTTGCCCTTCGTGGTCAGCACGCCACCAGCAACGGAAACCTGAACACCCGACGGAACTTCGACGGGATATTTGCCCACTCGCGACATTTATCCCTCCTCAGAACACACGGCAGAGGACTTCACCGCCAACATTGGCAGCGCGGGCCTCCGCATCGGACAGAACACCACGCGGCGTCGACAGGATCGACACACCCAGCCCGGCATAGACACGCGGCAGTTCCTTGATCTTGGAATAGACGCGGCGCCCCGGCTTGGACACACGGTGGATTTCTTTGATGACCGGCTCGCCATCGAGATATTTCAGCTCGATGCGCAGCTGGGCCACACCCTTGCGCAGTTCCTCACGCGAGAAACCACGGATATACCCCTCGCGGCGAAGCGCCTCGAGAACACTGGCGCGCAGCTTGGAAGCCGGCGCCACGCAGGCAGCATGCCGTGCACGCTGCGCGTTGCGGATCCGGGTGAGCAGATCACCCAAAGGATCAGAAAGTGACATCGTTCCCTGCCCTTACCAGCTTGACTTGACCATGCCCGGGATCTGACCATTAGAGGCCAGGTCGCGCAGGGCGATACGGCAGAGTTCAAACTTTCTGTAATTGGCGCGAGGACGCCCGGTGAGCTTGCAGCGCAGGCGCACGCGCACGCGCGAGCCATTGCGAGGAAGTTCAGCAAGCTTGAGCGACGCATCGAAGCGATCTTCAACCGGCAGAGACCGGTCCATGATGATGTTCTTCAATGCAGTCCGCTTAGCCCGGTCCCGGTCTGCCATGCGCTCGCGCTTGACATTCCGGTTTACGGCGGAAATTTTGGCCATGCCTTGTTTTACCCTCCGGAACCTGTCGGGCCAGTCCCAACGGTTTTCCAAACAACGTGTGTATTAGGTCTTCTGGACTTCAGACGGAAGCCCTTTCGCTACATTTTATGCAGCGAAGGGCAGATCAAACGCCTTCAGCAGAGCCTTCGCTTCCGCATCCGTCTTCGCAGTGGTCACGAAGATGATGTCCATGCCGCGGATCTCGTCTACCTTGTCGTATTCGATTTCCGGGAAGACAATCTGTTCCTTCAGCCCCATCGCGAAGTTGCCACGGCCGTCGAAACCCTTGTTCGCCGGCAGCCCGCGGAAATCACGCACGCGCGGCAGGGCGATCGTCACGAAACGATCCAGGAATTCGAACATCTGGGCACGGCGCAGCGTCACCTTGCACCCGATGGGCAGACCTTCACGGATCTTGAAGCCGGCGATCGCCTTCTTGGCAACCGTCTTGACCGGCTTCTGACCAGCGATAAGGGTCATTTCCTTGACCGCCGCGTCGAGCTTCTTCTGGTCGCCAGCGGCTTCGCCAACACCCATGTTCAGGACAATCTTCTCGAGACGCGGAACCTGCATCTCGTTCTTGTACCCGAATTCCTCACGCAGCTTCGCGCGCAGCTCGTCCTGATAACGCTGCTGCATGCGCGGCAGGGCGCGGGCTTCTTTCACTTCAGACATTCCCGCCCCCTCAGCCTTCGATTACTTCGCCGGTCGCCTTGGCGACACGAACCTTGCGACCATCTTCCAGAACGCGGAAGCCGACCTTCGTCGGGTCGCCGCTCTTGGGGTCGATCAGCTTCAGGTTGGACAGGTGCACCGGCATTTCCTTCTGGACAATGCCGCCCTGCTCACCCATGCGCGAAGGACGGGTGTGACGCTTCGCAATGGCTACGCCACGCACCACGGCCTTGTTGGCTGCGGGCAGGACCGTAACGACCTCGCCACGGGTTCCCTTGGAACCACCGGTGGTGACCAGAACCTGGTCACCCTTCTTGATACGAGCAGCCATTACAGCACCTCCGGTGCCAGCGAGATGATCTTCATGAACTTGCGGGCACGCAGCTCACGCACGACCGGGCCAAAGATACGGGTACCGATCGGCTCCTGCTGCTTGTTGATCAGCACGGCCGCGTTGCGGTCAAAACGGATGGCGCTGCCATCAGCCCGGCGCACGGGGTAGGAAGTGCGCACGATCACCGCCTGGTGAACGTCGCCCTTCTTGACCTTGCCGCGGGGAATGGCTTCCTTGACGGACACGACAATCACGTCGCCGACCGAGGCAGACTTCCGCTTGGAACCGCCCAGTACCTTGATGCACTGCACCTGACGGGCGCCGGAATTGTCGGCGACGTCAAGGTTGGTCTCGGGATGGATCATGGTCTATGCCTTCTTTACGCCTGGGCGCCAGACGCAGCACCGGCGGCTGCCGCGAGCGGCTGGCCATTCCGGACAACGACCGTCCAGGTCTTGCGGCGGGAAATCGGCTTGCATTCTTCAATGCGCACCGTGTCGCCCACCTTGCATTCGTTCAAGCCGTCATGCGCCGCATACTTCTTCGAGCGGCGAATGAACTTCTTATACAGCGGGTGGATAATGCGACGATCGACAAGAACCGTAACGGTCTTGTCCATCTTGTCGCTCGTTACCCGCCCGGTCAGGACGCGCCTTGGCATCGCCCGTCTCCCTTCAGGACTTTGCTGCCGGCGCGTGGCCAGCAGAACTCTTCTTAACAACCTCGGTCGCAATCGTCTTCACGCGCGCGATCTCACGACGCACCACGCGCATACGGGACTGCCCCTCGGTCTGGCCGGTCGCATGCTGAAACCGAAGATTGAACTGCTCGCGCTTCAGATCGACGAGAAGCGTATCCAGTTCTTCAACAGTCTTGGCACGCAGATCGGCGGGCTTTGTTGCCTTTGCCATCTCACGCCTCTCCGATACGGGTCACGAACTTGGTCTTGATCGGCAGCTTTGCCGCACCGAGAGCCAGCGCTTCACGCGCGACTTCCGGCGGCACGCCTTCGATCTCGAACAGGATTCGACCCGGCTTCACACGAGCCACCCAATATTCGGGCGACCCCTTGCCGGACCCCATACGCACTTCTGCCGGCTTTGTCGAGACCGGAAGATCAGGGAAAATCCGAATCCAGACGCGACCCGCACGCTTCATGGCGCGGGTAATGGCCCGGCGGGCCGCTTCGATCTGGCGGGCCGTGATCCGTTCAGGCTGGAGAGCCTTCAGGCCAAAAGCCCCGAAATTCAGGGTTGTGCCGCCCTTGGCCAACCCATGAATGCGCCCTTTGTGGGCCTTGCGGTACTTTGTCCGCTTGGGAGAAAGCATTTTTCAAATCCTCACGCGCCGCCTGGCGCATCTAGGTCCATTGGACCCCGCAATTAGCGCTGCGGGGCCTGTTCGGCGGCGCGACGGTCCTGCGCCAGCGGATCATGGGCAAGAATCTCGCCCTTGAAGATCCAGACCTTCACACCACAGGTGCCATAGGTCGTCTTGGCGGTCGCCACACCGTAGTCGATATCCGCACGCAGCGTATGCAGCGGCACCCGACCTTCACGATACCACTCGACGCGCGCGATTTCCGCGCCGCCAAGGCGGCCCGAGCAGTTGATCCGGATACCCTGCGCACCCAGGCGCATGGCGGACTGCACGGCGCGCTTCATGGCGCGACGGAAGGCCACACGACGCTCGAGCTGCTGGGCGATGTTCTCGGCCACCAGGGTCGCATCGATTTCCGGCTTGCGGATCTCGACGATGTTCAGCGCCACATCGGTCTTGGCCATGCGGGCCAGGTCCTTGCGCAGCACATCAATGTCCTGGCCCTTCTTGCCGATCACCACGCCGGGGCGTGCCGCGTAGATGGTCACGCGCGGCTTCTTGGCCGGGCGCTCGATCACCACGCGGGACACGCCAGCACCAGCCAGCTTGCGGCGCAGGTAGGCGCGCAGCTTCAGGTCATCATGCAGCAGGCGGGCGTAGTCCGCATCGGCGTACCAGCGGCTGTCCCATGTCCGGTTAATACCGAGCCGAAGCCCGATCGGATTAACTTTATGTCCCATGGATCAGGCCGCCTTCTTTTCGGTTTCAGCTTCGGGCTTCTTTTCGGCCACGACGATCGTCAGGTGGCTGAAGAACTTCTCGATGCGGGCCGAACGGCCACGACCACGTGCGTGGAAACGACGCATCACGATCGACTTGCCCACCTCAGCGCGGGCAACAACCAGCTGGTCAACGTCCAGCTGATGGTTGTTCTCGGCATTGGCGATCGCACTTTCCAGCGTCTTCTTGACCTGCTGGGCAATGCGACGCTTGGAGAATGTGAGGGTGGCGATTGCCTGCGCGGCCGGCTTGTTGCGGATCAGGCCCGCAACAAGGTTCAGCTTGCGCGGGCTGATGCGGATGTTCCGCGTCAGCGCCTGCGCCTCGGTTTCCGCGAGCGTGCGCGGATGCTTAGGCTTGCTCATGTTCAGCCCCGCTTCGCTTTCTTGTCCGAAGAATGACCCGTGAAGGTACGGGTCGGTGAGAACTCACCGAACTTGTGGCCCACCATGTTCTCGGAAACCTGCACGGGCAGGAATTTGTGCCCGTTATAGACGCCGAACGTCAGTCCGACGAACTGCGGCAGGATGGTGGATCGACGCGACCAGATCTTGATCACTTCGTTACGGCCCGACGCGCGCGATGCATCGGCTTTGTTCAGCAGATACCCGTCTACGAACGGGCCCTTCCAGACGGAACGTGCCATCTTAAATGCCCCTTACTTGCCGGTCTTCCGGCGACGGATGATCAGACTGTCCGTACGCTTGTTGACCCTGGTCTTGTAACCCTTAGTCGGCTTGCCCCATGGCGTAACCGGATGACGCCCACCCGAAGTGCGTCCTTCACCACCACCATGCGGATGGTCAACCGGGTTCATGACGACACCACGGTTGTGCGGGCGGCGGCCCAGCCAGCGATTGCGACCGGCCTTGCCCAGGTGCTGGTTCATGTTGTCCGGGTTGGACACGGCACCGATGGTGGCCATGCATTCCGCACGCACAACACGCAGCTCACCGGACTGCAGCTTGATCTGGGCATAGCCCATGTCCTTGCCGACCAGCTGCGCATACGTGCCAGCCGAGCGGGCGATCTTGCCACCAGCACCGGCCTTGAGCTCGATGTTGTGGATGATCGTGCCCACCGGAACGGCAGACAGGGGCATGGCGTTGCCCGGCTTGATATCGGCGCGCGCACCGGCGATGACTTCGTCACCCACCTTCAGGCGCTGCGGCGCGATGATGTAGGCCAGTTCGCCATCGGCATACTTGATGAGCGCGATGAACGCCGTACGGTTGGGATCGTATTCCAGCCGCTCCACCGTGCCGACCACGTCGAACTTGCGACGCTTGAAGTCAACATAACGATAGGACTGCTTGTGTCCGCCACCGATGAAACGCGAGGTGGTGCGGCCGTGGTTGTTACGGCCGCCGCTCTTGTTCTTCCCCTCGGTCAGGCCCTTGACGGGCTTGCCTTTCCACAGCTCCTTGCGGTCGATCAGAACCGTTCCGCGCAGGCTGGGGGTAACTGGATTAAAGTGCTTCAATGCCATTTCTTGTCACCCCGCGTCAGACCAGCTTCGCGGTCAGGTCGATGGACTGACCTTCTGCAAGCTGAACAAACGCTTTCTTAACATCCGAACGCTGGCCGGGACGTCCCTTGAAGCGCTTGGCCTTTCCCTTCTGGATGAGCGTGTTCACACCCAGAACCTTCACGCCAAACAGCGTCTCGACCGCAACCTTGATCTCCGGCTTCGTGGCGCTGATCGCAACCTTGAAACCAACCTGGTTCTTCTCGGAAAGGGCGGTCGCCTTTTCCGTGATCAGGGGGGAGCGGATGATGTCGTACATCGCTTCCCGAGACATGCGTTCCGCCTTCTTGCGGATTGCCAGGATGTTGGTCATGCCAGACGCTCCTTCAGACCCTCAACCCCGGCGCGCGTGATCGCGAGCACATCGTGGTTCAGGATGTCGTAGACATTGGCGCCCACCGTCGGAAGAATATCGATCTTCGGCAGGTTGCGCGCAGCACGGCCAAAGTTCTCTTCAACCGCGGCATCCACGATCAGCGCGGATGTCCAGCCCAGGACCTTCAGCTTCTTCGCCAGCTCGGCCGACTTGCCCGAGGCGGTGGCGGCGTCGAGCACCACCAGCTTGCCTTCCGCCGCCTTCTGCGACAGGGCGGAAATCAGGCCAAGGCGACGCACCTTCTTGGGCAGGTCATAGCCATGGTCACGCACCACGGGACCATGAACGATGCCACCGGTGCGGTACTGCGGCGCACGCAGCGAACCCTGGCGGGCGCTACCCGTGCCCTTCTGGCGGTACGGCTTCTTGGTCGTGCCGGAGACTTCCCCCATGCCCTTGACCTTGTGCGTACCAGCCCGGCGCTTGGCCAGCTGCCAGTGCACCACACGCGCCAGAATGTCCGTGCGCGGCGTTGCGGCGAAAATCTCGTCGGGAAGGCTGGCGGTACCTGCGCTTCCGTTATCGAGGGTTTTGATCTCGTAATCCATTGCCCTCTATCCTCAGCCCGCAGCCTCAACCAGGGCCGCCGGATACGGCGCCTCGGCATGACGGGCCTTCTTGATCGCATCACGAACGAGAACCGTTTCATTCTTTCCGCCCGGCACGGAGCCGCGGATCATGATCAGGTTCTTTTCGGCGTCAACAGCCGCAACCTCAAGGTTCAGCGTAGTGATACGCTCGGAACCGAGATGGCCGGCCATCTTCTTGTTCTTGAAAACCTTGCCCGGATCCTGGCGGTTACCCGTGGAACCGTGCGAACGGTGACTGATCGAGACACCGTGGGTGGCTTCGAGACCGGCAAAGTTCCAGCGCTTCATCGCGCCGGCAAAACCCTTACCCTTGCTGGTGCCGGTAACGTCCACCTTCTGCCCCACCACGAAATGGGCGGCGGACAGAGAAGCCCCGACTTCCAGGACGGCGTCATCCGATACACGGAATTCCGCCAGCTTCTTCTTGGGCTCGACCTTGGCCTTGGCAAAATGGCCGCGGTTCGGCTTGGACACATTTTTGACCTTGGCCTTGCCCGCGCCAAGCTGGACGGCTGTGTAGCCATCACGCTCGGTGGTGCGAACATCAACCACCTGCAGATCATCAAGCTGCAGGACAGTCACCGGCACATGTGTGCCGTCTTCCTTGAACAGCCGGGTCATACCCAGCTTTTTTGCGATCAATCCGGTGCGCATCGTCTGGACCTTAGAGTTTAATCTCGACATCTACGCCAGCGGCGAGGTCGAGTTTCATGAGAGCGTCCACGGTCTGCGGGGTCGGCTCGACAATGTCGAGCAGCCGGCGATGGGTCCGAATTTCGAACTGCTCGCGGCTTTTCTTATCCACGTGGGGGGAGCGGTTTACGGTAAACCGTTCAATATGCGTCGGCAGCGGGATAGGACCCCGAACCCGCGCACCCGTACGCTTCGCCGTATTGACGATCTCCTTCGTGCTGTTGTCTAGCACCCGATGATCGTACGCCTTCAGGCGAATGCGGATGTTCTGGTTGTCCATCTTTCTGTTTCAGTCCAACTTTACCTGATTCGGGGGAACCCGATCCGCAATGGAAACCCGGCCGGATTGCTCCGACCGGGATGCCACAGTTCAGTTACTGTCCAATCACGCCGTGATGGAAGCAACAACACCTGCACCAACGGTGCGGCCACCTTCGCGGATAGCGAAGCGCAGGCCTTCATCCATGGCGATCGGAGCGATCAGCTCGACATCCATGGCGACGTTATCGCCAGGCATGACCATTTCCGTGCCTTCCGGCAGGTGAACGACGCCGGTGACGTCGGTCGTGCGGAAATAGAACTGCGGACGATAGTTGGTGAAGAACGGCGTGTGACGGCCACCCTCTTCCTTCGTCAGGATGTAGGCTTCCGCCTTGAACTTGGTGTGCGGGGTGATCGAACCCGGCTTTGCCAGCACCTGGCCACGCTCAACGTCTTCACGCTTCGTGCCACGCAGCAGCGCGCCGATGTTGTCACCTGCTTCACCACGATCAAGCAGCTTGCGGAACATTTCCACGCCGGTCACGGTCGTCTTCTGCGTCGGGCGCAGACCAACGATCTCGATTTCGTCGCCAACGTTCACGGCGCCACGCTCGACACGGCCCGTCACCACGGTGCCACGGCCCGAGATGGAGAACACGTCTTCGATCGGCATCAGGAACGGACGGTCGATCGGACGCTCCGGCTGCGGGATGTATTCGTCCACAGCGTTCATCAGGTCCATGACGCGGTTTTCACCGACTTCGGCGTCGCCATCTTCCAGCGTCACCAGGGCCGAACCCTTGATGATGGGGATATCGTCGCCGGGGAACTGGTAAGCGGAAAGCAGCTCGCGCACTTCCATCTCAACCAGCTCGAGCAGCTCGGGATCATCAACCTGGTCAACCTTGTTCAGGAAGACGACCAGGGCCGGCACGCCAACCTGGCGGGCAAGCAGGATGTGCTCGCGGGTCTGGGGCATCGGGCCATCAGCGGCCGACACGACCAGGATCGCGCCGTCCATCTGCGCGGCACCGGTGATCATGTTCTTCACATAGTCAGCATGGCCGGGGCAGTCGACGTGTGCGTAGTGACGCTTCGCGGTCTCGTACTCGACGTGGGCGGTCGAGATGGTGATGCCACGGGCGCGCTCTTCCGGCGCGGCGTCGATCATGTCGTACGCCTTGAATTCCGCGCCACCGGCCTTCGCCAGCGTCTTGGTGATAGCAGCGGTCAGCGAGGTCTTGCCGTGATCGACGTGACCAATCGTGCCGATGTTGCAGTGCGGCTTATTCCGCTCAAATTTAGCCTTTGCCATCGTTTTCTCCGTTAACTCGGCCTCGTGCCGAGAGTCGGGTTGGAAAGTTCCGTTTCGGAAGCCGGGCCGGTGAATAGACCGGCCTGACCGCCTTTACCAGCGGTAATGACTGAATGCCTTGTTGGCTTCTGCCATGCGGTGCGTGTCTTCGCGCTTCTTGACCGCGGCGCCACGATTGTTGACGGCGTCAAGAAGTTCGTTCGACAGGCGATCCTGCATGGTGTTCTCGCCACGCTTGCGCGAGGCGTCGATCAGCCAGCGGATGGCCAGCGCCTGACGACGCTCGGCCCGGACTTCGACCGGAACCTGGTAGGTGGCGCCACCAACACGGCGGGAACGCACCTCGACAGCCGGCTTGACGTTGTCCAGCGCGCTGTGGAACATGACCACAGGGTCCGCAGCTGCACCACCACGGCGGCGCAGCACCTCAAGGGCGCCATAGACGATCCCTTCAGCGGTGGACTTCTTGCCGTCGTACATCAGGGCGTTCATGAAACGCGTAATGACGACATCACCAAATTTCGGATCGGGAAGAATCTCGCGCTTGACTGCGCGATGACGGCGACTCATGCCTCGTTATTCCTTTTACTTAGGACGCTTCGCGCCATAGAGCGAGCGACGCTGACGACGCTTGGCGATACCCTGGGTGTCCAGAACGCCGCGCAGGATGTGATAACGCACGCCAGGAAGATCCTTAACGCGACCACCACGGATCAGGACAACGCTATGTTCCTGGAGGTTATGCCCCTCACCCGGAATATAGCTCACAACCTCATAACCGTTGGTCAGGCGTACTTTTGCCACCTTACGCAGAGCCGAGTTCGGCTTCTTCGGTGTGGTTGTGTAAACACGAGTGCAAACGCCACGCTTCTGCGGACAGCCCTGCAGGGCAGGAACCTTATTGCGTTTGGCTGCGGGTTCGCGACCTTTCGCGATCAACTGGTTGATGGTCGGCATACGCCTTTCCCGATCCTTACAAAATTCGGCCGGCCAACCCCATATCTGGTTGCCGACTGTCGTTCACAACAAAACCCCAACGAATGACAACCATCCGTTCGGGCATCATATTTACATCCGGCCTGGGCAGCCCGATTCCCGGACTGCGGCACCGCATGTCTGCATGCTGCATTCGACGGCCAACGACGTCTTTCAGACAGGGCTAGCCGAGGGCGCGTTACCTACGGGCAAACTGACCAAAAGTCAAGCCTTGCGCAGGATTCGCTAGCAGTCTGGCGAAACGACTCTGTTCCACCGGACTCGGAGCACCGCTCCGTCAGGCTGCTGATACCGCCTGAATCGGATGGTGACAATAGTGCAGCACCGAATCATGCCGGATAGCGGTCCCCCGCCATCCGGCATTTCTCTCGTGTGGTTACTCGGCCGCCTTGGGCGGCACGGCGGCACGGGCCTTGGCGAGGCGCTGCTTGTCCTCGCCCGCGGCAACCGCGCGGAGCTTGTTCATCACGCTGCCCGTCCCTGCCGGGATCAGGCGGCCGACGATGACGTTCTCCTTGAGGCCATTGAGTGTATCCTTCTTGCCCGCCGTAGCAGCCTCGGTGAGGACACGGGTGGTCTCCTGGAAGGAGGCCGCAGAGATGAAGGACTGCGTCTGCAGCGAGGCCTTGGTGATGCCCTGCAGCACCGGCATGGCGACGGCAGGATGTTCACCGAGGTTCAGGCGCTTGGCGTTCTCTTCCTCGTATTCGATACGGTCCACCGTCTCACCGATCAGGTAGGTCGTATCGCCCGGCTCAAGGATTTCCACCTTCTGCAGCATCTGGCGAACAATGACTTCGA
This sequence comes from Komagataeibacter xylinus, assembly GCF_031081985.1. Classification (GTDB taxonomy): domain Bacteria; phylum Pseudomonadota; class Alphaproteobacteria; order Acetobacterales; family Acetobacteraceae; genus Komagataeibacter; species Komagataeibacter xylinus_E. The sequence goes on along the minus strand of NZ_JARWSK010000004.1, from coordinate 222,636 downwards.
TGTGCTTGTCATTGATCTTCACGCCCTGCAGTCGGTAGACGTCCTGGATCTCGTTGACGAGATAGTCGGACAGCGCCTCGACACCCAGTACCTTCAGGATGTCATGCGGCACGCGCGGCCCGTCGACGAGCGGATCGCCCACCTGGACAAAGTCGCCTTCCTGAACGGATACGTGCTTGCCCTTGGGGATGAGGTAATCCGTCTCCTCGCCCGTCTCGTCGTTCTTGACGATGACGCGACGCTTGGACTTGTAGTCCTTGCCGAATTCCACGCGTCCCTCGGTTTCCGAGATGATGGCGTGATCCTTCGGGCGGCGGGCCTCGAACAGTTCCGCCACGCGCGGCAGACCACCGGTAATGTCACGCGTCTTGGAGCCTTCACGCGGGATACGCGCCAGCACGTCACCTGCGTTGACCTGTGCACCGTTCTCGACCGAGAGCAGCGAGTCAGGCGACAGGAAGTAGCGGGCGTCGTTACCGTTGGCCAGCTTCACCACGTCGCCGTTGGCGTCCTTGAGCTGCAGGCGCGGACGCAGGTCGATCCCCTTGGAAGCCTGCTTGTAGTCCACGACCACTTTCGAGGTCAGGCCGGTCACCTCATCCATCCGCTCCACCAGGGTGATGGAGTCGATCAGGTCGAGATATTCCACCTTACCAGGCTGCTCGGTGATGATGGGCAGGGTGTACGGGTCCCACTCGGCCATCTTCTGGCCACGGGCCACCGCAGCGCCATCCTCGACCAGCAGGCGCGCACCATAGGGCACGCGGTAGCGGGCGCGTTCGGTTCCGCGGTCATCCGTCAGCAGGATCTCGCAGTTACGCGACATGACGATGGGCACGTTCTGACTGTTATGCACCACGTTCTTGTTGCGGATCGTCACCTTGCCATCACGCGAGGCCTCGACCATCGACTGCTCGGCGCCACGCTGCGCCGCACCACCGATATGGAAGGTACGCATGGTCAGCTGCGTGCCCGGCTCACCGATGGACTGGGCGGCGATAACACCCACGGCCTCACCGATATTGACCGGCGTGCCGCGTGCAAGGTCACGGCCATAGCAGTGGCCACACACGCCCACGCGACTGTCACAGGTCAGCACGGAGCGGATCAGCAGGCTTTCGACACCCGCCTTCTCGATCTGCTCGGCCTCGGCTTCCTCGATCAGCGTATTGCGCGGGAACAGCACCTTGCCGGTTGCCGGGTCGAGCACGTCGGCTGCCAGCGTGCGGCCAAGCATCCGCTCGGACAGGGAGGCCACGACTTCGCCGCCATCCATGACCGCACGCACGGTCAGGCCGCGCTCGGTGCCGCAATCTTCCTCGACGATGATGCTGTCCTGCGCCACGTCAACGAGGCGGCGGGTCAGGTAGCCCGAGTTCGCGGTCTTGAGCGCGGTATCGGCCAGGCCCTTACGCGCCCCGTGGCTGGAGGTGAAGTAATCGAGAACCGACAGGCCTTCCTTGAAGTTGGCGATGATCGGCTGTTCGATGATCTCGCCCGACGGCTTGGCCATCAGGCCACGCATGCCGGCAAGCTGCTTCATCTGCGCTGGCGACCCACGGGCACCGGAGTGGCTCATCATCCACACCGAGTTGGTGGGCTTGCCGATCTCCTGCTTGGAGATCTCCTTCATCATCGCGGCCTGCACTTCATCGGTGCAGCGCGACCAGGCATCGACCACCTTGTTGTAGCGCTCGCCAGCGGTGATCAGACCATCCTGATACTGCTGCTCGAACTCCTTCACCTCGGCGGCGGTGCGGTCCACGAGTTCCTTCTTCTCGACGGGGACGATCATGTCGTCCTTGCCGAACGAGATGCCCGAACGCGCGGCGTGGCGGAAGCCAAGGCCCATCAGACGGTCACAGAAGATCACGCATTCCTTCTGGCCGCAGTGACGGTAAACCGCATCGATCACGTCCGACACGATCTTCTTGGTCAACTGGCGATTGATCAGCGAGAACGGCAGCGCCGGGTTGCGCGGCAGGATCTGGGCGACAAGCATGCGGCCCGGCGTGGTCACGACCGTCTCACGCACGGTCTTGCCCTCTGCATCGAAGCCCTCGATGCGCGCGCGGATCTTGTCGTGCAGCTTCACCGCACCCGTGCTCAGCGCGTATTCCACTTCACCCACGCTGGAGAAGGACGGCGCGCCGGTCACGGTCACCTGCCCCTTGTCATCGTAGCTGTTCTTGTCGGGCGTTGCGCGGAATTCGGGCGTCTCGAGGCTGAGGTAATACAGCCCGAGCACGATATCCTGCGACGGCACGATGATGGGCTTGCCGTTGGCGGGGCTGAGGATGTTGTTGGTCGACATCATCAGCACGCGGGCTTCAAGCTGCGCCTCCAGGCTCAGCGGCACGTGCACGGCCATCTGGTCGCCATCGAAGTCGGCGTTGAACGCGGTGCAGACCAGCGGGTGAAGCTGGATGGCCTTGCCTTCGATCAGCACCGGCTCAAACGCCTGGATGCCCAGACGGTGCAGCGTAGGCGCACGGTTGAGCATAACCGGATGCTCGCGGATCACCTCTTCAAGGATATCCCAGACTTCGGGACGTTCCTTTTCCACCATCCGCTTGGCGGCCTTGATGGTGGTGGCGTGACCGTATTTTTCCAGCTTGGAGTAGATGAACGGCTTGAACAGCTCGAGCGCCATCTTCTTGGGCAGGCCGCACTGGTGCAGCTTCAGCTCCGGGCCCACCACGATGACCGAACGGCCCGAATAGTCGACGCGCTTGCCAAGCAGGTTCTGGCGGAAGCGGCCCTGCTTGCCCTTGAGCATGTCGGACAGCGACTTGAGCGGACGCTTGTTGGCACCCGTGATGGCACGGCCACGACGACCGTTATCGAACAGCGCATCGACCGATTCCTGCAGCATGCGCTTTTCGTTACGCACGATGATGTCCGGCGCGCGCAGTTCGATCAGCCGCTTGAGGCGGTTGTTACGGTTGATGACGCGACGGTACAGGTCGTTCAGGTCGGACGTGGCAAAGCGGCCACCATCAAGCGGCACCAGCGGGCGCAGCTCGGGCGGAATGACCGGCACGAGGTCCAGGATCATCCATTCCGGGCGCGATTCACTGTCGGCAAAAGCCTCGACCAGCTTCAGGCGCTTGACCAGCTTCTTGCGCTTGGCCTCGGACGTGGTTTCCTTCAGCTCGAGGCGCAGCTCTTCCTTCTCGACCTTGCAGTCGATGCGCTCGAGGATCTTCTTGATCGCTTCCGCGCCAATGCCGACCTCTATGCCCTCGTCGCCATGCTCGTCCATGACATCGAGATACTGGTCTTCCGTCAGCAGGCTGTACTGCTTGAGCGGCGACGTGCCGGGCTCGAGCACCACATAGCTCTCGAAATACAGGATCTTTTCCAGATCCTTCAGCGTCATGTCGACCATCAGGCCGATACGGCTGGGCAGGGATTTCAGGAACCAGATATGCGCAACCGGGCTTGCCAGCTCGATATGGCCCATGCGCTCGCGGCGCACCTTGGCCAGCGTAACTTCAACGCCGCACTTTTCGCAGATGATGCCGCGGAACTTCATCCGCTTGTACTTGCCGCACAGACATTCGTAGTCCTTGATCGGACCAAAAATCCGCGCGCAGAACAGGCCATCACGCTCCGGCTTGAAGGTCCGGTAGTTGATGGTCTCGGGCTTCTTGATCTCGCCATAGGACCACGAACGGATCTGCTCGGCCGAAGCCAGCTGGATCTTGATCTGGTCAAAGGTCATGGCCTGGCCGCCCTGACCAAGGATCTTCATGAGTTCATTCATGCGCCGCAAACCCCCTGAGGGAATGAAGCGGAAGCAGGCGCCGCACCTGCCTCCACTCCTGAAAGAAAAATAGATGAACCGACGTGCAACATGCCGACCGGATCAGTTACCGCTCTGTTCCAGGTCAACATTCAGGCCAAGGGACTTCAGTTCCTTGATCAGCACGTTGAAGCTTTCCGGAATACCGGCCTCGAAATCATCCTGCTCACGCACGATGGCCTCATAGACCTTGGTACGACCGGACACGTCATCCGATTTGACCGTCAGCATTTCCTGCAGCGTGTAGGCGGCGCCATAGGCTTCGAGCGCCCACACTTCCATCTCACCAAAGCGCTGCCCACCGAACTGCGCCTTACCGCCCAGCGGCTGCTGGGTCACCAGCGAATACGGGCCGATGGAGCGTGCATGGATCTTGTCATCAACAAGATGATGCAGCTTGAGCATGTAGATGTAGCCAACCGTGGTCTTGCGCTCGAACGGCTCGCCCGTGCGCCCGTCGATCAACTGCGACTGGCCGGACTTGTCCACGCCCGCGCGGGTCAGCATCGCCTCGATGTCAGGGATGGACGCGCCATCGAACACCGGGGTCGCGATCGGCACGCCCTTGCGCAGGTTGCCGCACAGCTCGAGCAACTGGCTATCGGTCATGTCACCGATCTGCTCGTCATAAACCGCGTCGCCATAGACCGACTTCAGTTCATCAAGCAGTTCCTGCCGCTTCTCGCCCGTGCGCTGGTAGTCATTGGCCAACTGGCCGATCTGGCGGCCGATATTGGCGCAGGCCCAGCCCAGATGCGTCTCGAGGATCTGCCCCACGTTCATGCGCGAGGGCACGCCAAGCGGGTTGAGCACGATGTCAACCGACGTGCCATCCTCAAGGAACGGCATGTCTTCCACCGGTACGACGCGCGAGACGACACCCTTGTTGCCATGGCGGCCGGCCATCTTGTCACCCGGCTGCAGCTTGCGCTTCACCGCGACAAAGACCTTGACCATCTTCATCACGCCCGGCGGCAGTTCGTCACCGCGCTGCAGCTTCTCGACCTTGTTGTCGAAGCGGGCCTGGATCTTGGCCACCGCCGCGTCAAACTCACGGCGCAGGGTTTCAAGCTCCGCCATGACCTCATCGGACACGACGGTGATGTTGCGCCATGCACCACGCGGATGCTCGGACAGGACCTCGTCCGTGATCTCGGTACCAGAGCGGATGCCCTTGAAGCCCGCACCCGCGGTCTGGCCGATCAGGTGCTCGCGCAGACGGTTATAGAAGGAACGCTCCTGAATGGCGCGCTCGTCATCACGGTCCTTGGCGAGGCGTTCGATCTCGGCGCGCTCGATGGCCATCGCGCGCTCGTCCTTGTCCACGCCACGACGGGAGAAGACGCGCACGTCCACGATGGTGCCGGTCGTGCCGGGCGGCAGCTTGAGCGAAGTGTCACGAACATCAGACGCCTTTTCGCCAAAGATGGCGCGCAGCAGCTTTTCTTCCGGCGTCATCGGGCTTTCGCCCTTGGGCGTAACCTTGCCGATCAGGATATCGCCGGGGTTCACTTCCGCGCCGACATAGACAATGCCCGCCTCGTCGAGGTTGCGCAGCGCTTCCTCGCCGACATTGGGAATGTCGCGCGTGATTTCTTCCTGGCCCAGCTTGGTGTCGCGGGCCATGACCTCGAATTCCTCGATGTGGATCGAGGTAAACACGTCATCGCGCGCGATCCGCTCGGAAATCAGGATCGAATCTTCGAAGTTGTAACCGTTCCAGGGCATGAACGCGACCAGCACGTTGCGGCCCAGCGCCAGTTCACCCAGTTCGGTGGACGGACCATCGGCGATGATCTCGCCAGCCCGCACCTGATCCCCCACGCGCACCAGCGGGCGCTGGTTGATGCAGGTGGACTGGTTGGAGCGCATGTATTTGCGCAGGCGGTAGATATCCACGCCCTGCGTGGCACCACCCTCATCGGTGGCACGCACCACGATACGCGCACCGTCGATCTGGTCGACCACGCCATGGCGGCGGGCCACGATGGCGGCGCCCGAGTCATGCGCAACAGCCGCTTCCATGCCCGTGCCGACCAGCGGCGCATCCGAGCGCACCAGCGGCACGGCCTGACGCTGCATGTTCGAACCCATCAGGGCGCGGTTGGCGTCATCGTTCTCAAGGAACGGGATGAGCGCTGCGGCAACCGAGACAAGCTGCTTGGGCGATACGTCGCAGGCGGTGACTTCGGTCGGGGGCACCTGGCGGAAGTCGCCGCCACGGCGCACGGAAACCAGATCATCGGTCAGGTGGCCCTGCGCGTCCTGCTTCGCATCGGCCTGGGCGACGATCAGCTTCTCTTCTTCCATGGCGGAAAGATATTTCCAGCCATCCTGAAGCACGCCGTCCTCGACCATGCGGTACGGGGTCTCGATAAAGCCGTACTTGTTCACCTTGGCGTAGGTGGCCAGCGAGTTGATCAGGCCGATGTTCGGGCCTTCAGGCGTCTCGATCGGGCAGATGCGGCCATAATGCGTCGGGTGCACGTCACGGACTTCAAAGCCCGCGCGCTCACGGGTCAGGCCACCCGGGCCAAGCGCCGAGAGGCGGCGCTTGTGCGTCACTTCGGACAGCGGGTTGGTCTGGTCCATGAACTGGCTGAGCTGCGAGGAACCGAAGAACTCGCGCACGGCAGCGGCAGCAGGCTTGGCGTTGATCAGGTCATGCGGCATGACCGTGTCGATATCGACCGAACCCATGCGCTCGCGGATGGCGCGCTCCATGCGCAGCAGGCCAACGCGATACTGGTTTTCCATCAGTTCGCCCACGGAGCGGACACGACGGTTGCCAAGGTTGTCGATATCGTCGATCGCGCCGCGACCGTCCTTCAGCTCGCACATGATCTTGACGGTGCGCAGGATGTCTTCCTTGCGCAGCACGCGCACCGTGTCGGGCACGTCCACGCCAAGGCGCATGTTCATCTTCACGCGACCCACGGCGGACAGGTCGTAGCGGTCGGGATCGAAGAACAGGCCGGAGAACATCGCTTCCGCCGTCTCGGGCGTGGGCGGCTCGCCGGGGCGCATGACACGGTAGATATCGGTCAGCGCTTCCTCGCGCGAGGCGTTCTTGTCCACTGCCAGCGTGTTGCGGATCCACGGGCCATTGGCCGCGTCCACCGCCAGCGTGGTCAGCGTGGTCAGACCCTCGTTTTCCAGTTCCTCAAGCTTCTGCTCGGTCAGCTCGTCACCAGCCTCGGCATAGATCTCGCCGGTGTGCTCGTTGACGATGTCGCTTGCAATGAAGCGGCCAATCAGCCCCGCGGGGCCAACCAGCACTTCCTTGGTGGTCTCGGCGATCTTGCGGACCATGCGGGCGGTCAGCTTGGCGTCGGCCGGGGCCACTTCCTCGCCGGTCTGGGCATCGATCAGCGGCTCGAGCAGCTTCTGGCCACGGAAGGCATCGGCATCGAAACGACGCGCCCAGCCCTTCTCGGTCTTGGTGAACTCCACCTTGCCGTAGAAGTAGGACAGGATCTCGTCAGGGTCCATGCCCTGGATTTCCATCGACTCCACATCCCCGCCCTCGGCAGCCTTGGCGGCGCGGGCGGCCTCGGAGGCGGCGCCTTCGAGCGCGTAGAGCAGCGTCGTGACCGGCAGCTTGCGCTTGCGGTCGATGCGGACGTAGATCAGGTCCTTGCTGTCGAACTCGAAATCGAGCCACGAGCCACGATAGGGAATGACGCGGGCAGCAAACAGGAACTTGCCCGAGGAATGGGTCTTGCCCTTGTCATGATCAAAGAACACGCCGGGGCTGCGATGCATCTGGCTGACGATGACGCGCTCGGTGCCGTTGATGATGAACGTGCCGTTATCGGTCATGAGCGGCATGTCGCCCATATAGACCGGCTGCTCCTTGATATCGCGGATCGAGCGCGACCCGGTATCCTCATCCACGTCCCATACGATCAGGCGCAGGATCACCTTCAGCGGGGCGGCAAAGGTCAGCCCGCGCTGGATGCATTCCTCAACGTCGTATTTCGGCTCCTCGAGTTCGTAGCTTACGAACTCGAGACGCCCGCGCCCCGCAAAGTCATTGATCGGGAAGACGGAACGGAACACTTCCTGCAGGCCCGTCGGCGTCCGGCTGTCGGGCGCCACATTCATCTGAAGGAACGTTTCGTAGCTTGCCCGCTGCACGTCGATCAGATTGGGCATCGGAGCCACTTCGGGTATGTGCCCGAAGCTCTTGCGGATGCGTTTGCGTCCCGTGAACGATTTCGTAATCGCGTTCATCGCCTATCCAGCCCCCATCCACACAGGCCCGCACGGTCGTGACATGGTCATGTCACGCGGACTGCGCGGCCCTTGAAAATCCTTGGCAGATCGACCGGACCTGCGCCCGACCAACCTTTCACTACCGCCAAAGGCACCCGAAGCCTTGCGGCCAGGGTGCCTGTAACGCCCAAGGGGGCGGAAACCAGACGGTTTCCACCCTCACCTGAACAATCAGCCTGAGTGCGTCATAAACGACGCATCCCGATTGGCCAACTTATTTGATTTCGACCGAAGCGCCGTTGTCTTCAAGGGTCTTCTTGATCTTCTCGGCTTCATCCTTGCTGGCGCCTTCCTTGATGGTCTTGGGCGCGCCCTCGACCAGGTCCTTGGCTTCCTTCAGGCCCAGACCGGTGATCGCACGGATTTCCTTAATCACGTTGATCTTCTTGTCGCCAGCCTTGGTCAGGACAACGTCAAACTCGGTCTTCTCTTCTGCCGGAGCAGCGCCAGCGCCCGGAGCGGCAACGGCAACAGCGGCCGGAGCAGCGGCGGAAACGCCCCACTTCTCTTCGAGCAGCTTGGACAGCTCAGCCGCTTCCAGAACGGTCAGGGCGGACAGGTCTTCAACAATCTTGTTCAGATCGGCCATGGTATTGGTCTTCCTAATTTATACACTGGTTGGCACGACACAATCCCGTTTTTTAGGGAAAATGCCGTTTTGTTGATAGCCCGGCGGGCCGGGCCATGGGGTCTCAGGCGGCTTCGCCCGTCTTGGCATAGGCACCAAAAACCCGTGCAAGCTGTCCGGCCGGCGCCTGCAGCACGCCTGCGATCCGCGTAGCGGGGGTGGAGATGAGCCCCACCAGCTGCGCGCGCAGAACGTCAAGCGACGGCAGTTCGGCCAGAGCCTTGATGCTTTCGACGTTGAGCGTCTGAGCACCAAGCGATCCACCGAGCAGAACAAGCTTGTCATTGGTTTTGGCGAACTCGACGAGCACCTTCGCCACGGCTACCGGTTCATCCGCCCACGACAACGCGGTCGGCCCCTTAAGCAGCGGCTTGATGCCTTCGAACTGGGTCCCTGCCAGGGCGAGAGAGGCCAGCCGGTTCTTCGCGACCTTGTGTGTAGCTCCAGCCGCACGCACGCGACGCCGAAGGTCCGTCACATCAGCCACGCTCAGCCCGTCATTACGGGTGACAATGACCATGGACGTTTCAGCGAACACGGCTGCGAGGGAGGCAACAAACTCCCGCTTCTCCGTACGGTCCAAATCCCGTCTCCATCATCACCTGCCAGCCTGGGCCAGCAGGTAGGGTTTACCCTGGGGATGCGCCGACAAGCCGGTGCATCCCGGTTCGCCTGTCCTTTTAACGGAACAACCAGTGTGGGCTTTCGCCCCGATCCGGCAATCCCCGTCTTCCGGCTGCGGCCCTTTCGGGGCCATCAAGGCTTGCGCCACATCCGGTCATGGACAGGTTCGGAAACTGGCGGCAAAACCGCCAGCCCCTGTCCCCTCCCCCTTAGCGGGAAAGGGTCATTCTCTGGCTGATCAGCCCGCCGCGAAGGCGGCGACGTCAACCGTAACACCCGGCCCCATGGTGGAGGACAGGGCGATCTTCTTCACGTATGTGCCCTTGGCACCCGTGGGGCGGGCCTTCTGCACGGCATCCACGAACGCGCGGATGTTCTCGGCCAGCTTGGATTCGTCAAACGAAGCCTTGCCAACGCCAGCGTGCACGATACCGGCCTTTTCAGCGCGGTATTCAACCTGGCCGGACTTGGCGGCGGAAACCGCGCCCTTCACGTCCATGGTCACGGTGCCCAGCTTGGGGTTGGGCATCAGGCCACGCGGGCCGAGGATCTTGCCCAGACGGCCCACCAGCGCCATCATGTCCGGCGTGGCGATGCAGCGGTCGAACTCGATCTCGCCAGCCTGCACCTTCTCGGCCAGGTCTTCGGCGCCAACCACGTCGGCACCGGCGGCCTTCGCTTCCTCGGCCTTGGGGCCGCGGGCGAACACGCCAACGCGCAGGGTCTTGCCCGTGCCGTTGGGCAGGGACAGCAGGCCACGGACCATCTGGTCGGCATGACGCGGGTCGATGCCGAGGTTCATGGAGATCTCGACCGTCTCGTCGAACTTCGCCTTGGCGTTGTTCTTGACCAGCGTGATCGCCTCATCAAGGCCATACTGCTTGCTGGAATCGACTGCGGCGCGGGCTGCGGTCAGACGCTTGTTCTTTGCCATTGGTATCAGCCCTCCACCACGTCGAGGCCCATGGAGCGGGCAGAACCTGCCAGCATGCGCACGGCGCCGTCGATATCGTTGGCGTTCATGTCTTTCTGCTTCGTCTCGGCAATCTCGCGCAGCTGCGCAATGGTCACCTTACCAACGCTCGCGGCCTTGCCTACAGTCGAGCTGCCCTTGGAGACCTTGGCAGCCTTCATCAGGAAGTAGGTGTTCGGCGGGGTCTTGGTAATGAAGCTGAACGTACGGTCGGCATAGGCGGTAATCACGACCGGGATCGGCATGCCGGGCTCGAGGCCCTGCGTCTTGGCGTTGAACTCCTTGCAGAACTGCATGATGTTCAGGCCGCGCTGACCGAGTGCCGGACCAACCGGCGGTGACGGATTCGCCTTGCCGGCGGGGATTTGCAGCTTGATGTAGCCAACGATTTTTTTGGCCATATCCGGGGCTCCTGACTGTTTCACCCGGACCGCGGTTCTGGTGGCCACCCGCCTGCCCGCATGGGCAGGGCGGGCGACCTCCCGCGTTCCGATAAGAGGCGCGCACCTACCGCTGTTTTGGGGTGCCTGTCAAGTCTTTGTCATGGAATCCACTGCCGGACAGGTCAAAGGACTCGGGACCATTATCAACATTCACGCCATTGACGGCTTTTGGCATGCGCAGATGGTTGTACTGCATCACGTCAAACGGGCGGATCTGTTTGTTATTGGGCAGTTCGGCCGTGCTCCAGCCACCACCAAGCGAGCGGATGAGCTCCACCTGCGCCTGCATGTAGCGGGTCTCGACCTGCACCTCGGCAATGCGGGCCTGAAGGGCGGCCACCTGCGCCACCACCACGTCGAGGTAGTTGGTCAGGCCGCCGGTATAGAGCTGCATGGTCATGTTCTGCGTGCGCATGGAGGCCTGCACGGCCTCGGCCTGCTGACCGGCCTCGATATTGAGGTCATGCGTCATGCTCAGCCCGTCTTCCACGTCCTTGAAGGCATCGAGCACGGTGGCGCGGTACTGGTCCTCCGACTGGCGGTACTGCGACCAGTTGCGTTGCAGTTCCGCGCGCCGCAGGCCGCCCTGGAACAGCGGCAGCACCGCCTGGGCGGCATAATTGTACATGCCGTTGGCGATCTTATCGAGCGTGAAGCCGTTATCCATGAAACCGGCCATCGCGCTGAAGGTCACATGCGGGTAGAACGCCGCACGCGAGATGCCGATGGCCCGGTTGGCTGCCGCCATGTGCCGCTCGGCGCTGGCAATGTCGGGCCGCCGCTCCAGCAGGGTGGAGGGCAGGCCCGCCGGTATCTTCACCTTGGGGAAGCTGATCTGCGCACGCGGCGCGATATGGAAGCTGGACGGCGCCACGTTGCACAGGATGGCGATGGCATGCTCCATCACCGCGCGATGGGCCTGCAGGTCGGTATCTGCCGCCTGGGTCGAGGCAAGCTGGGTCTGCGCGCGGGCCACGTCGATGCCTGCCGCGATCGCGCCCGCCTGCCGCATCTTCGTGATCTGCACGGCGGTCTGGTAGTAGCGGATCGAGTCGAGATAGACGGCGTGCTGCGCGTCCATGCCGCGTAGCTGCATGTAGTCATTGGCCAGCTCGGACTGGATGCTCAGCCGGGCCACGGCGAAATCCGCCGCTGCCGCCTGCGCCAGGCGCTGCTGCACCCGCCTGCGGTTACGGATGGCCGACCAGAAATCCGGCTCCCACCGCGCCGTGGCGCTGTACTGCTCGGATGACATGTAGATCGGCCCCGTCGAACCCGCACCACGCCACAGCCTGTGGGAGGAGGCCTGGTTGTTCGAGGCCCCGGTGCTGCCCGCTATCTGCGGATAGAGGTTGGACTGCGCCTCGGCGGCGATGTCACGCGCCTGGGTGAAGGTTTCCGCATCCGCCTGCAGGTTGGGGTTCATGCGGCTGGCACGGTCCTCGAGGTCATCGAGGGTGGAGTCGTTGAAAACGGCCCACCAGTCCCCGCGCGGCGCGCCATCCTGCGGCGTGCCGTACTGCATCAGGCTGTCGCCCTTCCAGTTATCAGGCAGGAGATAATGCTGGTGGCGATATTTGGGCGCCAGGTCCACGCACCCGGCCAGGCTGCCCGCAAGGGCGGCGCATCCGGCCAGGGACAGCATGCGACGGGACAGGACCTGGCGTGACCGGCTATGCGGCGCCGCACTCATTGGCGCACTCCCGCGTCGCTTGCGCTGCTGTCTCCTGCTGGCATGGCGCGCACGTCATCTCCCTTGCCCACGGCTGGTGATGCCGACGCGCCAGCATCGTTATAGCCGGGCGTCGAGCCAACCAGATAGACCTTCTGGCCTTCGAGCAGCCCTGCCGAAGGGTTGTTCACAATCCGGTCCTGCGGGCCGATGCCTGCAAGAATCTGCACTTTGGTACCCAGGTTCGTCCCCACCGTTACGTTGCGCAGGCGGATGCGGTCGTCCTTGTCCACGATCGCCACCTGCATGCCCTGCGCGCGGAATACGAGCGCGCCTTCAGGCACTATCAGGATATCGGGGTCACCGGGTGCGACAAAGTGTACATTGGCGTAAGAATCAGGCCACAGTTCGCGCTTGTCGTTATCGACCACCAGTTCCGTGGTCACGGTGCGGGTGCCCGCGTTGAACGCCTTGGCGGTGGCAAGGAACTTGGCCTTGAACACCCGGCCCGGATATTGCGGCACCGACACGTCACCCTCGAGCTTGGGGCTGATGATGTCGGCATAATCCTGCGGCACGGACACGAACACGCGCATGCGGTGCACATCGGCCACGCTGAACAGTTCGGTGGCCGTGCCGCGTGAGGAGACATCGCCGCCGCCCGCGTTCACGTAGTCGCCTACGTCGGCCAGGCGGGTGGTGACCACGCCATCAAACGGGGCGACAAGCTGCTTGAAGCCGATCAGCGCCGCATAGCGCGAGACCTCGTGGCGGGCGGCCTCGACCTCGGCCTGCCGGGCCTCGGCATCGGCGGCCTGCACGTCCACCTCCTGCTGAGAGACGGCCTGCGTGCCCTGCAGCGCGCGCCAGCGCTTGGCCGTGATCTGGGCCAGGCGGTAGCGCGCCATCGCCACGTCAAAATTGGCTTTTGAAGCTGCGTACTGCGCATCAAGGCCCGGCGTGTCGATGGTGGCCAGGATCTCGCCTGCCTTCACCTTGGCGCCGATATCCTTGTACCACATCTGCACATAGCCCGAGACCTGCGCATAGATCGGCGCCTGGTACCATGCCGAGATGTTGCCCGGCAGGTCGAGCGTGCGGGTGGTGGGGCCTTTTTCAGCCGTGATGACCTGCACACGCGGGATGGCGGCATCCTGCGCCGCATCCCTGAGGTTGGAGACATGGATGCGCCGCTCGAGAATGCCCCCGGCAACAATGGCAGCCACCACAACCCCGCCAAGGGTCACGTACAGCCGCCCACGCCTGGACATGCGCGGCGTCTGGTTTTCCCCTGAGGCGGTCATGCGTGCTCTCCTTCGCCTGCGGCGGCTTTCTTGGACTTTCTGGAATGGATCAGCGCAAACACGCACGGCACGAACAACAGCGTGGCGCAGGTGGCCACCAGCAGCCCCCCCATCACCGCACGCCCGAGCGGCGCATTCTGTGAATTGCTCAGCGACATGGGCAGCATGCCGATGATCATGGCCGAAGCCGTCATCAGCACCGGGCGGATACGCTCATAGCCCGCCTCGATCGCAGCCTTGACCGCATCGCCATGCAAATCCATCCGCTCACGCGCGAATGACACGACAAGGATGGAGTTGGCCGTGGCCGTGCCCATGCACATGATCGCCCCCGTCAGCGCCGGAACCGACAGCGCTGTGTGCGTGAGGAACAGCGCCCAGGCAATGCCACCAAGCGCGCCCGGCAGGGCCGTGATGATGATGAACGGGTCAAGCCATGACTGGAAGTTGACGACAATGATCAGGTACACTAGCAGGATCGACATCGCGAGGCCGCCGATCAACTGGGTATAGGCCCCGTTCATGGTCGAGGCCTGGCCGTAGATGGTCAGGCTCGAGCCCTGCGGCAGTTCCTTGCGGGTCTCGTCCACCACGCGCTCGACCTCACGCGAGACCGCGCCAAGGTCCAGCCCCTCGTTCGAGGCATAGATGTTGAACACGGGCATGATGTTGTAGTGCGACACCTCGCCCGGCGTGCCGGTCTGCACGATCTCGCTCAGGCCGCCAAGGATCTGGGGCGCCTTGTCGGACGGGTTGCCATCGCCCTTGTCGATGGGAATGGTCTCGAGATCGTTCATGGTTTGCAGGAACTGCAGCGGCGTCTGGATATCGACCAGATGCGACACCCCGGTCTTGGGGTCGAGCCAGTAGGTCGGCGCCACCTGCCCGCTGCCCGACAGCACGGCGAGCGCGTTATTGGCCACGTCAGCTTCCGTAAGTCCGGTGCCCAGCGCGTAGGTGCGGCGCGCATTGACGCGCAGCGTGGGCGTGTTGAGCGGCTCCTGCACCGACACGTCGGCAATGCCGGTGACATGGCGCAGCTTCTCGGCCAGCTTCTCGGCAAAATCGAAATTGTTATACAGGTTGCGCCCCGATACCTGCACGTCGAGCGGCGCGGGCAGCCCGAAATTCAGGATCTTGGCGGTCAGGTCGGCAGGCATGAAGGTGATGTCGGTGCCAGGGAATTTCTCGGCCAGCCCCTTGCGCAGGATGCCGCGGAACTTCGCCACCGGCGCTTCCTCGTCCTTCAGCGTCACGGTCAGGTCGCAGTCCTGCGCGCCGACGGTGGGCGTGGGGATGAAGGCCTGGTTGAGCGGGCTGAACGGCAGGCCGCAGTTATTGACAATACCCTCGACCTGGCCGGGCAGCAGGCGTTCGATCTCGCCATTGACCAGCATGGCGATCTTGCCCGCTTCCGCGATCTTGGTGCCCATGGGCGCGCGCATGTGAATGGCCAGCGCGTTGGAATTGATCTCGGGGAAGAAGTCCTGCCCGGCAAACAGCAGCAGGCCCAGCGAGGCGAACGCCCCGATGCCAAAGATCGGCACGAAACGCCCGCGGATGAGCAGCAGGTGCTCGAGCAGTGCCTTGTAGCGGTTGCGGAAGGTGACGAAACGCCGCTCGAACCCCTGCTGGAAGCGGCCGAAGATGTTGGTCGGCTCATGGTGGCCGCCCTCCGCCTTGGCCTTGGCGTGGGCTGCGACCTGCGCTGCGAGCATGTATTTGGCCATGGTCGGCACCAGCGTGCGCGACAGGATGAACGAGGCGATCATGGCGAAGATGATGGCTTCGGCCATGGGCATGAACAGCCAGCCCGCAACACCCGTGAGCTGGAACAGCGGCATCCACACGATACAGATGCACAATGTCGAGACGAAGGTGGGAATGACGATCTGGTTGGCGGCGTCAATGATGGCCGTTTCCAGATCCTTCTCCATTTCCAGATGCGCGTCGATGTTCTCGATCATCACCGTCGCATCATCGACCAGAATACCCACCGCGAGCGCAAGGCCGCCAAGCGTCATGACGTTGATGGTCTGGCCCGCAGCCCCCAGCCCCACCACCGAGCACAGCATGGCCAGCGGAATGGAGGTGGCGATGATCACGGTCGATCGCCACGAGCCGAGGAACAGGAGCACGACAAGGCTGGTCAGCAATGCTGCGGTGCCCATTTCCTGCACCACGTCGCGCACCGCCTCCTTCACGAAGGTCGAGGCATCGCCCAGCACGGTAATGTCAACGCCCGGCGGCAGCGTGCGCACGATGGAGGGCAGCAGCGCCTTGATCCCGCTCACCACCGACAGCGTCGAGGCGTCGCCGCTCTTCATGATCACGATCAGCACCGCCTGGTGCCCCTTGACCAGCACCATGTTGGTCTGGGGCGGGCCGCCCGCGTGCACCCACGCCACATCGCGCAGGTAGACGACGGAGTTCCCCTCCTGCTTGATGGGCATGTTGTTGAAGCTGTCGATCTCCTCAGGCGAGGCGTTGGTCTGCACCATCCAGTCAAACGCGCCGATCTGCTGGTCGCCTGCTGGCAGCACGATGTTCTGCTTGCTCAGCGCATTGCCGATATCGGTGGCCGAAAGCCCGTGCGCGAGCAGCTTGTTCTGGTCGAGATCGACCATGATGTTGCCCGGCTGGCCACCATAGGGGTTGGGGATGGCAGCACCTGCCACCGAGACCAGCGCAGGCCGGATCAGGTTGGAGGACATGTCGTAGATCTGCGACGCGGTCATGGAATCCGATGAGACCTGCAACGTCAGCACCGGTACGGACGAGGCATTGTAGGTCAGCACCAGCGGCGGCGTCATGCCCGCGGGCATCTGCTTGATGACGGTCTGGGAGACGGCGGTGATCTGCGTCTGCGCCACGGCGGTATTGGTGCCGGGCTGGAAGAACACCTTGACGATGCCACGCCCGTAATAGGACTGGCTCTCGATATGTTCGATATTATTGACCGTGGAGGTCAGGGCGCGCTCGTAATAATAGACCACGCGGCCGGACATGTCCTCGGGCATGAGGCCGGTATAGGTCCAGCAGATCGCGACCACGGGAATGTTGATGCTGGGGAAGACATCGGTTGGCGTGCGGAGCAGGCCACGGACACCGAACACGACGATGAGAATGGACAGGACAACAAAAGTATAGGGCCGCTTGAGCGCGGTAACGACAATACCGTTCATGCGCGGCCTGTTGCCCCCTGCCCTGTCGGCAGGCCCGGCCCCACGGAGCGCGCGCGCGGCGCTCCGGGCCGGGACAGGTGGTGTTCTTGCATCTCTCGTCTCCCCGTCTGTCCATTCGGTGTTAATGGGGGTGCGTCAGGTGGCAAATGAAATTTCAATTTAGTTTCCGGCCTGCACCACACAAAAAGGCGGAAAAATTATGTTCATGGTGACACCCGGCAGCCGCTCGTGCACGCGCGTGGGCGTGATGTCGAGCCGCGCATGGTGCAGCGCCACGATGGCCGAGACCAGGCTCAGCCCCAGACCGGATCCGGGAATGTGGCGGCTCTTGTCCGAGCGGTAGAAGCGCCCCGTCACCGCCTTGCGCTCGGCTGCCGGAATGCCGATGCCCGTATCGCTCACCTGCAGCAGGGCGCACTCCCCATCCATGGCGGTATGAATTTCAACCCGGCCGCCGCCGGGGGTGAATTTGATGGCGTTGTCCACCAGGTTGGCCAGCACCTCGATCAGGAGGTCACGGTCGCCCTGCACCGTGATCGGCACCTCACGGGCGGCACAGGCGAGGATGATACCCTTGGTTTCAGCTATGGGTTCATACAGATCGACGATATCGGCCACCAGCGCATCGAGGTCCACCGTGCCGAATCCGGCCCGCCTGCGCCCGTTCTCGATCTCGCCTATGCGCAGCAGCGCGGTAATGATGGCAAAGGACTGGTCAAGGTCATCAATGGTGCGGGAAATGACATTGCGCAGCGCCTCTGCCGAATGATCGGCATTGAGCGCGCGGTCAAGGCGGGCGCGCACGCGGGCGAGCGGCGTGCGCAGGTCGTGGGCGATGTCGTTGCCCACGTCGCGTATTTCATCAAGCAGTTGCTCAAGGCGGTCGAGCATGCGGTTGACGCTGCCCGCAAGGCGCTGAAGGTCGTCATTCTGCCGTCCTGCGGGCAGGCGCTCGTGCAGGTCGCCCTCCATGATGCGGTCGATCGCCTCATGCATGACCTTGACGCGCGAGAGCGCGCGGTGGCTGAGGATGATGCCGGTAATGAGCGCGAACAGCACGGTCGGCACGATCGAGACCAGCATGGAATGCCGCATCATCAGCCGCAGTTCGGTGCGCATCTGCCGGCTGCGCCCCAGTACAAGGTAGCGCCCGCCGGGCACGCCCACGGCCACCATGCGCAGCACGGTGGCCGAACTGCCCCCCGTGGCCTCGGGGGCCACGACATGCACGCGCCCGTCGGCCACAAGCCCCGTGGGCCAGCTATGCAGGTCGCCCACGATATAATGCTGCCCGGCATCGAACAGGGTGGTGGCGTTCATGATGATGCGCAGGTCATCGGTGGCGCGGTCGCGCACCTGCTGCTCGAGCGCTGCAGGCGTTTCACGCTGCAGGATGCCCGCCTCGCGCAGCAGGAGCAGGTCAGAGCGTTTGGCCTCGAACACGCTGGCCTGGCTGTAGCCAAAAAAGAACTGCAACGCCGCCGAGCCGATCATCGCCGCCACGACCGCCAGCGTGAGGCGGAAGGTGGCGGTGCGGAACAGCTCGTTACGAAACACGCAGCATGAACCCCGCGCCGCGGATGCTCTGGATCAAAGGCGGGCGGCCCGTCTCGTCAATCTTGCGGCGCAGCTTGCCGATATGCACGTCCACGAGGTTGGTCTGGGGAATGAAGCGGTAATTCCACACATCCTCGAGCAGCATGTTGCGCGTAAGCACCTGGTTGGGGCGGCGCATGAGGTATTCGAGCAGCCGGAACTCACGCGGCAGCAGGTCGATCGGCTCGCCATCACGCCGCACGGTGCGGGTGATCAGGTCCATCTCCAGCGGGCCCGCGCGCAGCATGGTGTGGCGCGAGGTATCGGGGCGGCGCAGCAGGGCCTCGAGGCGGGCGGCGAGTTCTTCCATGGCGAACGGCTTGGTCAGGTAGTCATCCCCCCCCGCCTTGAGCCCGCTCACCCGGTCATCCACCGCCGAAAGGGCGGAAAGCACCAGCACAGGCACATGCACCTGCCGCTCGCGCAGGGTCTCGATCAGCGTCAGGCCATCGAGTTCGGGCAGCATGCGGTCAACGATCATCACATCGAAATGCGCGTTCAGCCCCATCGACAGCCCCGCCGCGCCCGAAAACTCGTGCTGCACGACATAATGCCGACTTTCCAGTTCCTCGATCACTTCCTGCGCGATCTTGCCGTCATCCTCCACCAGCAGCACGCGCGGCGTGGCCTCGGGCCGGGGCACGGTGGGCATGGGGTCGGGCGGCAGGTTTTCAGACGGAACATTCATCACCTGCCCCTTATGCCGCGTGCAGCAAAATACGGCCAATTAAAATCAATTTCAGCGAGGCGGAACACCCTCATACCCCCACTGCGCCGTCATATCGCCCTGTGCATCAGGGTCAGGGGCATCAGGGCCGGGGGGCGTGGCGGATGAATCGGGGGTGGCCGCATCCTGCGTATCAACATCAAGCTCGCGCAGCCTGCGGCTGACCAGCCCGGTGCGGCGGCGGGCCTCGTCGATGGAGGAGGACATGGCGGACGCATTGCGGGCCAGTTTTTCCAGCACGCCATCCATGCGCAGCATTTCCTGCCGCGTGGCGCCAAGCAGGCGGGCGATATCATCGGTGCGGCGCTCAAGGGCAAGCGTGACATAGCCAAGGTGGATGGTGCGCAGCATGGCGGGCATCAGCCCCGGCCCCATCACGATCACGCGGTAGGTGCGCCCGATTTCATCAAGCAGGCCGGGAATGCGCGCCACCTCGGCATACAGCCCGTCAGTGGGCAGGTACAGCACCGCGAATTCCACCGTAACGGGTGGCACGATGTATTTGGTGGCGATCTTGCGGGCCTCGATGCGCAGCGTGGTTTCAAGCGCACGGCGTGCGGCGCGCTCGGCATCGGGGTTGCAGTCCTCCACGGCCTGAAGCAGGCGTTCATAGGCTTCGGTGGGAAATTTGGAATCAATGGCCAGCACCGGCGGCACGGTGGCGCGCACCGGCATGCGCACGGCAAACTCCACCACCTCGCGGCTGTCATCGCGCAGGCGGCGGTTGGTGTCGTAGCTGCCCGCGGGCAGCACGTCGTCAAGGATGGTGCGCAACTGCGCCTCGCCCCAGCCACCACGGGTCTTGACGTTGGAGAACAGCCGCTTGAGGTCGCCCACCTGCGCGGTCATGGCCGAGACCTCGCCCATCGCCTTCTGCATCGCGCCGATCTGCTCGAGCACGCGCTGGAAGGAGGTCTGCATCTGCTTTTCCACCGCCTCATGCAGGCGTTCGTTGACGGCGGCGCGCAGCGCGTCGCTGTTGCGCCTGCCCTCTTCCGCCATCTCGCGCAGGGATTCCGACTGGGTCACCCGCATCTCGGACAGGTCGCGGCCCATCATGCGGGCAATGCGGTTGAAGGTCTCGGTCAGTTCCTGGTGGCGCTGGTCGAGGCGGTTGGTGAGCGCGCGCTCGATCTCGGCCATGCGGGCGCGCTGGGCTTCATTCTCGGCCATGCGGGCGGCAGTCTCGCGCTCCATCATCACGCATAGCCGCCCGAGCTGATCCGCATCCTGCCCGGTTCCCATGAAAGACAGCCTGCGCAGCACGATAAACGACATCAGGCACGATATGACGGCGCATAGCAGGCTGATCCAGATAACGGGTGACGCGGACAGATCAGCCATGATGCACGGACTTCCCATAATAAGAACAAACCATGACCGTGCCCTGTCATGTGGCTGATGTAAAGTCATCATGTTTTTTTGGAATATCTGGCAACCGATGATATGCACCAACCGAAACGATCGACATCTCACCTGATTTTCAGGTTCGCGCCGCGCCAAAACCCACTAGCGTACCCCCGGCATGCCACCATCCCGCCCGTTTGCGGCACATAAAACCGACCCGACCCCAAGGACCCGCGTCATCATGCTCAAGCCAACGCCGACCTGCCCGCAGGGCCAGCCCGCGCGCGGCAGATCCCTGTTCACCAGCCTGTACGCGCAGGTGATCATTGCGGTAGTGGCGGGCATTGCGCTGGGGCATTTCTGCCCGCATGCGGCGGTCACCCTCAAACCGCTGGGCGATGGCTTCATCCGCCTGGTCAAGATGGTGATCCCGCCGGTGATCTTCCTCACTGTGGTGACGGGGGTTGCCGGCCTGTCCGACCTTGGGCAGGCAGGCAGGCTTGCGGGCAAGGCGATGGTCTATTTCCTCACCTTCTCATCACTTGCGCTGGTTGTGGGCATGATCGTGGCCAACGTGGTGCAGCCGGGCGCGCATATCCATGCAAACCCCGCAACGCTCGATGCGCACGCGGTGGCGGCCTATACGGCAAGGGCGCAGGCGCATTCGTTCAGTGATTTCCTGCTCAACATCATCCCCGATACGGTGGTCAGCGCCTTTGTGTCGGGCGACATATTGCAGGTGCTGCTCGTTGCCATCCTGTTCAGTGTCAGCCTCTCGCGCATGGGCAGCAGGGGCCAGGCCATCCTGACCCTGCTCAAGCAGTTGACGCAGCTCGTGTTTGGCGTGGTGCGGCTGGTCATGTACGCAGCCCCCATCGGGGCGCTGGGCGCCATGGCCTTCACCATCGGGCGCTTTGGCATCGGCGCGGTGCTGCACCTTTTCTTCCTGGTGGCCACGTTCTATGTCACCTCCGCCCTGTTCGTGCTGGTCATTCTGGGCGCCGTGGCGCGGTGGAACGGGTTTCGCATCCTGCCGCTGCTGCGCTACCTGCGCGAGGAACTGCTGATCGTGCTGGGCACGAGTTCATCTGAATCCGCCCTGCCCACCCTCATCACCCGGCTGGAAAACGCAGGCTGCGCCCCCTCCGTGGTCGGGCTTGTGGTGCCGATGGGCTATTCCTTCAACCTTGACGGCACCAACATCTACATGTCGCTCTCGGCCCTGTTCATTGCCCAGGCCACCGACGTGCATCTGGGGCTGGGCCAGCAGCTCACCCTGCTGCTTGTAGCCATGATCAGCTCCAAGGGGGCGGCAGGCGTTACGGGTGCCGGGTTCGTCACCCTTGCGGCCACGCTGGCGGTCGTGCCGGACGTGCCGGTGGCGGGCATGGGGCTGATCCTGGGCATTGACCGCTTCATGTCCGAATGCCGGTCGCTGACCAACATCATCGGCAACGCGGTGGCCACCATCGTGCTGGCCCGGTGGGAGGGCGCGCTCGACACGCAGCGCCTTGCCGCCGCCCTGTCGGGCCGGATCAGCGACATGCAGGCCGATACACCCGTCCTTGCCACCGACGGGCAGCCCCGCCCCACCATTCACTAACGCCCTGCCTTTCCTTTCGGCCCTCCATTTGCGTCCATAGGTTTCACACCATGCCTGTTTTCAAGCCCCAGATCGGCGCACTCACCACCGCGCAGAGAATACGAAGCATTATTGCGGGTTCATCGGGTAATCTGATCGAATATTACGATTGGTACGTCTATGCGGCATTTTCCATGTATTTTGCCCATTCGTTCTTCCCGCCCGGCAACCCGACGAGCGAACTGCTGCGCAGTGCTGCGGTGTTTGCCATCGGCTTCCTCATGCGCCCGGTGGGCGGGTGGCTGATGGGGCTCATGGCCGACCGGCATGGCAGGCGGGCGGCACTCAGCGTGTCGATCATCGCCATGTGCGCGGGTTCGCTCGCCATTGCCCTGTGCCCAACCTATGAGCAGATCGGGCTGGCGGCGCCCTCCGTCCTGCTGCTCGCCCGGCTATTGCAGGGGCTGAGCCTTGGCGGGGAATATGGCGCGAGTGCGACCTACCTTTCCGAAATCGCGCCGCCTGCCCAGCGCGGGTTTTATGCCAGCTTCCAGTATGTGACACTGGTGATGGGGCAGTTGCTGGCCCTTGTGGTGCTGCTTGCGCTGCAATTCGTACTGCTCAGCCCGGCCCAGCTTGGCGCGTGGGGCTGGCGGGTGCCGTTTGGCATTGGCGCGCTGCTTGCGCTGTCCATCCTGTGGTTTCGCCGCGGCATGGCCGAGAGCGAGCAGTTCAGCGCCGCGACAAAAGACAGGAACACGCATGGCGGCCTGCGCGTGCTGCTCCAGCACCCGCGGGAAGTGCTTGGCGTGTGCGGCCTGACGCTGGGCGGCACGGTGGCGTTCTATACCTTCACCATCTACATGCAGAAATATCTGGTCAACACGGCGGGGCTGGCCAAGGAGCAGTCCACGCTGGTCTCGACCGCATCGCTGTTCGTGTTCGCGCTGATCCAGCCCGCCTTTGGCGCGCTTTCCGACCGGGTGGGCCGCAGGCGGCTGCTGCTTTCCTTTGGCGTGATCGGCTGCCTGGGCACCGTGCCGCTCATGGAGGCCATTTCCAGCGTGCACTCACCGCTGGCGGCCTTTGGCCTGGTTACGGCGGCGCTGATCGGCATTTCGGGCTATACGTCAATCAACGCGGTGGTGAAGGCCGAACTCTTTCCCACCCGCGTGCGCGCGCTGGGCGTGGCACTGCCCTATGCGCTGACCGTATCGGTGTTTGGCGGCACGGCGGAATATGTGGCGCTGTGGTTCAAGCAGATCGGGCATGAGGGGCTGTTCTACTGGTACGTAACCGGCTGCATCGCCTGCTCGCTGCTGACCGTGCTGTTCGTGCTGCCCGGCCATGATCGAATCACGCCGGAAGCCTGAAATCAAAGATAAAAGTTTCTGGGCGCCGCCTTTTTTTTTCAAAAAAGTGGCTTTCTTCTGAAGCTTTTTGAAAAAAGCTTCACCAAAAACTTTTCCTTATGTTCTCAATGCACATGCATCAGGTTGCGCAGGAAGCCGGGCAGTAGCATGGCATAGGGGTTCACATGCACCGCCGGGTTGTCCATCGGCCCGGTCACCTGATAGGTAGCCGACACCACGCCGCCATTCTTCTCCGGGCTGAACAGCCAGCCCAGCAGGCCCGGCAGGTGGCCGGGTGCTGCATTGACCGCAAAGGCGGGGATGATGGTGCCATCCAGATTGAGGGTCTTCTTCTCCAGGTTCACGTCGCCTGATACCGTGGCGCCAAGGGAGGCGTTGCTGACCAGCCCGTCGGAAATGTGGATGTCGCCTTCATCCATCTTCACCGGCGCGTTGAGCTGCTCGATCTGCATGCCTGGCGCATGCGGCGCGCGCAGCCAGCCATAGATCGAGGCGTTATTGGCCAGCCTGACCACGGCAGGCACGTTGCGCAGCTTGAACGGCCCCATATGCACCGTGCCCGAGAAGGGGGCCGTGGCCGTGCTGTCATCGAACTGCCCGGTGATGTCGGTCACGCCGCCCTGCATCTCGTCAGTCACCTTCATGTCATGCAGCAGGTCGCCCAGGCTTGCCACATGCACGTCGAGCAGGCGGGCATTGCCCTGCTGGGTCAGGTGCGCCTGCGCGGGCACCGGGCCTTCCACCGTCAATATGCCCTGGGTCAGGCGCACGCCATTGGTTTCAAGGTGGCTGTGCACGTTGGTCAGCGTATCGGTGGGGCCGTAATACAGGGTGTGGGCATCCACGTTCAGATCCCACCGGCGGCCCGGCGGGCCGTTGACACGCCCGGTCGCCATTTCGGGCATGTGGTAGCCGCCGCTCTCGCCCTGGTGGGCAGCCACCTTTTTCGCCGCCGTGTCATCAGGCGCAGTCTGGAACGAGACCAGCGGCGAGAGGTCAAGCACCTTCGCCGCCACGTTCACGCCAATAGGGTCGTTCTCACGCTGCGGCAGCAGCACCGAGGCATTGCCCACCGAGCGCCCGATGCGAAAGCCCCGCAGCACCAGCCGGCGCGTTACCCCGCCCGCGGTCTCGGCATGGCCATCAATCAGCAGGTCGGGGCCGACGGCGCGCATGTTCTCGATGCCTGCAATCTGTCCATGGTCGAGGTCAAGCTCGACCGAGGCATTGGCCTCCTGCCCCACCTTCTTGGACCAGATGGGAATGGCCAGCGCCGCACGATCAAGGTCGAGGTCGATATTCACCTGCGCCTTGCCGCCCACGTAGCGGTCGTAATCCACATCAAGCAGGGCGCTGCCCGAGAAATGCTCGCCCATCTCGAATCCGGCCCGCTTCACCCCTTCCGGCGTGACATGGCCCTGCAGGCTGGCGCTTTCCACTGCATGCACCATCGGCCCGCTGCGGAAGTCCATGGTGTAGATCACGCTTGAGGGAATGCCCGCCAGCACGCCCGTGCCCTGCAAAAGCAGACCGTTGGTGGTGGCATCAATGCCCAGTGCGCCGTTATCAAGCGGGCGCCCCACCACCACATTGCCCAGATGCACTTGGGCCAGGTCGGTATGGCTGCGCAGGTCGATCTGGTCGAGGCGCACATGCGCATCAAGCGGCAATGCTATGTGCAGCGACACGTTGGCCCGCCCCGACGGATGCGTGAACGACATGGGGTGGCGCGAGAGCACGTTGAGCCGCGGCTCGGCCAGCAGGGCCAGCACGTCGCGCGCATTGCCCAGCAGGGTCACGTTGATGTCGCCAACCTGCACCTTCTCGTTCAGGCCGGTAATGCGCATGGAGCCGGGGCCGACCTCAATCCGCCCGATGCCCGTGGCATCGACGTGCCGCCCCGCCAGATCGACAAGCTGGTACGCATGGCCGAAATGGATCATGATCTCGTCGGGACCATCAAAGGTCAGGTGGGCATCCATGTCGTGCAGCGGCGGGATGGGGCTGAGCCAGTGCAGTTCCATCGCATCGGCATCGATCGTGCCGCCAAGCGAGGCAAGGTCCAGCCCGCCCCAGCCCTTGTGGCTGGTCAGGCCCATATTGACCTGCAACTGCCGCACATGGCCATGGGGTATGTTTTCGGTCACCCACCGGCGCGCGCCCTTCATGGCGCGCGGTGGCCAGAAATCGGCCAGCGTTTCAAACTCCAGCGCCCGCGCATGCGCGCCTACGTCAAGCTGGACGTGGGCCGGGTCAAGCAGCGATGCGGCGCTGAGTGCCGCCGTGGCGTTCAGCGTGGGGCCGCTGCCATCATCATCGGCATGGCCCGGTGCGCGCAGGTGCAGCTCGAGGTTGCGCAGCGCCACCTTCAGCGGGCCATCAAACGGCGCGTTGGCCGGTCCCGGCCCCAGCGTGCCTGCAAGGTCGGCCATCCCCTCGCCCACCAGGAACTGCCCGGCCTTGCGCGTGGTGACCTGGCCATTGCCCGCATCAAGATGCAGCGTGAAATCGCGCGGCATGAGAAAGCCCTGATCCTGCCCCCCATCGCGGAAAGCAATCTGCAACCGCCCGCCCACCGGCAGGTCGAGCGGGGCGACTTCCTTCTGCCCCGGCGCAAAGGCCGCCGGGCTGATGGGGTCGAGCACCAGGGTCCAGTCCACATGGCGGGGACCGGCATGGGTGCCCTGCCCGTGCAGCACCAGCCGCTCGCCATTGCCTTCCAGCCCGAGGCGGATATCGCCTTCCACCCCTTTCTGCCCGGTATCGTTCACCACCTTCAGCCGGGCATCCGCCTCGCCCAGCCGCCAGTTGCGCCCGGTCATGCGATCGGTGAACTGCACATGCGTGTCCGACACCACGGCCTGACGCAGCGCGGTCATGTCGAGGGGGGATTCCTCCTCGGGCTTGTGCGCGGGATAGGGCGTGTCCGGCCCGAGGTCGAGGCCGATCTTGCCCTCATGGCTGCGCGCAAGCTGCAGCCGCCCATGCGAGGCCGACAGTTCAAGAATACGCACGATGCCATGCGCCAGCGCCGGGGTGTCGAGCGTGATGCGGCCCCGGCGCAGCGTATCGGCCACGTGGCCATCGCGGCGCGCGATGCGCACATCCTCCACCCAGATCACGAACGGAGCGCGCAGCCCCTCATGCATCGCATTCCAGCCCAACCGCACATGGGCTGCCGACAGGCTGCCAATAATATCCTCATGCCCGCGCCCATGCGCCACGGGCAGCGGCATGAACAGGCGCACCACCGGCGTAACTTCAAGCGGACCAGCCGAAAGGCGCATGGTCAGTACCAGCAAAAGCAGGGCAGGCAGCGTAATGCACAGCAGCAGCAGCCACACCACCACGCGGCCCGCGGCCAGCACCGCGCGGCGCACGCGGCTCGGGCGTTGCGGCATGCCACCGGGCGGCGGCGCGGCTTGACCTGCCTGCGTCATGCCGTCCACGCTACGCACCCGCGCCAATATGCGTGCATTCCCAGTCTCTTGTCGGACATTTCTCCATGGATCAGCCCATTCCGCCCCTGCCCGCGCCCCATTCCTCGTGGCAGGAATGCACATGGCCCAAACCCGCCGACCCGCGCGCTGCCCGCATCCTGCGCGAGAACCTGCACGATGCCTGCGCGCGCGCAGGGCTGCCCGACCTTACGACCATACCGAGCATCATGCCCATGCTCGATGCGCTGGGGGGCAACAGCCCCTACCTGTCCGATCTGGCGCTGCGTGATACGGAAGCCTTCGCGGCCCTTGTGCATGAAGGGGCGGATGCGTGCGTGCGGCGCATCCTCGCCACACTCGACGCCCTGCCGCCTGATACGGCCCGCGCCGACATCATGGCCGAACTGCGCGAGGCCAAGCGGCAGGCGGCGCTGGCCATAGCGCTGGCCGATATAGGGGGCGCATGGTCGCTCGAGCAGGTAACCCTGGCGCTGAGCGAACTGGCCGAGAACGCGCTGAACGCGGCACTCAGGCATCTGCTGCTCCAGGCGCACGAGACCGGACGCCTGCGCCTGCGTTACCCCGAGACCCCGTGCCGGGGCAGCGGCTTCGTGGTTCTGGCAATGGGGAAGCTGGGCGCGCGGGAACTGAACTACTCCTCGGACATAGACCTGATCATTCTGTACGACCCGGACCGTCACCCCGGCAATGGGGAACTGCGACATACCTTTGTGCGCATGACTAGCGATCTTGTCACGCTTATGGAAGCGCGTGATGCAAATGGTTACGTTTTCCGCATGGACCTGCGGCTGCGGCCCGACCCGAGCGCAACGCCTGCCGCCGTGTCGTTTCCCGCCGCCATACAGTATTACGAGAGCATGGGCCGCACATGGGAGCGCGCGGCCATGACCAAGGCGCGGCCCGTGGCGGGCGACATCACGGCGGGGCGCCGTTTCCTCAAGAGCATTCATCCGTTCATCTGGCGCCGCCACCTGGATTTCGCGGTAATTGATGACCTGCATGACATGAAAGCCCGCATCGACCGCCACCGTAACGCAGGCCACGCCAACCTGGACAGCCTGCGCGCGGAAGATATCCGCAATCCAGACACCGCCATGCGCTGGCTGCTCGGCCAGAATGTCAAACTCGGGCAGGGCGGCATCCGCGAGGTGGAATTCGTAGCCCAGGCGCTGCAGCTTGTATGGGGCGGCAGAAGGCCCGAACTGCGCGACCCCACCACGCTTGGCGCGCTGCGCAGGCTGCGCCGGGCGGGGCTGCTGGCGCGTGAGCAATCCGCAATACTGGCCCGCAACTACCGCATGCTGCGCCAGGCCGAGCACCGGCTGCAGATGCGCCTCGACCATCAGACCCACAGCCTGCCCGACGCGGCGGACGGATTCGCGCGCTTCGCCACCTTCATGAACATGGGGCCGCCCGATGAACTGGCCAGCAGCCTGCTGGCAGTCATGCAGCGCTCGCGGCGCATCTTTGACCAGCAGTTTGCCGAAAACGGGCCAGAGGACATCACCATCGCCCCCGAGGATGCCGATGCCGCCGACCGGCTGCGCGCGCATGGCTTCCCTGCCCCTGACATCAATGATGCGCTGGCCATTCTCAACCGGTGGGAGGGCAACCGCCTGCGCGCCCTGCGCTCGGACCGCGCGCGCAAGCTGCTGCGCCGCCTGCTGCCCGGCCTGCTGGCCGAGATCGGCCGCCGCCAGCAGCCACTGGCCGTTCTGCGCCGCTTCGATGCGCTGCTGGAGCGGCAGTGGGCGGGGGTGCAGTTCCTGTCGCTGCTCGAGCGCAATCCCGCCCTGATCCACCGCATCGTGACCGTGCTGGACTGCGCGCCCTTCCTGGCCGACCACCTGGCCGAGACCCCCTCCGCGCTTGATGGCCTGCTCGACATGGATGGCGGCCCCGGCGCGGTCAGCACGGTGACAGCGCTGGCGCGGCGGCAGGTGGCGGCGGCGCAATCGGCCGAGCAGGTGCTGCCGGTGCTGCGCGGGCTGGTGTGTGGCGAGGAGTTCCGCCTGTCGGTCGCCCGCCTTGAACACCGCATGAGCGAGGACCGCGCCGCGCGTGCCCGCACCGCCATGGCCGAGACGGTCATGCGCGGCCTGCTGCGCCTGGTCAGCGCCGAGCACCGCCAGCGCCACGGCACCGTGCCCGGTGGCGCGGTGGCGGTGGTGGCGCTCGGCAAGGTGGGCTCGCGCGAGATGATGCCCGGCTCGGACCTTGACCTGATGGTGGTGTTCGACCACCCCGGGGATGTGACCGAGAGCGTGGTCACCCCCGGCGATAGCCCGCGTGCCCGCCCCCTTTCCGCCGGCACCTATTACGTGCGGCTGGCGCATGCCTTTGTCGCGGCGCTGACCGCACCGGGGCGCGAAGGCCCGCTCTATGAGGTGGACATGCGGCTGCGGCCCTCGGGCTCGAAGGGGCCGGTAGCGGTCTCGCTCTCCGCCTTCCGCCGCTACCATGCCGAATCCGCCTGGACATGGGAGCGCATGGCGCTGACCCGCGCGCGCGTGGTGGCAGGCCCGCCCGGGCTTGCAGGCCCGCTGCGGGCGGCCATCGCCACGGCGCTCGACCACGCGCCCGACACCCCGCAGGCCCGCGCGCAGGTGCTCCATGACGTGCGCCACATGCGCGAACGCCTGGCGCGCGAACGCCCCGCCTCAAGCCCGTGGGACATCAAGCGCCGCCGGGGCGGCCTGATGGATGTGGAATTCGTGGCCCAAGGGCTGCAACTCGTGGCTCCCTCGCCCGCCTGCCGCAGCCAGTCCACCCGCACCGCACTCCTGCGGCTGGCGCAGGCAGGCCAGATCAGCAAAACCGATGCGCGCCTGCTGCGCCGGGCCGATCTGTTCTGGCGGGCATTGCAGGGGCTGATCCGCATCATCTGCGGCCATGACGTGCCCGACACCATTGCACCCGCAAGCCTCGAGATCCTGACCGGCGAGGTCGGCGCCCCCGATGCGGCCGGGCTGCTCACGCGCATGGACCGCATGGCCAATGATGTCACAGACGTGTTCGACCGGCTGATTGCGCTCACGGATGCGCCCGATGGCGGAGAAGAAGCACATGACGGAGGTTCCCCCGCCGCCTGAAGCGTTGCATGATCGCACCTGTTTCAACCCCGCCGGGGCCAGCGCGTGACGTGGCCCCCGCACCCGGAGCAGCAAGGCAGGTCATGAGCAAGGCTTCCATCCCGTTTCCCGAACCCGGCAGCGCCGTCCCCGATTTTGACATGCCCGCAAGCGGTGGCCGCACGGTCAGCCTCAACGGCGAGAAGGGTCATCCCTTCGTGCTGTATTTCTACCCCAAGGCCAATACATCGGGCTGCACCAAGGAGGCCTGCGAATTCGAGGCCGCCCTGGCCGACCTGCAGAAAGATGGCGTGAGCGTGATCGGCGTCTCGCGCGATGGCATGCCCGCCATCGAGAAATTCGCAGCCGACCATGCCCTCACCTTCCCGCTTGCCTCCGATGCGGATGGCAGCGTGACCGAGGCCTATGGCGTGTGGGTGGAAAAATCGATGTATGGCCGCAAATACATGGGCATCGAACGCGCGACCTTCCTTGTCGATGCGACCGGCCACCTGGTGCAGGCCTGGCGCAAGGTCAAGGTCACGAACCATGTGGCTACCGTGCGCAAGGCCATTACGGCCCTGACGCTACAGGCTGGCGCCAAAGGTCAGTAATACGGGCGCGGCGGGCCATACGGCCCGTAGGCACCCGGCGGCGGAGGCGGCGGCGGGGCGTAATAGGCCACCGGCGGGGGTGGCGGCGGCGGACGGTAATAGACCGGCGGCGGAGGGGGCGGTGGCGGGCCATAGGCATCGACCATGGCGCCGCCAACGACACCGCCCACAAGGCCACCCACAAGCCCGCCTACAAACGCATCGCCCGCGCCACGCCCGTGAGCCTGGGCCTGCGGTGCTGCCATCGCCATCCCGGCAATGAGGGTCAGCCCCGCTGCAATACGCCCCATGTTCTTCATGACCTGTATCCTGATCCTGTCCTGTTCTGGCAGGGCACGCGGCCCCGCCGGAACCCCTTAGACAGGATGGACATGGCGATTTACGGGCAGGCCACGCCCTTTTCATGCCATAAAGCGGACCGGACCGTTACGGATGGGCCGCGCGCAGTTCCTTCAGGCCGGACGGGGTCTCGAACACGCTCGCATCCTGCGTGGCGTGGTTGACCGATGTGGCTTCGACCATGACCTTGCCATCGCGGATGACCTCGAGCATCACGCCGTCATCGGTGTAGCAGATCTCGCTGGAGCGCTGGTCGGTGTCCTGCGTCTGCCACAGGGCGCAGGGCAGGCCCGCCACTTTCGAGACACCCGTGCGCAGCCACGTGCCCTGCGCGCGCTGGCCCATCTGCACATTGGCAGCACCCGGAGCGGGAATGACGGTCTTGATCTTCTGGTCGGCGTTCACCACCGTCAGCGTGCCCGCGCGGTAGTCGGTAATCATGTAGGTGGTGGCATTGGCGGGATCGACACGCTGCATCATGCGACTGGCCGACCACCGCATGCGCTGGCTCATGGTCTGGCTTGTGTCGTGCGGGGGGTAGATGGTGTAGGTCACGTCCACATCGGCCTGCGGGGTGACGTAGGGCGATGAAGGCTCATCGGCGGCCCGCGCGGCACTGCCCGCGCCCGCAGCGATCAGGCAGGCAAGCAGGGCGGTCCGGCCCAGGGCTGGGGTAATCCGTGTCACGTCATGCAATCCTTGAAAAAAACGGGCAGGCCGGTCAGCCACCCTTGTTGTCCCTGGCGGCAGGCGTGCCGGGCGGGGGCGGCGGCTCGACCTTGCGGTAGCCCTCGGGCGGCTGGAACATGCTGTCGGGTATGGGGCCATAGACCACTTTCGTCGCCTCGAGCCGGCCTTTCAGCCCGTCGCCATCCACCCCGATCTCCTGCAGCACCACGCCATCATCGGTCACGCAGGCGGTGGCGTTGCCCTGGTCGGTCGTGACATCCCACTGCGTGCAGGCCACGCCCGCCACGCTCGACGTGCCCTTGCGGGCAAACGTCATGGACAGGTCAAGCAGGAAGGGGTTGCGGATGCCGTAGCGGGCATCAAGCTGGCTATACACCTTCTGCGGGTTGATGATGATGGTGACCTGGCGGCTCATGCGATTGAGAATCATCTCGCCCATGCCCTGCGGGCTGTCGATTCGCATCAGCCCGCCATTATAGGCAAACCATGTGCGGATGGGCTTGGGTTCGGGCACGCCATCGGGCTGCACGTTATAGTCCACCTGCACGTCACGGGTGGGGGTAAGCGGCGGATGCACGCCCGCACCGTCCTGCGCCCGCGCGGCGCACAGACCCGTGGCGGACAGCGCGGCCGCCACAAGCGCCACCCGGCCCGGCAGCCACATGCGCCTCATCATCGCGCGCCGCGCCGGGCGGGCCGTTGCATGCTTCATCACATATTCCCTTTCATCTGCGCAGACGGAAGCCCGCATGCGTGGCCCTGTCAACCGCCTGCCCCATCGGCCCCGCCACGCAGGGCCAGCAGGCCAGCGTGCAGCCGCGCGCCCTCATCATTGCCCACCCATGCCGCCTGCCCCGCAACCGCGCGGCCAAGCTGGCGCATGTAGTCATCAGCCGGGATCTCGATGCCGCCAAACCCGGCCAGATGCGCCGTGCCGAACTGCGTATCAAGCAGCGTGAAGCCGCCAAGGCGCAGCCGGGCGACCAGATGCACCAGTGCCACCTTCGAGGCGTCACGCACGCGGCTGAACATGCTCTCGCCAAAAAATGCCTGCCCTATCACCACGCCATACAGGCCGCCCACCAGGCGGCCCTCATGGCGCACCTCAACGCTATGGGCATGGCCCATGGCATGAAGCTGGCAGAACAGGGTGCGGATGCGCGGGTTGATCCATGTATTCTCGCGCCCCGGCGCGGGCTCCGCGCAGCCATCCATCACGGCGGGAAAGTCGTGGTCCGTCGTCACCTCAAAACGCTGCGACAGCACGGTGCGCATGAGCCTGCGCGGCACATGGAAGCCGCCATCAAGCGGCAGGATGCCCCGCATTTCAGGGTAGAACCACTCCAGATCATCGGAACGGGCATCGGGCGCCATGGGGAACAGCCCTGCCCTGTAGGCACGCAGCATAAGGTCCGGCGTGATGGGAACCGTCTCTTGACCCGTCATGTTCTTAGGATAACCCTTTCGCACGCAATCATGGGCATGATCGCCCCGCATGCACCCATCTGGCAGGAGAAACCATCCCCCATGTCCGACACCCGTCCCCGCCTTTTGCTGACCCAGCGCCAGACCCTTCCCGTAATGCAGCGTATTGAACAGAGTTTTAACATATCCGGCGTGCCGGAGCACAAACTCACAACGCGCGAACTGCTTGAGCGTGCCCGCGCCTTCCAGCCGCAGGCGATCCTGATTTATACCGGCCTGCCGCTCCGCCATGACGATGTGGCCCAGTTGCCTGACTGCGTGAAGATCGTGGCGACCGTCAGCGTCGGCACCGACCATCTCGACATTGCAGCCCTGCATGCGCGCGGCATCATCGTCACCAACACGCCCGACGTGCTGACCGACTGCAATGCCGACATGGCCATGCTGCTCATGCTTGCCGCAGCCCGCAGGGCGGCCGAATACACCACGCTGATGCGCCAGGGCTGGGGGCGCGGACTGGCGATGGACGAAATGCTGGGCACGCGCATCAGCGGCAAGCGGCTGGGCATTGTGGGCATGGGGCGCATTGGCCGCGCCGTGGCAAAGCGCGCGCGCGGGTTTGACATGCAGGTGATGTATTCCAACCGCCGCCGCCTGCCCGCCGACCAGGAACAGGGGGCCACCTATTTCAGCACCGTGGCCGACATGCTGCCGCATTGCGACATACTGAGCCTGCACCTGCCTGCATCACCTGAAACCGATGGCATGATCAATGCCGACCTGCTGGGCCGCCTGCCGAAAGGGGCCATTTTCATCAATGCCGCCCGTGGCGCGCTTGTTGATGAGGATGCGCTGATCGCGGCGCTGAAAAGCGGGCAGCTTGCCGCTGCCGGGCTGGATGTGTACCGCAACGAACCCAACCCCGATCCGCGCTTTCTCGAACTGCCCAACGTGTTCCTGACCCCGCATGTGGGCAGCGCCACCACCGAGACGCGCAGCGACATGGGCATGCTTGCCCTCGATAACGTGGAGGCCGTGCTGAACGGACGCGCCGCCCTGACCCCGGTCAAGGGCTGACCCGCCCCCTTTACGGAGAAGCAGACATGGGCATTGCCGGTATTTTTGTCATCTTCACGCTGCTCGCCATCGGGCTGGACCTGCTCGTGCCCCGCTACGGGGGCATACTGGGCACGCTGGTGAAGTTCTATCTGGGCTTCATGCTGGTGGCGACGTGCATTGAACTGCGCAACGCCTTCCGCCCCGCCGTGGCCAAAGAGGGGGATGCGGCCTCAGAGACGGCCTGAAACATGCTTTGAAAACAGAAGTTTCTGGTAAAGCTGTTTTTAAAACGCTTCACCAGAAACGTTTATCTCAGGCTTCGCGCGCCTGGCTTGCGGCATGGGCCTTGAGGTCGGCTGCGGTGCGGCGGACTTCCGGCCCGTATTCGCGCTCGAGCCTGCGGATGGTGAAATGCGCCTGCGCCACCGCGCGGTAATGCGACAGGAACGCCGCATTGAGCGAGGCGCCGCACAGGGCACCGGCCACCGGCATCATCTGCAACGCGAATTTGCGCGACAGGCCCAGCCCGTAATGGGTGGCGACCTCGCTGACCAGCATCACAACCGGGCGGCCACGCAGCATGGCGCGGGCTGAGAAGTAGCCCAGTTCGCTTTCCTCTGGCGTGCCTTTTTTCGCGCCAAACGGAAAGGCGCGCAGCGCGAAGACTTCAAGGCAGGCCGCGCGCGAGGCTTCGGTGGAGAGATCCTCGCCATTCTCACGCGCGATGCGGGCGATCTCGCGCATGATGGCCATGGTGGTGAAGCCTACATCCGCCACCAGCCCCGGCAGGCCGGTAAAACCGCCCACGGCGCCGGACACGGTCACCGCGGCCTTGAGCGCGGGGTCGCGCCACGTGCCACCGCTGCTGGCCTCGACCGAGACATCATGCGGGCGGTCCATGCCCACCACCGCAAGGTCGAACGCGCGGCGGATGGCCGCCTCCGCCGTGGCCTGCAACTTGGCCTGCAGCGTGGGCGCCAGCCCCAGCGTGCGCATGCCCAGCATGGCCGCCTGCCCCACGGCGCCGCCCATGAGGTCGGCAAGGCGCACCAGCACGCCCCGCCCGGTCTCGACACGTTCCAGCGCCTGCTGGAGTTCAGTGATACACGCGCTGTCCAGCGTCAGCGGCGCCAGTTCGTTTGCGGAACCTGCACTCATTACAATGCCCTTCGCCTGATCTATCGTACCGCGCGCCAGCCTGCGGGCCACGCCATGGCGGCGCGGCCCCACATGGCCAGCCGCAACGCCCATGCGGCAATTGCCACCGTTTCAGCACCATGATGGCATTCTTGCAACGGGCATGAGCATGCCCGCAGCCATGAAACGCGGGCACAGCCTAGCTGTTCCAGCCCCCCATGCGGCACAGATGCGCCCAGTGCGCCTCCGATACCGGCACGACGGAAAGGCGCGACTGCCGCACCAGCGCCAGGTCGGCCAGCGCCGGATCGGCCTTGATTTCGGCCAGCGTCACAGGGGTGGGCATGGGGCCGATGGCACGCACGTCCACGCACACCCACCGGCCATCTTCGGCCGTGGGGTCGGGATAGGCCGCGCGCACGACTTCAACCACGCCCACGATCTCGCGCCCCACGTTGGAATGATAGAAGAAGGCCCTGTCGCCCACCTGCATGGCGGCGAGGTTCTTCTTTGCCTGATGGTTACGCACGCCGGTCCAGGGTTCAGTGCCGTTTTCCACCTGCTCGGCCCATGAAAACGCATCCGGCTCGGACTTGATCAGCCAGTAGGCCATGACCGTTTTCTACTCCACCCGCAGCCCATCACGAAAAACTGAACGGAACGGACGGATCACCACGCTCTCGAACAGGTCCACCTTGGCATAGGGGTCGGCAGCCGCGAATCCTTCCGCCGCCGCGCGGTCGGCCACGTCCACCACCAGCAGGCTGCCGCAGGGGCGGTTTTCCGCGTCCAGCAGCGGGCCGCCCTGCACCAGGTGCCGCTTGTGCTGCTCAAGGTAGGCAAGGTGTTGCTCACGGGTTGCCTTGCGGGTTTCAAGCCTGGCGGGCCGGTCGGTGCAGATGATGGCAAACAGCATGTTTTATCCTCCTGTGGGCCTGCTGTCTCACGATTGGGACAGGACTGGCCGTGTCTTTTTTAACGCGATAGTGTAGAGCAACAAAACGTCAGCCCCTACCCACCCGTGGGGGAAGGCCGGAATTTCTTGACCGTTTTCATCGCAGGGACAGGTGCCCCCGGCACGGATGGATCAACCTTGAACGCAACGCAGAGCCTTACCGCGCGAACCGGTAACCTTTTTCACCGTTATGCCAACCCTGGCCGTTTCCTGCGCATGGGAGCGAAGCTGCAGCCGTGGCTGACATGGCCCGCCCTTGTGCTGTCGCTTGCCGGAATCGTGTGGGGGCTGTTCTTCTCCCCCGCTGACTGGCAGCAGGGTGACAGCGTGCGCATCATGTACGTGCATGTGCCCACTGCATGGCTGGCATCATCAGGTTATATGGGCCTTGCGGTCTGCTCGCTGCTCTCGCTGGTGTGGCGCCACCCGCTGGCCGACCTTGCGGCGGTGGAGATCGGGCCGGTGGGCGCTGCCATCACCGCCGTGTGCCTGGCCACCGGCTCGCTATGGGGCAAGCCGATGTGGGGCACGTGGTGGGTGTGGGATGCGCGGCTGACCTCGGTGCTGGTGCTGTTCTTCCTGTATCTGGGCCATATCGCGCTCATCCGTGCGTTTGACGAGCCGCAGCGCGGCTACCGCGCCACCGCCATCCTTGGCCTTGCGGGCGCGGTTGACCTGCCCATCATCAAGTTCAGCGTGCAGTGGTGGAACACCCTTCACCAGCCTGACAGCATTACGGTGACCGGCGCGCCCACCATGTCCACCTCCATGCTGTGGCCGCTGGGCCTGACCACGCTGGGCTTTACGCTCGGCTTCGCCGCCATCGTGCTTGCCCGCCTGCGCGCCTCGGTCATGGAAAGCCGCGTGCGCACCATCCTTGCCGCCAACCGGGGCCGCCAGTCAGCCGCCGCCCCCCAGCCAGAGCGCGCCACCCCATGACCCACCTGCCCTATATCGTGGCCGCCTATGGCCTGACCCTTGGGGTTGCCGCCATCCTGTCGGTCAACGCCACGCTGCGCCTGCGCCGCGCCCACAGGCGCCTTGCCGCCATTGAACAGCCCCGGACACGCCAGCCCTCATGACACGCAAGAGCAGACGCCTGTGGCTGGTGGTGGCGTGCATGATCGGGCTGGGCTCGGCAGCAGCCCTTACGCTCAATGCCTTTTCCTCCAATATCGTGTTCTTCATGGCGCCCTCGCAGGTGCACAGCAAGCCGCCACCGGCTGACCGCACCATCCGCCTTGGCGGCATGGTGGTGGCGGGCAGCGTGCACCAGGAGAAGGTGAAGGACGCCCCTGTCGCCATCTTTGACGTCACCGACGGGCAGGCCGCCGTGACCGTGCGCTACGAGGGCATCCTGCCCGACCTGTTCCGCGAGGGGCAGAGCGTGGTGGCCGTGGGCACCGTCAACCCTGATGGCACGTTCCGCGCCAGCGAGGTGCTGGCCAAGCATGACGAGACCTACATGCCCAAGGAAGTGGCCGAGGAACTGCGCCGCAGCGGCAAGTGGGACCCGCGCTTTGGCAAGGCCCCCGATGCCGCAAGCTGGAACACCATGACCGCCGCAGACAATGCGAAAAAACCGGCCACCCAGACGCCCTAACGGAAACTGACATCCGACAATGAACCCGGAACTTGGAAATTTTGCGCTGGCGCTGGCATGCTGCATGGCCGCCGGACAGGCCATCCTGCCCCTGATTGGCGCAAGCCGCCGCGATGCGCGGCTGATGGCGCTGGCACCAGCACTTGCCGTGGGGCAGATGATCGCGCTCATCACCTCGTTTGCCTGCCTGATCCATGCCGCCATCACCAATGACTTTTCGGTGCAGAACGTGGCGGCCAACAGCGCGGTCAGCAAGCCGCTGCTGTACAAGATCACCGGCGTGTGGGGCAACCATGAGGGCTCGGTGCTGCTGTGGGCAATGATCCTGTCCATCTGCGGCGGGGCGGTGGCGCTGTTTGGCCGCAACCTGCCCTCAGCCCTGCAGGCGCGCGTGATTGCGGTACTCGGCGGTGTTGCGGCAGGATTTGAACTGTTCTGCCTCACCACATCCAACCCGTTTGCCCGCGTGTGGCCCGCCCCCATGGATGGGCAGGGCATGAACCCGCTGCTGCAGGACCCCGGCCTCGCCTTCCACCCGCCCATTCTCTACACCGGCTATGTCGGCTTTGCCGTGCCGTTTGCCTTCGCCATCGCAGCCCTCATCGAGGGCCGGGTCGATGCCGCATGGGGCCGCTGGGTGCGCCCGTGGGCCGTGGCCGCATGGTGCTTCCTGACCTGCGGCATCGCCATGGGGTCGTGGTGGTCGTATTACGTGCTGGGCTGGGGCGGCTACTGGTTCTGGGACCCGGTGGAGAACGCCTCCCTCATTCCGTGGCTGACGGGCACGGCGCTGGTGCATTCGGCCATCGTGGTGGAAAAGCGCGAGGCGTTGAAAATCTGGACCGTGCTGCTGGCCATCGGCACGTTCTCGTTCTCGCTCTCGGGCACGTTCCTCGTGCGTTCGGGCATTCTCAACTCGGTGCATGCCTTTGCCAACGACCCTGCGCGTGGCGTGTTCATCCTTGGCCTGCTTGCCCTTGTCATTGGCGGCTCGCTGCTTCTGTTCGCCATCCGCGCCCCGCAACTGACCACGGGCGGGCTGTTTGCCCCCGTCTCGCGCGAGGGGCTGCTGGTGCTCAACAACATCCTGCTGTGCTCGATCTGCGCGGTGGTGCTGACGGGCACGATGTACCCGCCCTTCATGTCGCTGCTGTTTGGCAAGACCATCTCGGTCGGCAAGCCGTTCTTTGATGCGACCACCATTCCACTGGCCATTCCGCTCATGGTGTTCATGGGCTTTGGCCCCATGATGCCGTGGAAGCGCGCGCAGATGTGGCCGGTGCTGCGCCGCCTGTGGTGGGCGGCCTGCGTTACCGCCGTGGCGCTCGTGGTGGCCACATTCCAGATGCGCGAGATCCTGCCGGTGCTGGCTACCGCCACCGCCGTGTGGGTGATCTGCTCCAGCGTGGCTGACATTGCCGAGCGCCTGCGCCTGTTCCGCCAGCCTCTGGGCCAGAGCTGGCAGCGTGCGCGCAGCCTGCCGCGCGCGGTGTTTGGCGCGGCCCTGGCCCATGCGGGCGTGGGCATTGTGGTGCTGGGCATTGCCGGCATGTCGCAGGCGGCACACCGCATTGTGGAAGTGCATGTGGGCCAGAGCGAGATGCTGGCAGGTGATAGCTGGACCCTGACCGACGTGAAACCGGCCGAAGGCCCGAACTACACCGCTCTGGTGGCCACGATCGAGGTGCGCCACAACGGCAAACTGGTCACCACGCTGCACCCCTCCAAGCGCACGTTTGCCAGCCAGCACCAGACCACGACCGAGGTTGCGATCCATACCAACCTCATGGCCGACATCTATGGCGTGCTGGGCGACAAGCATGGCGATGACGCCAACCCGACCTATGTGCTGCGCCTGCATTACAACCCGCTGGCGCCGTGGATGTGGCTGGGCGGGCTGATCATGGCCTTTGGCGGCGCACTTTCCCTGTCCGACCGGCGGGTGCGCGTGGGCGCACCACGCCGGGCCAAAACCGTTGATGTGGTGGTGGTGCAATGAGCGAACAGCCTTCTTCCCCCACGCGCCGCCGCCTGCTCATGGCAGCCCCGCTGGTTGTGGCGGGCGGGGTTGGCGTAGGCTTCTGGCGCATGCTCTCGGGCATGACAAAAGGCTCGTTCGACCCGCATGACATCCATGCCCCGGCCCTCAACCGCCCCGTGCCCGACTTCGCGCTGCCCGACCAGGCACCGGGCACCGGCTTTTCGGCCGCCGACCTGCGGGGGCTGAAGGCGCCGGTGCTGGTGAACTATTTCGCCTCGTGGTGCATTCCCTGCGTGGCCGAGATGCCGGTGCTCAACGTGCTGAAGGACAGGCTGCCGATCTGGGGCATTGCCTACAAGGACAAGCCCGAGCATGCGCTGGGCTTCGTGCAGCGCGCGGGCAACCCCTATGCCCGCATCGCCTCTGACCATGACGGGCTGGCCGCGATTGACTGGGGCGTGTCCGGCGTGCCGGAAACCTTCCTGGTCGGGCCGGGCGGGATCATCCGCTGGCACACCGCCTCCCCCATTACCGAAGCCATGATCACCAACACCATCATGCCGCTGGCGGACAGCCTCAAACCATGAAGACACATCCCCTACGCCGTGGCGGCCTGATTGCCCTGCTGGCCTGCCTGTTCTTTGCGCCACTGGTGGCGCTGGCGGTGGATGACCCGTCGGAAATGCTGCCCGACCCGGCGCAGGAGCAGCGCGCCGAGGCCATTGGCGCGCAGTTGCGCTGCCTCGTGTGCCAGAACGAATCGATCGAGGACAGCAGCGCCGATCTGGCCCGCGACCTGCGCCACGTGGTGCGTGAGCACGTGACCAAGGGCGAGAGCAACCAGCAGATCATGGACTGGATGGTCAACCGCTACGGCAATTTCATCCGGCTCAAGCCGCCCTTCACCATTGGCACGCTGCTGCTATGGGTCATGCCGCTGCTCGCACTGTGCATTGGCATCGGCATTGCGTGGTGGACCTTCCGCCGCCCGCGCGCGCCCACGCCGCCGCCGCTTTCGGATGAAGAGCGCCGCCGCCTGTCCGACCTGACCGAAACACGCTGAGATTGATATGATCTGGATTGGTATCTGCCTGCTTGGCGTGATCGCGCTTGTGCCAGCACTCCTGTCGTTTCGCCGCACCACGCTGCTGCGTGACGAGCGTGAAAGCGCGCTGGTGCTGCATCAGGCCCAGTTGGCCGAACTCGAGCGCGACCTGGCCGAAGGCATGATCGCGCCCACCGAGCATGACAGCGCGCGGCTGGAAATCCAGCGCCGCGTGCTCGGCGCGGACATGCTGCCTGCCTTCGTTGCCCGCAAGGGCGCTTCGACCGGGGCGATTGCGGCTGCCCTCGTGGGCCTGCCGGTTGCAGCCATTGCGCTGTACATGACCGTGGGCCATCCCGGCCTGCCCGCCCAGCCACTGGCCCCGCGCCTTGTGGCGCTGCAGAAGGAAGACCACCGCAACGATGCGCTGATCGACCGCCTGCGCGACCAGCTCAAACTGATCCCGCCCGGTGATCCGAGCCTGTTCCAGGGTTACGTGCTGCTTGGCCAGGCCGAGGCTGGGCGCGACCATTACGCCGCCGCCGCCCAGGCCTGGCGCAGCGCCATCGAACAGCGCTTCGACCCCGAGGTGGCAGCCCGGGCGGCTGAAGCGCAGATGATGGCCGATGATGGCCATATCTCGCCCGAGACCGCCGACCTGTATCGCCGCGCGCTTGATGCAGCCCCGCCAGATGCCCCGTGGCGCATGACCGTGCAGCAGCGCATTGCCCAGTCGGAACATCAGTAACCGGTCCATCAATAACGCGCTATTGCGGCCCCCCGGGGGTTTTTACGCTTGCAAGCCCCCCATGCCGGGCGGAAAGTGATGGGCATGAGCAAGGATACATCCCCCTCCCCCGCCCCTGCAGCCGATAGCGCACAGGACGAAGCGGCCAAGGAAGCCGCATTGCTGAAACAGCCTGCCGAGGCCGATGAAGTGGGTGGCCCCAAGGGGCCGGAACCCACCCGCTACGGCGACTGGACGGTCAAGGGCCGCTGCGTGGATTTCTGATCCCGCTGCCCATTTCCTTAAAAAATAACAGAAGTTTCTGGGCGCCGCCTTTTTTCAAAAAGGCGGCGTCTTTCGAAGCTTTTTGAAAAAAGCTTCACCAAAAACTTTCACTCAGAGTTCGTTGGGCAGCGGGCCACGCCCGAAGGATGTCTGCCGCGCGCGGTGCCCCGGCGGCGGCACGTTGCATGAGATCAGGTAGAT
Organism: Komagataeibacter xylinus; assembly: GCF_031081985.1. Lineage (GTDB taxonomy): Bacteria > Pseudomonadota > Alphaproteobacteria > Acetobacterales > Acetobacteraceae > Komagataeibacter > Komagataeibacter xylinus_E. The sequence continues at coordinate 180,503 of NZ_JARWSK010000004.1, read as the reverse complement.
CCCGGCCACGAATACAAGCTGCGAGAGCGAATTGAACCACAGCGCAAGTTCATACACTGCATCCGCGGTTACGGCCTGATAGAGCGCATAGGCGGCAAACGGAATGGAAATGGGCCGCATGCCCGCGAGCATGATGCGAAAGGGGTTCTGGTAGCCCGGCCGCACCATGGCCCGCATGCGGTGGATGCCGATGTAGAAAATCACCTCGAAAAACCAGCCCAGCACATTGGTGATGAGGTTGTTGATCGTCATGCCATCAAGCATCAGCAGGGCGGAAATGGAGGCGGCGGAGAGCACGATCGAGCCGACCTGAAAGCTCATGCCCACCTCCATCGCCGTCAGGCGCTCGGGCAGCGCATCGGCAACAGGCTGGAAAATCCGGTCCAGCAGCCAGGCGTCGAACTGATTGACGCGTTCACCAAATGACATGACAGTTCCCAGCCTTCTCTCTCATCACGCGCAGGCAGCAGCCACGATCGCATCGGGGTAGCTGCCCGCCATGCCCGCCAGCGCGGTGTTGCTGAGCATGACAATGCTCATGCCCCGCGCCCGGTCCACCACCCATTGATGCCCGTACACACCGCCCCATGTAAAACTCCCCGCACTGAGCGGCGTGCGCGCGGCAGTGGAATCCGTAATCACCGCGCCACCATAACCGAAGCCACGCCCGCGCATGAGCGGCCCCATCTCGATCGTGCCCGTGGCATTACGCCCGAACAGCATGGCCGATGCAGGCGAGAGCAGCCCCTCACCGCCCAGCCGCACCGCTTCGAGAAATGCCAGGAATTCAGGCGCATTCCCCACCATACCCGCCCCACCCGAGGGGTAGGAGGCCGGGTTATAGATCCGCTCAGGCGCAAAACGGATGGCCCCCACCCCGCCGCCGGGCAGCAGGCGGGGCAGCACGTATTCCGTGCCCATGCGAATGGGGGCGGGCCTGCCATCGGCGTAGCAGGCGGCGAGCGTGCCGGGCGCGGGCGGAGTAAACCCCGTCTGCTTCCAGCCCAGCGGGCCGCCCACATACTGGCGCAGCGCCTCGGGCAGCGTGCATCCGGCCACGGATTCGATCACGCCGCCCATCACGTCCAGCCCCAGCGAATAGGCCCATCCCTGCCCCGGCGCGAAGATGAGGCGCGTCAAAGCCAGCCGCGCCAGATTCTCCGCCAGCGAAAGCCCCGGCTCGGCAATGCCGTCGGACACGCCCGCGCGGGTATAGGGATTGTTATCCTGCGGAAAGGAGAAACTGTAGGTCAGCCCGCTGGTATGGGTGAGCAACTGGTGCGATGTGATCTGGCAGGGCGTGCCATCAGGCAGGGCAGGACGGAAATCAGGCAGGTAGCGCGTGATCGGGGCATGAAGGTCGAGCCGTCCCGCCTCCGCCAGGGCCAGCGCAACAGTGGTGACGGCAGGCTTGGTCAGCGAGGCGAGGCGGAAGGGAGTGCCCACCTGCATCGGGCGTCCGGCCTCGCGGTCGGCAAGGCCCACGGCCTCGCGCACCACCACCTCGCCATCAACGGCGACCAGCACCACCGCACCGACCAGACGGCCTGCCGCCACGGCACTTTCCATGACATCACGCACCCGCCCGGCCATGCGGGTTGTTTCCGGCTGGGTTATTGACATGACCGTGCCTCCTTCATGACTGGCAGCGCAACACGCGAACTGGCCCCCGCCCGCAAAGCGGCGTAACCTTGTGGCATGATAGCACGCCTGTTTTCCAAGACATTATGCCTCTCCCTCCTGTTATGCGGTAGCACGCTTGCCACGCTCCCGCAGGCCGGGGCCGCAACGCCCGCGCCCCAGCCAGACATGCCGCTACAGGCCACCCTGCCCAACGGGCTGCGGGTGGTGATCGTGCCTGACCGGCTGGCTCCGGTGGTCAGCACCGAGATCAACTACCTGGCCGGTTCGGCTGCGGCGCCGGCGGGCTTTCCCGGCACGGCGCATGCGCTTGAGCACATGATGTTCCGTGGCAGCGAGGGGCTGGACCGTGACCAGCTTGCCGCCATCGGAGCAAGGCTGGGCGGCAACTACAATGCCGACACGACAGAAAACGTGACGCAGTTCTTCTACACCGCCCCGGCGGAAAACCTCGACGTGCTGCTGCATATCGAAGCCCTGCGCATGAAGGGCCTGACCTTGGCCGCCGATGACTGGGCGCATGAGCGCGGCGCGATCGAGCAGGAAGTCTCGCGCGACCTGTCCAGCCCCGGCTATGTGTACCTGGCCCGGCTGCAATCCATCCTGTTTGCAAACACGCCTTACGCGCATGACGCGCTGGGCAGCAGGCCATCGTTTGACAAAACCGACACCGCCCTGCTGCGCCGGTTCTACCGCGACTGGTATGCGCCCAACAACGCCATTCTGGTCATTGCCGGTGATGTTGACCCCGCCCGCACCATGGCGCAGGTGCGCGCGGCCTTTGGCCCCATTCCCGCCCGCGCGCTGCCCGCGCGCCCGCAGGTCCACCCCGGCCCGGTCCATGCCCAGACGCTGCATTTCCCCACCGATTACCCGGTGGGGCTGGTGGCCATTGCCAGCCGCATGCCCGGCCAGAACAGCCATGATTATGCCGCCGCCCGCATTCTGGCCGATGTGCTGTGCAGCCAGCGCGGGGCGCTGTATGAACTCGTGCCGCAGGGCCGCGCGCTGCTGTCGAGCTTTGATTTCGTGACCAAGGCGGATGCGGGCATCGGCATTGCCATTGCCGCCTTCCCCAAGGGCGGGGAGGCTACCCCCCTGCAGGCCAGCATGCAGGATATTTTGAAAACCCTGCGTGAAAACGGCGTGCCCGCCGATCTGGTCGAGGCCGCGAAACGCAAGGAACTGGCCCAGCTCGGTTTTGCCGCCAACAGCATTGCAGGGCTTGCGGAAAGCTGGTCGGAGGCACAGGCCATCATGGGCCTGCAATCCCCCGATGATGAAGCCACCGCCTTTGCCGCCGTAACCCCGGAGGATGTCAACCGCCTGGCCCGGCAGGTGCTCGACCCGCAGCAGGCCATCACCGCCATCCTCACCCCGCGTGATGGCGGCCACCCGGTTGAGGGCAAGGGCTTTGGTGGCTCGGAATCCTTTGCTTCCACCCCCGATCACCCCGTCAGCCTGCCGCAATGGGCCAATGACAGCCTGATGGGCGTGAACGCGCCCACGCCCTCCGCCCAGCCTGCCGCCTTCACGCTCCCCAACGGGCTGCGCCTGATCGTGCGCCCGGCCACGGTCAGCCACACGGTCAGCCTGTACGGCACCATCCGCCAGAATGAGGACATGCAGGAACCAAAGGGCAAGGAAGGCATTGCCGACATAACCGATGAGATGTTCCGCTACGGCAGCACCACGCATGACCGGATCGGGCTGCAAAAGGCGCTGGATGATATTGCCGCCACCGCAAGTGCCGGTTCCGATTTCAGCCTGAGCGTGCTGACACCCGATTTTGAGCGCGGGCTTGACCTGCTGGCGGAAAATGAACTGCACCCCGCCCTGCCCGAGGCCGCCTTCAGGGTGGTGCAGGCCAATGCGGCGGCCTCGCTGTCCGGTCTGCTGCATTCGCCAGACTACCTGTTTGGCCGCGCGCTGCAGGCCGCCGTCTCGCCCAAGGGTGATCCGTCGCTGCGGCAGGCCGAGCCTGCAGGCATCATGAAACTGAGCCTGTCGGACTGCCGCGCCTTTTACGCCGCCGCCTATCGGCCTGACCTGACCACCATTGTCATTACCGGCGATATCACGCCCGATGCCGCCTACAAGGCCATTGTCCGCACCTTTGGCGCCTGGCAGGCCACAGGCCCGACCCCCGCAGTCGACCTGCCGCCGCGCCCCGACAGCCGGGCCAGCGTGACCCGCGTGCCCGACCCGTCCAGTGCGCAGGCCACGGTTTCCCTGCCCGAGAGCCTGGGGCTGACGGCCACCAACCCGGAGCATTTCGCGCTCAACCTGGGCAACGAAATCCTTGGCTCGGGCTTTTCCTCGCGGCTGTATCGCGACCTGCGGGTGCGCACCGGCTATGTCTATACCGTGCGCAGCCACCTGACATGGAAGCGCCAGCGCGCCGCCTACAGCATCTCGTTTGGCGCTGACCCGCAGAAGGTGGACGCCGCGCGCGCTGCTGCGATACAGGACATCATCGCCATGCAGACCCAGCCCGTCAGCGCGGATGAACTGGCCATGGCGCGGGCAGGCATGCTGCGTGGCCTTGCGCTGCAATCGGCCAGCCTCGACACCATTGCAGCGGGATACCTGCATTTCAGTGATCTTGGCCTGCCGCTCAACCAGAATGATATCGCAGCCCAAGCCTATTATACCCTGAGTGCGGACGCGATCCGCGATGCCTTCCGCAAATGGATCCGCCCCGATGACCTTGCCGAAATCATCAAGGGGCCGCCTGCAACACGATAATAAAGGCAGATAAAAGTTTTTGGGTGCCGCCTTTTTTCAAAAAGGCGGCGTTCTCTGAAGCTTTTTGAAAAAAGCTTCACCAAAAACTTTTATTCCCCATCCAGCATAAAAAAAGGGCGGTGCATTCCTGCACCGCCCTTTTTCATGCCCGACTCCAGCCCACGCCAGCGCGGGCCGGAGCCAGTGGCTCGGATCAGCTCTCGGCGTTACGGCGACGGATCGCGGCACCCAGAATGTCACCCAGCGACGCACCGCTATCGGAAGAACCGTAATCGGTGATCGCCTGCTTGTCTTCCTCGACCTCACGGCCGCGGATGGTCAGGGCCAGCTTGCGGGCAGCGCGGTCAACCGACACGACCTTCGCATCGACACGCTCGCCAACGGCGAAGCGCTCGGGGCGCTGGTCGGCCTTGTCACGGGCCAGTTCCGCACGGCGGATGAAGCCGGTCAGAACGTCGTCAACCTTCACCTCGATGCCGTTCGCCTGCACCGCGGTCACGATGCAGGTCACGACTGCACCCTTCTGCACCTTGCTCAGCGTGTCGGCTGCGGGGTCTTCATGCAGCTGCTTGATGCCCAGCGAGATGCGCTCTTTCTCCACGTCCACGTCCAGAACCTTGGCCTTTACGACCTGGCCCTTCTCGTAGTGGCTCATGGCGACTTCGCCCGGCTCGTCCCACGACAGGTCGGACATGTGAACCATGCCATCGATGTCGGCGGAGAGGCCGATGAACAGGCCGAACTCGGTGATGTTGCGGATCTCGCCTTCCACCACGGAACCAACCTTGTGTTCCTCGGCGAACTGCTCCCACGGGTTGCGCTGCACCTGCTTCAGGCCCAGCGAGATGCGGCGCTTCGCGCTGTCCACATCCAGAACCATCACATCGACTTCCTGCGAAGTGGCGACGATCTTGCCCGGATGGACGTTCTTCTTCGTCCAGGACATCTCGGACACGTGCACCAGGCCTTCGACGCCCGGCTCGAGCTCGACGAACGCACCGTAGTCGGTGATATTCGTGACGCGACCGGTGTAGCGGGCACCCGGCGGGTACTTGATCGCCACGTTCTCCCACGGGTCAGCCTCAAGCTGCTTCATGCCCAGCGAGATGCGCTGCGTGTCGGGGTTGAAGCGGATGACCTGCACGCGGACCGGCTGGCCGATCTGCAGCGCCTCGGACGGGTGGTTGATGCGCTTCCATGCGATATCGGTCACATGCAGCAGGCCATCGACGCCGCCAAGGTCAACGAACGCACCGTAATCGGTGATGTTCTTGACCACGCCATCGAGGATCATGCCTTCCTTCAGGCCCTGGATCAGCTCGCTGCGCTGTTCCGCACGCGTCTCTTCGAGCACGGCGCGACGCGAAACGACGATGTTGCCGCGCGCGCGGTCCATCTTCAGGATCTGGAACGGCTGGGGTACGCCCATCAGCGGGGTCACATCGCGCACGGGGCGGATATCGACCTGCGAGCCGGGCAGGAACGCCATCGCACCGCCGAGGTCGACCGTGAAGCCACCCTTGACGCGGCCATAGATGGTGCCGTTGACGCGCTGGTTGCCTTCGAACGCCTTTTCAAGGTTCGACCAGGCTTCCTCGCGGCGGGCCTTCTCGCGTGAGAGGACGATGGACCCGTCACGATCTTCGTACCGCTCAACGAACAGTTCGATGACATCACCCGGCTTGACATCGGGGGTAACGCCCGGCGGGCCGAATTCCTTGAGGGAGACGCGCCCTTCGCTTTTCAGGCCGACATCGACGATGGCGTATTCATCCGTCAGGCGAACGACGCGACCGGTGACGACGGAACCGTCAAACGCGGAATCGCGACCGAGGGTTTCCTCGAGGAGATCGGCAAAGTTCTCGACGGGCTGTGTTGTGGCTGAAGCCATGAGTTACTCGTAAATCCTGTAACCACACCATGACCGCGCGGCGGCGGATGTGGACAATCCTGCGCCCCCGCCTGCCCGCTTGCGCGGTAACATGGGAACGACTTGCCCGGGCTCCGCGCCACGACACGGTCGCGGCACGCCTGCGGGCCAGATGTGAAAGACCATGCCCCGGCGCAGGCGCGCGGGGCATATACCGTTGAGCACAGACACCCTACGGGCGGCGTATGTCAATAAAAACCGTGCCGGGGGCGCATGGTTCGCGCACAAAAGCGCGCTAGCGCGTCTTCAGCGCCACGATCCGCAGGGCCTCGGCCAGCACGGCTGCCGCATCGAGGTGGTCGGTCTCGATATGCACGGCGTCATCCGCCGGGCGCAGGGGCGCGGTGGCGCGGGCGGAATCGGCCGCGTCACGCGCCGCGATCTCGCGCTCCACCTGCGCAATCCGGGCCGCGCGATCAGGGGCGTCGGGGTCGGCGGCCATCTGCTCCCACCGCCGCTCGGCGCGCGTGCGGGCCGATGCGGTGATGTAGAGCTTGACCTGGGCATCGGGGAAGATGACCGTGCCGATATCGCGCCCGTCGAGCACCGCGCCATGGGCACCGGCAAAGCGGCGCTGCACGTCAACGAGCACCCGGCGCACGGCGGGCTGGGCGGCCACAAGGCTTGCGGCGCGGTCCACCTCGGGCACGCGCAGGTCGGTGCGGCGCAGGTCTTCCATGCCAACACCCGCAGCAAATTCCTCCGCCGGGGCGGTGGCGGGGTCATGACCCGCGTCGAGCATGCGCCGCCCGGTGGCGCGGTAGAGCAGGCCGGTATCGAGATAGGGCAGGCCCAGCGCCTCGGCCAGGCTGCGGGCCAGCGTGCCCTTGCCCGCCGCGGCCGGGCCGTCAACCGCTATGACCAGACGCTGCGTCATGCCACAAGCCCCGCGCCGATGCTGTTCATCAGCCCCACGAAGCCGGGGAAGCTCGTGTCGATGAAGGCGGTGTCATCGACGCTGACCGGCTTTTGTGCCGCAAGGCCCATCACGATGGCGCTCATGGCCAGGCGGTGGTCCATGCGGGTCTCGACCAGCCCGCCACCGGGAATGGCGCCACCCGTGCCATGCACGATCATGTCATCGCCCACCACGTCCACCTTGATGCCATTGGCTTCAAGCAGCGCCACGGTGGCGGCAAGGCGGTCGCTTTCCTTCACGCGCAGTTCCTCCAGCCCGCGAAAGCGCGACTGGCCCGTGGCATGGGCGGCGGCCACGGCCAGCACCGGATATTCATCAATCATCGACGGTGCGCGGGTGGCGGGCACGTCCACGCCATGCAGCGCGCCTGCGGTGGCGGTCAGGTCACCCACCGGCTCGCCGCCTTCCACGCGCTCGTTGCTGATGGCAAGGTCGGCCCCCATTTCACGCAGCGAGGTAAACAGCCCGGTGCGCAGCGGGTTCAGCCCCACGCCCTGCACGGTTACCTTCGAGCCCGGCACCAGCAGCGCTGCCACTAGCACGAAGGCCGCAGAAGACGGATCACCGGGCACCACGATGTCACGCGCCACAAGGTCGGGGCGGCCCTGCAGCGTAATCACGCGCCCGCCCGCGCCCATGGGTTCAACCCGCACCTGCGCGCCGAAGTGGCGCAGCATGTTCTCGGTATGGTCGCGGGTGGCCACGGGTTCTTCCACCCGGGTCTCGCCCACAGCGTTCAGCCCGGCGAGCAGCACGGCGGACTTGACCTGCGCCGAGGCCACCGGCAGCCGGTAGGCGAGCGGCGGCGGGTTGGCGTTGCCCGCGATGGCCAGCGGCAGCCGCCCGCCCTGGCGCGAGAGGAAGGTAGCGCCGGTGGCGGCAAGCGGGTCGGTCACGCGCTTCATCGGGCGGCCACGCAGGCTGGCATCGCCCGTCATGACCGAGGTGAAGCCGTGGCTGGCCAGAATGCCCGACAGCAGGCGCGCCGCCGTGCCGGAATTGCCCATGTCCAGCACATCGGCGGGTTCACGCAGCCCGTCGAGCCCGCAGCCCTGCACGCGCCACTGGCCTGCCCCCTCGCGGGTGATGTCCGCGCCAAGGGCACGCATGGCATCGGCGGTGCGCAGCACGTCCTCGCCTTCCAGCAGGCCTGTGATGTGGGTCGTGCCGCGCGCAAGCGCTGCAAACATCAGCGAACGGTGGCTGATCGACTTGTCACCCGGCACATGGACCGAACCGGACAGGGGCGCGCGCGGGGGATGAACCGTCAGCGCGCGAACGGAAGAAGGGGCATGATCGGTTTTCATAACGCATCCCATTCCGTATTCCGGGTGACAAAGTCAATCACAGATCGGCATGATCGGGGTGCCGGGCTGTGGGGGGAATGTTTGACATCAGCCGCGCAAACTGGCATGGGGCTGCGCCTTTTGCCACTTCCGGATACGGTGGCTCCATTCATCATTAAAAACAGGATCGACAGGTTCAAGATGGCTCAGTCCAACCTCGGCACCAAACGTGTCTGTGTCTCCTGCAGCGCCCGTTTCTACGATCTGAACAAGAATCCGGCCGTCTGCCCCAAATGCGGCGCTGAACAGCCCGTGGAACTGCCCCGCGTGCGCCGCCCGGTGGACGCTGCCCCCGAATCCAAGCCCAAGACGGGCGAGAACGCGGTCGATAACGACGTGGATGTCGATCTCGACGCCGATGCGGATGAGGATGCAGACGCCGTGCTGCCTGACGACGCGGGCCTTGACGACGATGATGACGACGACATCAGCAGTGCTGACATCGACGTGAAAACCGACAAGGACGACCACGACAACTGAGGCCATGCGGCCCGGGGCACGCGCTCCGGGCCGTTTTTGCATCAGGCGGGGTTGCGGCGCTCGATCTCGACGCCAACCGATTCGGCATCATCGAAAATATCAAGCTTTTCGATGCTGACGCGCGTGATGCGCACGTGCTTTTCCGCCAGCACACCGGCTGCGATTCGCTCGGCCAGCGTTTCCACCAGGGCAACATGCCCCTGCGCCACCAGTTCGCGCACCAGCAGCACCACACGTTCATATGATACCGTGCGGGCCAGGTCATCCGCCCCCACCGCAAGCGTGGCGCTGTCGGGCACGCCAAACATCACATTGACGCGAATGCGCTGGGTCACGCCCTGCTCGTGTTCGAACACGCCGATATGGGCATCAAGCACCATGTTGCGCACGAACAGGCAGCGCAGGTTTTCAGGCTCGTTCCACGGCGGGAATACGGACATGATTCTTCCTGTCAGTCGGGAAAGGGTCAGCGCACGGGGGGAGCGGGCGACCACTGCATGTGCTGGCCGCCATCAAGGGCAAGCATCTGCCCGGTGACCGATGGCAGGCAGATCAACGACAGGGCCGCGCGCGCGATTTCATCAGGCGTTGCCACCTGCCCTAGCGGCACGGAGGCGCACTGGCGGGCAAACTGCTCCGGTGTCTGCCTTGGCGTAGGCAGCACGGGGCCGGGACCGATGGCGTTGACGCGAATCTGCCGTGGGGCAAGTGCGAGCGCCATGGTCTGCGTCAGGGTCCATAACGCCGCCTTGGACACGGTATAGCTGACAAAATGGGGCGTGAGCGACCACACGCGCTCATCAAGCATGTTCAGCACCATGCCCTGAGCGCCCTCGGGCAGCAGGCGGGCGAATTCCTGCATCAACACGAAGGGCGCGCGGGTGTTGGGTTCCATATGGGTATCCCACCCTGCCCGTGTCGCGTCATTCCATTCATCACGCATGAACACGCTGGCGTTGTTGACCAGCACGCCCACCGGGCCAAGCTGGCGGGTCGCCTCGGCCACGAGCGGCGTGACCATTGCCTCCCGCGCCAGATCGGCGGGCAACAGCACGACCCTGCGGCCTGATGCGCGGATTTCAGACGCAGTCTGTTCCGCAGCCGTGGCGGAACTGTTGTAATGCAGCGCGATATCGAAGCCCGCGCGGGCGAGTTCCAGCGCAATGGCGCGGCCAAGACGGGCCGCCCCGCCGGTAACAAGGGCTACGCGCGGCATGGCGTCAGGCACGGGCCAGACCCTGCTCATGCGGGCCTGCGTGCCATGATGGCGGCGGCCAGCGTGCCATCATCAAGAACGTCAAGCGCGCCACCTACCGGCACGCCCTGCCCCACGCGGCTGATCTTGATGTCGAACCGGGCCAGCCGCTCATGCAGCCAGTGCATGGTGGTGGCCCCTTCCACCGTAGCCCCCAGTGCCAGAATGACTTCGCGCACGCTGCCCCCGGCAATGCGGTCAAGCAACGGCTGCACGTTGAGATCATCCGGCCCGATGCCCGACAGAGCGGACAGCGTGCCGCCCAGCACCTGATAGACGCCACGATGTACGCCCGCGCGCTCGAGCGCCCACAGGTCGCCCACGTTCTCCACCACGCACACCAGCCCCGTATCGCGGGTAGGGTCGGCGCAGATGGCGCAGGGGTCGGTCGTGTCGAGATTGCCGCAACTCGAGCAGGTGCGCACGGCGCGCGCCGCCTGCTCCATGGCCTGCGCAAGCGGCAGCATGCGGGCATGGGGCTGGCGCAGCAGGGCCAGCGCCGCCCGGCGGGCCGAACGGGGCCCGAGCCCCGGCAGGCGGCCCAGCAGGGTCACCAGCCGGTCGATCTCACCCCGCCCGCTCATGCATGCCCTCCTGTGCCCTGGCTCAGAACGGGAATTTCATCCCGCCCGGCAGGTTCAGGCCGCCGGTGACCTTCTTCATTTCCTCGCTGGCGGTGGCGTCGAGCTTCTTGCGCGCATCGGCGCTGGCGGCAAGGATCAGGTCCTGCAGCATTTCCATCTCGGCGGGATCGGCCAGCTTGGGGTCGATGGTGATCGACTTCATGTCGCCCTTGCCGTTCATGGTCAGCGTGACCATGCCCGCGCCCGCGCTGCCTTCAATGACCATATCTTCAAGCTTGGCCTGCATTTCTTCCATGCGGGCCTGCATCTGGGTGGCCTGTTTCATCAGGCCGGCAAGATTTTTCATGTTCAGTGTTTCTCCTCAGGCAAAATCATCTGCATCCAGATCGTCCTCTTCTACCAGATCGGCATCAAGAGGGGCGAATTCGAGATCCGGCGCCAGACTTTCCAGCGCAAGCTCTTCTGGCGGCAGGCCGTAATCATCAAGCGCGTGGTCGGTCACGGCGCCGAGCCGGGCGGTGGGAAAGACCGCAAGCACCGCCTGCACCAGCGGATGGGCCTCGGCCTGCGCGCGGTGCAACTCGATGATCTCGGCCCCCTGCTCTGCAATCGTGGCCTCGCCTTCCTCCTCGGACTGGCGGACCTGCCAGGTGGCATCGCCCGTCATCTCGCGCAGGAAGGTTTCGAGCCGCCGGGCCAGGCCGGGCAGGCTGTTGCGCTCCACCCGGATCGTGATCAGCGGCGGCTCAAACGCGACAAGATGCACCGCATGGTAAAGATGGCCGTGCAGCATGGCGTCACGCCCCGACACAAGGGCCAGGGTCTCGCGCCACGTGCGGGGTGCGGGCGCAAGCTCCGTTTCCTCCACCCGGCCCATATCGGGCGCGTGCTGCGGCGCGACATCAACCCGCACGCCGCCATTGGCCACCATGCGGATCGTGCTGCCACCACCATCAGGCCCCGCCGTGACACTGGCGGATGCGCCTGCCTGCACCCCGCCGCCCGTGGGCGCGGCAGACGAAGGCGAAGCCTGCACGGGTGCCGCCGAGGCATCCTGCCCCAGCACGCGACGCACCACATCACCCGGCGGCGGCAGGTCGGCCACGTAGCACAGGCGGATCAGCACCATCTCGGCGGCCTGCCTGCGGTCTGGCGCCTGCTCGACTTCAGCCACGCCCTTGAGCAACATCTGCCATGTGCGGCCCAGCACCGGCACCGGCACGCGCTCGGCCAGGGCAGAACCGCGCCTGCGCTCGGCCTCGGGCATCTCGGGGTTGTCACGCAGGGCGGGAATGGCCTTGAGGCGCGAGACGGTGTGCACCAGTTCCAGCACATCGCCCAGCATCACGCCCAGATCGCTGCCACGCTCATACACATCGCCGGTAATGGCCAGCGCGCGTTCGGGGCGGCCTTCGAGCACGGCATCGAGCAAGTCGAACACCAGCCCACGATCGGCCAGGCCCAGCATGCCCGCCACGAGGTCCAGCCCGATGGGGGCGGCGTCCGTGCCGCCCTCGCCATCAAGCGTGCCCTGGGCTATGGCCTGATCGAGCAGCGACAGCCCATCGCGCACCGAGCCGTCGGCAGCGCGCGCGATCAGGGCCAGCGCATCGGGGGTGAAAGTGACGTTTTCGGCCCGGGCCACGCGGTCGAAATGGGCGGCAAGCTCCACCTGCGGCACGCGGCGCAGCGCGAAGGTCTGGCACCGCGACAGCACCGTGACCGGCACCTTGCGCAATTCGGTCGTGGCGAAGATGAAGGTGACCTGCGCCGGCGGTTCCTCCAGCGTCTTGAGCAGCGCGTTGAACGCGTTGCGCGAGAGCATGTGGACCTCATCGATGATGAAGACCTTCATGCGCCCCTGCATGGGGCGGAAGCGGGTCGCCTCGATGATTTCGCGCACGTCATCCACGCCGGTGCGCGAGGCGGCATCCATCTCCAGCACATCGGGGTGGCGGTCGGCGAGAATGGCCACGCAGTTGGGGCATACGCCGCACGGGTCCGCCGTGGGGCCGCCCCTGCCATCAGGCCCGGTGCAGTTGAGCGCGCGGGCAATGATGCGTGCCGTGGTGGTCTTGCCCACGCCACGCACGCCGGTCAGCATGAAGGCATGCGCCACGCGCCCGAGCGCAAAGGCGTTGCGCAGGATGCGGACAGTAGTTTCCTGGCCGATCAGGTCATCAAATGTGGTGGGGCGATATTTGCGGGCCAGCACGCGGTAGGGTGCGGCGGGTGCTGCATCCGCCACGGCGGGCGGCGCCGGTGGCGGCGGGGCGTCACCAAACAGGCCGGGGCCATCTGCGGGCGGTGCAGGCAGCCCGGCCTCCTCGGAACGATCCTGATCCGACGAAACGGTCATTGATGCATCCGGGCTGGAGAAGTGGCCATGACGTACGCAGCGCGATGGCGACACACAAACTTGTTTCAGATGAAAGACCGGCCATAACCCGGACGAAACTCACTACGGCTGCTTCCTTCCGGACCTGACCAGGTTAGCAAGGTATCCGTCTACAACCGATCTCCCGAGCGGGTTCTAACACATACACCCGCCCCATGCACAAGGGGCTGGATGAAAAAATCACGCTTATTCCCCTACAGCCGCACCGGACTGGTGGCGCAGGTCGGCCCCGCCATAATAACGCGCCTGCCCCGCCTTGCCGATGCGCGGACCACCGACAAGGATGCTCTCGGCGACACCCCACGGCGCGTGCTCTTCCACCCTGTAGCCTTCATGGGTGAGCGTGCGGATGACTGCGGGCGACAGCGCCCCGTGCTCCACCTGCACCACATCGGGCTGCCACTGTTCATGGATGCGCGGCAGGTCGACCGCCTGCTGCACGTCGAGCCCGTAATCGACCATGCCGGTCAGCACCGACAGGACGATGGTGGGAATACGCGAGCCACCGGGGCTGCCAAGCACCATGGCAGGCTGGCCATCATGCGAGATGATGGTCGGCGCCATGGAGGAGAGCGGCGTCTTGCCGGGCGCTATGGCATTGGCCTGGCTGCCCACGATGCCGAACATGTTCGGCTCGCCCGGCCGGGTGGCGAAATCATCCATCTCGTCATTCATGACCACGCCGGTGCCGCCCGCCACCACGCCCGCGCCAAACCAGCCATTGAGCGTATAGGTCACCGCCACCGTCATGCCCGACTGGTCGGCGATGGAATAATGCGTGGTTTCCTCCTTCTCGCCTTCAGGCTGGCCGGGGCGCAGGCTGGCGGAAGAAACAGCATGGTTGAGCGGCAGGTACTGGCGCACCTGTGCCGCGTAACCCGGATCGGTCAGGTGGCTGATCGGGTTATTGACGAAGGCGGGGTCGCCAAGGTCCTGCCGGTCGGCATAGGCGTGGCGCATGGCCTCGACCTCGCGCTGCACGCTTGCGGCCGTGTGCAGGCCGAGCGCGTGCATGTCGTAGCCCGACAGGATGTTGAGCATCTCGCACAGCGCCACACCGCCGCCGCTTGGGGGTGGTGCGGTATCAATATGATAGCCGCGGTACTCGCAGGTCAGCGGCGCCATCATGCGGGTGTGGTAACTGGCAAAATCCCTGCGCGACAGGATGCCGCCGCCCTTCTCGCTGCTTCTGACAATCTCTTTTGCCACCGGCCCTTCATAAAAGCCGCTGGCCCCCTTGCGCGCGATCCGCTCGAGCGTGCGGGCCAGGTCAGACTGCACCAGCCGCTCGCCCGCCATGAGCGGCGTGCCATCGGGGTGCAGGAATATCTTGCTGGCATAAGGATCTTTGGCAAAAGCCGCCGTGGAGGTATGCAGCAGGTCCACATCGCTGGGCTTGAGGATGAAGCCGTCACGCGCCAGCGTTATGGCGGGCGCCATCACATCGGCGCGCGGCAGCTTGCCCCACCTGTCATGCACCTGTTCCAGCCCCGCCACGGTGCCGGGAATGGCAACGGCTTTCCACCCCTTGGTGGACGCATCGGCAATGACGTGGCCCGCTGCATCCTGATACATGGTGGCCGTGGCCGCCCCTGGCGCATGCTCACGAAAATCGATGAAAGTGGCCTGCCCGTCCGGCAGGCGCAGGGTCATGAACCCTCCGCCGCCAATATTACCCGCAGCGGGATAGACCACCGCCATGGCGTAGCCCACCGCAACGGCGGCATCGACCGCGTTGCCGCCGCGCGCGAGGATATCGGCCCCCACATGCGCAGCCAGGTCCTGTGCCACGACCACCATGCCATTGTGCCCCGGCGTGGGGGCCATGCCGATGGCCTGGCCGCCCTGCGTATTTTCAAATGCCAGCGGGTCCACCACCGCGGCCTGCCCCGCCACCGGCAGGGCGGCGACAAGGCATGAAAGAAGAAGCGCGCGATAGTGCAGGCCACGGGCAGAAGGCATGGGCGTTTCCTTTTGGGTCTTGCGGGCGTGTCTGGCCCTTACGGGTGGTGCATCAGGCCTGCGTGTAAGGCGGACAGGTATAGCCTGCGGGCGAGAGGGTAAAGACCTCGCACCCGTCTTCTGTCACGCCCATCATGTGCTCGAACTGGGCGGACAGCGAGCGGTCGCGGGTGACGGCGGTCCATCCGTCTTCAAGGATCTTCACATCCGGGCGGCCGATATTGAGCATGGGCTCGATGGTGAAGAACATGCCCGGACGCAGCACCAGGTCCTCGCCAGGGTTGCCGTAATGCAGCACGTTGGGCGGCGCGTGGAAGGTACGCCCGATTCCATGCCCGCAGAAATCGCGCACCACCGAAAAGCGCCGCGCCTCGGCATAGGTCTGGATAATATGCCCGATATCGCCCAGCGTGGCGCCGGGGCGCACGGCATCAATGGCCAGCATGAGGGATTCGTAGGTTGCCTCGATCAGCTTCTGCGCGCGCAGCTTGACCTTGCCCACGGTGTACATCCGGCTCGTATCACCGTACCAGCCATCAAGGATGACGGTCACGTCAATGTTGAGGATGTCGCCATCCTTCAGCGTCTTTTCGCCCGGAATGCCGTGACAGACGACATGATTGATCGAAATGCAGCTTGAGGCCGGATAGCCGCGATAGCCCAGCGTGGCGGGCACCGCGCCATTGGCAACCATGTAATCATGGATCAGGCGGTCAAGTTCCGCCGTGGTCACACCCTCGCGCACATGCGGGGTGATCATGTCGAGCGTGCGGGCGGCAAGCTGGCCTGCCGCCCGCATGCCCACGAAATCTTCCGGCGTGTGAATCTTTACCGCGCCGCCGTGCATATCGCCTTCCATGCCGCTAACCTTTCCTGTCATCTGTGCATGACCACCCGCCCGCAGTCATGAGAGGGACAACAGGAACACGCCTGACCCGCCTGCCAGCCACGCCGGATGGATAATCGTGCCTTCTATACCCTGCGGCGCGTGCTGTCAGCTTCGTGACTTGGCGCGCGCATGCGTGGTGTGCGCCACATGCCCCATGCTGACCAGATGCACATGGGCATGCACAGGCGCCGGTGCGGGATGTACATGCACCACCGTGCCATGCCCGCGCCGGATGCGGGTGTAAGAGGCGGGAATGGCCGGGGCCTCGGCCACTTCATCCGCCGTCGTGCCCCTCAGGCGGGCTGAGGCCAGCGTCATGCCATGGCGCCCGGCAACCGACCTGCCGCCCGCACGCGCCAGCAGCAGCGGCCGCATGGCGGGACGCGCCACGGGGGCCACGCCCTCGGCATCGAAACTGGCATCGAGCAGGGCGGCCATGGTGGTATTGCGCCGCGTGTTGGACTTCGCCCCCATCACCACGCCGATCAGGCGCACGTTGTCGCGCACGGCGGAGGTCACGAGGTTATGCCCCGCCTCATCGGTATAACCGGTCTTGAGGCCATCGGCGCCGGGATAGGCGCCAAGCATCGGGTCATGGTTGGGCACGTCATGCCCGTGAAAATAGAAGCCGGGCACCGCAAAGTAATGGTAGTACTCGCCATAATCCACGATCAGGTGGCGCGCCAGGGTGGCGAGGTCACGCGCCGATGTCATCTGCTCGGGGTTGGGCAGGCCCGATGCGTTGCGGAACACGGTATCATACATGCCCAGCCTGCCGGCCTCGCGCGTCATCATCGCGGCGAAGCGGGTCTCGTCGCCACCGCCAAGGAACTCGCCCAACGCGCAGGCCGCATCATTGGCGGACTTGGTGACCAGCGCGAGCACTGCCTGCTCCACCGTAAGCTGCGACCCCGGACGCAGGCCAAGCCTTGATGGCTCCATCGAGGCGGCATGGATCGAGACCGGAATTTCCTGATTGAATGCAACCTGCCCCGAGCGCACGGCCTTGAAAGCAAGGTAGAGCGTCATCAGCTTGGTAAGGCTGGCGGGGTAGCGGCGCAGGTCCGAATCCTGCTGCGACAGCACGGCCCCGGTGCGGGCATCCACCACGATGGAGCTGACCTGCCCCACATATTGTGCCCTTGCCGCGTGCATGCCCCCAAGGCCGACACACAGCCCCACGGTGGCAGTAACCCCGAGGCGGGAAAAACAGGTAGTGGATAAACGGCTCATGAGATGGTGAAACCTGCGCGTGCAATGATCATCATACGGCTTCGGGCGCACGGGCGTTACCCGTCACCCCTCCATCCATTCACGGGTTGCTTGGCTGCAACCATTCTAAAAGAAAGGTTTTCTATTCGTCCAGAGCGTATTTATATCCTTGCCATTCCATAAACGTGAATGCAGGGGAACCAGGGGCACATGCAAAAAAATCCCGGCGCCCCGGCGCGCGCCCCTTTCAACTGGCCGCAAAGTTCCAATATGGTACCTGTCATGTCTGCTATTGCTCACGCTTCCCTGCCCCACCCCGCGCACCCACCTCGCGCGGACAGACCGCGCCCGCATGGGCATGGCGGCAATACGCCCCCACGCCGTAACGGCGGGCAGGACTCGCCGCCGGGCAATGATGACGGCATGATCGACGTGGTCATCCGCACCCGGCCACAGACCCGCAAGCCGGCAATGTACAAGGTGCTGATGCTCAATGACGACTACACGCCCATGGAATTCGTGGTGCATGTGCTCGAGCGCTTTTTCCAGAAAAACCGCGAGGAAGCGACCGACATCATGCTCCACGTTCACAAACGTGGCGTGGGCGTGTGCGGGGTCTTTACGTACGAGGTTGCCGAAACCAAGGTAACACAGGTGATGGACCTCGCGCGCCAGAACCAGCACCCGCTGCAATGCACGATTGAAAAGGACTGAGCCCACGCGCAAGCGCATCTTCCCGCCCCCGTCGCGACCCGATCGCGTTCCATGGCATTTTGTGCTGGCATTTCCATCGCAACAGGGCAAGGATTGTCCTGGCTTACCGGTTATGATCTCCGGGGCCCTGGTGGCCCCTCTTGGAAAAGGAGCGTCTCGGCATGTTGTCACGTAATCTTGAACAGACGCTTCACCGTGCGCTGACACTGGCCGGCGACCGCCGGCACGAATACGCAACGCTTGAACACCTCCTCCTCGCCCTGATCGACGACCCGGATGCCGTAACGGTGTTCCGCGCCTGCGGGGTCGACCTGAACAAGCTGCGCACCGACCTGACCGACTTTCTCGACAAGGATCTGGCAGGGCTGGCGGCTGACCGCACCGTTGACCCCAAGCCCACTGCCGCCTTCCAGCGCGTGATCCAGCGCGCGGCCATTCACGTGCAGTCCACCGGGCGCGACGAGGTGACCGGGGCCAACGTGCTCGTGGCCCTGTTTGCCGAGCGCGAGAGCCATGCCGTGTATTTCCTGCAGTTGCAGGACATGACCCGGCTGGACGCGGTCAACTTCATCTCCCACGGCATTGCCAAGGCACCCGACCGCTCGACGCGCCGCCCCGTGGCGGGCAGCCCGCCCGAAGGCGGCGAGAGCGAGGAACGCGGCAAGACCGGGCAGAAGAACCAGGATGCGCTGTCCACCTACTGCACCAACCTCAATGACAAGGCGCAGGAAGGCAAGGTCGACCCGCTGATCGGCCGCGACTCTGAAATCGAGCGCACGATCCAGATCCTGTGCCGCCGCACCAAGAACAACCCGCTCTATGTGGGCGACCCCGGCGTAGGCAAGACCGCCATTGCCGAGGGGCTGGCCAAGCGCATCGTTGAAGGCGACGTGCCTGAAGTGCTGCTCAACGCCACCATCTACTCGCTCGACATGGGCGCGCTGCTTGCCGGCACCCGCTACCGTGGTGACTTCGAGGAGCGGCTGAAGGCGGTCGTGACCGAACTCGACAACAATCCCGGCTCGATCCTGTTCATTGACGAGATCCACACCGTGATTGGCGCGGGTGCCACCTCGGGCGGGGCGATGGATGCCTCCAACCTGCTCAAGCCCGCGCTGGCCGCAGGCACGCTGCGCTGCATGGGGTCCACCACCTACAAGGAATACCGCCAGCACTTCGAGAAGGACCGCGCACTCGTGCGCCGGTTCCAGAAGATCGACGTGGCGGAGCCTTCGGTCGAGGATGCGGTCAAGATCCTGCGCGGCCTCAAGGTCAATTACGAGAAGCACCACAAGGTGCGCTACACCGATGATGCGATCCGTGGGGCGGTGGAACTCGCCGCCAAATACATCCACGACCGCAAGCTGCCCGACAAGGCCATCGACGTGATTGACGAGGTGGGCGCCTCGCGCATGCTGGTGCCCGAGAACCGCCGCCGCAAGACCGTGACGCTGAAGGATGTGGAAGACATCGTGGCGAAGATCGCCCGCATCCCGCCCAAGAGCGTCTCGTCGGACGACAAGGAAACCCTGCGTTCGCTCGAGCGTGACCTCAAGGGCATGGTCTACGGGCAGGACAAGGCGATCGAGGCCCTGACGGCGGCGATCAAGCTGTCCCGCGCGGGGCTGCGCGACCCGGAAAAGCCGATTGGCAACTACCTCTTCTCCGGCCCTACCGGCGTGGGCAAGACGGAAGTGGCCAAGCAGCTTGCGGCAACGCTGGGCATCGAGCTGATCCGTTTCGACATGTCGGAATACATGGAGCGGCATTCGATCTCGCGGCTGATCGGCGCGCCGCCGGGCTATGTCGGTTTTGACCAGGGTGGCCTGCTGACCGATGCCATCGACCAGCACCCGCATGCGGTCCTGCTGCTTGATGAAATCGAGAAGGCGCATCAGGACCTGTATAACGTGTTGCTGCAGGTGATGGACCATGGGCGGCTGACCGACCATAACGGCAAGACGGTCGATTTCCGCAACGTGGTGCTGATCATGACCACGAACGCGGGGGCTGCCGACCTGAGCAAGGAGGCCATCGGCTTTGGCCGCACCAGTCGCGAAGGCGAGGACGAGGATGCGATCAAGCGCCTGTTCACGCCGGAGTTCCGCAACCGGCTTGATGCGATCATCCCGTTCGCCAACCTGTCGCCGCATGTGGTGGACCGGGTGGTGGAGAAGTTCATCTTCCAGCTTGAGGCCCAGCTGGCCGATCGCAACGTGATGATCGAGATCTCGTCCGCCGCGCGGGAATGGCTGGCAGAACGCGGTTACGACCGCCTGTATGGCGCGCGCCCGCTGGGCCGTGTCATTCAGGAAAACATCAAGAAGCCGCTGGCCGAGGAACTCTTGTTCGGCAAGCTGACCAAGGGCGGGGTGGCCAAGATCACGCTCAAGGATGGCAAGCTTGACTTTGAATACATCTCGCAGGTGGAAAGTGATTCCACCGAGGGTGATGAAGGCGACAGCACCCGCGAAGCCGAAGCCGCTGACTGAAGGTTATCCACCCAGCCTGAGAACAAGACAGGAGCCAGAAATGGCTCCTGTTTTTTTAGGGGTGCTGCCTTTTTCAAAAAGGCTGCTTCTTTCAAAGCTTTTTGAAAAAAGCTTTACCAAAAACTTCTGATTGTTTCCTGTAAGGGTGCCATGCTGACCGCCGCCATCTACATTCCCGCAGCGTTTGCCGAAATTGGCGGCTGTTTCTGTTTCTGGGCCTGGATGCGCCTTGGCCGCTCGCCGCTCGTGCTGGTGCCGGGCTGCCTGTCGCTGGTGCTGTTTGCATGGTTGCTGACCTTCAGCCCCGCTGACAATGCGGGCCGGGCCTATGCCATTTATGGCGGTGTGTACATCGTGGCCAGCCTGGTGTGGTCCTGGCTGGTCGAAGGGCTGCCGCCTGACCGGTGGGACATACTCGGCGCTGCAATCTGCCTTGCGGGGGCTGCACTGATCCTGCTCGCCCCGCGCGCCCATCCCTGAGCAGAAGTTTCTGGTGAAGCTTTTTTCAAAAAGCTTCGAAAGAACGCCGCCTTTTTGAAAAGGCGGCATCCGGAAAACCTTTTACTGATAACGGGTGCCGTTGACGCTCACATAGCCTTCAACCGGCCAGCTCCGCCCGGTGCCGTGATGGGTCCAGTCAATGCCTTGGCTGCGGGCGTTGTCATAATAATAACGGCCCAGCACATCAGCCTGGTCACCCTTGGCCACCCACGGCCATGCGGGCGCGGACATGCGGTCCAGATCCGACACGATGCGGATGGACACGCCATGCCCGACATCAACATAAAAATACCCGTGCAGGCCGCTGCGCGTGCGCTTGGAGGCCGAAACGGCAATGACCTTCCCGCACACATGCTCGACCCGGTCGGCATGGGCTTCGCTGCTGCTGCCTTCCGCAGCCTGAAGGTCGGCAAGGAATTTGCCGTCATCGCACGCCTCGGGCACGGGGCTGGCAATGGGCTGCGGGCGTGAACTGCTGCCCTCATACCCGCCTTGCCCGCCCTGTGTGTCCTGCGTTTCATCACGCGACTCTTCATGCCGGTGGTGGTGATGGCGCGCATGGGCAGGTGTCATGCCCCCCATCTGCAGGGCCACGACCGCCCCGAGCCCCATCATCACGCATCGCTGCCAGCGCATTGCCGCCATCTGAGTGTTCTCCCTTTCCAAAAGATCACAATCTTTTGCGGTGCGCGGGCGGCGGCGTCAATGAACGGGGTTACGCACGGGCCGGGGGGCTTCCGCCTCAAGCTGCCTGCGGGCCTTTTCCATATCCGCCTCCATGGCGGGGTCCATGGCGGGCATTTTCAGGTGCAGCTTCTCCAGCGCGTCGATGATCGCCTCGATCACGACCAGGCGCTCGAACCATTTCTGGTCAGCAGGCACGACAAACCAGGGCGCATCGGGGTGGGCCGTATGGCGGATCGCTTCCTCATAGGCGTTCTGGTAGTCATCCCAGTACTGGCGCTCATGAATATCGGCAGGCGAGAATTTCCAGTTCTTGGCGCGGTGCTTGATGCGCTGCAAAAAGCGCAGGCGCTGCTCCTCCTTTGAAAGGTGCAGGAAGAATTTCAGCACGATCGTACCCTGACGGGCCATGTAGCGCTCGAAACTGCTGATGTCCTCGTAACGGTCCTGCCAGAAGGTGGGCTTGCGGCGCAGGCTCAGCGGCAGGCATTCATGCTCGAGCAGTTCGGGGTGCACACGGGTGACGAGCACCTCTTCATAATGGCTGCGGTTGAAGATGCCGATGCGGCCAGCGGCAGGCGCCACCATGTGCTCGCGCCACAGATAGCCATGCGCCAGCTCGACCGGGCCGGGCTGCTTGAAGGACGAGACACTGACCCCCTGCGGGTTGATGCCCGACATGACATGCTTGATCACGCCATCCTTGCCGCCAGCGTCAAGCGCCTGCAGCACGACCAGCACCGACCATGTGTTGTTGGCGTATAGCAGGGCCTGTAGCTGCGAGAGGTAGCGGATGCGCTCCTTGAGCAGGTGCTTGCCGGTTTTCTTGTCCAGCCCGCAGGCCTCTGCGGCGCGGGTGGGGCAGTCGGCAAGGGAGAACCCCTTGCCGTTATGCACGCTGAAACGGCGTGCGAGGGTATTTGTGGTCGTTTTCTTGCGGGCCATGCTCAATCCTTCATGCCCCGCGCCACCGCGAGGCCACCAGCCGCCTGACAGGTCGGCATCATCTCCACCTCGTTGATATTGACATGACGCGGCAGCGCAATGATCCAGGACAGGGTCTCGGCGATGTCCTCGGGCAGCAGGGGGTGGGTGCCTTCATACACCGCCGCTGCCTTGGCCGGGTCGCGCAGGCGCACGGTGCTGAACTCGCTGCCGCCACACAGGCCCGGCTCGATATTGGTCACGCGCACGTTGTGGCCCAGCAGGTCGCAGCGCAGGTTGCGGGTGAACTGGCGCACGAACGCCTTGGTCGCGCCATACACATTGCCACCCGTATAGGGGTAGATGCCCGCCGTGCTGCCCAGCGTCACCACATGCCCCCGGTCGCGCGCCACCATGCCCGGCAGCAGCACGCGCGTCAGTTCGACCATGCCGGTCACGTTGGTGCTGATCATGGTCTGCCAGTTGGCCAGATCCGCCTCCTGCGCCTTTTCCATGCCCAGGGCGAGACCCGCGTTATTGACCAGCACATCCACATCGCGCCAGCCCTCGGGCAGGCTGCCCGGCAGGGCGGCGATGGCTGCCGCATCGGTCATGTCCAGCTCAAAGGCCAACAGGTCCGGCCCGAGTTCAGCCGCCAGCGCATCAAGGCGTTCGCGCCTGCGGCCGGTGGCAATGACGCGGTAGCCATCACGCACGAGCCGCGTGGCGATTGCCTTGCCGAATCCGGCCGTAGCCCCCGTTACCAGTGCAATCTGCTTCATGGTCTTTTCTCCTGCTGTGTCGGTGGTCAGCCTTGCATATCAATCGCCTCCCGTCATGGGGGCAATGAACCATACAACCCGAAGCTGAAATGGTTGCAAAAGAGGGCAAATCCGGTTCTATGGTGGTGTATGGCTTCCTTCGCGACATCTCCAGGCCGTAGCCTGACCGGTCACCTGCTGGTGGCAACCCCTGCCCTGACCGACCCCGCCTTCGCGCGCAGTGTCATCTATCTGTGCGCCCATACGCCCGAGGATGGGGCGATGGGGCTGGTCGTCAACCGCAGGCTGTCGCAACCCGTGCTTGATGATGTACTTGAACAGCTCGGCATTGCACCCGTGCCGCCCCGCCGCCGCATCAACCTGTGCGCAGGCGGGCCGATGGATAACGGGCGCGGTTTCGTGCTGCACACATCGGACTGGAGCGGCGATGGCAGCCTGCCGGTGGATGGCAGCACGACGCTGACCGCCAGCCTTGACGTGCTGCGTGACATTGCCGATGGCAACGGGCCGGCCCACGCCATGCTGGCCATGGGCCATGCAAGCTGGGAGGCAGGCCAGCTTGAAGAGGAGATGCTGCGCCACAATGCCTGGGTTTCCGCCCCGGCGACCGAGGCCATCGTGTTTGGCCCGGACCATAACGCCAAATGGCGGCAGGCGCTGGCCAGCGTGCGCATTGACCCGGCGTGGTTTACCGGCGCGGTGGGCCACGCCTGAGCAGGACGCAGCGCTTTTCACAGAGGCGGCGGCAGGCACCTGCGCCTACGCCCCCCCTGCCCGGCCACGACAAGGTGCCGGGACGGCATGATAACGCCAACAGGCCGGAAGCAGTCCCTGCTCCCGGCCCTGTCAGTCATGGTAGAAAAATTCAGAAACGTGCGTCAATACGGCCATAGTAATAGCCGCCCGTCATGGGTACCTGTGCTGAATTGGCATCATAGATCCGGGCGCCATAATTATTGTTCAGCGGGTTTACCATGCGGGGACGGATATTGAAGACATTGTTTGCCCCGACGGTAACATGCAGGTGCGGCGTGACGCTGTAGCCTATT
This sequence comes from Komagataeibacter xylinus, assembly GCF_031081985.1. GTDB lineage: Bacteria > Pseudomonadota > Alphaproteobacteria > Acetobacterales > Acetobacteraceae > Komagataeibacter > Komagataeibacter xylinus_E. The sequence goes on along the minus strand of NZ_JARWSK010000004.1, from coordinate 155,993 downwards.
TCGAGGTCTGTCAGCCAGCGCGGGGTATTGTTGAACTGCGCGAAACAGGTGTTGGAGTAACGCAGCGCAGTGGTCATGCCGTTGGATACGCACTGGGCGCTGGAAGGGGTCCAGTCCTGATAGGCCAGCATGTCCGTGGTCTGGCCATAGCGGGTCTGGCGTATGTTTACATCCCACTTTCCGATCGTCCAGTAAGCATTGAGGATCAGCTTGCTGCGCGGATAGGCAGTGGTGATGTAGCTCGCTGTTGCGGCATTAAGCAGTGGCGTGCTCACGCCATTGACCATGGTGGCGGCCACATGGCTCAGGCGGGTACGGTTCAGGTCCAGCGAAGCGGAAAGGTTCAGGTTGCCGTAACGGTGCATGTGCAGCAGGTAACTGGCCTTGAGATCAAAGCCCTGCGTGCGCGTGCTGGCCCCATTGGCAAAATAGTAGGTGCTGACCGCATTGGGGTCGAGCCCGGCTGGCAGCACGAAGCCAAGCTGCTGCACGGCGTTAATGGCCGTAGGCCCGTTGACGGACCCGCCGGCGATGATGCGGTCGCGGATGTTGATCTGGTAGACATCGGCCTCGACATGGAACCCATTGATCGGCTCCAGCACGATGCCGGCGCTTGCGTTGGTCGAACGTTCAGGCTTGAGGGGGGAGGCACCAAGCGAGCGTGCGGCCCCCGAACTGACAGGCAACAGCCCCGACACGGTCGAGGCACCGACATTGATGGCGCTGAAATGCTGCTCGGCCAGGGTGGGCGCGCGGAAGCCGTTGCTTATGGTGCCACGCACCGCAATGCGTCGCGTAATGTCATAGCGCGTGGATACCTTGCCGTTTTCGGTGTTGCCCACATCGGTATAGTGCTCGAAGCGTCCGGCAAAATCGACATCCCAGTGCCTGAGCGGATGAAAATCGCCGTCAATGTAACCTGCCCAGATATCACGGCTCCAGCTGCCAGCGTTGTGCGGGCTAAGGCCAACATAGCCCGCCATGCCACCGGCCTCGTAGGATGGCGGGGTGCCTGCCGTTATCTCATAGGTTTCAAGCCTGTGCTCGGCGCCAAAGGCAATGGTGGTGGGGGTGGCAAAACCGGTTTTGAAATTGCGCCTGAAATCGGCCGTGTTGGTCCATTGCGCCATGCGGTAGCTTTCGGCCCGCGTGCTGGTGGGCGACCAGCCGCACCCATCGGTTGAAACATAAGCGCTGGTGCTGGTGGGGTTGCTGCTGCGTGCAATGCACTTGCTGCTCAGCATGCCCGCATTCACGCTGTTCTTGTCACCGATCTTGTCTTCATCCGCGCCATATGTCGTGCTGATGTCCCAGGCGAATTTGAAGAAGTTATCACCCTTCAGCCCCAGGGTGGCGGCATAGTCATTCTCCTCCATCGTTTCGATGGGCGAGAAACCGGAGGGATAGACAGAAGGCAGCGTGTTGGGCGGACGGTAGTTTTCATAGGCTTCGGCATGGCGATGGGCGTAGGTAATCAGCCCGTAACCCTGTATGCCCTCCGCCAGTGTCTTGCCAAAGGCAATGCTCAGGTTTTCACGCGTTTCCTCTGGCGTGCTCATGACCTTGTTGGAGTTCTTGGGAACGGAAACCGATCCGGTATAAAGCGAGGTCGCTGCCCCCGCAGGCGCATAGCCCATCAGGCGATGGTCTTCAGTATAGGGGGCCATATGGTCGGTATGGTACACCTGCCCGCTCAGGTGCAGGTAGCCATCGCCACCAAGCGACAGGCCGCCATCAACGCTGGTCTGGTACTGCCAGCCATCGCCATTATAGGCGTTTGCGCCTGTCTGGGCGCTCATGTTCAGGCCATGATTTGTTTTTTTGGTAATGATGTTGACCACGCCCGCGATGGCGTCCGACCCGTACAGCGCGGCGGCCCCGTCTTCCAGCACTTCGATATGGTCGATGGCGGCAGCCGGGATCATGTTCAGGTCAACCGGTGTCGCGCCAAAGTCCGGCCCGGCATCGGCATAGATGTTTGCCGTGGTATGGCGGCGTTTTCCATCCACCAGCACCAGAACCTCGTTGGGGTTGAGGCCACGCATGCGAATGGCGGATGTCAGTGCGCCGGCATCATTGCCCATGGCACTGACATTGATCGAGGCATAGGTGCGCGTCAGTGCATCGGCCAGGTTCAACTGCCCCGAACGCCGCAGCGTTGCGGCGGACAGGACCGTAACGGGCGATGTGCTCTGCTGCGCCTTGCGATTGACAGCATGGGTGCCTGTTACAATCAGGGTTTCACTGCTGCTGGCCGGAGCATTTGTGCCCTCAACCGGCTTCCCGCCAGATTTCGTGCCTTTCACGACAGGGTTTTTTCCACGCCTGTTACTGTCAGGCTTGTGCTCATCCACAAGTGGCGCCGCATAAGAAACGGTTGCGTCCACTACCATACCAAAAGTGATTGCTGTCGAAAATAGAAAGGCTTTTCTGATTGCCATGAGTATTTCCAGGGACAAATTATTGAAACCGAACGCAAGCCCCTTATCGAAAATGTTAGATTCTTTTAAAGTTAAGTTATGATGAAAATTTATTCTTATTTATTTCATATTCTATTTTAGCGAGTTCATATAATAAACTATTCAATCTTATGCTTACACGGACCATCATGCTGCATCTGAACCGGCGCTCCATCATCCAGTCTGCCAGCCTGCTCACCTCCGCCTTGTGGGCCGGTGTGGTCCACCCCGCCAGGGCGGCGGAAGAACCCCTACCGGCACGGGCGCGCCTGAATGTAACGGAAAACCCGTTTGGCCCCTCGCCTGCCGCACGCACCGCCATTGCGGGCTGCGTGCCGCTGGCGCCCTATTATGTTGAGGATGAGCATCTTCTGCGCGACCGGATTGGCCAGCAGGAAAATCTTGAACGTGAGAAGGTCGCCCTGTCCAATGGCTCGCTTGATGCACTTTCGCTGCTTTCAACCGATATCGGGCGCGCCGGGCACATTCTTGCCCCCCAGCCAACCTATGCCACACACCTGAATTATGCGCAGCGCCGGGGGGTGGCCATACGGTATGTGCCGCTTTCGGCGCATGCGATCGACCTGCAAGCCATGCGCCGCGCCATAACACCCCAGACCGCCCTGGTGTATATCTGCAACCCCAACAACCCGACAGGGCATATGCTCAGGCATCAGGAACTTCTGGCATTCTGCCGGGATGTTTCAAAAACGGTCCCGGTTATTGTGGATGAGGCCTATTTCGAACTGCTGCCCGATGCAAACGGCATGACCGTTGCCCCCCTTGTCCATTCCGGGCACGATGTGATCGTGGCGCGCACGTTCTCCAAGGTATATGGACTGGCGGGATTACGGATCGGCTACATCCTGGCGCAGCCCCCCCGCGTCAGGCAGCTTTACAGCCTGACCACGACATCGCGCAATCAGGCAGGCTTTGCCGCAGCCGTCGCCTCACTGGGGGACAGACACTACCTTGACGGCGCGATCGCCTACCTGAAAAACTGCCGCCAGATGATCTATGATATCTGCGAAAAAAATGGCCTGTCCTATCTGAGGAGCCACGGCACGTTCGTGTATGTAAATACCGGACGCCCCGCCAGGCTGATGGAACAGGCGCTGGCGCAACACAATATCGATATCCGTGTTTTTGACGCGCCTGCCTATCAGACATGGATCCGGGTGGGAACCGCCACTCCTGCCGAACTGGCCATGTTCGGGCACGCCCTTCCCCTTGCCCTCAAGGAAGTGCCCAAGACCTGAGGCGGCGCAGGCTGCTCACCGAGCGAAAACACCCGTGCGATCCGGCAGCATGAAGGCCGGCGTGGCGTTGGCCATACGAGGCAGCGATTACCAGCGGAGCGAGGGCACGCAGGCCACGGGGGCAAGCCCTGCCGCACGCGCTTCCGCCACCGCAAGGTCGTAATCAGGGTTGCGACCGTGCTCCCAGCTTCCGCCCAGCATTTCCTGATGAATGCCGCCCAGCACCCAGCAGCCGTCAATGTCTGCCGTAGCCGCCCCGCGCATGTCGGTGGCCAGTGCATCGCCCAGCGCCAGCACGCGCTCGCGTGGCACATCGAGCAGCGATAAAGCCAGCGCGTACACTTCCGGGTAGGGCTTGCCGATCCAGCGCACGGGGCGGTTGCGGCTTTCATACCAGCTTGCCATCGCACCCGCGCAGATCAGGCGCTGGCTGCCGCGGATGACCTGCTGGTCGGGGTTGGCGCAGATCATGGGCAGGCTGTGGGCCGCGCACTGCTCCAGCATGGGCAGGTAGGGGTCAATTTCCTCCTCGCCCAGTTCGGCGTCCGGCCCGGTATTGAGCACGAAATCGGCCTGTGCCGGGTCGCTGACCACATCAAGGTCCAGCCCGGCATAGACATCAACATCCTTGTCGGGGCCAAGATGGACCATACGGCGGCCAAGACCCGCAAACCACGGGTCGGTGCGGGCGGCCAGCATGCCGTGCGTGCACTCGCCACTGGTCATGATGCCGTCATACAGGTCAGCACTGATGCCCATGCGGCGCAGGCCCGGCTCCACCGTAGCGGTGCGACGCGGCGCGTTGGAGAGCAGGACGACCCGCCTGCCCGCCTCGCGCAGGCATTGCAGGCATTCCAGCACGCCGGGATAAGGGGCGACGCCATTGTGCACCACGCCCCACAGATCGAGGATGTAGCCATCATAGTCATGGCTCAGGCCGGACAGGCCATCATGCCATTTCATTTAAGGACGGCTCCCTTGGCGTCGGCCAGCGTCTCGAAGCCTTCGGCACGCAGGGCGCGCAGGGTCTCGGCCTTCAGGCGCTTGAGGATTCCCGGTCCTTCATACACATAGGCCGTATAGATCTGCACAAGATCCGCCCCTGCCTTGACCCGGTCGAGGATGTCCACGCCGGTTTCGATCCCGCCGCTGGCCACCAGCGCCACGCGGCCTGCCGCCACCTTTGCCACGCGGGTCAGCATGTCCTGTGCCAGCGGGCGCAGCGGGCGTCCTGACAGGCCCCCGGTCTCGGTAGCATAAGGGCTGAGCAGCCCGGCGGGGCGCGAGATGGTGGTGTTGGACACGATCAGCCCCTGCGCGCCACCGGCAATGGCAGCCTCGACCACGGCTTCGACATCATCATGCGCGATATCGGGCGAGATCTTGACCAGAAGCGGCGGGCGCTCGGGGTGGGCGGCGTTGATGGCATCCAGAATGCCCTTGAGCCTTGATGCCTCAAGCAGGTCGCGCAGCCCCGGCGTGTTGGGCGAGGACAGGTTGATAACGATGTAGTCGGCATAATGCTTAACCCGCCCCACCAGCATGGGGTAATCGCGCTCGGGGTCGGCGCCCACCTTGTTGATACCAAGGTTGGCCCCCACCGGCACCTGCGCGCCGGGCGTGCGGCGCGGCGAGGACACGCGATGCAGGCGCGCCATGCGCACGGCAAAGCGGTCGATGCCCTGGTTGTTGAAGCCCATGCGGTTGATGATGGCGCGGTCTTCGGTCAGGCGGAACAGGCGCGGCTGCGGATTGCCGGGCTGCGGGCGCGGCGTGACGGTACCAGCCTCGACAAAGCCGAAGCCCGCGCGGGTGAGCGGGCGCACCACCACGGCATTCTTGTCAAAGCCCGCCGCCATGCCAATGGGGTTGGGAAAGCGCAGCCCCATGGCGCGGACGGACAGCGCCGGGTCATCATTGCCGGGGCAGGAGACGCCGCCAAGGCCAAGTTGCAAGGCATCAAGGGCGATATGATGGGCGGCCTCGGGTTCCAGGCGCCGCATCAGGGGCAGGATCATGCGCGACATAATATTCATGGCCGCGATTGTTGCCGCAATTCAGCGCCGGGGGAAAGGGGGAACTAGCCGGGTGCGGGCTTTGCGGCATCGAAGGCCGCGGGCGCATCGGTAGGGAAACGGATCAGGTAATAGGGCGGCACACGCAGGTCATGGCCGCCATTGAAGCCTGCAAGGCGGTTCCACTGGCCCAGCGTGCAGTAAACCATGTTGCCATCAACAAAAATGCCATCAGGCGAGAGCACGCGCGGGTCACGCACCATGGTGTCGAACGAGCCATCGGTATTGCGGCGGAAGATGGCGTCATGCTCGAAATTGGTGGTGTAGATCCGGCCCTGCGCATCAGTGGCCAGCCCGTCGGCCACGCCTTTTTCGCCCAGATCACGGATGCCTGCGGCAAGCTGCGCATCAGTTTTGTCAAAATCGGCCAGCAGGCCAGTGGGAATGCTGTACAGCCGCCGGCTGGTCAGCGGGCTGTAATACAGCGTGGCGCTATCGGGCGAGAGCGTAATGCCATCCACCCCACCTGATACGAAAGCAGGCTTGTGCGCAGGCGGGTCAAACACCAGCGGCCGCCCCTCCACCACCGCCATGAAGGGGTGTTCGGCCTGAATGGACGGGTGGCTTGCCAGCACCCGGCGCTGCCGCCCGCTCGCCACGTCCACCACCACGAGGGCAGGCGAGTGGCCAAACGAGGAATCGGTGATGAACACCGTGCCCTGCGGCCCGTGTGTAAGGTCCACGCGCAAATCGTTCATGTGGCTATCCGGCAAAAGCGTGGGCGCGGTCAGCACGATATTGGCGAAGATGCGATTGGTAACGGGGTCGATGCCGATCACCTTGGCTGCCCCCGGCGCGAGGGGCTGGCCCGCCAGCTTGCCATCATCAATGGCCCATAACCGCCCCTTCGCATCGGTGGTCATGCCGTGGATGGACATGAGGCGGGTGGCAGGCGGGCGGTCCGATGGCATGGATGTCGCGGCATCGGGATAGGGATACAACCGGCCATTTTTCAGTTCAGCCAGCGTCGCCCCCGTGTGGTTGACCGCATGGCGCGGAAAGCCCACGAACACCCGCCCGCCCGTGAGCGCAATGCCCGACGGGCCGGGGCCATCGAAACGGGCCACGATCTCGAACGGGCCTTCCGGGGTTGCGCCATGGTCGTGATTGGTCGCCTCCTGCGCGGGCTGGGCGGCCCGGGCCATGGGTGCTGCCCCCGCCAGCAGGAGTGCAGCCCCGAACAGGTCACGCCGATGCATGGTCATTGGTCTTTCCCCCGGTTTGTGCGGCAGGCATCCATTGATGCAAGTCCGGGCGGCAAGGGCAATCGCGCCACGCGCCGCATGGCGTTCACAATCAGTTCATGGGCAGCGAGGCGGGCGGGTGTTCCGGCGACAGGCTGCGCCGGATGCGCGCCACGTCAGCCGCACCCACCGCAGGCGCGTCATTGCCCCATGCCGCACGAATGAAGCTTACGGTATCGGCCACCGCCGCATCATCCATGCGGGCGGCAAAGCCGGGCATGACAAAGGCGGAAGGCGCCTGCTTCGTCGCCCGCAGCGTATTGCCCTCCAGCACGATGCGGATGAGCGAATCCGGTGTCGGGTCCATCACCACCGGGTTGCCCGCCAGCGGCGGGAAGGTGGTTGGGTAGCCGCGCCCGTCGGTGCGATGACAGGCGGCACAGCTATCCACGTAATGCCGCGCGCCGCGTGCGCTCACATCACCCGCGCGCAGGGCGTTGGTGGCGGCAGGGTCATACGCCCAGCCCGGCGCCTGAGCAGGCGTGGTGGGCGAGAGGGTCTTGAGGTAGCGGGCAATGGCAAGCTGGTCATCGGCCGTCATGTGCTGGGTGCCGTGGTTGATGGCATCGGTCATGCCGCCAAAGGCCGCACCGAGCGGCATGCGCCCCGTGGCCAGAAAGCGCACGATGTCCTGCTCGCTCCACCGCCCAAGCCCGGTGCGGTTCTCACCGCGCAGGCTGACGGGCCGCCAGCCATCAACCGACCCGCCGCCAGACAGGTAGAGCGGACCATCCTCCGCCGTCAGGGCCTTTTCCTGCATGGTCACGGCGCGGGGCGTATGGCAGGCCCCGCAATGGCCTGGTCCCTCGACCAGATATGCCCCGCGCGCCACCACCGGGTCGGGGAAGGTGCGGGCCGTGGCCCCCTGCAATGTTACCGCCGGGTCCGGCGCGAACAGCCTGCGCCATACCGTGAGCGGCCAGCGCATGGACAGCGGCCAGTGCATGCCATCCTGCACCACCGGCGTGGAAACCGGCCTGACGCCATGCATGAAATAGGCATAGAGCGCATGCAGGTCCTCATCGGTCATGCGGGCGTAGGAGGGATAGGGCATGGCCGGGTACAGCGTGGCCCCGTCGCGGCGGATGCCCTGACGGATGGCGCGGATGAATTCGGCCTCGGAATACTGGCCGATCCCCGCATTTGCATCCGGCGTGATGTTGGGCGCGTACAGCGTGCCGGTAGGCAGGTGAAAGGCCATGCCCCCTGCAAAGGGCGCGCCGCCGGGCACGGTGTGGCAGGCGGCGCAATCCGCAGCCTCCGCCACGTATTCCCCGCGCGTGACCAGTTCCGCCTGTGGCGCGGCATCCTGCGCCCGCGCAGCCTGAATACCGAAAGCCGACAAGACCAGCAGGGCCGCCGCCAGGGGGCGCAGCCCGGATTTCCACACGCCCCTCATCCGGCCAGCGGGCCGGGATGGGCAAGGTAGGTGGTGCGGATGTGGTACGCCGCCCAATAGGCCAGCGCCGCGACCATGCCGGTGGGGTTGTAACCCGTGCCCTGCGGGAAGGCGTTGGCCCCGATTACGAACACATTATGCACATCCCATGACTGCATGTAGCGGTTAAGCGCACTTGTCTGCGGGTCCGTGCCCATTACGGCGCCACCGCCCAGATGGGTGGTCTGGTACTGGCGCGTATCGAACGGCTTGCCGAATTCACGCATGCCCAGATGCACATTGCGCGCGCCCATGGCCTTGGCCACGTTGCCGATCTTGTCCACCACGTAGCGGTTCATGCGGATGTCATTGTCTTTCCAGTCGAATGTCATGCGCAGCAGCGGCTGGCCGTAGGCATCCTTCCATGTCGGGTCGAGGTCGAGATAGACATCACGGTAGGCCATGTTCGCGCCATGCGCATCGATACGCAGCGAATGGCGATAGGTGTCGATCATGCCTGCCTTCCACGCACTGCCCCAGCGCGGCGTGCCCGGCGGGCCGCCGGAATGCGCCCCCGCAATGGCCTTGACGCCCGCCTGGTTGACCCAGACCGGCGAACCGCCCACGAAGCCGAGCGGCCCGTGGTCAAAGTTCTCGCTATTGAAGTCATCAAACGCAACGCCGCCACCGCCTGCGCCGATATACTGGTTGGTCTCTACCTTGGGGTCGAGCCACACCACGCTGGTGGTCACGTTCTGGTAAACGAAATTGCGCCCCACCACGCCTTCGTTCCTGACCGGGTCATAGGGTTTGCCAATGCCCGAAAGCAGCATCAGCCGCACGTTATGAAACTGGAAGGCGGTCAGGATCACCATTTCCGCAGGCTGGGTCACCACCTTGCCCTCGGCATCGGTATAGGTCACACCCGTGGCGCGTTTGCCCGTGCTGTCGCGCTCCACCCTGAGCACATGGCAGTTGGCACGCAGTTCAAACAGCGGGTGGCGGCGCAGCACCGGCAGGATGTTCACGTTGGGCGACGCCTTGGAATACATGTAACAGGCATAGCCACTGCAATAACCGCAGAAATTGCACGGCCCCATCTGCACGCCATACGGGTTGGTATATTGCTGCGAGGCATTGGCCGCAGGCAGCGAATACGGATGGAACCCCACTTCCGCCGCCGCCTTGCGAAACAGGTGGGCGGTATAGACATCCTTGAGCGGCGGCAGGGGGAAATGATCCGAGCGCGAGGGCGAGAACACATTGCCCTGCCCCACCACCTGGCCATTCACCTTATACGCCTCGCCCGAAGTGCCGAATACTTTCTCCGCCTTGTCAAAAAACGGTTCGAGTTCCTCATAGGTCACGCCGTAATCCTGAAGGTTCATGCCTTCGGGGATGAATTTGGCGCCATATTTCTCGATCACGCGCGAGCGCAGGCGCAGGTCATCAGGGGGCATACGAAAATGCACGCCCGACCAGTGCAGCCCCGCGCCGCCCACGCCCTCGCCCGGCAAAAAGGCCGCCATGCGCCGGTAGGGCAGCGCCGTCTGGCTGGCGTTATTGCGGATAGTGACCGTGCTTTTGGAGAGATCCTGGAACAGTTTGTAGCGGAAATTGCCCTCAAGCTCGTCGATGGAGGCCGGGTATGCCCCCTCCCCCGCCGTGCTGCGGTCCGGCCCGCGTTCGAGCATGACCACCGTGCGCCCGGCCTCGGTCATCTCCTTGGCCATGATGGACCCGGCCCAGCCGCCGCCCACCACCACCACGTCAACCGGCTTGAGCCTGCGTGCGTCATCACTCATGCCGTCTCTCCGGTTATGGAGACACTGCCCAGCGGGTAATGCACCCCGTAGCGATCCACCCAGTCCATGAAATCGGCCCGCGCGCCGGGAAAGCCCAGCATGGCCCAGCCGCCAAGGCCGGTATTGCCGCCGTGGATGGGGTCGCTGAACGCGCCTTCCATCACATTGGCCAGAAGCTGGTCGAAAAACGCGGCAGATGGCACATCGCCAAACACCAGCTTGCCGCCTTCGGCAGCCCGCAGCAGGTCATCCTGCACATCGGGCGCAAGGGCTGCGAAGGGCCTGGCATGGCGGGTGGCCGCATGCGCGTTCATACCCGCAATGCCGTGCCGGTACAGGTCACGCGGGGGGTAGGGCAACTGGTAGCCGAGGTTATCCGGTCCCTGCACGAAAGGGGCGGCCATGTACCACTGCGCGCCCTGTGCGTAGGGCATGGTCATCTGCTGGTCGATGAAGCGGGGCACGTTCAGCGCAAGGGCTCCGGGACCATTGGCATCAGCCGGGATCAGGCGGTCACAGGCGGCAAGAAGAAAATTCCATTCCGCCGCGTTAAAGAAAACCGGCGTGTATGGCCTGGGCGGAGCAGCCGCCCCCGTGCCTGAAACCGTGCTGCAGGCGGCGACACCTGCCAGCCCCTGCATGAACCGCCGTCGCGATGAGATGAACCCTGAACCGTTGATACCCAAAAACTGCCTTCTCCCTGACACCATGCTTCTATCGCTTCTCTGTCCTCACGTTATCCGCAAGCGGGGACAGGCTGCCTAGAGCCTTTTGCACGATTTCCCTTAATGCAAGAAAAAATGATCCGGGGGTTAATGCAAGCCCACCATGCTACAGGCAAGGGCCGCCTTGATAAGGTTTGCGGTCAGTCTTTTGCAAAAACCAGCGCCTTTATGCCGCGTCGCATCACGAGTTGCATCAAAACACTCTCGTTCCAGTCCCTGCAACAAACTGAGCCGCCCTGCCTTCAACCGTAGTATATTACATTGAAATATTATTATGTTCTTTTGCAAATCCATATAATTCAATGATATATAACTACCCTTCAGGCAAATTGAAGAACGAAAAATGCAGGATAACCAAGGCAATGCTACTGCGTCTGAATATCTTGCGCATGAGCACGGATGCATGGGCGCCCATCATTTGTAACATCCCATTTTCAATACCAGGACGGGCATGATGTTTTTCATACACACGCAAATTAAGGATACAGCATTTATGAAATTCCTTCCCCTCGCCCTTTCCGCCGTAATGGCCACCGGCCTTCTCACGCCTCTCGCCGCCCACGCGGAAGACATGCACAAACGGGCCGAGATGGAGAAACATCACAAGGGGGAAATGCATCATAAGGAAGAGATGCACGAAGACGAACTCCGCCACGATCAACATGAATATGAAGAAGAGCACCGGGATCATCATTGATCGGCCAAGCGAGCGCTCATAGTCACGTCAAAGCACTCTCTCACGCCATAGAACCGGCGTGAGAGAGTGCATGAAGAGATGTATCTGCAAGCATCAAAACGCACGAACGTAATGACGTGAAGAAACTGGTGCATGTCGAGACATAACGCTCGTAATTATTGATGGGCCTGCGCCCACGCACCGCCCGTTCTCCGCGCCCTTGACCCTGTGCAGGGGGCACAATATCCATCGGGGCATGCGCCTTTCCCGTTACCTGCTTCGTCCTGTCAGCATGGCCTGCGTGGCCTCGGTCACCGATGTCCTTGTTGGCTACCCGCAGGCGCTTGTCAGCCGGATCGGGCATCCCGTGATCTGGGTTGGCCGCCTGATCGATGGGCTGGACCGCCGCCTGAACACCCCCGAACGCCCCCCCGCCCGCCGCCGGGCCAATGGCTTTGCAGCCAGTGCCGTGATCGTGGCCGTGCCAACACTGGCCGCAGCAGCGCTTGAACACGGCATCCGGCGCGTCCTGCCACGCAATCTGGCCGTGGGGCTGAGCGGCGTGCTGGCCAGTTCGCTGGTGGCCCAGCGCTCGCTGCATGAGCATGTGCTGGCCGTAGCCCAGCAGGCGCAGGTCAGCCTGCCCGCCGCCCGGCGCGCGGTCTCGCACATCGTGGGCCGCGACCCCGAACAGCTTGATGAGGCAGGCGTGCTGCGCGCGGCCATCGAGACGCTGGCCGAGAACTTCTCCGACGGGATCGTCGCCCCCCTGTTCTGGATGGCGGCAGGCGGCCTGCCGGGGGCGGTGTTCTACAAGGCGGTCAATACGGCAGACAGCATGATCGGCCACCGCACGCCCCGCCATGAAGCCTTTGGCTACGCGGCGGCACGGCTTGATGATCTGGTCAACCTGCCTGCCTCGCGCCTGTCCGCCCTGTGGATCATCCTTGCCGCCCTGAGCCTGCCCGGCATGGATGCGCGTGGTGCCCTGCGCGTGCTGCGGCGCGATGCCCGCACCCACCGCTCACCCAATGCAGGCTGGCCGGAAGCGGCCATGGCGGGCGCGCTGGGCATCCGCCTGTCCGGCCCGCGCGCCTATAACGGCGTGCGCGTGGCCGAGCCATGGGTGGGCGATGGCACGCCCGACCTGCGCCCGGCTGACCTGTATCGTGCCCTGGCGCTGTATCGTCGCGCATGCCTGATCCAGACCCTGACGGGACTGACCGCCACGCTTCTACTGGCCCGAACTCGTAATAAACAGCCTGCCATCATACAGAAGTTTTTTATGAAGATTTTTTCAAAAAGCTTTGAAAAGAACGTCTCTTTTTGAAAAAAGGGGGCACCCGGAAACGTTCCCTCACCCACGCCGCACCGGGCGTGCCATGGCCAGCAGGGCGTCGATATCGAGATGCGCTTCCAGATGGTCGGCCAGCGCCTCAAGGGCTGCATCCACCGTCGCATCATGGTCCCGCGCGTGCGAGCCCGCGCCAAGCCGCGCCAGCAGGGCCGCCCGTGTACGGCCATCAGCCAGCAGGCCATGCACATAAGTGCCCCATATCCGGCCAGAGGGGCTGACAGCGCCATCAGGCCGCCCGCCCAGATCAACCAGCGCTCGCGCGGCATCAGGGCCTTCGGTGCGGCCGATATGCATCTCATACCCATGCAGGGCCACGCCTTCGGGCAGTAACGCGCCGGTCACGTCCTCCAGCCGCTTGTCACCCTCCAGCACGGTGGCCACATCCAGCAGGCCCAGCCCCGCCACCGTGGCGGGTGGGCCCTCAATGCCTGCGGGGTCGGCAATGCTCCGGCCCAGCATCTGGTAGCCACCGCATATGCCCAGCACATGCCCGCCACGGCGCACATGGGCATGTATGTCGATATCCCACCCCTCCGCGCGCAGCACGGCAAGGTCGGCGATGGTGGCCTTGGCACCGGGCAGGATGATCAGGTCACAATCAGGCAGCACCTGCCCGCGCGGCACCATGGTCAGTGAAACGCCATCTTCCGCCGCCAGCGGGTCGAGATCATCAAAATTGGCGATCATGGGCAGGCACGGCACGACAATACGCACCCCGCCCCCGCGCGGGCGCCCGCCTGCGGCAAGATCGGCCGCGTCCTCGGCTGGCAGGGCGCGCACGTTGTCGAGGAATGGCACGAGGCCCACGGCCTGCCACCCGGTCATGCGGGCAATCGTGTCCATACCCGCGGCAAACAGCGTGGGGTCGCCACGCATGCGGTTGACGATAAAGCCGCTGATGCGCCGCGCGTCATCGGGCGCCACCACCACCTTCGTGCCCACGAGGCTCGCGATCACGCCGCCCCGGTCGATATCGCCAATCAGCACCACATCAATATCCGCCGCCTGGGCAAAGCCCATATTGGCGATGTCATCAGCCCGCAGATTGACTTCGGATGCAGAACCCGCCCCTTCCACCAGCACGATATCGGCCTGATCGGCAAGGGTGTGGAAGCTGCCCAGCACCTCGGGCATCAGCCCGCGCTTGAAGGACTGGAAATCACGCGCACGCACCTGCCCGCACATCTGCCCGCGCACCACAAGCTGCGAGCCGGTCATGCCCTGCGGCTTGAGCAGCACCGGGTTCATATGCACCGAAAGCGGCACGCCGCACGCCCGTGCCTGCAATGCCTGCGCGCGCCCGATCTCGCCGCCATCAGCGGTCACGGCGGCGTTGTTGGACATGTTCTGCGGCTTGAACGGGCGCACGCGCAGCCCCCGGCGGGTCAGGGCACGGCACAGCCCGGCCACCAGCACGGACTTGCCAACACTCGACCCCGTGCCCTGAAACATGAGTGCGCGCGCCATGCTCAGAACTCGATCCCGGCCTGCGCCTTGACGCCTTTCTTGAAGTGATGGGCCACCTGCGTCATCTCGGTCACGAGGTCGGCAGCCTCGATCATGGCCGGGCGGGCGTTGCGGCCTGTCACCACCACGTGCTGCATGGGCGGGCGGGCGGCGATATCGGCCAGCACCTCGTCAATGGGCAGGTAGTCGTAGCGCAGGGCGATGTTGAGCTCGTCAAGGATCACCATGCTCACATCACTGCGCTTCAGCGCGGCGCGGGCCTGATCCCATGCGGCACGGCAGTTGGCAATATCCTTGGCGCGGTCCTGCGTGTTCCAGGTAAAGCCCTCGCCCAGCGCATGCCATTCCACCTGATCGCCAAAGCGTTCCAACGCCTTGCGCTCGCCGGTGTTCCATGCGCCCTTGATGAACTGGATCACCACGATCCGCCCGCCATGGGCCAGCGTGCGCAACGCCATGCCGAAGGCTGCGGTGGACTTGCCCTTGCCCGCCCCCGTATGCACGGCCAGCAGCCCCTTCTCGATGGATCTGCTCTCCACCTCCCGGTCCTGCACGGCCTTGCGTTTTGCCATTTTGTCACGGTGGCGGATTT
Organism: Komagataeibacter xylinus; assembly: GCF_031081985.1. Classification (GTDB taxonomy): domain Bacteria; phylum Pseudomonadota; class Alphaproteobacteria; order Acetobacterales; family Acetobacteraceae; genus Komagataeibacter; species Komagataeibacter xylinus_E. The sequence continues at coordinate 140,956 of NZ_JARWSK010000004.1, read as the reverse complement.
CTTCGGGGGTCAGGGTCATTTCATCTCCATTGGCAGGCCTGCCACCACAAAGACAACACGAGCGGCCCCGCGCGCAATAGCCTGATGCAGCAGCCCCGCCTCATCACGGAAGCGCCGCGCCAGCGCATTGTCGGGCACGATGCCCTGCCCCACCTCGTTCGAGACCAGTACCGTAGGCCCCGCGCGGCGTGCGAGGGCGGCCAGCAGCGCCTGCGTGGCTGCGGGAATGTCATGCTCGGCCAGCATGAGGTTGGTCAGCCACAGGGTCAGGCAATCGACCAGCACCGGGCAGGTGCCTGCGGCGTCGAGCGCGCGTGGCAGGTCGAGCGGTTCCTCGGTCGTGCGCCAGTTTTCACCCCGGCGGGCGCGGTGGCGGCTGATGCGGGCATCCATTTCGCCATCATGGGGCTGGCAGGTGGCAAGGTAGGTCCAGGGCGCGGGCCACGCCGTGAACAGCCCCTCGGCAAACGCGCTTTTGCCCGAGCGCGCGCCACCAAGCACGAAAATGCAGCCCTGCTGGCCTGCTGGCATGGCCTGCGTGCCATCCGCCATCATTTTATCCTCCCCCATCTTGCATCGGCGCGCATAAGACCACACAACGCTGCCCATGCCATCTCGTCTTTCCATACCGCAGGACATGGCCGCGCTGCGTGCGCTGTGCCGCGATCTCCCCACCGCCGACAGCACCGCTGGCAGCGCCATTGCCGCGCATGACAGCCAGTTGACCAAGCCACCGGGCAGCCTTGGCCGACTGGAAGAACTGGCATTATGGGCCGGGCAGTGGCAGCGCACCGACCGCCCACGGGCCGAGCGGGTGGATATCATCGTCTTCGCGGGTAATCACGGCGTGACCGCGCAGGGGGTGACACCGTGGCCCAGCGATGTCACGCGCCAGATGGTCGAGAACTTTCGCACCGGTGGCGCGGCCATCAACCAGATCGCCCGCGTGGCGGGAGCAAGGCTGCGCGTGGTGGAAGTGGAAGACCTGCGCCCCACGGCAGATTTCACCCATGCCCCCGCCATGGATGAAGCCACCTTCCTGCGTGCCGTGGCCACCGGCATGCGCGCGGTCCAGCCCGGCACCGACCTGCTATGCGTGGGCGAGATGGGCATTGGCAACACCACTGCGGCCGCCGCCATGTGCGCCGCCCTGTTTGGCGGCGGTGGTGCGCGATGGGCCGGGCGCGGCACCGGGCTTGATGATGCGGGCGTGCGCCACAAGGCGGCGGTGATCGACCGCGCTTTGGCCCATCACGCCGGGGCAGGCGACCCGCTCGAGATCCTGCGCCATGTGGGCGGCCACGAACTCGCGGCCATATTCGGGGCGGTGCTGGCCGCGCGGCACAGGAATATTCCCGTGCTGGTTGATGGCTTCATCTGCACGGCAGCGGTCGCCCCGCTGGGCGTGATGGCGCCGGACGGGCTGGCCCATACGCGACTGGCCCACTGCTCAGCTGAGGGCGGCCATGCCCACCTTGCAGCGGAACTGGGGCTGACGCCGCTGCTCGATCTGGGGCTGAGGCTGGGCGAAGGCTCGGGCACGGGGCTGGCCGTAGGGCTGGTGCGCGCGGCGGTGGCCTGCCTGTGCGGCATGGCCACCTTCGCGCAGGCGCAGGTGAGCGGGCGGGAATGAGCATTACAGCCCGACTGCGCGCCGACCTTGTGTGCGGGCTGGGGCTGCTGACCCGCCTGCCCACGGGCTGGCTGGCACATGACGGGCTGCCCTACAGCATGACGCGCTCAATATGGTGCTGGCCCCTCATTGGCGCGGGCGTCAACGCGCTTGTGGCCCTGGCCTACGGGGCGGGACTGCGGCTTGGCCTTGCTCCCCTGCCCGCCGCGGGCTGGTGCGTGGCCGGGCTGCTGCTGCTATGTGGCGGGCTGCATGAAGATGGACTGGCCGACATGGCCGATGGCTGTGGGGGTGGCCGCGACCGGGCACGCAAGCTCGAGATCATGCGCGACAGCCGCGTGGGCAGTTATGGCGTGATGGCGCTGGTCGTGGCCCTGCTGGTGCGGATCACCGCCCTCGCCGCCATGAAGGGGCCAGCCGCGCTGCTGGCCCTGCCGGTTGCGGGGGCGCTCGCCCGTGCCGCCATGGCGGGCGTGCTGTGGCGGCTGCCACCCGCCCGGCGTGATGGGCTGGCAAGCACCATGGACCACCTGCCGCGCGCGGCACGTGTGGCCTGCCTGGGCCTTGCCGTGGCAATGGCCGCGATAGTGCTGCCCGCGCCAAGGGCGCTCACCGCCTGCGCCGTGGCCCTGCTGGCCAGCGTGGTTATGTATTGCCTTGCACGCTGGCAACTTGGCGGACAGACCGGTGACGTTCTTGGTGCAACGGCAGTCGTGACGGAATGCGCAGTTCTGACGGCCCTGTGCTGAACGCGGCACTCCCCTGCTCGATTACCCGCACCGACCCCATGGGCGGCGAGGGCGCAAGCAGGTTGCCCGCCGTGCCGTGAACCATGCCGTGCATCAGGCGCAGCGGGCCACCATGGGTGATGATGGCGCAGGACTGCCCGCGCTGGTGCATCTCGGTCCAGAAATGGCGCACGCGGGCGCGCAGCGCGGTGCCACTCTCGCCGCCGGGAGGGGCAAACCCGCTCACATCCGCGGCCCACGCATCGAGTGCCGCGCGCGAGATTCGGCTCCAGGGACGGCCCTCCCACTCCCCGAAGCTGATCTCACGCAGACGTGAATCCACCCTTAAGTCCAGATTCATGAATTGCGCCACCCGCTCCGCCACCATGCGGCACCGCCGCGCGGGAGACGAGAACAGAATCCGGCATCCCACCCCCTGCATGACAGTGCGCAGGCCATCGGCCATGCGCTCCCAACCCTCGGCCAGGGCAACGTCGTGTTGGCCGTAACACACGCCTTCCGCGCCCGTTACGGCGGGATGGCGCGCCAGAACCACTGCAAAACGGTCAGTCATCCGCTCCTGCTTTCCAACATGTCGCACCGAGCATCCGCGATGTTCGTGAACATCGCCATAAGAGCGGCAAGGGGGCAGATACCCGATAAGGACATGCCACTTTTTTGCGCCACCGTGTTCCGCCAAACCAAGATTCAAACATACAGGACTAAATAAAGCCTGTTTACAAGAACAACCGTATTCTGCATATCGGCATCTGCACGTTAAAACATCTTGATTTGCTAATATCCAGGGTCTGCGCCAGCCAGTTCACCAGACCGGAAGGATAAAGAGCATCATGCGCATATGGGCAAGTGCCTGCCTGCTCCTGTGGCTGCCTGCAAGCGCCAGCGCCGCGGGCCTGTTCAGCGCGCCCCATCCCACCCTTGCCTGTGGGGATGATGGCGCCCTGCGTGCCCTGTCCGATGCCGCCCAGGTTGCCCAGCACCCCGCCGCGTGGCGCAAGACGCTGCTCAGGCAGGGCGACTGCCATGCCGTGACCCCTGACATGAAGTGGGAAAAGATCGCCAACCGCAACGGCCTGCCGCTCATGCGCCGCGTGCCGCCGGTGCCGGGGCTGCCGCCGCTGTATTTCATGACCGGTGACATCGCGCCCATCGGGGCACCTGCACCTGCGCCGGTTCATGTCACGCCGCCCCCCGCGCCACCTGCCGCCGAGACCCCCACCCCTGAAGGCCCGCAGCAGCAGGCCACCGATGACACGCCCCCGCCCGCGCCGCCCGTTATCGTGCAGAACCGCGAAACGCCGCTGCCGACCGACCTGTTTTTCATGACGCGCGGCTTCCAGAAACTCGGCTCGCTCATCCTGACGCTGATGCTCATTACCGGTGCCGGCTGGATCATGATGCGGGTGCTGCGCACGATCTGGCTCATGGCGCGGCGGCGCAAGGCCATCGGCACCTGCCTGAAGCTGGCCGAGCGCCATCGCCCCATGCTCGCGCGCTGGTACCAGCAGGCCGAGGATGGCGCCAACACCGCCACCCTGACCCAAAGCCGTGTGCCATGGAACACGCATGTGGAGCGCTTCACGCGCACGACCCTGCTGCCTGCGCTCGCGCGTGACGGGCAGAGCGCGCTCTGGCCTGCCATTCACAAGACGGTATGCGCGCACCTCACCACGCTTGCGGCCAATACCGCGCGCGCGCCCTCCGCCACCGTGCTCACGCCTGGCATTTACCACCAGGACATGAACCAGGCGGAATACGCGGCCTTCTGCTCGCAATGGATTGAAAAGGCGGGATGGGAAATCCGCCCCCCCGTGGCCACCGGCCTGGGTTCGGTCATCCATTGCAGCCGCAACGGGCTGAAGATGCTGGTGCATTGCTGGATCGACCGCAAGCCCGTTCATGATGACGTGATCTGGCAGGGCATCAAGGAAAAGACCGAAAGCCGCGCAGATATTGGCGCCATCGTCTCCAACGCGCCCTACACGCAGGAAGCCCTGCTGCTGGGCAAGAAACACCGCATCTTCCTGCTGCACCATGAAGACATCTACAAATTCGTCTCGGGCATTGAAGTGCCCGATGTGGCCTGAACGCCCGCGGACAAGCCGGGCCTAATCGTGCGCCTGACGGGCCGCGAGCGCGTTGAAGCACAGCGCCGCGCCATCGGCCTGCGCCGGGCTGGCATCAAAAAAGGTTGTGTCATCCGCCCGCTTCTGCCCGGTTATGCGGGCGGCGCAATAATCGAACACGGCCCTGCTGTCATGCAGGCGCGCGCAGTTGAGCAGCCCGGCAAAGCTGACATAACCCGCATGCTCGCGCCGACCCGTAACATAGGCCGCGCACTGCTTGAGCACAGGCGGCGCAACATGGCGCGCCATGATGCCAGCATAGGCTGATTCCTCGCGCGCGGTACAGGCCGCCTGCGTTTCATGCGCGTGATGGCGGGTGCAGTACTGCGCCACCGCCCCATGCAGGTAGCCGCTCTCGGCCGGGCTGTGGGCCCAGACCGTATCGGTGGCGCGGGTGTAATGGAAAACGGCGGCGCTTTTTCCTGGGCCAATCGCGCGGAATGGCACCACGCGCGAACTGCAGTACAGCGTCATGTCATAATGCGCTTCATCATCGCCCTGGGCTGCAAAATCAAGATAAAGCGGGTTGAGTGGCGCCGCGCACAAAAGGTTCCCCGTCGGCATGACCGGATTCTGCCCGTATTCCACCCGGTAGAGCAGATGCCCCGCCCGCCCGCCCGGATCGGGCATGACGTCAAGCCGCTCGCCATTGCTGAAATCGATGCTGCTCTCGGACAGGCGCAGTTCGCCCATCTGCGCGGCTGTAGCCGCATCATCAGGGCGCAGCACGAAATATTGCGGCGCATCCTGTGCCAGTTCGCCACCGTCAAAATGCTGGTTATCGGCATGGGCCGCGACCGGGATGATGATGATGCCAAGCACGGCCGCGATCAGGCCAGTGGCGCGGACTCTCGCGGGGCCAGATTCCGGGTCAGACATGGGGAAACGGCTCCTTTTTATGATTAAATATGATGCATTTACTGCCAACGCTTTGAAAATTATGTTCATCTTTTAATCATAACGCTTTTATCAAGGCATCTTTGCTTGTCAGCCGTTAACGTGTCTGACAATGTTCGCGGCAGAACAACTATTTGATGCTGCATGATATTTCTTTCTGTTTCTTCCCCACCGCACGGATTCTGCCCCCAAAAGGCCAGATCTGTACGAACCGGACCGAGCCGTTCCCACCATACAGCAAAACTGCATATTTTTTGTACATGGTTTAGGCCTGCTCCGAACAATGCCATGCCGGACAACCGGCTGGCGCCTTCCTTCACCCTTCCATCTGCAATGACCACGGCGGAGACGACAGCATGAGCATACCGGACCACGTGCAGGAAGACAGCACCCCCATTTTGCCAGCGGAAGATGACGAGGGCTATCACAAGGGGCTGGGCAGCCGCCAGATCCAGATGATCGCCATAGGCGGCGCGATCGGCACGGGGCTGTTCCTTGGCGCGGGCTCGCGGCTGCAGGCGGCGGGGCCATCGCTGGCGCTGGTCTATCTGGTGTGCGGCATGTTCTCGTTCCTGATCATGCGCGCACTGGGCGAACTGGTGATGTATCGCCCCACCTGCGGCAGCTTCGTGTCCTACACGCGTGAGTTCCTGGGCGAGAAGGCGGCGTTCGTCGCCGGCTGGCTTTCCTTCATGAACTGGGCCATGACTGGCATTGTCGATATTACGGCAGTGGCGCTTTACATGCATTTCTGGGGCACGTTCGCCTTCATGCCGCAATGGGTATTCGCCCTCATGGCGCTATGCGTGGTCACGACACTGAATCTGGTGGGCGTGAAGTGGTTTGGCGAGATCGAGTTCTGGTTCTCGCTCATCAAGATCGTGGCGCTGTGCCTGTTCCTTGTGGCGGGCAGCATCATACTGGGCGTGCGCATGCCCGTAGGCGGCCACCAGACCGGCCTGCACCTGATTGCCGATAATGGCGGCATCTTTCCGCACGGGCTGATTGCCAGCCTGCTGCTGGTGCAGGGGGTGGTGTTCGCCTATTCGGGCATAGAACTGATCGGGACCGCGGCGGGCGAGTGCGCGGATGTGCGCACCGTGCTGCCGCGCAGCATCAACAGCGTGATCTGGCGTATCGGCCTGTTCTATGTGCTGTCGGTGGTGCTTTTGGTCAACCTGCTGCCCTGGACCGCCTATCACGGTGGCACCAGCCCGTTTGTTACGTTTTTTGAAGCCCTTGGCGTGCCGGGCATTGATACGATCATGAACATCGTGGTGCTGACGGCGGCCCTGTCGAGCCTCAACTCGGGGCTGTATTCCACCGGGCGCGTGCTGCGCGCCATGGCGCTCGGTGGCGCCGCCCCCGCGCCGCTGGCCCGCATGAACGCAAGCGCCGTGCCCGCCAACGGCATCCTGCTTACGGTTGCGGTGTACCTGGTGGGCGTGGTGCTCAATTACATCGTGCCCTCGCAGGTGTTCGAGATCGTGCTGAACATGGCGGCGATCGGCATCATCAGCACCTGGGGGTTCATCCTGCTCAGCCAGATCAAGCTGCGCCAGGCGGTACGCAGCGGGCGCATGCCCTCATCGGGTTTTGAAATGCCGGGCGCGCCCTTCACCTCGTGGCTGACACTGGCCTACCTGGCCGGCGTGCTCTTGCTGATGCTGTTTGACTACCCCAACGGCACCTACACCATTGCCAGCATGTCGATCGTGGCCGTGCTGCTGGCAATCGGGTGGAAGTGCCTCAACCCCGCGCCCCCCGCCCCGCAGGATGGGCAGGAGCCGCCGCGCATGACCACGCCATAAAGGAAAACGGCGGGAGAACTGCCATTCTCCCGCCGTCTCACTGGTCTGTCAGCCTGAGGAGCACCGTCGTGATGTCCTGATCCCTTCCCTGCGACTGCAGTTTGTATAGCAGGCACCCGAACACTGACCCCAGAACCAATAAGACCCGGCATGCACTGCCATGCATGCAGGGACGCCCTGAGCAGGAAATGGCCTCAACCATGATTTCCCTGACACGCGCCCACGCCGCAAGGCTGGGCACCGCATCCGCTACCCGCGCCATGACAGCACGGGAAAAAGACGCTGGTCGCCCCCCTGCAAGAGCATCATACATTCCGATACCGGAATCAATATTATTCGTTGCGATTCCATTTCTTGTTGCCCTCTCCAGCTTTTCCTCCGCGCAGGCAGCAGGCACGGGCAATGGCACGGCGGCAGGCTCGCAGGGCGTCGATGAGCATTATACCCAGTGGTACACCGGCTCGCTCGTCTCCCCCTCCGGCGCGCTGACCAAGAAGGGCGTGTTTGCGTGGGAGCCGTATTTTGCCTACAGCCAGCCGGTGGGCAACCTCGATAGCGTGGGCCGCGCAGCCCCCATAAAAGACCGGGCGCACATGGTCTCGAGCTTCACGCTTTACAAATATTCCATCACCAATTCGATCAGCCTGCAGATGACGCCCACCATCAGTTACGGCTGGCGGCATGGTGGCTATGGCGGCACCACAAGCGGCACGAAAATGGGCGACCTGCCGGTGGATGTGATGTGGCGCTACCTTGATGCCGACCCGAAGCGCTACATCCCCGCGCTGAGCCTGTTCGTGGGCGTGGCCTTTCCCTCAGGTGACTATACAAAACTGGGCCGCGCGGAAGATGGCGTGGGTACCGGCACCTACACCTTCCGCGTAGCGCTTACGGAGCAGTCCACCTACACCCTGCCCGGCCACCACGAGTTGCGGCTGCGCACATGGGGCACCTTTCGCCGCGCGCTGACGCAGGCTCATATTGCCGATATCAGCAGTTATGGCACCACGGCGGGGTTTCGGGGGCTGGCGCATCCGGGCATGTATGGTGAGAGCGGCTTCTCCCTGGAATATGGCGTGAACCAGAAATGGGTCATCGCCATGGATCTGGCGCGCGACTGGGCCAATGGCTCGCGGGTGCGCGGCTATAACGCACAGGGCAAATACCAGGACGTGCTGGGGCAGGCCTCGGGTGACTGGGTGATCGCCCCTGCGGTGGAATATAACTGGTCGCCGCGCTTTGGCATCATTGCCGGTGTGACGGCCATTTTCGCAGGCCATAACACCGGGCAGGTCATCTCGCCGCAATTTGCTTTCAACAGCGTGTTCTAGGCTCCCGCCCCCGCAACCCGAACCGGGTGCGCAAAAGCCGGTCGGGCCGCCATCACAGCGCATGGCTGCATGGCCCCGTGCCTGATGAAGCCGCCACGCGCCAGAGCCGGTTTATGGCCAGCGCCACAGGCATGCCCGCCCGCGCCCGCCACACATCAACACCTTGCATTACCGAAACATGTATGGCTTGCTTCGGGCACGGCACAGGGCGGGTGCATGCCAGCGTTCGCGCATGATGCGCCATGCCGTGTCCATCCCTGTTTTTTCATGGGTCAGGAGCCATACAGGGTCTGATGCAGTTTTCCTTCCGCCAGCTCCAGATCATGCGGGCCCTGTATGAAACGGGCTCCATGCGCGCGGCGAGCGCGCGGCTGAACGTATCCTTCGCCGCCATTTCCAAGGGTCTGAAGGAGATGGAACAGAAATATGGCTGCGCCCTGTACCACAAGCATGACGGACGCGTCGTGCCCACGCCGCAGGCGCGGCGCATTCTCTTAACCGCCATCCGCATGGATGACGAAATGCAGATGCTCGAACATGACCTGGCCCAGATCGGCACGGGCATGAACGAGCGTGTCACGATCGGCTATTCCACCGTATCGCTCCAGCCGCTGCTGCGCCGGATCATTCTCGATACGAAAAAGAAGCACCCGCTGCTGACCATCAATGCCGTGCGTGACATCCGCATCCCGCTCCTGCGCCGCCTGCAGGCCGGCAGCATCGACCTGTTCTGCGGCGGCCTGACCGGGGTGGACACCAAGAAATTCACGATCCACCCCCTTAACGACACACGCTACATCGTGCTGGCCCGCAAGACGTTCAACCTTACCGCCAAACAGGAGCAGGACTGGCCTTTCCTGCTGCGCTGCCCGTGGCTGCTCCACACATCGGGGCTTGTCAACCGGGTACATTTCAACAATTTCATCAGCAGTCATGGCCTGACCATGCCGGTGGACGTGCTTGAACTCGATGACAATACCTACCGCCCCGAGAACTATGACCAGAACCGCCTGATCTTCATGACCGAAGACGTGCTGGAAGAAACCTCATTCCTTGATCATTACAGGATATTACCCCTTGCATTTGCCAAGATGCAGGGCAGTTCCGGCCTGGTCTGGGCCAAGGGAGAGCACAGGCGACCGGGCATAGAATACATCATGGAAACCGTGCGCGAGATCATGGCCTAGAGCAATTCCACCCGTTCGAATGTGTCCATTCAGACTGGATATGCCCCAGCCCTTACAGGCCGTTATGGTGCAGCAGATGGACGGCATGGTCTATCACCGCCTGGGTGGCGGGGCGCGTGGAGGTATGCCAGGCCAGGCCGGTCGCGGCATGAAAACCCGGAAGCGGAATGGAAAGGCGCCGGAAACGCTGGTCCATGCCGAAGGCCCGGGCCGCGCCATCGGTGGTCAGCATCAGGCGGCCGGGGTCAATCTCGCCGCGCTCGAAGAACAGGCCATCGGTTTCAATGACATCAAGCGGAATGGCCTGCCCGATTTCAGACAGGTAGTTATGAAAATATACGGAATTGGCCAGACCGGGGCTTGGTAGCAGCCATGGGCGCGTGCCCAGATAATCCCAGTCATACATCTGCTCGGTGGTGATGGGGTCTTGCGGGTGGGCGAATATCACCATGTGGTCATGATAGATTTCCAGGCGTTCCAACGCCGTGCTGGGCGGCAGGCAGCCAAGATAGCCCACGAATATATCAATCAGATGGGCGCCAAGGTGCTGGAGCAATGTCTCCCTGCGGCCCCTGTAGGCCGATATCGTAACGTTTGGATAATGTTTTTTGATATCAAGCATCAGGCGTTGCAGGAACGGGCGCAGGGCGGCCGTTGCATACCCGATGGATACCGTATCGGCCAAAACCCTGTGCGTGCGGGTGAAATCTATTTCCAGCGCCGCGAGTTCATCTTCTATCCGGCGCGCGGTTGCCAGCAGCAGGGCACCCTTGGCCGTGGGGACAAGCCTGCCATCATGGCTGGCCAGCAGGCTCTCGCCCGCAAGCCCCTCAAGCTCACGCAGGGACTTGGATACGGCAGAGGCTGACAGGCAGAGCCGCTGGCTCGCCCCCTCGCGGCTGCCGGTTTCAACCAGCGCGATCAGTAACCTGAAATGCCTCAGGGCAATATGCCGGATCGCCGTCATGCCAGAATTTCTCTCTGAAACCGTTTCTCTACCGGAATATGATTCAATGTGAAGTTGAATTTATCAAACAATTTTTCTCTGGAATGAATTCGTAACGAAATGATTATAATCACGCTCGGGTCGATGATTGTATTAAGGAAAGGGAGCATAAGCGCGCCCTGCCCACGGTAATCCATCCTGAATATTGAAATTGATACGTTTTTTCTGAATGGACGCAAACGGACGGAGGCGATGATGTTCAGAATACCGCATAGGACCATAAACAGCGCGAAATATATAATAAGGCAGAAAGCGTGCTTACGGATTTTAATTCTGTCTTCCACGGCGTTTTATGGTCTGTGCAATAGCCAGCACGCACGCGCCCAGAGCGTTACGCAGCATAAAGCCCATGCACCGTCTTCTTCCGCCACGCCGGCGGCCACTGCCGCGAAGGCGCCCGCCGCCGATACGCCGCCCCCTGCCCCAAAGCCTGAAATCATTCATGTCAGCAAGGGCACGCCTTCTTCCAATGGCGTGACCAATACCACGCCAGGCGGCGGCCTCATGGCGCGACAGACCGTGGCGAAAAGCCAGAGCACCATTACTCGTGACTTCATTGCCAAGCAGTCACCCACCGCCAACCCCATTGCGCTGGTCACCAACCTGCCGGGCGTGGTCTCATCGGGTAACGACCCGTTAGGCCAGTCCACCACCTCCATCTCCATGCGCGGCCTGAACCAGACGGAAATCGGGTTCCTTTACGAAGGTATGCCGCTTGCGGATTCCATCAACTACACGCCCTACACGCAGTCGGTTGTTGATTCGGACAATATCTCCAGTGTTACGATCGATCAGGGCGCGCCTGACATTTCAGCGCCTGTCTATAACGATGTCGGCGGCCTGATGAAGATCTCGCTGCGCCACGCGGCGGACAAGATGGGCGGGCGCGCTGACTTCAGCTTTGGTTCCAAATCCCTCGAACGTGAATTCATCCGCCTCGATTCAGGCGATATCGCGCATACGGGCATCAAAGCGTTTGCTTCCTTCTCCTCCACGAGCAACAACGAATGGCGTGGTTCGGGCCAGTTCCGCAAATACCACGTGGATGCCGAAATCCGTAAGGACTGGACGCCCGAGACCAGCCTCGCCTTCATCTTTTCATATGACAACTGGCAGCAGAGCAACTACCGCCCCATGACCCTGGCGGCGTGGAAGCAGTACGGCATCAACTACAACTATAACAAGGATTATACCGTTGGCGACCAGAACTGGACGGGCCTGAACAATTACGAACGGCGCTCCATGATGATGATGCTGCCGTTCAAGACGAAATTCGCCAAGGGGCTGAGCTTCAATTTCACGCCAGCCTATTCCAAATTCGATGAATTCTACCTGGGCGCGCACACCCTTTCCACCGGTACCAACTATTACGGGACGCAGGCCGTAAACAATCTGCAGGGTCTTGGCGCTTCCTATAACAACGGCGCCACCACCATGGCGGAGCAGATCAATCCCGTTCCGCAGCAGAGCTTCTTTCTCAATACCGGCCTGACCTGGAAAAAGGGCATCAATACGCTGCAGTTTGGTTACTCCTACAACTACATCGACCTGCTGGAGCAGATCTGGTACACGGGCGTTGCCGCCAATGGCGGCATGCGCAACGTGGAGGGAAAATACCCCGTTACCCTGAGTGACGGCACCCGCTTCATGTCGCTGGACCAGCACTTCCAGCACCAGATGAACAGCCTCTATATCTCGGATACCGTCAAGCTGCTCAATGACCGGCTCACGATCAACGCCGGCCTCAAATACATCATGATCAACCGCACCATGGTCAACAACACCCCTGGTGCGATCCGCGATGCTGGTGGCTCTTACTCGCAGCCCCTGCCCCAGTTCTCCGCCAGCTACATGATGACCAAGCATGACCAGATCTTCATCGATGGCACAACCGCCTATCGTGCCCCGGCCTCGGTCGAGGCCTATGGCCAGCTCTGGACGCCATCCTCCGGAGCAGCCGCCTCCAACTTCAAGAATATGGCCGGTGAATATTCGATCGGTGAGGAACTGGGCTACCGCCATTACGGCCTGGTGAACGTTTCGCTCTCGCTGTTCAACTACAACATCACCAACAACCAGGTGCAGACCTACGTTACCATCGGCAGCATGAACGTGCCCGAGCCTGTGCAGAACGGTGGCAAGACCTCCCGTGGTGCACAGATCGAGATCGGGCTGCGCCCGTGGCATCATTTCAGTCCCTACGCCTCGGCCCAGTACCTGCACGCCACCATGGATAACAACTACGTGGCGCAGGATGCAGCAGGCCGCAACGTGGTCCTGCCCACCAAGGGCAAGGTCGCGGTCATGAGCCCCGAACTCGTCGCCGCCGTGGGCCTGGCCTATGACAACGGGCGTTACTTCGGCAACTTCTCGTTCAATTATGTCGGCTCGCAGTATTCGACCTTCATGAATGACGAGAAAATTCCGGGCTACGAACAGGCCAACATGACGCTGGGTTACCGCCTGCATGATGTCGGATTTGCCAAGCGCCCGCAGTTCCAGCTCAATGTCATGAACCTCGGGGCCAAGAACTATCTGTCCGGCATCCAGAGCGCCACGGCCACGTCAAAAGGCTATGGCACGGTCGCGGGCCATGCGCCGGTTTACTACGTGTCTGGTGGCGTTGCTGTCACGGCTTCCCTCTCCACAGGGTTCTGAGCAGGAGAAGGCCTGGCTCAACGCAAGTACCCGCCCATCGTGTTTTTTGATAACCTTATCTGGAAGAGCATTCATGCGCCGTTATCTTCTTTTACTCAGTTGCGGTTTTGTCGCCCTGTCGGTGGGGAGCGCCCGCGCGGCGGCATGGCCGAGCGATGAAGGACGCGGAAGCTGCCGCGTCACCAAGAAGACCGATGTTCCCGCCACCATGCGCGATGGGGTGGTGCTTCGCGCTGATGTCTATACGCCCGATACGAAGGAGAAGGTTCCGGTCATCCTCATGCGCACCCAGTACGGCAAGTCGGCGGCGCAGGTCCAGCCCTCGCGCTTCCAGTCACCGGAATGGTTTGCGTCGCATTGCTATATCGTCGCCATTCAGGATATCCGCGGCCAGGGCAAGTCCGGGGGTACGTTCTATGAATACCGCAATGACCGTGACGATGGCTATGACGCCGTGGAATGGGCCGCCCGCCTGCCCGGCTCGAGCGGCAAGGTTGGCATGTATGGTTCATCCTATGTCGGCGCCACACAGTGGCTGGCCGCCACGGCAACGCCGCCCTCGCTGGCCGCCATCGTGCCCTCCAACACCGGGTCGGACTACGGCAATGGCTGGACCTATGAGGACGGCGCCTTCCGCCTTGCCTTCATCGAACCGTGGATGATGGAGGATATCGCCTCATCCGCCGCCGAAAACCAGGGCGACAAGAAACTGTCGCAACAGTTGTACCTGCAGGGCAAGAACCCCGCGATGCTCATGCAGCAGCTACCCTATTCCACGTTCACGCCCTTTACGGTCAATGGCAAGAATGTCGCGCCCTATTTCTATGATGCGGTCAATCACTCCACATCCGATGATTACTGGAAGGCGTTCGACATCCGCTCGCGCTACGGCAAGGTGAACGTGCCGGTACTGGCATTTGATGGCTGGTATGATTCCTTCCTTGATGGCGCGCTGGAAAACTTCAATGGCATGCAGAAGGAGGGCGGCACGCCGCTTGCGCGTGAAAACCAGCGCATCATCATCGGGCCATGGGAACATATCGGCTGGGGGCGGCCTGCGGCCGTGGTCAGCCCGCGCCTGAAGGCCATTGGCCCTGTCGCCAACAGCCCTGTCAACGAACTCATGATCCAGTGGTTCGACCATTTCCTCAAGGGGGTGGATAACGGCGTGCAGACCGGCCCGCATGTCGATTACTTCACCATGGGCGAAAACCGCTGGCACAGCGCCACGTCATGGCCTGTTGCCGGCACGCAATACCAGAAATGGTACCTGGGAAGCGCGCACAGCGCATCTTCCTCCATGGGCGATGGCGCGCTGTCGCAGGAAAAAGGCGACAAGCAGGCCAAGACCCAGACGGATACTTTCGTTTATGACCCCCACAACCCGGTTCCAAGCGTAGGCGGTCATTCCTGCTGTGCCTGGACGGCAGGCCCGCAGGGGCAGTTCGACCAGTCTTCCATCGAGCGGCGGCCTGACATTCTGGTCTATACCAGCAAGGCTCTGGATACGCCGATGAATGTGACCGGACCGATTACCGTGGACCTGTTTGCCTCTTCCACCGCCAAGGATACGGATTTTACCGCCAAGCTGGTTGATGTGGCGCCCGATGGCACTGCAATCAACCTCAACAACGGCATTCAGGTTGCGCGTTTCCGCAATTCCCTGTCCACCCCGGAACTGATCACGCCGGGACAGGTTTACGAGTATCGCATCAAGGTATGGCCCACCAGCAACCTGTTCCTCAAAGGGCATCGCATCCGGCTGGAAATTTCATCGAGCGACTACCCGCAATTTGCGCCCAACCCCAATACGGGCGAAAAATTCGGCGCATCCGACCGCATGGAAGTCGCAACGCAGACCATCTGGCATGACAGCAAGCATCCCTCCTCGCTCATCCTGCCGATTATTCCTGTAACCACGGGCGACGATACCCCGCCCCAGCACTAAGACAAGCTGCATGATCAGGCTGCGTGGTGTTCTTGACCCAACATCATGCAGCCTGTTTCCAGCATGACAGATCCGATATGCTTCATGATAAATGCCGCCTTTTTCAAAAGGCGGCATTTTTTTGCACGCATGAAAAACGGCTTAAACCGCAGCCCTGCCTTGTCCTGCCCCGCACTCAGGGCCGGTCGAACAGGGCCTGAATGGCATCGGTATCCGCACCCGTCATGAGTGCGAGCGCGAGCAGGATGCGCGCCTGCCGGGGGCGCATGTGGCCCGCGGCAAGCAGGCCGCGCTGACACAGTTCGTGGCGCCGCACCACGCCGCCGCAATATCCGCTGCTGGCCTGCACCACCACAACACCCGCCGCCACGGCTTCATCAAGGGCGGCGTTCTCTGCGGGCGTGCACATGCCGGGCAGCATGCCCGCCGCGATGAGGCCACGCGCACCCGCCTGCACAAAGGCGCGTATGCCTATGCCATCGGCGCCTGCATGGCTGTAGGTTATGTCAACGCGCGGGATTTCGCCGCCCGCGCCATAAGCGGGTGGCCAGCCCACATGCCGGCGGTAGCCGCTTGCGCGCCCAAAGAACACCCGGTTGGCCTCGATCATGCCGAGTGGACCAAAATCGGGCGAGCGGAAGGTTTCAAGCTGATAGGTGGATGCCTTGGTCACTTCCTGGGCGGCGTGGATCTCGTTATTGGCCACCACCAGCACGCCGCGACCGGCGGCCTGCGGGGCCGATGCCACCAGCAGGGCGGCATACAGGTTGGCCGGACCATCAGCGCTGATGGCGCTGGCCGGACGCTGCGCGCCCACCACCACAACCGGACAGGGCACATCGAGCACAAGATCGAGAAAACAGGCGCCCTCCTCCAGCGAGGACGTGCCGTGGGTAACGACCACGCCGCTCAGATCGGGCTGGCTTGCAGCCGTGTGGCTGATGACGCTGGCCAGTTCAAACCACCGCTCCAGGGTCATCTCCACGCTGTCGCAACTGGAAAAGGGAATGCCCCGCACCACGAAACGCGCCCGCACGGCCTCGGGCAGGGCCGCAAGCAGGTCAGCCCCGCCAAGGCTTGTGCCGATCTCGGCATAATCGACCGTATCACGCGGGTCCATCGCCTGGCGGGCAATGGTGCCGCCGGTTGATATAATGGCTATGACGGGTCGCTGCATTCCGTTCCACCTTCTGGTTCAGGCCTGTTCGGCGCGATCAATCACGCAGGCGGGCTGCCTGTCAAATCCGTCCGTAAAAGTTGCGGGGTACTGGCTTTTTTTAAATACTTCTGTTGGTTTTTACTGATATGGCCCCGGCTCCGGCACCCAGCCCGTTAGCAGGTTGCGCCCGATTTCAGCATTTTTCCAATCCACGGGGTCATGTAGCGACAGGGTGCGGGCATCGCGCCAGTAACGGTCCAGCCCCTGTGTGGCATCCGTGCCCCGCGCGCCTGCCGCCGCCGGTGCCTCACTGCCCGCACGCAGCGCCGCGCGCGTGGCGACCGAACGCGCAGCACTCGCGGCCATGGCCACCGTGGCGCGGGGCACTTCGCCCTGCTCGTGCTCGTCAAGCAGGCGGCCCGCCTGCGCCACGCTGCACCAGGCACCGAACAGGTCGGCCCCGATCTCGCCTAGCAGGCGGCGCACATAGGGGTCCTGATCCGCGCTGTCCACGCCTGCCGCGCCCCATGGGCGGGCATGATCGGGCACAAAGGCACAGACCGCCCGCAACGCGCCGATGCCGATACCGGTCAGGATGGCGCTGAAACCGGCCTGAAAACGCAGGGCGACATGCTGCGGCAGGGCGGTATCGGGGGCCAGAGCGTTCCAGAAATCATCGACCACGACATTCTCCAGCGTCACGGTGCCGGAATCGGTCGCGCGCTGGCCCATGCGGTTCCAGTCATGGTGAAAGCGCAACCCCGCCGCCCCGCGCGGCACGAGGTCCATGCGCACGCCCGCGCGCACGCTCCCCCCCGCCTGCTGCGCCCGCATGGGATCGAAGGAGGAGACCGCAACAAGGTCCGCACCCGAGGCCCCCGTGGCATAGATCTTGCGGCCCGATACGATATGCGTGCCAGCATGACCCGCCCGGGCCAGTGTCTGCATGAAGCTGTCCGCCCTGCGCCCGTTCTCGGCCACGGCCATGCCGAGAATGGCATGCTCATGTACGATGCGCCGCGCCAGCACGGGCCTGAGCGCGGCAGGCGCGTAGACAAAGATCTCGCGCACCAGATCGTCATGCACCTTGTAGATCTGGGCAATGGCGGGGTCCGCCACCGCAAGGCGCAGCATAAATTCGAGCGAGAGCGCCTGTGCCACCCCAAGCCCACCCCAGGCGCGTGGCACGGCAAGGGCCAGCACACCGGTGGCCTTGAGCGCCGCCATGGCCTGATGGGGGTAACCGCCTTCGCGGTCACGCTGCGCTGCCGTGGGGGCGATGACCGTGTCAATCACCGCCTGCGCCCGCAGCAGCACGGCACCCGCTTCACCCTGCACAGGGCGGGCGGGAAACAGGTCACCTAACAGCGGGGGCAGGCACGCGGCCTGTGCCGATGAAATGCTCATGCGGCACGATAGGAAGGATGGCACGGGGCATCAACCATCCCCCTCTTTTTAAAATGACAGAAGTTTCCGGCTGCCGCTTTTTGCAAAACACTTCACCAAAAACTTCTACACCGGTCAGCCACCGGCCTGCCTGCGGGCGGCGGCGCGGATATCGCTCAGCGTCAGCAGCCAGATCACGAAGCCGCCCATGGCCAGGCAACTGCCCACCCAGCCCACGGATTCCCAGCCCAGCCCGGCGCTGATCGCCATGCCGCCCAGCCAAGGGCCAATGGCGTTGGCCATGTTGAAGGCGCTCTGGTTCATGGCCGCTGCCAGCGCCTGCGCATCCACCGCCACACTGAGCAGGCGCGACTGGATGACCGTGCCCAAACCCCCGCCACAGCCAATCAGGAACACGATGGGCATCATGCTCCACACGGAATGCACCGAACCGGGAAAGCCTGCGAGCGCTGCCGCAT
The DNA here is from genome assembly GCF_031081985.1 of Komagataeibacter xylinus. Taxonomy (GTDB): domain Bacteria; phylum Pseudomonadota; class Alphaproteobacteria; order Acetobacterales; family Acetobacteraceae; genus Komagataeibacter; species Komagataeibacter xylinus_E. Next base: position 122,586 of record NZ_JARWSK010000004.1, on the reverse strand, counting down.
TAACCAGGAGTGTTCCGCCAATGGTGGGCATCATCTTGTGGTCGGCAGCCCACGCGCAGGTCATGGTGCCCACCGTCATGCCCACGCCAAATACCGCCAGCAGCACGGGCGTCATGTAGGCGGGCGCATGCGTGACCTCCTGCAAGATGGAGGCAAGATAGGTATAGACGCAGAAGATGCCGCCAAAACCCACCACGCCAATGCCCAGCGTCAGCCACACCTGCCGGTTTTTAAGGGCGCGGATCTCGGTCATGGCGCTGGCGTCGGGGCGCGGCGGATCGGTGGGCACGAAGCGCATGATGAGCAGCATGGTGCATAGCGCCAGCCCCGCAATCAGCACGAACGCCCAGCGCCACCCCACCAGCATGCCCAGCCCGTTGGCCATGGGCACGCCACCAATGGTGGCTATGGTCAGGCCCAGCACCACGCGGGCCACGGCCTGCGTGCGGCGGTTTTCAGGCACGAGAGCGGAGGCGACAATCCCCGCCGTGCCAAAATAGGCCCCATGCGGCAGCCCGCTGATGAACCGGCACAAAAGCAGGCACAGGTAATTGGGGGCGAGGGCCGTCAGCCCATTGCCAAGGACATAGAGCACCATCATGCCGATCAGCAGGTATTTACGGCTGTATCTGGCGCCCAGCATGGCAATGAGCGGCGCGCCCACGCACACGCCCGCGGCATAGGCCTCGATGGCGTGGCCCGCCTGGGGCACGGTCACATGCATGCCTGCCGAGATCATGGGCACGAGGCTCATGGCCGCGAATTCAGCCGTGCCAATGGCAAAGCCGCCAAGGGCGAGAATAAAGAAGATCAGGCCGGGGCTGCCAACATGGCGCACGGGCGCGGGAGCCCCTCCACGGTCATGGATCATTGTCTGTGTCATGCATATGCTCTGGATGAATGGAGTAAAGCGCGCATACCGCACGCGATCGGTTGCGCGCCGTTACACCCATGCCGACATGCCGACAAGCCCCGTTGGGCAATGTATTTCCACCCGCACCCAGGCCATGCACGCAAAAGGGGCGGTAAACGCCAGATGCGGCGTTTCATGACGTTTTTTGAAAAATGACGCGTTGCCGCCCACCCGGCGCAGGCAGGCCCTTCATGGCCGGTCAGGCAGAACACTGGGCACAAAAAAAGACGCCGAAGCGCCTGTCATGGTCATTCTTTTTGCCTGCCGACTGCCGGCCATTCCCGCATTAATGCGGGAATTCCGGCGGCAGGGGTATCAGGACAGAAACCCCTGAGCTCAGGCAGCGCGATCGGACACGATGGTAGCAACCATCAGGGCAGCGATCATGGGCAGGAAAGCAACCATGGTCAACGAGGACATGGCGTTAACGGAGTGGGCAATTATGGTGCTGATGTTTTCAATAAACATGTTTTCAGTTCCTTTGGTGTCGTGTTGGTGAGACGGAAGGAACACCAGAACCGAAATACTGGCAATAAAAATTCTGGAACAGTTGGCGATAACCAGCAGACCATTACAGTATCGGCATATTATTATTGTTCAATAAATGCGCATAACCTCAAGACCGCCCTGATCCTTTTCCCGGCGCCCGGAAAAACTGTGCCGCGCAAAGCAGCATAATGGCCTCGCACCCCGTCAGAGGGATGTAAGGCCAGATTAAAATCCGTGCAATTGCACAATATTTAATCTTCTATTATCACGATTTCGTGAACTATCTGGCTTGTTAATCGACCCGATTTCGGGCCATGCCAGCGCGTTTCAGGCCACTTCAGGTGCAGGCCCGGAAAAACTGTCTTATTTTCAATAGCCTGCGTTGAGGCACCCGTCCAGCATAAAAACAGGTCATTTTGCCCCAGAGGCAAAAAAGTGACCTGCCTGCGCGCAGCAACCCCGATCAGGCCTGATCAGGCAGATCGATTCCATAATCATAGCGCCGCACCGCTGCTCCCATTTTAGCCATGCCCGCCGGGGCATCCATGGAGGTGAACAGCACCTCGATGAAGTTCACGCCCTTATGGGCCGCTGCCTGGTCCAGCGCGGTTTCGAGTTCATCCATACTCGCTACCCTGAACGTCCGTGGCGCCCTGTCCGGGCCAAAGACCTGCGGCAGGTCGGCATAACGCCAGTTGGCGATGTCGTTATAGACCGATTGTGGGCCAAGGATCATGCGCTCGATGGTGTAGCCGCCGTTATTGATGAGGAAGATGGTGATATTGGCCTCATGGCGCAGCAGGGTGGAGAGTTCCTGCACGGTCATCTGAAAGGAGCCATCGCCAATAAACAGCACATGCCGCCGTTCGGGCTGGGCAAGACATGCGCCAAGGCTTGCGGGCAGCGAATAGCCGATCGCAGCCCACACCGGCTGCACCAGCAGGCTGCACCCAGCAGGCAGTTGCGCGTGCAGCATGGCCGTCATGGAGGAACCGTTATCGGCCACCACCACGTCAGCCGGTTGCAAGAAGGATTCGACCCGGCGCCAGAACGGGGCCTGCGCCCAGCCTTCATCCTGCGGCGCGGGCGCCGTGGGGGCAGCGGGAGCGGCAATCCGTTCAGGCCGCGCCATGCGCACGCTGGCCAGGCGCTGGTGCACGCTGTCCAGCAGGTCGGCGGCCGTAATGCCCTGAATGTTCTCGCCATTGCAGGTCAGGCTGAAAGGCTGCACATCCACCATCGCCCCCGGCGCGATCTGCTGCGAGAAATAGCCTGACGTGGAATCAACGAACCGGACCCCCAGCGCAATCACGCAATCGGCGGCCTTTACGTAATCCGCCACAGCCGGAGCGGAGGCAGCGCCCCCGTACTGCCCCAGCCATTCAGGCCCGGATTCAGGCAGCAGCGTGCGCGCGGTGGACAGCGCGGCATAGGGAATGCCAAAGCTGGTGCACAGCGCCTGCACGCGTTCGCGCAACCCATACTGGCGCACCATGGCATCGATCAGCACCACGGGCTTGCGGGCCTGGCTGATGCGCCGGACCACCTGCTCGCCGGCCCGGGCGAGCAGGCCGGGGTCGGACACCGCGGCAACCGTGGGCGGCGGCGGAACGTCAACCGCCACATAACAGATATCGGACGGGAACTGGATATAGACCGGGCGGCGTAACGCCTGCACCGCCTGCAGCACGCGGTCGGTCTCGGCCACGGCGGTTGCGGGGTTGAGCCGCGCGCAGGCGACCGTGAACTGCCGGTAGCAGTTCAGCACGTTGTCATAATTGCCATCGGCCAGGGTGTGGTGCACCAGCGCGCGCGACTGGATGGCATGCCACGGCGGCATGCCCGAAATCACGACCAGCGGCACCCCCTCGGCACTCGCGCCCGCCACGGCGGAAAGGCATGACAGGTCGCCCACTCCATAGGTGACCAGCACCGCCCCGATGCCAGCGAGCCGCGCATCGCCATCAGCCGCGTAGGCCGCATTGAGTTCATTGCAGGTGCCGATGAACTCAATGCCTGGCGTTTGCTCGATGAGTTCCAGGAATTCCAGATTGTAATCACCGGGGACGCCATAAATACGCGAAACACCAAGATGCCGGAGCCGGTCCAGCAGCATACTACCGATTGATCCGCGCATGCCGTCTTTCCCCTATCTGTTGCCACCCCCGCCGGAATTGGCGGGGGTGAAATCAATAGATATCAAAATCATTGTTTCCGGTGGATGAAAAGGCCATACGGCGTTCCGTCATGTTCAGGATCCATGATGACATGTCCGAGCGCGTGCGCGGAAATGGCAGACGGTGCACCATCGAGCGCATGCTGTAGAATTTGCGGTACATGCTCTGGATACGCTGCTCCATCTGCCCCGGCGTGCAGTTCTTGGGCCAGATATGGCAGACCTGGCCGGGCCAGCGGTCGATATCCTCGGGGTCGATGATACGGCCCGCCTTCTTCATCCGCTCGAACAGGGCCGTGCCCTTGGTGGGGGTGAGGATGTTGAAGTAGGCCGCAGGCACCTTGTGCGCCTCGAGGAAGGAGAGCGTCGCCTCGTACACATCGGGGTGCTCGTCATCATAGCCGAAGATGAAATTGAGCGAGTAACTGATGTCGCGCCTGCGCAGGTTGTCGAACATCTCGCCATAGCGGCTGGCCTTGTTCCAGCCCTTCTTCATGCCCTGCAGCATTTCCTCGTCAATGCTCTCGATGCCGATATTGACGTGCATGACCCCGCTGCGCTGGGCCAGGTCGAGGAAGTTCGTATCAAGGCACAGATTGGACGACCACAGCGTGGACCAGCGGATTTTGAGCGGCACAAGCCCTTCCATCAGTTCCATGGCGCGGCTTTTCTTGCCGCCGAAATTGCTCTCGCCAAAAAAGAAGTGGCTGCCCTTGTCCTTGATGCGCTCAAGCTCGGCCACCATCTGGTCAACCGGCCGCCACCGGAAGCGCCCGCCAAGGTAGAAACGCTCCGAACAGAAATCACACACGAACGGGCACCCGCGCGAGGACTGCACGGCAAAGGTGCGGAAGGGGCCGAACTTTTTCAGGTCCAGCAGGTCGTAGCGCGGGGGCGGCAGGTCATTGAGTTCCTTGAGCGGCGTGGCGCGGTAGATCTTTTGCAGGCGGTCAGCCGCCGCATCTTCAAGCATGGTGCGCCAGATGGGTTCGGCCTCGCCCACGCCTACCGCATCACAATGCTCGGCTGCCTCCTCGGCGTAGAAGAACACATGCGGGCCACCCATGATGACCTTGACCCCGCGCCTGCGGAACTCGGCGGCGATGTCGTAGGCGCGGGGGGAATGCAGCGTCCAGGCGCTGAGTGCGACCACATCGACCGGCACCTCGAAATTGATGTCCTCCAGTTGCTCATCAAGCAGGGTGACGGTCCATTCGCGCGGCGTGAGGGCTGCAAGGTAGGGCAGCGCCAGCGGCACCATCTGCCGCCGCTTGGTCTTGAAAATGGTCCGGTCGGTCTTGGAACGGTAATGCGATGGCTGGATGATAAGCAGCTTGAGATCTGCCTTGGACATGCTTCAACTCCATGGACCGGGATGTGAAGAAAATATACTGGACAAATAACTGTCAGGCATATCGTACGGTTTTTGTCCCGCATGTCCACCGCGCGCAGTAAACACAATTATATTCAGAAGCGATCATATAGAGTATGCATATTTCATATATCAAAAATTTGCATGACTATTTACTGAACAGATTTTTTATTACTTGTTTATTATTTATTTTATTTTACTTACTATCAATCACCCCTCCGCGACTTGAAACTGGCCACATATCAGGTTTAAGCCTGCTGCATGCCTGTGCCCCTGCATGCAAAAGGCCCGTTCCCTATGGCACGGGCCTCGTGACCTCACTCAGCAGCAGGGTGCGCGCTGATCCATATGCCCCCATCATCTTCGGCAATCAAGAAACGCCAGCCAGGTGCTGCTTTTTTTCCAGAACCGTCATGAGGCTGACAGGCTGTTGCCTCACCTGATTTCGCGTACGGCACCGTAAATATGGTACAGCGAACTCGCGGGCATGTAGCCATCAAGCGGCGTGCCATCCGCCCCCAGCCGGTCAAACCAGCCACCGCGCAGGCGGGGCGGCACATAAGCACGTGCAAAACGGGCGCAGGCCGGGGCCAGCAGGTTTTCCGCCACCCCATCGCCCCCTGCCGTGCGGCGGGCAAGCTGGCGGATGAATTCGGTCTGCTGCCAGATGCGCGTCGTGGCTTCGAGCGGTGCGCCGTGATCGGTCACCGCATCGCATACGGCCAGCGTATCGGGGCACACGCCATGGCGCATGCCAAACGCATGCAACTGTGCCGATGCGTGCAGGAAGGGCGAGTCCGTCCCCTCCCCCGCAAGGCGGGCATATTCCGCCAGCAGCCAGGCCCATTCAAACACATGGCCCGGCTCGGTCCGGTTCTGGCCCAAAGGCGCGCTTGGCTGCCACAGCGGCGTGAACAGTTCGCCCACCGCGCCACCAGGCAGCATGAAATGCCGCATGCCCAGCCCCGCAAGGGCACGGGCGTGATCGAGATACATCTCCCCGCCGCCAACTTCAGCCAGCGCAAGAAAGGCTTCAAGCAGGTGCATGTGCGGGTTCTGGCGGCGAAACCCGTCCTGCCCCGGCACGGTATCAAGATAGCCGCCGGGCTGCGGCGTACCGAACAGGGTAGTGATTTCATCCACCGTCTGCCGTGCCGTCTCCAGCCATGTCCTCTCGCCTGACAGCCGGTATGACCACGCGCAGGCATAAAGAATGAAGGCATGGGCATAGAGATCGCGCCGCGTATCAGCCAGGGTGCCATCAGGGGCCAGCGAAAAGACCCAGCCCGGCGCGCCATCCGCCCGCCAATAGCGCCTGCGCACCTGCGCCATGCAGGCCAGCGCCGTGGCCCCGGCAGCACTATGGCCATCATCGGCAGCCCGCACATAGGTCGCAATCTGCCGGGCCTGCACCATCAGCCGCAGGGCGGGCGGGTTGCACGGCACCCCGTCAAAGCCCAGCCGCTCATGAAACAGTTGGCGTGCGGGGTCGAAGCCCGCCTCGATCCATAACGGCAGGGCGGCCTGCGCCAGCCAGTGCCGCAGCCCCCCGGCGGGTTGCTCACCCATTGGCCTGCCCAGCCCCCGCGCGCCGGACCAGCGATGTGGTCGAACGGCCATCAATCAGATCAATCAAGGCCACCCGGCCACCATAACTGCGCACGAAGGGCGCGCCCACCACCTGATCCTCGGTGTAATCCGCGCCCTTGACCAGCACGTCCGGGCGCAGGGCCTCGATGGCCTTGATGGGCGTCTCCTCATCAAACAGCACCACAAGATCCACATCACGCAGGGCGCCGAGCACGGTGGCCCGCGCCTGCTCATCCTGCACCGGGCGCGATGGCCCCTTAAGGGCTGCCACCGAGCGGTCGGTATTGAGTGCAACCACCAGCCTGTCACCCTGCCTTGCCGCCCCCCGCAGCAGGGCGATATGGCCGGGATGCAGCAGGTCGAAACAGCCATTGGTGAACACGATGCGCGCGCCATGCCGCCGCCAGTCCGCCACGATGCGCGTGGCCTCGCCCAGGCTGACAAGGTTGCCGTGGCCTGTCGTTTCCCCGTTCAGGGCGTGTTGCAGTTCGTGGCGCGAGACCGTGGCCGTGCCATGCTTGCTGACCGAGATTGCCGCCGCCGTGGTGGCGATGACCACCGCCGTCTCGAGCGGCAGCCCGGCGGAGAGCATGGTGGCGATGGTGGCCACCACCGTATCGCCCGCGCCGCACACATCAAACACTTCCGAGCGCTGGGCCGAGACATGCCGCACGCTGCCCCCACGCTGCCACAGCGACATGCCCTGCTCGGAGCGCGTGACCAGCACGTCGCCGCCGAACTGGCTGCTGGCGGCACGCGCCGCCGCCTCCACCTGCGCATCGGTATCGGTGGGCAGGAAGGTGGCGCGGCTGATCTCGGCGCGGTTGGGCGTAATCAGCGCGGCCCCAGTGTAGATGCCGAATGTCGCGCGCTTGGGGTCCACGATCACGGGCACGCTGGCCGCCGCCGCCCGCGCCATGATGCCCCGTATCACCTCATCGGACAGCACGCCCTTGGCGTAATCCGAGCACACCAGCACGCGCGCGCCCGGCAGGGCCGCATCAACGGCGGCGAGCAGGCGGGCATTGGTTTCCGCGCTGAAGGGGGTGAGAATTTCCTCATCAATGCGAATGATCTGCTGCTGCCCGCCAAGGATGCGGGTCTTGGTGATGGTGGTCCATGCGGGGTCCGCCACCCATCCGGTCGTGTCGATGCCGGGCCACGCTGCCAGTGTGGTGCGCAGGGTCCGGGCCGCAGCATCCGTGCCCACCACGCCGATCAGGCTGACCGGTGCGCCAAGGGCTGCCGCATTGGCCGCGACATTGGCAGCGCCCCCCGGCGTTGCGTGCTCGCGCGCATGCAGCAGCACCGGCACAGGAGCCTCGGGCGAGATCCTGTTGACCGAGCCGGTAATGTAACGATCCAGCAGAAGATCACCCACGACAACAATCCGGCCGGGTGTGAGTGTATCAATCATCCATGATCCATCAGGATAGAAAAAAGGCAGGCGCATGCGCTACCGCAGCAATAGGATATGGCGGCGTATCTGTCACGTCGCCCCGGTTGGATACAACCTGCCCTTAGGCGGATTTCAGAAATGACAAAAGCTTCCGGGTACCGCCTTTTTTCAAAAAGCTTCACCAGAAACTTCTCTCTCACACCTTAAACGACAGGCAGGATGCGGCTGGTGCCATCATGCTCGAGCATGTCGATGATGGCGGCTGCCGTTTCCTCTACCGAGCGGTGGGTGACGTTGATGACCGGCCATTTATGCCGCGTGCACAGCCGTCGCGCCCAGAGCAGTTCCTCCTGCACGTTGACCGGGTCTATATAGGGCTTGACCGATGTTTCCGACATGCCGGGAGCCGCGATGGAGCGGCCCGGCAGCATCATGCCAACGCGTGAGCGGCGGATTTCAAGCAGGGTATGCGCATCAATGGTAAGGCCGACCACAAGGCCGGGAAAATGTTCCAGCCCAGCAGGCAGCGGCGCATGCGGCACCAGCGGAATATTGGCAGCCCTGATGCCCCGGTTGGCCAGATAGAAACAGGTGGGCGTCTTGGATGTGCGCGAAACCCCTACCAGCACCACCTCCGCGCGGGTGAGGTCGGTTGTTTTCTGCCCGTCATCATGGGCAATGACATACTGCATTGCATCAATGCGGCGGCGGTAGCTGTCATCCATCACGTACTGGCCACCGGGGTGGCGCTCGGCGGGGATGCCGGTCTGCTGTTCAAGGAAATGGATGGTGCCATCAAGGATGTTCTTGACCTGCACGCCAAGGCGCGCGCACCCCACCCGCAGCATGGTCTGCAATTCGGGCGATGTGAGCGAGGACAGGACCGGCCCCGGCTCGTGACTGATCCCGGCCAGCACGCGGCCGACCTGCACGCGCGTGCGCACGAGGTTCCAGTTACGCAGGGCAAACTCGGCATCCTGGAACTGGGCGCCACAGGCGCGCATCACCGCCTCGAGCGCCTGTCCCGTCGCCTCGGATACAAGATGCAGGATGATCGGCTGTTCGCTCATTGTCCTGCCTGACAGGCGCGCCGCAGCCCTAAGGCAGGCGACGCGCCATTTTTTTCAGTCTCCATGCCACCACAAGGTGGCGTCAGGCGGGGTTGCCAACCTTGCTGCGGGTGGCAAGGGCGGCCTGAGCTGCCGCAAGGCGGGCCACCGGCACGCGGAAGGGTGAGCACGATACATAGTCCAGCCCGACTTCATCAAAGAACGCGATGGAATCCGGGTCGCCACCATGCTCGCCACAGATGCCCAGCTTGAGGTCGGGGCTGGTCTGCCGCCCCCGCTCCACGCCAAGGCGCACGAGCGCACCCACGCCATCACGGTCGATGGACACGAACGGGTCGCGCGGCAGCAGGCCGTTATCGACATAATAAGGCAGGAACGACCCCGCATCATCACGCGACAGGCCAAAGGTGGTCTGGGTCAGGTCATTGGTGCCGAACGAGAAGAAATCGGCATATTCCGCGATTTTGTCCGCCTGGATGGCGGCACGCGGCAGCTCGATCATGGTGCCGATGTAGTAGTTGAGGTTGGTGCCCTCTTCCTTCAGCACGCGGGCGATCTCGTCTTCGGCAGCGCGGCGGGTGGTGGCCAGCTCGGCCTGCGTTGCCACCAGCGGGATCATGATCTCGGGGCGAATGGGCTTGCCGAGTTCCTTCTCCACGATCACGGCGGCCTGGATCAGAGCACGCACCTGCATGGCATAGATTTCCGGGCTGGTCAGGCCGAGGCGGCAGCCGCGATGGCCCAGCATCGGGTTGGTCTCGGCCAGTGCCGCGCAACGGGCGCGCACATCTTCCACGCTCTTGCCCAGCGCCTGCGCCACTTCGGCCATCTCGGCTTCCGCATGCGGCAGGAATTCGTGCAGCGGCGGGTCGAGCAGGCGCACGGTTACCGGCAGCCCCGCCATGATGCGGAACAGGCTGGCAAAGTCATCACGCTGGAAAGGCAGCAGCCCCGCAATGGCCTTCTGGCGCACCAGTTCATCATCGGCAATGATCATCTGGCGCACGAGGCCAATGCGGTCAGGGCCGAAGAACATGTGCTCCGTGCGGGCAAGGCCAATGCCTTCCGCACCAAAGCGCCGGGCGGTGGCGGCATCATCAGGCGTTTCGGCGTTGGCGCGCACGCCAAGGCGGCGCACGCTGTCAGCCCAGCCCATGAGCGTGTTGAAATCATCGGACAGCGTGGGCGCGATGGTGGGCACGCGGCCCAGATAGACAGCCCCCGTGCCGCCATCGAGCGTGATCCACTCGCCCTGCGCGATGGTATGCGCGCCGATGGTCATGTTACCGGCGGCGTAATCGACATGGATGCTGCCAGCGCCTGCCACGCACACGCGGCCCATGCCACGCGCCACCACGGCGGCGTGCGAGGTCATGCCGCCACGGGTGGTGAGCACGCCACGGGCGGCATGCATGCCGTGCACGTCCTCCGGCGAGGTCTCGATACGGACCAGGATCACATCCTCGCCCTTTGCGGCCCGCGTCTCGCATTCTTCGGCCGAGAACACGACCGCACCGGCAGCAGCCCCCGGCGAGGCGGGCAGGCCGCGCGTGAGCTGCACGCGCTCGGCCTTGGGATCGAGCGTGGGGTGCAGAAGCTGGTCAAGCGAGGAGGCGGGCACGCGGCGGATCGCATCCTCCTGCGTGATCAGGCCTTCACGCGCCATGTCGATGGCGATCTTCAGCGCTGCGGCGGCAGTACGCTTACCGCTGCGGGTCTGGAGAATGTAGAGGACATTGCGCTGGACGGTGAATTCGATGTCCTGCATGTCCTTGTAATGGGTTTCGAGCACCGAGCGCACGCGCATCAGTTCGGCGTAAGCCTGCGGCAGGGTGGTTTCCATCGGGTGCTGGCCCGCCTCGGCGCGCGCGCACGCCATGGGCTGCGGCGTGCGGATGCCGGCCACCACATCCTCGCCCTGCGCGTTGATGAGGTATTCACCGTAGAAGATGTTCTCACCCGTTGACGGATCACGCGTGAAGCATACGCCGGTGGCGCAGTCATCGCCCATGTTGCCGAACACCATGGACTGCACGTTGACCGCCGTGCCCCATGAGGCCGGGATCTCGTGCAGCTTGCGATAGGTGTTGGCGCGCGGGTTCATCCACGAACCGAACACCGCCCCGATCGCGCCCCAGAGCTGGTCCTGTGGGTCGGTAGGGAATTCGGTGCCGGTGTTGGTGCTGATGAGGTGGCGGTAATCGGCCACGATGGTGCGCCACTGCTCTGCCGTGATGGCGGTGTCGTCTTCCACCTTGCTGGCGCGCTTGAACTGCTCGAGCACATCCTCGAAGTGATGATGGGGCACGCCCATCACCACCGAGCCGTACATCTGGATGAAGCGGCGGTAGCTGTCCCATGCGAAGCGGGCATCGCCAGAGGACCGGGCAAGACCTTCCACCGTCTCGTCATTGAGGCCAAGGTTGAGCACGGTATCCATCATGCCCGGCATGGACACGCGCGCGCCCGAGCGCACCGAGACCAGCAGGGGAGCCGCAGCATCGCCAAAGCGCAGGCCCATGGATTTTTCAACCCGCGCCAGCGCATCGGCAACCTGGGCGCGCAGGTCATCGGGATATTTCCGGCCATTTTCATAAAAGGCCGAACAGACTTCCGTCGTAATGGTGAAGCCGGGCGGCACGGGCAGGCCATTGGCCGCCATTTCCGCCAGGTTGGCGCCTTTGCCGCCCAGAAGGTTGCGCATCTCCGCGCGCCCTTCGTTCAGGCCATCTCCGAAGCTATAAACCCATTTGGTCATGTCTGTTCGTTCCTACGCACGCCCGTCTGTCAAAGGATAACACCTGCTCCGGCACAGGGTGAAACAGACGACCGTGCTTTTTAATATTGTTTGTTGTTGGCAGGTCCGGGCAATGAATTTAACCGGCACGGGCAAGGGCGGGCAATCACTATTTTCACCCGCCCCATCGCGCCACGCGGCACTCCCTTGAGGGCGCGACGCCCGGCAGGATGCGGAAAATGAAAATAATATTGTTTAATTACAAGGATATATTTTTATAAACCATCAGAACAAGCGCGGACATCCGCAAGGTGCGACGCATATTATATTATTTTTAATAATTTCAGTTATTCATTTTATGCATGTTTTTACGTTCCCTCAAAGGCCCTGTTTTTGCTGCATTACGTTGTGCGTCGCAGCAAAAACATTGCGCACTGCACAATAAAAAAAATGTAATTACAAAATATCCCAATCCGTTATTCAAAAAAATACTTCAAAAACGCCTTCAATTATGTTGACACTCCATTCCGCTTTCCAGAAAAATTGCTGACGGCCACACAAAAACAAGAAGTTCGGTCAACATGAAAAAAACCATACTCCTCCTGCTGCCCTTTGCCGGGCTGCTCTGGGTGCCGCTGTATAACCGGCACGACCCGGTGCTGCTCGGCTTTCCCTTCTTTTACTGGTACCAGCTCGCCTGGGTACCCGTAACCTCCGTGCTGATCTGGATGGCATGGAAGACGGACAGACAGTCATGAACACCCCCCTGCCTGATAACGCCGCCATCGGCGTGTTTATCCTCTTTTTTGTCGCGACCATCGTGCTGGGCAGCACGGTGCGGTTCTGGCGCCCGCTGCTCAACCGCCGCAAGGCCGCAACCCACCCCAGCCAAGGTGAGGAGTGGGGGCTGGGCGGGCGTGAATTTGGCGCCTGGGTCACATGGTTTCTGGTGGGGGGTGACTTCTACACCGCCTACACGGTCATCGCGGTGCCAGCGCTGGTCTATTCCACCGGAGGCTTCGGCTTTTTCGCGCTGCCCTACACCATTATCGTCTATCCGTTCATCTTCGCCGTCATGCCAAAGCTGTGGACCATCGCGCGCGATGGCGGCCACGCCACGGCGGCTGACATCGTGCGCGCGCGCTTTGGCAGCCGCACGCTGGAACTGGCCGTGGCCATAAGCGGGCTGGTGGCGGTGCTGCCCTATATTGCCCTGCAACTCATCGGCATCCGCACGGTTGTCGAGGCGCTGGGCTATACCGGCATGCTGCCGCTTTTATTCGCGTTCGTGTCGCTGGCGGCCTATACGTGGCTGGGCGGGCTGCATGCCCCGGCGCTGACCGCCTTCATCAAGGATGTGATGATCTATATCGCCGTGCTGGCGGCGGTCATCATCGTGCCGATCCACCTTGGCGGTTATGGCGCCATGTTCCATGCGGCGACGGAACACCTGCCCGCCCTGCCCGGTGGCCGTATCGTGAGCCAGGACCAGACGGTGCCCTATGCCACGCTTGCGCTCTCCTCGGCCTTTGCCGCCTTCCTGTACCCGCATACGCTGACGGGAATCCTGGCGGCGAAATCCGCCGATACCATCCGGCAGAATGCCGTATTCCTGCCCATCTACACCATTGTGCTCGGGCTGATCGCGCTGCTGGGGCTGATGGCGCATGCGGCGGGAATCGTGACCACGTCATCCTCGCAGGTGGTGCCGCAACTGTTCCTGGCCATCTTCCCCTCATGGTTCGCAGGCTTCTGCTTTGCCGCCATCGCGGTGGGAGCACTTGTACCAGCCTCGGTCATGGCGATTGGCGCGGCCAACCTGATCATGCACAACATCCTGCCGCGCCACAGCGAATCGGTCACCGGCTCACGCCTGGCCGGGCTGGGCGTGAAAGTGGGCGCGCTGGGCTGTGTCGTTTTCCTCAACGCCAAGTTCGCCATTGACCTGCAACTACTGGGCGGCGTCATCATCCTGCAGACCTTCCCCGCCCTGATCATGGGCCTGCTGCCGCTGCGGCTGTCGGCGCCTGCGCTGATTGGCGGCTGGGCCAGTGGCTCGCTGTTCGGGCTGGGGCTGTGCTGGCTGGATGGGCTCAAGCCCGTGCACCCCATTGCGTTTGGCGGCTTCTCGGCTTCCGTTTCAACCGGGCTGCTGGCGCTCGGCGTCAATATCGTGGTGACGATGGTGCTGGGCAGCGTGATCCGGCTGGCGCTCGGCGCCTCACCCTCCACCCTCCAGCCACGCCAGAGCGTGCGGCGGCAGGGCTGACAGGCGACATTAACATACAGCGTTTCACGAAGCCGCTTTTACGAGGATAAAGCGGCGTCATCTGACGCTTTGTGGGAAAAGCTTCACCAGAAACTTCTGTAATTTCCTGGTGTTGGAACAGAACGGCATGCCTGGCAGGCGTGCCGTTTTTTTTTCGTGCCCTGCACAACGACAGAAGGCACCGAAACAGGCCGGTCAGATGACCTGCATATCGGGATGCACATGCGGCACCTCGGGCATGACCATGCGCCCCTGGCGGGCAAGCTGGCGCAGAATGCACACCACACCGGGCACGCAGTTGCCGCACTGGGCCCGACAGCCCTTGGATTCATAGACTTCTTTAGGTCTGACCGCGCCATTACGGGCTGCGGTCTCTACGTCCGTGTCAGTCAGCATATTGCAGGAGCAGACAAACATTTATCCATCCCATTCATGATGTGGGCGCAGCATAATCACGAATGAGAACAAATCGCAATATCGAAAACCTTAAAAAATAGTGAGTTCCTGTAGGGCAGCTTCTGCATCATGCTCATTTTATTTATGTCATGAGCGATAACATATTTTTTTGATAGAGACGCTTCCCGTAACCACCACACAAAAAGCCACCCCTTTCCGCGCCCGCAAACGGAACAGCGATGCAGCGCCCAAGCCGAAGCTACGCAGGCTTACCGAATAAGCAGGTCCTCATCACCTGCCCCAAGTGAATTCTACCCTTTATTCAATACATATTTGTATAATGCATGCGTCGCCATCTGTTTTGCGTCCATGAATATAACATTTCCATGCTCGAACATTACTGATTCCTTAGCATTCTGAATTTCTGTCAGGTTATCCCATTCACATTCACAATCATCACATATGAAACAGAAATAATTCGCATCATTATCGCGCGCAACAAGCACATGACCCTGACCGCATAAGGATCAATGCTCAGATATATGGCATGATTCATGTATTCTTTCGCCGCACGACATCAATCAATATCATCGTATATTTGTCGTTTACCATGAGAAAATGATATTGCCTTGCCTTTACACCCATACGGATGACGGCAGGCGCAAAATACCATATCCCTATACCCCTTCCCATGACGCAAGGGTGCATACGCATGAAGCAGTACTCCGCGCAGGATACGCGCAGCCTCCTCCCCTTCCCTGCCCTGATCGATGCCCTTGCACAGGCGTCACTTGATGCAGCCGCGGGGCAGATCCTGTGCCCCGAGCGCACCACCATCCGCACCCGCGACCAACGCGGCGCGCTCATGAGCATGCCCTGCGTGGCCGATGACATCATGGTCACCAAACTGCTGAGCCTGTTTGCAGGCAATTCCGCCCACAACCTGCCCACCATACAGGGCCAGGTCATCTGCGCTGAAGCGCAGGCCGGGCGCTTCCTGTTCATGCTTGATGGCCCCACCGTGACCATGCGCCGCACGGCCGCCATCAGCCTGCTCGGCATCCGCACATTCGCGCGCGGTCCCGTGCGGCGCGTGCTGCTGATTGGCACCGGCACGCAGGCCGTTGCGCATTTGCAGGCCCTTGCTGCGGTCTATCCCGGCATGACCGTTGTTATACGCGGACGCACGCCCGAGCGGGCACGGGCCTTCTGCGCGGCACATGCCATGCCTGGCCTGAACGTGCGCCCCGAGCAGGCGGATGAAGATCCCTTTGATGTGGTGCTGACACTCACGGCCAGCACATCGGTCCTCTATAACGAACGCGCCCGCCCCTCCTGCCTTGTCATAGGCGTTGGCGCCTATCGGACCGACATGGTGGAAATTGGCCCCGCCACCATTGCAGGCAGTGCCCTTTATGTTGATGACCCCATCGGCGCCCCGACAGAAGCAGGCGATCTGTATCAGGCAGGGGTGGACTGGCAGCGCGTCCATCCCCTCGCGCAGGCACTGCAGGGCAGGCTTCCGGCCCCGGACCAGCCCGTGTTTTTCAAATCCGTCGGGTGCGCCGCGTGGGATCTCGCCGCCTGCCGGGTTGCCCGCCAGCAGGGCGGATAAACGCCCTGCGCGCCCCGGCTGCACGGAGGGGGTTGCCAGAACCGATTCTCCCGCCCTGCCCTACAGTGCCGGTTCCAGCCCCCATCAGGATAGCAGGGCAGGCCCGACACTCAGGGCCGGAGCAACAATGCCGTTTCAGGCTTTGGCATGAGCCTGAAATGCAACCGGCACACAGGTGAGCGTATCTTTTATATCACGCTTTTCCGGGGCATGCAGAAATACGTAACACATTGATTTTAATTTGTTGCTTCAGAGAAGCGAATAACTTTTTACCCACTGTCAACTACAAAAATACACTCAGGAAGCGCGACATACAGGAAATTATCAATCTATTGAAAACATAGGATATTTCCAGATCATGCCGTGCGCTTTCCAAGTGGCGCTTAGTTTCGTTTTGCGTAAAGTTAACTTAAAGTCACATCTAACATTGTGTTGCAGCAGTGCAACATACCTTCTTCGCAATGATCGGAAGGCATTTTTCCCTCTCGCAAATTATTACGAGCTGCCAATAAATAGCCTCACGAGCTATGGATCGCGGGGCCTTATCAATGAACAGACGCACCTCTCTTTTGATTACGACTATCTGCTCTTTTGTTTCGTGCGGAGCGATGGCTGCCACATCGTCTGGCAGCACGACAACAGCGGATCAGAAGGGAAGCACGGTGCGCGCGCACCACACCGCAACCGCCCAGGCGCACAGCCGGGCCGCCACCACCCTCAAGGCTGCCAAGGCAGATAATGGTGGCGTGAACAGCTCCGGTGTCGAGCAGATCAGTGTCTCCACCGGCACGCACTCCACCAACCGCAAGGCGCGTGACAGCATGAGCCCGGTCTCGGTCATCAGCGGGGCGGCACTCCGCCGCTCGGGCCAGATGAACCTTGCCGATGCGCTGACCCGCACCAATGCCTCGATCAATGTCAGCGCCATGGGCGCCGATGCGGGCGCGCTGACATCCGCCATCCGCATGCGCGGCCTGAACCCCAATGAAGTGCTCGTGCTCGTGGATGGCAAGCGCCGCCACACCACGGCCAACCTCTATGCCGATTCAGGCCCGGAATCAGGGTCCACCCCCGTTGACCTGAACATGATCCCCGCCAACGCCATCGACCATATCGAAGTGCTCGAGGATGGCGCGGCCGCCATGTATGGCTCGGACGCGATCGCGGGCGTGGTCAACATCATTACCAAGAAGCAGGATCACGGCTTCAACTTCAGCGGCCAGACCGGTGCCAACGCCTATAACGGTGATGGCTGGAACTACCAGCTCAACGCCGATGGCGGCATGAAGCTCGGCCAGGACGGCTTCCTGCATATCAGCGGGCAGATGTACCACTCCGACCACTTCGTGGCCAACAACGCGCGTGATCACCGCCTGCTCGGCTCACAGCCCGCCAGCGCCTCCAGTGCGACCTATACAGGTCCCAATGCTGGCAAGATTGCCACGAACTCCAACATGATCATGAGCACGCCGGAAGAAACGCGTGAAAACTTGGCGATTGAATGGGGCAAGCAGTTCACGCCTGGCATTAATTTTTACGGGCTTATCACCTATGCCCATCGTCACTCGGAAGCTTATGAAAACTACCGTACACCTTCCGTAGGCGGTAGCTGCACCGCGTGCGAAAGCATCGCCCCTTATGGTTTCTCCCCTCTGGAAACCATGGAAGAAAACGATTTTGCCGCAACACTGGGCCTGAAGGGTGACAACTTCATGGGCTTCAACTGGGATCTCAGCACCACCTACGGCGAAGATATCGACAAGATCGGCAACAAGAATACCCTGAACACCAGTTATGTTAATACTTACGGCTCCAGCCCCCGCACGGCACGAGCCGAGACCTACAGCATGACGCAGTGGACTAACAACCTCGATTTCCGCCGTCACTTCAAGATCGGTGATGTCGTTCCGATGACGCTGGCCTTTGGTGCCGAAGAACGGATGGAATCCTACAACATTACTGCAGGCGAGCCCGTTTCCTACGAGAATGGCGGCACGCAGGGCTATGCCGGTATTTCACCAGGTTCGGCTGGCACGTGGTACCGTGACATCTGGGCGTGGTACATGGATGGCGACTTCCACCTGACCAAGAAATGGGAACTCGATTTCGCGGGTCGACTGGAGCATTACACCGACGTCGGCAATACCGAGAACGGCAAGATTTCAACGCGCTATAACTTCAACAAACGCGTTGCCATCCGTGGCACCATCAGCACCGGCTTCCGTGCGCCCACACTGGCTGAATCGCATTTCAGCGCCGTCAACGTCTCGCCCACCGGTGCAAGTGGCCTGCTGGCCGCCGATTCCGCCGCGGCACAAGCTATTGGCGCAACCAAGCTGAAGCCCGAGCGCTCGACCAGCGTCAGCGGTGGCATCGTGCTGGAGCCTGTCGATAACTTCCATGTGGAAGCCGATGTCTACCAGATCAACCTGCGTGACCGTATCGTGCAGGATACCAACTTCGGTGGCAGCACCCCCTACGGCAACACGACCGAGGGCTATATCGCATCCCAGGCCATTGCCCAGCTTGCTTCGCTGCCAACAGGCTTTACTGGCTACAACAATGTCTATGCCGACTACTTCACCAACGGCGCCAGCACCCGCACACAGGGCGTGGATATCAAGGCGGATTACCTCTTCCGCTTCCACAGGTATGGCAACCTTGCGCTGTCAATGTCGATCGATCTCAACCGCACCCGCCTGCATCATAACGGTGCCAACCTGAACCTGGCAGATATTGCCTCCATCACGTCTGACAACCCGCGTAGCAAGATCATCCTGAACGCCTACTACACCTATAAAAACTGGGACTTCAATATCCGTCAGACCCGGTATGGCCAGACGACTTCCATGCTGCAGTACCAGGACTGGGGCCCCTCTGCCCTGCAGTATTCCAACAATGCCCTGCAGCAGTTCATCAACACCCCGCACTGGATGACCGATATCGAAATTGGCGTGCGTTTCCAGAAGAACTGGCACTTCGCCGTCGGCGCGAACAACGTGTTCAACGTCCGCCCGCGCATGATGTCGCAGGAACTCAATGCTCTTGGCGCCGAGCCGTATGACGAGAACTCGGCGCAGATCCCCATCACGGGTGGCTACTACTACGGTCGCCTGAACGCCAACTTCTGACCGTTTCCTCCTGCCCTGACGATAATGCCCATGGTGAAAGCCATGGGCATTATTTTTGTCCCCTGTCGGAACCCAATCCACGCCCGGGCGCAGCCCTGCCACGGCGATTCCGTGCCCCGTAACCGTTATTGAGGCCCCTGCATGTCCGGATTGCGCCCGGAAACCGCCTTCCCCCGCAGTCGCACCGCTGACGTGCAACCGGCCTGATGATATTGATCTTTCCCTCCGCCTGGCCGCTCTTTCCTCCCCCTTATCGGACGCAGCCGGAACGGGGAATATCATTAACCACTGGAATTAACGGGAAACATCTATATATCTCCTTGCATGCGCCTGACCCTGCATACCGATTACGCCCTGAGAACCCTGATCTACCTGGGCATCCATACCGACCGCCTGACATCGATCAGGGAGGTTGCGCAGGCTTATGGCATTTCGGAAAATCATCTGATCAAGATCATCCATCGGCTGGGACAGGGCGGCTTTGTGGAAACCATCCGTGGCCGTAACGGCGGCCTGCGCCTGGGGCGACCCGCCGCGCAGATCCTGATCGGTGATGTCGTGCGCTATACGGAAGAAGATATGGGCCTGGTGGCCTGCATGCAGCCGCCCCAGCCAGAAGGCCCGAACCGCAGGGGAGGCTGTATCCTGAGCGATGTGTGCCGCCTGCGCGGCGTACTGCATGAAGCGCTGGGGCTATTCATCTCGGTGCTGGACCGTTACACACTGGCCGATGTCATAACCGACCGGGAACGCAGGCTGCTCGACAATCCGCTTCCTGCCTGAGGCCGCCACCAGACTTCTGGTGCACAAACGGTAAACTCCATTTTACCATAGCCGCCAACCACCGGTACAAAACAGGCCAGAGAGCGGAAAAGTGCGGTTTCCCGTAAAAAATTTCCGCATCCATTCCGCCTGAATGAAAAAACAGCTTTTGCACGTTCGGTGCATTAATGATAGCTGAAACGATTCTTGCACGCCTGCATGTGGAATATATACTTGACGAAACTCTAAGGAACAGATTGTCCATGGCTTATGCTACGACCAACCCTTATACTGGTGAAAAGCTGAAGACTTTCCCCGATGCTACGGATCAGGAAGTCCAGACCGCGCTGACCGATGCCTATGATGCCTTCAAGGCATGGCGCCACACCTCGTTTGCCAAACGTGCGGAAGTGATGAAGGCCGCAGGCGCCATCCTGCGCCGCGACATTGACAAATATGCCCGCCTGATCACGCTGGAAATGGGCAAGACGTACGCGGAATCCAAGGCCGAGACCATCCTGTCGGCAGAGATCTTCGAGTATTACGCCGAACATGCCGAGCGCCTGCTGAAAGCCGAGAAGCTGCCGGTCGCCAACCCCGATGAGGGCGAGGCCATGATCATCCATCAGCCCCAGGGCATCGTTTTCGCCATCGAGCCGTGGAACTTCCCTTACTATCAGGTGGCCCGCATCATTGCGCCGCAGCTTTCCGCCGGTAACACGGTGCTGCTCAAGCATGCCTCCAACGTGCCGCAGTGCGCCGCCGCCTTCGATACGCTGATGCAGGAAGCCGGCCTGCCCAAGGGTGGCTTTCGCAACCTGTATGCCGCCCGCCATCATACCGAGGTGATCCTGAGCGATTCTCGCGTGTGTGGCGTGGCCCTGACCGGCTCTGAAGGCGCGGGCGCCATTGTGGCGGGCATTGCCGCCAAGGCGCTCAAGAAATCCACGATGGAACTCGGTGGTTCCGATGCGTTCGTGGTGCTCGAAGATGCCGACCTGGAAAAGACCGTGAAGTGGGCCGTGTTCGGGCGTCACTGGAATGCGGGCCAGGTCTGTGTCTCGGCCAAGCGCCTGATCGTGGCTGACGCGATCTATGACCGCTTTGTGGAGCTGTACAAGAAGGGCGTTGCCAGCCTGAAGGCAGGCGACCCGATGGACCCGGCAACGCAGCTGGCCCCGCTCTCCTCGCAGAAGGCGGCGGACGACCTGCGCGCGCAGGTTGAAGAAGCCAAGAAGCATGGTGCCGTTGTGGAAGTGATTGGCGCGCCCGTGCCTGAAAAGGGCGCCTTCTTCCAGCCGCTGCTCATGACCAACCTGCATGAGAACAATGAAGCCCGCCACTGGGAGTTCTTTGGCCCCGTAACGCAGCTCTACCGCGCCAAGGATGAGGCTGATGCCATCCGCATCGCCAATGACTCACCCTATGGCCTGGGTGGTGCTGTCTTCACCAAGGACACCAAGCGCGGCGTGAAGGTGGCCGAGCAGATCTATACCGGCATGGTCTACGTCAACCACCCGACCATGGTGAAAGCCGACCTGCCGTTTGGCGGTGTGGCCCGCTCGGGCTATGGCCGTGAACTGATCGGTCTTGGCATCAAGGAATTCGTCAATCACAAGCTGATCGACGTGGTGAACATCGACGCACCGTTCTGATGCACTAAAACCGGGCACTGGCTGGGGCATGACGCCCTGGCCGGTGCCCACCCGGCGCACCGGGCCAAAAACTTTACTTTAAAAAACAAAGCCTGAATTTGTATTATCCCGGTTCAATCACGCAATGATTTTCCCGGGCATGAACATGCAGCGTATCGCGCCTTCAATACCCAGATGCGCCCCATGAAACAGCACGGCCACGCACACCACTGCAGGCAGCAGATAGAGCCATAAGCGCTGCGGCACAGGCCCGCATGCCCGCCCGAGCAGCACGCCTGCGGCACAGCCAACCACCCCGCCTGTTACAACCTCGAACAGGGTATGGGCATGCAACGCCACGCGGGTGCATGCCACGGCAATGCCAATACCCGATAATGGCACCAGCATGAGTGCTGGAAAACGCATGAAATACCGCTGCCCCAGCAGCACGAGAAGCCCGCCATACACCATGCACGCTGCCGCGACATGCCCGCTGGGGCTGATGATGGCGGTCTGTTCAATCGCGGCATAATAAAGACCGGCTATTTTAAGCAGCAGCATGACCGCCAGCATCGCAACCGCCGTCACCGCCCAGACCACAGCACCACGCCACCATCCGTACACAGCCATGATAAGGGCCACGGTTACCATCATCGGCAGCATCACGGCCTGATCGGCAAAATCGGTAATGAAATGCAGCATGATGATCTGTTGCCCCGTTTTGCGCCTGTCGTGCCTATCACAGACACCGCCCGGTCGCCAGCAGACAGCGTTCGGGAGCCACCTGCCGCATTCGACCGCGCCGCCTGGATCAGTATGCTGCCTGCCCAGCTACACCGCCTGACATCTCGCTTGGAGGATGGAGACTGTGTGCTATGCTTGTGGCATGCGCTACTGGATCAAACGGATTTTGCTGAAATCCGGGGAGGTCGTGACCGAACGCGAACTCCGCGCTGATCAGAACCTTTTCAACGGCCCGGTTCCCGTCGTGGGCGATACGGTGAACGTTGAATGCCGTGGGCGCACATTCGCAGCAAAGGTCATCTGGGGCCATTGGCCAGACAGAAACCATGCGCCAGACACGATCGTTCCACTACGGGTAGAAGAACACGGCTTTGATGCAGCGAAAACACCCGTGCGTCTTTCGCCTCGGCACAAAAAGTAGTTATTTCAGAGGGCTGGCTTTTTACTGCCACGTGTGGGCGATATTTCTACGCTGAAAGCATTGTTATTTTTAAACAATGTTTCAAAGACCAGATCCAACGGCCCTGCAACCATCAGTAAGGATGCAGGGCCGCCGGAGCTTGGGGCCTTCAGGGAGTCTTGGGCAGTTCCTTGCCCATTTTTTCCACCTGCTCGGCGGTAACACCGTGGTCACCGCTGCCAAAGGTGGCCGTGACATAGTTGACCACGCTGGCAATCTCAGCATTGCTCAGGCGCTGCACGTCAGAACTCTGGTTGAAGGCAGGCATATGCACATGCACCCCACCCGCATTACGGTCCACGCCATTGAGCACGGCCATGATCAGGTCATCGGGCCGGGCTGAGCCCACAACCGAGTTATGGAACAGCGAGGGCGCATAATGGTCAGCCGTGCCCGCGCCATTGCCGCCATGGCAGGCCGCGCAGTTCGCATCATAGATCTGCGCGCCATCCATCTGGGCAAGATTGTCGATGCGGGTCAGCTCACCCGAGCGGACATCCGCCTGTTCGAGCGGCTTGCCATACTGCTCGCGCGGGCTGTGCTCGGCTTCGTCATCCTTGGCAGGCACCTGCAGGATGTAGGCTGCAAGCGCATGCAGGTCATCATCCGTCAGATGACTGGTGCTGTGCTCCACCGCCTCGCCCATCGGGCCGGCTGCCTGGCTCAGGCCAGCCACATGGCCGGTCTTGAGGTATTCAACAAGGTTGTCCTCGCTCCAGTTACCGATGCCGCCCGTCTTGCTGGAAGTGATGTTGGGGGCATACCATCCGAGCAGGCTCGCGCCGGCAAGGTAGCTGTCCTCTTTCTCGCTCAGCATGATGTTGCGCGGGGTATGGCAGGTGCCGCAATGCTCAAGGGCACGGGCGAGGTATTTGCCCCGGCGCAACTTATCAAAGGTAGCGGAATCACCCGTCTCCGGGGTTTCGCTCGTCGCCACCATGTTCCACAGGCCCATGGTGATACGCAGGTTGGCCGGGAAGTTGAGCGATGTGACCGGCGGCGTCTCGGCCACCGGCTTCACCCCATGCATGAACCAGGTATACAGCGCCTTTATGTCGCCATCGGTCATGCCGGAATAGGACACGTAGGGCATGGCGGGATAAAGCCTGCTGCCATCACGGCGAATGCCGTGGCGCAGGCTCTTCTCGAAATCCTCTTCCGTGTATTTTCCAATACCATGATCGGGATCAGGCGTGATGTTGGTCGTCACCACATCGCCCATGGGCGTGGTGATCCTCAGGCCACCGGCGAAAGGCTTGCCGCCGGGTGCTGTATGACAGGCAACGCAGTCGCCTGCCGTGGCGATGTATTCGCCACGGGCCATGAGGTCGGCAGAAGGATCATCCGCCCGGGCGGGAACGGCGGAAAATGTTGCAAGAGCAGTGCCTGCGGTCAGGACCGACCACAGGATCTTGCGCGTTACGTCAGGCATGGGCGAGTTCTTTTTTAAGCGTATCAGCCACGCGCAGGGCAAGTGCGGCGACTGTCAGGGTGATGTTCCCGGTTCCGACCGAAGAGAAAACGGACGAACTCGCGATGAACAGGTTCTCATGGTCATGCGTGCGGCAGAAGCCGTCCACCACGGAATCCTTCGGGTCGGTGCCCATGATGGTGCTGCCCGCGGGATGGTCCTGCGGGAAGTAGCCGGGCGTCCATTCCTCATCCGTGCCGTGCATGAGACCGATCAGGTCGCGGAACAGGCCGCGCGTGTGCTCGCAGCTCTTCACGGTATATTCGGGCAGCTTGTAATAGACCTCGGGGTGCGGGATGCCGAGTATGTCCTTGTTGGTCTTGCTCAGCGTCAGGCGGTTGTCCGGGTCGGCGAGGCCTTCGTTATGACTGAACAGGCGCACCGTGTGCGAGGCGAGATAGCGAATCTGTTCCTCAAGTTCGCGGCCCACATACCCCTTGGCGATGGCAAGCTGCGTGGCAAGGTCAACCTGGTTGTCATCGACCATGTGCACGAGATACGCGCCGCGCTCGTTGCGCCAGTCACCATCGCGGAAATTGTCGATCACGTTGGTTTCAAGCGGGCCACGACCGGGCCACAGGGCCTTGTCGCCACTGATGAAGCTCACCTGCACGCCGGTGTGGTCCATCATGTTACGGCCAACATGGCCCGAACTGTTGGCAATGCCGTCCGGGCTCTGCTCATCGGCGGAGAACAGCATGAGCTTTGCGGTCTCGATGCAGTGCGCCGCAATCACGAAATACTTGCCGGTCACGCGGTGCGAGCCCTTGTCGGGATCGTAATAATGCACTGCGGTCACGCGCTTGTTGGCGCTGTCACGCTCGATTCGGTACACCACGGCGTTGGGCACGAACTTCGCCCCCGCCGCCTCGGCATGATAGACGGAGTAGCTGCCGTTATACATCGCCCCGATCGGGCAGATGGGCATGCAGTTGTTATGCCCCTCGCAGGTCGGGCGGCTGTCATACGGGCGGGTGTTGCGGGCCTGCGGCTCATGCACCACGCGATACGGCGTCTTCTCGGCAATCAGCTTGCGGAACTGCTGGGCCGCGTAGGAAATGGGCAGCGCATCCATCGGGTAAGGCTGCTGGCGCGGGGAGCCGAGGTCTTCCACCTTCGGGTCGGGGCCGCACACGCCCATCATCACCTCGGCCTGGTAGTAGAACGGCTCGAGATCATCATATTTCAGCGCCCAGTCACGGCCCTGGCCATAACGGGTCTTGAGCTCGAAATCCGATGGCAGGTAACGCCACGCGCAGCCAGCCCAGTGCCAGGTGGTGCCACCCATCATACGCAGGTAGACCTGCTGGTAGGCCTCCGCATCGGGGCCGGTGGTATGCAGGTAATCGTTGGGGGTGACCTGATCGGGCGGATGGCGCGCCCAGGGCACTGCGGGGAACGGCCCCTGATAGGAGGGCTTGTTCTCGAGGTTGCGGAAGTTCTCGACAAAATGCTGGCGGTCGACGCGTGGCCCGGCTTCGAGCACGATGACGGAAATACCCGCGCGCGCCAGTTCGTTGGCAATGGAACTGCCAGCGACGCCGGAGCCGACGATTACGACGTCAGCAGATAGGTCTTGTTCGGACGGCATAAAAAGGCTCCGGATATCAGGTAGGTTCGATCACGAGTTTCGAAGGCGAAAGGGCAGGTTCACCAGTGGGAACAGCCACTTCCGGCGGGGTCTGGGTCCAGTAGAACGGACCACCCGTTGCATAGGTCTTGGGATAGATCGCATCCTTGGTGATGTCGAACATCAGCGCGGAGCGGTAGACCACGACCTTGTGATCGGCGAGACCACGATACCAGCCGGTCAGGATATCCTGGATGACCGCCTTGAACACGGGATCCTGATGCTCGGCGGCGACAGCGAGCGCATGGGCCGAGGCAAAACTGCCGCCGGTCATGAAGTCATGCAGCTTCTGGATCTGGTCGCGGCGCTCGGGCACCGCGTGAATGATGCCCGCGCACAGCGCGTTGCCAATGCGCGGATCAAGCGCGTCGCGGTCCGTCAGGCGCTGCGACAGGGCCATGAACAGCGGCACGACCGTGTCCTGCTCCGCCGTGGCGGCGATGCCCTGCCTGCTGCCCGTCACGACGACGGCGGCCCCGAGCGCACCGATCAGCGCATCGCGGCGCGACATGCGCAGCGCCCGGTTCAGCCTGATGGCGTTGGGGGTGGAACGATGAATACTGGTAGGAAAACAGGGCCGGTCTGCAGCCATCTAGCGTCGCCTCTCATGCACGTTGGTCCAGCAGGAATGCCGGGAGACAGGCATGACCGTGCGGGATGCAATAGTGTTTATACCGATACAGCCACTTACTGCAGTCCTGCAACCTTTTATACCCCCATGTCCGCGTATAGCAGCTTCACGTCTTACGAGTAAAAGTGGCGATTGCCACGGAGAAGGACATGTTTTGTAAAAATATAATGGCAGGGCCGGGCCGCCGAGCACCACAACCACAGGCTGCCTCCGTGGCGACAGAACCATGAATGGCAGCCATTATAATGGCATGATGCATGCTGATTATGGAATACGCTTAATATGCATTGAAAAAGTATCATTAATATTTCACATTTTCATGAACACGATACCCCCATACCTGTTCTTTTGCATCCTCCACCAGGCCATGACCATGCGCCCGGGGGCAGTTTTCAAAACCGCCACCCCGGACACGCCATCCATCAGTTGAAAACAACATGGAAATAAACGGCACGACCATAATTATCCATTTCATCAACATATTGCAGATGATCGCCAGTCACGTAGCGTGGCTGCCAGTTGGCCAGGTTCATGACTTCGTATTTGAGCGTAATGCCCGGATAGACCTGGTGCCAGAAGCCCAGGTTGAAGGTGAGGAAGTTGCCAAACCCGTCCGATGCGCCCGGCGTTGCGCCAAAGGAGGTGAAATACTTGCCCGAATAATTGACGGTCGTGCGCAGCGCGCCCTTTATCTGCGGAATATGCCACGTCATCATGCCATTGGCGATGAAGCTGGGCTGGTAGATCATGGCATTGTAATTGACCACCGATGTGCCGTTTGAATAGCTTTCATGGCCCTTGAGCCACGTCACGTTCGCCTGCAGGTCGATGATCTGGCCAAAGGCATGCAGGTTGCGGTCCATGACATTGAACTCGATGCCCTTGACCCCGGCGGACTGCGCGTTCACCGGCATGGTTACCTGATAGCTCGTGCCGGTATTATCGGTATAAAGGGAGCGACTGGTAACAATATCGTCCTTGATCCATTTGCTGAAGAACGCAAGGCTGACCATGCCATTGCCGCGGTTAAACCATTTATCAACCGAAATATCAAAGTTCTGGGACCGGCGGGGCTTGAGTTTGGTATTGCCCTTGGAGATGGTGCAGTCTGTTCCACCAGAGTCATCGTCCCCACAGCTCTCGGATGCCGCCATGGCGATCTGCCCCGGCGCGGGGCGGCCAATGGACTGGCTGTAGGAAGCATGCATCGTTACATCCTGCGGAAAGTGATGCACGACATCAAACGAGGGCAACGGATTGATGTAAGACCCGGACTGTTTGGTAAAGCCAGATGAAACCGTTTGCGTCGTGCCATTTATCTGTGGAGCCCAACCCGCGTAATTGGTAGCGTCGGCCCGCACGCCGGCAATAAAGGCGGTATTTTTCCAGATGTAATGCAGCGAGACATAGCCGTCGAATATGTTCTCACGATACCTGTAATTTGAAATGCCACTGTTATAGAGCGATTTCTTCTGGTCCACCGTCAGGCTGGACCAGTTGAATTTATACCCATCGGGGCCGATGAAGGTTTCGGGGTAGATATTGTTCCATGGCACATGATTGCTCTGGAGCATCTGGCCAGTAAAATTTTCCGTACTGTCGTAATAGATCTGCTGCTCGTTATGGTCGAGCGTCAGCTCGCGCCACTGGAAGCCGCTCATGATGCCAAACCCCTTGGCATTCTTTCCGGTGTTCCAGCTATAATCCAGCCTCACCGATGGCACACGCTCGGAGGCACGCTCCCATGTCTGGTAGGAGCCATCATTATACAGGTTCCATGTTCCAGTCTGTGCTGCGGTGGGGTTCGATAGCGCCCCCTGCTGCCACATGCCAGTTTCTGAAGGGTAGCCGGTATAGTCGGCGGTCAGTTTTTTCGGGGTTGTGTGCGCGGCAATATAGGGCTGGTAGTCGTTATAGTCTTCCATCGTGTAGCCCGCGCGCAGGATCAGGTCATGGCGGTCCTTGTGCCAGTCGATATGCCCGATGATGCCACTGTTCTGGCGGTGCCATTCATTTTGCCTGCGCCGCACGTAGATGCTGCTGACGGGAATATCCATCCCGTCCTCGCTCGTGACCGTGTTCTTGAGGTTGTAATCCTCCTTGTCCATGACCGAGTGCTCCCACCGCGCGTAGGACCAGCCCATGAGGGACATGTACAGGTTCTTGCCAGTGGGTTTCCATTCCAACTTGCCCGACCCGCCAATATTGGTCACGTCATTGGCGTATTCGCCGGTTGAATACTGGCTGGGCCTGACATGCCCGTCCCATGACGTGCCGGGCGTGGTGCTGCTCGTGCCATCAGCATTGTCATAATCATAGGCCTGCCAGTTCTTGGTCGTGTTGCGCGCGCGCTCCTGGTAGCGCATGGACAGCACGATGCCGAACTCATGGTGCTTGCCAAACGTGTCGGAAAACGTGCCCTTGGCCCCCTCGCCCATATGCGGCGCATAACCGCTCAGCCCGTTGGCACCCACGCCCCCGCGCTTGCTGGACCAGATGCCATAGGCATCGAGATATTTGTAAAGGCCCTTGTGGTCAAAGGCGCTCATGGGAATGAGGTCGATCACGCCGCCAATCGCATCGCCATCCTGCTCGGCGGTGAAGCTTTTGTACACGTTCATGCGCGAGGTCATTTCCGATGGAATGTCCTGCAGGTTGACGCGCCGCGTGCCCGCACTGCCGCTCTCGCCGATGGAGGAAAGGGTAATGCCGTCCATTGTCGTGTGGTTGAGGTCGGGGCTGATGCCGCGCACGCTGATGTAGCGCGGCTCATCGCCATCGGTAATGCCGGTCACACCGGGTAGCTGGATCAGGGACTGGGCCACCGAGGACACGCCGCCAAGGTTTTCAAACGGGTCATACGCCACCGTGTCCATGATGATGTTGGAGGTGCGTTTTTCGTTCTGGCTTTTCTTGTGGGCGACAACAAACATCTTTTCAATGTCGTTCACGCCGTCCTTCTTCTCGCCTTTTTCGGATGATGCACGGTGCTTTTCCGCCGTGCTGGCTGCAGCGCCCGAATGGATGATGAAACCGCCGCCATTTACGCTCTCGGCTGTCAGCCCGCTATGGGCGAGCATGCGCCGGACCGCCTGGGCCGCCGTCATGTTGCCATTGACTGCATTGGCCTGGATATGGGCCACCTGCTGCGGGGTGAAAACGATGTTCTGGCCCGTCTGACGCCCTAACGCCTCAAGCGCCTGCGCCATGGGCTGGGCGGCAATATGGATGCTCCGGGCCTCGGCGCGCGCCCATGGTATTACCAGGCTGACCGTGCCAGCGGCCATAAGTAAAAAAGCACGGAAATCACACCGGAAACGGACTGTCATGTATCATGGTTCCTGTTATCGGACGCCAGGGGCGGTCATGACAGGGGTGACAATCGAAAAAGCGGTTTTCTCCTTTTGCGGAAGAACTTTCATTAAACTGTCATATAATATGCGCGGTTAACCGCCATTCAGGCCCGTCGCCGCCCATTGCCGTATGCGTGTTCCGGCTTAAAATCGGCGCGCGCTTTTAAAAGGACCAAAGGCATGCTGACCCGTAGACTGGCCATGACAGGCACATTGATGAGCATGGCGGCGCTGACAGCCCGGCAGGCTTTTGCAAACCCTTCTCTGGTGCCAGTGCCCTCTGTCATGGCGCATCGGGGGGCATCGGCCCTGCGGCCTGAACACACGCTCGCGGCCTACGCCCGCGCCATTGCCGATGGCGCGGATTATATCGAGCCCGACCTCGTGCCCACGCGCGACGGCGTGCTCATAGCCCGCCATGAAAGCAATATCGCGGGCACGTCCGATGTGGCGAGCCACCCGGAGTTTGCCAGCCGCCGCCGCACCATCACCATTGATGGCAAGGCGGAAACCGGCTGGTTCACGACCGACTTCACCCTGGCCGAACTCAAGACCCTGCGCGCGCACGAACGCCTGCCCGCCATCCGCGCCCACAACACCCGCTATGACGGGCATTTCGATATTCCGACATTTGAGGAAGTGATCGACTTTGTGGCAGCCGAGGCCGCAAGCCGCGGGCGCATGATCGGGCTGATTCCCGAAATCAAGAATTCAACGCATTTCCATAAACTCGGCCACACGCCGGAGGAGACGTTCCTGCGCGTCATCGCGGCCCACGACTACACCCGCTACTGCCCGCTCGAGGTCCAGTCCTTCGAGACGGCGAACCTGCGCGCACTCCATGGCCAGGTGCAGGCCATCAACCCGCAGGCACGGCTGATGTTCCTCATGGGCGGGCGCGCGGAAACGGTGCCCGACACGCTGGGCACCGCCAGGCCACTCACGTTTGGTGACTTCATGACCCCCGACGGCCTGCGTGGCGTACGCGCCTATGCGGATGTGATCGGTCCCTCGAACGACGACATCATTCCGCGTGATGCCTCTGGCGCGTGGCTTGCCCCTACCACGCTCATTGATGACGCCCATGCGGCGGGCCTGCTGGTGCATTCCTACACCTTCCGCCCCGAGAACCACTTCCTGCCCGCCCAGCTACGCAATGGCGATGGCGACAGCGCGCGCAACGTACCCGGTGCGATTGCCGAAATACGCCGCCATCTGGATCTGGGGCTTGATGGTTTCTTTACCGATGACCCGGCCATAGGCCGCATGGCGCTGGGCATGTAACGCCGGTATGCGCGCAAACGCAGGGATATGGAAAATGATGGCGGGAGCACCCCTGAAGCATCAGGGGTGCCATGATACGTTACCAGTTCTTTGATATTTTATTGATAACGTATTTATAGACTTTATTTGTTGCCAGCTCCCTGCTTTCCACAAAATCCCAATCGTAATGATCATCTCTCATGCTTGATGATTCATCCTCGATGCTCCGGGCATCCTCCCATTCATTTCCGCATTCATCGCAGCGGAAAAAAAGGGCATGTGTTGCGTTGTCCCGTGCAACGAGCACCCATCCCTGGCTACAAACGGGGCATACCTCGCGCACTTTTGCATAATCAGGCGGTGCGGTCATTTTCATTACTCTGTAGCAAAGATCAGTCGGCAATCTGTTCCGTTACTGATGGCTATGGAACGAACATGGCCAGAGGCTGCCTTTTTTCAGCAAAGGCAGCCTCTTCCTTTCAAACTGGATCTGCTCTAGCGGATCAGCTTGCGGATGATACCGAGCAGTTCCTCCATCGTTTCCTCGCCTCCATCTTCCTGCACCGCCTTGCGCACGCAGCCCTTGGCGTGAGAGGACAGGATCTGGATCGCAACCCCATCGAGCGCTGACTTGACCGCCGAGATCTGGGTCAGGATATCCACGCAGTAGCGGTCATTCTCGATCATGTTCAGCACGCCGCCCACCTGCCCCTCGATGCGGCGTATGCGGTTGATCAGGGCTTTCTTGTGCGGCTGTTCCACAACCCTGTCCTGTGATGGGGCGCACTGCATGCACGAGGCAGAGTCTGTTCCCTGCTGTTTATGTCTGGTCACGCGTTGTCGTCCATTCCTTGAATCGTGCCGGGTCATGCCACTACGCCGCAGCATAGGCAAGCACATGCAGGCGGAACAGACCGTAACAGGGTTGCGTTATCGGGCGCGCGGCTTCCAGCGGTTGAGCAGCAGCGCGTTGCTGACCACCGAGACCGAACTCATGGCCATGGCGCCTGCCGCCACGATGGGGTTGAGCAGGCCGAAGGCGGCGAGTGGCAGGCCCAGAATATTATAGATGAACGCAAAAAACAGGTTCTGCCGGATCTTCGCCAATGTGGCGCGCGAGAGCGAGATGGCATCGTTCACGCTGGCCAGTTCATTTTTCATCAGCACGATATCCGCCGTCTCGCGCGCGATAGCTGTACCGGCCCCGATGGCAAAACCCACATCGGCCGCCGCCAGCGCCGGGGCATCATTGATGCCATCGCCCACCATGCCCACCACATGACCCTGCGTGCGGTACTGTTCGATAATCCGCGCCTTGTCACCGGGCAACACGCCCGCGCGGTAGTCATCTACCCCCACGGCGGCCGCAATGGGGCTTGCTGCCTGCGGGCTGTCACCCGTGAGCATGACAACCCGGATGCCCGCCGCCCGGAGTGCTGACACACTCGCCACCGCATCGGGCCGCAACGTGTCGGACAGGGTGATATAGCCCAGCAGATGCCCTGCCTGCGCAACACCAATCACGGTGCGCCCGGCAGTAGCCAGCGCGCCTGTCCCGTCCGGGTCCAGCGCCATGCCGCGTTCGGCCACAAAGCGTGGCGAACCGAGGCAGGCAGGCTCCCCGTCCACCATGCCCGCAACCCCCAGGCCCGGCGTGGCTTCAAAACCGGCCAGCGTGCCGGGCCGCACGCCAAGGCCTGCTGCATGCGCCATGATGGCACGGGCCAGCGGGTGCTCGGACTCCTGCTCCAGCGTGCACGCCACCCCCAGCAGCCGGGCCGGGTCCACGCCAGGTGCGGGCTGCATGTCCTGCACCGTGGGGGTGCCTTGGGTCAGGGTGCCGGTCTTGTCGAGCATGATTGTATCAAGCTTCTGGGCCTGTTCCAGCGCATCGGCGTTGCGGAACAGGATGCCAGCGCGCGCCCCAAGCCCGGTGCCCACCATGATGGCGGTGGGCGTGGCCAGCCCCAGCGAACATGGGCACGCAATGACCAGCACCGACACGGCGGCAATGAGGCTGGGTGCAACCTGCCCGCTCACCCCCCACCACACGCCAAAGGTCAGGGCCGCCAGCGCCAGCACCACCGGCACGAACACGCCGGCCACCCGGTCTGCCAGGCGTTGCACATGCGCCTTGCTGCCCTGCGCCTGCTCCACCATTTTCACAATATGCGCCAGCGCGGTATCAGCCCCCACGCCGGTGGCCTTCACCCGCAGGCTGCCCGTGGTATTGAGCGTGCCCGCAAACACCGTGTCCTGCGCCCGCTTGGTCACAGGCAGGCTTTCGCCGGTCAGCATGGCTTCATTCACATCCGATGCGCCCTCAAGCACCACGCCATCCACCGGCAGGCTCTCGCCGGGGCGCACGACAAACACATCGCCCACGCGCACCTGTTCCACCGGGCAGTCATGCACCACGCCGTCGCGTTCAACATGGGCCAGCGCGGGCTGGAGTTTCAGCAGGCTTTCCAGCCCCGCTGCCGTCCTGTCACGCGCGCGGCTTTCCATGAGGCGGCCCAGTGAGATGAGCGTGATGATGGCAACGCTGCTCTCGAAATACAGCGGTTGCGGCAGGCGCAGGAGCAGCACGGCCATGCTGAAGAAATAGGCGATGCCCGTGCCCAGCACCACCAGCACATCCATGTTGGCAGCGCCGCCGCGCACGGCCTTCCACGCACGTGGATAAAGCTGGCGCGCGCAGTAAAACTGCACCACCGTGGCGAGTACGGCCTGCAACCATCCGGGCAGCATGAACCCCATGCCCGCCAGCATGGCCAGCATCTGCGCCCCAAACGGCAGCGCCAGCACAAGGGTCAGGGCAAACTGGTTGCGCTCCCTCCGCCATGCCTGCATGCGCAGGGCGTGCGGGTCCGGGTGCGGTGCCGCATCATCCACCATGGTCGCGCCAAAACCGGCTTTTTCAATGCGGGCAATGAAGGTTTCCGGCCCGCTCACGCCGGGCACGTACGTGACATGCGCGCGCCCGGTGGCAAAATTCACGCTGGCCTGTGTCAGCGGCAGGCGGTTGAGGATTTTCTCGACCCGCGCCGCGCAGGCGGCACAGCTCATGCCGGTAACCGACAGGTCCACGCTGTTTTCTGCAACCTCAAAACCCGCCTTGCCAATGGCGGTGGCCATGGCAGGCAGTGCGGTTGCGGGGTCATCAACCGCGGCCTGCACCCGGTTTGTGGCGAAGTTAACCGTGGCCTGCACGCCCGCCTGCCGGTTGAGCACCTTTTCAAGCCGCGCAGCACAGGCGGCACAGCTCATGCCCCCTACGGGGAAACTGACAGTCTGGGCCACGGCGGCGCTCCTCATGTTCACCGACCTGACTTTATACCCCCCAATGGTATTTTCAAGGGCGGTCCTGCCGGTTCAGGCGTGCAGGCCGGGGGCTTCCTGCCCGGTGCGGGCAACATATTCCGTGTAGCCACCATCATACTGGTGGATGCCACCGGGGGTTACTTCAAGCACCCGGTTGGACAAGGCGGCAAGGAAGTGCCGGTCATGCGATACGAACAGCATCGTGCCTTCATACTGCGCGAGCGATGTGATCAGCATTTCCTTCGTCGCGATGTCGAGGTGGTTGGTCGGCTCATCAAGCACCAGGAAGTTGGGCGGATCATACAGCATCATCGCCATGACCAGCCGCGCCTTCTCGCCGCCAGACAGCACGCGGCAGCTTTTTTCCACCTCATCGCCTGAAAAGCCGAAGCTGCCCGCCAGCGCCCGCAGCGAACCCTGGCTTGCCAGCGGAAAGGCATCATCCAGCGTTTCGAACACCGTGCGGCTGCCATCGAGCAGGTCCATGGCATGCTGGGCAAAATAGCCCAGCTTCACGCTGCCACCCAGCGTAACCGTGCCCGCATCGGGCTGGGTGGCGCCGGTAACCAGCTTGAGCAGCGTTGACTTGCCTGCACCGTTCACGCCGAGCACGCAACACCGCTCGCGCCTGCGGATCAGCAGGTCGAGGTTGTGGTAGATCACGCGGCTGCCATAGCTTTTATCCACGCCCCGCAGCTTGACCACGTCCTCGCCCGAGCGCGGCGGGGGCGGAAACTCGAAGCTCAGCGCCTGCCTGCGCTTGGGCGGCTCGACGCGGTCGATCTTTTCGAGCTTCTTGACCCGGCTCTGCACCTGCGCTGCGTGCGAGGCACGGGCCTTGAAGCGTTCGATAAAGCTGATTTCCTTGGCGAGTGCGGCCTGCTGGCGCTCGAACTGGGCCTGCTGCTGCTTCTCGTTCTGGGCGCGCTGCTGCTCATAGAACTCGTAATCGCCCGAAAAGCTGGTCAGGTTGCCGCCATCAATCTCGATCACCTTGTTGATGACCCGGTTCATGAACGCCCGGTCATGCGATGTCATGAGCAGCGCGCCATCGTAACCGGCCAGGAACTGTTCCAGCCAGATCAGGCTTTCAAGGTCGAGATGGTTGCTTGGCTCATCGAGCAGCATCACATCGGGGCGCATGAGCAGGATGCGGCCAAGGGCCACGCGCATCTTCCACCCGCCCGAGAGGCGGCTGACATCGCCATCCATCATCTCCTGGCTGAAGCCCAGCCCGTGCAGCACCTCACGCGCCTTGCTGTCGAGCGCATAGCCGCCAAGTTCCTCAAAACGGGCCTGCACCTCGCCAAAGCGTTCAAGGATGGTTTCAAGCTGGTCGGCCTGCTCGGGGTCGGCCAGTGCCGTTTCCAGCGTGGCGAGTTCGGAAGCCACCTCCGATACCGCGCCGGCGCCCTCCATAACCTCGGCCACGGCGCTGCGGCCCGCCATCTCGCCCACATCCTGGCTGAAAAAACCGATGGTAATGCCGCGATCGGTGAGGATCTGGCCTTCATCGGGTTCGTCCTGCCCGGTTATCATGCGGAACAGCGTGGTCTTGCCCGCCCCGTTTGGCCCCACGAGGCCGATCTTCTCGCCCTTCTGCAAGGCGGCTGATGCTTCAATGAAGACCAGGCGCTGGCCGTTATGCTTGCTGATATTGTCGAGACGAATCATGGAACCTCGGAGGCGCGGAAGGAATTCGCGCACTTAATACGAACCGAGGTGAGGCGTAAACCGCAGCCATACACTCAGGTTGGCGCATCCCCTGCCGAAGCAAAGGCATAGGCGCCGCCCTTAATCAGCGCGCGCTGATAGGCAGGCCGTGCATGGATGCGCCGCAAAAAGGCACCTACATGGGGCCTGCCCGGCAGCGCCCCGGCGCGGGTGGCAGCAGCTTCAAGCGGAAAGCTCATCTGGATATCGGCTGCGGTGAAGTCCTTGCCCGTGAACCATTTGCGCTGGCTGAGCGACTGCTCCCAGAAATCCATGTGCAGCTTGAGTTGCGGGTTGATGATCCGGCTCTGCACCCCACTCGCGATCAGGCTGGCCACGGGGCGGATGATGAAGGGCACGCGCGTGGGCAGCAGGCCGAACACCAGCTTGAGCAGCAACGGCGGCATGGCCGAGCCTTCTGCATAATGCAGCCAGTACAGGAACTGCACGTGCTCGGGCGTGCCGCGCTCGGGCTGCAGGCGGCCATTGCCGTAACGCTCGACAAGATATTCGATAATGGCCCCACTTTCCGCAAGCGTCACGTCGCCCTCCGTATCAGTTATGATCGGGGCCTTTCCCAGCGGGTGGATCCTGCGCAGGCTTTTCGGGGCGAGCATGGTTTTGGGGTCGCGTTTGTAAAAGCGGATCTCGTAGGGCAGTTCGAGTTCCTCAAGCAGCCACAAAATGCGCTGCGAACGCGAATTGTCGAGATGATGCACGGTAATCATGGCGGCTGACCTTCCGGGGCAGAACATGAACCCGCCTGGCGGCACGCGCGCTGCGGATACAGGCGGTTAAGGGCATGGCCGCGTGTTTGGTTCCGCCTGATCTGCCCACGGCATGCCTGATGACTACCAAAAGAGTAAAAGTTTTTGGGTGCCGCCTTTTTTCAAAAAGGCGGCATTTCCTGAAGCTTTTTGAAAAAAGCTTCACCAAAAACTTCATTGTTTTATAAGGGTTTTCCCAAAAAAGTAACTCGTTCGCCTTATAACGCCGGGTCTGCGGCCGGGCCAAAGAATTCGTAGCGGACCTGCGCAGGCGGCACACCAGCCTCCTTCAGCGCGCCGACCATGTCGCGCATGAAGCCATCGGGGCCGCAGATGTAATAGGTTGCATTCGGGTCCACCCGGTCCCGTAGCCATGCGGGCGTGATGCGCCCCTCATGGCAGGTCACCCCCGGCACGGGTGCTGCGGCCTGCGGGGCCTGCCGTGTGTAGAAAATATCCGCCTGCAACCGCCCGCGCCCTGCCAGCGCCCGGATGGCGGGGCCAAAAGCTTCCGTGCCCGGAGTGCGGGTGGTGTGGATGTAATGGATGGGGGGATGCCCGTCGCTGCCCGTCAGGTCCGCCAGCATGGACATGAAGGGCGTCAGCCCCACCCCTGCGCTCAGGAACACGATGGGGCCGGTATCGGGCATGAGCGTGAACTCACCGGCGGGGGCGGAAACCTGCAACACGGTGCCTTCGCGCACGCTGTCATGCAGCCAGTCCGACACAATACCCCCCTCGATACGGCGCACGCTGATGCGGTAGCCATCCGCGGAGGGAGCGGACGAGATGCTGTAATTGCGCCGTTCACGCCCGTGCCCCGGCACATCAAGCCGGAAGCTGAGATACTGCCCCGGCGCATGCCGCATCACGGGGGCACCATCCTCAGGCACAAGCTCAAAGGAGGTCACGCTCTCGCTCTCGGCCTTACGGGCCTGCACGCGGAAAGGCCGCCACCCCACCCAGCCGCCGGGGGCTGCCGTGTGGGCCGCGTAGATCTGTTTTTCCCGCCCGATCAGGATATCGGCCAGGAACCAGTAAGCCTTACCCCATGCTTCCAGAATTTCAGGCGTTGCCGCATCACCCAGCACCTGGGCAATCGCGCCAAGCAGGGCGTCGGCCACATACGGGTAGTGTTCGGGCTCGATGTTCAGGCCCACATGCTTTTCAGCAATGCGTTCGACAGCCCCTGCCATGGCGCCGAGGTTATCGATGTTGCGGGCATAGGCCAGCACCGCCAGGGCCAGCGCCCTGGGCTGCGCGCCATCTTCCTGATGCGAGAGGTTGAACAGGTCGCGAATGGCCGGATTGGCCAGCAGGCGGCGATACATTTCGGTCGTGATCGTGAGGCCATGAGCTTCAAGCGCGGGTACGCAGGCTTTGATGATGCTGCGGGTTGTGTCATCGAGCGGCGGCGCCATTCTGGCCTCCATTAAGGTGTATTTAGTGGAAACCTTTTATGGCCTGTCAAAAAGATGTCAATAGAACATACCTTTATCGCGCCCCTGCCCGCGCATGCCTGCCCCGCATCGGCAGGACGGTGCGGATGGAAAGACCAAAATTGACAGTGATAATAAGTCGCAATAATTTGCCGTCATTCCACGCGGAGTCTGTTCATGCGTTACGCAACCACCCTGTCCTGCCTTGGGCTTGCGGCCCTCCTGTCCGCCCCACCGGCATGGGCGCAGGACCCGGTGCACCTGGTGGTCAAGGACCATCACTTCAGCCCGGACCATTTTACGGTGCCTGCTGGCACGCGCTTTCTCATCATGCTGGACAACCAGGATGACACGACCGACGAATTTGAAAGCTATGACCTGAAATTCGAGAAGATCGTGGTGCCGGGCACCACCATTACGGTCCATGCCGGGCCGCTGCATCCGGGCACCTACAAATTCTTCGATGACTACCACCCCGACCAGGCAACGGGCACCGTTACCGTAACGCAGGAGCCCTGAACATGCTGGGAAGTCTGCTGATCGTTTTCCGTGAGGTCATGGAAGCGGGCCTGATCATTGGCATCGTGCTGGCGGCAACGCAGGGCATAGCGGGACGGGGGCGCTGGGTGGCGGGCGGCATTGCAGCCGGCGTGGCGGGGGCCGCGGTGGTGGCGGTGTTTGCGGGCAGCCTCTCGGCGGCGCTGTCGGGCAACGGGCAGGATGTGTTCTCGGCCACCATCCTGTGCATCGCGGTGGTCATGCTGGGCTGGCACAATATCTGGATGACCCGGCACGGGCGCGAGATGGCAGGCGACATGAAGGCGCTGGGCACGCAGGTGGCAACCGGCCAGCGCTCGCTTGCGGCCATGGCCGTAGTGGTGGCCGTGGCGGTGCTGCGCGAGGGGGTGGAGGTGGTGCTGTTCCTGTACGGCATCGCGGTTTCCACCCATTCCGGCCCGGTGCCCATGCTGGTGGGCGGGCTGCTGGGCATTGTGGCGGGCGGCGGCATATCGTGGCTGCTGTATCGCGGGCTGATCGTCATTCCGCTGCACCGGCTGTTTGCCGTGACCGGCCTGCTCATTGCCCTGCTGGCCGCTGGCATGGCCAGCCAGGCCGCAGCCCTGCTGGCGGCCGATGATATCGTGCCCGCTTTGGGTTATGAGGTGTGGGATACGTCGTGGCTGCTGTCTGATGGCAGCATGGTGGGGCGGGCCGCCAAGGCGCTGGTGGGCTATTCCGACCGGCCCATGGGCATCCAGCTCGCAGCCTGGGGGGTGACGCTGGCGGTGATGCTGATCGCCACCCGAATGGTGCGCAGGCGGGCATAAAAGACTTCCCTTCATGCCCCCCATGGGTATTATGGGCAACAGTTTGCAACGCTTCGTGGCGGATGGGAGTGCGCGATGTTCAGGGCACGGGGCCGGACATGGGTTGGCCTGCTGGTCTGGCTGCTGATGCAGGCGGGGCTGCTGCTTGGCGCTGTGCCCACACCTGCTGCCCATGCCCATACACTGGCCACGGCCTGCGCCATGACCCCTGACTGCATGACCCCCGCCCATGCCCTGCACATGGCCCGCATGCACCATGCCCACAACAATCCCGCACCTCCCGGCCAGCCCCCGTGCTGCCATGTGCATGCGGGTCTGTCAGACATGCCAGCGCCGCCAGTAGCCGAGCGCCTGAACGGGCTGCCCGCCAAGGGAACGCGTGCTTTCATCGCCTCCCGGCAGGCCCCGGCGCCGGGCGGCGACTGGCTCCCCCCCCTGCGGCCGCCCAAAATCCGGAACATCTGAACACGTCACCGCGCCGCGCGCGCCTGCCCTGCGCCGGGCGGGCTCTGACCGACCTGTTTCCTTACCGGATTTTTTTCATGTTGATTCCGTCTCGCAACCGGGGCGGCCTGAGCCGCCGCCGTTTTGTAACGGGGCTGGGCGCAGGGGCGGCCATGTCCGCCCTGCCCCGCCCGCTACAGGCCCACACGCCCACTGCTGGCCAAATTCCCCCTGCTGCCCGCGCGCGCTGGGACCTGCGCGTGGGCCGCTCCCGTATTGAAATCGACCACAAGGTGCTGCACGCGCCCTGCATCGGCGGGGATGTGCCCGGCCCCATCCTGCGCTGGCGGCAGGGGGATACGGTGAGCATCAACGTCACCAACACGCTGGCCGATGAAGACACCTCCATCCACTGGCACGGCCTGCGCCTGCCCGCTGGCATGGATGGCGTGCCGGGGCTGAGCTTTGCGGGCATTCCGCCCGGCGAAACGTTTACCTACCGCTTTCCCATAACCCAGAGCGGCACGTACTGGTACCACAGCCATTCCGGCATGCAGGAGGCGCAGGGGCTGTATGGCGCGATCGTCATCGACCCGCCCGTGCCCGACCCGCAGGCCTGCGCGCGTGATTATGTCATCATGCTATCGGAATGGACCGATGTCTCGCCCATGGACATGCTCTCCAACCTCAAGATGCAGGATGACTACTATGTCTTCCGCCAGCGCACGCTGGCCTCCTTCCCGCGTGAGGCCAGAGCCGCGGGCAGCCCGCTTGCTGCCCTGAAGGACCGGCTGGCCTGGTCGCGCATGCGCATGGCCGCAACCGACATCGCTGACGTCACGGGCGTGATCTATACCTACCTGCTCAACGGCCATGCGCCCGACATGAACTGGAACGCCCTCTTCACCCCCGGCGAGCGGGTGCGGCTGCGCTTCATCAATGGCGCCTCGATGACCTTTTTCGATATCCGCATACCGGGGCTGGAAATGCTGGTGGTCGCAGCCGATGGCAACGCGGTCGAACCCGTGCCGGTGGATGAGTTCCGCATTGGCGTGGCCGAGACCTATGACGTGATCGTGCAACCCGCACAGGCCCGCGCTTACACCATCTTTGCCCAGAGCGAGGACCGCACCGGCTATGCCCGCGGCACGCTGGCCCCGCAACCGGGCATGAGCGGCCCCATTCCACCCATGGACCCGCGCCCGGTGCGCACCATGGTCGATATGGGCATGGGCGACATGAAACCCGGCGAAAGCATGCAAGGCATGGCCATGCCAAACCATGCGCCCGGCATGCAGGCAGCGCACGGACACAGCCACCTTATGCCGCACCACGAAGACAGCATGATGGAGGGCATGGACATGACTGCCCCCCAGCACCCCATGGGCGGCATGCAGGCATCCACCCCGAACCCGACACCGCACAGGCATGGCACCCCAATGCCAGCCCCCGAGGATGACATGATGGCTGGCATGGACATGGCGGACATGCAGCCATCGCCTCCGGCGCCAGCCCAGCACGGCATGCCCATGCCTGAACACCACATGGATGCCCCCGCACACCACAACCCTGCTGCCCCCATGCACACGCACGAGGCAATGCACCATGACATGCCCGCCCCCGGAATGACGCCCGTGCTGGAAGTGGATGACCCCGGCCCCCCGCCCCTGAACGTGGAAAACCAGAATATCGCCCGCATGCCCACCAACCGCCTGGGCAGCCCCGGCGATGGGCTGGAGCATAATGGCCGCCGCGTGCTGAACTACAGCCAGTTGCGCGCCACCCGGCCGGGCAGCGACCCAAGGCCGCCCACGCGCGAGATCATCATGCACCTCACGGGCAACATGGAGCGCTATATCTGGGGCTTCAACGGGCGCAAGTTTTCCGAATCAGGGCCAATCCGGCTCCGGCGCAACGAACGCGTGCGCTTCACCCTCATCAACGACACGATGATGGAGCACCCCATCCACCTGCACGGCATGTGGAGCGAACTTGAAAACGGCCATGGCGCCTACCGCCCCTACAAGCACACCCTCATCTCGCAACCCGGCTCGAAGCTGAGCTACCTTGTCACGGCCGATGCGCCGGGGATGTGGGCCTATCACTGCCACCTCATGCTGCATATGGAAACGGGCATGTTCCGCACGGTGATCGTGGAATGAGGCGCGCGCTCCCTGTTGCAGCCCTGCTGCTACTGGCCACGGCCCTGCCCGCGCAGGCCCAGAGCCAGGCCACGACCACGGCCACGGCCACGGCCCGGAAAACCGCAACGGCACACCCACGCAAGCTCCCGCCACGGCCCGCCTATCACGCTGCCGATGCGCCCACCAACGCGCCCGTAACCTATGTGGGCGGCATGAAGCCGGTCATGGACCAGGGCCGCTACCTTCATGGCATTCTCGATCAGCTTGAGGGGCGTTACGCGCCCGGTGGCACCGATTTCCGCTGGGATGGCGAAGCGTGGTACGGTGGCGATTACAACCGGCTATGGCTCAAGTCGGAGGGCACGCTGGAGCATGGCCGCCTGCATGATGGCGACCACGAACTGCTGTACAGCCGCGCGGTCTCGCCCTACTGGAACGTGCAGGCCGGTGTCCGCGCCGATATTGATGATGGCCCCACCCGCACATGGGGGGCGCTGGGCGTGCAGGGGCTGGCGCTGTACCAGTTCGAGTTCCAGGTCACCGCCTATGTCAGCGACCGGGGGCGCTTTGCCTCCCGCATCGAGGGGTCATATGATTTCCTGCTCACCAACCGGCTCATCTTGCAGCCACAGGCGGAGTTCAATCTCTATACCAAAGCCGACCCGGCGCGGCAGGTTGGGGCCGGACTTTCGGATGTGGATGCGGGGCTGCGCCTGCGCTACGAGATCTGGCGCAAATTCGCGCCTTATGTAGCCGTGTCCTATGCGGGGTATCTGACACAGGCCCGCCGCATCGTGCATGACCAGCAGGGCGAGAGCGGGGCGCTGCGCCTGACCTTTGGCGTGCGAAGCTGGTTCTGAGCTGGCTCAGACGGGGGCAGGCACACCGTAATACTCACGGTACCACGCCACAAAAGCGTCCACCCCGGCCTGCACGGAGGTGGTGGGGCGGAAGCCGGTCAGTTCCTGCAGGACCGTGCAATCCGCCCAGGTGCGCGGCACGTCACCGGGCTGCATGGGCAGGTAATGGCAAACGCATTCTTGCCCCAGCGCCGTCTCGATCGCCTTGATGAACGCCATGAGGCTGACCGGCTCGCCATTGCCGATATTGACCACCCGATAAGGCGCCACGGGGCTGGCGCCGCAATCGCTTTCCCCCGATGTGGGCGCGGGGCGGGCCGCCAGGCGGTGGATCGCCTCGACGATATCGTCGATATAGGTAAAGTCCCGCTCCATGTCGCCATTGTTGTAGACATCGATCGCGCGGCCCGCGAGCGTGCTGGCGGTGAATTTGAACAGCGCCATGTCAGGCCGCCCCCACGGCCCGTACACCGTAAAGAAGCGGAAAGCCGTTATGGGCAGGTTCCACAGATGGGCATAGGAATGCGCCAGATCCTCCGTTGCCTTCTTGGTCGCGGCATAGAGGCTGAGCGGATGGTCGCAGCGCTGGTCCTCGGCAAAGGGAATGGCCGCGTTGGCTCCATAGACGGATGATGTCGAGGCAATCATGAGGTGTGGCGTGGCACAGCGCCGGGCCTGCTCGAGCACGTTATAGGTGCCCACGATGTTGGCACTGACATATGAGCCCGGATTTTCCATCCCGTAGCGCACCCCTGCCTGGGCCGCGAGGTGAATGACCTGCTCCGGCCTGCACTGCTCAAAGACATCGTGCAGGGCCTGCGCATCCTCGAGCATGAATTCATGGCAGGTGAAACCCGCCTCCCTGCGCAGCAGGGCGTGGCGCGCGTGCTTGAGCGTGACATCGTAATAGGGGGTCATGCCATCAATGCCGGTCACCTCGTGGCCTTCGCGCAGCAGGCGCCGGGCCACATGAAAACCGATGAACCCGGCGGTGCCAGTAACAAGAATACGCATCATGAACTCCACAAACCCGCAGCCACCCGTGCCCCGGCCAGTATGTGCGGTCTTAGCGTGACAGGACGGGATTGGTGAGTCCTGTTATCGGGACGCACCCGGTGCATAAACACATGCGCCGTCCCGCGCCATGCCCGGCTTCAGATCGGCAGGTCACGGCTGGCGGCGATCGCCTCCATGGCGATATAGGATGTGACCGTGTCAAGATCGACCCGGTTGATCAGGGTGCGGTATATATTGTCAAACGAGTCCATGTCCTGCGTGATGATCTTGAGCATGTAATCGTAATCGCCTGCAATGCGGTAGAAATCGATCACATTGGGGATGTCATTGACAGCCTTGTGAAACCGCTCCAGCCACTCGCGCGAATGGCTGCGCGTGCGGACCATGACAAAAACCGTAAGCCCCAGCCCGAGCTTTGCCGGGTCCAGCCGCAGGGTGCGCGTGCCTGTCAGCCCCCGGGCGCGCAGGGCGTTGAGCCGCCGCCAGCAGGCATTCTGTGACAGGCCGACCCGCTCGGCGAGTTCACGCTGCGACAGGCCCGCATCCTTTTGCAGGGCACGCAACAGGGCGCGATCGAAATGATCCAATTTTTCGCTCATAACCGATCATATGACACCATTCTAGCGCATGGATAGCATGAAATAGGGAAAAATATTGCCCATCAGCCGATTAACATCCCTGCGCAACGCGCTTTGAGGGAACAGGCCATGCAGATGGATGACACG
Source organism: Komagataeibacter xylinus (assembly GCF_031081985.1). GTDB lineage: Bacteria > Pseudomonadota > Alphaproteobacteria > Acetobacterales > Acetobacteraceae > Komagataeibacter > Komagataeibacter xylinus_E. The sequence continues at coordinate 77,720 of NZ_JARWSK010000004.1, read as the reverse complement.
TCTTTTTCGGATTTTGCAGCCAGCCTGCTTGCAGGCGGCCATGAGGGCCTGCGCGCGGGCCTGATCGGGGAAGGCGCGCCCGTTCCCGGCCCGTTTGGCGTCAAACCCCTGGTTTATGCCGATTATGTCGCATCAGGCCGGGCGCTGAAGCAGATCGAGGAATTCGTGCTCACGCGCGTGCTGCCCTATTACGCCAACTCCCATACCGAGGCCTCGTTCTGCGGTGGCTACATGACCCGCATGCGCCACGCCGCGCGAGGGCAGATTGCGCGACTATGCGGGGCAGGCGCAGGGTTCTCCACCGTGTTCTGCGGCGCGGGGGCCACGGCGGGGCTCAACCGGCTGGTGCACCTGCTTGGCGTGCCCGAGGCGGCAGAGGCGGGCCTGCGCCCCGTACTGTTCATCGGGCCGTACGAACATCACTCCAACATCCTGCCCTGGCGCGAGAGCGGGGCAGAGGTCATCACCATTGGCGAGGCCGCGGAAGGCGGGCCGGACCTTGAACAGCTTGACCGCGCCCTTGCCCAGACCGACCCCGCACGCCTGCGCATCGGGGCCTTTTCGGCCGCCTCGAATGTCACGGGCATCATCACCGATGTGGATGCCGTAACCAAGGTGCTCAAAAGCCACGGCGCGCTGGCGGTGTGGGATTACGCCGGTGGCGGGCCGTACCTGCCCATCAACATGCGGGCGGGCACGCCGTATGAAAAGGATGCCGTGGTGCTCTCGGCGCATAAATTCGTAGGCGGCCCTGCGGCATCGGGCATCATGATCGTGCGCGATGCCGCCGTGTCGCGCACGCGCCCGGTCTTTACCGGTGGCGGCACGGTGCGGTTCGTCTCGCCGTGGGGGCATGATTATTCGACCAGCCTCGAAAGCCGCGAGGAAGCGGGCACGCCCAATGTCATTGGTGATATCCGCGCAGCTTTGGCCTTCATGGTCAAGGACGCCATGGGGCAGGACTGGCTCGACGGGCGCCACGAGGCCCTGCGCCGCCGCGCCGAGCAGGTCTGGCGGCGCAACCCGCATATCGAGATCGTGGGCAATGCGCAGGCACGCCACGCCCTGCCCATCTTCTCCTTCCGCGTGCATGGAGCCGAGGCGGGCGAGATGGTACACCAGCAGCTTTTCACGCGCATGCTGTCCGACGGATATGGCATTCAGGCCCGTGGCGGCTGCGCCTGCGCCGGGCCTTATGCACACAGCCTGCTTGATATTGATGAGCCACTGTCCAACACCCTGCGCCACGCCATTCTCAACGGTGAGGAGATCCGCAAGCCGGGCTGGACGCGACTGAACTTCTGCGCCCTGATGGATGATGCCAAGGCGGATTTCATCATCCGCTCGGTCGATGAACTCGCCCGCAACCCCGCCCCGCTGGCGCAGGCCTATGTGTGCGACCCCAAAACCGCCCGCTTCCGCGCAGAGACAATGCCCCAGACCGAAGCCGTGGGCTGAAGGGAATAAAAGTATGGGTGCCGCCTTTTTACAAAAAGGCGGCGTTCCTTACCCCAGTAAAACCGGCGCATCGCCTTCGCACCAGCCTGCACGCGCGGCAGGGCGCAGGTTGCGAACCAGTCGGGATCGGTTGCGGCAAACTGGCGCACGAAGGGCGCAATGGCGGCATCCGTCATGCCAGGCTGCGCACCATGCAAAAACGGGGCGGAATGCAATGCCACTTCAAGCCCGTGCAGGATGTGCAGGGCCTCCGCCCGGTGGTGCAGCGCATCCGACTGGTAGCGGGTCGTGTATTTGTAACGGTCGAGATGATATTTGAACGGCCCGTCATTGCGCGCGATCAGGTCGGGCCGCGTGCCGGGCCGCCAGTGCAGCGGGTCGTGACGGGCCAGCGCCCAGTCCATGATCTCGAGGCTTTCGGCCATCACCGCGCCATCGGGCAGGACCAGCACCGGCACCGTGCCCTTGGGCGAGGCCTGCAGCATGGCGGCAGGCTTGGCCGCCAGCCTGACCTCGCGCAAGGTGCAGGGCGTTTCACTCGCAAGCAGCGCCAGCCGTGCCCGCATGGCATACGGGCAGCGGCGGAAACTGTACAGCACGGGCCATGTCATGCCGCCTGCTCTTATTCCTCATGATCCGTTTCGACAAGCCTGTGGGGAAAGGCGCGCGGGTTGGTCATGGCCACGACCAGACCCACCACCACCGTGATGATGGCCATGGGCGTAAGCACGCCAAAGCCTGCGGCATTGAGAACCTGCCCGCCCACGGCGGACCCCATGAGGATGCCCACATTGCTCGCGGCGTTGATGCCGGCACCTGCCACGTCAGGCCGCGTGGCGCGTGCACGGATCGCACCCGACATGACGCAGGGAATGACCGCCGAATACCCCATGCACCACAGCCCGACCGGCGCAACCGCCGCCCAGCCTGACAGGATGTGCCCGTACATCAGCCCCATGCCGATCAGCATGGCGCCACCGCCGCCCAGCAGGCCCGTTGCCGGTCGGGTATCGACAAACTGCCCCGCCCCCCACAGGCCCACAATGCTCACGCTGCCGGTCAGAAGCAGGGCGATGCTCAGGCTGCCCGTGGCCAGACCATGATCGAGCAGCAGCGGCGTGACATAGGTATAAAGCAGGTTATGGGCAAAGAAGAGGATGGCATTGACCGCGATCACGACCAGGAAGATGCGCATGGCCCGGCTCGGCCCTGCCGAGGGCAGCCCGTTCCTGACCTGCACCGGCGTTGTGACCGGCGGCAGGAAGAAGGCGATGCATAGTGTGAGGATAACGGACAGGCCCGTCATGACGTACATCGCCATGCGCCAGCCTGCCAGATGCCCGATGGCAGCAGCCCCCGGCACGCCCAGAACCGCGCCAAGCGACGTGCCGCCATAAACGAATGAAATGGCCCGCCCGGTCATCTTGGCCGGAACCAGCCGTGCTGCATAGGCGGATGCAATGGACATGAGCAGCGCATGCGCAACACCCCCGATCAGGCGGCCCGCGCACAGAATGACAAAGCTCGGCGCTGCCGCCACCACCAGGTTCGACCCCACATAACCCAGCAGCGACACCAGTACGAGTCGCTTGCGGTCGATATGCGCGGTCATGATGGTCAGCGGCACGGCGCATACCGCCACCATCAGGGCAAAGGCGCTGACGGCCAGCCCGGCTTCGCCTTCGGGGATGTGAAAGCCGCGGGCCATGTCGATCAGGATGCCGACAGGCGCCACCTCGGTTGTCAGGGCCGTGAAAGTACATGCAAACAGGGCGCAAAGACCGATAACGGCTTCAGCCGGGAGGGTTTTGAAAAGCATGGTTGCCTGCAGAAATATAACGACACAACATCATGTCGCTTCACTTGTGGGCGTTCTGGCACTTCCCGCACTGTAGTGGAAGTGTCTATCATGCCAAGGCAGTACAGACTGCCCGTTCATAGAAAAACGTGCATAACGTCTATTGAACAGGTAAGCGCCGCACCGGTCATGCCCCACGGCCCGAATGCCGCCTGACAAGACCCGATCATCCCCTGCCCCGCCACGGCCAGACTGACCATACGGCCCCAGCGCCTCTCCCGCCTTTCGGGTTTTATTATGACAATATGGCAAGAAACCCGTCTCGATTATGAGACAGTTGCGCCATGCCCGGACACAGCTACGTGAAGCCCGCGCGGTAGGGCATGGCATTTTGCGCCCCCCTCATGCTGAACAACAGGTTCTGGCTGGGCGCAATAGGCAACACAATACCTACACATGCGGCACAGCTTTGGAAAACTATGGAAAGAAACGCGGCATGCGAGAAACTACCAAGAGGTTATTATCCATCATAACCTCCGTCTTGCTGGCCCTGATCGGGCTTTTTCTGTTCTTTGGCGGTGCCCAACTGCTCCTGCTGGGCGGCTCCTGGTTCTATGTGCTGACAGGCTGCGTCCTGCTTGCCGCTGCCGTGCTGGGGTTCAGGCAGCCGGGCCTGGCGAGCAGCCTGTACGCCGCCCTGCTGGTGGTGGCCACCATCTGGGCGCTGGTCGAGACCGGCTTCAACATCTGGGGCCTCGAGGTCCGGCTGATGACGCTGGTGGGCATTGGCGTGTGGCTGCTGCTGCCGCAGGTGTGGCGCACGCATGAGAGCTGGCTGGCTGACAAGAAGGCCCTGCTCGGCGCGGTGGGCGTATCGTGCCTTGTGCTGCTCATCAGTTGCTTTTCGTCCTATTCCATTGATGGCACGGTTCCGGCTGACCGCATGGCAGCCCAGGGCCAGCCGGAATCGGCAGCCGAAAACATGCCCGATGGCGACTGGCAGGCCTATGGCCGCACCGCGAGCGGCGATCGCTACTCCCCGCTGGGCCAGATCACGCCCGCCAATGTGGGCAAGCTCAAGCGCGCCTGGCTCACCCGCACGGGTGACGTGCAGCAGGCAGGCGAAGGCACCGTGGCCGGTCCCGACCAGGGCCATGAATTCAACCTTGAGGTCACCCCCATCAAGGTCGACAACACACTTTACATGTGCACGCCCCATAGCTGGGTGATTGCGATGGATGCCGCCACCGGCAAGGTGAAGTGGAAGTTCGACCCCCACCCCGACACTGCCGACCTTGCCAAGAACGTCTATCTCGCCTGCCGTGGCGTGTCGTATTACCGCATCCCCGACGAGATCCAGACAAACTGCCGCACCCGCATCTACTCTCCCGTGGCGGATGTGCGCATGGTGGCGCTCAATGCCGAAACCGGCAAGCCGTGCGATGATTTTGGCGATCACGGCTTCATTTCCCTGCGTGAATATCTCGGCCACGTGCCGCATGGCTTCCACTTCGTCACCTCGCCGCCGCTAGTGGCCAAGAACCGCCTGATTACGGGTGGCTGGGTGTTTGACAACCAGGCCAATTTCGAGCCGTCTGGCGCCATCCGCGGCTTTGACGCCACAACCGGCGCGCTGGCCTGGGCATGGGATGCGGGCCACACCCCCGAAACGTGGAAGCCCAACCCCGATGAAGTCCTGACCCGCGACACCCCCAATGCCTGGGGCGTGTACACCGCCGACCTCAACCTTGGCATGGTCTACATTCCCACCGGCAACTCGCCGCCGGATAACTGGGGTGGCACGCGCCGCCCGTTTGATGATGCGACCTCCTCGGCCACCATCGCGCTTGATATCGTAACCGGCGAGCGCCGCTGGACCTACCAGACCGTGCACCACGACCTGTGGGACATGGACATCCCCTCCGGCCCGTCGATGGTTGACCTGCCCGGCCCCAATGGCGAGACCATTCCCGCCCTGGTGCAGAGCACCAAGCGCGGCGAGTTCTTCGTGCTCGACCGCCGCACCGGCGAGACCGTGCCCGGCTACCCGGTGGAAGAACGCCCTGTGCCGACCGCAGGTGTTGCGCCTGACGACCATGCCTCCCCCACGCAGCCCTTCCCGGCGGCCATGCCCAGCCTTACGCCGCCGAACCTGAAGGAAAGCGACATGTGGGGCGCGACCCTGCTCGACCAGATGCTGTGCCGCATCGAGTACCGCCAGTCCGCCTATGAGGGGCAGTTCACGCCGCCGCATGTGGGCCAGACCACCGTGGTTTATCCCGCCTTCTATGGCGTGGTTGACTGGCAGGGCATCACCATCGACCCGCAGCGCAAGATCATGCTGGCCAATGCGAGCTACCTGCCCTTCCGCATCAAGCTCGACCACCGCCAGAAGCTGGAAGGCAACGGCACGCTGCCCAAGTGGGATGGCAAGGGCGAGGAGCCTGCCGCCAAGGGGGATGCGCTTTCCGTCTCGCCTGATTACGGCACGCCTTACATCGCGCTGACCAACCCGTGGCTGAACCCGTTGCAGATTCCGTGCAAGGGCCCGGTCTGGGGCACGCTGAGCGCGATCGACCTCGTGACCAAGAAGATCGTGTGGCAGCACCCTGTTGGCACCACGCGCGATACGGGTCCGTTCCGCACCCACAACAACATCCCCCTGCCGACCGGCATGTATAACGTCGGTGGCAATATTGTGACCAAGGGTGGCGTTGTCTTCATGGGGGCCACGGCGGATGATTACCTGCGTGCCTTCGATCTCGCGACCGGCAAGGTGCTCTGGACCGACCGCCTGCCTGCGGGCGGCCAGGCAACGCCCATGTCGTATGAGGTTGGCGGCAAACAGTACGTCCTGATTGCGGCTGGCGGCCATGGTGGCCTGGGCACCCGGAGCGGCGATTACATCATCGCCTACACGCTCGATGGTGCGCAGGCTGGCACTACAGCCCAATAAAAAACAATAACCGTGCAGGTATCCGGCCAATGCCGGGTACCTGCAGCTCATCAGGGAAGCCCCTCCCATGCGTCTGACCCAAAGATCGGCATGGTTCCATGCCATGCTGCGCCTTACCCTTCCTTCGGCCATACTGTTCCTTACGCCAAAGGCCCACGGCGCAGACGTCACCCTCGGGATCATCGGCCCCCACGAATATGACCTGCCCGTTGACTTCAAGCCCTTCAACGTGCTGGTGCAGTATGGCGATGGCAATGCGGCGGGCCATTCCTACAACAGCCTGGGGCAGCGCAAGCCCGAAGGGGGCAGCCACACCTGGTCGGGCATGACCAAATATGTCCATTTCCGCAGTTTTGACGCCATCCCCCACGTGGGCTTCGCCTTCGAGCTGATCCAGACCGAAAGCTACAGCCTGGCGGATGGCACGAATTACGGTGGCCTCGGCCCCACCATTGTCGGCCCCGCCGCGTGGTTCAAGCCCAACAAACACAGCACGTTCGGCATCCAGACCTTCATGCAGACGGCAGTGGGCACGCGGGATGCCACATCGCCCAATTACTGGTCGAACATCTCGAGCTTCATTTTCGATTATGAATGGAAGCATTTCAGCTTTGATGGCGATGCCGGCACGGTGGCGGGGGCAGCCAGGCACGTCAAGGGCGGGCATACCTATTCGCCCGGCGTAGTGTTCTATACCAACCTGCGCTTTAGCTGGAAGGCGACAAAACTGTTCGAGCCCTTCTTCGCACTTGACTGGCAGAACATGAAAGGCACTTACGACCGCACCGCAAGCCAGTATATGGATGATTCAAACAGCCGTGAAATAACGCTGGGCGCGGGTGCGATGTTCAATATTTCCAAGCATTTTTCCTTTACGACACGCTACTCGCATTCTGTTGATGGGCGGAACATACCCGAGAGTAATGCCTATTACGTGAAAGTCGTTTACCTATGGTAGCGCATGCCATCTGGCGCGGGCTGACTGACTGGCGCCCTGCGTCCATTTGATGCCATGTGTCATGACGGGCGATAAATATATACAATCATAATCAGACAGGCCATTACGGTGGCCATGCCGCACGCAAACCGACACATTCAGGGCAGGGAGACATGAAAGCGCATTGCCATAACCCCGCCCGGCCACCCCACATGGGCCAGGCCCTGCGCCCTGCTGGCGCAACCGAAGTGGCCAAGTCGTGGCAGCGTTGTGTTTCATCCTATAATCTCGACCCCGCGCAGGGGTGGCAGGCCGATGTGCTCTCGGGCGCGGAACTGCGGCATGTCAGCACCCGCTCGGCCAGCCTGCTCCGTATCGCCATGCCGGAAATGCAGCGCCTGTTCAGCCTTGTGCAGGGGCTCGACTTCATGGTGCTGCTCGCTGATCCTGACGCCACCATCCTCGCCCGCAACATAGACGAGGCCCATATGGGCCTGTGCCGCAGGCTGGCCCTGCGCGAAGGCGCCATCTGGAGCGAAAGCATGGCGGGCACCAACGGCATCGGCACCGCGGTGCAGGATGGCTGCCCTATCTTCCTTGGTGAAGGCGAGCACTGGCGCTTCTGCTTCTCGCTCCTGGCAAGCTATGCCGTGCCGATCTTCAACGCGCATGGCCAGGTGGCGGGCGCGATCAACCTTGCCGCCTTCAATGGCGATACCTCGCGCAGGCTTGCCCCGCTCGTGCTCGACACCCTTTTGCAATCGGGCCGCCGGATCGAGGAGCAGCTCTTCCGGGAATATCATGATGGCGCGCGGGTGCTGACGCTGGGCGTGGCCGAAGGGTGCTCGGCCCCGCTCGTCGCCATCAATGCCGAGGGCGAAGTAACGGGCGCCACCCATGCCGCCCGCACCCTGACCGGCTGGACGGATGACATGATCCGCACCCACCCCAACCTGCTGCACCGGCTTGAGGCGGAGGAACGGGTGAGTTTTCGCAAGGCGGAGGAAAATGTCATCCGCTCGGCGCTGGCCCTCGCGCATGGCAATGTTACGGCCACGGCCCGCCATCTTGGCATTGGCCGGGCCACGCTCTACCGCAAGATGAAGGCGCTGGGCATACGCTAGGGCAATTCCACTGAACCCTGGCTCAGTAGAATTGCTCTCATTCATTGTTTATCGAGCATCTTCACCAGTTCGAATGTGTCGATTCAAAATGGATCTGCTCCAGGCGCTCACCCGATATCGCCGCGCACCTCCGCCTGCCCGCTGCGCCTGAGCAGCACCATGGCCAGCAGATAGACCACCAGCCCACCGGCTGACAGCACCGCCCCGCCCACGCCCAGCGCGCCATAGCCGAACTGCCACGCCAGCAGCGCGCTGCCCAGTGATGCGCCGAGCGCGTTGGCGATGTTGAAGGCCGAATGGTTGAGCGAGGCCGCAAGCGTCTGCGCATCGCCTGCAAAATCCATCAGCCGGGTCTGCAATGCCGGGCCAAGCGCGTTGACGAAAGCTGGCACGAGCAGCACATCAAGCATAAGGGCCGGCTCGTTATGCAGCACGAACGGAAAGGCCAGCATGACCACGGCACTGCCGGCCAGCGCCAGCAGGGCGGCACGGTCGAGGTTGCGGTCCACGATCCATGCGCCCACATTCGCGCCGATCAGCATGCCCGCGCCGCATACGATCATGTAGATCATGATGCGCCATTCAGGCACATGCGTCACGTTGAGCAGCACGCTGGTCAGGTAGGTGTAGATGGCGAACATGCCGCCAAAGCCGATCGACGCCGTGACCAGCGTCAGCAGCACCTGCGTATTGGCCAGGGCCCGGATTTCCCTGAGCGGGGAGTTCTTGCGGTTGGGCGGGTCTGCGGGGATGTAGCGCCAGATTCCCGCCACCGTCAGCAGCCCCAGTGCCGCGATGATGAGATAGGCCACGCGCCAGCCAAAATGATCGGCGGCGAAGGTGGAGAACGGCGCACCCACCAGGGTGGAAATGGCAATGCCCGACAGGATGCGCCCCACGGCCCAGCCACGCCGCGCGCGCTCCACCATCGAGGCGCCGACCAGCGCCGAGATGCCGATCAGGGCGCCATGCGGCAGGCCGGTAATGAAGCGGGCCACCTCCACCAGCCCCGGCGTGGGCATGGCCACGCTGAGCAGGTTGGCGCAGCAGAACAGGGCAAACAGGATCAGCAGCAGTTCGCGCCGCGACAGGCGCGCGCCAAGGATGGTGATGAGCGGCGCGCCCACCACCACACCCAGCGCATAGGCCGTAATGGCATGCCCCGCATCAGAGGCGGAAAGCCCGAGCGAGGAGGCGAATTCGGGCAGCATGCCCATGATGGCGAACTCACCCGTGCCGACCACGAACGTGCCGAAGGTGAGGATGAAGAAAGCAGCTTTCGCGCCATGAGGCGCAACAATGGGGGTGACCCCCCCTGCGGGGGGTGCGGTCTGGTTCATGGGGCAGGTCCAGGTGATGAAGGGGGCGCTCAGGCCCCGAGCGTGTTGGCAGCGATACGGGCGATGGCGATATCATCCTCCGTGGGCGCGCCAGAGACACCGATCGCGCCCACCACGTTGCCATGCGCGCCCCGAAGCACCAGGCCACCGCCAAAGCTGGTCAGGCCGCCATTGGTGTTTTCCAGCGTGTAGGCCGCGCCCTGCGGGCGGGCGATCGTGGCCAGATCGGCGCTGTCCATATGGAACAGGGCCGCCGTGCGCGCCTTTTTGGTCGCAACATCAATCAGGCCCAGCGGCACGCCATCCATGCGGGTAAAGGCCACGGGCCAGGCCCCGGCATCCACGATGGAAATGCACACGCCAAACCCGCGCTTGCGCGCCTCGGCCAGGGCGGCCTCCATCATGGCCATCGCGTCGGTCAGTTTCATATCGGGTTCCACGGTTTTCTTGAAAAAGCGCAGCGTAACCCCACGCCTGCCCGGGCGTAACGCATCAATTACCAAAATCCCGATTTGTTCAACATGGCTGAACGGTGGCGCGGGCCACATGCGTCATCATCATCCATGCCAGCCGCATCAGGCGCGCACGTGGCAGGTCGGCGCAAGGGCCGGTCAGGGCAATGGCGGCCCGGACCTCGCCATGTTCGCGCCACGGCACGGCCACCGCGTTCTGGCCGGGGCGGTAGCTTTCAAGGTCAAGCGCATACCCGCTGAGGCGCACGGCCTCGATCTGCTCGCGCACACGCCCGTCAAGCGCATGGGCGCGCGTGCTGAGCACGCGCTGGCCCATGCCGGGCACGAAGGCGAGGAACACCAGCCCCACTGCCGAACCCTCAATGGCTTCACGCCGCTGCACGGCCGTGGCGGGCCCTTGGGCGGCGTGCGGGTCCACGCGGTCCAGATAGGCGGCCTCATCCCCGCTGGGCACGCCAAGGTGCACGGTTGCCCCGCTATGCCGGGCAATGGCTTCAAGCGTGGGGCGGATGCGCGTACGCAGGTCATGGTCATCGCCCATGATGCGCGACAGGTTGAGAATGCGCCCGCCCAGATGGTAGCGCATGTCGCCCGGCCTGCGCTGCACGTAGCCAAGGTGGTCGAGGGTCTGGAGAATGTTGTGAGCGGTGGTTTTTTCCATACCCGCCTTCGCCGCGATCTCACCAAGCCGCGCGCTGCCACCCTGCTGCGCCATGATTTCCAGAATGGCGGCAGAACGCACGATGGACTGGATCCGTTTGGGCACGCTGGCCATGTCACCCTCCTGCAGGGGCTGCCTCGCACAAGATGAACGGACAGACCCCGGCGCATGCCTTTACCTCATGGGCTTTGGGGACGGAAAGTCGGTTCAAAGGGCAAGCCCTGCCAAAGACCCGGCCGCGGGTGATATTCACGGTTTTCTGGTGCCATCAAGATGGCGCGCCCTGCCACGAGGTTCTCATGCGTCGTCACGCCGCCCCATGCCACATGCATCCGGGTGGTCAAGGGTCAGCAGCAGGCGCGTAACGGGAACCGGGAGAGCCGAGATGGGCGGCGAGCGGTGAAGCACGGCCCCTTTTGTTGACCAGCCGGGATATAACCGCCCTTTGAAAAGGGTGATCCAGCCTGCTGGCGTTTCATGGATGGTGTCGCTGTCCGCGTATTTCCATTGAACACCGGGGCCGGTGTAGGTGCACAGACAACGCAGTGGAACATGATCAACATGAAAGCGGCGGCAACTGTCGTGACTGACCTTTTCCAGCCGGAAGCGGATTTCGGATGTACCTGACAGGCGCTTATAACGGCGGGCAAGGTGCAGGGCGTCTTCAGCCAGCGCCTGCGTGCCTGCCGGCAGGAGCGCCTGCAACGCGCTTTCAAGCATTTCAATGGTGCCACGCCTGAGAAACAGCGCCGGGCCGTGCGCATTCCACAATGCCGCAGCCTGCATGATCTCCTGCCCGAGGTGACGTTCCTGCTGAACGATAAAACAGTCGTGCCTGTCAATGTTCTGGAACGGCATCAGGGTGGTGGAAAACGGACGGGTCGGACAGGACTGTTTCATGTCAGGGTCCTTTAGGGATTGTTATATTATAACATAACATATAGATTTGGCGGATCGCAACCCAATGGATGGTGTCCGTCATGCGCGAAAGACTTCCGGTAACGGTTCTTTCCGGCTTTCTGGGAGCTGGAAAGACGACACTTCTCAACCACGTGCTCAATAACCGCGAGGGCCGGAAAGTCGCGGTCATCGTCAATGACATGAGCGACGTGAACATTGATGCCGATCTGGTGCGCGACGGCAGTGACCTGTCCCGAACAAATGAAACGCTGGTCGAGATGAGCAATGGCTGCATCTGCTGCACGTTGCGCGATGACCTGCTGCACGAAGTCCGGCGGCTGGCACAGGAAGGCCGCTTCGATTACCTCCTGATTGAATCGACAGGGATTGCGGAGCCGCTTCCGGTTGCAGCGACTTTCGAGTTTCGTGACGAGGCGGGTGAAAGCCTGTCTGACATTGCGCGGCTCGATACGATGGTCACGGTGGTGGATGCCGTCAACCTGCTCAAGGATTACGCCTCGACGGATTTCCTGCGCGACCGGGGCGAGACGGCGGGCGACGGGGATGACAGGGCGCTGGTTGACCTGCTGGTCGAGCAGATCGAGTTTGCCGATGTGGTGGTGCTGAACAAGGTCTCGAGTGCAACGCCAGCGCAGCGCGAAGCCGCGCGGCAGATCATTCAGGCCCTTAACGCCGATGCGGATATTATCGAAACCGATCAGGGCGTCGTGCCCTGCGCGCGCATTCTCGATACGCACCGCTTCGATTACGACCGGGCGCACAAGCACCCGCTCTGGTACAAGGAACTTTTTGAATTCCATAACCATGTTCCCGAGACCGAGGAATATGGCATCCACACCTTTGTCTGGCGCGCCCGCCGCCCGCTGGTGCCCGAGCGCTTCAAGGCCTTTATCGACTCTTCCTGGCCGGGCGTGATCCGGGCCAAGGGCCATTTCTGGCTGGCAACCCGCCCGCACTGGGTGGGCGAACTGGGGCAGGCAGGCGCATTGGTCCGCACGCAGGCTATGGGGCGGTGGTGGGTGACGATACCCAAAAACCAGTGGCCGGACAGTGATGAATGGCGCGACCTGATCCTGTCGAAATGGGACCCGGTTTATGGTGACCGCCGACAGGAGATCGTATTTATCGGCACGGCGGAAATGGATGATGCCGCCATTGCCGCGGTGCTGGATGCCTGCCTTGTGCCCGACTATGATGTGCAGCAGTTCGATCCGCTGCTGTTTGCCCATCTGCCTGACCCATTCCCCGCCTGGGAGCAGGGGGAAATGGCGGATGCGTAAAGTGAAAGCAGATAACGAACGGACATTACGCCACGAGATGTGGCGGCGGTATGCAGGCAATGACTGGGCCGCCTTTGACGCGCTGCCCGCAGCAATCCGCCAACGGGTGGCCGCTCATGCCTATGATGCCTGGTCGGTCAATGTGATGATGCTGTGGAAACATTACAAACGGCTTTATGGACGCACGACGCGCGCCGAGCGGGCGCTGATCCGGTATCTTGATTATTGCGAGCGGCTGGAGCGCGAAGCCTTTGCATCACGCTACAGCGCAGCCTACGGCATGGCCCTGCCGCATGAGGCAGCATGTGTGACGGTTCTGAGATCAGAGTAACGTTCATCTACCGCCCCTGCCTGCCGGGCAATGATAAAAGCTTCAGACGATGTCGCCTTTTTGAAAAAAGGCGACACCCAAAAACGTCTCCCATCTTTATCCATGATGTGATTTTAAACAACTTTAATGGCAGACACGCGCAAAAGCGCGACACATTCCATTTTTATTTAAAAAAAATGCAATGTGCGCTCGAACAATTCTTCACCAATTCGCATGTATCCATTCAAACTGGTTCTGCCCTAGCAGCCATTCATGGCCTTGATGCCCTGAATATAATTCCGTCCATCACGCATGGTTGTTGTGACTGTTGCCCTGCCATCGCACACCCGGGACTTTATTGCGTAATGATAATGCACAATAAAAGTGCTGTCATTTTCCTGCGCAATATCCAGCATGGTTATCGGGTCGGTCAGGCTTCCATAAAACCGGGTGAGATTGGATGGTGAAAAAGCCGGCATGGTGCGTTTTTCGGGAATGACCATGGCGGCGGCATCAGCACCCTGCGCATCGTGCAGCGCCGTATAGAAGGCGCGTATGGTCGTGGCTGCCGTTCCGTATTCATCCGTAAAATCCATGGGCTTTGCCTGTACGGGCACATTTTCCTGTGCTGGCGCAATGGATGTTACCGTTGCAGCGAGTGGCTCATGAACATGCCCGGTTTCAGCCGCCGCCTGATTTGTGAGTTGCACCGTCACGTTTTGATGGAGGAATGCCCGCAAGGATTCTTCTTTTTCCGAATATAGCTGCACGGCCTGAAAATGGTTGTCCGGATTGGCAAAGTCATCGCCGGTAATGCAGATGGGGCTTTGGAGCTTCAGTATGTATTCAGGTTCTGGCGTATCGCCCTTCTGAATGTCTTCGTAATTTGGCGGGCCGGGAAACATGACATATTCCAGTGTTCCGGTCAGTTCCGATGGCTGGTGACTGGCCAGATCATAACACTCCCCTGCCCATGCGGATGTGTGCCAGAGGCCACATAGAACTGAAATAAGGGCAAACGGAAAATATCCTGTCATCTGAAAACACCTGCAAAATAACCTGAGAGAATATATTTTCCATGCCTGATCCTGTCCATACAGATTGCATGGCATTCACAAATCACGACAAAGCAACAGAAATACATCGCGCAGCCCATGTAATTATATATTTTATACTGAAATAATTTTTATTGTTTAACATAAACGATAAAGTCCGTTGCAATCTGGATGGCAGGCATGACTGTATGGGTGCCACGGTCACATGTAGTCGCACCGTGTCGCCACCGCGCTTGAGGCACATTATGATCTCCGCAGCACACCGCGCGGGCGTTCCTGCGACAACGTGCCGTGATGGGACATATCAAACCTTGATTGGCTGACCTGTGCAGACCCAACAATTATTGATCCGATATGAACGGAACCTTTTATTTATAATGAACAAATAATAGGAATAAAATAAAAGTAAAATTATTCACGAACTTGTGTTATTTATGAATTAAATCTTTCCTATCCGCAAACCGATACACACTCTGTTCCTCATAGCCGCGCCCGTGGCCCCAAGGCCACCGGGAAGGGAGAGCAGATAATGTGTGTCATCACGACATGCGCCAAGAACAAGAACAAGTCTGCAACAACATGGCACAACTTTCCTGCCCGTATCAGGCTGCTGGCCGTTATGGCGGGAATGCTGTTTGCCGGTTGCATGCCCATTTCTGAAGTACTGGCCCAGACAGAAACCGCAAAAACCGCCTTTACAACCCATTACGAACCCGCCGCCTTTCCCATGACCGAAATGGGGCAGGTGGCGATCGGCCCCCTCGTGCCCATGCTGACCGCCTCCCCCCACCTGTTCGGGGACTGGGGCGGCATACAGCCATGGCTGACAAATCGGGGCATATTCCTCAATGTCACCGTCAATGAAGAATATATGGGCAATATTACCGGCGGCAAACAACGCGCCAACGTCCTGGCCGGGCAGGTCGCTGGCGCGCTGGACATAGACTGGCAGCGCCTGGCGGGAATTCCGTCCTTCTGGACCCATATGCTGGTCATCAACGGGCACGGAAACAGCCTGTCCAACGCCATGGGGGATTCAGTCACCAACCCTGAAGAAATATACGGCGCGCGCGGCAACGTGGTTGCCCATCTGGTAGACATGTATGCCGACAAGGGTTTCCTGCGCGACCGCATCATCCTGTCGGTTGGCGTCATACCAACAGGCAGTTTTTTCAATCAGGATTATCTGGCCTGTTCGTTCATGAACGTATCGGTGTGCGGCAATCCCGCGCCCTCCAAATACGTGCCGGGCGGGCGGGACTGGCCTTCGGGCAATCTCGGCGCGATCCTGCGGGTGCGCCCCACGCTGCGAACCTACATCATGGGCGGCATCTTTGCGGTCAGCCCCCATGCCTATAACGGTGGCATATCGGGCTGGGCGCTGGGGCAGGACGGGCTGGGCAAGCTTTCCTCGCAGGTCGAGATCGGCTGGAGCCCGTCTTTTGGCAGGCATCACCTGCTGGGGCACTACAAGATCGGGTACTGGTATGACAATTCCCGCTACCCCAACCTGTATGCTGACATAAACGGCAATTCGTTCCAGGCAACGGGCCTGCCGCGGCGGTATGAATCCGGCATGAACGCGGCATGGCTCATGTTCAACCAGATGATCCACCGCAGCGGAGAGGGGCTTGCAAACGGCCTGATCGTAATCGGGGGTGTTGACTACACGCAGGGCAGCCAGGTGGCCATGCGCGACCATGAATGGATCGGCCTGCTGCAGAGCGGCACGCCCTGGGGGCGCCCGCTCGATCAGATAGGCGTCATGTTCCAGTATATGGAAATGAGCCACACCGTGGCCCTGCAGCAGGAATCATCGCTTGCGCTCGGCCTGCCCTACCTGCCCAACCAGTGGGGCGCCGTGTACGGCATACAGAGCCACGAAAATGTATGGGAAGCCTTCTACAGCATCCACGTCGCACGTGGCACGGCCTTCCAGCCTGATTTCCAGTATCTCCAGCGGCCTGGTGCCACAACCACGTTCCATGATGCCGCCGTGGTCGGCTTCCAGTTCACCACCAATCTGTGAACCCTGCCATACAGTAAAAAAATACCGAACACATGAAGCGTTACTGCAAATAACAATAAAGGAATGCAGCATGACGGAATATGTTGGTGCGATAGACCAGGGCACGACCAGTTCCCGGTTCATGATATTCGATCGGAAGGGAAACGTGGTTTCCGTTGCGCAGAAGGAGCATCGCCAGATCTACCCAAAGCCCGGCTGGGTTGAACACGACCCCATGGAAATTCTTGAAAACACGAATGAAATGATTGGTGCGGCCATGGCCCGCGCCAATCTGGCTGCAACCAGCCTGGCAGCGGTCGGGATTACCAACCAGCGCGAGACCGCCGTGCTGTGGGACAAAACAACAGGCCAGCCGCTGCATAACGCCATCGTGTGGCAGGACACCCGCGTGGACCAGTTGGTCAGCGATTATGGCCGCGATGGGGGGCAGGACCGTTTCCGCGCCATTACGGGCCTGCCGCTGGCCAGCTATTTTGCCGGGCTGAAACTGCGCTGGCTGCTCGATAACGTGGAAGGCGCGCGCGAGAAAGCCGAAAGCGGGCAGGCCCTGTTCGGCACGATAGATAGCTGGCTTTCATGGAACCTGACGGGCGGGGTGAAGGGGGGCATCCACATTACCGACGTGACCAATGCCTCGCGCACCCAGCTCATGAACCTGAAAACCTGCGCGTGGGATGAGGACATGCTGGCAGCCTTTTGCATTCCCGCCGCCTGCCTGCCCCGCATCGTTCCTTCCTCACAGGTTTACGGCATAATTGTCATCCCCAGCCTGCAGGGCACGAAGCTTGCCGGCATCCTGGGCGACCAGCAGGCCGCCTTGGTGGGGCAGACCTGTTTTACACCGGGCGAGGCCAAGAATACCTATGGCACCGGCTCGTTTTTGCTGATGAATACCGGCACCGAGCCAGTGCAGTCCAAGGCAGGACTGCTGACAACGCTCGCCTACCAGTTTGGCACGGAAGAACCGCGCTACGCGCTGGAAGGCTCCATTGCCATTACGGGCGCGCTGGTGCAGTGGCTGCGCGATAACCTGAAGCTGTTTGACCTGGCAACACAGATCGAACCGCTGGCCCGCAGCGTGGCGGATAATGGCGGGGTCTATATCGTTCCCGCCTTTTCGGGCCTGTATGCGCCATACTGGAAGGAAAATGCCCGTGGGGTCATTGTGGGCCTGACCCGCTATGTCACCCGCGCGCATTTTGCCCGCGCCACGCTGGAGGCCACGGCCTTTCAGGTGCGCGATGTGGTTGCCGCCATGGAGGCAGACAGCGGCATCATCCTGCGCAGCCTGAAAACGGATGGCGGCATGGTGGCGAACGAGCTGCTCATGCAGTTCCAGGCCGATATCCTCAACGTGCCGGTCGTGCGGCCGAAGGTGGTGGAAACCACCGCCCTCGGCGCCGCCTACGCCGCAGGCCTGGCCGTGGGATACTGGAAAAACATTGATGACCTGCGCGCCAACTGGGCAGTGGACCGCACCTGGCAGCCGACCATGCCACCCGAGCAGCGCAACCGCTACCTGGGCTGGTGGAAGAAAGCAGTAGAGAAATCCTTTGACTGGGCGGAATGACCCGCCCCCGAACAGACAAGGAAACAGGCCAATGAACAGGGAATTCCTAGGTGAGCTGATTTCTGAAGCGCTTGCCGTATTCATCATCATCGCCTTTGGTGATTCCGTGGCGGCGATGTATCTCCTCTATGATCCGAGCCCTTACCTGCAGGCCTACTGGGGGGTGTGCATTGTATGGGGGCTGGGGGTGACCATTGCCATCTATGCCACCGGATCCGTATCGGGCACGCATGCCAATCCGGCAGTTACCCTTGCGCTGGCAACCTACCGCGCCTTTCCATGGAAAAAGGTGGTGCCCTACTGGGCTGCTCAGGTCGTGGGTGGCTTTTTGGGGGCGGGGCTGGTTTACGCGCTGTATTACCCCGTCATCGATCACTTCAATGACCTCCACCAGCTTACCCGCGCGGGCGGTGGCGGAGCGGGCGTGTTCTTTACCGCGCCCGGGGCGGGCATAACCATATGGCATGCCTTCAGCGATGAAATCATCCTCACCGCCATACTGGTATTCGGCATTTTCGCCATTACCGAGCAGTATAACGAAATGGCGCCGGGCGCCAATTTCGGTGCGCTGATCATAGGCTTTCTTGTCGCGGCCATTGGCGCGTCCATGGGCTATCTCGAAGCATGGGCCATCAACCCCGCCCGTGACCTTGGGCCGCGACTGTTCGCCTATATGGCCGGCTGGCATGAAGCCGCCCTGCCCGCAGCCGGTCATTACTGGTGGGTGCCGGTTGTCGGGCCGCTGATCGGGGGGCTGGTGGGGGCCACGGCCTATGAATACCTGGTCTTCCCCTTCCTGCCTGCGCAATTGCGGGCACAGAAGGCCCTGCAAAACAAGGTCGAGGCGGAAAGCGTTATCATCGGGGAATAGGCTGCCCATACATCCTGCCCTTCCGCTCGGAGGGGCAGGATTTCAGGGGCGGGACAGGCCAGAAGATGAATGTCGTCATTTCTGTCCAAGACTGTCTGAGACAGAGCTACCGGAAAACATCCAGAAACCATCAGAAAGTTTCTGGTGAAGCTTTTTTCACACAGCATCAAAGAACGCCGCCTTTTTGAGAAAAGGCGGCACCCAAAAACTTTCATCAATGCGTTATTTTCAAACCGTACCTTAATGCGGGTATTGGTTTTTACTGAAAACCAACCCGCCCCGATGCATGAATGCACCGGGGCGGGACAGGCTCAGGGGCGAAACGCGTCCAATACCGGGTTCTGTCCGCTCATATGCTCCATGGGGCGTATCGCTGCAGGCACGGGTTCGACCGAAGGCAGGCCTTCCCCCACCACACGCAGGCATAGCGCCATCGACAGGGCACCGGCATCAGGGTGGCCCAGGCTGCGCGTGCCATGGGTGCGGGCGCGGCCCATGCGCGGCAGGAGGTCACGCGTGCCGTCCGCTGCCTTCTGTGCCGCATCGGCTGCGGCCTGCCATGCGTCGCGCAGGGCGCACCCACGATCGCACTCACGTTCCAGCGTTTCGACAAAGGGCACCAGCGCGTCCATGAGCGTCTTGTCGCCAACCTGCGCCCGGCCAAGCTGCATGATGCGTTCCATGGCGTACCGCGCACCATGAACCAGTTGTGGCGCATCGGGCACTGACACATCATCGAGCGCCGTGCTGAAGGCCCGCAGTCCTTCACCCCACAAAGCACCTGACGTGCCGCCTGCGCGATCAGCCCATGCATCGGCTGCCGCCGCCAGCACGGTCGCGGCCCCTGCGTGGGCACTGGCTGCCTGACGGGCCGCCTGGGCGGCGGCTGCTGACCCACGGGCCATGCCCTGCCCATGGTCGCC
The DNA here is from genome assembly GCF_031081985.1 of Komagataeibacter xylinus. Classification (GTDB taxonomy): domain Bacteria; phylum Pseudomonadota; class Alphaproteobacteria; order Acetobacterales; family Acetobacteraceae; genus Komagataeibacter; species Komagataeibacter xylinus_E. The sequence goes on along the minus strand of NZ_JARWSK010000004.1, from coordinate 58,014 downwards.
ATCTCCGGCCACGGCATCAATACGGCCCAGTTCGCCCTCCGCCGCAGCCAGCGCCTGCGCCAGCCGCGCCATGGTTTGCGCCACGCACAGGCCACCCCGCTGGCCAGCCGGGGTTGCGGCCTGCGCATAAACAACAGGGGGCTCGTGTTCCATCACGCTGTCAGTGGCGTCAGGCTCACCCGTAATGCCCGCATGGCGCAGAACGGCAGTTTCAACCGGCGCGCGCCAGTAGCGCTCCAGTTCCTCATCCAGCCACGTCATGGTCAGCGAACAGCCTGCCATGTCAAGGCTGGTCACATATTCCCCCACCAGCGGCGCGATCACGGTCAGCCCCGCCTGCGCCAGTAGAGGCGCAAGTGCTTCCCACAGCACGAACAGTTCCTCGTGCTTGGTGCTGCCCAGGCCGTTGAGCACGATTGCAACCCGGCGGGGGGCGTCAGCGGGCAGTTCTGCCAGAATGCGGTCAAGCAGCACATGCGCCAGTTGCGCGGGTGGCGGAATGTCCTGTTCATCTATGCCCGGTTCACCATGCACGCCAAGACCGAGCGCCATGCGGTTCTTGGGCACGTGGAACAGCAGGTCCGCCTCACCGGGCAGGGTGCAGCCTTCAAACGCCACGCCAAAGGTGCGGGTCTGGCTGTTGGCACGCAGGCCCACTGCCTCGACAGCATCAAGGTCCAACCCGGCTTCCGCTGCCGCGCCAACAATGCGGAATACCGTCATGTCGCCCGCAATGCCGCGCCTGCGGGCCATGTCACCCACATCGGCGCTGGCCACGTCATCGGTGGTGGCCAGCAGGCGGGTGTCGATCCCTTCACGGCGCAGGCGTTCGGCTGCAATGCCAAAGTTCAGCACGTCGCCTGCATAATTGCCAAAACCCAGGATCACGCCCCCGCCGCGCTCGGCCCTGCGCGCCACGGAATAGATGGCCTGCGTGGAAGGCGAGGCAAAGATGTCGCCCGCCACCGCCGCATCGGCAAAGCCCGTGCCAACATAGCCATTAAAGGCGGGGTAGTGGCCCGAACCACCCCCCACAACCACCGCCACCTTGCCCGCCCGGCCCGGCTTTGCCCGCACAACCCCGCCGCGCACCATGCGCACGAGGTCACGGTGGACAAGGCTGTAGCCATGCAGCGCGGAGTGGGCGAATTCGGAAGCATTGCCGCAAATTCTGGTCATTTGCATATATCCTCAGCTAACAGGAAACATCGCAGCACGGCATGGTCATGCCTCGCGGTGCAGGTAGCGACGCGCCAGGGAATCAAAGGAGATGGCCAGCACCACAATCCCGCCGCTGACCACCGACTGCCAGTAAGGCGAGATGCCGAACAGCACGATGATGTTCTCGATCATGCCGATGATGACGGCGCCGAGCACCGCCCCCACCGGGCTGCCCAGGCCCCCCGTGGTTGCCACACCACCGATGACGGCAGCGGCGATGGGAGCCAGCACCCACGTATCGCCAATGGAGGGCTGCGCCGTGCCCAGGCGCGCCACCATCAGGATGCCGGCAAGGGCTGACAGGAAGCCCGCCGTGGCGAAGGCGGCAATACGGATGGCATCCACCCGCAGGCCGAGCATGCGGGCGGCCTCGGGGTTGCTGCCAATGGCATAGACGTAACGCCCGAGCGGCGTGCGCACCATGACAAACGCCACCACGCCAAGGCAGGCCAGCAGCACAATGAAGGGCACCGGCACGCCATAGATCAGCCCACGGCCCAGAAAGGAGATGTCAACGGGCACGCCGGTAATCGCCACCCCCTTGGTTGCCACCAGGATCGCGCCGCCGTAAACGCCCGCCATGCCGATGGTCAGCACCAGCGAATGCAGTCGCAACTGCGTGATCAGCACGCCATTGAGCATGCCGCATGCCGTGCCGAGCAGCAGGCACAGCACCAGCGACAGCCACGGATTCAGCCCCGCCTGCACCATCAGCATGCCGCCTGTAATGCCTGCCAGCCCGCCAATCGCGCCCACCGACAGGTCGAGTTCGCCAAGGATCATCAGGATCGACTGCCCGATCGTGACCAGCCCGATAAAGGCCAGCGCGCGGGCCATGATCATCATGTTGAAGCCGGTCAGAAAATGCGGCGACAGCAGGCATGACACGCCAAAGATCAGCACAAGGGCTGCAATGACGCCCCCAAGCGGGTTGCGCATGCAGCGCGCGGCCAGCCTGCGCAGCGGCGGCAGGCGTGGCGGGGTGGGCGGTGTGGTGGGAAATGTGGTTTCAAGCGACATGACGAACCTCCGGCGCGCCGATAATCGCGCCCACAAGTGTATTGATGTCGGTCGTGGCCTGGTCGAACGAACCGGTAATCTGCCCGGCATGCATGGTGATGATGCGGGTGGCGCAGCGTTGCAGCTCCGCCATTTCGGAGGAGACGAGGATGATCCCCACCCCCTCTTCCGCCAGTTGCTGCATGATGCGGTAGATCTGGAACTTCGTGCCGATGTCGATGCCCTTGGTCGGTTCATCAAAGATCAGCACGCGCGGCCTGCGCGCCATGGCGCGGCCAATGATCGCCTTCTGCTGGTTGCCACCCGACAGGTACATGATCTTCTTTTCCGCCGATGACGTGCGCACATCGAAGCGCTCGATGGCATCGGCCACCACGCGCCGTTCCCTTCCCGATGAAATGACGCCACCGCCCATGATCTGGTCCATGACCGATACGGCAATGTTCTCGCGCACGCTCAGCAGCGGAAAGATTCCGTGGTGCCGCCGCTCTTCGGGCAAATAGAGCATGCCCATCGCCACGGCCCGGTCCGGCCTGCCGCGCGGGATCTCACGCCCGTCCAGCACACACCTGCCTGCCGTTGCGCGGTGGTAGCCAAACATGGTCTGCATGAGTTCCGAGCGCCCTGCGCCCACCAGCCCGGCAAAGCCCAGTATCTCGCCCCGGCGCAGGGTGAAGGAGGCATCCGTAAAGCCGGGACCGGACAGGTGCGCAACGTCGACGATGACATCCTGCGTGCCCGACGCAACGCCGGGCTGGAAGCGTTCATCAAGCTGCACGCTGTTGCCCGACATGAGGCGGATCAGTTCGCCTTCATCAAGTTCCGCCATGGGGTAGGTGCCCACGCTGCGCCCGTTGCGCAGCACGGTGACCGTATCGCCGAGCGCGAAAATCTCCTCCATCCGGTGCGAGACGAACACGATCGCGCAGCCTTCATCGCGCAGCGTGCGCAGGATGGAAAACAGGTGTTCCGTCTCGCTCGATGTGAGCGAGGAGGTGGGTTCATCAAGGATCAGAACCCGGAAATCCCCGGCGCTGGCCGCGCGCGCGATCTGGAGAAGCTGCTGGTCGGGCACGCTGATATGCCCCACCTTCTGCCCCGGTCGGGCATGCATGCCAAAGCGGGTCATGAGCTTCTGCGCTGCCGCTTCCATTGCCGTGCGTGACACGGTCATGCGCCCGAAACCGGATTTGGCGAAGGGCATGAACATGTTTTCCGCAACCGTCATGGTGGGAAACAGGCTGAGTTCCTGCGGCACGTACGCCACGCGGGCAAACAGGGCGTGATCGGCCAGTGCATCATGGCCCTCTATGTCCACGCTCCCTGCATCGGGGGTGACGAGGCCGGTCAGCACCTTGATCAGCGTGGATTTTCCAGCACCATTTTCCCCTGCGAGGATATGGACCTTTCCCGCTTCCAGCGTCAGGTCGATATGGTCCAGCGCCACAACGCCGGGATAGGTCTTGCGCAGGGATGAAACGTGGAGAACCGTCATGGTCGTTACTCCATCACTATCCGGGAAAGATCAGATGTTCTTCTTGGTCAGGACATCGATGCCGGTATCTATGTATTTGGGCGTCTTCTGGCCCAGCGCGCGCTGCCATGCGGCGATGACCGCCCAGTAGCCCTGCATTTCGGGCCGGCTGGAAGCCGATGAATCCGCCACTCCGTCACGGATGAGCGCGATCATGTCGTTGAGGTTGTCGAGCCCCACTTCCTTTACCTTGCCCGTGCGCCCGCTTTCGCGAATGGCCTGACCGATGCCCACGGGGCCTGCCGCATCGCACGCCACCCATCCGGCAAGATCGGGATGGGCCTGCATGATGGCGGAAGCCTGTTTCTGCGCGGTTTCGATACTGTCGTTATCAATACCGGTCGCAATCACCCTGATCTGCGGATATTTGGCAAACGTCGCGCGTTCGCATTCCGCGCGGCGGGTATGGTTGGGGGCGGTCGGCACGCCGATCATGATCGCGACCTCGCCCTTTTCCCCGATCAGTCCGGCCAGGCGCTGGGCCGCGATCGTGCCCTGTTCACAGAAATCGGCCCCGACTGCGGTGACGTCCATCCCTTCGGGCGGGAGGGAGTCAAACACCGTCATGGGCACCTTTTCATCCACGGCCTCGAGCATGGTGGCGTGGTTGCCCTTTTCATCAAGCAGGTCGAGGATCAGCCCGTCAGGATGGGTTGCGATCGCGCGTTCGATGATGTCGTTCTGTGAGGAAACATCGGCCGTTTCAGGCGCGCGGTATTCAATTTCCACCTTGCGCCCCGTCGTCTTCCCCAACAGGTCGGCCGCTGCCTGCGCGCCGGTATTCACCTTGTCAAACCACGGGTGGACCGTCTTGGGGATCAGCACGAAACGCAGCGGCGCATGATCATCTGCAGCCCGCGCCGCCATGGGCGCAAGCATCAGTGCCGTAGCAAGAAGAAAAGCTGTTTTCATTGTTATTGTTCTTTCGCTTTACCGCTCATCCGGCTGCACATGCAGCCAGCGTTCAGCAGGTGGTAACGACAGACTCTGGATGGGTATATTTTGCACCCAGCGCATCAATACCCGCCACATTGCCTGCCGAGGGACCATGCGGGTCGAAGGAGCAGGCGAGCCACGCATTGACGATGCTCTTGGCCACCTCCGGACCGATGACGCGCGCGCCCATGGTAATGATGTGGGCATTATTGGACAGGGCCGCCCGCTCGGCGGAATAGGTATCGTGCGTCAGTGCTGCGCGGATACCGGGTATCTTGTTGGCTGAAATGCACACCCCGATCCCGGTGCCACAGCACAGGATGCCCCGGTCAAATTCCCCGGACATGATGGCCTGCCCCACCCGCTCGCTCAGGCTGGCATAGAGTTCGCTGCCACCGCCGGGGGGGGCGGACATGTCCAGCACGTCGTGCTCACCACGGTCCTTCAGATACTGCGCAAGCATGCCCGCCATGCCGTTACCGGCGCTATCGCCACCAATGGCTATACGCATCGTTTTTCTCCCATTTCTGGTAATGGAGTGTGTTTTTATTCAGGCCTTGACTGCATCACTGGCGCATAGCCGCGCCACGCGCAGTGTAACGCCATGATCAAGCAGCCGATCACGCATTACGGGATCGAGGCCGTCATCGGTTATGACCACATCGAATTCGGACAGGTCCGCCAGGCGGTTCAGCGCGTTGCTGCCAAACTTCGTGCTGTCGGCCATCAGCACGCGCCGGTCCGCGCTGCGCATGAGCGCGTGCTTGGCCTTTACGATATCCTGTTCCTGATGATAGGCGTTCACGCCATGCACGGCGGATACGGACATGAACAGGGTGCCCACCCGCAATGCGCCGATCGCCTGTTCGCACATCAGCCCGAAAAATGCGTCAAAGGTAGGATGGTACCGCCCCCCCAGCGCCATGAGGCTGATCGCGGGCATGGAAGCCAGGGTGGAGGCAATGCCAAGGCTGTTGGTGACCACCGTCAGCCCGCCCATCGTGCCCAGATGATCGACCATGCAGCATGCGGTGGTTGAATCATCGAGTGCGATGACATCACCAGGCACGATCATGCTCGCCGCCAGCGCCGCCATGGCTTTCTTTTCACGCATGGCGCGACGCCTGCGATACAGCATGCTGCTCTCGGCAATGCCATTGGGCAGGGTGGTGACGCCCCCATGCACCCGGCGCAGCAACCCCTGTGCCGAGAGCGCCTGCAAGTCACGATGAATGGTCATGCGGCTGGTTTCAAAGCGCGTGACCAGTTCATCAATCTCCACATTGCCCCGGCCCATGACATAATCGACCATGGCGCGCCTGCGGGTGGCGACGGTGCCGGTTTCAGCCAGATGCAACATGTTCATGGGCCACACTCCCGATAATCTGCCTGAAATCAGCAACGTTCCACGCCGCCCGGCCAATAAAGACGCCATCTACATTGGCAAGCCGTGCATAACTGCATGCATTGTTTTGTGTAACGCTGCCGCCATACAGCAGGGGTATCTCAAAGCCGACTGCCTCCCCCGCCATTTCGACCAGCACAGCGCGCAGGCGTGCATGGGCACTGGCAACAAACGTGGCATCCGCCGCCTGCCCCCCCGCCCCGATGGCCCAGACCGGTTCATACGCCACCAGCACCTGTGCCAGGCGGGCAGGCGGCACACCATGCAGCGCAATGCGCAACTGGCGGGCCAGCACATCATGCGTCACGCCAAAGGCGTGTTCCTGCGCCGTATCGCCAATACACACCAGCGGGCGCATGCCGTGGCGCAATACCGCATGGACCTTCAGGTTGACGGTCCAGTCCGTTTCACCAAAATGGGCGCGGCGTTCGGAATGGCCGATTTCAACCAGTGTGGCGCCACATTCGGCCAGCATGACGGGCGATATTTCCCCCGTCCATGCGCCTTCATCTTCCCAGTGGGTGTTCTGCGCTCCCACCATGACGGGCGTGCCGTCCAGTATGGCGCAGACATCCCTGAGCGATGTAAAGGGCGGGATGACAAAAGGTTGCACCCCGCCGGGCGGATGAAAAGCAGCCAGCGCGCGCGCGGCCTCGATGGCGGCGGCTGGCCCCTTGTTCATTTTCCAGCTTGTACCAATCCATAACGGCCTGGAATGCATCACGCGTCTCCCTATCTGGCAGGATGGCCATACATAACAGCTTGTATGATATATATATCATTAGTGGCGTTATCGTTGCGCCGCGCCTGACATGAGAATGTTCACGTTCTCATGATCTTCAGAAATACAGGAAATAATACCCTGCCGTTCCAAAATAAAATTCACAAACACAAAGTATAGGCGACTGCCGCTCTGTCAGCGCACGGTGCCCATGCCTGCCGGAGCCGCCAGCAGCATGTTTTCGGTTATGCAGCGGTCAGCGCCAAGCGCGCGTTCGGCACGCCGCCCCTCGCGCGCCAAGGCATCATGATAGAAACAGGTTGCTTCCTCTGGCAGCAGATCGCCATCCGTCACATGCCGCATGGCCTGCACCAGCAGCAGCGGGTCATCGGCATCGACAATCTTGCGCCCGAACAGGGCAGCGCGCGCGCCACAGGCCTGCGCCTGATGCAGCAGTTCAAGGCAGTCACGCGTCGTGCCGCTGCCGCCGCCCATGATCCCCACCACCATGCGGGGATCAAAGGCGCAGAGTTCGGTCAGGGCCGCAGCACCATTGAAGGGGATTTTCAAAAACGCGGGCCGCTCCGTCTGCAGCAGGCCCGCAAGGGCGCGGATGATCATGTCATTCAGGAAAAAACCCCAGTCGGGTTGCGCAATCCGCCCTTCATTGGGGTTGAAGACTTCAAGGAAATAGGAAAAACCCTGCGCCTGCGCCTCCTCGCGAAAGCTGCGGAAGCATTCTAGCGCATGGGCATCATGTTCCGCATTGCCATTGAAGGTCATGGAATACAGGCCAAGCCGGGTCTGCGCACCGGCCAGCGACGCGCTGCGAAACGGCACGGAACGCTGGGTGGTGTAGGGGCTACCCCGCCCGCGCCACAAATCGGTGGTATCATTGGCGCGGATAGCAGGCTGCACGCGGCTGTCGTTAAACGCGCCTTCGTGCACCAGCGTCTCCAGCGTGGAGGCCGAGACCAGCATGATATCAACAACATCAAGCTCCAGCATGGCGCGGATGTCATCGAGGTAATCCTCCCGGCAGCGATATGGCGACAGGCCGCCCATGCTGCGGTTCCGCCCCATGGCGCTGATGCCTGCCGCCATATCGGCATCCTTGGCATCGGCCAGAATAAAGTCGGCGCGCGTGTCGATGCCTGCGGCCATGCGCGCAATCTTGGTTTCATAGCGGTTCATTGTTCAGGCTCCGATCGGTTCGGGCTGCATGGGGGCTGCGGCGGTCCTGCGGGCAGCGAGATGGTGGCGCGTTTCGGCTTCGTGCCAGGCCTCACCGGCCTGATGCCGGATCGTGGCGGCATCCCACCCAAGGGTTTCACCCGCAATGCCTGCCACTTCATGCGTGACGTCGGGCGTTAACGCGCCGGACAGGGCAATGGTGGTGCGACGATAGAGAATATCCGCAACATGACGCACCTGTTCATGGCGGGCGATGAACATGATTTCCCGGCCTGTATAGGACGGCAGGCTACGCAGCGGCGCATCGGGCGCAAGGGCGCAGAACCGCGCGATTGCCGTCGCCTGCGTGCCGTAACGGGCAAACAGCACCCGTGCCCGCTCACGCGGAATGGCACTGGTTGCGGCAAAACGGTCGATATGGGCTTCAATATCCGCAGGGCGCGGATAACCGCGCCCGCCCCCGATTGGCAGCGACCGGGTGGAAACCTGCCTTACCCGGCCAAGGCGCGGCAGGATGGTGTCCGCCACTTCCTCCGCCAGGCCGCGAAACGTTGTCCATTTTCCACCCACCAGCGAAAACAGCGCAACCGTTCCCAACCGGTCCTCATGCACGATATGGTCACGGCTGATCGCGCCGGGGTCGGACGCATTACTTGCAGGCAGGGGCCGCACGCCGCTGTAGCGGTAGATCACATCGGATGCGTCAAACCTGAAACCGGGGAACAGCGCGCCCAGCATACCCAGCATGTAGTCCTGTTCCGCATCGGTGCAGATGGCTTCGTCGGGGTTGGAGACAGGGATATCGGTTGACCCCACCAGCACATGGTCCAGAAACGGGTAGGCCAGGCAGATGCGCCCGTCCGGCGTGCCGAAATACACCATGTTCCCATCCAGTTCGCGCAAAAGCCCGTCATGGCGCAGCAGCAGGTGCGACCCCTTGGTGCCGCCGATATACCGGGTGGGCACGCCAAGGGCCGCATTGACCTGATCGATCCACGCACCGCCTGCATTGACCACAACGGGCGCACGCGCGCGCCATGACTGCCCGCGTGGCCGGTCATGCAGCATCACAACACCATCGTGAAACGCTTCAGCATGGGTATAGGTCGCGACACGACAGCCTTCGTGCGCGTGCAATGCATCCTGCACGCATTCATAGCCCAGCCGTTCGGGCTGGCTGATGGCGGCATCGTAATACTGTGCGCAGGCCATGACGGTGCTGCTCATATGGGGCCAGCGTGCCCGGGTCCGCCGGGGCGAAAACAGGCGGTGCCGGGGCATGACGCGGGCATGGCGGCCAAGGAAGTCATAGATCTGCAGGCCCAGTTCCAGCACCAGCGCCCCCCGGTCCGTCATTTTGCCGCCCAGGCGCAAAAAGCGCCGCACGGACGGCACGATGCCACCGAACCATGAGCGGACGGGCACGGTGGTGGGCAGGGGATGGACCACATGCGGCGCATTGCGCAGCAGCAGGTTCCGTTCCAGCGTGGACTGCGCGACGAGGCGGAACTCACCCGTTTCAAGGTATTTGATCCCGCCATGAATCAGGCGCGAGGGCGCGCTGGAGGTGCCGCTACAGATATCCCCCCGCTCCACCAGCAGCACACGCACCCCCTGCACGGCCAGTTCACGCATCAGCCCCGCGCCATTGATTCCGGCGCCGATGATGATGACATCATAATCCTCCACGGCAGGCAGAACGGCATTCATGACGGAATCCCTCCCATCGCTGTCGCATGATGGGCACGCGGATGCATGGCGGGATGGGCGCCGGATACAGGCGCTGGCTGTGCGTGTGCCGGGGGCGACGTATCATACAGCGCGCGCCAGAACGGGTGCATGGCCTGCGCCAGTTCCACGTAACGGTGATAGATACGGTCATACGCCGCCACCTGCGCCGGTTGCGGGCTGTAGGTCTGGTGCGCGACATCCAGCCCCGCCACGGCGCGTTCCAGATCCGGCTGCATGCCAACCGCCACCGCTCCGGTCAGGGCCGCGCCCAGCGCACCCGCTTCGCGCACGGAGGGAACATCGACCGGCATGTCCAGCACATCGGCAAAGAGTTGCGCGATGGCGGGCTGGCCGCTGCCGCCACCCGATATGCCCACGCGGGTCACGCTACCCGTCTGGCACAGTGCACTGACATGCATGCGGTGGTTGAACACCATGCCTTCCACCATCGCCTGAAAAAGATCGGTCCGGTCATGCCATGACTGCACGCCGAAAAATGACGCGCTGGCGGGTGCGGCATAAGGGGAGCCGAACAGGAACGGATGGAAGAGCGGCACCGTGCGCGCATGCCGGGCGGCATTCAGGCGGTCTTCCACCTCATGCATCAATATCGTCGTGGCATCTGCGTTGCCGGGCAGGAGCAGGCGGGCCATCCATTCCAGATTGCTCGACGATGCGGGCGAGATGGCCATGCAGTTCCACAATCCCCGCCGGTAACCGGCACGGCAGGCCCAGCCCTCCCCCGTGACGGGCCTGTCACGAAAGACCTCGTTGATGGAAAACGTGCCCGCCGTAAGCGACATGTCGCCCGGCTGCGTGTGGCCCATGCCCACGGCGGCGGCCGTTACATCATGCAACCCGGCTGAGACCGGCGTGCCCGCAAGCAGGCCCGTTGCCGCGGCGGCGCTAGCCGTGACCGTTCCGGCCCGTGCGCAGGAATCCAGCATGGGTGGCAGGCAGCCGCGCATGGCTTCCAGCCCCAGCATATCCAGTATGGCGGCGCTGTACTGCTGCGTATGCAGGTCGGTAAAGGCGGTGCTGGCCTCGGTTATGTCTGTTGCGACTTCTCCCGTCAGGCACAGCCGGATCCAGTCCTTGGCAAACAGGATGGAGCCGATGGCGTGATAGCGTTCGGGTTCATGCTCGCGGATCCATGCCAGCAGGGTATTGGCGGAATAGGCATAAGGCCGTTGCCCCGCCAGCGGCACAAGCTGGTCCAGTACCCCGCGTTGCCGCCAATGGTCGTGCAGCTCGGTCGCACGGCTGTCGAGCGACATGATCCCGCGCCCGAGCGGGTTGCCCGTGCGGTCGAGCAGGAACAGCCCGTCGCCATGCGCCGTGACACCCACCGCGGCAATGGCCTGACCGTTCAGCCCCGCATCATCGAGCGCCATGCGGATGGTTGCGGCAACACCCTGCCACACCGCGCCCATGTCGCGTTCGACATGGTGCGGGCGGTCCATGTGCTGGGCGACGCGACTGCGCCCCGTGCCCACGATTGCCCCCGTGGGGGAAAAAATGACCGCCTTGGTAGTGGTTGAGCCGCAGTCTATTCCGATGATGAAGTTCCGGCGCATCCTCGACCTCCTGATATCCAGCAGCATGATGACGGATTTACGATGTTATATATAACAAATATAGTGTTATATATAACGCATATTAATGTGATCCCAGAGACCGGGAACCGGATCGGATGGCACGCAAAAGCCAGCACAGCCATTGCGACGCCCATATTGAATGTGACACTGCAACAGGTATCCCTTACGCTAGGCGCCTTCCTGTTGACCTGCGGATGAAGATCGATTGCCAGCATGACCGACAACACGGGCCTGTCACATTTTCCGCCTTCCACCCGATCTGCCCGCCGGGGCGACAGCACGGCCCGCCAGCAACGCATCCTTGACCTGCTGCTTGAAACGGGTAACGCCACCATTGACGCGCTGGCCGCCCATTTTGACGTCAGCCGCATGACCATTCACCGTGATGCCAACGCCCTGGCGCAACAGGGGCTGGTGGAAAAGCTGCATGGTGGCCTTGCCCTGCGCAACCGCACTGCCACGCAGAAGACCGTAAGCTACCGCACGGCCCATGCGCGAGAGGGCAAGCGGGCGATCATTACCCGCGCCATATCGCTGATCCGCCCCGAACAGATCCTTGTCCTGGATGATTCAACCACCGTGGCCGAGATGCTGCCCCTGCTGCCTGCGCTTGCACCGCTGACCATCATCACAAACGCCATGGGGGTGATTCAGGCACTCGCTCCCTACCCTGACCTGCGCCTGATCTGCCTCGGCGGTGATTACAACAGGCCCCGCAACGCTTTTTTCGGGTTGATATGCGAGCAGGCGGCACAGGGCCTGCATGCCAATACCATGTTCCTGTCCACATCCGTCGTCCATGATGGCACGGCTTTCCAGAACAACCCGGACATCATCAAGATCAAGCGCATCCTCATGGAAATCTGTGACCAGACGGTGCTGCTGGTGGACAGTTCCAAATTCCGCAAGGGTGGCCTGTACCGACTGGCCGGCCTGGATGCTTTCGATCATGTGCTGACAGATGCACAGATCAGGCCCGCCTTGCATGACAGGCTGAAGACTGAAGGTATATCACTGGAAGTCTGCCACACCGATGGCTGACCCTGAACCACATTCAGGTATTACGGCATATCGCTTCTATTGTTTTCAAATCGTTCGTGGCGGCATGAGCCTCGTATAGGACATCGCAAAACGATTGCAGGCTTTCGCAACCAACAGCGTACATAACCGCATTGACTGCCCTGGCTTTGCGGAACCAGCATAGCGCCATGCCCGCGGCGTCCAGCCCGTCATTCTGGTCTGTTATGTCAAAATATTTCTCGTCCAGCCCCTCAACCATGCGGCCTATCCTGTTACGATCAAGTTTTGAGATGTTTCCGGTCGCAAGATATGACTGAACATCACCATCGATATGGTCATTGGCACCACTGACATCGCACGCCCATGCAGCGACCATGCGCGCAATCAACGCCCTCTTGTCTTGTGATATGCTTTCCCCAAACTCCATGATTTTGGGATCAACCAGCTCAAATCTCATATCTGCGTATGTCAATTTTTCATTGCCGCTTTTATTTTAAAAAAAGCCTCGCCAAAAATTTTTATGACTTCACGTTATTATACTGCTGCATTGTTTGCAGGCAACTGTTCAGAACCTGTGCATCCGGCACGGAAAGCGGCAGAACAGCGTTGTTTTGTCATTGACGGGCGTTTTGCCCTCAATTAAACGAAACCGAACCGTTCCGTTTAGGGCCGAATGGTCCCTACCCTTCTTGTCACTGGATCATGTAATGAACCACTTCCGGCATGCAGCCCTTGTGGCCCTCGCCAGTTCCCTGGCCCTTCATGGCACGGCGCAGGCCGCATGCGCGCCCACCGATGCCCGGATCGAACTCTCGGCGCACCATGTCGCGGCGGGGGTCGGTTACGTCTGGGGCAAGGGCACGCTGTATGACGGCACGCATGCCTACCCCTTCACCATCCGGGGCGGCGGCATGCTGAGCGTGGGCGGCATGGCGCTGTCCGGGCAGGGCTGCGTGCGCAACCTTGGCCGCCTGTCCGACTTCAATGGCACTTACTGGAGCGTGGGCGGCACGGCCACCATCCATCATGGCACGACGGGCCTTGTCATGGAAAATGGCCGGGGCGTGGACATCAACCTCGCCGCACACACCCGGGGCGCTTTCCTGTCCGGGCAGATCGCGCGGCTTTCATTTCGGCTGAAGGGCGGCCTGTAGTCCCGAACACGGGCGCGCCACCCATTCGCAATGACCATTTGAACACGCGCCGCCGTTCTGGCATCCCCATGGCGACAGGCAGGATTGCACGGCTGAATGACACCCGGCCCGCATATCATGCTATGTTTCGTAACATAGTATGACTGACTGACGACTGGAGTTAAGGGACGAAGAATGTCTGACGTACCATCAAGACCGCCACATACGGGCGGACGCCCGACGCCCGAAGGCTCGGCGCGACTCGACCGGCATGTTCTTGAAGTTGCAACGGCATTGTTCATCAAGCAGGGTTACGCCGCCACGTCGCTGGAACGGATCGCGCGCGTGGCGGAGTGCAGCAAGGCCAGCCTGTACCGACGCTACGCCTCAAAGGAAGATCTGTTCCGCGCGGTGGTGGCAGCACGGGGCAAGCTGCTGCTCGAGGCCGCAGGCGCGGTCGAGGCCTCCTCCACCGACCCGCTGCTCGCCACGCGTGAAATATGCCAGTTCTTCCTTGACTTCATGCTGCGGCCAGAAACGCTTGAAGCCTACCGCATTGTCATTGCGGACGGGCACCGCATCGCATCCATCGTGGATGACATGATGCACACCATAGTAGAACCCTTCGTGGCTACGCTGAGCCGCCTGATCAAGGCCGCCGCCGATGCCGGGCGCATTCACTCCACCGACCACGAGGAGACAACCCGCATCCTGATCAGCCTGTTTTTGGGCTGGCCACTCCAGAACACCATGCTCGGCCTGAACAAACTCAATGACCCGCAGACGCGCACGCACTTCTTTGAACGGGCATGGCAGATCTTTCTTTCAGGCATCTGTGTCCAGGAGAAATGAGGTTTTCCCGATGCCGTTTTTTTCAGGGAAGCGGCATTTTTCCCGGTGCGTGCCAAAGGGTACTACAGATCATTTTTCGTAGGGGTTTCTATATACCGTGTTGCGATACGATACGGTATCGTATATATGGGTCTTAGAATGACGCAATCCCTGACGGGTGGCCAGAAAAGACACGCCCCCAGAAGCATGCCCCGCCACCACCCATAATAGGGGCAGATCCTTGAAGAACACACAAAAACAACGCGTTCGTGCATAATAGATGTTCATGATGTTCAGAGATTTTACGCTTACTGACAAAGAACGGGAGGCGTTAAACGCGATCTCCACGAAAATACACAAGCCCGCCAAGCGCCGTATCTATGCCCAGGGCGAAGCGGGCAAATATGTCTACCGCATCCGTTCCGGCGCCGTGCGGCTGGAACATCACCTGCATGATGGCCGCAACCAGATCTTTGCCTTCATGTGGTCCGATGACATGTTCGGCGCCATTGAAGACGGGGTCTATCCCGCCTCCGCCATTGCGCTGGTGGACACCTACCTGTTCCAGATCCCCTACGCCGCGCTGCTCAACCTGATCGAGGTCCATCCGCGCATCCAGACCCTGTTCCTGCGGCAGGTGCTCAATTACACACAGGCGGCGCGGCGGCACCTGCTGCTCGCCACCTACCCGCTCGTGGTCAAGCGGCTGGCGGGTTTTCTGCTCGAATGCAGCAAGCAGGCCGATTTCTATGACCGGCACTCCAACATCCTGACCCTGGCCATGGACCGCAGGGATATTGCCGACTACCTGGGTTTTGCCGTTGAAACAACAAGCCGCATGCTCAAGGAACTGGAAGACATGCAACTGATCAAACGCCTCTCCTCACAGCGCATCATGCTGGACCGGCCTAAAATCATGGATATGTTCTAAGACCCCGCCGGGCGGGGTGGCCGCGTGTTCAATCCGCCTGTCTGCCCCCCTGCCGCCCCATCTTGCCACGCCCCGCCACCTGCCTATGCTAGGCCCTGCTACAAGCGTTGTCCGCAGGGAGTTCGAGAGCATTGGCCACCCCCCAACCCATTGACACAAAGCTGACCCAGGCCGCGGTTTTTCTTGTCCTGACCCTCAGCGCCGACATTGAGGTCGGCCCGCAGGTGCGCGACCTGATGGGAGACCTGTCATCGCTCGTGCGCGGTGTCGGATTCCGCATTGATGATGGCAGGCTCAGTTGCATCACCGGCATCGGGTCCGAGGCGTGGGACCGCCTGTTCGGCGCACCGCGCCCGATGGAACTGCACCCGTTTGCCGAGATCAATGGCGTGCACCACGCCCCCTCCACGCCGGGCGATCTTCTGTTCCATATCCGCGCCACACGGATGGATCTGTGCTTTGAACTTGCAACCGCCATCGTCTCGCGGCTCGAAGGTGTTGCTACGGTGGTGGATGAAGTGCACGGGTTCAAGTATTTCGATGCCCGCGACCTGCTCGGTTTTGTCGATGGCACCGAAAACCCGGTGGACCAGCCCGCCCGTGATGCCACGCTGATCGGTGATGAAGACCCCGCCTTTACGGGCGGCAGCTATGTCATCATCCAGAAATACCTGCACGACCTGAAGAAATGGGATGCCATACCCACCGAGGTGCAGGAGCACATCATCGGCCGCAGGAAAGTGTCGGATATCGAGCTGCCCGAGGCCGCCAAGCCCAGCTATGCCCATAACGTGCTGACCAATATTGAAGAAAACGGCCAGCAGCTCCAGATCGTGCGCGACAACATGCCCTTTGGCACGGTGGGCACGGGCGAATTCGGCACCTATTTCATCGGCTATGCCCGCTCGCCCACGCGCATCGAACGCATGCTCGACAACATGTTCGTGGGCCTGCCGCCGGGCAATTACGACCGGCTGCTTGATGTGAGCACGGCGGTGACCGGCAACCTGTTCTTCATCCCCACTGCTGATTTCCTTGATGCAGCCCCCGACCTGCCCGCGCCACAGGCAACCATTGCACCCGCCCCGCCGGCGGCGCCGCAGCCCGTGGCGGAAGCATCCGGCTCGCTTGGCATCGGATCATTGAAGTAAAGGACACCAGACATGAACAACCTGCACAGACACCTCGCCCCCATCTCGTCCGCAGCCTGGACCGAAATCGAGGAAGAAGCCACCCGCACCCTGCGCCGCCACCTTGCCGGGCGCCGCGTGGTTGATGTTTCCGAACCTAAAGGCACGGCCTTTTCCGCCGTGGGCACAGGGCGCGACCGGCGCATCGATGCGCCCGGCGAGGGCGTGCAGGCCGTGATACGCGACGTGCTGCCGGTGGTGGAACTGCGCGTGCCCTTTACCCTGTCTCGCGCTGAAATCGATGCGGTGGAACGCGGCGCGTGCGATGCCGACTGGCAGCCGGTCAAGGACGCCGCCAGAAAGATCGCCTTTGCCGAGGACCGCGCCATTTTCACCGGCTACGGCGCAGCCGGCATGAAGGGCATCGCGCAGGCGACATCCAACGCCCCTGTCAAGCTGCCCGCATCGGTCAGGGATTACCCGCAGGCCTTTGCCGATGCCCTTGCTGCACTACGCCTTGCGGGCGTCAACGGTCCCTATGCCATCGTGCTGGGCGCAAAGGCATATGAGGCGGCAAGCGGCGGCGATGATGCGGGCTACCCGGTGCGCAAGCACATCGAAAGCCTGATTGACGGCAAGCTGGTCTGGGCGCCCGCCATTGAAGGGGCCTTTGTCATCTCGCTGCGCGGCGGCGACATGCAGCTTGATATCGGGCAGGATTTCTCGATCGGCTATCTGGCGCATACGGCCGACACGGTCGAACTTTACCTCCAGGAGAGCTTTATCTTCCGGATGCTGACCAGCGAGGCTGCCGTAGCCCTCGACTGAGATTCCAGACCGAACACCCTACCAAGGACATGATCATGCAGAACCCCCTGGCCACAACACCCGAAACCGAAGCCCGCATCACCGCCAAAGCCCAGGAACTGTGGGAAGCCGACGGCAAGCCCGGCTGCGGTGCCGCCGCCTACCGCGAAGCCGCATCGGAACTGATCGGCATGGAAAGCAACCCCGACGCAGGCCAGATCCCCGTTGACTCACCCGTGCCGCTCGATGCGAACGGAGAGCCCATCGAGCAGGCCTGGCTGGAGGAAAACCTCGGCAATTCCGGCGGCAGCATGGATGAACTTGATGACAGGCAGGAAGTGCCCTTCGCCACGCGCGCCGAAGAGGCAAAAGCCCTGAAGGACCAGGACTGACCCTGAAGTGCAGGATGGAGAACGCCATCCTGCACTTTCCTACCCACCCACAACCATGACCCGCACCAACGCCACGCTTGCAGCCAGCAGCCCGAGCAGTGAAATGATGACCGTAACCATCAGCGCCCTGCCTGCCCGCAAAATGGCCCGGAGTTCCACCCCCAGCCCGAGCGCTGCCATGGCAAGGACGGTCAGGAACGTGGCTACATGGTTGAGCGGCACGACAAGCCCCGCCGGAATGCCCCCCGCCGTGCGCACCGCCATCATGATCACAAAACCGATGATATACCACGGCACCAGCCGGGTCAGGGGGGGCAGGCGCGCGCCCTCCGCCGCCTCACGCGCGCGCCATGCGCTGGCAATCACGGCCAGCACCACGCAGACCGGTCCGAGCATCAGCACCCGCACCAGCTTGACCAGCGTGCCAACATGCACCGCCGCCATGCCAAAGGGCGCTGCTGCGGCCACGACCTGCGGCACGGCATAAACGCTCAGCCCCGCCAGCGCGCCCCCCTCACCATCCGTCAGGCCCAGCAGGGGCACCAGAAACGGCAGCACCAGCACCACCACAAGCCCGCCCGCCGCCGTAAAGGCAATGCTGGCGCCCACCTCGTCATCATCGGCCCCGATCACCGGGGCTGCCGCCATGATGGCCGAGTTGCCGCATATGGAGTTACCGCAGGCCACCAGCAGCCTCTGCCGCGCGGGCAACCCCGCAAGCCAGCCCACACAACAGGTAAAGACCAGGCTGAACGCCACGATGCCAATGGTGCCCGCTACGAGCCCCGGCCCGATCGCACGCACCGCCCCCATGCTGAACGAGGCCCCGAGCAGCACGATGGCGATATTGAGCAGGGTGCGCGCGCAGCAGCTTATGCCGGGCTGGCACGCAGGCGTGGGCCGCCAGAGCGCGCGCAGGCCCACACCGAGCAGCAGGGCCAGGTTGAGGGCCTCCAGCCATGCCTTGCCAAACAGGGCAGCCTGCGCCCTTTCCAGCCCGATGGCGAGCACGCTGATGCCCAGGCACACAACGATGCCCGGTGCGACACGCGCTGAAAAATCAATGTTCCGCAACAGGAATGGCGGCCTGCATGGCATGGTCGTCACGATGTCCTCCCTTTCGCCATGCAGGGTAGGCGGCGTACATTCAATCAATCCAATGCATAGTTCTTCTTGTTTCAATCGTTTTTCATGATTGATTGTGATAGGAATGCAGCATGACCCTTGAACAGCTCCGTCTTTTCATTGCCGTGGCCGAGCGCGAGCACGTCACCGCTGCCAGCCGTGCCCTGAACGTGACGCAATCTGCCGTATCTGCCGCCATCGCGGCACTTGAGGAGCGCCACGGCATCAAGCTGTTCGACCGTATCGGGCGCGGCATCCGCCTGACGGAAGCAGGCCGCCTGTTCCTGCCCGAAGCCCGGGCCGTGCTGGCGCAGGCGGCAGCGGCTGAAAACATGCTGGAGGAATTCAGTGGCCTGAAGCGCGGCACGTTGCGCGTGGTGGCCAGCCAGACCATTGCCGCCTACTGGCTGCCGCGCTTTGTGGTGTCATTTCGCAGGCACTATCCGCACATTGTCGTTGATGTTGCCATCAGCAACACCGGGGAAGCCGCAAGACGGGTGCGCGATGGCGTGGTTGACCTTGGCATTGTCGAGGCCCTGGTCGATGACCCTGCCCTGGCCCAGTGGCCGCTGGGCACCGACCGCCTGACCCTGATACAGGCCACCCCCTGCCCGCCTGCCCATGCCAGCACGCAGTGGCTGCGCAAGGCCACATGGGTCATGCGCGAGCCGGGTTCCGGCACGCGGGCCACGCTGGAGCAGCAGTTGCGCGAACTGGGCATTGCGCCCGAAGAGCTTGAAATCGGGCTTGTCCTGCCCTCCAACGAGAGCGTGCGCACCGCAATCGAGGCCGGAGCCGGTATTGGGGCGCTGTCTTCGCTGGTCATTGGCCCCGCATTGCAGGCGGGCACGCTGCATGCCGTGCCGCGCACACTCGGCCCGCGCGCCTTTTACGGGTTGCGCCACAAGGAGCGCTACCGCAGCCCGGCGGCGGAAGCCCTGCTGGCGCTTATTGGCCGGGAGCCAAGCGGATATGCCTAGCGGGCGTGGTCCCACCGGTTCTGCCAATGGGCCAGGTAAGCCTGCGCAAGGGCGGGATCATCCCAGATCACAATGGCGTTTTCACTATTCTTGCGCTGCGCGCCCTTGGTGAAATTGAAGGAGCCAGTCTCGACATTCTGGCCATCGGTAATGATGACCTTGTCATGCTGCACGGCATAGACATCATCCATCCTGACCTGAATACCGGCATCCTTGACGCGCGCGATGGCCATCTGGTTGCCCTTGCCCTGATTGCCTTCCTCATCAAGCACGATCGCCACATCCACCCCGCGCTTTCTGGCCTTGATCAGGGCTTCGACCACGTTATCGGCGCTGAAGAAGAACGCCATCATGCGGATCTGGCTCTTTGCACTTTTGATCACGTTGAGCACCAGTTCAGTTGCCGACCCTTCGGGCGAAAAACCATAATCGATATGCGACTGGGCATAAACTGGCGTTGTCAGGCCAATACAGAGAAGGGCTATAATAATGCTTTTCATTTCATCTTCTTTATTGATACGGATCTGTATAAAGCCTCACGGCAACAGTCAGGGCACGCCCAACCTGCTCCCGCCACCACGCACAGGGCCATAGGATGACAAACAGGCTGCACTATCCTCTTGAGGATGAACATCAGGTCAATCCTGTTTCAGGCAGGGGCATTCCCGCCATACAGTCACGACACATGAAGGCAGGGCCTGCCACATCTTATGAAATATGTTTTCATAAAAGTGTCATATACCGCCCTATGCCTGCCCTGACCTGCACGCCACACGGGCTGCAAGGCGTGCCGCATCCGGTCCACCCGATCCATGCATCCCTGCCTTGCCAATTGATAAATATCAACGACATCAATCGCCAAAAAATCGCGCTATGCTCAACAGACTTTCCCATCGGGGGAAAAAGTCAGGGCCATGGTCCATGGCCCCAGCAAGGCGCAAATTCCATGAGATATGCCCACAGCAATTTTGAAGCATTCGTCCGCCCTGAAAAACCTGCCGGAATTGACACCCGCGCAGCCTGGATCATAGGCGGCGGCCTTGGCGGCATGGCTGCTGCCGCCTTCCTGATCCGTGATGCGGGCATGCCGCCTGCACACATCACCATTCTTGAAGCCTCAGGCGACAATGGCGGCGCGCTCGATGGCACGGGTAACGCCGAGACAGGCTGGCTCATTCGCGGCGGGCGGGAAATGGAGGAGCTGTTCCAGTGCCTGTGGGATCTGTACCGCTCGATCCCGTCGCTTGAAGTGCCCGGCGCCTCCGTGCTTGATGAGTTCTACCGCCTCAACCGCGCCGACCCCAGCAGCAGCCCCATCCGCGCCATGCACGCGCGCGGCAAGCCCCTGCCCGACCGTGACAGCCTGACCCTGACCGGCAAGGCCCGGCGCGAGATCCTGACCCTGATCCTGACGGATGAAGACAGGCTTGATGGCAAGACGATCAGCGATGTGCTGTCAGCCGATTTCATGAAATCGAATTTCTGGCTGTTCTGGCGCTCCATGTTCGCATTCGAGACATGGCATAGCGCCATCGAGATGAAACGCTACCTTGCCCGCTTCGTGCACCAGATCCTGGGCCTCAAGGACCTGCACACGCTCAAATTCACGAAGTTCAACCAGCAGGAATCACTCAGCAGGCCGCTGGCCACATGGCTTGCGCAACAGGGCGTCGTGTTCCGCCACGGCGTGCAGGCGACCAATGTGCGTGTTGATACGGCAGGCGGCAGGAAGATCGCCACCCGCATCGACCTGCTCGATAACGGCCAGCCGGGTGGGATCGACATCAAGGCGGCTGATCTGGTGTTCGTGACCAATGGCTCGATGGTGGAAAACGCCCGCTGGGGCGACCACCATGCCCCTGCCCC
Organism: Komagataeibacter xylinus; assembly: GCF_031081985.1. GTDB lineage: Bacteria > Pseudomonadota > Alphaproteobacteria > Acetobacterales > Acetobacteraceae > Komagataeibacter > Komagataeibacter xylinus_E. The sequence goes on along the minus strand of NZ_JARWSK010000004.1, from coordinate 36,439 downwards.
GATCGAAACCGGCATTGCCACGGGCAATATCTGGCAGTTGTGGCGCAACATCGCGGCACAGGACCCTGCCTTCGGGCGGCCTGACGTGTTCTGTGGCAACACCACGAAATCACGCTGGGAGTCCGCTACCGTCACCACGCGTGATGCACGCATTCCTGATCTGGTGCACAGGGTAACGGGGCGCGATCCCTTCTCTGGCCGCACGGTTACGGGCGGCCCGATCACCATCAGCGATTCCGCATGGCTCATGAGTTGGGTGGTCAGCCGGCAGCCGCATTTCAAGGGCCAGCCTGAAGGGCAGATGGTGGCATGGCTGTACGGTCTGTTCAGCGACGTGCCGGGCAACTATGTCAAGAAACCCATGCAGGAATGCACCGGCGAGGAAATCACGCGCGAATGGCTGTTCCACATGGGCGTGCCGGAAGACCAGATTGACGACATGGCCGCAACGGGTGCCACCACCCATCCGTGCATGATGCCCTTCATCACTGCGCAGTTCATGCCGCGCGCGGCGGGCGACCGGCCGAAGGTCGTGCCCGAGGGCAGCGTCAACCTTGCCTTTCTCGGCCAGTTTGCCGAGACGCCGCGCGATACGGTGTTCACGACCGAATATTCGGTCCGTACCGCGATGGAAGCGGTTTACACGCTGCTCGATATTGACCGCGCCGTGCCCGAAGTGTTTGGCAGCGTTTATGATGTGCGCATGCTGCTGCAGGCGGCAGCCGAACTGCGTGATGCCCGCAAGATCCCCGCATCAGGCGTGGTGCGCCACATGGCCAATGGCACGGAAATTGGCGATCTTCTGACCCGCTATGGCCTGATCTGAAAATCAGGCGGCACGGCATTATGAAAAAGCGCCACCTTTTGCAATAAAGGTGGCGCCAGATCAGGACTATTTTGACCTTACAGCCACGTCATGGAAATAGAAGGAAGGGCGGATGCATTTTTTTGCATATCGCATTCCAGGAACCTACCATCCCTCAAACATGACCTGCGGGTTTCAGTCATGCGCCAGAAGCCAGACCTGGGTGGCGCATTGTCAGCAGAAATTCCTGTTTTTGCTTATCGGGCCTTTGTATATGTACCGCCCAGATCCGACCCCATACCACAAACCGAAACGTCCTGTTCAAGAACAGTCGCATGATTTTTTGAAAATTTGACTTTGAAAATGCCGCCGTCACCATCAGTGAGTTTGGCTGTCAAAATATCATTATCGAGGCTTCCTGCTGCTTCTATCTGACAATCAGCAGCAGTTGAGGCGCCATTGGGAATGCCAGCACCATCAATTTCCAGGGACCATTTATCATTATTATGGCTAACTACCATTTGTGATGCTGATGGCGTAGTTCTTTTATACGTACCGACATAAGGGCTGCTTTCTGCAGCCAAAGCGGCTTGTGATAGAGAAAAAATGGATACAAAAGAAAAAAGAATATATTTCATGGTTCATGCCTCTTAAAAAATAAATCATTCCATATATACTAGAGTCTTTTTAAAATACCATCACATTGCACATGCCAAAACCCTTTCAGATCATGTGAGGCCCTGAATAACAGAAAAAACGATATGATTGTTTGTAATAAGCAAAATGCAGGCCGTTTTTATCTGATCAGGCCCGGACCTATCTGGAGGATGAGGCAGGCACAAATCAAGCAATGGCGGGCCGTCGCCATGCCATGCGAAGCAACAGCCGCACTTTCCATCATCCTCATCGCCGCGACAGCAGACTGTGTCAAACCCTGGAATTTCTCTCACTCATTGTTTGTCGAGCATCTTCACCGGTTCGAATATGTCCATTCAAACTGGATCTGCCCTAGAACTCCAGGCAGATCTTGCCAAAATGCTGGTTGCTTTCCTGATAGTGAAAGGCCGCTACGATCTCTTCAAGCGCAAAGCTGCGGTCAATGACCGGGCGGATGCCATTGCCCTCAACAGCCCGCACCATGGCATGCTGGTCGGCCCGGCTGCCTACAAGCACGCCCTGTAGCCGGAACTGCTTGAGCAGCATGGGCACCACTTCCAGTTGCCCTGCCACGCCCGTCAGAATACCGATGACGGAAATATGACCCGCCACCCGGATGGCCGCCATCGACTGCGCCAGCGTGGCAGGGCCACCCACCTCGATAATATGGTCCACGCCGCGCCCGCCGGTCAGTTCCCATGCGGTGGTGCCCCATTGCGGGTTTTCGCGGTAATTGATGACGTGGTCCGCGCCAAGGGCGCGCAGGCGCTCGAGCTTTGCAGCACTCGATGAAGTGGCGATGACCGTGGCCCCCGCCATCTTGGCAAATTGCAGCGCGAAGATCGACACGCCGCCCGTGCCCTGCACCAGCACCGTATCACCGGGCTTCACGGCATCATCAACAAACAGCGCGCGCCATGCCGTCAGCCCCGCCGTGGTCAGCGTCGCCGCCTCGGCATGCGACCAGCCGCGCGGCGCGTGGGTAAAGGAGGTGGCGGGCGCGGTTACCTCCTCGCGCGCATAGCCATCCACGCCATCGCCCGGCACGGTGGCAAATCCGATCACATCAGGCGCACCGCCAAGCCATGTGGGGAAGAAGGTGCTGACAACCCGGTCACCGGGCGCGAATTCGCTCACGCCTGCGCCCACTTCCACCACTTCACCCGCGCCATCGGCCATGGGGATGCGTTGCACCGTGGGCGCCCACATACCGCTGACAACTGCATAATCATGATAGTTCAGCGAGGATGCATGCAGCCTGACCCTGATTTCACCATGTTCCGGCGCGCGGATGGGCTGCTCGGACATGATCACATGATCGAAGCCGCCGGGCGGCTGCACAATAACCGTTTTGGGCATCGCGGGTATCTCCTCACTACAGTGGAGGGCAAAATACCAGAGACAGGCCATGAACTCCAATATGGTGCCGGTGCCGCACGCAGCGCGAGGATGCCTGCCATGGGGAACAGGCCGGGCAGCGGCCTGCAATCCGGGGCGTCAGATGCGCCGTCATATCGTTATTTTTATGTAACGTCATACTCCTTACCCGCATGCCCGTTCAGGCGCATGAAACACGGCATATCCTTTCCTGACCCGATAGCGGGAACACGTATCCGTGACATATTTGTTTTTATATTATAACATCTTATACTGAATTTACGGCCCGCTTACTGCTCCAGACGGCAGATTGGCCTGAAAATTTCCAGATTATTATACTTTCATAATGAATCGGCATTTTCCTCTCATTTGAGGCGAAACAACGCGATTATGTTCTGGTTGCGGAATATAAATTGATAGTATGCCCTTCCCGTTCTGTGAGCAGAATGTTGCAGTATCAAAAGCAAGAAACCGCCATCGGTTCGACTTCACTCCATTTCGAACGACGCGCCCAGGGGATTGCAATGACTGACAACAAACTGTGCTCATTGGTCGGTATCCAGACGACCGTCCGTACTGATCTTTCCCGTTATCCGGCATGGTCACGGTCCAGGTTCCTGTTCCTTTCTGTGGCCTCCTTCATGCTGCCTTTCATGAGCGCGGGCGCCGATGCAGCGGAAAGCACCAGAACCGCCGCGTCACAACACGCCAAGACAACCACGACAACAGCCAAGCCCGCTACGGCTGCTGCCGCAGCGCCACCGCAGGCCAAGACGGAATTCATTCACGTCACCCATGGCACGCCAACATCAAACGGGGTGACAAACACCACCCCGGGCGGCGGCCTCATGCCACCGCAAACCGTTGCAAAGTCCCGTAGCGGGCTGACGCGCGACTTCATTGCAAAGCAGAGCCCGACCTCCAACGCGGTTGCCATGATCGCCAGCCTGCCGGGCGTCGTTTATGGTGGCAATGACCCGCTGGGCACCAATGATGACCAGCAGGGCCTGACCATCCGTGGCCTGAACCAGCAGGAAATCGGCTACCTGTTCGAAGGCATACCGGCCGCCGCGCCGGTTTACCTCCTGCCCTATACGTCAGCATCATCCGATAACGAAAACATTGAATCCGTTACCCTGACCCAGGGCTCGCCGGATACGAAATCCCCGCTGTACAACGCCGTCGGCGGTGAAATGTCGGTGAAAATGCGCGACCCGTCACGCAAGATGGGCGGCAATGTCAACCTCAGCTACGGCTCTTTCAGCCTGCGGCGTGAGTTCGTGCGGTTCGACACGGGCGAAATCGGCCATACCGGCATTCGCGGCTTCGTGTCCTTTTCCGACCGCACGGCCGATGAATGGCGTGGCGTTGGCGCGACAAAGCGTTACCATGTCGACATGAAGTTCCTGAAGGAATGGGGCGACGGCAACCGTGCATCGCTTGTCTTTGCCTATAACGACGCCCAGCAATACTACCTGCGCGCGCCCACCAAGGCGCAGTGGAACCAGTACGGCGTCAATTTCAATTACAACGACACGCCTGGCGGCAGCACGCCCGCAAATTACTACGGTTTTGAAGAAAACCGCATGAAGAAGATCACCATGGGCGCGCCGGTCAATGTCAAGCTGGCCAAGGGCCTGACGCTCGATGTCACCCCCTACTTCACCTACTCCTGGGGTTACGACAACGGTGCCTCGACCCTGAGCCGCAACGGCTCCTATTTCGGCAGCCAGCCCGCAGGCACCCTGCAGAACACCGGCGCCCAGACCGGCTCCTCCATCCTTGCCGGGTCGATCGACACCTATACCCTCGCCTATTCCGGCATCAACGCCGCGCTGTCATGGACCAAGGGCCACAACACCCTGACGGGCGGCGCATGGTATTCCTACTTCGACCAGTCGGAACCGCAGAGCTACCAGGCGGCCAATGGCGATGGCACGCCATCGGGCCAGTGGGGCAGCAATGCCATCCTGACCCAGAACGGGCAGGTGCTCTCCACCTACAACATCCACCTCATCCAGCAGACCAACGCGCTGTTCATCAACGATACCTACCGCGCGCTGCATGACCGCCTGACCCTGACCGCGGGCTTCAAGGAAGTCATGGTGACGCGCAGCGAAACCAACGCCATCCCCGATGTGACCTATGGCACCGGGCAGAGCGTGGCCGAACCGCTGCCGCAGTTCATGGCCAGCTACAAGATCACGCCGCATGACCAGATCTACATCAACGGCACGTCTTCGTTCCGCATGCCCGCCTCGATCATGACCTACGCGGATCGCTACAGCATTTCCAACGGCCAGCTCTCCACCCGCCACGCCAGAGGCCTGCAGCCTGAATTCGCCATCGGGGAAGAAATCGGCTACCGCCACACCGGCTTTGTCAACCTGTCGCTTGCGCTGTTCAACTACAACTTCACCCACCGCCAGCTCAGCACGACAACCTATTCCGGCACGCAGGCGATCTCGGAATCCATCGATGCCGGTGGCCAGACCGCGCGTGGCGCCCAGATCGAAATCGGCCTGCGCCCGTGGCATCACTTCAGCCCGTATGTCTCCGCGCAGTATGAACACGCCACCATCGACAACAACCTGAAGGCCGCCGCAACCGATGGCACGACGGTCTACATGCCCACGGCTGGCAAGAACGCGGTCAATACACCCGAAGTCACGGTGGCCGTCGGCCTGAACTACGACAATGGCTCCGTCTTTGCCGGGTTCAACATGAACTATATCGGCAAGCAGTATTCGACCTTCATGAACGATGAGTCGATCCCCAGCTACGAAACGTTCAACATGAACATGGGCTATCGGTTCAAGTCGTTCTGGTATGCCAAGCACCCACAGATCCAGCTGAACCTGATCAACATCGGCAATAACGGCTACCTGTCGGGCACCAGCAGCATCAAGACCAATGGACAGGCCATGATGGTCAACGGACACCAGGTCGCGGCCTCCGCACCGCAGTACTATGTTGGCGGCGGCTTTGCTGGCGTCCTGTCCTTCACCACGGGTTTCTAATCACTACAACAGGCTGAGAAATATCATGAAGCGTTTACCCAAGGCCCTGACGTTCGATGTTGTGGGAACATTGATCGATTTTGAAACCGGCATGATGAACTTCATTCACACCCAGTGTGGTGAAGCGGGCAAGAAAGTGGAGCGCGAAGCCTTCCTGAGCGCTTACCGCGAGATGCGGGCACGCGGCGAGACCCTTAATTTTCCTGATGACCTGATGCCCATCTATGAAACCCTGGCCCCGCGCTTTGGCCTACCCGAGGGCGCGGAGCATGTAAAGGCCTTCGCCCAGGCCGCCCATGACTGGCCCGCCTTCCCCGATTCAGTCGATGCCCTGGCCCGCCTGGCCAGGCACTTCAAGCTCGTGGCCATGACCAACACGCAGCGCTGGGCCTTCAAGGGCATGGAAAAGACCCTGGGCATGCCCTTCCATGATTCGGTCACGGTGGATGATGCGCTGTGCGAAAAGCCGGACCCCGAGTTCTTCGCCTTCGCCCGCGGGCGCCTGAGCCGTGACGGCATCGTGAAAAACGAGATCCTGCATGTGGCGCAAAGCCAGTATCATGACATCTCGGTGGGGCGTGACCTTGGTTACACCGTGTGCTGGATCGAGCGCCGCAAGACCATCGGCGGCTTTGGCGGCACGATTGCCGTAACCGAACTGACCAGGCCGGATTACCACTTCTCCACCATGAAGGAACTGGCTGACCTGGCGGACCGCAACGAACTGTTCATGATCTACGACTGAGGCAGACTGCACGCGATCCATGACGGATCGCGTGCCCGTTTGTGACAGCACCATCATCGAAAACCGAGATGTCCGTTGTGGGCAGGGCCAGAACGGGGCTGCGCGTTTGGAGCACCGGCTCGCAGCCCTGGCGCACAGCCCCTGCGCCACCGGCGGCATATCCCGCTTACCCGCACATATCCACCAGCGATCATGAAGGATGGGACCGGCCGCACAATGCAAGAACAACCACAGACTTCCCCCTGTCTCATCGATGATCTCAAACCCTCGGGCTTCCACCTGCGACTGGCTCTTGTCGCCGGTGGTGGTCCGTTTTGCGATGGGTATATCCTGGGCATCATCGGCATCGCCCTGCCCATCATGGTCAAGGACTTCCACCTGTCAGGGAACATGACGGGGCTGCTGGGCGCGTCCTCGCTGTTCGGCGTGCTGCTCGGGGGGCTGGGTGGCGGCATCATTTCAGACCGCCTGGGCCGCAAGCGGCTCTATACGCTCAACCTGCTCATGTTCGCGATATGCTCGTGCGCGCAGTATTTTGCAGGCAGCCTGTATGCGCTGCTGTTCTGGCGGCTGCTGATCGGCATGGCCATCGGCGCGGATTACCCCATTGCCACCGCCTACGTAACCGAGTTCATGCCCCGTGTCTGGCGCGGTCCCGTGCTGTCGGGGCTGATTACGTTCTGGTGGGTGGGGTATATCATCAGCTTTATCGCGGGCTACCTGCTTTCACTCTATTTCCCCGATAACTGGCGCATCATCCTGGGGTCGAGCCTGGTGCCCTCGGCGCTGCTCATACTCTTTCGCATCGGCATGCCGGAATCCCCGCGCTGGCTCATGCAGGCCGGTCGCGCGGATGAGGCCAGGGCCGTTGTGCGCGAGCATCTGGGCGCGCATGTGCTGATCGATGAGCCCAAGCCCACCGGCACCGCCAGGCTGTCGCTCAGGCACCTGTTCCAAAACCGCTATCGTGGCGCGCTGGCTTTTGTGTGCGCTTTCTGGATCCTGCAGAGCGCGCCCTCCTTTGCCATCCATACCCTGCAGGCCCCGATACTCGAGCAACTGAAGATGGGGAACTCGCTTCTGGCCTCATGCATTGTAACGAGCTTCACGTTACTTGGCTCCGTTCCTGTCTCGCTGGGGCTGATCAATGTAATGGGCCGGCGCAAACTGTTGATCGGTTCATTTGCATGGGGGGCTATCGCCTTATTTTTCGTGGGTCTCTATCCCCACCCGGCCAACTGGTTTATAATCATTGCATTCATAATATACTCTGCGGTTGAAGCCGCCGGGAGTGGCCTACAGTTTGTTTACCCCAATGAACTCTTTCCCACCGAAATTCGTGGCACCGCCGTAGGCTTCGCCTCATCGGCCAGCAGGCTCGGGGCTGCGGTGGGCACCGTGCTACTGCCCATGGGCACGATACAGTTCGGGGTACACGCCATGATGCTGGTGGCCGCAATGCTTCTGACACTGGGGGCCGCCATTTCATGGCGATGGGCGCCCGAGACCGCCACCCTCAACCTGTCTGAAGCCAGTCAATCGCTTACATCCTGATCGGATACGGAGTCATTTCCAATGAAGCTGACATCTTACTGGCTGGATACCGCACCGGCCTTTACCGGCACGCCGATTGCCGCCCTGCCCGCAAAAGCGGACGTGGTGGTGATCGGTGCCGGATTTAGCGGCCTCTCCGCTGCGCTGAAACTCGCCAAATCAGGCGCCAGCGTCGTGGTCATTGATGAAGAGCGGGTTATCGGCAAGGCATCGGGCCGCAATGGCGGCCATGTCAATAACGGCCTGGCTGGCAATTATGGCATGGCCTGCGACAAGCTTGGCGTTGCCACGGCGGCACGGCTTTACAAGGTGCTGAACCGCGCGGTTGATACAGTCGAGCGCATCGTCACGGAAAACGCGATTGACTGCCATTTCCGCCGCTGCGGCAAACTCAAGCTGGCCAGCCGCGAAAGCCACATGGCCAGCCTGCGCGCGGATCAGGCGCGCATCGCCCTTGATGTTGACCCGGATTCCCGCCTGCTGGAAGCCAGTGAACTGGGAGATGAAATCGGTTCATCCAGATTTGCAGGCGGCGTCCTGTATCCGCATAGCGGGCAGATGCACATGGGCAAATTCGGCATCGGCCTGGCCAACAGCGTGCTCAGGGCTGGCGGGCAGATCTTTGAAAACACCCCCATGACCGCCCTGCGCCGCGAGGGCAAAATCACCCGCGTCACCACCCGCCATGGCGTGATCGATGCCGGGGCAGTGCTGCTGGCCACCGGCACAAGCCGGCATGCGCCCTCCTATTTCCGCAAGCGCATCATGCCCGTCGGCAGCTTTATCGTGGCAACCGAGCCGCTTGATGACGCCACGGTCAAGTCGATCATGCCCGGCCACCGCAATGTGGTCACGACGCAGAACATTCATCACTATTTCCGCCTCGCTGCTGATAACCGCCTGATCTTTGGCGGGCGGGCGCGTTTTTCAAAATCCCGCGAAAGCACGGATATCTCGAGCGGCGACATGCTGCGCTCGGCACTGCAGAGCGTTTTCCCGCAGGTGCCCGATATCCGCATCGATTACTGCTGGGGCGGCGATGTGGACATGACCATCGACCGCCTGCCGCGCGCGGGTGAATGGAACGGCGTTTTCTACACCATGGGCTATAGCGGCCATGGCACGCAGATGTCGGTGCATATGGGGCAGTGCATGGCGGATGTGATTGCGGGCAACCCGCATGCCAACCCGCTGGAAAACATGCCCTGGCCGCGCATTCCCATGTATGGGCTGGCTGAACACTTCCTGCCCGCCATCGGCATGTATTACCGCATCAAGGACAAGCTGATGTAATCAGCCTGGCCTGCCCCACAGGCAGGCCAGTTCCATGCCCATGGCAAAATGCCGCCTTTCAAAAGAAAGGCGGCATTTTTATTTGCAAAAAAGCGCGTTACCGGAAACTGCCGATACCATGGCGCAGGGTGATGTCGCGCGCGCTTCATGCCGCAACATCAGCCATGCCTGTATGGGGTCAGTATCCCATCGCGCGGTCAACCAGACCGACCGGCGCTTCGTTGTTGAGGTAGCGACGGATATTGTTGATGATCGTCATGCCGCCACTTTCCGCAGGCGTGGAACTGGCAATATGCGGCGTAATCAGCACATCCGGCCGGTCCCATAGCGGATGGTCGGCAGGCAGGGGCTCGGGGTCCGTTACATCGAGTATGGCGGCCGAAAGCTGCCCTTCATCGAGGGCTGCCACCAGGTCATCCATCACCATCTGCCGCCCGCGCCCGCACTGCACCAGGGCGGCCCCGCGCGGCATCTGCGCAAACAGGTCACGGTTCAGTATCCCCGTCGTCTGTGCTGTCAGGGGCAGCAGGCATACAAGGATATCGGTGGTTGCCAGGAATTCGGTTCGCTCCGCTTCACCAGCAAAGCATTTTACGCCATCAATGACGTGGCGCGACCGCGCCCAGCCCTGCGTCACATAGCCCATACCCTGCAGGGACTGCGCCACAGGCACGCCGAGCTGCCCAAGCCCCATCACCCCCACCCGGAACTGTGATGCACTGCGCACAGGCAGCGCCCGCCACACATGCTGGCGCTGCTGGTGAATGTAGCGCAGCATATCGCGCTGGATGGCCCGCACGGCAAACTGCACATAGGCCACCATGCCATCGGTCAGGCCGGTTTCAATGGTGCGCACGACCTGGACATGAGGCGGAATCCGGCTCAGGTCGAACTGGTCGATGCCCGCGCCAACCGAAAACAGGATTTTCAGGTTGGGGAACAGTTCCAGCAGGTTTTCAGGCGGCACCCAGGTGGCAAGGTATTCAACCTCCGCCGGGTCACCAATATCGGGCCAGACCCGGAAGGGAACATCGGGCAGGTACTGCGCAAACAGCCTGCCCCACACTTCAGCCCGTTCGGCCGTGGATTTGAGAACCATGGACATGACGCGTTCCTTAACCAAAAGCCTGACTACACAGGGCAAAACGATGCATCGGGCTCTCCGCGTCATGACTGTCGTGGCTATCTGTCACCATGGCTGCGACCGCATCGACGCGCAGCAGCCCGATTTCGTCAAGCCAGCGTGACAGGGCGGAATCCTGGGGAATATCAAGGCGCATGAACTGCCCGGCATGGCTGCCGATCCAGTAAGCGATCATGGCCGCCGCGTATTCAAGCGATGTCGCGACAACGGGGCCGACAACCATGCCCCAGCCAAATTTGCGGCAGAAGGCATACCCGGCCACCTTTCCCCCTTCATCGACAATCATGCCCTTGCCTGCCGTAAGCAGGGCGGCAATCAGCTCGCGCCGGTCCATGCCACATGCCTGCGTGTCACACGCCACGAGGGCATCAAGGTCATTGTGTCCCGCAGGGCGCAGGCGCACCCCGTCGGGCAGGGCGATCAGCGGCTGTGCCGCAGCATTACTCTGCCGCTGCTCGATAATGCCACAGGGGCGGAAGCCCATTTTCTCATATAACGGCACCCCCGAGGGGGTGGCGTTGAGGTGAATGGTCGCCCCCGGCAGGGCATTGCGGGCTTCGCTCATCAGCCGCCGGCCGATCCCGTGCCCGCGCCAGGCATCATCGACAATCACCATGCCAAGGGAGGCATGGGTTTTCCCATACCGCCACCACATGATCGTGCCGATGACCTCGCCCGCATCGGTCTCGGCCACGCCGCCTTCCCCCACGGAAAACATGAATTGCCAGTCTTCCAGACGATGCGGCCAGGACAATGCCTTTGACAGGTTGTAACCGGCTTCCAGATCGGCCTCGCACATGGGGCGGATGCTAATCCGGGTCAGCAGGGCTGCATCAGTCATGGTCATATCCCATCATCATGATCATGGTTCGTTTTCCGGGGTTGCGGGACTTCAGGCTTTTGGCCCGCCCATATGGAAGCTTTTGATTTCGAGGAATTCGTCAATACCGGGGTGGCCACCCTCACGGCCAAGGCCGGACTGCTTTACACCACCAAACGGCGCGGATTCCATGGAAATTGCACCCGTATTAAGGCCAACCATGCCAAATTCAAGCGCCTCGCCCACGCGCCAGGCGCGATCAAGATCGCGGGTGAAGAAATAGCTGGCCAGACCGAACGGCGTGGCGTTGGCCATGGCCACGGCATCCTCCTCCGCATCAAAACGGAAGATGGGCAGCACCGGCCCGAAGGTTTTCTCTGAGGCAACGCGCATTTGCGTCGTGACATCCGTCAACACGACGGGGCTTACAAAACAGCCATCAACCTCAATCGGCTTGCTGACATAACGGGCACCCTTGGCCAGCGCGTCTTCAACATGTTCCTTTACCTTGGTCACGGCCGCCGCGTTGATCAGCGGGCCCATCGTCCTGCCTTCTTCAAGGCCGTTGCCCACATTTATCGCATTCACCGCCTGCATGAGGCGCTCGACAAAGCGGTCATGGATGGCGTTATGCACGAACACGCGGTTGGCGCAGATGCAGGTCTGCCCGGCATTGCGGAACTTGCTGGTCATGACCCCTTCAACCGCCTGCTCCACATCGGCATCATCAAACACGATGAACGGCGCATTGCCACCAAGCTCAAGGCTGAGGCGCTTGATGGTCGCGGCGGACTGTTCCATCAGGATGGCGCCGACACGCGTCGAGCCGGTAAAGGACAGCTTGCGCACCGTGACATTGGTGCTCAGTTCGATACCGACCTGATCGGGCATGCCGGTCACGACACTGATCAGCCCCGCGGGCACGCCCGCGCGCTCGCCCAGCACGACAACCGCCAGGGCAGAAAACGGCGTCAGTTCCGAGGGCTTGATCACCATGGAGCACCCGGCGGCAAGGGCGGGGGCGCATTTGCGCGTAATCATGGCCAGCGGAAAGTTCCACGGCGTGATCGCGGCCGTAACACCCACCGGTTCCTTCATGACCAGCACATGGCGGCCGGGCGTGGCGGGGGGCAGGATGGCGCCATCAACGCGGCGCGCCTCTTCCGCAAACCACTTGAAGAAGGACGCAGCATACCTGACTTCGCCCTTCGCCTCGGGCAGCACCTTGCCCTGCTCGATGCTCATGATGTAGGCCAGATCATCAATGTTTTCGAGGATCAGGTCATGCCATGCCATCAGGATGGCGGCCCGTTCGGCCGGCAGGCGCTTTTTCCATTCAGCCTGCGCCACCTCGGCCGCGGAAATGGCTTCAAGCGTCTGCGCCCTTGAGCAGGCGGGCACATGGCCAACGACTGCACCGGTTGCAGGATTGTCCACCGCAATGCGGGCGCCATCGGTCGCATCCTGCCACTGGCCTGCAATATAGGCCTGCTGCCGGAACAGCGACGAATCAGAAAGCTGCATGTTACTCATGACATACCTCTTGAAGGCTTAGGATTCATAGGAATGCAGGGGCGCGGCAGGTGCGACACCCCCTGGAAAGGCAAGATCAGCACACGACCGGTAACACGCAATGCGCGCGCCATCGGGCAGTGTATGCACCGGCACGGGACCCCGGTCGCATTGACCCGGCATCCGCATGTCGCAGCGTGAAAAGAACTGGCATCCGCCATCTGCGCGGCGCTGTGCGGCGGGTGCGCCTTCCGCATGCCGCAGGGCCATGGCATCGGCCAGCCAGCCAGCCCGCATTTCCGGCACGGAAGAAACCAGCAGGCGCGTATAGGGATGATGCGCCCCCGCCGTGAGGGACTGGCTGTCACACTGCTCAACCACATGACCCGCATACAGCACCGCCACCTGGTCACATACGGCGCGCACGGCATGCAGGTCATGGGTAATGAAAATATAGGAAATACCCAGCGTTTCCTGTAACTCCGCCATCAGTTCAAGGATGGCGGCGGCCACGACGGGGTCAAGTGCCGCGGTAATTTCATCGCACAGCACGAGGTCAGGCCGGGCGGCCAGGGCGCGCGCAAAATTGACGCGCTGCTTCTGCCCGCCTGACAGTTCGGCGGGGTAGCGCTCCAGCAGCGCATGCGGCAGGCGCACCATATCAAGCAGGCGCATTGCCTCCGCGCGGGCTTCGGCCCCCTTCATGCCATGAAAGAAGGTCAGCACGCGCTCGATCGTGGCGCCGATCCGCCATGCAGGGTTGAGCACCAGATCAGCATTCTGCGCTACGATCTGCAAACGGCGGCGCTGTTCGCGCGTGCGGTCGGCCACGGCGGGCGCCAGCGCCTCGCCGCGAAACACAACCTGCCCCGCGGCCCATGGCTGCAGGCCCGATATGGTGCGCGCCAGCGTGCTTTTGCCACAGCCGGATTCCCCGATGATCCCCAGCGTGCTGCCACGCGGCACCGACAGGCTGACATGATCGAGAATGCGCCGCTCCGGCAGGCCCTCGGCCGTGCGGTTGCCGTAGCCCACAATCACATCGGACAGGTCCAGCACCCTGTCCTCGCGCGCGGATGCCATGGGCGCGCAGGGCGTGGCGCGGGGCGGAATGCGGCAGGCGGCCACCAGTTCACGCGTGTATTCATCCTGCGGGTTGCCCAGAATGCGCGCCACCGTGCCACTTTCACGCACCTGCCCGTGGCGCAGCACCACGGCATGGTCTGCAATCTGCGCCACGATGGCCAGGTCATGCGTCACGTACACACCCGTAATGCCCCGGTCAGCCAGCACGGCGCGGAAGGCGGCCAGGACCTCGATCTGGGTGGTGACATCGAGCGCCGTTGTCGGCTCATCGAAAACCACGATTTCCGGGTCCGTAATCAACGCCATGGCCGCCATGAGGCGCTGCAGCTGCCCGCCCGAAAGCTGGTAGGGATAGCGCGCGCCAATCGTTTCGGGCTCGGGCAGCGCCAGCGCGCGGAACAGCTCGATCATCTTGCGCTCGGCCTGCTGGCGCGTCATGGCCCAGTGCACGCGTGCGGGCTCGATCACCTGCTGGGCAATGCTCAGCGCCGGATTGAAAGCCGTACCTGCATTCTGCGCCACATAGCTGATGGTGCGCCCCCGAAAGCCGCGCAACTCATGGCGGGTCATGCTGGTCACGTCATGGCCCGCAACCGTGATCTGGCCGCCGCTGATCGCGCATCCGGGCCGCACGTGCCCCAACAGCGACAAGGCGATGGTGGTCTTGCCCGATCCGGATTCGCCGATCAGGGCCAGCATCTGGCCTTCGCGCACCTCAAGGCTGACATCACGCACGATCGGCACGGTGCCCCCATCGGGGCGATGGCCGACAATATCGAGGTTCCTGACCGAGATCATATGCGCCCTGCTCATCGCCGTGATGTCCCGTCAAGCACGAGGTTGATGCCCACCGTCAGCACGCCGATCACGATCGTGGGCAGGATCACGGCGCCGGATCCATACACCAGCCCCAGCACGTTTTCACGCACCAGCGAACCCAGATCCACCAGCGGGGGCTGCACCCCCAGCCCAAGAAAGCTGAGATTGCTGAGCAGCAGCACCGCGTAGATGAAGCGCAGCCCCACATCGGCCAGCAGCGGCCCGCGCATGTTGGGCAGGATCTCGCGCCAGATGATGAAGAGCGCCCCCTCCCCCCGCGCCACGGCCACGGTAATGTAATCCATCCGTGCAATACGCAGCGCCAGCGCGCGGCTGGTGCGGTACGCCCCCGGCGTATAGATGACCCCCAGGGTCAGGACCAGCGCCAGGAGCGAGTCCCCAAACGCCGCGATGACCAGCAGCGCGCACAGAAGGCTGGGAATGGACAGGATGCCATCCATCAACCGCCCCGCAACCTGCTCCATCCAGGCGGGCGTGGCCGTGGTGGCAATGCCCAGCAGGATGCCGCAGCCGCATGAAAATGCCGTGGAGAGAGTGCAGATCAGCACCGTGTAGCGCACCGCATACAGCAGGCGGCTGCCCAGATCACGCCCCAGATAATCCGTGCCCAGCCAGTGCCGGTGCGACAGCGGAGCAAACACCTCCGTATCGATGATCTGCCCTGGCGCGTAAGGCGCGAAAAACGGCCCGCATACCGCCAGCACAAGCCAGAACCCGAACAGTCCCATGACACGCTGCGCAGGCGTCAACGACGGCAGGCGCAGGGCCCTGAAGCCGGTTGTCATGCCGCTCATGCGCCCCGTCCCTTCGGCACGGAGGCCAGCGCCACGATATCGGCCAGCGTGGTGAGGAACAGATAGGTCATGCAGAACAGGAGGGTGCAGGCCTGGATGATCGGCACATCACGCGACATGACGGAATCCACCATAAGCTGTGCGAGGCCGGGATAGTTGAAAATGGTCTCGATCACGACCACGCCGCCAAGCAGCGATGACAGGCTAAGTGCTATGGCATTGGCCACCGGGCCAATGGCATTGGGCAGCGCATGATGCAGCATGATGCGGACGGGGGGCACGCCCTTGATCACCGCCATCTCCATATAGGGCGCGGAAAACACATCGATCATGCATGCCCGGATCATGCGGATCATCTGCGCCATGGTAATGCTGGCCAGCGTGGCCACCGGCATGGCGAAGGTGAGGAAAAACTGCCCCACGGAATGGATCGAGCGGATATCGGACAGCGCCGGCACGACCCTGAACTGCACGGCAAACACGAATACCGACACCGTGGCGATGAGGAAGGCGGGCACCGAGACAATACCCAGCGTGAGCACCGTCATGACACGGTCAAAAACGCTGTCGCGCCATGTTGCGCAGGCCAGCCCGAGCACCAGCGCCAGCGGCACGGCAACCAGCGTGGTGGCGCCAGCCAGCAGCAGGGAGTTATACAGCCGCGGGGCCAGCATCTCGCTCACCGGGCGCCCGGTCAGCAGCGAATTGCCCGCATTGCCATGCAGCATGCCGCCACACCAGTGCATGAAACGCAGCCACAGCGGCTGGTCGAGATGCAGCGCATGCCGCAGGGCCTGCGTGGCATCGGGCGTTGCATTCTGGCCCAGCAGCATATCCGCCACATCACCGGGCAGGGCTGCGGTCAGGGCAAAGATCGCCACCACCACGAACAGGAGCGAGCACAATGCCGCCCCGATCCGGCGCAGCACCAGCCTGGCCAGGCGCGCGTTCATGCCGCCCCTCCCGCCGCATCGTCCAGCCAGACGTGACTGAGGAAATCAAACCCCATCAACTGCCCCGCCTGGCTTGGCGCCAGACCACGCACGCGCGGATTGAAGGCATCAAGGCTGGTGGTGAAGGCCGGCAGGCAGATGCCCGCCCCCTCATGGATCATTACCTGCATGTCGTGATAGATCTGGCGCCGCACAGCCTCGTCGCGCTGGGCACGCGCGGCAAGCAGCAACTGGTCAAAGCGCGGGTCGCGCCAGCGCGATTCATTCCACGGCGCGCCCGAGGCGAAGTTGAGGGCAAACGTCATGTCCAGCGACGGGCGGGGATTGGTATTGCCAAACCCCATCGGGGTCTTCATCCAGTATTCCGTCCAGTATCCATCGGCGGGCATGCGGCGGATGGGCAGGCTCAGGCCAACCTGCTGGGCGGCATATTGCAGCACGACCGCAATATCGACCGAGGCCAGCGCCGCAGGCGAACAGACCAGCGGCACGCCCGTTTCCATCATGCCCGAGCGCCTGAGGTAAAAACGCGCACGGTCAGGATCAAAGGGGCGCTGCGGCAGGTCGGCGGCAAAATAGCGGTGCTCGGGCGGAATGGGCTGGTCATTGCCCATCCGGGCAAAACCCAGAAAAACGGAATCACGCACCTGCTCGCGATTGAACAGGTATTTCATGCCCGTGACAAAATCCTGCGACCGGCCCGGCCCTTCATCAAGGCGGATGGCCAGATCGGTATAGGTGCCCACCGGGCTTTCCATGATCCCGAACCCGCGCGTGCGCAACAGGCGCACAAGGCGCGGATTGACCGAGGCAATGATATCCACGTCATGCGACAGCAGCGCATTGTGGCGCGACATGTCATCGGAAATGCCGATCATGTCGACACTGTCCAGCCAGGGCGCGGGACTGCGCCAGTAATCCGGGTTGCGCTGCCCCGACGTACGCACGCCGGGCGTAAATTCCGTGCAGGTGTAGGGGCCGGTGCCATTGGCCTGCGAGAAATCCGTCGTGCCATTGCGCACGATACTGAAACTGACAATGCCGAGCATGGACGGGAAATCGGCATTTGGTCCACGCAGCGTCACGCGCACGTCCAGCGGGCCAACAGCTTGTATGTCCGCCATTTCCTGCGCAATGACACGCTGCTGGGAGCCCACGGCCGGGTCCTTGTGCCGTGCCAGCGAATAAACCACATCCGCCGCCGTCAGCGCCGCGCCGTCATGAAAGGTCACGCCACGGCGCAGGGTGATGTGCCATGTCTGCAGGTCATCACTCTCGAGGCGTTCGGCAAGGGCCGGATGCGGCATCATTTCCGCATCGAGCATGACCAGGCCATCATAGAACATATGGCCACGGATATAATCGGTTGCCAGGGCAAAACGCGCCGGGTCCAGCGTATCCGCCGTTGAGGCGGCAAGACCTGCAAAATTCAGGTGTCCGCCCCGGCGGGGCTGCGGATCCTGCGCGCCTGCGGCCCGGACCGCGCGCGCGGGCAGGGTTGCCGCAAACAGCCCGGCACCTGCCAGGCGCAGCGCCTGACGTCGGCCCAGCGCGCCTGCCTTACCATAGGGAGCACGACCGCCCCGCATCAGGAAGGCGCGCCCGCAGGCAGGACCGCCCGCCACCACCACATGACACCCGGCACGCGGGCGTTCGGCGTGTCCAACCAGTTGCTGGCAAGTGTCATGCTCGTGCTTTCCTGCGGTGTGGTGATCCCGGACGTCCGTAACGCGCGCCTGCCGGTTTACAGGCCCAGAACGCCTGGAAGGCCCCCGATATCCCTGATTTCGGTATAACCGTATTCCGGCGTGGAGGGTTCATGCCCGCGGGCCACGAACACCTTGTTGCGAATGCCAAGGTCACGCGCGGGCATGAGGTCGTAACGCAGGGAAGACGAGACGTGCAGGATGTCTTCCGGCCCGCAGCCGAGCTGGTCGAACATGTATTCAAACGCGCGCATGCGCGGCTTGTAGGCCTGCGCGTCTTCTGCCGTGAGCACCTTATGGAAAGGCGCGCCGATATTCGCGACGTTGGAATGGATCTGCGAGTTCATGGCGTTGGACAGGATGACGAGCGGGAATTCCTTGGCCACGCGGCGCAGCGGCTCGGTCACATCGGGCCACGGCCCCCATGTCGGCACGGCATCGTAAAACTTGTTGGCAACGGCCACGTCGAACGGAATGTTCCAGCGCTTGCAGGTGCGCTCGATCGCGCCCAGCACGACGTAACGGTACGGCTTCCACGCGCCAAGCACTTCATCAAGGCGGTAACCGGCAAAGTCGGCCACGAACTGGTCCATGTGCTCGGGCGCGATGACGTCGGCATAAAGCTTGCGGGCCGTCTCACCCATCTCGAAATGGATCAGCGTGCCATAGCAGTCGAAGGTGATGAATTTGGGCTTAAAAAGGGACATGACAGGATAACACCTCATTCCGTAGTGCTCACCAATAAATCATGAAAACACCATGCGGGAATACCCGTTTATATATGATTTTCAGCATAATGTATCGAATTGGAAACCAACACGAGCAGGGTCTGCTTTCCTGCGTCCGGGCGGGAAAAATATGCCAATTCTTCATTCTCTACAGAGAGTTATGTCAGAATGCCCATCTGATCCACGCCTGGCGGAACGCCCTGCATCCTCATAGGAAGCGCAGATCATGCCACTATGGCAGCATGAAACGATTCATAAAGCAGAATATGCCACGGCTACCCACAACAGGGACATGCAGGCTGCATGCACAGCCTTTCTGGCCCTGACAGATTCATGATGCAATTATTTTAAAATTCATTTATATCAAGATATTATATCAAAAAATAGCAATAGGACAGCCCTGCCTATATTTCTCCGCCAGCAACCGCACACCCTACCATGCCACAGGCGGCCACCTAATAGATAAAATATTGTAACAATTCATGCCGTTACTTGCCGCCCCATAAAAAAAGCAGATGAACCAGCACGACCCGGTTCATCTGCTCCACTCCGTGCGGATCAGCATGTCCGCACGTTCGCCTGTCCATCATGGGCAACGATCGACAGCATGCTGTCCCAGGCGCCTGTCAGCGCATATCGTGCAGGACCGCGGCAATGGCATCCCCGAACTGTGCCGTGCTGGCCTTGCCGCCAATATCAGGCGTGCGCGGGGCTGCGGGGTTGGCCAGGACCGTCTCGATGGCCTTGAGCACCATGCGCCCGGCTTCCGGCTCGCCAAGGTGATCGAGCATCATGGAAGCCGCCCAGATCTGGCCAACGGGATTGGCGATGTTGCGCCCGGCAATATCGGGGGCGGACCCATGCACGGGTTCGAACATGGAGGGGTAACGCCGCTCGGGATTGATATTGGCGGACGGCGCCACCGCGATCGTGCCCGTTACCCCCGGCCCGAGATCGGACAGGATATCGCCAAACAGGTTGCTGCCAACCACGACATCAAAATATTCCGGCGACAGGACAAAGCGTGCTGTCAGGATATCGATATGGTGGCTGTCTATGCGCGTGCCGGGATACCGCGCGGCCATTTTCTCGAACCGCTCATCCCAAAACGGCATGGAATGGAACAGGCCGTTGGACTTCGTGGCCGATGAAACATGCGGGCGATCCAGCTTCTTGGCCAGTTCAAAGGCATACCGGATGATGCGGTCCGTGCCGTGCCGGGTGAACACGGCGGTCTGCACCACGCCTTCGGCATCCGTGCCCTCGGCAAAACGGCCGCCGATGCGCGAATATTCGCCCTCGGTATTTTCGCGCACGATCCAGAAATCAATGTCTCCGGGCTTGCGGTCAGCCAGCGGGCAGCGAATGCCGGGCAGCAGGCGGACGGGGCGCAGGTTGACGTACTGGTCAAAATCACGCCGGATGGGAATCAGCATCCCCCACAGCGAGATATGGTCCGGCACGGTCGGATACCCCACCGCACCGAGCAGGATGGCATCATGCTGCGACAGGCGGTCCATGCCATCGGCTGGCATCATACTGCCGGTCGCGAGATAGGTTTCGCAGCTCCAGTCATATTCGGAATACTGGAAACCGATATCGCAGATCTTGCCGATGGTATCGAGCACCTTCAGCGCAGGCGGCATGACTTCCTTGCCAATGCCATCACCGGGCAGGACCGCGATCTTGTATGTCTTCATGATACTTCATCTCTCCGCGTCTGTTGCGCAAGATAATAACGGGCCAGGCGCTCCCAGTAGGTCACGCCACGACCAATCACGCTGTCATTGAAATCATAATCCGGTGCATGCAGGGCAGCCGACGGGCCATTACCGATCATGGCATAGGTGCCCGGACGCTGCTCGAGCATGAAGCCGAAATCTTCAGAGGCCAGGCTGGGCGGCACATCGGTATCGGCGGGCGGCCAGGCCGTATCCGCATTCATTTCACGCATCACTTCGCCTACAATGCGCGTGGGTGCTGCCGCATTGACGGTGACGGGATACGGGCTGTGATAGTCCACCGTCATTTCAACCCCGCCCGCCTGCGCCATGCCCGCGGCAAGGTCCACCAGTTCTTCACGCAGGCGCTCGAGCGTGTCACGGTCCAGCGCCCGGATCGTGCCAGCGAGTTCCGCCTGCTCGGGAATGATATTGTCCGTGCTGCCTGCATGGAATGTACAGACCGAAACCACGGCCGGAACCAGCGGGTTCGTGCGCCGCGCCACAAGCTGCTGCATGGCCTGCACCAGCGCCGCACCCGCCAGAACCGGATCGGCTGAAAGGTGGGGCTGCGCCGCATGCGCCCCCCGCCCCCTGATGCAGATACGGAACCGCCACCCCCCCGCCATGATCGGCCCATTGCGCACCGCAAGCTGGCCTGCAGGCAGGCCGGGCCAGTTATGCAGCCCGAAACACGCTTCGGCCGGAAAGCGCGTGAACAGCCCTTCCTCGATCATCACGCGCGCGCCCGCACCCCCTTCCTCGCCGGGCTGGAAGACGAAATGAATCACCCCATGCTCCGGTGGCCGTTCCGCCAGCCGGGCGGCAGCACCAAGCAGCATGACCGTGTGCCCGTCATGCCCGCAGGCATGCATCCGGCCCGCATGGCGCGAGACATGGCCATGCGCGCTGCGCTCATGCACCGGCAGCGCATCCATATCCGCGCGCAATATGATCGATGGGCCGGGCCGGTTGCCATGCAGGGTTGCGACGACCCCCGTCGTGGCAAGGCCACGGACAGGCGCATAACCGAGTTCCGTCAGGTATTCACAGACCAGATCGGCCGTGCGGACTTCCTCGAAGCGCAGTTCAGGGTGGGCGTGCAGGTCATGCCGCAGGGCGGTCAGTTCGGTAAGGCATGCGGCCCGGTTCATTGCGTCTTATCCTTCAAAAGACATCAGCACGCTCTTGTGCCGCAGGTTGGCTTCCACCGCCTGCCGCCCAAGATCCTTGCCAATGCCCGAGCCGCCAAAGCCGCCGGTGGGAATGACAAAATCAGCCGACCGCCCGTAACGGTTGACCCACACCGTGCCCGCCTTCAGCCGCCTGACCGCGCGCATGGCGCGACCGAGGTCAGCGGTATGTACGCCAGCGGCCAGCCCGTATTCAGGGTGCTCGGCCAGCGCCATGGCCTCCTCTTCCTCCCGGAAGGTCTGCACGGTCAGGACCGGGCCAAAGATTTCCTCACGCACGGCCACGTTCTGCATGGTCACATTGGTCAGCACCGCAGGCGAGAGGAAAACCCCGCCACTCTCCGGCAGCAACCGGCGCATGGGCACGGCCTGCTGCGCGCCCGCGGCACAGGCGCGACTGAGAATGTCTTCTATCCGCTGCGCCTGGGGGATGGAAATGATCGGCGCATAGGCCGCCGCCCCATCCCATGTGGGGCCGGGGCGTACCTGCCCCGCCAGCGTGGCGATACGCTCGATGAGGGGGGCTGCGACCTTTTCATGCACGATCAGGCGCGAACCCGTCACGCACACCTGTCCGGCATTGCCGGTAAAGGCGCGGAAGATGCGGGCAGCCACCGTGTCGATACAACTGATATCCTGATAGACCACCTGCGGGCTCTTGCCGCCAAGCTCCAGCGTAACCGGCTTGGGCCCGCTTTCAGCCGCCGCCTGCATAACCGCGATGCCCGTGCGGGTGGAACCCGTAAAGGTCAGCTTGCCCACCAGCGGGTGCCGCGACAGCGCCGCCCCCACCACGCCGCCTGCTCCCTGCACCACATTGAACAGCCCCGCGGGCAGGCCCGCCTGCTCGCCAAGCTGGGCCAGCAGCACGACGGAGAACGGTGTCATTTCCGATGGCTTGAGCACCACGCCATTGCCCGCCACCAAGGCGGGCAGCACTTTCCAGCTTCCCATGACCAGCGGGAAGTTCCATGGCGCGATGGCGCCGATCACGCCATAGGGCTCGGCAATCGTCATGCCCAGCAGGTTCGACTCAGTGGCTGCCACATCGCCGCCCAGCTTGTCGGCATATTCCGCGAAGAAACGCATGCCTTCCGCCGTAAACGGCACATCCCATGCCGTGGTCTCGGCAATGGGGCGGGTGGAGCAGAAGGATTCCAGGCGGGCCAGCCGTTCGGCATTTTCCTCAACCAGCCGCGCCCACTCCCGGATCACCCGCGCGCGCTCCCGCGGGGCGCAGGTGGCCCAGCCGCTTGCCGCCTGCACGTGCGCCGCCCGGCGCACGGCCTGATCGACGGTGTCGGCACTTCCCGCAGGGATGTGCCCCACCACCGCCCCGCTCGAGGGCGCGTGTACCGCAATCCGCTCCCCACCGGCGAGCAACTGGCCGCCGATGTAATGGCCAGCGGGAATATCGGCAAGAACCGGATCGAAAGACAGTGAGGACGACATGAAGTGTTTCCTGAGCCAATATGCGTTTTATCCGTAATGCCGGCCCAGGCAGCGCCGGGCGCAGCCTCCCTCAGCGGGGCGGCATGACACGCAGGTCGTACCCGCCATTGTACCGCGCGGGCTGGACATTATGTTTCGTACTCGCCACAAAAACGGTCATTCATGCTTTCCTGCACCTGTTTTTTTTAAACAAATTTCATTCCCGCTGCGTGACTGTTTTGGATATGTGAATTCAGGTCGCATCCTCATATCATATGCCCTGCCAGCGGACCCAACCAAGAGAGAACCCATGCCGGCTTTATTCCGACGTGTAGCCGAAAAAGACCGAAAAACCATACGCCTGTTCGTGGATGGCCATGAAATCGAGGCGCTGGAAGGCGATACCTTGCTGGTCGCCCTGCTGACACGGACCAGACAGTTGCGCCACAATGAATTCGACAACGCACCACGGGCAGGGTTCTGCCTGATGGGAGCATGCCAGGACTGCTGGGTCTGGACCGAAGATGGCACGCAGCTCCGCGCGTGTTCGACCCCGGCCCAGCCCGGCATGCGCATTACCACAACGGAGGTCCCATGGCTGACGAACCTGTAATCGTCATCGGCGCGGGGCCTGCCGGCACGCGCGCGGCACAGCGGCTGGTGCAGGCGGGCCTGCGCCCGGTCGTCATTGATGAAAACGACCGCCAGGGCGGGCAGATCTATCGCCGCCAGCCGGAAAATTTCCATCGCACGCCCGAAAAGCTGTACGGCACCGAGGCGGCGAAGGCGACCGCCCTGCACACCGATTTTGACCTGCTGCGCCCTCATATCGACTACCACCCCGGCACGACCGTATGGGGCGTTTCGGATGAAGGGCTCATGACCGTATGCGGGCAGGATGTAACCATCGTGCCGTTTAGCCGGGTCATTATCGCATCGGGAGCGACCGACCGGATCATGCCGGTGCCGGGCTGGACCACGCCGGGCGCCTACAGCCTTGGCGCCGCCCAGATCGCGCTGAAGGCACAGGCCTGCGCCATCGGGCAGAAGCCGGTTTTCATGGGCACTGGCCCGCTGCTCTATCTCGTGGCCTGGCAATACCTGCAGGCCGGGGCCAGACCTGCTGCCGTTCTTGATACCAGTGCGCTGTCCACGCGCATGAAGGGCCTGCGGCGCATGGCCAGCCGGGCACGGGTCGTGGCCAATGGCGTGCGCTACATGGCCGACCTTGCGCGTGCGGGCGTGCGGCTGCATGCAGGCATTACGCCACGCGCCATTGAAGCCAGCAACAACCAGGTATCCGGCGTAACATGGTGCGACAGCCGGGGCAGGCTGCGCCAGGTCTCGTGCGATGCGGTGGGCATTGGCTACGGACTGCGCTCGGAAACGCAGCTCGCGGACCTGCTGAAATGCGATTTCACATTCGACCCCTGCTTTACCCAGTGGCGCCCGCATGTTGACCGTAATGGCCGCACCAGCCGGCCCGATGTGTATCTAGCGGGCGATGGCGTGCTGCTGCGCGGGGCCGACGCGGCCGAGGCTGCCGGCCAGCTTGCTGCCTGCGCCGTGCTGCGCGATGGCGGCCATGGCGTTGAAGACACCGAGTTCACGCAACTGCACGAGACGCTGGCCATCATGAACCGCTTTGGTCGGGGCCTGGCCGAAGCGTTCCCCTGGCCTGCGCACCTGGCCCGCGCCCTGCCCGACGAGACGGTGGTCTGCCGGTGCGAGAACATAACGGCGGGCGAGATCCGGCGGGCGGCAGGCGAACTCGATGCCCCCGAGATGAACCGCGCCAAGGCCCTCACCCGCCCGGGCATGGGGCGGTGCCAGGGGCGCATGTGCGGCCTTGCTGCAGCCGAGATTCTGGCTGCGGCGCGCAATGTCCCCGTGCGTGAAGTCGGCCGCCTGCGCACCGCAGCGCCCGTCAAGCCCCTCCCCCTCAACTGCACGGTAAAATCATGACCACCTATCCGACCAACCGCATGCAGGCCGATGTGATTATTGTCGGCGGTGGCTTCATGGGGGCTGCTACAGCCTTTTTCCTGCGCAGGCAGGGGCTGTCGGTCATCCTGCTGGAACGTAACCTCGTGGGGCAGGCCGCAAGTGGCGTCAATTTTGGCAATGTGCGGCGGCAGAGCCGCTACCTGGGCCAGTTGCCGCTGGCCAACCGCTCGCGCGACATCTGGATCAACCTGCCCCGCCTGATCGGAGAAGACGCCGAGTTTGTCATGAGCGGGCACATCCTGGTCACCACCAGCGAAAAAGACGGCGCCCGGCTGGAAAAATACGCGGTTGACTGCAAGCCCTACGGCCTTGACCTGACCATCATGA
The DNA here is from genome assembly GCF_031081985.1 of Komagataeibacter xylinus. Lineage (GTDB taxonomy): Bacteria > Pseudomonadota > Alphaproteobacteria > Acetobacterales > Acetobacteraceae > Komagataeibacter > Komagataeibacter xylinus_E. The sequence goes on along the minus strand of NZ_JARWSK010000004.1, from coordinate 10,726 downwards.
CCGGGGATCAGGCGCGCGCGAAGTTCCCCATGGTCGGCCCCGACATCCGCACGGTTTCCTATTCCCCGCTCGATGGGCATGCCAATCCGCGCCTGGCCGCCCCGGCCTTCGGGCGCGCGGCACGGCGTGCTGGCGCGCGGGTGATCGAAAACACCGAAGTGTGCGCCATTACGAAAACATCCGAGGACTTCATCGTCGAGACCCGCGACGGACATTCCTTCCAGGCCCCCCTTCTCCAGATTTCAAGCGGGGCATGGGGCCGGGCCATGGCCGCCTCCTTCGGCGAGGATATTCCCTTTGCCGCCAACGGCCCGCAGATGGGGGTGACCGAACCGCTGCCCTACCGCATCGGGCCGGTCATCGGCAGTGCCTCGAGCGTGCTGGAAGAAGGCGTCTATCTGCGGCAGGTCAAGCGCGGCAACATCGTGTATGGCGGCGGCCGGCGCAGCGTGGCGGACCTCGTGGCCAAGCGCTCGCCCATCGACCCGCTCAACACCATGCGCCAGATGCCCTATCTCGCACGGCTGGTGCCGCAGATCGCACGGCTGCGCGTGATCCGCACATGGTCGGGCGTGGAAGGATATGTGGGCGACAACCTGCCCATCATGGGGCCGAGCAGCAAGGTGCCCGGCCTGTTCTACGCCTTCGGTTTCTGTGGTCACGGCTTCCAGCTTGGCCCCGGCGTGGGCATGACCATGGCGGAACTGATTGCAACCGGGCACACCGACATTCCGCTGGAACCCTTCCATATAAAACGGTTCCAGTAACCGGGGCTGGCGGGCGCTGCGCGCATTCGTACTGTTGGGGGGCGCCTTCGCGCGCCTCCCTCTTGGCGCGCGGAATGCATGACATGAAGCCGAAGGCATGCGATCTTCTTTTCTTATCCGTGCGGACATGCCACCTTCGTGCTGCACTGCGCGCATCAATGCCACAACAGCGGTTTTTATATGGACAAAGGTAATCGGCCAACATGATATCCCAGCCCAAACTGGACCGGATTGACCTGCGTATCCTTGCGCAACTGCAGCGCAACGGACGACTGACCAACGTGGAACTCGCACGCCGGGTGGGCCTGTCGGCCAGCCCATGCCTGATCAGGGTCAAGCGGCTGGAAAAAGCAGGATATATCGTCAGTTATGGCGCACAGATCAATTTACAGAAAATCAGCAGCCTGCTCACGGTCTTTACCGAAGTGACACTATCGGACCACCGGCGGGATGATTTTTCGCGCTTCGAGACCTATATCCAGAAGATATCATCAGTCGTGGAATGCCATCTGGTCAGTGGCGGATATGATTACCTGCTGAAGTTCATGACCAAAAGCGTGGATCATTATCAGGAAATTGTTGAAACAATGCTGGATCGCAACATCGGCATTGAAAAATATTTCAGCTATATTGTCATTAAATCTCCGATCATCAAATCCGCCGTGGCGATTGAAAGCCTGCTGGACAGTAATGATGCGTAAATTGCGCGCCCTGCCCGCAAGGCAGGGCCGGAATATTACCAGAATCACCGCCATGCCATCAGGATGATGGGCTGCACACATGATGGAAACGGCATAATCTGCCCCTGGTGGCGGCATTTCCCGTAACATCTTCTGTTGGTGTGTGACACAATCAACAGGTCTGTTAAAACTCCATAACATTTGGCCAAGCGCGACATGACCCCAGAAAAACTGATTTCCATCGACCGGGATCACCTGATCCATCCCGTTTCCTCCTGGCGAGATCAGGAAGAGGCCGGCCCCCGTATCCTGCACTCAGGCCATGGCGCCTGGCTCAAGGACATTCACGGCAAGGAACTGCTTGATGGCTTTTCCGGCCTGTGGTGCGTCAATGTCGGTTATGGCTGCAAGAGCGTGGTCGAGGCCGCGACCGAACAGATGGCCCGCCTGCCCTATGCCACGGGCTATTTCGGCTTTGCCAGCGAACCTGCCATTACCCTTGCGGGCCGGCTGGCCGGGCGCGCACCGGGCAATCTGAACCGTATCTTCTTTTCGCAGGGCGGGTCGGATGCGGTGGACAGCGCGCTGCGCTTCATCCGTTTCTACCAGCATGCCCGCGGCACGCCCGAGCGCCGTCATGTCATTGGCCTGGCGCGCGGCTATCACGGTTCCACCTATACGGGCGCGGGGCTGACCGCACTGGCGGCCTTCCATCGTGATGCCGATGTACCCCTGTCGTGGCAGCATCATATTCCCAGCCCCTATGCCTATCGCCACCCCGGTGACAATAGCGATGCCGCCATCATCGCCGCCTCCGTGGCCTCGCTCAAGGCCAAGGTGGCCGAACTGGGTGCTGACAAGGTTGCGGCCTTCTTCTGCGAACCCGTGCAGGGTTCGGGCGGGGTGATCGTGCCGCCCGCAGGCTGGATGAAGGCCATGCGCGAGACATGCCGTGAGCTGGGCATCCTGTTCGTGGCCGATGAGGTCATTACGGGTTTTGGCCGCACCGGCCCCCTGTTCGCCTGCGAACGCGAAAACGTGGTGCCCGACATGATGACGGTCGCCAAGGGCCTGACATCGGGTTATGCCCCGATGGGTGCCGTGTTCATGTCTGAAGATATTTACACCACCATCCGCGACAACACCCCCCCCGGTGTTCCGGTTGGCCATGGCATGACCTACAGCGCGCACCCCGTCAGCGCCGCCATCGGCCTGGCCGTGCTGGATCTGTATGAGCAGGGCCTGCTGGCCAATGGCGTGAAGGCAGGTGAACACCTGGCCCAACGCCTGCATGCGCTGGGCAACCACGCACTGGTGGGCGATGTGCGCGCAAGCGGCATGCTGGCCGGGATTGAACTGGTTACCGACAAGATGACCAAGCGCAAGCCGGATGCGAAGCTCAAGATTGCCAGCAAGCTGTCAAAAATCGGCTATGAAAAGGGCGTGCTGTTCCGTGCCTTTGGTGATGACATCATCGGCCTTGCCCCGCCGCTGTGCTGCACCACCGAAGAAGTCGACCTGCTGTGCGACCGCCTGACCGACGTGCTCGATGCCGTGCGCGACGATGCGGATGTGCGCGCCGCGCTTAAGGGCTGATCAAGACTCCATAGCTGTTAAAAAGGCCGGGATATGGCATATCCCGGCCTTTTTATTATGCTGGCCCGATAAAGTTTTCTGGATATCGCCGCTTCTAACGCTTTTTGCAAAAAGCTTTCTTATGATAAGCCGATATTTATTGCGCGGCCCCGACCACGCCAATCAGGCACGGCGTCCGCGCTGCCGCACCATGTAAATCACGACAAACAGCAGGCATGTGCCGAGGCTGGCAACAGCCGTTTCCCGCTGCGCGGGATTGCTGAACATGGCAATGAAAATAATCACCACTGCGCCCAGGCAGGCAATATTGACGGCAGGAAACAGGGGCATATGGAAACACGCTTTCTGTTCCGCCATGCCTGCCCTGCGGCGTAGAACGATATAAGCCGTCATGATGAGGGAATACACCACAAGGATGACTGCCCCGCTGCAACTGAGCAGGAACGAAAAGACCGTATCAGGCGCAACAATGGAGGCGAACGCCACAATACCTCCGGCCAGGGAATTGGCCACGATGGCATTGACGGGCGTATGATGCCGGCCATGATGCTGTAGCGCCGCCGGGGCATCACCATGGCGTGCGAGTTCCGCCAGAATGCGCGATGTGATGTACAGGCTTGAATTCATGCACGAGATCACGGCCGTCAGCACCACGATCCGCATGCCTGCGGCAGCCCCGGGAATGTGCATGGCCTGCATGGCCATGACAAAGGGCGAATGCCCCGGCACGATGTCGCTCCACGGCACGATCATCAGGATCAGGCCGATCGAGAGGCTGTAGAATAACGTCAGCCGCGTGCCCAGGCTGCGGGTTACATGCGCGACATTGCGGGCCGGTTCGGTCGTTTCCCCCGCCGCCACCGTCGCGATTTCAGAGCCGATCATGGTAAAAAGAACGGTGGGAACAATAGAAAGCACCGCAATACCACCATGCGGTATGAAACCGCCATGCCCCATCAGGTTACGCACCACCGGCACTGGTGGCCCGAACAGGTGCCCGACATACAGGCTGCCCAGCATTACGAATAGTACGATGCTGACCACCTTGACCATGGACAGCCAGAATTCACATTCGCCAAATATGCGCACCGCCACCAGATTGATGACCATGAGTGTGACAATCAGCCCCGTTGCCAGTAGCCAGACAGGCAGGTTGATGCCTTCATGCAGCAAGATGGCACCGGCAATCGCCTCACTGCCCAGCACGACCAGCCAGAAAAACCAGTACAGCCAGCCTGCGGTAAACGCCGCCCCATTACCGTGGGCCTCGCGGATATAGGCCACGAAGGAGCCCCGGCCGGGGCGGGCCGTTACCATTTCACCCAGCATGCGCATGACCAGCATGACCAGCAGCCCCACCGCCACGAACGCCACCAGCACGGCTGGCCCCGCTGCGGCAATGGCAGCGCTGCTGCCCACAAACAGCCCCGCCCCAATGGCCCCGCCAAGGGCAATCATGATGACGTGACGCTGCCGGAGCGTGGACAGGGTATGATTAGCCGTATTGCCCATGCCGTGTACCGTTCCCCGCAAGGTTGGATGAATACCGGTCATGGAGGATGAATGTTTCTTATCCACCATGACCAGACCGTATCATTTCCAGCCATTTATAGTACTGGCATATTTCTGTTTATGTCGTTTCTTTATGCAAACATAATGCGCGGCAGGATTCAGCTCAGCCGGGTACCATTGGGCACGCTGCGTTCAATCGATGCCAGCACAACGCCCTCCGGCGTTTCAAAACCCGATAGCAGGAACTGCGAGCGGAAAGGACCGATCTGCTTTTCGGGGAAATTGATGATCCCGATCACCTGCCGCCCCACCAGCGTGTCGCGGTCATACAGTTTGGTAAACTGCGCACTGGTTTTCAGTTCGCCATAGGGGCCGAAATCAGCCCATATTTTGTAAGCTGGCTTGCGGGCTTCGGGAAAATCCTCGACACGGACAATCGTGCCAGCGACGATCAGGACCTTTTCAAAATCATTCCAGCTTATTTTTTCCATAAGATGTCATTCTCCATCATGTAACGGCGGCAGGTGACGCAGATGTCTGTCCGGCATCATGGGATCGTGGGCGCCGGTTGCATCAGGCCTTATTCCATCATGTCCCAACGGTGATAGACAACCACCGTGCCCCCATAACGATAGGACAGTGTCCTGCCGTCCTTGGAGAGACTGTAATCTGCCGTGATTTCCACCTTGCCATTCCTTTTGACGACAAGGTGGTAATTGTCATCATCGACTTTTGTAAAATACACCACATTGAACGGGATCGCGCCTCCCTGGCTATGATATTCGATGCCGGGCGTGCCATCGACCTGAGCCGCCCAGTGCCCGGAACTGAACTGCCCACTGGCATTCAGCGTCATGAAGGAGACAAGGACCTTGCCCCCTTCCGTATAGGAAAAGAAGCGTAGCGCCTTGCGCGGCGGCGGGTCGGTGTAATGCGAGGCGGCAATGTCAGCTTTCCACGGCCCCAGCAGGGCGGCAGAGACCTGCTCGCGCGCATCGGTGCCATGCCATGCCTCTTCCGCCGCCCGGGCCGCGGGCGTTCCTGACATTGCGGCCACAACCAACAGGCCCAGCGCGGTTCCAAGCCAGCGCGACCGGAACCGGGTAGGGAAATATCTGCTGTACATGTCCATTTACGCTCCATGCCACGACAGGGGACAACAACATGGCCGCCAATCGTGAATATGATTATATCCTGTTATAGTAACCGTAATTATGGGGCACCATTTCTTCTACCGCGCGCCAGGCCTGGTCGATGGCGGTATTGCACAGGTCCTGCCCCGAAGCATCGCTATTGGCGATGGAAATCCGGCCAAACTGGCGGCGGGCGATCTCGCAGGGCTGCTCGCCTGTCGGGCTGGGCGGGTCAAAGAGCGAATTCTGCGCCATGGCAAAACCATGCGGCCAGCGATTGACGGTAATGCCCACAATGTCGCGCGCGGCATTAAAACCATAGGGGCCCAGTGCATCGTTCATCTGGGTGCGCACGGCACGTTCAAAAACTTCGAAGGGGGTCTGGAGCAGGCCCATCCTCACCATCCGGAACTGCTGCTGCATGGTCAGGTTGTCGGGCATGTCGGTGCCCATGATGGCGCGCGTCATGGTGTCGTTATTCAGGATACCGGAATTGGTCCCGGTCATGAAGATCACGATGGCGCCCTTGCCAGGGTCCATGTCCGGCGGCCCGTCATTGGGGGCCCACGGCACATCAAGGGCAAAGCTGCCAAAAAAGCTGGCCGGTGTATCAATATGGTTCGCCCCGGCCTTGCGGAAGGCCTCCCAGTTACGGATCAGCACGGTGGTCATCTGGTTGGCGGCGCGCACGGCCTTGTGCTGGGCGGCTTTCTGTTCCTCGGGCATTTCAGGGCACAGATAGGGGATCATGTTGTTATTGCCCGCCAGGATGACATTCTTCGCCATCACGCGGCTGCATTTGCCATCGCGCATGTAATCCACGGCGACCTCGCGCGTGTCAGGCTCGAACAGGCCGACCGGGGCGTTGCCAATATGCTGGACACGCACCACAATACTGTTCAGCCGGATGCGGGCCGGGGCCTTCGGGCGGTCAAGCGTGTCATAGCGCAGCCGCACTGTTTCCAGCGACTGCCACGTACCCTGTGGCAGGGATTGCGGCACCAGTTCGCGCACCATAAGCCGCGCCAGATCCGAATTGCCCGCGGGCATATGGAAGTCAGCCGCCTCGTCCTCCGGGGCCTCGGGCGAATAGGGCGCGCGCGCCACCCCCAGGGTGGAAAAGCCCGGCGCATAACGGAAATAGGCGAACCAGGCGCTGGCCGCAGTCTTGCTCAGGCACCACACGCCCGGCAGCCACGGCAGGCTCTCGGGTGCCACCTTCACGTAATCCAGCAGGTACTGCCTGTATGTTATGGATTGCAGGCGGGCGATCTTCTGCGCCGTGGCCATGCCCGCCATGTAATCGACCGTGCCGTGATAGACAGCGGCAAGGTCCTGGCGCACGCGCAGCGGCAGGTTGGCCGTTTTGAGGAACTCGGGCGTTGGCGCGGTAAAATGGACATGCGGGTAAAGCCGCCCATCGCCCCCGCTCGCGCGCGACAGGAAGGTTGCAGGCCGCATGCCCAACGCGGCGAAGGGATTGGTTTCCTCGCGCTTGACTGTAAAATCGGCCCCAAGGCTTTTGACGAATTCCTTCGCCTGCTCCGTCCACTGGTCCGGGGCCACGAAATAGGCCGAGCCCCCGGTGGTCATGAGCGTGCGGCCATCACTGACAAATTCGTTGCGCTTGGCATGCCCCCCGAAATCGTCGTGATTGTCGAGCACCAGTACCCGCGCCTCCGGCCCGAAGCGCCGGCGGTAGAAACAGGCCGCCGCGAGACCGCTCAGCCCGCCCCCCACCACAACAAGGTCATAGGTTTCGCCAGTGTGGACCGGCGCAGGATAGGCTGCGCCATCACGGCGGCCATGTGCCGCCTCGAACGCACCGGGATGGGCGCCGCGCATGCCCTCACGCACGGGGGGATAGGTTACGGCATCCGCAATCGGTCCCGCATAATTGCCCAGTCCTGTCTGTACGCGCCCGGGAGTGGCGGCCTGGCTGGCGCCAGAGCGGATCATGCCAGCGCCAAGCGCGGTTGCGGCTATGCCATGAATAAGATCACGCCGTGAAATCGCGGCGCCCATGCCCAGTCGTTTATCGCTGCTTTTCATACATGACCTCAACACCTGGGATATCGGGAAATGATGACAGGAAAACAGGCTTCAGCCTTCGGCCATCTCTTTCTTGTGCGCCTCGGCCAGTTCCGCCATGGAGTTGAAGCGGAAATCAATTTTCGGCATCGCGCCAGGGTCCATCGTCGCCCCGAACCCGTCCTGCGCATGGCGGCGGTAGATCCAGCACGATGCAAGCCCGGCCTTATTGGCAGGCTGATGGTCGTGAAACAGGCTTTCCGCCGTGTGCAGCACATCTGACGGCCCCAGCCCGAGGTCGGCCAGGTATTCGATCATGTAGTCGAAATTGCGCATGGACGGCTTGTACGACCCGATATCCTCGGCGGTGTAGATACCATCAAAAACGACATTCAGCCGGGCATTGCTGCCACTGAAGGAACGGGCATCGACATTGGACAGGATCACCAGCCTGAAATGCTGCTTGAGGTACTGAAGCGCGTCAGTGCTATCGGGGAATGCAGGCCAGTTCGGAACGGACTGCCCGTAATCCTGCGCTTCGGAAATGGTATGCGGCACGCCCCACTCCTCTGCAAGGCGACGATAGACACTTGCCAGAATGGCCGGGTAAGGGCGGCCGGGGGTCCATTTCTGCTGGCGGGACTCATATTTGGCATGGGCCTGCAGGATGGCATCGCGGCTGAGCGGTGTCCTGAGGCGTGATGTCAGGGGGGTAAGAGCGTTGATGATGCCCGTTTCCCAATCAATCAGGGTGCCGTAACAGTCAAAGGTCAGAACCTTGAAGTCTTTTAATTTCATCATGCGCTCCATTATTACGACAATGCATCACGCCCCGGCGCAGCCCGTAAAAACAAGACAACCCTGCGCCTTAAGCCCATTTGCATTTTGCGATACATAATATGATATTACAGTGAATTGATGAGCCTATTCCATTCAATTCCCTCATGACGTCAGTTGAAGCACTAGCGTTTGATGAACAATACGATGGCACATCCGTTATGCGCCATTCGATTATATTTCGATGTAAAAACGATATTCCATGTCGTCCCGCCGGATGAAACGGCAGAATATGGGGCATCGCACATGCCGCTTATGCATGGCGGCCCCGGGCAGGACAGGTCGTGCCGCACGCCAGCAGGGCTTGATCCCATCAGCATGATATCCATTTTTATGACAGGAGACCGTACCTGTGACACAGGCACGGACAAGCCGATCATGACTGGACTGGATCATACTTTATGCCCCGTATTCTGATTGCCGCAGGCGTGCTTCTTGTTGCCGCGGGCCTGTTCTGGCCCTTCCTGTCGCGACTGCCCCTTGGCAGGCTACCGGGCGATATTCTGATACAGCGGCCGAATTTCACGCTTTACATGCCGGTTACGAGCGGCCTGCTCATAAGCCTTCTTGTCTCGTGCATGCTGTGGTTCATGCGGCGCTGAAAGCGCAGGCGACCCAAATCGGGCAGGCATAATGTCTTTTGCTTTTGCCCTGCCCGGTCGGGGCAGAACGGCGCAAAGCGCTGAAAACCACATGGACTTCAGCATGATATTTCTAACTCGTAATGATAGCCATGATTCATGAAGGACTGACCTTCAGATAATGAAATGTCGCTGAATTCCAGCAATCGCGGCAAGGAGTGCTGACATGAAATCATGGCCTGAAGTACTGACATTCGATGTCGTTGGAACCCTGATTGATTTTGAAAGCGGCATGGTGGACTTCATCCGCACCCATTGCGGCCCGGCGGGGCAGGCTATGGACCGCGAGGCCTTTCTCGCCGCCTATGGCGCGGCGCATGACCGCGCAGGCACGCTCCTGTTTCCCGATGACATGGTGCCCGTCTATCACATCCTGGCCGAACAGTTCGACCTGCCGCGCGATGATGCCATTGCCGAGGCCTTTGCGCAGGATGCCCGCAACTGGAAGCCCTTCCCCGATACGGTGGCGGCCCTGAAGCGGCTTTCGAAGCATTTCAAGCTGGTGGCCATGACAAATTGCCAGCGCTGGGCATTTTCAGGGCTGGAAAAGTCGCTGGACTATCCTTTCTTTGATACCGTTACTGTAGACGACGCCTTATGTGAAAAGCCGGACCCGGAATTCTTTGCCTTTACGCGCGGGCGCCTGAGTCGTGACGGTATTGTAAAGGACAAGATCCTGCATGTGGCCCAGAGTCAGTTCCATGATATCGGCATTGCGCGGGAAATGGGCTATTGCGTATGCTGGATCGAACGTCGGCAGGGCCTGGAAGGCTATGGCGCGACCATCGCCGTAGAAGAAGCCACTATTCCTGATTATCATTTTGCCACGCTGGCCGAACTGGCTGACTTCATGGATGAAAAGGCTCCCGTAGCCGCTATGGCATGAAAGGGCGCCCGGGCGCCGCCTGTATCTGACAAAGGCGGCGCCAGACCTCTTTCCCTCCCGATCGTGGGCCAATCGTGAGCGCTGCACGGCAGTGCCCCGGGCCAGTATTATGGTGGTCATGTCGCGATCTGAGCGCGCCTTGCGCAGGTCCATAAATCCCGTCGACCCCACCGGTATAACCCTGCTGGCCAATAATCAGAATGGTCAGAACCGAGGCAATCGCCTGCGTGATGATGGCAAAATAGGTTCCCCCCACCTGCCGCCTGAACATGGCAGGGCCGTGATCTGGTTCCAGTCCATGAAATCCGGGATGCCGGGTGTCGACTGGTTTTTTGTGGCTTTTACGGTCGATGCCTGCAGTTTCAGGAATAGCGCTGCGAGGTGCATGTCAGATTTGGCATCAATGATGGCCGGCAGCCAGGCTCGTTCGGTCTGGTTTTCGACGGACGGTGCCCACCGGCTTACCTTTCCGTCTGCTTCCTCTTTACTTTTTGTGGAGAAATTCTGGACACAAAAAAGCCGCCTCTATGGGCGGCATTTTTTATTAGATATCAGTATGTTCGGCTTGGTTGCGGGGGCAGGATTTGAACCTGCGGCCTTCAGGTTATGAGCCTGACGAGCTACCGGGCTGCTCCACCCCGCG
>NZ_JARWSK010000003.1 GCF_031081985.1 Komagataeibacter xylinus | reverse complement strand
CGCGGGGTGGAGCAGCCCGGTAGCTCGTCAGGCTCATAACCTGAAGGCCGCAGGTTCAAATCCTGCCCCCGCAACCATATATACGTGTCTGATAAGACAACAGAAAAGCCACCCCATAAGGGTGGCTTTTTTTGTGCCCGGAACACCACCCGGATACATTTATGATGAAAATAATCCCAAAAACATCACCAGATCACTATCTCTCTGGCATGGCCTCGCTGAATGTTCCTTCAGCCGAGGGAACGGGTGACTGGCACATGCTGGGCACATTTAACGAGAAGAACACCAAGCCGCTCCAATTCATTGCAGGCCAGTCGCTTATCTCCATCCTCGGGCGCGATGGCATTGTAGATAGAAGCAGGGACGCTGACGAATATGGTATCCAGCACGATGGTCCCCTGTGCTGCGCCACCCATGCCCGGGCTATCGCGGATATGGTGGTAAAATCGATCCTTGCTGGAAAGAACGCGTCTTATGTAACTCTCGATGACTGGATGCCATCGGTCGCGGATAAAAGGCAGGTGTTTGATCTTTTAAGGCACGCCAGGATCGAGACCGAGTTCATGACCAAAATTGAGACGTGGATAAAAAAGAATCAATGAAAAAGCCCTGCTCTTGTAAGGACAGCGTAAGCAAGGCTCCGGATTGATGAACATGGTGGAGGAATAACCCCTCCTGCGCAGGGTATTTCTCGTCAGGGTTGCAATCATTCTGGTTCTTTTATTCTTCTGGTTGCATGTAATCCATGACCTACATGCCTGAACCTGCGGGCATGTCGTGCTGATTTCACGGGCACAGGCGTTGACAGAATTATATTTTCAATATAATGGGAGAAAAATTATTATAAAATATATATATATTCATAACCTGTTGAACGCAATTACAGGAAATAAATATACATGATGAATAATCATCGTGTAATAATAGGTCCTGATTTTTTGCTCATACAGTCATGGATGTAAAACCGTAAGGATCATCCTGTGACAAGGTCCTGATCCGCTCCTTTAAATAGTCTGCTCAAGGCCCGCACGGTACAGTCACGAATTTCCATGATCTGGCGCATTTTAAAATCTCCTCTCGTTTCTGGCCCGTTATTCGCCATACTTCTGGCCGTGGTCTGCCTGACCTACCTCTCCCCCGACCACCAGTTTTTCGTGGCGATTGGGGGTGCGATTCTGTTCTTTCTGGTTCGCCGGCACGATGAACGCTGGTCGCGCTGTTTCCTCATGGTGCTGTCCATCGTGGTGTCCGGGCGCTATCTGGTGTGGCGCTTTACCTCCACGCTTGATCTCGATGGCGTGTTGCAGACCGTTCTGGTTCTGGCGCTGGCGATCGGCGAAATCTATACCACCTTCCGGGTGGGCTTTACGTATTTCCAGTTGGCCTGGCCCCTGCGGCGGCAGATCCACCCGCTGCCGGAAGATGAAAGCAGTTGGCCGGTCATTGATGTCTATGTGCCAACCTATAACGAGGATATGGCGATCGTCCGCACCACGGTGCTGGGCTGCCTGGCCATGGACTGGCCGGCAGACAAGCTGAATGTCTATATCCTTGATGACGGGCGGCGGCGCTCGTTCCGTGATTTTGCCGCGCAGGTCGGCGCCGGCTACATCAATCGCGCGGACAGTAGCCACGCCAAGGCGGGCAACCTCAACCATGCCATCAAGGCGACAACGGGCGACCTTATCGCGATCTTTGACTGCGACCACGTGCCGGTGCGGGGGTTCCTCAAAAAGACCGTGGGGTGGATGGTTGCCGACCCCAACCTCGCGCTATTGCAGACCCCGCATCACTTCTATTCCCCCGATCCGTTCCGCCGCAACATGAGCCGGGGCATGCAGGTGCCGCCCGAGAGCAACCTGTTCTATGGGCTTTTGCAAGATGGCAATGATTTCTGGAATGCCACCTTTTTCTGCGGGTCGTGCGCCCTGCTGCGGCGCGAGGCCATTGAAGCGATCAATGGCTTTGCCGTCGAGACCGTGACGGAAGATGCCCACACCGCCCTGCGCATGCAGCGCAAGGGGTGGGGCACGGCCTATCTGCGCGAGCCGCTGGCCGCGGGGCTTGAAACCGAGACCCTCCTGCTTCAGGTCGGGCAGCGGGTGCGCTGGGCGCGCGGCATGATCCAGATGCTGCGGCTCGACAACCCCATGCTCGGCCGTGGCCTGCGCCTGACGCAGCGTATCTGTTACATGGCGGCGACGACGAACTACTTCTTCGCCATGCCGCGCATCATGTTCCTCATGGCGCCACTGGCCTATCTGTTCCTGGGCGTGACCATGATCGCGGCCTCGCCTTATGAGCTTGCGGTCTATGCCATGCCGCACCTGTTTCATACCACCATGACCATGTCGCGCCTGCAGGGGCGGTGGCGCTATTCGTTCTGGAGCGAGATCTACGAATCCATGCTGGCCCCCTTTCTGGTGCGCATGACATTCATCACCCTGCTTGCGCCGCACAAGGGCACGTTCAACGTAACGGACAAGGGCGGCCTGCTGCACCGCGAGTATTTTGAATGGCGCGCGGCCTATCCCGGCGTGATCATGGCCGTGGTGCTGGCGGTGGGACTGGTGAGCGGCATCTGGGCCGCGATTGTCCATTATCATGAAACGCTTGTCTTCCGCGCCATGGCGGTCAACTCGGTCTGGGTGCTGTTCAGCCTGATCATCGTGCTTGGCGGCGTGGCCGCCGCGCGTGAAACCCGCCAGCGCCGCGGCAACCACCGCGTTGCAGCCAGCATTCCGCTGACCGTGTTCACGGGCGATACGCAGCTCACCACATGCCGCACGCTGGATGTGTCGATGGGGGGCTGCCAGCTTGACTTGTCGCCCACACTGCCCCTTGCCGTGGGTGATGAACTGCGCCTGCACGCCACCCTAGCCTCCGGCCCGATCACGCTCCGCGTCACCCTCATCGACCGGCATGAGGGCCGTGCCCATGTGGCATGGATCATACCCGACCTCGCGACCGAGAAGCAGGTCGTGGCCCTGGTGTTTGGCCGTGATGATGCCTGGTCCCAGTGGTCCGACTTCCCGCCTGACAGGCCGCTCCACAGTCTTTACATGCTGCTTGCCAGCATCTGCGCGCTGTTCCGCCCCTATTCGCGCGGGCAGGCGGATGCGCCGTCACCGCCCGCGCCGCCTCCCCCGATCGCAGAAGAAAAACTGCCGGCACGGCATCTGGTCATTCCCCCGGCCCGTCCCTCGCGCACAGGTCATTCAAACCTGCCGCTCGTGATGGTGGGCCTGCTGCTATGCGGCATGGCAGGGGGGGCGCAGGCCGCGCCCGCACCGCCGGACATGGCGCCGGTAGAGCAGGCAGGCGAGTCCGTGACTGCGGTGGATGATGCGCACATGACCATGCTCGACGTGGATCGGGTCTCGCACCAGCCGCTCACGCGCACGCGCAGCCTTGCGGAGATCGGGCAGGAAGACGACATGGCGCTGCGTGCCGATGCGCCGCTGCATGGGTTCGGGGTCCAGGTCGGGCGCGATGTCATCATTACCGGCGGCACGCTGGCCCTTTCGGGGCGCGCGCATATGGGGCATGCGGCGGGGCCGGTAGCGGTGGCCGTCAGTGTCAACAATCAGGATGTCGGCGTCCTCTGTCCTGCGGCTGACGGGGCGTTCGGTCCGGTGAGCCTGCCTGTCAGCCCGTTTTTCTTTGACACGCATAACAGGATCAACTTCCGCTTGTTCATGCGCCCGGCCACCGGCAATGCGGGTCTTGCGGCCTGCGGGCCAGATGCCCGCCCCCCCGTGCCCGCTACCGCGCGGGTCAGCAATGCGGATGCATGGGTCAGGATCTCACCGGAGTCCACCCTTGCGTTGACTACGGTCAGCCTCGTGCCCCACCGGCTGCTCTCGGCGCTGCCCTATCCGGTGCTTGACCCCGATGCGGCGCAGACGCCGGTGGTCACCCTGGCCGTGCCTGACGTGTCAGACCCCGCCGTGCTGCAGGCGGCGGGCATGGTGGCCTCATGGCTTGGCGTCCATGCGCAGGACCGCCAGATCAGTTTCAACGTGACGGCAGGCGTGCCCGCGCAGGGCAATGCGGTGCTCATCGCGCCGAACCAGCCCGGGCCGTGGGGCATGCTGCCGCCGGGGCCGGAACTCGCGGTTATGCCCAACCCGCATGATGGTTTCGGCACGATCCTTGTCGTGACCGGGCGCAGCATGGCCGATGTCGCGACAGCGGCAAGGGCGCTGGTGCTGGGTGCGGAGCATGATGCGGCGGGGGTCTATGCCGCTGCATCCGTCGTGCACCCTGTTGCCCGCCAGCCCTATGATGCGCCGGGCCTTGTGCGCACCGACCAGCCCGTGACCCTGCGCGAACTGGTCTCGACAGCGGCCCTGCGCACCCATGGCCTGACATCGGGCACGCTCACGGTGCCGCTGTCGCTGCCGCCAGACCTGCGCTCGTGGCGGTCGCGGCCGTTCATGGCGCGGCTGCAGCTCAGCGCGCCGGAAGGGGACGTGCTGGAGCGCAGGAAATCCCATGTCAGCGTCATGCTCAACGGCACGTTCCTGCATGCCTATCCGCTCGTGACCTGGTCGCTCAATCCGTTCCGCATGGCGGGCGCGCCGGTAGAACATGACCTGGAACTGCCGGTCTGGAAAATGGGGCAGCAGAACACGCTGCGGCTGTATTTTGATGTCTACCCCCGGCACATGACGCAGGCCGAAGCGGCTGCATCGTCCGATGTGGTTGAACTTGACCCGTCCTCCACCATTGATTTTTCCAAGTCGCGGCATTTTGCGGTGCTGCCTGACGTGGCGATGTTCGCCTCTTCCGCCTTTCCGTTCTCGCGCATGGCCGACCTGTCGGAAACGACCGTGCTGCTGCCGCCCCATCCCGCCCCCGACACGCTGGCTGCCTTTATGGACATGATGGGCTTTGCAGGCGCCATCAACCGCTACCCCGCCACCGGCGTGAGCGTGCGGACCACCGACATGCCGGTCGATGACACGATTACCGGCGACATCCTGATCTTTTCTACGCTTGACGGGCTGGGCAACGGGCAGGCGGCGCTGGCGCAGGCGGGTTACGTGCGCGGCCCCTCGCTGCTGCGCCGCCTGCGCATGCGGGTGATGCACCCCGGCGCGCCTGAACCGGCATATAACCTGACCGAAGGCGCGGTCGTGGCGGCGCAGTCGCCCTTTGTCGCGCACCGTTCCGTCGTGGCCGTGCTGGGCGGCGTGCCTGCTGCATTGCCCGCCATGGTGCATGACCTGCGCGACCCCGCCACGATGCAGCGCTTTCACGGCGATATGGTGATCCGCCATGGGGCGCGGCTCGATAATTACCGCACGGGCGGGATCTATACCGTGGGCAACATGCCCGCATGGATGCTGCCGGACTGGTATCTGGGCGGCCATCCGCTGCTGCTGTGCGGGCTGGGGGGGCTGGCCACGCTGTGTGGCACCTTCTGGGCCATGACGGTACTTGGCGCGCGCAGCAGGCGGCGCATCCTGAACGATGATCTGACGGGCGACCTGTGACCATGACCATGAATGACCGGCCTTTCGCGTTCCGTCGCGTCCAGCTTGCGGCCCGGCGTGGCGCGGGGGCAAGGGCATGGGGCGGCGTTGCCCTTGCCGGGCTGTTCAGCCTGTGCGCGCCCGCCTGGGCGCAGGCCCCCGTGCGCTATGCCGAGGGCATTCTCAACGCGCAGATAGAAGAAGGCGCGTTCTGGATCCATCATGGCGATGACGCCCATGCCCGGCACGCGCTCGAGCGCGCGCTGCGCATAGAGCCGGACAATCTGGAAGCCCGGCTCATGCTCGGTGCCGTGCAGGTGCATGAAAATGACATGGCCGGCGCACGCGCCACTGTGCAGGTCCTTCAGGCGCAGGGGGGCGCGCAGGCACAGGTTGACGTGCTGCAGGGCTGGATCGGGCAGGGGGCGGTTGACCCGGCGGCGCTGGCGCATGCACGGGCGCTGGCGGATGCGGGCAAGAACCTGCAGGCCACGCTGGCTTACCGCGGCATTTACCATGGCGGCCACCCGTTGCCCGAAGCGGAGCTGGAATATGACCGCGTGCTGTCGGGTTCGATACTGGGCTACGCGGAGGCCACGCAGCGCCTGCGCGCGCTGGGCAGCCTTTTGCCGCATGATCTTGAAATCCGCATGGCGCTGGCGCAGGCCCTGAGCTACCGCCCGACCACCCGCGTTGATGCGATCGAGGACATGCGCGCGCTCGCCACATCTCCCGCCACGCCGGATTTCGTTCGTGACGAGGCCACGCAATCATGGCGCAAGACGCTGGACTGGATGGGCACGGACCCGCAGGCCGCCCCCTATTACCGCGAATGGCTGGCGCTGCACCCTGATGACACGGACATGGCCAGCCGCCTTCAGGCGCAGGAGAGCGCCCGCGCGCTGGCCGAGCATCTGGCGCTGGTGGGGGCGGGCTATCATGCGCTGGCGCATGGGGAACTGGACCAGGCGGAAAGCGATTTCCATACCTCCATGCAGGGCGGCGCCACGCCGCGCCCCGAGGCGCTGGAGGGTCTTGGCCTCGTGGCCCAGCGCCGGGGCGACGTGAAGGCCGCCCGCGCCTTTCTGGAGCAGGCGCACGCCCTTGCCCTCACGAATGAGGGCATAAGTGCCGCCCTTGCCGGGCTGGATGCGCCAGGAGGCGACCCGCAGCTTGCGCGGCTATGGGCGCTGGTGGGCCGCCACCAGTATGAGGAAGCATGGGCCATGCTGCCCGCCGTGGAAAAAGACCACGGCCGGATTGTCGATACCGTGCGGGTGCGGGCCATTATTGAACAGTCGCGCCACCAGCTTGCGCAGGCCGAGGCGGGGTGGCGCATGGTGCTGCAGATGGCGCCCGGCGACATGCCCGCCGCCGCCGCCCTGTCTGACGTGCTGATCGAGGAGGGCAGGCTCAGTGAGGCCGAAGGCTGGATCGTGCGCCTGCGGGCCGCGCATTACCCCGGCGTGACCACCCTTGAGGCGAAGCTGCTCGGCGCCATGGCCGAGAGCGAGCCAGACTCCGGCAAGCGGGCCATGCTGCTTGAGCACGCCGTGCGTGACGCGCCCCGCAATGGCTGGCTGCGCCTGCATCTGGCCCAGCTATGGCTGGCGCAGGGGCAGGTCGCGCGTGCCCGCGCGCTGATGGCGCCGCTGTGCAATCCCGCCCCCACAACCGATGAGAACCTGCAGGCCTGCTTCAGCTTCGCCCTGCTCGATCAGGATATGCCGCGCGCCGATGCGCTGCTTGCCCGCCTGCCGCGCGCGGACATTACCACGGCCATGGCCGATGGCGTGGCGCAGGTCAGGCTGTGGCACCAGATCCATACGCTCCCTGCCGATGACGGGCAGGCCATCGCGCTGCTTGAAGCCATGCCCGTCCTGCCCGACCCCGAGGGCACGCAGGCGCGGCTGGTGGTGGATGCGCTGCTCAGGCGCCACGCACCCGTGGCGACGGCTGCAGGCGTGCTGCACCGCGCCCTTGCGGGCAGTGCGGGGCATGTGAGCGTGAACCAGAGCCTGTCCTATGCCGGGCTGTTCATGCAGATGGATGACCCCGTGGCCGCGCAGCATGTGCTCGACGGCCTGCCCACCATCATGCAGGGCAGGCATCTTACACCCGTGCAGGCCCGTGACCTGCGCGACATGCAGCGCAGCCTCGCAATCGCGCAGGCGGATCGCGATGACTTGGACGGCCACCCCGATGCCGCCCGCCGCCTGATCGACCCGCTGCTGGCGAAGAACCCGACCGATGCCGATCTGCTTCTGGCGCGTGGGCGTGTCGATGCCGCCCGCAGGCTGCCCGGTGAGGCCGTGACCTATGACCGCAGGGCGCTGGCCCAGCGCCCCGATGACAAGATGGCCCAGGCCGCCCTTGCGCGTGACAGCCTGGCCAGCGGCGATGAACGCGCGGCCCGTGACATGGCCCGCACCCTGCAGGCCACCCACCCGCAATGGGGCGACACGTGGGAGATCAAGGCCGAGATTGATGGCCTGACCGGCCATGACCGCCGCCGCCTGCATGACGTGCAGCGCGCCCGCGCGCTCGACTGCACGCCCCGCCCCGATGAGGATGACACCACCGGCCACGGCACGCGCCTTGATGCAGGCTGCGCGCCCCAGCGCGTGCGGGCGGCAGATGAATGGCCTGATATCAGCACGAATTTCGTGCCCGGCATGGGTGCTGGCATGCCGGAGATCTATCATTACGACCCGCACCTGACCCCCGTGCAGGCGCTGGACCGGCAGGCCGATTACCTGTCGCGCACGCTGGCGCCGCAGGCGGATGGCAACCTCGAAATCCGCGACCGTTCGGGCCAGCCGGGGCTGGGCCACATGACGGTGGTCAATATCCCCATGACCGCCATCGTGCCGTTCTCGTCCACGCAGCACCAGTTTGCCTTCTCGGTCATGCCCAGCGTGCTCATGTCGGGCGATCCGCTGGCCTCGACCACCACGGCGCAGCAATATGGCAGCGTTGCGGCCAATGGCGTGCGACCGGGCTTTCATGTGCCTGCCGCCGTGGCGGGGGTGGCGCTGTCGGCGCATTACCAGTGGCGGTGGCTGGCGGCTGATGTCGGCTCGACGCCGCTGGGCTTCACCACGACCAACGTGCTGGGTGGCATTGAACTCACCCCGCACCTGACCCACAGCCTGACCCTGCGCCTGACCGGCGAGCGCCGCGCGGTGACCGACAGCCTGCTGTCCTATTCCGGCGCGCGCGACCCCGGCACGGGGCAGGTCTGGGGCGGGGTCACGCGCAACCGTGGGCATGGGCAACTGGAATGGGCGCAGCCGGGCTACAACCTGTATGCTGGCGGCGGCTATGCGGTGATGCAGGGCACCCATACGGTGGCCAACCACGAGAGCGAGGCCGGTGCGGGCGGGTCCGCCCTCGTCTGGCACCGCAACGATGCGCATCATGTGCGGCTGGGGCTGGACCTTGTGTATTTCGGGTACAAGCGCAACACGTATTTCTTTACCTGGGGACAGGGGGGCTACTTCTCGCCGCATGCGTTCATGGCCGCCCTGGTGCCGCTGACCTATGACGGGCATGCGGGACGGTGGACCTGGCTGTTCAAGGGGGAAGCGGGCTACCAGCACTATACAGAGCACGCCACGGCGATGTTCCCCATGGGGGAAGGCGGGCTGGCGGCACGCGAGCAGTATGCGGGCCAGTCCACCGGGGGGCTTGCGGGCAACGTGCTGGCGCGGGCGGTCTATCAGTTGACGCCTTCCCTGCGGCTGGGGGCGGAAGGCGGTTATTCGCGCTCAGGCAGTTGGGATGAAGTGCATGGTATGCTCATGCTGCATTATGCGCCGGGGTAAGAAGGCTGCTGGAAACTGCTATCATTTCAGGAATGCTATCGGATCTGCCAGCCTCTGGAGCCATAACGGATCGGGCGTGACAATGATGAAATTTGATGAAAAAACCAGAATAGGACTGATTTTTCGAATAACTATATAGACATTACTCCTGATCACGGAACTTGTGTCGCTCAAATATTGTCCATTCAGGAAATGGAATCATGAACGCGCCGCCGTTTCCATGCCGTGCAGGCTTTACAGCTTCTGCCGCATTTCCGTGCGGATCTGGTTGCATTGCCTAGTGTAGACGTTGGCCTGCGATGCGGTCATGAAATTGATGATGAACGCCCCGATCAGTGAACAGAATGACAGGCCGATTACGAATTTGCCGGTCACGTTGATGCTGGCATCATAATATTCCGCTGAATACCACAGCAGGAACAGGCTGAGTGCCGCGCCGATAAAGCCCAGGATGCCGGTGGAATGGATAAGGGAATCTTCCTCGCTGCTGAAGGATGAGGATTGCTTCCACAGCAGGTAAAGCTTCTGGTTCATTTCATCGACCTGACAGTCATGCTCGAGCTGGGCGGCGGAGGTCAGCTTCGCGGGTGCCGCGCGGTGCATGTCGAGTTCCTGCTGGGCCTTGGCAAAGACGCGCCGGCGTTCCTTTATGGCAGGCAGGCTGATATCCACAAAGCTGAGAATGGCTACATTCAGGCCTGCCGATAACTGCACGACAGCCTGATAATCACCCCACGTCTGACCCACGCAGCTTCTCCCTTGCTCTCACACGCCTGTTATTACGATAGCGCGGCACCGCATGATGCAGGAGGTTATAAAAATGGACGGCAGGGCTGCATCCGCGCCTGTTATGCCCCTGAAGGCATGGCCCGGGGAATGCATTCAGATAAAACCGTTATTGTAAAATGCCAGATCAGGAAAAGCTTCAAAGAACACTATCTTTGAAAAAGGGGACATCCCGGAATTTCCACGAGTGCAGCACATGCACTGGCCTGACTTTTCAGGCACCGTCTTAGAATATTTTTAATGCTTTCCGCCGATATTTTTCCTCCATGTCAGTTCTGGCGCTGTTGCCTTGCCGGAACTGGAATTTATGCCATGGGGGAAGAAAATGTCTGGTGGCCTAACCACGGGTATGAGCCGTTCCAACACGGGCAGCATGCCCCCCAACGGCGCCATGTCAGGCGCGGACCCCACGCCGGGAAGGGCGGAAGCCGCGGCTGTGACAACGCATGATGCTGATCTTCACCTCATGACCGATCAGGGCATTACCCTGCGCAAGATGCGCGATGCCAATCGCTATGCGGTCTTCATGCTGCCCCCGGATGTTGGCACCGTGCGGATCATGTCGCGCACCGTCCGCCCGGTCAGCATGGTTGGCGCCTGCGCCGATGACCGCCGCCCGCGTGGCGTGCTGGTCCGGCACATCAAGCTGTTTGAAGGCACCGTGGCCCGCCATATCGTCATGCATCTGGCCCAGAAAGCGCCTGCAGGGTGGCATGATGGTTTTTACGCCCCGCGCCCCGAACCCTGCCGCTGGACGGATGGCGGCGCATTGCTGCATCTCGGCCCACGCAACCCCGGCAGGCTGGGCGTGCTGTGCCTGGAGGTCCTGGCCGGAGGGCCATATCGCGTGGCGCCCGAAGGCTGCCCGAAAGCCGTGCCACCGGAAGCGGAAAAGCCGGTTTCGCAATAATCGGAAAGCTTCAGGTGCCCCCACTGTCAGCAAACAGGGGCGGTGCCCCGAAACGCGTTAGGAAGCCGCAGGGCAACCATCGCTGAAGCCCGCCAGAAAAATCTGCACCGCCCTGCGAAAACGCGGCCGCATGTCCTGCTCGCTCCATGACTGATCAGGCGCGCAGGCCAGGTTTTGCAGCATCAGGTCGCCAATGGTCATGCCAAACAGCATGTTGCCGTACATCGATATATTCTCCATCGGCCCGTTGCGCGCCCGCACGTAACGGTCGAGCCAGGTGGTGAGCACATTGTCCTTTCCGCCCGCGCGCAGGCTGGTCAGGATCTGGCGGATGTCTTCCGATTGTGGCGATTCGGTAACGAGTGCGCGGATCAGGCTGATGCGGTCGGGCCGCAGGATCACGCCGCCAAGGCGCATGAGCAGTTCGGTCAGTTCTTCCACCGGGTCGGCCATGTGCAGGCATTTGCCGGGGCTGACATTGAACAGCCTGCTGCTGACCAGCGTGTGGAACAGGTCCTGCTTGGAATGGAACATGAGGTACAGCGTGCGCTTGGACATGGCGGAATGCTGGGCCACCTTGTCCATCGAGGCTGCATGATAGCCGCATTTCTGCAACACTTCGCTTGCCGCATCGAGAATACGTTCGCGGCGTTCGCATTCCTCCATTTCCGGGGGGCGACCGGGGCCGCGGCGCGGGGTGTCACAGTTATCATGCATGGAGCCGTGTCCTTCCCGTCCAATCTTGCTCATTCGTAATCTGCTCCGGCCATTTTTGAATGGGTGCCCTGCTTGACCGCCTTATGGAGACGATATAGTTTTCCATTCATTGAAAACCAAATGGTTTCCTTATTTGGCTTTCCTATGGCGGCTATGTGCGGCAAACAGCACGGACGTGATTCAGAAACATTTTTAGATTACGGCCCTCAAGCCGGTTGGTGACCATGATGCAATATTCCCGTGTCGTAGCCCCGGCGGCTCTGATACTCGCCCTGGCGGGGTGCCAGAAGCATGCCGCTGCCCCCAAGATGCCGCCCCAGCCCGTTACGGTCATGACGCTCAAGGCCGCTCCGGTGGAAATCCACACCCAGTTGCCCGGCCGCACCGAAGCGTTCGAGATCGCGCAGGTGCGCCCGCAGGTCAGCGGCGTGATCCAGAAGCGCCTGTTCGTTGAAGGCACGGACGTGCAGGCAGGCCAGCAGCTCTACCAGATCGATCCCAGCATCTATCAGGCTGCGGTGGACAGCGCGCAGGGCCAGCTCCTGCATGCCCAGGGCAGCGAGGTCACGGCGCGTGCCAAGCTCACGCGCTACGGGCCGCTGCTCAAGGCCCATGCCGTAAGCCAGCAGGAATATGACGACGCGCTGGCCGCCGAGCGCGCGGCCCAGGGCGATATCCTGACCGCGAAGGGCCAGCTCGAGCGCGCCACGGTTGATCTGGGCTACACCCACATGAATGCCCCGATCACGGGCCGCATCGGTCGCTCCATCCTGACCGTGGGCGCGCTGGTCACCGCCAACCAGACCAACAACGTCGCCATCGTCACCCGGCTTGACCCGATCTATGTGGATGTGAACCTGCCCGCGACCGAACTGCTGCGCTTCAAGCGCGAGCTGGCGCAGGGGCGGCTGACGCGCGCGGGCGACAATGCCGCCTCCATCAGCATCACGCTGGAGGATGGCACGACCTACGAGCATTCCGGCAGCATGGAATTCTCGGAAGTGAACGTGGATGAAGCCACCGCCACGGTCGTGGTCCGCGCGGTCATGCCCAATCCCGAGCGGCTGCTGCTGCCCGGCATGTACGTGCATGCCCAACTGGCGGAGGGGCTGGACCCCACCGCCCTGCTGGTGCCGCAGCAGGCGGTGCAGCGCAACTCCCACGGTGACCCGCAGGTATGGGTGGTCGACGGCGATAACAAGGTCAACCTGCGCGCCATCACGGTCGGGCAGGCCATTGGCACGGACTGGCTGGTGACCGGCGGGCTGAAAAGCGGCGAGCGCGTGGTGCTTGAGGGCGTGCAGAAAATCCATTCCGGCGACACCGTCGCCCCGCAGGACGCCGCAGAACCGGCCAAGGCAGGATAATCCCCCATGTCTGTGTCGCGCTTTTTCATTGACCGGCCCGTCTTCGCGTGGGTGATCGGGCTGATCATCATGCTCGTGGGCGGGGTGTCGATCTTCCGCCTGCCCATCGCGCAGTATCCCTCCATCGCGCCGCCCCAGATCGCCATTACCGTGACCTATCCGGGTGCCTCGGCCGATACGGTGAACGATACGGTGGTGCGCCCCATCCTGCAGCAGATGTTCGGGCTCGATCACCTCGAATACATCTCCTCGCAGTCCTATGCCTCGGGGCAGATGGAAATCGACCTGACCTTCGCGCAGGGGACGAACCCCGACATCGCGCAGGTGCAGGTGCAGAACAAGCTCCAGCTTGCCCAGCCCAAGCTGCCGCAGGAAGTGACCGCGCAGGGCCTGAGCATTACCAAGGCCGTCAAGAACTTCATGATGGTGCTCGGCTTCATCTCGACCGACAACAGCATGAGCGGCGCCGACATTGCCGATTACGTGGCCTCGAACATCTCCGATCCGCTCAGCCGCGTGACCGGCGTGGGCGACCACACGCTGTTTGGCGCGGAATACGCCATGCGCATCTGGCTCGACCCGTCGAAACTGTACAAATACGGCCTGACCGTGGGCGATGTGCAGACCGCGATCCAGACGCAGAACATCCAGGTTTCATCGGGTGAACTTGGCGGCGTGCCGGCGGTGAAGGGCGCGCGGCTGGACGCGACCATCATCGGGCCGACGCGCCTGCGCTCGCCCGAGGAATTCGAGAAGATCCTGCTCAAGGTGCAGCAGGATGGCTCGCAGGTGCGCATCCGTGACGTGGCCCATGTCGAGCTGGGGCCGCAGACCTACAACACCCATTCCTACTACAACAACATGCCGGCCTCGGGCATGGCGCTCAAGCTCGCCCCCGGCGCCAATCAGCTCCAGACCGAAAACGCGGTGCGCGCGCAGATCCATGAACTCGAGCAGTTCTTTCCGCCGGGCCTGAAAACCGTCTATCCGCTCGATACCGAGCCCTTCATCGTGCTGTCGATCAAGGATGTGATCGTTACCCTGATCGAGGCGATCGGGCTGGTCTTCCTGGTCATGCTGGTGTTCTTGCAGAACTTCCGCGCCACCCTGATCCCCACCATCGCGGTGCCGGTGGTGCTGCTGGGCACGTTCGGCATCCTGGCCGCGCTTGGCTTTTCCATCAACACGCTGACCATGCTGGCCATGGTGCTGGCCGTGGGCCTGCTGGTCGATGACGCCATCGTGGTGGTGGAAAATGTCGAGCGCGTCATGACCGAGAAGAAGCTCTCTCCGCGTGATGCGGCCCGGCAGTCGATGGACGAGATCTCGGGCGCGCTGGTCGGTATCGTGCTGGTGCTTACGGCGGTGTTCCTGCCCATGGCGGCCTTTGGCGGCTCGACGGGCGTGATCTACCGGCAGTTTTCCATCACCATCGTTGCGGCCATGTGGCTTTCGGTGCTGGTGGCCATGGTCATGACCCCGGCCCTGTGCGCCACCATGCTCAAGCCCGGCACGCATGAAAAGACCACCGGGGCGGCAGGGTGGTTCAACCGCCATTTCGCGCGCATGACCACGGCCTACCAGAACGGGGTGGGGCGCGTGCTCGGGCATGCGGGGCTGGCCATGCTGGTGTTCGTGCTGATTACGGCTGGCGTGGGCTGGCTGTTCATGCGCCTGCCCGGTGGCTTCCTGCCTGATGAGGACCAGGGCCTGATCTTTGGCCAGGTCACCATGCCCGCGGGGGCCACGCTGGAGGAGACGGCGGCCGTCAACCGCAAGGTTGCCGATTATGTGCTCAGGACCGAGGGCAACAATGTCGAATCCGTCTATTCCACGAACGGGTTCAACTTCGCAGGCCAGGGGCAGAGTGCGGGTGCCTTCTTCATCCGGCTCAAGGACTGGGATGAGCGGCCCGCCGCCAGCCAGACCTCATCAGCGATTGCCATGCGCATCATGATGCATTTCTGGACCGACCCGGTCGCGCAGATCTTTGCCGTCAATCCGCCCGCCGTGCTGGAACTCGGCAACGCCACCGGCTTCGACCTTGAACTTGAAGACCGTGGCCACCTTGGCCACACCAGGCTGCTCGCGGCGCGCAACATGGTGCTGGGCATGGCGGCGAAAGACCGCCGCCTGACCGCCGTGCGCCCCAACGGCATGGAAGATGCGCCGCAGTTCCATCTCGATATCGACCGCGAGAAGGCCAATGCGCTGGGCATCACCATTGCCGACATCAACACCACCATCGAGGGGGCGCTGGGGTCGATCTATGTCAACCAGTTCCTGCGCGATGACCGCGTGAAGCAGGTCTACATCCAGGGCGAGCCCGATGCGCGCATGATCCCCGATGACCTGAACAAATGGTATATCCGCAACGCCACCGGCGGCATGGTGCCGTTCAACGCCTTCGTGTCCGGGCAGTGGATTATGGGGCCGCAGAAGGTCGAGGACTATAACGGCCTCAATGCCTTCGAAATCCTTGGCCAGCCCGCCGCGGGCTACAGTTCGGGGGATTCGATCGCTGCCATGAAGGAGATCCTGGCCAAGCTGCCCGCAGGCGTGGGGTATGAATGGACCGGGCTTTCGTTCGAGCAGATGGCCTCGGGCTCTTCCACCGGGCCGCTTTACACGCTGGCGGTGATCGTCATCCTGTTCTGCCTCGCGGCGCTGTATGAGAGCTGGGCCATTCCGTTTGCCGTGCTGCTGGTCATTCCGCTGGGCGTGCTGGGCGCGATCGTGGCCACCCTGCTGCGCGGCATGGCCAATGACGTGTATTTCCAGGTGGGGCTGCTGACCACGGTGGGGCTGGCGGTGAAGAACGCCATCCTGATCGTGGAATTCGCCAAGGCGTTTTTCGAGAACGGGGCAACCCTTGAGGAATCGGTGCTTGAAGCAGGCCGCGAGCGCCTGCGCCCCATTCTCATGACGTCCATCGCCTTCGTGGTGGGCGTGTTTCCGCTGGCCATCGCCACGGGGGCCGGTTCTGCCGCGCGTATCGCCATCGGCACGGCGGTGGTGGGCGGCATGCTCACGGCCACCCTGCTGGCGGTGTATTTCGTGCCGCTTTTCTTTGTGGTGGTGCTGCGCCTGTTCCGCGTCAGGCGCATGTCCGAGCGGACCAAGGGAGCGTAATGCAATGACCGTTCTCCCCACACTCAGGCGGGCCGGTGCCGCAACGCTTGCGGCCATGCTGCTGGCGGGCTGCACCATGATCCCGCATTACAAGCGCCCCACCCCGCCGCTGGCCAAGGCCTGGCCCGCTTACGCCACCACGGGCGACGCGGTGGCCGAGAACCCGCTCGCGGCCAATCTGGGCTGGGCGGAATTCTTCACCGACCCCCGGCTCAGGGCGCTGATTGCCATCGCCATCCGGCAAAACCGCGACCTGCGGGAGGCAGCAGCCGATATCCGCCGTGCGCAGGGGCAGTTCGACATCCAGCATGCCAGCCTGTTCCCCGCCATCAGTGGCGGCGGCGAGGCGATGTTCCAGGGACCATCGGATGCAGCCGGCCTGAGCTTTGCGCCTGGCCTCGATACCGGCCACCCGCCCATGTTCAAATATTACCAGATGGGCATTGGCGTCTCGTCGTATGAGATCGACCTGTTCGGGCGCATCCGCAGCATGTCGCGCGAGGCGGCGGAACATGCGCTGATGCAGCGTGAGAATGCGCGCGCCATGCTGATCAGCATCATCTCGCAGGTGGCCACGGCCTATGTTTCGTGGCTGGGCGACCAGGCTTCGCTGCGCCTGTCCGATGAGACGATGGCCTCGCAGGAAGCCACGCTGGAGATGGTCAAGGCCCGCTTCGCCCATGGCGAGACCGACCAGATGACCCTGCGCCAGACGGAAACACAGGTGGCGCAGAGCGGGGCCTTCCGTGATGAATCGCGCCGGCATGTGCGGCAGGATGAAAACCTGCTGACCATGCTCATCGGCCAGCCCATCCCCGATAACCTGCCGCCCGCCAGCCCGCTGGGGCAGCAGACCATCATGCAGGACCTGCCGCCGGGCCTGCCCGCCGAGGTGCTTGAGCACCGCCCCGACATCCAGGCCGCCGAGCATGACCTGCTGGCCGCCAATGCCGATATTGGCGCGGCCAAGGCGGCGTTCTACCCGCGCATCACGCTCACCGCATCCGATGGCATCAGCAGCCTGCAGCCGCACAAGCTGTTTACCTCGGCTGCGACCACGTGGGGCGTGTCGCCGCAGTTGCAGGTGCCCCTGCTCAACTGGGGGCAGAACAGCGGTAACCTGAAGGCCTCGCGCGCCATGCGGGCCTCGAAGGCTGCGGCCTATGAAAAGGCGGTGCAGTCCGCCTTCCGCGAAGTGGCGGATGCACTGGCCGCGCGTGACACCTATCGCGACGAGACGGGGCAGATGGACCGGTATGTCTCGACCTCGGCCGATGCGTACAGCCTGGCCATGATGCGCTACAGGGCGGGGACGGATTCCTATCTCACCTCACTGGTGTCGCAGCGCACGCTGTTGCAGGCGCAGCAGTGGCAGATCTCGATTGCGGTGTCGCGCTACCAGAACCTCATCACCCTCTACCGCGCCCTTGGCGGCGGCTGGACGGAACATACGCCGGTGCCCGCGCCGCCCAAGGGGCAGAAGGTGACCGGGAAGGGGTGAGAGGGAAGTTTCGGGCACCGCCTTTTTTCAAAAAGGCGGTGTTGTTCTGAAGCTTTTTGAAAAAAGCTTCACCAGAAACTTTTGTCCTCAGTCCAGATGGTTGCCGCTGCGGCCCTGCTTGATGCGGCTGCGGTGCTTCTTGTTGTCCACCCGCTTGCGGCGCTGCGTGCGCGAGGGGCGGGTGGGCACGCGGTAGGCCTGCACATGGCTGGCCTCGGCAATCATCTCATGCAGGCGGGCCACGGCATCCTCGCGGTTGCGGATCTGGCTGCGAAAGCGCCGCGCGGTCAGCACGATCACGCCATCTGCCGTCATGCGGCTGCCCGCAACCGTTACCAGCCTGCTCTTGATGCGGGCGGACAGCGAGGGAGAATTGCGTGCATCGAAACGCAACTGCGCCGCTGTTGCCACCTTATTGACGTTCTGCCCGCCCGGCCCCGAGGCCAGGATGTAGGTCACATGTAATTCATCATCGGGGATGGTGGGGGGCGGCATGGCGGTTTACGGTCCTGAAGGGCGGGAGATGTGGCATCCGCCTATGGGCCGCCCTGCGTGGGCGGCATTGCTGCACGGGCTGTTTGCTATCACCATGCCTGCCGCGTGATGACAAGAGCGGAGGAGCACAATCATGAACGATCAGGCTGAAACAGACCACCTGCGCAAGGCGCTGGCCCAGGCGGCGGGCGATGCGGCGCAGGCCAAGGTCATGCCCGTGGTCAAGATGATCGCGGCCCAGCAGATCGTTGTCATGGACCTCATGCAGATGCTCGTCGAGGCAAAGGTGCTGCATGGTGATGAAATCGCCGCCCGCATGCGCCACCATATCGAACATACCGATACGAAGGACATGGCCGCGCGCGCCCTGTTCGAGCAGGTGCGCGCCCGTTTTGCGTCGCCCGCCCCCAAAACCTGATTTGCAAGGAAGGTGTTGCACATGGCCGATCATCCTCCTGCCCTGCGGGCAGAAATCGTGGCGCTGAAGGCGGAACTCAGCCGCCTGCGTGAAGAACTTGCACAGGCCCGCAAGACCATACAGGACCTTAACCTGCAACTGCGGCGTGATGCGTCACGCCCCGCCACGCGCTGAATGCGCCCGCCCGAAGGAGAACCCGCCATGAAAGAGGAACGCGACGCCGCCGGTCGGGCCGTTGTCTACCCCACCGTAAGCTGCGGGGCGGAGGCCGTGCAGGATTCCATCGTGGTGATGGACCTGTTCATGGCGACAGCGCCCGAGCACATGCCCAAGGGTGACAGGCGCGTGGTGACCGTGCTGCCGCCTGAACTGGCTCTCAACTTGGCCGAGCAGTTGCGCAAGGCCGCCGAACGCTGTCAGGCCGCCCGTGCCGAAAAGCAGGCCAAAGGCGCGGAGACTGTTTGATAACAAAGCATCGATAAAAGTTTCTGGGTGCCGCCTTTTTGCAAAAAGGCGGCATTCCTCGAAGTTTTCTGAAAAAAAAGCTTCACCAAAAACGTTCTTATGATTGCCGGATGCTTTCCGGGCTGGCTTTTCAGGCAGTCGCTCAGCCCCCGTGGGCTGCGCGTGCCCGCATGCCGCCATAGCGCAAATTGACCGCAGCCTGGCCGCCCTGCACGGTCGGGATGGTGAGGGTGTTCTCCAGCCCGCTGCGCATGGCCTTTTGCGAGGCCATGTGCACGATGCCCACCGGCGCATGCGGAAAGAACAGGTTGGCCAGCGTGCCCGTGGCCTCATCAAGCAGCCAGGGGCCGATATAGTTGTGGCTGTTATCGAGAAAGGTCACGGGCAGGCCGTCGATATACACCGCGAGCGCAATGCAGAGCTGGTCCTGCGTAAAGGCCATGTGGCGGCGGGGCAGGATCAGCGCCTGCCACCGGCGCAG
This sequence comes from Komagataeibacter xylinus, assembly GCF_031081985.1. GTDB lineage: Bacteria > Pseudomonadota > Alphaproteobacteria > Acetobacterales > Acetobacteraceae > Komagataeibacter > Komagataeibacter xylinus_E. The sequence goes on along the minus strand of NZ_JARWSK010000003.1, from coordinate 445,259 downwards.
CACGGGCCAGATGGAGGCATTGCGGTGCAGGCAGAACACGCCCGCATTGAGCAGCGGCTTGGCCCCGATGCGCCTGCGGATGGCAAACGGCAGCCGGGCGCGGGTGGCGTTCTTATACAAAAACGAGCGGATCTGCATCCAGCCGGGGCACAGCCAGCGCACGCCGAGCAGGTCGGCCCGCTTGGCCCCGATTTCGGGCACGATGGCAAGGGTGCCGCTTTGGGCTGCGGCAAACAGGCGTTCAGGCGCCTGCCCGTCCTGCACCCATGTATCGGCATCGAGCCACAGGATCAGGTCAAAATCGGGCAGCATCTGGTCAAGCCACAGCTTGCTGATGTTGATGGCAAGGCTGGGCCGCCTTGCCAGTGCGCGGCGTGGTGCGTAATCGGGAATATGGGGTGCCAGCAATCGCACGCCCTGCGCCTGCAATGCCGTGCGCTGCCCTGCCGTCATGCCGCAGTCGATCACGGCGATGGCCGTGTCGGCATGGTCGCGGATGGAGGCGATGAGTTCGGCCACCAGTTCAAAATAGGCATGGTCGCACCCGGTTACGATAATCCGGCGGGCGGCAGGCGTTTGCGGGTGGTCAGGCGGCGTCATGGTCCCATATAGGCACAGGACGGCGTGGGCGGGAATACGCGGCCTCTCTCAGGGTTTTGTCACGGCAGGCGTGGGGCGATAGCGCGCGCTCAGCCCGGGGTGGCGAAAGGCCATGATGGCGCGCAGGCTTTCATGCGCGACCCAGGCCTCGTTGGTGGTGCGCGAATTGCCATGCACGCGGTAGCGGCACAGGATCTCGGGCACGTAGGCGGCCTGGAAATCGCGGTCGATGAATTTCAGCCAGAAATCGTAGTCTTCCCAGCCTTCGTCAATATGGCTGTAGCCATCCACCGCCACCCACGCCTCACGGCGCAGCAGGGCCATCACGTCCACGTAGTTCTCGCGCACGATCTGGGCGGGGTCCCATATGTCAGCCGAACCAATGCGCTGTTCCTTGCCAAAATATTCAAGCTGGCAGTACGTGGCGTCAAACCCGCCATCCACCGCCGCCTCGTGCAGGCGGGCAATGGCGCGGGGGTAGATCATGTTATCCGCATCCATGACAAACACGAACGCCCCGCCCGCGTGGCGAAAGGCGGTGTTGCGCGCGGCTGACGGGCCAAGGTTGCGCGTATGCACCACCAGCGTGCAGCGCCAGAAACGCGCGTGGTTTGCCTCCATCCATGCGGTGATCAGCGCGACCGAATCATCCGTGGTCGAGCAGTCATCCACCACCACCAGTTCAAGGTCCGGGTGGGTCTGGGCCGCGAGGGAATCAAGGGCTTCGATGATGTAGCGGCCATAATGGAAATTGGTGACGCACAGGCTGACCAGATCGGCAGGCTTCCTGCGGCGGTGCCTGAAGGCGAAGGCGGTCTGGTCGGCCGCCATCCAGGGGGCAGCGATGCTCATTCTTCCGGTGTGCTCCATACATGGGCGATAAAGTCGCGGATGCGCGTGCAGCACGCCCGGTTGCCCGATGGCGTGCCGATCAGTTTCAGGGCGTTTTGGCGGATGGCCTCGGCTTTGGCCTGTCCTTCGGGCGTGTGGGTGAGCCACTCGATCAGGTTGGGGATATGGCGGCCGGTTTCCTCAAGGAAGTGCTCGCCCGCCCGGAACACCGGATGCGGCAGGCACGGCTCGGACACCACCACCGCGCCATTGGCCATGGCGCCCTTGACGATGCGGTGCCATTCAAAAAAACCGTAATCATCGCGGTGGATGTTCAGTGCAATGCGCGAGTGCCCCGCCACATGGGCGGCCAGGCGCGAGAGCGGCCGGTCACGCGGGCTGGTATCGATGGGTGTGGTGAACTTGCGGTAGTAGAAATAGGTGCGGTACTGCGCGAAGAAACCGGCATTGCGGGCAAAGAACTTTTCGCGGTGGGCGGAAAGGCCGCCAAAAAAGCTGATATCCAGCCCGCGATCGGCAAAAGGCGTCGTGGGGTCGGGGCGCTTGCGGCACGCGGGCGGCAGGATGCGCACCATGGGGTGCTGCATGTCGTCCTTGTGCAGGTAATCCCGCGCGGTGCTGATCGTGGGCGTGAAATGGATGGCGGGCAGCCCGGCCTGCCGGAAGCTCTCGGCCATCTGGTGGCAGATATCGATCACGCCCGCGGCCATGAGCATGAAGGGCAGGCCACGCTCGAACCACAGGGTCTGGGGCTGTTCGGTATTGAACATGATGGCATCGCGGATGATGGCGCCCGTGGCCCAGTCCCGCCCCCGGCCAAGGTGAAAGAACTCATGCGGGGCGACGAAAATGCACAGCGCGGGCCGGTCATCGATGCTGGCGGTCTCATCAAGCAGGCGGCAGTCCAGCCCGGCCTCGCTCAGGCTGCGGTGCAGGTCGGCTGCGATTTCATGAATGAAGACATTCCCCGCTGAATTGGAATAGACGCCGATGCTCTCGGGCACCGGGCCGCCGGGGGTGAGGTAATCCGCATCATCCAGCCCCTTTGCCGCACACAGCGCGCCCAGCGTTTCCGATACGCGCAGCGGGCTGAAGATGCGCCGCCCTTCGGGTACGCCATACAGCAGGGCATGCTCGGCCATGTCCGTCATGTCGCGGTCGAGGTCGCGGTTGCTGTCGTGATAGGCGCCGGGTTCAAAAAACGGCAGTTGCTCGAGCGTGCGCACGCCAATGCTCAGATCCTCGAGGTGGAAGCGCGTGAGCAGGCCCTGATGGGCTATGTGGCAGCCTGCATGGGTATGCAGGAAGTGGATGAAGGGATTGCGGTTGCGGGCACCGGCATCGGGGTGCTGGCTCAGATAGGCATCGGGCCGGAAGTTGCGGTTGGGCTGCCGCCCTTCACGGTAGCCATATTTGACGTAATGCAGCAGGGGATCGAGTTCCGACCCGGCTACATCCGGATAGGTGGCGAGATAGAAAGCGGCGTCGAACTGGCCGGACTCCCTGATCTGCTGGAGGTCCTGTTGTTCCGTCGGTGTCAGTGTCAGGAGCAGGTCCGCGGACAATGGCTCTTACCTTGGCTGGGGGCATCATGGGGCGTGCCGGGGCACATCCTTCCTGCTAGGGCACATCCCTTAAGAATTGATTATTGCAGGCGCGGTTTTTGGTGCTGGGGTGCGGGTTGCAGGCCGTATCCTGTACCGTGCAGTCATAAAAGCCCGGTCAGGCGGGTCGTGCTGCTGTGGTCCGGCATCGGAATCGGGCAGCATTTATCCGTTATTATCAATCATGATGCATATGAAGTAACAGGCGGCCAGAAAGGGCAGGGGCGGAGGGCAGGTGGTGGCCCCGTGCATGCCCGCGACATGACAGCTTTGCCGCCCGTCTGCTATCATGACCCCGAAAAAGCGGGCCCAGCCTTGGGGCGCAGAAAGGGAGATCGGGTGCATGTATCCGGCCCGGATGGATGAAGATAAGGGCCTGCGGGCCTTTGCGCGGCGGCACTGGTGGGCGTGCATGAGCGTGCCGGTGCTGCTGTGCCTGGGCGCGGCATTCGCGCTTTACCTGAACTGGAGCGCGCGCAGCGAAACGAATTTTTCCCAGCATAATATCCTGATCAAGCATTCGCAGGAGGAAGCGGCCTTTGCCCGGCAGCTTGCCCTTGATGACCAGATCATCATCAGGGACCGCAAGGTCTTCCTCGACTTCACCCGCGCGGATTTCGCCCGCATCGCCCCGCCCACCCAGATGGCGTGGCTGCTGAAGGAATATGCCAAGTTCGATGTCAGCCGCGCCAAGGTGTATGACGGCCACGAGACCCGTCCCTTCACGCCCTCGCCCTGTTCGGTGGCGCTGTGCTTCGTGCCCATTTTCGTGGAGGAGCTGCATGATGACCCACTCCACAACAGCAAATACATCCAGGTCGGCGCGCTGGAAGACATGTCCCGTACGCTGATTGTCGATGCCGAGCAGTTCTGGCGGCTGCGCAAGCTGGTCCTGCGTATCGACGCCATCCTGTTTGCCGACCGGCGCGAGCAGATGAGCGCTTTCGAGAAGGAGATGCAGTTGCGCACCTCGCTTGACGTGCTGCGCGCCGATGCCCAGAAAATTCACTAGGCGCCAGCTTTGAAGCAGGGCGCTGACCAAAATCCCGGGGGGCGGCCTTGTGCAAAAAGGCCGTGATCTTCGACGTTTCCCGAAAAAAGGCGCATTCGAGAACTACTTTCATTTTTAAACGCTTTACAAATATCTTGCGTCCCGTTTCGTTTCAGGAGACTCCATGACCGCCTCCCTCCCGCGTCCTGCCTCGTCCGTGGTTCCGGTCATCCTGTCAGGCGGGAGTGGCAGCCGGTTGTGGCCTGTCTCGCGCAGTGCCTACCCCAAGCAGTTCTGGCCGCTGGTCTCGCAGCGCACCATGGTGCAGGAAACCGCGCTGCGCAGCCACGGGCCGGGTTTCAGCACGCCCATCGTGGTGTGCAACAACGAGCACCGCTTCATCATGGCCGAACAGTTGCGCGAGGTGGGCATAACCGCGCCGCGCATCCTGCTTGAGCCGGTGGGGCGCAATTCCGCCCCCGCCATTGCCGCCGCAGCCGTCCTCGCGGCCGAGACCGACCCCGATGCGGTGCTGTGGATCATGGCCGCCGATGCCGCGATGCAGAAGCCGCAGAACGTTGCCCCGGCACTCGCGCTGGCGGCACGGGTGGCGCGCGCCGGGCGGATCGTGACCTTCGGCATGACTCCTACGCGCGCCGAGACCGGCTATGGCTATATTGAAAAGGGCGCGCCGCTCGCGGGGTATGAAGGGGCCTTCGCGGTCGAGCGGTTTGTTGAAAAGCCTGATGCGGCCAATGCGGAGCGCATGTTCGGCTCAGGGCGCTTTTTGTGGAATTCGGGCATGTTCGTGTTCACGGCCCGGACCCTGTTGCAGGAGATGGAAAAATTCGAGCCTGCCATTCTCGACGCCGTGCGCGAGGCCGTGCGCGAGCGGCGCTCCGACATCGATTTTGAGCGGCTGGACCCCACCGCCTTCGCGGCCTCGCCTGACATCTCGATCGATTACGCCGTGGCCGAGCGCACCGACCTCATGACCGTCATCCCCGGTGATTTCGGCTGGTCGGACGTGGGTAGCTGGGATGCGCTGTGGGAACTCGGCCCGCAGGATGACGCGGGCAACGTGGTCAGTGGCGATGTGGTGCTCAATAACACCACCAACAGCTACGTGCGCACCGATGGCGTGCTGACCGCGGTGAGCGGGGTGGAAGACCTGCTTGTGGTGGTCAATGAGGATGCGGTGCTGGTCACCCACCGCCAGCATGCGCAGGATGTGAAAACCATCGTGACCCGGCTCAAGAAGGCCAACCGCCCCGAGGCCAGCGCCCATCGCCGCCGCTACCGCCCCTGGGGCTTTTATGAAACGCTGATCATGGGCACCCGCTTCCAGGTCAAGCGGATTGTGGTGGAGCCGGGGCAGATGCTGTCGCTGCAGAAACATTATCACCGCGCCGAGCACTGGGTGGTGGTGGAAGGCACGGCGGAGGTCACGCGCAACGACGAGGAGATTCTGGTGCGCGAGAACGAGAGCGTGTACCTGCCGCTGGGCGCCACGCACCGGCTCAGGAACCCCGGTCGCATTCCGCTCACCCTGATCGAGGTGCAGTCCGGCCCGTATCTGGGCGAGGATGATATCGTGCGGCTTGAGGATGCGTACAGCCGCGCCTGACGGGAGTTATGGCAGGTATTGGGGGTTCATATTTCCTTCATAAAACTGTCATGGACATATCATTTTCATTACGGATGTTAATTTTTTATTCTCCGGCCTGTCGGCTGCAAGGCCAGACGCGTCTGTATTCTTCATGTCGGAGAACATGAGTATTATGTCCTTTCCTGCTCGAATGCTTACCTGTGCCCTGCTGGCAAGCGCCCTGCCCGTCATGGCCCATGCCGCTGACATTACAGGGGCCGGTTCCAGCTTCGCCGCGCCCATCTATGGCGCCTGGGGGGCGGATGCGCGCAGTGCTGCTGGCGTCAACCTGAATTACCAGACGGTCGGCTCCTCCGCCGGGCAGAACCAGATCCTGGCGGGCACGGTTGATTTTGGCGCCTCCGACGTGCCGATGGATGCGCAGAAGCTGGAAAACGCCCATCTGTTCCAGTTCCCCACGGTCATGGGCGGCATCGTGCCGGTCATCAACCTGCCGGGCATTGCCGCCAACCAGATCCAGCTTGATGGCCCCACGCTTGCCGCCATCTATCGTGGCGAGATCGAGCAGTGGAACGACAAGCGCATCGTCGCCCTCAACCCCGGCGTGAAGCTGCCTGACACGGCAGTCGCCACCGTGCACCGCGCCGATGGCTCGGGCACGACGGCGGTGTTCACCGGTTATCTCGCCCGTGTCTCGCCCGAGTGGCGCGAAGGGCAGGGTAGTGGCGCTTCCATCGCCTGGCCCGGCGGCATTGGCGCGCGTGGCAATGATGGGGTTGCCGCCTCCGTGCGCAATACCGAGGGCGCGATCGGCTATGTCGAATATGCCTTCGCCGCCAACGCGCACATGGTGACCGTGAAGCTGAAGAACCATAGCGGCGCCTATGTCGCCCCTGATATGGACAGCTTCAAGAGCGCTGCCGAGGCCGCGGACTGGAAGGATGCCTCCCACTTCGCCGTTGACCTGCTCGACACGGCGGGCGCTGGCGCGTGGCCGATCGTCTCGCCCACCTATGTGCTCGTGCCGGTGCCCACCGCCAAGGCCGAGCATGGTGCCGCCGTGCGCAAGTTCTTTGGCTACGCGCTCAAGAGCGGGGATGCCGCGGCCTACAAGCTCGACTACGTTACGGTTCCCGCCACGGTCAGGACCGAGATCCTGCGCCAGTGGGACAGCGCTAAATAACGCTCCCGATATAGTAACGACATAACAGAACCGCCCGGTATCCGGGCGGTTTTTCTGTATGGTCAATTGTCATAAAACCTTCATGAAACTGTATTGGAAACATAACACACAAAACTGTGTCACGCCCTTAAATGGACCCATTCTTCATTACGGAATGGTTAATATGATTCGCCGCTCAGCTGCTTCACTGTTGCTTGGTTCCTCCGCCCTGTGGGGGGCGTGCTCCCTTCAGTCAGCTCATGCGGCATCGGCATCCGATGCTGCCCAGATTCAGGCCCTGCAGCGCGAGATGCAGGAAATGCGGCGTGAAATGTCAGGCCAGATCAGCGTCCTGCGCCAGCGCCTTGCCCGTGCCGAAACGCACGCCCCCAACACCACCGCCGCCAATGCAGCGCAGGCCCGCCGTGTAGCCGCCGCCAATGGCCAGCCCCTGCCCGAAAGCTACGCGCGTGACATCCATATTGGTGGCGACACCGGCACGGGCAGCAATTTTGGCAGCGTGATGCAGAAGGCCGATCTCGGCACCCCGCCATCCGACCGTGGCGTGTCTTCCTCCTGGTCTTCCTTCCGTGCCGCGACGGAAAAGGAGGAGGCGCTGCATCTTGGTGGCATGATGGTGGGCTTCCCCGGTGGGCGCCCGACCATTTCATCTGATGATGGCATGTATGCCATGTCCATCGGCCTTGCTTTCCATGAAGATATCGGTGGCTTCATGGGCATGTCCCCGCGCCGGGGCGAGGCGCGTGGCGATTTCTCCAGCCTGGCCGAAAACGCCCGCCGCCTGCGTATTCCCATCTCGTTCCGCTACAAGAACTGGATCGCCAACATCACGCCTGATTTCGGTAACGGCACGGGCGATGGTTCGACAACGCTGTATGAAGCCAACCTGAACTATGCCGGCTTCCACAACACCGTCATTACCGCCGGTTACTTCCAGCCGCGCGTGACGGAAGAAGACTCCGAAAGCTCGAACGAATTCGAGATGATGGAACGCCCCGCCATTACCGATATCGTGCGTAACATTGCCGCAGGCGATGCGCGCATGAGCTTCGGTGCGCTGCATTATGCCAAGCGCTGGTGGATTGCGGGTTACGTGACCGGCCAGAGCTATGGCAGCCGTGGCGGCTCACCTGAAAAGGTAACCGGCGTCAACAGCTACACCGGTATTGCCGACAGCCAGAGCGGTGCGACCTTCCGCGTGGCGGGCCGTCCTTACATGTCGAAGGATATCGACGTGCATGTTGGCCTGTCTGGCATTACCGCATTCAAGGTTGCGGAGAATGGCGGTTCGCGCAGCTACAGCTTCTCCGAAGGGCCTGAAGTCAACCTGACCACCACCAAATTCCTCAGCACGACGGTGGGCAACGTGGGCAGCATCTGGTCGGCTGGTCCCGAACTCGGCTTCCGCTGGAAGCGCCTGGTGCTGAAAGGTGAATACTACCATATCGGCGTGACCCGTGGTGATAACTACGGCACGAGCGCTGCCAACCGTGGCACCGTCAACTTCCAGGGTTACTATGGCGCGGCCAACTACACCCTGTTTGGCAAGGCCCGTAGCTACAACATCAAGGAAGGTGCATTCGCCGCTCCGGGCGTGGACCACGCGTTTGACCCGGCTCACGGCTACTGGGGTGCGCTGGAACTGTCCGCCCGTTACAGCGTGGCGGATCTGGACAGCGCTCTGGGCACCCCCAGCGGTATCCGTGGCGGACAGCAGACGGTCTGGTCGGCAGGCGTGAACTGGTATCCCAACCGGCATTTCCGCTTCATGCTTGACTTCAACCACATCATCGTCAGCCGCAACAGCGCCCTGTATAACCTGTATGGCCGTGACGGCAATTCCGTTGCCGGTCGTATCCAGGCCGCATTCTAACAGCCTTCGGGGCGCCGCCATGCTTCATGCGGGCGGCGTTTCCTGAAGTTTTGAAAACAGCGATACAACAGACGCGTTCGTAATTTTCAGATGTACCGTGGGTGGGTGTTTTACACCGCCTTCAGGTGACCACGGCAAGCCGCATTGAAGGGGCATTACGCCCTCATGATGACGCAACGGGCCGCATGGCATTGCCATGCGGCCCGTTTGCATTCATGTGGCCTGCGTTCAAATATCAACGGGGCGGGGTTACGGGAGTGCCAGCGGCATGTCGGTCATCATGCCCGCCTGCAGCAGGGTGGAGAGCTTGCCCATGGCCTCGCTGCGGTCCACCGATTTGCCGTAGGGCATGTTGGGCCGCAGGCGCTCCTCCAGCCGGGCCACTGAGCCACGGCGCGGCCAGGGGCGGCGCAGCAGTTCTTCCACCAAAGCCGGGTGCCGCCATGGAATGTCGATCCATGCGGAGGCATTGCGCACGCTGTCGGCTTCCGCGCGCAAGACCTGCGGGAACAGGGCCACGAGTGCGCGTGCGCCAAGGTCGAGCATGTCGGGTGAGGTGCTGGCCGCCTGCGTGCCGCGCACATGGCGCAGCAGGCTGCGGATCAGCGTTGTGCCATTATGGCACAGATGGCCGATCTGGGTCAGGCGCGGGTTCATTTCTATGAAGTGATAGGTGCCGGTTTTGGCGCAACGCACAAAATCCAGCCCAAAAAAACCCGATAGCTGCAGGCTGCCGCATGCCACCCGTGCCGCGTGCTCCATATCCGCCGCCTCGGTGATCTCGATGACCGTGGCCGCCCCCGTGCGCCCCTGATAGGCCACCACGTTGGCCCCCAGTGTTGCAATCACCTCGCCGCGCCAGCATGCCACCATGATATTGGCGGGCATGCCGGTCACATGCGCCTGCGCCATGACCGGCATGGGGCGGCGGCTTGATGCCTCCATGAAGGAATAGATGTCGCGATCGGCCAGCAGCACGCGCAGCGCGCAGGCCATGCGCGCGGGCTGCGACAGGCGGCGGAAGGCGGCCATCGCCTCGGGCGGGGTATCGGCAATGACCACGCCCGACCCGCCCCAGCTCCGGTCGCGCTTGAGCACCCACGGGCCGGGCGTGCGCGCGCACCATGCCCGCAGGTCCTGCGCCGTGTCGAGGGCGGCTGCGGCAGGAGTGGGCACGCCCCTGGCCCGGAATGCCTCGATCAGCTTGAGCCGGGTTTCGGCATAGCTGAAGAATTCAGGCTGCCCGAGCGAACGCACAATGGTGGCACGGCACAGGCGGCCTGCCTCGGTGGCGGGATCGGCCTCGGCATAAGCCTGGTGCAGGGCCAGCACCACCCGGTCATCGGCTGGCACGATCAGGTCGGGCCTGATGTGGGCCACGGCCTCGGCCAGAACGCCGGGGGCGGCAAAATAGGGGTAGCGGCTGAAGCTTTTGATGCCATCGAGGCAATGCAGCGAATGCCCCTGCGGGCAGATGGCATGCACGCTTACCCCGCTTTCGATGAATTCCAGCGCCGCGCGCGTAATGGCGGACCACCAGACGGAGGAGACGATCAGAACTGTAAAATCGTTTTTCATGGGTCGGGACTTTCCAGTTCAGGTCATGGTGGCCATGACCGGCAGGGGAAGTATTACGGCGCGAAAGCTGGCTGCGTGATGGGGGCAAAGGCGCGTTGCCGCCTGAACCGCGCCGTCAGCCTGCGGGCGGCAAAGCGCGCGCCCCACGCAAAGCGCAGCAGCGGGCCAAAGCTGCCAGCCGCCATCGGGCCGATGAAATACAGCCCCGGCACGCTGGATTCGAAGTGGTGCGACAGTGCGGGCATGCTTTCCTCCGTGCGCACGGCGCGCGCCAGTGACGGATCAACAAAAGGCAGCCTGTCAACGGCAACCTGCACGCCGGTGCCCAGAAAGACGTGGTCCACTTCCGTTGTGCGGGTCAGCCCGGTCTGTTTATCGCGGAAGGTCAGGTGAATGGCGCCCTCGTGCATGGCGGCGGCGGTGAGTTCCACATTGAGCCAGATCGGCACCTTCTCGCGCACGACCTGCCCGGTCACCCAGGTCGCCGCAGGCCCGAGATGCCCGCGCGTGATGCGCAGCCGCAGGCGCACGGGCAGCATGTGAAACACGTCAGGCAGGTCGCACGCCATGCGCGAGCGCCAGCCCGTGCCAAGGCCGGAGAGGGGTTTCTTGATGCGCGTGACCAGCCGCCTGAGCGGGCTGAGCTTCTGCGGCGGGTTATTGATCCAGATCTTGGGCCGCCGGGTGCAGATGAAGGTTTCCGCCCCTGCATCATGCAAAAAGCACGCCGTATCCACCGCCGATGACCCTGCCCCGATCACAGCCACGCGCTTGCCCGCAAAGCGGGTGAACGCCGTCTCGTCGAATGTATGGCTGATCCGCGCGCGCGGCAGGTCGCGCACCACGGGGGGCAGGTAGGCAAAATGCTCGATGCCCACCGCCAGCACCACGTTGCGCGCCGTGACGCTCTCGCCATTTTCCAGCCGCAGCGCGAAGCCCTCGCCCGCGCGCGCAAGGTGCGTGACCAGAAAGGGCCGGAGCTGGGGCACGTGGGTTTTCTGGAATGTCTCGCCATATTCCCGAAAGACTTCGGCGGGAATGGGCACGCCCGTTGGCGCGTAAGGGTAGCCCCGCGCACGGCAGAACTGCGCCAGCGTGGACTGCCGCGCGGGGTCGAACAGGTCAAGCGCGAAGCCTTCCGCCTTGAGCCGCAGGGCAGCGGGCACATGGTCGCGCCAGAACGCCATGGGCCGCCCGAAAATACGGAAATTCACCCCCCTCTCGCGCAGATGCGCCGCAAGGGAAAGACCATAGGGACCAGCCCCTATAATGGCGATGTCGGTATTCATCAGTAATCCACCAGCCTGTAGGTTCGAAGTGCGAACAATGATCAGTAAAAGTGTGGAGACGTGAATCTGTATTGGGCATTCACGACAAATGCCGATGTGCTCTTTGCACGGGAACAAGGGTTTACGTGTTCAGAACGAAGGCCGGATCACGATCTGGCCATACGTTAACCATACATTTACCTTATGAAAGACAACAATCGTAAAAAGATAAATATATGTAATAGATACGTGATCTGGCAAAAATAACACAGTTACCCACCGTAAACTGTACGGTTTATAGTTTACACGCTATAGTTGTGAATAAATAAATATTGTGAAGGGAACTTTTATGCTGTTCCCATACTTCACGCACGCGCGTCAGGAATCTAAAGGGAAGGGGCAGGCGACCAAAAGACACAGAAATCAGCCTGTTGCCCGTAAGGGTGGCAGCAAAAACACAAGAAAGTTTTCGGTGAAGCTGTTTTCAAAACGCGTCAGGCAATGGGGCCTTCCTGAACAAAAGGATGATCTCGCCATCTGTGCCGGTTGGAGCGGTGCTGGATTGCAACATGCAGCATGACGATGTCCTGCCGTGCAGCCCATTCATGTTCCGCGCCTGGCATGAAGGGGCGGGCAGAATGGAGGGGAAAGAGGCTTTTTTCAGTTCATGCAGGTGTCGTTTCAGCGCCGGGGTAAGGCTTAAATAAAGTTTGAAATAAATCATCAATAAAAAATAATAAAACTTTCTGCTGCATTCTTTTTTGGCAGAAAGTGGTGGTTTTTCACGTTTTTTAATGTTTTGATAGAAATCTATCTTCATTTTAAACCTTGATAGCATTGATAGGTTTTTATATAATTTTCATCTTAATATTAAATAAAATAATTTAAATTTCATGTATAATTCTGTATTTTTAAAATATATTGTAAGTATTAAAAATTAAGGGCGTTATTCGTAAATGCGGAATTGGCGCATGTTGACATATTTCAATACTGCCATAGCTATGGCCTCAATATTATTGGTTTAGGAATTTTTTGTACCATGAAGAATCTTGCAATATTAGGGTCTGGTATGGTCATGCTGGCTCTTGGCGGATGTCAGAGCCACCCGCAGATAGTACATGACAAATACACTGGCACCACAGCCTGTGTTTCGGGCAAGCATACCGATCATCCCGGACTGCTCCAGACATTAAATACCATCGCCACATATGTGCGCGACAAGGGCTACGCGGTGGGAATTGAATATAACTCATATAACCGCCTGTCGCCTGAAACCGTGTGGAGCGACGGCCATCAATACACCTATAACGACCTGGGATCGGACGCTCATGCCTGTATGGGTGCGGGTGGCTGCCTGATCGATGAACGCGGCGCCATCAAACTGTCAAAGGATGAATTCTTCCAGTTCGCCAAAACCGGGTTCGATTTCAAGATTGTTGGCTACCATGGCGCGGTCACGGGGCATATGCCTGCATCGACTTTCCAGAGCGTTATCGATCAGTGCCCCGATGCAGGTAGTGCATCAGGCGGATAATATCATCCGGGCTTGTGCCGTCAGGCGGATCAGCCCGGCACTGTCGCGGCCCGGTGTCTGAAAGGGTGGAAATTGCGGGGGCGGCGTTTGGGGAAAGGCGGCTGAAAAAGCTTTTCCCTGTTCTTTCAGGTCATGCCTGAAAGAAAGGGTATGTCCGCGGCGGGATTCGAACCCACGGCCCCAGGATTCATACCACTTCGGCTTTCACCGCCGCCATGAGCATGGCGTTCGTGGTCTGGACTGTCCCTTCACCATGGACCGCATGCGGTCTACAGGTGCTGCCCATCCAGTCTCTACACCTTGCCGATATAAACCGGCCTTGGCTCGGGATTGGCACGGCTTTCGCCAGAGCGTTCCCCGAATTTGAGCAGATCCGCCATGGGGTTTCCCGTCATGGCGCCCAATTTGAAAACCAGGAATCCTGTGCTCTATCCGGCTGAGCTACGCGGACATACTGCCAGCTTTCTAACCGAGGCCATGCGCGCGGGCAAGGGCAATTTTCCCGCTAGCGCCGCCTGCGCGCCTTCTGCGCCAGGCCGCACAGGCGGGCCACATGCCGCAGCCCCAGCACGATATCGGGGCTGCCGGTCTGCTTGCAGGCCAGTTCCAGCGCCTGCGTATCCTGTGCCGCCTGCAGCAGGGCGGCCGCCGACCAGGCATTGAGTGCCTGCCCGAAACTGTCCGTGCGCTTGAAGAATACCGGCGGGCGTAACTGCCGCATGGCCTCCGCCCGGCCCATCCCGCCATCCATGGCCAGTCGCACCCGGCGCAGGCGGTGAATATGGCCCAGCAGCACGCGTGCCAGCGCCACCGGGCTGCTGCCATCGGTCACCAGCGCGCGTTCGGCGGCGGCATCGGCGGTTTCGCGCTCGCCCGCCATGGCGGCAAACGCCGCATCCTCCAGCGACACGCCCGCCGCATCACCCACGCAGGCGCGCACATCCTCCAGCCCCAGCCTGCCGCCGGTACCGGCAAACAGGGCCAGTTTTTCCACCTCGCTGCGGGTGGCGGCACGATCAGGCCCCGCGCGTTCAACCATCCAGCCCAGCGCATCGGGGTCAATGTCCACCTTATGCCCCGCCAGCATGTGCCGGATTGCGCCTTCAAGCGCGCGGCCTTCCTCGGGGTAGCAGCCGATGACGCCACAGTGGCGGTCCTTTTCGGCAAAGGCGCGCAGTTTCGAGCGTGAGGCCAGGCCAGGCGCCTCAAGGATGACCAGCGTGTCCGACTCCTGCGCCAGGCAGCGCTGTACGGCGGCCAGCACGCTGTCACCCACTTCGCGCAGCCAGATCACGCGCCGCCCGCCGGTCAGTGACAGGGCGGTGCTTTCCTCCTCCAGCCGGTCATGATCCTCGCGGCCCAGAATGGCCACGCGAAACGGGTCGTTGAGGTCGGGGCAGATGGCCCGTGCGGCTATCGTGGCCCGTTCGCGGATCAGCCCGGCATCATCTCCATGCAGCACGATGGCCCGCAGCGCGCCGGGCGCATTCAGGGTCGCGTTGACGGAGCGGGCGTCGATCTTCACCGGTTCTCGTTGCCCCCGATGCTGATGCCCGACATGTCATCGTTCTCGAGCGCGGACGTGCCCCGACGGGTGCTTGCAGGGGCCTGTGTCGTGGTGTCGGGCGTATTGTCCATGGGGCCGTTTTCATCGGGGGTCATCAGGCCGCCATTGTTTTCCGCGTTGAGCTGGGCATCGGTGCGGCCGGTGGCCATGGTGGGCATGCCGTCGGCGCCGGGTTGCTGGGCAGGCATCTGGTTATTGGGGTTGATGATGCTGTTGGGATCGGTGTAGCGCGGCTGGTTCTGCCCCCGCACCGAGCCGCTGATGGCGGGCTTGGCATGGGTGCGGAACCATGCTGCCACCTGCTGCGTGACCTGATCGCCCAGGTTCTTGGCCACGCGGGCGCGCACGCCTTCAAGGTTCAGGGTCTGGGCGAAATACTGCTCGTAATTGTTGTTCACGCCATCCACCACCGAGGCATCGCCCCCGGCCAGCATCTCCGGGTCGCTGTCCATGGTTTCCAGCGTCCAGTGGGCAAAGGCCGTGGTGCGGGTGCGGCCCGATGTGTTGTCGGCGTGGATGTCCACGGCCTCGTTCATCAGGTAGGTGCGGATGCGCAGCACGTAACGGGTCGGGTTTTCCGGCCCGGCGCCGCCCATGTCCTGTTGCAGGGCCTGGCGCAGCAACTGGCCATAACGCTCGTTGATGCGCGCGACATAGACCTGCTTGAGCTCGGCCAGCACATTGCCGGAGGTGGGCCTGCCATCCGGGCCGATATGGCTTCCCGTCGTCTTGTACATCGGGGAAAAGCCGCACCCTGCCAGCATGAGCAGGGCGCACAGCACGCCGGTGCGACGGACGGGAATGGCCATGTCTATTTCGCAACCACGAAATTGACGATGCGGCCGGGCACATGGATGCGCTTGACGATCCGCGCCCCCTCAAGCAGGCGGGCCACGTTCGGCTCGGCTTCAGCCAGGGCGATCACCTTGTCCGCGGGCGTGTCAGGGGCCACGGCAATGGTGCCGCGCAGCTTGCCCATGATCTGCACCGCAATGGTCAGCTCGCTGGCCTTGAGCAGGTCCGCGATGGCGGTGGGCCAGGCGCGTTCAACCACAGGCCTGCCGCCGGGTTCAAGCAGCGCCATCATCGCTTCCGCCTGGTGGGGCACCATGGGGGCGGCGAGCAGGGCCAGCATGGTGGCGGCCTCGCGGCGGGCAAAGGCCATGCCCTCATCGCCTGCCGCCTTCTCGGCCTCGGCCAGGGCGGAGGTCAGTTCATGCAGGCGGGCGACGGCCACGTTGGCGCTGAAGCCTTCGAGCGCCTCGGTCACGGCGGCGATGGCGCGGTGTGTGGCGCGGCGCAGCCCGTCAGCCGCACGTGAAAGGGTGGCGGGGCAGGGCGCATCTGCCGGGGTCTGTTCGGCCACGGCGCGCGCAAGGCGGAACAGGCGCTGCAGGAAGCGCGCGGAGGCCGCGACACCCGATTCCGTCCATTCCATGTCGCGCTCGGGCGGGCTGTCCGACAGCACGAACCACCGCGCCGTATCCGCGCCAAACCGCTCGATGATGGCCACGGGTGCCACCGTATTGCGCTTGGACTTGGACATCTTCTCCACGCGGCCAATCGTGACCGGCGCGCCGTTGTCGCGGCGCACGGCGCTGTCCGCGCGGCGCTCGACTTCCTCGGGGTAGAGCCAGTTGCCATCCGCGTCGCGGTAGCTCTCGTGGTTGACCATGCCCTGCGTGAACAGCCCGTTGAACGGCTCATCCACATGCAGGTGCCCGGTCTCGTGCATGGAGCGGGTAAAGAAGCGGGCATAGAGCAGGTGCAGGATCGCATGCTCGATGCCGCCGATATACTGGTCCACCGGCAACCAGCCATCGGCGGCAGCGGGCACGGTGGGCGTTGGTGCGTGCGGTGCCGTAAAGCGGGCGAAATACCATGAGCTGTCCACAAACGTGTCGCAGGTATCGGTCTCGCGCAGGGCGGGCTTGCCGCAGTTGGGGCAGGCCACGTGCTTCCAGGTGGGGTGATGTTCCAGCGGGTTGCCGGGGCGGTCGAAGGTCACATCCTCGGGCAGCTTTACGGGTAGCTGGTCATCAGGCACGGGCTGCGCGCCGCAATCGGTGCAGTGGATGACGGGAATCGGGCAGCCCCAGTAGCGCTGGCGCGAAATGCCCCAGTCGCGCAGCCGCCAGTTGACCACGCCCTGGCCCACGCCCATGCCCTCGAGCCGGGTGATGGCCTCCTTTTTGGCCGCATCCGTGTCCAGCCCGTCAAGGAAGCCGGAGTTGAACAGCGTGCCGTGGCCATCACAGGCCTTGTCGGTCATGGTGAACGTGCCGGCCTCGGCACCTGGCGGCAGGATGACCGGGGTGACGGGCAGGTTGTATTTGCGCGCGAAGTCAAGGTCGCGCTGGTCGCCACAGGGGCAGCCGAACACCGCACCCGTGCCGTAATCCATCAGTACGAAATTCGCGATCCAGACCGGGAAGGACTTGTCGGGCATGAACGGGTGGCTGACGCGCAGCCCGGTGTCGAAGCCGCGCTTCTCGGCGGTTTCGATGGCCTCTTCCGATGTGCCAAGGCGCTGGCATTCGGCAATGAATTCCTGCGCCTTCGCATTGCCCACGGCCACCTTGGCTGCCAGCGGGTGGTCGGCGGCAATGGCCAGGAAGGACATGCCAAACAGCGTGTCGGGGCGGGTGGTGAAGACCTCGACCGAATCAAGGTCTGTATCGAAGCCCGTGGGCGGCTCGTGCAGGCCGAAGCGGACCTTGGCCCCTTCCGAGCGGCCGATCCAGCGTTCCTGCATGGTGCGCACGCGCTCGGGCCAGCGTGGCAGGGTGGACAGGCCATCAAGCAGTTGCGGGGCGAATTTCGTGATTTTCAGGAACCACTGCGACAGCTTCTTCTGCTCGATCAGCGCGCCCGAACGCCAGCCACGCCCGTCCACCACCTGCTCGTTCGCCAGTACGGTGTTGTCCACGGGGTCCCAGTTGACCCAGCTTTCGCGCCGCTCGACCAGCCCGCCCCTGAGCATGTCAAGGAACAGCTTCTGCTGCTTGCCATAATATTCGGGCAGGCAGGTCGCGATCTCGCGGTCCCAGTTGAAGGAAAAGCCAAGGCGCTTGAGGGTGGCGCGCATGGCGGCGATGTTGTCCATCGTCCACTGGCCCGGATGCACGCCGCGCTCGCGTGCCGCGTTCTCGGCGGGCAGGCCGAAGGCGTCCCACCCCATCGGGTGCAGCACGCTGAAGCCGCGCGCGCGCTTGTAGCGCGCCACCACGTCGCCGAGCGTGTAGTTGCGCACATGACCCATGTGCAACTGCCCCGACGGGTAGGGGAACATCTCCAGCACATAGTATTTGGGCCGGTCGGCGGGGGGCACGTCCGGCACGTCGAAGATGCCCGAGGCCGCCCAGCGTTCCTGCCACTGCGGCTCGGCCGTGTGGAAATCATAGGCGGGGGTGGCGTTTTCGGCAGGGGTGCTGGTTTCGGTCATCTTCTTCTGGTTCGGTATGCGGAGGGCAGGCGGCATGCGCCCGCCGGAAAGGGCCGGGCAGCGCGCGACCCGGCCGGGACTGATGCGGGGCGTGGGGCCTAGTGCTGGCCGCTATCGGTGCGGAGCTGGCGCGCGCGGGTCAGGATGCGGGCCGTGATGTCGGACACGGTATTGGCGGCAACGGGGGTATCGACCCACTGCCCTTCCTCATAGGCCTGGCGGAACACCGACACGCGCACCGCATCCGAGCGCAGGCTGCGCGAGAGGATGAAGCAGGTGATCTTGAAGCGTTCATCCTTGGTGGCGGGCGGCGTGTACCAGTCCGTCAGGATCACGCCCGCTACGGCATCGGCCGAGACAAACGGCATGAAGGACAGCGTATCAAGCGCGCCACGCCACAAAAAGGCGTTGACCCCGTTGCTTTCCAGCGGCGTGGAGCCGCCATTGGCGCCACGATCTTCCTTGAGCAGGCGGTTCTGGGGCACGGCCAGCCCGCTTTTGTCGTGCTGCGGCGCGCTGCCGCAGGCGGCCAGCAGGCTGGCGGCAAGCAGGGCGGGGAATGCGGCGCGTGGCAGCAGGGCACGGCCCGAGGGGGCGGCAGAGGGAGCAGGATGGAACGGGCGAAGGGTCATGATGCCTCTGTGGACGCCGGGGATGGCCCCGCATGTGGTGATCCGGCCACGCGCCCGGACACCGGCGGGCATGCCGGGCAGGGGCGTTGCGGCCTGTCGCGTTATTCTTCTTCATATCCTGCCGCGCCTGCCACGCCAAGTCGCATGGGCACTTTACCGTGCCCTGCGTGACAATCGGGCCATTGAAGCGCAAAAATGGGCATACACGCCAACTGCTGCGGAACATGATGAAACACGCGCTTACAGGGTCTGTTGCCTTCCTGCTCATGGCGGGTCTGTCCTTTGCCGCTCCGGCGCATGCGGCGGTTGCGCTCGCCGCAAGCCCGGCTGGCACGCGGGCGGCGGAGATGGCCGCCCGCCTGCAACCTGCCGAGCAGCAGGCCGTGCTCCAGGCCCGCCCCGCTCCGGCAACCGACGGGGGCGAGGGCGCCCCCGGCCTGCTGGCCTGGCCGGGCGTGCCCCGGCTGGGGCTGCCGGTGCTGCGCATGCCCACCTTCGCCACCCCCGTGCAACCCGGCGATGGCCCGCCCCGGCCCATGCTGCCATGGCTGGCGCTGGCCGCGACATGGGACCCCGATCTGGCCCGCCGCGCAGGCGTGGCCCGCGCCCGGGCGGAATGGCTGCATGGCCGCGCGGTGCTGCGCGTGGGGGGCGTGGACACGCTGCCCTCGGGCCGGTTGCAGGGCGGGGAGGACCAGGTGCTGGCGGGCAGCATGGCGGGCATGATCGGCGCGGGGCTGCTATCGGGCCATGTGCTGCCGGTTTTTGGCTCGGTCGTGCGTGAGGAGCAGGTGCGCGCCGATGGCGCGGCCCCCGAGCGCGGCGCGCCGGTCAAGGCTTCCGATCTTGCGGCCCACAGCCTGCTGGGCGTGGCCATGGCGCTGGAGGTGGCGCATGGCGGCGCGATGCTGTGCGGCGGCATGGCCCCCTGTGCTGCGGTTACGGGGCTTGAGGCCATGGTGCGCGAGGCGTGGCATTTTTCCGGCATGATCATGGCCGTGCCGGGCGGGGCCATGCCCGCAGGTGGTGCGCATGGCACGGATGGCGCGCCCGCGATCGATGCCGTCGCGACCGGGGTGGACATGGAGCAGGTCAGCCCCGGCAGGCCCGACGTGCTGGGCGAGATGCTGCGCGAGGCCGTGCGCGATGGGCACATAAAGCCCGCGCAGGTGCAGGCCATGGTCACGCATATCCTGGCCTCGTTCTACATGGCGGGCAGCCTTGACCACCCGCCGCCTTTCGCTGCCGCCCGCACCGGCGTGCAGCCCCCGCCCGTTGATACGCTGGTGGGGGACGTGGAGGCCGAGGGTGCGGTGCTGCTGCAAAACGAGAATCGCGTCCTGCCCCTTGATCCTGCCCTTGGCCCGGTGCTGGTGCTGGTGCACCCGGCCATGCGGGGGCCTGCCGACCTGCTGGCCGAAGGGCTGCGCCATGCCGGGCTGAACGTGACGGTGCTCACCGCGCCTGATGGCGCGGGGGCGACGGGCACCCTGCCGCCCGCCTGCGCGCAGGCGGCCCGTACGCTGGTGCTCAGCGCCAGCAATGACGACAACCAGATGATTACCACCCTGGCCGAGCTTGGCGGCCACGTGGCCGTGGTGCTGACCGCCGATGACCCCGACCGGCAGATGCCCTGGCTTGATGCGGTCGATAGCGTGGTGCAGGGCTGGGCATGGCGTGATGAATATGCGCAGCCCCTGTCGGCGCTTTTGTCGGGGCAGCAGGATTTCTCGGGTCATCTGCCGGTGACATTGACGGGCGGGCTTTACCCGCCGGGCATGGTCGATGCGAATTACCGCGCGTTCGAGCGCGCGCATGTCGTGCCGTTATTTCCGTTTGGCTACGGGCTGTCGGCCCGCGGGCGGCTGGTGCCGAGCGAACTGCGCGTGGCGCGTGAGGGCAATCACCTCAATGCCAGCTTCACGCTCTCCAATCCCGGCACGGCGGTGGTGCGGGCCGTACCCCAGCTTTATGTCGAAACCCCGCCCGACCTGTCGGGCAATCCGCGCAGGCTGGCCGCGTGGCGCAGCGTCATGGTGGCGCCGGGGCACCCGGTGCGGCTGAGCGTGCCCGTCAGCCTGCGGCTGGTGGGGCAGTGGAACAATGCGGCTGGCAACTGGGCCGTGGCGGCAGGCGATTATACGCTCTCGCTCGGGTTTTCATCGGTCATGCTGGTGCGGCATGCAACACTGCACCTGCCCGCGCTGCACGTGCCCGCCACGCTGGAAAACCAGCCCGCCCCGGTCGTGATCGCTGAATGAGCGGTAACGGATAAAGGTTTCTTGTGAGACTGTTGGACGTTTTTGGTGAAGCTTTTTTCAAAAAGCTTTGAAGAACGCCACCTTTTTGAAAAAAGGCGGCGTCCGGGAACTTGTGTGGTTTTTTATCAATGAACTGTTTTCAAACAGTCTCTTACTCTCCGGGCCGGATGACGGTGCAGGGCAGGCCCTGGTCCTTCAGCGTGGCGCAGGCCCGTGTCGCGGCGGATTGCGAAAGCCCGGCGAGGCGGGCGCGATAGATCACGCCCGCAGGCCGCCTGACCGGAATGACCAGGCTGCGCGCGCCCTGCAGGGCCGCAAAATCACCCTGCCGCGCCATGGAGTTGGCAAAGCGGGCCTGCCCCTCCGCTGAAAACGCGCCAACCTGCACCATCCATGCCCCATATCCGGCACCAGCACTGGGTGCCGCGGCAGCAGCCGTGCGGGCATCGGTGTGGCAGGCGGCACTTGTGGGGTCATAGGCGAGGTTGGCGTCATGCACGCAGGCAGTGCGGTGCTGCACGGGAGCGGGCGGGTTAAGGGTCGCGTACTGCACATAGGTGTGGTCGGGCTGGAGCGTGCCGCCATTGCCCAGCGGCGCGGGCGTGGACGTTACCCGCTGGCTGGAAGACCCATAAACCGCCAGCGGTCCGCTCAGTGCCACTTCATTGCCAAGATTGGGGGTGATGATGCGTAGGTAGCGAACCGTCTGGCTGGGCAGCGGGCGGCCTTTTTCAAGGTAATCGTTCAGCCGTTCCGTGCCTGCGTTATAGGCGGCAAGGAAGCCGGGCGCGCCATACAGCCCGTACAGGATGCGGATATAGGCCGTGCCCGCGAGGATGTTGTTGTGCGGGTCATACGGGTCGGAGCCGAGGTGGTTGCGCCGCTCCATCTCGGCATAGGTGGGGGGCATGAGCTGCATCAGCCCGATCGCCCCGCTGGCCGAGCGCGTGAGGTGACCATCGATATATTCATGCCCGCCCGATTCCTTCTGGATCACGGCGCGAATCCATTCCTGCGGCACGGCAAAACGGCTGGAGGCATCGGCAATATAGGGTTGCCACGGGTCGGTCGCAGGACCTGGCGGGCGATAGGCGGCCTTGCCCTTGTAGTAACTGTTGTAGCTGGCACGGGTGTGGCTGCCGCCGCCACCCGGTGACGTGGCGCAGGCGGCAAGCCCGAGGCCTGCAATGGCGAGCACAAACAGGCGCGTCATGTCCCGCAGGGAGGGAGGTGCAGGGAGCATGTTCAGATCAGGCACAGTTCCGCCAGTTCGTTGCGTAGGGCTTCGGGCAGGATGTCGCCCGCATGGCTGTTTGCCAGAAGGTCGGGTGGCGCGTCTGCGGGCTTGAGGTAGCGCCAGCCCTGAAAGGCGCGCATGGCACGCGGGCTGACGGGAATGATCTCGGGCGCCATGACCACCCGCGCGCAGGCCACGCCATCATCGCGCGTGTCGGGTTCGATGGCGGTAATGCGTTGGCGGCACAGGATGCGCCCGGCAATCACGCGGTAGATCGACCCGCCATCAAGTATTTCCGCCGCCCGGCGTGGATACATACGCGTGCGGAACCATGGCTGCCCCGAGGCGCTGGTGCCATCAAGGTCATCCGCTGGCGGGATCTGTAGCGACTGGCGGGCGGCGAGTTCCTCAAGGGAATGCACGCCAACCGCCAGCTTGACCATATGCAGCATGCCCGCCCCTTACCGCGCAGGGGCCGCAGGATCGGACTGCGCCTCGTGCGCGAAAGTCTCGCGGAAGCGCTTTTCATCAATGCTGCGCACGATATGCATCACCCGCATGGGGCTGCCCTTGGGGGCGAGTGCCTCGGGCACCACAAAGGCATGGCCATAATGCGGGCCGCGCGAGGTGTCGATATCCATGCGGGCATCGACTGCTTCGGTGACCAGCGTGGGGTCGGCGGCAATGGCGGTGGTCATTTCATCCCACATGGGCAGCGGATCGTAATAGCTGCCGATATAGGCGGTGAGCGGTGTTTTTTTACTGGTGATCTGGGCCAGATACTCGCGTGAGAGCATGAGGTCGTTCGACACGCTGCCCACCACCGTGATCTTCTTCCACGGCGCGGTCAGGGTGATGTGGGCGGCCTCGGGGTCGAAGATCATGTTGAAATCGGAGGCGAAATCCGCGTTGCCGGTAATCGACATCATGCTGGTATCAAGCATGCCGCCCATGAAGATGAGCTGTTTCGCCGTCTCGGCAAAACTCGGGTCTTCGCGGATGGCAAGGGCGATGTTGGTCAGCGGGCCTGCGGCCACGATCGTGACTTCATGCGGGTGGGCATGCACCTGCTCGATCAGGAACTGCACGGCGCCCTGTTTTGCAGGCGGCGTATGGGGTGCGCCTTCCTTCATGGTGCCGATGGCGGGCTGCATGTCGGGCGCGGTATCGATGGAGCCAAGGCCGCCCCACGCACCTTTCCACGGAATGGCACCATATTGCTGCTCATGCAGGCGCATTTCGGCACGGGTGTTGACCAGCGGGTAGACCGCGCCATCGGCCACCGGCACGTCGGTCTTGCCAATGATTTCAAGCAGGCGGCGCAGATGGGCGGATTCCGCATTTTCCCACCCGTCGCCACTGACCACCGTAAAGCCCAGCACGCGCACATCGGGGTTGAACAGCAGCGGAATGGTGGAAAGCTGGTCCGACCCGCCGGGGCCGAGGAAGTCGTTATCCTCGATGACCAGTTCCGGGCCGCCCGTGGCGGGCGCTGCCATGGCGGGCGTGGCCATGAAGGCAAGGGCCGCGGCGGTGGCGGCGAGGCGGGTGGACCGCGAAAGGATGGATGACAACACGCGGCAATCTCCCTGCCCTGAATGCATGGCCCTATCGTATGGCCTAATGCCTCAAAGCACCAGCGCGGCCAGCAGGCTTTCCAGCCGCAGGCGGCCCGCATCGGTGGCGCGCAGGCGCTGGCCTACAGGGTCGAGCACCACGTAGCCCTCATCGGTCGCCATGTTCAGGATGTCGGCATCAAGCGCGTCAACCACCGCCATGCCGGTGCGCCGGGCAAAGCGGGCGGTGTCGATGCCCTCGCGCAGGCGCAGGCCCATCAGCAGCATTTCACGCGCGCGGTCGCGGTTATCAAGCCGCACGTCAGGATGGGCGCCGGTGCCCGTGCGCTCCACGCGCTCGGCCCACGGCTCGGGCGCGCGGTGGCGGCGGGTGGCGCAGGTTACGCCGTTGCGGGTCAGCCGCCCATGCGCGCCGGGGCCGATTCCCAGATAGTCGCCATAGCGCCAGTAGGTCAGGTTATGGCGGCTCTCGGCACCGGGGCGGGCATAGTTCGAGATTTCGTAGCCCTGCAGGCCGTGCCGTGCCGCCACCTCGGCGGTGAGTTCATACAGCCGTGCCGCGTCATCGCCTTCAGGCAGGCGGAAGCGGCCCTGGCGGTACAGCCCCTCGAATTTCGTGCCCGGCTCGATGGTGAGCTGGTAGAGCGACAGGTGATCGGACACCAGCGCAAGGGCGGCTTCAAGCTCGGCCCGCCATGCGGCCTCGGTCTGGCCCGGCCGGGCATAGATCAGGTCGAACGAGATGCGGTCAAACAGGTTTCGCGCGGTCTCGAGGGCTGTAATGGCCTGCGGCGCGTCATGCTCGCGGCCCAGAAAGCGCAGGGCCTCGGGATCAAGGCTCTGGATACCCATTGAAATGCGGTTGACCCCGGCCTCGCGGAAGGCACGCAGCAGCCCGGTCTCCACGCTCGTCGGGTTGGCCTCGAGCGTGATTTCCACACTGTCGGTAAAGCCGAAGGCAGCGCGGGCATCCGCAATCAGCCCTGCCACCGTCTCGGGCGCCATGAGCGATGGCGTGCCGCCGCCAAAAAAGATGGAACTGATGGTCGGGCGCTCGGCGGGCGCCTCACCCATCAGGGCTGCTTCGTGGGCGAGTTCGCGCCTGAGTGCTGCGCCAAAGCGGGCGCGGGGAATTTCATCGCGCACATGGCTGTTGAAGTCGCAATACGGGCATTTGGACAGGCAGAACGGCCAGTGCACGTACAGCGCCAGCGGCTCGCTTATGTCGGATGCGGGTTTGTGTAAAAATCCTTCCAAGGCAACTCCTTGCAAACCATCAGAAGTTTTTGGTGAAGCTTTTTTCAAAAAGCTTCAAAAAGAATGCCGCCTTTTTGAAAAAAGGCGGCACCCAAAAACTTTTATTCTGTTCAGGACCGTCAGATCGCCAGCCGCACGCCCAGTTCCACCACGCGGTCAGGCGGAATGCGGAAGAACTCGGTGGCCGGCGTTGCATTGCGCGCCATGAACAGGAACAGCGACATGCGCCAGCGTGAAAGCTTGGGCACCGACGAGCGCACCAGCAGTTCGCGGCTGGTGAAGTAGGAGGCCTGTAGCGCATCGAAGTCCAGCCCGCTGGCCTTCAGGTCTTCCAGCGCGCGGGGCAGGTTGGGCATTTCCATGAAGCCATAGCGCAGGATGATGCGGTAGATGTCGGGCGCAAGCTCCTGCAACGCCACGCGGTGGCCGTGATCGGCCTCGGGCTGGTCCAGCGTCTGCACGGTTACGAACAGCACGTGGTCATGCAGCACCTTGTTGTGCTTGAGGTTGTGCAGCAGGCAGGCAGGCACGAAATCGGGGTTGCCGGTCATGTACACTGCCGTGCCCGGCACGCGGATGATGCGCGACTGCGGCAGGCGGGCCAGGAACGAGTTCATCGGCATGCTGTCCTGCTTCTGCCGGTTCATGATGAGCTGGCGGCCTTTTTTCCACGTCGTCATCATCAGGGTCAGCACCACGCCCAGCAGCACCGGCACCCAGCCGCCCTGCGGGATCTTGAGCGCGTTCGACGCAAAGAACGTCGTATCAAGCAGGAAGAAGCCGCCAAACGTGGCAATCGCCGCAGGGCGCGACCAGTGATACAGCCTGCGGAACACCACCATCGCCAGCACGCAGGTGCACATGAACGTGCCGGTCACCGCAATGCCGTAGGCCGAGGCCAGCGCATCGGAACTGCGGAAGGCCAGCACCAGCAGCAGCGCGCCCACCATGAGGAAGCGGTTGAATTCGGGCAGGTAGATCTGGCCCTCTTCCTCCGCATTGGTGTGGGTCACGCGCAGGCGGGGCAGGTAGCCGAGCTGGATGATCTGGCGGCACAGCGAGAACCCACCCGAAATGCCCGCCTGGCTGGCAATGACCGTGGCCATGGTGGACAGGATGATCATCGGCACCTGCATCCAGTGCGGGCCGAGCAGGAAGAAGGGGTTCTCCAGCGCCTTGGGCTCGGAGATGATGAGCGCGCCCTGGCCCAGGTAGTTCAGCGCCAGGCACGGCAGCACGCAGAACAGCCATGCATAGCGGATGGGCTGGCGGCCAAAATGCCCCATATCGGCATAAAGCGCCTCAGCACCCGTAACCGACAGCACCACCGAGCCAAGGGCAATGAACGACAGCCACCCGTGATAGATGATGAACTGCACCGCATAGGTGGGCGATATGGCCAGCAGCACCTTGGGGTGGTGCAGGATTTCAAGCCCGCCAAGGATGCCCAGCAGGCTGAACCACACCAGCATGATGGGGCCGAATATGGTGCCCACCTTGCCCGTGCCGTAGCACTGCACCGAGAACAGCCCCACCAGCACCATGAGTGCGATGGGAATGACAAGGTCATGGGCGGCGGGGAAACTGACCTCAAGCCCTTCCACCGCCGAGAGCACGGAAATGGCGGGCGTGATCATGCCATCGCCAAAGAACAGGCACGCGCCGCCGATTCCCACCATGCCGAGCGCGATGCGCATGCGGTTGCTCGGCGCCACGCGCTGGGCCAGCGACATGAGCGAAATGATCCCGCCCTCGCCATTATGGTCGGCGCGCATGATCAGGATGACGTATTTCACCGTCACGATCAGCAGCAGCGACCAGATGATGAGGCTGAGAACACCCAGTATTTCCCACGGCTCGATCCTGTGGTGCTGCGATACGACCATGATGGTCGAGCGCAGGGCGTAGATCGGGCTTGTGCCGATATCGCCAAACACCACGCCGAGCACGCTGAGCAGGGCGGCAAAGCCGACCGGGTTTGCGGCATGCTCGTGCTGGTCGGCGCCGTATTCGGTAATCTTGGGCGCGGCATTGGCCTGCTGTGCGGCAGGCGCGGGGTGCGCGCCGCCATCCGGCGTCGTTGAGGATCCGGGGGCAACAGGCCCCGTGGGTTGCGTCATGTCGTGACGGCTCCGCGGCAATGAAGACTGAAAACCGGCATCACATCGCAACCGGATAGTTCCGCATTACCGCCTCGCCCCATGTGCAGCAAGGCCCCTGTGTGCTCGGGTGCCATTCCGCCACGTTCAGGCGTGGGCGGGACGGGCCCCGAAAATGGCGCTGCCCACCCGCACCAGCGTGGCTCCGCAGGCAATTGCCGCCTCGAAATCAGCCGACATGCCCATCGACACCACCGGCAGCCCGTGGCGTGCCGCCATGCCTGCCAGCAGGCGGAAATGCGGCGTGGGGTCGGCATCATGCGGGGGGATGCACATCAGCCCGCGCACGTTGGCACCAAAGCGGGTCATGCTGTCGGTGATGAAGGCATCGGCCTCTTCCAGCCTCACGCCCGATTTCTGGCTTTCATCGCCGGTGTTCACCTGCACTAGCAGCCCGGGCAGGCGGCCTGCCCTGTCCGCCGCCCGCGCCAGTGCGTCCGACAGGGCAGGGCGGTCGAGGCTTTCGATCATGTCCGCGATTTTAACCGCTTCCAGCGCCTTGTTGGTCTGCAACCCGCCAATGATGTGCAGCCTGAGGTCGGGGAAGCGCTCGCGCAGTTCAGGGAATTTGGCCGCCGCCTCCTGCACGCGGTTCTCGCCAAACAGGCGCTGGCCTGCCTCGAGCGCTGCAAGGACGCTGGACTGCGGATGGAATTTCGACACGGCCACCAGCCCTACGCTGGAGGGGTCGCGCCCTGCTTCGCGCGCACTCGTTGCAATGCGGGTGCGGATACCGTTCAGGGCCTGTGCTATGGATGCGGATGTTGACATGGCCCTAGGCTTGGCATGAATAGCGGCCCGGTCAAGCCCCCAGGCGCCGTCGCGTTGTGAAGTGCCGCATTTGCAGGTCAGGATTACATGAAGTCTCCCCCGTCCCCGTCGTCCCGCCCCGATGGCCGCCCTGATGCCCGCCGCAATCGCGCGGGCCGCCCCGACCGGCGTGGCGGCAGGGTTGCCCCTGACCCCACGCGCGACATTGCCTTCGATATCGTTGAAGGGGTGATCGTGCACCGCCGCATGCTCGATACCTCGCTCGAGCATTCCGCCGCCGCACGCACCGCCGAACCGCGTGACCGCGCCGCCGCCCACCGGCTGGCCGCCACCGTGCTGCGCCACATGGGCACGGCAAACGAGGTGCTTGCCCCCTTCCTCAAGCGCGAGCCGCCCGAGCCGGTGCGCGTGGTGCTGCTTATTGGCGTGGCGCAACTGCTGTTTCTTGACACGCCAGCCCATGCCGCCGTGGCCACCTCGGTGGCGCTGGCGCGCAGGCGGGGGCTGGTGCCGTTTGCGGGGCTGGTCAATGCCGTGCTGCGCCGGGTGGCAGGCGGCGGGACTGAAGCACTGGAAGGGCTGGACCAGCCCCGGCTCGATGTGCCGGCGTGGCTGTGGCAGTCCTGGGGCAGGCTGGCCCGCCCCATTGCCAGCGCGCTGGGCCACGAGCCGCCGCTCGACCTGACCATCAAGCCCGGCTGCGACGCCCCGCCCGGTGGCGAGGTCATGCCCAATGGCAGCGTGCGCTTTGCGGCTGGTAGCGTGAAGGTGGCCGAACTGCCCGGCTTTGCCGAGGGCACGTTCTGGGTGCAGGACATGGCGGCAACGCTGCCCGCCCGCCTGCTCAACGTGACAAAGGGCGAGCGCGTGGCGGACCTGTGCGCGGCCCCCGGTGGCAAGACCGCGCAACTGGCCTGCGCGGGGGCGGAGGTGTTTGCCATCGAGCGCGAGGGTAGGCGGCTTGAGCGCCTGCGCGCCAACCTCGCCCGGCTTGGGCTGGAGAGCGTGAAGGTGATCCACGCCGATGCCGCCGCATGGAAGCCCGAGGCCCCGCTCGATGCCATCCTGCTCGATGCACCATGCTCGGCCACCGGTACCATCCGCCGCCACCCCGATGCCATGTGGATCAAGCGCCCGCGTGACATCACCACCATGACCGAGGGGCAGGACCGCCTGCTCGCCGCAGCCCGCGACATGCTGCGCCCCGGCGGGCGGCTGGTCTATGCCGTGTGCTCCCTCCAGCCCGAGGAAGGCGAGCAGCGTGCCCGCGCGGCTATGGCCATGGGCCTGGTCCCCGATCCGTTCACGCCCGAGGAACTGGCCTTCCTGCCCCAGGCCCGCACGCCCGAGGGCTGGCTGCGCACCCATCCGGGCATGCTGGCTGACCGGGGCGGCATGGATGGCTTCTTTGCCGCGCGCTTCCGCCGGGGCTGAGCGGGACTGCCGCCCCCGTGTGGCAGGCGGACACATTACCGGGGGGCGGTGTGATGAAAGGTTGGCGTCGGGCAGGGATTTCTGTTAAAAAACAGGGATGGCTGCTCTGAACACCCCCCTTATCGCGCCGAGCCTGCTGGCTGCGGATTTCTCACGCGCGGCGGAGGAAGTCGCCGCGGTTGAAACCGCTGGCGCCGACTGGCTGCATCTTGATGTGATGGACGGGCATTTCGTGCCCAACCTCTCCATGGGGCCGCAACTGATCAAGGCCCTGCGCCCCAAATCAGAACTCCCGTTTGACGTGCATCTCATGATCGCGCCGGTCGATCCCTATATCGAGGCATTCGCCAGGGCGGGGGCCGACCATATCCACCTGCATGTCGAGGCCGGGCCGCACACGCACCGCTCGCTGCAGCATGTGCGTGACCACGGCGTCAAGCCGGGTGTTGCCATCTGCCCCGCCACCCCGCCCGAGGCGGTGGGCGAGGTGCTCGACCTGGTGGACATGATCCTTGTCATGACCGTCAACCCCGGCTTTGGCGGCCAGAAATTCCTGACCAGCCAGCTTCGCAAGATCGAAACCCTGCGCCGCATGGCCGATGCCACCGGGCGCGACATCCGCATTGGCGTGGATGGCGGCATCACCGCTGAAACCGCGCCGCTGGCCGTTGCCGCGGGCGCTGACGTGCTGGTTGCGGGCACATCCGTCTATGGGCAGCCCGATTATGGTGCCGCCATAGCGGCCCTGCGCAGCGGGGCGCATAGCCCGGCGTGAGGCGGGGCTTGCCGATCCATCGTGGTGGTGAGTGCCCATGGCACTGACCCGCTTCGCGCGCGTCATGCGCGTCTCCCTTGCACGCCTTCCGCTTTTTGGTGATGGCAGGTACCTGCCTGCCGCCCCCGTTCACAACGTGCGTGACCTGTGGCCGGGCAATACCACCGCTGGCGCCAGGCTTGCGCGTGGCAGCCTGACATGGGCGGGTTATACCCACCCCGTCGGGCCGGGGCAGTGGGATGACCCGGCATTCGAGCCTGCCTTCCGTGAAGGGCTGCTCAGCTTCCGCTGGCTGCGCGACCTGCGCGCCGTGGGCACCGATGCCGCGCGGCTCAAGGCGCGCGCGCTGGTGGATGACTGGCTGCACCATCCCTCCCAAAGCCCGATGGCGCTTGAATGCGGGGTGATCGGCGCGCGGGTCGCGGCGTGGCTGGGGCATTATGATTTCTTTGCAGCCTCCGCCAGTGATGCATTCCGTCAGCGCCTCATGGCCCGCATCCTGGTGGAAGGGCGTATGATCGCAGCCCTCATGCCGCCCGAGCAGCCGGGCTGGCAGGGACTGACGGCACTCAAGGGGCTGCTGGCCGTGGCCGTGGCCATGCCGGAATATACCGGTTTCCTGACCCGCTACCGCCGCTATATCGACAACGTGGTGGAAAGCCAGATCCTGCCCGATGGCTGGCACATCGAGCGCAGCCCGGAGGTGCAGTTGCGCGCCCTGCGCGAACTGGCCGAGATGCGGGCCATGATGCAGGCGGTGCAGCACGCGCTGCCGCATTCGGTGGCCCTGGCGCTGGACAAGATGAGCCCGGTGCTGCGCGCCATGCGCCATGGCGATGGTGGGCTGGCGCTGTTCAATGGCAGCCATGAGCGCAGTGCCGCCCTGATCGACATGGTGCTGTCGCAGGCCACGCGCACGCGGGTCGTGGCCAGTGTCATGCCCGATGGCGGGTTCGTGCGCATGCAGGCCGTGCGCTCGCTGCTTCTGGTCGATGCGGGCATTCCCGCCCCGGCCCCGTTTGACCACAATGCGCATGCGGGCACGCTGTCGTTCGAGTTCTCGTGCGCGCGCCAGCGCCTGATCGTCAATTGCGGCGGCGGCGTGCTGCCCGCATGGAAGGACGCCCTGCGGCAGACGGCGGCGCACGCGGTCGTGACGGTGGAGGGCATGTCATCCGCCGAATTTGGCGAGGATGGCACCGTCCGCCGTCGCCCCACCCATGTAGGGGTGGAGCACGCGGTGGCCGAAGGGGCGCACTGGCTCAACCTGTCGCATGATGGCTACCATGCCTCTGCCGGGGCGACGTATTACCGTAGGCTTTACCTTTCGGCCGATGGCGAGATCCTGCGCGGCGAGGAAACGCTGGAGGGCGAGCGCGAACTGGCCTTCGCGCTGCGGCTGCACCTGCATCCGTCGGTTACGGCAGTCGATGCGCTTGATGGTTCCATCCTGCTTTCCGCTGGCGAGCAGCACTGGCGCTTCCGTGCGGAAGGCGGCGTGGTCTCGATTGAGGAGAGTGTCTATTCCGGCGGGCAGGTGCCGTGTCGCACGCTTCAGCTTGTGGTGCAGGTAGAACCGGCGGCAAGGATGGCGGAAGGCGGGCAGGAGGCTGGCGTGGAACCCGCGGCCCCGCCGCCACAGGGCAGCACGCCGCTTGGCGATGTGCCGCCCGGCAAGATGCGGCAGGTGGTGCGCTGGGGGCTGAAGCGTGAGAAACTGCTCCTGCTGACATGAAGATTCTGGAAATCACGAATGTTGATTTCTCGATGCGGCAGTTTCTCTTCCCCCTCATGCAGGCGCTGCGGGCCGAAGGGCATGATGTAGCGGGCGTGTGCGCTGATGGCCCGTTGCTCGCGCCGGTTCGCGCCGATGGGCTGCGCGTGGTGTGCGTGCCCATGTCGCGCACGCTCTCGCCTGTGGCGCAGTGGCGGGCATGGCGGGCGCTGGTGCGTGTCATCCGGGCGGAACAGCCTGACATGGTGCATGCCCACATGCCCATAAGCGGCCTGCTGGCGCGGTTTGCCGCCTGGTGGTGTGGCGTGCCGCGCATTGCCTATACCTGCCACGGCTTTCTGTTCAACCAGCCCGGCTCAAGGGTGCGGCGCGTTGCGGCGCTGGTGCTGGAATGGCTGGCCGGGCGCGTGACCGACATCTACCTCACCGTATCGGAGGAAGAAGCGCGCGATGCCCGCAGGCTGGGCATTCACCGCCATGCCACCGCCATTGGCAACGGGCGTGACCCGGCCACCTTCCACCCCGACCTGCAGGCCCGCGCCCGGCTGCGCGCGGCGCTGGGCGTGGGGGAGGGGCAGGTGGTTATCCTGGCCGTATCAAGGCTGGTGCGCGCCAAGGGCTACCCCGAACTGCTGGCGGCGATGGAGCGCATGCCTGATAACGCGGTGTTGTGGATTGTGGGGGAACGCCTGCCGAGCGACCGGGGCGCGGACCTTGCGGCCTGTTTTGCCGCGGCCCGTGCAAGGCTGGGCGCGCGGCTGGTGTTTGTGGGCTACCGCGAGGACGTGGCGGCCCTGATGGCGGCGGCGGATATCTTTACCCTGCCCAGCCATTTCGAGGGGCTGCCGATGAGCGTGATCGAGGCCATGCTGTGTGGCCTGCCGGTTGTCAGCACAACCATTCGCGGCCCGCGTGAGCAGGTCGTGGCGGGGGAGACCGGGCTGCTGGTCGCCCCCGGTAATGCCGCCGCGCTGGCCACCGCCCTTGGGCGGCTGGTGCAGGATGCGGCCCTGCGCGAACGCATGGGCGCAGCCGGGCGGACCCGCGCCCTTGCGCGGTACACGCAGGCGGCTGTCATGGCCCGGGTTACGGCACTGCTTACGGGCAGATGGCCCTGAGTCAAAGTTTTTGGTGAAGCTGTTTTCAAAAAGCTTCAAAAGAATGCCGCCTTTTAAAAAAAGGCGACACCCAAAAACTTTTATTCTTTTTTCAGTATTTTATTGGGGCGTGCCGGGTTGCTGGCCTTCACCCTCGCTGCCGCCCATCGCCTGGATCAGCGCCTGCGTCTGGGCCTGATGCGACTGGAGCAGCTTGACGTTATCGGGGTTGAGCTGTGGCATGTTCCGGCTGTCCTGGGCCGGGTGCTGCATCACGGCGCTGGTCAGGCCAAAGGTGGTGATGCCCATCACGAACTCACGCGCGGTCATGTGATAATGCTCCAGAATGGGCTGGAGCGCGGGCATGGCCTCGGTGCGCTTGATCGTCTCCTCAAGCGACATGTTGGGTGTCTCGGGCGGGGAGATGCGCGACTGGCGGATCTGCTCGATCACCGGCATCATGCGGCTGAAGAAGTCCTTGGGCAGCCTGTATTCGGCCACCGTCTTCATGTCACGGGCAATGGCGGCCTGCTGGGCAGGCGTCGGCTGGGCCTGCCCGGTGGCGTTCTGCTGCATCGGCTGCTGGGCTGCGGCCGGGCGCATGGCCATCAGGCCGGTGGCCAGCGCAAGCGTGCAGGCGGAGGCGGCAAGGGTGCGGCGCAGGAAGGAAGCGGTCATGGCTGGTTGCTCCATTCGCCCTGTCTCATCAGGGGTTCGCGTGTGCCATCGTGGTTGATGGCGTCGACATCGATCTTGCTGGACCCGATCATCCAGTCAATATGGATGAAGCTGGTATTGGCGCCCTGTTCGGCCAGATGGGCCTCGGTCAGGCTGTCGGTATCAAGCATGCACTTGGCGTAGGACTGGCCAAGGGCAATGTGGCTGGCTGCATTCTCGTCAAACAGGGTGTTGCGGAACAGGATGCCGCTTGCCGAGATGGGCGAGGAGGCGGGCACGAGGGCCACTTCACCAAGGCGGCGCGCGCCCTCATCGGTGTCGAGAATGCGGTTGAGCACGTCAAGCCCGCTGCTGGCATGGGCCTCGACAATGCGCCCCTCTTCAAAGCGCACGGCAATATCGTCGATCAGCGTGCCCTGGTGGAACAGCGGCTTGGTGGCCCGCACCGTGCCGCTGACCTTGCGGGCATGCGGCGTGGTGAACACTTCCTCGGTGGGGATGTTGGGGTTGCACACGATGCCGTTGCCTGCCGGTTCCGCGCCGCCTGCCCAGGCATGGCCATCGGCGAGGCCCACGGTCAGGTCGGTATCGGGGCCGGTAAAGTGCAGGGCGGCGAAGCGCTTTTCGTTCAGCCATGTGGCCCGCTTGTGCAGGTGGGCGTTATGGGCTTTCCATTCCGCCACCGGGTCATCCACCATCACGCGCGAGGCCTGGAAGATGGCATCCCACAGGCGGCTGACGGCTTCTTCCTCCGGCACGCCGGGAAAGACCTGTGCCGCCCAGGCCGGTGTGGCGAAGGCCACGATGTTCCAGTTGATGGCGAAGCGCGTGATCAGTTCCATGGCAGGCCGCCCCGCCTTCGAGGCCGCGCGGCCTATGCGCGAGACGCGCTCGGCATCCTCATTGGCCAGCAGCACCGGGTTGCCACCGGTAATGGCCATGCGCGCCGCCCCCTTGCGGTAGGCGCTGGCCATGCCCTCATGCAGCCAGTCGGCGGCGGTGTCGAGCGTGTCATCCGCCGCATGGTGGAAGCGCGCCAGCGTGGTCACGTCATCGGAATAGAACGGCGTGACCAGGGATGCGCCTGCCCGGTAGGCGTGCTCGGCAATGCGGCGCACCAGCGGCACGGCGTCGAGCGGGGCCGTGATGAGAAGCTGCTGCCCGTGCGCGATATTCACGCCCACGCGAACGGCGACTTCGGCCAGGCGGTCCAGAAGATGTTCATGCCGGGGGGAAAGAGCCATGCGTAATCATATCCTGTAAAAGGCAGGCGGCGTGCCGCAGGCCTGCGGAAACTGCCCCGCAGGATAGACGACACACGCCCGGTGCGTAAAATGATAACCGCAAACCAGCGGAGCGTGAGCATGCACTCAATGAAACAGGCCCCACCGGGTTCCCGCGCGTTATGCACCGTATTGGCAGCACGCGCGGCCCCGCAGCGCGTGGTGTGGGATGGTCGCGCCGTGGTGGTGTGGATGGTGGAGTGCGACCAGCCTGCCGTGATTGATGACCGCTGCCCGCATGGCAATGCCCGCCTGTCTGACGGATACGTGCTGTATGGCCGCATTGTCTGCCCGTTGCATATGTGGACCTTTGGCGCGGATGGCCGCGCGCAGGCCCCTAGTGGCCGCATGGAGGCGGCGGGGCCGATGCCGCAATCCTATGAAAGCTGGATCAGCGAAGGTGAAGTTTGGGCGCGGGTTGATGGATAAAAGCCGCGTTTTTTTGGAAAAAGATTTAGGAACTGTTTGAAAACAACTTATTGATAAAAAGACAATAAGAGTTTCTGGGGGCCGCTTTTTTTGAAAAAAGCTTCACCAAAAACTTCCTTATGAGTTCTGGCTGCCATCGCGCCGGATCCATTCCTGTATCACGGCCAGCAGGTAGGCCTGCTGTGCAGCATCAAGCTGTACGCCTTCGGGCATGGCATGCCATTTGGCAACGCAGCCCCGGCAGCAGGTGCCGGTGGCATGCTGGGCAATGAACACCGGGTGCCCGCGCCATGGAGTCTGCCTGCCATCACGCGCGGGCTGGGCGGGGGCAAGGCGGGTGGCGATGAAGTCGGCTGCGTGGCGCATGACTTCAGGCAGGCCCCGGCTGGCCAGATAATCCCGCTCCTTGGCCCCAAGGTGAAAGCGGGCGCGGAATTGGGAGTAGGCCAGCCGCGCCCATAACTCTGGCGCGACAGGCGGCAGGGCGGACAGGTCGGCCAGTGGCGCAGGAGCAGGCGGCGGTGCGTCGGGCGCAAACAGGTCAGCCTGCTGCGCCGGGGCTGCCTTGCGTGCGGGCCTGCGCGCCATGGCTCAGGCCGGCTGCACCAGAATATGGCGCTTGCGCCCCGATGAGAGCTTGATCGCGCCATCAATCAGGTCGGCATCGGTCATGACCTGCGCCTCGTCCTTCACCACAACGTCATTCACGCGCGCCCCCCCGCCACGGATCAGGCGGCGGGCTTCGCCATTGCTGGCGGCAAAACCGGCTTCAACAAACAGGCGGAAGGCCGGTACGCCTTCGGCCAGCAATGCGGCGGGCACGGTGGTGGTGGGCAGGGCGGCAGCCGTCACGGCGCCTTCCTCAAAGGTGCGGCGGGCGGCCTCGGCAGCTTCCTCCGCGGCGGCGCGGCCGTGGCACAGCGCCGTGGCCTCGGTGGCCAGCACCTTTTTCGCTTCATTGATCCCGGCCCCCTCAAGGGCTGCCAGGCGGTCGCATTCCTCAATGGGCAGTTCGGTAAACAGCTTGAGGAAGCGGCCCACATCCGCATCCTCCACATTGCGCCAGAACTGCCAGTAATCGAACACCGGCAGCCGCTTTGCCGAGAGCCACACCGCGCCCTGCGCCGTCTTGCCCATCTTGGCGCCGGAACTCGTGGTGAGCAGCGGCGTTGTCAGGCCGAAAACCTGCGCCCCGTTCATGCGGCGCACCAGGTCGATGCCCGACACGATGTTGCCCCACTGGTCCGATCCCCCCATCTGGAGCGTCACGCCATGACGGAGGTTGAGTTCGCGGAAGTCATAGGACTGGAGAATGGAGTAATTGAACTCCAGGAAGGTCAGCCCCTGCTCACGCTCCAGCCGCGAGCGCACCGAGTCGAACGAGAGCATGCGGTTGATGGAAAAATGAATGCCCACATCGCGCAGAAGGTCGATGTAGGAGAGCTTGTCCAGCCAGTCGGCATTATTGGTCAGGAGTGGTTCGGCGGGGCCGGTGCCCAGCGGCAGGAACTGCCGCAGGCACGCTTCCACCCCGCGCAGGTTCGTGGCGATGGTTTCCGCCGTCATGAGCTGGCGGGCTTCCTCGCGGAAGGAGGGGTCGCCGATTTTCGCGGTGCCACCGCCCACCAGGGCCACCGGGCGGTGGCCGTGTCGGTGCATCAGGCGCAGCATCATGATCTGGATCAGGCTGCCCACGTGCAGACTGTCCGCCGTGGGATCAAACCCGATATAGCCCCCCACCGGTCCGGCCTGCATGGCGGCGTCGAGGGCCTCCATGTCGGTGCACTGGAATATGAAGCCGCGTGCTTCGGCTTCCCGGAGGAATTCACTCTTGGGCATGATCTGTTCCGCGCTGTAAGGTCCGTCGCTGGCCGGGCAACCCCGGCGCGGACAAGCCTCTAGCATGTTCGCAGGCGTTGATGAAACCGCCCGGAACCGGCAGATGGCGCAATCAGTCCGCCGCGAGGGCGAGCATCTTGCGGTTCATGACCGTGCTCACATGGTCTTCAAGCGCTTCGGCCACCTGCTCGGCCTGGTTGGCAAACACATGGTCGGCCCCCTTGAAGATGCGGTAATCAACGCTCACGCCCTTCTGGGTGTTCAGCTTGTCCACCAGCTTGCGCACGGCGGGCTCGGGCACGAGTTCATCGTTCTCGCCCGCAATCATCAGCCCGCCGCATGGACACGGGGCGAGGAAGCCGAAATCATAGTAGTTGGCAGGCGGGGCGACGCTGATCCAGCCGGTAATCTCGGGACGGCGCATGAGCAGCTGCATGCCCACGAAGGCCCCGAAGGAATACCCCGCGATCCACAGTCCGCTGGCGTTGGGGTTGACCATCTGCATCCAGTCAAGGGCGGCGGCGGCATCCGAAATCTCGCCAATGCCACCATCATAGCGCCCCTGCGAGCGCCCGACCCCGCGCGAATTGTAGCGCATGACCGAGAAGCCCATTTTCTCGAACGCGCGGTACATGGCGTAGGTGATGCGGTTGTTCATGGTACCGCCATGCAGCGGGTGAGGATGGAGCACCAGGGCAAGCGGCGCGTTGGGCGCGCTTGAGTGGTGGTATCGACCTTCCAGGCGGCCATCAGGGCCGGCAAACATGACCTCAGGCATAGGTGTCCCGCATTTGCATCTTCCCGTGCATTCCAGGCATTGCAACGGGAACGGTTGCTGTTACAGCCTGCCCGACCGGCGATGCCCCGTCAGGTCGGCAGGCAGAGAAAAAAGTGCTGTCTTCGGGCTGTTACGCGCGCCAGATGCAGGCAGGCGGCCTGTATTCATCCGGGTGGTTACAGCACGAAAGGCAGAAGTGACCCGGCCCGGCACGCCAGACCGCAAATATACCAACCCACCTGAATAATGGGCATTATGCCTACCGGGTAACAGTGCATCTTCGGCAGGCGTGCCCTGCGCGGGGGGCAGATATGGCGGGATATGGCCACGGTTCATGCCGTGGGCAATACGCCTCGGGGCCTGCGCGGGGGTCTCGTGTCGGTTCGCTCTCCTTGCCATGGCCCCGATGTTGGGCGGGCGACATTGAGGCAGCGGTATGGGATAAAGGGGTGCCCCGCACCCATAACACGTTGCAATAAATATTATGTTGCGCTGCCTTATAGCGGCGGG
The DNA here is from genome assembly GCF_031081985.1 of Komagataeibacter xylinus. GTDB lineage: Bacteria > Pseudomonadota > Alphaproteobacteria > Acetobacterales > Acetobacteraceae > Komagataeibacter > Komagataeibacter xylinus_E. The sequence goes on along the minus strand of NZ_JARWSK010000003.1, from coordinate 406,703 downwards.
GATTCCCAAAATGCCACATAAATCGTAATTGCCGTCGCAAAAGGACTTGGCACAACCCATATGGCTGGACAGCATGAGCACCCTGAGCGAGCGTTTTACATATCTTGACGCCAATGCCGCCGAGCCCATCCGGCCTCAGGCGCTTGAGGCCATGACGCAGGCGGCATTGGTGGCGGGCAACCCGGCCTCCGTGCACCGTGCGGGCCGTGCGGCCCGTGCCGTGCTCGAGACCGCGCGAGAGGACATCGCGGCCCTGTTCGGGGCGGCAGCGGAGAACTGCGTGTTCACTTCCGGCGGTACGGAGGCCAACGTGCTGGCCATTGCCGGGCAGGCGGGTGGCAGGCGCGTGCTCGTGGGCGCAAGCGAGCATGATGCCGTGCGCGCGGCAACGCAGGCGGCCACCATTGCCGTGCGGGCCGATGGTGTGCTGGACCTTGCCGCCCTCGAGCGCATGCTGGCGAACGGGGAGCCCCCCGCGCTTGTCTGCGCCATGCTGGCCAATAACGAGACCGGGGTGATCAATCCCGTGCGTGAAATCGCTGATCTGTGCCACGCCCATGGCGCGCTTTTGCATGTGGATGCGGTGCAGGCGGCAGGGCGCATCGCCTTTACGCTGGAGGGACTCGGGGCGGATAGCGTGGCCATATCGGGGCATAAATTTGGCGGCCCAAAAGGCGCGGGCGCGCTTTTGCTGGCGGGCGGGCGGTTCCATGCCCTGCCGCCGCTTCTGGCCGGTGGCGGGCAGGAGCAGGGGCGGCGCGGCGGCACGCCAGCGCTGCCCGCCATTGCAGGCATGGCGGCGGCGGCAAGGGTTGCGGTTGCAGGCATGGTGGTGCAGGCCGACCGGCTTGGCGCATGGCGCGACCGCATCGAGGCGGCAGCCGTGGCGGCAGGGGCCAGTGTGTGCGGGGCAGGGGTCATGCGCCTGGCCAATACCACTAGCCTTGTGCTGCCCGGACGGCGGGCGCAGACCCAGCTCATTGCGCTCGACATGGCGGGCTATGGCGTCTCCGCCGGCGCGGCCTGCTCATCGGGCAAGGTTGCGCGCTCGCATGTGCTCGAGGCCATGGGGCTGGGCGAGGGGGCAGGCTGCGCCATCCGCGTCTCGCTGCCATGGTCGGTGGATGAGGCGGACGTGCAGGGCTTCATCAATGCCTACGCGGCCATGGCGGCTCGCCTGCCCGCACAGGCCGGAGCGGTTGCATGAGCGGATCTGCCATGAACTGTCGGGCGCATGGCGGGGCGGAAATGCGGCCCCACCGGCACGGGCGGCGGCCATGACCGACCCTGCCCTGATCTATCTCGACTATCAGGCCACCACGCCGTGCGATCCGCGCGTGGTGGACGAAATGATGCCGTGGTTTGCCCACAGCTTCGCCAATCCCCACAGCCTCGACCACGCGGCGGGCCGGGCGGCGCATGATGCGGTGGAGCAGGCACGCGGCGAGGTCGCGGCCCTGCTCGGCGCTGATGCGCGTGAGATCGTGTTCACCTCGGGCGCGACAGAAGCCAATAACCTCGCCATCAAGGGGGCCGTGCGCCACCTGATCGCGCGCGGTGATCCGCGCAGGCGGGTCATCACGGTGGCGACCGAGCACAAATGCGTGCTGGAATCGGTGCGCGACCTCGCGGCCGAAGGCTGCGAGCCGGTGATCCTGCCCGTGCGGCCCGATGGCACGCTCGACCCGGACGTGCTGGCCAAGGCCCTTGAGGTACCCACCCTGCTCACCTCCATCATGGCCGCCAATAACGAGACCGGCGTGCTGCACGACCTTGCAGCCCTAGCCCCCATCGTGCGCCGGGCCGGCAGCCTGCTGCACAGTGACCTGGCGCAGGCCGCGGGCAAGGTGGATGTTGATGTCAGGGCGTGGGATCTCGATCTGGCCTCCGTCTCGGCGCACAAGCTGTATGGGCCGAAGGGGGTGGGCGCGCTGTTCGTGCGGCGTAGGCCGCGCGTTCGGCTTGCCCCGCTGTTCTCGGGGGGCGGGCAGGAGCGCGGCCTGCGCTCGGGCACGTTGCCAGCGCCGCTGATCATCGGGTTCGGCGCGGCGTGCCGCATTGCCCGCCTTGAAGGGGCGGCCGAGCGCGCCCGCATCGCGTCACTGCGTGACCGCATGCTGGCCGCCCTTGCAGCAGGCTGTCCCGGCCTGCGGGTGCATGGCGGCATGCAGGCAAGGCTTGCGGCCAACCTGAACATAGGCTTCGAGGGGGTGCGGGCGCTCGACCTGCTGGCGGCGGCACCCGAGCTGTGCCTTTCCACCGGGTCGGCGTGTTCCTCGGCCGAGGTGGTGCCGTCCTATGTGCTCAGCGCAATGGGGCTTGAGGCGGCGGAGGCGGCGGAAGGCTTGCGTCTGGCGGTCGGACGCTATACCTCACCCGCCGAAGTGGATCGCGCGGCGGCGATCCTGTGCCGCGCAGTGGCACATTGCCGCGCGCAAGGCAGCGCTGCGCGACCGTAACGGGCGCAACGCACAGGCAGGATGGAAAAGATGGCGCATATAGTATTCATCGAGCGTGATGGCACCCGTCGCGAAGTCGCGGCCCCGCTGGGCCTGTCGGTTCTGGAAATCGCGCACAAGAACGGTGTTGACCTTGAAGGCGCATGCGAAGGCTCGCTGGCCTGCGCCACCTGCCACGTGGTGGTCGACCCCGAATGGGCGCCCAAGCTGACGCCGCCGACCGAGGACGAGGAAGACATGCTCGACCTCGCCTTCGGGCTGGAAAAGACCTCGCGCCTGGGCTGCCAGATCGTGATGACCGAAGCACTCGATGGCCTCGTGGTGCGCCTGCCCAGCACGTCCTGACCGGACGGCCCATTCCGCCCTGCGTGTTTTTGGGCGTGGGCGGGCAAAACGATGTTTGACGCGCGATGCCCGGAGGCTGATAGTTCTCCGGGCATTGCCTGTTTCAAGGGAAGTGGAACCGAGCCCATGCGTATTCTTGTGGCCATGTCTGGCGGGGTGGACAGTTCCGTCGTTGCAGCACGCCTCGTGGCCGAGGGGCACGAGGTCATTGGCGCGACCCTCCAGCTCTACGATTCCCGCGAGAGCAAGAAAAAGGGCGCCTGCTGCGCCGGGCGCGACATCCACGACGCCCGCCGCGTGGCCGACAGGCTCGGCATCCCCCATTACGTGATCGACGCCGAGCGCCGCTTCCATGACAGCGTGATCGACACCTTCGCCAATGCCTATGCCGCGGGCGAGACCCCGGTGCCGTGCGTTGCGTGCAATCAGGGCGTGAAATTCACCGATCTTCTGGGCATGGCGCGTGACCTTGGGGTCGATGCCATGGCCACCGGCCATTACGTGCGCCGGGTGGAAGGCCCTGACGGCGTCGAGATGCACCGCCCCGTTGATGAAGGGCGCGACCAGTCCTGGTTCCTGTTCGCCACCACGCGCGACCAGCTTGAGTTCCTGCGCTTTCCGCTGGGCGACATGCCCGACAAGGCCGCCGTCCGTGCCGAGGCCGAGCGCTTTGGCCTTGCCGTGGCCGCCAAGCCCGACAGCCAGGACCTGTGCTTCGTGACCGATGGCTCCTATGCCGCCCTGGTGGAAAAGCTGCGCCCCGACATAACCGGCGCGGGCGAGATCGTGGACCGCTCCGGCCATGTTGTCGGCCAGCATGAAGGCGTGAGCCGCTACACCGTGGGCCAGAGCAAGCGGCTGGGCAATGCGGCCATGCTGGCGGGCGAGCGGCAGATGGTTGTGGGCATCGAGCCTGCCAGCCGCCGCGTGGTGATCGGCCCGCGCGCCCAGGCCGTGGCTCGCACGCTGGTGCTGCGCAACATGAACTGGCTGGTACCGCAGCCGGGGCCTGATGGTCTGCGCTGCGCGGTGCAGATCCGCGCGCGCGAGGCCGCGCGTGCCGCCACCGTATGGGCGCTGCCCGATGGTGCGGCCCGCGTGCTGCTCGATGAGGGGGCCGTGCCCGCGCCGGGGCAGGCCTGCGTGATGTATGATGGCAGCCGGGTGCTCGGCGGCGGGTTCATTCGCCGCGTCGAGGCCGAAGGCGAAGGAAAGGCGGCATGATGAACGACAGTATTCTGGTCATTGGCACGCGGCGATATTCATCATGGTCGCTACGCGGCTGGCTTGCGGTGCGTCTGGCGGGGCTTGACGTGCGCGAGCAGGTGATCCCGCTGGCCGATAATGGCGAGACACCCGCCATCCGCACCATCTCGCCCAATGGCAAGGTGCCTTACCTTGAGCATCAGGGGGCTGCCGTGTGGGAGAGCCTCGCGATCTGTGAATACTGCGCCGAGCAGGCCCCCGGCCTGTGGCCTGCCGATGCCCGCGCGCGTGCCTATGCCCGCAGCATCGCTGCCGAGATGCATGCGGGCTTTCGTGCCGTGCGTGCCGCCATGCCCATGAATACCGGGCGCGAGAACCGCCCGCTGGCCGCAGGCACCACGGCGGATATTGATGCCGACATCGCGCGGATCGACGCGATCTGGACCGAGGCGCGGCTTGATTTTGGCAAGGATGGCGATTTCCTGTTCGGGGAAAAATTCGGCATGGCGGATGCCATGTTCGCGCCCATCGTCTCGCGCTTCCTGTCCTATGGGGTCAGCCCCTCGCCGGAATCACGGGCCTACATGACCGCCGTGCGCGCGCATCCGCTCATGGAGGAATGGTACCAGCTTGCCGCCCAGGAACCAAAGCAGTGGCAGCAGGCGCGCTTTGAGGACATCGGCTGATCTCCGTGGACGCCTTGCCGTGGCGCGTGGCGGTGGTGCTGCCCGCGCGTGAAGGTTTCAGCACGGGGGCGGTGGGCGCCATCGGCCTGCAGGTCGCAGCCCTTGCCGGCCCGAATGATGTCATCATCGGCGCGCCGGTGGCAGGCCCCACGCTGCTGCCCGACCATGAATACCGGCCCGTGCGCCCCGGCCTGTGGCCGCCGGGCAGCCGCAGCCACCGTTATGCCGCTGGCGTGCTGCGCATCGTGCATGACATCGGCCCTGCAGTGGTCGAGGTGCATAACCGCCCTGATACCGCGCTGCATATTGCGCGCAGCCGCCCCGGCCAGCATGTGCTGCTGGTGTTGCATAACGACCCGCAGGGCATGCGCGGGGCCGAGACGCCCACCCGCCGCGCGGACCTGCTGCGGTGGATGAACGTGGCCTGCGTGTCCGGCTGGGTGCGCCAGCGCTTCCTTGAAGGCGTGCCCGCTGCCGATGCGCAGCGGGTTGGCGTCTCGCCCAACGGGGTGGCCATTCCCGCCAGCGTGCCGCCCATGACGGATCGCGCGCAACAGGTGCTGTTTGCCGGGCGCATGGTCGAGACCAAGGGGGCGGACCTGTTCGTTGCGGCCTGTGCCCGGCTTGCCCCCGCTTACCCCGGCTGGCGCTTTGACATGATCGGGGCCGACCGGTTTCGCGCCGATGCGCCGGTAACGCCCTTCATGGCGGAACTGCTGCCCCGCGCGCAGGCGGCAGGCATCGGGCTTGAGGGTTACCGCCCGCATGCGGATGTGCTGGCCGCCATGGCGCGGGCGGCCATTGTGGTGGTGCCCAGCCGCTGGCCCGAACCCTTTGGCCTTGCGGCGCTGGAGGCCATGGCGGCGGGTGCCGCCCTCGTGGCCGCCCCCACCGGCGGCCTGCCGGAGGTGGTGGGCGATGGCGGCGTGCTGTGTTCACCCCAGCCCCCGGCAGAACTCGCACGCGCCATTGGCCGCCTGATCGATGATCCGGCCCTGCGGGCGGATATTGCCGCGCGGGGCCGCGCGCAGGCGCTGCGCTTTGGCGTGGAGCATGCCCGTGCCTGCCGCGCCCACATGCGGGCCGAAGCCCTGCGCCGCCGCACCTGACGCCGCATTTTGCGTTTTTATGCCGCGCGGGTATGGGACGGGGCCGTGCGCCGTCCTATATCTGGGCACACAAGGCTCATGCCCAAACACTGGAGGTTCCATGTCCGATACCGTTCAGGCCGCTCCTGACACCAAAGCTGCGAACACCCTCGTGCCGGTTACGGTGCTGACGGGCTTCCTCGGCGCAGGCAAGACCACGCTGCTCAACCATATCCTCACCGCCGAGCATGGCCGCAAATACGCGGTTGTGGTCAACGAGTTTGGCGAGCTTGGCGTGGACAACGACCTCGTGGTCGATGCCGACGAGGAAGTGTTCGAGATGAACAACGGCTGCATCTGCTGCACCGTGCGCGGCGACCTGATCCGCATCCTCGGCAACCTCATGAAGCGCCGCGCCAGGTTCGACGGCATCATCGTCGAGACCACCGGCCTTGCCGACCCCGCCCCCGTGGCCCAGACCTTCTTTGTCGATGAAGACGTGCGCGGCAAGACCCGGCTTGATGCAGTGGTGACCGTGGTCGATGCCTATAACGTGCTCCAGACGCTGGAAGAAAGCCCCGAGGCGGTGAACCAGATCGCCTTTGCCGATGTCATCATCCTCAACAAGGTCGATCTTGTGGATGAAGCGGGCCTCGAGGCGATTGAAAAGCGCATCCGCTCGATCAATTCCGTCTGCCGCCTCCACCGCGCAAAGCGGGGCGACGTGCCATTGTCCGATGTGCTCGATCAGGGCGGCTTCGACCTCCAGCGCGCGCTCGAGCATGCCCCCAACTTCCTTGAGGACACCAGCCACTCGCACGAGGCGGACGTGACGTCCATGTCGTTTGAGGTGGAGGAACCGCTTGACGCCGCCAAGTTCCAGGCATGGATCGGCGCCGTGCTGCAGGAGCAGGGGGCGGACATCCTGCGCGCCAAGGGCATCCTGAACTATGCGGGCGAGGACCAGCGCTTCGCGTTCCAGGCGGTGCACATGATGGCCGATGGCGGCTTTATCGGCCCATGGAAGAAGGATGAGCCGCATGTGTCGCGCCTTGTCTTCATTGGCCGCAACCTCAACCGCCCGCAACTGCGCCGTGGTTTTGAAAGCTGCCGTGCGAAATGAGCGGCACCATGAACGACACCATGCCCCCCTCGCTGCTCGAACGCCGGGGTGCCCAGCGCCAGCTTGAAGGGCAGATTACCGGCTGCGCCATTGCGCGTGATAGCCAGCAGGTCGCGTTCGCCACCGCCGAGGGCGACGTGATGGTGGCCGCCCGCGCCGACTGGGGCCGCTCGGATGCATGGGATGTGCAGACCGTGCATGATGGCGCGGTGCTGTCCATCGCCCCCGATGCCGCGCCCACCGGCTTCCTGACCGGCGGCGATGACAACAGCCTGCGCCGGATTGCGGCTGATGGCAGCGTGAGCGAACTGGCAAAAGGCCGCCGCTGGATCGAGCACATCACCACCTGGGCAAATGACAAGGGCGGCGTGATCGCCTTTGCCGCAGGCAAGCAGGTCGAACTGCGCGATGCGGCAGGCCGTGACACGCTCAAGGTGCTCGAGCATCCTTCCACCGTCAGCGGCATCGTGTTCGATGCCAAGGGCAAGCGCATCGCGGCCTCGCACTATAATGGCGCGTCGATGTGGTTCGTGCAGGCCAAGGTGGATACCCCCCGCCAGCTTGAATGGAAGGGCAGCCATATCGGCATCGCCATCCACCCTGCGGGCGAGGCGCTGGTCACCTCCATGCAGGAATCGGAGCTGCATGGCTGGCGGCTGGCGGATGGGCATAACATGCGCATGAGCGGCTACCCCACCAAGGTGCAGTCCATGGCCTTTACGCGCAATGGCAAGTGGCTGGTGACCAGCGGGGCGGACACCATCGTGATGTGGCCGTTCTTTGGTGGTGGCCCGATGGGCAAGCCCCCGGCGGAGGCAGGCGGCATTCCCGGCATCATGTGCACCCGTGTTGCCTGCCACCCCGTGCATGACATCGTGGCCGCAGGCTTTGCAGATGGCGCGGTGCTGATGGTCGATACCAATGCCCAGCGCCTGCTGCCGGTCAGCATGGCGGGCGAGGGGGCGGTAACCGCGCTGGCCTTCAGCCCCGATGGCTGCGCGCTGGCCTTTGGCACGGAAGATGGCCGCGCCGCCGTGATCGACCTGTCGGCCAAATAAAGCAGCAGGGGGGCGGAAAACACATGCGGGTGCTGCATGTCATGGCCGCAAAAGGCAATGGCGGGGCGGAGCTTTATGCTACCGATGTCATGTGCAGCCTGCATGAGGCCGGGCTTGAACAGGGCATTGTCATGCACCCCGCGGCCCCCCGCGTGCCCGCCATGCGGGCGGCGGGCATGCAGGTGGATACCGGCCCCCTGCGCCTGCCGCTCCGCCCTGCGGCCCGCTACGCCATGCGGCGGCTGATCGGGCGCGTCAGGCCCGACCTCATTCATTGCTGGCTGCGGCGCGCTGCCGAGATCGTGCCTGCGGGCACCGGGGTGCCGGTCATCGGCTGGTTCGGCAATTACAAGGATCTGCGTGCCTTTGCGCATTGCGACTGGTTCGTGGGCTGCACGGCGGATATGGCAGCCTCGATGGTGGCGCGTGGCGCACCAGCGGAGCGGGTGGCCTATATTCCCACCTTCCCCTCCGTCAAACCGCAGCCGCCGGTATCGCGGCAGGCGCTCGATACGCCGCCCGATGCCCCGGTGCTGCTGGTGCTCTCGCGCCTGCACCCGGCCAAGGGGCTGGAAACCCTGCTTGATGCGCTGCCCGCCCTGCCGCGCTGCCATGTGTGGCTGGCAGGCGAGGGCGAGCTGCGTGCCGCCCTTGGCGCGCAGGCGGCAAGGCTGGGTGTGGCGGATCGGGTGCATTTTCTGGGCTGGCGGTCGGACCGGGGCGCTTTGCTGGCGGCAGCGGATCTGTGCGTGCTGCCCTCGCGCTATGAACCGTTTGGCACCGTGATACTCGATGCCTGGTCAGCAGGCGTGCCGCTGGTGGCCTGTGCGGCCGACGGGCCACGCGCCCATATCCGCAATGGCGAGAACGGTATGCTGGTGCCGATTGATGATGCACCGGCGCTTGCTGCCGCCATCCGCGCGGTGATCGACGACCCCGCCCTTGCCGCGCATATCGCGGCAGGTGGCACGCGCGATTACGAGGCAGGCTTTACCCCACAGGCTGTAACCAGCCAATGGCTGGCCTTTTACGACCGGGTGATAAAGACAAAAAACGGATAAAAGTTTTTGGGTGCTGCCTTTTTTCAAAAAGGTGGCGTCTTTCGAAGCTTTTTGAAAAAAGCTTCACCAAAAACTTTTGTTATTTTACGGCAGTTTTTGCCACAGGCGGGGGCTTGGGCGCAGAGGCCATGCCATCAAGAAACGCCTCGGCCAGCGCCGCATAGAGCGGCTGCGAGCAGATCATGCGCGACACGCCATAGGCCAAAAATGACGTGGCCAGCAGCGCCAGCGTGACCTGCTGGTTGTCACACATTTCCATGACAATGACCGAGGCCGTCAGCGGTGACTGCACCACGGCGGAGAAATACGCCACCGTGCCCAGCAGCACCACGGCGCCCGGCGTGGTGTGCGGCAGGAACTGCGCCACCCACCCGCCAAACCCCGCCCCGATGGCAAGCGAGGGCGCAAACAGCCCGCCCGGAATGCCCGAGCAGTAGGAAATGATGGTGGCGATGAATTTGAGGATGAAGAACGAGGCGGGATAATGCGTCCGCCCATCAATGATTTCATGCGCCTGATAATAGCCGGTGCCATAGGTGATCCCGCCCGAGGCAATGCCCAGTATGGCCAGCAAAAGCCCGCATACGGCGGCGAACGCCACCGGCCGCCCCTTGGCAAAGCGCCCCAGCCCGCCGGGCAGGCCGCGCGTGGCCCGGATGAGAATGGCCGAGAACACGCCCCCGCCAATGCCCCCCAGAATGCCGCAGGTCGGCACCGCGATCCAGCTTATGCCAATGGGCACCACCACATCCGTGTGGCCGAAGTAACTGTAATTGCCCACAAGGGCGATGGCCGTCACACCCGACAGGATCACACCGGTGAGCATGGTGCCGCTGGTGCGCTGCTCAAACGAGTGGCTGAGTTCCTCGATGGCGAACACGATGCCCGCCAGCGGCGTGTTGAACGCGGCTGACACGCCCGAGGCCCCGCCCGCCAGGATCAGCCCGCGCCGCATGCTGATGGTGGACAGGTTGAGCCACCGCCCGCGCATGCATGATGGCGGCCCCGATCTGCACGCTTGGCCCCTCGCGCCCGATGGAGGCCCCCGCCACCAGCCCCAGCGAGGTCAGCACGATCTTGCCCGCCGCCACCCGCAGCGACAGCAGCCGGTCAACAATGGCAAAATTTTCAAGGTGCAGCGTGGCAATGGTCTGCGGTATGCCGCTGCCCTGCGCGCCGCGGAACCATGTGCGCGTCAGCCACGTTGAAAGCGCAAGCCCGCCCGGCGTCAGCACCAGCATCAGCCATGGGTTGAATGCGATGATGTGCGTGCGCAGGCTCGCTGCCGCATCGGCTGCCATGGCAAAGCCCACCGCCACCACGCCTACCACCACGGCCGCCGCCCAGCATGCGAGCTTGCGCCGCCACTGCTCGGTGGTAATCCGCGCGGAACGGCGCAGATGACGCATGTGTTTCCGGCGTATCTCGGTAAGGTCGGTTCGCATGCCCGGTAACGTACTTTCAGCAACTGCCCTGAAACGGGTAAAACCGGGTTTAGGCCATCCGGTTGCCCGGCAGGGGTGGTATTTATCGCAGGTCAGGCGGTCACTGGCAGAATATCCGCCCCTGCCGCCAGGTCACGGCAGCACCAGCACGCCGGTATGCTTGGCCTTGCGCTCGGGCTCGACATGGATGTTGATCAGCGCATCGCCCAGCCCCGCGCGCAGGCCATCCTCAACCCGGTCGCATATGTGGTGGGCTTCCTCTACGCTCATGGCGCCGGGCACGACAAGATGAAACTCGATAAACGTCATGGCGCCCACAATGCGCGCGCGGATGTCATGCGCCTCCATCGCGCCGGTGGCGGTGTGCGAGATGATGGAGCGGATCTCGCCCAGCGTCTCGGAATTGGGGGCCTCGTCCATCAGCCCCGCGATGGAGGTGCGCATCATCTCCCACCCCGTGCGCAGCACGTTCACCGCAATCAGGGCGGCAAGCAGCGGGTCGAGCCACAAAAAGCCGGTGAGCGGAATCAGCACGAACCCCGTGATCAGCACTGCCGATGTCCAGACATCGGACAGCACATGGTGCCCGCTGGCCACCAGTGCGGGTGAATGGCGCGCCCGCCCCAACCGCAGCAGGAACAGCCCCCACACCAGGTTGAGCACGCCCGCGCCGCCATTGAGCGCAATGCCGCGCCACGAATCCTGTGGCGCATGCATGTGCTGGAAGCCGATCCATGCCTCATGCGCGATGGTGATGGCGGTAATGACCACCAGCACCCCTTCCGCCACGGCGGAGAGGTATTCGGCCTTGTAGTGGCCATAGGTGTGGTTGTGGTCGGGCGGGAGGCTTGCCACCCGCAGCGCCCACAGCCCGGCCACGGCGGAGACCACGTTGATGATGGTCTCGATGGCATCGGAATACAGCGCAATGCTGTCGGTCACCCGCCAGGCGGCATATTTCATGCCCAGGGCGATGAGGCTGACGACAACGCTGCACCAGGCCGCGCGGATCTTGGGGTCGGTACGGGCAAACATGCTGAACAGGCGGTCCTTGCGATCAGACGGAGTGGGCTTCGGCCAGAATGCACTCATTGGCATCGGTCAGGGTTTCAATCTGCAAGGTGGGATGAACAATGCCAAAGCGGGCCTGCAGCTCGGCTGCCGCGCGGTTCAGCAGGCCATCAGGGGCGTGGCCCTGCTCGCCCGCCGCGCGCACGAGGTGAACGGTCAGCGCGGTTTCGGTGGTGCTGATGGGCCATATATGCAGGTCATGCAGGTCGCACACGCCGGGCAGCGTGCGCAGGAAGGCGGCGACAGCGGCAGGGTCGATGCCACGCGGCACGCGGTCAAGCGCCATGTCGAGCGAATCACGCAGCAGCGACCATGTGGCAAGAATGATGGAAAGCGACACCACAAGGCAGATGACGGGGTCGATGCGCAGCCAGCCGGTCAGCAAAATCAGGCCGCCGCCCGCCACCACGGCCAGCGCCATCACCGCGTCGGATGCCATGTGCAGGAACGCACCATGCAGGTTGAGGTCCTTCTTGCCGCCACTGGCAAACAGCAGCGCGGTCAGCCCGTTCACCACGATGCCGATCCCGGCCACCACCATCACCGCAACGCCTGCCACCGGGTGCGGGTGGATCAGCCGCAGCACGGCCTCCCACATGATGCCGCCAGTCACGACCAGCAGGGCCACGGCATTGCCAAGGGCAGCGAGGATGGAAGACCGGCGCAGCCCGTAGGTGAAATTGGCGCTCGGCGAGCGGCGCGAGAGGATTTCGGCCAGCCATGCAGCCCCGAGGGCTAGCACGTCGGACAGGTTATGCCCCGCATCGGCCAGCAGCGAGAGCGCATGGCTGCGCACGCCCCACACCGCCTCGCCCGCTACATAGACAAGGTTGAGCGCAATGCCGATGGCAAACGCCCGTCCGTAGGAGGCCGGCGTGTGCACATGGTGGTGGCCGAACAGTCCGCCGCCATGCCCGTGATCGTGCCCGCAGCCCCCCTCATGCCCGTGGTCCGCATGGGCGTCATGGTCATGGCCGCAGTCATGGTCCGCCTCAGGGTGTGCATGGGCATCCTGCGCGTGGTCGTGGCTGCAGGCCGGACCGTGCGCTGGCGGGGTGGCATGGTCATGGCCATCTGCGCCATGGTTGTGTTGGCATTCGCCCATGGGGCCTGAATCCATATTGATCGGGAGGGGCAGGGTATCGCCGCCTTCCTAGCAGAAGGTTACGGCGCGTCGCCAGCATTTAGCACATTCCTGTGCGCGGCCCCGGCGTGATATGGCTCCCGCACTGCCACCAGCCACGGAAAACCCGCCCATGATCCGACTGACCGAACTGCGCCTGCCCATCGCGCATGACGAAGCCGCACTGGAACAGGCGGTAGCCGAACGGCTGGGCGTGGCACGGGCGGATATCGAAGCCATCACCATCTTCCGCCGTGGCCATGACGCCCGCCACCGGCACCGCATGATGCTGGTCTATACCGTGGACTGCGCCGTGCGCGACGAGGCCGCCGTGCTCGCCGCCCATGCAGGCGCGCGCAACATCATGCCCACGCCTGACACCACCTACCGTTTTGCGGTGGATGATGGCCCGGCCCTTGCCGCGCGGCCCGGTTTTGCGCGCCCGGTGGTGATCGGGGCGGGGCCGTGCGGGCTGATGGCGGCCCTCGTGCTGGCGCAGATGGGCCTGCGCCCGCTGGTGCTCGAGCGCGGCAAGGTGGTGCGCGAGCGCACGGTCGACACTTTTGCCCTGTGGCGCAAATCCATCCTCAACCCCGAGAGCAACGTGCAGTTTGGCGAAGGGGGTGCGGGCACCTTCTCCGATGGCAAGCTGTACAGCCAGGTCAGCGATCCGCGCCATTATGGCCGCAAGGTGCTGGCCGAGTTCGTGCGCGCGGGCGCCCCGCCCGAGATCGAATACCTCTCGCGCCCGCATATCGGCACGTTCCGGCTGGTGTCGATGGTCGAGCATATCCGCGCCGAGATCGAGGCGCTGGGCGGCGAATACCGCTTTGGTGCGCACGTGACCGAGTTCGTGACCGGCGATGACGGCGCGGGAAGCAGGCGCATCCGCGCGCTGCGCCTGGCGGATGGGGATGAGATTGTGGCCAGCCACGTGGTGCTGGCCATTGGCCACAGCGCGCGCGACACGTTCGGCGCGCTGCATGCGGCAGGCGTTGCCATGGTGGCCAAGCCGTTTTCCATCGGGGTGCGCATCGAGCACCCGCAATCGGTCATCAACACCGCCCGCTATGGCCAGCCCGAGGCCGTGCCGCTGCTGGGGGCTGCGGATTACAAGCTGGTGCACCACGCCAGCAATGGCCGCGCGGTCTATTCCTTCTGCATGTGCCCCGGCGGCACGGTGGTGGCCGCAACATCGGAGGTGGGGCAGGTGGTGACCAATGGCATGAGCCAGTATTCCCGCGCCGAGCGCAACGCCAATGCAGGCCTGGTGGTGGGGGTCACGCCGGAGCGCGACTATCCCGGCGGCCCGCTTGCGGGCATTGCCTTCCAGCGTGAATGGGAACGGCGTGCGTTCGAGGCCGGGGGCGGGGCCTATTTCGCGCCCGCGCAGACGGTGGGCGACTTCCTTGATGGCGTGGCCTCCACCACCCTTGGCGCGGTCGTGCCGTCCTACCGCCCCGGCGTGACACCGACCGACCTTGCAACCTGCCTGCCCGAGTTCGCGGTGGCGGCCATGCGCGAGGCCCTGCCGCATTTTGACAGCAAGCTGGCAGGCTTCTCCATGCGGGATGCGGTGATGACGGGGGTGGAAACCCGCACATCATCCCCGCTGCGTATTCCGCGCGGGGTGGACGGGCAGGGCATGAACCTGCGCGGGCTGTTCCCGGCAGGCGAGGGGGCGGGTTATGCTGGGGGCATTCTCTCGGCGGGGATTGATGGCATCCGCATTGCCGAGGCCGTGGCCCTGTCGCTGGCGGGGCGGGATGTGGAGCAGGCGCTGCACCGGGGCATGACCCATGCCACCGAGGCGCAGTAAAGCCCTAAAGAAGTAAAAGTTTTTGGTGAAGCTTTTTTCAAAAAGCTTCGATAAATGCAGCCTTTTTGAAAAAAGGCTGCACCCAAAAACTTTTATCTGTTTTTCCTCTCTACAGGAACGAGACCGGGTCAATATCCACGTCAATCCGCGCCCCGCGCTCGGGTTTCACGCGGCTGAGCCATTCGCGCATGATGGGCTGCACCGCAATGTTGCGCCGCGCGCGCAACAGCAGCCGGTGGCGGTGCCGCCCGCGCAGAATGGCCAGCGGTGCCGGTGCCGGGCCAAGAACCTGCACGCCATCAAGCCGTGGCGCGTTCTGGCCAAGGGCGCGGGCGGTCAGCTCGGCGGCATCAGGCGTTTCAGCACTTACGATCAGGGCGGCGAGCCTGCCATAAGGCGGCCAGAAGCCGGGGCGGCGCTGCTCGGCCTCCTGCTCCATGAAGCTGCCGAAATTACCCGAAACCAGCGCCTGCATCACCGGATGGTCGGGCACGTAGCTCTGCAACAGCACCCGGCCCGGTGCCTCCGCACGGCCCGCACGCCCTGCCACCTGGTGCAGAAGCTGCACCGTGCGCTCCGAGGCCCGCAGGTCGCCGCCGCCAAGGCCAAGATCGGCATCGACAATGCCCACAAGGGTAAGGTGCGGGAAGTGCCAGCCCTTCGCCACGATCTGGGTGCCGATCACAAGATCCACCTCGCGCCGGGCAATGCGCTCGACGGCGGCAGCGGTGGCGGCGGGGCCGCTGAGCGTATCACTCGCCATGACCAGAATCCGTGCGTCGGGGAAGGTGGCGCGCGCCTCCTCCGTTATGCGCTCCACGCCGGGGCCGATGGGGGTCAGGCTGTCGGCATCGGCGCATTTGGGGCAGGTCTGGGGAATGGGCTCGTCATACCCGCAATGGTGGCAGGTCAGGATATGGCGCGCACGGTGCTCGACCAGCCAGGCGGTGCAGTTGGGGCACTGCATGCGGTGGCCGCAGGTGCGGCATAGCGTGAGCGGCGCATAGCCCCGGCGGTTGAGGAACAGCATGGCCTGCTCGCCCCGGCCCACGGCGTCGTTGATCGCCCCGGTCAGCACGGGGGAAAGGAACAGCCCGCGCTCGGGCGGGTCGGCGCGCATGTCCAGCGTTTCCACCAAGGGCATGGTGGCATTGCCGTGGCGGGCCGTGAGCTTGAGGTGCCGGTAGCGGCCCGCGCCCACATTGGCCAGGCTTTCAAGGCTGGGGGTGGCCGAGACCAGCACGATGGGGGCTTTGCTCATGCGCGCGCGCACCACCGCCATGTCACGCGCGTGGTAGGTCACGCCATCTTCCTGCTTGAAGGCGGTCTCGTGTTCTTCATCGACAATGATCAGCCCAAGCTGGTCAAACGGCAGGAACAGCGCCGAGCGCGCGCCCACCACCACGCGGGCCGTGCCATCGGCCACCGCCCGCCATGTCACGCGCCGCAGCCTTGCCCCAAGGTCGGAGTGCCACAGCGCGGGTTCCGCGCCAAAGCGGCGGGCAAAGCGCCCGGTCCACTGGGCCGAGAGCGCGATTTCGGGCAGCAGCACCAGCGCCTGTTTTCCCGCCTCAAGGCAGGCGGCGATGGCCTCCATGTAGATCTCGGTCTTGCCTGATCCGGTCACCCCTTCCAGCAGGGTGATGGAAAAGCTGTTCTCATCCACCCTTGCCCGCAATTCGGTCGCAACCTCGGCCTGATTGCCGCCCAGCGTGGGCGGGCAATGGGCAGGGTCGGGTGTGGCGAAGGGCGGCGGGGGCGTGATTTCAACCGCGCGCAGGGCGCCCGCCTGCGCCAGGCCGCGAATCACGGCCGCCCCCACGCCCGCCCGGCGGGCGAGTTCGGCGGCGGGGAGCGGCGGGCCTGCGCCTGCAATGTCCAGCACTTTCTGGCGGGCGGGGGTCAGCCGGAGGTCGGCAGGCAATGTGGCGGCAGCGCTGTAGCCCGTGCTGGGCCTGGGCAGGGCGGCCAGCGCATTGGCCCGCAGCGCCATGGCCAGCACCATGCCGGGCGGCGAGAGCGTATAGGCGGCCACCCAGTCCACGAACTGGCGCAGTTGCGCGGGCAGCGGTGGCAGGTCAAGGCGGGCGGCCACGGGCTTGAGGCGGCTGGTGGCGACCTCACGCGCGGGTGGTGGCATGAATTCAGGCGGCAGGTTGGGGGCGGCATCCCAGATCACACCGGTTTCGGTGCGGCGGCCGAGCGGCACGCTTACAATATCGCCGGGGCGGGCATCGGCCAGACGCGGCGGCAGCAGGTAGTCCAGTGGCCCGGCAAAGGGCAAGGTAAGCATGACCCGCACGCGCCCGTCAGGGGCGGGGGGCAACAGGTCCGTCTGGGTGGGGTTGCGATGCGGCATGTGTTTTTCTACCGTCAGGCATCGGCTGTGTCTTGTCCATCCGTAAGGCATGGCGCATCCATCGCCCCGACAAGACATTATTTTGAAACAAGACATTGAGAATAGGTGATAAAAGTTTTCGGGTGCCGCCTTTTTTCAAAAAGGCGGCGTTCTTCAGCAGAAACTTTTTTCAGTCAGGCAAAGGGCAGGCGGCATGATGGCAACCGGGGCACGCGATGCCTTTCTGCAGTGGATGGAAACCGAACGCCGGGCTTCCCCCCTCACGCTTACGGCCTATCGCGGTGATCTGGACCGCTTTCTGTCCTTCCTCATGGGGCATCTGGGCGCGGAACCCGATATGGGGGCGCTGGCGGGGCTTTCACTGGCGGACCTGCGGGCCTGGCTGGCCCATGAGCATAATGCCGCCCTGACCGGCAGCCGCGCCACCACGCAGGACCGTGCGGCGCGCACGCGGGCAAGGCGGGTCTCCGCGCTGCGCTCGTTCTATCGCTACCTTGCCCGCTATCACGGAGTGGACAACCCGGCTCCGGCCCTGCTGGCCACGCCGCGCACCCGCCGCCCGCTGCCCCGCCCGCTGCCAAGGCCCGATGCGCTCGAGGTGCCCGAAGGTGTTGCCGACATCGCCCACACCCCCATGGCGCAGGTGCGTGACGGGGCGCTGTTCATGCTGCTGTACGGCTGCGGGCTGCGCATCTCGGAGGCGCTGGGGCTGGAGGTGCGTGATTTTGATCAGGCGGCCAGTCTTGGCAACCCGGTGCAGGGCGATGGCGTGCTGCGCATTCGCGGCAAGGGCGGCAAGGAGCGCATGGTGCCGGTGCTGCCGCAGGTCATGCAGGCGCTCAGGCGGTGGCGCAATGCCCACCCGCTGCCCCAGCCCGATGCACCGCTGTTTGTGGGCGTGCGCGGCGGGCGGCTGCAGGCGGGCATTGCCCAGCGCGCCATGCGCACGTGGCGGCACATGGCGGGCCTGCCCGAGCATGCAACCCCGCATGCGCTGCGGCATTCCTTCGCAACGCACCTGATGGAAGGCGGCGCCGACCTGCGCGTGATCCAGGACCTGCTCGGCCATGCCAGCCTGTCCACCACCCAGCGCTACACCCTGGCCGATGAGGCGCGGCTGATGGATGTCTGGACACGCGCCCATCCGCATGCCACCACCGACACCCCGCCCGATACTGCCCGATGAACAGGAAAATCCATGCCTGAGCGGTTTGCCTACCCTCCCATCGACCCCTACGACCACGGCTGGCTTGATACGGGGGAGGGGCACCGCGTTTACTGGGAACTGTGCGGCAACCCCGATGGCATTCCCGTAGTGTTCGTGCATGGCGGCCCCGGCGGCGGGTGCTCGGCCTTCCAGCGCCGCATGTTCGACCCCGCGCGCTACCGTATCCTTCTGTTCGACCAGCGTGGCTGCGGGCGCTCCACGCCGCATGCATCCCTCAAGCACAACACGACATGGCACCTCGTGGCCGACATGGAGCGCCTGCGCGTGCTCACGGGGGCGGAGCGGTGGATGGTGTTTGGTGGCTCGTGGGGCTCCACGCTGGCGCTGGCCTATGCGCAGACCCACCCCGGGCGGGTCACCGCGCTGGTCATGCGCGGCATCTTCACCCTGCGCCGGGCGGAACTGCTGTGGTATTATCAGGAAGGGGCGTCATGGCTCTTCCCCGACCTGTGGGAGCAGTTCCTTGCCCCCATCCCGCCCGAGGAACGCGGCGACCTGATCACGGCCTATAACCGCCGCCTGACCGGCCCGGACCAGGACGTGCAGATCGAGGCCGCCATCGCCTGGAGCGTGTGGGAAGGCCGCACCATCACCCTGCGCCCCGCCCCCGATACCGCCACCCGGCACGGCGACCCGCGCTACGCGCTGGCCTTCTCGCGCATCGAGAACCATTATTTCATCAATGCGGGCTGGCTGGAGGAGGGGCAGTTGATCCGTGATGTGGACCGCATCCGCCACATCCCCGCCATCATCGTGCAGGGGCGCTATGACGTGGCGACCCCCATGCGCACGGCATGGGACCTGCACCGCGCCTGGCCGGAGGCGGATTTTCAGGTTGTTGATATTGCAGGCCATGCCATGACCGATCCCGGCATTATCGAAACCCTGCTTGCCGCGACCGATGCCATGGCGGAGCGTCTGGGCTAGTGGCGGCGGCCCGCAACACCCTGCTGGCCCTAGGGCTGGCCTGCGGCCTCGGTGTGGCCCATGCCGCAATCGCCGCCCCGGACGCCGCGCGGCTGTGCAACCACGAGCGCGTGGCGCAGGTGCCGCTGCGTGATGACGGGGGCTACCTTTCCATCGTCATCAGCATTGCAGGCCACAGCCTGAGCGCACTGGTCGATACCGGCTCCGATGGCGGGCTGCTCACGCCCGAGATGGTGGGCTACCTGCGCCTGCGCCTCGACCCCGAGCATGAAACGGTGGTGCATGGCACCGGCGGCGTGGCGCAGGCCACGCCCAATGCCATCGTGCCCGACCTGCGGGTTGGCGGGGTGGATTTTGGCGCGCGCTCCGTGCCGGTGGGCGAACTGCCCGGCCAGCCGATGATCCAGCCGCCGGTGGCGGGGCTGCTTGGTGGCGATATCCTCTCGCGCTTCGATCTCGACATGGATGTGCCCGGCGGCACGCTGAGCCTGTGGAACATCCAGCACGGCTCGCTCGCCTGCGCCCCTCCGCCCGCGTGGGATGGCCCGTATGAAAGCCTGCCCCTGCGGCGGCAGGACAACCGTTTCCTGCTTGAGGTCAAGCTTGATGGCAGGCCGGTCACGGCGCTGCTCGATAGCGGCGCGCGCTCGCGCATTGTCTCGCCCGACGTGGCGCACCGCGCGGGTGTTGCCCAGTCACAGCTTGAGCGCGACCCCGGTGGGGTGACCGCCAGCGTGGATGGCCACAAGGACATCTATCACTGGCACCGTTTTGACAGCCTGCAGGTGGGCCACGAGCTTGAGCGCAATGTCACGCTCACCGTAGCCCCCCTGCGCGAGCACCTTGAAATGCTGCTTGGCTCGGACTGGTTCGCAAGCCACAGGGTGTGGATATCCTACGCCACCAGCCAGGCCTTTGTCCGCCCCGCGCGCGGGCAGGGCGGGTAGGCACGGGCCAGGGCGCGGCCCGTGCGGTGGCTCAGCCCTTGAGCTTGGCGTTGCACTGGCTGTAGTAGCCGCCGCCCTTCTGGATCCAGCGCAGCCCGCCATTGGCGTTGGCGGCCTTGTTGGCGTTGTACTGGTCAAGACAGGTGTGCAGGCGGCCCTTGCCCGCAGGTTCCTTGCTGTATTTGTCAGCAACAGCGGTGGGCATGGTGGCCGAGGTGGTGATTGCGGGCGCTGCGGCTTTGGCTGCTGCCGGCGCGGCTACGGGCGCTGCGGCAGGAGCCGGGGCTGCCGGTGTGGCGGGCTGGGCCGCCGCGGCTGTGGTGGCGGCGCCGGTATCGCACTGGGCTGCCTTGAATTCCTTGTAGGACTGGGTGCCCAGCGTGCCTGCCGTGCGGGCCGCCGTGAATTTGGCGTGGCACGCCTTGGACGTGTCACGCGCCTGCGCGGCCCCGGCGGAAAGGGCGAGCGCCATGACGGAGGCGGCGGCGAGGGAGATGCGGAATGATGTGGCCATGTGGCTGGTCGGTCCTGAAATGATGTATGAAAAAGGGAAGGGCTTTACAGCGCGCTGTCGCCCGTCTCGCGCGTGCGGATGCGGATGACGCTGTCTAGCGGGGAGATGAAGATCTTGCCATCGCCGATCTTGCCGGTGTGGGCGGCCTCCAGAATCGTCTCGACCGCCTGCTCGACGAGTTCGTCGGTCACGGCAACCTCGATCTTGATCTTGGGCAGGAAGCTGACGTGGTATTCCGCCCCGCGATAGATTTCGGTCTGGCCCTTCTGGCGACCGAAGCCCTTGACTTCCGATACGGTCAGCCCCTGAATCCCCAGCGGGGTCAGGGCCTCACGCACATCGTCGAGCTTGAAAGGCTTGATGATGGCTGTGACAAGCTTCATCGCACCGCGTCTCCATTCTTGCTGTTCCGGCCGGTTGACCGTGGGTGAAGTAAGGTAACCGCTCCGTCTATACCCTGATCGGGTGATGCATGTCATCCGCCTTCACGCCATGCATCTGGCATGTGCGCTTGTGCGTTGCCCCCGGTGGGGAGTAAATCCGTGTGGCCTGCCCCGTTGCCCGGGGGGCCCAGAACAGGAAACGAAATGACCGCGAACATGACAGCCACCGCCATGCCCGAAGCCCTTGGGGTTGATGTCTGCATCGTGGGGGCGGGTCCGGTTGGCGCCACGCTGGCCTGCCGCCTGGCCACCGCAGGCCTGCAGGTCGCGATCATCGACCGCGCGGCCCTGCCGCCCATGGAGCACCCGGCCTTTGATGGCCGCGCCTATGCCATCGCCGCAGGCTCGCGTCGCCTGCTCGAGGAGGCGGGCGTATGGGGCCGCCTGCCCATGGAGTCGTGCGATATCAACGAGATCCGCGTGACCGATGGCAGGCCCGGCCAGCCGCCTTCGCCCCTATTCCTTGAATTTGGCAGGGCCGATGCCGACCAGCCCTTCGGCGCCATGATCGAGGCCCGCGCCCTGCGCGTGGCGCTCAATGCCGCGCTTCACGCTACGCCGGGCCTGCATGTTTTCGCCCCCGATGAAGGCCGCGTGACCCGCACGGCTGATGGCGCCGTGATCCATACCACCAGCGGCCGCACCATCAATGCCCGCCTTGTGGTGGCAGCCGAAGGGCGTCGCAGCCCGCTGCGCGAGCAGGCCCGCATCACGGTCACCCGCATGCCCTACAACCAGTGTGGCATCGTGTGCGCGGTCGCCCACGAATTCCCGCATGAAGGCCGCGCGCTCGAGCACTTCCTGCCCGCAGGCCCCTTTGCCCAGTTGCCCATGGCGGGCAATGCCGAGCACCCCAACCTCTCCGCCCTGGTCTGGACCGAGAGCGAGAAGGTGGCCCACCGCCTTGCCGACCTGCCGCATGATGCCTTTACCCACGAGATCCGCCGCCGCATGGGCGATGAGTGGCTGGGCGCCGTGACCCCCGTGGGGCGGCGCTGGGTCTATCCGCTGTCCGCGCAGTACGCGCAGCGTTACATTGATACGCGCCTGGCGCTGGTGGGTGATGCCGCCCACGGCATCCACCCCATTGCGGGGCAGGGGCTCAACCTTGGCTTCCGTGACGTGATCGCCATGGCCGACATTCTGGCGCAGGTGCATGCGGCGGGCGGCGATGTGGGCGCGCCTGACGTGCTGCGCCGCTACCAGGCGCGGTGCAGGCCCGCCAACATGCTCATGCTGGCGGCCACCGATGCGCTCGAGCGCCTGTTTGGCAATGACAACCCGGTGCTGCGCCTGGCGCGTGACGTGGGGCTTGCCACCGTCAACCGCATAACACCCCTGCGCCGCAGCTTTGCCCGGCACGCCATGGGGCTGTGAACGCCCGCCTGCCAGACATATGACAACCGCCCATCGGACGGAAGAACAGACCGATCATGCCTGAAACCCCGCCTGCCGCCCTTTCGCTGAAGGACCGCGCCAGCCCCGTACTGCCCCCCACGCTGGGGCCGGTCGACCCCGCCATGCTGTGGCGCGAGATCGTAAGCGGCGCATGTGGCTGCAATGATCCGCTGGTCAAGGGGCTGCTGGCCACGGGCATCCGCAATCACGGCTCCTTTCGCGGCGCGCTTGCCGCCCTGCTCGGGCGCAAGCTCGGTGACCGCTCGGTAGCCGATGACGCGCTGGCCGAACTGGTGACGGAGGTGTTCGAGGCTGACCCCGACATCGTCAACGCGGCTGCCGCCGACCTCGTGGCCATCCGCGAGCGCGACCCGGCCACGGCGGAATACGTAACGCCCTTCCTGTTCTTCAAGGGCTACCACGCCGTGCAGAGCCACCGCGTGGCGCACTGGCTGTGGCATAACGGGCGTGGCTATCTGGCGCTGCACCTGCAGAGCCGGTGCTCGGAACTGTTTGGCGTTGATATCCACCCCGCCGCCCGGCTGGGGCGGCGGGTGCTGTTCGACCACGGCACGGGCATCGTCATTGGTGAGACCTCGGTGCTGGAGGATGACGTGTCGCTGCTGCAGGGCGTGACCCTTGGGGGCACCGGCAAGAACGTGGGTGACCGCCACCCCAAGGTGCGCCGTGGCGTGCTGATTGGCGCAGGCGCCACCATCCTGGGCAATATCGAGATTGGCGAGGGGGCCAAGGTGGGGGCGGGGTCCATCGTGCTGGAATCCGTCTCGCCCTACACCACGGTGGTGGGCAATCCGGCTCGCGTTGTCGGCACGCGCCATTCCAGCCTGCCCGCTTTCACCATGGACCAGATGCTCCCGCCGATTGATTACATCATCTGATGACCGAATTCGTTTTCAGGCCGCATGTGGCCATTATTGGCGGAGGGCCTGCGGGCCTTGCCGCAGCCGAGATCCTGTCCGCGCGGGGGTGTGCGGTGAGCGTGGTCGAGCAGATGCCTACCATGGGCCGCAAGCTGCTCATGGCCGGGCGCGGCGGCCTGAACCTGACCCATTCCGAGGATGCGGCAGCCTTTGGCGCCCGCTATGGCGCGGCCGCGCCCATGATGCAGGCGGCCCTGTCGGCCTTTGGTCCGGCCGATATGGTGCAATGGGCCGAAGGGCTGGGGCAGCCCTGTTTTACCGGCAGCAGCGGGCGGGTGTTTCCCCGCGCCATGAAGGCGTCCCCCCTGCTGCGCGCGTGGCTTGCGCGGCTGGCCGCGCGCGGGGTGCGCCTGCTCACCCGCCATCGCTGGCTTGGGTGGGATGAGGCAGGCCGCCTGCGCGTGTCCGGCCCCGGCGGGGCGGCGTGCTGGCGGGTCGATGCCACGGTGCTGGCCATGGGGGGCGCAAGCTGGGCGCGGCTGGGGTCTGACGGTGCGTGGCGCGAACGCCTTGGCGGACTCGGTGTTGATGTCACGCCGTTTGCACCCGCCAATTGCGGGTTCGTGACCGGGTGGAGCCCGGCCTTTCGCGCGCGGTTTGCCGGCACGCCGCTGCGGGGCATCGGCCTTGCGCTGGAAAATGGTCCGAGCGTGCGCGGCGAGGCGGTGGTGACCGATACGGGCATTGAAGGCGGCGCGGTCTATGCGCTGTCAGCCGCCATTCGCGAGCGGATTGCCCGGACCGGCAGCGCCCGCCTGCTCATTGACCTGCGTCCGGCCCTTGATGTGGCCGAGATCACGACGCGCCTCGCCCGCGTGCGTGCGCGTGAGAGCCTGTCCAACACGCTGCGCAAGGCGCTGAAGCTTTCCCCCGTTGCAGTGGCGCTGATGCGTGAAGGCGGCGATGGCCCGCCACCGCGCGCGCCACAGGCCCTTGCCGCACGGGTCAAGGCCTTGCCGGTTGAGGTATGCGCCCCTGAAGCGCTGGACCGCGCCATATCGGTGGCCGGTGGCATTGCGTGGTCCGCGCTGGATGCGCATTTCATGCTCCGTGCCCTGCCCGGCGTGTTTGCCGCAGGCGAAATGCTGGACTGGGAGGCCCCCACCGGCGGCTACCTGCTGCAGGGCTGCATGGCCACGGGCCGCATGGCGGGCGAGGGCGCATGGGCGTGGTTGCAGGACTCGCGGCGCGAGCGGTATCCGTCAGCGCCATGAGTGTTGCAATCACGATTGGCGAGCGGCGCGGAGCGGTTGCGGGCGATGGCCCGGTGACGATGGACCTGGCCGAACTACTGTCCACCCGCCTGCTGGTGCAGGGCAATTCCGGCTCGGGCAAGTCGCACCTGCTGCGCCGCCTGCTTGAGCAGTCGGCGCGCATGGTGCAGCAGGCCATCATCGACCCCGAGGGCGATTTTGTCAGCCTGGCCGAGCGCTTCGGCCATCTGGTCATTGATGCCGCCGAGCATACCGAAGCCGCCCTGCAGGCGGCGGGCGAGCGCATGCGCATGCACCGCGCCTCGGTCATCCTGAACCTTGAGGGCGTGGATGCGGATGTGCAGATGCGCCGCGCCGCCGCCTTCCTTGGCGGCATGTTCGAGGTGCCGCGCGATTACTGGTACCCCGTGCTGGTGGTGGTGGATGAAGCCCAGCTCTTTGCGCCAGCCGCAGCGGGCGAGGTGTCGGATGAGGCACGCCGTGCCTCGCTCGGTGCCATGACCAACCTCATGTGCCGTGGGCGCAAGCGCGGGCTGGCGGGCGTGATCGCCACCCAGCGCCTGGCCAAGCTTGCCAAGAATGTCGCGGCGGAAGCCTCGAACTTCCTCATGGGCCGCACCTTCCTCGATATCGACATGATGCGCGCCGCCGACCTGCTGGGCATGGAGCGGCGGCAGGCCGAGAGCTTCCGCGACCTTGAGCGTGGTTATTTCGTAGCCCTCGGCCCCGCCGTGTGCCGCAGGCCGCTTGCGGTGAAAATCGGCCCGGTCGAGACCGAAAGCCGCTCGGCTGGCCCTACGCTGATGCCCTTCGAGCCGGTGCCCGCAGGCGATGAAATACGCGAACTGATCCTGACCCCGGTGCCCGAGCGCGAACTGCCCGCGCGCCCGCCGCGCCATGTCAGTCCGCCGCCCGATATCCTCTCGCAGCTTGCAGCCCATGCCGAGACCGCGACGCTGGAGGCCGAAACGGCTGCGCCCGAAGCCCCGCCTGTGGATGCAGCAGCGCTCCGCCTGCGCTTTATCGAGATCCTGACCGACATATTGCGTGATGAGGATGCGGGCTTCCGCCCGGTGCATGTGCTGTATCAGGATTTTCTGGTGCGCTGCCGCATCGAGGGCATGGGCCGTGACGCGCTCGACATGCCGCGCTTCCGCCGCCTGCTGGCCGTCGCCCGCGCGGGCGTGGATGCCACGACGGTGGAAAGCGAGGACTGGCGGCAGGCCGAGCAGATGGCCGCCGTGCTGCCCGATGACATACAGGGCATCTTCCTGCTTATTGCGCGGGCTGCGCTGCATGGGGAGCCGTGCCCGTCCGACAGTGTGATTGCGCGCACCTATGGCACCCACTCGCTTGGCCGCGCCCGGCGGCAGCTTGCCTATCTTGAGGAGCAGAACATGATCGTGCTGCGCCATGACGGGCTGGGCCGCCGGAGTGCCGCCATTATCGGCCCCGGCTGGGAAACCGCGCCCGCCTTGCCTGAAGGCGGTTAAGCATAAGGAAGTTTTTGGTGAAGCTTTTTTCAAAAAGCTTTGAAAGACGCTGCTTTTTTTGAAAAAAGGCAGTCGCGTTTCCGTCAATCAAACTGGCATGACCAGCGCCACGTCCCATCAGGTAGCCGGAAGAAATAGGCCATTCCGCCGGTGCCCCAGATCAGGTCCACCCTGTCTTCCGAATTGATCTGGAACATGAAATCCTCAAGGCCAACCACCCCCTGTATATCAGCCGGGTAGCCGCCCACCTTGGTCTGGTCATGGCACTCGAAATTATCGGAGAAAGCATTGCTTCCTGCATCGTCGGCAACGAGGGCATCCATGTTGATCGGCAGGGACCAGGCATCTTCCCAGCCGGGAGCGTCGTCCTCAATACGCGTCCAGCGTATGGGCAAGGGTTTGAAGGCCTGCTCGGCCTGGGGCAGAGGCACGAGGCTGTCGGTGGACGTATATTCACGGATCAGCCAGCCCTCGCCATGAGGCTTGTCGAAGGGCAGGTCCTCCATGTCGAAAAACACGACAATAAGGGCCAGATGGGCCAGTTGTTCTGGTACGTAAGGCAGTTCATCAATCCGGATCTGCAGGATCGGGATCATGGGCCTGCCGTTCCATTGTGGCAGGCTTTCACCCGGTTGGCCCACGCCCCGGCAGAACCATGACGTGACCGGGTCGGATGGCGGGCGGAATCCGCCTGCGGTTGCGACTGATGCCGGGCGCAGCATGGTGCGAAGATCGTCAAGGCATTTGCGGGCGGCTGGGGTCATGGTTGTTCCAGTCCTTTAACTTGTACAGTTTCTGCATGAACATGGGTATTGTACATTGATAGAGAAATAGTAAAAGTTTTTAGGTGTCTATTTTTCAAATAGTCGGCGCCTTTTAAAGCTTTTTGAAAAAAGATTTACCAAAAACTTCTGATCAAAACAGGTTTCAGAATTTGTTCGGGCAATAAAAAACCTGCCTTCTTGCGAAGGCAGGTTTTTTACTTGGTCAGTCAGCTACGCTGCACTCAGCGCTTCCACCAGCCTGTGCGGCGGCGGGGTGCCGCTTCCGCTTCGGTCGATGCAGCAGGTTCAGCCGCCTCGTCCGTAGCCGGTTCCGCTGCGTCTTCCGCCTTCTTGCGGCGGCGCGTGCGGGTGGCTGTGGCCGTGGTGGTGGCTGCCTTGCGGGTGGTGGCCCGCTTGCGCGCCGCAGGCTTGGCCGGTGCGGCTTCCGCTGTCTCGGCTGCCGCTTCGGCCGGGGCTTCGGCTGCCTCGGTGGCGGCAGGTTCGGCCTTCTTGCGGCGTGCCGGGGCACGGCGGCGCTTGGGGGCCTCTTCCACAGCCGGGGCTTCCGCTTTCACGGGCGCTTCAGCAGTGACCTCGGTCGCCTCATCCGCCTTGGCAGCTGTCTTGCGGGTGGTGCGGCGGCGCGTGGTGGCCGTCGTCGTGCCCGTGCTCCGGCTGGTTGCCCGCTTGCGCGCGGGTTTGGCGGGTGCGGCTTCCTCGGCAGGGGCCGGCTCTTCCGCAGCGCTGGGCGCTACCGCCTCGGCCGGGGTCTTTTCCGGCGTGCTGGCAGGGGCCTTGGCGCGGCGGCTGCGCGTGGTGCTGGCCGTGCTGGTGCGGCGGCGGCGCGGTTTGGGCGCTTCCTCCACAGGTTCCGCCACGGCTTCCACCACGACCGGCTCGGCAGGGACAGCGTCCACTTCCACAACAGTGGCTTCTGGCTCCGGCGTGCTCACTTCAGCTTCCGCTCCGGCCTGCGGGGCCTCGGGGGTGGCTTCCGTTTCCGCCGGGGTGCGGCGGCGCGTGCGGCGGCGGCGGCGCGGCTTGGGCGCTTCCTCTTCCTCTGCTACCGCAATCACCGCAGGCTCGGCTTCCACAACCTCTTCCACGATCTCGGCAGGCGCCGTGGTCTGCTCGATCACGTCAAAAATGTCGATGATCGGGTCGCCATACGGGTCAGCCGGGGTGGGGCCGCGATAGGCTTCGCGCGCGGGGGCCGGCACGGGGGCCGGTTCCTCGGCTGCGGAGGCCTGCGGCGTCTCGGTCGTCTGCTCGGGCGTGGTGGCAGCGGAACCACGGCGACGGCGACGGCGGCGGCGACGGCGGTGGTCGGTGCCCGAGGCGATATCCTCGTCCTCTTCCGTGCTGGCCGGGGCTTCCGGGGCAGCGTCCGCTACCGGCGGCTCGGCCTGGATCTGGATCTCGCGCACGGTGCTGTTTTCAGCCGGGGCATGCGCGATGGCGGCAGGCGCCTCGAAGCGGGCCGTCTGCTGGCGCACGCGCTCGATCTTGCACTCGGGCGGCTGGAGCGTGGCATCAGGCGCGAACACGACCTGCATCTTGTGCCGCGTCTCTATTTCCGAAAGCCAGGCGCGCTTGTTGTTGAGGATGTAGAAGGCAACCTCGGGCGCCACCTGCACGGTGATTTCCGCGGCCTTGCGCTGCATGCCCTCGTCCTCGATCGCGCGCAGCACGTGCAGCGACGAGCTTTCGATCCCGCGCACGATGCCGGTGCCCTGGCAGTGCGGGCAGGGCATGAAGGCGGATTCGGCAATGGAGGGGCGCAGGCGCTGGCGCGACATTTCCAGCAGGCCGAAATGCGAGATCTGGCCCACTTGGATGCGCGCGCGGTCGGTGCGCAGGGCATCCTTGAGCTTGCGCTCGACCATGCCGTTATGCTTGCGGCTTTCCATGTCGATGAAGTCGATCACGATCAGCCCGGCAAGGTCGCGCAGGCGCAGCTGGCGGGCCACTTCCTCGGCGGCTTCGAGGTTGGTGCGCAGCGCCGTTTCCTCGATGTTGCGCTCACGCGTGGCGCGGCCCGAGTTCACGTCGATCGCAACCAGCGCCTCGGTCTGGTTGATGACCAGATAGCCACCCGACTTGAGCTGCACGGACGGCGAGAGCATGGAATCAAGCAGCCCTTCCACCTTGTAGTGCGAGAACAGGGTCTGCTCGTGGTCCTGCCACAGGCGCACCTTCTGCGCGTTCTGGGGCATGAGCATGCGCATGAACTCACGCGCGGACTTCCAGCCCGGCTCGCCATCAATCAGGATCTCGCTCACCTCGCGCGTGTAGATATCGCGGATGGCGCGCTTGATCAGGCTCGCTTCCTCATAGATCAGGGCGGGGGCGACGGATTCCAGCGTGTGCTGGCGGATGTCATCCCACAGGCGCAGCAGGTATTCGCAGTCACGCATGATCTCGGCGCGCGGGCGCTGGGCGCCTGCGGTGCGCACGATCATGGCCATGCCGCGCGGAATCGACAGCTCGGTAATGATGTCGCGCAGGCGGCGGCGGTCGGCCACCGAGGTGATCTTGCGCGAAACACCGCCCCCGCGCAGCGAGTTGGGCATGAGCACGCAGTAGCGGCCGGCCAGCGAGACATAGGTGGTCAGCGCCGCACCCTTGTTGCCGCGCTCTTCCTTGACCACCTGCACGAGCAGGATCTGGCGGCGGCGGATGACTTCCTGAATCTTGTAGTTGCGCAGGAAGCGGGCGATGCGGCGCTGGGCCTGGGCCTCGTCACCGGTATCGTTCTCGCCGCCCACGGTTTCGGGCTCGTCGCCTTCCTCGCCCGCGGGGGTTTCGGCTTCGTCCTCGGCGCGGGGGGCGTCGTCTTCCTCGTCATCACGCGCGCGGCGTTCTTCTTCCGCGCGGCGTTCCTCCTCCTGCAGCGCGAGCAGCTTTTCGCGGTCGGCTACGGGGATCTGGTAATAATCGGGGTGGATTTCGCTGAAGGCGAGAAAGCCGTGGCGGTTGCCGCCATAATCCACGAACGCAGCCTGGAGGCTGGGTTCTACTCGGATAACCTTGGCAAGGTAGATGTTGCCCTTGAGCTGCTTCTTGGAAGCGGCTTCGACATCATAATCCTCAAGGTGGTTACCATCCATCACGACCACGCGGGTTTCTTCCGCGTGGGTCGTGTCGATCAGCATGCGTTTGCTCATAAATAGGCGCACTCCGGTGTGTCACGCTCCGGCATCCGGGCTGCGCGCGAGTCGTGGCGGCAGGGAGGGCGGGGGAGCGGACAAAAGCATGATTGAA
Source organism: Komagataeibacter xylinus (assembly GCF_031081985.1). Lineage (GTDB taxonomy): Bacteria > Pseudomonadota > Alphaproteobacteria > Acetobacterales > Acetobacteraceae > Komagataeibacter > Komagataeibacter xylinus_E. The sequence continues at coordinate 376,727 of NZ_JARWSK010000003.1, read as the reverse complement.
AAAGCCGTGACCGAAACCGGACAGGAGACCACCGCGCCCTGCGCGGGCGGACAGGCCATGCGCTGCGACCGGATGCGGCAAGACTGTGCCGCCCGTATTCGCGCATGGTGTCATCGCATATGCGGAAAAGGTCCGCGTGGTGTCCAATCCATCCTCTGTCATGGCTGGGGAGGGCGCGGCCCGGCCTGATTGCCGGGGCGGAACCTTCCGTATCGACTGGTATGCCATCCGGTTTCCTGTCGATGGGGAACACCGGCGCGGCTGCCTCAGGTCGTGCGTGGCATGTGCCCCCACGCCGTAACGTGGCCGGTAAGCATACCGGTAAGCGCATGTCGCGCATGCATGATGCATGCCGGATGGAGTTTTTAAGTCATGCCTGCTGGCATTTCGCCCTATCAGGCATGCCAGCGGGGCAGCCAGACCGGGCGCGGTCCATCACGGCTGGGCAGCATGGCGCAATGCGGGCTTTCCTGCAAGGGGCTTGCGTTTATCCCGCTGACGAAGGGCGTGGATGATGATAAGGGGAAAGGACACATGAACCCGCAACCGTTTTCACCGGAACCCGATGCATGACCACTGGCTGGCCTGATGCAGGCAAGGCGGCCCTGACAGCACGCACGTCTGGCCCCGTGCTGCCGCGCCGCGCTGTTGTGGCGGGGCTGGGCATGCTGCTGCCCGGCAGCGCGGGGGCGGCTGCCCCCCATGTGCCAGCCCACGTGCATGCGGCCGCCGCGGCCCATCACGCCGCCCACCCGCTGCACGCGCCCGCCATCGTGGGCCGGGCGGCGCCGCCCAAACCACTGGTCATGCTCGACCCCGGCCATGGCGGCAAGGACCCCGGCGCCATCGGCATTTCCGGCACGTATGAAAAGCATGTGGCGGAAGCGGCGGCCAGCGAACTGCAGCGCCAGCTTGAGGCCAGCGGCCGCTACCGCGTGGCCATGACGCGCGCCGATGACCGCTTCATCCCGCTCGAGGGCAGGGTGGATATCGCGCACAGCCACAAGGCCTCGCTGTTCATTTCCATGCATGCCGATGCCCTGACCAACCGCGCCGTGCGCGGGGCGAGTGTCTATACGCTGTCCTCAAAGGCATCGGACCGGCAGACCGCCATGCTGGCCCGCACCGAGAACAGCGCCGACCGCTATGGCGGCCCCCATGTGCATGCGGACTCGCCCGAGGTGCAGGAAATCCTCGCAAGCCTCGTGACCGAGGAAACCCGCCACGGGGCCGCCCACATGGCCAGCAGCATCGTCACTTCCTTCCGCCCGCGCATTGGCCTGTTGCAGCATCCCTCGCGGCATGCCTCCTTCGTGGTGCTGAAATCGGCCGATATCCCTTCCGTTCTGGTCGAGATGGGCTTCATGTCCAATCACATGGATGAAGCCGCCCTGCGGCAGGCCGCGCACCGCATGGTGGTGGCTGGCGCCATGGTACAGGCCATCGACCGCTATTTCGCCACTGACAGCATGGTCACCCATGCCACGGGCTAGGGCATGCTTTTCGGGTTGCAATCACGTTGCGGGGCTGTATTGTGCCCGGCATGGTAACGACAGCGCACATCGTGGGGATCGGATCGGGCGCACATGCGCGCCTTTCCGCGCGCGCATGTGCCGCGACAGGACTCCTTCGTCTTCGACTTATCCGCCCCTGAGCGATCAGGGCCGGCCTGCGTGCCGGCGCGCCCAGGGGATTGATCGGAGCGGCCATGCAGCCGCGCGAACACGAACAGACAGGCCGCATGCGCGTGCCGTCGCCCGTCCCATGTCAGGACCAAGTCCGAGGTTATTACCATGAGCATCGACCATCCTTCCTTTGGCCGCATCGACCCCAACCGCGTCATCATATTTGACACGACGCTGCGTGATGGCGAGCAGTCGCCCGGCTTTTCCATGAACCTCGCCGAGAAGCTGCGCATGGCCGAAGCGCTGGAAGAGCTGGGCGTGGACGTGATGGAGGCGGGCTTTCCCGTGGCCTCCAAGGGTGATTTCGACAGCGTTTACCAGATTGCCCAGAAGGTGAAGAACGCCGTGGTGTGCGCGCTCGCCCGCAGCGGTGGCAAGAACGACATCGCGAGCGCAGGCGAGGCGATCAAACCCGCGAAGCGCGGGCGCATCCACAACTTCATCTCCACCTCGCCGCTGCACATGAAGTACAAGCTGCGCATGGAGCCCGAGACGGTGCTCGAAGTGATCGAGGCCGGCAACCGCGCCGCCCGCCAGTTCACCGATGACGTGGAATGGTCCGCCGAGGATGGCTCGCGCACCGAGCCCGATTTCCTGTGCCGCTGTGTCGAGACCGCCATCCGCGCGGGGGCGACCACCATCAACATTCCCGACACGGTGGGCTATTCCACGCCCGAGGACATGGCCCGCATCTTCGCTGACCTGCGCGCCCGCGTGCCAGGGGCCGATGGCGTCATCTTCTCCACGCACAACCACAATGACCTCGGCCTGGGGGTTGCCAACACCATCGCGGCGCTGAAGGCTGGCGCGCGGCAGGTGGAATGCACCATCAACGGCATTGGCGAGCGCGCGGGCAACGCGGCGCTGGAGGAAATCATCATGGTGCTGCGCACGCGCCATGACGTGCTGCCGTTCACCACCGGCATCCATACCGAGCGCCTGCTGCGCACCTCGCGCATGCTGGCCACCATCACCGGTTTTGACGTGCAGCCCAACAAGGCCATCGTGGGCCGCAACGCCTTCGCGCATGAAAGCGGCATCCATCAGGATGGTATCCTGAAGAACGCAGCCACCTACGAGATCATGACGCCCGAAAGCGTGGGCTGGACCCGCTCCTCGCTGGTGCTGGGCAAGCATTCGGGGCGCGCCGCCTTCCGCGACAAGCTCAAGGCCATGGGCTACGACAAGCTGGAGGAAGACCAGTTCAACGAGGCGTTCTCGCGCTTCAAGGATCTGGCCGACCGCAAGAAGGTCATCTACGACGAGGATCTGGTGGCGCTGGTGGATGACGAGGTGCGTGACCATGCCCGCATCCGCTTCATCTCGCTCGATGTCACCGCAGGCTCGCGCCGCCCCGCCACCGCCGACCTGGTGCTGGAAGTCGATGGTGAGCGCCGTGAAGGCCACGCGGAAGGGCAGGGGCCGGTCGATGCCGCCTTCAACGCCATCCGCGCCATCGTGCCGCATGACGCAACGCTGCAACTGTATTCCGTCGGAGCCGTGACCGAGGGCAGCGATGCGCAGGCCCGCACCTCCGTGCGGCTGGAAGAAGATGGCAAGCTGGTCGATGGGCAGGGTGCGGATGCCGACACGCTGGTCTCTGCCGTGCGGGCGTACGTGCATGCGCTCAACAAGCTGCTGGTCAAGCGCGACCGCGCCGAGCCTGCTGCCCTCGAAGCCTGAGCCAAGAAAAACTGCACTAAAAACGCCGCTTTATTCAAGTAAAGGCGGCAGCAGATACCGCCGCAATGCCCCGCCGTGTCATGTCACGGCGGGGCGTTGTCATGTCAGGACTCAGTAGCCGCTTTCGCCTTCGTAGCCCGGCGGGTAGCTGCCTTCCTGCCCGTAGCCACCCTGCTGGCCGTAATAGCCGCTCTGGTCATATCCGCCCTGGCTGTATCCGCTCTGGCCATATCCACCTTGACCATACCCGCCCTGGCCATACGCGCCTTGCCCATAGCCGCCCTGCTGGGGGTAGCTGGGGGTGGCGTAGCCGCGCTGGTTTGCGTAGCCCGCGCGCTGGGCCGCCGCTTCGGGGCAGCTCTGCGGTCCGTAGCCCGGCGGCAGGACCCGCCCGCCCGCGCACACGGTGGAAGGGGCCTCGCCACGGGGGCGGTTGCGCGGCGTGGTGGCCGCGCCAATGGCCGCACCACCCGCCGCGCCGGCCAGCGCGCCAATGGCGGCACCCTGGCCGCCGCCTGCGAGCCCCCCGATCAGCGCGCCGCCACCTGCGCCAAGCAGCCCGCCGCCAATGGCGCGCTGGCCGGGGTCGCGCGTGTCCTCGCATGCGCCAAGGCCAAGGCACAGTGTCGCCGCAAGCAGGAGTGCCGGGCGAGGGGTCATGCGGGGCGATGAAGTCTTCATGTAGGTTTTTCCGCTTTCATGACGGGCGCTGCCACAATGGCCCGCTTTCCGCCTGGTAACAGGATATAGATGAAGCGGCGCGGGTGGTTTGACCATGACCAAAGAGGGGCAATTTGTAACAATCAGCCCGGGCATGAAGATTTTAATAAATTAAAACCATCTCGCCTCTTGCTCCTGTCAGCATGCACCGGTAATCCCTCGGGCTTACCCAGACGGTTTTCGACGTGACGCAGGCATGCCATGAGGGCATGCGGTGCCGCCAGTCGGGAGATGGGACGGTCCTGTCTGGTGGTTGTTGTCGGGAGTTCTGGATGTTTGCTCGTGTACTGGGTCTGCTTTCCGCTGACATGGCGATCGACCTCGGCACGGCGAATACGCTGGTTTACGTGAAGGGGCGTGGCGTCGTCCTGAACGAACCTTCGGTCGTCGCGCTGGCAGAGGTACGGGGCAAGAAGCAGGTGCTCGCGGTGGGCGAGGAAGCCAAGCAGATGGTTGGCCGCACGCCCGGCAACATCACGGCCATCCGCCCGCTGCGCGATGGCGTGATCGCGGACTTCGAGGTTGCGGAGGAAATGATCAAGCATTTCATCCGCAAGGTCCATAACCGCCGCATGTTCGCAAGCCCGCTGATTATCGTGTGCGTGCCGTCGGGCTCCACCGCCGTCGAGCGCCGCGCCATTCAGGAAAGCGCTGAAAGTGCCGGTGCCCGCAAGGTGTTCCTGATCGAGGAACCCATGGCGGCGGCTATCGGCGCGGGGCTGCCGGTTACCGAGCCTTCAGGCAGCATGATCGTCGATATCGGCGGTGGCACGACGGAAGTGGCCGTCATCTCGCTTGGCGGCATCGTGTATGCGCGCTCCGTGCGGGTGGGCGGCGACAAGATGGACGAGGCGATCATCTCCTACATCCGCCGCAATCATAATCTTTTGATTGGTGAAAGCTCGGCCGAGCAGATCAAGATCCATCTCGGCTCGGCCATGCTGCCGGATGATCCGCAGGATCCCGGCCCGTGGCGCGAGGTCAAGGGGCGTGACCTGATCAATGGCGTGCCGCGCGAGGTTGTTGTCTCGCAGGCGCAGATTGCCGAGAGCCTGGCCGAGCCCGTCAGCCAGATTCTTGACGCGGTGACCACGGCGCTTGAAAATACCCCGCCTGAACTCGCAGCCGATATCGTGGACAAGGGCATTGTCCTGACCGGTGGCGGCGCGCTGCTGTACCGGCTTGATGAAGTGCTGCGGCGCGAAACCGGGCTGCCGGTTACCGTGGGCGAGGATGCGCTGTCCTGCGTGGCCATGGGCACGGGTCGCGCGCTTGAGGAAATGAAGCGCCTGCGCAATGTGCTGACAAGCATGTACTAACGACGGTCGCCGCCCACGGCGCAAGGCAGGGCGGCGTGCCGAGGGGGGAGACGCAGGACGATGCAGGTCCGGCGACCAGGCAGGAATGAACGATCCGATCGGCACGGCGCAGGCGCCGCGCGTGGGGAACGTGTGTGATGCCTGTCTCCATCCAGTTCCGCCAGGCATTGGGCAAGCTTGTGCTGCCTGCCCTCATTCTCGTGGCCTGCGGGGTGATCCTGCTCGGCAAGGCCGATCGTGGATTGATCGAAAAACTGCGCATGAATACCGCCGACCTGCTCGCCCCCGCCTACGGGCTGGTGGCCTGGCCGCAGGAAAAACTGCGCTGGGTGTCGGGCAATTTGCAGGATATCCGCAACCTCGAGGCCGAGAACATCCGCCTGCGCACCGAGAACGCATCGCTGCGCCACTGGTATGACGTGGCGGCGGCACTCGCCGATGAAAACGCGACGCTGAAGGCCAACCTGCACTGGATTCCCGATAACGCGCCCACCTTCGTCAGCGGGCGGGTGGTGCGCGACACCAGCGGGCTGTACGCGCGCGCGGTGCTGCTGGCGCTGAACCCCGATACGGCAGTGCGCAAGGGGGGTATCGCCCTTGATGGCGCGGGGCTGGTCGGGCGCGTGACCGAGGTGGGGCGGCGCTCGGCGCGCGTGCTGCTGATTACCGATTCGTCGAGCCGCCTGCCGGTTACGCTGGAATCGAGCCACGCGGCGGCCATCATGGCGGGCGACAATTCGGCCCTGCCGCGCATCATCTTCTACCCGCAGGACAATGTGCCGATCGAGGGCGAACGTGTCGTGACCAATGGCGAGATCGAGAGCCTGCCCGCCGGCCTGCCGGTGGGGCATGTGCATTACCTGCGCCCCGGCCAGCCGGTGGTGGTGCCCGCCGCCGACCTCGATCATGTCGATATGCTGCGCGTGTTCGATTATGAGGACAGCGTGGTGCCGCCTGATGCGCCGGGTCGCGTGCCGCTGCCCGCAGGGGGTGGTGCCATGCCCCTGCCCGCGCACCCCGATCAGGGCCTGCACGGATGAAAACCTTCACGCCCCCCCCGATCCGCCCCGGCATCCAGCCGCGCTCCAGCATGGGGTACCGCATCGATCATGGCGTGCGCAGCAGCGTGCCGTTCCTGTTCGTGTTCTTTGCAACGCTGGTGCTTTCGGCCCCGCTCAACCTGCCCGGACAGGTTGAGTTGATGCCCGCCATCATCATGGCCACCATTTTCCTGTGGTCGGTGTTCGCGCCGGTGCTCATGCCCTCGCTGGCGGTGTTCGTGCTGGGCATATGGGCCGATATCCTGAGTTTTGGCCCGGCAGGGGTGATGCTGCTCATGATGCTGATCGTGCATGGTGTGGCCCTGTCGGGGCGTTATACACTGGCACGGGTTAATTTTTTTATTCTGTGGCTTGTCTTTGGCGTGGTGATGGTGGGCGTTACGGCGCTACAATGGGTGCTGTGCTGCGCGCTGGCGTTGCATATTGTGGAGTTCCTGCCCTTTGTGTTCGAGACAGTTCTGGCCTTTGGCAGTTTTCCTGTCCTGTATGCGGGATTTGTCTGGACCTACCGTTTTGTCGTCAACAACGCGGACGGCGCCTGAAGCCGGCGCCACGGCCTGCGTGCCGGATGAGTAAATGAAGTTACGCAAGAAGAAATCCGGCAACCGGCTCATGTCGCGCCCGGAGGAGGGCAAGAATCCCTCCCGTGGCGTCTTTACCCGTCGCGCCCTGCTGCTCATGGCGGCCCAGGGCGCGGTGCTCGGGGCATTGGGTGAACGTCTGTACGGGCTTCAGGTTCTCAACGGCAGCCATTATGCGAAGCTTGCGGAAAACAACCGCCTGAGCAAACGCTTCTTCGCCCCGCCGCGCGGGCGCATTACCGACCGGTTCGGCATCTCGGTCGCGGCCAACCGCATCAACTGGCGCGCCCTGCTGCTGGCCGAGGAAACCAGCGACATCAACGGCACGCTCGAGCGTTTTGCCCAGCTCGTGCCGCTCGAGCCGCGCGACAGCGTGCGCATCGAGCATGAACTGCGCCACAAGCGGCGGTTCATTCCCATCATGCTGCGTGATTTCCTGTCATGGGATGACATGGCGCGGCTTGAACTCAACATGCCCTCGCTGCCGGGCGTGCTGATCGATGTGGGCACGACGCGCGTCTATCCCTTCGGCCCGCTCATGGCGCATGTGGTGGGCTATGTGGCCCCCCCGGCTGAAAAGGACGTGGTGCATAATGCCGAACTCGCCCTGCCGGGCATGCGCGTGGGGCGCTCGGGCATCGAGCAGACACAGGACCTGAACCTGCGCGGGCAGGTGGGGTCGGTGGAGATGGAGGTCAACGCGGTCGGCCGCGTCATGGCCGAACTTGACCGCGACCCCGGCCTTGCGGGTGACGAGATCGCGCTTACCATCGATAGCGGCCTGCAGCAGCAGGTGCTTGGCCGCATTGGCGACCAGTCGGCCAGCGCGGTGGTGATGGACTGCCGCAATGGCGAGGTGCTGGCCATGGTCAGCAACCCCTCCTTCGACCCCTCGCTGTTCGATAGTGGTGTGAGCCAGGCGCAGTGGATCGAGTGGACCAACAACAGCCAGACCCCGCTCATCAACAAGGCGGTGTCGGGGCTGTATCCGCCCGGTTCCACCTTCAAGCCCGCCGTGGCCATGGCAGCACTCCGTGCAGGCACGCTGACCCCGTCCGACCGCATCAACTGCCCCGGTTATATCGATGTGGGCGGCACGCGCTTTCATTGCTGGTCGCGCTACGGGCATGGCACGATCAACCTGCGGCAGGGGCTGAAATATTCGTGCGACGTGTTCTTCTATGAAGTCGCGCGCCGCACCGGCATGGACCCGATTGCCGCCACGTCCGAGCTGTTCGGTCTTGGCGCCAAACTGCCCGAGATCGAACTGCCGCATGTGCGCCAGGGGCTGATCCCCACGCCCACGTGGCGGCGCGCGCATGGCCACCACTGGAATGGCGGCGACACCATTGTCAGCGGCATCGGGCAGGGTTTCGTGCAGGTGACGCCGCTGCAGCTTGCCACCTATGCCTCGCGCATCGCCACGGGGCGTAACGTGCAGCCGCACCTGATCCGCTCGGTGGCGGGGCGCATGGCGGACCTGACCGATCTTGGCCGCGCGCCGGGCATGGACATGCCCGAGCACTTTTTTGAAGACATACGGGCAGGCATGTTCGCCGTGGTGAACGAAGAGGGCGGCACCGCCCCCAAGGCGCGGCTGGACATTCCGGGCGTGCAGATGGCGGGCAAGACCGGCTCGGCGCAGGTGCGGCGTGTTTCGCGCGCCATGCGCGAGAGCGGGCACTTCAACTCGGCCAACCTGCCGTGGGAATACCGCCCCCACGCGCTGTTCATCTGTTTTGCGCCCTATGATGCCCCGCGTTACGCAACGGCCGTGGTGATCGAGCACGGCAATGCGGGTGCCGATGTCGCAGCCCCCCTTGCGCGTGATATCATGACCGATACCCTGCGCCGCGACCCGGTCAACCACCGCGAGCCGCCGGGCCAGGAAGTGGCGCAGGCCGAGGTGGACTGATACGGGCCAACGGCCCCCCGCCATGCCCGCGCCTGTTGTGGAGAATGGAATGAAATTCCAGAAGCGCCTGCTGCGCGCCGAACCCAATTTCCAGATCCTGACCAAGCTGTGGCAGGTCAACTGGCTGTATGTGCTGCTGATCTGTGCGCTGGCGGTGATTGGCTACGGCGCGCTGTATTCGGCAGGCGGGGGCACGTCGCGGCCGTTTGCCGGGCCGCAATCCATCCGCTTCTGCTTTGGTCTGGTCATGATGCTGGGCATCGCATTGATGAGTCCGGCCATTTTAGTGCGTATGGCGTGGCCGCTTTACATCTTCTCGCTCATCCTGCTCGTTGCGGTGCTGCGCATGGGGCATGTGGGCAAGGGGGCGGAGCGGTGGCTGATGCTGGGCGGCATGCAGGTCCAGCCCTCGGAACTGGCCAAGATCGCGCTGGTGCTCATGCTGGCCTCGTGGTTTCACAAGATCAGTTACCGCAGCATGGGCAACCCGCTTATGCTGGTGCCGCCTGCCGTCATGGTGCTGCTGCCGGTCGCCCTTGTGCTCAAGGAGCCGAACCTGGGCACGGCCGTCATCATCGGCACGGTGGGGGCGAGCATGTTCTTTGGCGCGGGCATGCGGCTGTGGCAGATCGCGCTGCTGGTGCTGCCCATGCCCTTCCTGGCCAAGATCGCCTATGGCCACCTGCATGACTACCAGAAGGCGCGGGTGACCACCTTCCTCCACCCTGAAAGTGATCCGCTTGGCGCGGGCTACAACATCATCCAGTCCAAGATCGCGCTGGGGTCGGGTGGCATGTGGGGGCAGGGCTACCTGCGGGGCACGCAGGGGCAGCTCAACTTCCTGCCTGAAAAGCAGACCGACTTCATCTTCACCATGATCGCGGAGGAATGGGGGTATGTGGGTGGCATTACCGTCATCGTCATGCTGCTGCTGCTGGTATTTGGCGGCATGCTGATTGCCATGCGCAGCCGCAACCAGTTCGGGCGGCTGCTCGGGCTTGGCATTTCCATGAACTTCTTTCTGTACTGCGCAGTCAACCTGTCTATGGTGATGGGGGCGATCCCGGTGGGTGGCGTGCCGCTGCCGCTGATTTCCTATGGCGGGTCGGCCATGCTCATGGTCATGTTCGGCTTCGGGCTGCTCATGTCGGCGTGGGTGCATCGCAATTCCACCTTTGGTGAGGCCACGCCGGGGGAGAAGGACTGACAGTGGCGATCCTGCCGCCCACGCCCGCCATCCACCGTTCCTACCGGCTCAGCACCTATCATGTGGCTGGCCTGCCGGTCATTCGCATTGGTCACAGGCCGCGCTGGTGGGGGCGCGCGCCTGCGGGCGATATTATTCTGCTCAGTGCGTGCAACCCCGGTGGCAGGCTACGGCCCGATGGCTGGAACCGGCGCATGATGGCGCATCTGGCCCGCGCCCTGCACGGGCTGCCCCATGCGTTGGGGGAAGGCAGGCTGGGCCGGTGGTCCGAACCGCTTTATGGCGTGCGGGTGGAGCTTGCGCGTGGGCTGGGTCTGGCGCGGCGGTTCCGGCAGAATGCCGTGGTGGTGGTGCACGGCAACCGGCCCGCCCGGCTGGTCTATCTGGCCTGAACCGGGAAACAGATAAAAGTTTTTGATGAAGCTTTTTTCAAAAAGCTTCAAAAAGAATGCCGCCTTTTTAAAAAAAGGCGGCACCCAAAAACATTTGTTTTTTAAAGGTTTATCAGCCTTCGATCTGGCTGAAATCGGCAATCAGCACCGTCATGCGGCATAGCTCCGACAGCAGGCGCAGGCGGTTGGCGCGGATGGCGGGGTCGTTGTCATTGACCGTCACCTTGTCAAAGAACTGGTCGAGTGCGGGGCGCAGGGCCGCGACATCGCGCATGGCATCGGCGTAGCGTTCCTGAGCGGTTGCCTGCTCGACGGCGGGAATGGTCGTGGCCAGTTGATCGGCCAGCGCCTTTTCCTCCGTCTGGGCGTACAGCGCGGGGTTGGGCGTGCCTTCATGCGGGCCGTCCTTGCGGTCCTCAATGCGCAGGATATTGGCGGCACGCTTGGTGGCGGCGAGCATGTTGCGCCCGTCATCAGTTTCCAGCATGTCGGCAATGGCCTTGGCACGGGCCAGCAGGCGCACGATGTCGGTATCGGTATTACCTACCGATACGGCGGCCAGGATGTCATGCCGCGCGCCTTCGCCACGCAACTGCACGCGCAGGCGGTCGGCCACGAATTCGGGCAGCACGTCCAGATCGGGTGCAAGGCGCAGGGCCTCGGGCAGGCCTTGGGCTGCCTCCCAGAACACTTTTGCCAGATCCAGCCGCAGCCCGTTTTCACGGATGATGCGGATGACGCCAAGGGCTGCCCGGCGCAGCGCATACGGGTCGCCCGAGCCGCCCGGCTTCTCGCCTGCGGCAAAGAAGGCCACCAGCATGTCGATCTTGTCGGCCAGCGCGATTGCAACCGAGACCGGGGCGGTGGGCACCGCATCGAGTGGCCCACGCGGCATGTAATGCGCGCCAATGGCATCGGCCACGGCAGCGGGTTCGCCATCATGGCGGGCGTAATAGGCCCCCATGATGCCCTGAAGCTCGGGGAACTCGCCTACCATGCCGGTGGTCAGGTCCGCCTTGCACAAAAGGGCTGCGCGTTTGGCCTGCGCCGGGTCGGCCCCGGTCATGCCCGCAAGGATGCCCGCCAGCCGCACGATGCGCCGCACGCGCGCGCCCTGGCTGCCAAGGCTTGCATGGAACACGATGCGGTCAAGTGCGGGCACGCGGCTGGCCAGCGTGGCGGCGCGGTCGAGATCCCAGAAATGGCGGGCATCGGCAAAGCGGGCGCGCAGCACGCGCTCGTTGCCTGCAATCGTCAGCGTCCCGCCATCACTGGGCAGCAGGTTGGCCACGAAGGCGAAGCGGGGTGCAGCCGATCCATCGGAATTACGCAGCGCGAAGTAACGCTGGTTCACGCGCATGGAAACCTGCATGACCTCAGGCGGCAGGGTCATGAATTCATCATCGATCTGGCCAAGGAAGGGCACCGGCCATTCGGTCAGCCCCGCAACCTCGTCAATCAGGCCAGGATCGGCCACCACGTTCAGCCCTTCCTCGCCTGCAAGGCGGGCAACGCCTTCGGCAATCAGGGTGCGGCGGCGGGCGGCATCGGGCTCGACCTCGTGGGCGCGCAGGCCGTCCAGCCAGTCCTGCGTACTGCTGACGGCAAAGGCGCCGGGTCTGGTGAAGCGGTGACCCTCGGTCAGGTTGCCGGATTTCAGGCCGTGGCCGTTATCCTCGCCTTCCGCCAGCGTGAAATCGACCACTTTTCCATCAAGCAGGCACACGATGCGGCGCAGCGGGCGCACCCATGTAAAGGCGCTGCCTACGCCCCAGCGCATGGATTTGGGCCACGGGAAGCGGCGCAGCAGGCCGGGCAGAACCTCGGCAATGCGGGTTGCGGCATCAACGGGCGGAATCTCGCGGTGCAGTACCCAGAAGCCGTTTTCCAGCGTCAGCGCATCCTGTGTCACGCCATGCTTGCGCGTGAAGCCCGCCAGCGCCTTTTCTGGCGCGCCTTCACGCGGGCCGCGTTCATTGACCGTGCTGCCGGGCACGGTGGCATCGACTTCAAGCGAGAGTGCAATGCGGCGCGGGCTGGCATAGGCTGCAGCCGCGCGTGGCTTGAGGGGGCCCAGCGCCTCGGTTACGAGGCGTTCGAGGTCGGAGGCCGCGCGCGCCTGCATGCGGGCGGGAATTTCCTCGGAGAAGAGTTCGATAAGCAGTTCGGGCATGATCTCTTATTCCTCGCCCGCCAGCCACGTTTCACAGCAGCGCCTGGCCAGGTTGCGCACGCGGCCGATATAGGCGGCGCGCTCGCTTACGCTGATCACGCCGCGCGCGTCGAGCAGGTTGAACAGGTGGCTGGCCTTGAGGCACTGGTCATAGGCGGGCTGGGCCAGCCCGGCCTCGGCCAGGGCGGTGGATTCGCGCTCGGCATCAATGAAGTGCCGGTGCAGCATCTCCACATCCGCCACCTCGAAGTTGTGGCGCGAATAGTCCTGCTCGGCACGCAGGAACACATCGCCATATTTCAGGCCCTGGCCGTTGAAATCGAGGTCATAGACATTCTCGATTCCCTGCACGTACATGGCCAGCCGTTCCAGCCCGTAGGTGAGTTCGGTGGAGGGCATGACGGTGGGAATGCCGCCAACCTGCTGGAAGTAGGTGAACTGCGTCACCTCCATGCCATCGCACCACACTTCCCACCCCAGGCCCCAGGCGCCGATGGTGGGGTTCTCCCAGTCATCTTCCACAAAGCGGATGTCGTGCTCGAGCGGGTCGATGCCGATGGCGCGGTAGCTGTCGAGCAGCAGCTTCTGGCTCTCCTCCGGCGTGGGCTTGAGCAGTACCTGGTACTGGTAATAGTGCTGGAGGCGATTCGGGTTCTCGCCATAGCGGCCATCGGACGGGCGGCGGCACGGCTGCACGTAGGCGGCCTTCCACGGCTTGGGGCCAAGCGCGCGCAGCGTGGTGTGCGGCGAGAGCGTGCCAGCGCCCACCTCCGTATCATAGGGCTGGAGGATGGCGCAGCCCTGATCGGACCAGAACTGGTGCAGCTTCAGGATAAGCCCCTGAAAGGACAGCGGGCGCGGTGAGGTGGGTGATCGGGGCACGGGGGCCGGGTCCATGAACGAAATGCTCCGGTAAACGGGGAGTGGTCTGCGCCATCTGGCGCAAAATCGCGCGACAGCATACCGTTATGCGGCCCCGACCGGAAGGTCGGGCGTGCCATACGCCCAAAGCGGCCCCGCATGGCAGGTTGGGGCCTTGCTTATTGCGCCCGCACGGACCACATCAGCAGGGATACGGTATCCCAGCCCAAGGCAGGACAGACAGGATGAATGACCAGGAACGCGAACTGATCACACAGTTTTTTGCCCGCGTGGGGGGCAATGCCCCCGGCAGCGTGCCGCAGACGACAACCGCCCTCCCGCCGATCGACCCGCAGGCCGATCAGTATATCGGGCAGATGTTCCAGAAATATCCTGAAGCCCGCTACCGCATCACCCAGACCGCCGTGGTGCAGGAAGCGGCCCTGGCCGAGGCGCAGAACCGGATTCGCCAGTTGCAGTGGCAGCTCCAGCAGGCACAGCAGCAGATCCAGCAGATGCAGCAGCAGGTGCCCCCGCAGCAGGCATCGGGTGGCAGCGGTGGCGGGTTCCTCAGCGGCATTTTTGGTGGCGGCCAGCGCACGCAGCAGGCAGCGCCCCCGCCAGGCTGGGGTGGGACTGCACCTTCATCACCGCCGCCGCAGCCGGTTTACCCGCAGGGCATGCAGCCGGGCATGTTCCGCTCGGGTGGTTCGGGCTTTCTGGGTTCGGCCCTGACCACGGCAGCCGGTGTGGCCGGTGGCATGATGATGGGCAACGCGCTGACCGGCCTGTTCAGCGGGCACCATGATGATGGCGGCTTTGCCAGCGGCATGCCGCAGGGCGGCACGGGCGAGACCATCATCAACAACAACTACGGTGACAGCACGGCAGGCACCGGCGGCGCCGACCCGTTTGCCGGTGGCGGCACCACGGCGGATTCCGGTTTTGATGCCGGTGGCGCTGGCGATGGTGGCGGTTTTGATGACGGCGGGTTTGACGCGGGCGATGACAACAGCTTCTGATTGAGTGCTGTCTTGCTTATGGGAAAGGGGCATCCGGTGCGGGTGCCCCTTTTTTTATGCGGATGCCTGCAAAAGGGTGCCGCGGGCCGGGCTGGGAGATGGCCTTGTGGCGGATGGTCTTTGCCACTCCATACCGTTCTTGAAGTAACAGTCCATGGGGTCCGTTTTTCCAGGCACAGGCAGTTTCATCACGTCCTGGCTGAAATCTGGTTCTCCCCACAGGTGGCGGACTTCTGCGCGGGTCATGTTGATATTGATGCCAAACGGCAGGTCGCCCGCTACATCTGGTAACCATGCCCGTCTGTTTTGCCATAACAGGAAATGGCGCTGATAAAATTTTCTTCTGGTTCCTTGTGCATGGAAAATCCATCAGCATGGAAGATGTAATCGGTTATGCATTTTATGTCCTGAATTTCATCGCATCCATTTCCCAAAATATCTTTTATGCTGTCAGGGTTTTTCTAAAAAATTAAATGCATCTTTCATTTCTACTTTTCATAGAATACTAATCAATGTTTGCAATTATGTATAATATTGAATATTCATCAAAACTATAATTTATATTAACTGTTATGGAATTTCTGACGTATTTATCCATGGGTGGCACTGCGCCAAGTGCTGGCAGTGTTATTGCGCCCCGACTGGAATCAGGTTTTCCGCATAATTGGTGGACTTCTGCGCGGCTCATGTCAAAGCGGAGGCCCAAAGGTAGTTCTCCATGATAAGCTTGGTAGCCATACCCGTAATTTTTGCTATAGAAAAAGATATTATCAATGATGTTTTTCCGGGATTCCTTGCGTAAGCAAAATCCATCATTGAAAAATTCATAATCTACACGGTCATCTATTTTTTCAAGATTATCATATTGTTTTTCAGAGATGATTTTTATTTTTTCAGGCGCTATTCCTAACAGATCAATTATATTTTTCATTTCAGATGCCTATTGAAGATTTCACGCTCTTTCAAAGAAAACGATCCTGCCCGGTTAAGGCGGGGAGGGGGAGCATTTTTGTCATGATGGTATGCGGGCAACCGGAATGATGATGGCACGGTGCCGCTTTTAAGGTGCGTGCCCATATCCTTTCTGAAGGGTGCCTGAAGATGTGATCCAGCATCCAAATGCCATTTGTTGAAAAAGGCGGTGCATGATAGCGATTTAAAATCAAAGGAAGTTTTTGGTGAAGCTTAGTTTAGAAAACTTTGAAGAACGCCACCTTTGTTGAAAAAACGATACCCTGAAACTTTTATTTTTTTCAATGCGTTGTTTTCAAATAATCTCTTAACGGTCCGTAGCAGGGCACAAGGGGAAAAGACCGGGCATGGCGCAGCAGGAATTCATGCTTGACCTACCGCCCGCAGCCACGCCAAGGCTTGAGGTGCTCGATGCCGGAGCCATGGTGCTACGCGGGCATGCTGCCTTGCAGGCGCAGGAGATGCTGGCGGGCATAAGGCAGATTGCCCGTCTCTCCCCCTTCCGGCGCATGACGGTGGTGGGCGGGGGCACCATGTCGGTCGCCATGACCTGTTGCGGCGCGGCAGGCTGGTGCAGCGACGCGCAGGGCCACCGTTATGAAAGCCGCGACCCCATGACCGGTCAGCCCTGGCCTGCGTTGCCGCCTGCGTGGCGGAACTGGGCCGTTGAGGCAGCACGGCTGGCCGGGCATGAAGGGTTTGCGCCCGATACCTGCCTGATCAACGGCTACCGCCCCGGCGCGCGCATGGGGCTGCATCAGGACGGTGATGAACGGGCGGATGCGCCAGTGGTCTCCGTCTCTTTCGGCCTGCCCGCCATCTTCCAGTGGGGCGGGTTGCAGCGCACGGACCCGGTCCAGCGTATTGCGTTGCTACATGGTGATGTTGTGGTGTGGGGAGGCCCGTCGCGGCATGTATTCCACGGCATTGCACCGCTCAGGGCAGGCCAGCACCCGGTTACGGGGCCGTGCCGCTACAACCTGACCTTTCGGCGGGTGTGGTAGAATATCTGGCAAAGATTTTTTCAAAAAGCGTCGAAGAATGCAGCCTTTTTGAAAAAAGGCTGCACCCGGAAACTTTTGGTTTATCAGGCTTTCAGGGCTGCGGCCTGCTGGGCGCGCGCGGTAATGGCCGCCACATCGGGCGCGCCGGCGGGCACCAGCCACGAGCCGCCCACGCACAGCACGGAGGGCAGGCCCAGCCAGTCGGCTGCGGTCTCGGCCTTGATGCCGCCGGTGGGGCAGAACCGCGCCTGGCCAAACGGGGCGGACAGGGCTTTCAGCGCCGGGATGCCGCCTGCGGCTGTGGCGGGGAAGAACTTGAAATGCGTCAGCCCAAGGTCCAGCCCGCGCATGATGTCGCTGGCATTGGCCGTGCCGGGCAGCAGCGGCACGTCGCTCGCCCGTGCGGCCTGCGCCACATCCGTGGTCAGGCCGGGGCTGACAATGAAGCGGGCCCCCGCATCGACCGAGCGCTTGAGGTCATCACCATTGAGCACAGTGCCAGCGCCCACAACCGCGCCTTCCACCTTCGCCATCTCGGCAATCACTTCCAGCGCGCAGTCGGTGCGCAGGGTGACTTCCAGCGCGCGCAGGCCACCGGCCACAAGGGCCTCGGCCACCGGGCGGGCATGGGCGGGGTCGTGAATGACCAGCACCGGAATAACCGGGGCAAGGGTCATGATCTCTTCAATGCGGGCCATGTCGGCTCCCTTGTGCAAGGCGTTGGGGTTCATGCGCTCTGTTGTGCCGCCATGTGGTCCATGGAAGCAAGAATGGCCGAGGCCCCCTGCTCGGGCAGGTCCACATGATTGCGCATCAGCGCAAACAGCTCGCGCCCGGTACCAAACTGCGGCGCAGGTGGCCGGGCAGGCGTGCGGTCGGCCAGCACGCTGGCCTCCACCAGTGCCTCGATGCGGCCGGTCTGGGCGCACACGCGCACCACATCGCCATCGCGCAGCAGCGATAGTGGCCCGCCCACATAGGCTTCCGGCCCGATATGAATGGCGGCGGGCACCTTGCCGCTTGCACCCGACATGCGGCCATCGGTCACCAGCGCCACCTTGTGCCCCCGGTCCTGCAACACCGCCAGCGTGGGGGTGAGCTTGTGCAGTTCCGGCATGCCATTGGCGGCGGGGCCCTGAAAGCGCACCACGACAACCACATCCCGGTCGAGTTTGCCTGCGCGGAAGGCGGTCAGCACGTCTTCCTGGTGGTCGAACACGGCGACCGGGGCCTCGATGGTCCAGCGCTCGGGTGCGACGGAACTGGTCTTGTAGATGCCGCGCCCCAGATTGCCTTCCATCACCTTAATGCCGCCATCGGCGCGGAAGGGATTGGCGGGCGGGCGCAGGATGCTCTCATTGGTGGAAGGGCCAGCTTCTTCCCACACCACCTTGTCCTCACGCAGTTCAGGCTTCTTGCGGTATTCACTGAAGCCGCCACGCGCCACGGTCAGGATATCGGGGTGCAGCAGCCCCGCATCGAGCAGCGAGCCGATCAGGCTGGGCATGCCGCCCACTGCGTGGAAGGCGTTCACATCCTCCGACCCGTTGGGGTACACGCGGGTGAGCTGCGGCACGATGGCGGAAAGCTGGTCGAGGTCGGTCCAGTCGATGATGATGCCCGCCGCCCGCGCCATGGCGGGAATGTGGATGGCAAGGTTGGTCGACCCACCCGTGGCCAGCAGGCCCACAGCGGCGTTGACAATGGCGCGTTCATCAACACACAGCCCCAGCGGGCGGTAATCCTCGCCGCGCGCGCCGATCTCGCTCAGGCGGTGGATGGCGGCACGCGTCAGTTCCTGCCGCAGTTTTGTGTTGGGCGGCACGAAGGAGGAGCCGGGCAGGTGCAGGCCCATTACCTCCATGAGCATCTGGTTGGTGTTGGCCGTGCCATAAAAGGTGCAGGTGCCTGCTGCATGGTAGGATTCTGATTCCGCATCCATGAGCCTGTCCTTGCCCACCTTGCCCTCGGCATAAAGCTGGCGGATGCGCTGTTTCTCGCTATTGGGCAGGCCCGATGGCATGGGGCCGGACGGGATCAGGATGGTGGGCAGGTGGCCAAAGCGCAGCGCGCCCATGAGCAGGCCGGGCACGATCTTGTCGCAGATGCCGAGCATGGCAACGCCTTCATACATGCCATGGCTCAGCCCGACAGCGGTGGACAGCGCAATGACATCACGGCTGAACAGCGAGATTTCCATGCCCGGCTGGCCCTGCGTCACGCCATCGCACATGGCGGGCGTGCCACCGGCCACCTGCGCCGTGCCGCCCACCTCACGCGCGAACAGCCTGATCTGGTCGGGGTAGCGGGCATAGGGCTGGTGGGCGGAGAGCATGTCGTTATAGGCGGTGATGATGCCCACATTCATGCCGCCCGCCGCGCGCAGGCCCGCCTTGTCGCTGCCCGAGGCCGCAATGGCATGGGCCAGGTTGCCGCAGGCCAGGCGGGGGCGGCTGATGCCATTTTCACGCTCGCGGGCAATCAGGTCCAGATAGGCCCTGCGGGTGCGGGCCGAACGGGTGATGACCCGCTCGGTCACGGCGGTCAGGACGGGGTGCAGGCTCATGGCATCTCACAGACTTTGAAGCACCTGCGCCGGGCTGTGCCGGGGCAGGTTCGCCATCCATTGCACCGGCAACGATAGCGGGAGAGAAAGCGGCCGGAATGTGCGAATATCCTGTGACCGCATGGCGGAAGGCCATTTATTGGAAAAAATGGCCCCAGATCAAGACATAAAATTATAAAAAATCATCGATAAGATAACTTAATTATTAAAACGAATATGAAGTCGCCTGAAAACGCACTTTTTCGTAGCCCGTCTGGCCCATGAAAGCTGGTATTCGGCCACGCGTTATCGTCACGGGCCGGGTGGTCCATGGCGGCCATATCAAGATTTTACGGGAATAAGGGTGCAGCGCCACGTGTTCGCGCAAACAGACACGAACAACCATCACCCACGCTATGCAACAGGTGGCAACAGCGGCGTAGGAGCCACAAAAAGCAGGAAAAGAAAGAAGGGGTTCTGGTGAGCCGGGTGGGATTCGAACCCACGACCATTCGATTAAAAGTCGAATGCTCTACCGACTGAGCTACCGGCTCACATGACCTGTTTCATTAAGGGGCCTGCCCGCCGGGGTTACACCGGGGCGTGGCGCCTTGGGCAGGTCTCTAAACATCCACGGCGGGAGTGTCAACCTGCGCGTGCCGTTTATGCGCATGCGCAGGGGTGCCGGGCGGCGGCAGGGTGCGCAGCCCGGCAGGTGGCCAATCAGGCCTCGGCGTCGGCCGGGCGCATCTTGATGATGCGGTCGGGGTCCTGCACCATGCCGCTCTGGCCCGCGCCGCGCTTGATCTGGTCGATATGGTCCATGCCTTCAATCACCTGGCCCACGATGGTGTACTGGCCATCAAGGTGCGGCGAGGGCTCGAACATGATGAAGAACTGGCTGTTCGCGCTATCGGGGTTCATGGTGCGGGCCATGCCCACCGTGCCGCGCTCGAACTTCGCCTTGTTGGTGAACTCGGCCTTCAGGTCCGGCAGCTTGCTGCCCGAGGTACCGGTGCCCGTGGGGTCGCCGCCCTGCGCCATGAAGCCATGGATCACGCGGTGGAAGGGCGTGTTGTCATAAAAGCCTTCCGCCGCCAGCGTGCGGATGCGCTCTGCGGCCAGCGGCGCAATGTCGGGACGCAGGCGGATCACCACCCGTCCTGTCTTGAGATCGACGTTGATCAGGTCGGACTTGTTTTCTGTAGCAGACATTGTGATCCGTTTCGTAAATTGGGGTGTGGGAGGGCAGGCCCGCGCGGGGCGCGGTCTCGGCCCGTCAGCCGCGCAGGCGGCTCAGGATGTGCCTGCACGTAAAGGGAGGGACAAAACCGGAAATGTCCCCATCCAGCTTCGCTATTTCCTTGACCAGCCGCGAGGAAACGTACTGGTGCCCCTCGCGCGCCATGAGGAACAGCGTGTCAATGTCCGGGGCCATGTGCTGGTTCATACCGAACATCTGGTTCTCGTATTCGAAATCCGCAACCGCCCGCAGCCCGCGAATGATTGCATGCGCCCCATGCGTACGCGCCGCATGCACCACCAGCCCCGTAAAACCGACAACGGTGATAGGCATGGCCCGCCCCGCATTGAGCGGGGCGATATCGGTGCGCAGGCACAGGATCCGCTCTTCCAGCGGCAGGAGCGGGTGCTTGTCGGGGTTTTCGGCCACCCCGATCACCAGCCGGTCCATCAGCCCGGCAGCGCGTTCGATAATATCCATGTGCCCGCAGGTCACGGGATCGAACGTGCCCGGATAGAAGCCGGTGCGGGCGGGCGCGGCCTCAGTCATCGCCGCCAGCATCAGGGGTGGCGGCCTCGGCGGCATCACCGTCCTCGCCCTCTTCGCCATCATCCATCACGGGGAAGACGCTGGTCACCTCTTCCGTGTCGTTCAGGCGGAACAGGGTCACGCCGCTAGCCTGGCGCGACATGATGCGCACCTGCGCGATCGGCAGGCGGATCAGGCGGCCCGCATCGGTCACCAGCATGACATCCGTGCCCTCGAGCACCGGCAGGGTGGCCACCACCGCGTTGCCGCGCTTGTTGGCCGAGAAGGTCATGTTGTTGATGCCCTGCCCGCCCCGCCCGCTCACGCGGTAGTCATAGGCGGAAGACCGGCGGCCAAAGCCCGCGTTGCTTACGATCAGCAGCACTTCCTCCGCCGCCTCGAGTTCGGCAAAGCGCTCGGGGGTCAGGGGCAGGTCGCCTGTGGTTTCGTCATCATCGGGGGTGATGATGTCCTCGGCTTCCTCCTCACCGGCGGCGGCCTCGGCGCGGCGGCGGGCATTGGCCATGCGCAGGTAGGCGGCGCGTTCCTCCACCGTGGCCTCGACATGGTTGAGCACGCACAGGCTGTTCACGCTGTCGCCCTCGGCCAGCTTTATGCCGCGCACGCCCGAGCTGCCACGCCCGGCAAACACGCGCAGCGTGTCATCGGTGATCTGGAAGCGGATGCAGCGCGCGTTGCGCGTGCCGAGGAACACGTCCTGCCCCTCGCGGCAGGTGGCGACACCGATCAGGCGGTCATCGCCTTCCAGCTTCATGGCGATCAGGCCGGACGAGCGGATATTGCGGAAATCGCTCAGCCGGTTACGCCGCACGCTGCCCGATGCAGTGGCGAAGACGAGATGCAGGTTCTCCCACAGCTCCTCATCCTGCGGCAGCGGCAGGACGGCGGTAATCGTGTCGCTGCCCAGGTCGGGCAGCAGGTTGACCAGCGCGCGGCCCTTGGCGGTGGGGCTGGCCTCGGGCAGGCGCCACACCTTCTCGCGGTAGGCCTTGCCGCCCGATGAGAAGAACAGCACCCACTGGTGCGTATGTGCGTTGAACGAACGGACGATGATGTCATCACCCCGCCGCCCTGCCGCCGTGCGGCCACGCCCGCCCCGGTTCTGGGCGCGGAACACATCAAGCGGCGTGCGCTTGATGAAGCCCTCGCGCGTGATGGTGACCACCATCTGGCCGGGTTCGATCAGGCTTTCATCGGTCTGGTCGCCAGCGTAATCGGCAATGTCGGTGGCGCGCGGGGTGGCGAGTTCGGCGCGGATGGTGGCGAGTTCCGTGCACATCACCTCCATGCGGCGCGGGCGGCTGGCGATGATCTCCAGCAGCTCGTTGATCTTGACTGCCACTTCCGAGAGTTCGCTCTGGATTTTGTCGCGCTCCAGCCCGGTCAGGCGCTGCAGGCGCAGCTCAAGGATGCCACGGGCCTGCGCCTCGGTCAGGTGCACCTTGCCGTCCACGATGACATTGCCTTCATCGTGGATGAGTTCGAGCAGCGGCGCCACGTCGGCTGCATCCCATGCGCGCGCCATCAGCGCTGCGCGGGCGGCGGCGGTGTCGGGGGCCGAGCGGATCAGCGCGATCACGGCATCGATGTTGGCAACCGCAATGACCAGGCCAACAAGCAGGTGGGCGCGGTCGCGGGCCTTGTTGAGGTCAAAGCGCGCGCGGCGCAGGATCACGTCCTCGCGGAAGCGGATGAACGCCTCGAGCACGTCCTTCAGCCCCATCAGGCGCGGCTGGCCGCCATCAAGGGCCAGCATGTTCACGCCAAACGAGGTCTGGAGCTGCGTGAAGCGGTAGAGCTGGTTGAGCACCACCTCTGGTGTCGCCTCGCGCTTGATCTCGATGACGATGCGCATGCCCGAGCGGTCGCTCTCGTCGCGGATGTCGGAGATGCCTTCCACCTGCTTGGTGCGCACGAGGTCGGCAATGCGCTCCTGCAACGTGGCCTTGTTCACCTGATACGGAATTTCCGTAACGATGATGGCCTTGCGGTCCTTGCGGATATCCTCGATCTCGGCCTTTGCACGGATGATGACCGAGCCGCGCCCGGTCTCGAACGCGCTGCGGATGCCCGCGCGGCCAAGGATGGTGCCGCCGGTGGGGAAGTCGGGGCCGGGCACGTATTCCAGCAGGTCATCGAGCGTCATGTCCGGGCGTGCAATGAGCGCCAGCGTCGCATCGATGATTTCGGTGGGGTTGTGCGGCGGGATGTTGGTGGCCATGCCCACCGCAATGCCCGAGGCGCCATTGACCAGCAGGTTGGGGAAGGCTGCGGGCAGGATCTTGGGTTCCTGCTCGCTTTCATCATAGTTGGGCTGGAAATCGACGGTATCGCGGTCGATGTCATCAAGCAGGAAGGAGGCGGCCTTGGCCAGGCGCGCCTCGGTATAGCGCATGGCGGCAGGCGAATCGCCATCCACCGAGCCGAAATTGCCCTGCCCGTCGATCAGCTTCACCCGCATCGACCACGACTGCGCCATGCGCACCATGGCGTCGTAGATCGAGGAGTCGCCATGCGGGTGGTATTTACCCATCACGTCACCCACCGCGCGGGCCGACTTGCGGTAGGGCTTGTCGTGCGTGAACCCGCTCTCGCGCATGGAATACAGGATGCGGCGATGGACCGGCTTCAGCCCGTCGCGCACATCAGGCAGGGCGCGGCTGACAATGACGGACATGGCATAGGCCAGGTAGGAGGAGCGCATTTCCTCCTCGATGGTGACCGGCAGCATGTCGGACGGGGGCAGGGGATCGTCGGGTATCTCGGTCAAGGCAGTTCCGTCATGTCAGTCAGGGTTATCCACCCCATGGCCATGCGGGCACGGGGTGGAGCGGAAGGCAGGCATGGCGCGGTTGGCGGCCATCATATCCCTGCGTCTCTCATAGCATGGCTTGCCCCCCGGCGCGAAGCGCCGCGCAGGGGGCAGGGGCGGCTCAGAACGGAATTTCGTCGTCCAGGTCGCTGCCATCGGCGGGAGCGTCCCATCCGCCACCACCACCGCCGCCGCCTGCCGGGCGCTCGTTGCGCTGGGGCTGGCTGCGCGCGGGCGCGCTGTAGCCGCCGCCACCACCACCACCACCGCCATAGCCGCCGCCCATGTCATCGCCGCCGCCGGAGTCACCGCCGCGATTGCTGTCAAGCAGCACCAGCTCGCCACGGAAGCGGTCGATCACCACCTCGGTGGTGTAGCGGTCCTGGCCGCTCTGATCGGTCCATTTGCGGGTCTGGAGCGTGCCCTCGAGGTAGACCTTGCGGCCCTTGCGCAAAAAGCGCTCGGCCACGTCGCCCAGGCGTTCATTGAAGATCACGACCCGGTGCCATTCGGTGCGCTCGCGCCGCTCGCCCGAGGCGCGGTCATTCCATGTATCGCTCGTGGCCAGGGTGAGCGAGACGATCTTCGCCCCGCTCTGGCTGTTCCGCACTTCGGGGTCCTTGCCCAGGTTGCCGACCAGAATGACCTTGTTGACGCTGCCCGCCATATGCTGTCCTTCGAATATGGGTCCGGCGGATCGCGGCCTGCTGGCCCCGCCGGTTGCCACGCTGGCTGCCTCATCAGGCAGCCATGGTGAATAGAGGTGCGGCGATCTTAAAGGATCATCGTATGAATTGCGAGTGCGCGTCATGATGGCGCGACCCTTGTCCGAATGGACCGGCGGGACCAGATATGACAGGGCCGGATATCGCGGCCAGCATCCGCTCCCCCCACGGGACCGGAACAGGGAGAGTTCATGAGCGTTTCTTCGCGTCCGGGGCAGGTTCCGGCGGGTCAGCATGTCAGCCAGCAGTCCATTCGCGTGCGGGGTGCCCGCGCGCATAACCTCAAGAATGTCGATGTCGACATTCCGCGTGATGCGCTCACGGTCATGACCGGCCTGTCCGGCTCGGGCAAGTCCTCGCTCGCGTTCGATACGGTCTATGCCGAGGGCCAGCGCCGCTAC
Organism: Komagataeibacter xylinus; assembly: GCF_031081985.1. GTDB lineage: Bacteria > Pseudomonadota > Alphaproteobacteria > Acetobacterales > Acetobacteraceae > Komagataeibacter > Komagataeibacter xylinus_E. The sequence continues at coordinate 351,857 of NZ_JARWSK010000003.1, read as the reverse complement.
GTCGAGAGCCTCTCGGCCTATGCCCGGCAGTTCCTTGAGCTGATGGGCAAGCCCGATGTCGATTCGATCGAGGGGCTGTCGCCCGCCATCTCCATCGAGCAGAAGACCACATCCAAAAATCCCCGCTCGACCGTTGGCACGGTTACCGAGGTGCATGACTACATGCGCCTGCTCTGGGCGCGCGCAGGCGTGCCGTATTCGCCCGCCACGGGCCTGCCGATCGAGGCGCAGACCATCAGCCAGATGGTTGACCGCGTCATGGCCATGCCCGAGGGCACGCGGCTGATGCTGCTCGCCCCGGTGCTGCGTGACCGCAAGGGCGAGTGCAAGAAGGAACTGGCCGATCTGCAGCGCAAGGGCTTCACCCGCGCCAAGGTGGACGGTACGCTCTACACCATTGACGAGGTGCCCGAACTCAACCGCCGCCTGCGCCACACGGTCGAGGCGGTGGTGGACCGCATCGTGGTCAAGGAAGGCATTGAAAGCCGCCTGGCCGACAGTTTCGAGACCGCCCTCGGCCTGTCCGACGGGCTGGTCTATGCGGAAGAGGTGGTAAAAGGTGCCAAGGAGGGCGAGGAAGCCCCGCGCACGGTGTTCTCATCGCGCTTCGCCTGCCCGGTCAGCGGCTTTACGCTTGAGGAAGTCGAGCCGCGCCTGTTCTCCTTCAACGCCCCGCAGGGCGCGTGCCCGGCCTGTGATGGCATCGGGCAGGAGACCTTTTTCGACCCGCGCCTGATCGTACCCGACGAATCGCTCTCGCTCGCCGCGGGTGCAATCGCACCGTGGCGTAACAGCCAGAGCCCGTATTACACCCAGACGCTGGCCTCCATCGCCAAACATTACGGCGTGTCGATGGATACCCCGTGGGAAGACCTGCCCGAGGGCGTGCGCGACGTGATCCTTGAGGGCGGGAAAGACCCCATCGAGTTCACTTATCGCGACGACCGCCGCGCCTACAGCCTGACCAAGCCGTTCGAGGGCGTGGTGACCAACCTGCGCCGCCGCATGGCCGAGAGCGACAGCGTATGGGTGCGCGAGGAGCTCTCGCGCTACCAGTCCGAAAAACCCTGCCATGTGTGCGATGGCGCGCGCCTGCGGCCCGAGGCCCTTTCGGTCAGGGTGGCGGGTCTTAACATTGCGCAGGCATCCGACATGCCCATCAGCAGGGCGCTGGAATGGTTCGGCACGGTGGAGGCAACGCTCACGCCCCAGCGCGCCGAGATCGCGCGGCGCATCTTGCGCGAGATCCTCGACCGGCTGCGCTTTCTTGATGACGTGGGGCTGGACTATCTCACGCTATCACGCGGCTCGGCCACGCTTTCAGGCGGGGAGAGCCAGCGCATCCGTCTGGCCAGCCAGATCGGCTCGGGGCTGACGGGCGTGCTGTATGTGCTTGATGAACCCTCCATCGGCCTGCACCAGCGCGATAATGAGCGCCTGCTCGGCACGCTTGACCGGCTCAAGAAGCTGGGCAATACGCTGATCGTCGTCGAGCATGACGAGGATGCCATCCGCGCCGCCGACTGGCTGATCGACATGGGGCCGGGTGCAGGTGTGAATGGCGGCAACATCGTCGCCGCCGGCACCCCGCAGGAAGTGGCGGCTAACCCGGACAGCCTGACCGGTGCCTATCTGTCAGGCCGCAAATGCATTCCCGTGCCCGCCAAGCGCCGCAAGATCGACCCCAAACGCGAACTCGTGCTGCGCGGGGCTACGGGCAATAACCTCAAGGATGTGACCGCAAAGTTCCCCTTGGGCACGTTTACCTGTGTCACCGGCGTGTCGGGTGGCGGCAAGTCCACGCTGGTGATCGACACGCTGTACAAGGCGCTCTCACGCAAGCTGATGGGCTCGGGGCAGAACCCGGCCCCTTATGCCAGCATCGACGGGCTGGACCAGCTCGACAAGATCATCGATATCGACCAGTCGCCCATCGGACGCACGCCGCGCTCCAACCCGGCCACCTATACCGACCTGTTCGGCCCCATCCGCGACTGGTTTGCCGAACTGCCCGAGAGCAAGGCGCGCGGCTACAAGCCCGGGCGCTTCTCGTTCAACGTAAAGGGCGGGCGGTGCGAGGCGTGCCAAGGCGATGGCGTGCTCAAGATCGAGATGCACTTCCTGCCCGATGTGTTCGTCACCTGCGATACCTGCAAGGGCGCGCGCTACAACCGCGAGACGCTGGACGTGAAGTTCCGCGGCAAGTCGATTGCCGACGTGCTGGCCATGTCGGTGGATGAGGCGCTGCCCTATTTCTCCGCCGTGCCGCGCATCCGCGACCGGCTGGCCATATTGCAGAAGGTGGGCCTGGGCTACGTGGCGCTGGGCCAGCAGGCCACCACCCTTTCGGGTGGCGAGGCGCAGCGCGTCAAGCTGTCAAAGGAACTGGCGCGCAGGGCTACGGGCCGCACGCTCTACATTCTTGATGAACCCACCACCGGCCTGCACACCGAGGACGTGCGCAAGCTGCTCGAGGTGCTGCATGCGCTCGTGGACCAGGGCAACACGGTGGTGGTGATCGAGCACAACCTCGAGGTGATCAAGACCGCTGACTGGGTGATCGACATGGGGCCGGAGGGCGGCGATGGCGGTGGCCGCATCGTGGCCTGCGGCACGCCCGAGCAGGTGGCCGCCACGCCTGAAAGCCATACCGGGCGATTCCTGCGCCCGTTGCTCGAACACAAACCGCTCGTGCCGGTGGAAGAGCCGCCCGCGCCAGTGCGCAAGCCGCGCGGCAAAAAAGCCACAGTGGCATCGGACGCCAAAACGCCCGAAAGCCCGAAAAAGAAAGGAAAACCGGCAAAAGCGAAGCGTAAACCGGCAAAATAAACACCACTTTTCGTAACGGGTTGCGCGGTGGGTGCAAAAAACTTTTCGCATAGTGCGAAAAACACTTGCACCCCAAGCCCCGCAGGCCCTATCAGCGCCTCTCTTGGCCCAAGGGGGCAATTCTGCCCAACAGGCTGTCTACTGGTTTGGGGGTACGTGATGAACGCACTTGCTCAACTGGGGATGGTCTCGGAACACCCGAGCGATAACCAGATCTCTTCAGCGCCGTTTTCGTCCGAGGACGACCGGAAGGATTATTTCGTCGAGAAAGACGGAATGAAGTTTGCGGGAACGCACCTTCTTGTCGATCTGTGGGATGCCCGGAATCTCGATGATCCGGAACAGATCGACCGTACCCTGTGCGAGGCCGCCGTCACGGCGGGGGCGACGATCCTGCACAGCCACTTCCATCACTTCACGCCCAATGGCGGCGTGTCGGGCGTGGTCGTGCTGGCGGAAAGTCACATCTCGATCCACACATGGCCCGAGCGCAATTTTGCCGCCGTGGATATTTTCATGTGTGGGGCGTGCGATCCGCACCTTGCCATTCCGGTCATGCAGCGCCTGTTCCAGGCAGGCCGGATCGAGGTGGACGAGCAGCGCCGTGGGCGCGTGCAGCTTTAAGGGCTGTGGCCGGGGTGGCGTTTATGCGCCCTGGCATGCTTTCAGTAAATCAAAGTCGAAGTGGCGGGCCGGATGTATTTCCGGCCCGTGCTTTTTCATGTGCATCGATTAAGGACGTAAAGGGGGTTGGTCATGTCCCGTGAGTGGATCAGCGAGGGCCTGTATCAGGGCTGGCGGCAGGAACTGAGCGTGGACAGGCTGCTGGCACGCACCAAAAGCCAGTTTCAGGACATTGCGGTGTTCGAGAATGTCGATCTTGGCCGGGTGCTGATGCTCGATGGCGTGGTCCAGATCACGGAACGCGACGAATTCGTCTACCAGGAAATGCTGACCCACGTGCCGCTGCTCGAGCATGGCGATGCGAAGCGCGTGCTGATCATCGGCGCGGGCGATGGCGGCGTGCTGCGCCGCGTGCTCGAGCACCGCACGGTGGAAAAGGCCGTGATGGTCGAGATTGATGGCGAGGTCATCGAACTTTCAAAGAAGTTCCTGCCCGGCATTGCGGGCGATGCGTGGAACGACCCCCGCGCCGAGGTGATCGTGGGTGACGGCATTGAATACGTGACGAACGCGGCGGATGGCTCGTTTGATGTCATCATCGTCGACAGCACCGACCCGATCGGCGTGGGCGAGGTGCTGTTTACCGATTCGTTCTACAAGCACTGTGCCCGCATCCTGAGCGCCAACGGCATTATCGTGAACCAGTGCGGCGTGCCGTTCATGCAGGCCGATGAACTGCGCGACACCAGCGCGCGGCGTGCGCAGTTCTTCGATCATGTCTCGGCCTATGTCGCCGCCGTGCCGACCTATGTGGGCGGGTTCATGACGCTTGGCGTGGCTGCCAAGGGCACGGTGCCGGGTCGGCAGTCAGTGGATGTGATCCGCGCGCGCGCCGAGAAGGCGGGTATTGCCAACACGCGCTACTGGACGCCGGAGATGCATGTCGCCTCTTTCGTCCTGCCGCCCTATATCGCGCAGAACCTGCCGCGCTGATCGGGGTGTCAGGCTAAAAGAAAGGCCGGAGGGGGCATGCTCCCTCCGGCCTTTTTTGTTGTGGCTACAGGCAGGTGTTCAGGCGCGGGGCGCGATGCGGGCGGTCTTGCGCAGGCTGACGAGGTCCGCACCCAGTTCCTTCACGGCCACTTCGAACACCTTGAAATGCGGCGTGGCGAGATGGGCCTCGAAGGCGGCTTCATCATCATAGACTTCCACCAGGATGACGGTCTGCGGGTCATCGAGCGGGCAGACGGCCTCAAAGCGCTGGCAGCCGCTTTCATCCTCAACCGAATGGGCACTGTCATAGGCGCAGAGTTCGAGGAAGTGATTGCGATGCTCGGCGGGAATCCGGAATTCGGCCACGATGGTCAGCGGGCTGGTCATGAAGGGATCATCCTTTTTACGTTACAGGCCCAGAACGTAATGCCTGCGGTGGGCGGTGTCATGATGTGCGCGTTCATTGCGCATCTTCATGGATTGACTTGGCGCGTCGGCTCATGTCAAGTCAGCTTCGTCGACACGGGAGAGACTGGCCCCGCGCCAGCGCCGAAGGAGCAACCGCCCCGGAAACTCTCAGGCCAAAGGACCGGTCGGCCGAGACTTCTGGAAAGAGGCGTCCGTTCACCCGGATGCCCGCCGACGGGATAGCGATCTCAGGCACATGCGACAGAAGGGGCACTTGGAATCCACACAGGATTCGACAGGAGTCCCGCATGCCTACGCCGTTCGTTACCGTGTTCCCCGCATTTTCCCCGATCTGTTCCGCTGGCGCGTTGCGTGCCTGCCCGCCCGCATGCCTGGCATGTCGGGCCGCGTGCGCGCCTGCGGACCTGCATAAGGCCCAGCCCGCATGACCCAGCCCCTGCTGCGCACCCCGCTTTACGACCTTCATATCGAACTCGGCGCCCGCATGGTGCCGTTTGCTGGCTATGACATGCCGGTGCAGTACCCCGCCGGCGTCATGGCCGAGCACCTGCACACGCGCACCAAGGCCGGGCTGTTCGATGTCTCGCATATGGGGCAGGTGCGCATCCGCCCGCGCTCGGGCAACATCGCCGATGCGGCTCACGCCCTCGAGGCGCTGGTGCCTGCCGATATTGCGGGCCTCAAGCCCGGCCGCCAGCGCTACGCCGTGTTCACCACCGATGATGGCGGCATAAGCGATGACCTGATGGTGACCAACATGGGCGAGTGGCTGCTGCTCGTGGTCAATGCTGCGTGCAAGGCGGCCGATTTTGCCCATGTGCACAAGGCCCTGAACGCAACCTGCACGGTCGAGATGCTCGATGGCCGCGCGCTGATCGCCCTTCAGGGCCCGGCTGCCGAGGCCGCACTCGTCGCCCTTAACCCCGCTGTCGCCGCCATGCGCTTCATGGATGTGGCGGAAATGGCGCTTGCAGGCGTGAACTGCATCGTCTCGCGCTCGGGCTATACCGGCGAGGACGGGTATGAAATCGGCATGGCCAACGAAGGCGCCGAAACCGTGGCCCGCGCCCTGCTGGCCCAGCCCGATGTGGCCCCCGTGGGGCTGGGCGCGCGTGACAGCCTGCGGCTTGAAGCCGGTCTGTGCCTGTACGGCGCGGATATCGACCTGACCACCACCCCGGTGGAAGGTGCTCTGGAATGGTCCATCCAGAAAAGCCGCAAGCCCGGTGGCGCGCGCGCGGGTGGCTACCCCGGCGCGCAGATCGTGGCTGACCAGCTTGCCGATGGCACGACGCGCCGCCGCGTGGGCCTGCGTGCCGAAGGGCGCGCCCCGGTGCGCGGCGGGGCAGAACTGTTTGCCGATGAGGCGGGGCAGATGCCTGCGGGCCGGGTCACGTCCGGCGCGTTTGGCCCCAGCGTGGGTGGCCCGGTGGCCATGGGCTATGTGGCAACCGACCATGCAGCCGTGGGCACGCGGCTGTTTGCCAGCGTGCGCGGGCGGCTGCTGCCGGTGTCGGTCGTGGCGCTGCCCTTCGTGGCTGCGACGTTCAAGCGCTAGTTTTTTACTGTTTTTCAAACTTCTATTCAGATCAAGGAAGCACGGACATGACCGTCTATTACACCAAGGAACATGAGTGGCTGCGCGTTGAAGGCAATGAGGCCGTGGTCGGCATCACGGCGCATGCGGCCAATGAACTCGGCGAAATCGTGTTCTCCGAAGCGCGTGACCCCGGCACCACCGTGGAGCAGGGCGACAGCGTGGCGGTGGTCGAATCCGTCAAGGCGGCATCCGACATCTATGCCCCCGTCACGGGCGACGTGCTGGCCTTCAATGATGCGCTGACCGATGACGCGGCCCTCATCAACCGCGACCCCGAGGGCGAAGGCTGGATCGTGCGCATGACCATTGCGGACGCCACCCAGCTTGAAGGGCTGATGGACCACGCCACCTACACCGCGCTGGTTGGCTGATTTTTCCCCTCGTTCCCACCTTTGACGGAGTATGCTGGCCGTGACGTCTTCTTCCTGCGGTTCTTCTTCCCTGTGGCAAGATACGGGCGCTGACGCCGGGGCGTTCTGCGCCCGGCATGTTGGCCCCGATGCACATGACGTGGCGGCCATGCTGCGCGTGGTGGGGGCGGATACGCTTGACACCCTGATGGCCCAGACCGTGCCCGGTTCCATCCGCCTCGGGGGCGCCATGGGCCTTGGCGCGGGCGTGCCCGAGCATGTGGCGCTGGCCCGGCTGCGCGGCATAGCGGCTGAGAACCGGGTGCTGACCTCGCTGATCGGCCAGGGCTATTACGACACCATCCTGCCTGGCGTCATCCAGCGCAACGTGCTGGAGAACCCGGCCTGGTACACCGCCTATACGCCCTACCAGCCCGAGATCAGCCAGGGGCGGCTTGAAGCGCTGCTCAATTTCCAGACGCTGGTGATCGAACTGACCGGGCTGGACGTGGCCAACGCCTCGCTGCTCGATGAAGGCACCGCCGCCGCCGAGGCCATGGCCATGGCCCGCCGCGTGGCCAAAAGCAAGGCCAGCGCCTTCTTTGTCGATGCCGCCTGCCATCCGCAGACCATCGCCGTCATCCGCACCCGCGCCGAGCCGCTGGGCTGGCAGGTCGTGGTGGGCGACCCTGCCACCGACCTTGATGCGCAGGCGGTGTTTGGCGCGGTGTTCCAGTATCCCGGCTCGACGGGTGAACTGCGCGACCCGCGCGCGTGGATTGAAAAGCTGCATGCCGCCGGTGCCATCGCCGCCCTGTGCGCCGACCCGCTGGCGCTGATGCTGCTGCAAAGCCCCGGCGCATTGGGGGCCGACATTGCGGTGGGCTCCATGCAGCGCTACGGCATGCCCATGGGGGCCGGTGGCCCGCATGCGGCCTATATGGCGGTGCGCGATGCCTTCCGCCGCAACATTCCCGGCCGTATCGTGGGCGTGTCGATCGATGCACGCGGCAAGCCTGCCTACCGTCTGGCGCTCCAGACGCGCGAGCAGCACATCCGCCGCGAGAAGGCGACCTCGAACATCTGCACGGCGCAGGCGCTGCCGGCCATCGTGTCCTCCATGTACGCGCTGTATCATGGGCCGGTGGGGCTGAAGGCCATTGCCTCGCGCATTCACAAACTCACCACCATCCTTGCCGCAGGGCTGCGCGCGCTTGGCGCCGAGGTGGTGACGCAGGCGTTCTTTGATACCATCACCGTCAACACCGGCGTGCAGACCGATGCGGTCATGGCGCGTGCGCTCGATGCGGGCATGAACCTGCGCCGGGTTGACGGGGTGCATGTGGGCATCAGCCTTGATGAGACCACCACGCCTGACACGGTGCGTGCACTTTGGGCGGCTGTCAGTGGCGATGCGACCCGCGCAGCGCAGGTTGAGGCCGGGCTTGCCGCCGCAGGCAGCACCATCCCCGAAAGCCTTGTGCGCACGGGCGAGCTTCTGGCCCAGCCGATCTTCTCGGCCTGCCAGTCGGAAACGGACATGCTGCGCTACATGCGCCGCCTCGCCGACCGTGACCTTGCGCTTGACCGCTCCATGATCCCGCTGGGCTCGTGCACCATGAAGCTCAACGCCACGGCGGAGATGCTGCCGATCACATGGCCCGAATTCTGCAATATTCACCCCTTCGCGCCAGCCGACCAGATGCGCGGCTATGCCCGCCTGTTTGCCGACCTTGAGCGCATGCTGTGCCAGATCAGCGGTTATGCGGCGGTCTCGCTCCAGCCCAACTCGGGCGCGCAGGGCGAGTTCGCGGGGCTGATGGCCATTCGCGGCTACCACCGCGCGCGTGGTGATGTGGGGCGCGATGTATGCCTCATCCCGGCCTCGGCGCATGGCACCAACCCGGCCTCCGCCCAGATGGCGGGCATGAAGGTGGTGGTGGTGGCGTGTGACAGCAACGGCAATGTCGATATTGAAGACCTGAAGGCCAGGATTGCGAAGCACGCCGATGCGCTGGCCGCGATCATGATCACCTATCCCTCGACCCATGGCGTGTTCGAGGAGAACGTGCGCGAGATCTGCGACCTTGTGCACGCGGCAGGCGGGCAGGTTTACGTTGATGGCGCGAACCTCAACGCGCAGGTGGGCCTTGCCCAGCCGGGCGTGTATGGCGGCGATGTCAGCCATTTCAACCTGCACAAGACCTTCTGCATTCCCCATGGCGGCGGTGGCCCCGGCATGGGACCGATCGGGGTGGGGGCGCATCTGGCCCCCTACCTGCCGGGCGCGCCGCAGGATGGCGGGGCCAATGCCATTTCGGCAGCCCCCTTCGGCTCGGCGGATGTGCTGCCCATTTCGTGGATGTACATGGTCATGATGGGCGATGCGGGGCTGAAACGTGCCACCGAGGTCGCGATCCTGAACTCCAATTACATCGCAACCCGCCTCGCGGCCCATTACCCGGTGCTGTATCAGGGGGCCAATGGCCGTGTTGCGCATGAATGCATCATCGACCTGCGCCCGCTCAAGGATGAGACGGGGGTGACGGTTGATGACATTGCCAAGCGGCTGGTTGACCATGGCTTCCATGCGCCTACGGTCAGCTTTCCGGTTGCGGGCACGTTCATGATCGAGCCGACCGAATCTGAAAGCCGGGCCGAACTGGACCGGTTCTGTGATGCGATGATTGCCATCCGCAAGGAAATCAGCGCGGTTGCGGCAGGCGAACTCACCATTGAGCAAAGCCCCCTGCGCCACGCGCCGCACACCGTGCGCGACCTGACCGACCCCGACTGGGCGCGCGCCTATGACCGTGCGAGCGCCTGCCTGCCCGGTGCTGTGCATCCGGCAAGCAAATACTGGTCGCCCGTCAACCGGCTGGACAATGCCTATGGTGATCGCAACCTGATCTGCTCCTGCCCCGATATGAGCACTTACGAGGCCTGACAGGCAGATTTAAAAAACGATAAAAGTTTTTGGGTGCCACCTTTTTTCAAAAAGGCGGCATTTTTTTTAAAGCTTTTTGAAAAAAGCTTCACCAAAAACTTCCTTATGTTTTCAGGGTTGGCTTTTCAGGCAATCCCTGTGCGGCTGATTGCGCCGGGCCGGTTAGTCTATATATCTGCAAGGATATAATAACCGCTCAGGGGACAGGATTGTGAACTGGGGCAGATGCACTGTAGCCACGGGGGCGCTGGCATGCGCCATGGCAGCGGGCCTCGCGGCCCATCCCGCCACGGCGCGCGAAATTACGGACATGGCGGGCCACGCGCAGGCCGTGCCTGATCATCCCGCCCGCATTGCCGACCTGTGGTTCGCCCATAACGAACTGCTGCTGATGCTTGGCGGCGTGCAGCAGATTGTCATGACGGTGGACAGCCCGCAGGCACGGCCGTGGATGTACCGGGTGTTTCCGGCACTCGCGCAGGCGCAGGTGGTCAACGGGCCGCAGGTCAATGCCGAATCCCTGCTGCATGACCAGGTGGATCTTGTATTCGTGCCGCAGGCCTCGGCGGCCATTACGGCGTTTGGCGCGGTGGGTATTCCGGTGCTCGTCTCGTCGTTTCAGGATGTCGATGGCCTGCTGCGCGTGGTGGACATGACGGCGGCGGCCCTCGGCACAGAGCACGCGCACGCTACTGCAGCCCATTACCGCACCATGATGAAGCAGACGGTCAATGACGTGCGCGAGCGTCTTGCCAACGTGCCCGCGGCCGCACGCCCGCGCGTGCTGCACATCCAGTCGCTCCACCCGCTGCGGGTGGATGGGGCGGCCAGCATCGTGGATGAATGGATTACGCTGGCGGGAGGCCGCAATGCGGCAACCGGGGTGAGTGGCAACATGAAGCCGGTCACGCCCGAGCAGGTGGCGGCGTGGAACCCTGATGTCATCATCCTTGGCCCCGAATGCGGCACCATCGACCCTGCCGCCGATGGCGGGCTGTGGCAGCGGTTGGATGCCGTGCGCAACGGGCGGATCCATGCCAACCCATCTGGCGTGTTCCCGTGGGATCGCTATGGCAGCGAACTGCCGCTCCAGATCAGTTGGGCGGCAAAAACGCTGCACCCCGACCTGTTTACGGATATCGACCCCGTGGTGCTGACGCAGGATTTCTACCGCACCTATTTCCACTACAACCTGACCGCGGATGACGCACAGCGCATCCTTGCCGGCCAGCCGCCGCAGCCCGTGCCGGGCAGCGCCCCTTGAGGTTGCGCGGACTGACCATTGCAGCCCTGGCGACTATCGTGCTGATGGCGTTTGCGGTTTTCTCGGCCTGTATCGGGCGCTTTGCGGTGCAGCCCGCGCAGGTGCTGCACGCGTTGGCGGCCAGCATCGGGCTGGTGGCGCGGGCCGATACGCCACAGGCGCATATGGTGCACAGCGTCGTGTTTGGCGCGCGCCTGCCGCGCATTGGCGGCGCGCTTTGCGTGGGGGCGGCGCTTTCGGTGGCGGGGGCGGCGTATCAGGCGGTGTTTCGCAACCCGCTGGTCTCGCCGGGCCTGCTGGGCGTGCTGGCCGGTGCGGGCACCGGGGCGGCGCTGGGCATTGTGTGGGGGCTTGGGCCTGCGGGTGTGGGCGGACTGTCCTTTCTTGGCGGGTTGCTGGCGGTGGCCTGTGGCGTGGGGGTGGCGCATCTGTTTGATGCCGCGTCGATGCTGATGCTGGTCTTTGGCGGGCTGATCAGTTCGGCACTGTTCACGGCGCTGCTGTCGCTGCTCAAATACATCGCTGACCCGCAGAACCAGCTGCCTGACATCGTGTTCTGGCTGCTGGGCAGCCTCACGCAGGTTACGCCGCGCGCGCTGGGGGTGATGGTGGGGCCGGTTGTGGTAGGCATCGTGCTGCTCAGCGCGTGCGGGCGCATGCTCGATGGCCTGGCCATGGGCGATGAGGAGGCCCGCACGCTGGGCATTCCGGTCGTGGCGCTGCGCTACGGCGTGATTGGCGCGGCCACGGTGCTGGCAGCACTCACGGTCTCGGTTGCGGGCATGATTGGCTGGGTGGGGCTGGTGGTGCCGCATGTGGCAAGGCTGCTGGTGGGGCCGTGCAACATGCGCGTACTGCCCACGAGTGCCTGCCTTGGCGGCATGTTCCTGCTGGTGTGCGATGATCTGGCGCGCACGCTTTCAGTCGAGGAAATTCCCGTGGGCCTGATTGCCGACCTGCTCGGTGTTGCGCTGTTCGTGGCCGTGCTGCCCTTGCTGCGGCGGGGGTGGCGGGCATGAGTGTCGTGCTGTGCATGGATCATGTCAGTTTCAGCCATGCCGGGCGCATTGTGCTGCATGACCTGTCGTTTGGCATCAGGGCAGGGGAGATGACCGCGCTGCTCGGCCATAACGGCGCGGGCAAGACCACGCTGTTGCGCCTGCTGCTGGGGCTGACACGACCGGGGGCTGGGCAGGTGCTGCTGGAAGGCCGGCCCATGCAGGCGTGGTCGCGGCGCGAGGTGGCGCGGCGTATTGCCTATGTGCCGCAGGGGCATGTGCCGCTGTTTCCCTACAGCGTGCGTGACATCGTGGGCATGGGCCGCCTGGCGGAAACGCCCTTTGCGCCGGGCCTGCATCGCCATGACCGCGATGAGGTGACGCACGCGCTGCATGCGCTGGGCATAACCCATCTGGCGGACCGGCCCTATACCGAGCTTTCGGGTGGCGAGCGGCAGGCGGCCCTGCTGGCCCGCGCCCTGGCGCAGGGGGCGCGCACGCTCATTCTCGATGAGCCGGAAACCGGGCTGGATTACGGGCAGAAGCAGCGGCTTTATGCCCTGTTGCGCACACTTGCCACGCAGGGCCACGCCATTGTGGCCACCACGCATGATCCGCTTGCCGCTGCCCGCGTGTTTGACCGCGCCATTGCGCTGCGACAGGGGCGGATCATGGCCGATGGGCCTGCGGCCGATGTGCTTGCCCCGCCCATGCTGGAACAGCTTTACGCGCCGCGCTAGAGAATGGAAGTTTTTGGTGAAGCGTTTTTCAAAAAGGCGGCACCCAAAAACTTTTTGTGCGAGTACAGGGCCGACATGATGGTCATGCCCTGCTGCGCCATGCCAGAAGGCACAGCGCCTGCATGCAGACCGCGCCCAGTGGCAGCCACACAAATCCTGCCATAATCCATGCGGACAGTTCCGGTGGCTGCGCAATTCCACCCTCGATGTAATGGCCCTGTGACAGGAACTGCGCCAGAACGAAGCCGGTCAGCCCCATTGCCAGTTTCGTGACCCATGTGTTGATCGAATATGCCAGGCCAGCCGCCCCGGTCGAGCTGCGTGGATCACCATCATCCACGGCCTGCGCGAGCAAGGTGTAATACAGCGGAGACATCACGCCCTGAGCCAGTGCCAGAAGGGCCACGGACAGGAAAAAACCCGTCATGGACGCACCTGCTGCAGCCATCATCAGATAGGCGGCTGCCTGCGCGATCAGGCATATGATCCCGCTACGGACAGTCCCCATACGTCTTGCAAGCGGAAGGCACGCGGGCACGCCCGCAAATAGCAGAATGGTGACGCCGGTAATGATATTCGCACCCAGTTGCTCCGTACCACCCAGAATGACGCGGGCGTAATACAGAACAAAGCCGAACAGGGCCGCCTGCCCCACGAAGTAAAAGAATGCGAGCAGGTTGCTCAGCACCCAGTGCCGGTTTGCGCAAAGATGGCGCAGCGTGACCATAGGGTTCTGGCGGATGGGTGCCGGTGCATGCCGCACGGTGCAGCCACGCGCCACGCACAGCCACAACAGGCTGCCCAGAACGGACAGCGCCAGCACATAAACCGCCATGCCATACCGGTGCTGCGCCGCACTCTCGCCCCCACCGAGCCATGTGATGGCGGGAATGGTCAGCAGCGCCACAAGCAGTGATCCGGCCTGGCACCCCATCATGCGGAAGGCATTAAGGCCAACCCGCCCTGTGGCGGAGCGGCTCATCATGACCGCCAGCGCACCATAGGGCGTGTTGATGCACGAATAGATGGCGCCAAACACGATATAGGTCGCGCCAGCCCACACCACTTTCCCCGTGGGCGAAAGCGGCAGGGCCACAAAGCACAGGAAGCCCGTCAGGCCAAAGGGAATGGCAAGCAAGCGGATCAGGCGCGGTACGATCAGCCCGCCGATACGGTCAACAACATAACCGATGGCCGGATCGCAGAAGGCATCCACAACACGGGCCACCAGCAATATCCACGATACGGCAACCAGCGGCAGCCCGTATATGTCCGTATAATAATACATCAGGTAGGATGACGTCATGCCCCACATCATGTTGGAGGCAGCATCACCGCAGCCATAGGCCATCTTTTCTTTTACCGAAAGCGCCTGCCTGTTCTCCATTATCCTGCTTTTCCGGCAATTTCAGGTCCAGCCGCACGCTATCATGTGGCTGTAAAACGGCAAGCCGTGCTGGGCGCCATCAATTCAATAGTAAACCGGGTCATGAATGGTTCCGCCTGCCAGGCCGCGTGCTCCTTGGGAAACATAAGGAAGTTTTGGGGGAAGCTTTTTTCAAAAAGCGTCGATGAACGCTGCCTTTTTGAAAAAAGGCAGCACTCCAAAACTTCTGTCTTTCATGGCACTTTTCCAGCGCTGGCCAGAGAACCATACACCCCCCCATGCGTCTGCCTGATATCCCCCTCAAGCAGGACGTTTTCCCATGAAAGCACTGACCTGGCAGAAAAAAGGCAAGATCACCTGCGAAAGTGTGCCTGATCCTGTCATTATGGATGGACATGACGCCATCATCAGGGTCACCGCCTGCGCCATCTGTGGCTCCGACCTGCATCTGATGGATGGCATGATGCCAACCATGCAGTGCGGCGACATCCTTGGCCACGAAACCATGGGCGAAGTCGTTGAGGTGGGGCGTGACAACACCCGCCTTACGGTAGGCGACCGGGTGGTGGTGCCCTTTACCATCTCGTGCGGGGCGTGCCGGCAATGCAGATGGGGCAACTGGAGTTGCTGCGAGCGCACCAACCCCAATGGCCGCCAGCAGGCCGAGACCTTCGGCTACCCGCTGGCGGGGCTGTTTGGCTACTCGCACATAACGGGTGGTTTTCCCGGCGGGCAGGCGGAATACCTGCGGGTGCCGCATGCCGATGTCGGGCCGATCATCGTGCCGGAAGGGCTGAGCGATGATCAGGTTCTTTTCCTGTCCGATATCTTTCCCACCGGCTATCAGGCTGCCGAACACTGCGACATCACGCCCGAGGCCGAAAAGACCATCGCCATATGGGGCTGCGGCCCGGTGGGGCAGATGGCGATCCGCTCATGCTTCCTGCTTGGGGCCAAACGGGTCATCGCCATCGATCAGGTACCCGAGCGGCTGGCCATGGCGCGGGCGGCGGGAGCCGAGACGATCGATTTTGGCACTGAAAATATTCAGGAAACCCTCGTTGAAATGACTCACGGGCTGGGGCCGGATGCGGTGATCGAGGCCGTGGGCATGGAAGCGCATGGCGCGGATACCATGATGCAGAAGGTGGGCTCGGCCCTGCTGTCAGCCACCACGCTCGAGCGGCCCTTTGCGCTCAACCAGGCCATTCTGGGCTGCAGGCCCGGCGGCATCGTGTCGATGCCCGGTGTTTACGCAGGTGCCCTCGGGCCGGTCATGATCGGGCTGCTGATGAACAAGGGCCTGACCCTGCGCACGGGGCAGACCAATGCCCAGAAATACCTCCAGCCCCTGCTTGAGCGGATTGAGAACGGCGACATCGACCCCTCCTTCGTCATCAGCCACCGTTCCGCCGATCTTGAGGAGGGGCCTGCTTTGTATGAGAAATTCCGGGACAAGAAGGATGACTGCATCAAGGTTGTGTTTTACCCGCATGGCGGTGGCTGACAGGCCATAAAAACAGGAAAACGAGCCGGGGCATCCAAACAATCGGTTTGCCAGACAGGCGCGGACAGTCCACTTTCGCTATCGAAACAATCCGGCGTAACCGCGAAAGATCAGGACATGAATCAGCGTCGCATAGCCGTCATACAGGCGGGAACCAGCCTGTTCGACACCCCCCGCACCCTTGACCGCATGGAGGCGCATTGCCATGCCGCCGCAGCACAGGGTGTTGAACTTGCCGTTTTCCCCGAAGCCTATATCGGCGGCTATCCCAAGGGGCTGACATTCGGCGCCGTTCTGGGCAGCCGCTTTCCCGAAGGGCGCGATGACTACCTGCGCTACTGGAAATCGGCAATCAATGTGCCGGGGCCGGAAACGATGCGGATCGGTTCATTCGCAGCGAAGATGAAGGCGCATATCGTGGTCGGTGTCATTGAACGCGATGGCGCCACGCTTTACTGCACGGCGCTTTTCTTCGGGCCTGATGGCACGTTGCTGGGCCGGCACCGCAAACTCATGCCCACCGGCACCGAGCGGCTGGTATGGGGGCAGGGCGATGGGTCCACCATTCCGGTATTCGAGACAGGGATCGGCCGTATCGGCGCCGCCATCTGCTGGGAAAATTACATGCCCGACCTGCGCCAGAGCATGTATGCGCGCGGGATCAACCTGTGGTGCGCACCAACGGTGGATGAGCGCGACATCTGGCAGGCCTCGATGCGCCATATCGCCTATGAGGGCCGGACTTTCGTGCTTAGCGCCTGCCAGTACATGACCCGCGCCGATGCGCCCGAGGCCTATGACTGCCATCAGGGCAACAACCCCGAGACCGTGCTCATCCGTGGCGGCAGCATTATCGTCAATCCGCTGGGCGAGATCATTGCAGGCCCGGTTTACGATCGGGAAGCCATCATCACCGCCGATATCGATCTTGATGATGTCATCCGGGGCAAATACGATCTCGACGTGGCGGGACATTATGCACGCCCCGATATTTTTACGCTGCACGTCAATGATGCAGCCCAGCGCCCCGTATCCTTTGCCACGCCGGTTCCGCCCGCGCCCGTAGACGGGGAGGATGCCCAATAGGGAACGCCCGGCAGCCTGCTTGCGAGCGCGCGCGCTTTGCGCCCGTGCCGCTACAGGTTTGCCGTCAACTGTATGCCCAGCACCGCAGCGTCATGAAAGGTGGTCGTGGCGCCCGGGTGCTGGAGGTACTGGAAGTCAAACTGCATGGTGGTGGAATTGCGCAGCACGTGGGTGCTGTAAAAGGCTTCGTACACGTTTTCCCAGTGCTGCACGCCCCATACCGGCCCCCACTGGTTGCTCAGGTAGGGCAGGCCGAGCGCGCGCGATGATTCCTGTTGCAGCGACAGCGTGCTGCTCATGTCCATGTGCTGGAACATGGCCCCGATCTGGTCCTGCCTGCGGTGCCACGGCGAGCCTGATTCAACAAGGCCAATCCATTCATGGTCACGCATGGCCACGAGGTTGCCCTGCGAATAGCCAGCACCACCCACCGCCACCAGTCCCTCCGCAACGCCGGGGCCATTACGCACCAGCATCTGGTCAAACATGAACCACGCCGTGCTCATGCCCGCTTCATACCGGCGCGGCTGGCCCGTAAGCTGGAATGAGTTGCCATGAACATCAGAATAGAGGTTGGGGTAACGCGAGTTATCGTACCACGCGCCAAGCTTGTAGTTGCCGCGCAGCGAATGCTTGCCAAACCACGGCATCCAGCCCAGTTCGACCTGCGATGTGACCTTGCTCATGCCGCTCTGGGCCAGCGCCCAGCCTGAAATGCCGCCGTTATAGGAATGGGGTGACACCATGAAGATGCCCCCCATGAGATAGACCTTCTTGGCCGGGAACACGCGCAGCACCCCGCCCAGATTGCCCGAGGGCCAGTCACGCCCGCCCGGCACGTATTTGCCCGGCGCGAAATTGCTGCACACCGACACGTTCATGAAAGAACAGGCCACGTAATCATAGGCGAAGAAGCTGCCGGTCGGAATGTCACCGCCGGAAACGACGATCCGTTTATGCAGGAACGTCTTTTCGGCATACAGCGCCACCAGATGCGCCACGACATTACCGCGCCCGCCATAGATCTGCTCGGGGTTGGTGACCGAATCACCAAGGTTGTAGCCAAAGTTGCGCCCATGGCCGTTGATGACGAGCATATGGGTCCATAACCCGCTTACATGCGCAAGCCGCTGCCAGTCGATATCAAGTTCACCGGCCACCTGGCCTGCCAGCACGTCCGAGCGCGTGCGCCCGCCGCGCACATTGCCCATGAATTCCTCATTGACCGCAAAGTTGAGGTACAGGCCATGTTTGTTCAGCCACCGGCGCGCGCCAAACCACTGGCCAAGCAGATGCGGCGCGCCATGCAGGGTGGGCACCTGCGGGTCAACCACGGCGTTGCCCCATCCTTCAAGCGGAAAGGCATGGGCGGAATAGGGCTCAAGTTCGACGGGCAGGGATTTGGAGGTTTCACTCTGGGCAAATGCGTCATCAATGCAGATCACGATTATGAAAATCAAAGCAATTGATGTCAGTATTTGCTTCACGAGGAATCCGTTCCAGAATTTCCCGTTAATTGCATTATTTTCGCAATTGACTTCAAACTATAAAATCTAATTAATTTGTAATATTTTGCACATATTTAATAAAATAAGTATGAATTGATGTAAAATTTCCGCTATTTAAAATAAAATTATTAACAAATGTTCATAAAAATACATTTCTGCCTGTCAAATGCGTCTGAAGTCGCAATCAGGAAAAACCGGTGCTGCAAAATAGCTCATAAGCGTATCAGGTATTGATAAAAGTATTTTGCAGAAAATGGATGGATCTAAAAAATACATATGTATTTTTTATTTTAAAAACACAAAAATATTTCGATTATGCTTTAATCATAAAAAAGTTTTGGTGAAGCTTTTCCAAAAAGCTTCAGAAGAACGCCGCCTTTAAAAAAGGCGGCGCCCGGAAACTGTTGATTTTTATCCCCCGCAGGATTACTGCGCCGGAGGCTGCCCGGCTTCGGGCGTCTCATTCGTTTCAGTGGCGGGGGGCTCGTCACGGTCAACCACCTTGATGGAATCCCCCACCAGCCCCTTGGCAAAGGCCTCGGCGGAGAAGGGGCGCAAATCTTCGGCCTGCTCGCCCACGCCCACCAAATGCACCGGCAGGCCGAACGCATCGGCCAGCGCCACCACAATGCCGCCGCGTGCCGAGCCATCAAGCTTGGTCACCACAAGCCCGGTCACGTTGACCAGTTCCTTGAACACCCGCACCTGCTCCACCGCGTTCTGCCCGGTGGTGGCATCGAGCACCAGCAGCACGGAATGCGGCGCGGTTTCATCAAACTTGCGCATGACGCGGATGATCTTGGTCAGTTCCTCCATCAGCGCGCTCTTGTTGTGCAGGCGGCCCGCGGTATCGACCAGAAGCAGGTCGGCACCTTCCGCCGTGGCGCGCTTGAGGGCCTCGAATGCAAGCCCCGCCGCATCGGCATTGGGCTTGCCCGCAATGACCGGCACGCCGGTGCGCTCGCCCCACACCTGCAACTGCTCGACGGCGGCGGCGCGGAAGGTATCGCCCGCCACCATCATCACCTTCTTGCCCTGCTCGCCATAATAGCGGGCCATCTTGCCAATGGTGGTGGTCTTGCCCGTGCCGTTCACGCCCACCACCAGCACCACATGCGGCTTGTGCCTGGGGTCTGGCTCGAACGGAATGGCGACGGGCTGGAGGATGTTGGCAATTTCTTCGGCCAATGCCTGGCGCACTTCCTCGTCCGTCACTTCCTTGCCGAATTTGGAGCGGCGGAAGGAGTCAATCACCTTGCCCGCAACGCTGGGGCCAAGATCGGCGGAGATCAGCAGGTCTTCCAGATCTTCCAGCGCCTGGTCATCAAGCTTGCGCCGGGTAAAGACGGCGGTCAGCCCGCCGCTGAGTTTCTGCGTGGAGCGCGACAGCCCCGCCTTGAGACGTGAGAAGAAGCCAAGAGCCATATCAGAGAATTTCCGCCACCAGTCCGTTATCGTCAACCGCCACCGGGCGCACCGTCTCGATCCGCCCTGCACCCGACACGGCACCTTCCACCAGCCGCACCGGCGCGAATTCTTCCGAATGGCCCGCCGTGTCGGTTTCCATCAGCACGCGCAGGGTGCGCCCGCGCAGGCGTTCATGAAAGTCGCGTGCCGCCTGTGCCCCTGCCGCACGCAGCCGCGCCGCGCGCGCCTTGCGCTCGGGCACGGCAATGGCGGGCATGCGCGCTGCTGGCGTGCCGGGTCGCTCACTATAGGGAAAGACATGCAGGTAGGGCAGGGCATTGTTCCGCACGAATTCGAGTGTCTGTTCAAACAGCGCGTCATCCTCGGTCGGGAAGCCTGCAATGACGTCCGCCCCGATGCCGATATCGGGCCTGAGTGCCCGCGCGCGCGCCAGAACGGCTGCTGCATCGGCCGTAAGGTGGCGGCGCTTCATGCGCTTGAGGATGATGTCGCTGCCCGCCTGCAAAGACAGGTGCAGGTAGGGCATGAAGCGCGGCTCGGCCTTGAGCAGCTTCCAGATATCCTCGTCAATCTCCACCGGATCAACCGAGGACAGGCGCAGCCGCTCGAGTTCGGGCACAAGGGCGAGCAGCCTGCGGCACAACTGCCCCAAAAGCGGCTTTCCCGGCAGGTCGTGACCCCATGAGGTAATGTCCACGCCGGTCAGCACCACCTCGCGGTAGCCCGACTGCACCAGCGCGCGCACCTGCTCCACCACCGCGCCCACCGGCACAGAGCGCGAGGGGCCGCGGCCAAAGGGAATGATGCAGAAGGTGCAGCGATGGTCGCAGCCCTGCTGCACCTCGACAAACGCGCGGGTGCGCCCGGCAAATTCGGTTACCAGATGCGGTGCTGTCTCCCGTGCGGCCATGATGTCGGACACGGCATGGCCTTCGCCCAGCGCCATCTCGCTCCAGCTTGCGGCTTCCAGCTTCTCGCGGTTGCCCAGCACGCGGGTCACGCCGGGCAGGGCAGCCCAGCGTGCGGGGTCGATCTGGGCGGCGCAACCGGTGACCACGATGCGGGCATCGGGCCGCTCGCGGTGCGCGCGGCGCACGGCCTGCCGCGCCTGGCGCTCGGCCTCGCCCGTGACCGCGCAGGTGTTCACGATCACCACATTGTCCAGTCCGGCGGCGTGGTTGCGCATCACCTCGCTCTCATAGGTGTTGAGGCGGCAGCCGAAGGTCAGGATTTCGGGCTTGGTCATCGGGGGTAGTCTTCAGGGTTGAACTGGCCGGTAAAGCTGGTCACGGCGGGGCCGGTCATGAGCACGTGGCCGTCCGCCTCGCGCCACGTAATGTTCAGCTCGCCGCCATCCATCGCCACGGTGCAGGTGCGCGCGACCAGCCCGCGTCGTATGGCGTTGACCACGGCGGCGCACGCGCCCGAGCCACAGGCCCGCGTCAGCCCGCTGCCACGCTCCCACACGCGCAGGCGCATGGCGTCCGGTGCGGTGACATGGGCAAAGCCGATATTGGCGCGCTGGGGAAAGAGCGGATGGTGCTCGAGTTCCGGCCCCGCCACGTACGGGTCCATCGCATCAGGCGTGGGCAGGAAGAAGGTGGCATGCGGGTTGCCCATCGACACTGCCGCCGGATCGCCCGCAATGGGCAGGTGCAGCGTGTCCATCGCTTCGGCCAGCGGCACATCTTCCCAGCCCTGCGCAGGCACGCCCATATCGACCGTGACCATGCCGGGGCGGATGATGGTGGCAGGCAGTACGCCCGCGCGGGTCTGCAGGCCGATGCTGGTGCGCCCGCTTTCACGCGCCACAAGGTCGGCAACACAGCGCGAGGCATTGCCGCAGGCGCCGGATTCCGAGCCATCGGCGTTGAAAAAGCGCACGAACACGTCCGCACCCTCGGCGCAGGCCGGGCGCAGGATGACGAACTGGTCGCAGCCAATGCCGGTATGCCGGTCGGAAAGGGCGGCAATGCGGGCAGGCGTGAGGTCATGGCGCTGCGCGCGCTCATCGACCACCACAAAATCATTGCCCAGCCCGTGCATTTTCAAAAAACCGGTCATCATCCGTCCTGTATAGCGGTTCGCCACCCCTTTATGCGAGCGGGATGGCACCGCCTGCGCCCGCTTGCAAGCCCGATCAGATAAAACGCCCCGGCTTTCCGCGCTGCAGCACCTCGATCTTGTAGCCATCGGGGTCGGTGATGAAGAAGAACCTGCCCACGAACCGTTCGCCACACGCCATGTCCTTCACCGCCAGCGGCGCAAGGCCTGCTTTGGTCAGCCGGGCATGCTCGGCATCCACATCGGCGACTGACACGGCAAGGTGCCCATAGCCATCACCAAGGTCATAGGGCTTGGTGCGCCCGTGGTTGACGGTCAGTTCCAGTTCAAATGTCTGTTCATCATTCGACAGGTAGATAAGGCTGAAGCTATCAAAAACAAGCCGGTCGGCCACTTTCAGGCCGAAGGCGGTTTCATAGAAGGCAAGGCTCGCGGCTTCATCAAGCACGCGGATCATGGAATGGATCATGCGGGCCATTCGGCTTTTCTCCTGTTCTCCAAGGCACGGGGCGTGATACGCCCACCCCGTATCGCATTGTTACACCTGCACTGTCTGGCACATTCATGAACGACCTGCACGGGTTTCACCCGCATTCCTTCACCGTCGCCTCTTCTGAGTCCGATACGCTGTTCTATTCGCGCAGGCCCACCGGCCCCTTGCTTGATCAGGGCGCGCAGACAGCCATCACAGCGCTTTATCGCACGCTCCTGCCCGAGGATGGCAACATCCTCGACCTGATGGCAGGCCCGGACAGTCACCTGCCGCCCGACATGGCATTTGACAGTGTGATCGGCATCGGCGTGAATGCGCAGGCGCTTGATGCCAATACCCGCCTGACCGACCGCGTGGTGGAGGACATAAACGAAACCCCCGACCTGCCACTCGCCGATGAAAGCATGGATGCCGCACTGCTGTGCGATGTCGTGCCCTATTTGCGCCAGCCGGTGCAGGTGCTGCGTGAAGTGGCCCGCGTGCTGCAACCCGGCGGCCTGATCATCATTACGTATGGCGAGCGCTTCATACCGCAAAAGGCCACGGCGCTGTGGCAGGCGCTTGAGCCTGATGACCGCGGGCGCATGCTTGGGGTGCTGTTGCAGCGCGCGGGGTTTGGCCCGGTGGATACCGGCAGCGTGACCCCCGCGCCGGAGGACATGTTCTGGAAGGATGCGGTCATGGCGCTGACGGCTCGCCGCCCTGACATTTTGTAACATTGGCTGCCCGTGCGGCCATATTCCGCCATGCCGGGCGTGGCACAAACAGCACGGCGCGGCGGATCACGACTTATTAAAACAAATTATCATTTACCCGGGCCGCCGGACATGTTTTGTCACATCCTGTCTTGAACCTGTTCTGGGGCCTCCTGGCAATAAATGCAGATTCCGTTCCTCTCCGGCAAGCCCGCCGGCCGTCTGGCCAGCCTGCTCATGCTGTGTTCCGTTCTGGTGCCCATGGCTGCTGCATGGGGCGATGAGGATCCCGAATCGCTGGATATCATGGAACGCCAGATGGCCCATCTGCAGCAGCAGCAGCAGGCCCTGCAAAATGAACTTGCCGCCATGCACCAGCAGATAGCCCAGCACCGCGCCCGCCTTGGCGGCACGTCGGCGGCTGGCGGCGGCAGCGCGGGCCACCCGCTTGAGGTCACGGGCTCGGGCGGGCATGTGCGCGGCGGCTGGGTGCCGGTGGAAGGCCATGCAACCCAGCAGGCGACGGGTGGCGAGCGCGTGGGTCGCCCCCATATCGGCGGCTATTCCGACCCCACATCAGAACTTGGGGATCAGCCCACGGTTGAATCCGTGGTGGCGCATCGCGAGGAAGACCTGATCTCGCACATGGCCAACAACAATGTCGGCCCCCACAACCGCGAGACGGTGGGCGCGCAGTCGGCTGGTGCGCTGGGCAGCAAGGTGTTCCACCTTGGCCCGGTGGCCATCATCCTTGGCGGATTTTTCGATGCGGCGGCGCTGGTCGAGAACCGTCAGGTGTCATCGGGCATCTTCAACTACTGGAATGCCATCCCCTTCCGCGACAGTTCGAATTTCCACACCACCAATTTCAATGGCGATGCGCGGTATTCGCGCTTCTCGCTTATGGCGCGCGGGCAGCTCAACCCGCACCTGACCGTGGCGGGCTTTGTGGAAACCGATTTTGGCGCGAGTGCCGAGACCACCAACCCGTACGAGAGCAATTCCTACGTGCCCCGGCTGCGGCAGGCTTACCTGACGCTGGATGATTCGCGCGCGGACACGCATTTCCTCATCGGCCAGGCCTGGACCATGCTCACGCCAGACCGCGTGGGCATCGTGCCCCGCCAGGAAAGCCTGCCCGAAACGATTGAATCCTCCATCCTCGCGGGCCAGACCTGGTCGCGGCAGTGGCAGGTGCGCATCGTCAAGGACTTCCTCAAGCATCGCCTGTGGACCGGCCTGTCGATCGAGAACCCGGCCACCATCTATGACACCACCGGCTTCTCCGCCGCGGGTGACAATGGCGAATACAGCCTGGCCAATGGCGGCTATGCCAAGCTCGGCTCGAACGGCGTGGGGCTGAGCAGCGCCACCACCAACTATTCCAACGAGATCGCGCCCGACATCATCGGCAAGCTGGCATGGGACCCCTCATGGGGCCATTACGAGGTCGAGGGCGTGGTCCACTTTCCACATGACCGTTCGGTCATCAACGGCGTGGGCGAGAACCATACCGCCATTGCCTGGGGGGCGGGCGGCTCGATGATCCTGCCGGTCATTCCCCACCGGCTGGAAGTGCGGCTGGCAGGGCTGGCGGGCAAGGGCATTGGCCGCTACGGCTCGGTGCTGCTGCCTGATGCCACGCTGCGCGCCAATGGCGCGCCCGCCCTGCTGTCAAGCGCGCAGACCACGGCAGGCGTGATCGCGCACCCCAACAAGGTGATCGACGTGTATGGCTATTTCGGCATGCAGCGTTCGGGCCGCAGTTATTTTGACGAAGATGGCGGCACCTATGGCTACGGCAACCCCAATGCCGACAATACGGGCTGCATGACCGAAGGCTCGGACCTCAACTCCGCGGCACTCGGCGGCTGCACGGCCAATATCCGCTCGGTGGAGGAGTTTACCATCGGAGCCTGGTATCGCTTCATCCACGGCCAGTACGGCACGGTGCAGGCGGGCACGCAACTGGCCTATTCGCGGGTGCATACATGGGGTGGCATGGGTGGCGCGCCCACGACCAGCCTGAGCGAGATCTTCTTCGATTTCCGCTACCTGCCTTTCCAGTAAGGCAGGCGTGTCACGGCGCATATTGCGTCAGGCCGGGAAAAGGGGGATGGTGGCCCCGCAATCGGGAAAAACGGAAAGGCCTGCGCTCATGTCCATCAGGTTACGGCATTTGGTCCTTGCTGCGTGGCTGGGTGCTGCTGTTGCGCCAGGCATGGCCATGGCGGAGGGCGGTCATGCCGATGCGGGCAATGAAGACCCCGGCGAGGCCTCGCAGCGTCATGCCACCATGCACCAGCTTTCCAAAAAGCCGCCGCTTCCCACGCTGCATATGGATTACAGCCAGTACCGCTTCATCCCCAAGGGTGACAGGATCAAGGAACAGCCAGACGTGAACCGCCTGCTGTTCTGGACCCCCGCCGGCGAGCCGGATGGCTATGCCGAGAAGCGCGGCACCGCCGTGCTGTATTACGACCGCACCGGCAAGGCCGTGCGCGTGGATACAAACCCCTACAACCGCTAGGAACAATAAAGGGAAGTTTTTGGGTGTCGCCTTTCAAAGCTTTTTGAAAAAAGCTTCACCAAAGACTTCTGTCATTTCAACGTATTGTTCATGAAAAAAGGGACCACCTGATGATGGTCCCTTCCTTCACGTAACGGGGTGGCCGGTCAGATGGGCATGGCCCGTTCAAACACGGCTTCAAGCGCCATGATGCCGGGCAGCGTCTTGCCTTCCAGCCATTCAAGGAAGGCGCCGCCAGCACTCGAGATGTAGGAGATATGCTTCTCCACCCCCGCATGGCGCAGGGCGGAGACCGTATCACCACCGCCTGCAATGCTCTTGAGCGCGCCTGCATCGGTCAGGCGGCCCACCTCGCGGGCGACTTCATTGGTGGCCGTATCGAACGGCGTGATCTCGAACGCGCCAAGCGGGCCGTTCCAGACCAGCGTTTTCAGCGTGGCGAGCTTCCCGTTGATCAGCCTGACCGTCTCCGGCCCCACGTCGAGCGCCATGGCGTCAGCCGGAATGGCATTGACCGGCACCGTGCGCGTGGGCACGTCGGCCCTGAAGTCGGTTGCGGTCACCACATCAACCGGCAGGATGATTTCGCAGTTCTTTTCCTTCGCCTTGGCCATGATGGCACGCGCGGTGTCGTGCATCTCGGCCTCCTGCAGCGAGCGGCCCACATCCACGCCTTGGGCAGCGAGGAAGGTGTTGGCCATCGCGCCGCCAATAATCAGCATGTCCACTTTTTCAAGCAGGTTGCCGATCAGGTCGAGCTTGGTCGAGATCTTGGCCCCGCCCACGATCGCGCCCACCGGGCGTGCGGGGTTTTCAAGCGCGATGTTGAGCGCGTTGAGTTCCGTCTCCATCAGGCGGCCTGCAAAGGAGGGCAGCAGCCGGGCCACGCCCTCGGTCGAGGCATGGGCGCGGTGGGCGGCGGAGAACGCATCATTGACGTAATAGTCGGCCAGGGAGGCGAATTCCTTGGCCAGCGCCGGGTCGTTCTGCTCCTCGCCGGGGTAGAAGCGGGTATTTTCCAGCACCACCACGTCGCCATCCTGCATGGCGTCAACCGCCTGCTGCACCTTGGGGCCGGTGCAGTCATCGACAAAGGTGACCGGGCGGCCAAGTGCATCCCCAAGCGCGTTGGCGATCGGGCCGAGCGACATTTCAGGCACCGGCTTGCCCTTGGGGCGGTCGAAGTGACTGACCACAATCACCTTCGCGCCCTTCTGGGCCAGTTCCTGAATGGTGGGCAGCAGGCGCAGGATGCGCGTGGCGTCCGTGATCTGGGCGTTGCGCACCGGCACGTTCAGATCAGCGCGCAGGAGGACCTTCTTGCCCGTGGCATCAAGGTCATCGAGCGTCTTGAAGCTTGCGGCACCCATTACAGGGCACCGAATACGGCGGCCGTGTCGGCCATGCGGTTGGAGAAGCCCCACTCATTGTCGTACCAGCTGCAGATGCGCACCAGCTTGCCGCCATCAATCACCGCCGTCTGGGTGGCATCGAAGGTGGAGGAGGCGGGCGAGTGGTTGAAGTCGGTGCTGACCAGCGGCGCGGTGTTGTAGGCGAGGATGCCCTTGAGCGGGCCCGACTCGGAGGCTTTCAGCAGGGCTGCATTCACTTCCTCGACGGAGGCCGGGGCCTTTTTGGGCACGAAGTCGAGCGAGACGAGCGACACGTTGGGGGTCGGCACGCGGATGGCGGTGCCATCGAGCCTGCCCTTGAGGTGCGGCAGTACCAGCCCCACGGCGCGCGCGGCCCCGGTCGAGGTCGGGATCATGTTCAGCGCGGCGCCACGGGCACGGCGCAGGTCCTTGTGCAGTGTGTCCACCGTGCGCTGGTCGCCGGTATAGGAGTGGATGGTGACCATGTAGCCACATTCGATGCCGAACGTGTCATCAAGCACCTTGGCCACCGGGGCAAGGCAGTTGGTGGTGCATGACGCGTTCGAGATGACGGTCATGTCAGGCGTCAGCACGTCCTGGTTCACGCCGTAAACGATGGTGGCGTCCACGCCCGATGCCGGGGCGGACACGATCACCTTGCGCGCGCCTGCGGTAATCAGCTGGGCGGCCTTTTCCTTGTCGGTAAAGCGGCCGGTGCATTCGAGCGCCACGTCCACGCCCTTGAAGGGCACCTTTGTGGGGTCCGCCTCGGCCGAGACGGTGATGGGCGCGTAGGTGCGGCCATTGGCCGTGATGATGATCTGGTTGCCTTCAACCTTCACCTCGGCGGGGAAGCGCCCGTGCACGCTGTCATACGACAGCAGGTGTGCGTTGTCGGCCACGCTGCCCAGGTCATTGATCGCGACCGGCACCACATCGGTGCGCCCGCTTTCAATGATGCCACGCAGCACGAGGCGACCGATGCGACCAAAACCGTTTATTGCGACTTTAACAGCCATGTTCTTATTATCTCCGTAAGGGTCAGACATGTTCACACACTGGCATCGAGCGATGCCGTCCCTGATGGTGGAGGCGCGCCGTTTCCTCCCACGGTTTCCATCGCGGTTCCGTCATGGGTGCGGAGCAGCCGCATGGCGTCGCGGCAGATCCGCTCCGGCGTGATGTCGGCCAGGCTGTCAGGCGCATCAGGCGTGGGGGTGGCCCCGAACCCGTCAATGCCCACGAACAGCCCGCCCGTTCCAAGCCAGCGATCCCATCCAAAACCCGATGCGGCCTCGATTCCGATCCGGGGCGCTGTTCCCAGCACGGCAGCACGATACGTCATTTTTTGGGCGGCGAACAGTTCCCAGCACGGAAGTGATACAACCGCCGCCCCGATGCTTGCCGCGCGCAGCAGCGCGCGCGCGCCCAGCGCCACGATGGCCTCATGCCCCGTGGCCACCAGCGTAACCTGGCGCGGGCCTTCCGCCTCGGCCAGCACGTAGCCGCCGCGCGCACACAGGTTGGTCAGGCCATGCTGCTCGCGCTCGGGCACGGCGGCGGCAATCGAGGGGGCGGATTCCAGCACCAGCAGGCTCGGCCCGGTCGTGCGCCGCAGGGCCAGTTCCATGCATTCCATGGTCTCGCGGTGGTCGGCGGGGCGGAACAGCGCCATGTTGGGCATGGCGCGCAGGCTGGCCAGTTGCTCGACGGGCTGCCAGCCGCCCGCATGCTCGCCGCGCGGCAGGTCGTCATCGCTGAGCAGGTAGATCACCTGCTGGCCGGTCATGGCGGCGTAGCGCAGGGCAGGGCGCATGCGATCCACCGCGATGATGGTGGTGGCGCCAAAGGCCAGCAGCCCGCCATGCAGCGCAATGCCGTTGAGCAGGGCGGCCATGCCATGCACCTGCGTGCCGCATGAAAGATCGGGCTCGCCGCTGCTGCGCCGCAGGGCGGAAAAATCGGGCATCATGCCCTGGCGCGAGCGCAGGCAGGTCAGTTCGGGCAGCAGTTCATGCAGGGTTTCGAGCCCGCGCCGAGCCGAGAAGGCGGGCGAGGCACGGGCGAGCAGCGCGCTGTGCTCGCGCCACGAACGCTGCCAGTCAGGCTGCCAGAAGGCGGGGCGCTGGTTGCGGGCCATGCGCTCGAACTCGGCTTTCTGCCGGTCCTTGAACAGGCGGCGCAGCCACGAGCGCCGCGCGCTCGCCCCCCGGCGCGCAGCCCCCGCCCACAGGCCCGGATCATCGACAAAGGGCGGTGGCGGATCGGTTTCAGGCGGGGCGATGCAGGCGATCAGGCACGGCTTGTGCGTGCGCTGGGCAGAGGCGATGACGCTTGCGATCTGTTCGGTATTGCCCGCATCAACCTTGCGCACCGACCAGCCCGATGCGCTGTAGCGCGGCAGGATGGTGTCCACCTCCTCGCGCTCGGTGCTCCACAGGCCCACCACCAGGGTCACGCGGTCAAGGCCGAGCTGCCCTGCCAGGGCGGCGCTTTCCAGTGCCACACCGGTGGAAAGCTCGCTCCAGCACCCCAGCGCCCATACGCGGTGGTTGACCACCGCGCGGCCAAAGCGGGCAGCGAGCTTCTGCTCGGCCAGCGCCATGCCGATCGCCGCCCCCAGCCCCTGCCCGTTGGGGCCGCAGGCCTGCCGGTCGCTCGCGGCAGGCGCGCCGGGGCGCGACGCCTGGCCCGACAGTTCGGCCATGATGCGCGGCAGCACCCGGTAGCGCGGCGAGGAAATGACCAGGCGGTCACGGTCCGGCCAGTCGGGGCTGGCGGGGTCGAAGCGCAGGAAGCGACTCCACAGCACCGCGCACAGCCCGGCCATGACCCGGGCGTGCGGCGCATGCCGCCGGTCGGTTTCATGAACGCCGATGGCATGGCGGATCGCCGTTGCCAGCCGATCGGGCATGGAAGGGGCTTCTGGTTGCAGGGCAGGCGAAATTACGAGGGCTTCTTGGTCTTCGGGCATGCGGCATCGTCCATGGAGCAGGGTATGATCGGTCGGAGCCGGTGGGTACTGTTACTGCGCCCGGTGCATTGCGGCAACATTGCTGCGCGCGCCCCTATGCCGGGCGGGGTGGATACTGTATCGGTAACAGGTCATGTCCCGTCCGTCCTCCCGCCTTGTCCGCCGCGCCGTTCTGGCAGCCATCCTGTGCCTGCCAGCCATGAGCGGATGCCGGCTGGTCAGCCAGAAAACCTTCAACCGCCACGCAGGCGACCCGCCAAAGCTGCCGAGCACGCCGGTTCCGCAGGTTGCGAGCATCGAAAGGCCGCCGCTCGTCACCATCGTGGCGGGCACGCCGCCCGCGCAGTGGCAACCCGCGGTCAGGGCCGCCGTGGCCGATGCGCTTGCGCGCAAGCCCAATGCTCTGTTCACCATCGTGGTCAATGTGCCGGTGGGCGCCGCAAGCGGCGTGCCGGACATGAAGGCCGCGGTGGACACGGACGGCCAGCCGGTGCTGCAGGCGGTGATGGATGCGGGCGCGGGCACCGCCCAGACCGAGATGGATGCCCGGGGCGTGCCCGCCGACAGCGCAACGCAGGTCTGCATTTACGTCGAGTAGTTCAATGCGCTTTTGCAATTTCCGCCCCCATCATGCCATAAAGGCCCGGTTGCCGGTGGTTGACCGCCCGCTCTAGCGCCGATGAGGGGGGCTTCCATCCCCCGGCCTGAGCCACCCCGCACGGTGGGCGTAATGAATGAAGGCCCCGTAAACACGAGCGGGGTATGGCATGGAGAAAACCAGCAGTGTCCAGTAATCATGTGGATGGGCATCCCTTTTTCCGGTTCTGCCAGACGGCGCTGGCCGATATCCGCGCCCAGGGGCGGTACCGGCAGTTTACGCCCCTGTCACGGCTGGCCGACCGCTACCCGCTATACGAGCAGCCCGAAACCGCGCCCACGCCATCCACGCCCGCCTGCCCCGAAGACCGGGAGGTGGTGGTCTGGTCCTCCAATGACTACCTTGGCATGGGGGTCGAGCCTGTTGTGGTCGAGGCGGCCATCCGCGCCATCCATGAGCATGGCGCAGGTGCTGGTGGCACGCGCAACATCGCGGGCACGAGCCCGGTGCACACCGCGCTGGAGGCGGAACTCGCCGACCTGCACGGCAAGGAAGCGGGGCTGCTGTTCGGCTCGGGCTATGTTTCGAACCAGGCATCGCTCCAGACCATCCTGACAAGCATGCCCGGCTGGATCTGTTTTTCCGACCGGCTGAACCATGCCTCCATGATTGCGGGCATCAAGGGCGCGCGCGGGTCGAGCACGGTCATTTTCGAGCATAACGACCTTGCCGACCTTGAAGCCAAGCTGGCCGCCGCCCCCAAGGATGCGCCCAAGCTGATCGCGTTCGAGAGCGTGTATTCGATGGATGGCGACATAGCCGACATCGCGGGCACCTGCGCGCTGGCGCGTAAATACGGCGCCATGACCTACCTTGATGAAGTGCATGCCGTGGGCCTGTATGGCGCGCAGGGCGGTGGCGTGTCGCAGCGCGATGGCGTGGCCGACCAGGTGGACATCATCGAGGGCACGCTGGCCAAGGGCTTTGGCGTGCATGGCGGCTACATCACCGCTTCGAGCAATATCGTGGAATATCTGCGCCTGAACGCCTCGGGCTTCATCTTTACCACCGCGCTGCCGCCTGCGGTTGTGGCGGCGGCGCTGGCGAGTGTGAAGCAGGTGCGCAAGGATAACTGGCGGCGCGAGCGTATTTTCGAGCGTGTCGATACCTTCCGTGCCAAGCTGCGGGCAGCGGGCATTCCGTTCAACATGACGCCGAGCCATATCGTGCCCATCCCTGTGGGCGATGCCCGGCGCTGCCGCGAACTGAGCGACCGGCTGCTCAATGATTACGGCATGTACACAACCCCCATCAACTACCCCACCGTGCCCCGTGGCACCGAGCGCCTGCGCCTTACGCCGGGGCCGCGCCATACGGATGCGATGATGGACGAGATGGTGGCGGCCCTGGGCCACCTGCTGCGGGTCAATGACCTGGCCGATGCCTCCGCCGTGGCCATGGCCTGAGGCAATACCCTTTTCCGGCCTCCCGTCAGCACGGAAGGCCGGAAAGAATGCCTTATTGCAAAGCCCTGAAAAGAATAAAGGTTTTTGGTGAAGCTTTTTGCAAAAAGCTTCGAAAAGAACGCCGCCTTGTTTGAAAAAAGGCGGCGCCTGAAAATGTTTATTCTCTATCTTAATGGTTCTGCGCGATGGCCTTCTTCAGGTCATCGTAGCTGACGGCGCCGGGAATGATCTGGCGGGCGTTGAACACGAAGGTGGGCGTGCCATCAAGCCCGATCGCGCGCGCGAGTTCCATATTGGCCTGCAGGATGGACGTGACCTTGGCACCATTCATGTCACTGACAAGCTGGGTGGCATTCAGCCCGGCCTGGGTGGCCAGCGTGCGCATGCGCTCGACCGTGGGCTGCACGGAATCGTTCATCACCACACCCTGCATGCGGAAATAACCTTCCTGCCCGCCCTGCACGAAGGCCGCCACAAGCGCCTGCGATGCAATCAGGCTGGGCTGGCCGAGCACGGGAATGACCTTTTCAATAATGCGCAGGTCCCTGTTCTCGCGCGTCAGGCGGTCGAGGTCGGGCAGCACCTTGCGGCAGTAAGGGCAGCGGGGGTCATAGAATTCGACAACGGTGGTCTGCCCTTTTGCATTGCCCAGCACGCCATCGGTCGCCGTTGGCGTGGTCAGGTCGGCGCGGTGGCTTTCCAGCGCGGAACGGGCGGCATTCTGCTGGGCGGCATTGGCGCTGGTGCGCAGGGCGGCAATGGCGTCTGACAGGATGGTGGGATCGGTTTTCAGCGCGTTGCGCATGATCTCGACAATTTCCTGCCGCTGGGCGGGGGTGAAACTGGCCTGTGCCTCTGCAGCCCGGCCCGCGCCCGCCGTGGCAGCCAGCATTGCCCCCGTGGCGAGCAGGGTGGGCAGCAGGCGTGGCCGGTTGTGGCGGGGCGAAAGAAAGGTCACGGGTTTGCTCCGTTGTCATGTCGCGATAGGGTGGTGTGTAAAGGATCGGGCAGCGGAAAGAAATGGGCCATGCCACCGCGCGGGCGCCATGCCTGTTGCCGATGGCCCGGAACGCCGCTAAGTCGTGAAGGGTCTGCTACGATCGCGCGGCCGTTATGAGCCGTTGAACGGAATGAAGCCGACCTGCCCATTGGAGAAGCGTTGCGTGCCTGAGCATTCGTCGATCACCCCTGTCGCCCGTCGGTCCATGCGTACGGCGCTTTGTGCTGTTCTGGCCCTTTCGGTTACGGGTTGCGCCTTCAAGAACTATTCACCCGTCAAAATCGTCTCGAGCATGTTTGGTCCCTCGCCGGGGCAACTGATCGGCACGGTCTCCTCCGATGAGCCGCAGGCCACTCTGG
The DNA here is from genome assembly GCF_031081985.1 of Komagataeibacter xylinus. Classification (GTDB taxonomy): domain Bacteria; phylum Pseudomonadota; class Alphaproteobacteria; order Acetobacterales; family Acetobacteraceae; genus Komagataeibacter; species Komagataeibacter xylinus_E. The sequence continues at coordinate 318,615 of NZ_JARWSK010000003.1, read as the reverse complement.
TCGGGCGTGACATTCTCCAGCGCGGCGGCAATGCGGCGGATGCGGCCACGGCCATGGGGTTTGCCCTGGCCGTGACCCTGCCGTCACGGGCCTCGCTTGGTGCGGGCGGGGCATGCCTTGCCTACCGCCCCGGTGACCAGAACGGCGGCCGCGCCTTCATGTTCCTGCCCGTGGCAGGGACAGTTGACGGGGTGGGCATGCCACATGCCGACCGCCCGGCAGCGGTGCCCATGCTGGCGCGCGGGCTTTATCTCATGCATCTGCAATATGGCTCGGCCGCGTTTTCTGAGATGGTGCCGGGGGCGATTACGCTTGCGGCCAATGGCATCAATGTAAGCCGCCAGCTTGCCACCGATCTCGCCGCCGTTCAGGTGCCCCTGCTCGCCGATGCGGGCGTGCGCGCGGTCTTTGCCCGCTCGGACGGCAAGGCGCTGGCCGAGGGCGATGCGCTGGTGCAGACCCATCTTTCGGGCGCGCTGGACCAGATCCGCAGCATGGGCGTGGGTGATCTTTATAACGGCGCGCTGGGCCAGTCCTTTGTGGCGGGCAGCCAGAAGGCTGGCGGTGGCCTGACCATGGCCGACATGCGCGCGGCCATTCCCACCGAGCGCCTGCCGCTATCGGTGAGCAGTGGCGAGACGCAGGTCAGCTTCCTGCCGCCGCCTGCCGATGGCGGGCTGGGTGCCGCGGTGGCATTCCGCACGGCCGCATCATCCGATGCGGCAACCCGCGCGCAGGCCAGTGTTGCGGGCTGGCGGGCACAGAACGGCAGCCACGCCAGCGGCACGGGCGATGACCTGACCGCCCGCGCGCAGGCCTTTGTCAATGCAGGGGGCGGCAGTGGCGGCGGCCTGCCATCGCTGCCTGCGTCCACCTCGTTTACCGTGGTTGACCACGCGGGCATGGCGGTGGCGTGCAGCCTGAGCATGGACAACCTGTTTGGCACCGGGCGCATGGCGGGCAATACCGGCATCGTGCTCGGCGCCTCGCCCGCGCGCCTGCCGCAGCCGCTTTATGCTGCCGCCATTGCCAGCCAGGGCCGTGCCTTCCGCGCGGTGGTGGCAGGCTCGGGCCAGAACGATGCGGCGGCGGCAACCGGGATTGCCATGCGCCAGCTCCTTGCAAGCCAGACGCCCGATGCCCATCCTGTAACTGCGCAGGGCCGCGTCAACGCCATATCCTGCCCGCGTGGCCTGCCGGGTGATGGCGCAACCTGCACCGCCGTGACCGACCCGCGTGGCGCGGGGCTGGCCATGGGGCCGCGCTAAACGGCGGTTATTGCGCGGCGGGCCATCATTATCGGGGCAGGATGGGAACAGGGCCATTGTAAATGATCCTGTTTTGTTCCATATTGCAGGACATGACCCGCCCCTGTTCCGGGCTGGCGTGGCAGGGCAGGGTGCCCGTTATAAGGTTTCATTCCACAAGAAGCAGGTAGGCAGGCAATGGCACAGGCTCCGGGTATAGATAAAAGCAAGGCCCTGGAAGGGGCATTGAGCCAGATCGAGCGTGCGTTCGGCAAGGGTTCGATCATGCGCATGGGCGAGCGCCCGTCCGAGCAGGTGGATGTGATTTCCACCGGCTCGCTCGGTCTCGACATCGCACTGGGCATTGGCGGCCTGCCGCGTGGCCGCATTGTCGAGATTTATGGCCCCGAAAGCTCGGGCAAGACCACCATGGCGCTGCACGCCATTGCCGAGGCGCAGCGCAAGGGGGGCACCTGCGCCTTCATCGATGCCGAGCATGCGCTTGATCCCGGCTATGCCCGCAAGCTGGGCGTGGATGTGGACAACCTGCTGATCAGCCAGCCCGATGCGGGCGAGCAGGCGCTCGAGATTGCCGACACGCTGGTGCGCTCGGGCGCGATTGACGTGCTGGTGGTCGATAGCGTGGCCGCCCTCGTGCCGCGCGCCGAGCTTGAGGGCGACATGGGCGACAGCCATGTCGGGCTGCATGCCCGCCTCATGAGCCAGGCCCTGCGCAAGCTGACCGGCTCGGTCTCGCGCTCCAACACCATGCTGATCTTCCTCAACCAGATACGCCTCAAGATTGGCGTGATGTTCGGCAGCCCCGAGACGACGACAGGCGGCAACGCGCTGAAGTTCTATGCCTCCGTGCGCATGGACATCCGCCGCATCGGCTCGATCAAGGACAAGGACGAGGTGACCGGCAACCAGACCCGCGTCAAGGTGGTCAAGAACAAGATGGCGCCGCCCTTCCGCCAGGTCGAGTTCGACATCATGTACGGCGAAGGCATCAGCAAGGTTGGCGAACTGATCGACCTTGGCGTCAAGGCAGGCATTGTTGAAAAGTCCGGCGCCTGGTTCTCATGCGACAGCCAGCGCATCGGGCAGGGGCGTGAAAACGCCAAGCAGTTCCTGCGCGACCACCCGGAAATGGCCGCCGATATCGAGCGCCGCGTGCGCGAGCAGGCCGGTGTGGTGGCCGAGGCCATGCTCGTCGGCCCCGATGAGGAGGGGGCTGACTGATTGCCCTTGGCCTGTTCCCTTGTAACGGGCTATCGTCCCTGCGCTCTGGCGTGGCCTGTGCCACGGGGGAGCAGGGGCTGAAAAGCGGGGGTAAGGGCAGCCGGAATGAGACCACGTCTTGCAATGATCGGCTTGCTGGCCTGCCTTGCCGCCTGTAGCGGCGGGCATGACGACAATAATGATCCGGCCGATGTGGATGAAGCCCCCCGCCCGCTCGGGCGCAGCGCGTGGGAGGGACACCACGCCACGCATGCCGACAATGCCCTGCGCCCGCTCTCGCGCCACCTGCCCAAGCCACCCAGCCCCAACGAGGATGGCGCCACCGAGGATTACCATCCCCCCCCGGATGCCGAGGCGATGCGGATGATCTCATCGGGCTATGATGCCAATCAGGCGGGCGATGATGACCAGTCCGACAGTGATGATGGCAAGCATTTTGTCGTGCCGGACACGCAGCTCAGCTTCGGCAAACCGGGTAGCAAATAGCTGCATGTAAAGATGTTTTTGGTAAAGCCGTTTTTAAGAGACGGTTTAAAAACAACCCATTGATAAAAAATGATAAAAGTTTTTGGGTGCCGCCTTTTTGCAAAAAGGCGGCGTTCTTCGACGCTTTTTGAAAAAAGCTTCACCAGAAACGTCCTTATGATTTCTGGATGTTTTTTGAGCTGACTTTTCAAACGGTCTTTTATTCGTTTGCAGACCCGTTCTTACAGCACCAGCACGGCCCGGATGTCGTTCACATTGGTCAGCGTGGGGCCGGTCATGACCAGATCGCCCGTCTGCTGGAACACCGTGTAACTGTCATGTGCGTGCAGGGCGGCACGCGGGTTGCAGCCTGCGGCTTCGGCGCGGGCCAGCGTATCGGGGGTGATGATGGCCCCCGCCGCGTCCTCGGTGCCATCAATGCCATCGCTATCCGCCGCAATGGCCCAGATGCCCTGCTGCCCCTGCAGCGCGCAGGCCATAGAGAGCAGGAACTCCGTATTGCGCCCGCCGCGCCCCGGCGCAGGACCGGCGGGGTTGATGCTCACTGTCGTCTCGCCACCAGAAAGCAGCACGGCAGGCCCCGCCACGGGCAGGCCGTGCAGGCGCGCCGACAGGGCGATGCCAGCCATGAGCGTGCCGGCGTCGCGGCTTTCGCCTTCCAGCGCGTCGCCCAGGACAAGGGGCGTCAGGCCGCATGCGCGTGCCATGCGGCTTGCTGCCTGCAACGCCATCAGTGGCGTTGCGATCAACGTGACCTGATTGGCGGGCGAAAGCACCATCGGCCCGGCATCATGGGCCAGCATCTTTTGCGCGGCCTCCGGCAGGGCAATGCCGTAATGGGCAATGATGGCGCGGGCGTCGGCAGGTGTGGTGGGGTCCGCCACCGTGGGGCCACTCGCGATGGTCAGCGGGTCATCGCCCGGCACGTCGCTTATGGCGAGTGTTACGACCCGCGCGGGGCTGGCGGCGGCTGCCAGCCCACCGCCCTTGATGGCCGAGAGGTGGCGGCGCACCACGTTCATGTCGCGTATGCTGGCCCCGCTATGCAGCAGGGCGCGGTTGATGGCGCGCAGGTCATCAAGCGTCACGCCTGCCTTGGGCAGTTCCAGCAGTGCTGATCCGCCGCCTGAAATCAGGGCGATGACCAGATCATCAGGTTCCAGACCCGCTACTTCCGCCATCATGGCACGGCCTGCGGCCATGCTGCGGTCGTCGGGCACGGGGTGGGCGGCCTCCAGCACGCGGATGCGCTGCGTGGGAGTGGCATGCCCATCGCGCGTGACCACGCAGCCGCTCATTTCCACATCCGGCCAGGCCTGTTCAAGGGCGGCCGCCATGGTGGCAGCGGCCTTGCCCGCGCCCACCACCACGCACCGGCCCTTTGGCTTGGGGGGCAGGTGGCGCGCGAGCACCTGGGCGGGCAGGGCGCTGTGAATGGCGGCATCAAGAATGCAGCGCAGGGTGGCGCGGGCATGCCCGTCCGTCCAGTCCGCAGGCGCGCCCTGCCGGGGAGTGGCGGAAAACGGATGGATGGTTGAATCGTTCATGACGCTATCCTGTCATTGGCGTGGCTGCCGCATGGGGGCAAATGGCCTGCCTGCGGGCGGGATGCCAGCTAAAGGCACGGTGGGGTGCATACCATCGGGGCGGCATGGCGTGGTGTGTCACAATTGTCACGTCTGTGTCAGGATGGGCGGAATGGGGCGGGTTGTGGCGGGCGTACACGCTAAATTGGGCGGCCCATCTCTGGATTGGCGCAGGCGATGGTGATACGCGGCAGATGGCCTGCAGCCATGGGCGGGCCGCCACAGCAGAAAGGACAAGGGCATGGAGGACTGCATGCTGGACGCACGTCCCGTCATCTCCACGCATCCGGCTCCCGGCCCGGTGCAGCCTTACCTGATCTTTCCCCGCCCCGAATGGGCGGCCCTTCGCGCCAATGTGCCGCAATCGCTGGGCGAGGCCGATATCGCCACCCTGCGTGGGCATAACGAGCCGGTCTCGCTGGAAGACATAACCGAGATCTACCTGCCGCTGTCGCGCCTGCTCAACCTGCATGTCATGGCCCCCCGCAGCCTCAACAGCATGGTCAAGAGCGCGTTCATAGGCAGGCCGGGCGTGACCATGCCGTTCGTGATCGGCATCGCGGGCAGCGTGGGGGTGGGCAAGAGCACGTTTGCCCGCCTGCTGCAGGCCGTGCTGTCGCGCTGGCCAGACCACCCCAACGTGGCGCTGGTCACGACCGATGGCTTCCTGCTGCCCACGCGCGCGCTGGAAAAGCGCAACCTCATGCACCGCAAGGGCTTCCCCGAAAGTTATGACCTGCGGCAGATGATCGGTTTCCTGTCGGCGCTGAAGGCAGGCGGGCGCAACCTCAAGGTGCCGGTCTACTCACACGAAGCCTATGACATCGTGCCCGATCGCTATCAGGTCATCGACCAGCCCGATATCCTGATCTTCGAGGGGCTGAACGTGCTCCAGACCGTGTCCGAGCAGCCGTTCATGGCGTCTGACTTCTTTGACTTCTCGATCTATCTCGATGCTGATACCAGGGTGATCGAGGACTGGTACGTCAAACGCTTCCTGCTGTTGCAGAAAACCGCCTTCCGCAAGCCCGGCTCCTATTTCCATCATTATGCCGACCTGCCGGAAGGCGAGGCCGAGCAGCTTGCGCGTGACATCTGGCGGCGCATCAACCTGCCCAACCTGCAGCAGAACATCCTGCCCACGCGCGAGCGCGCCCGCGTGGTCATGCACAAAAGCCCGAGCCATGCGATCGATACGGTGTGGATGCGCCAGATTTAAGGATCGGTTTTTAAAAGAGTAGCGTTTTTGCGGTGCATCAGGCTTGGTCTTCGGTGTCCCATATCGGTACGGATACGTTCTTTCGGGCCTGCAACTCCTTTAACCGTTTCACGACGCTGTCGGGCACCCGTGCCGCATCGCGGTCCTGGTCGGGGCGGCCGGTGGGGGAGCGGTAGTAGCTTTCATCCGGCAGGTACTCATCGGTTCCGAACGGATCGCCGGGCGCATAGACCGGGAAATGGTCATTTTCATATTTTTCAATCAGGTCGGGCAGCACGCGGAGTTCATGGCCGCGATGGCGCATCATGAAATGCTCCAGGTACCGCCATGTCATGATGGTTACGGGGGAGATGTCGTCTCCATCATCATGCTGGTGGCCATCCGTCGTGAACGCAAAACCATAGAGCGGGTCCGGTGCCGCAAGGCGGTCATCGGTGAAGGCAACGGCCTTGCCAAGGTTGACCACCTCGCCGCACTCCATGCACACCATATAGTAGTATCTGCCCATGTGCCCCTCTCCATAACAGGCCCGTCCGGGTCACTATAGTTTGGTTACGGCGCATGAAAAACGCGGCCCGGACTGCTCCGGGCCGCCATGGCGCATGGTGTCTGCCCGTGCTGCCTATGCGTTGAGATAGACGGTCTTGGTATCGACATAGGCTTCAAGCCCGTACTGGCCGTCCTCGCCACCAATGCCGCTATCGCCATAACCGTGGTGGAAGCCCTGCGCAGCTTCCCCGCCTTCGCGGTTGACGTAGATCTCGCCAAAGTTCAGCTCGTTGGTCATGCGCATGATGTTTTTAAGGTTCTGCGTGAACATGTAGGCCGACAGGCCATAGCGCGAGTTGTTGGCCTGGGCTATGGCATCATCAAAGTCTTTCACGCGGATCAGCGACAGCACGGGGCCGAACACTTCGTCCTGCGCAATGTCCATCTCCGCCGTCACCCCCGTCAGCAGGGTGGGCGCGTAGAAATTGCCCTGGTCATACGCGCCGCCGGTCAGCCGCTTGCCGCCGAGTTCGACCTTCGCCCCCTGGCTGATGGCTTTCTGCACGATGGCATCGACCTTCTCGAGTTCGGCGGCGCTGATCTTGGGGCCCATGTCAGTGGCTTCATCAAGCGGGTTGCCGGTTTTCAGCGCGGCCACCTTTTCACGCAGGCGTTTGAGGAATTCGTCATACACGGCGGTGTGCACATAGGTGCGCTCGTTGGCCGTGCAGACCTGCCCGCAATTCATGAAGCGCGCGGCAACGGCTGCATCCACCGCCTTTTCAATATCGGCATCCTCCATCACGATGAACGGGGCCTTGCCGCCGAGTTCAAGCCGCACTTCCTTCAGCCCTTCGGAGGCTGCGGCCATGATCTTGCGGCCTGCGGGCGTGCTGCCGGTCATGGTGATGAGCTTGGTGATGGGATTGGTCACCAGCGCATTGCCCACCGTGGCGCCGCCGCCGGTCACGACATTGAACACGCCTTTGGGGAAGCCTGCCTCGACCGAAAGTTCGGCCAGCGCAAAGGTGGAAAGCGGGGTGAGTTCATGCGGCTTGATGACGAATGTGTTGCCAGCGGCCAATGCCGGGCCAAGCTTGCGCGCGGTCAGCGCAAGCGGAAAATTCCATGCCGAGATGCCCGCCACCACGCCGTGGGGGATCTTCTCGATCAGGATTTTCTCGCCCGGCCGGCTACCGGGAATGATGTTGCCTTCAAGCCGGCGCACGTTCTCGGCGGCAAAGCGGATCAGCTCGATGGCGAAGCCCACTTCGATGCGGGCTTCCTTCAGCGGCTTGCCGTTCTCCAGGGTGATGATGCGGGCCAGCTTTTCGCTGTCGCGCCTGATCAGTTCAATCAGGCGATAGAGATAATCCGCCCGCTCGGTTGCGACCCGCCTGCTCCATGCGGGAAAAGCCGCCTGTGCCGCCTCAAGTGCGGTGTTGACGTCATCCTCGCTCGCCACGGCCACCGTGGCCAGAACAGTGCCCGTGGCGGGGTTGTGGATGGTGTCGCACCCGGACGTGCCCGGCTTGCGCCAGTCTCCATTGATGAACAGGTCATAGGTTTTCGGTTTGGCCGAGATATGGATCATGATCCGGTTTTCCTTGTGCGGGCATGTCATGGCGCGCGGCAAGGCCACCCGCGCCCCGTAGCAAGGAGGCAGGGTGGGTGCGCGCGGGCTGTCAGTAACGGCGGGGCCAGGTTCAGGATTCGAGGAACGGACGCCCCTCATGGGCAACGAGCAGGTCGTGCATGTCGGTTGCGTGCTCTTCCTCTTCCGCCAGGATCTTTTCGAGCATGATGCGCGTTGTGGGGTCATGATCGGCGAAATAGCGGATCAGTTCACGGTAATGCTCGATCACCAGCCGTTCGGCCACGAGGTTCTGGCGCACCATTTCAACAAGGTTGCCGCCATTGCCGTATTCAGTGGCGGAGCGGGTGGCCAGCCCCTCGGGCGAGAGGTCGGGCACGCCGCCAAGCTGGTCGATGCGCGCGGCAGCCCACATCATATGGGCGCGTTCTTCCTTGGCGTGGGTGGCGAACTCGGCGGCCACGCTCTCGCTGGTAATGCCCTCGACGGAGATGGAGTGCATCGTATAGCGCAGCACGCACACAAGCTCGGTCGCCACCACGGTTTGCAACAGGTCGATGGCGGTCTGCACATTGCCCTGATAGGCGGGGGTGAGCGCACCCTTTTCAATGGCTTTTTTCGCGCGTTCGCGCAGGGTCTTCACGTCGGTCAGGAACGTATTTTCAGCAATATCGGCCATGATGGGTTTCCCTGTATGTGGCGGCCCGCACATGGTGCAGGCCAGTTGAAAGGGGTTGCTGACGTAACGGGCCGAAAGAGCGCGTGGTTCCCCCCAAATGGGCCACCTTTCATGACAAAACGCCCATAAACCCGAGAAAATGGGGGCTGAGGCAGGTTTTTCGCCTGCACAGGCGTTGCCATTCACGGCCAGATCATTATTGATCTGAATTAATAAGACCTATTTGCATTAAGGATGACTCAAGCGCATGGTAGCATTCACCGCAGGCCAGCCCGAAAAGCTTCCCCGCCGCGCCTTGAGCGAGGAAGCCTATGATCATGTGCGTCGTGGGTTGATCCGTAGCCGGTATCGCTCGGGCGAACGGCTTGTCCTGCGTCCGCTTGCCGCTGAACTCGGGCTGAGCCCCACGCCGGTGCGCGAGGCGCTGCTGCGGCTTGTGTCCGAGCATGCGCTCGAACTCAACGACCGCAACACCGCCGTCGTGCCCGCCATGACCCAGCGCAGCTTTGCCGAGATCCATGATCTGCGGATGGATCTTGAAATGCGCCTTGCCGCCGCCGCCGCCCAGCGCGCCTCTTCCCACGGCATCGAGGCGCTGGTCATCCTGCAGCATCAGTTCATGGATGCATCACGCGCGCGTGATGACGGGGGCATGGCGGCTTTCAACGCCGATTTTCACACCACGGTGGCCACCCTGGCCGAACTGCCACTTACGGCCAACATCCTGCGCAACCTGTGGATGCGGATCGGGCCGATCTATGCCCTGTCACGCCCGATGATCCAGGTCGAGCATGAAGGCCGCACCCACCCGCATGAAGACCTGATCGCGGCCCTGCGCCAGCGCGACGTGACGGCGGCGCAGGCGGCGGTCACGCGCGATTTCGAGCATGCGCGGCGCTGGATCGAGCCCCGCCTGTCGTAACCGGCGGGGTTGCCTCGGGCCGCCTTAAGGCCGGCCCGAGGGGCGCATCTGCTCCGGCACTTCGATGTCGATTTCCAGCATCGAGACGGAATTGCCCCGGTCGAGCTTGACCTGAACCTTGTCCTGATCCACGGCGATATGCCGCTTGATCACTTCGAGAATTTCAGCCTGCAGCTTGTTCAGCAGGTCGGATTCGTTGCCATTGCCCGTGCGCTCATGGGCCAGCAGGATCTGCAGGCGGTCACGCGCGACGGGGGCCGAGGTCTTGGAACTGCGGCCAAAGAAGGAACCGAACAGGCTCATCAGCTTTTCCCCTTGAACAGGCGTGCCAGCAGGCCCTTGCGTTCAACCGGTACGGTTACTTCCAGCTTCTCGCCTTCCAGCCTGCGCGCGGCTTCGGCATAGGCGCGGGCGGGCGGGCTGTCGGGGCTGCTCAGCGTAACCGGCGCGCCAAGGTTGGAGGCGCGCAGCACTTCCTCGCTTTCAGGAATGATGCCGAGCAGCGGGATGGACAGGATCTCGAGCACGTCTTCTATGCGCAGCATCTCGCCACGGGCGGCGCGGGCGGGGTCGTAGCGGGTGAGCAGCAGGTGCTTCTCGATCTTGCCGCCGCCCTTGGCCTTCTCGGTCGTGCTGTCGAGCATGCCGATGATGCGGTCGCTGTCACGCACCGACGAGACCTCGGGGTTGGTCACCACGATGGCATGGTCGGCATGGTACATGGCCAGTTGCGCGCCGCGCTCGATGCCTGCAGGGCTGTCACAGACCACCCAGTCGAACTTTTCACGCAGTTGCGCCATCACGCTGGCCACGCCCTCGGCGGTCAGGGCGTCCTTGTCGCGTGTCTGCGAGGCGGGGAGGATGGACAGCGTCTCGATCCGCTTGTCGCGGATCAGCGCCTGCGAGAGCTTGGCATCGCCCTGGATGACGTTGATCAGGTCGAACACCACGCGCCGCTCGGCCCCCATGACCAGGTCGAGGTTGCGCAGCCCGACATCGAAATCGACCACCACCACGTTCTGGCCTGTCTGTGCCAATGCCGCGCCGAGTGCCGCCGTGGACGTTGTCTTGCCGACGCCGCCCTTGCCGGATGTGACAACCAGCACTTTTGCCATGGAGGTAGTTCCTTGTGCGCTTTTGGGGGGTGTTTTCTTGTTCATGACCTGATGGATACGGTTGTAATATGGATGGGCGCGCATGATGCGCAACGGGGGCGGGACTTAAAGTTCAGGGTTTGCGGCCCCTGATGGTGGGCGGCACAAGCGGCTGGACCACAAGTGTGTCATTATTGAGAATGATCTGGGCCGGTTTTTCAACATAACGCGGGTCGATTTCCTCGGCGGTGATGTAATAACCGTCGATCGCCAGCAGCTCGGCCTGCATGGAATGGGCGAAGATGCGGGCATCGGGCTGCCCGTTCATGCCTGCTATGGCGCGGCCGCGCAGCGGGCCATAGACATGGATCGACCCGCCTGCCGTCACCTCCGCCCCCGAGCCGACCGAGCCGAGGATGATGATGTCGCCATCGGGGTTCATGATCACCTGGCCCGAGCGGATCGGCTGCTCGATGATCAGCGAACCCCCGCGTGGCGGCTCGACGGGCGCAGGCGCCGTGTCATCAGGGATGTCAACCGCACCTGAGGCGCGTCCGCCCTGAAAGCTTGCGGGCCAGTCCCACCCGGCGCAGGCGGGCCAGTTCGTGTCGCCGCCTTCGATGCCGATGATGCGGATGCCGCGCGCGCGCAGCGCCGGGTAAAGTTCGGCCAGCCCCTCGGTCCCGGCCTCGAGCAGGGAGAGGTCGAGAATGACCGGCTTGCCCGCAAAAAAGGCGCTCGAGCGCGCGATCTGGGCATCAAGCCCTGCCAGCCAGTCGGCCAGCAGGGGTTCGGGCGAGAGGACCAGGGCCAGGAAGGACCGGCCACGGGCGCGGATCTTGGGTGTGGGACGCAGTTCGTCTGGCAACGTGTTCCTGTCCTGCTCTGGGTCAATGGGCCTGTCTGTTTTCAGCTACCGCGCCGTAGCCTGACTGTCGAGGGAATCCTGTCTTTTCATGGATATGCAGTACCGGTTTTGCAGGGATGTGTGGCATGGGGCTTACTCGGGGCTTGGCGAAGGGCGTGGCAATGCAATAAAGCGGAAACATGCGCATCCTGTACCACCTTCCCCTTTCGCCCTATTGCCGCAAGGTTCGCCTCGTGATGGGCGAAAAACGGCTGCCGTTTGAACTCAAGATCGAACGGGTGTGGGAACAGCGCCCCGAGTATCTCGACCGCAACCCCGCGGGCACCGTGCCCATGCTGCAGGAAGATACCGGGTTGTGCATTCCGGATTCGTGGGTGATCTGCGAATATCTTGAGGAAGCCTATCCCGACACCCCGCTGCTGGGCCGCACGCTGGCCGAGCGGGTGGAGGTGCGCAGGCTGGTGGTGTGGTTTGACGAGAAATTCGGCCGCGAGGTCTCGCGCAACCTGCTGACCGAGAAGGTGTACAAGCGCATCTCCGGCACCGGCAACCCTGATGGCGCCGCATTGCGGGCGGGATATGCCAATATCCGCACCCACCTGTCCTATATCGACTGGCTGGCGGAAACGCGGCGATGGCTGGGGGGCAACCAGCTTTCGCTGGCCGATTTTGCGGCGGCGGCGCATCTGTCCTGCCTCGACTTCCTTGATGACGTGGACTGGTCGCGCGCGCCTGCCGCCAAGGACTGGTATGCCCGCGTCAAGAGCAGGCCGTGCTTCCGCTCCGTGCTGCAGGACCGGATCTCGGGCTTTACGCCGCCCGCCCATTACGCGGACCTGGATTTCTAGCGCATGACAGTGCAAGGGGCCGGGCATGACGCCATCGTGCTGGGCGCGGGGGCCGCGGGCCTCATGGCGGCTGCCACGGCGGGGCAGGGTGGCGCGCGCGTGGTGGTGCTTGACCATGCGCAGCATGCGGGGCGCAAGATCCTCATCTCGGGCGGCGGGCGGTGCAACTTCACCAACATGGATGCAGGGGCGGGGCAGTTCCTGTCCGCCAATCCGCATTTTGCCAAGTCGGCGCTGGCGCGGTACACGCCCGCCGATTTTCTGGCCCTTGTGCAGCGCCACCGCATTCCCTGGCACGAGAAGGCGGCAGGCCAGCTCTTCTGTGACCGTTCGGCGCGCGACATCGTGGACATGCTCATGCGCGAATGTGCCTCAGGTCAGGTGGAAATGCGCCTGTCGCACCGCATCATAGACGTGGCGCGCGACGGGGCGGGGCAGTACCGCGTCGAGACCGACCATGGCGTGTTCCATGCGCCGAGCCTGATCGTGGCCACGGGTGGCCTGTCGATTCCCAAGCTTGGCGCCACGGGGCTGGCGCATGATCTCGCGCGCCGCTTCGGTCTGGGCATGGTGGCCCCGGCGCCCGCCCTCGTGCCGCTCACCTTTGGCGCGCGCGACATGGCTTGGATGGAACCGCTGGCCGGGCTTTCGGTCAATGTGGGCATTGCCTGCCAGGATGGCGCGGGGCGGCAGGCGCGGCATGTCACCTTCCGCGATGGCATGGTGTTCACCCATCGCGGTCTGTCGGGGCCTGCCATCTTGCAGGCATCATCGTACTGGCAGCCGGGCGAGGTGCTCGAGATCGACCTGCTGCCCGGCATCAATGCGGCGGCCCGGCTGCTCGAGATCAAGCGCGACCGCCCACGCGCGGGCGGGGTTGCCATGCTGTCCATGCTGCTGCCGCAGCGTCTGGCCCAGTTTTTTGCGCGCTCCGGCCTGCCCGAAGGCCAGCTTGCGGGCCTGCCCGATTCGGTGCTGACCGATATGGCCGGCATGCTCGGGGCCTGGCGGCTCAACCCGCATGGCACGGAAGGCTACGTGAAGGCCGAGGTCACGCGCGGCGGCGTGGATACGGCCAGCCTCTCCTCACGCGATATGGAAGCGCGCGACGTGCCGGGGCTGTTCATGGTGGGCGAGGCGGTGGACGTGACCGGCTGGCTGGGGGGCTACAACTTCCAGTGGGCATGGGCGAGCGGGCATGCGGCGGGGCAGGCCGTGGCCGAACGTCGCGGCTGAATGCTGTTTGCGGGCCAGCCTTTCCTCCTCGTTTTCCTGCCGCTGGTGCTGGGGCTGTATTATGCCGTAGCCGCCAGCAGGTCTGCCCGCCAGGCCGTGCTCATTGCCGCCTCCCTTGTCTTTTACGGGGTGTGGGACTGGCGGTTCGTGCCCCTGCTGCTGGGCATGACCGGCTTCAGCCAGGGGGTTGCCGTGCTGTGGGGGCGCACCCGGTGGCGGGGCTGGCTGTGGCTGGGCATTGCGGGCAACCTTACGGTGCTGTTCGGCTTCAAATACGCGGGCTGGGTGGCGGGCTGCGTGCTGGCGGCCATGGGCAGGTCATATGCGCCGTGGTCAGTGATCCTGCCGCTGGGGCTGTCGTTTTTCGTGTTCCAGAAAATATCCTACCTTGTTGACCTCGGGCGCGGGCAGGCGCGGGTGTACCGGCTGGCGGATTTTATGGAGTTTGTGACCTTCTTCCCGCAACTCGTGGCTGGCCCCATCGTGCGGCATAACGAACTGATCCCGCAATTTGACGCCAGCCCGCGTGGTCCCGCCATGTGGGAGAATCTCGGGCGCGGTTTCCTGCTGCTGCTGGTGGGGCTGGGCAAGAAGGTGGGGCTGGCCGATACGCTGGGCAGCATCTGCACGCCGGTGTTCGAGGCCGCCCATATGGGCCATGCCCCGGCGCTGGGGGCGGCGTGGCTGGCCGCCGTGAGCTTCATGCTCCAGCTCTATTTTGACTTTTCCGGCTATTCTGACATGGCGATCGGCATGGCGCTGATGATGGGCATCCGCCTGCCGTTCAATTTCAATGCGCCTTACCGCGCCGTCTCGGTGCGTGACTTCTGGCGGCGGTGGCACATGACGCTGTCACGCTTCCTGCGTGATTACGTCTATATCCCGCTGGGCGGCAACCGCTGCCCGCCCGCGCGGCAGGCGGCGAACGTCATGGCCACCATGGGGCTGGCCGGTCTGTGGCACGGGGCGGGGTGGAATTTCGTGGTATGGGGCCTGCTGCATGGCGCAGCCCTCACCACCGCTCACGGATGGGACCGCACCGGGCGCACTTTGCCACGGGGCATGGGCTACGGGTTGACCATGACCTTCGTGTTGCTGACATGGGTGGTGTTCCGCGCTGCCGACCTGCCCACGGCAGGGCGCATGCTGGCAGGAATGCTGGGCGCGCATGGCGGCGGTGGCGTGGCGGTGGGCCACCCTGTGGTGCTGGGCCTTGCGCTGGTCATTGCGGTCATTGGCCCCGCCTCGCAGCAGGTGGTGCTGGAACGCGTGCGGCCCACGCCGTGGCTTGCGGTGGCAGCCGGGGTCGCCTTCGTGCTGCTGGTGTTTCTGGTGGGGGGCAGGCCGCCGGAGGCGTTCATCTATTTCCAGTTCTGAAAGCCTGTGCAGGCAATGCCGCCTTTCCTGAAAAAAGGAAGCACCTAAAAACGTTTATTCGTTTCATTGTGTGGATATATTGAAATCCTCACGCATCCCGATCGACAGCAAAAAATGTCAATTCGTTTTTGAGTTCCTCCATATTCAGGAACCACAAATCATAACCAGTATTGGGTTCCGTTTTCATGTTCTTTATGTATATGTAATAACTGGTTGTATTATCAGTCGTGTCGTCATCAATTTCGATCTTCCATCCCTCGTATTCACCTGATCGGATAATGTCCTTATTTTATGATGTTCATTGCTTGATCCATGAAATTTTAAAACCCGGTCTGTAAACCTGCCAGAAACCGGAAGGAAGTTTTTGGTGAAGCTTTTTCCCAAAAGCTTCAGAAAACCCTGTTTTTCAAGATAACATACGCCAGTATCATGCCGCCGGGACTGGTATTGGCCATGATGCTTCCCAATCTATGCAGATACAGCCCATAATGGGGCATGGTTGCACCACGTACAGGCAGGAGCATATGGCAGGCAGGCGAGACAGCATGGATGATGGCCCGGCGGACCTGTTTGGCAATGCGGCCCCGCAGCCCCCCGCGCGTGGCCCGGTAGCATTTCCGCAGGCCCCCTCCGCCCAGCCCGCCCGCAACCAGCCCCTGGCCGACCGCCTGCGCCCCACCACGCTTGATGAAGTTGTAGGCCAGGACCACCTGCTCGGCCCCGATGGCAGCCTGCGCCAGATGCTGGCCCGCGGCTCGCTCGCCAGCCTGATCCTGTGGGGCGGGCCGGGGGTGGGCAAGACCACCATCGCCCGCCTGCTTGCCGCCGCCGCTGGCCTGCGCTTCGTGCAGCTTTCGGCCGTGTTCTCGGGTGTTGCCGACCTCAAGCGCGCGTTTGATGAGGCCCGGCGCATGGCGGCCTCGGGCGGTGGCACGCTTTTGTTCGTTGATGAAATCCACCGCTTCAACCGCGCCCAGCAGGATGGCTTCCTGCCGGTTGTGGAGAATGGCACCGTGGTGCTGGTCGGCGCCACGACCGAGAACCCGTCCTTCGCGCTCAACAGCGCCCTGCTGTCGCGCTGTCAGGTGCTGGTGCTGCACCGGCTGGATGACGCGGCGATGGAGCAGTTGCTCGACCGCGCCGAGTCCACCACCGGCAGGTCCCTGCCGCTCACGCCCGAGGCCCGCGCAACCCTGCGCGCCATGGCCGATGGCGACGGGCGCTACCTGCTCAATATGGTCGAGCAGCTTCTGGCCCTGCCGCACCAGCGTGAACTGCTTGACCCCGCAGCCCTGTCGCGCCTGCTCGCCCGCCGCGCCGCCCTGTATGACAAGGACCGCGAGGAGCATTACAACCTCATCTCGGCGCTGCATAAATCCCTGCGCGGTTCCGACCCCGATGCAGCACTCTACTGGTTTGCCCGTATGCTCGAAGGCGGCGAGGACCCGCGCTACATCGCCCGCAGGCTCACCCGCTTCGCCGCCGAGGACGTGGGCATGGCCGACCCCCAGGCCCTGCCGCTGGCAGTTGCGGCATGGGAGACCTTCGAGCGCCTTGGCTCGCCGGAGGGGGAACTGGCCCTTGCACAGCTCGTGGTGCATCTGGCCACGGCGCCCAAATCGAATGCGGTGTACAAGGGCTACAACATGGCCCGCCAGGCCGCGCGCGCCACCGGCAGCCTCATGCCGCCCGCCCATATCCTTAATGCGCCGACCACGCTGATGAAGGATATCGGCTACGGCAAGGGCTATGAATACGACCATGATGCGGAGGGCGGCATATCGGGGCAGAACTACTTCCCCGATGGCATGCGCAGGCCGAAACTGTACCAGCCGACCGACCGGGGATATGAACGCGAAGTCGCGCGACGGCTGGACAGTTGGAACAGAGTGCGCGAAAGCCGTGGGTCATGAGTGTCGTTACCCTTACCGTCAGCGATGACGAAGCCGATATCCGCCTCGACCGCTGGTTCCGCAGGCATTACCCGCACCTGACGCAGGGCGCGTTGCAAAAGCTGTGCCGCACGGGGCAGGTGCGCGTGGATGGCAAGCGCGCCACCGCCGCCACCCGGCTCGCACCCGGCCAGGCCGTGCGCGTGCCGCCCATCCCCAATGCCAGCCGCCCCCCGCCGCTCGCGGTCAAGCCGCTTGATGAGCGGCAGGTGCGCGAGATCAACAAGATGGTGCTGTACCGTGATGACCATCTGATCGTGCTCAATAAGCCCGCGGGCATTGCCGTGCAGGGCGGCCCCGGCATCACCCACCATATCGACGCGCTGCTCGACGGCCTGCGTGAAAACCCCGATGACCCGCGCCCCCGCCTGGTCCACCGCATCGACCGTGACACGTCGGGCCTGCTGCTGGTGGCCCGCACGCCCGGCGTTGCCGCCAAGCTGGCTGCCGCCTTCAGGGGGCGTGACGTGCGCAAGGTCTACTGGGCCGTGGTGGTGGGGCGTCCGTCGCCTGCCACCGGCATCATCGACCAGCCTTTGACCAAGCTCGGCGCGGGTGCCGGGGCCATCAGCGTGGTGGCCGAGCGGGGGGATGCGGATGCAGTGCATGCCCTGTCGGAATACGAGGTGGTCGATGCGGCAGCGCGCAAGATGTCGTGGCTGGCCCTCTCGCCGCTGACAGGCCGCACCCACCAGTTGCGCGTGCATTGCGAGGCGCTGGGCAACCCCATACTGGGCGACCCGAAATACGGTGGCGACAAGGCGCATGTCGCAGGCTTTGCCGACAGGCTGCACCTGCACGCCCGCAGGCTGGAACTGCCGCACCCCGCTGGCGGTACGCTGGTGGTCGAGGCGGAGCTTTCGCCCCACATGCGCGAGACATTCAGGCAGATCGGGTTCATAGCCCCGGCCGCCGCACCGGCCCGGCGCAAATAACGCCGCCCGGCACCACAGGACAGGAAGTGAAATGGCACAGAACGGAAATGCAAAACGGATCCTGATCGGGGGCGCGGTCGCCCTTGTGGTGATAGCGGGCGGCGGGGGGCTGGTGCTCAAATCCATGCTCGACCCCGATGCCGTGCGCGCCAAGGCCATCGCCGCGATTGAGAAACAGACCGGCCGCCAAGTGCGCATGGGTGCGCTGGAGTTCAGCGTTTTCCCCACCCTTTCGCTTTCGGTGAAGGATGTGGGCCTGTCTGACATGGCGGGCGGGGCCTATACCGACATGGTCACGGCGGACAGCCTGCAGGCCAGCGTGGGCCTGATGGCGCTGCTGCACCACGAGATCCAGCTTGATGGCCTGAAGCTTGACCATCCGGTCATCCACCTTGAGCGCACCGCACAGGGCATGGCCAACTGGCGCCTCACCCCCACCGGCGCGCAGGCCACCGCAAAGCCTGATGCCGCAACCCAGCAGGCGGCATCGGACTGGAAGGTGCAGATTGGCAGCATCCGCATCAGCAATGCCGATGTGGACTGGGATGACCGCCTTTCAGGCAGCAAGGGCAAGGTCGTGCTCGACCACATCAACCTGACCGATGTGGATGGCAGCAAGCCCGAGGTCGATGTCGCGGGCCATAACGATACCGGCAGCTTTACGTTGGCGGGGCATACGGGGTCGATCAACCTCACCTCCACCGCGCGCTCCGGCTGGCCGGTGGCGCTCAAGGCCGCCTTCAAGGCCGGTGGCGAGCAGGTGGGGCAGGTGGCGCTTGATGGCACCGTGGCCGATCCCGACCACATGAAGGGCTATAACCTCACGGTTGATGGCAACATCGCCAGCCTCAAGGCGATCGACGCCTTCGTGCCGGGGCTGAGCCTGCCCGACGTGCGCCGCCTCACGCTCAAGGCCAATGTGGTTGACGGCAGTGCTGCCGACAAGGAAGGCAGCACACCGCTGCTCAACTCCCTGCACCTCGATACGGGCGCGGTCGATGCGGGGCAGTACCTGTCGGGCCTGACCCTGCAGGGCCTGTCGATCGATGCGCCGGGGCCGAAGGATGCGGTCACGATCAACAGCCAGGGCCAGTTCCAGGGCAAGGGGCTGAAGCTGACCGGAACCCTCGGCTCGCTGCAGCAGCTTGATGCGGCGGTGATGTCGCACCTTGCCGAGGC
Source organism: Komagataeibacter xylinus (assembly GCF_031081985.1). Classification (GTDB taxonomy): domain Bacteria; phylum Pseudomonadota; class Alphaproteobacteria; order Acetobacterales; family Acetobacteraceae; genus Komagataeibacter; species Komagataeibacter xylinus_E. Next base: position 299,662 of record NZ_JARWSK010000003.1, on the reverse strand, counting down.
GCTGCCGCTATCGCTCGACCTGTCGGGCGAGCCGGGCTCGCTGCGGGTGGCGGGCACGCTGGGCGGTTCGCGCGCGGTGGTCAATGTCACGGCCACGGCAGGGCAACTGCCGCTGCCCAATGGCGCGGTGCTCGATCATCTCGATGCCTCGACCCATCTGGTGAGCGAGGATAACGGCGCGCATTTCCAGCTTTCCGACCTGATGGTCAAGAGCACGCAGCTTGCGCTCAAGGGCGGGCTTGACCTGTCAGTGCATGGTGGTGCAGGCGGGGTGCCGCTGGTCAGCGGTGCGATCGACGCAAGCTGGCTCAACGCGGATGCCCTGATGGGGCCGCCCGCGCAGGCGGATGCGAAAAAGGTGACCGCCAGCCCCGCGCAGGCCCAGGCAAATGATGAGGCCCTGCCGTTTGGTGAACTGCGCAAGCTGGACATGGACCTGCGCCTGAGTGTCGCGCAGATGGAATTCGAGGGCGATACGTATCGCAATGCCCTGACCCACATCAACCTGCGCGGCGGCCTGCTGAAGGTTGACCCCCTGCAGGCCGAAGGCACGGGCCGCCGCCTGTCGGGGCAGTTCGAGGTGGATGCAACGGCGGGCAAGACGCCTACCGTTTCAGGCACGATCGGCACGCTGGTGCTGCCCGCCGCCTGGCTGGAGAGCAAGGCCGGACTTTCGAACATGGTGCAGGGTGCGTTGCAGGTGGTCGGTTCGGTCAGGACGCAGGGCAACACCCGCACCGAACTGCGTAACGGCATGAACGGGCATCTGGGCGTGTCGATGGTCAATGGCACGGTCAGCGGCACCGCGCTGGGCGACCTGCTTGGTGATGCCGCGCGTGGCGCGCTGGGTTCCGGCCCGATCGCGCTGCGCTGCTTTGGCCTGCACATGGCCATGGCGGATGGCACGGCCAATGTCGATACCATCGGCGTGCAGACCAATGCCCTGACCGTAACCGGCAAGGGCACGGTGGGCATGGTGTCGCAGGCGCTTGACCTGCATCTGGTGCCGCAGCTCATGATCAGCGGCACCGGGGCTTCCGTGCCGCTGCGCGTAGGCGGCACGCTCGGCGCGCCGCGCCCCAAGATGGATGCAGGGTCTGACGGGCGCTACGCCATCGGCCTGCTGCTTGGCGGCTCGAACAGCAATGCCGTGGCCGATCCGTGCCCGGCTACCCTCAAGGCCGCGCGTGAAGGGGCAAGTGGCCCCGAGCCCACCACGGCAGCGCCCAAGGCGGAAGGCAGTGCCAATGGCGCGGCTGGCCTGATTGGCAACTCCAAGGCCTCGCCCGACGTGAAGAAGGTGGGCGGGCTGCTCAAGGGGCTGGGCATCCTCAAATGATGAAGGATGGCGTACGCCCCCCCACGCCCCAGACCGCAGGCAAGCGCCGGCGGTTCTGGGCCACGGCCGCGGTCAGCCCGGTTGCCGGGGGCGGTTTTGCGGTGGAACTTGACGGGCGGGGCATCCGCCTGCCCGGCGGCACGGCGCTGTGCGTGCCCTCGCGCGCGCTCGCACAGGCCATTGCTGATGAATGGATGAAGGCGGGCGGGGAAAAGGGCGGCCATTTCACCCCCGATGACCTGCCCATGACGCGCATCGCGGGCACCATGATCGAGCGCGTGGCCCCTGATCGCGCGGCACAGGTCGCGGCCCTGCTGCAATACGTGGATGGGGAACTGCTGTGCTACCGCGCCGATTATCCAGCCCCCCTGTGCCGCCAGCAGCAGGCGGAGTGGGACCCGCAGCTTGCATGGCTGCGCGCGCGTCATGGCATCGACATGGCAGTGACCACGGGCATCATGCCGCTCGTGCAGTCACCCGCCGTGCATGATGCGTGGCGGGCGCTGCTGGCACCGATGGACAGCGCGACGCTTGCTGCATTGGGCGTGATGGTGCCCGCGATGAAAAGCATCGTGCTGGGGTCGGCAGTGGTAACGGGCGCGCTGGCCGCGGCAAAGGCTGCCGTGATTGCCAGCGTGGACGAGCGCAGCCAGATGGAAATATGGGGCGAGGACGCAAAACTGCTCGAAGTGCTGCGCTTGCAGGCAGCGGAAGTGGAGGATGCGGCGCGCTTCCTTCAACTGTGCCGGGCTGAGTAATAAAAGTTTCTGGGTGCCGCCTTTTTTCAAAAAGGCGGCGTTCTTTTTGAAGCTTTTTGCAAAAAGCTTCACCAAAAACTTTTCCTGTTACAGGACTTCCCGGCGGCCCACATGGTTGGGCACGGAGACAACGCCTATCTCTTCCAGCCTTCCCATGAGTTCGGTGGCTTTTGCGTAACCGATTCCCATATGACGCTGCAGGAAAGACGTGCTGGCCTTATTGTAGGCCTTGACGATGATCTTTGCCGCCTCCGTCAGTTCATCGATATTTCCGCTGGGTACCTGCGGCTTTTCAGTGGGTTTCGCGGGCAGGGGAATGGCCATGACCCTACTGGCGGAGGGGAAATTGATTTTCTGGCAGACATAAAGGGAGCGGATCAAATCCAGATCCTGCTCAGGCACATCCTCCATGGAAAAAGCGTTCCCGAATGTCTCGGCAATCAGGTGGAGGGTGGCAGGATCGAGGGTGGCGTCTTCATACGCAAGGGCCAGAATCTGTTTTCCAGCGGCGGTGACAATCCTGAAATTGACCATGACGGATCACCCAATCCATTGATGAAAAAAAGGCCGCCTTTACGAAAATAAAGGCGGCCTTAAAAACATTGACTGTCCGTTTTATCCCAGCCTCAGGGCACCAGCACCGTGGCGCTGGCCAGGCAGGCAATGCCTTCCTCGCGGCCGGTAAAGCCGAGGCGTTCGGAGGTGGTCGCCTTGACCGAGATGCGGTCGACATCAACCTTGAGCAGCTCGGCAAGGCGCGTACGCATGGCTTCGGAATGCGGGCCGATCTTGGGGCGCTCGCAGATCAGCGTGACATCGGCATTGACCAGCATGCCGCCGCGCTGGCGGATGCGCTCGCCCGCATGCACCAGGAAGCGCGCGCTGTCGGCATCCTTCCATTCATTCTGGCTGGGCGGGAAGTGGCGGCCGATATCGCCTTCCGCCAGTGCGCCATAAATGGCGTCGCACAGCGCATGAATGCCCACATCCGCATCGGAGTGGCCTGCCAGGCCGCGGGTGTGCGGCACGGTGATGCCGCACATGATCAGCGGGCGGTTCTCGGCAAAGGCATGCACGTCGTAGCCCGTGCCTGTGCGCGGCAGCAGGGTCGGGCCGATCAGGCGTTCCAGTCGCACCAGATCCTCCTTGTAGGTGAGTTTGATATTGTCTTCCGCACCCGGCACGATGGCCACGGGGTGGCCTGCGTTTTCCAGCAGGGCGGCGTCATCGGTGGCGTCGGCGGCTTCGGCCGCGCGGTGCAGGTCGCGCAGCAGGCCAAAGCGGAAGCCCTGCGGCGTCTGGGCACGGAACAGGTCGGTGCGCGGCACGGTATCGGTAATGATGCCATCCTTCGCGCGCTTGATGGTATCGGCTACCGGCACGGCGGGGATCACGCCCGCATGCTGGCCCAGTGCCGCAATCACGCCCTCGGTCACGCTGGCGGGCACGTAGGGGCGCGCGCCGTCATGGATCAGCACAAGCTCGGGGCGCTCGGCCTCGGGCAGGCGGTCAAGCGCCTCAAGGCCCGCGCGCACGCTGGCCTGACGCGTTTCGCCGCCGGGCACCACGGGCTGGATGACGCAGCCCTCAGGCGCAAAGCCTTCGAGCGCACGGGCCAGCAGGGCTGGATCGCCCACCGGCTGGATGAGGCCGACATGAGGGGCAAGGGCATCCGCCGCGTGGCGGATGACGGGCCAGCCGCCGAGCGTGACATACTGCTTGGCGACGGGGGTCGCGGTCTGGGCGCTGTACCGGCTGCCCTGGCCCGCGGCGAGAAGAATGGCTGCAACACGCATGATGCGGAGCAATGCGGCCATGTGGGCCGCACGTCAAGCATTGTGCGCGGGCAGGGGCAATGCCGGGGCTGTCCGGGCCGCCCTTTTCCGGGTTGTCATGGTCGGGCAAAAATGTTTGTTGCGCACCCCGAAGCTGATTGCACGGGGCGGCGGGAGCAGGTATTCTGCCTAAATCATAAGCATTCTTGATGGATAATGTAGCTGGCCTGTTTCCACATTGCCGCATGCGGCTGGAAAGCCGGCGGGGAAGTAGGGTTCATGTCGTCTCAACTGCTCTCGCCCATTGACCTCGGTGGCGGGGTCATTCTCAGGGCGCCGGTCATTCTCGCCCCCATGGCGGGGGTGACCGACCTGCCGTTCCGCAGGCTGGCGCGCAGCCTCGGGGCCGGGCTAGTCGTGTCCGAGATGATCGCGTCATGGGCCATGATCCGCGAGAACGAGACCACGCTGCGCATGGCCGAAGTGGCCGATGATGGCCCCAATTCGGTCCAGCTTGCCGGGTGCGACCCCGAGGCGATGGGCCAGGCGGCACGGATCGCGGTTGATCGCGGGGCCGACATCATCGACATCAATTTCGGCTGCCCGGTCAAGAAAGTGGCCGTGGGCCAGCTTGCCGGCTCCGCCCTGATGCGTGACGAGGCGCATGCAGGCCGCCTGCTTGAAGGCGTGGTGCGCGCGGTCAATGTGCCCGTAACGCTGAAAATGCGCATGGGCTGGGACCATAACAGCCTCAACGCCCCCACACTTGCCCGGATTGCACAGGAATCGGGCATTCGCATGGTAACCGTGCACGGCCACACCCGCCAGCAGTTCTATAACGGCACGGCGGACTGGCACTTCGTGCGCAATGTGGTCGATGCGGTGGACCTGCCGGTCATCGTCAATGGCGATATCCTGAGCGTGGAGGATGCCCGCGTGGCACTCGAGCGTTCAGGTGCGCAGGGTGTCATGATCGGGCGCGGCTGCTATGGCCGCCCGTGGTTCCTGGCCCAGGTGGCGCGCGCGCTGATGCATGGCGAGGATATTCCCGAGCCGGATCTGGTGGCGGAAAAGGCCATCGTGCTGAAGCATTACGGCATGATGATCGACCATTTTGGCGCCCATCCCGGCCTGCGGCTCGCGCGCAAGCATGTGTCATGGTACTCAGCGGGGCTGCCGGGTTCGGCTGGCTTCCGCGCTGCCGTGAACAGGATGGACACGGTCGATGGCGTGGTCGGCATGATCCATGAATTCTATGACGGGCAGATTGCAGCGGGCCATGTGCGCGGGCCGCGCCCCTCCACCGTGGAGGCCGAAAGGGCCGCAGCACGCGCGGCATGAACCATACCCCGCCCGCACCCTCCGGCCATGTGCCCTGCGCGCCCGATAACGTAACGGGCAACGGGCGGATCATACTCGATTCGCTGGCGCTGCCGGTGGTGGTGGTGCGCGCCGATAACGCCATTGGCTACGTCAACAGCGCCGCCGAGCCGTTTTTTGGCATGTCGCGCGCGCATCTGGTGCAGATGCGCCTGACCGACATCCTGCCCGGTGACAGTCCGCTCTTCCTGCTCATGGAGCAGGTGCGCACGCAGGACCATACCGTGGTCGAGCACGAGGTCACGCTCGAAAGCCCGCGCCTGCGCCATGATGGCGTGACCGTGCAGGGCGCCCCCGTAATGGAGGAGCCGGGTTCGGTTGCGCTGACGTTCCATGACTTCTCTGCCGTGCGCGTGCTTGACCGCCAGCTCACCTTCCGCTCGGCGGCGCGCAGTGTCGCGGGCATGGCGGCCATCCTGGCGCATGAGGTCAAGAACCCGCTCTCGGGCATAAGGGGGGCGGCGCAGCTGCTTGAAACCTCGGTGGGTGAATCCGACCGTGAACTGGCGGTGCTGATTCAGGATGAGGTCAACCGCATCCGCGACCTCGTGGACCGGATGGACATGTTCAGCGACCGCCCGCTCGAGCGCAGGCCGGTCAACATCCACCGCGTGCTCGAGCATGTGCGCAGGCTGGCCCAGCAGGGTTTTGCCGCCGATATCCGCTTCGAGGAAGTGTACGACCCCTCCCTGCCGCCGGTATGGGGCAACCGCGACCAATTGGTGCAGGTGCTCCTCAACCTGGTGAAAAACGCCGCCGAGGCCCTGCACGACCACCCCGAGGGCGACGCCCCGCCGCAGATCACGCTCACCACCAGCTACCGCCCCGGCATCTGGGTTTCCACCGGGGCGGGCAGCCAGCGCGTGCAGTTGCCACTGCTGGTTTCGGTGCGTGATAACGGGCCGGGCATTCCCGAGAATATCCGCCCGCACCTGTTCGAGCCGTTCCTCACCACCAAGACCACGGGCAGCGGGCTGGGGCTTGCGCTTGCAGGCAAGATCGTGGGCGACCATGGCGGCGTGATCGAGGTGGAAAGCCAGCCCGGCCGCACCGATGTGCTGCTGCACCTGCCTGTCGTGACCGAAGACCGGGGTACGCCCTGAAGCCCCGCCAGAGTTGAGAGATTTATAGCGTATGTCGCTGCCGACCATTCTTGTTGCTGATGATGACCGCTCCATCCGCACGGTGCTGAGCCAGGCGCTTGGCCGCGCGGGCTATCAGGTCCGCGCCACGGCCCAGGCCTCCACGCTGTGGCAGTGGGTGGAGGAAGGCGAGGGCGACCTCGTGATTACCGATGTGGTCATGCCTGATGAGAACGGGCTGGACCTCATTCCGCGCATCCGCCGCATCCGCCCCGACCTGCGCGTGGTGGTGATGAGCGCGCAGTCTACGCTCATGACGGCGGTCAAGGCTACACAGCGCGGCGCGTTCGAATACCTGCCCAAGCCGTTTGACCTCAAGGAAGTCCTCGCCGTGGTCGCCCGCGCGCTGGCAACCCCGGCCATGCCGGTGCAGCCCGCGGTCGTTCCCCCCCGGCCCGAGGAGCAGATGTCGCTCATCGGGCGCTCGGTGGTGATGCAGGACATCTACCGTATCATTGCCCGCCTCACGACCTCGGACCTGACCGTGATGATCACGGGCGAGAGCGGCACCGGCAAGGAACTCGTCGCCCGCGCTCTGCATGATTACGGGCCGCGCCGCGCCGGGCCTTTCGTGGCCATCAACATGGCCGCCATTCCGCGCAACCTGATCGAGAGCGAACTGTTCGGCCATGAGCGGGGCGCCTTTACGGGGGCGACGAGCCGGGTGGCGGGGCGTTTCGAGCAGGCGGCGGGCGGCACGCTGTTCCTTGACGAGATTGGCGACATGCCGCCCGAGGCCCAGACAAGGCTGTTGCGCGTGCTGCAGGATGGCGCGTTTACCACCGTGGGCGGCACCGTGCCCATCCGCGCCAATGTGCGCATCATCGCCGCCACCCATCGCGACCTGCGCCAGGCCATCCGCGAGGGCAGCTTCCGCGAGGATCTGTATTACCGCCTGAACGTGGTGCCCATGCGCCTGCCGCCCCTGCGCGAGCGGGTGGAGGACATTCCGCTGCTCGCACGGCACTTCCTCAACGAGAACGCCGATGGCGCGGGCAACGTGCGCGTGCTTGATGAGGCGGCGATGGCCCGCCTGCAGGCCTATCGCTGGCCGGGCAACGTGCGCGAACTTGAAAACCTTATGCGCCGCATCACGGCACTTCACCCGCAGGAGAGCATCGGGGCCGACATCATCGATGCCGAACTCGCCGAAGTCAGCAGCAGCGGCGTGTCGGGCGAGGGCAGCAGCACCGAAACCCTGGCCGAGGCGGTCGAGCGCCATCTCCGGCGCTTCCTCGCAGCAGGGGCCGGGCAGGACGACATGCCCATGAGCGATATCTATGACAAGGTGATTGCCGAGGTGGAGCGCCCCCTCATTGCCATGATGCTCTCGGCCACGCGCGGCAACCAGATCCGCGCCGCCGCCATGCTGGGGCTGAACCGCAATACGCTGCGTAAGAAGATCCGCGATCTCGACATTCCCGTAGTGCGCGGGGGGGCATGACCACGCCCGCCCCGTCGCGCCCCGGCGTCGCCTACCGCCTGGCGCGGCGCATGCTCGACATGCTCGTGCGCCGCAACGTGGCCCTTGTGCTGGTGCTGCTGGCCCTTGTGCTGGGGGTGGCGACCTTCGTGGTGCTGTCGGGCGGCAACTCGCTGGCCCATCACCCGCAGATCCAGGCGCTGGTGTTCATCCTCAACTTTCTGGTGCTGCTGCTGCTGGCCACATCGCTGACCGAAAAGGTGGGCCGCGTTCTGGCCGAGCGGCGCAGCGGGCTGGCGGGCGCCCGGCTGCATGTGCGGCTGGTCACGCTGTTCGGCATCGTGGCGGTGGCGCCCACCATCGTTGTAGGCACGTTTGCCGCCGTGTTCTTTCACTACGGCATCCAGATCTGGTTCAGCGACCGGGTCAACACCGCGATGAACGAGGCGCTCGAAACCTCGCGGGGTTACCTGCAGGAGCATAACGCCAATATCCGCACGGAAGCCTTCTCGCTGGCCAATTACCTGGTCAGCGCCCAGAGCGCGCTGGCCGGCTCGGGCGATGACCTGCTGCACAACCCCGATGCGCTCTCGCAGGTGCTGGATTCGCAGGCCACCCTGCGCGGGCTGGACGTGGCCGTGGTGTACGACCCGTTCACCAACACGGTCGTGGCCTCGGGCGGGCTGATGGGGCGCACGGCCAACATGAAGGACCTGCCGCCGCCAGCCGCCACCCTCATGGCCCGCACCAACGAGATCGCGATCCTGGATTCGGCGGATGAAAAGACCGTCCGCGCGGTGGTGACGCTGGGCGATACGCCGCCGCTCATGCTCATGATCGCCCGCCCTGTCGACCCCGACATTCTCGAGCACATGCATCGCACCGAGCAGGTGGTGGCCGACTACCAGCGGCTCAATAGCAACCGTGGCAAGATCCAGTTCACCTTCGTGCTCATCTTCGCCCTCGTGGCGGTGCTGGTGCTCGGTGCCGCCATCCTGATCGGGCTGATGCTGGCCAACCAGATCGTCCGCCCGCTCGGCCTGCTCATTCTGGCGTCCGAGCGGGTGAGCAAGGGCGATCTCGACAGCAACGTGCCCGAAGGCGACCGCGATGACGAGGTGGCCAGCCTGTCACGCGCCTTCAACCGCATGACCACCCAGCTTGCCACCCAGCGCGCCGAGCTGATCCAGGCCAACAACCAGATCAATGAACGCCGCCGCTTTACCGAGGCCGTGCTGTCAGGTGTTTCGGCCGGGGTGATAGGGCTTGATTCGCAGCGCATGATCGAACTGCCCAACCGGGCGGCCAGCGTGCTGCTGCACCGCGACATGACCGAATGCGTGGGCCAGCCGCTGATCGAGGTGGTGCCCGAACTCACCGACATGCTCGACCGCATTGCGCACGATGGCGCGCGCGAACTGACGGGCGAGGTGCAGGTGCTCGCAGGCGGCCGCGCCAGCACCCTGCTGGTGCGAATCGGCGCGGAAATGCAGGGCAGCGTGGCCGGTGTCTCGGCCGAGGGCTATGTGGTTACGTTTGATGACATAACAGCCCTGCAGGTGGCGCAGCGCAAGGCGGCCTGGGCGGACGTGGCGCGCCGCATCGCCCATGAGATCAAGAACCCGCTCACCCCCATCCAGCTTGCAGCCGAGCGGCTCAAGCGCCGCTTCCTGCGCGAGATTTCATCCGACCCCGATACGTTCGTGCAATGCGTGGACACCATCATCCGGCATGTGGGCGATATCGGGCGCATGGTCGATGAGTTTTCCGCCTTTGCCCGCATGCCCCAGCCCGTCATGCGTAACGAGGATCTCTCGCGCATCGTGCGCGAGGCGCTGATCCTGCAACGCAATGCCCACCCCGAGCTGGTCTATGATGTCAACCTGCCCGACCGGGGGCCGATCGTGCGCTGCGACCGCAGGCTGGTGGGCCAGGCGCTGACCAACCTGTTGCAGAACGCTGCCGACGCCATTGCCATGCGCGCGCCCGGCGGGGCGCCGGGCGGGGATGGCGTCATTGGCCACATCCGTATTACATTGGAAAATGACGGCGCGCATGTTCGCCTGCGCGTCGAGGATGACGGGATCGGGCTGCCGGTCGAGGATCGCGCCCGGCTGACCGAGCCTTATGTGACGCACAAGCCCAAGGGAACCGGCCTGGGCCTTGCGATCGTCAAGAAGATTCTTGAAGATCATGGCGGGAGCATCGGGCTTGAGGACAATGCCGGGGGCAGGGGAGCTGTGTCGACGTTGATTTTGCCGATAAAGGACGACCATGGGGCATGAAATCCTGATCGTCGATGATGAGCCGGATATACGGCTCCTTATCGAAGGCATTCTGGCCGATGAAGGATATGAAACGCGGCTGGCGGGTGATTCCGATTCCGCCATCGCCGCCTTCAGGGAACGTCGGCCCGCGCTGGTGGTGCTTGATGTCTGGTTGCAGGGTTCACGGCTTGATGGGCTGGGCATCCTCAATGTGCTGCACAAGGAGGAGCCGTCCGTCCCGGTCATCATGATCTCGGGGCACGGCACCATCGAGACCGCCGTGGCCGCCCTGCAGCATGGCGCATACGACTTTATTGAAAAACCCTTCCAGGCCGACCGGCTGCTCGTGGTGGTGCGCCGCGCGCTCGAGGCCTCGCGCCTTGCGCGCGAGAATGCCGAACTGCGCCTGCGCGCAGGCTCGGGCACCGTGCTCGAGGGGCGCAGCGCCGCCATTGCCGCCGTGCGCAACCAGATCGACCGCGTGGCACCGACCGGCTCGCGCGTGCTGATCTCGGGGGCGGCGGGCACCGGCAAGGAAGTGGCGGCAAGGATGATCCATGCCAGTTCCCGCCGGGCGGAGGGGCCATTCATAGCGCTGAACTGCGCCACCCTGGCCCCGGGCCGGTTTGAAGAGGAACTGTTCGGCATCGAAGGCAGCGATGATGGCGCGGGCCGGCGCACCGGCGTGCTTGAACGCGCGCATGGCGGCACGCTCCTGCTTGATGAAGTGTCCGACATGCCGCTCGAGACGCAGGGCAAGATCGTGCGCGCGCTGCAGGACCAGACGTTTGAGCGGCTTGGCGGCTCGCGGCGGGTGAAGGTGGATGTGCGCGTACTCGCCACCACCAACCGCGACCTGCAGGCCGAGATCGGGCTCGGGCGCTTCCGTGAGGATCTGTACTACCGCCTCGCCGTCGTGCCGCTGCGCATTCCCAGCCTGCGCGAGCGGCGCGAGGACATACCCGAACTGGCCCGCATGTTCCTTGATCGCGCGGCGGAAAACGCGGGCCTGCCGATGCGTGAGCTTTCGGGCGATGCGATTGCGGCGCTGCAGAGCTACGAGTGGCCGGGCAATGTGCGTGAACTGCGCAACCTGATGGAGCGCCTGCTCATCATGATGCCGGGCAACAGCACCGACCCCATCCGGGCCGACATGCTGCCTTCCACGGTGGGAGATGGTGCGCCCGCGCTGCTCAAATTCGATTCTGACGAGGATGTGATGAGCCTGCCCCTGCGCGAGGCGCGTGACCTGTTCGAGACCCAGTACCTTCAGGCACAGCTTTTGCGTTTTGGCGGGAACATAAGCCGTACCGCAGGCTTTGTGGGCATGGAGCGCAGCGCGCTGCATCGCAAGCTCAAGCAGCTTGGCGTTACATCGGAGGACCGCAACGCAGGATGAGCTTTTGCCCACCTGACGCATGCCTGCTAGACAACGAACCGTGATACGGATGGTGGCAACGCCGTAGCATGACACGTGACTGTGCCGTGTTGATTTTCGCCCAACAAACAACAAGTAAGGCCCTGCCGTGGCAAAAGAACCTTCACAGAATGTACAGGACGTGTTTCTCAACCACGTCCGCCGGTCGAAAACGCCGGTCACCATTTTCCTCGTCAATGGCGTCAAGCTCCAGGGCATCATCACCTGGTTTGACAATTTTTCCGTCCTGCTGCGGCGCGACGGGCATACGCAGCTTGTCTACAAGCACGCGATCAGCACCGTCATGCCCGCAACCCCGGTCAGCCTGTTCGACCCCCCGGCCGAGGATACGGAAGAACCGGCAGCCACGGATGGCAGCCCGTCGTGACGGTGGCGGCGCCTTCATCCGCCACGCGCGCCGCTGTCATCCTGCCATGGGAGCGCCCCGACCGGCACGATGATGCCCGCGCCGCCGAAGCCCGGCTGGAGGAAGCGGTGGGCCTTGCCGCCTCCATCGGGCTGGTGGTGGTGTGCCAGGCGGTGCTTCTGCTGCGTGCGCGCCGCCCTGCCACCCTGCTTGGCGGGGGCCAGGTCGATTCGCTTAAAGAGACGGTCAAGGCCGACAACATCACCGTTGTCATCATCGATTCCCGGCTCACCCCGGTGCAGCAGCGCAACCTCGAGCGCGCGCTGGGCTGCAAGGTGATCGACCGGACCGCCCTGATCCTTGATATTTTTGGCGAGCGTGCGGCCACGCGTGAAGGCACGCTGCAGGTCGAACTCGCCCATCTGGAATACCAGCGCAGCCGCCTTGTGCGCACCTGGACCCATCTTGAGCGCCAGCGCGGTGGCTTCGGCTTCCTCGGCGGCCCCGGCGAGACGCAGATCGAGGCCGACCGCCGCATGATCGGCGACCGGATCGTGCGCCTCAAGCGCGAGCTTGAGCAGGTGCGCCGCACGCGCGGCCTGCACCGGCAGGCGCGCAGGCGGGTGCCGTTCCCCATTGTAGCGCTTGTCGGCTACACCAATGCGGGCAAGTCCACCCTGTTCAATGCCCTGACCGGGGCCAGCGTGTATGCGCAGGACCAGCTTTTTGCCACGCTGGACCCCACCATGCGCGGCATCCAGTTGCCCTCGGGGCGGCGGGTGATCCTGTCCGATACGGTGGGCTTCATCAGTGACCTGCCCACCGAACTCATTGCCGCCTTTCGCGCTACACTTGAAGAAGTGGCCGAGGCCGACATCATCCTGCATGTGCGCGATGTCTCGCACCCCGATAGCGCATCGCAGCGCAATGACGTAATCGAGGTGCTCGAGGGCATGGCGCGCAACGGCACGATCGAGGCCGACTGGCAGGGTCGTGTGATCGAGGTGCTGAACAAGGCCGACCTCGTGGGCGGGCGCGATGCCGTGGGCGCGCGACCGGGCAACGTGGTCATTTCCGCCATTACCGGCGATGGCCTGCCCGACCTGCTGGCCGCGATTGACGAGCGCATGACCCGCGCGATGGAAGTCGTGCGCTACCGCGTGCCCATAACCGAGGGCGCGGCCATGGCCTGGCTGCATGAGCATGGCGAGGTAACCGAGCGGAGCGATGGGGAGGAAGGGGCCGAAATGACTGTGCGCCTTTCGCCTGCCAACCGCGCGCGTTTCGAGATGCAGTTTGGCCGCGTGGTAACCTGCCTGGTCGATTAGGAACGCATTGATAAAAAATGATGAAAGTTTTTGGGTGCCGCCTTTTTTCAAAAAGGCGGCGTTCTCCGAAGCTTTTTGAAAAAAGCTTCGCCCAAAATTTTCTGATGATCGCAGATTTCCTGCGAAACGGGCCTCGCATGCAGGCGGCAGCGCAGGAATGGCGGGTTGAACAACGGACAGGGGCGGAGGCAGCAATGACGCAACGGATCACACTGGCGGATATGCACAAGGTGGTGGCGATGATGCGTGAAGCAGCACAGCGCCATGTCATGCCGTCCTTCCGTTGCCTTGACCGCGCCGATATCCGCAGCAAGAGCGGGCCGATGGATATCGTGACCGTGGCGGACGAAGCCACCGAGCGCGACCTGACCGCAGCCCTGCAGGCTGCATGGCCCGAAGCCCTCGTGGTGGGGGAGGAGGCGGTGGCGGCCAGTCCCGACCTGCTTGATGGCCTGGCCATGGCTGACCTGGCCTTCGTGATCGACCCGATTGATGGCACAGCCAATTACGCGGCGGGCGTGCCGCTGTTTGGCGTGATGGTATCTGCCGTATCGGGTGGCGAAGTGGTGGGCGGGGTGATTCTGGACCCCATCTGCAATGTTGCTGCCGTAGCCGCGCGCGGGCAGGGTGCATGGCTTGATGATGGCAGGGGGGGCGAGCGCCGCCTGCAGGTCGCTCCCGCCGTGCCCGCGCACGAGATGGCGGGCAACGCCTCATGGCGCTACCTGCCTGCCCCCGTGCGTGATGTCGTGACCCATAACCTGCCCAAGGTGGCGGGATCGTGGGATTTCCGCTGTGCGGCGCATGAATACCTGATGCTGGTCGATGGGCGCTGCCACTTCCTGCTGTTCAACCGCACCCTGCCGTGGGACCATCTGGCAGGCTGGCTGATCCATCAGGAAGCCGGTGGCTACAGCGCCCATTTTGATGGGGCGCCCTATCGCGTGACCGACCGCAGCGGCGGCCTGCTTTACGCGCCTGACCGGGCAAGCTGGCAGGCGTTGCATGACCTGCTGCTGACGATGCCCTGAAAGATGAAAGTTTTTTGGTGCCGCCTTGTTTCAAAAAGGCGGCGTTCTTTCGAAGCTTTTTGAAAAAAGCTTCACCAAAAACTTTTGATTTTTAAGTCTTTTTTGTTGCTGCGCGCTCGCGGCGTTTCACCGCCTGCCAGCCTTCCTCCATGGTTTTCACGTCCACATCGGCTAGTGCGAGCCCCCGGTCGGCCAGGTCGTGCTCGACGGCGGTAAAGCGGCGGGTGAACTTGGCGTTGGCCTGGCGCAGGCAGGCCTCGGGGTCCATGTCCAGCTTGCGGGCCAGTGTGGCCAGCGTGAACAGCACGTCGCCGAGTTCATCAAAGATCTTTTCGCGGTCGCCGCTTTCAAGCTCGACCTTCAGTTCATCGAGTTCCTCATCCACCTTGGCGGCGACCTCGCCCACCGTATCCCAGTCAAAGCCCACCCGGGCGGCACGGGCGGAGAGCTTGCGCGCGCGGATCAGTGCTGGCAGGCCCACGGGCACGTCATCAAGCGTGCCGCGCCGGTTGCGGGCGAGGCGTTCGAGCGCCTTGCCGTTTTCCCACTGCCCGGCCTGGGCTTCGGCCTCGCCAAACACATGAGGGTGGCGGCGGACCATCTTGTCGCCAATCAGGGTGGCCACGGTGGCAAAGTCGAACAGGCCTTTTTCATCGGCCATCTGCGCGTGATAGACGACCTGGAGCAGCAGGTCGCCGAGTTCATCGGGCAGGCCGTCCCAGTCCTCGCGCGCAATGGTGTCGGCCACTTCATAGGCTTCTTCAATGCTGTAGGGCGCGATGGAGGCAAAATCCTGCACCTTGTCCCACGGGCAGCCGGTCTTGGGGTCGCGCAGGCGGGCCATGATGCCGAGCAGGCGTTGGAGGGGGGCTGCGGCGTCTTGCATCGGGTATGTCCTGCCTGTTTGTGTTGCGGTCGGGCGCAGGTTTTGTATAGATCGCACACCCCGCAGCGGGAAGTTCTTATCAGGATACACGGCACATGAGCAGCGACGGACAGGCAACGGTCTTTATCGATGGCGAGGCAGGCACCACGGGGCTTGGCATCCGCGAGCGGCTGGCGCACCTGCCGGTCACGCTGCGCTCCATCGACCCCGCCCGCCGCAAGGACGCTGACGCCCGGCGCGAAATGATGGCCGCCGCCGATGTAGTGGTGCTGTGCCTGCCTGACGCGGCGGCGAAGGAAGCCGTGGCCATGGCCGACGCCATGGGGGATGATGCACCGCGCATCCTTGATGCCAGCACCGCGTTCCGCACCGATCCGGCCTGGGTTTACGGTTTCCCCGAAATGGATGCGGCCCAGCCGGAGCGCATCCGCAAGGCGGCGCGCGTGTCCAACCCCGGCTGCTACCCCACGGGGCTGGTGGGCCTGCTGCGCCCGCTCGTCAAGGCCGGGCTGGTGCCAGATGACTACCCCGTCACGGTCAATGCCGTAAGCGGCTACAGCGGCGGCGGCCGCAGCATGATCGAGGCGCATGAGCGCGATGGCGGCCCGGCCTTCGAGCTGTACGGGCTGGGGCTTGGCCACAAGCACATACCGGAAATGAAGCTGTATGCGGGCCTTGCACAACTGCCTTTGTTCGTGCCTTCGGTCGGGCATTTTCCGCAGGGCATGATCGTGTCCGTGCCGCTGCACCTTGACCTGCTGCCCGGCGATGTCAGCCTTGCCGACCTGCACGGGGTGCTGGCCGCGCATTACGCAGGCTCCGACCGCATTACGGTGGCCGAACCCTGCGCCAAGCTGGTGGCCGATGCGCTGGCAGGCACCGACCGGATGGAGCTGCGCGTGCATGGCAATGAAGAACTGGGCCACGCCGTGCTGACCGCGCGGCTGGACAATCTGGGCAAGGGGGCCTCGGGTGCCGCGATCCAGAATCTGGCGTTGATGCTGGGGCTGGAGCCGCCGCCGCCGGTGTGATATAGCGGGTCCGCAAGACGTCCATGGACTGATTGCCGTGGTATCATCCGTCCCGCTCCGGGCGGGGTGCCTGTATGCGAGAGTGACGGAACGGTAGACGTAGTCGACTCAAAATCGACCGCCGCAAGGCATGGGGGTTCGAATCCCCCCTCTCGCACCAGTCTGGCGCACCGGTTGGCGGTGTTGCCCTGCCAATGCCCGTGTTGCGAACAGGACGTTATCTCCCTTGCCTGAAGCCCTTACTGCAAAGCCGTCCATGCGGCCTGCCAATCCGCGCTTTTCCTCCGGTCCGTGCGCCAAGCGTCCGGGCTGGTCCCTCCAGGCCCTGTCGGGGGCGCTGGTGGGGCGCTCGCACCGCTCGACCGAGGGGCGCGCACGGCTCAACGAGGTCATTACCCGCTCGAAGGCCATGCTGGGCATGCCAGAGGACTGGGTGCTCGGCATCGTGCCCGCATCCGATACGGGCGCGGTGGAGATGGTGCTGTGGTCCATCCTTGGCACGCGCCCGGTGGATGTGCTGGCGTTCGAGAGCTTCTCCGCCACATGGGCCAATGACATCATCGCCCAGCTCAGGCTGCCCGAGGCCCGCGTGCTCAAGGCCGAGTATGGCGAGATCCCGGATCTGGCGCAGGTGGACTGGGCGCGTGACGTGGTGCTGACATGGAACGGCACCACATCGGGCGCGCGCCTGCCCTATGATGCCGCCATCCCCACGCAGCGCGACGGGCTGGTGATCTGTGATGCCACATCCGCTGCCTTCGCCATGGACCTGCCGTGGGAGAAGCTCGATGTGGTGACATGGTCATGGCAGAAGGTGCTTGGCGGCGAGGCGGCGCACGGCATGCTGGCGCTCTCCCCCCGCGCGGTCGAGCGGCTGGTCTCCACGCCAGCCCCCCGCGCGCTGCCCAAGATCTTCCGCCTGACCAACGCCAGGGGCCTGATAGATGGCATCTTCAAGGGCGATACCATCAACACGCCCTCGATGCTGTGTGTCGAGGATGCGCTTGATGGGCTGAAATGGGCCGAGGGCATTGGCGGGCTGAAAGGGCTTATTGCCCGCAGCGAGGCCAATCTTGCCACGATCGCGGCATGGGAGGCGCAATCCGACTGGGCACGGTTCCTCGCCACCAACCCCGCGCACCGCTCGAGCACGGCCATCTGCCTGCGCATTGTGGCCCCGTGGTTTACGGCACTTGACCATGCCACCCAGACGGCGGCGGCCAAGAAGATCGTTTCCCTGCTGGGCAAGGAAGGTGTGGCCATGGATGTGGGCAGCTACCGCGATGCCCCGCCGGGCCTGCGGCTATGGGGTGGGGCCACGGTCGAGGCCGCCGACCTTGCGGCCGTGCTGCCGTGGCTTGACTGGGCTTATGAGCAGGTGCGGCGCGAACACGCCTGATTCCTCCCTTTCTCCCTTCCATGTCCGATCCATCATGCCCTGAGCCGCGTGCGCGGGGGCATGATGCAGCACGATAGGCCCTGCCATGACTGATGACCCGCCGTTCAACCCCGCCCTTCTGCCTGCCGGGTTCGTGGACCGGCTCCCCCCCGAGGCCGAGGCCGAGGCGGCGGGGGTCGAAACCCTGATGCGCGTGTTCGCAGCCCATGGTTATGACCGCGTGACCCCGCCGCTGCTGGAATTCGAGACCACCCTTCTTTCTGGCGCGGGGGCGGCAGTGGCGTCGCAGACCTTCCGCCTGATGGACCCCGATACGCGGCGCATGATGGCCCTGCGGCCCGACATGACGCCCCAGATCGCCCGCATTGCCGCAACGCGCCTGCCTGACGTGCCGCGCCCGCTGCGCCTGTCCTATGCCGGGCCGTGCATTCTCATGGCCAGTAACCGCGGCGAGGGGGATCGGCAGATCTCGCAGGCCGGCGTGGAACTGATCGGCCCCGACGGCCCGCATGCGGATGCGGAAATCGTGGCCCTGGCCGCCGAGTGCCTGGCAACCCTGCAGGTGCGTGGCGTCTCGTTCGACCTGACCATGCCCGCCCTCACCACGGCCCTGCTTGATTCGGGCGGGTTTGAGGGCACTGTGCGCAGCACCCTCATGCGCGCGCTTGACCGCAAGGATGCCGCCGCCGTGGCGCGGCATGGCGGCGCACTGGCCGATGTGCTGATCCGCCTCCTGCACGCGGCAGGCCCGGCGCAGGGCGCGCTGGCCGAACTGGCAGCGGTCGAGCTGCCGCCCGCCGTGCGGGTTCTGAGCGAGCGGCTGGCCGCCACTGTTGCCGCCATCGAGGCCCGCGTGCCCGGCATCCGCCTGACGGTGGACCCGGTGGAGTTCCGGGGCTGGCAGTACCATACCGGCGTGTGCGTGAGCGTTTACGCCGCAGGCCAGCGCGAGGAGCTGGGCCGGGGCGGGCGCTACCTGTCCAATGATGATGAACCGGCCTGTGGTATCACCCTGCGGCCCGACATCATCCTGCGCGCGGCACCGCCCCTGCCAAGCCGCACGCGCGTCTTCCTGCCATGGGGCACGCCAGCGGAGAAGGCGGCCGCCCTGCGGGCGGCGGGCTATGCCACGGTCAGCGCCCTTGGCCCCGATGAAGACCCGCTGGCGCAGGCGGCCCTGCTGGCCTGCACGCTGGTGGTGGCGGATGGCCAGCTTGTGCCGGTTGATGGCGCCTGAAGTTTCGACTGATTTCTTTTTTCTGAACCGACCCCGTTTTTTCTGGCTGGCCGCGCAGTGGCTGCCGGGCAGCATATCAAGGAGCATGAAATGTCCAACGTCACCGTGATCGGCACCCAGTGGGGTGACGAGGGCAAGGGAAAGATCGTGGACTGGCTGGCCAGCCGCGCCGATGTGGTCGTGCGCTTTCAGGGTGGCCACAATGCGGGCCACACGCTGGTTGTGGGCGAGCAGACCTACAAGCTCTCCCTGCTGCCCTCGGGCCTCGTGCGCGGCAAGATGGGCGTGATCGGCAATGGCGTGGTGGTTGATCCCGAGGCGCTGCTCAAGGAAATCGACCGCGTGACAGCCCAGGGCCTGAAGGTCACGCCCGAGACGCTGAAAATCGCTGAAAACGCGCCCCTGATTCTGCCCGTGCACGGCGCGCTTGACCGCGCGCGCGAGGCTGCCCGCGGCGAGCGCAAGATCGGCACCACCGGGCGCGGCATCGGCCCCGCCTATGAGGACAAGGTCGCCCGCCGCGCCATCCGCCTGTGTGACCTGGCCGAGCCTGAAACGCTGGACTGGAAGCTCGACGAACTGCTGCTGCACCACAACACCCTGCTCAAGGGGCTGGGTGCCGAGACCTTCACCAAGCAGGAACTGCTCGACTTCCTCAACACCGTGGCCCCCCGCGTGCTGCCCTTCATGGCGCCCGTGTGGGACCTGCTTGATGACAGCCGCCGTGGCGGCTCGCGCATCCTGTTCGAGGGCGCGCAGGCGGTGATGCTGGATGTGGACCACGGCACCTATCCGTACGTGACGTCCTCCAACACCGTGGCCGCCAATGCGGGCACCGGCGCTGGCGTGGGGCCGACGAGCATCGGCTTCGTGCTGGGCATTGCCAAGGCCTACACCACCCGCGTGGGTGAGGGGCCGTTCCCCAGCGAACTGCATGACGAGATGGGCCGCCTCATTGGCGAACGCGGGCATGAATTCGGCACCGTGACGGGCCGCCCCCGCCGCTGTGGCTGGTTTGATGCCGTGCTGGTGCGCCGCGCGGTGCGCGTGGGCGGAGTGAATGGCCTGGCCCTGACCAAGCTGGACGTGCTCGACGGGCTGGACGAGATCAGCATCTGCGTGGGCTACGAACTCGACGGCAAGACCACGAAGCACTTCCCCTCGGCTCCCGGCGCGCAGCAGCGCATCCGCCCCGTGTTCGAGACGATGGAAGGCTGGAAGGACAGCACCAAGGGCGCGCGCTCCTGGGCTGAACTGCCCGCGCAGGCCATCAAGTATGTCCGCCGCATCGAGGAACTGGTGGAAGCGCCGGTAACCCTGCTTTCCACCAGCCCCGAGCGTGATGACACCATCCTGATGCGCGACCCGTTCGAGGACTGATCGCGGCTGGATAGACGTTTTTGGATGTCGCCCTTTTGCTGGAGGGCGGCATTTCCTTGAAGCTTTTTGCAAAAAGCTTCACCAAAAACGTCTTGCCTGTTTTCAAAGTTAGAGCGTTTCAAAGAAAAAGCCCCGCAGGCCAATGGCTTGCGGGGCTTTGATTTTAAAAGTTTCTGGCAAAGCCTTCAGGCTTCCGTCCCTTCCGCATGCTGCGCGCGGCGGGAGGCAACTTCGGCCTTCATCGCGGTCTGCACCTTTTCAAACGCGCGGACCTCGATCTGGCGCACCCGCTCGCGTGAGATGTTGTAGACATGCGACAGCTCTTCCAGCGTAGCCGGTTCATCCTTGAGCCTGCGCTCGGTCAGGATGTGGCGTTCGCGGTCGTTGAGGCCCTTCATGGCATTGGCCAGAAGCGCCTGGCGGCCGGAATATTCCTCGCTCTCGGCCAGGGTCTGTTCCTGGTTGTCGTTGTCATCCACCAGCCAGTCCTGCCACTCGCCCTCGCCATCCATGCGCAGCGGCGCGTTCAGGCTGTGGTCGGGGGCGGCGAGGCGGCGGTTCATGTTCACCACGTCCTGCTCGGGCACGCCGAGGGACTGGGCGATCTTGTTGACCTGCTCGGGCTGGAGGTCGCCATCGTCAATGGCCTGCATCTGGCCCTTGAGGCGGCGCAGGTTGAAGAAAAGTTTTTTCTGGGCGGCGGTTGTGCCGATCTTCACCAGTGACCAGCTATGCAGGATGTATTCCTGTATCGCGGCACGGATCCACCACATGGCATATGTAGCCAGGCGGAAGCCCCGATCGGGGTCGAAGCGGCGCACGGCCTGCATCATCCCGATATTACCTTCGCTGATCAGCTCGCCCACCGGCAGGCCATAGCCACGATAGCCCATGGCGATCTTGGCCACGAGGCGCAGGTGGGAGGTGACAAGCTTGTGGGCGGCTTCGGTATCGCCCTTGTCCTTCCAGCGATGGGAGAGGCGAAGCTCCTCCTCGGGGGAGAGCATGGGGAATTTGCGGATATCCCGAAGGTATTTGGACAGGTTGTTTTCGGGACCGGAAATAAGAGCAGAAGAGGCCATTGCAACGGACTCCTGTACCAGAGGGATGGGGGCAGCTTTAATCCGGCTCAACGTCATTGTGACCGGGCGGGTTGCATCATCACTCTGCTAGACGCACGACTGGACTTCTCACGTCCCCGCATGCAACCCCCATCCTGGGCAGTTCCATGCAGGACGTCCAGTTAGCCTGGGGGCGTCGGCCCCGGCGAACAATCATCGAACATAAGCATTGTTCCTGCTCCTGTCAATGAATATGCCTGATAATCAGGCAATATCGGCCAGAAGCTGGCGGAAGTCTTCCGGCGGCGCGCTTTCGAACAGCATCTCCTCGCCGCTGCGCGGGTGAATGAAGCCTAGCCTGCGCGCATGCAGCGCCTGGCGGCCAAAATCCAGCGCTGCGGTTTTTGCTGCCGGCGGCAGGGCGCGGGCGGCGGCGGGAATGCGGCGCAGATAGACCGGGTCACCCACGAGCGCATGCCTCGCATGGGCAAAATGCACCCGGATCTGGTGCGTGCGCCCGGTGGCCAGCTTGCACTGCACATGCGCAAGCCCGCCGTGAAAGGTGTTCAGCACCCGGTAATGGGTGAGCGCGTGCTTGCCGCTGGCGCCGGTGACCACCGCCATGCGCTTGCGGTCGCGCTTGTCGCGCCCGATCGCGCCATCGAACGACCCGCTGCCCGGCGTGGGAATGCCCCAGCACAGGGCCTCGTACGCGCGGTCGATCCGTCGCTCGGCAAAGGCGAGGGACAGGGCCTGGTGCGCCATCTCGGTCTTGGCAGCCACCATGAGGCCCGATGTGTCCTTGTCCAGCCGGTGCACGATTCCGGGGCGTTTTTCGCCGCCTATGCCGGTCAGGCTCTCGCCGCAATGGGCGAGCAGGGCGTTGACGAGCGTGCCATCCTCGTTGCCCGGTGCCGGGTGCACCACCATGCCGGCGGGCTTGTCGAGCACGATCAGGTCGCGGTCCTCGTATAATATGGTGAGTGCGATCTCCTGGCCCTGCGGCGTTGCGGGGATTGCGGGGGGGAGGCGAATTTCATAACACATGCCTGCCCGCACGGGTTCGGCCGGGTCGCGTAGCGGATCGCCATTGCGCAGCAGGTGCCCGCTTTCCATAAGGGACTTGACGCGCGAGCGCGAAAGGCTTTCCACCGCGTTGGCCACAAAGCGGTCGGTGCGCTGGCCTGCATCATCGGCGGTGGCGATGATCGGGGCAGGGGGGGCAGTGTCATTCATGGCATGTGTCTATCGGAAAAAACGGTATTCGGGAACGGAAAGCACGGAATGGAAAAACAGGGTTCGCGCGCGCTGCTCGCCGCAGTGATCGGTATGGGGGTTCTGCTGTTCCTCGGGTCGCTGGCGCTGGTGGGCGTGCTGGTGCATCGCATGATGCATCCTGCCCCCCCGGCAAAGCCCGCGCTGGCCGTGGCGGCGCCCATGGCGCCCATGCCGGACATGGCGGCACAGCCAGCGTTGGCGGTTGACGAGCCGCCCGGCACGAGCGTGCGCGCGGTCACGGCACGGGCGGACGGGCTGCTGGCCGTGGCGCTGACGGGTGGCGGCGTGGCGGACCGTATCATCATATGGGATCCTCTGGCGCGGCGCATCGCGGCGCGGCTTGTGCTGGGGCAGCCATGAACAGAAATGCGCGGGGGCATAATTCTTTGCTTGCATGCCGCCGCGACATCGCATAGAAGGCCTCTACCGGCCTTTTGTCCCGTTCGTCTAGAGGCCTAGGACACTGCCCTCTCACGGCGGCAACAGGGGTTCGAATTCCCTACGGGACGCCAGCTACTTTCGCATGAGCCATGCATGATGTAGCTGAATACAGGTCTGGTTTAGGTCTTCACCTGATCAGATAACAGGCAATGCCTGACCGGATAAGCCGGTATGGTCAGGACTTTCCATTATAAAATCGTAAGACATGACGGCTTCCCGCAGGGTTGCGTCTGTGCTTGGCCATGGCTGCCGGGCGGTTGCGTGATGCCCTGTTCATGAAGCAGCCGGGCTTTCAGCCGCGTGCCCAGCCAGCGCATGTTGCCCCATGACGCTGGTGGAAGGTCCGACTGTAAAGCCCGGTGGTCTGCTAGCGCCCGGGTTGATGGACGGCGTAATCGCCCAGACCGAACAGCTTGTATTTTACGTCGTGATAATAGGCCTTCTCATCATAACGTGGGACATTGAGGTTAAGTGATTCGGCATTCAGACGCCCCAGCGCCGCAGCCATGGCGTAGCTGGAGCGGATATAGTTGCTCTGGCTGCGCACAAGGGCGACCTGGGCAATCAGGGCTGTCTGCTGCTGCTGCAATGCCGCAAGGGTGGTACCCGTGCCCACCAGTGCCTGACGCTCGACGCCGCGGACGGCGATAACGCTTGTTTCCACCGCGGAGTGCGTGCTGTCGATTTCCTGCCGGTAGGCCTGCATGCGGTTCCATGAAGTAATGGTCTGCTGCGTTACGCTGCGGTTCTGCACATCCACGGCGCGCTGGGCGGCCTCCCACTGCTGGCGGGCCTGCCGGACGGCGGCATATTCCGCACCCCCCTGATAGAGGGGAAGGGAGGCGCTCAGCAGCACGAATTTGTTGTCGAGCTCCGAGCGGCCATCGCTCTGGTTGATGCTGTGGTCATAGCCGGCATTGATCGAGATCTTGGCAGCAACGTGGCCATGGCAATAGAAACGGCATTTTTGGCAGCAAGGGCGGATGATGTTGCAAACAATACATTTGGATTGTTCTGCTTCGCTATGGCAACAGCATCTTTTTCGTTATTGATATCAATCTTGTAAGGCGAGGGCATGATCGGATGCTCCGGCGCCTCGTCACCAACGACCTGCATATAGCGCGCCTTGGCATTTTCGGCGGGGCTTCCGCATCCTGTCGTGTCGCCTGAGCTATCGAAAGGGCCGTCTCGGCCTGGGCCGTATCGGTCCGTGTCACGTCGCCTGCGCCAAAGCGGCTGTGCGTGGCAGCTGCCTGAGCTTCCAGTAACTTTTCATTATTGATGGAAAATTCAAGAATTTTCTGGGTTTCGATCAGACCCACATAGGCATTGATGACATCCTGCATCACCTGCTGTTCGGTCGCCATGAGGCGGGCGCGTTCCGCATGGACATTATGGATGGCCTGGCGGGTTGAAGCGACGGTGGCGCCCCCACGGAAAAGGGGTTGCGTGATCATGAGGCCCGCATCATAGCCCGGCACATCATAATTACGGGTGAATGCGCTGTTGTTACCCTGTGCGGCCATGAGGAAGCTGGTGAGCATGTCTTCTGTTACGGTTGCCGTGGCAAGGCCGCCGCATTTTTCCAGTGCTTCAGCCCGGAAAACTGCCGAGGTGCCGCAGCAGAACGCCGCATTCCATGCATCCTTGGATTCAAGAATGGAATTGAAAAAAACGCGCTGCTCATCCGGCCAGCTTGTATGGCACAGAGGTTGATCTGTATCGGATCGGGATTGAAGAAGTGCTGAGGGGTTTGGACAATGCCAATATCTTTTTCTTCAAATATTGGCAGAACGCGCTGTAATATATTATTTTTTACCGTGAAGTCAGCATCAAGCAGCAAAATGAAATCAGGTTTCCGGCCCGTGGAGCGTGCAATTTTCACGCCATTATTCACATTGCCAGCTTTTGCATGCTTGCCTTTGATACGGAATGTATACTGAGCCCCGTTTTCCTCGGCCAGTTTACGCACCCAGTCGCGGTTGCCATCATCCAGCACCCAGACCCGTAAATCAGGGTGGTTGATGGACGAGGCGGAAATAATGCTTCGCTCCAGGATATCATACGATTCATTGTACGTAGCGATGAAGACATCCGTCGGCGCATGCTGCAGGGGGGACAGCAGGCCACGATCAGCCTGTTTGCTGCGGTTGATGGTCCGGCTCAGTACAATCGTACCCAGAAAGCCTGAGCATATCGCAACGAATTCAAAAGACAGGAACAGATAGACCCAGGTCTGGGCAAGCCATGAATGATAATGGGGAACGGCATCGAAGTAGCGCCAGTGCAGATACCATATGCCAATAATCAACGAAATTACAGCAAATGCAATCCTGAAGTACTTATTGTATATTATATGATCTACATTGCCATAATTTACGATAAAAAAGCTGCAACATAGAAGAAGAACCCAGATCACCATGTATCGTTACCAAAGCCAGGTTAAAAGCCGCTTTATGGGGGAGCTGTCCGTTGTCGGCAGTACGACATGCGCTGTCCGGCCAATCATGTTGGAGGCATCCGCCTGGGGTACCTGAATGGCAATGCTGACCAGTCCGTTCCTGCCGCCAGCCGATGCGGTGGGGAAGCTGGCATACTGGTTGCTGGCATTGAGGATGTTGTCACCGATTACTGATACGACATGACCCGTATATTCCTTCTTGCCACCTTCAATACGGAAATGGGCCAAACCCCCTTCACGCACGGTGTCAATGCGGTTCTGCGGCACGAGCGCCAGCACAAACAGGCTGTGGTCATCAACAATCTGGAACAGACTTTCAGCTTGGAACACCCGGGCATCACCCAGATGGCGGATATTCCAGATCATGCCGGTCGTGGGGGCCTGGAGCACCGTATCGCTCAGTTGCGCATCTTCGACGCGGGCTTCGGCCACTTCCTGTTCCAGGCCATGCTGCTGGGCTGTCAGGCTGGCGATCTGGCGGGCGATATCGGCAATGCGCAGATGCACTTCATCCGCGCGCTGGGCTGAATAGGGCGTGTCATTCGAGCCGCTATCAAGCTGAAAGCCGTTTTCCGCCGCCGCCTTGACCGTCAGGTAATTGATGCGTTCGTTACTGGCACTGACACCGTTGCTGGAAGTGGAAAGCTGGGTACGATACTTGTCCAGATAGGCGCTGGACAGCCAGCCTTCCTGGGCGGGCTGCTGCTGGCGCTGCAGATCGCGCGATGCCAGTGCGTGCCGGGCTGTTTGTTGCCCCTGTTCCGCCCGGACCTGCTCGACTTCGCTGCGCAGGTACTGGGCTTCAAGCTTGTTGTAGTCCTCACCACGCTTGTGCAGTTGATCGTACATCTGGGTGAGGTCCGCATTTTCAGCCTGATAGGCCTGCAGGTCGGTCTCGACCTGCGCGAGCTGCTGCTGTAGGTGCAGCAGGGTCAGATGTTCAGCCCGGTCGTTGATGATCCGGCCAAGCGCCATTTTTTTCTTTTACATGGGTACCGACGGAGGGCGTGGCGACCTCGAGCCGACCGGAAATCGGTGCCCGCACATCCGTTGTATACGCTGACACGACGGCATCAGATGAAATGATCAGTTGCTGATGCGACAGAAAGCCCAGACCCGTTGCGACTATGATTGTGCCTGCGCCCCCAAATTTGAGGATGCGCAGGCATTTTGCCTGGTTATTTCTATA
The DNA here is from genome assembly GCF_031081985.1 of Komagataeibacter xylinus. Lineage (GTDB taxonomy): Bacteria > Pseudomonadota > Alphaproteobacteria > Acetobacterales > Acetobacteraceae > Komagataeibacter > Komagataeibacter xylinus_E. The sequence goes on along the minus strand of NZ_JARWSK010000003.1, from coordinate 273,072 downwards.
ATATTCCTGCGCCTGCCGTATTCTGGCGCGAAATCCTCCTGGTTGTTCAGAAGGAATATCTGTTATTTCATTCATCGTATATTTTACCGTGGGTCAGAATTATTACGATCATCCCATGCAATATGGGCCAGCCTTTTCAAGGAAGCAGAGTAATAATCATCGTATGGGGTAATATCGGGCAGGCCTTGGGGCAGGGGGCCGATGCCTTCGAGACCGGTGCAGATTGCAACGGCCATATATCCGCCGGGCGTGGCGCCATTGTTGCGTTCCCCTGTTTCCAGGTCGACCCATGCGGGAATGTTATGGTCGGGCCACGCATTCCAGAAACGATGGTAGATGCCTGCGGTATTCTCGTCCCAGATATTGCCCCACCAGGCATGAAGGGGCACCCGGATCGCATCAAATGAAAAGCGGGGCGGCCAGCCGGGCGCGGGGATCATGTCCAGCGAGTTGTTGTCAATCTGCAGCCAGTCGGGGGGAAGCTTCCACATACCGAACCGGGCCAGTTGCATCAGTTCGGCCCCATCCCGGATCAGGGTATCCCACACGGGGGAGGGGCATAGCTGCGCCCCGGCACGCAGCGAGGGGAAAATGTAGTAAGAGAGGTTGACCGTATGGGTGCCGCCCGTTTCAAATCCGACATCAGCCGGTCGCAGTATCGTTTTGTCGCCAGCCCGTGCGACCAGCAGTTTCAGCACGTCCGTATAGATGGCGACCGACCGTTCACGCAGGTGGGTGTCATTCCAGCGTAAGGCAGCCCGTGCCAGTGCAAGGCCCATGAGCAGTTCGCCATCCGTCGCGCACCGCTTCTCGGCAACATGATCTGTGCCTTCCGGCACGTAACGCCAGGAATGCAGGGCATCGCTGGGGCGGCTCAGCCACTGATCGGTCCATTTCAGGATAAGGTCGAAGGTCTCGCGGTCGTTATAGTGCTGGGCACATAAAAGCCCGTAACCTTGGCCTTGCACTATGCGAAATGTTTTTATTGCCAGTATCACAGATACGACCTTCAGGAAGAAGGAAACGTTTTTTTTTGTATTCGTCCCAGTTTCTAAAATAACAGCAGTGCCAACTGATAATGAAGATAGACTCCGCCTCGATATTGCTATTTTAAACAGCGGTTTGTTTTCTATATCTAAAATTATTACGATACTGCCACGGAATGTCTAACAAATAGCAAAACGTGTCAATGGGATATATCTATTCCAGATGCAAAACGCGCATCTGCCTGACGGCCCGCATGCGGGAATTCGGCAGGCGTGCCTGCGGGAAAGTCACGATGGCTTTCGTGTCAGGTCGGGCGGTATTTTTTAATGGGCAGGAACAGGATTCACAGGGGATCCGGATCAGTCTGCTTTTATGATCTGCCTTGAGGTTTCAATTGGTGATTCAACGCCGCATGGTTTCCCTGACCGCTGGGGGGCAAAGTACGTGTACGGGCATGATGGTTACCCGGCTGCCGGAGGTGTTCCGGGCGCGTGGCGGCGCAATGGCGGATACGCAAGTCGTGCGGCGATCGAGCGATTTCAGGCAAAATCGCTGGCGCGTATCACGGAAAATATTTTTGCACTGGATGTAGACTGTCTATGGCAAGGCAATCTTTTTTATATTAATATATAATAAAGTCATCTTATAAACTGCGATGACCATTGCCCTAAAAAGCATTGATCCAGATCAATGCGGCATGAAATTTAAAAATATTTTCCGCCTTTTAATTTTGCGAAAGATGGCCCCATAGTGAACGGCGATCATTTGCAATATTTTCTTCTTTAATTTTTCCAGGAATCATCAAACGGTTTTTGCTGGGTGGGCATTTCCTCCTGCGTGACAAAAATGCAACTTCTCTCTCCCTGTCGCTCGTCGTGGCGCTGGTGATGGTTTCGCCGTTGGGGGAAGAGACGTTATGGTCCTTTTCAATAATTGAAGTCTGTCCCGGGATAGTCGCCTTCGACTTGCAGGATGGGGGAGTTTCCGATTAAGGCGTCATGGCACGGCAGGGTATCGAGAGCGCGGCATGCGTTCGGCCAGGCAATGACATGGGTTCAGACTTCTTGAGGGTGTGGTGGTAGATGCTGTTGGATTTTATGAAGCTGCAAGAACGTGTATCCGGAATGGGGCGCCGCTCCTTTCTGTCCGCCTTGGCAGTGGCAGGCAGCTTTCCCATGATTTCTGGCGCACTGGCCGATGACGCCATTGGCATGAACCCCCAGATCGCCCAGCAATGGACCATTTTCCGCACCAAGTATTTTCATCCTGACGGGCGCATTGTCGATACGGGCAATAGCGGCGAATCCCACAGCGAGGGGCAGGGCTACGGCATGCTGTTCTCCGCTGCCGCAGGCGACCGGGCGGCGTTCGAGGCGATCTGGACCTGGGCGCGCACCAACCTGCAGCACAAGGATGATGCCCTGTTCTCCTGGCGGTACCTTGATGGGCATAACCCGCCTGTAGCCGACAAGAACAACGCAACCGATGGCGACCTGCTCATCGCCCTCGGTCTTGCCTGGGCCGGCAAGCGTTGGAAGCGCGCTGACTATATACAGGACGCTATGGCCATCTATGGCGATGTGCTGAAGCTCATGACCAAGACCGTCGGCCCCTACACGGTGCTGCTGCCCGGCGCGGTCGGGTTCATGACCAAGGATACGGTCACCCTCAACCTGTCCTATTATGTCATGCCCTCGCTCATGCAGGCCTTCGCGCTGACAGGTGACGCCAAGTGGACAAAGGTGATGGGCGACGGGCTGCTCATCATCGCCAAGGGGCGATTCGGTGAGTGGAAGCTTCCGCCGGACTGGCTGTCGATCAACCTGCACACCAATGCCTTCTCCATTGCCAAGGGCTGGCCGCCGCGCTTCTCGTATGATGCGATTCGCGTGCCGCTCTACCTGTATTGGGCGCATATGCTGACCCCGGAGCTGCAGGCGGATTTCAGCCGGTTCTGGAACCATTATGGCGCGTCCGCCCTGCCGGGCTGGGTCGACCTGACCAACGGCTCGCGTTCGCCCTATAATGCGCCGCCGGGCTATCTGGCCGTGGCATCATGCACGGGCCTTGCATCGGCCGGCGAACTGCCCACGCTTGATCATGCGCCCGACTACTATTCGGCTGCGTTGACGATGTTGGCCTATATCGCCCGGAACCAGGGAGATGGAATGTGAGCACACCTGAAAAGGAAGTGGAAGCACCGGTGAATACCGACAACCAGCAGGATGTCGATCGCATGCTGACAGATGGCTATGGTGTCAGCAGCGCAGGTTTTCACTATCGCGCTTTCAAGCAGAAGCGTCCGCCCAAGCCCGTGGTCCAGCACGACGAGTCCGCTGCAACCCAGGCCGCCGCCACCGAGCATGCCGTTGAAGAGGCGGCACAGCATTCGGCCTCGTCTTACGATGATACCTATTCCACCTACTCAGCGCCCGCTGCATCCGCCGAGGATGCAGCGCACATGCATGACTACGCGGAAACGACGTACACGCCTGCCTCGCATGATACCTATGCCGCGCAGCCAGAGCCCGAACAGGCCGCGCCAGAACCCTATGTCGCGCCGGCTGCAGCTTCCGAACCCTATGTGGCTGCTCATGCTGAGGCCGTAGCGGCCCCGGCATATGAGCCCGCGCCACAGTCGGCCCCGCCCCCTGTCGCGCCGCCGCAGCCCGCAGCCACCGTGACGCCGCCAGCCCCTGAAGTGCCGCCCCAGCCCGTAAGGCAGGAGCAGCCCGTAGCGTCGCCAGCCCCGACCAGGCCTGCGGTGTCTTCCTTCATGGCGCCGCGTCCGGCGACTCCGGCTTTTGGCACGACAGCGTCGGCCACGCCTCCTGTTGCGGCAGAGGACTGGGCCCCCGTGCCCAAGGCCCAGCAGCAGCGTGGGCAGCGTTTGACAGGACCAGGCTTCTTTTTCGGCGCCGGAAGCGAACGGGCGCCCGCAGCAAGGCTGTTCCAGTCAGCACCGGTGTCCCGGCCTGTTTCAAAACCTGTTTCCAAGGTGACCACAATGACCAAAGTTGACAAGATTTCCCCGAATGGCAGTCAGGCTGGCCGCCCCGTGCCGACCGACAACTCCCCGACCCTGACCGAAGTGTTCATGACCCTTGGTGGTCGGGCCACGGACCGGTTGGTGCCCAAGCCCAGCCTGCGCGATGCCCTGTTGCGCAAGCGTGAAGACGCGAACGGCGACTCCTGAAACCGTGCCGGGGGCGACCTGCTCCCGGCATGTCAGAGGAAAGAAGGGGGAAGGTTTTCCCCGCCCCGCATCGCTGCGGGCCGAAAGGCGACATGACGGACCGAATGCGTCTGACGGTTTTCTTTTGAATATATAACGACCTGTTTTACCAGTATTTATTATCGGACGAGCTATTGATGTCAGAGGTTCAGTCGCCAGTACCCGCGGAGAGTAGGCTAGACCGCTTTTCCAACAAGATACTGTCACTGCGTGGGGCCAACTATATAGTTGGAGCGCTGGGGCTTTGTGCACTTATCGCCGCAACCACGGTCACGCTGTCCATTAATGAGCAGCTGATTGTGGCACTTGTGTGTGTGCTCGTCTTTTTTATTGTCGGGCGCGGCAAGAGCCGCCGCACCCAGATCTTTCTCGAGGTGCTCTCGGCGCTGGTCTCCCTGCGTTACCTGACATGGCGCCTGACCGAAACGTTGGACTTCGATACATGGATTCAGGGCGGGCTGGGCGTGACCCTGCTCATGGCCGAACTCTATGCCCTGTACATGCTGTTTCTCAGCTATTTCCAGACAATCCAGCCACTTCATCGCGCGCCGCTGCCCCTGCCGGACAATGTTGATGACTGGCCAACCGTCGACATCTTCATCCCGACCTATGATGAACAGCTCAGCATCGTGCGCCTGACCGTGCTGGGCGCGCTGGGCATCGACTGGCCGCCCGATAAAGTGAATGTCTATATCCTTGATGATGGTGTGCGCCCCGAATTTGAACAGTTTGCCAAGGATTGCGGCGCTCTCTACATCGGGCGCGTCGACAGTTCACACGCCAAGGCGGGTAACCTCAACCACGCCATTAAGCGGACAAGCGGCGATTACATCCTCATCCTGGATTGTGACCATATTCCGACACGCGCGTTCCTGCAGATCGCGATGGGCTGGATGGTCGCAGACCGCAAGATCGCCCTGATGCAGACGCCGCATCACTTCTACTCCCCCGATCCGTTCCAGCGTAACTTGGCCGTGGGGTATCGCACCCCGCCGGAAGGCAACCTGTTCTACGGCGTCATTCAGGATGGTAACGACTTCTGGGATGCCACCTTCTTCTGCGGCTCGTGCGCCATCCTGCGGCGTGAAGCCATTGAATCGATCGGCGGCTTCGCGGTTGAAACCGTGACGGAAGATGCCCATACCGCCCTGCGCATGCAGCGCCGTGGCTGGTCCACCGCCTACCTGCGCATTCCCGTTGCCAGTGGACTGGCCACCGAGCGACTGACAACCCATATCGGCCAGCGCATGCGCTGGGCACGCGGCATGATCCAGATCTTCCGCGTGGACAACCCGATGCTCGGGGGCGGCCTGAAGCTTGGGCAGCGGCTGTGCTATCTCTCGGCCATGACGTCGTTCTTCTTCGCCATTCCGCGCGTCATCTTCCTTGCCTCGCCGCTGGCGTTCCTGTTTTTCGGCCAGAACATCATCGCCGCCTCGCCGCTGGCCGTGCTGGCCTACGCCATTCCGCACATGTTCCACTCCATCGCGACCGCCGCCAAGGTGAACAAGGGCTGGCGCTATTCGTTCTGGAGTGAAGTGTACGAAACCACCATGGCGCTGTTCCTGGTGCGCGTAACCATCATCACCCTGATGTTCCCCTCCAAGGGCAAGTTCAACGTGACGGAAAAGGGTGGCGTGCTGGAGGAGGAAGAGTTCGACCTTGGCGCGACCTACCCCAACATCATTTTTGCCGGCATCATGACGTTGGGGCTGCTGATCGGTCTGTTCGAACTGACCTTCCACTTCAACCAGCTCGCGGGCATTGCCAAGCGTGCTTACCTGCTGAACTGCATCTGGGCGATGATCAGTCTCATCATCCTCCTTGCCGCCATTGCCGTGGGGCGTGAGACCAAGCAGGTCCGTTACAACCATCGTGTCGAGGCGCATATCCCGGTAACGGTTTATGAAGCACCGGTCGCGGGGCAGCCCAATACCTACCATAATGCGACACCGGGCATGACCCAGGATGTCTCCATGGGTGGCGTTGCCGTCCACATGCCCTGGCCAGATGTCAGCACAGGACCAGTCAAGACACGCATTCATGCCGTGCTCGATGGCGAGGAGATCGATATTCCCGCCACCATGCTGCGCTGCAAGAATGGCAAGGCCGTGTTCACATGGGACAATAATGACCTTGATACGGAACGCGATATTGTCCGCTTCGTGTTCGGGCGGGCCGATGCCTGGCTGCAATGGAATAATTATGAGGATGACAGACCGCTACGCAGTCTGTGGAGCCTGCTGCTCAGCATTAAGGCGCTGTTCCGCAAAAAAGGCAAAATGATGGCCAATAGTCGTCCAAAAAGAAAACCACTTGCCCTACCGGTTGAGCGCAGGGAGCCCACAACCATCCAGAGTGGACAGACACAGGAAGGAAAGATCAGCCGTGCGGCCTCGTGATATGAAAATGGTGTCCCTGATCGCGCTGCTGGTCTTTGCAACGGGCGCACAGGCTGCGCCTGTTGCCTCCAAGGCACCAGCCCCGCAGCCCGCAGGCTCAGACCTGCCGCCCCTGCCTGCCGCGGCATCGCAGGCTGCCACGCCCGCTGCGGCAAGCGCGGACCAGCCCGCCACAACCGCCCCGGCGGCGGATGCCGCATCAGCCAGTGCGGCTGATGCGGTCGTGGATAATGCCGAGAACGCCATTGCCGCGTCTGACGTGGCAACGGTGCATACATACTCCCTCAAGGAGCTCGGTGCGCAGAGTGCCCTGAAAATGCAGGGCGCCGCCACGCTGCAGGGCCTGCAGTTCGGCATTCCGGCCGACCAGCTGGTCACGTCGGCACGGCTTATCGTGTCTGGAGCGATGTCGCCCAGCCTCCAGCCTGATACCAGCGCGGTCACGATCACGCTGAACGAGCAGTTCATCGGCACGCTACGCCCGGACCCCACCCATCCTACATTTGGGCCGCTCTCGTTTGATATCAACCCCATCTTCTTCATCACGGGCAACCGGCTGAACTTCAGCTTCGCTTCAAGCTCGAAGGGCTGCACGGACCCCAGCAACGGATTGCTCTGGGCCAGCGTGTCCGAACATTCCGAACTGCAGATCACCACCATACCGCTTCCCCCGCGTCGTCAGCTCTCGCGCCTGCCCCAGCCGTTCTTCGACAAGAACGTAAAGCAGAAGATCGTCATTCCGTTCGTTCTTGCACAGACATTTGATCCCGAAGTGCTGAAGGCGACCGGCATCCTGGCATCGTGGTTCGGCCAGCAGACCGATTTCCGTGGCGTTACCTTCCCGGTCTTCTCCACCATTCCGCAAACGGGCAATGCCGTTGTCGTTGGCGTGGCTGATGAACTGCCTTCCGCCCTCGGGCGCCAGGCGGTCAATGGCCCCACGCTTATGGAAGTGGCCAATCCATCCGACCCCAACGGCACGGTGCTGCTCGTAACGGGGCGTGACCGTGATGAAGTCATCACCGCGAGCAAGAGCATCGGCTTTGGCTCGAGCGCCCTGCCAACAGCCAACCGCATGGACGTGGCGCCGATTGATGTGGGCGCGCGTGTGGCCTATGACGCGCCCTCCTTCATTCCCACCAACCGTCCGGTCCGCCTTGGCGAACTGGTGCCAGACAGCGCCCTGCAGGCCCAGGGATACGCGCCGGGCGCACTCTCGGTGCCGTTCCGTGTCTCGCCCGATCTGTATACCTGGCGTGATCGACCGTACAAGCTGAACGTCCGTTTCCGCGCACCGCCAGGACCGATTGTCGATGTGTCGCGCTCGTCTCTCAACGTCGGTATCAACGATACCTATCTTGAGGCCTATCCGCTGCGTGAGCCGGATTCAACGCTGGACCAGATCCTGCGGCGCGTGGGCCTGGGCCGTGGCGATGACAGCGTGCAGAAGCACACCATGCCCATCCCGCCCTACCGGGTTTTTGGCCAGAACCAGCTTCTGTTCTATTTCGAGATGGCGGCGATGGCCGAGCCGGGCTGCAAACCTGGCCCGAGCACGTTCCATATGAGTGTTGATCCGGATTCGACGATCGACCTGTCCAACTCCTATCATATCACGCGCATGCCCAACCTCGCCTTCATGGCCAGTGCGGGCTATCCGTTCACGACCTATGCCGACCTGTCGCGCTCGGCCGTGGTGCTGCCCGACCACCCCAATGGCATGGTCGTCAGCGCCTATCTTGATCTCATGGGCTTCATGGGCGCGACGACATGGTATCCGGTGTCCGGCGTGGATGTGGTCTCGAGCGACCATGTAAATGATGTGGCGGACCGGAACCTGATTGTCCTGTCCACGCTGGCCAATAGCGGCGATGTTTCGCAACTGCTGAGCAAATCGTCCTATCAGATTTCTGACGGGCGGCTGCACATGGGGCTGCGCTCGACGCTGAGCGGCGTATGGAACCTGTTCCAGGATCCCATGTCGGGCATCAGCAATACGGCCCCGACCGATGTCGAGAGCACGCTGACCGGGGGGGTAGCCGCGATGATCGAGGCAGAATCGCCTCTGGCATCAGGCCGGACCGTGCTCGCGCTGCTTTCGGGTGACGGGCAGGGGCTCAACAATCTTGTGCAGATCCTCGCACAGCGTAAAAACCAGGCCAAGATCCAGGGCGACCTTGTGCTGGCGCATGGCGATGATCTGACATCCTACCGGAGTTCGCCGCTGTATACGGTTGGCACCGTGCCGCTGTGGCTCGAGCCTGACTGGTATATGCACAACCACCCCAGCCGCGTGATCGTGGTGGGCCTGCTCGGGTGCATTCTGATTGTGGCCGTCATGGTGCGCGCCCTGGCCAAGCATGCTCTGCGCCGCCGTCGTGAGCTGCAGGAAGAAAGGCAGAGAACGTGATCATGAACAGGCGATACGTCCTTTCGCTTTCTGGTGCCCTGCTGGCCAGCAGTTGCATGACGGTGCTGGTGGCGGTTCCTGTTGCGCGGGCGCAGCAGGCTTCCACCGCCATGACCACCGCTGCCACGAGCGCGACTGCGGCACCACGGCAGATCCTGTTGCAGCAGGCACGCTTCTGGCTTCAGCAGCAGCAGTATGACAATGCCCGCCAGGCCTTGCAGAACGCGGAGCGCATCGCCCCCAATTCCCCTGACGTGCTGGAAGTGCTGGGTGAATACCAGACGGCCATTGGCAACCGCGAAGCCGCCGCCGATACGCTGCGCCACCTGCAGCAGGTGGCGCCGGGCAGTGCCGCGGCAGGTAACCTGAATGACCTGCTCAGCGAGCGGGCCATCTCCCAAAGCGACCTGTCGCAGATCCGCTCGCTGGCGGGTTCGGGCCAGAACGCGCAGGCGGTGGCGGGCTACCAGAAGCTGTTCCACGGTGGCAAGCCGCCGCATTCGCTCGCGGTGGAATACTACCAGACCATGGCGGGCGTGCCGGCCCAGTGGGACCAGGCCCGCGCCGGGCTTGCCGGGGTCGTTGCGTCAAACCCGCAGGATTACCGCGCCCAGCTCGCCTTTGCCCAGGCCCTGACCTATAATACCTCGACCCGCATGGAAGGCCTGACCCGGCTCAAGGATCTCCAGTCCTTCCGCAGCCAGGCCCCGGTCGAGGCGGCCGCCGCGGCGCAGTCCTACCGCCAGACCCTGAGCTGGCTGCCGGTCAATCCTGAGACGCAGCCCCTCATGGAGCAGTGGCTTTCCGCCCACCCCAATGATACCGCGCTGCGCGAGCATATGCTCCACCCCCCCGGTGGTCCGCCGGACAAGGCCGGGCTTGCGCGCCAGGCAGGTTACCAGCAGCTTAACGCGGGCCGTCTTGCCGCAGCCGAGCAGTCTTTCCAGTCGGCGTTGCAGATCAATTCCCATGATGCTGATTCGCTTGGTGGCATGGGGCTCGTAAGCATGCGGCAGGGCGATACCGCGGAGGCGCGCCGCTATTTTGAAGAAGCGATGGCCGCCGACCCCAAGACCGCCGATCGCTGGCGCCCGGCGCTTGCGGGCATGGCCGTCAGCGGCGAGTATGCTTCCGTTCGCCAGTTGATTGCCGCCCATCAATATACCGAGGCCAAGCAGCAGCTTGCCACGCTGGCCCGCCAGCCCGGCCAGTATACTGGCGCGACCCTCATGCTGGCCGACCTGCAGCGCTCGACCGGCCAGATTGCCGCCGCCGAGCAGGAATATCGTGGCATCCTGTCGCGTGAGCCCAATAACCAGTTGGCCCTCATGGGGCTGGCCCGGGTAGACATGGCGCAGGGCAACACGGCGGAAGCACGCCAGCTCCTGTCGCGTGTCGGCCCGCAATATGCAAGCCAGGTGGGCGAGATCGAGGTTTCGGGCCTGATGGCGGCTGCGTCCCAGACATCGGATTCAGCGCGCAAGGTTTCCATCCTGCGCGAAGCGATGGCCCAGGCCCCACGTGACCCCTGGGTGCGCATCAACCTTGCCAATGCGCTGCAGCAGCAGGGCGACGTGGCCGAAGCCGGGCGCGTGATGCAGCCCATCCTGGCCAATCCCGTCACCGCGCAGGACCGCCAGGCCGGTATCCTTTATACCTATGGTAGTGGCAATGATGCGATGACCCGCCAGCTTCTGGCTGGTCTGTCGCCTGCGGATTATTCTCCTGCCATCCGTTCCATCGCCGAGGAAATGGAAATCAAGCAGGATCTGGCCAGCCGCCTGTCCATGGTGTCCAACCCGGTGCCGCTGATCCGCGAGGCCCTGACCCAGCCTGATCCGACCGGCGCGCGCGGCGTGGCGGTGGCTGACCTGTTCCGCCAGCGTGGCGACATGGTGCATGCCCGCATGGCACTGCGTATCGCCTCGACGCGCACCATCGATCTCTCGCCCGACCAGCGCCTGTCCTATGCCACCGAATACATGAAGATCAGCAACCCGGTGGCCGCTGCGCGGCTGCTGGCCCCGCTGGGGGATGGCACGGGCTCGGCTACAGGAAGCGCGTTGCTGCCCGAGCAGGTGCAGACGCTCCAGCAACTGCGCATGGGCATCTCGGTGGCGCAGTCCGATCTGCTCAACCAGCGTGGCGACCAGGCGCAGGCCTATGATCATCTGGCCCCCGCGCTGCAGGCCGACCCGGAGGCGACATCGCCCAAGCTGGCGCTCGCGCGGCTGTATAATGGCCACGGCAAGCCGGGCAAGGCGCTCGAGATCGACCTTGCGGTGCTGCGCCACAACCCGCAGGACCTTGATGCGCGACAGGCTGCGGTGCAGGCGGCGGTCAACAGCGACCACAACAGCCTTGCCACCCGCCTTGCCATGGATGGCGTGCAGGAAAGCCCGATGGATGCCCGTGCCTGGCTGGCCATGGCCGTGGCTGACCAGGCCGATGGCCACGGGCAGCGCACCATCGAGGATCTGCGCCGCGCCTATGACCTGCGCCTGCAGCAGGTCGAGGGCACGCGGGCCGCGTCTGGCGCGGGTGCTGCGCAGGAAGATGCGCTTGCTCCGCCCTCGACCAACCCGTTCCGCCCGCGTGGCTACGGCCACCAGACGGAACTTGGCGCGCCTGTGACCGGTGGCTCCTACAGCGCCGAGGCGGCATCGCCCGATACGTCGGACCAGATGCTCTCCTCCATCGCAGGCCAGATCCGCACGCTGCGTGAGAACCTTGCCCCTTCCATCGATGGTGGCCTCGGGTTCCGCTCGCGTTCGGGTGAGCATGGCATGGGCCGCCTGACGGAAGCGAACATTCCCATCGTGGGCCGCCTGCCGCTGCAGGCCGGTGCTTCCGCCCTGACCTTCTCGATCACGCCAACCATGATCTGGTCGGGCAACCTCAACACGGGTTCCGTCTATGATGTGCCGCGTTATGGCACGATGATGGGCGTGCAGGCATATAACCAGTACGATAGCTATACCAACGCGGGCAGGGACCAGCAGCGCATCGCCGCTGGCACGGCCGAGGCCGGGTTTGCGCCGGATGTGCAGTTTGGCAATAGCTGGGTGCGGGCCGATGTGGGTGCGTCGCCCATCGGCTTCCCCATCACCAACGTGCTGGGCGGTGTCGAGTTCTCGCCGCGCGTGGGTCCGGTCACCTTCCGTGTCAGTGCCGAGCGCCGGTCGATCACCAACAGCGTGCTGTCCTATGGCGGCCTGCGTGACACGAACTACAACAGCGCGCTTGGCCGGTATGCCCGCCAGGTCTACGGCCAGGCACTGTCCAAGCAGTGGGGCAGCGAATGGGGTGGCGTCGTGACCAACCACTTCCATGGGCAGGTCGAGGCGACACTGGGCAACACCATCCTGTATGGTGGCGGTGGCTACGCAATCCAGACCGGCAAGAACGTGCAGCGCAACAGCGAGCGTGAAGCGGGCATCGGCGCCAATACGCTGGTGTGGCATAACGCCAACATGCTGGTGCGCATTGGCGTGAGCCTGACCTATTTCGGTTATGCCAAGAACGAGGATTTCTACACCTACGGGCAGGGTGGTTACTTCTCGCCGCAATCCTATTACGCGGCGACCGTGCCGGTGCGCTATGCGGGCCAGCACAAGCGGCTGGACTGGGACGTGACGGGCAGCGTGGGCTACCAGGTGTTCCACGAGCACTCGGCGCCCTTCTTCCCCACGTCATCGCTGCTGCAGTCCGGCGCCAATACCATCGCGTCGAATTACTCGGCGAGCGCCACGCCGGCGGAATATCTGTCGGAGGAAACGGTGAACAGCGCCTACTATCCTGGGGATAGTATTGCTGGTCTTACCGGTGGCTTTAATGCTAGGGTGGGTTATCGCTTTACACGCAATGTTCGTCTTGATCTCTCGGGGCGCTATCAGAAGGCCGGTAACTGGACTGAAAGCGGCGCCATGATTTCCGCACACTATCTTATTATGGACCAGTAATGACAACTTTGAACGCAAAACCGGACTTTTCGCTTTTCCTGCAGGCCCTGTCCTGGGAGATCGATGATCAGGCCGGGATCGAGGTCCGCAATGACCTGTTGCGCGAGGTCGGCCGTGGTATGGCTGGTCGTTTCCAGCCGCCGCTGTGCAACACCATCCACCAGCTCCAGATCGAGCTGAACGCCCTGCTGGCCATGATCAACTGGGGCTACGTGAAGCTGGACCTGCTGGCGGAAGAACAGGCCATGCGCATCGTGCATGAAGACCTGCCTCAGGTGGGCAGCGCAGGCGAGCCCGCCGGCACGTGGCTTGCCCCGGTTCTGGAAGGGCTTTATGGCCGCTGGATCACGTCGCAGCCCGGTGCATTTGGTGATTACGTCGTGACGCGCAATATCGACGCGGAAGACCTGAACTCGGTTCCGGCCCAGACGATCATCCTTTACATGCGCACCCGCAGCGCCGCGACCTGATTCCTGCCAGTCGCGCCATTTGCGTCAAAACCCTGCCTACAGGCGTGTTCATGCCCTGTAGGCAGGGTTTTTGCATATAGGGTTCCACTCTTTGCCCTGTTTTTGCGCTAGATCATGCGGCGTGGGAGCAGGGTGCTTCACAAATGGGTCAAGAAATGGCGGACGCAGGCCGCCGCGCCGTCACGATCCAGCCCCTGAAGGAAGAGCCAGCCACATGAAACTGTCCCGCAAGATATTCCTGTTATCCGCCGTGGCGTGTGGCATGGCCCTGGCCCAGGCACCCGCTTTTGCGCGGCATGCGCATGATGGTGGAGGCGACCCGGCCGATAGTCGGGCGCGGCAACTGCTCGCCACCATGAGCCTTGAGGACAAGATGTCCCTGCTGTTCAGCGTTGATGGTGGTGGCTTCAATGGCAGCGTGGCGCCTCCGGGGGGGCTGGGTTCGGCGGCTTACCTGCGCGCGCCCAAGGGGTCGGGCCTGCCAGACCTGCAGATTTCGGATGCAGGGCTTGGCGTGCGCAACCCGGCGCATATCCGCAAGAATGGCGCGGCGGTCTCCCTGCCGTCCGGGCTGTCCACGGCCAGCACGTGGGATATGGACATGGCGCGGCAGGCCGGTGTCATGATCGGGCGCGAAGCGTGGCAGAGCGGCTTCAACATCCTGCTTGGCGGCGGCGCCAACCTGACGCGCGACCCGCGTGGCGGCCGCAACTTTGAATATGCGGGCGAGGATCCGCTGCAGACCGGGCGCATGGTGGGCAGCACCATTGCGGGCGTGCAGTCGCAGCATGTGATCTCCACGCTCAAGCATTACGCGATGAACGACCTCGAAACCTCGCGCATGACCATGAGTGCCGATATCGACCCTGTGGCCATGCGCGAGAGCGACCTGCTCGGTTTCGAGATCGCGCTTGAAACCGGGCATCCCGGCGCAGTCATGTGCTCGTATAACCGCGTGAACGACCTGTATGCGTGTGAAAACCCCTACCTGCTGACCAGCACACTGAAGCAGGACTGGCACTATCCCGGCTTTGTCATGTCCGACTGGGGGGGGACGCATTCCTCCGCGCGCGCGGCGCTGGCGGGGCTGGATCAGGAATCGGCGGGTGACCATACCGATGCCCGGCCCTATTTCCGCACCCTGCTTGCAGCCGATGTGAAGGCAGGCCGCGTGCCGGAAGCGCGCATCAACGACATGGCGCAGCGCATTGTCCGCTCGCTGTTTGCTGTGGGGCTGGTGGACCATCAGCCACAACGCAGCCCGCTTGATGTCGTGACCGACACCCTCGTGGCCCAGAAGGACGAGGAGGAAGGCGCGGTCCTGCTGCGCAACCAGGGCAACATCCTGCCGCTTTCGCCCACCGCGCGCATTGCTGTCATTGGGGGGCATGCTGATGCGGGCGTGATTTCTGGCGGGGGTTCGAGCCAGGTCGAACCCATCGGGGGCGAGGCCGTGAAGGGGCCGGGCAAGAAGGAATGGCCGGGCGATCCGGTCTATTTCCCGTCCTCGCCGCTCAGGGCCATGAAGGCCGAGGCGCCGAACGCCCGGATCACTTATGATTCCGGCACCAATATCGCCTCTGCCGTGCGGGCGGCGCGGGCGGCCGACGTGGTGGTGGTGTACGCCACGCAGTTCACCTTCGAGGGGATGGATGCGCCGAGCATGCACCTTGATGACAATGCCGATGCGCTGATTACGGCAGTGGCCGCCGCCAACCCGCGCACGGTGGTGGTGATGGAAACCGGCGATCCGGTGCTGATGCCGTGGAACAACAGTGTTGCGGGCGTGCTTGAGGCATGGTTCCCTGGTTCTGGCGGTGGTCCGGCCATTGCGCGGCTGCTGTTTGGCAAGGTTGCGCCCTCGGGCCACCTGACCATGACCTTCCCGCAGGCGGAATCGCAGTTGGCCCACCCCGATATTGCAGGCGTTACAGCAGATAACGTGTTCGAGATGCAGTTCCACACCGATCAGGAACTGGTTTATGACGAAGGCAGCGATGTCGGTTACCGCTGGTTCGACCGCAACCATTTCAAGCCGCTTTACCCGTTCGGTTATGGCCTGACCTACACCACATTCAGCACCGATGGGCTGAAGGTGGCTGAACGCCACGGGCAGGTGACGGCTACGTTCAACGTGCGCAATACCGGCACGCGTGCGGGCGTGGATGTGCCGCAGGTCTATGTCGGCCTGCCCGATGGCGGCGCGCGCCGCCTGGCAGGCTGGCAGCGTATCAGCCTGGCGCCGGGCGAGAGCCGCCAGGTTTCGGTGCAGATTGATCCGCGCCTGCTGGCGCATTTCGATGGCAAACACGACCGGTGGAGCGTGCCGTCGGGCACCTTCCGCGTATGGCTTGCATCCTCTGCTACGGATGACAGCCAGCAGGCCACCATGCACCTCCATGGCCGGACCATGGCGCCCTGAGGGTGGATGTCATGGGCAGGGGGGTATGTGTAGCGGCGATAATGGGGGCTGGCCTGCTGCCTGCCAGCCCCATGCTGGCGGCCAGCCTTTCATGGTCCGATACGCCAGCCGAGCGCGCGCGCCTGATGATGAGCGTGCAGGAACTGGAAATAACCCTGCTCACCCACCCCAGCGCCACGCTGGCGCTGGAGGACTGGTGCGCTACCCACCATATGGCAGCACGCCCCGTTGTCGTGGCGCAGAAGGTCGCCCTGCCGCAGCCCGACCCCGTGCCCGCGCGGGTGCGGGCCGATCTGGGCGTAAGTGCTGCGCAACCGGTGCAGCACCGGCAGGTGCGATTGGCCTGCGGGCCATATGTGCTTTCGGTTGCGGATAACTGGTATGTGCCCGCCTTGCTGACCCCGCAGATGAACGCCACGCTGGAGGAAACCGACACATCCTTCGGCCATGTGGTGGCGCCCCTGCACTTTACGCGCGAGCGGCTGGAGTTTACGCGGCTGTGGTCGCCGTGGCCGGGACCGGTTACAGGGCAGGGCGGCACGATGATCGTGGCTCCGGCTGAAATCGTGCGCCAGCGCGCGGTACTGCGTAATGGGCAGGGCCGTCCGTTCAGCGAGGTGGTGGAAACCTATACCGACCAGACCCTCGCTTTTACGCCTCAGGGCCAGAGATGAAGCTTTTTCCCAAAAAGCTTTAAAGAACGCTGCCTTTTTGAAAAAAGGCGGCACCCGGAAACTTTTATTCTCTGTTCCCCTGCCGTTTGCAGCCTGGCGGCAGGAGGGCTACGCCGGAGCATGCGATCATGACCGGAGCCACAACCCCCATGACAGATTTGCGCGACCCCAACACGCCTGCCGAGACCGTGCGGCAAGTACTGGGCCTGCAACCCCACCCCGAAGGCGGCAGCTACCGCGAGATATGGCGCGACACTCCCGCCGATGGCCCGCGTGGCGCGGTCTCGACCATCAGCTTCCTGCTGGCGGCGGGCGAGCGCTCGCACTGGCACCGTGTTGATGCGGCCGAGATCTGGTGCTGGCAGGGTGGCAGCCCGCTTGTGCTTGAAATCGCGGCAGGGCAGGGCGCGCCGATCGAGCGGATCGTGCTCGGCCCGCTGCCCACGCGGGGGCAGGTGCTGCAGGCGGTGGTGCCGCCGGGGGCATGGCAGGCGGCCCGGAGCGAGGGGGCCTGGAGCCTGATGGGCTGCCAGGTGGCGCCCGCCTTTGTTTTCAGCCAGTTTGAACTGGCCCCGCCCGGCTGGACGCCACAAGGAGAAAACGCATGACAACCCCGCAATGGCTCATCTGGGCCCGCGACCTGCAGGCGTTGGCCCAGAGTGGCCTGACCTATGCCGAAAGCCCGTTCGACCGCGAACGCTATGAAAGCATAAGGCAGATCGCAGCCGACATGATGGCCGCGGGCAGTCAGGCCGACATGCAGCGCGTGCTGGACCTGTTCAGTGATCAGGACGGTTATGCCACGCCCAAGCTGGTGGTGCGCGCCGCCGTGTTTGACGCGCAGGGCCGCATGCTGCTGGTGCGCGAGGTGCTGGACCATGACCGCTGGACCCTGCCGGGCGGCTGGGCGGATGTGAATCTGACCCCGGTGGAAAACACGGTAAAGGAAGTGCGCGAGGAAAGCGGGTTTGACGTGCGCGTGACCAAGCTTGCCGCCGTGTGGGACCGCGACCGGCAGGGCCACCCGCCGGGACCGTTTTCATGCTGCACGCTCTATTTCATCTGCGAACTGACTGGGGGTAGCGCCGAGACCAGTATCGAAACATCGGAGATTGGCTGGTTTGCAGCCGACAGCCTGCCCACCGACCTGTCGCTTGGCCGCGTCCTTCCCAGCCAGTTGATCCGCATGTTCGAACACGCCGCCAACCCCGACCTGCCCACGGATTTTGACTGAATCATTCAAAAACAACGGCTTGATAAAGTAGTAAAAGTTTTTGGGCACCGCCTTTTTTCAAAAAGGCGGCGTCTGGCAGGGCCAACGAACCCCAGATCCCCGCCCGGGCAGCGTTCACGCAACCCGCAGGCAGGCCATTGAAAAACCGACCGGGATTTCCATATCCAATACAAATTGTAACCTGATGCATCGTAACAGACAGACTGGATAAGCCATGACGGAACAGACCACCACGACCCCGCCCGAAGCCACGGGCGAACAGCATGAATTCAGCGCCGAGGTCGGCCGCCTGCTCGACCTTGTGGTGCATGCGCTCTATTCCGAGCGTGAAATCTTCCTGCGCGAACTCGTCGCCAACGCGGCGGATGCCACCGACAAGCGCCGTTTCGAGGCCCTGACCGACGGTGCGCGCGCCCTGCCCGAAGATGCCAAGATCCGCATCAACCCCAACAAGGATGCCCGCCTGCTGACCATCAGCGATGATGGCGCGGGCATGAGCAAGGAAGACCTTGCCCGCAACCTCGGCACCATCGCCCGCTCCGGCACCCGCGCCTTTGGCGAGGAACTGGCCAATGCCAAGCCCGAGGACAAGCCGAGCCTGATCGGCCAGTTCGGCGTGGGCTTCTATGCCGCCTTCATGGTGGCGGACAAAGTGGACGTAATTTCGCGCCGCGCGGGCAGTGACGAGGCCTGGTGCTGGTCCTCCACCGGCAAGGGCAACTACACCATCAGCCCCGCCACGCGGGAGAAGGCGGGCACCGACATCATCCTGCACATCAAGGAAGATGCGAATGACTTCCTCGATTCGTGGCAGCTTGAAAGCATCGTGCGCAAATGGGCCGACCACATTTCGTGGCCGATCACCATCGTCAAGGATGATGGCGAGGAAACCTCGGCCAACAAGGGCACCGCTCTGTGGCGCAAGCCGCGTGGCGAGATTGATGAAGAGCAGCTCAACGAGTTCTACCGCCATGTGAGCCACAACTTCGACACGCCCTGGGCCACGCTGCACTGGCATGCCGAAGGCACGATGGAGTTCTCGGCGCTGCTGTTCATTCCCGGCAGCAAGCCCTTCGAGTTCGCCGAGCCGGTGCGCGAGAGCCAGATCCGCCTGCATGTGCGCCGTATGTTCATTACCGATGATGCCGGGCTGCTGCCGCCGTGGCTGCGTTTTGTAACTGGCGTGGTCGATACCGAGGACCTGCCGCTCAATGTCTCGCGCGAGATGCTGCAGGCCACCCCGGTGCTGGCGCGCATCCGCAAGGCCGTGACCAACCGCGTGATCTCCGAACTCAAGACCCGCAGCAAGAATGAAGCGGATTTCGAGACGTTCTGGGACAATTTCGGCCCCACCTTCAAGGAAGGCATCTGGGACGACGCAACCCACCGCACCGAGCTTGCGGCCATCGCCCGTTTCCGCTCCAGCACGCAGGAAGGCTGGACCACGCTCGATGCCTACCTTGAGCGCAAGAAGCCCGAGCAGGAAGCCATTTACTACCTGACCGGCGACCGCACGGAAATGCTGCCCTCATCGCCGCAGCTCGAGGGCTTCCGCGCGCGCGGCATCGAGGTGCTGCTGCTGTCCGACCCGGTGGACTCCTTCTGGCCCGAGCGCCTGGGTGTGTACAAGGACGTGCCCATCCGCAATATCAGCCAGTTCCACACCGATCTTGAAAAGTTCGGCGCGCCGGAGGAAACGCAGGCTGAAAAGGATGCGCTGGAAGTCGTGATCCCCGCGCTGAAGGAAGCACTGGGCGATGCGGTGTCCGACGTGAAGGGCACCAACCGCCTCGTCAACAGCGCCGTGGTGCTGGCCGCACCCGAATCCGGGCCGGACCTGCAGATGATCCGCCTGATGAAGCGCAGCGGCCAGCAGGTGCCCGACACGGCGCCGGTGCTGCAGGTCAACCCCGCCCATCCGCTGATTGCTGATCTCGCCACCCGCGTGAAGAATGGCGACCCGGTGCAGGATATTGCGCTGACGCTGATGGACATGGCCCGGATTCAGGACGGCGAAAGCCCGAAGGACCCCACCGGCTTCGCCCAGCGCCTGACCACGATCCTCACGCGCCTGCCGCTGACGGACGGCCCGCAGGGCTGAACCGGCCCCGCGCCGACTTGATACATCATCACCATCCCGCCATGCGCCCCGCATGGCGGGATGTTCTTTTTTCAAGGCTTCAGCCGGGCGGGTAGCCCTGCGGGCTGATGGCCTGTATGATGCAATGCATGCGGGCACGGGTTGCTGCCTTATGGCAGAAAAACCGCAACTGCGGGTTTATTCAAAGTATTCATGCAGTAGGGCCTTGAACATGGTCCGGTCGGATGCTTCCCTACACGCCCTTTTATGTGTTCCGGTTTTTGGATGGCGGCAAATCTTATATGAAAATTGATAACGTCCCGTATCGCAGCGTCTGGGTGGATGTGGATGATGGCTGGTCGGTCCATATCTTTGACCAGACCCGTCTGCCCTGGTCGCTTGACATCCTGCGCCTGACCGAGCGCGATCAGGTGGCCCATGCCATCCGCACCATGCAGGTGCGTGGCGCGCCGCTGATCGGCGCCGTGGCCGCCTACGGGCTGGCGCTGGCCCTGCGCCATGACAGCAGCGATGAAGCCATGGAACGTGACGCGGCATTGCTTGCGGCCACGCGGCCCACGGCGGTCAACCTGGCCTGGGCCATCAGGCGCATGCTCACCCGCCTGCGCACCACGCCGCAGGCCGACCGCGTGGCCGCCGCCTATGACGAGGCCGGGCGCATCTGCGATGAAGACGTGATCCAGAACGAGGCCATTGGGCGGCAGGGGCTGGAACTGATCGAGGAGATCGCCGCCCGCCGCCCCGGCCCGGTCAATATCCTCACCCACTGCAACGCGGGCTGGATTGCAACCGTGGACTGGGGCACCGCCCTTGCGCCCATCTACATGGCGCATGACCGTGGCATTGACGTGCATGTGTGGGTGGATGAAACCCGCCCGCGCAACCAGGGGGCCTCGCTCACCGCGTGGGAGCTTGGCCGCCATGGCGTGAAGCACACGGTCATTGCCGATAACGCTGGCGGCCACCTGATGCAGCATGGCCAGGTGGACCTCGTGATCGTGGGCACCGACCGTGTGACCCGCACGGGTGATGTGGCCAACAAGATCGGCACCTACCTCAAGGCGCTGGCGGCGCGTGACAATAACGTGCCCTTCTGGGTGGCTCTGCCATCGACCACCATCGACTGGACCATCAGTGACGGTGTGAAGGAAATTCCCATCGAGGAGCGTAATGGCCGCGAAGTCACCCATATCCAGGGCCGGGATGCGGAAGGCCGCGTGACAGGCGTGCAGCTTGTGCCCGATGGCAGCAGGGCCGCCAACCCGGCCTTTGACGTGACCCCCGCGCGCCTCGTGACCGGCCTGATTACCGAGCGTGGGCGCTGCCCCGCCACGGCTGATGGCCTGTGCGACCTCTTCCCCGAATACGTGTGAGCATGGCCCCGCATGCCGGGGCCATGCAGCTATGACCTTGACAGGCGCGGGCGGGATTGGCTTTGTCGCGCCTGCAACCGGGTGCGGCTCTTTGTGGGCGCGCCCCCCAATCTGGTAGAATCAGGACAAGAGCATGCATCCCTATCGTACCCATAGCTGCGCGGCCCTGCGGGCTGCCGATGCCGGGCAGACGGCCCGCCTTTCCGGATGGGTACACTCCAAGCGCGATCATGGCGGCCTGCTGTTCATTGACCTGCGCGACCATTTCGGCATGACGCAGATCGTGATCCCCGCAGGCTCCCCCGTGCTGGAAACAGCCGAGCGCGTGCGCGTGGAAAGCGTGCTGACCGTGACGGGTGAAGTAGTGCTGCGCGATGGCGCGACCAAGAACCCCAACCTGCCCACCGGCGAGATCGAACTGCGCGCGCGCGAGATCGAGGTGCAGTCCAGCGCCGACGTGCTGCCGCTGCAGGTGGCGGGCAACGAGCACTACCCCGAAGACCTGCGCCTGACCTACCGCTATATCGACCTGCGGCGCGAGAAGGTGCACCGCAACATCATGCTGCGTGCGCAGGTGATCGCGAGCCTGCGCAAGCGCATGACGGACCTTGGCTTTGTCGAGTTCCAGACCCCGATCCTGACCGCGTCGTCGCCCGAGGGCGCGCGTGACTTCCTCGTGCCCGCGCGCATGCATCCGGGCAAGTTCTACGCCCTGCCGCAGGCCCCGCAGCAGTTCAAGCAGTTGGCCATGGTGGCGGGGTTTGACCGCTATTTCCAGATTGCGCCGTGCTTCCGTGATGAAGCGGCGCGCGCTGACCGCTCGCCCGGTGAGTTCTACCAGCTTGATTTCGAGATGGCGTTCGCAACACAGGAAGACGTGTTCGCAACCCTCGAGCCGGTGATGGAAGGCGTGTTCCGCGAGTTCGGCGGTGGCCGCATCGTGAGTGAGGGGCCGTTCGAGCGCATTCCCTACGCCACGGCCATGGAAGTCTATGGCAGCGACAAGCCCGACCTGCGCAACCCGCTCAAACTCTCGGATGTGACCGAGGCGTTTGCCGGGTCCGGCTTTGGCCTGTTTGCCCGCATCGCAGCCGACGGTGGCCAGATCCGCGCCATTCCCGCCCCCGGTGCGGGTGACCGCCCGCGTGCGTTCTTTGACAAGCTCAATAACTGGGCGCGTGAGTCCGGTGCTGGCGGGCTGGGCTACATCATCTTCGCTGAAGAAGGCGGCAAGGGGCCGATCGCCAAGAACCTCGAGGCCGAGCGCATCGAGGCCATCCGCGCCAAAACCGGCCTCAAGGCGGGTGACGCTGTGTTCTTCGTGGCGGGCAAGGGCGATGAGATGGTCAAGTTCTCGGGTGCCGTGCGCACGCGGGTTGCGACCGAACTCGACCTGATCGAACAGAACGCCTTCCGCTTCTGCTGGATCACGGACTTCCCGATGTACGAGCGCAATGAGGAAACGGGCGAGATCGACTTCTCGCACAACCCGTTCTCCATGCCGCAGGGGGGTATGGACGCGCTCCAGAACCAGGACCCGCTGACCATCAAGGCCTATCAGTACGATATCGTGTGCAACGGCATCGAACTCTCCTCAGGTGCCATCCGTAACCACCAGCCCGATGTGATGATCCGCGCCTTCGAGATCGCAGGCTACCCGGCCAGCGAGGTCGAGGCCCGCTTTGGCGGCATGCTCAACGCCTTCCGCTATGGCGCGCCGCCGCATGGTGGCTCGGCACCGGGCGTGGACCGCATCGTGATGCTGCTTGCCGATGAGCCGAACATCCGCGAGGTGATCCTGTTCCCGCTCAACCAGCAGGGCGAGGACCTGATGATGGGCGCGCCTGCCCCCGTCGAGCCGCAGCGGCTCAAGGAGCTCTCGCTCGCCCTCGACCTGCCGCGCCCCAAGCCCGGCCAGAAGAAGGACTGAGCGTCATGCACGCCGTGAAGGACTCCTCCCTCACGGCGCGCCGCATGAGGGTGCGGCGGGCGTATCAGCGTGGCGTGATCGCGGCCATGGTGGCCATGGGGCTGTGGCATGGCCCGGCGCATGCTGCCCCGCCCGTGGCAATGGCGGCGCATCGGGCGGTGTATGATCTTGTCCTTTCCGCCGTGGGCAATGGCGATGTGGTGACGGCGGAGGGCAGGCTGACCTTCGTGCTGTCTGACATGTGCACGGCCTGGTCCACCCAGCAGCAACTGCATGTGCGCAGCGTGGGTCGCGAAGGGGACGAGCATGACAGCGATTCCGATTACGCGGTGCTGGAGGACAAGGATGGCTCATCCCTCATCTTCCGCGCCGACCAGAGCGAAAACGGCCAGCCCAGCCCGCGCATAGCAGGCGAGGCCCATATGCGCCCCACGGGCGGCAGGGTGCATTATACCGCGCCCGGCGTGCATGACGTGGCGCTGCCCGCAGGCACGCTGTTCCCCGTGGCGCATACCGCCAGCGTGATCGCGGCGGGCCAGGCAGGCCAGACCGAGATCGCACCGCCCCTGTTCGATGGCACGGTCGAGACCGGGGCGCTGAACACCTATGTGCTGCTGCTTGCGCGCGAGGCGCCGCCGGTGGCAACGCCGTTTGCAGCCCTTGCCCCCCTTGGGGCGCAGCGGGTGCATATTGCCTATTACAACCCCACCACGCGCGACATGGGGCCGATATTCGAGCAGGGCATGCGCTATTTTCCCAACGGCGTGGCCGACCGGCTTGATCTTGATTTCGGGCAGTTCAGGCTCGCGGGCACGTTGCGCGAGTTCCGGCTGCTACCCGTGCCCGATCACTGCCCGTCAGCAGCCCCGCTCAGTCCGCAGCACAAGCCACTGTAACGGCCAGCGGCACGTGGTCCGATGGCTGGGCCTTGCCGCGTTCATCGCGCGCGGGCAGGGCAGTCAGCAGCCGTTCGGCCATGCGGGGCGAGAGCAGGGCATGGTCGATGCGCAGCCCGCTGTCACGCTGCCAGGCAGCGGCCTGGTAATCCCAGAACGTATAAAAGCGCCCCGTCGGGTGCAGCGCGCGCAGCGCATCGGTCAGGCCCAGCCAGAGCAGGCGGCGGAAGGCCGCACGGGTGGCCGGGCGCAGCAGCGCATCATCGGGCGCAAGCGCGCCGGGCGCGCAGTCCTCATCGGTGGGGCAGACATTGTAGTCGCCCAGCAGCACGAAATCCTGCCCGGCCGCGAGCATGGCGTGGGCGTGCAGCGCAAGGGCATCCATGAAGGCAAGCTTGGAGTCGTAGCCCGCACTGCCGCCGGAATTGCCGTTGGGCAGGTAAAGATTGCCAAAAATCACCCCGCCTGCGCGAATTTCCACGTAGCGGGCCTGCGGCGGGTCGGTTTCCCAGCCGGGCAGGGCGGTGTGGGTGACCTCATGCGGCAGGCGCGTGAGAATGGCCACGCCGTTATAGCTTTTCTGCCCCACCACGATGCTGTCATAGCCCACGGCCCTGAAGGCATCGGCGGGGAAGATTTCGGTGGCGCACTTGATCTCCTGCAAGGCCAGCACGTCGGGCTGCTCGCGGGCAAGGTAGTCAAGCACATGCTCAAGGCGCTGGCGGATGGAATTGACGTTCCAGGTAACGAATTTCATCATTCCACCGAGAAGCTGGTGCCACACCCGCACGAGGAGGCCGCCTGCGGATTGCGCACCGTGAAATGCGCGCCCATCAGGCTGTCATCAAAATCGAGCACGGCCCCCCTCAGCAGGTCCATGCTGGCGGGGTCAACGAGCACGCGGGCAGTGCCTGCGGCAATGACGATGTCATCGGTCCGGGTTTCGGGCTCAAGCGCGAATTTATATTGAAAGCCGTTGCAGCCACCCGCCTCGACCGCAACCCGCAGGGCTGGCTCGCCCGTGGGGCTGGCAGGCTGTTCATCAAGGATCTCGCGCAGGCGATGGGCTGCCGAATCCGATACGCAAAACATCTCGGCCGGGGGGGAAGGGGGCGTGGACATCGGGTTTCACCATGATCTGTGCCCGCAGGCCGGGGCCAGTTCATGTTGGCTGCGGGCTACGGGCGGGTTATGGATGTGCGGCAGTATGGCCTTTACCGTTTCATCCATGGCTTGGTCCTGATCCTATATGAGCACTGCACCCTACGCTGTCCAGACCGCTACGGCCCGTGGCAGGCTCCATGCCGGTGGCTGCCGCCATCCGCCGCGTTCCCAACGCGCAGGCCATGGGCCGGATCGGGCCGATGCAGTCCCATCGCGCGTTTCGCGTCCCGCCAGGCGCAGGGCGCGCAAGGCCCGGCTTGGGGTCGAATCGCGCCCTGGCCATCCTTGCGCATGACATGAGCCTGCGGCCCGATGGCGCCCGCGCGGCGGGTGATATGGCAGGTGCATGCCGGGTGGTGGCCGATTATAGTGCCGCCATGACCGGTCGCTGCACTATTGAGGCGTATCGACGGTTGACGGACCTGTCCTCGCCGGGGTGAAACACGCGCAGCACGATCTTCCGCCCGCCACCGCTCCTGCGCGATGCCGGCGGGCCATACCATGCCGGGCCACAGGGCCTGTTACCGTTATCTGTTGGGAAACCAAGCCGCATGTCAGACAGTCTGTTCGCCCTTTACCTCACGCATGTGCGCGATGCGTTGCGCACCATCATGCCCGACCTGCCCCCAGCAGCCCTTGAGCGCGTCGAGGTCACGCCCACCCGCGACCCCGCCCATGGCGACCTTGCCACCAATGCGGCGCTTGTCATCTCCAAGGCGGCCCGCCGCCGCCCTGCCGAGATCGCGGGTGAACTGGTCACGGCGCTGGCCTCCGTGCCCGGCATTGCGCAGGCCGAGGTGGCGGGGCCGGGCTTTGTCAACATGCGCCTTGCCCCCGCCGTATGGCAGGCCGTGGCGCGTGACGTGCTGCAGGCGGGCGAGGCCTACGGCACCAGCACCGCAGGGAACGGGGTGAAGGTGAACGTGGAATATGTCTCGGCCAACCCCACGGGGCCGATGCATGTGGGCCATTGCCGTGGCGCCGTGGTGGGTGACGTGCTGGCCAACCTGCTGGCCAAGGCGGGCTATGCGGTCACGAAGGAATATTACATCAACGATGCCGGTGCGCAGGTGATCGCGCTGGCCTGGGCTGCGTACTGGCGCTACCTGCAGGCGCTGCACACCACCGTGACACAGGAGGAATTTGCAGCCGTCGTGCCCGGTGGCGCGATCCAGTACGGCGGTGACTACCTCGTGCCCGTGGGCGAGGCGCTGGCCAAAAAGCATGGCGACAGCCTCGCCGCCCCCGGCCTGAAGCCGGCCGATCCCGCCCTGTGGCTCGAGACCGTGAAGAAAGAGGCGGTCGATACCATGATGGGCATGATCCGCGAGGATCTCGCAGCCCTCGGCGTGCATCATGACGTGTTCACCAGCGAGGCAAAGATCCTGGCAGATGGCGAGACCGACCGCGCCATCAAAAAGCTCGAGGAAAAGGGCCTGATCTACGAAGGCGTGCTCGAGCCCCCCAAGGGCAAGCTGCCCGATGACTGGGAAGCCCGCCCCCAGACCCTGTTCCGCTCCACCGAATTTGGCGATGATGTCGATCGCCCGCTGCGCAAGTCCGATGGCTCGAACACCTATTTCGCCAATGACATTGGCTACCATGCCGACAAGATCCGCCGGGGCGCTGACGTGCTGGTCGATGTATGGGGTGCGGATCATGGCGGTTACGTCACGCGCATGAAGGCTGCCGTTGCGGCACTGGCCACCGATGGCCGCCCGGTGCTTGACGTGCTTTTGTGCCAGATCGTGCGCATCGTGCGCGATGGGCAGCCGGTGCGCATGTCCAAGCGCGCGGGCACGTTCGTGACCCTGCGCGACCTGATTGACGAGGTGGGGCGTGACGCGGTGCGCTTTACCATGCTCACCCGCAAGGCCGATGCGCAGATGGAGTTCGACCTCGACCAGGTCGTGGCCCAGAGCCGCGACAACCCGGTGTTCTACGTGCAGTACGCCCATGCGCGCTGCTGCTCGGTGCTGCGGGCGGCAGCGGGTCTTGCCAATGCGGGCAGGCTGCCCGGCGGCCTCACGCCTGCCGAACTTGCAACGGCCGACCTGTCGGGGCTTACGGCCGATGCGGAACTGGCGCTCCTGCAGCGCATGGCGCAGTGGCCGCGCATGGTCGAGTCGGCGGCGAGCGCGCATGAGCCGCACCGCATTGCGTTCTATCTCAATGAACTGGCCTCCGATTTCCATGCATTGTGGAACCGGGGCAAGGATGACACGACCCTGCGCTTCGTGCAGGAAGATGACGTGGCCGCAACCCGCACGAAACTCGCCCTTGTCGAGGCGACGGCAACCGTGCTGCGTTCGGGCCTGAACGTGCTCGGCGTGCAGCCGGTCGAGGAGATGCGATGAGTCCTGACGATACCCCGCCGCGCAATGGTGGTTCCGATGATCTTCGGAATAACCCCGCAGCACCCGATCCCTATGCCGAGCGCCCGGCCACGCGCGAGCGCATGGGGACTGATTCCAACCCCGACCTGAACACGCGCTCGCCCATGGAGCCGGCGGATGACATCGGCCCGCGCCAGCCTGCCCGTGGTGGCCGGGGCGGCACCGCTTTAAAGGCCCTGCTGGCCCGCCTTGCGGGCAGCAACCTGCTGGGCGATGACCCGCTCACGCGCAAGCTGGTCTATGGCGCGGCAGGTCTTGGCGGCATTCTGGTCCTGGCGATTGGCGGGTGGTCTTTGTTCGGCCACCATGAAGGCGGCATCGCGGTGCTCGGTCCGCCGCCGGGGCCGGTGCGCGTCAAGCCTGCTGATCCGGGTGGCATGCAGATTCTGGGCGCGGGCGATGGCATGGCGGCTGATGGCGGCGTGATGCGCCTCTCCCCCCCGCCCGAGCAGCCCCAGCCCGATGCCATGGCCCGGCAATACGCCCCGCCACCGGGCGGCGACAGCGCCGATGCCGGCAA
The DNA here is from genome assembly GCF_031081985.1 of Komagataeibacter xylinus. Classification (GTDB taxonomy): domain Bacteria; phylum Pseudomonadota; class Alphaproteobacteria; order Acetobacterales; family Acetobacteraceae; genus Komagataeibacter; species Komagataeibacter xylinus_E. The sequence continues at coordinate 244,896 of NZ_JARWSK010000003.1, read as the reverse complement.
TGCGCCCCCGCCGGCTGCGACCGCCGCCGCCCCCGCCGAGCAGCCTGCCGCCCAGCCCGAGCCCGCCCCGCAGGAGGCCGCCCGCAAGCCCGCGGAACCGGCAAGGCAGGCCGAGGAGGAAGCCCCCGCGACCCTGCCGCCGCCGGTGCCGCGCGCGCTCAATGAGGGCAATGGCGCCTATGGCGTGCAGCTTGCCGCCCTTGATTCGCAGGAGGCGGCGCTCAAGAACTGGAGCCGCCTGCTCAGCCGCTACCCCAGCGTGTTCGGCCCTTACCAGCCTGCCGTCGTCAAGGTGGAGCGGGATGGCAAGACATTCTACCGCCTGCGCATCAAGGGGCTGAGCAAGGCGCAGGCCGCATCGGTGTGCGAGAAGGTCAAGGCCAAAAACCTGCCGTGTGAACCGGTCCATTCCTGAGCGCATTCCATGACCCAGCCAGAGGCGGCAGGGCAGGGGGCGGCCACGCCCGCCCCCATGGCTGAGGGGCAGCCAACCGCGCCCATCGTGCATCTTGACGGGTTTGACGGGCCGATGGACCTGCTGCTTGAACTGGCGCGGGCGCAGAAGGTGGATCTGTGGCGCATTTCCATCCTGCAGCTTGTCGAGCAGTTTCTGGCGGTGGTCCGCGCCATTCCTGCCGTGCGGCTGGAGCAGGCGGCGGACTGGCTGGTCATGGCGGCATGGCTGGCATGGCTCAAGTCGCGCCTGCTGCTGCCCGAGGATGACGGCGCAGACACCGATGCCGAGGATGCGGCCACCCTCCTGCACGAGCGTCTGCTCGAGCTTGAGCGCATGATGCAGCTTGGGCGCTGGCTTGGCGCGCGTGACCAGCTTGGCCATGAAGTGTTTGAACGCGGGCAGGCCGAGAGCCTCGTGGCCATCGACCGTTCGGGGCTTGCGGTGGATGTGCCGCAACTCATGCGCGGTTACATGGCGGCCATGCGGCGGCGCGCGCGCAAGGCCACCTACCAGCCGCGCCCGCCACGGTTCTGGACCGTGCAGGACGCGCTCGAGCGGCTGCGGCGCATGCTGGGCACGCTCATGCCCGTGGGCTGGTGCGGGCTCGAGGCCTTTCTGCCCCCCGCCACGGCGGCGGACAGGGCTGGCCCCTTGGCCGAGACCGGCCGGAGGGCCGCCGTGGCGGGCACGCTGCTGGCCAGCCTGGAGATGGCGCGCAACGGCACGATCGAACTGCGGCAGGCGGAACAGTTTGGCCGTATCCTGCTGCGTGAGCGGATGGGGCAAGACCCCGCCGCCCCAATGCAACCTGAAGGGGAGAGGCCCTGATGAACGACCCCGAGCAGCCCGACCTCATCGCGCCCGTGGAGGCCGTGGTGGAAAACATCACGGTGCGGGATTTTTCGCTACGCCTTGTCGAGGCGCTGATCTTCGCCCGTGCTGACCCGCTCAGCACCCGCGCCATTGCCGAGGTGCTCGGCGCGCAGGGCGGCATCCCGCATGATACCGCCGACCGCGATGCCTATGTGGCGGCAACGCTGGCCGCCCTTGGCGCGCATTATGCCGGGCGCGGGGTGGAACTCGTCGAGGTGGCGGGGGGCTGGCAGTTCCGTACCGCCCCTGACCTTGCGCCACGCCTGACCCGCGTCATGCCGCGCCCGCGCAGGCTGGCGCGCTCGACCATGGAAACGCTGGCCATCATCGCCTACCACCAGCCCTGCACGCGTGCCGAGATCGAGGATATTCGCGGCGTAAGCCTGAGCCAGCAGGTGCTCGACACCCTGCTCGAGGCCGAACTGATCATGCCGCTGGGCCGCAAGGAAGTGCCGGGGCGGCCGATCCTGTGGGGCACGTCAAACGGCTTCCTGCGCCATTTTGGCCTCAAGGACCTCGGCGACCTGCCCCGGCGCGAGGAATTGCTGGTGGACGTGCCCGATGCCGCACCCGAACTACCCGAAGGCCCGCGCGCGGCGGAGGGGCGTGATGATGCGCCGGATGAGGTTCCTGACGCGCCCGGGGCGTGATAGGTGTGCGGGGCAGGATGATGGTGTACGGTTCTGCGCGGGCCGCAAAAGGCGGGCGCGGTAGGGAAGGAACGGCAGATGTTCGATTTCGCATGGTCTGAATTTGCCCTGATCGGGGTGGTGGGCCTGCTGCTGATCGGGCCAAAGGACATGCCTGTCGCCATCCGCACCGTTACCGGGCTGATCAAGAAGGCCCGCGGGCTCGCCACCGAGTTCCAGTCGCATGTGGATGAAATGGTGCGCGAGGCCGACCTGACCGAGGCCCGCGACCAGCTTGGCCAGCTCAAGCGCATGAACGTGCGCGACAAGATCATGAGTGCGATTGACGGGGATGGCGCTTTGCGCCGCTCGCTTGATGATACGCATGAGGCGGCGCACTCCGCCATGTCCGCACCCGCAGCAGCGCCTGCATCGTCCCTGCCCGAGCAGGCCATTCCCTCACGCCATTACATACCGCCCCTTGTTGATGACAGCCCTGCGGAAGTGGACGCACCCGATGCGCCCGATTTCCTGCCGCCGCGCACCGCCCGGCGCATCGCCGCCGAACTGCCGCGCCTCACGCCCCCCGCCTTCCTGCCGCCGGTGCGGGTCATTCACCGTGGCCAGCGCGTTGGCGTGACCCAGGCAGGGCAGGAATAGGAACACGATGGACGCCCAAGACGCAAACCCCAACCCGGACGCCATTGATGACCAGCCCATGCCGCTGCTCGAGCACCTTGTCGAACTGCGGCGCAGGCTGCTGTGGTCGATGGTGTCGTTCGTGGCGTGCTTTGCGGTCTGCTACTACTATTCCGAGCAGATCTACTTCTTCCTCGCCAAGCCGCTGGGCGACATCATGCGCCAGAAGGGCGAGCAGCCGCACCTGATCTATACCGCGCTGTACGAGGCCTTCTTCACCTACATGAAGGTCGCCTTCTTCGGCGCGGCCTGCCTGTCGTTTCCCATGGTGGCGGTGCAGGCGTGGATCTTCATCGCGCCGGGACTTTACCGCAGCGAGAAACGGGCGTTTGCGCCCTTCCTTGTCGCCACCCCCATCATGTTCGCCATCGGTGCGGCGCTGGCCTACTACTTCATCTTCCCCGCCGCATGGAAGTTCTTCCTGTCGTTCCAGACGGCGGATGGGCAGGACGGGTTGCAGATCGAACTCCAGGCCAAGGTGTCGGAATACCTGTCGCTGGTGATGAAGCTGATCCTGGCGTTCGGCATGGCGTTCGAACTGCCGGTGGTGCTGACGCTGATGGCCCGCGTGGGGCTGGTCACGTCAAAGGGACTGGCGAAGGTGCGGCGCTATGCCTATGTGGGCGCGTTCGTGGCCGCCGCCATCCTGACCCCGCCCGATGTCATTACCCAGACCGGGCTGGCCGTGCCGCTGATCGGGCTGTACGAAATTTCCATTCTCTGCGCCCGCCTTGTCGAGCCGCGCAGACCGCCTGAAGAAACCGAGGAGACTCCCTGATGCACGACCTGCGTGCCCTACGCGCCGACCCCGCAGGCTTTGACGCCGCCCTGAAACGGCGCGGGGCGCCCGCCGTGGCCGATGGCGTGCTGCTGCTCGATACCGAACGCCGCGCCGCCGAGACCGAATTGCAGGAGCTTCAGGCCAGCCGCAAGAAGATCTCCAAAGAGATCGGGGGCTTACGCAAATCCGGCGCGGATACCGCGGCGCTGGAAGAGCGCGTGGCCCACGGCAAGGCGCGGATGGAAGCACTCCAGACCCGGGTTGCCGAGCTTGACGGCCAGATCCGTGGCACGCTTGAGCGCCTGCCCAACCAGCTTGACGCCTCCGTGCCCGATGGGGCGGATGAAAGTGCCAACGTGGAAGTGCACCGCAACGGCGTGGTGCGCGAATTCAGCTTCACCCCGCGCGAGCATTTCGAGCTGGGCGAGGCGCTGGGCCTGATGGATTTCGAGACCGCATCCCGCCTGTCGGGCGCGCGCTTCGTGGTGCTGCGTGGCGCGCTGGCCCGCATGGAACGCGCCCTTGGCCAGTTCATGCTCGACCTGCACACCACCGATAACGGCTACGAGGAAACTGCCGTGCCGGTGCTGGTCAATAACGAGGCCATGTACGGCACCGACAAGCTGCCCAAATTTGCTGACCAGTCCTTCCGCACCGAGGATGGCCGCTGGCTCATCCCCACCGCCGAGGTGCCGCTGACGGCCAGCGTTTCGGGCCAGATCCTGCCCGCCAATGTGCTGCCGCGCCGGCTGGTGGCCCTTTCCTCATGCTTCCGCAGCGAGGCGGGGGCGGCAGGGCGCGATACGCGCGGCATGCTGCGCCAGCACCAGTTCCAGAAGGTGGAGATGGTCAGCATCACCACGCCGGAGGAAAGTGATGCCGAGCACGAGCGCATGACCCGCTGTGCCGAGATGGTGCTGGAGAAGCTGGGCATTCCCTATCGCCGCCTGCTGCTATGCGCGGGTGATACCGGCTTTGGCGCGGCAAAGACCTTCGACCTCGAAGCCTGGCTGCCCGGCCAGAAGGCGTGGCGTGAGATCTCGTCATGCTCCACCACGCGCGACTTCCAGGCCCGGCGCATGAATGCCCGCTACCGTGCGGCCGATGGCAAGCCTGCCTTCGTGCACACGCTCAATGGCTCCGGCCTTGCCGTGGGCCGCACGCTGATCGCGGTGATGGAAAACTACCAGAACGAGGATGGCAGCATCACCGTGCCGGAGGTGCTGCGGCCTTATATGGGTGGGACCGACATCATTCGCTGAAGAAAATCAGAAGTTTTTGGGTGCCGCCTTTTTTCAAAAAGGCGGCGTTCTTTTGAAGCTTTTTGAAAAAAGCTTCACCAAAAACTTCTGTTCTGCTTATCGCCTCTTGCGGTGGGGGCGTTTGCCCTTGGGGGGAGCACCATCGCGGTTGCCACCGCGTCGGCCCGGTGGGTTGGCGCGGCTGTCGGGGCGGAAGGGGGAGGTGGATGTGGCCCGTGCACGCACGCTCTGCTGGCGCAGCACGTCCTCGATCCAGTCATTGAGGCGTGATGTGGTTTCCTCCGCATCCTCGCGGTTGACATAGGCTTCGGGGAAGCGGAGTGCCAGCCACCGCCACGCCACCAGCCGCTTGTGGCGCTTTTCGGCGCGTTCAAGCTCCGTGCGCTCGGCGCGTTCGGCAGGCGGCAGGCGGCCCGTGCCCGGTGGCGGCACGCTGTTGCCCGCCGCGTGGTCCGCCGCCCAGTGCACAAGGCGCTGGATGCCGTTGTCACGGTCATCGACCGGGCACATGGCATAGACCCAGCGCTGGGCCAGTGTCAGATCGGGCACGCCTTCCAATGCTGTGGCAATGGCGAAGGCCTGCTCCATGTTGGCCAGGCGGTAATTGGGGTCATCGCGCCGCAGCACCGCGCGGCGGATGCGCACCAGCACGCCGAACAGGCTGTCGGACCCGATTTCGGCGGCGACGGCCTGCACGATATCGGCATCGGGCTGCACCTGCGGACGCATGTCCTCGATTGGCTGGGGCGGCGCTGCCAGCATGGCGTGGATGAAGGACGGGCTACCCACGCCCTCCAGCACGGCCACGATTCCCTGCTCATGCTTGCCAAAGCGCCCGGCGCGGCCACCAATCTGCTTGACCTCCTGCGGGTTGAGGTCGCGGGTCTGGTTGCCGTCATATTTGCGCAGGGCGGCAAACACCACGCGGCGGATGGTCAGGTTCAGCCCCATGCCGATGGCGTCGGTTGCGATCAGGATGTCCGCATCGCCATTATTGAAGCGCTGCGCCTCCGCCCGGCGCACTTCGGGGCTGAGCGCGCCATACACCACCGCCACCCGCTTGCCGTGCGCGAGCAGCAGCGCGCGCAGGTCGAGCACCTCGCGGCGTGAGAATGCGATCAGCGCATCATGCTTCTGCAACTCATGCAGGCTGACCGCGCGCTCGGCGGCGACCAGCGGGCTTTTGCGCTCAAGGCGGATTTCATCCACCGGGTCGCCACACAATTCCGCAATGCGCCGGACCATGGGAATGCAGTCCGGCGCGCCAAGGATGAACAGGTGCCGCGCGGGCGCGCCCATGATGGCTGCGGTCCATGCAGCGCCCCGGTCGGGGTCGGTGAGCATCTGGGCCTCATCGATGATGGCGACATCGACCGGATTGTTCAGCGGGCACATCTCCACGGTGGCGGCAAGGTGGCGGCTGCCGGGCACGTCGATGCGTTCCTCGCCCGTGGCGAGCGAGGTCGGCACGCCGCGCGCGGTCAGCGACTCGCGAAACTCATGGGCCAGCAGCCGCAGCGGCGCCAGCGCCAGCCCGCTTTCGGCCCGTGCCAGCGCATCAAGCGCCGTATGCGACTTGCCGCTATTGGTCGGCCCCGTAACCAGCGTGATGCGCCGGTTGAGCGCGCGCGCGGTGCGGAAATGGGCTGCGTAGCGGTCAAGCGCCGCCACCTGCGCAATCACGGCATTGCCCACGCGCCTGTTGCCCAGGTCGGGGGCCAGTGGCGCGCGTTTGTCGCTTTCCGGTCCTTCGCTGCGCCACTGCGGCAGGTTCTGGCGCAGGGCCATGAGTTCGGTGGGGTCGAACTCCCAGCGTTCCTGCCCACCCGCCTGCGGCACGCGGCGGGCGACGGGCAGGCGGTTCTCGGCAATCCAGCGCAGGGCCTCGCGCTGCGAGCAGCGCAGCAGGCCGGGCACGTCGCTGAAGGGCACGAGGCTCTTTTCCCAATCGCGCAGGCGCTGCACTTCCTCGCGCCGGCGGGCGCGTGCCGTGTCCTCTATGTGGGCATCGCGGTCGCGGCGGCTGCTTTCCGCTGCATCAAGGCCCGCGGCAAAGGCGGCCGGGTCGGGCAGGGCGAACGCATCGGCCACGGCCAGCGCCAGGGTGTGCAACTCGCCGGGCGAGAGCATGCGCCCCGTGCCATCGAACAGGTCGGAGCGGACGTTTTCCACCGCCATCTGCGGGGTCTCGCCCTGGGCGCGCAGTTTTTCGTGCAGCACGGGGGTGAGTGCCGCGAGCAGGGTGGCGTCATCGGGTTCGGGGGTCTCGACCGTTCTGGCCGCCGCCTCCGTATCCGCGCGGGTGACCCAGACCTGGCCTGCCCGGCGGGTCAGGTCCATCAGGCGCGAGCCCCACGGCTTGCGGCGCACGGTGCACAGGGCGGCGCGGAAGGTGGCGTCATCCACCCGGTCGGCGCCGGGGGCCAGCTTGCGGGCGATCACGCGCTCGAGCTTGGGGCGCTCGCGCGTTTCAACATGCAGGCCGGTGGCGGCGATGGCCGCATCAAGCGCCAGCGCGGCAGGGGCGGCGGTGGACGCGTCGCGATCGGAAAATTCTGAACTCATGCTTCCTATGTGCGTCATCCATGCGGCGGGGACAATGGACTCCGGCTTGCATCGGCATGGGAAATCATTGAATAGAGGCCCCCATCGTACGTGTCTGACGTGCCAGACGCGCCCCGGAACGGGCCTTATGCGGCAGGTTTGGCCGCCCATGGTGCGTGATATGTTTGTTTTGTGCTGGAAATCCACGTTGTGGATGGCCTAAACATGCCCGCCTTAGCCATATTGTTGTGGGTGGCGCATGTTTCAGGAAATCCTGTGTCTGCGTCATATCCAGCCGGGAGAGTGATAACCAGATGTCCGATACGTTGATTATGCCAACCAGTGAGACCATGCTCACCGGCCTCGCTCCGGTCGAGGGGCAGCCCGGCGTGTTCCACCTTGCCGAACCCACCAAGGAATACGGCCACCTGAATGCCGAGACCGTGCTGTCCGTGCATCACTGGACCGACCGGCTGTTCACCTTCACCACCACGCGCGACCCCGCGCTGCGCTTCGAGAACGGCCAGTTCACGATGATCGGCATCGAGGTCGAGGGCAAGCCGCTGCTGCGCGCCTACAGCATTGCCAGCGCGAATTACGAGGACCACCTCGAATTCCTGTCCATTGCCGTGCCTGATGGCCCGCTGACCTCGCGCCTGCGCCACGTCAAGGTGGGCGACAAGGTGCTGATCGGCCGCAAGCCCGTGGGCACGCTGCTGCTTGATAACCTGCGCCCGGGCCGCAACCTGTATTTCCTGTCCACCGGCACGGGGCTTGCGCCCTTCATGAGCCTGATCAAGGACCCGGAATGCTACGAGCGCTACGAGCACGTGATCCTGAGCCACACGGTGCGCATCTCGGGTGAGCTGGCCTATTCCAACCACATCCGCCACGAACTGCCCGAGCATGAATTCTTGGGCGAGGACGTGAAGGGCAAGCTGCTGTACTACCCGGCCGTGACCCGTGAGGAATTTGCCGTAACCGACCGCATCACCAAGCTGATCGAGACGGGCAAGATCTTCACCGACCTCAACATCCCCGCACTCGACCCCGAGCATGACCGCGTGATGATCTGCGGTTCGCCCGAGATGCTGGCCGATACCGAGAAGATGCTCCAGGAGCGTGGCTTCGACGAGGGCAACAACTCCCACCCCGGCGCCTACGTGGTGGAAAAAGCGTTCGCCGAGCGCTGATCCCGCCCACACCCCGGCCATCCTGCCATGGCCGGGGTTTTTTATAGCCCCCGCCGCCCACATGGCGGGTCATTGCCGGAAGGCGGCATGCTGTGTCCCGTCCGGCCGAGACAGGATGCACAACCGGCATGAGTTATGATTTTGATCTGTTCGTCATTGGCGCGGGCTCCGGCGGCGTGCGGTGCGCGCGCGTGGCCGCCAGCCACGGGGCACGGGTTGCCGTAGCCGAAAGCCGCCACTGGGGTGGCACCTGCGTCAATCTGGGCTGCGTGCCCAAGAAGCTGATGGTGCAGGCCAGCGACTATGGCGACTGGGTGGATGACAGCCACGGCTTTGGCTGGAACACGCAGCGCGGCCACAATGACTGGGCCGCGCTCATCGCCGCCAAGGACCGTGAGATTGCCCGGCTGAACGGCATCTATGTCTCGATGCTGGAAAAGGCCAATGTGGCTCTGTTCACCGGCCATGCCACCATCGAGGACGCGCATACCCTGCGCATTGATCCCTCGCCACTCGCCCCGCATGAAGCCCCGCGCCGCGTTACCGCCGCGCGCATCGTCATTGCCGTCGGCTCCACGCCGACCCTGCCCAAACTGCCGGGCGTGGAATATGCCATCTCGTCCGACCAGGCGTTCCACCTTGAAGAGCGCCCCGCCCGCGTGTGCCTGGTGGGGGGTGGTTATATTGGCGTGGAGTTTGCCGGTATCTTCCGTGGGCTTGGCTCATCGGTTGATCTGGTCTATCGCCAGAACCTGCCGCTGCGTGGTTTTGATGCCGACCTGCGCCACGCCCTGCATGATGCGATCGACCTGCGTGGCATCCGCCAGCACGTCGCGGCCTCGCCCACCGCCATTGAAAAACAGGCCGATGGCAGCTTTGTCGTCACGCTTGATAACGGCACCCGCATTGAGACCGACTGCGTGTTCTTCGCCACCGGCCGCCACCCCAAGGTGACCGGGCTGGGGCTTATGCAGCTTGGCGTGGCGATGGAGGAGAACGGGCGCATCATCGTTGATGACAATAGCGAGACGACGGTGCCCGGCATTTACGCCATAGGCGACGTGACCAATCGCCTCAACCTGACCCCGGTCGCCATTGCCGAGGGCCATAACCTGGCCGACCGCCTGTTTGGCAAGGCGCCGCCGCGCACGTGGTGCTACGCCACCACGCCCAAGGCGGTGTTCTTCACCCCCACGCTGTCCAGCGTTGGCCTGACCGAGGCGGAGGCCGCGAAGGAAGGGGATGTGGATGTGTATGTCAGCCGCTTCCGCCCCATGCGCAACACGCTGAGCGGGCGCGAGCAGCGCACGTTGATGAAGCTGGTGGTCGATCAGGCCAGCCAGGTGGTGGTCGGTGCCCACATGCTGGGTGATGATGCACCCGAGATCATGCAGGGGCTGGCCGTGGCCGTGACGGCCAGGCTGAAAAAGACCGACTGGGACCGCACGATCGGCATCCACCCCACGGCTGCGGAGGAATTCGTAACCATGCGCACCCGCACGCGGGTCACGCCGCGCAGCGCGGGCTAAAAATAATAAAAGTTTCCGGGCGCCGCCTTTTTTCAAAAAGGCGGCGTCTTCTGAAACTTTAAAAAAAAAGCTTCACCAAAAACTTTTATCTGTATTCCGGTTAGCGCGGAGCCACCCAGCCATTGCCGGTGGAGTCGCCCAACTGGCCATCGCCGTTGATGCCGCTGCTCTGGTAGGCCGTGCCGAAGCGCGACAGGTCCGTGCCCGTGACCGAGTCACGATGCACGTGCTCCAGATGGTCGGGGTCCGGGCCGTGGTTGAGTTCCATCGACGGCGCTTCCTCATAGCCGGGCGGCAGGTGGCCGCGCTGGCCGTGAACGGTCATCCGGTCCTGGTCGGAGCTGCTGGTGTCGTCCTGGCTGGCCGGGGCGGCCATGGCCGTCACGCTCAACAGGCACAGTCCGGCCGAGAGGGCGGTTATGAGTTTCCCACGTGACGTGGCCATGATCTGTAATCCTTTTACCTGAGGGAGCAGCATGCCAAGGCTTTTTTGCTAAGGGAAGCGATGCCGTGGCAGGCCAACCATGCCTCTTTTACATATGGGTAGCCCTGCGGCGCAATACGACCCCAAAGGGCGGCGGGCAGGCTGAGTTGTGGCCGCCATGCAACATTTATGCCCCCTGTCCGGCCACTCCTGTCACAGCGCGCCGCGAACAGGCTTTGCCATATGCCGGTTTTTTCGACATAAAGGCGGCCCTTCCGCCCGTAGGCGGAAAGGACTGTCTTGTATCAAGAGGAATTAGGATCCGACCCATGAGTGCGACGCACAGCCACAACAGTTCTTCCCGGCAGGCCTGGACGCCGGAGAGCTGGCGGTCGTTTCCCGCGCGGCAGATGCCGCGATACCCCGACGAGACAGCCCTGAGCGGCGTTGAAGCCCGCCTGCGCCGCTATCCGCCGCTGGTCTTTGCAGGCGAGGCCCGCCGCCTGCGCGCCCATCTGGCCAAGGCCGCCACGGGGCAGGCCTTCGTGCTGCAGGGTGGCGCGTGTGCCGAGAGCTTCAGCGAATTCACCGCCGATATCGTGCGCGACACCTTCCGCGTGCTGCTGCAGATGGCGGTGGTGCTGACCTTTGGCGCCAAGGTGCCGGTCATCAAGATCGGGCGCATGGCAGGCCAGTATGCCAAGCCGCGCTCATCGGACACCGAGACGAAGGACGGCGTAACCCTGCCGTCCTATCGCGGCGACATCATCAACGGCTCCGACTTCACCGAGGCCGCGCGCATTCCCGACCCCAGGCGCATGGAAACCGGCTACTTCCAGTCGGTTGGCACCATGAACCTGCTGCGCGCCTTTGCCAGCGGCGGTTATGCCAACCTCCATGAGGTGCATCGCTGGAACCTCGGCTTTGTCGAGCGCTCGCCGCTGGCCCAGCGTTATGGCGAACTGGCCGGGCGCATTGGCGAGACGCTGGACTTCATGGCGGCGTGCGGCCTGAACGCCACCACCACGCCCCAGATCGACGAGACCGAGTTCTACACCTCGCACGAGGCCCTGCTGCTGCCCTATGAGCAGGCGCTGACCCGCGTCGATTCGACATCGGGCGAATGGTATGACTGCTCGGCCCATTTCGTATGGATCGGCGATCGCACCCGCCAGCCCGATGGCGCGCATGTCGAGTTCCTGCGCGGGGTGCGCAACCCCATCGGCATCAAGGTTGGCCCCTCCACCACCATCGAGGATCTCGAGCAGTTGCTCGATATTCTCAACCCCACCGATGAAGCCGGGCGCATTTCGCTCATCTCGCGCATGGGGGCGGGCAAGGTGCGCGACCACCTGCCGCCGCTGCTCGAGAAAGTGATGGCCACGGGCCGCACGGTCACGTGGCTGTGCGACCCCATGCATGGCAATACCAGCTCGACCTCGACGGGAGTGAAGACCCGCTCGTTCGATGCCATTCTCTCCGAGATCCACGGTTTCTTTGATGTGTTCGAGGCCGCGGGCGCCAGCCCCGGTGGCGTGCATTTTGAAATGACGGGCCAGAACGTGACCGAATGCATTGGTGGCGCCCACCGGCTGACGGAGGATGATCTGGGCGAGCGGTATGAAACCTTTTGCGATCCGCGCCTGAATGCGGAACAGTCGCTGGAGATGGCATTCCGTCTGGCCGAGGAACTGAAGACGCGAATGCACCGGATGGCTGGCGGGGCACGCTGACCCCGCCCCGGAAAGCGGGAAGGGAGGGTAAATGGTCCAGGGTGAACCGGCAGGCCGTGACAGGCTTGCCAGCGCTGCGGATGACATGATCGCAGCCCGCACGGATGCGTATTTCAACCGCACCCGCGCCATCGTGGCGCATTTTGGTGACAGGAAGGTGACATACGCCATCTTCCTGCGCCGCCCCGTCATTTCCGCCCCCCGGCTCATGACCGAATGGCTGCGCGCGGTTGGCAGCGCGCGCGGCATCGCCATTGACACGACGCTCCTCTACCCCGAGGGCACATGGGTGGGGGCAGGTGAGCCGCTGGCTTACATAACAGGCTCGTTTGCAGCCCTTGCCCCGCTCGAGACACTGGTGCTCCAGCGCCTTGGCCCGGCCTGCGTCGCGGCCCATAATGCCTACCAGATGGCCATGGCGCTGCCGCATGTGCGCTTCCTGGCCATGGAGGCCCGCCATTGCGCGGGCTTTGGCATGCAGGAGCAGATGGCCTATGCCGCCTCCGTTGGCAGCCATGCCGCCCAGAAGGAAGGCGCGCATGGCTTCATTGGAGGCGCGAATGATGCCACGGCCCATTATTTTGGCACCACGCACGGGCTGGGTACCATGCCGCATGCACTGGTGGGCTATGCGGGTTCCACCCTGCGGGCCGCCGAGATGTTCCATGAGGTCTATCCCGCAATGGACCTGGTGGTGCTGGTTGACTATTTTGGCCGCGAGGTGACGGACGCGCTGGAAGTGTGCCGGCACTTTCCCGAGCTTGCGGCACAAGGGCGGCTGGCCGTGCGGCTCGACACGCATGGTGGCCGCTTTCTTGAAGGGCTTGACCCCCAGGCCTCCTATGACGTGCTGGAGCGGCACACGCCGGGCACCATCCGGCGCTACCGCTCGGACAAGGAACTCAGCTACCTTGTGGGTACCGGGGTCTCGGCTGCCGCAATCTGGCGCATGCGCGAGGTGCTGGACGAGGCGGGATTCCCGCATGTGCGCATCATCGCCTCATCGGGCTTCAGCGTGGAAAAATGCCTGAGCATGGCCGATGCCCATGCCCCGGTGGATGTGATCGGCACGGGCTCGTTCATCCCTGACCGCTGGTCCGAGACGTATGCCACGGCGGATATCGTGGCGTATGACGACGTGCCACGGGTCAAGGTGGGGCGCGAGTTCCTGCTGCGCCGCACGCCCCCCGCTCCCGAATAACGAAAGGCTTCATCTTGTCAGAAAACATCTTTGCCCCCGAGGGCGGCTGGCGCGTGCGCATCATCGACCTGTCAGGCGGCGCCGAGGACAATATTGTCGAGGAGGTAGGCGGCTTTCCCGACCTGATCCAGGCCAACGCCTTTGCGCGTGCCTATGTGCGCGACAGTATCGAGCGCTGCCGCATGGCGGGGCTTTCGGCGGCTGACATCCTCAAGGCCTGGTTCGCATTTGGCGAGGATGCGGAGGTGCTTGAAGCGGGCGATCAGGGCTGGCGCTCGGCCAATGAACTCGATGATTTCGCAGCCCATGCCGCAACCCCCATGGAGCGCGACTGGCGTGCCTTCGACCCCCGCCGGGGCGATGATGAGGAAGAGACCTGAAAGCCCCGCGGGGCAGAGAAAAAATTCTGGTGAAGCTTTTTTTAAAAAGCTTCACGGAACACCGCCTTCCTGAAAAAAGGCGATACCCGTTTCATGCATGTGTTCTCTGGCGTTCGGGGCGTAATCGCCGCATATAAGGGGCATGAAACTCCGTTTTGCGCCTAGCCCGACCGGGCTGATCCATGTTGGCAATGCGCGTCAGGCCATTGCCAATGCCCTGTTCGCCCGCCGCCACAAGGCCCGCTTCCTGCTGCGGATTGACGATACCGATCGTGCCCGCTCGAAGGAAGAATACGTGCAGGCCCTGCAGGATGACCTGCGCTGGCTGGGCATCGGGTGGGATGAATTCGTGCGCCAGTCCGACCGGCTCGACCGCTACGCGTTGGCCATCGAGGCGCTCAAGGCCAGCGGGCGGCTTTATCCGTGCTTCGAGAGCGAGCAGGAACTGGCCTCAAAGCGCGAGGCGCGCATCCGCATGCGCAAGCCGCCGGTCTATGACCGCGCAATGCTGCGCATGACGCCCGCGCAGCGCGCGCAGGCCGAGGCCAATGGCAAGGTGCCGTACTGGCGCTTCAGGCTGTCCGATCACCGCACGGTGGAGTGGAATGACCTTGTCATGGGGTCATGCCGGGTCAAGCTGCCCGCCATTTCCGACCCCGTTCTGGTGCGGGCCGATGGCACGGTGCTGTACACGCTGGCCTCGGTGGTGGATGACATGGAACTGGGCATTACCCACATCATCCGTGGTGAGGACCATGTCACCAATACCGGCGTGCAGATCGACATTGCTGAGGCGCTGGGGGCCAAGCGCAACCGCTTCACCTTCGCGCACCTGCCGCTTCTGCTTGATGAGGGTGGCGGCAAATTGTCCAAGCGGTTCGACGGGCTGTCGATTCGCGCGCTGCGGCAGGACGGGGTCGAGCCTTCGGCCATCGTCTCCTACCTGGCCCGCCTTGGCAGCGCGGATGACCCGGCCCCGCTGTCATTCGATGAACTGGCCAAAACCTATGATCCCGGCCGTGTTTCCCGCTCGGCGGCGCGGTTTGACATGCGGCAGTTGCTGGGGCTGAACCGCCGCATCATGCACGCCATGCCGTTTGAGGAAATCCGCAGCCGCCTGCCCGAAGGGGCGACCGAAGCCTTCTGGCTGGCCGTGCGCGGCAATGTGGATATGGCAGGCGAACTGCGCCACTGGTGGGATGTGGTGGCAGGCGACATCGTGCCGCCCGTGATCGAGGAGGCGGACCGTCCCTTCCTGCTGCATGCACTGGAGTCGCTGCCGGCGGAACCGTGGGATGAAACCACGTGGAAGACATGGACCGCCGCAGTGAAAGAGAGCACGGGCCGCACGGGGCGGAGCCTGTTCCACCCCCTGCGTCTGGCGCTGACGAGTGAAGACAGCGGGCCGGAAATGCGCGACCTGTTGCCACTGATGGGCCGCGCCCGCGTGGCCGACCGGCTCCAGATCGCCGCACGCTGATACGAAAAAGGCCCGGTATGAAAACCGGGCCTTTTTATATTGAAAGTTTTTGGTGAAACTTTTTTCAAAAAGCTTCGTAAGCAACACCACCTTTTTGAAAAAAGGCAGTCCCCGGAAACTTGTATTATTTCCTGTCCTGCCGCGCCTTGCGCCCGCGTGAAAGCTCGGTCACCACGCCATGCAGGGTGCGCAGTTCCTGCTCGGTGACTTCACCGCGCAGGAAGAAGTGCCGCAGGTTGCGCACCATGCCTGCCCGCTTCTGCTCATTACGCAGGAAGCCGCATTCATCAAGGTCGCCAATCAGGTGGCGCATGAAGTTGTCGAGTTCGCCCCGGGTGGCCACATGCGTCTCGTTGGTCATGAGTGTGCGCGGGGGTGTGTCGTCCTTCGCCATCCACCACTCATAGGCCATGATCATCACCGCCTGTGCCAGATTGAGCGACATGAAGGCGGGGTTGAGCGGGTAACGGATCAGGGCATCGGCGCGGGCCATGTCCTCGTTATCCAGCCCTGCGCGTTCGGGGCCGAACATCAGCCCCACTTTCAGGCCACGATCGGTCATCTCGCGCAGTTCGGCGGCCCCGCCGCGTGCCGTCAGCACGGGCTTGACGATATGGCGCGGGCGCGGGCAGGTGGCGAAGACGTGGTGCAGGTCGGCCACCGCATCATCCACCGTATCGAACACCTGTGCGGATTCAAGGATGCGGTCGGCGCCCGAGGCGCTACGCCATGCGCGTTCGAGCGGCCAGCCATCGCGCGGGGCGACGAGGCGCATGTGGAACAGCCCGCCATTGGCCATGGCGCGGGCTGTGGTGCCGATGTTCTCGGCCATCTGGGGCCGGACCAGGATCACGACCGGGCTGTTGCCAATGGGGCCGATATCCGCCCCGCCATCACGGCCGGTCATGCCTGCCTCCATGTCGTGCCCTGCGGGCCATCTTCAAGCACGATGCCCTGTGCGGCGAGGTCGTTGCGGATCTGGTCGGCCCGGGCGAAGTCACGCGCCTTGCGGGCGGCCAGCCGTTCTTCAATCAGGCGCCCGATTTCAGCCGGATCGACTTTCGCTCCACTGCGGAACCATGCCTCGGGCGTGTCATGCAGCAGGCCGATCAGGTTGCCTGCCGCCTTGAGCTGGGCTGCGGCCAGGCTGTCACCCGCCACGGCTTTATCGGCCAGCGCATGCATCTCGGCCAGGGCGCGCGGGGTGTTCAGGTCATCGCACAGAACGCTCACCACGCTCTCTGGCGGGGCAACGGGCGCCTGCGTGGGGTCAAGGGCCTCGAGCGCGCGATAGAAGCGGTCGAGCATCTGCTTGGCTTCGTCCAGCCCTTCGCGCGTGAAGTTCAGCACCGAGCGGTACTGCGCGCGCAGCAGCAGAAGGCGCAGGGCCTCGGCGGGGGTATCACGCAGCACGTCGCGCACGGTCAGGAAGTTGCCGAGCGATTTCGACATCTTCTCCCCGTTCACCAGCAGCATGGCATTATGCACCCAGTGATTGGCGAAGTGCCCATGCGGGTGGCAGCACATGCTCTGCGCCCGTTCGTTCTCGTGGTGCGGGAACAGAAGGTCCGACCCGCCGCCATGAATGTCGAAGCTCTCGCCCAGATAGCGGTGCGACATGGCCGAGCATTCGATATGCCAGCCCGGACGGCCCCGGCCCCACGGGCTGTCCCAGCCCGGCATTTCGGCATCCGATGGCTTCCACAGCACGAAGTCGCCCGCATTGCGCTTGTAGGGGGCGACTTCCACGCGGGCACCGGCAATCAGGTCATCGGGGCTGCGGCCTGACAGCGCGCCGTAGGAGGCGTAGGTGTCAACCGCGAACAGCACATGGCCCTCGGCCTCATAGGCATGGCCGCTTTCAATCAGGCGGGCGATCATGTCCTGCATTTCGCCAATATGGTGCGTGGCGCGGGGTTCGATATCGGGCGGCAGGATGCGGACGGCGGCCAGATCCTCATGGAAATCATGGATCGTGCGCGCGGTCAGGTCGGCAATCGACTCGTTATTGGCCTGGGCGCGGGCGTTGATCTTGTCATCCACGTCGGTGATGTTGCGCACGTAGGTCACGCGTGGGTAGAGGTGGCGCAGCAGGCGCACCAGCACATCGGCGGTCAGCATGGCGCGCAGGTTGCCGATATGCGCCAGGTCATAGACCGTGGGGCCGCAGTAATAGACCCGCACGTTGTCAGGGGCGAGCGGCGCGAAGGGAACGGTGCTGCGCGTCCTGCTATCGTGCAGGTGCAGGCGGGGCTGTATGTCGGACATGATGCGCCTAGATGGGGCAGACAGGCAGGGATAGGCAAGACCCCATAAGGGCCTTGCCCGCACGGTCAGCCGATTTCCTGGCCGATCTGCTTGATGTCATGGAACGTAAGCTCCGGGTTGCCTTCAGCCGTGCGCTTCATCATGAACGCGGACGAGGCGAGAAAGACCGGGTCGCCATCAATATCATCCGCCATGGCCGTGCGGTTGGCCATGCAGAACGCTTCCAGCCTGTCACGCGGGCCGGTGACCCAGCGGGCGAGGTTATACGGCGTCGACTCGAAGCCGATGGCCACCCCGTATTCGCCTTTGAGGCGCGATTGCAGCACATCAAGCTGCAGCGTGCCGACCACGCCCACGATGGGGGGCGCGCCATCCTGCGGGCGGAAGAGCTGGACCACGCCTTCCTCGGCCAGTTCGGTCAGGGCCTGGCGCAGCTTCTTGGCCTTCATCGCATCATCAAGCCGCACGCGGCGCAGGATTTCGGGCGCGAAGTAGGGCACGCCGGTAAAGCGCAGGTCCTCGCCCTCGGTCAGCGTGTCGCCAATGCGCAGCGTGCCGTGGTTGGGAATGCCCACCACGTCGCCCGCAAAGGCTTCCTCGGCCAGTTGTCGGTCACGGGCGAAGAAGAACTGCGGCGTGTGCAGCGCGAACTGCTTGCCAATGCGCACATGCTTGAGCCGCATGCCGCGCTGCAGCTTGCCCGAGCAGATGCGCGCAAAGGCCATGCGGTCGCGGTGGTTGGGGTCCATGTTGGCCTGGATCTTGAACACCAGCGCGGTGAGTGCCGGTTCATCGGCGCGGACGTTACGCGTCTCGGTGGCCTGGTCGCGCGGGGGCGGGCCGAAGGCGGCCAGCGCGTCGAGCAGGTCGGTCACACCGATTTCCTTCATGGCACTGCCGAAGAAGACCGGCGTCAGGTGGCCCGCATTGAAGCTTTCAAGGTCGAATTCCGGCAGGGCGGCTTCAACAAGTTCGAGTTCCTCGCCAAGCTGGACCATGCGCGGGTCACTCTGGTCGAGTTCCTCGGTCACATGCAGTTCGCGCTTGTGGATGTCGTAGGTGCCGACAAACTTCGCGGCCCGGCCCACCGGCCATGTGGCGGGCGAGACATCAAGGGCCAGCGAGGACGAAATTTCATCAAGCAGGGCAAACGGGTCCTGCGATTCGCGGTCCATCTTGTTGATGAAGGTGACGATGGGAATATCGCGCAGGCGGCAGATCTCGAACAGCTTGCGCGTGCGGGCCTCGATGCCCTTGGCGGCGTCGATCACCATCACGGCGGCATCCACTGCCGTCAGCGTGCGGTAGGTATCTTCCGAGAAGTCTTCATGGCCCGGCGTGTCGAGCAAGTTGAAGATGCAGCCGCCATATTCGAACGTCATGACCGAGGTCACGACCGAGATGCCACGGTCGCGCTCGATTCCCATCCAGTCCGAGCGCGTGCGCCGCCGCTCGCCCTTGGCCCGTACGTTGCCCGCCATCTGGATCGCGCCGCCCGCGCGCAGGATGCGCTCGGTCAGCGTGGTCTTGCCCGCATCAGGGTGCGAGATGATGGCAAATGTGCGCCGGCGGGTAATTTCGGCGGCAAGCGGGGTTTCGGCGGCGGTGGCGGTCACGGTCTTGTCCATTCCTGCGGCTGGCCTGGCGGAAGGGAGGCGGAAGCGGGCAGGGGCCAGAAACGCGGACGCCGGACGCAGGGAAAAATCCCCACGCCCGGCGTCACGCCTGCCCGGTTCCGGGACTTGATCAGCGAGAGTAGAATTCGATGACCAGGTTCGGTTCCATCTGCACCGGATAGGGCACATCCGACAGCTTGGGGCTGCGCAGGAAGGAGCCCTTCATCTGGCGGTGGTCCACTTCCATGTATTCCGGCACGTCACGCTCGCCGCTCTGGGCGGCATCGAGCACGATGGCGAGCTGCTTGGACTTCTCGCGCACTTCGATCACGTCGCCATCACGCACCAGGAAGGAGGGGATGTTGACCTTGCGGCCATTGACCGTGATGTGGCCGTGGCTGATGAACTGACGCGCCGCGAACGGGGTGATCGCGAACTTCAGGCGGTACACGACCGCATCCAGCCGGCGCTCGAGCAGGTCGATCAGGTTCTCCGAGGTATCACCCTTGCGGCGCACGGCCTCATCGTAATACTTGCGGAACTGCTTCTCGCCAATGTTGCCGTAGTAGCCCTTGAGCTTCTGCTTGGCCATCAGCTGCACGGAGAAGTCAGAGGGCTTCTGCTTGCGGCGCTGGCCGTGCTGGCCGGGGCCATACTCGCGCTTGTTGACCGGCGACTTGGCGCGGCCCCACAGGTTTACGCCAAGGCGGCGGTTAATTTTATACTTGCTCTCAAGGCGCTTGCTCATGGTGCGCTCTCTTCTCTTCAATCTGCATGGCCCGTGGCGTGCGCCCTGGGCCATGATGTGGCACCGGTAGGCCCTGTTCCGCATGAACAGGGCGGGCGCGATCCGTATTACTGGCGCCGGGGAGCAATCACCCATGGGCACCAGCCGTATCGTCCACGTTCCCGGCAGTCGGGCGCGTATAGAAGTACCGGGGGGTGCGTGTCAATCATTGCCACAAAGCCTGTATCGCATCGGGGCTGCCGCCTGTTATGAAACGGGCAGCATGCGGATGAACCCGTCCATCAATAATCAGGAGGACCTTCACTCAATGGATACGTCACTGACGCAGCGCTGGCCGCTGTTTGTGGGCCTGGGCGCGATCTCGTTCGGCCTGGGCATCATGGCATGGGTGGATGCGCTGGCGGTCTCGCTGGCCAGCACCATCCTGTTTGGCGTGCTCCTGTTCGTGGCGGGCACGGTGCAGCTTGTGCATGCCTTCGTGGTGCGTGACTGGAGCGGGCGGCTTATGTCGATTGCGGGCGGCGCGCTCTATATCCTTGCAGGCACGATGATGATGGAGGAGCCGAGCACCGGCTCCATGGTCATCACCCTCTTCATTTCCGCCTGCCTGGTGATATCGGGCATCGCGCGCATCATCATGGCGTTCCAGCAGCGCGGGCTGCAGGGGTGGTGGTTCATCCTGCTTGGCGGGCTGATCAGCCTGCTGGTGGGGGTGTGCCTGTACGTAACCCTGCCGTGGTCGGGGCTGTGGCTGATCGGCACGTTCATTGCCGTTGAACTGATTGCAGCCGGCATTGGCTGGGTGCAGTTCGGCTTCGCGCTGCGGCAGGCGAATTACATCCCGCCCGCGAACTGAGTGGCCAGCGTGCGGTCAACGGGGTTGTTGGCCGTAACACCAAGCAGGTGGCGCAGGTCGGTGGCGTTCATCTGTGCCTCGAATGCGGGGCCGCCGGGCTGGAACAGCTTCGCCGTTGAAAGCGGCCCCACCATGACCGGGTCAAACCCCGCGTCATGGATCAGCCAGCCCGCCACGTACAGCGCCTGGATCACGTCGCCCGCCATGGGCAGGGCCAGGCGCGGCGGCGGGCGCCATGTCTGGGCGGCAAGCGTGGTCATGTCCTCGGAATTGAAGGCCCGCACCACGGATGCAGCCGGAAAGAACGACTGCGTGGTAATGCCCGCGCCATTGCGCAGCGCCAGCCGCCCGACCTTGCCATCGCGCCAGCCATAGGGGTTGGTGACGTCAATCAGCGGCTTCGATCCCACGATGGAGCCAATGGTGTGGCCCAACTGGGGCAGGGCGCCATAGGGCACGGCCAGCACCACGGCATCGCCAAACTTCGCGGCCTCCTGCACCGTGCCCGCGCGGGCGAGGGGGTAGAATTCCGATGCCCGCTTTTCCGCCTCCCTGTGCTCGAGCGCGCTGAACATGACCTGATGGCCTGCCCGCGTCCACAACTGTCCCAACGTGGCGCCGACATGGCCCGCCCCGATCATGCCAATGCGCAGCGGCCTGCCCGCATGGGCCATGCCGGGCAGGGCCAGGGGCAGCAGGCTGGCGGCCAATGCGGCAAGGCACTCCCGGCGGGTCGGTTTCAGGGCTGGCATGCATCTCTCCTGTTCATGGGGCATGTGGCAGTATGGCACGGGATGTCCTATTCTGTGCCCTGGTTATCGTGCCGGGCTGTCCTATATGGCATAGACTTGGCCAAAGCAGGAGTACAGCGTCAATGACCGATACCCCCGATCAGGATCCGGCCGTGGTGGCGCAGTCCGCTGTGCCCGTAGGGGTGGAACACCCGGTTGAGGCCCTGCATGAAGCCGTGCAGGAAGATGAAGCGGCCATGGCCGCGAGCACGGTTCCCGATCCCGGCCCCGTGCCCGAGGCCCAGACGCAGGTTGTCGCCACCCCGCATGATGCCGTGGCCACCACGCAGGCCGCGGTTGATGCGGCGCAAGCCCCGCCATTCATGCCCTATAAGGAGCTGTTCCAGCTCATGGGGGCGGTGGTGTTCGTGATGATCGTGATGATTGTGGGGTGGAGTGCCCTGCATGCCTCGGGTATCTGGCCCGAATAAGCACGCTTCCCCTTACGGTAGCGACAGCCGGACCGAAACCGGGCAGTGATCGGACAGGTGGGCGCTGCCGTCCTGCGCCCGGTCATGATAGAGCATCACGCGCAGGCTGCCCGGCTGCACCCAGTCGCGCGCAGCACCCCCCATGATGAGATGGTCAATGAAGTAGGTTCCCCCTTCGCACGGGCTGGCATGGCCTGCCGTGACCAGCGTGAGGGGACCGTTTTCACCCAGAGCATGCAGCATCGGGTCATCGGGGGCGAAAAGGCGGTTGAAATCGCCCAGTACCGCGAAGGCCTCGCCTTCATCCTGTCGCTCCATGATCCAGTCCTGCACCACGGCCATCTGCCGCCGCAGGGTATTGCAGGCAGGCCTGCGGTCGGCGGGGCTGGAATCGCGGCATCCGGCCTTGAGGTGCACCACCAGCACGCGCAGGCTGTCAGCCCCCGTGCCGATGGTCAGGTCAAGCCCCGCGCGCAGGTGGCGCGGGGCATCGGCGGCATAGACATCAAGTGCCGTGACATCGGGGTGGCGCACGACAGGCAGGTCGGTCCGCACGGCGGCGGCGACCCGCTGCACCACGGAATCACCGGTTATGAAGAGATGATAGGCGGGCGTGGGGAAGAGGCTGGCGGCAAGGACCGGGTCGTCCACTTCCTCAAGTGCCACGATATCGGGGGCAAGTCTGCTGGCATAATGTGCCAGCCGCGCCATGTCAGCCGCAGTGCGAGGCGTGACATCGGGCGGCAGGGCCGGGTCGCCCTGCGCGCGCGTGGTCAGCCATTCCAGATTCCAGGTCGCCAGTTTCAGGCTGCCCGCCGCCCATGCGGGGCAGGCGACCCAGATCATGGCCAGCCCGGCCAGGGCTGGCCATGGCAGGAGGTTACGCCGTGGCGCTGTCGGCCTGCTGGGCGCGCAGTTTGGCAATCGCTTCATCGACATGGATGAAGGTGCGCGAGGTTTCATCGAGCACCACCACTTCCCCGCTGGCAATATCATAGAACCATCCCTGCAATGTCAGGGTGCCGCGGGCAAGCCCCGCCGCCACGGCGGGGTGGGTGCGCAGGTGGGCGATCTGGAGCTGCACGTTCTGTTCGGACAGGCTGCGCACGGTGGCGGGGCCGGCATCGGTAGCCTCGAGCACGGCGCGCGCGGCCTCGGCATTACGCAGCCAGCTTGCCACGGTGGGCATCTTGTCGAGCTGGCTGGCCTGCGGGTCGAGCAGGGCCTTCATCGCGCCGCAGTTGGAATGGCCGCACACGATGATATGCGAGACCTTGAGCGCGCTGACCGCGTATTCGATGGCCGACGACACGCCGCCGAGCATCTCGCCATAGGCGGGCACGATATTGCCGATGTTGCGCAGCACGAACAGGTCGCCCGGCTGGGTCTGGGTGATCATGCTGGGGTTCACCCGGCTATCGGCGCAGGCGATGAACAGCGTATCGGGGGACTGGCTCTCGGCCAAGCTGGCGAAGAGGTCACGGTTCTGGGGAAAGACTTCGGTGTTGAAACGCTCCACCCCGTGCAGCAGGTCGATAAGGGTTTCCCGGGCAGTATTGGTATGGGCCATTGTAATATCCTGTCACCTGAATGTCCGGACCGGTGTGAAGTCATGTCCTGTTGTGGCATCAAGGGGCTATGCACCGGTCGGAGGCATGTCCCGCTTTGTCTATATCATGGAAACATCTGGCAGTCCCATTTGTTTCGCTATGAAGTTATACGGAAATACTATGTTATCATAATATAGTTAATGAATATTAACTTTATGCATTGAAGTATTTCTGTCTTGCAGCAAGCGCGGTACAGCACAACGGCGCACCGAGGTGCGCCGTTGCATGGGCGTATGGAAAATCCGGGTCGCCTGATCAGGCCATGGCGGCCTGTCCCAGGGCTGCACGCACGGCCTCAAGCGCTGCATCGGCCTTGCTGATGTCCGGGCCACCGGCCTGCGCCATGTCGCGCCGGCCGCCGCCACCCTTGCCATCCATGGCAGCGCTTGCCGCGCGCACCAGGGTGACGGCATCGACCTTCTCGGCCAGGTCCGGCGTTGCGGCAACGACAATGCTGCCCTTGCCATCGGCTGTGGAAACAAGCGCGATCACGCCCGAGCCGATTTCCTTGCGCAGCGAATCCGCCAGCGGCTTGAGTTCCTTGGGCGGCAGTTCGCCCACATTGCGGGCATCAAGCTTGATGCCGCCAATTTCCACAATGGTTGCGGCTGCCTGGCTGCCCGAGGCCAGCTTGCGCTGCAGGTCGGAAATCTGGCGCTCCATCGCCTTGCGCTCTTCCAGCACCACGGCCAGGCGCTCAGGCGCTTCGGCCGCGGGCACGCGCAGCATGGCGGCGATCTGGTTCAGGCGTTCTTCAGTAGCCAGTGTCGCGTTCTGCGCGGCAAGACCGGTCACGGCCTCGATGCGGCGCACGCCGGAGGACACGCCACTTTCAGACGTGATGCGGAACAGCCCGATATCGCCCGTGCGGCGCACATGCGTGCCGCCGCACAATTCGATCGACCAGCCCGCGCGGCCTTCTTCCGGCCCGCCCATGGAAACAACGCGGACCTCATCGCCATATTTCTCGCCAAACAGGGCCATCGCACCCTGCTCGATGGCTTCTTCCGGCGTCATGCTGCGTGTGGTGACATCCGTGTTCTCGCGGATGCGGGCATTCACCTCGGCCTCGATCTCGGCCAGTTCCTCGGGCGTGATCGGGCGGGGCTGGCTTACGTCAAAGCGCAGGCGGTCGGGCGCGTTCAGGCTGCCCTTCTGGGTCACATGCGCGCCAAGCCTGCGGCGCAGGGCCTCGTGCAGCAGGTGCGTTGCCGAATGGTGGGCGCGGATGGCGCTGCGGCGGTCGTGATCCACCTGCGCGGTCACGGCCATGCCGGGCTTGACCGTGCCTTCGATGACGGTGCCGTAATGCACCAGCAGGTCGCCCAGCTTCTTCTGGGTGTCGGTTACGGCAATGTGCAGGCCGGGTGCGGTAATGGTGCCGGTATCGCCCACCTGGCCGCCGCTCTCGCCATAAAACGGGGTCTGGTTGAGCAGCAGGGCCACCTTGGTGCCGGGGCCTGCGGCTTCGACCTGCGCGTTGTCCACCACCACGGTCTGCACCTCGGCATCCGAGGTCTCGGTGGTGTAGCCCAGGAATTCGGTGGCGCCGAAGGTGTCGCGTGCCTCGAACCACACGGTCTCGGTCGCACTGTCGCCCGAGCCGCTCCAGGCGGCGCGGGCGCGCTTGCGCTGCACGTCCATCGCCTCGTTGAAGCCTTCCACGTCCACGCCGTGGCTGGTGCCGCGCAGGGCGTCCTGCGTCAGGTCGAGCGGGAAGCCGAAGGTGTCATACAGCTTGAAGGCCACATCGCCGGGGAGCGGCGCGCCATCGCCAAGGCGTTCGGTCTCGTCGGCCAGCAGCGACAGGCCACGGTCGAGCATCGCCTTGAAGCGCAGCTCCTCGCCCTTCATCGTCTCCTCGATGAGGGCGCGGGCGTGGATCAGTTCGGGATAGGCTTCGCCCATCTGCCGGATCAGCGCCGGGACCAGTCGGTAGAAGGTCGGCTCCGTCGTGCCCATCAGGTGCAGGTGGCGCATGGCGCGGCGCATGATGCGGCGCAGCACGTAGCCACGACCGTCCTTGGATGGCAGCACGCCATCAGCGATCAGGAACGAGGTCGAGCGCAGGTGGTCGGCCACCACGCGGTGGCTGGCGTTGAACGGGCCATCAGGGTCCTGGCCCGTGACCTCGGCCGAGGCCAGGATCAGCGCGCGGAAGGTATCGGTGTCATAATTGTCGCGCTTGCCCTGCAGGATGGCGGCAAAGCGCTCCAGCCCCAGCCCGGTATCAATCGACGGGCGCGGCAGCGGCGAGCGCGTGCCGGGCGGGTTCTCGAAATACTGCATGAACACGAGGTTCCAGATCTCGGTAAACCGGTCGCCGTCCTCATCAGGCGAGCCCGGCGGGCCGCCTGCCACTTCGGGGCCATGGTCATAGAAGATTTCCGAGCACGGGCCGCAGGGTCCGGTATCGCCCATGCGCCAGAAATTGTCGGAGGTGGGGATGCGGATGATCCGGTCATCGGACAGGCCGGCGATCTTGCGCCACAGGGCGGCTGCTTCCTCGTCATCGGCATAGACGGTGGTCAGCAGCTTTTCCTTGGGCAGGCCGAAGGTGCCGGTGACCAGCTTCCAGGCCAGTTCAATGGCTTCCGCCTTGAAATAGTCCCCGAATGAGAAATTACCCATCATTTCGAAAAAGGTATGATGGCGGGCGGTGTAGCCCACATTGTCCAGGTCGTTGTGCTTGCCGCCCGCGCGCACGACCTTCTGGGCCGTGGTGGCGCGGGAATAGGGGCGGGTTTCCTGCCCGGTGAACACGTTCTTGAACTGCACCATACCCGCATTGGTAAAGAGCAGTGTCGGATCGTTATGCGGCACCAGTGACGAGGACGGCACGATCTGATGCCCGTTCCCCGCAAAATAGTCGAGGAAGGTGGCACGAATGTCGTTTGTTGTGGGCATGGCGGGAAACAGACGATCCTGTATTGAAAGATATAGATGTAAAACCGGATTCATTCACCTAGCGCACGTAGCACCAGACCGGAAGTGCCAACATGCGTGTAAACCCCAGATGGCGAATGCGTGACAGGCACGCGCCCGGCATGAAAGGATGGAACATGGACGACGAATGGCAGGCCGAACGTGACTGGCCCCTGCTGGCCACGGGGCTTGCAGGCCGCCTGCGCCGTGACTGCATGGCGCAGTGGCTGGGCTTCGTGCGCCACCCCTTTGTGCGCGGAATTGCGGATGGCACATTACCGCCCGAAGCGTTCCGCAATTTCCTGATTCAGGATTATCTGTACCTCATCCAGTATGCCCGCGCCTGTGCACTGGCGGTGTACAAGGCCGATACGGTGGCTGGCATGCGGCATGCGGCGGGGCTGATGTCGGGCATACTGGATACGGAACTGGCCATGCATGTGGGCTACTGCCGCACATGGGGCATAGAAGAAGCTGCGCTGGAACAGGCAGAGGAATCGCTCGAATTACTTGCCTATAGCCGTTTTATACTTGACCGTGCCCAGGCGGGCGACCTGCTGGACCTGCTGGTGACCATGGCCCCGTGCCTGATCGGCTATGCGGAGGTTGGTGCACGGCTGCATGCAAGCCCGCTGACACGGCGCGAGGGCAATCCGTACTGGTCATGGATCGCGCTTTATGGGGGGGAGGAATATACGCAACTGGTGGAAGACGGCATTCGCCAGCTTGACGCGCTGGCCACCCGCTATGGGGCGCAGGCGCGTTATCCGACCTTGTTGCGTGCGTTTGCCACGGCGGTGCGGCTCGAGACCGCGTTCTGGGGCACGGGGCGTTCGGCGTGAAAGGGCAGGATCTCGGCTGTTTTGCGGGGCGTGACTGTTGGCTGGGAATGAAAGACCAGTTTGCGGCTGATATGGAAGTTCGCCATCATGCCCGCGACTGAACCCGCCGCCAGTGCCAGAAAGGGATAGGCCTTGAACACGGGGGATGTGTGGAACAGCATGAACACGCAGCCACGGTTCAGGAAAAAGCCCAGTGCGTTCCCTGCAAGGAAGCGCAGCCACTGGATGAAGAAATGGTGCTGGTTCCCCGCCTTGCGAAAGGTCCAGAGCCGGTTGATCAGCCAGTTGATCGAGGCGGCAATGAAATAGGCGGCGATGGTGGCCGTGGTCAGCCCCACAAAGGGGCGCAGGCCATAAACCGTTGCCGTGTCCCACCCAAGCCCCAATGTGCCGACAATTCCGAATTTGACGAATTGTTGCAGCTTTTCAGAGCGGATTTTGAACACGGGATGACCCTTCATAACCGGGAAAGCGGGTTGGCAGAATAGATTGCTGTCAAAGCATTGCCGCGCCCGTACTGGCAGTCTGATAGAATGATTGACTGGCTGGAAAAAGAGAAAAAGGCGCTTGAAGCGCCTTTTTCTTTAGTATGATCAGTGCAGGATAATCTCGACGCGACGGTTCTGGGGCTCACGGGTATCGGGACCGGTGGGCACCAGCGGGTGGGCTTCGCCGTAGCCATGGATGTCGATGGCGTTGGCGGGCACGCCGTCACGGATCAGTTCAGCCTTCACGCTGTCAGCGCGACGCATGGACAGGCCAAGGTTGTACTTCTCACCGCGCGGACCCGGATGGGCGGAGGTGTTGTCGGTGTAGCCGTTGACCTCGATGCGCGTGGTCTGGACGTGGGTGGAAGCCTGTGCGGCTTCGGCCACGATCTCACGCGAGCGGCCGGTCAGGGCTGCGCCGTCCCAGTCGAAGAACACCAGGTAGGTGCGGGCTGCGGTCGGCGCGGGCGGCACGACGGCGGGAGCCGGCGGCGGCGGCGGCGGCGCGTTGTTGAACGCGTAGCGGACGCCTACGATGAACTGGTGGTTGAAGCGGTGGTCGAAGCGCACGGCCGAACCGTCTTCCGCACGGATGTTGCCCATGCCGAAGGACTCGACTTGGCCAACCATGCGGTATTCGGTGGTCATCTGCAGGCCGGGCACGCCCGGAATGTCATAGGCCGCACCGACGATACCCTGATAGGCGAAGCTGCCGTTGGTGCCCTTCAGCTTGGAGCCGATGTCGCCGGAGTAAGCGCCGCTCTGCATGTTCTGCCACAGGTAACCGGCACCGACACCGACGAACGGCGTGACGGGCACGTCAATGTTGAACAGACGCTTCAGGTCGATATCATACAGCACGTTGATGAAGCCGCCATAGGAGCGGTCGCTGCCCTTGTCGCCACGGGCCTTGCTGTAGATTTCGGACCAGTTATAGGCACCTTCAACTTCAGCACGCAGGCCGTTGCCGAAGCCCCAGCCAACCGAACCGAAGCCTGTCCAGCCGTGACGGTGGCCAAGGCGGCCTACGCCGTAGCCGTCATCCCCACCCGTAGAGCGCATGTGCTGTGTCTGGGTCAGGTTGTAGCCGCCGCCGATATCGACATACGGGCCGGTGATGGTCGTGGCCTTGGCTGCGAACGGTGTCGCTGCCAGCAGGCTGGTTGCCAGCAGGGCAGAGCGGAGACGCATCTGGTGGTCCTTCCTCATGTTATTACTTCTTTGTAAACGACATCATTGCCATGATGCGATGATTAATCGCTTTCGTCACTTAAACACGATGCCAGACATGTGGTTCCGCGCTGCCCGTTGTTCCAGCCGTGCACAAAGGTAACATATGGTGCGGGCCAACCGGCGATGTGTATTTTCTAATTTAGAAACAATGACTTATGAAGTATCCAGACTGTTGTAAACAATCTTGTGCCAGAAGATTTTGCAGATTTTGTGGCATGAAAAACACAGCGGTTCTGGCTCTTCGGGCAACATTAAACAAAGTTTCAAAAACAAAAAAAAGGGAGCCCGGAGGCTCCCTTTTCTTTGACCAATCTGGTCGGGATCAGTGCAGGATGATCTCGACGCGACGGTTCTGGGGCTCACGGGTGTCGGGACCGGTGGGCACCAGCGGGTGGGCTTCGCCATAGCCATGGATGTCGATGGCGTTGGCGGGCACGCCGTCACGGATCAATTCAGCCTTCACGCTGTCAGCACGACGCATGGACAGGCCAAGGTTGTACTTCTCACCGCGCGGACCCGGATGGGCGGAGGTGTTGTCGGTGTAGCCGTTGACCTCGATGCGCGTGGTCTGGACGTGGGTGGAAGCCTGAGCGGCTTCGGCCACGATCTCACGCGAGCGGCCGGTCAGGGCTGCGCCGTCCCAGTCGAAGAACACCAGGTAGGTGCGGGCTGCGGTCGGCGCGGGCGGCACGACGGCGGGAGCCGGCGGCGGCGGCGGCGGCGCGTTGTTGAACGCGTAGCGGACGCCTACGATGAACTGGTGGTTGAAGCGGTGGTCGAAGCGCACGGCCGAACCGTCTTCCGCACGGATGTTGCCCATGCCGAAGGACTCGACCTGGCCAACCATGCGGTATTCGGTGGTCATCTGCAGGCCGGGCACGCCCGGAATGTCATAGGCCGCACCGACGATACCCTGATAGGCGAAGCTGCCGTTGGTGCCCTTCAGGCTGGAACCGGCACCCTGGTTGTAGGCGCCGCTATAAGCACCCTTCTGCATGTTCTCCCACAGGTAACCGGCACCAACACCGACGAACGGCGTGACGGGCACGTCAATGTTGAACAGACGCTTCAGGTCGATGTCATACAGCACGTTGACGAAGCCGCCATAGGAGCGGTCGCTGCCCTTGTCGCCACGGGCCTTGCTGTAGATTTCGGACCAGTTATAGGCACCTTCAACTTCAGCGCGCAGACCGTTGCCAAAGCCCCAGCCAACCGAACCGAAGCCCGTCCAGCCGTGACGGTGGCCAAGGCGGCCTTCGCCGTTGCCGTCATCCCCACCCGCATCACGCATGTGCTGGGTCTGGGTCAGGTTATAGCCGCCGCCGATATCGACATACGGGCCGGTGATGGTCGTGGCTTTGGCTGCGAACGGTGTCGCTGCCAGCAGGCTGGTTGCCAGTAACGCTGCGCGAAGACGCATGTTTCAGTCCTTAATCTGTTGTTGCAGGGCAGAGCCCCGTCTTGTGATCGGGCAATGGGATTTGCCCCGAGACAGGGCAGCCTGAGATTACCCGCAAGCTATGAAGCGGGGATTAGCCTGTCTGGCCCGGCTTGAGAATGGGCAAAATGCGCCATGCGGGACAGGTGTGGCAAAAAAAACACATATCTTTGGGGCCTCTTTGCGGCGGTCTATAAAAAACCCTGATTTTATAAGGATTTTTTTGGACTACTCTTCTAGCCCCCCTCATTTTGCATAGGACAATGGTGTAAACGGAAGGTCTGTTTCAACCCGTTTCGGGGCCGGAAACGGATTCTTTGGCGCGGGGTGTAGGCCAATGCGCCCCGCGCCGGATTCTCCATTTTTTTCAATATATTGCAGTCATGCCTAGTGCAGGATGATTTCCACCCGGCGGTTTTGTGGCTCGCGCGTGTCGGGGCCGGTCGGCACGAGCGGGTGGGCCTCGCCATAGCCATGAATGTCGATGGCGCTGGCTGCCACCCCGTCGCGGATCAGTTCCGCCTTCACGCTCTCTGCCCGGTGCAGTGACAGGCCAAGGTTGTATTTCTCGCCACGCGGGCCGGGGTGGGCGGCGGAGTTATCGGTATAACCGTTTACTTCAAGCCGGGTGGTCTGCACATGGCTGGAGGCCTGCGCCGCCTGCGCCACGATGGCGCGCGCGCGCTGCGTCAGGGTTGCGCCATCCCAGTCAAAGAACACCAGATAGGTGCGGGCGGCCACAGGCGCGGGTGGCACGATTACGGGTGCGGGCGGCGGCGGAGGCGGGGCGGTATTGAAAGCGTAGCGCACGCCTACGATGAACTGATGGTTGAAGCGCTGGTCGTAACGGATGGAATCGTGGTCGGCCACCGGCGTGTTGCTGGGATTGAAGGCAGTCTGGCCGAGATTGCCCGAATTAAAGGATTCCACCTGGCCGATCATGCGGTATTCGGTGGTCATCTGCAGGCCCGGCACGCCGGGAATGTCATAGGCCGCGCCAACAATGCCCTGATAGGCAAAGCTGCCATTGGTGCCGTTATGGCGCACGATTATGTTGCTGTTCGCGATAGGCGTTTCATCATTCACGGTCTGCCACAGATAGCCCGCGCCCACGCCGATGAAGGGCGTTACGGGCACGTCGATGCCAAACAGGCGCTTGAGGTCGATGTCATACAGCACGTTGACAAAGCCGCCATAGGAGCGGTCGGCGCCATCGGTCTTGCCGTGGCCGCCACCATAGGATGTGGTGGTGTAGCGGGTGGTTTCCGACCAGTTATAGGCCCCTTCCACTTCCGCACGAAGGCCGTTGCCAAAGCCCCAGCCGAAGGAGGCGAACCCGGTCCAGCCATCGCCATGATGCATGCGCTCGCGGGCATGGGCGGCGGGACTCATTTCCTGTTGCAGGTTTTTGTTCACAAAGTTCTGGGCTGCCGGGGGCAGGTTCGAAATGCCGGCCAGGTTTTCGTTTTCGCTTATTGCCTGCCCGTCATAGGCGTGCATGTGCTGTGTCTGGGTCAGGTCATAGCCACCGCCGATATCGACGTATGGCCCGGTGATGGTCGTGGCCATGGCGGCCATGACCGGTGTTGTCGTCAATGCAGTCGTCAGCAGTGCCGCGCGAAGACGCATGGTCCCGTCCTTGATGCTTGATCAGACGCCTTCTTTATCTGGTGGAGATGGGGGCATGTTCCACACTGGCCTGATACGGGTTGATCCGGGCGGCGCATGCGCCGCCATTCCAGCGCCAGCGGGATATCAGGGGCGTGCGAAACTGCGTTCATCCGCATCAATCCATGGCGGGATCGTTTTGCGGGGCAAGGATTGAAATAAGGTAAATGTTGCGGGGCACGCGGCGGGGATATGGGCGGTCTGTGGTCAGAATATCACAGCCCCGCCCAGGGCATCAGGCCGTGCAGCCATCCGCGCGCAGGACTTCAAGTACGGCCTCATCAGGCACGTCGCGGCAGGTGAAGGCCCGGCCAATGCCACGCACGAGCACGAAGGACAGGCGGCCATCGCGCATCTTCTTGTCGCGCTGCATGTTGCGCACGAGCTGGGCTGCGGAGAAATTGCGCCCTGTGTCACCTATGCGCGCGGGCATGGACAGGCGTTCGAGATGATGGGTGACGCGGTCGAGATCCTCGGTCGGGCAGTAGCCGAGCCGGACCGAGAGCATGAAGGCCAGCCGCAGCCCGATCGAGACCGCCTCGCCATGCAGCAGGCTGCCGTCATAGCCCATCTCGGCTTCCAGCGCGTGGCCAAAGGTGTGGCCAAGGTTGAGCAGGGCGCGGCCATCGGCCTTGCGCTCCTCGCGCTCATCGGCCACCACCACGCGGGCCTTGAAGGCGCAGGCAAGGCGGATGGCCTCGGCCTGCATGGCCGGATCACCAGCCAGCACCGCGGCGCCGTGGCGCTCGCACCAGTCAAACAGCCCTGCATCGCCCAGCAGGCCGGATTTCACGATCTCGGCGTAACCGGCCCTGAGTTCCCGCACGGGCAGGGTGGCGAGCGTGGAGGTATCGGCCAGCACCGCGATGGGCTGGTGAAAGGCGCCGAGCAGGTTCTTGCCAAAGGGCGTGTTGATGCCGGTCTTGCCACCGACTGACGAATCCACCTGCGAGAGCAGCGTGGTCGGGATCTGTACAAACGGCAGGCCGCGCAGCGTGGTGGCCGCGCAGAAGCCCGACAGGTCGCCCACCACGCCGCCGCCAAGGGCCACGACCGTCGTGCCGCGCTCGACATGCGCCTCGAGCAGGGCGTTGGTCACGCGCTCGTACTGGCTGATGCTCTTTGATCCCTCGCCAGGCGGAATGGTGATGGTCTCGGCGCGGATGCCGGTCTCTTCCAGGGCCTCGAGCAGGCGGGGCAGGTGCAGGGGCGAGACGGTGGCATCCGTAATCACCATCACCCGCTTCTGGGGTAGCACGGGGGCGAGCAGCGCGCCCGCGCGGCGGATCACGTCGGGGCCGATCAGCACCTCGTAGCTGGCGCGGTCGAGCCGCACGGGCACGCGCAGGGGCTGCTGGTTGTGCTGCAGGGCGTGCAGCACATGGTCGGCGCTGTGTTCCACGTTGTCATCTCCACAATCAACGATAATGTCCGCCTCCGCATAGACCGGATGGCGCAGGCGCATAAGGTCGGCCAGCACCGCATGCGGCGTTGCGTTGTTGAGCAGCGGGCGGTGCGTGCGGTCGGCCACGCGCTGCACCAGCACGTCAAGCGGGCAGCGCAGCCAGATCGAGACGGCATGCTCGCGCACGCTCGCGCGCGTGCGCCCATCCATGAAGGCCCCGCCACCGGTAGCCAGCACCACGGGCGGCCCGGACAGCAGGCGGCGGATGACCAGCCGCTCGCCCCGGCGGAATTCGGCCTCGCCATAGCGCTGGAACAGGTCGGCGATGGTGCAGCCTGCAGCGCGTTCGATTTCCTCGTCCGAATCGACAAAGGGCACGCCCAGCCGGGCGGCCAGCAGGCGGCCGATCGTGGTCTTGCCCGCGCCCATCAGCCCGACCAGCACGATGGTGCGCCCGCTGCCCGGCTGCCGGGGGCTGGCGGGGCCAACGGCATTCAGGTCAAGGGGGATGGCAAGGGATGCGGGCTCGGACTGGGGCCGAATGGGGGGAATCTGGCGTGACATGCCGCGCAACCTAACATACAGCAGGACAGGACCGGTAGAGTCCGTGGTCAGGGCAAGCTCCGCGTGGGCGGGGCAACGCGCCTGCGCCCGCCAGGGCCACCGGGGTTTGCAGCATAGGAAAGCGGTTGAATGATCCGTATTGTTATTGCCCTCGCCAGTGTTCTGGTTCTGTGCGTGATCGGGGGCTTTTTCGCGCTCGGGGCCTTTCCGCCCGCGCTGGTGCAGGAAGATGTGCACAAGGATGTGTCCTTCGCCGCCCCGCCACCGCCTGCGGCCCTGCCACCCCTCGGTGCGCCCGCACCGCTGCCGGTAGCCCCGCTGGCCCCGGGCTGAGCGTGCGGGGGGCAGGGTGAGCGCGAGCGGCGTTGACGCCTTTCTTGAAATGCAGGCGGCCGAGCGCGGGGCGGCGCTGAATACCATCCGCGCCTATACCCGCGACCTTGCGGATATGAATGCTGGCCTGCACGCCCGCGGCGTAACGCCGCTCACGGCAGGCGAGAGTGACCTGCGCGACTACCTTTCTGGCCTTGCGCGGCAGGGCCTCGCTGCGCGCACGCAGGCACGCAGGCTGTCATGCCTCAAGCAGTATTTCCTGTTCCTGGCCCGCGAGGGGATGCGGCCTGACAACCCCGCTGCCCTGCTTGAGGCCCCCCGGCTCGATGCGCCGCTGCCACGATTCCTGTCCGAGCCCGAGGTGACGGAACTGCTGGCTGCCTGCGTGCCCGAGCCCAATGCCACACCCGCGCGCAGGCGCAGGCTCATGGTGGCAAGGGCGGCGCTCGAGATGCTGTATGCCTCGGGCCTGCGCATATCGGAACTGCTGTCGCTGCCGCGCCGCGCGCTGGATGCGGCACCGGGCATGATGCTGGTGCGCGGCAAGGGCGGGCGCGAGCGCATGGTGCCCATGTCGGCCCGCGCGCGTGAGGCGGCGCGGGCGCTGATGGCGCTCGATGCCGGGCGTGAAAGCCCGTATCTTTTCCCTGGCCGGAGTGCCCGCCAGCCCATGACGCGGCAGGGATTCGACCGCATTTTGCACGATGTGGCGCTGCGCGCGGGGCTGGACCCGCAGCGCCTGTCGCCGCATGTGCTGCGCCATTCCTTCGCCACGCATCTGCTGGCCCACGGGGCGGATCTGCGCGCGTTGCAGGTGCTGCTTGGCCATGCGGATATCGCCACTACCCAGATTTATACCCATGTCATGCTCGACCGCCTGCGTGACGCCGTGGCGCAGCACCACCCGCTGGGGCAGGATCGCACGGGTTAAAAAGGTCGCCAGACATAAAGAAGTTTTTGGTGAAGCTTTTTTCAAAAAGCTTTGAATAATGCTGCCTTCATTAAAAAAATACCGCTCTCGCGCCCAGGATACGATACGCGTTGGAGGGATGCGTGGTCCGCCAGCGCTCGGCAGGGCCGGACGGACAAAAATGCATGGCAGGCGGAATTCCATGCGCGAAAATGTTTGGCTGGCACGCAGGCTGTGCTATCGGTAGCGCATGCGCCAGTTTCTAGATTTCGAAAAGTCGGTCGCCGAGCTTGAGAACAAGATCGACGAACTTCGCAGGATGTCCGGTCCGGACGGGATCAACATCGCGGAAGAGATCACCCGGTTGAGCGAAAAAGCCGACCGGCAGCTGCGTACGGCCTACGCCAAGCTGACCCCGTGGCAGAAGGTGCAGGTGGCCCGCCATGCCCAGCGCCCGCACACGGTCGATTACATCGATGCGCTGATTACCGAGTTCTCGCCGCTTGCCGGTGACCGGCTGTTTGGCGATGACAAGGCCATCATTGGCGGCGTGGGCCGGTTCAATAACCAGCCCGTCGTGGTTATCGGCACCGAGCGCGGCGCCGAGATCGAGACCCGCCTCAAGCATAATTTTGGCATGGCCCGGCCCGAGGGCTACCGCAAGGCCCAGCGCCTGATGAAGCTGGCGGGGCGATTCGGCCTGCCGGTCCTGACCTTTATCGACACATCCGGCGCATGGCCCGGCATCGATGCCGAAGCCCGTGGCCAGGCGGAAGCCATTGCCCGCTCCATCGAGACCTGCCTGAACGTGCCGGTGCCCGTCATTGCCACCGTCATTGGCGAGGGTGGCTCCGGCGGCGCCGTGGCCCTTGGCGCGGGTGACCGGGTGATGATGCTCGAGCACGCCATCTATTCCGTCATCTCGCCCGAGGCGTGCGCCTCCATCCTGTGGCGCGACCCCAAGCAGGCCGCAACCGCAGCCGATGCGCTCAAGATCACCGCGCAGGACCTGCTCCAGTTGCGGCTGATCGACCGGATCATTCCCGAGCCGCTTGGCGGCGCGCAGCGCGACCCCAAGGCTGCCATCCGCGCCGTGGGCGACGCCATTGCCGCCGAACTGCCCGGCCTGCTGGCCAAGGACCCCGTGCTACTCAAGGCGCAGCGCCGCGAGAAATTCCTCGCCATGGGGCGTGACGCCGTCGCCTGATGGCTTCGGCTGGTAAAAGTTTTTGGTGAAGCTTTTATTTTTTAATAAATTCAGGCTTTTGCCGGTTCACCCGGCAGCGGCGCGAAGCCAAGGCCCGCAATCAGGTCGCGCACGGCGGTGGCGGCATCGCTTACGGCCTGCGTGTCCGTGCCCTTGCACAGCAGGCATACGCCGCGCTGGCTCTCATCAAGCCGGTAGGGGTAGGAGCCGATGTCAATGGCAGGGTAGCGCTCCTGTATCGCCT
Source organism: Komagataeibacter xylinus (assembly GCF_031081985.1). GTDB lineage: Bacteria > Pseudomonadota > Alphaproteobacteria > Acetobacterales > Acetobacteraceae > Komagataeibacter > Komagataeibacter xylinus_E. The sequence continues at coordinate 208,134 of NZ_JARWSK010000003.1, read as the reverse complement.
CGAGCGGGGCGGCGAGCGTGCCTTCATACAGGCCATTGGCATGCCATGCCTGTGAGGTGACGGGCGTGCCGTGGGGCAGGGTGGGCAGCACTTCCTCGAACATTGCGCGCATGATGCGGGGCACGCCTGCCATCACATGCACATTGCCCATGGTAAAGCCGGGTGCGACCGAAACCGCATTGCGGATGGGCGTTGCCCCCTGTGGCATGGTGGCCATGCGCTGGCGGGCGGCGTTGAACTCGCCGGGCGGGAAATGGGCTTCGAGCAGGCTGAAGGTCTCGGGGTGGTGCACCCACGGCACGCCAAACGATTCCGCAACGCAGGCGGAGGTGATGTCATCATGCGTCGGCCCGATACCGCCGGTGGTGAACACATTGTCATAGGCCGCCCGCGCCTCGGTCACGTTACGGACAATGACGGCGCGGATATCGGGAATGATGCGCACTTCGCTGAGTGTTATGCCGGTCTCCGACAGGCGGCGGGCAATATACTGCACGTTTACATCCTGTGTCCGGCCGGACAGGATTTCGTTGCCAATGACCAGCAGGCAGGCGGTGGGATTCATGATCGGCATTCCACTAGGTTGCGGGCAGGGGCATTCTGGCCCCACCCTGTAACGACCACAAGCTTACCCCAAAGGAGACTGCATGAACACGCCAGCGATGCCACACCCGCAATGCGTATGGGATATCAGGGCGCAACTTGGCGAGGGGCCGGTCTGGTCCATGCGCGAGCAGGCGCTTTATTTTGTCGATATCGTGGGCCAGGCCATCCACCGGCTTGACCCGGCCAGCGGGGCCAGGGCGTCGTGGCAGGCACCGGCGCGGCCCGGCTTTGTCGTGCCGGCCAGCGATGGCACGCTGGTCTGCGGGCTGAAGGATGGCCTGTACCGGTTCGATCCCGGCACCGGCGCATTCCATCGCATGGTGGAAGTGGAGCCCGAGCATCCGGGCAACCGCATCAATGATGGCTGCGTGGATTCAACAGGCCGGTTGTGGTTTGGCACCATGGATGATGAAGAAGGCACGCCCTCCGGGGCGTTGTATTCCGTCACCCGCTCCGCGCACGGGCTGGACCTGCTGCGGCATGATGAAGGCTATGTCGTGACCAACGGCCCCGGCATTTCGCCCGATGGCACGCGGCTTTACCACAACCATTCGCCCGCGGGCGTGATTTACGTGTTTGACCTCGCCGCTGATGGCAGCCTGTCGAACCGGCGGGTCTTTGCCCGCGTGGATAATGGCTACCCCGATGGCGTGGTGGTGGACAGTGCGGGCACGTTGTGGGTGGGCGTATGGAATGGCGGGCGCATCGAGCGTTTCCAACCTGATGGCACGCGCCTCGAGCCGATTGCCATGCCTGCGCGCAACGTGACCAAGGTGGCCTTTGGCGGGGCGGACCTGCGCACGCTATACGTGACCACGGCACGCAAGAACACGCCCGATGACGTGCTGGCCCGCACCCCGCAGGCAGGCAGCCTGTTCAGCCTGCGCGTGGACGTGCCGGGGCAGGAACCACACGCCTTCCCCGCGGTCTGATCCGGGGCCGCCTTTTATTTTTTACGGGAGGCAGGTTTTCAAACACTCTCTTACAGCAGATCCTGCAGCAGCGGGATCAGCGGGCGGTCGGCATCGGGCATGGGGTAGTCGCGCAGTTTTGCGGCGGGCACCCATTCCAGCTTCTGCCCCTCGCGCGGGGTGGGGGTGTTCTTCCAGCGGTGGCAGACATAAACCGGCATGAGCAGGTGGAAATGCCCGTAATCATGCGAGACGAAGGTGAAGGGGGCGAGGCACGAGCGGGCCACGTCCAGCCCCAGCTCCTCATCGAGTTCGCGGATCAGGGCGGCCTCGGGCGTCTCGCCCGTTTCCACCTTGCCACCGGGGAACTCCCACAGCCCGGCCATGGACTTGCCTTCCGGTCTGCGGGCCAGCAGCACGCGGGCATCCGAATCCACCAGGGCCACGGCGGCCACCAGCACGATCCGGCGCGTATCGCCTGCTTCGGTCTCTTGCATCATCTCCTCGCCCGACAGGTCGGCATGCCGTGCTTCAAACAGGCGCACCGGGTATTCCCCGCCGCGTGAGACGAATTCCTGCGTGCCTGTGCCATTTTCCCGAAAGCCGATGCGTTTGAGCACCGCGATCGAGGCGTGATTGTCATGTGCGGCGGAGGCGGTCAGCCGGTCCACCGGCAGGTTGGCCAGCGCCCAGCGGGCAAGCCGCCCCGCCGTGGTGCTGGCCACCTTGCGGTTCCAGTGCGCGCGGCCCACCCAGTAGCCCAGTGAGCACGAGCGGTCGGCGGCATTGATGCGCAGCCCGATGCAGCCGATCAGCGCATCGGGCTGGTCGGACTGCGGGCAGGTGATGGCGAAGTGATAGGCCTCGCCATGCTGCGACTGTTCGATGGTGGAGGCGATCCAGTCCTCGGTCATGGCCAGCGAATAGGGGAAGGGAACGCGGCTGAGCATCCGCACCACGCTCCAGTCATTGATCAGCCTGTGCATCGTGCCCGCATCAGATGTGCGGACTTCACGCAGGCGATATTCGCCGGCCTCAAGTAAGGTGACCGAACCATGTCCCGCCTGATCCATCATGCCGAGGCCGCACCCCGTGCAACCGGCGCGGGCGTATCGTCCTGTGCGGGCAGGCCGCATTCAACCAGCAGGGAACGCAGGTTGTTGATGACCGGGAAGATTTCCTGGTTGCGGTCGCCGCCCTGTTCGTACCAGGCATTCTGCTCGAGTTCCACGATCTCGCGGTCCTCGCGGAAGATCCGCTCGGTGAACGCGGTCAGGAACGGCCAGGCCAGGTCCAGCACGCCGGGAATGCCAGGCCGCTTGATGGAAAGCAGGCCAAACACGCGGTTGGTCAGTTCCGCCTCATCCTGCGGCACGTAGGCAATCCACAGATCCATGACCGGCGGGCTGTCGCCTGTCTGGATATGAAGCGTCTGGTAGGGATAGGTGGTGCGGATGGTCATGACATCGCGATGGGCGAATTTCTCGCTGTTGTCGCGCTTCTGGCCAAAGATCAGCGCCTCGCCAATCGGTTGCTTGCCGCTGGTGCGTGCAAAGCTGTAGCGGGCCTCCACCAGGCCGGGGCCACGCTCCTGGCCGAGGAAGCGGGGCTTCATCTGGCCCATCTGCTTCATGTGCATGAACTGATGGTTCATATCCATCAGGTTCTCGTGCATGAAGCTGTAGTGGCAATGCACAAGCTGGCCAAAGCGGCGGGTCTTGTAGGCGGGGTTCGCCACCTCCGCCAGGCGCGGGAAGGGCGTTGCCTCCGCCTTGGCCGGATCACCGGGGAAAACGAAGATCAGCCCATCGGCTTCGCGCACGGGATAGGTGCGCACGCCGTTGGGCAGCTTGCCCTTGCCCAGATAGGGCACGTCGATGCACCGGCCCGAGCGGCCATAGGCCCAGCCGTGATAGCAGCATTGCACGGAGTCGCCCTTGACCGTGCCCTTGCTCAGGGGCACCTGACGGTGGGCGCAGCGGTCTTCAAGCGCGAAAATGCTGCCCCCTTCCTTCGGGCGGACAAGGGCAATGGGCTGGCCCGCATAGCGGGTGCCAATGGTTTTGCCGGGTTTCAGTTCCCGTGACCACGCAACGGGATACCAGAAATCGGGGTTGGCACGGATTCGGCGCAGATCCCGCCCGCTGGCCGGGGCGGAGGACTGCATGCTGTCAGGCGGTAACGACTGATCCATTGTCTCTCTTGACTGTTAACAGGGCATGGCAGCCGGATGTGCCATTGGCAGGATGTCGGGCACAACATGTATTGCGACGCATTCCGAACGTTATCCTGTCGCCATGGCGATATTAAGGATGTTTTTTACGGGCAGGGCAAATGCTTCCGTGCCGTCATGTTTTGTAACGCGGTGGGCGCATCCTTTCGCATCGGGCTTCATGCCGGCCTGTGGTGGTCCATCGAGGGGGATGGAGCATGCCAGCATGCCAGCAGCCGCACGGATCAATCCTTGTGATGGATCATGGCCGGGCAGAAAGTTCGGCGCTCAGATCCTCGATGAACTGGAAGGCCACGCGCCCCGAGCGCCCGCCGCGCGAAAGCGACCACGCATTGGCGCGGCGCACGAGATCCTTGTCGCTGATCGGCAGGTTGCGCTCCTTCGCATAGGCGCGGACCATGTCCATGAACGTATCCTGCGCGCAGTTGTGAAAGCCGATCCATAGCCCGAAACGGTCGGAAAGCGAGACCTTTTCCTCCGTGGCCTCGGATGTGTTGATGGCGCTCGAACTTTCGTTCTCGATCATCTCGCGCGGCATGAGGTGGCGGCGGTTCGACGTGGCATAGAACAGGACATTGTGCGGCCGCCCGGCAATGCCGCCGTCAAGCACGGATTTGAGCGCCTTGTAGTCCGCATCCTCGCGCTCGAATGACAGGTCATCGCAGAACACGATGAACCGGCGCGGGCTTTCACGCAGCAGGGCCAGCAGGTCGGGCAGGGTGGAAAGATCCTCGCGCTGGATCTCGACAAGCACCAGCCGCCCCTTGCCCTGGGGTGCGGGGCTGCCATCAACCAGGTTGGCCTGCGCATGGGCGGCCTTGACGAGCGAGGACTTGCCCATGCCGCGCGCACCCCACAGCATGGCGTTGTTGGCGGGCAGGCCGTGCGCGAAGTGCAGCGTGTTGTCGAGCAGCATCTGGCGCTGGCGGTCGATGCCCTGCAACAGCCCCATCTCCACATGCGCCACGTGGGCCACGGGGGTCAGGCGGCCAAGGGCGGGGTGCCAGATGAAGGCATCCGCCTGCTCCAGCCCGGCAAGCGAGGGTGCGGGGGGTGAGAGGCGCTCGAGGGCTGCGGCAATGCGTTCGAGAACGGGGAGGGTGGTCTGGTCCATCGTCGATCCTGATTCGGGCATGACAGGGCGGTGGCGCAGGCCACCGGGCGATCCGGAGCGCGTTGGCTGACACGGGCCAGGCGAACGCCTTGACGGGAAACAGGCGAAAACTATGGTCCGCATGGCAAACCCGCAACCCGTTCAACCCTTCATTCTGCCGGAAAGATTGCAATGGCCTCTATTTTCAATGATTTACTGACCACGCCCGCCCATGCCCAGGCTGCGGGTGGCGGCCTGCTGAGTGGTGATGGCATCATGGCGGTGCTGCCCTATGTGGCCATGTTCGGCATTTTCTATTTCCTGCTCATCCGCCCGCAGCAGGTCAAGCAGAAGCAGTTGCGCAACCAGCTTTCCGCGCTGCGCCGGGGCGACCGGGTGCTGACGGCGGGCGGCATCATCGGCGTGGTGCAGAAGGTTACGGCGGAGTCGAACGAGGTCGAGGTCGAGATCGCGCAGGGCGTGCGCGTCAGCGTGCTGCGCGACACCATCAGCTCGGTCATTACCAGCGCTGCCACCCCCGCCAATGACAGCACGCCAGAAAAGGCGGCCAAAAAGGGCTGATCGCACCCCACGCGACCATGTTCGCCCCCGCGTGGGGCGAACTTCCCCCTGTCTGCATCGTTGCTGCTGTCAACAGCAGGAGCAGGCAGGATGCACAGGCAGCCCGGTATCGCGCAGACAGGCCAGCCCGCAGGCTCCCACCATCCCCCGGCCATACGTGGCCGCGCGGGGCTGATCGGGGGGCTGGCAGCCCTTTCAGGCATTCTGTTCGGGCTGGATACGGGGGTCATGTCCGGCGCGCTCGACCTGATCGCGCAGGAATTCACCCTGTCGGACCTGCAGCGCGAATCGATCGTGGCCATCATGCTGCTTGGTGCCGCCCTTGGCGTGGTGGCCGCCGCATGGCTCTCGCACACATGGGGGCGCAAGCGCACGCTGGTGCTTACGGCGGGGCTGTTCGTGATCGGCCCGCTGCTCTGTGCCGAGGCGTCATCGTTCGGCACGCTTCTGTTCGCCCGCCTGCTGCTTGGCGTGGCCACGGGGGCCACCACGTTCACCACCCCGCTCTATATTGCCGAGATTGCCGATTCCGGCCGCCGGGGCACGATGATCCTGGGCTATCAGCTCATGATCTCGTGCGGGTTGCTCGCGGCCTACGTGTCGGATGGGCTGTTTTCCTATTTTGGCGTGTGGCGATGGATGCTGGGCATCGTGGGGTTTCCGGGGCTTGTGTTCATGATGGGGGTCATGTTCCTGCCGCCCAGCCCGCGCTGGCTGCTGGCCCAGGGGCGCGAGCGTGACGCGCGGCGCGTGCTGATCGAGCTGCGCGGCCTGCCCCGGCTGGTCATGGCCGAGCGCAACGCCATCATGGCCCGGCTGGCGGCACGCAAGGACGGCATCGGCAATTTCATGAACGACCCCAACTGCCGCCGCGCCATGTGGCTGGCAGTGGGCCTGCAGGTGGCGCAGCAGTTCTCGGGCATCAACGCGGTGCTGTACTACGCGCCCTACATCATCGGGCTGGTGGGCTACAGCCATTACGTGCAGGTGTGGGGGCCGGTGGGGGTGGGGGTGATCAACCTGCTTTCAACCTTTGTGGCGACGTTCTGGGTGGACCGGATCGGGCGCAGGCCCATGCTGATTGGCGGATTCGCGGTCATGGCGCTGGCCATGGCGGGGCAGGCCATGATCCTGGCAGGCGGCGTGCCGCCCATGCCGGGGCTGCGGCTGCTGATGGGGGCGTGCATGCTGGTGTTTGTCGCGGCCTTCGCGTTCTCGGCCGGGCCACTGGCGTGGCTGCTCTGCGCCGAGATCCTGCCGCTGCGCGGGCGCGAGTTCGGCATGGCGTGCTCCACCTGCGCCAACTGGATCGCCAACATGGTGGTCAGCGCCACGTTCCTGACCGGGCTCGAGGTGCTGGGGGCGGGGCGGGTGCTGTGGGTCTATGCGGCGCTCAACGTGGCGTTCATGGCCATGGTGGCGCTGCGCGTGCCCGAGACGCGGGGCATGACGCTGGAACAGATCGAGGCGGAACTCATGCGCGGCACGAAGCTGCGTGCGCTGGGATGCAATGCCCCGCCCGAAAAGCACTAGGGCAGATCCGGTTTGAATGGACACATTCGAACTGGTGAAATTGCCCTGGACGCAAAAAACCCGACGCGAGGCCGGGTTTTCCGTAGTCCGGGCCGCAGGGCCAGATCAGGCGGACTGGAGCTGTGCCTCGGCAAACTCGTAGTTGGCGAGCTGGTCGAGGTAGTTGACGATGTAGTCGGGGCGACGGTTGCGGAAGTCGAGGTAGTAGGAGTGCTCCCACACATCGAGGCCGAGCAGCACCTTGCCCTGGCCTTCGGCCAGCGGGTTGGAGCCGTTGGCGGTCTTGGTCACCTTCAGCTTGCCGTCGGAACCCAGAACCAGCCATGCCCAGCCCGAGCCGAACTGCGAGGCGGCAGCGGCCTTGAAGTCAGCCTTGAACTTCTCGATGCTGCCCAGATCCTCAACGATCTTCTTGCTCAGGGAATCGGGGATCACGCCGCCCTTGGGCGCCAGGTTCTGCCAGAACAGGATGTGGTTCCAGTGCTGTCCCGCATTGTTGAACACGGGGGCGAGGTCGGGCTTGCCCTTGACCATGAGGATGATTTCCTCAAGCGACTTGCCCTGCAGTTCCGGCTTGGATTCGACAAACCCGTTCAGCGCCGTCACATAGGCCTGATGGTGCTTGTCGTGATGGAGTTCCAGCGTTTCCTGGCACATGCCACGGTTGGCAAGGGCATTGTAGGCGAAGGGAAGGGACGGCAATTCGAAAGCCATGAACATTCTCCTGGGAATTGCAAGGGGCGGCACGCGGCCGCCATACCAAGATTGCTATGGGGGCGGGCCCGGTGCGTCAAGTGACGGACATATGAACGAACGCCTCCCATGCCTTCGGAACCAAACGCCATGACCGGTCCGATGGATGCATCTCCTGTCGTGCACGATGGCGTGTCCATGCTGCGCGCCGCCCGCGCGGCGGACCCGGACCGCTTCTTCTGCGCGCTGTTCCTGCCCGCTCCGGCCCGCGCGGCGGCGATGGTGCTGATCGCCTTCAACCATGAATGCGTGCGCGCCGTGGCCACGCCTGCCTCATGGGCGGTGGCGGGGCCGATGGCGGGGCTGATCCGCCTGCAATGGTGGCGCGACGTGGTGGAAAGCGGCAACGCCCAGCGCCACGACACCGCCCGCGCCCTGCTTGGCCTGCTGGCGGGGGGGCAGGTGCGGCGCGATACGATCGAGGCCATCATCACGGCGCGCGAGGATGAACTGGACGGCCTGCCTGAGCGCGCATGCTGGCGGGCCGCCATGCTGGCGGGCGCGGGGGGCATGCAGGTGGCCATGGCAATGGCCGCGGGCGTTGAGGATGGCCCGGTGCTGGAGCGGGTGCGCCTGTATGGCGGGGTGTACGGGGTGGGCGCGCTGGTGCGCTACCTGCCAGCCGTGCTGGCCGCAGGTCGCTGCCCGCTACCTGACGACATGCTGGCTGATGCGGGCCTGACGCGTGAGGGGCTGCGCACGGGGCAGGCAGGCCCCGGCCAGATCGAAACCCTGCGTATGGAATTGCGCCAGCAGGGGCAGGACTGGCTGGCGCAGGCGCGCGCGGGTGGCCGCCTGCCGCGCCCGGCGCTTGCCGCAAGCCTGCCTGCGGCCCTCGGCCTGCGCGACATGAAAGCCCGCGCCGTGCCAGCAAGCCCGCCGCCGCGTGGGTTGGGCGACAGGCTGGCCGTCATGGCCGCGATGGCGCGCGGGCGGATATGAAACCCGGTCAGACAAAAGTTTTTGGCGAAGCTTTTTTCAAAAAGCTTTGGACGACATCGCCTTTTTGGAAAAAGGGCGACACCCGGAAACTTTTGACACCGGCAGTCTTCCTCAGGGCGTGTTGGCCACCATGGATTCCATTACCGCAAACAGGGCGGAATAATCCTCGTTGGGGTAACGCCTGCGGGTGAGCGACAGGCTCTGGGTGGCGGCGGCCATGGCGGGGAGCGGGGCCAACTGCCGGGCGCCGTCGGTCAGCAGCAGGCGCATGTCCTTCTGCATGAGGCGGGTGGGGAATTGCGGGCTGAAATCACCTGCCTTCGCAGCCTTGAGCTTGCGCTTGTGGTGCGGCGAGATGACCGGCACCGCATCAAGCGCGTCATACAGCATGTCGCGCTCCAGCCCGGATGCCAGGCCATAGGTCACGCCTTCGGCCACCACGGCCAGCGTGGCGCCCATGATGCCGTTGATGACGAGCTTGAGCCTGGAGCCGCTGCCCGCGGGGCCGGCATGGATGGTCAGGCGGCCCATGGCGTCAAACATCGGCTGGGCGCGGCTGATCGCCTCCGCCGTGCCACCGGCGAGGATGACCAGATTGCCCGATTCCGCCTCCGGCGTGCTGCCCGCCACGGGCGCGTCGATCACGGTCAGCCCCAGCGCCTTGCCCTGTTCGGCCAGGGCCACGGAAGTCTCGGGGGCGACGGTGCTGGTATTGATCAGCAGGCTGCCGGGCTTCATGCCTGCCAGCGCGCCCTCCGCGCCCTGCAGCGAGGCTTCGAGTGCCTCGTCATCGGGTACGCACACGATCACGACATCCGCCTCCTGCGCCAGGGCGCGCGGCGTGGACACGAAGCGCGTGCTGCCATCGCCCCCCTTGCCTGATGGGGTATAGGCCACGAGCCTGTAGCCCGCCTTGGCCAGATTGGCCCCCATGCGCGACGCCATGGCGCCAAAGCCGATAAAACCGATCAGGGAAGCGGTGGACATGAATGGTCTCCTTGATGATGGCGGGCGCCGTTCAGGCCCGTGCCCGTATTCCGCCCCAGCATGCATGAGGGGCAGGTGACCTGTCACGGGGGGAACTGTGGAAGTGCCGTGCTTGTGGTGCGGCCCATCGGGCGGTTTTACAGGCCTGAATAATGGCGCGTGCGGAGGCGTGCCCGCAGGGCGGAGCGGCCAGCGTTCGCATCCGTGCCTGTTGGTGCCTCGCATAAAGATGATGGCGGGTGGATACGGGGGGCTGTGGCATCAGGGGAGCAGGCCCTGCCCGCAACCCGAAAGAAGGCCCGAAAGAAGCCATGATGCGTAGCCTGCATTTTTTTGATGATCTGGCCCACACCCTGTCCGGCCATGCCCCCATGCGGCTGGGCGTGGTCTATCCGTGCAGCCTGCCCGCCATTGAAGCTGCCGCCGAGGTGGCGCGTAACAATCTGGCCCAGCCGGTGCTGATTGGCCCGGAGGGGCATATCCGGCAACTGGCCAGCACATCGGGCGTGTCGCTTGCGGGGTGCACCTTCATCGACCTGCCCACGGCGGAGGAAGCCGCCCGTCACGGCGTGCGCATGGCAGGCGATGGCGAGGTGGCGGCGTTGATGAAGGGCTCGCTGCATTCGCGCATCTTTCTGCACGAGCTTGGCCACCATGAGGGCGGGCTGCGCACGGCGAGGCGCATGAGCCATGTCTATGTGCTCGATGCCCCGCAGGCCCCGCGCGTGCTGCTTGTCAGCGATGGCGCGGTCAATATTGCGCCCGACCTCGAATCCCGGCGCGACATCGTGCAGAACAGCATCGACCTTGCGCACATGCTGGGCATGGCGCAGCCGAAGGTGGCGCTGCTCTCGGCGGTGGAGATGGTCAACCCCGCACTCCCTTCCACGCTCGATGCGGCGGTGCTGTGCAAGATGGCCGAACGCGGGCAGATCACGGGTGCCGTGATGGACGGGCCGCTGGCGCTGGACAATGCCGTCAGCCCCGAGGCGGCGCGCTGCAAGGGCGTGGTCTCGCCGGTTGCGGGGCAGGCGGATATTCTGGTGGTGCCCGATCTTGAGGCAGGCAACATCCTGGCCAAGCAGATGACCTTCATCGGGCAGGCGCGGGCGGCGGGCATTGTCATGGGCATGCGCGTGCCGGTCATCCTGACCAGCCGGGCCGACCCGGTGGCGGTGCGCGTGCTGTCATGCATGGTGGCGGCGGTTATGATCCGCCACGGCTATGGCGGGACTCCGGCCACCTGCATGGACCAGTGCGGATGACGCCGCGCCGCGATGCGTGTAGGGAAGGCCGGCGCCTGCGCGCGGGCCGGTTTTTTGCCCGCGCGGGGGCGAACGGGCAGGGGCCATTGGGGCATGAATATGGCGTCCTCGCGTAGAGATGATGCAGCGCCCCGGCGCACATGGTGGCAAGGAAAGGGCTGACAGTCCGGTTGCCCATGGCGCATGGGGCCGGCGCGCCGGGTGCCACCGGCGCCGACATGAATGTAATCAGGCCGGGTGTCCCGCGCCGCCGGGCGGGCTGCCCGGTCCAGCCGATGAACAGTCACGCAGCGGGTTTCCGATGCCGATCCGGAGAATGCCATGACCTCGAATCCCTCATCCGCCACCACGTACGATGTGGTCCTGATTGGTGGCGGCATCATGAGTGCAACGCTCGGCGCCCTGCTGCGCCAGCTTGAGCCCGGCCTGTCCATCGCCCTGTTCGGGCGGCTTGATGACGTGGCGCTGGAAAGCTCGAATGGCTGGAACAACGCGGGCACCGGCCATTCGGCCCTGTGCGAGCTGAACTACACCCCCCTGCGCCCCGATGGCACGGTGGATATTTCCAAGGCCGTGAACGTGAACGAGGCCTTTCAGGTTTCGCGCCAGTTCTGGTCCTACCTTGTCGAGACCGGGCAGATCGCCTCCCCTCGTGATTTCCTCAACCCCATTCCGCATATGAGCTTTGTGTGGGGGGCGGAGAATGTTGATTTCCTGCGCCGCCGTTACGCGGCCCTGCAGCAGCACCCGCTGTTCGAGGGCATGTCGTTCACCACCGATGAAGGCCAGATGCGGCAGTGGATGCCGCTGGTCATGCAGGACCGCGCGCCCGGCCAGCCTCTGGCCGCAACCTGGCACCCTGCGGGCACGGACGTGAATTTTGGCGCGCTGACGCACCGGTTGATCGACCTGCTGGCCAGCAAGCCCGGCTTTGACCTCAACCTTGCCCATGAGGTCGAGGATCTCACCCCCACGGGCGACGGGCAGTGGGATGTCGCGGTCCGTGCCGTGCATGGCGGGGGCGAGCGCAGGGTGCGCGCCAAATTCGTATTTGTTGGCGCAGGTGGCGGAGCGCTGCACCTGCTCCAGAAAAGCGGCATCCCCGAAGCCCGTGGCATTGGCGGCTTTCCCGTCAGCGGGCAGTTCCTGCGCTGCACCAACCCCGATGTGGTGAGCCAGCACCATGCCAAGGTGTATGGCAAGGCCTCGGTCGGTGCGCCGCCCATGTCGGTGCCGCATCTTGATACCCGTGTGATCGATGGCAGGCAGGGCCTGCTGTTTGGCCCCTATGCCGGGTTCTCGACCAAGTTCCTCAAGCAGGGGTCATGGCTCGACCTGCCGCGCTCCATCCGCATGGACAATATCGGGGCGATGATGGCGGTCGCGCGCGACAACATGCCGCTGACCAAATACCTGATCCAGCAGGTCATGCAGTCCAACGAGGACCGGCTCAAGGCGCTGCGCGACTTCGTGCCCACCGCCCGCAAGGAGGACTGGGAACTGATTACCGCAGGCCAGCGCGTGCAGGTGATCAAGAAGGACGCCAAGAAGGGCGGCGTGCTGCAGTTCGGCACGGAGGTCGTGACCGGCGGCGGCGGTTCCATCGCGGGGCTGCTTGGGGCCTCGCCCGGCGCCTCCACCGCAGCGCCCATCATGCTCACCGTGCTTCAGCGCTGCTTTGCCGACCGCCTGCCCCAATGGGAGGCGCGGCTGCGCGAGATGGTGCCTTCCTATGGCACCAGGCTGGGGCAGGATGCGGCCCTGTGCGCACAGGTGCGCGAGCGCACCCGCACTGCCCTGCAACTTGATGGCTGAGGGCGGAGATCGTGTCCTGAAATTATAAAAGTTTTTGGTGAAGCTTTTTTCAAAAGCTTCGAAAAACGACCCCAAAAACTTTTATTCTTTATTTATCAATCATTTGTATTGAAAACCCCGCCCGGACCAAGGCCCGGGCGGGGTTTTTGTATCAGTCGCCGTCCTGCTCGCTCATCTGGTCCGCCGGGTGGCGCACCGGCGGGGGGGCGTTGTGGCGGGGCGGGCGGTTTTCAAGATGGCGGCGCATGAAGTGGGTGGCGATGTCGGCCAGTTCAACAAACTGGTCGGCCTGGCGGCGCAGTTCATCGCCAATCAGCGGCGGCGTGGTCTTGATCGAGCCAACCACCGTGGTGCGCACGCCCTGGCGCTGTACGGATTCAAGCAGGCGGCGGAAGTCGGAATCACCACTGAACAGCACGGCATGGTCGATGCGCGGCGCCATTTCCATCATGTCCACCGCGAGTTCCACATCCATGTTGCCACGCACGCGGCGGCGGCCGTTATGGTCGATGAACTCGCGCGCGTTCTTGGTCACGAGGGAGTAGCCGTTATAGACGAGCCAGTCCGTCAGGGGCTTGAGGGGGGAGTATTCCTCGGTGTCGAGCACGGCGGAATAATAATAGGCCCGCAATACGTTTGACTTCGAACGGAAGAATTGCAGCAGCTTGCGGTAATCAACCTCGAAACCAAGGTTACGTGATGCGGAATACAGGCTGGTGCCATCAATAAAAAGGCAGAGCCGTTCCTCGGGTTGAAAAAACATTTGTGTTCAGTCCCTGAAACAAGAAAGTGAATATGTTGCGATCGTGTTAAATTTCGACTGGCATGTATTTTATTACGATAGGCAAGTTGTGTGTCAGCAATCGGTCCAGTTATATAGAAGCGTATATCCTCACAGAAGTTCCCTGACGAGCGGATTACTCACCGATCGCAGGCTACCGGACCATAGTTTCTCGATGAACATGCCGCAATCCATCTCCTGCATCTCAGACACCTTTATTGCGGTGGGCGCCAATCTGCCGCGCGAAAGTGGTGAAACTGCGGCCATGACCTGCCTGTGGGCAGTGGAAGAACTCGCCCGCATTCCCGGCCTTTCGGTGGTGGGCGTCTCGGCATGGTACGAGAGCGCGCCGGTGCCCCCCTCGGGCCAGCCGCCCTACGTGAACGGAGTCGTGCGTATGGCGGGCGATGCCGACCCGGCCTGGCTGCTAGGCCAGTTGCATGCCATCGAGGCCGCGGCCGGGCGCAGGCGCACGGTAGCCAACGCCGCCCGCCCGCTTGATCTTGACATCATCTCCATGGGCACGCTGGTGCGCGCGGCGCCTGACCCCATCGTGCCGCACCCGCGGGCGACGCAGCGCGCCTTCGTGCTGCTGCCGCTGCGCGATGTCATGCCCGACTGGCGCGACCCGGTGACAGGGCAGGGAATTGACGCCTTCCTGCCCGGTGTCGCGGGGCAGGCCATCAGCCGCATGGCGGGGCCAGAGGGCGCATAAGGCTTGCATCACGACAGACGGGGGCGTAATAAGGTAAATTCTTATCAACACACCTATTTAACAACCGGAGTTCAGGCCTGATGGCACGCGTCACTGTCGAGGACTGCGTTGAGCGGGTTCCCAATCGTTTTGAACTGGTGCTGCTCGCGGCCCAGCGCGCCCGCGCCCTGTCGCGCGGCGAGGAAATGACGATTGACCGCGATAACGACAAGAACCCCGTTGTCGCCCTGCGCGAGATCGCGGACCAGACCATTAACCTCGAGCAGATTCGCAGCGACCTCGTGCGCTCGCTCGCCCGCGCGCCCGAGCCCGAGCCTGCCGATGAGGAAGTGGTCGACCTGATCCCGACCGAGCAGAACATCTTCGGCCTGCAGGATGTCTCGGCCGAGGAAGAAGCCCGTCATTCCACTGGCGGCATGTCGGCTGAAGAACTCGAGGCATCGGTTGAGTCGGCCCTGAGCGGACGGAATCGTTAATTCCTGACGAAAGGGTCGAAGGTGACTGACCCGACCGGATCGGAAACCACATCTTCCTCCCTGCCCGTGCCTGCCACGGGTGGCGTGGCCGCACCTGCGGCCACCCTTCCCGCCCGGCAAGGGGGTGGGGAACGCACCCTGTCATGCGAGGGGCTGATCCGGCGCATCCATGCGTATGACCCCACCGCCGATGCGGACCTGATCCGCCGGGCCTTTGCCGTGGCCTCCGCCGCCCATGCGGGCCAGGCGCGCGATAACGGCGACCCCTACATCACCCACCCGCTGGCCGTGGCCAACATCCTGGCGGGCTTCCATCTCGATACTGCCTCGATCGTGACAGCGCTCCTGCACGATACGGTGGAAGATACCGGGGTGACCCAGAAGCAGTTGCGCGAACAGTTTGGCGATACGGTTGCCGAGCTTGTCGATGGCGTGACCAAGCTCACCCGGCTCGAACTCCAGTCCGACCGCACCAAGCAGGCGGAAAATTTCCGCAAGCTCGTGCTGGCCATGTCGCGCGACATCCGCGTGCTGCTCGTCAAGCTCGCCGACCGGCTGCACAACATGCGCACGCTGCATTACGTGCAGCGCATCGACCGCAGGCAGCGCATCGCGCGCGAGACGATGGAGATCTACGCCCCCCTTGCCGGCCGTATCGGCATGGACAAGGTCAAGGTCGAACTCCAGAACCTGTCATTCGCCGCCCTCGAGCCTGAGGCGATGGCGACCATCCGCGCACGCCTCAACTACCTGCGCGGGCAGGGCGCGGATGTGATCGAGGAGATCCGCCGCGAACTCCAGGCCCTGTGCATTGATGCCGGGCTGGAGGGCGTGGAGGTGACGGGGCGCGAAAAGACGCCCTATTCCATCTGGGAAAAGATGCAGCGGCGCAATGTCGCCTTCGAGCAGCTTTCCGACATCATGGCCTTCCGCATCATCGTGCCCTCGCGTGAGGCGTGCTACATCGCGCTTGGCGCGGTGCATGCCGCCTATCCGGTCATTGCCGGGCGGTTCAAGGACTATATTTCCACGCCCAAGGCCAACGGCTACCAGAGCCTGCATACCGGGGTCACGCTGCGCCACCCGCGCAACCAGAAGATCGAGGTGCAGATCCGCACGGCGGAAATGCACGACGTGGCCGAAAACGGCGTGGCCTCGCACTGGCTGTACAAGCAGCTGCCCGATGTGGCGGCCAAGGGTGCGACCAAGGGCGTGGTCTCGGGCCTGCGCTGGGTGCAGGATCTGCTCGATATCCTTGAGGATTCATCGGCCCCCGATGAGTTTCTCGAGAACACCAAGCTCGAACTCTATCAGGATCAGGTCTTCTGCTTCACGCCCAAGGGGCAGCTTATCTCGCTGCCACGCGGGGCGACGCCGGTTGATTTTGCCTATGCCGTGCACAGCCAGGTGGGCGATACCTGCGTGGGCGCGCGCATCAATGGCCGCCTGATGCCGCTGCGCCACGAGTTGCAGAATGGCGATCAGGTCGAGATCATGACCGCGCGCGGCGGCACGCCCTCGCCCTCATGGGAACGGTTTGTTGCCACCGGCAAGGCGCGGGCGCGCATTCGCCGCCATGTGGCGCTGCAGCAGCGCGAGGCCCATCTGGAAAGCGGGCGCGTGGCGCTGGCCAAGGCTTTCCGGCAGGAGGGCGTTGACGGCTCGGAAAAGGTGCTCGACAGCCTGCTCAAGGACCTGCGCCTGCAAAGCGTTGCCGACCTGTACGTGGCCGTGGGCAATGGCAACCAGTCCGCGCGTGAGGTGGTGCAGCTTGCCTACCCCGAACTGCGCCGCGCTCCGCGCGCGCCGCGCATGGTGCCGGGCCTGTCCATGCGCGCCCCTGCCGGCGGCGCGCTGGGTGGTGGCATTCCGGGGCGGCGCAAGCCGGCTGCGGGCGGCATGGCGCTTGCGGGCGTGGGCGCTGGTATGGCGGTGCATTTTGCCGGGTGCTGCCACCCGCTGCCCGGCGACCGGATCGTGGGCATCGTCTCCACCGGCAAGGGCATCACGGTGCATACGCTGGGCTGCCAGACGCTGGAAACCTTTGCCGCCACCCCCGAGCGGTTCATGGACCTCGACTGGGATTACGACCTGATTGCCCGCAACGCCACCGGCCACCATACCGGGCGGCTGAGCGTGGTCACCGCCAACGAGCCTGCCATGCTGGCCACGCTGACCAATATCGCCGCCAAGCATGAGGGCGTGATGATGAACCTGCGCATCGTCAACCGCCAGCTTGAATTCATGGAGATCCTTGCCGATATCGAGGTGCGCGACCTGCGGCACCTGACCGCCATCATGGTGGCGCTGCGGGCTGCCAAGGGCGTGGTGCAGGTTGAGCGGGCAAGGGGGTAGCAGACCATGCTGATCGGCATCGGTTCGGATCTGTGCGATGCGCGGCGGATCGAGACGGTCCTTGCCCGGCACGGTACGCGCTTCATCAACCGCGTGTTCACCGCGCGCGAGCAGCAGGCTGCCGCGCGCAGGCAGGGCAATGCACGGCTGGGCACCTATGCCAAGCGCTGGGCGGCGAAGGAAGCCTGCGCCAAGGCGCTGGGCACCGGCTTCGCCCGGGGCGTGTTCCATAGCGACCTTGGGGTGGAGAACCTGCCCGGTGGGCAGCCGGTCATGCGGCTTTCGGGCGGGGCGCAGGCGCGGCTGGAGAGCCTGCTGCCCGCGGGTCACGAAGCGCGCATATTCCTGACCATGACCGACGAGCACCCTTACGCCTTTGCCCAGGTCATGATCATGGCGGAGAAGGTGGCCACGGCCTGATGCCCTTCACGCTGCCCTTGGGCAATGCTTGACAGGCAGGGCGTGCGTGGGCTTGATCCGCACGTTATTCGTCCGGCGCAGCCTGTCCGGTCGATGCCAGAGCCGGATTGAAGATACAGACATGCCAATGGACGATAACAAGACAATTCTCTCGCAGGCCACGCCCGAGCGCCGCTCCGGCGGGCTACTCGAACTCGTGCGCACCGTGGCCATAGCAGGCGTGCTGGCCCTGAGCGTGCGCACGGTGCTGTTCGAGCCGTTCAACATTCCATCCGGCTCCATGATCCCGACGCTGCAGGTGGGTGATTACGTGTGGGTGGCCAAATACAGCTATGGCTACTCGCATTTCGCGCTGCCCGGCGCGCCCAACCTGTTCGAGGGACGGATTTTCAACAGCATGCCCCATCGCGGCGACGTGGCGGTCTTCCGCTTCACCAAGGATACCTCGATCGACTACATCAAGCGCATCGTGGGCCTGCCGGGTGATACGGTGCAGATGCGCGAGGGCAAGCTCTACCTCAACGGCATCGAAGTGCCCCGCGAGGCTGAAGGCGATTATGCCGCCATCGACGAGCACCGCACCCGCATGGAAGGCGACCGCTACCGCGAGATACTGCCCGGCAGCGGCGGCCACGGCCCCGTGGCGCATGATATCCTGAAGCTGACCGATGAGGGCGGCAAGAACGACACGCCGGAATATGTCGTGCCGCCGGGCTACTTCTTCGCCATGGGCGACAACCGCGACGACAGCGCCGACAGCCGCTTCATGGGCGATGAGCCGCAGGATCTCGGCTTCGTGCCGATGGAGAACCTGGTGGGGCAGGCGAAGTGGATCTTCATGTCTGTCGATAACGCGCACCCGTTCTGGCAGGTGTGGTACTGGCCCGCCGAGATCCGCTGGGGCCGCCTGTTCATGGGAGTGCACTGATCATGGAGGCCGAGCGCGTTCCCGCGGCCGAGATCAGGCGGCTGGAGGCGTGCCTGGACTATCACTTCGCCCGCCCCGAGCTTTTGCTGCGCGCGCTCACGCATCGCTCGGCAGCGCATGAGCGCAGCGGCAACCGCCGCACGCGCCTCAGCGTGGCCAGGCGCGGGGCAGGGTCGAACGAGCGCCTTGAATTCATCGGCGACCGGGTGCTTGGCCTCGTCATGGCCGAATGGCTGATCGAGCGCTTTCCCGATGAGCAGGAAGGCGCCCTTGGCCCACGGCATGCCCATCTGGTTTCGCGCACGGTGCTGGCGCAGGTGGCCCATGAAATGGGGCTGCAATCGGCGCTTGACGTAGCCGAGCATGAAGCGCGCGCAGGCGTGCGGCAGATGGCCACCGTGCTGGCCGATGCGGTCGAGGCGGTGCTTGGTGCCATGTATCTTGATGGCGGGCTTGATCCGGCCCGCGCCTTCGTGCGGCGCATGTGGCGCGAGGCCATCACGGCCCAGGCCCGCCCGCCCAAGGACCCCAAGACAGCCTTGCAGGAATGGGTGCTCGGGCGCGGGCTGCCGCTGCCGCAGTACCGTGTCGTCTCATCGGACGGCCCATCGCACGCGCCGCGTTTTGTCATTGCGGTTGATGCGCAGGGCAAGACCGGCCAGGGCATTGCGGGTAGTAAGCGCGCGGCTGAAAGCGATGCCGCATCGGACCTGCTGCGCCAGTTGGGCGTGGACAGCCAGGCCGCCACCACCACGAACCGTAAAGGGCAGGGACAATGACCGGCCAGGATACTGATCATACGACACGCTGCGGTTTCGTGGCCATTGTGGGCGCGCCCAACGCGGGCAAGTCCACGCTGCTCAACCGCATGGCGGGCACCAAGCTGTCCATCGTCAGCCCCAAGGCGCAGACCACGCGCTTTCGGGTGCTGGGCATTCTCATGCGCGGCACCACCCAGATGCTGCTTGTCGATACGCCGGGCATCTTCCAGCCCAAGCGCAAGCTCGACCGCGCCATGGTCGCCGCCGCCTGGACCGGCTCGGAAGATGCGGACATCACCCTGCTCATCGTCGATGCCCGCGCAGGCATGACCGATGCACTGCGCGCCATAGCCGAGCGGCTTGCCGAACAGAAGCGCAGGCTGTGGCTGGTGCTCAACAAGACCGACCTCGTCAGGCGCGACATGCTGCTGCCGCTCACGGCGCAGATTTCCGCCATCCTGCCCGTCGAGCATGTGTTCATGGTCAGCGCGCGCTCGGGCGAGGGGGTGGACGACCTGCTCGACCGGATCGCCGCCGAGCTGCCCGAAAGCCCCTATCTCTACCCCGAGGATGACCTGACCGACCTGCCCGACCGCCTGCTGGCCGCCGAGATGGTGCGCGAGCAGGTATTCTTGCAGACCCATCAGGAAGTGCCCTATGCCGCCACGGCGGAGACGGAAAGCTTTGAGGAACGCCCGGACGGCTCGGTGCGCATCGAGGTCACGATCTATGTCACGCGCGCTTCGCACAAGGCGATCCTGATTGGCGACAGGGGCAGCCGGATTCGCGCCATTGGCGAGAAGGCGCGGCGCGAACTTGGCCGCCTTCTGGGCCGTAACTGCCACCTTTTCCTCAATGTGAAGGAACGCGCGGGATGGGACGAGGAGCGCGCCCGCCTGCGTGCCATCGGCCTGGATGACATTTCCTGAATCCTCAAAAGAGCGGCATCATCGGCTTGTGGGGGGGGGCATCCGTCTATATGACAGGGCATGGCCGGGCGGCCTGCCCGTCCCTAGCCCTGTTTGCCTGACCTGTTCCGAGGCCCAATGACCCAGCCCGTCAAAACCCCCGCTCCGTCATACAAGCGTGTTCTGCTCAAGGTGTCAGGCGAGGCCCTGATGGGGAGCGGGTCTTACGGCGTTGACCCGGCAACGGTTGACGCCATTGCGGTTGACGTGGCGGCCGTGGCGCGGACCGGGGTCGAGGTGTGCCTTGTCATCGGCGGCGGCAACATCTTCCGTGGGGTTGCGGCGGCGGCGCGGGGCATGGACCGCGCACAGGGCGATTACGCCGGCATGCTGGCCACCGTGATCAACGCGCTGCTCATGCAGAACTCGCTCGAGCGCCACGGCGTGCCCACGCGGGTCATGACGGCCATCCACATGTCTTCCATCGCCGAGCCCTATATCCGCCGTCGCGCCGTGCGGCACATGGAAAAGGGGCGGGTGGTGATCTTCGCCGCAGGTACCGGCAACCCGTTCTTCACCACCGATACGGGTGCTGCGCTGCGCGCGGCCGAAATGGAATGCGACGCCCTGTTCAAGGGCACGCAGGTTGATGGCGTGTATTCCGCCGACCCGCGCAAGCACCCCGATGCCACGCGGTATGACACGCTGACCTACCGCGATGTGCTGGCCAATGACCTCAATGTCATGGATGCCGCCGCCATCAGCCTGGCGCGCGAGAACCGCCTGCCCATCGTGGTCTTCAACATTCACGGCCAGGAACCCTTCTCGCGCGTGATGCGGGGCGAGGGGCGTTTTACCACCATCGTGGCGGCGGACTGACGCACGCCGGATTGCCCGTGGCGCAAATGCGCCAGGCGATGGACTGATTATTAGGAGGAGGGCCACAGTGTCTGTCGATCAGAAAAGTTTGCTGGCGGATCTGACCCGCCGCATGGACGGCGCCATCGAAAGCCTGCGTCGTGATTTCGCGGGCCTGCGTTCAGGCCGCGCCAGCCCGGCCCTGCTTGAGCCGGTGCGGGTTGAAGCCTATGGCGGCGAAGTGCCGCTCACGCAGGTCGGCTCCATTGCCGTGCCCGAGGCGCGCATGCTGACCGTGCAGGTATGGGACCGCACGCTGGTGGGTGCTGTCGAGCGCGCGATCCGCGACGCCGGGCTGGGCCTGAACCCGGCGGCCGATGGCCAGACCGTGCGCGTGCCCATTCCGCAGTTGACGGAAGAGCGCCGCAACGAACTGGCCCGCGCCGCTGGCAAATATGCCGAGAACGGCAAGATTGCCGTGCGTGGCGTGCGCCGCGATGGCATGGACCAGACCAAGAAGCTGGAGAAGGCGGGCGACATCAGCGAGGACGACGTCAAGACATGGTCTGACGCGATTCAGAAGCTGACGGACCAGTATGTCAAGCGCGTGGACGACCTGCTGGTCGAGAAAGAACGCGAGATCAAGCAGGTCTGACCCGTCCGTGCATCCTGTCCCGCTTTACCCCACCCCCTATCGCGCATGACTAAGGAGGACGATCAGGTCTTGTCCGGGTCAGATCATCCGGTTGCAGGCGCTGCATGCCTGCCCGAGCATGTTGCCATCATCATGGATGGCAACGGGCGCTGGGCCAACATGCGGGGGCTGCCGCTGCTGGCGGGCCATCGCGCCGGGGCCGAGGCGGTGCAGCGCACTATTACGGTTGCGATCAAGCGTGGCGTGAAGTGGCTGACGCTTTATGCCTTTTCATCGGAAAACTGGCGGCGCACGCCCGGCGAGGTCGCTGACCTGACCGGGCTACTGCGCTTTTACCTGCGCCACAAGGTGGCCGAACTGTCGCGCGAAGGCGTGCGGCTGCGCATCATTGGCGACCTGACGCGCTTCCCCCCTGATATTCAGGAAGAAGCGCGGCGTGCCGAGCAGGTGACCATGGGCAATGACCGGCTGGTGCTGGTTCTTGCGCTTTCCTATGGCGGGCGGGCGGATATCGTGCAGGCAGCGGCCCGCATGGCGCAGGCCGTGGCGCGGGGCGATATCGCGGCTGACGAGATTGATGAATCCCTCTTTGCCAGCGCCCTGCTGACCGCAGGCATGCCGGACCCCGACCTGGTGGTGCGCACCAGCGGCGAGAGCCGCCTGTCGAACTTCCTGCTGTGGCAGTCGGCCTATGCCGAGCTGGTTTTTCTCGACACGCCGTGGCCGGATTTTGACGAAGCGCATTTCGATACCGTGCTCGAGATCTATTCGCGGCGTGAAAGGCGATTCGGTGCAAGACCGGCGTGAAGGGACGGCGGCTTCTGGCGCGCCTGCAAAATCCGGCAACTGGAAAGACCTGCGCGCGCGCGTGCTGTCGGCTGCGGTGCTGATACCGTGCGCCGGGCTGTGCGTGTGGTATGGCGGCCTGCTTTATGGCGCGATGATCGTGCTGGCCATGGCGGGCATGGCGGTCGAGTGGGCGCGGATGTTCGGCTTCGGGCTTGATACAAGGCGCGGGCAGTTGTGCATGGCATGGGCCGCGTGCATCGGTTTTGCCGCCGTGGCGGGCCACTGGAGCGGCGCGCTGCTGGTCATGGTGGCGGGGCTTGTGCTTGGTCCGGCCCTTGGGGCGGGGCAGGTGGCCATTGGCTGTGCCGGATTGTCGCTGCTGTGGCTGCGCGCCATGAGTGACCCGGGGGCAGGGGTGGTCCTGTTTGTCGTGGCCTGCGTGGCGCTGAGCGATACCGGGGCCTACATGACAGGCCGCCTGTTTGGTGGCCCCAAGCTGGCGCCGCGCATTTCGCCCGCCAAGACGTGGTCAGGCTCCATTGGCGGCCTTGCCTGCGCGGTGCTCGGCGGCATGCTGATCGCAGGCCTCATGCCCGCAGCCCAGCCGGGCGCGCTGTGGCGGGGTGCCGTGTTTGGCGGGGTGATCGCCCTTGCCGCCCAGGTGGGGGATCTTGCGGAAAGCGCGCTCAAGCGGGCGCGTGGCGTAAAGGATTCGGGCACCATCCTGCCCGGCCATGGCGGCCTGCTCGACCGTTTTGACGGGCTGCTGGTCGCGGCCCCCATGGCGGCCCTGCTGTCTTTGGGGGCGGCAGGACGGGCGGCTTTCTGGTATGTGGGCCAGCACTGAAGCCATGGTCCCGGTCATGGGACGTTTTGGGGAATAAGGTTGCAATGAAGACAGTTTCCGTTCTGGGCAGTACGGGCAGCATCGGCTGCTCCACGGTGGACCTGCTGCTGCAGGCGCCCGGGCAGTTCAGCACCGGCGCGCTGGTGGGCGGGCGCAATGTGGCCAAGCTGGCCGAGCAGGCCCGTGCCCTGAGTGCCCGCCGCGCGGTCATTGCTGATGAAACCCTGCTGCCGGAACTGGAAACCCTGCTGGCGGGCACGGGCATCGAGGCTGCCGGTGGCCGCAAGGCCGTGATTGAGGCGGCAAGCCTGCCGGTTGACTGGACCATGGCGGCCATTACGGGGGCGACCGGGCTGGAACCCACGCTGGCGGCGGTCAAGAACGGCAATGCCGTGGCCCTTGCCAACAAGGAGGCGCTGGTCTGCGCGGGCGATGTCATGCTCAAGGCCGTGGCCGATGCGGGGGCAACGCTACTGCCGGTCGATTCCGAGCATAACGCGGTGTTCCAGTCCATGGCCGACAAGCAGGCCGATGAGGTCGAGCAGATCATCCTCACCGCATCGGGCGGGCCGTTCCGCCGCGCCACGCTTGAGGAAATGGAAAAGGCCCCGCTTGAAGCCGCGCTCAAGCACCCGACCTGGACCATGGGGGCCAAGATCACCATCGATTCCGCCACCATGTTCAACAAGGGGCTGGAACTGATCGAGGCCGCCCGCCTGTTCAACGTGACCGAGGACAAGCTTGGCGTGGTCGTGCACCCGCAATCGGTCGTGCATGGCATGGTGCAGTATACCGATGGCTCCATCGTGGCCCAGCTTGGCTCGGCTGACATGCGCATCCCCATCGCCCACACGCTGGCCTGGCCCAAGCGCATGCCCACCAACTCGCCCCGGCTCGACCTTGCGGCGCTGGCGCGGCTTGATTTTGAAGCGCCTGATGAAGTCCGCTTCCCCGCGCTACGCCTTGCGCGCGAATCCCTGCGCGAGGGCGGGGCCATGCCGGCCATCCTGTCGGGGGCGAATGAGATCGCGGTCGAGGCTTTCCTCAAGCGCGAAATCGGCTTCCTTGATATTGCCCGCATCGTCGAGGACGTGATGCAGTCCATCGGGCCGCAGCGCGCGGATACGCTGGAGCAGGTCCTGCACTGGGATGGCGAGGCCCGCCGTGTCGCCCGCCTGCGCACCGCTGCCCGCGCAGCTTGATGTGATTGTGGATGGTCATGGCGGCCATCGGGGGATAGCGTAGCATTCATGCATGATCTGATCCGGACCCTTCTGGCGTTCTCCTTCGTGTTGGGAGTGCTGGTCTTCATCCACGAACTTGGTCACTATCTTGCCGCCCGCTGGCGTGGCGTGCATGTCGAGGTGTTTTCGATCGGTTTCGGTCGCCCGCTGCTGCGCTGGCATGACAGCGTGGGCACGGAATGGCGGCTGTGCCCGGTTCCGCTTGGCGGTTACGTGCGCCCGCACGGATTCGAAGGGCCGGAGGACGCGACCGAGGAACAGAAGGCCGCCTGGCAGCCCGGTCGCACCTTCCATGACAAGCCGGTGGGCTCGCGGGCCATCGTGATCCTGGCGGGGCCGGTTTTCAATTTCCTGCTCGCCATCGTGCTGTTTACCGGCCTGTATGCCACGACGGGCCAGCCGCACCTGCTGACGCAGGTTGACATGGTGATGTCAGGCAGTGCGGCCGCCGTGGCCGGGGTGGAGAAGGGCGATGTGATCACGCGCGTGGGCGATCATGCCGTGCGTGACGCGACCGACCTGCACGACTTCGTGGCCGCCCGGCCGGGCCTCGACACCACGCTGGGCATTCACCGCGCCGGAGGCGACAGCACGCTGCCCGTCCATATTGGCAGTGTAACGGAAAAGGGTGGCAAGTCGCAGGGGCAGCTTGGCGTGCTCTTTGCCGTTGCAATGGACAAGCCGCAATCCGTGCCGCACGCCTTCGTCTCGGCGGTGAAGGAGACGTGGAACGTTTCGGTCCAGACGCTTGAGGGGCTGTGGCAGATGGTCACCGGCCAGCACACCGCCAAGGATCTTGGCGGCCCGCTGCGCATTGCCCAGATGTCGGGGCAGGTGGCGCAGTACGGGGTGGCGAGCCTGGTTTCCTTCATGGCGCTGCTGTCGATCAATCTTGGGCTGATCAACCTGTTCCCGGTGCCGATTCTTGATGGCGGGCGACTGGTATTTTATATTTTTGAGGCTATTCTGGGGCGACCGGTATCGCGCCGGGTGCAGGAGGTCAGCTTCCAGGTTGGCTTCGCCCTCATTGCCGGGCTATTCCTGTTTTCGACATTTAACGATCTGTCACATTTTGGGCTGTTTCAGTGGCTCGCCTCGCGCGCTGGACACGGGTAAGGTGCACTGAGTGATACAAGTGCTTGCACAGTGTGGTGTATATCGGATAGGTGCGCCACCAAGGCTGATACATGACAGGAAGGGAGCCGGCCCTCCATCCGGTCTTAATGCATGGCTGATCCGCATGCCGAGTGGTGAGGAATAGCGATATTGTCGAGTAAACGTTCAGCGCTGCTTGCGTCTGTCTGCGTTGTGCCGCTGTTCTGGACCGCTGGCGCCTACGCACAGGATGAAGCGGCACAGAACACGCCATTCAGTGGAGAGGCGGCGCCCAGCGGCGCGGATGAGGCTCAGGCCCCCCAGGTGGAGGCAATCAAGCCCCCCCCGCTGGAGGACCCGATCGAGGCGGTTGACATCAAGGGCAACAGCCGGATCGAGACCAGCACCATCCTGTCCTACATGGTCGTGCAGCCCGGTGACCGGTTCAATCAGGATCTGCTCGACCGTTCGCTCAAGACGCTCTACGCCACCGGCCTGTTCCATGATGTAACGCTCAAGCGCGTGGGTAACGTGCTTGAAGTGCATGTGGTCGAGAATCCGATTGTCAACCGCATCGTGTTCGAGGGCAATCACGCCGCCAAGGATGAGGACCTGACCAAGGTCATCTCGCTGCGCCCGCGCGCGGTCTACTCGCCGCAGGGCATCGCGGCCGACCGGCAGAAGATTCTGGGCGTCTATGCCGAAAAGGCGCGTTACGCCGCCACCGTCACCCCCCAGATCATCCGGCTCGCGCATAACCGGGTGGATGTGATCTTCCATATCAACGAAGCGCAGAAGACCCTGATCAAGAAGGTCACGTTCGTTGGCAACAAGTCGTTCAGCAGCGCGCAACTCGCGGGCATTGTCTCCTCGAAGGAGACGGCATGGTACCGCTTCTTTGCCTCAAGCGACCAGTACAACCCCGAGCGCATCAAATACGACGCTGAACTGCTGCATCGTTTCTACCTCAAGAACGGCTTTGTCGATTTTCAGGTCAAGAACGCCACGGGCGAGCTCTCGCCCGACCGCAAGAGCTTCTACATCACCTATACGATGGAAGAAGGCCCGCGCTACCGCCTGAACAAGATGAGCGTGCAGTCCTCGCTGCGGCATGTCTCGGCGGATTCGATGAAGAAGTACATCTCGCTTTTCCACGGGCAGTGGTACGATGGCAGCGCGATCCAGCATAACGCCACCAACATGCAGGAGATGCTGCAGGGCAAGGGCTATCCCTTCGCCATGGTGCACCCCGAGATTGCCCGCAACCCCGAAAAGCGCACCGTCAACCTGCTGTTCGATATCAGCGAAGGGCCGCGGATGTATGTCGAGCGCATCGACATCAACGGCAACACCATTACGGAAGACAAGGTGATCCGCCGCCAGTTGCCCATGGCAGAAGGCGACCCGTACACCCCGCTCGACCGCAAATATTCCAAGATGATTCTTGAAGACCTCGGCTTCTTCAAGACCGTGTCGATCGACCAGACCCCGGGTTCCGCGCCGGACAAGGTTAACATCTCGGCCGATGTGGTGGAAAAGCCCACCGGCGAGTTCTCGCTTGGTGGCGGTTATTCGACCGATGCGGGCGTGCTCGGCAACCTTGGCCTCAAGCAGCATAACCTGCTCGGCACCGGCATCGATGCCGGCTTTACCGGCACCGCCGCGTATTATGAAGACCAGGCCGACATCTCGCTGACCGACCCGTATTTCCTCAACCGCAACCTTGTGGCCGGTATCGATATCTTCGGCATGCAGAACCATTACATGACCTATCAGAGCTACTCTGAAGGCCGGTATGGCATCACGCTGCGGATGGGCTATTCCTACAACAACCACCTGTCGCAGTCGTGGAGCTATACGCTGACCGACCGGCAGGTGGATGATACATGGTCGGATTCGTCGTATTACGTGCAGGACCAGTCCGGCTGGTCGCTGCTGTCGCAGCTGAGCACCACACTGACATACGATACACGCGACCGGCGGCAGCAACCGCATAAAGGTTTCGTGGTACGTGTGGGCGGTGACTTTGCGGGTATCGGCGGCAACGAGCGCTACCTGCGTGGCAAGGTCGATGCCGCCTACTACATTCCGCTCGACAGCATCATGGGCAACCATGACTGGACCGTCAGCTTCCGTGGTGGCGCGGGCGACATCATGAACTGGGGTGGCGGTCGCAGCGACATCATCGATAACTTCTATCTTGGTGGTAACTCGCTGCGCGGCTTCATGGATGGTGGCGTCGGGCCGCGAAGCTATGCCATTCCCGCGCGTGACGGCAACCCGATGCATTCGCAGCAGGACTTCCTGGGTGGCCGGTTCATGTATACGGCTTCGGCGCAGGTGGACTTCCCCATTCCGTTCGCCTCGGCCATGGGCATCAAGGGCCGTTACTTCGTGGATATGGGTGGCCTCGATGGCCTGCGCGTGCGCCGTCGCTACACCTCCATGAAGGACTGGCCGAAATATACCCCGGTCTATGACGATACGCTGACACCTGTTGTCTCGACAGGCGTGGGCATTGCGTGGAAGAGTCCGTTCGGTCTCGTGAATATCGATCTGGGTGTTCCTCTGCACAAGGGAACCAATGACAGGACCCAGCTGCTCCGCTTCGGCTTCGGCCAACAATTCTGAGGTGATAATGTTGCGTAAATCCGGCATCCGTCTGCTTGCCGCAACCGCTCTGCTCGGGTGGGGATATCAGGCCGTATCGAGCGCCCATGCGCAGGGATCCGGCGGCAATGCCGGGTGGTTCGTGCCCAAGGCGTCGCAGCCTGCGGCCCATGCCCCCCAGCGCGAGGCAGCCCCCCCCATGCCGCTCGCCACCGCCCCGACCGATATGGAGGAGGCGCAGTCCCAGAATCCGCCGATCCTGCCGCTGCCGCCCGTGCCCAAGGCGCCTGACGTGCCCAAGAGCGCGCCACCGCCGGCACCCGTCATTGGTGTGATCAGCGTGCCCGAAGTGATGCGCCTGTCGAGTGCCGCCCAGCAGGCCGAGCGCGTGCTCGGCGCCCGGCGTGATGACCTCGCGCGGGAGGCGCAGAAGGAGCAGGCTGGCTGGCGTGATGAGCAGCAGAAGCTGCAGGGCCAGGCAAAGACCATGGCCTCCGACCAGATCCAGGCCCAGGAGCGCAAGCTGCAGGAGCGGGTCATGGCGGCGCAGAAGGATTTTCGCAACCGCAACCGCGTCATTCAGGAGGCGGCTCAGGTGGCGTTGGGCCAGATCGAGCGTGAACTGGTGCAGATCATTCGGCAGGTGGCCGCCAGCCGCGGCATGAACCTTGTGCTGCACCGTGAGCAGGTGGCCCTGAGCCAGGAGCCGCTTGACGTTACGCAGCAGGTGGCAACCCAGCTTAACGCCGTGCTGCCCACCGTCTTCATCCCCGCGGCGGATGCCGACCCCGAGGTGCTGGCCAAATCGGGCACCATGCCCACCACGGCCGATGCCGACAAGCCCGCTCCCGCCCCGGCGGCTGCTGCGCCCGCCAAGCATTAAGGTCCGTTTCATGACAGTGACGCCGGACAACATACCAGGCGATCCACGCTTCTTTGTGACGCAGGGGCCATTTGATCTGGCGGACCTGGCCCGCTGCAGCGGCGCCGAACTGCGCGAGGCGAAGGATGGCGGCGAGGCGCGCCGCTTTACCGGCATCGCCCCCCTGCAATCCGCCACGCGCGCGCAGGTCAGCTTTCTTGATAACCGCCGCTATCTGCCCCTGCTTGAAGGCACAGGTGCCGGGGCCGTGATCGTGGCCCCCGCCTTTGCCGACAAGGTGCCCGCGCATGCGGCGGTGCTGGTATCGCGCGCGCCGTACCAGGCATGGGCGCGAATCGCCACGCTGTTCTATCCCGCGCCGCCGGTTGTGCCGGGCATTCACCCCACCGCCGTAATCGGCGCGGGCTGCGAGATTGATCCGACCGCCGCTATCGGCGCGTTTGCCGTGCTTGGTGAGCGGGTGCGCGTGGGGGCGGGGGTGGATATCGGCACCCATGCCAGCATTGGCGCGGGTGTCGAGATTGGTACGCGCTGCCGTATTGGCGCGCATGTCGCCATCTCGCACGCGCTGCTTGGCGAGCGGGTGACCCTGCTGCCTGGCGCGCGCATCGGGCAGGACGGGTTTGGCTTTGCCGTCACGCCCGAGGGCTTCGAGAACGTGCCGCAGCTTGGCCGTGTCATCCTGGAAGATGGCGTGGAGATCGGCGCCAATTCGACGGTGGATCGCGGCTCGATCCGTGATACCGTGATCGGTGCGGGCTCGCGCCTCGACAATCTGGTGCAGATTGGCCATAATGCGCGGCTGGGACGCTGCTGTATCGTCGTGTCCCAGGCAGGGATTTCCGGTTCTACCGAACTCGGTGATTTCGTGACCGTCGCGGCGCAGGCCGGGCTGATCGGGCATATCAAGATCGGTGCCAAGGCCCGGATCGGGGCGCAGTGTGGTGTCATGTCCGATGTGGATGCCGGAGCCGACGTGATCGGCAGTCCGGCGATGCCTTTCCGGGAATTCTTCCGGAACGTGGCCTTTCTGCGTCGAATGGCCAGGAAAACGACGCAGGATGGCGGCGGGGAAAAGGCTGACAGGGCCTGATCGCCAGACGTCATCAGATATTCAACCGGTAGGAGGCGCCGCGCCCATCTGGTGGCAGGTTTTCCCTCCTTACCGAACAAGTGGTTGGACGACGTGGATAAAGAAGTAGAGGCACTGCCAGCGGACGCCAAGCCCGCGACCCTGGAATCGATTGACATCATGCGGATCATGGAAGCGATTCCTCATCGCTATCCGTTCCTGCTGATTGACCGCATGGTCGATATCGTGCTGGGGCAGTCGGCGGTTGGCATCAAGAATGTCACGGTCAACGAGCCGCATTTCCAGGGGCATTTTCCTGCCCGCCCCGTCATGCCGGGCGTGCTCATCATCGAGGCGATGGCCCAGACCGCAGCAGCCCTGGTGGTGCTGACGCTCGGGCAGGCCTTCGAGGGCAAGCTGGTCTATTTCATGACCATCGACGGCGCGAAGTTCCGCCGCCCCGTCGGCCCGGGCGACCAGCTGCACATTCATGTGGAGAAGGAACGCAGCCGTGCCAATGTCTGGAAGTTCAAGGGCGTTGCGCGCGTTGATGGCGTGTCCGTTGCCGAGGCAACGTTCAGCGCCATGATCATGGGGTAATCCCGCAGGAAACCGGCTGCTGCGCGGTGCCGGTTCGTGAAGCCATAGTTACTTGCGGGGATGGAGGCTATTCTGGCAGGAAGTTCATCTAACGGTACCCAACTCGATGAACGGCGCGACAAAGCGCCTGAAATCCATCCGTCATCCATTGTTTCCAGCCGGGCGCGCATTGGTGGCGGGGTCCGGATCGGGCCGTGGTGCACGGTGGGGCCTGATGTCGAGATTGGCGATAATGTCGAACTGATCTCGCATGTGGTGATTGACGGCCATACCACGCTGGGTGAAGGGGTCGTGTGCTACCCGTTCACCACCGTGGGCATGGCGCCGCAGGACCTGAAATACAGGGGCGAGCCGACCGCGTGCGTGGTGGGTGCCCGCACCATCATCCGTGAAAACGTGACCATTCATCGCGGCACGGCCACGGGCACGGGTATTACCCGCATCGGGCCGGACTGCCTGATCATGGCCAACTCGCATGTGGCGCATGACTGCACGCTCGGGCGCGGGGTGATTATCGTCAACAACGTGGTCATGGGTGGCCATGTCACGATTGGCGATGGTGCCCGCATCATGGGGGCGGCGGCGCTGCACCAGTTCGTGCGCATTGGCCATGCGGCCCTTGTGGGCGGTGTGTGTGGCGTGGAAGCTGACGTGATCCCGTATGGCAGCGTGCTGGGCAACCGCGCGCGACTGGTGGGGCTGCACTGGATCTGGCTGCGGCGCAACGGCGTGCAGCCTGACGAGATCCGGCGCATGCGCCAGGCGTTCCGCGCGCTGTATCCCAAGGCGGCGCATGCTACCGGCACCGTGTTCCAGACCCGGCTCGAGCATGTGCGCAAGACCTATGCCGATGATGCCCGCGTGGTTGAAATTCTCGATTTTATCGCAGCTCCCAGCCATCGCGGGCTCGTGCGCGTGCAGAGCGGCGACATGATCGAGAGCGATGGCGCCTGAGCACGGAGCCGGTCGGCTTGCGGGGCAGTGTGTCGGCATCCTTGCCGGGGGCGGCCCGTTGCCCGGCCAGGTGGCCCGCGCGGTAACGCAGGCTGGCGGGCAGGTCTTTATCGTGGGCTTCCAGGGGTTTGCCGAGCCGGATGTGATCGGCCCCTGGCCCCACCGCATGATTCGCCTTGCCGCGGCGGGTGAAATCCTGTCCGCCCTGCATGAACATGGCTGCCGCGACCTAGTGCTGATTGGCCCGGTGCGGAGGCCCTCCCTTGTCAATCTGCGGCCTGATGCCACGGGGGCGCGCATTCTGGCGCGCATCGGCAAGGCCCTGTTCGCGGGCGATGACGGCCTGCTTGGCGCCATCGTGCGGGTGCTGGGCGAGGAAGGCTTCACCATTCGCGGCGCACATGAATATCTTGCCGGTTCCGTGGCCCGTCGGGGCGCGATGGGACAGCACGCGCCTGATGAAGCGGCTCTGGCTGACATGGAACTCGGTCGCCGGGTGGTGCGCCAGCTTGGTGCGCTTGATATCGGGCAGGGCTGCGTGGTGCAGGGCGGGCTGGTGCTGGCGGTCGAGGCGCTGGAAGGCACGGACCGCATGCTCGAGCGCGTGGGCGCGTTGCGGCAACCCGACCGGCCCGGCGGCGTTCTGGTCAAGATGGTCAAGCCCGGCCAGGAGCGCCGCGCCGACCTGCCCACAATCGGGCCGCGCACGGTAGCAGGCGCTGCGGCTGCAGGGCTGCGCGGCATTGCCATCGAGGCGGGGGCCACGCT
This sequence comes from Komagataeibacter xylinus, assembly GCF_031081985.1. Lineage (GTDB taxonomy): Bacteria > Pseudomonadota > Alphaproteobacteria > Acetobacterales > Acetobacteraceae > Komagataeibacter > Komagataeibacter xylinus_E. The sequence goes on along the minus strand of NZ_JARWSK010000003.1, from coordinate 175,695 downwards.
CATGACCGATCCTGCCGCCTGCATTGCCATGGCGGATGAAGCCGGGCTGTTTCTGGCCGGATTTGCGGGCGGGGACGCAAAAACAACCTGAAGGGACAAACGCCAGTGGGAACTTACCTTCATACCATGGTGCGCGTGCGCAACCTCGAGGCAAGCCTTGCCTTCTACCAGTTGCTGGGCATGCAGGAGCTACGGCGCAAGGTGGTGCCGGAAGGCAAATACACCCTTGTGTTCATTGGCTATGGAGACAATGCCGCAGGCCAGGCCGAAATCGAGCTGACCTATAACTGGGGCGTTGATGATGGCTATGACGTGGGCACCGGTTTCGGTCACTTCGCGCTGGGCGTGCCGGATGTGAAAGCGTTGGTGGAGAAGGTGCGTACCGGTGGCGGCAAGGTCACGCGCGAGCCGGGGCCGGTCAAATTCGGCACCACCTTCATCGCCTTTGTGGAAGACCCGGATGGCTACAAGATCGAACTGATCGAAAAGCACCCCCACGCCTGATTGCCGTCAGGGCTGGCGCGCGGGCAGCAGGCGGCGCATGGCGCTGAGTTCCTTCGTGGTGGCCTCGAGGGCTGCAATAATGTCGCGCGCGGCAGTTCGCGTGCGTTCATCTTTGCTCAGGGCCAGCGAATCCGCCCGCAGCATGGCAGGCGAGAGGTGGCCGCGAATATCGTGGATGTGCCGCCTGAGCGCTTCGGTCATGGCAGTAATGGAGTCGGGGCTGGGGCTGGACATGGAAAATCATCCGGTTCGGGCTCAAGGGGCGGGCAGCATTGACGTTGCCCGAAAGCGGCAGTATAAGGCGCCGCTCGGGTCCTGTGCATGGTGTAGGGCCTGATGGAATTTATTCCGTAACCTGTCTGTCATTGTCAATCTGGGAGTGCCGTTGTGAAGCGCACGTATCAACCCTCGAAGCTGGTCCGCAAGCGTCGCCACGGCTTCCGTTCGCGTATGGAAACCGTTGGTGGCCGCAAGATTGTTGCAAACCGTCGCAGCAAGGGCCGCAAGCGTCTTTCTGCCTGAGGCAGGTGACGTCTTGACGTTACGGGCCTTTTCGAGGCCCGCAACGATGAATGTCTCTACTAAAGGGGCGGCTTGAAGTGGCCGATCAGTCCACGCGTCTTAAAAAACGCGCCGAGTTCCTGCGGGTCGCGGCCAAAGGCCGCAAGGCCCCCATGCCGGGGCTGGTGCTGCAGGCGCTTGAACGCGGTGACGCGGATGCCGCCCGTTTTGGTTTTACCGTTACCAAAAAAGTAGGTAATTCTGTCGTGCGCAATCGCGTGCGGCGGCGCCTGCGTGAGGTCGTGCGGATTATGGGCCGCGAGCGGGCGCTTGAAGGCGTCGATATCGTGGTCATAGGCCGTTCTGGCACGCGGGGGCGGCGGTTCGAGTCGCTTCTGGCCGATTACCGCAAGGCCCTGAGCAAGGCCGGGGTGAAGGAAGGATCGTGAGCACGTCTTCCATCAGCCTGCCTGCCCATGTGCTGCGCGCAATGATTCGCGCGTATCAACTGGTGATTCGCCCCATCTGGGGGGCGCATTGCCGTTTCACTCCTTCATGCAGTCATTATGCGCGCGACGCGATTGCCCTTCATGGGGCAGGGCGTGGTAGCGTGCTGGCCGGGTGGCGCATCCTGCGCTGCAACCCGTGGAACGCGGGCGGTCACGACCCTGTTCCCGGCACGGCCTGCGGCTGTGGCATGCAAAACAGTAAAAGTCTGGCGGGTCGCTGATGGATATCAAGCGTTTTATGGTGGCAACAGCACTGTCTGCCGTGGTGCTGGTCGGTTTCGAATATTTCCTGCCACAGCAGAACCATAAGACGGTCGAGCAGCAGGCGCCCGCGCCAGCACCGGCCCCAGCGCCTGCCGCAGGCGATGCTGCAGCCACCCCGGCGGCTGACCAGGCGGCGAAGCCTGATGCGCCCGACCCGCGGGTTACGATCGATGCCGGCCGGGTGGCTGGCTCGCTCGACCTGCGTGGTGCGCGGCTCGATGACCTCGTGCTCAAGAATTACCATGAAACCGTCAAGGACGGCAGCCCGCTCGTGCGCGTGCTCGCGCCGCGCGGCGAGGAGCAGCCCAACCTTGTCGAGGTGGGCTGGACCAATGTCAGCGGTGGCCAGGTGCGCGTGCCCGATGCCAATACGGTATGGACCGCCGACCACGACAAACTGACCGAGACGCAGCCCGTGACTCTGAGCTGGGATAACGGGCAGGGCCAGGTGTTCCAGATCGCCATCGCCATCGACCCCAACTACATGTTCACGGTCACGCAGAAGGTGGTCAACCATGGTGGCGAGGGGGTGTCGCTCTATCCGTTCTCACGCGTGGAGCGCGGCTACACCCCGGTCGAGACGGGTGGCTACCTGGTGCATGAGGGGCCGATCTCGGTCATTGATCACCGGCTTGATGAAAGCTCCTACAAGTCGCTGCGCAAGGCCGCCGTGCCACCGGGCAACATTGCGTGGTCCAAGTCCGGCCAGGGTGGCTGGGCTGGCATTACCGACAAATACTGGCTTTCTGCCGTAATTCCGCAGCAGGATAGCGATGTGGCGGCCAACTACGCCTTTGCATCGCAGGGCGGGGACAAGGGCATCTATGATGTCGGCTTTACCGCGCGTGCGCCGCTTGTCGTGGCGGCAGGTGGCGAGGCCAGCACCGAAAGCCATGTCTTTGCCGGTGCGAAGGAAGTGCCGCTGCTGGAGAAATACGAGTCCAGCCTGCATATCCCCGATTTCTGGAAAGCGGTTGATTTTGGCTGGTTTGCGTTCCTCACGCGCCCCATCTTCACGGTGCTGGACTGGCTGAACACCATGCTGGGCAATTTTGGTCTGGCCCTGATGGCGTTCACCCTGCTGGTCAAGGCGCTGTTCTTCCCGCTGGCCACCAAGCAGTTCCATTCCATGGGCAAGATGCGCCAGCTCCAGCCCAAGATCAAAGCCCTGCGCGAGCGCTATAAAGACGACCAGATGGCGCTCAACCAGCAGATGATCGCGCTGTACAAGCAGGAAGGCGTGAACCCTGCCAGCGGCTGCCTGCCCATGCTGCTGCAGATCCCGGTGTTCTGGTGCCTGTACAAGGACCTGTACGTGACCATCGAGATGCGTCATGCGCCGTTCTTTGGCTGGATCCATGACCTTTCGGCCTTTGACCCCACAAACCTGTTCACCCTGTTCGGGCTGATCCCGTGGGATCCTGCGGTCATCTCGCCCATGCTCCAGCTCGGCCTGTGGCCGATGGCGTTCGGGCTGACCATGTTCATCCAGCAGAAGCTGAACCCGGCCCCTTCGGTTGATCCGGCGCAGCAGAAGATGTTCCAGTTCATGCCGATCATCTTCACCTTCTTCATGGCGCGCCAGCCCGCTGGCCTCGTGATCTATTATTGCTGGAACAACCTGCTGACCATGCTGCAGCAGACCGTGATCCAGCACCGCATGAACACGAAGGCCGCCGCCGCGACCGGCCAGGCCAAGCTGCCGGCCGGGAAGAAATGACCGCAGGGACCAACATGGTGGATTTCTCGACCCCCGCCCCCACGCCAGAGGAAATGGAACGCGACCGTGAGATCGGTCGCGTGCTGTTTGCCGGTGAATTCAACTTCGTGTTTGGCGCGCAGAAGCTCGGGCAACTGCCTGACCCGATCCTGCCCGAGATCGCGTTTGCCGGTCGCTCCAACGTGGGCAAGTCCAGCCTGATCAACGCGCTGACCGGGCGCAGGGCGCTGGCGCGCGCCTCGTCCGAGCCGGGACGGACCAAGCAGCTCAACTTCTTTGAACTTGCCGACCGCCTTACCCTCGTTGACATGCCGGGCTACGGTTTTGCCAAGGCGGCGAAGGCGGTGAAGGAAGACTGGCAGGGCATGATGTTCTCCTACCTGCGCGGCAGGCCCACGCTGCGCCGCGTGGTGCTGCTACTTGACAGCCGGGTGGAACTCAAGGCCAGCGACGAAGAGATCATGAAGATGCTCGACCGCGCGGCCGTGACCTTTCAGGTCGTGCTGACCAAGTGCGACGTACCCAAGCCACCAGCGCTGGCAGCCAAGCTGCGCGCGGTGGGCGAGATCGTGCGCGCGCATGCCGCAGCCTTCCCCGATGTGCTGGCCACGAGCAGTACGACCGGGGCCGGGATTGAGGAATTGCGGGCCGAACTCGCCCGCCTGGCCAACCCGGTCTAGGCCGGATGCGGGCCTGCTCCTGCGCTGGTGCGCCGGGGGCAATGGATATGAAGCAGTCAGGAGCGAAGGAACCGTTCGGATGACAGGAACAGGATCGGCTGATCAGGACGCACAGGCTCGCGCCGAGGTTCTGGCCAGGGCGCTGCCTTATCTGCGGCGCTATGCGGGTGATACGGTTGTAGTGAAATATGGCGGCAGTGCGATGGTTGACACCACGCTCTCCACCGCATTCGGCCATGATATTGCTCTGCTCAAGCAGGTGGGTGTGAACCCGGTGGTGGTGCATGGCGGTGGCCCGCAGATCAGCGCCATGCTCAAGCGCCTGCAGATCGAATCCTCCTTCATCGACGGCCTGCGCGTGACCGATGCCGCCATGATCGATGTGATCGAGATGGTGCTCGGCGGCAAGGTGAACAAGCAGGTGGCGGGTCTCATCAACCGTGCTGGCGCGCTGGCGGTGGGCATTTCGGGGCTGGATGGCGGGCTGATCACCGCGCGCAGGCTCGTCCGCCGCGCGCGTGAAAACGGCGTGGAAACCGATCGCCTGCTCGACCTTGGCTTCGTGGGCGAGCCCGAGCGCATCGACCCGCGCGTGATCTATGCGCTGTCCGGCTCGGGGCTGATTCCGGTCATTGCGCCGATTGGCAGCAGTGCCAGTGGCGAGACCTACAACATCAATGCCGATACGGCCGCGGGTGCCATTGCAGGCGCGGTCAATGCCAGCCGCCTGCTGATGCTGACCGACGTGCCCGGTGTGCTTGATGGTAATGGCAAGCTGATCCCCGAACTCACGGCCGAGGATGCGCGCAAGGGCATTGCCAGCGGCATGATCTCGGGCGGGATGATCCCCAAGGTGGAAACCTGCCTCGAGGCCGTGCGCGCCGGCGCCAAGGCCGCCGTGATCCTTGATGGCCGGGTGCAGCATGCCTGCCTGCTCGAACTCTTTACCGAAGCCGGGCCAGGAACCCTCATTCGCAGCGCATGATGCGCAGTGCCACGCGGGCCTGCGGGCAGGAGGATGCGTTGACATTCCCCCTGATCCTCCGCATGGTCCGCTGGCAAATTAATACAGGTTTGCGGCCATGACAGGCCGGTAAAACCAGCCCAGACAGGATTTTGCAGATATGACCGATACATCCCTCCAGAGCCAGATCGAGGCCCTGTGGGAGCGTCGCGAGACGTTGTCCACCGCCACGACCGGCACCGATCGTGATGCCGTTGAAGCCGCGCTTCTGGCGCTGGATTCGGGCAAATTGCGCGTGGCCACGCCGGGCGCTGGCGGCTGGGTGGTGAATGAATGGCTCAAAAAGGCAGTGCTGCTGTCCTTCCGCCTCAACGATAACCGCCTTGTCGAAGGCGGCGGCGCAGGCGCGCCGAGCTATGACAAGGTGCCGCTGAAGTTTGCGGGCTGGGACCAGGCCGCCTTTGCCGCTGCCGGTTTCCGTGCGGTTCCCGGCTCGATCGTGCGTCGCTCCGCCTTTATCGCGCCGGGCGTGGTGCTGATGCCGAGCTTCGTCAACGCCGGTGCGTATGTCGATAGCGGCACGATGGTCGATACCTGGGTTACGATCGGTAGCTGCGCGCAGATTGGCAAGAACTGCCACATCAGCGGTGGCGTGGGCATTGGTGGCGTGCTCGAGCCGCTGCAGGCCGCCCCCGTCATCATCGAGGATGGCTGCTTCATCGGCGCGCGTTCGGAAGTGGCCGAAGGCGTTGTGGTCGAGCGTGGCAGCGTGCTGTCCATGGGCGTGTTCCTTGGTGCGTCCACCAAGATTGTTGACCGCACCACGGGCGAGGTCTTCATGGGCCGCGTCCCGGCTTACTCGGTGGTGGTGCCCGGCACCCTGCCGCCGCGCCAGGCCACATCCACCGATGGCAAGCCGCTGCCGTCGCTTGACTGTGCCGTGATCGTCAAGCGGGTGGACGAGCGCACCCGCTCCAAGACCTCGATCAACGACCTGCTGCGCGGCTGACCGGTAACGGAGATACACCTGATGGCGGATGATGGAATGGCTGGTCCGGAACAGGACCCCGGGGGCGTTGTCGCACTGGCGCGTGCGCTGATCCGCTGCCCTTCCGTCACGCCTGATGATGGTTGTGGCATCAACGCGCTGGCCGCCGTGCTCGAGGGCATCGGCTTCAGCGTGACCCTGCTGCCCTTTGGCGAGGGGGCCGCCCGCACGCCCAACCTGTTTGCCAGCCTTGGCACGGGCCAGCCGCATCTGTGCTTTGCGGGCCATACGGATGTGGTGCCGGTGGGTGATGCCGCCTGGACCCATGACCCCTTTGGCGGCGAAATACACGACGGCATCCTGTTCGGTCGTGGCGCGTGCGACATGAAGGGGGGCATTGCCGCCTTTGTCGCCGCCGTGCGCCTGTACCTGCAAAAGACGCCCCGGCTCCGGGGCACGATCAGCCTGCTGATCACCGGCGATGAGGAAGGCCCTGCCACCAACGGCACCGTGCGCGTGCTGGAATGGATGCAGGCCAATGGGCAGATCCCTGATTTCTGCCTGGTGGGCGAGCCCACCAATCCGGGCGAGATGGGCGAGGTCGTCAAGATCGGCCGGCGGGGCAGCCTCAATGCCCGCATTACCGTGCAGGGCATGCAGGGGCATGTGGCCTATCCGCACCGGGCGGATAACCCCATCCACCGGCTGCTTGCACTGCTGGGTGAACTGACGGCGGCCCCGCTGGATGCGGGTAGCGAATGGTTCGAGCCTTCAAGCCTGCAGGTGACCAGTCTTGACGTGGGCAATACGGCCAACAATGTCATACCGGCACGCGCACAGGCGCGGCTCAACATCCGCTTCAATGACCTGCATACCGGCGCGGACCTTGCGGGCTGGATCCGCACGGTGGTGGCCCGCCACGCGCCCAAGGCGGATGTGAGCATTGCCATCAGCGGGGAATCCTTCCTGACCACGCCCGATGCCCCGGTCGAGGCCCTGCGCCGGGCCGTGCATGCGGTGACGGGCCATGTGCCGAAGCTGGATACGGGGGGCGGCACGTCTGATGCCCGCTTCATCAGCCGCTACTGCCCCGTGGCCGAATTCGGCCTTGTCGGGGCCAGCATGCACAAGGCGGATGAGCATGTGGTGCTGGCCGACCTGAAGCAGCTTACGGCGATCTATTCCGGTTTTCTTGAAAAGGTAATGGGCTAATGTCCGATCGCGGCCCCTCTCCAACCCCGAACGCATCGGGGTTTGGCGTTATCCTCAAAGGCATGATGCTGCTGGGGCGGGGCCGTGCGGAAGGGATCGCCTGCTTTGGCAACACGCGCGATTCCGTGCTGGCTGCGCTGGCGCCCCGACTGGCGATGTGGCTGGTGCTGGGCGGGCTGACGCTGGGGGCGGCCCCGCAGGCCATCAGTGGCGTCAAGGTGCTGTTTGCGCTGTGCCTGATCCTGCTGCCTGCGGTCGTGACCAATGCGCTGGCCCGCCACTGGAAGCGCGAAGGGCTGTGGATGCGCTACATCACCGCGACATGGTGGACCGACTGGATCACCCTGTTTGTCGGCCTCGTGGTGGCGCTGCTCATGGCGCTGGCTTCGCCTAAGCTGCTGCAATCGGCAACGGGGGCGGGCATTCTCAACGGCGTGGAGTTTGGCTACAGCCTGTGGCTGACCTGGTACGTCGCCCGCGTGGGGCTGCTGCTGCGGCGCGGGCAGGCGGTGTTGCTGGTGCTGGCCATTCTGGGCAGCCTCGGGCTGCTCGTGGCGGCGACGGGGCTGCTTTCTCCCCACCAGCGGGCATGGCATGATTTTCTCTACCCGCTCATGGTCCAGCAGGCCCAGCCGCATTGAGGGACTGTCTGAAAATTCAGGCCCGGTCCTATCCTGGAAAGTAGAAAACACTCCTAGTGCCGCCTTTTTGCAAAAAGGCGGCGTTTTTTTGACGCTTCTTGAAAAAGCTTCACCAAAAACTTTCTTATGATTGACGGATGTTTTCTGGGCGGACTGTTCAGGCCGTCTCCTGAAACCGGGCTTTACCGGCTGAAGGGATTATCCTCATACCCCACCGCCGTCAGGCACAGCCCGTCTGGCGGGGCGGTGGGGCCTGCGGCGCGGCGGTCGCGGGCGGCAAGGGCCTCGGCCACCCGTTCCGGCTCCCAGCGGCCTTCTCCCACCATTTTCAGGGTGCCGACCATGTTGCGCACCTGATGGTGCAGGAAGGAACGGGCCGCGGTTTCAATCACCACGTATTCGCCTTCGCGGCGCACATCGAGCTTTTCGAGCGAGCGCACGGGGCTGCGCGCCTGGCAGGCGGAGGCGCGGAAAGACGTGAAATCATGCCGTCCGAGCAGGCAGCGTCCGGCGCGCTGCATGATGTCCACATCCAGCGGGGCCTTGATGTGCCACACCCGTCCTTCATCAAGGGCAGGGCGTGCTGCGCGGTTGAGAATGCGGTAGCGATAGGCGCGCGCGCAGGCGGAAAAGCGGGCATTCCAGTGCGGCAGCACCGGGCGTGCCATGAGCACGACCACCGGGTGGGGCTTCATGTAGAAATTCAGCCCGTCGCGTACCGTGGCACTCGACAGCGTGACATCGGCAGGAAAATCCAGATGCGCGACCTGTCCCGCCGCATGCACGCCCGCATCGGTGCGGCCTGCCGTGATGCTGCGCACCGTGCGGCCACCGGTCAGGTTGCGCGCGGCGCCTTCCAGCAGTCCCTGTACGGAGACGAGATCCTCCGGCGACTGGCGCTGCCAGCCCACAAGGCCCCGCCCGTCATATTCGAGCAGCACGGCCCAGCGGCAGACGGAAGGCGGGGCAATGTCATCAGGGCGGATGGTGGGAATGGCGGGGAGCGGGGGCGTGGTCTCGGTCATCGGTGGGTCACGCCACGCCCAGCCGCGTGCCAGCTTCCACGGCCTGCCCGCGCAGGAAGTCGGCGGCTTCCATCATGCCCCGGCCGGGGCGTTGCAGGCGCGTAATGCGCAGGGTCGTGCCCCCGCCACAGGCCACGCGCAGCCCGTCATCCACCACCGTGCCGGGGGTTGCCTGCGCGTTACCCTGCGCAACGCTTGCAGCCCCGATCTTGATCACCTGCCCGTCCAGCGTGGTGAACGTGCCGGGCCAGGGGGTTAGTGCGCGCACCTGCCGGTCGATTTCAGCGGCGGGACGGGTCCAGTCAATGCGCCCGTCCTCGCGGCTCAGGCGCTGCACGTAGGTGACCCCGCTTTCAGGCTGGGGGGTGCCGGGGTGGGGAGGCTGCGCCAGTACGTCCACGATCAGGCGACCGCCCATGGCGGCAAGGTCATCATGGAGCGTGGTGGCCGTGGTGTGGTCGGTCAGCGCCACATGGTCGCGCAGCAGCATGGCCCCGGTATCCAGGCCTGCATCCATCTGCATGATGGTCACGCCACTTTCACTGTCACCGGCCAGGATGGCGGCCTGGATGGGTGCCGCCCCGCGCCAGCGCGGCAGCAGGCTGGCATGGATGTTCAGGCAGCCGCGCGCGGGCGCATCGAGCATCTCGACAGGCAGGATCAGCCCATAGGCGGCCACGACGGCCGCATCGAGTTCGAGCGCGCGGAAAAACGCGTGTTCTTCCCCATTGCGGCGCAGCGACAGGGGCGTGCGCACGGGAATGCCGAGGTCTTCGGCTGCAAGATGCACCGGCGAGGGGCGCAGCTTTTTGCCACGGCCCGCAGGCCGGGGGGGCTGGCTATAGACGGTAACGATGTCATGCCCGGCCTGATGCAGGGCGCGCAGGGCGGGCACTGCAAAATCGGGCGTGCCCATGAAGGCCAGTCGCATGTCGTGTGGGTCCGTTCTGTCTGGGCCGGAACCCTTGGCGGGACAGGTCGGGTTCCGGCGGCGGCGGGTCCGCGCTCAGCACTCAGTGCTTGAGGCGCTGTTCCTTGGCCAGGCGGCGCATGATCATGTTGCGCTTGAGGGTGGAGAGATGATCGACGAACAGGATGCCCTCGAGATGGTCGATCTCGTGCTGCAGGCAGGTGGCCAGCAGGCCATTGGCCTCAAGCTCGTGCTTCTTGCCCTCCATGTCCTGGTAGCGCACGCGCACGGCCTCGGGGCGGACGACCTCGGCATACTGGTTGGGCAGCGACAGGCAGCCTTCCTCACGCACGGCCATGTCCTCGGTCTCGGCAATCACCTCGGGGTTGATCAGCACGAGCGGGTTGCGGGCCTCGCCTTTGTCGGACACGTCCACAATGGCGAAGCGCATGCCAAGCCCCACCTGGGGTGCGGCCAGCCCGATGCCGGGGGCTGCGTACATGGCGGCGAACATGCGAGGGATGGTGGTGCGCAGGTCGCCCATGTCCTCGGGGCGGACAAGACGGGTTTTTTGGCGCAGGACCGCCTGGGGCGCGACCAGGATCGGCATGGGGGTCGCCTGAGCGATGACATCATGATCAATCATAGTATCGCCATTTAGCGTTTCCGCCCGCGTGATGCCAGTAGGGATGCACGCAAAATGCACCCGCGCGGTGCGGTCTGCTCCCTTGTGCATTTCTATTATTCTCCCATATCGTAAGGGAACGGAGGGCGGATGCCGTTTCGGGTCCGTTTTTTTCCGTTTCCTGTCTCGCTCACAGCAGAGGAGGCCGATTTGTCGGGAAGAGTTTTCGGGTCGCCCATGTTCCTTGGGTTCGACCATCTGGAGCAGATGCTTGAACGGGCATCAAAGAATGCATCGGACGGGTATCCGCCCTACAACATAGAGCAGGTCAGCCCCAGCACGCTGCGCATTACGCTCGCGGTGGCGGGGTTCGTGATGGAAGACCTGCACATAACGCAGGAAGACAACCAGCTTGTCATCCGCGGCCGCCAGAGCGACGACGGGCAGGGGCGTATTTTCCTGCATCGTGGCATTGCGGCGCGGCAGTTCCAGAAGGCGTTCGTGCTCGCTGAGGGAATCGAGGTCGGCGGCGCATGGATGGATAACGGGCTGCTGCATATCGAACTCGCCCGCCCGCAGCCTGAAGTGCGCGTGCGCAAGATCGAGATTGCCCGCGCCCCGCAGGCCAGTCCGCCGTCGTCGCGTGATCGTGTTGCGCCGGTGGTTGATGTGCCCGCCGGGCGCAAGCAACGTGTTGTCAGGGTAATTGACGAAGACTGACCCCGTATGGTCAGTCCGCCCTGTTGCGATGCGGAGACGAAGGGCACGAGGCCCTTCATGATGCAGGAGATGACGCCATGAGAGTCACGACAAGCAATGGCCGGGTGCTGCTGCAAGGCGAACCGGCACAGCCCACAACCAGCCCCCACATGATCAGCACGGGCGAACTGCGCGGGCTGGGCATGGAGGCGGTAGCCTATATCCGCGCGGTGCAGGTCGAGGGCGAGGACGCCTTCGCCATCCATGCCGCCGATGGCACGCCGCTTGCGGTTGCCGAGGACCGCGATGATGCGGTCAATGCCATCGTCCAGCACGACATGATGCTGGTGCCGCTGCACTAGCACTTGGTGCATGCCCCATAAACAGATGGCCCTGCTCCCGTATCCGGGGGCAGGGCCATTTTCGTTGGAGGAGGCAGGCCCCGTAAGGGGCGCTGCCGGTCAGGGGTCAGTTGGGGCGCAGCGAGGGGTCGAGCCAGCCGATATTGCCGTCAGGGCGGCGATAGAGCACGTTGATCGCCTCGGTCGTGCTGTTGCGGAAGAGTTGGATCTGGCAGTCGGCCAGGTCCAGCCGCATGACCGCCTCGCTCACGCTCAGGGTCGGGATCTCGGTCGGGTGCTCGGCAATGATGGTGGCGTAGGGGCCGGTTGCGGGCAGCGCGCTGTCCTCATCCTCGAGCGTGGCATCGTCTTCCGTGGCGGAAAGGGTGGGCATGCCGGGGCGCAGGACATAGCCGCGCCCCACCTCGGGCACCTGCTGGCGGGCTTTCTGGTGGCCATGCTTTGTGGCCTTGCGGTGGTAGCGGCGCAGGCGGCTTGCAATATGCTCGGCGGCATCATCAAAGGCCGAATGGGCATCGGCGGCCTCGCCTTCGCCGCGCAGGGTCAGCCCGCGCGAGGCATGGAGGTTGATGTCGCATGTAAAGAACGAGCGCGCGCGGCTGAAGGTGACGCGGGCTTCCATGGCCTGTCCGAAATATTTTTCCGATATGCGGTCCAGATGGGCGCTTACCCTGTGTTTCAGGGCATCGGACAGGGCGATCTGCTTTCCGGCGACACTGATGTGCATAAGGGGCAACTCCTTACATGATCGTAACGCGGTGGCTTACGGGCAGAAGGAAGACGTGCTTTGAGCAAATGGCTATGGATTAAAAGAAACGATCCTTCCCGCAAGGCCTGCGTGACAGTGGCTGTTGCGTCGTGCCCGTGGGGCACATGACAGCGAACGGATGTATTTGGGCATGGTTGCCCCCTCGCTGTCCATGCTTTCCTTGCATGGGGGAACGGTGCTTTTTTTTGCGCCAGCCCCTTGCGCAAATCGTAACGAATACAGGGGTTGGTTTCTGGTAGGGAAGTCAGGACCAGAAGACGTTTTTGGTGAAGCTTTTTTCAAAAAGCTTCGAGAGAACACCGCCTTTTTGAAAACAGGCGGCACCCCGAAACTTTTATGATTTTATGCAAGTAGTGGGTCAGAGAGTGAATTTTTCACCCAGATAGACGCGGCGCACGTCCTCGTTGGCCACGATTTCCTCTGGCCGCCCCTCGGTCAGCACCTGCCCGCTATGCATGATGTAGGCGCGGTCGATCACTTCCAGCGTCTCGCGCACGTTATGGTCGGTAATCAGCACGCCAATGCCCCGGTCCTTGAGGTGGGCCACGAGGTCGCGGATCTCGCCCACCGCAATGGGGTCGATGCCCGCCAGCGGCTCGTCAAGCAGGATGTAATGCGGCTGGCTGGCCAGCGCGCGGGCGATTTCAAGCCGTCGCCGCTCACCACCCGAAAGGGCGAGCGAGGAGGAATGCCGCAGCCGGGTTATGCCGAATTCGCCCAGCAGCCCGTCAAGCATGGTCTGGCGGCGGTCGGGGTCGGGTTCCACGATCTCGAGGGCGGCCATGATGTTCTGTTCGACATTGAGCCCGCGAAAGATGCTCGACTCCTGCGGCAGGTAGCCAATGCCCATGCGCGCGCGGCGATACATGGGCAGTTGGGTGATGTCCGCGCCATCGAGCGTGATGGTGCCCATGTCGGGGCGCACCAGCCCCACGATCATGTAGAAGCTGGTGGTCTTGCCCGCGCCATTGGGGCCAAGCAGGGCCACGGCCTCGCCGCGCTGCACCTGCAGCGATACGTCACGCACCACCTGCCGCTTCTTGTAGCTCTTGCCGATTCCACTGGCGATCAACCCGGCCGAGGGCGCGGGAATGGGCAGTTCCGTGGTGTCGGGGCCATCGGTCGGGGGGGTCATGTTCATTTGTCTTGTACCTTGCCACCTTTGCCAGCCTGGTTGGGAATGACCAGGCCACTCACGCGCGAGCCGGGGTTGTCGGTTAGGGTCGAGATATCGGTATGCAGGTTCACGATGGCCGATGTGCCGCTGACCTGATTTTCCCCACGGGTGATATGCACGTTGCCCACCAGTCGGGCAATGCCCGTATCGGGCACGTACACGCCGCGATCCCCGGTTATGGTCTCGGTGCGCGTGCGGATGATGATGTGGCCGAAGGCATCGACATGGTCCATCGTGCCCGCGCCGGGGGAGGGCTTGTCATCCGCTGCCGCGTCCTCCGGCGAGGTGGCGTCATCAGGCAGGGGGTTCTTGCCGTTGGGGTGGGTCTGGCGCCATTCCTTGCGCTTGTTGCTGCGCTGCGTCTTGGGCTTGTCGTAGCCCACCAGCACGTCGGCGCGGATCTGGCGGCCGTCATTTGTGGTCATGGTGGCGTTGCCGCGCGCAACCGACATGTGCTCGTGCGAATGGTATTCCAGCACGTCGCGCGCGGTCAGGATATCCTGCGGGGCAGTCATCTTCAGGTGTTCGCCGGTCATGACCAGAATGGCCTGATCGACGTCATAGACCGCATGGTCGCCCCAGGCCTGGTCATTGAGGTTGAAGGCATGCACGTGGCCGATGGCTTCAAGGCGGTAAACCTCGCTCGACCCGCCGCCATCGCTTGCGCCGCCGCCTGCCGCATCACCCTGTGCCGCCCCCGGTGCTGTCCCTTGCGCCGTGCCCGCAGGCCCGCTGGCGGGGCCATTGCCGGGCGCGCCGATGGGGTCGGGCCGGTCAGGAATGGGCAGGTCCTGAGGCAGTGTGTCAGACGGGGTGGCGAGGCTCGTATCCACGTCCGGGTCGCTGGCGGAGGCCGTGGCGTCGGGCGTGCCGGCCGGTGCCGGCGTGCTCGTGGCGCCGGCGGGCGTGTCATCGACGATATGGGGCCTGCGTGTCTCGGGCGGGGGGGCGACGCCAAGATGGGCGGCAAGCGGCGCGTCGGGGCCGGGCGGCTTGCCCGCGGCCTGCGTGCCCGGCGTGGCGGGCGTGGTTGCGCCGGGGGTGGCCTGCCCTGGCGCGGGTGTCGTGGCAGCCTTCTTGCGGTAGAAGGCGATGAGTTTGTCGCCACGCACGGTCACGTCGCCCCGGATGGCCTGGGCGCGGTCATAGGCGGTGACGGTCTGCGCGTTCTGGTCCCAATCGAAGCCGCCTGCTGCGGTGACATTGATCTGCTGGCCGTGCGACATGTCGAGCCCCTGCGCCATGGCGGGGCCAGCCGCCACCAGCCCGAGCAGGACGCCGCCAAGCGGCAGGTGAGGGAAGAGGCGCGCCATCAGTTCGATCTTTCCGCTGCATTGAGGATCATGCGGCCCGGACCGCGAAACAGCATGATGCCGCCGCGTGTATCCACCATGCCGCCACGCGCGTCGAGCACGCCCACCGGGCCTTCGGCATGGACCCAGCTATCGGTTACGATGATGTTGTGGCGCATGTCGACATCGGCGGTGGGGCTGAGCATGAGGGTTCCGTCATTGCGATAGAGGGTGACGTCACGCGTCAGGTCCAGCAGTTGGGTATGCTGCATATACACGCCGTCGCGCGCGGTCACATACAGCCAGTTGCCGTTATCGGTCAGGGTATCGGCTGCGGGATTGCTCAGGTCGATGCGCTCGGGGTCGACCTGGCGGGCCTCGTCGGCGGTGATCATGTAGGGGCGGCCATGCTCGTCGAGGCCACGATAGGTGGGGTTGAGCATGCTGCCGCTTTTCACGCGCACGCGGCTCATCTGCGCCATGGTGCCGGTATGCATGATCACGGCGCGCTCGACGGCGGGCCATGCGGCAATCGAGCCGAGCAGCACGAGGGCGAACAGCGGCAGCATCCACTTGGCCGAGCGCATGATGGCCTGCCTGCGCGCCTGGTCGGCGGCGTTGGGCAGCAGGCGAATGCGCGCGCCCTGGTCGAATATGCTGCGCTGGCGCTCGATATCGGCGGCGCTGCGGGCATAATCCTCGCGCTGGATGGTGTCGGGATCGGTGTTGTCGTCCCTGTCTTCGGGGCGGTCGGTCATGCAATGCCCGCGCGCAGCAGGTCGTGAAGGTGAAGGATGCCCACCGCATGCCCTCCTTCATCAAGGGCGAAAATGCTCGAGATCGGGCGCGGGCGGTCGTTCATGACCCGCAGCGCCTCGGCGGCCAGCAGGTCGGGGCCGATGGTCTGGGGCGTGGGGTTCATGATGTCCGCGGCAAGGGTGTGGTCAAGGTCGCGGCCCAGGGCCAGGCGCAGGTCGTGGTCGGTAATCAGGCCGAGCAGGCGGCCCTGCGCATCCACCACGCCCATGCAGCCAAAGGCCTTGCGGGTCATTTCCACGATCACGCGGCGCAGTTCCATGTCAGGCGGGCCGAGCGGCATGCTCTCGCCCACATGCATCAGCTCGCGCACCCGGCGCAGCCTTGTGCCCAGCCGCCCGCCGGGGTGAAAGATGCCAAAGTCACTGGCGCTGAAGCCACGGCGCTGGAGCAGCACGATGGCCAGCGCATCGCCCAGCGCAAGCTGCATGGTGGAGCTGGTGGTCGGCGCGAGGCCGATGGGGCAGGCCTCGGGGGCATCGGGCAGCAGCAGCACGATATCGGCCGCCTGCGCCAGCGTGGAGCCCGCGCGCGCGGTCATGGCGATGAGCAGCAGCCCGAAGCGGCGGGCATGCGAGATGATGTCGGCCATTTCCGCCGTTTCGCCGGAATTGGATATGGCCAGCACCGCATCGCCCTTCTGCAGCATGCCCAGATCCCCGTGCGAGGCCTCGGCCGGATGCACGAAAATGGCGGGCGTGCCGGTCGAGGCAAGGGTGGCCTGGATCTTGCGCCCGATATGGCCCGACTTGCCCATGCCGGTCACCACCACGCGCCGGTTGTCCGACCAGATGCCCTCGACCGCCGCGATGAAGGCCGCCCCGAGCCCGCCATCGCCCGCATTGCCGTCTTCCATCGCGGCGATCATGGCCTGCAGCCCGGCGGATTCGGCGTGCAGCACGGCACGGGCCTCGCGCAGCATGCGCGCGGGCTGGCCTGCGTCATCGCCCGTGGCGGAGGGTGGGGGAAGGGGGCTGCTATTCATGCACGATCTGTATCGGTCTGAATGGGTTCCCGGTCAAACCGGGCATGGGGCATCAGGCGGCCCGATGCGCGAAAATATCAGGATCCTCGTAGCCCAGTATATCAAGCCGCGCGCGCGTGGGCAGAAAATCGTAGCAGGCCTGCGCCAGTTCACGCCGCCCCTCGCGGTGCAGCAGGGCTTCGAGCTTCGCCCACAGGGCATGCAGGTACAGCACGTCGGAGGCGGCATAGGCCAGTTGCTCGGGCCTGAGTTCTGGTGCCCCCCAGTCCGATGACTGCTGCTGCTTGCTCAGTTCCACGCCCAGCAGTTCGCGGCACAGATGGGCCAAGCCGTGGCGGTCGGTATAGGTGCGCACCAGTTTTGAGGCGATCTTGGTGCAGATGGCGGGGGCCACCGTAATGCCCAGCGTGTGCTGCAGGATGGCCACGTCAAAACGGGCGAAATGCATGAGCTTGGGCAGAGCAGGGTCAGCCAGCACGCGCACGAGGTTGGGGCAGTCGGCGGCCCTGGCGCCTTTTGGCATCTGCACCAGGTGGGCATGGCCATCCCCGCCCGAAAGCTGCACGAGGCACAGCCGGTCACGGTGCGGGTTGAGGCCCATCGTTTCCGTATCCACCGCAACACTGCCACTGAAGGTGACATGCGCGGGCAGGTCGCCACGATAGAAGTGAATGGCGTCGGGTGATGGGCTTGTGGCCATATGTAAAATGCTCCGTCACGCAATTGAATTCACGGTGGCAGGTCTGCAACGCAACCGCAAGCAGGGCAATCCGTTGTGTCGTAACGCCTGCCTGTGCCCGGGGGCCAGGGCCGTGAAGGGTGTGTTCGGGGCGGTTTACACCAATTCCGGCTGCGGAACAGGCAAAAAGATAACGGGACAGGCCCGTAATGGGCTGTCCTGATCGCCCCCGGAGGGGAATGCTATTCAGTTTTGAGAGATGGTGCCCAGAAGAAGACTCGAACTTCCACGACCTTGCGGCCACAGGTACCTGAAACCTGCGCGTCTACCAATTCCGCCATCTGGGCTCAGAGGCTCCCCAGCGGAGGCCGCCGGGGTGGTGTGAGCGCTGTTTAGTCCGGCCTGCGGGGGCGGTCAACAGGGGAAATCCATTTTTTTGAAATCAGGCGCATTTTTTTTCGTTCCGTGGTCCGGCGCGGGCTGCCCGGCATGGCTGCGCAAACGAAATGGCTGGGAAGCCGTTTGCAAAAGATGCGAGAACAAGGAGCCGGAGAACGATATGGATCACGGGCAGGAGCAGGACATGGCGCGCAAGGTGGCAACGGTGTTTGGCGGGAGCGGATTCGTGGGCCGCTCCGTGGTGGGGCGACTGGCGCGGGCCGGCTACGTGGTGCGCGTGGCAGGCCGCACGGCGGCGCATGCCACGACCCTGCGCATGCTCGGTGATGTGGGGCAGGTGGTGCCCGTTGTCGCCTCCGTTACCGATGAGGCGGCCTGCGTCGCCGCCATCGAGGGCAGCACGCTGGTCATCAACCTTGTGGGAATCCTTTCCCCGCACGGGGCGGCAACGTTCGAGGCGATCCATGTGGCGGGCGCGGCAAGGGTGGCGCGGATCAGTGCTGCCGCCGGTGTCGGGCGGCTGATCCATGTCTCGGCCATTGGCGCGGACGTGAACAGCCCATCGGCCTATGCCCGCAGCAAGGGCGAGGGGGAGGCCGCCGTCAGCCGCCACATGCCACAGGCGGTCATTGTCCGGCCCTCGCTCATTTTTGGTGTGGAAGGGGCCATTCCCGCCATGTTCGCCCGCATGGCGCGTTTCATGCCGGTGGTGCCGGTGTTTGGCCCGGCCACCCGCTTCCAGCCCGTATGGGTGGGCGATGTGGCCGAGGGCATGCTGCGCATCGCTGCGGGCGAGGGTATGGAGGGCGCCATCTTCGAGTTCGGCGGCCCCGTGGTCATGACCATGCGCCAGCTCGTGGCCTGGGCCGCGCGGTGGGGCGGTCATCCGCGCCCGCTCATCGAGGTGCCGCGCTGGCTCGCCACCCTTCAGGCCAGCGTGTTCGAGCGCCTGCCGGGCAAGCTGCTCACGCGCGATCAGGTCAGGCTGCTTTATGTCGATAACGTCGTGGCGCCCGGCGCCCGCACGCTCGAGATGCTGGGCATAACCCCCTCGCCCATGGATCTGGTGCTGGACTGATTTCGGCGCGGAAGCGGGGAATTCCGCGTATTTCTAGTCTTTTTGTACATTAAGGTCAGTACTGCTGTCTTTTCTTTGGGCCAGGTGTTGCGTAGGTCATGTGCGAACCACCGGGCGCGTACGCCGCGCCTGACGCCTTCCTTCCATTATGCAGACCAGGGGCAGACCGATGGCCGAGCGCATGCTGAAATTCGTCTCCGTGGCGCAGGAGCAGCCCGACAAACGGCCTGCCGAGGCGCGCCGCCAGGACTTCAACGAAATTTACGATGAGTTCGTGCCCGCCAAGGCCGAGGCACAGGCCTCGCGCTGCTCGCAGTGTGGCGTGCCGTTCTGCTCGGTGCACTGCCCGCTGGGCAACAACATCCCCGACTGGCTGATGATGACCGCGGCAGGGCGGATGGAGGAGGCATATGAACTGTCCTCCGCCACCAACACCTTCCCCGAAATATGTGGCCGCATCTGCCCGCAGGACCGCCTGTGCGAAGGCAACTGCGTGATCGAGGAAGGGTTCGAGAGCGTCACCATCGGCGCGGTCGAGCGCTACATTACCGATACCGCCTTCGATAATGGCTGGGTCAAGCCGGTCAGGCCGGTGGCCGAGCGCGATGAGAGCGTTGCCATCATCGGTGCTGGTCCCGGTGGCCTTGCCGCAGCCGTGCAACTGCGCGAGCAGGGCTATCAGGTCCATGTCTATGACCGCTATGACCGCATCGGCGGTCTGCTGATGTATGGCATCCCCGGCTTCAAGCTGGAGAAGGACATCGTGCTGCGCCGGCATAAGCTGCTGGTGGAATCGGGCATCCAGTTCCACCTCGGCAAGGGCATTGGCGATACGGACGGCGCGGACAGCATCGCGTTCTCCACCCTGCGCGCGCGGCATGATGGCGTGCTGATCGCAACCGGCGTGTACAAGTCGCGTGACATTGGCGGCCCCGGCGCGGGTCTGGGCGGCATCGTGCGCGCGCTTGATTACCTGACCGCCTCGAACCGCGTCTCGCTGGGCGACAGCGTGGCCGAATATGACAATGGCGCGCTGAATGCGGCAGGCAAGTCGGTCGTGGTCATTGGCGGTGGCGATACGGCCATGGACTGCGTGCGCACCGCCATCCGGCAGGGGGCAAAGTCGGTGAAGTGCCTCTACCGCCGCGACCGCGCCAACATGCCCGGTTCCGTGCGCGAGGTGAAGAACGCCGAGGAAGAGGGCGTCGAGTTCGTCTGGCTCGCAGCCCCGCAGGCGTTCGAGGGCGAGGGCAATGTGAGCGGCGTGCGCGCCAGCCGCATGAAGCTGGGCCTGCCCGATGCCTCGGGCCGCCAGTCGGTCGAGCCGGTGGAGGACAGCGCGTTCACGCTCGAGGCCGACCTCGTGGTCAAGGCGCTCGGCTTTGACCCCGAGCCGCTGCCCACGCTGTGGGGCCAGCCGGAACTTGAGGTCTCGCGCTGGGGCACGCTCATGGTGGATCGCAAGAGCTTCATGACCAGCCTGCCCGGCGTGTTTGCCGCAGGCGATATCGTGCGCGGGGCCAGCCTTGTGGTGTGGGCCATCCGCGATGGGCGCGATGCGGCAGCGCAGATGCACGCATGGCTGGAAGAAATGACGGCCGCACAGGCCGAGGTGGCGGAGTAAGCATGATGGACCAGTTCGAAAACCAGCCCACCGATTTCGTGCAGGAATGGCGCGACAATGCGCAGGCCATCTCCGGCCTGTACACCCCGGCTGACGAGCATGATGCCTGCGGCGTGGGCATGGTGGCCGCCCTTGATGGCAAGCCGCGCCGCGACGTGGTGGAAGCGGGCATCGCAGCGCTCAAGGCCGTGTGGCACCGTGGTGCGGTTGATGCCGATGGCAAGACCGGCGATGGCGCGGGCATCCATGTCGAGATCCCGCAGGATTTCTTTGCCGACGCCATTCATGCAGGCGGCGCCGAAAGTGGCGTGGACAGCCAGATCGCGGTGGGCATGATTTTCCTGCCCAAGACCGATATCGCAGCACAGGAGCGGTGCCGCCAGATCATCGAGAGCGAGATCCTGGCGTTCGGCTACAGCATCTATGGCTGGCGGCAGGTGCCCATCAACACCGACTGCATTGGCGAGAAGGCCAACGCCACCCGCCCCGAGATCGAGCAGATCCTGATCCGCAACCTGCCCGGCAGCGGGGAGGAGGAGTTCGAGCGTGACCTGTACGTGATCCGCCGCAAGATCGAAAAAAGTGCGATCGCCAATCAGGTCGACCTGTATGTGTGTTCGCTGTCATGCCGCTCGCTCATCTACAAGGGCATGTTCCTTGCCGAGCACCTGACCGAATTCTACCCCGACCTGCTCGATCCGCGCTTTGTCAGCCGTTTCGCCATCTATCACCAGCGCTACTCGACCAACACCTTCCCCACATGGAAGCTGGCCCAGCCTTTCCGCCGGCTGGCCCATAATGGCGAGATCAACACCATCTCGGGCAACGTCAACTGGATGAAAAGCCACGAGACGCGGCTGGCCGACCCCATCCTTGACCCCTACATGGATGACCTCAAGCCTGTGGTGCAGGCGCAGGGGTCGGATACCGCGTGCTTTGACAACGTGTTCGAACTGCTGACCTTCGCAGGCCGTGACGCGCCCATGGCGCGCTGCCTGATGATTCCGGCAAGCGTTGGCGGCAATTCCGCCATGCCGCAGCGCCACAAGGATATGTATTCCTACTGCAACGCGGTGATGGAACCGTGGGATGGCCCCGCCGCCCTGTGCGCAACTGACGGCCGCTGGATGGTCGCGGGCCTCGACCGCAGCGGCCTGCGCCCGCTGCGCTACACCATTACCGCAGGCGGGCTGCTGATCGTGGGCTCCGAGACCGGCATGGTGAAGGTGCCCGAGGCCGAGATCGTCAGCCGTGGCCGCCTCGGGCCGGGGCAGTCGCTGGCACTCGACCTGAAAACCGCGAAGCTCTACAGCAATGAAGAGCTGCTCGATGCGCTTTCGCAGCGGCAGGACTTCTCGGCGTGGGCCAAGCGCACGCAGGAAATCTCGAGCATTGTCCGCCCCGATGGCAGCGAGCCGGTGCTGTACGGGGCCGAGATGCTGCGCCGCCGCCAGCTTGCCGTGGGCCTGACGCTCGAGGACCTCGAGACCATCCTGCAGCCCATGGTGGAAAACGCCGCCGAGGCCATCGGCTCGATGGGCGATGACACGCCGCTTGCCGTGCTTTCCACCCGCTACCGGGGGCTTGCGCATTACTTCCGCCAGGCCTTCAGCCAGGTCACCAACCCGCCCATCGACAGCCTGCGCGAGACGCGGGTGATGAGCCTCGTGACCCGCCTTGGCAACCTTGGCAACATCCTGGAGGAAAACGAGAGCCAGTGCGACCTGCTCCAGCTTCCCTCCCCGGTGCTGACCACGGGTGAGTTCCAGGCGCTGGTCGAATTCTGTGGCAAGAATGCCTGCATCATCGACTGCACCTTCCCCGCCGCCGAGGGCGAGAGCGGGCTGCGTGCCGCCATCGCGCGCATCCGAGCCGAGGCCGAGGACCGCGTGCGGCAGGGCTGCACCCATGTGTTCCTGACCGATGAGCACCAGTCCAGCGAGCGGGCGTATATCCCCATGATCCTCGCCACGGCGGCGGTGCATACGCATCTGGTGCGCCAGTCGCTGCGCACGTTCACCTCGCTCAACGTGCGCTCGGCCGGGGCGCTTGACGTGCATGCCATTGCGGTGACCATTGGCGTGGGTGCGACGACCGTGAACCCGTACCTGGCCCAGGAAAGCATTGCCGACCGCCACCGTCGCGGCCTGTTCGGCCAGCTTTCGCTCAGCGAGTCGGTTGAGCGCTACCGCAAGGCGGTCAACAAGGGCCTGCTCAAGATCATGTCCAAGATGGGGATTTCCATCGTGGCGTCGTATCGGGGTGGCTACAATTTCGAGGCCATCGGGCTTTCACGCGCGCTGACGGCGGAGTTCTTCCCCGGCATGCCCTCGCGCATTTCCGGCATCGGCCTGACCGGCATCGCGCGCAATGTGCTCAGCTTCCACCACAAGGCGTGGAACAAACAGGTGGAAACGCTTTCCGTCGGCGGGCGCTACAAGATGCGCCGCAGCGGGGAAGTGCATGCCTTTGATGGCAACCTGATCCACATGCTGCAAACGGCGGTGGGCACCGGCAGCTTCTCCATCTACCAGCGTTATGCCGATGCGGTGCGCCGCCAGCCGCCGGTGGCGCTGCGCGACCTGCTCGACTTCCGTGGCGGGCGCACGCCCATCCCCGTGGAATCGGTCGAGAGCATCACCGAACTGCGCAAGCGCCTGATCGCGCCGGGCATTTCGCTTGGCGCACTCAGCCCCGAAGCGCACGAGACGCTGTCGATCGCCATGAACCGCATCGGCGCCAAGTCCGATTCGGGCGAGGGTGGTGAAGACCCGGCCCGCGCGAAGCCGCGCCCCAATGGGGATAACGCATCCTCCGCCATCAAGCAGATCGCCTCGGGCCGCTTTGGCGTGACCGCGCAGTACCTCAATGACTGCCGCGAGATCGAGATCAAGATGGCGCAGGGTGCGAAGCCCGGCGAGGGCGGGCAGTTGCCCGGCTTCAAGGTGACCAGCCTGATCGCGCAGCTGCGCCATGCAACCGAGGGCGTGACCCTGATCTCGCCGCCGCCGCATCACGATATCTACTCGATCGAGGATCTGGCCCAGCTCATCTACGACCTCAAGCAGATCAACCCCGAGGCCACCGTGACCGTGAAGCTGGTCGCACGTTCAGGCATCGGCACGATTGCGGCGGGCGTGGCCAAGGCCAAGGCGGATGCCATCCTGATCTCGGGCCATTCCGGTGGCACGGGGGCCAGCCCGCAGTCCTCGGTCAAATACGCGGGCATGCCGTGGGAGCTGGGGCTGGCGGAGGCGCATCAGGTGCTGATGCTCAACCGCCTGCGCCACCGCGTGAAGCTGCGCACCGATGGCGGGCTGAAAACCGGCCGCGACGTGGTGATCGCCGCCATGCTGGGTGCGGAAGAGTTCGGCATCGGCACGGCCAGCCTCGTGGCCATGGGCTGCATCATGGTGCGGCAGTGCCACTCCAACACCTGCCCCGTGGGCGTGTGCGTGCAGGATGAGGAACTGCGCAAGAAGTTCGAAGGCACGCCGGAGAAGGTGATCAACCTGTTCTCCTTCATTGCCGAGGACGTGCGCAACATCCTCGCATCGCTGGGCTTCTCCACGCTTAACGAGATCATCGGCCGCACCGACCTGCTGCACCAGGTGCTGCGCGGTGCGGACTACCTTGATGACCTCGACCTCAACTCGCTGCTGGCGCAGGCCGATCCCGGCCCCTATGGCCGCTACTGCACCCGTGAGGGGCGCAACGAGGTGCCCGAGACGCTGGATGCGCAGATGATTGCCGATGCGCGCCCGCTATTCGACCATGGCGAGAAGATGCAGTTGCAGTACAACGTGCAGAACACGCATCGCGCCATCGGCACGCGCATCTCCTCGCTCATCGTGCGCCAGTTCGGCATGACCAAGCTGGCACCGGGCCACCTGACGGCGCGGCTGCGCGGCTCGGCGGGGCAGTCGCTCGGCGCATTCGCGGTGCAGGGCCTCAAGCTCGAGGTGCTGGGCGATGCGAATGACTACGTGGGCAAGGGGCTCTCCGGGGCGACCATCGTGGTGCGGCCTTCGCCTTCCTCCAGCCTTGTGTCGAACGAGAACGCGATCGTGGGCAACACGGTGCTGTATGGCGCAACGGCGGGTGCGCTGTATGCCGCAGGGCAGGCGGGCGAGCGCTTTGCGGTGCGCAACTCGGGCGCCATTGGCGTGGTCGAGGGCTGCGGGTCGAACGGGTGCGAATACATGACCGGCGGCACGGTGGTGATCCTGGGTGAGACGGGCGACAATTTCGGCGCGGGTTTCACCGGCGGCATGGCCTTCGTGTATGACGCGAGCGGCACGTTTGCCGAGCGCGTGAACCCCGATACCGTGATGTGGTGCCGCGTGCATGACCCCAAGTGGGAGGCCGTGCTGCGCGAGCAGGTCGAGACCCATGCGCGTGAGACCGGCAGCCGCTACGCCGAACTGCTGCTGCATGACTGGGACAAGACGCTGCCGCGCTTCTGGCATGTCGTGCCCAAGGAATATGCGAAAGTGATCGGCTTCGAGGCCCCTGCGCTGGCAGTTGGCGCGTAAAGGCAACGCACGTCACATAATGGCGGGGCCGGGCAGCAATGTCCGGCCCCGCCTGCGTTGGGGCATAATATCGGGCAGTGGGGTCGCCTCACGGGGCGTGACGCACTAGATTCACACCATGGAATCGCGGGGCCTGCGCTGGTGCGCAGGCTTCGCCCGATCTGATGGTTGGTGCCCGATCTATGTTCAAAGCGAATTTTCCTGCCTTCCCCTCTGCCCCGCGCAGCGCTGATGCGCCCGCCGCCGCGACCGCGCCCGGCCTGGCCGGCCTGCCGCGATGGGACCTGTCGGACCTGTATGCCGGGCCGGATGCCCCGGAACTTGCCACCGACCTCGATCAGGCCGAGGCCGATGCGCAGGCCTTCAGCAATGCATGGCAGGGCAGGCTTGCCAGCCTGCCGGGGGCGGAACTGGCGCAGGCCATTGCCGAATACCAGCGCATTGACGAGGTGCTGGGCCGCGCAGGCTCATACGCCCAGCTCCTGTTCGCGGCCAATACGTCGGATTCCGGCGTGGCGCGGTTCGCGCAGTCGATCAATGAGCGGCTGACGACCATCTCCACGCATCTGCTGTTCTTCACGCTCGAGATCAACCGCATTGATGATGCGACGCTTTCCGCCCAGATGAGTGATGCGGCGCTGGCGCACTGGGCGCCTTTCCTGCGCGACTTGCGGGTGTTCCGGCCCTATCAGCTTTCCGATGAGGTCGAGGCGGTCCTGCACGAGAAGTCGGTCACGGGTGCTGCCGCATGGAACCGCCTGTTTGACGAGACGATGGCCGGCCTGCGCGTGCGCCTGGGTGGCGAGCAGGTCACGCTGGGCAATGCGCTTGATTCAATGTCCAGCCCCGACCGCAGGCAGCGGGCTACAGCGGCAAGTGCCATTGGCGATGAGCTGAGCCGCAACGTGAAGCTGTTCTCGCTCATTACCAACACGCTGGCCAAGGACAAGGCCATCATGGACGGGCTGCGCCACTACCCGCGCCCCACCTCGGCACGCAACTGTGCCAACATGGTGGAAGACGAGGTGGTGGACGCGCTGGTGCAGGCCGTGACCGAGGCCTATCCCCGCCTGTCGCACCGCTACTATGCGCTCAAGGCCAAGTGGCTCGGCCTTGGAAAGCTGGAATACTGGGACCGCAACGCCCCCCTGACCACGCAGGATGAACCGCTGATCCCGTGGGCGGATGCAACAAGGCAGGTGCTCGGCGCCTATGAAGGCTTCGACCCGCGCATGGGGGAAGTGGCCAAACAGTTCTTCGACCATGCATGGATCGATGCGCCGCCCGTGCCCGGCAAGGCCTCAGGCGCGTTTGCCCACCCCACGGTGCCCTCGGTTCACCCCTACCTGCTGCTCAACTATCGTGGCCGCACGCGCGATGTGATGACGCTGGCGCATGAACTCGGCCACGGCGTGCATCAGGTGCTGGCGGGCAGGCAGGGCTACCTCATGTCCAGCACGCCGCTCACCCTGGCCGAGACCGCCAGCGTGTTTGGCGAGATGCTGACCTTCCGCGCCCTGCTCGATGCCCAGACCGACCCCGCCCGGCGCAGGCTGATGCTGGCCGCCAAGGTGGAGGACATGCTCAACACCGTGGTGCGCCAGATCGCGTTCTACCGTTTCGAGACACTGGTGCATGAGGAACGCAGGCGTGGCGAACTGCTGCCCGCGCGCATTGGCGAGATCTGGCGCCAGACCCAGGCCGAGAGCCTTGGCCCGGCTTTCAACTTCACGCCAGATTATGATGTGTACTGGACATATGTTCCGCATTTCATCCATTCACCATTCTATGTGTACGCCTATGCCTTTGGCGATTGCCTGGTAAACGCGCTATACGGGGTGTTCCGGTCCGGGCACCCTGGTTTTCAGGACAAGTATCTCGACATGCTCAAGGCTGGTGGAACCCTGCGGCATCGCGAACTCCTGGCCCCCTTCGGGCTGGATGCGGCCGATCCGGGGTTCTGGCAGAAGGGGCTGGATGTGATCGCCGGATTTATAGATGAACTGGAGCGTGTCTGACGTGGCGGATGAACGGAACCTCGATAATACCGGCCTGTTTGGTGAATTCCGCCGCATGGTGCGCACCTCGGGCACGGTGGGCGGCATTGCCGCGCGCATTGCGGGGCACAAGATGGGCTTCCGCTCCAATCAGAACGTACATGCCGAGGACCTGAAAAGCGTGCTCGGCGGGCTGAAGGGCCCGTTGATGAAGGGCGCGCAGCTTCTCTCCACCATTCCCGGCGCCCTGCCCGAGGAATATGCCAAGGAACTGGCCCAGCTCCAGGCCAATGCGCCGCCAATGGGCTGGACCTTCGTGCGCCGCCGCATGGCCGCCGAACTCGGCCCGAACTGGGAGCGCAACTTCCGCTCGTTCGACCGCACGGCCGCGGCGGCAGCAAGCCTTGGGCAGGTGCATCGCGCAGTACTGCCCGACGGGCGGCAGGTGGCCTGCAAGCTGCAATACCCGGACATGAAATCGACCGTCGAGTCCGACCTGCGCCAGTTCCGCATGGCCGTGGGCCTGTTTTACCGCCTCGACAGCACCATCTGCCAAGATGACGTGCTCGAGGAACTGCAGGACCGCCTGTACGAGGAACTCGACTACCAGCGCGAGGCCGCGAACATGCGGCTGTACCGCATCATGATGGCGGACTGGCCCGACGTGACCATTCCCGAACCGATCGACAGCCTGTGCACGGGCCGCCTGCTGACCATGGAATGGGTCAATGGCCAGGGCATGCAGAAGGTGCTCGACGCCAACCCCACGCAGGAGCAGCGCAACAGCATGGCGCGCGCCCTGTTCCGCGCATGGTACGCGCCGCTGTACCGCTATGGCGTGATCCATGGCGACCCGCACATGGGCAACTTCACCATACGCGATGATTACGGCATCAACCTGCTCGACTTTGGCGCCATCCGCATTTTCCGCCCGCGTTTCGTCCAGGGCATCATCGACCTGCACAAGGCGATCGAGACGGATGACGAGGATCTGGCCATGCACGCCTACGAGGCATGGGGCTTTGCCAACCTGTCGCGCGATACGGTGCGGGTGCTCAATGACTGGGCGCGCTTCATCTACGGTCCGCTGCTCGATGACCGTGAGCGCTTCATTCAGGAAGATAACGACCCGCAATATGGCCGCGCCGTGGCCGAGAAGGTCTATAACGGCCTCAAGCGCACCGGCGGCGTGCAGCCGCCACGTGAATTCGTGCTGGTTGACCGCTCTGCCGTGGGGCTGGGCAGCGTGTTCCTGCGGCTGAAGGCCAAGGTGAACTGGCATGCGCTGTTTCAGGAGCTTGCGGGCGACTTCAGCGAGGCGGCCCTCGCCACCCGCCAGGCCGAGGCCCTGCGCGCCGCCCGCGTGCCGCCGCCGCTTGGCGCGCAGCATTAAGGGGGGCGGCGGGACGCAACCGGCCATGGCCCTTGCGGCAGGGCCGGTGACGCCCCACTTGGTGTAGCCATGGCAACAGCATCACGCAAAAAGAAGAAAACGACCGACATCGACCCCGCCGACATGCCGGTCACCTTCCAGCCCGAGCGGCAGGCGGCCAAGCCCAAGGTCAACAAATTCAGGGTCCATTCGCCCTATGAGCCTGCGGGCGACCAGCCCACGGCCATCGCCGAACTCGTGGCAGGCGTGGAGGCGGGCGAGCGCGACCAGGTTCTGCTTGGCGTGACGGGGTCGGGCAAGACCTTCACCATGGCCAAGATCATCGAGGCCACGCAGAAGCCCACCCTCGTGCTGGCGCCCAACAAGACGCTCGCCGCCCAGCTCTATGCCGAGATGAAGCAGTTCTTCCCGGACAACGCGGTCGAGTATTTCGTCAGCTACTACGATTACTACCAGCCCGAGGCCTATGTGCCCCGCTCGGACACGTATATCGAAAAAGACAGCCAGATCAACGAGCAGATCGACCGCATGCGCCATGCCGCAACCCAGGCGCTGCTCGAGCGCAACGATGTCATCATCGTGGCCTCGGTCTCGTGCATCTACGGTATCGGCTCGGTCGAGACCTATTCGCGCATGGTGGTCAAGCTCGAGGTTGGCGGCGAGATCGCGCGTGACAAGCTGATCAAGGCGCTCGTTGAACTGCAGTACCGCCGCAACGATGCCGCCTTCCAGCGCGGCACCTTCCGCGTGCGGGGCGAGACGATCGATGTCTTTCCCGTGCAGAACGAGGACCGCGCCTGGCGCATCAGCCTGTTTGGCGACGAGATTGACGAGATCAGCGAATTCGACCCGCTGACCGGCGAGAAGACCAGCGACCTCGAATCCATCAGCATCTACGCCAACAGCCATTACGTCACCCCGCGCCCCACGCTCACGCAGGCCATGACCGGCATAAAGCAGGAACTGCGCGACACGCTGGCCACCTTCACGGCGGAGGGTAAACTGCTCGAGGCCGAGCGCCTGCAGCAGCGCACCACGTTCGACCTCGAGATGATCGAGACCACCGGCGTGTGCAAGGGCATCGAGAACTATTCACGCTACCTGTCGGGCCGCGCACCGGGCGAGCCGCCGCCCACCCTGTTTGAATACCTGCCCGAGGATGCGCTGCTGATCGTGGATGAAAGCCACGTGACCGTGCCGCAGATTGGCGGCATGGAGCGCGGTGACCATGCACGCAAGTCCGTGCTGGCCGAATTCGGCTTCCGCCTGCCCTCCTGCCTCGACAACCGCCCGCTCACCTTTGCGGAATGGGACAAATTCCGCCCGCAGAGCCTGTTTGTCAGCGCCACTCCCGGCCCGTGGGAGATGCGCCGCACAGAGGGCGTGTTTGCCGAGCAGGTCATCCGCCCCACCGGGCTGATCGACCCCATCACCATTGTCCGCCCGGTCGAACACCAGGTGGATGACCTGCTGGCCGAATGCCGTGAGACCATTGCCAATGGCGGGCGCGTGCTGGTCACCACCCTGACCAAGCGCATGGCCGAGGACCTGACCGAATACATGAACGAGGCGGGCATCCGCGTGCGCTACCTGCATTCGGATGTGGATACGCTCGAGCGCATCGAGATCATCCGCGACCTGCGGCTGGGCGCGTTTGACGTGCTGATCGGCATCAACCTTCTGCGTGAGGGACTGGACATTCCCGAGTGCTCGCTCGTCGCCATCCTCGATGCCGACAAGGAAGGCTTCCTGCGCTCGCGCACCTCGCTCATCCAGACCATTGGCCGCGCCGCGCGCAACGTCGATGGCCGCGTGCTGCTCTATGCCGACAAGATGACCGACAGCCTGGCCTACGCCATCGAGGAGACCGCGCGGCGGCGCGAAAAGCAGAGCCTGTGGAACGAGGAGCACGGCATCACCCCGCAATCGGTGCGCAAGCATATCGGCGAGGCCATCTCCTCCGTGTTCGAGCAGGATTATGTCACGGTGGCCCCCACGGCGGATGGCAGCGTGCAGGAAATGGTGGGCAAGGACTACAAGGCCGCCATTGCTGACCTGGAAAAGAAGATGCGCGACGCCTCGGCGGAGCTGGAATTCGAGACCGCCGCCCGCCTGCGTGATGAAATCCGCAGGCTTGAGGCGCTCGAACTCGGCATGGAGCCACCACCGCTGCCGCAGTCGAGCGCAGGCATGCCGGGCACCAGCCCCAAGGCCATTGCCCGGCGCAACCGTGGCCCCGTGCCGCTCGGGCCGGGCGGCGGGGGGTATGACCCCGATCAGGCGAAGGGAAGGGGAAAGCGCCGTGGGCGATAGGGCCATGCCCCCATGCGCGGGGCAGCATGAACGCGAGATGTCCGCAACCCTGGAACTCCAGGCCGGCGCCGCCCGCCTTGGCCTGCTGCCCGACATGGGCGGCAGCATCGCCTTCTGGCGCAGCGGCACGATGGATTTCCTGCGCCCGGTGGCTGACCCCCACCTTGTGGCCCAGCATGGCCGGGCTGTTGCGGGGTATCCGCTCGTGCCGTTTTCCAACCGGGTGGCGGGCGACCAGTTCCGTTTTGAGGGGGGGGATTATCACCTCACCCCCAATTTTGGCGGCGAGAACTGCGCCATTCATGGCAATGGCTGGCAGCATCGCTGGCGGATCGCCATGCTGTCGGACAGTAGCGCCACGCTCTCGCTCGACTACGCCCCCCTTGGCCCACGCGGAGGGGAATGGCCGTTCAGCTACCGCGCCCAGCTGCGTTATGACCTGCGCGAGGCCGGGCTTTCGATCGGCATCCTGATCGAGAACACCGATACCCGCAGCCAGCCCGTGGGCATGGGGTTCCACCCCTATTTTCCCCGCCATGCCGGGCTCCGGGTGGGGTTTGCGGCCAGCAGCGTATGGACCAGCGCGCCCGATCACCTGCCGCTGCTGCGCATCCCGGCGGAGGGGCAGTGGTCGTTCGCCCAGATGCGTGACGTGGGGGATGTGGCCATTGACAACTGTTATGCGGGCTGGTCGGGCAGCGCCTTCCTGCGCTGGCCGCGCGAGGGTTATGCCCTCACACTCGAGGGCAGCCCCGAACTGCGCCATCTCGTGCTGTTTACGCCGCCCGGCAAGCCCTATATCGGGCTGGAGCCGGTCAGCAACATGAATGATGGCTTCAACCGCATGGCCATTGCCGATAGTGGCGTGCGCGTGCTGGCGCCCGGCCAGAAAATGGAAGGGCATATCCGCATGACGGTGGCGCGATGCTGAAAACCCGTGCCGCCACAAAGGATGGCAGGCCCGCGACCGGCGGCCTGTCCTGCTACATCACGCCCGCGGGCATCGAGGCCATGCGGCGTGAACTCAATGCCCTTTTGCGCGATGAACGGCCAAAAATCGTTGAAATCGTATCATGGGCGGCGGGCAATGGCGACCGCTCGGAAAATGGCGACTACCAGTACGGCAAGCGCCGCCTGCGCGAGATCGACCGCCGCATCCGCTTCCTCACCAAGCGCATCGATAATGCCATCATCGTCGATCCCGCCGCCCAGCCACAGCGCGACCGGGTGTTTTTTGGCGCGACCGTGACCTATGTCACTGAACGCGATGAGGAACGGACCGTTACCATCCTCGGCGTGGACGAGGCGGATATGGCCGCAGGCCAGGTCAGCCTTGTCTCGCCCGTGGCGCGCGCGCTCATGCGCGCGGGCGTGGGCGATGAGGTGAAGCTGGTCACCCCGCGCGGGGAGGAAATGATCGAGGTGCTCGCCATTGCTTATCCGCCTTTACCCTGAAAGGGGGGCTGGCCGTGGGGCAGAAGGCATATTATGACATTTGGCTGCCGGTGGTTGCCTTTCGTTACCATCGGCTCGAACCGGACCTGTTCCGCGCGGAGAAACTGATCCCATGTCACGCCCCCTGAAGGTTGCCGTCCAGATGGACCCGCTTGGCGCCATCGACATCAATGGCGATTCAACATTTGCCATGATGCTCGAGGCGCAGGCCAGGGGCTATGAGCTGTTTGTCTATCAGGTCGAGGCGCTGAGCCTGAGCGAGGGGCGGGCCAGCCCGCAGGGCCACCGCACGGATCGCGTCACCGCCCGCGCCCGCCCGGTTACGGTGCAGCGCAAGGTGGGCGGGCACGCCACCTTCGGTCCCGAGCAGGTGATCGACCTTGCGGGCATGGACGTGATCCTGATGCGCCAGGACCCGCCATTCGATATGGCCTATATTACCGCCACCCATATCCTTGAGCATATCCACGGCATTGGCCCTGACCGCGCGCTGGTGGTGAACAACCCCGCCGCCGTGCGCAACGCGCCCGAGAAGATCCTGGTCACGCATTACCCCGACCTCATGCCCCCCACGCTGGTGACATGGGATGTGAAGGCGATACTGGAATTCCGCGCGAAATGGCGCGACATCATTGTCAAGCCGCTGTTTGGCAACGGGGGAGCGGGCGTATTCCGCATCCGCGAGGATGACCCCAACCTCAACGCCCTGCTGGAAATGCACTTCGCCCGCTCGCGTGAGCCACTGATGATCCAGCGCTACGAACCCGCCGTGCGCAAGGGTGACAAGCGCATCATCCTCGTTGATGGCAAGCCCGTGGGTGCGATCGACCGCATCCCCGCCGAGGGCGAGACGCGCTCGAACATGCATGTGGGCGGCAAACCCGTGCGGGCGGAACTGACCGCACGCGACCGCGAGATCTGCAACGCCATCGGCCCGATGCTGCGCGAGCAGGGGCTGATCTTTGTGGGAATTGACGTGATCGGGGAATGGTTGACCGAGATCAATGTCACATCCCCCACCGGCCTGCAGGAAATTGACCGTTTTGACGGCATCAATACCGCTGGCCTGATATGGGATGCGATCACATCCCGTCTGGTCGCGGGCGGCGTGAACGCGTAGAGATTGAACCGGTGTTCATGGCAGGCACGGTGGTCGTGGCTGTGGCGCCCTGTGGCGTGACACCGGATAGGGATTACAGGCAGTTGCGCGGGCCGTGTGGCGCGTGGGCAGGTCAGGTGGAATTGTAATGCAGCACGATGGGACGGATTTGATCATGGCAGACGCAGCACGGAAGGGGGCTGGCCATGCCCTTTTCCACGGCCACGACAAGGGAGCAGCCCGATGAGCGATGTCCTGCCCAATGAAGCCGCCGAGACGGTTGTGGATATTCCGTCCCCCCGCGCTGCGATGGATGCAAATGCGGTCAAGGCCGCGTACCGGCGCTGGGCTGGTGTGTATGACGCGCTGTTTGGCAGCATTTCCACCTTTGGCCGCAAGCGCGCGGTCGAGGCGGTGAACACGCTGCCCGGCAGCAGGGTGCTGGAAGTGGGCGTGGGCACCGGCTTGGCCCTGCCCTATTACCGGGCTGACAAGCGCATTACCGGCATCGACCTGTCGGGTGACATGCTCGAGCGCGCCCGCCAGCGCGTTGCCCGCATGCGGCTTGCCAATGTCGATGCCCTGCTGGAAATGGATGCCGAGGCCACCGGCTTCGAGGATGGCGCATTCGATATCGCGGTAGCCATGTTCGTGGCCTCGGTGGTGCCGCACCCGCGCGCGCTGCTGGCCGAACTCAAGCGCGTGGTCAGGCCGGGCGGCCATATCCTGTTCGTCAACCACTTCCTTGCCGAAGGCGGGGTCAGGCTTGCGGTCGAGCGCGGCATGGCGCGGGCCTCGCACTCGCTGGGCTGGCATCCTGATTTTGCCATTGAATCCCTGCTGCCGCCCGCCGACCTGCGCCGCGCAACGCTGCAGCCGGTGCCGCCTGCGGGGCTGTTCACCCTCGTAACGCTCGATCGTGAGGCGGATGACTGCGCCAGCCCGATGGTGGCCTGAGCCACACCGGCACAGCCCTGCCCCAGCGGCAGGGCTGAAATGACAATTGCGCGACCACACAGGCGGCCCACAGGGTCGTTTTTGTGTATAAGTCGCGGTATATGATGAAATCATGGTAACGATTGGCCATGCCATAAGCGGCGCATGGCAGCAGGGAGTACATCGTATGCCCACAGGCACACAGTTCGGGGCGGATGCGGTGCAGGATGCGGGGACCTGTCGCTACAGGACCATCGGCATGCTGTATCTCGTCATGGCCATTGTGGCGGGCCTTGTGGGCGGATTGCTGGCGGTGGGGCTGCAGGCGGGCCTGCTGCCCCATGCCCTGGTCGATGCCTGGGCCGGGGGCGACACCCCCAGCGCCATGGAGCGTATTGCGCAGCGCCATGGCATGATGATGGTCTTCTTCTGTGCGTTGCCTGCCCTTACGGGCGGGTTTGGCAACTGGTTCGTGCCACTTTTGCTGCGTGCCCGCGCGCTGGCGCTGCCGCGCGTGGCGCTGGCGGGGTGGGGGCTGGTTGCGGCCAGTTTCGTGGCCGTGCTGGCCGGGCTTTCGCCCGCGCTGCCCGCGCAGGTTTCGCTGCTGGCGCTGCTGGGCTGGTGCCTGGGCATGCTGATGCAGGGCATCTGCATGGTGGCGACCGTGCTGAACATGGGGCCGATGGGCCAGCGCCTGCGCGACCTGCCCCTGTTCGTGTGGGCACAGGGGCTTGCGGGCATGATGGCGGTCATGGTCATGCCGGTCATGGCAGGCGGGCTGACGCGTATCTGGCTGGCCGGTGGCGATGTTTCCGCTCATATCGATGCGCTGCTGCATGCCTTTTCCGGCCCCGAGATCGCGCTGCTGCTGCTGCCTTCCATCGGCATCGTCTCGCAGGTTGTCGAGACCTTCTGCGCCCGCCCGCTGCAGATGCCGCGCCTCGTGCTGGGTGCGCTGGTGGTCATGTCGGTGGGTGGCAGTTCCGTATGGGTGCATGACCTGCTGCATGGCGGGCTTGCGCATCTGGCGGCGCCTTCGGCTGCGGTGCAGCTCGGGCTGATCGTGGTGCCGGTGCTGGTCGTGCTGGTGGCATGGGCGCAGACGGTGCGGCTGGGCCACATGCGGGCCTCCGTGCCGATGGAATGGGCGGTTGGCTTCGTGGCCCTGCTGCTGGCAGGCTCCGTCATGTCGTTGCAGCCCGGCGGCATGGCCGATGTGCATGCCGCAACGCTGTATGCCGCCGTCTTCGCGCTGTTTGCGGGCTTCTATTACTGGATTGGCAAGATGGTGGGCCATGTGGCCCCGGTGGGTGCAAGCCGCCTGCATTTCGGGCTGACGGTGGGCGGAACCGTGCTGTCGCTGATGGCGTTCCATGGGGCGCTGGGCGTGCTGGGCGCGGTGCTGATGGGCCTGTCGGTGCTGGTGTTTGCAGGCATTGTGGTGCAGGCGGGCCTGCGCCCGGGCAGCACCCTGCCGGATAATTACTGGGGGCCGGGTGCCCGCACGGCTGAATGGCAGGTAACCTCCCCCGCGCGCGAGAAGGCATGACCATGAGCGGCACCGTAACCAACCCGGCCAGCGAGGCCGCCCTTGCCTATGATTCCAGCCGTGTCGGCACGCTGGCGCGTGACTGGCTGCTGCTGCTCAAGCCACGGGTCATCTCGCTGGTGGTGTTTACGGGTGCGGCCGGCCTGGCCATGGCGCCGGGGCCGATCAATCCGCTGGTGGCCGCTGTCAGCATCCTGTGCGTATGCATGGCCTCGGGTGCCGCGGGTGCAATCAACATGTGGTATGACCGCGACATTGATGCGGTGATGAAGCGCACCGTCACCCGCCCCATCCCTGATGGGCGGATCGCACCGGATGCAGCACTTGGCTACGGCATTGGCCTGTCGGTGGCCTCGGTCATCCTGCTATGGCTTGCCACCAATGCGCTGGCGGCGGGCATCCTGGCGTTTTCCATCTTTTTCTATGCCGTCATCTACACGATGTGGCTCAAGCGCTCGACACCGCAGAACATCGTGATCGGCGGGGCTGCGGGCGCCTTTCCGCCCATGATCGGGTGGGCTGCGGCCACGGGGTCGATGGCCATCATGCCGGTGGTCATGTTCGGCATCATCTTCCTGTGGACCCCGCCGCATTTCTGGTCGCTGTCGCTTTACGCGTGCAAGGATTACGGGCGGGCGGGCATTCCCATGCTGCCCGTGGTCAAGGGCGCGCGGCACACGCGCTGGCAGATCCTGTGGTACACCCTCATTCTCACCGCCACGTCGCTGGTGCCATCTTTCATGCACCTTGCAGGCTGGCTGTACACGGTCGTGGCCAGCGTGCTTGGCGCGGGCTTCATCCTGTGCGCCATAGGCGTGCTGCGCGACAGGCAGGATGCCAACGGGGTCAGCCTGACGGGCGATGGACCGGCACGCCGTTCCTTCCGCTATTCGCTGGCCTATCTGTTTTTCCTGTTCCTTGGCCTGCTGGCTGACCACGCCTTCATCGCCCACTGAAGCGGGCTGTTTTCACATACGGGAGATCAGGTTCATGGAGCCAGCAGTTACCGCACAGGCAACCCCGCAGCAGGAAGCACAGGAGGCGCTGCGCCGGCACAGGGGGCGGATAAAGGCCGTGGCCGTTACGCTTTCGGCGCTGGCGGTAATCCTCTACGCGCTCAGCCTCGCGCCTCTCTGATAAAAGCTTCGAAAAAAGCTGGCATGCGGGGATGGGTTTGCCGTGCGCAGCACATAAAAAAGGCCTGCATCATGCGATGCAGGCCTTTTTTCAGTAGGGCTGGCCGTCAGCGGCGCGGTGTCTGCTGAATGGCCGAGAGCAGCCAAGTGCCGTGACCTGCCGCGCGCACGAAGGTCCACAGTTCCGTCACGGTGGTGCGGTTGGAGGGATCGCCCT
This sequence comes from Komagataeibacter xylinus, assembly GCF_031081985.1. Lineage (GTDB taxonomy): Bacteria > Pseudomonadota > Alphaproteobacteria > Acetobacterales > Acetobacteraceae > Komagataeibacter > Komagataeibacter xylinus_E. The sequence continues at coordinate 138,642 of NZ_JARWSK010000003.1, read as the reverse complement.
CGATCACGCGGCCCGTCATGTCGGTAGTGATGTCGATCATGGAATACTGCATGGCCACGGTGGCGTAGTCGGCCCCGTTTTCACGCCAGCTTTCCACCAGATCCCCCCGCTCGAAGCGCAGGTCGGACACTACATTGCGCGCCCCACGGCTGGCCAGTTCGGTCAACTGGTTGTTGAAGTAGGACACCATCTCCGGCGTGGCCATGTGGCGCATGGCGTCCACGTTCTGCTGGCTCCAGGCGGTCTGGATATTGATCAGCGCCTGCTGGAAGGCTTGGTAGTCGGCTGCCGTGATGGCCACGCCCACATTCTGCTGGCCGCCCTGTTGCGGGGCGGCGGGTCCGGTGGCGCCAAAGGGGCTTGCGACGGACCCGACAGTACCACCACCCCTATTGCTAAAACGGCGGATTGCCCACCGCACCACAAAAAAGATCAGCGCAAGCTGGATCAGCAGGCCAAGGAACCCGCCGCCGCCCATGCCCGAACTGAACATGCCATGCCCGAACACCATGCCAAACAGCCCGGCACCGATCAGCCCGCCCATGAACCCGCTCATGAACGGGTGGCGGGGCCGCGCCATGGCCATGCCCGCACCGGCGCCAAACGGTGCCCGCGCGCCATAGGCGGGCTCCTGCTGGCGTGGCGTCATGGTGCGCTGGAAAGGTGTTGCGCCAAACGGGGCGGTCTGTGAGGGGGCAGGGGCGCTGTAAGTGCGCGAGCCACGGCTGCCCATTGACATGCCGCCACCGGCGCGGGCATCCGCCACGTCGGGATGCGCCACGAGGGAGAGCATGCTCAGGGCCGCGCCAGCGGCGAGGATGATGCTTTTACGCGGCATCAGGCGCGAGGAATTCTGTTTCATCTGGGTCAGGGTATCTGCAATCCTGTATCGGAACCATCATTATCCATGCAGCCTGCATGAGATCGGGCCGCCTTTCACCAGATATAAGTAAGCCCGCGCCCCCATAACAGGGGCAACGGGCTTACAGAAACATGAAATCACGGAAAGGCAACGATCAGGCCCCGGCGATCACCATGTCATCAATGCGGATGGTCGGCGCGTTGGTGGACTGGCGGAAGGTCAGGTCATTCGCGGGCACAAGGCGGGCGAACATGTCGTTGAGGTTGCCTGCCACGGTCAGTTCGGCCACCGGCTCGGCCAGCACGCCACCGCGGATCATGAAGCCTGCGGCGCCGCGGCTGTAGTCGCCGGTAATGCCGTTGATGGCCGAGCCCATCATCTCGGTAACGTAGATGCCCTCACCAATATCGGCCATCAGTTCGGTGGGCGTGAGCGTGCCGGGCTGCATGTGCATGTTGCCCAGCGAGGGCGCGGGCGGCCCGGACGTGCCCCGGCTGGCGCAGCCATTGGGGGTAAGGCCAAGCTGCCGGGCGGAGCGGGAATCGAGCGCCCAGGTTTTCAGCACGCCATTTTCCACCAGCGTGCGGGTAGCGGTCAGCATGCCCTCGCCATCAAACGGGCGCGCGCCGGGGCCACGCACCCGCCTCGGGTCGTCAATGATGGTGATGCCCGTGGGCATGATCTGCTGGCCCATCTTCTCCTTGAGGAAGGAGGTGCCACGCGCGATGGAAATGCCGTTGATCGCACCTGACAGATGCCCGAGCAGCGAGGTGGAAATGCGCGGGTCGAGCACGATGGGCAGCCGCCCCGTGCGCGGGCGCACCGGGTCGAGGCGGGCGACCGTGCGCTCGCCCGCGCGGCGGCCGATCAGGGCGGCATCCTCGAGGTCGGCCAGATGCACGGTTGAATGGTAGTCGTAATCACGCTGCATGTGCGTGCCCGACCCCGCCACCACGCTGGCCGAGACCGAATGGCTGGTGCGGGCATAGCGGCCCGAAAAACCGGCCGATGTCATGAGGATGATGTCCGACAGGCCAAAACTGGCCGAGGCCCCGTTGCTGTTCGACACGCCAGCCACAGCAAGGGCCGCTTCCTCCGCCGTGCGGGCGCGGGCCATGAGGTCGGTGGTGGTGGGGGTGGCGGGGTCGAACAGGTCGAGGCCCGCCGCATCGACAAAACCGTGCTGCGCCTGTTCGCACAGCCCGGCAAAACGGTCCTCGGGCACTACGCGGGCCATGGCTACCGCGCGGGCGGCCAGCGTGTCGAAGCGCTCGGGATCAAGTGCCGTGGCCGAGACGATGGCCGCGCGCTGGCCCACGAACACCCGTAGGCCCAGGTCGCATGTCTCGGAGCGTTCGAGGTCTTCCGTGCAGCCATTGCGCACCTGCACGCCATGGGCCACGCGGTTGACGTATATGGCATCCGCCGCATCGGCCCCCGCCGCGCGGGCGCGGGTGATGAGGGCTGCGATCAGGTCAAGGGGATTGGCGCTCATGCTGCGAGCGCTCCCGTAATGCTGTCGAGCGAGGGCAGGTGGCTGACTGGCCCGAGCGAGGCCAGGGTGGGCCTGCCACTGAAGATGCGGGTTGCGACACGCTGCACGTCTTCAATGCTCACGGCGTCGATCTTTCCCACGGTCTCGCGGGTCGGGATCAGGCGGCCAAACACCTGAAGCTGGCGGGCAAGCTGCTCGCAGCGGCTGCCCGTGCTTTCGAGCGACATGAGCAGCGAGGATTTGAGCTGGGCGCGTGCCCGCGCAAGCTCGCTGGCATTGACCGTGTGGCGCACCTTGCGCAGTTCCTCAAGCGTGACCGGAACCAGATCGGCCACCTGGGCCTCGCCCGTGCCGGCATAGATGCCGAACAGCCCGCCCTGGCGGAATGGCGCGTTGAAGGAATAGACCGAATAGACCAGCCCGCGCTTTTCACGGATCTCCTGGAACAGGCGCGAGGACATGCCACCACCGAGCAGCGTGGAGAGCAGCAGGGCGGGGTAATAATCCGGGTCGCCATACGGCATGGAGGGAAAGCCGAGCACGATATGCGCCTGATCGAGTTCACGCTCCTGCACGAACGACCCGCCTACGTAGTTCACGCCCGGCTGCGGGGGCACGGTGCCGGTGGGCAGGTCGGCGAAGTGCTTTTGCACCAGATCGACCACGCGGGCATGCTCAAGGTTGCCCGCCGCCGCCACGATGGTGTTGCCCGCCCGGTAATGGGTGCCCATGTAGTTGACCAGCGTTTCGCGCGCCATGGACTCGATGCCCGCTTCCCTGCCCAGCGTGGGGCGGCCCATCGGCTGGTCGGGGAAAGCGGTTTCCTGAAAATGGTCGAACACGATGTCATCCGGCGTGTCGTTGGCCTGGCCGATTTCCTGCAGGATCACGCCGCGTTCGCGCTCGAGTTCATCGGGTGCGAGGCTGCTATGGGTCAGGATATCGCCGATGATGTCGGCGCCCAGATCAAGGTTTTCCTTGAGCAGCTTGACGTAATAGGCCGTGTGCTCGCGCGCGGTGTAGGCGTTGATGTGGCCGCCCACATTCTCGATTTCCTCCGCAATGCCCACGGCGGTGCGGGTGCCCGTGCCCTTGAAGGCCATATGCTCGAGAAAATGGGAAACCCCGTTTTCCGCCGCGCTCTCGTTACAGGTGCCCGCGGCGACATACGCCCCGAGCGAGATGGTTTCCACCCTGTCCATCCGTTCGGTCACGATGGTCAGGCCGGAGTCCAGTCGGGTCACATTGATCAGGTCGGTCATGCTGGTCCTGCGGGCGGCGTGGCGCCTTGGCGCCAGCAACCCCTTGTTTACGTAAGATGGATGGGGGGAAAGGCTCAGGGCGCGTTGGTCAGCACCGCCGCACGCACCTTGTCCTCGATCACGCCCAGATCGGCGGGCACCACGGTGTAGCGCTCGGGCCGGTCATACAGGTCGGCAAGCGAGTCGGGCAGGGCCGGGCGGATGCCCGTGGCCTTCGCCATCGCATCGGGGAACTTGGCCGGGTGCGCGGTGGACATGGCCACCATGGGAATGCCCGGCTCACGGAAGGCGCGGCCAGCCGCAATGCCGATGGCGGTGTGCGGGTCGGCCAGGTAGTGGCTGCGCGTATTGAGCGTGCGGATTTCGGCCGCCGTCGCGTCATCATCGAGCGCCATGCCGTGGAACAGGGCATTGGCACGGTCCCATACGGGGGTTGCAACCTTCATCACGCCGGTCTTGCGGAAATCGGTCATGATGCGCGTGCAGGCTGCGGCGTCGCGGTCGAGCAGTTCGAACAGCAGGCGCTCGAAGTTGGAAGACACCTGAATATCCATCGAGGGCGACAGGCTGGGCACCACGCCGTGGATGCTCATGTCATTCTCGTTGAGGAAGCGGCTCAGGATATCGTTGCGGTTGGAGCCCACGCACAGCGCGCGGATGGGCAGGCCCATGCGGCGGGCCACCCAGGCGGCCAGCACGTTGCCGAAATTGCCGGTGGGCACCGCGAACGACACCTCGCGGTCGGGCGCGCCAAGGGCGAGGGCGGCATAGACGTAATAGGGCACCTGGGCTGCAATGCGCGCCCAGTTGATGGAGTTGACCGCCGAGAGGTTCATGTCCGTGCGGAAGGGCTGGTCGGCGAACATGGCCTTGACCAGGTCCTGGCAGTCATCAAACGTGCCCTTGACTGCAAGGTTGGTCACGTTGGGTTCCAGCACGGTGGTCATCTGCCGGCGCTGCACCTCCGATGTACGGCCCTCGGGGTGCAGGATCACCACGCGCAGGCGCTCGCGGCCCCGGCAGGCCTCGATGGCGGCCGAGCCGGTATCACCCGAGGTCGCACCCACGATGGTCACCTTCTGGTCGCGTTCGGTCAGCACGTGGTCGAACAGGCGGCCAAGCAGCTGCATGGCCATGTCCTTGAAGGCCAGCGTGGGGCCGTGGAACAGTTCCTGCACGAACAGCCCGTCTTCCACCTGTGTCAGCGGCACGATGGCGGGGTGATCGAATCGGGCATAGGCCTCGCGGCACAGCTTGAGCAGCACGTCGTGCGTAATCGAGCCTTCGGCGAAGGGGGCGATGATCCGGGCCGCAAGCTCCGGGTAGGGCAGGCCACGCAGGCTGCGCCAGTCATCGACCGAAAGCTCGGGCCAGCTTTCCGGCAGGTACAGGCCACCGTCCTCTGCCAGCCCCGCCAGCAGAACGGACGAAAAATCGCGGACGGGGGCTTGCCCCCGGGTAGAAATATAGCGCATGGCGCCATCATAATCCCAACCGCCCCCCGCGCGAAGGGGGCGCGGGACCGGCATGGGCGATTCCGCTGGCGGTGTGTCAGAATTTCGGCGGGGGCAGCTGGCCTACATTGATGCGGTAGATATGCACCGGCCACTGTATGGCATTGGTGCCGCCATTGAGCGGGGCCGTGCGGTCAAGCTGGGCGGCGGGCACGTAAAGCTGGCCGTCCTTCGTGACAAAGGAACCCCCGGGCCAGTGCAGGCGCGGGTCGGTCACGATTTTCTGGTACACCCGGTCGGGCATGAGGCGGAAGATGCTGCTGGTGGAGACATCATTGAAATACAGCGTGCCATCCGGCCCCACGGTAATGCCACCGAGCGGGGGTGTCTTGTACCACAGCGTCGGCCCTTCCTCGAGTTCGATGGGGGTGACGTCGGGGTCGACGAGCAGGTCGGTGTCGAGCTTGTAGACCGGGCCACAGAGCGGCTCGAAATACAACCACTGCCCATCGGCGCTGATATCCATCTGGCTGATATTGACAATGGCGGTGTGGCCTGCGGGGTTGGTCGCCACCTTGCCCTCCACCGTAATGGGCTGGTGGGCGGTCAGCGCAGGCGTATGCTCCATCAGGCGACGCTGGATGTTGGTGTCGAGCTGGACTACGATCATGGCCGGAACCCCGCCATCGCCTACAAAGGCATGGCCACGCGCCACCCGCATGGTGGCGGCATAGCTGCCTGGGCGCAGCATGTCGGGGTTGAGCGGCCAGGTCTGGAGCACGCGCTGGCCCTTTGTATCGAGCTTTACGATCTTGGGGCCGCCTTCGAGCGGCCTGCCAGCCGGGTCGGGCTGGCCGCTGTCAAGCACCCATAGCGTGCCATCGGGCTGGAGCTGCATGTCGGCCGGGGCCACAAAGCGCGAGGAGGCCGGGGCGGCGGGGTCGTTCCATGTGGCATCGGGGTAGGGCTGTGGGTTGCCACTGGCATCAAGCACGGCAAGCCCCGGCCCGCTATTGCCCGCCCAGCGTGGCAGTTCAACGAGCAGCCTGCCATCGGGCAGCACCACCACGCGGTCCCATGCGCTGGTGGAGGAGGATGCAACCTCCTCAAGTGCCGCGGGCGGGTTGAGCGGCGGCGCGGGCTTGGCGGCGTGGGCGGCAGGCAGCATGGCCAGCAGGCTGGCGCCGCAGGCAAGGAGAAGGCCCGCAGGGCGCAGGCGGCGGAAGGCTGTAGGGATCATGGCGTGCATCGCGCCTTATCTCGTCACGAACGGGGGCGAATGGCAAGGGCATGATGCGGCATGCCCGCCCTGACCTGATGCGTGCCGAGAAAGCCAGATAAAGTTTTTGGTGAAGCTTTTTTCAAAAAGCTTTGAAAGATGCCGCCTTTTTAAAAAAGGCGGCACCCAAAACTTTTATGCATTCAAGGGGTCAAACCTGCGCGCAGTAACGCTGCCGCAGATGGCGCAGATACGGCCCGGTATTGGGCACCGCCCCGGTGGCATCGCGCACGATCTCCTTTGTGCTCGCCCCGCTGCCACGGGCATGGATGCGCGGGCGCAGCCAGTCGAGCAGGGGCGTGAAGTCGCCTTTCGCGATGGCAGGCATGATGGCGGGGTTGTCGCGCATGGCGGCCTCGCGCAACTGCGCTGCAATGATCGCGCCCAGCGTATAGGTGGGGAAATACCCCCACGAGCCAGACGGCCAGTGAATATCCTGCAGGCAGCCCAGACGGTCATTGGGCACTTTCAGGCCCAGCAGGTCATGGATGCGGGCATTGAAGGCTTCGGGCAGGTCGGCCAGCTTCATCGTGCCCGCGATCAGCGCGGTTTCCATCTCGTAACGCACGAGGATATGGGCGGGATAGGTGACCTCATCGGCATCCACGCGGATGAAGCCGGGCCGCACGCGGGTGACAAGGCGGTGCAGGTTATCCGCCTCCCATGTCGCATCATTACCGCTGCCGCCAAAGGCGGCACGCAGGCGCGGGGCCATCCAGTCCATGAAGGGGCGGCTGCGGGCCACCTGCATTTCCATCAGCAGGGACTGGCTTTCATGCAGGCTCATGCCGCGCGCCTCGCCCACGGGCTGGGCGCGCCAGTCTTTCGGCAGGCCCTGCTCATACAGGGCATGGCCGGTTTCATGCACGATGCCCATCAGCGCATTGATGCAGTCATCAGTCTCGTAACGGGTGGTGATGCGCACGTCATCCTCCGCCCCGCCACAAAACGGGTGCAGGCTGACATCAAGCCGCCCGCGCTGCATGTCAAAGCCCAGGGCGGCCATGGTCTCGCGACCCAGTTTCTCCTGCGCGGGCACGGCGAACGGGCCGGTGGGGGCAATGGGCGCGGGCAGGCTTTTCTGGTGGTCCAGCGCGGTGGCGATCAGGTGGGGCAGTTCGCTGGCCAGTTCGGCAAAGACGGGGTCGATATCCGCCTGCCTTGTGCCTGCATCATACTGGTCAAGCAGCGCGTCATAGGGGGAAAGGTTCAGGGCCTCGGCCTTGGCGGCGGCAACGGCGCGGGTGCAGTCCAGCACGGTTTGCAGGTGGGGCAGGAGCCCGGCGAAATCGCTGTCCTGCCGCGCGGTGCGCCAGGCCATCTCGCAGCGCGAGGCCGCGCGGGATGTGGCCTCCACCAGGTCACCGGGCACGGCGGCGGCGTGCGCGTGCTGGCGGCGCATCTCGGCGAGGTTGGCCGTGGCCATGGCGTCCTTGCCGGGTTCGGCGCGGGCGAGCAGGTCGGGCATGTCGGGTGCGGTCATGAGCTCGTGCGAGAGCACGGCAAGGGTGGCGATGCTCTCGGCGCGGCTTTCGGCGGCGCCTGCGGGCATCATGGTGTCCTTGTCCCACCCCAGTATGCCGAGCGCGTTGCGGATCTGCCCCATGCGGGCAAAACGCTGGTGCAGGATGTCATAGGCCTGCTGCCCGGTGGGGCGGGACGGGATGTTCATGCGCACTCCTGCGTAAAAATCATGCCCACCAGTCTGTAAGACATAAGAAAGTTTTTGGTGAAGCTTTTTTCCAAAAGCTTTGGAAAATGCCGCCCGGCGTTCAGTTATCGCCTGCAAACCATTCCTTAACTGCCCGCCCTGTATGCAAACCAGTCCTGCCAGCAATCAAGGGAAAGCGCATGCCATGAACGCGATCACGGGCCGGGCCGGGCTGCTCGCACGCGGGCAGGTGGCGCTGCGGGCAGGCGACATGGCGGGTGCCCGCGCCTGTTTTGCCACCATGCTGGGGTTCTGGCCTGATGACCCTGACGCCCTGCATGGCCTTGCCTGTATTGCGCTGGCGCTTGGCCGGGCGGATCGCGCCATAAGCCTTGCCGGGCGGGCGCGGTTGGTCGCGCCGCCGGATCATCCCCATCTGGCCCATTATCATGAGGTGCTGGCCCGCGCATTGCTGGCCTGCGGGCACCGTGAGGCCGCGCGGGCCGCGATCCGGGCCGCCTGCCTGTGCCGCCCCGATGATGGCGCGATCACGCTGGCGCTGGCCGAGATCATGGAACGCACGGGCGATTTGGCGGCAGCGGAAGCGGCCCATGCGCGGGCGGTCATGTTGAGCAGCGTGGCAGCGCGGGTGGCGCAGGCGCGTTTCTGGTGGCGGCGCGGGCGGGGGGAGGCCGCGCTGGCGCAGATGCGCCACGTGGCGGGCAATGCCCCTCATGATGGCGTAGCGGTGCATGAACTGGTGGGCATGCTGCTCGCCCACGGCCACAGGGACGAGGCCGAAACCGTGCTGCGCCAGCGGTTGGCCCATGACGGAGGTGACGGGCAGGCGCGCGCCACCCTTGGCGCCTTGCTCTTTGCCACGGGCCGCCTGCGCCCGGCGGCCACCATGCTGCGCGCGGCCCTGCGCCATGATCCTGCGCCTGAGAGTGCAAACAATCTGGGCCTGACCCTGATGGCGCTGGGCGATATGGCGCAGGCGCGGGCCGTGCTGGCCAATGCCTGCCGCTCACAGCCGGATGATGCCCGCATTGCCCTCAACCATGCCACCGCTTTGTTTGAGTCCGGGCAGCACGCTCAGGCCCGCGCGGCCTATGAAGCCCTGCTGGCCCGTAGCCCCGCGCCCGATGCGGCAACGCTGGCCCGCGCGCGGTTCAACCTTGGCGTGACACGGTTGGCCGAAGGCGATCTGGTGCAGGGCTGGGCGCTGTGGGAATCCCGCCACCGCTTCATGCCGCCGCACCCCGCCGCGCAGCGTCTGCCACGCTGGCAGGGGCAGGCGCTGCCTTCAGGGCGCAGGCTGCTGGTCACGATGGGGCAGGGGCTGGGTGATGCGGTGCATTTCCTGCGCTATGTGCTGCCTGCGGCAAGGCGCGTGCCGGTCGTGCTTGAAGTGCCGCCCGCCCTGCACCGGCTGGCGGCAACGCTGGGGCAGGCTGCGGGTGACAGGGCATTGCACCACATTGAAATTATCACCCCTGATAAAAATGATTATCAGGGAATGGCCTGCCAGTGCGACCTGTTCAGCCTGCCCATGCTTTTGGGCGTGCATGCGGTGGCGCCGTTCCGGCCCTATCTGGGGCAGGAGGCGTGGCGGCAGAAAAACCATGTTGGTCCGTTGCGGGTCGGGCTGTGCCATGCGGGCAATGCCGCCTATCGTTTTGATTCACGGCGCTCGATCGCGGCTGAGGCACTGGCCGCGCTGGGGCAGGTTGAGGGGGTCACGTTCATTGCCCTGCGCCCAGGCCGCAACCCGGCGCTGGACCCGGCTTTCATGCAGCACGAACTGGCAGAGGACGCGGACCTGCTTGAAACATCCCGCCTGATTGCCACGCTGGATCTGGTGATCAGCGTCGATACGCTGGCCGCCCATCTGGCTGGGGCTATGGGCTGCCCGGTCTGGCTGCTCAGCCGTTTCGGGGGGGACTGGAGGTGGGCAGGGGCATTTGATGCGGATCGGGCGGCGGGCCTTTGCCCGCCGGTTTGCGGGCCCGGTGCGAGCAGCCCGGCTCCGGGCAGCCGGTGGTATGACAGCGTGCGCGTGCTACGCCAGCCCGCCCTGCAACCGCCCGAGCGGGCATGGCAACCCGTGATTGCTGGCCTCGTGACTGCCCTGCAGGGCTGGGTCAGGCAGCGCAGGCGGTTAGATGGTGATGGATTCGAGCTCGGATGAGCGGCGCTGGGCTGCGGCTTCCGCCTCCTGCAGGCCCGACAGCAGGGCGGCGCGCAGGGTGTCGAGGCGGCTCTTGTCGGTAATTTTCAGCCCGAACAGATCCTTGACGTAAAACACGTCCACCGCCCGCACGCCATAGGTGGTGATGTGGGCGGAGGCGATCTGGAGTTTCTGCTCGCTCAGCGCCGCCGTGACATCATGCAGCAGGCCGGGGCGGTCGCGCCCGTTGATCTCGACCACCGTGCAGGTGTTTGACGCGCGATTGTCGATCACCACGCGCGGCGGCACATGGATCGCGCGCATGCGCCGCCCCGATACCCTGCGCCCGCACTGCGCAATCTCGCGGTTGATGTTGATCTGCCCGGTCATCGCCTGCTCGATCAGCAGCGACAGGCGGGCGAGTTGCTGCGGTTCCTCAAAGGCCGCGCCGCCTGCATCCTGAATCCACAGCGTATCGAGCGCCATGCCGTTGGTCATGGTGTGAATGCGCGCATCCACGATCGAGGCGCCGGCAATGGCCACCGCACCCGCAATGCGCGAGAACAGGCCCGGATGGTCGGCGGCGTAGATGGTCACCTCGGTCACGCCGCGCGCGGGCAGGGGCTGGGTCTCGACCGTAAGGGGGGAGTGCAGGCGCTCGGATTCGCCAATCAGCAGGGCATGGCGGGCATGGGTGTCATGATCGAAGGACAGCCAGTAACTGCCGTAGCCCAGCCCCATGAAGTGCTGCACGTCGGTCTCGTTCATGCCGTCTTCCACCAGCCACGCGGCGGTGGCGGCCTTGGCGCGCTCCACGCGCACGTCGCGCTCGGTGGTGGCAAGGCTGCCTTCCAGCACCTCGGCCACGCGCATGTAAAGTTCGTTGAGCAGCGTCGCCTTCCATGCGTTCCACACGCGCGGGCCAACCGCGCGCATGTCCACGATGGTGAGCAGAAGCAGCAGCCGCAGCCGCTCGGGGGACTGGATGATGTCGGCGAGGTCAAGGATGGTCTTGGGGTCGTCGATATCGCGCTGGAAGGCGGTGTGGCTGAGCAGCAGGTGGTGCAGCACCAGCCACGACACGGTTTCCGTCTCCTCGCTGTCCATGCCCAGTTCGGGGCAGACATACAGCGCGATCTGCGAGCCGATTTCAGAATGGTCGCCCCCGCGCCCCTTGGCGATGTCATGCAGCATGACCGCCACGTACAGCGCCCGGCGTGAATGCAGGTTGCGCGCCAGGTCGTAGGCAATGGGAATTTCATCGGCCATGTGGCCATGCTCGACCCGGCCAAGGATGCGCAGCGCGTCGATGATGTGCTCGTCAACCGTAAACACATGGTAGGTGTCGAACTGCATCTGCCCCACCACGCGCGACCAGTCGGGCAGCAGGCGGCCCATCAGCCCGGTCTCGTTGAGGATATGCAGCCAGTAGGCATTCCCCTTGCGCCGCCCCTCATCCATCAGGTGAAAGCTGGGGATGGCCTCGTGCTTTTCCTCTTCCGCACGTGCTGCGCGCTGCGGGCGCTCGGGTGGCGTGCCACACATCAGGTCAAGGAAGATGCGCGCGGTCTCGGGGTCGCCGCGCAGGCTGGCGGCCTTGCGCTCCCAGCGGATGAGCTGGTGCATGGCCATGGGGTGGATCGGCAGCTTGCGCTTGTTGGCCCAGTCCAGCAGCCGCATCATCTGGATGGGTTCATTCTCGAACGATGTGCCACGCTGGGGCAGGATGCGGCCATCAATCACGGTAAAGCCCGCATCGCGCATCTGGCTGTCGGCTTCGGGCGCGTTGGCCACGGGGCCGAGGGCCTGGCGCAGCACGGCGGGCTCGAGCACCAGTGTCAGGCGCATGACCTCGCGCACGGTCAGGAAGTAGTGGCGCATGAAGCGCTCCACGCCCACCTGCCGTCCGTGGCGCGTATAGCCCATGCGGCCGCCCACCACGGGCTGCACGTCGAATGTCAGGCGCTCTTCCGCGCGGCCTGATACGTAATGCAGGTGAAAGCGCACCCGCCACAGGAAGTCCCACGCGCGGCGGGCGCGCTTGGCCTCGGGCTCGGTCAGCAGGCCAAGCTCGCTGAAGCCGGGTGCCAGCAGATCGGACACATGCCGCGTACCAAAGGTGTAGCGGCACATCCAGTACAGCGTCTGGAGGTCGCGCAGGCCGCCGCGGCCTTCCTTCACGTTGGGTTCGACCAGGTAGGGGCTGTCACCAAAGCGCTGGTGGCGCGCGGCGCGCTCGCGGCGCTTGTCGGTAATGAAGCGGTCGGCGCCGGATTTGACGCAGGCCACGATGTAGCGGGCCTGGAACATGGAAAACAGCGATTCGCTGCCGGTCAGGATGCGGGCATCAAGCAGGGTGGTGCGCACCGTGGTGTCGGCTTCCGCCTCGGCAATACACTCATTGATGGTGCGGGTGGCATGCCCCACCTTCAGCCCCAGATCCCACAGGAAATACAGGATGTATTCCACGCAGGCGCGCATGTCCTCGCCCTGCGCATCGGGGGTGAGGAACAAAAGGTCGATATCGCTGAACGGGGCGAGCAGTCCGCGCCCGTAGCCGCCGGTCGCCGCGATGGCGAACGGGGCCTCATGGTGCGAATCGATGCCGGTCTGCGCCATGGCGTAGGCGCCGAGCACACGAATCATGCCATCGGTATAGGCCGCGAGCAGCTTGCCCGCCTCAGCGCCCCCAAGGCGATGATGCTCGAATTCCTCGCGCACATGCGCCTGGTAGCGCGACAGGTGGCGGCGGAACAGCCTGATCGCCTCCTCACGCGGTGGCAGGGCGCGCGTGCCGTCCTGCTCCCCCGTGGGGAACAGGGCGGCATGGAGGGCGTCGGTCATCGCCTCGACGGAGGAGGCGGGAAGGGGGGCAGCGTTCGACATCGTGGGCGGATGGCGTCCTGTAAGTGGCGAGAATGATCCAGTCCGGGAGTGTGCCGCCCTTGGTGGGGTCAGGTCCAGAGCCGTATCAGGGTTTCAGCAGTTTTTTGAGTTTATAGAGCATTTCCAGCGCCGTGCGCGGGCTGAGTGCATCGGGGTCGAGGGTTTCGAGCATATCAAGGGCTGCGGGCGGCACGGCGGGTGGCGCGGGCTCGATTTCCACCACTTCGGCCTGCTGCTCGAACAGGGGCAGCGGCGGGGCCTGCCGCCCGCGTTCTTTCTCCAGCATGCCTAAAAGGCGGCCCGCGCGGCGCACCACGGGCTCGGGCACGCCGGCAAGGCGTGCCACATGCACGCCCCAGCTCCGCCGCGCCGAGCCGGGTACCACTTCATGCTGGAAGATGACCTGCCCCTTCCATTCCCGCACGCTCATGGTGTGCGGGGTGAGGCGGGGCATGGTGTTGGCGAGTTCGGCGAGTTCATGGAAGTGGGTGGCGAATATGGCGCGGCAGCGCAGGGTGGAATGCAGCGTTTCCAGCACGGCCCAGGCAATGGCCAGCCCGTCGAGCGTGGAGGTGCCGCGCCCGATCTCGTCCACCACCACAAGGGAGCGCGGGCCTGCCTGGTTGAGGATGGCCGCCGTCTCGGTCATTTCCACCATGAAGGTCGAGCGCCCGCGCGCCAGGTCATCGGCAGCACCCACGCGCGAGAACAGCCGGTCCACCACGCCAAGGTGCATGCTCGCCGCCGCTACCGGCAGCCCCGCCTGCGCGAGGATGACGGCAAGTGCCGCCTGCCGCAGGAAGGTGGACTTGCCCGCCATGTTCGGCCCCGTCAGCAGCATGATGCGGTGGTCGGGCTCGAGGTCGCAGTCATTGGGGGTGAAGCGGGTGTTGCGCGGGAGCGCCGCCTCGACCACCGGGTGGCGGCCCGCGCGGATGATGAAGGACGTATCATCGCCCACTACCGGGCAGCACCACGCGCCGCCGCCCGCCAGCACGGCGCAGGACTGCACGATGTCGATCACCGCAAGGGCGGCTGCCATGTCCGGCAGGGCGGCTTCATCAAGGATGTGGCCCACCACCTGCGTAAACAGGTGGCGCTCGCGCAGGGCGGCATTTTCGGCTGCCTGCGCAATCTGCTGGTCAAGGCTGGCCAGCCGCTCGGTGGCAAACCGGCTGGAACTGGCCGTGCCCTGCCGCATGATCAGGTCTTCACGCCCGCGCAGGCGGGGGGCTGCTGCGGCAGGCACCTCGATCACGTAGCCAAGCTGGGCATGGTGGCGGATCTTGAGGTTGGCGATGCCGAATTCCTCGGCATATTCCTTCTGGAGCGCCGCGATGATGCGCCTGCTGCCATCGCGCAGTTCGCGCTGGGCGTCGAGTTCCTTATCATAGCCCGCAGCGATCGTGCCGCCTTCATCCATGCGCGCGGGCGGGTTTTCGCTCAGCGCGCGCTCCAGCAGGGCCTGAAGGTCGTGGGCGCGGTCAAGGTGGCCAGCAGCCTGAGCCAGCAGCGGCGGCAGTTCCGCCTGCTGGTTCAGGATCTGACCAATCTCACGCGCAACGCGCAGCGCCAGCCGGATGGCCCCGGCATCACGCGGCTGCCCGCGCCCGAGCGACAGGCGGCCAAGCGCGCGGGCCATGTCGGGGGCGGTGCGCAGGTGGGTGCGCAGGTCATCGCGCACGCCCGGTCTGTCAAGCAGCCAGACCCACCCGGCCTGTCTGCGGGCAATGCGGGCGGGATCGGTCAGGGGCGCTGCAATCCAGTCGGCCAGCATGCGGCTGCCTGCCGCGGTGACGGTGCGGGCCACGGCGGCAAACAGGGTGTGCTCGGTCGTGCCATCACGCGTGCGCAGCAGGTCGAGGCTTGAGCGGGTGGCGGGGTCAAGGCCGAGTACGTCCTGGCTGTCGCTGGGGCGGGGGTGCGACAGGCGCGGCAACTGGCCCGCCTGGCTGCGGCGGATGTAGTCCAGCGCTGCGGCGGCGGCCTGCGCCTCCGTATCGCTGAAGGTGCCGAACGCATCGGGGCTGGCCACGCCAAAGGCTTCGGCCATGCGGGTGCGGGCGGCATCAGCGCCCGGCGGTGGCACGATGGGGGTGCGGCGGGGGGCGAAATCACCCAGCTCCACGTTGTCCGCGCACAGGATCTCGGCGGGGTCGAGGCGGCCAAGCAGGTCGTTCAGGTCGCGCGCGGGCACGCTTGCGGTCTCGAACAGGCCGGTGGAAATATCGATCCACGCAAGGCCGGGATTGCCCGCCTCGCGCCCGGTGGGGCAGATGATGCAGGCCAGCAGGTTCTGGCGGCCTGCCTCAAGCAGTTCATCTTCCGTCAGCGTGCCGGGCGTAATCAGGCGCACGACCTCGCGCCGCAGCGGCCCTTTTGATGCTGGTCGCCCCTTGCGCGGCTGCTCGGTCTGTTCGGCCACCGAAACACGGAAGCCCCGGCGGATCAGCCGCGCCAGATAGGCCTGCGCCGCATGCACCGGCACCCCGCACATGGCGATGGGCTGGCCCGCATGCGTGCCGCGCGCGGTGAGCGAAATATCAAGGGCCGAGGCGGCTGCCTCGGCATCATTGAAGAAGAGTTCGTAGAAATCTCCCATCCTGAAGAACAGCAGGGCGTCAGGGTGTTCGGCTTTGAGCGCAAACCACTGCGCCATGGCGGGTGTGGCGCCTTCGGGGGATGGAAATGTCATGTCTGGTGTCTACCGGTGGGGTGGGGGATTCGCCAGCAGGGAGCACAAGAAAGTTTTTGGTGAAGCTTTTATCCGCTGGTTTCAGGGTGCTTTCAGGCCTGCTGCTTGCGGCCCAGCCGCCGTCTGACCGCGCCAAGGGCCAGCCGCAGGTCGGTCACCCCCAGCAGGTGCAGGGCCGCAAGATACACGCTCACGCCAAGGCCGATCAGCACGCCCACATCCACAAGCCGCATGACCGGGCCTGCCTCCATGGCGTGGCCCAGCGGCGTATGGCCCAGCAGGGCCACGCCGCCCGCCATCAGCCCGGCACAGCCCACCATGCCCGCAAGCTGGCGCAGCAGGTCAGGGTCAGGCACAAATGCGCCGCGCCGCAGCAGGATGAAGGCCAGCACGCCTGCATTGACCATGGCGGCCAGGCTGCTGGCCAGTGGCGGGCCGATATGGGCCAGCCAGTGCATGAAGCTGATGTTGAGGATGAAGTTGAGCGCCAGCGTGCCCATGCCCACCAGCACCGGCGTGCGCGTATCGCCCCGCGCGAAGAAACCGGGCGAGAGCACCTTGACCAGCACGAAGGCGGGCAGCCCCAGCGCATAGGCCCGCAGCGACTGCGCGGCCAGCATCGCGTCATGCGCCGTGAACTGCCCGTGGCCGAACAGCGCCATCATCACCGGGGCCGCCAGCACCAGCAGGCCTGCGGCGGCGGGCAGGGTCAGGATCAGGGCATAGGAGATGGCGCGGTTCTGCACGCCATGGGCCCCCGCCTCGTCATCAGCGGCAAGGTGGCGGGTGAGCACGGGCAGCAGCGTGGTGCCCGCAGCCGCGCCGAGCACGCCCAGCGGCAGCTGGTTCACCCGGTCGGCAAAATACATGAGCGATACGCTGCCCGCGGGCAGCAGGGTGGCGATGATGGTATCGACCAGGAAGTTGATCTGGGTAATGCCGCTGCCCACCAGCCCCACGCCCATGCGGGCCAGCAGCGTGCGGATGCGCGGGGTCAGGCACGGCATGACCAGTCGCAGGCGCATGCCCGCCCGGCTTGCCGCATAGAGCAGGATGCCGAACTGCACCACGCCCGAGGCGCTGACCCCCCACGCCGCGGCATGGGCCACATCGCCCGTAAGGGGGGGCAGGAGCAATATGGCGGCAATGCCCACTACGTTGAAGCTGACATAGGCGGCGGCCGCCACGCCGAATTTGTGCATGCCGTTGAGCACGCCTGAAACGAGTGCCGCCCCGCAGATCATGAGCAGATAGGGAAACGTGATGCGACTGAGCGAGATGGCCAGCGAATCGCGCACATCCCCATGCGCAAAGCCCGGCGCGATCACGCGCAGCACGCCGGGCATGAAGATCTCGCCCAGCACCGTCAGCAGCAGGAGCCACGACAGCAGCACGCTCATGGTCTCGCTGGCGAACTGCCGCGCGGTGTCCTTGCCCTCACGCTCGAGCAGGGAGGCAAACAGCGGCACGAAGGCGGCATTGAGCGCACCCTCGCCAAACAGGCGGCGGAACATGTTGGGCAGGCGGAAGGCGATCTGATACGCATCCTGCGCCATTCCCGCGCCCAGCAGGGCTGCCAGAAGCTGGTCGCGCACCAGCCCGAGCACGCGGCTGATCATGGTCCAGCCGCTTACGGTCAGGAAGCCTTTCAGCATGCGGCGGCGCGGATCAGGCGACCCATCAGTGATCCATCACGGCACGTTCGACCGCCATGCGCACGCGGCGCGATTCGGGCGAGGTGACGCAGGTGAACCAGTTGGCCAGGTTGCCGTCGCGCCCGATCAGGTATTTGTAGAAATTCCAGCGTGGCAGCGACAGGAATCCCCCCTCGCGCGCCAGCCAGCGGAACAGCGGAATCGCCTGCTGCCCCTTCACATGGCTTTTGACCGTAAGCGGGAAGGTGACGTTGTAGTTGCGCTGGCAGAATGTGCCGATCTCGGCAGGGGTGGTGAGTTCCTGATTGCCGAAATCACCCGATGGCACGCCAATCACCATCAGGTCGTGGCTGCGCCATGTGGTCCACAGGCTCTGCAGCCCCTCATATTGCGGGGTGAACCCGCATTTCGAGGCCGTATTGGCAATCAGGATCGGCTTGCCCCGCATCGTGCCGAGGTCGATCTCGGAACCATCTAGGGCGGGGAGTTTAAAATCGTAGATCGTGGTCATGGAATGCTCGGTCTCGTATGCGCGCCGGAATGATCCGATTGCAGGCTGGTACGCCGGGGGTCAAGTTACCAGTTTGCAAATGTGCAATGTAGCCTGTGCTCCGGTCAGGCGAATTCATGCCCCACGGGCCGGGCCAGAAGCGCGGTTGCGGCCTGCGCCATGTCGATCTCGCCCGCCAGCAGGCGGGCTATCGTGGCGATGACGGGCGTGCTGACCCCGTGCGCCTGCGCCAGAAGGTGCAGGGCGGGCGCCGTGGCCATGCCCTCGGCCACGCCCTCAAGGGCTGCGGCGGCTTCATGCGCGGGCATGCCCTGCCCCACGGCCAGCCCCAGCCGGTAATTGCGCGAGGCCGCCCCCGTGCAGGTGAGCAGCAGGTCGCCGATCCCTGCCAGGCCGGACAGCGTTTCCACCTTGCCGCCCAGCGCGTGCGACAGGCGGGCGAGTTCGGCAATGGCGCGGGTGATCAGCCCCGCACGCGCGTTCTCGCCAAGCCTGGCACCCATGGTGGCGCCTGCGGCAATGGCCACCACGTTCTTGGCCGCACCGCCAAGCTGCACGCCGGTCGGGTCATCGCTGGCATACAGGCGGAAGGTGGGAGTGGTGAGCAGGTCGGCCAGCCTGCGGGCCTGCGCGCGCTCGCTGCTGGCCAGCACGGCGGCCGCAGGCAGGTTTGCTGCCACCTCATGCGCGAAATTGGGGCCGGACAGCACGCCGAGCACACTGTGGGGAAACACCTCGCCCAGTACCTGCAACGGCATGAGGCCGGTGCCCTGCTCGATGCCCTTGCAGCACGCGATCACGGGCGCGCAGGGGTGCAGCGTGCTGGCGACCGCGCGCAGGTGCTGCATGGGGCAGGCCAGCAGCATCAGCTCGGCCTGGCGCGGCAGGGTGTCGGTGACGGTAATGGTCTCGGGCAGGGCAAAGCCGGGCAGGCGCGGCATGACCCTTCCTGCCGAGAGGGCGGCGGGATTGCGCGCCCACAGCGTGACATGTGCGCCCGCGCGGGCCGCCTGCAGGGCCAGCGCCGTGCCCCAGGCGCCCGCGCCGATCACGGCGATGCGTTTGGTGTGGGTCATGATGTGGGTTCTCCGCGGTGTGTGCCGTAAACCGGCCTTCTGTCATGTGCCTAACCGCAATGCGGCGCGCGGGGTTGCCGGGCAAGGGGACGGGCGGGTCTGTATCTGATAAAGGTTTTTGGTGAAGCCTTTTTCCAAAAAGCCTCGCAAGACGTCGCCTTTTTGAAAAAAGGCGATACCCAAAAACTTTTATCTTTTAAGGCGTGGCCTCGATCGGCTCTGCGGTCATGCGCTGCGCCATCTCCGCGAGCGGCCAGCGCGGGCGGGGGCGCAGGGCGATGTCGTTGGGAATGGGCAGGCCCGCTTCACGGCGCGCGCGCATGGTCTCGATCGCAGCCCACGCCACCATCACCGCGTTATCGGTGCACAGCCTGAGCGGAGGGGCGGCGAAGGGCAGGTCGTGGCGGGCCGCAAAATCGCGCAGGCTGGCGCGTAGCACGCCATTGGCCGCCACCCCGCCCGCCACCACCAGGGTGGTGGGGCGCTCCATCATGCCCAGCGCATGACCGAGGCGGTCGATCACGATGTCACTCACCGCCTGCTGGAAGCTTGCGGCAATATCGGCGGCTTCCTGCCGGGGCAGGGCGGTGCGTACTGCCGTGGGCAGCTTCTGCGCCACGGCGGTTTTCAGACCGGAGAAAGAGAAGTCGCAGCCCGGACGCCCCATCAGCGGGCGGGGCAGGGCGACCGCGCGCGGGTCGCCCTCACGCGCAAGGGCCTCCACCGCCGGGCCGCCCGGCCAGCCAAGGCCGAGCATCTTGGCCACCTTGTCAAACGCCTCGCCCGCCGCGTCATCAATCGTGCCGCCCAGCCTGCGGTAGTGGCCCACGCCTTCCACCGCGATGCACTGGCAGTGCCCGCCTGACACGAGCAGGAGCAGGTAGGGAAACGGCGCGCCATTTTCGGCAACACCCGGCAGGCGGGCCGTGAGCGCATGGGCCTCGATGTGGTTGACGGCAATGAAGGGCTTATCAAGGGCTATGGCCATGCCCTTGCCCATGTCAGCACCCACGATCAGCCCGCCAATCAGTCCCGGCCCGCAGCTTGCGGCAATGGCGCCGAGTTCGTGGGGCTGCATGCCTGCCTTCGCCAGCGTGTCGCGCACGAGTGCGGGCAGGGCGGCAAGGTGGGCGCGGGCCGCGATTTCGGGCACGACCCCGCCAAATGGCACATGGCCGGATTGCGTTAATGTCGTTTCTGCCACGATCTGGCCGTCTGTCGCGACAATGGCACAGGCGGTGTCATCGCACGAAGATTCAATGGCCATAACGGGAGTTGGCAGATCGGGTGGGGTCTGGTCGCTGGCGTGCATGGCGTAATTTACAATCCGGATGTGTCGATTGTCATCTTTCCTTTATCGCGATGCGGTAATAGACACGCGATATGGAGTCCGCAAAGCCATCCGCCCCGTTTCCATCGTCCGCGCTACAGAAAGTCGCGGCCGAGGCTGCTGCACGCCAGCGAAAGGAAGCCACCCAGACCGAACCCCACCGGCGGCAGCTACCGCTGAAGGTCGGAACGCGGGCCTCCCCGCTGGCACTGGTGCAGACGCGCGCCTTCCTTACGGTGCTGACCCGCTTCTGCCCCGTTCTGCGCGACATGGGTGCGTTTCAGGAGCACCAGATCAGCACCACGGGCGATCAGGTGCTCAACCGCAAGCTGGCTGAAATTGGCGGCAAGGGCCTGTTCGCCAAGGAAATCCATGAAGCGCTGCTTGATGGCCGGATCGATTTTGCCGTCCATAGCCTCAAGGATCTCGAAACCACGCTGCCGCCAGGGCTGGTGCTGGCCTGCACGCTCAAGCGCGAGGATGCGCGCGATGTGCTGATCCTCGGCCCCGGCTGCGGCGAGCCTGACCCGGCAGACCCGTATGCCGTGCTGCCGCAGGGTGCGCTGGTGGGCTGTGCCTCGGTGCGGCGGCAGGCGCAGATGCTGCATGTGCGCCCTGACCTGAAATTCGGCCTGCTGCGCGGCAATGTGCAGACACGGCTCGACAAGCTGGCCGCGCGCCAGTGCGATGCCACCCTGCTGGCCTATGCGGGCCTGCGCCGCCTTGGCATGGAAGACCGCGCCGACGTGATCCTTGACCCCACCATCATGGTGCCGGCGGCGGGGCAGGGCATTGTGGGTGTGACCGTGCGCGAAAGCGATGTGGAACTGCGCGAGCTGCTTTCCGCCATCGAGGATTACGAGGCCCGCGCCGTGGCCACCGCCGAGCGCGCGCTGCTGGCAGAGCTTGATGGCTCGTGCCGCACCCCCATTGGCGGGTACGCACGGCTGATCCCGGTCGTGGCCGGTGGCGCGCCGGAACTGCACCTGACCGGGCTTGTGGCGCGTGAAGACGGTTCCTTCCTGCTCAAGCGCTCGATCAGCGGCGCACCGTCCGATGCAGCCCGTCTGGGTCGTGACCTTGGCCGCAGCCTGCGCGCCGACAGCCCGGCTGACATCTTTGCCGAGAGCGCCTGACCAGCACAACGCCCCCGCCATGCAGAACGGGGTCATCATTACCCGCCCCCCGCCGGGCCTCGCCCCCACCATGGCGGCGGTGGCCGGGCTGGGGTGGCGGCCCATCGCGGCTTCCATGCTGCATGTCGAACAGCTTTCCCTTGCCCCGGCCACGCCCCGGCCGGACGCCATCGTGCTGACCAGCGGGCAGGCCATTGCCGCTATCAATCGCCCCGCATGGCACGATGTACCCTGCTACGTGGTAGGTGAGGCCACGGGCGCGCGGGCGCGCGTGGCCGGTTTTACACATGTCGTCCCGGCGGGTGGCACGGCGGATGATCTCGGCGGCCTGTTGCGTGCGGCCCTGCCCGCGCGTGGCCTGCTGTTGCTGGCCGTGGGGCGTGGCTATGGGCGTGACATGGCGCAGGCGCTGCGGGCGGAGGGGTTTCGCGTCATGCGGCGCTGCGTCTATGCGGTCAGCCCTGAACAGCGTCTGCCCGCGCAGGCAGCGCAGGCGCTGGTGGCAGGGCAGGTGGCGGCGATCCTGTTCTATTCCACCCGCACGGCGCAGGCTTTTCTGGCCGCGCTGAATGCGGCGCAGACCGCGATGCTGCGGCATGTGGTGGCGGTGGCTATGTCAGCGGGCGTGGCGAACGCCTTGGCGGCAGGGCCTGCATGGCGCAACATATGCGTGGCGGCCCGACCGGATCAGGCCGCCATGCTTGCCTGCCTTGGCGAAGCCCGCTGAACGGCAATTCCAGACAGACTATGTGAAAAGTCAGCCTGGAAAACATCCAGAAATCATAAGGCTGTTTTTGGTGAAGCTTTTTGAAAAAAGCGGCACCCGGAAATTTTTATGTTTTTTATCAATGAGTTGTTTTTAAACAGTGTCTGGCAAAATAACAGCCTTGGCGCATGAATTGCACGACCCATGAAAAAAGCCGGGAGCACATGCCCCCGGCCTTTTGCCTGTAACCGTAATGGCCAGAAGGATCAGGCGTGACCCGGCGTCTGGTCAAACGAGTTACGCTTGGCCTGCCACAGCGCCACGAAGTCGATCGGCTGTAGCACCACGGGCGGGAACCCGCCATCACGCGTGACCTCGCTGAGGATGTTGCGCACATAGGGGAAGATCAGGCGCGG
The DNA here is from genome assembly GCF_031081985.1 of Komagataeibacter xylinus. Classification (GTDB taxonomy): domain Bacteria; phylum Pseudomonadota; class Alphaproteobacteria; order Acetobacterales; family Acetobacteraceae; genus Komagataeibacter; species Komagataeibacter xylinus_E. The sequence goes on along the minus strand of NZ_JARWSK010000003.1, from coordinate 116,058 downwards.
CACTTCAACGAGCAGGATCGGCTCGACAAGCTCGGCGGGCGGGTTGGTCAGGGTCACGATGCAGGCATAGGCCAGCTCGGCAATGAACACCGGACGCCCCTGCGGGCCACCTTCCTTCTGCGGCGGCTCGCTGGCTTCGGTCTTTACGGCCAGGATCACCTCAAACACCATCTGGTCGGGTTCCAGACGGTTGGCCTGCACGTCAATGTTGACCGAAATCTGCGGGTTGGTGCGCAGCGTTGCGAAGATTTCCGCCCCGGCGGGCACTTCGAACGAAAGATCCTTGATGTATTGCAGGTTGATCGCCAGCGGCTGGGCCGGGGGGGCGGTCTGGTCGTTTTCAGGGGTGGGCGGCTTGGTCGTGTCGGACATGCTTGTCTGTATTCCCCACAAGAGAGACGCAAAAGGATTTAAGGGTACCGTATTCTCTGGCCGTAGCATGGGTATGCAGGTGATGCCATACCAGCCGCCGGAATTTTAACGGCCGTGGCGCATTGTGCTGGCTCCGGGCGTTGCCTATGTTGTGACGTAGGGTAATCTTTGGCAGGTCGGCCCGCCTGCGGTAATGGACGCGCGGCATGAATTTTTCTTTTGGTCATTTTCCGCTGGATCTGATTGTTCTGGGGCTGGTGGCTGTTTTTCTCGTGCTGCGGCTGCGCAGTATCCTCGGTCGCCGCGTTGGCGCCGAGCCGGCACCCCGTCCCGTGGCGCCACCGCCCATGGCCCCCACGGTGGTGGAAACGGCGCCCGAACCGCCACCCCCCGCCGTAACCTATGACATTCCCACGCCCGATACGCGCGTAGGCGGCGTGCTGGCCCGCATCGCGGCGCTCCAGCCCGATTTTACGCCAGACGGGTTTGCCAAGGGCACGGAGGCGGCCTTCCGCCAGATCGTGACCGCCTATGCGGCGGGCGACCTGAACACGCTGCGTACGCTGCTCACGGCGGCCACCTTCACGGCGTTCGAGGCCGCGATCACCTCGCGCCAGCAGGCGGGCGAGACGCTGCGCAGCGAAATCCGTGATATTACCGATATTGCCATCATTGGCGCGGATATCGACGAGACGACAGGCCCCAACCCTGTCGCCCATATCGAGGTGCGCATCGTGTCCGACCAGATCAGCGTCACGCTCGATGGTAACGGCCAGCCCGTTGCGGGCGTGGATGCGGTAACCGAGTTCTCCGACCTGTGGGTATTCGAGCGTATTCTTGGCGTTAATGGTGATGGCTGGCGGCTTGGGGCAAGCCGCAGCGCGTAAGGTGAATGAACGGCCTTACTTTCACCAATAAAGTCATGATAAATACATCTTTATGAAAGTGTTTAAGCGTATCGCGCCGTTGTGCGCCGCAGTCGCCCTGTGTGGGTGCCACATGGAGTCTCCCACGCTGGGAGCGAAGGCACCATCGCCCCATGCCCGCGCACTCTCCTTCAGCAGGCTGCCCGGATGGCAGGACGATGCGCTTGAAGAGGCGCTTCCCGTCTTTCTGGCTGAATGCCACAAGATCGAGAGCCTGCCGCCTGAAAGCGGGCTGGGGGGCGATGTTTCCGCGCATGCGGGCCATCAGGTGGGTGACTGGCAGGCCGCCTGCACGGCAGCCCGCGCGGTGCCGACCGGCGACCGGGCTGCGGCGCGGGCATTTTTCGAGCAATGGTTCGTGCCGACCCGCGTGGCCGCAGGCAAGCGCGCGGGTGGCATGCTGTTCACCGGCTATTATGAGCCCGAGATCCGCGGCTCCCTGCGCCGTGGCGGCATTTACCAGACCCCCGTCTATCGCAGGCCGTCTGACCTGCTGCGCCAGCGTGACGCGCAGGGCAATGTCGTGACCGGGCGCCTGCATGACGGGCAGATCGTGCCCTACTGGACCCGCGCGCAGATTGATGAGGGCGCGCTTGCCCATCAAAAGCTCGAACTGCTGTGGCTGGCCGACCCGGTTGACCTGTTCTTCCTGCAGATTCAGGGTTCAGGCCGCGTACGCCTGCCCAATGACGAGATCGTCCGCCTTGGCTTTGATGGCCTCAATGGCCAGCCTTACGTGCCGCTGGGCCGGGCCATGGTGGCGCAGGGCCTGATTGGCAGCGATGATGTCAACATGGCCTCCATCCGGGGCTGGCTGGAAGCGAATCCGGGCAAGGCGCGGGCGGTGATGGAGCAGAACCCCAATTACGTCTTCTTCCGCGAACTGCCATCCGACAGCCCGCTGGCCGGTGCGCCGGGCGCGCTGGGCGTGCCGCTGACACCGGGGCGCTCCATGGCGGTCGACCGCTCTTACATTCCGTTGGGAAGCCCGGTATGGGTGCAGACGCAGGTCCCGGTTGCAGGCCACCTTGCTGCGTGGAACCGGCTTGATTTCGCGCAGGATCTGGGCACCGACATCAAGGGACCGGAACGCGCCGACCTGTATATGGGCTGGGGGCCGGAAGCCGCGCAGGCAGCGGGAAACCTGCATTCACCCGGCCAGATGATCCTGCTGGTGCCCCGCAGCGAACCGGGGCGGGAAAAGAAGCACAGGCATAAACACAAACACTAGGTCCGCCCCGGGCGGAGTTAAGAGCGTAGCAGCATCATGACAGGGCGACCCCGCGCGGGGCAGGTTTCCGCATCCACACCCCGCCTGCCGCGGACTGTCCGTTACACCGAGGGGCCGCACCTGCTCGTGCGCGGCGACTGCCTGCGCGCGCTGCGCCGCATGGAAGCCGATAGCGTGGATGTGGTCGTGACCTCGCCGCCCTATAATATCGGCCTGAAATACCGTACCTATCGCGACCGGCTGGAAGAGGACGGCTATCTGGACTGGATGGTCGAGATCGCGCGCGAGGTGCGGCGCGTGATGCGGCCTGACGGGTCGTTCTTCCTCAACGTGGCCGGGTCATCGGCGCAGCCGTGGCTGCCGTTCGAGCTCATGGTGCGGCTGCGCGAGCTGTTCGTGCTGCAAAACCATATTGCCTGGGTCAAGTCGATCTCGGTCGGAACTGACACGCATGGCCACTTCAAGCCGGTCAACAGCCACCGTTACCTCAACCGCAACCACGAGCACCTGTTCCACCTGACCCGCACGGGCGATGTCGGGCTGAACCGGCTCGATATTGGCGTGCCCTACATGGACAAGTCCAACATCGTGCGCCGTGGCCACCGCCAGGATCGGCGCTGCCGGGGTGATACGTGGTTCATCCCGTATGAGACGGTGCAGGGCAAGGCGCAGAAATTCCATCATCCCGGCACGTTTCCCGTCATGCTGCCGCAGATGTGCATCCGCCTGCATGGCAAGAGCGCGCCGGTGGTGCTCGACCCCTTCATGGGCACGGGCACCACGCTTGTCGCCGCCGTGCGCGAAGGGGGGCGGGGCATCGGAATTGATCTCGATACCATCTATGTCAATGTGGCCCGCCAGCGCGTGCGGCAAGCTATGGCGGCGGCTGAAGCGGGCGCGGATGGTATGGATGATCGAAATTATTGATCGTTTTCATTAAAACGATTGTTTTGACAAATAATCCCCCAATCGACCAGAACGTCCGCAGGCCAAGCGAAAGGGTTTTGCATGTCGATGAGGAAGATGGTTGCGGCGGCGGTAGTGGCCGGGGGCGTGGTGTATGGTGGCACGGTCGCCTATCTCACCCATTTTGATCACGCAACCGCACCCGCCCCTGCGGGTGCGGGCGTGGATGCCGTGTCCGCCGCGGCACTTGATGTCGTGCGCGAGGCACGGTGTGACTATTGCCACGCGGCCAAGGTTGAACTGCCGTTCTACTTCCACCTTCCCGTGGCGCAGCCGCTCATGAGCCGCGACCGCACCGAAGGGCTGCGCCACTTCCGCGTGGAACCGGTGATCGACGCGCTGCAAAATGGCAGCGTGCCCGATGAGGAAAAGCTGGCCCGCATCGAGGAAGTCATCAACCAGAACCGCATGCCCCCCACGCTGTACCTGCTCATGCACTGGCATGCCCATCTTTCCGCCAGCCAGCGCGAGAGCATGCTGACGTGGATCGCGCAGGTGCGCCGCCAGCATTACGCCACCGCCGGCGTGGCCGACCGCTTTGCCGCCGAACCCGTGCAGCCCATTCCCGAATCTGTCACGGTGGATGCCAACAAGGTGGCGCTGGGCCAGCGCCTGTTCTTTGACCGCAGGCTGTCGGGTGATGAAAAGTCCAACTGCGCCAGTTGCCACAGCCTGCAGCATGGCGGCGTGGATGGTCTGGTCACGGCCACCGGCATTGGCGGCCAGAAGGGGCCGATCAACGTGCCGACGGTGTTTGATGCGGGCTTCAGCAGATGGCAGTTCTGGAACGCGCGCGCCGACACGCTGGCGCAGCAGGCGGCAGGCCCGGTCATGAACCCGGTCGAGATGGGATCGCATGACTGGAACGCCGTGGCGGACCGCCTGCGCGCCGACCCGACCTACGCGCCTGCGTTCGCGGCCGCCTTTGGCAGCGATACGATTGATGAGACCACCATCACCAACGCCATCGCCGAATATGAAAAGACGCTGATCACCCCGGACAGCCGCTTTGACCAGTATCTGAAAGGCGATGACGCCGCACTGAACACGCAGGAAAAGCATGGCTACGCGCTGTTCAAGCAGGTTGGCTGTTCTGGCTGCCATACCGGCCCGTCCATGGGTGGCCAGGCGCTTGAGCCGATGGGGCTGGAAGGCGATTATTTCGCGGCCCGTGGCGGCAAGCTGACCGATGCCGACAGGGGGCGCTTTGAAGTCACGCACGACCCGGCTGACATGGAGCGCTTCAAGGTGCCCAACCTGCGCAACATCGCGCTGACCGCGCCTTACTTCCATGATGGCAGCGTCACAACGCTTGATGAGGCCGTGCGCAAGATGGCGCGCTACCAGACGCCGGACCATGACATGTCCGACCCTGACGTGGCGGATATCGTGGCCTTCCTCAACACGCTGACCGGGCGCTACCAGGGCGAGACGCTGCGCAACACCACGCCCTGAGTTGTCTGATAAAAAACGACTGATGTTTACAGGTGCCGCCTTTTTTCAAAAAAAGGCGGCATTCTTTTTGCGTGGGCGCCATGCCTGAAAACATGGACCTTGCGGGCGCGGTATGATTCTATGCGCGCAGGCCACCGGCCCGCAGAAAGGAATCATACCGTGAGGCAGCGCAGACTGAACGAGGAGGAACAGGCCCTGTGGGCGGCCTTCGCGCAGGGTATCGCGCCGCTCCGGACCGCGCCACGCCACACGGGCCAGACGCCGCCGCCCGCTTCGCCGCCTGCCGTGCCGCCCGAGGCCGACAGGCCGGGCATGAGCCGCGCGGCCATCATGCAGCGCCTTGCTGCGGGCGGCGTGCACGCGGTGCACCAGACCGCCAGCCACAGCCTGACAGTGCAGAAGGGAAAGGGCGGCGCGTTCGAGATTGGTGTGCGCAGGCCGGGGCTCGATGATACGAGCTGGCGCGGGCTGGTGAGCGGCAAGCTGCGCCCCGAGCGCCGGCTGGACCTGCACGGGCAGGTGGCGCAGACGGCGTTCCACCGCCTGCACGGCTTTCTCATTCAGGCGCATGCCGACAATGTGCGCTGTGTCGAGATTATTACCGGGCTGGGCAGCGGCCATCATGGCGGCATCCTGCGGCGCGAACTGCCGTTCTGGCTGGGGCGCGGCGATCTTGGCCGCCTGATCCTGGCCGTAGTGCACCCGCATGCGGCCAATCAGGGTGCCGTGCGCGTGCTGCTGCGCAGGCCGGGGCGCGGCGTGTACCGCTAGAGCCGCCGCCGCTACCGGCGCCCCTTCAGCCCAGCCGCCAGGTGGGCAGGTTGGCAGCCAGCCAGCGGCGCAGGGTCATGATGCTCGAGGTATCGCCCGAAATCTGGCGCAGCGCCTCGGTTGCGTCCGTGCCGGTGAGCAGCGTGCGGCCTGCATCATGCATCGTGGCCTGCAGGGTGCCATCATGCAGCGCCTGCGTGGTGGCCGCCCGCCACCGCGCCAGCGTGGCCGATGAGGTGAGCATGGGCAGCACCAGCGCCAGATCCACCCCCGCAGCCCCCGCCAGCGGCTTAAGCGCCGCATGCAGCAGGCTGCCCAGCGCCGAGCGCGCATCCTGGCGCAGCCGGTCTTCCATGTTCATGATCGTCTGGCCGGGCAGGCTGCACGGGCCGGGCCGGTCGGTCAGGGCAAACAGGGCGGGGCAGCCCGCCTGCGCCAGCGTGCTGGTCAGCGCCGCCGTCTCGGGCGTGCCCAGCGGGTCGGTAATCTGGATGACATCGACCTGGTTGTCGCGCAGGGCGGCGGCGGCGGCCTGCGGCGTGGCCAGGCCCGTAACCGGTATGGGCCGCAGCCCGAACAGCGTCATGGCCAGCACGGTGGGCAGTTCGATTCCGGTCAGGGTCGAGACGGCAATGCGCACGGGCCGGTCGCGCATGAAACTGCCAAGGCTGCGGTGCAGCTGCGTGCGCCCGATCACGATGGGCACCGTCAGGCTGAGCAGCAGCGGCAGCCAGCGGCTGTAGTCGAAATGGATGCGCGGATCGCCGCACAGCGAGGAAACCAGAGCCGAGCCGGGGGCGGCGAGCGCCATCATGCCATCTGATGCGAACTGGGAATCGAACAGGTTGGCTCCCGTCACCCCGTCCTGCCCCACGGTATCGCGCACGCTCAGCGGGTTGGGCAGGCCCAGCGCCTGACCCAGCGCCGTGGGCAGGATGGGGCTCCAGCGTTCCGCCATGGCGCTGTGGCTGCCCGCCATGAGCAGCCCCGGCGTGCCGGAGGGAAGCAGGGGCAGGCGCTCGCGCGGGAGTTCCGAGGCCCGTGCCCCCCATGGCAGGGCAGCCCCTGCGGCCACAAGGGCCATGAAAGCCCGGCGGTTGATCATGGCTGGCGCTGCCGGTGGGGCCTGCGCGCCACCAATGCCCTGTTGTCGGGTCCTGCCGCATGGGGGCGGACGGGCTGGTCAGGGCAGGGCAGGGAGCGTGGAACGGGCATGGCGGCTATTCTTATGGCCAGTGGACTTCCGGGGGAAGGCTCATGAGGATGGCTTCGGTGTTTCCACCGGTCTTGAGGCCAAAAATCGTGCCACGGTCATGCAGCAGGTTGAACTCGACATACCGCCCGCGCCGGACAAGCTGCGCCTTGCGCTGCTCTTGTGTCCACGGCTCCATCATGCGGCTGCGCACGATGTCGGGATAGGTTTCCAGGAAGCCAAGCCCCACATCGCGGGTGAACGCGAAATCGGCATCGAGGTTGCCGGTATCGAGCCGGTCATAAAAAATGCCGCCAAGGCCACGCGCTTCATCGCGGTGGGGCAGGTAGAAGTATTTGTCGCACCACTCCTTGAAGCGGGGATAATACTCCGGGTCATGCTTCTCGCATGCCTTGCGGAACCCGTCATGGAAGCGCTTGCCATCGCTGATGGCCTCGGCACTTTCGGGGAACATGGGCGTAATGTCGCCACCGCCGCCAAACCAGCCCTGCGTGGTGATGATCATGCGGGTGTTGAAATGGGCCGCGGGCACCAGCGGGCTGCACATATGGGCGACGAGGCTGATGCCGGTGGCAAAGAAGCGCGGGTCTTCCGACGCGCCGGGAATCGAGTCGCGGAAGCCGGGGCTGAACACCCCGCTCACGGTGGAGACATTGACCCCCACCTTTTCAAACACGCGCCCGCGCATGAGGCTGATCACGCCGCCGCCGCCGGGCGTGCCATCGTCGTTGGTGCGTGACCACGGCTTGCGCTCGAAGCGGCCCGCTTTTTCCTTGCCGGGCAGGGTGGGCGTGCCAGCGGTCACGGCCTCATCCTCGATCTGTTCAAAGGCCGTGCAGATCCGGTCACGCAGGGTTTCAAACCAGGTCCGGGCCGTGTCCTTCAGTGCGTCGTGGGCGACGGGGGTGCGGGAAATTGTCATGCTCGTCTCATTTAGCCCGTTCTGGTCGTTCGCGATGGATATTACGGGTGCCCGTTTGTTCCACTTATTGCAAGACGGGTGATTGCAAGACCGGCCGCGCTGCCGCTAGGAAGGGGGCCAGCCCCGTGCCGAAAGGCGGGGCGTATGACAATCGCGGCGGGAACGTAGCAGACATGCATGAACCGGGTCATCAGCAGCGCGGGGCGCAACGCCGGCGCATCATGTTACGCCGTGGCATGCTGCTTGGCGGTCTGCTGGCAGTCCTGCCACTGGGCAGCGGGGCCAAGGCGCAGGCGCACGACTATCGTGAGCCGCCCCGCCAGCACTGGAGCTTTCAGGGGCCGCTGGGGCATTTTGACATGGCGGCCGTGCAGCGTGGCTACACGGTGTATGCCCAGGTCTGTTCCGCCTGCCACGGCATGAAGTCGGTAACCTATGGCGACCTGGCCGGGCTGGGGCTGAAGGAGGCGGATGTCAACGCGCTGGCGGCCAGCCACCACATCCCCGCAGGGGTGGATGCAGGCGGCCACCCGGTCTCCCGCCCCGCCAACATGGATGACCACCTGCTCTCCCCCTATCCCGATGCGCATGTGGCGGCAGCGGCCAATCACGGCGTGGTGCCGCCCGACCAGTCGCGCCTTGCCGTGGTGCATCCCGGTGGGGTGGACCGCATCTATGCCTTCCTGACCGGATACGGCCAGACCCCGCCCGCGGGCACGGTGGTGCCGCCGGGCACGTTCTATAATCCGTATGCCGCCAATGGGCAGATCGCCATGCCGCCGCCCCTGTATGAAGGGGGCATTACCTACCCCGATGGCACGCCCGCCACGGTTGAGCAGCAGGCGCGTGATGTCACGACCTACCTGGCCTGGGTGGCCAGCCCGCACCTGACGGCGCGCCATCGCGCAGGGGTGGGGGCGATCGTGTTCCTGCTGATCCTGCTTGTACTTTCCATCTGTCTGAAACGGAGAACGTGGTCCAATGTCCACTAACGCTGCCACCGGTGAGCAGATCGAGCCGGTTATCGGCCTGATCGGCGGGTCCGGCCTGTATGATATCGAGGGCCTTGAGGACAAGGAATGGCGCACGGTCGAGACCCCGTGGGGCAAGCCGTCCGACCAGCTTCTGTTTGGCAGGCTTGATGGCGTGCGCTGCGTGTTCCTGCCGCGCCATGGCCGGGGCCACCCGCTGCCGCCTTCGCGCCTGAACTACCGCGCCAATATCGATGCGCTCAAGCGCTCGGGCGTGACCGATATCGTCTCGCTCTCGGCGGTCGGCTCGCTCAAGGAAGAACTGCCGCCGGGCCACTTCGTGGTCATCGACCAGTTCATCGACCGTTCGTTCGCGCGCGAGAAGAGCTTTTTCGATACCGGCTGCGTGGCGCATGTCGGCATGGCCGACCCGCTGTGCCCGCGCATTGGCGATGTGCTTGAGGGCCAGTGCCGCGAACTCGGGCTGGACGTGACCCGGGGCGGCACCTACCTGGTCATGGAAGGCCCGCAGTTCTCCACCCGCGCCGAGAGCAATCTCTACCGCTCATGGGGCTGCTCGGTGGTGGGCATGACCAACATGCCCGAGGCCAAGCTCGCCCGTGAGGCCGAGATCTGCTACGCCACCGTGGCCATGGTTACCGATTATGACTGCTGGCACGACGACCATGACAGTGTGACGGTCGATGCAGTGGTCAAGGTCATGCAGCAGAACGCCAGCCGCGCGCGCGCGCTCGTGCGTTCGGTCATCCCCAAGCTCGGTGCGAAGCGTGGCCCCTGTTACGCAGGCTGCGACCGCGCGCTCGAGCACGCCATCATCACGGCGCCCGAAAAGCGCGACCCGGCCCTGCTGAAAAAGCTGGAAGCCGTTGCAGGCCGCGTGCTCAACCGCGGTTAAAAACAGCCTTAAAAAAACAGAAGTTTTTGGGTGCCGCCTTTTTTCAAAAAAGGCGGCATTCTTTTTGGCGGTTACAGCCAGTGCTCGAAAAAGCTCAGCGTGCGCTGCATGGCCAGAGTCGCGGCGGCCTCGTTGTAGGATGGGCGATCCGTGCAGCCAAAGCCGTGATCGGCCCCCTCATAGGTAAAGATTTCGATGTCCTCATGTGCCGCGCGGATGGCGTCCACGTCGTGAGCCGGGATATGGGCGTCTTCCGCGCCAAAATGCAGTTGCACGGGGCAGTTGGGCACCTGGGCCCGGGTCTCGGCAATGCCGCCGCCATACCATGCCACGGCGGCCGCGAACGCCTTGGTATGGCACGCGGCCTCCCATGCCAGCTTGCCGCCCCAGCAGAACCCCACGATGCCCTTCTTCTCGGTTGTCAGCATGTCGGCCGCAGCCACAAGGTCGCGCAGCGCGTTCTCCTGCCCCACTTCGGCGCGCAGCTTCAGCCCTTCGTGCATGCCCGCATTATCATAGGGCAGGATGGCATCGCGCCGCGCGCGGTCGAACAGGGCCGGGGCAATGGCCTGATAGCCCTGGGCGGCGAAGGCGTCGCACACCGCGCGGATATAGGGGGTGACGCCAAATATTTCCTGCACCACCACCACGGCGCGCGCCGCATCGGGCCGACCAGCCCGATAGGCGGAAAATTCATGCCCGTCCGCCGCGGTAACGGTTACGACTGCGCCCATGGTTTTCACTCCATTCTTTCCTTCATTGCCGGGCAAAGAATGATGCCGCCTGCCCTGACGTCAATATGAAACCCGCGTGAGGGGCGACTTTATGAGAATTCCTTCCCATGAAGCCCCGCGCTGGCGGCCGGTGCGCTGGAATCGGCACGCCAGTGTGTCATGCATTGTGGGGAGGGCTGTTCCGCCGCTTTTGATGGGGGGTAAATCGCTTCACTAACAAATTGATAATAAATGTAAAAATGAAGGTTTTTCCCTGCTGGCCCTTTTGCGCGCGAATTCTGCGCCGTCTCGCTGCGCGCCATTCTTGACACCTGTAGGGGGGCTACCTATCTGGTGTTTAGCACTCTCACGAGGGGAGTGCTAACGCGATGCGGCCTGGCGCGCGCGCCAACCGGTGGCGTTGCTTGATTCAAGGGCGTTACCTTTAGAAGATTTGGAGCAATCCATGACGAAATTTCGTCCCCTGCATGACCGAGTGGTCGTCCGTCGCCTTAAGAGCGAGGAAAAGACAGCAGGTGGTATCATCATCCCTGAGACCGCCAAGGAAAAGCCGATGGAAGGCGAGGTGATCTCGGTGGGGCCGGGTGCCCGTAACGAGCAGGGCCAGGTTGTGGCTCTTGACGTGAAGGCGGGCGACCGCGTCCTGTTCGGCAAGTGGTCGGGCACGGAAGTGACGATCAACGGTGAAGAACTGCTGATCATGAAGGAAAGCGACATCATGGGCGTGGTCGCCTGACCCACCCGCGCTTTCCACACCGGGTAACCTTTTAAAAAACCTTTCCATACGGAGAAGAGAACAATGGCAGCCAAGGACGTAAAGTTCGGCGGTGAAGCCCGCCAGCGCATGCTGCGTGGCGTGGACATTCTGGCCGATGCAGTAAAAGTGACGCTGGGCCCCAAGGGTCGTAACGTCGTGCTCGACAAGAGCTTCGGCGCACCGCGCATCACGAAGGACGGTGTCTCCGTCGCCAAGGAAATCGAACTGGCCGACAAGTTCGAGAACATGGGCGCGCAGATGGTCCGTGAGGTCGCCTCCAAGACCAACGACATCGCAGGCGACGGCACCACCACGGCAACCGTGCTGGCACAGGCCATCGTGCGCGAAGGCGCCAAGGCCGTTGCCGCCGGCATGAACCCGATGGACCTCAAGCGCGGCATCGACAAGGCGGTTGGCGTTGTCGTTGAAGAGCTGAAGAAGAACGCCAAGAAGATCACCACGCCTGCCGAGACCGCACAGGTCGGCACGATTTCCGCCAATGGCGAGCATGAAATCGGCGAAATGATCTCCAAGGCTATGCAAAAGGTCGGCTCCGAGGGCGTGATCACGGTGGAAGAGGCCAAGGGCCTGCACACCGAGCTCGACGTGGTCGAGGGCATGCAGTTCGATCGTGGCTACATCTCCCCGTATTTCGTGACGAACGCGGAGAAGATGACCGTCGATCTGGACAGCCCCTACATCCTGATCCACGAGAAGAAGCTCTCCTCGCTCCAGCCCATCCTGCCGCTGCTTGAAGCCGTTGTGCAGTCCGGCCGTCCGCTGCTGATCATCGCTGAAGATGTCGATGGTGAAGCGCTGGCGACCCTGGTGGTCAACAAGCTGCGTGGTGGCCTGAAGATCGCCGCCGTCAAGGCGCCGGGCTTTGGTGACCGTCGCAAGGCCATGCTGGAAGATATCGCGATCCTGACCGGTGGCCAGGTCATCAGCGAAGACCTCGGCATTAAGCTGGAAAGCGTTACGCTGGATATGCTGGGCACCGCCAAGAAGGTGCACATCGACAAGGAAAACACCACCATTGTCGAGGGTGCGGGCGCAGGCGAGGCCATCAAGGGCCGTTGCAGCCAGATCCGCGCGCAGATCGAGGAAACCACCTCCGACTACGACCGCGAGAAGCTGCAGGAACGCCTTGCCAAGCTGGCAGGCGGCGTTGCCGTGATCCGCGTGGGTGGTTCCACCGAGATCGAGGTGAAGGAGCGCAAGGACCGCGTGGACGACGCCCTGCACGCAACCCGTGCGGCTGTTGAAGAAGGCATCGTTCCCGGTGGTGGCACGGCGCTGGCCCGCGCATCCACCAAGCTTGGTGGCCTGCACTTCCATAATGACGACCAGCGCGTCGGTGCGGACATCATCCGCAAGGCCCTGCAGGCACCGCTGCGCCAGATCGCTCACAATGCGGGCGAAGACGGTGCGGTCATTGCTGGCAAGGTGCTGGAAAACGACACCTACACCTTCGGTTTCGATGCCCAGATGGGCGACTACAAGGACCTCGTCGAAGCTGGCATCATCGACCCGATGAAGGTCGTGCGCACGGCGCTGCAGGATGCAGCATCGGTCGCGGGCCTGCTGATCACCACCGAGGCGATGGTAGCCGAGCGCCCCGAGAAGAAGCCCGCGGCACCGGAAGGTGGCATGGGCGGCATGGGTGGCATGGGCGGCATGGATTTCTGATCCAGCGCCTGCGCACTCCGGCCCCAAGCTGCAGCACGGGGCCGGATGCCAGAATAAAAAAAGGGGGAAGGGCCATTGGCCTTTCCCCCTTTTTTTATGCCCGGCGCGTGCGATCATGTCGGGATCATTTGACACGGGTGCCCATTTCATGCTGCCCCTATGGGTGCACGAACGGCGTGGAAGTGGCAGGGTGTTTTCCGGATGCCCCGTTTTTTCATGGCGGTAAAGGCACACGCGCCCGGATTGCCGGTATTAGGACCGGCAAGGATGGCGCTGGAGAAGAGACTGGCTATGGCTACCGGAAAAGTAAAATGGTTCAACGCAACCAAGGGTTTTGGCTTCATCATGCCTGATGATGGCGGCAAGGACGTGTTTGTGCACATCACGGCGGTGCAGGCTGCTGGCCTGCGTGGCCTGAACGAGGACCAGGCGGTCAGCTATGACATCGCCATGGAGCGTGGCAAGGCTGCCGCGACCAACCTCAAGGCGCTCTGAGGCGTCTGCTGCCCCGCACATGCGGGGAACGGCAGGGAGACACGATCAGGAAAGCTGGCCCGCGGATACGTCCTGCGCCTGCAGGAAGGCCGTGATCTCCCGCGCCGCAGCGCTTAGCCCGAGGCGGCGCACGGCCACCCCTTCGGGGAAGGCGGAAAGCAGGCGTGACGGGGTGCGCCGGTCCAGAAGGACGAACACCCCCCTGTCCTGCCTGCTGCGGATCAGGCGGCCAAAGGCCTGGCGCAGGCGCAGGCGGGCAATCCTGTCATCAAAGCGCCCCGGCGCGCCGCCGGACAGGTGAATGCGCCGCTCGCGGTGCAAAATATCGGGTCGCGGCCACGGCACGCGCTCGAAGGCAACAAGACGCAGGGCCTCGCCCGGCACATCCACCCCATCGCGCATCGCATCCGTGCCCAGCAGGCAGGCATTGCGCTCGCTGCGCATGATATCGACCAGCGTTGCGTTATCCATCGGGTCCACATGCTGGGCAAACAGCGGCAGGCCCGCTTCCTCCAGCGGGGTCACGATGCGGCGATACACCTCGCGCAGGCGCGATATGGCGGTAAACAGCCCCAGTGCGCCCCCACCCGATGCCATGAATAGCGTGCGGTAGGCCCCGGCAAGGGCTGCCGGGTCATCATGCGCCACATCGGTAATGATGAAGGCCCGGCTCTGGCGCGCGTAATCAAACGGGCTGGGAAACGACGCGCGGATGGCGGGCGAGGGCAGGTGGATCGCGCCTGACCTTGCCTCGGCGGCATCCCATGCGCGTTCGGCGCTGTCATTGGTGTTGTCCTCGCCGCTTTCGTCGCGCAGCGTGGCGGAGGTGACCAGCACGCCATGCGCCGGGGCTGCCAGCACGCTGGCAAACGGAATGGTGGGGTCCAGCCAGTGGCGGTACAGCCCCACGTCGCGCTCGCCGGGGTTCTGGCCCTCGCGCCGGTCCATGCGGATATAATCGATATATTGCGGCGTTTCGCCACCCGTGGGCGGTTCGTTGGCCTGCATGCTGCCGAGCATGGCGCACCAGCCATCCACCCGCGCCAGTGCCCTGCGGCGGATGGAGCGGATGGCGGCGGCAATGCGCTCGCGCATGGGGGTGTCGAGCCAGTCGGCCTCGGTTTCCAGTGCCTCATCAAGGCGGGCGACCAGCGTGCGCAAGGGCTCGGCCAGCCGCCTTAACGCGCGTTCCAGCGCCTGTGCCGCCTCATGCAGCGATTCGGGCATAGGGTAGAGGTCGCATTCGCTGTCGCTGCGGCGCGGGCCACCTTCGGGGCTGCCCTGCGTGCGGGCGAGCACCTGCTGGCGCAACTCATGCAGCAATGCCTCGGAGGGGTTGGACAGCACCGGTTCCTCGCCCTCGGCGGGCACGCGGGCGGCCCGGTGCACCGGGTCAAGGGCGGCGAGGCGCGCCGACCAGCCCGGTGCGGGCAGGGCGCGGGCGGCCATCAGCGCGGTATCAAGTGGCGTTTCGATGCGGGGAATGTTGGCCAGCAGGTCTTCAAGCCTGCGCCGCAGTCCGCGCGCGCGTGAGCGCGCCCCTTCGGCGCCGAGCAGCCAGCGCCGCAGTTCGGCCGCCTCCAGCCCTGAAAGCTCAAGGGCGAAGGCGCTGTCCGCCGCATCGGCAATATGGTGGCCCTCATCCATGATGTAGCGGGTGGGGGTGTTGTCCTCGTTGCTCGCACCCGAGCCATCAAGCGCGTGCCACGCCGCCTGCGACATGACGAGTGCATGGTTGGCAATCACGAGGTCCGCCGTGCGGGCGCGGCGGATGGAGTGCTCCACCATGCATTGCTGGTAATGCGGGCAGGCGCCATGGATGCACTCGCCCCGCCGGTCGGCAATGCTGGTCAGCAGCCCGCGCCCGAACAGATCGGCAAACCAGCCGGGCAGGTCGCCGCCAAACAGGTCGCCATCTTGCGTGTGCGCCGCCCATAGCGCCACCAGCGCCAGCCCGATGAGGGTGCCATCGCCCGCCTGCCCGCGTGAGAGCGCGATGTTCACGCTCTCCTCCATGTTGAGCAGGCACAGATAGTTCTCGCGCCCCTTGCGCACCACCACATGGCTGCGGCGCACGGCGGGGTCGGGGTAGAGCCGCGCCAGTTCGGATTCGATCTGGCGTTGCAGGTGGCGGGTATAGGTGCTGATCCACACAGCGCCGCCGTTGCGGCGTGCCCAGATATTGGCGGGCGCCACGTAGCCCAGAGTCTTGCCGGTGCCGGTACCGGCCTCGGCCAGCACCATGTGCGGGTCGCCCTGGGTCGCGCGCGGGGTGAAGGCGCGGGCGGCAACGTGGCTGAACGCCTCCTGCGCCGGGCGGTGCTCGGCCCCTTCGCCAATAATCTCGCGCAGATGCGCCTGCGCCTCCTCCCCGCTGACCGGATGGGCGGCGGGGGCAGGGCGGGGGGCGGTTTCCTCCCATTTGGGCAGGCGGGTCCAGACCTTGAGCGCCTCGTTGGGCTGGATCATGCCTGCGGGCAGTTTCCCGTCATCCTTCAGGCCCAGTGCCGCGCAGACCGATGGCCCCCACGCCCATCCGGCCTTGCGCATGCGCCACGCAAGGGCTGCGCGGATGCCGCCCTCGGGCGTGTTGCGCAGGCGGGCGATGCGGCCAAGCATTTCGAAGGCAAGGTCGGGCAGCAGGTCGGCTTCGGGGCTTTCCAGCCTGTCCGCCTCAAGCCCGAGCGCCATGCCCAGCCCGCGCGCGGTGGGTGGGGCTGCATGGGCGGGCAGGGTGAAGGCGAACAGTTCCAGCAGGTCCAGCCACGGGCAGGGCCGTGGCGGGGGCGGCAGGTCGAGCCTGCGCGCGATGGCGGGCGCATGGATGACCATGGGCACGGGCCACTGCGGCAGTTCACGGCGGATGTCGGCGCCCTGCATGGACAGGATTTCCCCATCCGGCGTGAGCACCGACCAGGCGCCGTGCCGGGTAAGGATCGCCGGGGCGCTGTCCGGCAGGGGCGGGGTGTCTGGCATGGTCGTCAATGATATAGAGTACGAGCGGGCAGATGTCGCCCGCCGTGTGTCATGCCATTCTTATTGCTGTACCCTATGGTGTGGAATAGGATGGATTGACCCGTGCCCTTCCTGCCCATAGCTTGCCGGTCCATGTCAGAACAGCATCCTGCCCTTATCTCGCCCCTTCCCAAGTCCTGGCCGTTCGAGGAGGCCGCCAAACTGTCCGCGCATGTTGGCGCGCGTGCGGTGACGGCTGACAAACCCGTGCTGCTGGAAACCGGCTATGGCCCGTCCGGCCTGCCGCATATCGGCACGTTTGGCGAGGTGGCGCGCACGTCATGGGTCAGGCAGGCGTTTACGAAGCTGACCGGCCTGCCCACCCGGCTGCTGGCCTTCTCCGATGATATGGACGCCCTGCGCAAGGTGCCCGAGAACGTGCCCAACCAGGAGATGCTGCGCCAGTATATCGGCAAGCCGCTCTCGCGCGTGCCCGATCCGTTCGGCACGCATGAATCCTTTGCCGCCCACAACAATGCCCGCCTGCGCTCGTTCCTTGATGGCTTCGGGTTTGATTACGAATTCGCGTCCTCCACGCAGTATTATGAAGGCGGGCGTTTTGACGCGGCGCTGAAGCGCGTGCTCGAGGTGCATGACCAGATCGTGGCCGTGATTGCCCCCACGCTGGGCGAGGAACGCCGCGCCACCTACTCCCCCGTGCTGCCCATCCACCCGCGCACCGGGCAGGTGATGCAGGTGAAGATGGACGCCATCGACCCTGTGGCCGGCACCGTGCGCTGGACCGATGAAGAAGGCGAAACCTTCGAGACCCCCGTAACCGGTGGCCACGCCAAGATGCAGTGGAAGGCCGACTGGGCCATGCGCTGGTATGCGCTGGGCGTTGATTATGAAATGTCGGGCAAGGACCTGATCGACAGCGTGCGCCTGTCTGGCAAGATCTGCCGCATCCTTGGCGGCCAGCCGCCCGCGGGCCTGACCTATGAGCTGTTCCTGGACCAGAACGGGCAGAAGATTTCCAAGTCAAAGGGCAACGGCATCTCGGTCGAGGAATGGCTGCGCTACGCCCCGCCCGAAAGCCTTGGCCAGTACATGTTCAACGCGCCGCAGCGCGCCAAGCGGCTGTTCTTTGATGTCATCCCCAAGGCGACGGATGAATACCTGGCCCATGTGGGCAAGGCCCGCGCCATGGAGCCTGCCGACCCAGCACTGCTGACCAACCCGGCATGGTTCATCCACAAGGGCGCGATCCCGGCTGATGCCGGCAGCCCGGTCACGTTTGGCATGCTGCTGAACCTTGCCTCGGTCGCCAATGCCGAGACGCCGGATGTGCTATGGAAGTTCATCCAGCGCTACGACGCCAATGCCACGCCCGAAAGCTGCCCCATGCTGGCGCGGCTGGTGGAATACGCCATCGTCTACTACGCCGATTTCGTGCGGCCCACCAAGCAGTACCGTGCGCCGGATGCGCATGAGCGCAAGGCGCTGGCTGATCTGGCCGAGGCCCTGCGCGGCATGGAAGGCGGCGATGTCAGCCCCGATGCCTGCCAGAACCTCGTGTTCGAGATTGGCAAGACCCACGGCTTCGAGCCGCTGCGCGCGTGGTTTGGCTGCCTGTATGAAGTGCTGCTGGGCCAGAAGGAAGGCCCGCGCTTTGGCATTTTTGTCGCCCTCTATGGCGTGGCGGAAACCGTGGCCCTGATCGAGGCCGCCCTGACCCGCGCCGAGGGAACAGCGGCCTAAGGGCCTGCCCATGGCTGAACGTCCCACCCAAGACGCAACGCCTGCCCCGCCCGAAGGGGATGGCCCCACCGGGGCGGGCCTGACCCCCGCGCGCCGCCGCAACGCGCTGCTGCGCCACCTGCCGCATGTGCTGGGGCTGTTTTTGCTGGTGGGCGCCGTAATCGTGGTGCAGCGCGAGGTGCGCACCCTGCACTGGCAGGACATCAGCCACGCGCTGCTCACCATTCCCACCACCACGTTGTGGGCGGGGGCAGGCTTCACGCTGCTGTCCTATCTGGTGCTGTCCTTCTATGACTGGCTTGCCGTGCGGCAGGTGGGCTGCAAGCTGGCCTTCCGGCGCACGGCGTTTGCGGCGTTCTGTTCTTATGTGCTGTCGCATAATCTCGGGTTTTCCGCCATTTCGGGTGCGGCGGTGCGCTTCAGGCTGTATGGCAACTGGGGGCTGAAGCCCTTTGAGGTTGCCCAGATCATCGCGTTCTGTTCGGCCACCTACCTTCTGGGGGCTGCGGTGCTGATCGGCAGCGTGCTGGTGCTCGAGCCGGGCACGGTGCCCTTTATCGGCCATGCGCTGCCTTCGCCCATGATGCGGCTGGTGGGCTGTCTGTTATGGGCGGGAGTGATCGGCTATGTCATTGCCGGGCGCTACGTGAACGAGATCAGGGTCTGGCGCTGGCAGGTCACCTTTCCATCCTCTGGCATGGCGGTGATGCAGACCCTTGTCGCGGCCCTCGAGGTCGCGGCCACGGCGGCCATTGCCTACACGTTCCTGCCCGTGGCGCCGGGGCTGGATTACGGTACGTTCCTGGCCATCTACATCGCCTCCTACACCGCAGGGCTGGTGGCCAGCGTGCCGGGGGGGCTAGGCGTATTTGACGGCACGATGATGCTGGCGCTGGGCGCCTACGTGCCCGCGACCCGCGTTGTGACCGCCATCCTGATCTTCCGCCTGTTCTATTACATCGTGCCGCTATTCGTGGCGGGCATCATGTTCGCGGCGCATGAACTGTTCCTGCGCGGTGACGCGGCCCTTGCGCGCAAGGCAAGTGCTGGCAGCCCCCTGCGCGGGCCGCGACCGGGCAGGCCGAGCCAGGTGATCCGTGAAAGCGAGGCCGATTTCTCGGTGGCGGTGGCGACTGGTGCGGTCTCGCTGTGCGGGGGGTTGCTGCTGGCGCTGACCCTGCTCGACCCCGAAAACTGGCTGAATGCGGGCCGCCTGCAACCGCTCTTCGCCATGGTGGGCGACTATCTGCTTTCGCTGATCGGTGTTGTGCTGATCGGGCTGGGTATCGGGCTTTCGCAGCGCGTGACGCTGGCGTGGAAGGCCACGATCGGGCTGCTGTCGGTGGCGTGTGCGCTGACGTTGCTGCGCGACTCGCCCATGGCGGTGCCGGGGCTGCTCATGCTGGTGTGCCTGCTGATAGCACCCTTCCGGGGGTCCTATTACCGCCATGCGCGCATCATGAGCGAGCCGCTGTCTTCACAGACCATCCTTTCCCTTGTGTTGCTGATCACTTCGGTCGTGGTGCTGGTGCTGGCGGGTCCGCATGATTCGGCGGGGGGAAGCTGGTGGGAGATCATGCTCTTCGCCACCCGTCCGGGTATTGCGCAATGGACGCTGGGGCTCGCGGTCATGCTGGGGCTGGTCACGATCGTGCGGCTGGTGCGGCCGGGGCGCATTCACGTGCTGCCGTGGAACAAGCAGGGCCAGGCCCGTTACCGCGCCCTTGATCATGCGCTTGACGGGGTGGGGCAGGTTACGCCCGCGCCTTCGGGGCTGATACCGGGTGCGCGGCGGCAGGCGCTGCTGCCCTTCGTGCGGCTGGGGCCATACCTGATCGGGCTGGGTGACCCGGCGGGCCATGCGGATGACTGCACATCGGCCATCTGGTGGCTGCGCGACCTTGCGGTGCAGGAAGGCTGCCAGCCTGCCTTCTGGCATGTCGGCACCAGCCTGCTTGCGGTCTATAACGAACTGGGCCTGACGCCCTGGCCGCTGACGGAGGAAGGCGCGCCGCTGCATCCGTGTTTCCTGTGCGCGGGGGCAGATGACCTGAACACGATCCGCTCGCTGATGGACAAGGCCTTCGCGCCTTTGGGGCAGACCGGATGCTGAAGGCGCGTGCCGTGTGGCGTAAAGGAAACCGCTCATGACCGCCCATGCGGGACTGCTCACGCATTTTTCCACCGTGGTGGGCCTGCCCAGCCTGTCGGGTGCGTTCCTCATGGCATTTCCGGCGCTGTTTTCCATTGTCAATCCGCTGGGGGCGGCGCTGATCTTTGCACAGGTTACGGCGGGGCATGACCGGCGCACCTGCGTGGCGCTTGCGGGACAGGTAGCGTTCTATTCCGCCATGCTGATGCTGGCCTCGATCTGGATTGGCGGGCTGGTGCTGTCGTTCTTTGGCATCACCATTGATGCCCTGCGCATTGCAGGCGGCCTGGTGGTGGCGGTGCGGGCATGGTCGCTGCTGCAGGCCCCCGAGACGGAGGAAGCCCGCAAGCAGGCCCAGGCCAGCGGCAGCACGCAGGGCGCCAACCTGATGGGGCAGGCGTTCTTTCCGCTGACCATGCCCTTTACCGTCGGCCCCGGCACGATTGCGGTGGCCATTGCACTTGGCTCGGAAGGGCCACCGGCAGGCCCGCACATCGTCTTTTATGGCGTGCTGTCAATTGCGGCGGTGCTGGTGGCGGGGATTGTGTGGGCGGCCTATGCCTATGCCGAGCAGTTGCTGTACCTGTTGGGCAAGACCGGCACGCGCATCGTCTCGCGGCTTGCAGCACTGATCCTGCTCTCGATTGGCGTGCAGATCCTGATTACGGGCGTGCAGGGGGTGGTGCTGTCAACCGCGCATGCCGTCATGACAATGGCGAATTAAGAGACTGTTTAAAAACAACTCATTGCTAAAAAATGATAAAAGTTTTGGGTGATGCCTTTTTTCAAAAAGGCGGCATCCGGCAGGTTTCATTTTCTCATCACGTCAGCGGTGCGATTTCAGGCACGGGCCGTCCCTCAAGCACGGCCCGCACGCAGGCGCGTAACGCAGGCAGCACATCCGTGCCGAATTGCGGCGTGCGTCGCTCCCATGCGCCCGTGCGCCATGAGGGGTGGGGCAGGGGGAAATAGCGCGGCAGGTAGTGGCGAAAGTCGAGGCAGCGCGTGCTCACCTTTCCCTTGCCCAGAATATGCAGTTGGGCGTAGCTGCCCACCACCAGCGTCAGTTCAAGGGCGGGCATCTGCGCCATGATGCGCGCGCGCCACTGCGGTGCGCATTCCGGCCGGGGTGGGCAGTCGCCACCCTTGGGCAGGCGACCGGGATAGCACAGGCCCATGGGCACCAGCGCAATGCGGCTGGAATCATAGAACGTGGCGCGATCCACCCCCATCCATCCCCGCAGCCGGTCGCCCGAGGCATCATTGAAGGACTGCCCGGTTTCATGCACGCGCGTGCCCGGTGCCTGGCTGGCAATGAGCAGCCGCGCCGTGCGCGAGACATGCAGCACCGGGCGGGGGCCAAGCGGCAGGTGCGCCGCACAGGTCTGGCAGGCGCGGATGGCGTGCAGCAGGTCTTCAAGGGTTTCGGCCATGAGGGTGCCTTTTATGCTTTCAGCAGCTCGCGCGTCCATGCCGGAACCGTGCGGGTGGCAGGGCCGAGAATGGTCTGGTCAAAGGCGCTGCGGCCCGGCGGGGGCTCAAGGTTGAACAGCATCGTATCGGCATGGCTGGCCACGCTGTCCACAAACCCTGCTGCCGGATAGACCACGCCGGAAGTACCGATGGCCACGAACAGGTCACAGGCTGCAAGTTGCCGGGCTATGGCCTCCATATGGTAGGGCATTTCGCCAAACCAGACGATATCGGGCCGGAGTGCGGGCATGCCGCAATCGGGGCAGGGCGTATCGGGGGTGCAGTCGGTTTTCCATACAGGGGTGGCGTGGCAGCGGGTGCAGCGCAGCCGCAGCAGTTCGCCGTGCATGTGAATGACGTTGCGGCTGCCTGCGCGTTCATGCAGGTCGTCGATATTCTGCGTGATGATGGTGAGGTGCCCCGGCCAGTCGCCCGTGCGCCCGGCCTGCTCGAGTGCGGCGAGCGCCTTGTGCGCTTCATTGGGGTGCACGGTGGGAAGTTGCGCGCGCAGGCCGTTATAGAACCGGTCCACCCGTAGCGGGTCGCGCGCAAAGCCCTGCGGCGTGCAGATATCCTCGATCCGTTCATGGTTCCACAATCCATCCGCGCCACGAAAGGTCTGAAGACCCGATTCCTGGCTGATGCCCGCTCCGGTCAGGACAACGATGCGCTGCATGCGAACTCTCCCTCAAGGCGAAAGCCAGTAGTGTGCGGGATTGCCGTACATAAGAAAACCGCCATGGACATAAGCCCATGGCGGTTTTCCGCAATGCGTATCAGGGTGAGGGTGGCCCGTGATGAAAGGCCACCCCTGCCGCGTATTATTACTGCGCGGCGTCCTGACCGGTGTGCGTCTGCGGTGCAAACGTCCAGCCCGAGCCGTAAGGCTGCGGCAGGAACACCGACCAGCCGCTGCTCATGCTGTTCCAGCCGGAGCTGGAAACCGGAGCCCCGGTGTCACGCAGCTTGGTCACGTCGGCTGCCGTAACGGTGCCCGGCGCCTTGTTGCCCCAGCTGGTGCGGATGAAGTTGACCACATCGGCGATCTGCTGGGCGGACAGCGAGCTGCTGTAACCCGGCATGGCCACCGCGGAAGGTGCCCAGTTGCTCGGCGGCAGCACGCCACCATGAGCGATCACGTTCACCAGCGAGGTCGGGTTCTCGGTCACGACAACCGGGTTGCCAGCCAGCGGCGGGAACATGCGGGCCACGCCACCACCGTCGTTACGGTGACAGATGGCGCATTCTTTCACATACGTGTCAGCACCCGGCATGCTGGCGGTGTTGCCAGAGTTCAGGGCCGTCGCGGTGGACGGATCGTATGTGTAGTTGCCCTGTGAGGGGGGCACCGGCGGCAGGCTCTTCAGATACTTTGCGATGGCGTGCAGGTCGTCATCGGTGAAGTACTGGGTGCTCCATGCCACCACGTCGCCCATGCCACCGAACACGGCGGAGTGGTCGATACGGCCGGACTTGAGGAAGGTGTAGATGTCATCTTCCGACCAGCGGCCCAGACCCACGACCGGGTCGTTACGCAGGCTGGGGGCCACCCAGTTGTCGATCGGCGCGCCACCGGCCAGGAAGTCAGGCCCACCCGAGGCATCGAGCGCCTTTTCCTGCATGGCGAAGCCGCGCGGCGTATGGCACGCGCCGCAATGGCCCGGACCCGTCACCAGATAGTCACCACGTGCCACGTCGGCATCTGTGCCGGGGGCGGGGGTGAAGTCCTTGGGCGAGGGCGAGAACATCATGCGCCAGATGCCCAGCGGCCAGCGCATCGACATCGGCCAGGAAATGTCCGGCTGCTTGTCAGGCTGTGCGACCGGCTTCACCCCATGCATGAAGTATGCATACAGCGCCTGCATGTCTTCCTTCGTCATGCGCGAGAAGGAAGGATACGGCATGGCCGGATACAGCGTGGATCCATCCTTGCGGATACCGTGGCGCACCGCTTCGTCGAATTCGGCGAAGGTGTAGCGACCGATACCGTAGGTCGGGTCCGGTGTAATGTTTGTGGAATAGATCGTGCCGATCGGGCTCTTGATTTCAAGCCCGCCTGCATACGACTGCCCATGGAGGGCGGTGTGACATGCTACGCAGTCACCCAGTCGTGCGACATACGCCCCTTTCTGGACCAGCGCGGGGTCGGCATCTGGCGTCTGTGCCAATGCCGTCCCTGCCAGCAGACTAAACGCTGCCGCGCTGAATGTCACCTTAAGCCTGTTGATCATTATGTTCACCATCATGCGTCGCGTTGATGCGAAAAATTGTCAAAACCGGGAGATTATGGCTGCTGCTCGGGAATACCGGCAGCGTTCTTCCGGGCATCAACTTCCCTCTGATAGGTCTCGTTCGCACGCTTGATCAGGAACTGGCGGATATCCTCGATCTCGGTGGGGTTCATGCTGCTGTCGAAGCGATCCATACCATAGGCGGTAAGGGCGCCGCGGCCGACAACATTGTAGAACGCATCCTCGTGGCGGATGGACCCGGACCAGCGCAGGTCAGGCAGCACACCAGCACCTTCGGCATTGTCGCCATGGCAGGCGGCGCAATAGGTCTGGAACTGGAAGTAGCCGTTATCGGTGCGCTTGCTGTCGAACTGTGCCGGCGGCTTGACGGGCAGGAAGCCCTGGTCATTCTGCTTGGGCAGCGGGCCCGACTTGCCATCAAGCGAGAAGGCAATGATGCGCGAGTGGTTGACGGTCCAGCCGCTGGTGCGGGCAAGGCCACCGAGGAAGAACGGATAGATGCCGCCCCAGCCCACTTCAACCGCGACATACTGCTTCTTGTCGCTGCCAAGGTAGGACACGGGGGGAGCGATGATGCCGCTATCCGCCGCGAAGTGGAACAGATCGGAACCGTTCGTCGCGTCATAGGCGTGGAATTCGCCGTTCGCCAGACCCTGGAAGAGCAGGTCGCCGCCCGTAGCCAGGATGCCACCGTTCCACGGACCCTTGTGGTCCACGCGCCAGGCTTCAGCCTGCGTCTTCGGATCCCAGGCCACGATCCAGCCCTTCAGGTCCTTCACGAAGGCCTGCTTGGCTTCGGGGGAGTCGGGGATGCCGACCTTGTTCATGTCCAGACCAAGGTTCCAGCTATCGGGATGCGGCGTGAAGCCACCGATCTGGTTGGTGTACAGGAACGGAACCTGCTGCGCGGGAATGTAGACCAGCCCGGTCTTGGGGCTGTACGCCATGGCCGCGAAGTTATGGCCGCCAAGGTCACCCGGAATGCCGTACCAGTCCTTGCCCGTAAGCGTGTAGAGCGCATCGGGGTTGTAGATCGGGCGGCCGGTCTTGGGGTCGAGGCCACTGGCCCAGTTCACATAGACATAGTTCTTGCCCGAGATGAACTCGCCGGTCTTCGCATCGATGATGTAGAAGAAGCCGTTCTTGGGCGCATGAACGATGACGTGACGGGTCTCACCGTTGATCGGCAGGTCAACCGTCATGATCTGCTGGACCGAGGTGAAGTCCCACTGGTCCATCGGCGTTTCCTGGAAATGCCAGACGTATTCGCCGGTTTCCGGCTTCAGCGCGACGATGCTGCCCAGGAACAGGTTGTCGCCCTTGCCTTCCGAGCGGTACTTGTAGTTCCACGGCGAACCGTTGCCCACGCCAAGGTAGACTAGGTCGGACACGGGGTCATACACGATGGAATCCCACACCGTGCCGCCGCCACCCTGGCGGGTCCAGGCGCCGGTCGGGCTCCAGGTCTGGTAGGCCTTGTTCATCAGCACGCTGTCGGAGGCAGCATGGTCCGGCTCGTTCTTGGGGTTCGGAACCGTGAAGAAGCGCCAGTCCAGCTTGCCGGTCTCGGCATCGAACGCGGAGACAAAGCCGCGCGCACCGAACTCGGAGCCACCGTTACCAATGATCACGCGGCCCTTGGCGATGCGCGGCGCGCCATCAACCGTATAGGAACGCTGCTTGCCCAGCTCCGCCTCGGGCGGGATGGTGTTCACGCTCCAGACCAGCTTGCCGGTCTTGGCGTCAAGCGCGATCAGGCGGCCATCGAACGTGCCGAAATAGACCTTGCCATTCCAGTAGGCGGCGCCACGGTTGACCGTGTCACAGCAGCCCTTGTCGGCGATGTTGCCGGGCACGCGCGGGTCATACGACCACAGCAGCTTGCCGGTGGCGCCATCAACGGCCTTCATCATGCTCCAGTTGGTGGTGGCATACATGATGCCATTGACAACCAGCGGCGTGCCTTCCTGGCCACGGTTGGTATCAAGGTCGAGATACCAGGCCAGCTTCAGGTTACCAACATTGGAACGGTTGATCTGATCCAGCGGGCTGTAGCGCTGTTCAGAATAGGTGCGGCCATAGGTCATCCAGTCGCCGGGATGGTCATCCGCATGGATGATCGCTTCCCCCGTGGCGCCCTGCCCGTCATCTGCGGATGCCATGGTGGCATAGCCCGAGATGAGAGCCGCACATATCGTTCCGGCTGTAAGCGTTCTGCTCAGAGAACGTCTTTTTCCGAAAACGGCAGAAATCATATGTGATGTCCTCAGAAAACTAACGGTTTCGAATTCAGGACGCCGCCGCTGCAACTTTCCGTCCGGGCAGGCTTTCTGAATGTAACCGGCAAAAAGCGCGGGGAGCGCTCATTTTCCGACCAGACAGGAAACCGGCTTCGGGCAGGGAGAAAAAGCAGGTAGTCCGTTTCATCCGAACATACCGAGGCTAGCACGCCCGTCTCCTGACATTTTAGTGTTCAGGCTCACGAAAACGTGAATATGTTGTCTGATAAGCAATGAAACAGATAGCTCGCTCTAGCCGAAGTTTTTTTAAAATATGTTGATATTGCAGCAAGAATGAGAAGACCCGCCTGAGGCCGCGCGACAGGTGCTTCACAATAAATGATGAGAAATATATTTTTATTATTCATGAATGGCATAAATTTTTGGTGAAATGACTATCTGCTTCACGCCGTACGCGTAACGGATCGGGGCAGGGAATCAGCCCTGTAGCGGATAATGTTCCAGCGCATCATAAACCGGGCCATCCGCATGGCGCAGGGACTGGAAAAGCGTGAAGTGCCCCACCAGTTCACCCTCAGGCATGGGCGGCATGGCAGCCAGCCAGGCCTGCCGCCGGAGTGGATCGGGGTGTTGCATGTGGCCCACTGTCACATGCGGCACAAAGCGGCGTGTCGCGCGGGCGCCGGTGGGCAGGAGCCGGTTCATGGTGGCGCGGACTCGCTGTTGCAGGTGCGTAAGGGTCGCATCGGGCGCGCAGCCGACCCATAGCGTATCCGGTCCGTGATGGGTTTCGGGCTCAAACAGGCCCGGCGCTGTCAGGCTGAGCATGGGAGGGGCTGCTGTTATGGCGTTCAGGGCATGGTGAATGTC
Organism: Komagataeibacter xylinus; assembly: GCF_031081985.1. Taxonomy (GTDB): domain Bacteria; phylum Pseudomonadota; class Alphaproteobacteria; order Acetobacterales; family Acetobacteraceae; genus Komagataeibacter; species Komagataeibacter xylinus_E. Next base: position 88,937 of record NZ_JARWSK010000003.1, on the reverse strand, counting down.
TTCGAGGAGATGGCCGTGCGTTACCGCACCCAGATAATGCAGCGTCAGGTGATAGGACTCCGGTGGAGACCACGCCACGTCAGGCAGGTTGCCCCGCAGGTCAGCGAGGGCGCGCATGAGCGGAAGGGGAAGTTCAAGACCAATGAACAGACGCATCCGGCACCTTTGTGGTGAAAAGGGAAAAACGGCACATGCAGCATGTGTTGTACAGTATATATAGTAGTGTGAAATGCGCAGCGTGTTGCCGCATTGTAATGTGTTCGTCACGCTGATGTTCTTGAACCGCGTCTAGCATAAGCCCACATGCAGGCAGACGCACGTCAGTTACCGACGTGGAGGAAGGAAACAACAAAATGGCTTTTGGCCCTGATTCGCGGAGTTTCATCCGCCCCACCGCTGAGAGTGCCATGGGCTCCGTCGATATGGGCCTGCGCGCCTATATGCTGCGAGTCTATAACTGGATGGCATCGGGGCTGGTCCTGACCGGACTGGTTGCCTACCTGATCGCCAACACCCAGCTGCAGACGCTGTTCTTCCAGTACGTGCCTGCCCTTGGCACGATCAAGCCGACCGGGCTTGGCATGCTGGCCATGATCGCGCCGCTTGGTTTCGTCCTGGTCATGTCGTTCGGGGTCAACAGGCTGTCCACCCAGGCGGTGCAGACCCTGTTCTGGCTGTTCTGCGGGGTGATGGGGGCAAGCCTGTCCAACATCTTCATGGTGTTCACGGGGGTTTCGGTTACGCGCGTCTTCTTCATTACCGCCGCAACCTTCTGCACCATGTCCATCTGGGGCTACACGACTCGTACCGACCTCAGCCGCTTTGGCTCGTTTTTCATGATGGGGCTGTTCGGCCTGATCATCGCGGGCGTGGTGAACATGTTCCTGCACAGCCCCGCGCTGTATTTCGTCTACAGCGCCGCAGGCGTGCTGCTGTTCGTGGGGCTGACCATGTTCGATACCCAGAACATCAAGGCCGCCTACCAGCAGGTTGCAGCCTATGAAGGGCCGGACCAGGCCGCCAAACGCTCGGTCTATGATGCGCTGAACCTCTATCTGAACTTCATCAACCTGTTCCAGTTCCTCCTGCAGTTCATGGGCGTGCGAAACAGCAGCAACGACTGACCGGCAGGATTCCTGGATTCAAGGACTGGATCAGTCCTGTTTGCCTGCATGAGAAGGGCTGCCACGACCGTGGCAGCCCTTTTTGCGTTGATGGAGGGGCTGGAAGGGTATTTCTGTTAAAAAAGATAAGACTTATTCATATATGGAAATTATATGATGACGAGAGTGTGAGGTTGATGACGCCTAATTAAGTCATTGTAAAAAAACGATTTTGTAAGATAAATTTTAAGCAATGAAATCTATTGAAATATTATGTGAAGGCTTGCCTATAAGGCCGTTCAGGTCGGATAACCCTTGAATAGAAAAACTATATGAAAGGGTATGCGGCACAGGACATGCGCTTCAGCACACAGGACGGCATCGCGATTCATGGTCCGATCTGCCCTGAGAGTACTATTTACGTAAGGACTGGCAGCCTGGATTGATCAAAGTCATGGTCGGCCGGTCTGCAACTAACTCATGACGGACGCAAACCGGAAAAGGCTACTGTCATTTTCGGAAGTCGACTCAGGCGCGATGTCGCTGGATGCCGGGAAAGCAGAATGCTTTTTTCCTGCCATGCGTATAACGTGGCCGCTGTTGTCTAAGCCCGTGGATGAAGCGAGGATGTGAGCAAAACAGGGTGATGTCGAAACCAACGAGGCGTGAGATGAAGAAAAAAATCTTGCCGAGATTAACAAAGCTGATGAGCCTATCTTCAGCAGCGCTGTTAGCTGGCTGTACCTGGGATACACTTGATCCCAAGGGCGTTGTCGGTGCTCAGGAAAAAAGCCTGATCCTGACCTCGACCTACGCGATGCTGCTGGTTGTCATACCGGTATGTATCCTGACGCTGCTGTTCGCATGGCAGTACCGTCAGTCCAACACTTCGGCGGAATACCTGCCGAAATGGTCGCACTCCAACAAGATCGAAGTGGTCATCTGGGCAATCCCCAGCCTGATCATTCTGTTCCTGGCGGTGCTGACCTATCAGACATGTCATTCGCTTGACCCGTACAAGCCGCTTGAGGCTGAAGCCAACGTCAAGCCAATTCATGTCGATGTTGTGGCACTGGACTGGAAGTGGCTCTTTATCTATCCGGATGAAGGGATCGCAACCGTCAACCAGATGGCCATGCCGGTGAATACGCCGGTCGATTTCCGGATCACCTCTGACTCCGTGATGAACTCGTTCTTCATCCCGCAGCTCGGCACGATGATCTATGCCATGGCCGGGATGCAGACACAGCTGCACCTGATCGCCAACGAAGCGGGTGACTTCCAGGGTGAGTCCTCCAACTTCAGCGGCAAGGGCTTCTCCGACATGCGCTTCCGTGCGCTGGCAATGCCGGCGGACCAGTACAGCGCGTGGGTCGAGAAGGTGAAGGCTTCTTCCGAGCAGCTCGACAGCGCAAGCTATCCGAAGCTGGCCGCGCCGAGCGAGGCCAACCCGGTTGAGTACTTCTCGCATGTCGATGCGGGTCTCTTCGATGCCATCGTTGCCAAGTACAATGACGGCATGGTCATGGACAAGAGCACCGGCAAGATGCTGCACGTGCAGCAGTCCGCGATGTCCGACATGAACATGAAGGAATAGGACAGATGTTTGGCAAATTAACTTTGTCGGCCATCCCTTATGATGTGCCGATCCTTGTTGGGACGTTCATCGGTGCCGCTATCGCGGGTCTCGCCGTTGTCGGTCTCATCACCTATTACGGTAAATGGGGCTACCTGTGGCGTGAATGGCTGACCTCGGTCGACCACAAGCGCATTGGTGTCATGTATATCGTTGTGGCCCTCGTGGCGCTGTTCCGTGGTTTTGCGGACGCGATCATGATGCGCTCCCAGCTCGCGCTGGCCTATGCCGGTAACCCCGGCTACCTGCCGCCGCACCACTATGACCAGATCTTCTCCGCACACGGCACGATCATGATCTTCTTCATGGCCATGGCGTTCATGCAGGGTCTGATGAACATCGTGGTGCCGCTGCAGATCGGTGCGCGCGACGTGGCCTTCCCGTTCGTGAACACGCTGAGCTTCTGGATGACGACCATCAGCTTCCTGCTGGTCAACGTCTCGCTGTTCATCGGTGAGTTCTCGCAGTGCGGCTGGCTGGCTTACCCGCCCCTGTCCGAGCAGCAGTTCAGCCCCGGCGTCGGTGTTGACTACTATATCTGGGCGGTTCAGCTGTCCGGTGTGGGCACGCTGCTGACGGGTGTGAACTTCTTCGCGACCATCGTGAAGATGCGTGCGCCGGGCATGACCTACATGCGTATGCCGGTGTTCACCTGGACCATCTTCTGCACCACCGTGCTGATCATGGTTGCCTTCCCGATCCTGACCGTGGCCATGGGCCTGCTGGGTCTGGACCGTTACCTGGGCATGCACTTCTTCACCAACGACGGCGGCGGCAACCAGATGCTCTATCTGAGCGTGATCTGGGGCTGGGGCCATCCGGAAGTGTACATCCTTGTCCTGCCTGCCTTCGGTGCCTTCTCCGAAATCACGCAGACCTTCTCCCGCAAGCCGCTGTTCGGCTACAAGACCATGGTCTACGCGACCGCTTCCATCATGGTCCTGTCGCTGGTCGTGTGGGTTCACCACTTCTTCACCATGGGTGCTGGCCCGAACGTGAATGCGTTCTTCGGCATCATGACGATGATCATCGCCGTTCCGACTGGCGTGAAAATCTTCAACTGGCTGTTCACCATGTATAAGGGCCGCATCGAGTTCCATGCGACCATGTACTGGGTGATCGGCTTCATGATCACCTTCTCCATCGGTGGCATGACCGGCGTGATGCTCGCCATCCCGGCTTCCGACTTCGTGCTGCATAACTCGCTGTTCGTTATCGCCCACTTCCATAACGTGATTATCGGTGGTGTGTATTTCGGCTACGTGGCGGCCATGAACTTCTGGTTCCCCAAGTCTTTCGGCTTCAAGCTGAACGAAGCATGGGGCAAGCGGGCGTTCTGGTGCTGGTTCATCGGCTTCTATGTGGCGTTCATGCCGCTGTATGTCGTTGGTTTCGAGGGCATGACCCGTCGTATGAACCACTACGACAACCCGGAATGGCACCCCTGGCTGCTGATTGCTGAAGTCGGTGCCGTGCTGATTGCATGCGGTATCGTGTGCCAGCTGACCCAGCTCTATGTCTCGATCCGCGACCGTAACCTGGCCGAGAACCGTGACCTGACGGGCGATCCGTGGAACGCACGCACGCTGGAATGGTCCACCTCTTCGCCGCCGCCGTTCTATAACTTCGCCATCCTGCCGGAAGTGCACGAGCTCGACGCTTTTGCCCACGACAAGGAAGCGGGTATCGACACGCGTCGCGCTGGTGGTGACTATCAGCCCATCCACATGCCCAAGAACACGGCATGCGGTTTCCTTATCGGTGCCTTCAGCTTCGTGCTTGGCTTCGGTGCAGTCTGGTATATCTGGTGGCTGGCGGCCGTTGGTCTGATCGGTGTCATCGCTACGGTGATCGCGCGTTCGGCTGACAATGACGTCGATTACTATGTGCCGGTGTCCGAGGTGGCTCGTATCGAGCAGGAGCACACCCATAACCTTATGGCAGCACAGGCAGCGGAATAATGGCGCAAAACATGACTGCTGATGCAGCCCATGCCCATGATGAACACCACGAATCTCCCGTGGTGTTCGGGTTCTGGCTGTATCTGATGACGGACTGCATCATCTTCGGTACGCTGTTCGCAGTGTTCGCGGTGTTGCGTGACCAGTTTGCCGGCGGTCCGACCGGCCACGAAGTGTTCGAACTTTCGGGTGTTGGCATTGAAACGGCAATCCTGCTGTTCAGCTCCATCACCTACGGCTTTGGCATGATCGCCGCCCACGAGAACAAGGTCAGCACCATGCGGACCTGGCTCGGGGTGACCTTCCTGCTGGGCCTGGGCTTCCTGTTCATGGAAATCCGCGAGTTCTCGCACATGATTGCCGAAGGCAACGGCCCGGATCGCAGCGCGTTCCTGTCCGCCTTCTTCACGCTGGTTGGCACGCATGGTCTGCATGTCACCTGCGGCCTGCTGTGGATGGCGGTCCTGCTGTTCCAGACGGCTGGCAAGACTGAACTGAACGAGCGCATGGTGGGCAAGCTGACCTGCCTCAGCCTGTTCTGGCACTTCCTGGACATTGTCTGGATCTGTGTCTTCACCTTTGTCTATCTGATGGGTGTGCTCTGATGGCTGATCATATTTCATCCTCCGGAGAGAGCCACGGCAGCGTAGGATCTTACGTTACCGGGTTCGTACTGGCCGTTATCCTGACGGTCGCCGCCTTCGGTCTGGTGATGTCGCATGCGATGTCACCGTCTGCCACCGGTGGGGCGATTGCCCTGCTGGCGGTGGTCCAGATCGTGGTTCACCTGATTTACTTCCTGCACATGAACGGTTCGTCCGAGCAGCGCTGGAACGTCATGGCGTTTGCATTCACGGTGCTGTCGGTTCTGGTCCTTGTGGCCGGCACGATGTTCATCATGCATGACACGTCCATCAACATGATGTCGCGCTGATACGCGGCTTCATGCTGGGCTTTGGGGGTGGGCAACCACCCCCGGGGCCAGACGGCATAAAAAAAGACCGGCACGGGAAACCGTGCCGGTCTTTTTTATTGGCCCTAGGCGGGAAAGAAAGGCGGGATCAGCCCTTCTGCGGCTCGGGGGAAAGCAGGTCTTTCTTACCGGGCTTGTCTTTCCATTCCTCGGCATCGGCCGGGGCGTCGATCTTGCGGGTGATGTTGGGCCAGATCGCGGCGTATTTGGCGTTGAGTTCGGCCCAGGGTGTGGCGCGGTCGTCGCTATCGGGGAAGATGGCCTCAGCCGGGCATTCCGGTTCGCACACGCCGCAGTCGATGCATTCATCCGGATTGATTACGAGAAAGTTCTCACCCGCGTAGAAGCAGTCAACCGGGCAGACTTCGACACAATCTGTGAATTTGCAGCGAATGCAGTTTTCGGTGACCACATAGGTCATCGCCTATCTCCGATCATTATTTGTGTGGCCTGTGGCAGTAGGCCCAGCCATGGAAAGGGACGAGGCGCCACAGGGGGCATGACCTCATCGGGAATGGCGGAAGATATGAGAGTGTTTTCCGGTCGTGGCAAGCCCAAGACGGTGGCTAATGCATAATCCGTGCCTGTATTGTCCCTATCGCCACAATATTCAGGCAGTTTCTGGAACAATTTCATACAGAAGTTGTGCAAGTGGCGCTGCCTGGCGGCGTTCGGCCTGACCTGTCACGCGAATGACGATTACGGCCTTGCGGTCGGGGGCGGGCAGGGTCAGCACGTCGCCTGTGCGCACGAGTGCATGCGCCTTGGTCACGCGCTGGCGGTTGATGCGCACGTGTCCGCTGGTGGCGATCTGCGCGCAGGCGCTGCGGCTGCGCCCGAAGCGGGCATGGAACAGCCACACATCAACGCGCTGTGCCTGGGGCTGGGGAGCAGGGGCCTGTTTCATGCGTTCAGGGCCGGTCCAGAAGGGTTGCAAGGGCGGCGAAGGGGCTGTCAGGCCGCCGCGGCCGCCGTGTGGCGCCGCGCTTGCTGGCCTGATGCTCCTGCACCGGGCGGGTTTTCTCGTGCCGGGTGTTTTCGCCTTCCGCATGGAAGCGGATCATGATCGGGGCCGGTGGTCCGTAGCGGTCGGCGGGCATGGCGCGCGGATGGTGCACGCGCATGTTCAGCCCCTTCAGCACGGCAGGCAGCATTTCACGGCGCACGCCCAGCCGAGAGGCCAGTTGCGGGGGTAGCGGCACGGGGGCGCGGCGGGTCAGGCGGGCCAGTTCTCGAATGAATTTTTCCGCAATATCGAGCCGCAGGCGCACAGGGCCCGCCGCGAGCCAGCCCATGCGGTCCATGAAGGCCGCAGGCAGGGCATCGGGCGGCAGGGTGATGCGGCTCATGGCGGGCAGGGCGGGGCAGGGCATGTTCAGGCTGATGGCCACCAGCCAGCCGCGCAACTGCAGCGGGCGTTCCTTCAGGATCGCGGGCATGAACAGGGTATAATGGCCCACGCGCACCCCCAGCCTGCGCAGGCGGCCCAGCATCTCGGGCGGCAGGCGCTCGCCCCGGTGCAGGGGGGCGATGCCAGCGCCTTCCAGCAGGCGGTGAACGATGCCGCGCAGCTCGGGCGTGGCGGCGACAGCGGCCTGCACGGCAAAAAGCGGGGCAAGATGCTCGCGCACGACCTGCCCCAGCCAGGTCTGGAGCCGGTTGCGGATTCGCTCGCGCTGCGCGTTGTCGAGCAGCGGGTTGTCGAGCACCAGCGGGCGGGGCGAGAGCACGTCGGCGCCCGGCAGCAGGCGGGCCAGGTTCATGCCCTCCCACATGATATGCGTGCCATCGGGCGAGAAGGTGAATTGCTGGTCGTCACCCTGCACCAGCAGCGCCACGCGGCGGGGAATCTCGCTGCGCACGGCACGGCGGGCGGCACGCATGAGCAGGCGGCCATCCTCGGCATCGGCATGTTCCCCCGCAATCAGGTCAAGGCCCGCGATCCGGCCAACCTCATGGCCTTCCACCACCACATTGCCCTGCGCGGTCACGGCGGAGAGCAGGTTGTCGTGCCCGCCTTCATCAAGCCTGCGGATCAGCGTGGTGGCGCGGCGGTCGACAAAGCGGGCGGTGAGCTGTTCGTGCAGCACGTCGGACAGCCGGTCCTCCGCCTCACGCGTGCGGGCCTGCCAGTGTTCGGCATGGGCAATCCAGCCGGGGCGGGCGGCGATGTAGCTGCACACGCGAATTCCCGCCAAGCGCTGCATCAGCGTGTCGATGGTGCCATCGGTCTGGAAGAAATGGGTGATCTGGTTTTCCATCCATGTGGCGGGGATGCGGCCATCACTGATCAGATGGGTGAAGATGCGCCCGCACAGGCGGATGTGGCTGTCATCGCCCAGCTTGCGGAAATCGGGGATCTGACAGCTCTCCCACAGCATCCGCGTGGCCGCGCGGGAATGGACCAGCGGGCGGATGTCGGGGTTTGCCGAGAGTGCTGAAAGGGCCAGCACGTCGCTCGCTTCATGCCCCGCAATCAGTTCAGGCCGGGGCGAGGCTTGGTTGAGGCTGCCGAGCAGGCTGGCGGGCGAGGAAAAATCAAGCGCGCTGTTGCGCCATGACAGGCGGGTGAGCGGGTCGAAGCGGTGCTGCTCCACGGCCTCGGCCAGTTCCTCATGCAGGGGCGGGCAGGTGCCGGTGGTGCCGAACGTGCCATCGCGCAGGCCGCGCCCGGCACGCCCGGCCACCTGCGCGATTTCCCCCGCTGTGAGAGGGCGGATGCGCGAGCCGTCGAATTTCGACAGGCTGGCAAAGGCCACATGGTTTACATCCATGTTCAGCCCCATGCCGATGGCATCGGTCGCGACGAGGTAATCGACTTCCTTTTCCTGATACAGCGCCACCTGCGCGTTGCGCGTGCGCGGCGAAAGCTGGCCCATCACGATGGCGCAGCCGCCGCGCCTGCGGCGCAGCAGTTCGGCAATGGCGTAAACCTCGCCCGCCGAGAACGCGACAATGGCCGAGCGCGGCGGCAGGCGCGTGAGCTTGCACGCGCCCGCATGGGTCAGTTGCGACAGGCGGGGCCGGTGCTCTATCTCGATGCCCGGCACAAGGCGGCGGATCAGGTTGCGGATGGTGTCGGCACCGAGGAACATCGTCTCCGCCGTGCCACGCGCGTGCAGCAGCCGGTCGGTAAAGATGTGGCCGCGGTCAGGGTCGGCGCAGAGCTGGATTTCATCCACCGCCACGAATTCCACCCGCCGGTCGAGCGGCATGGCCTCGACCGTGCATGAAAACCAGCGCGCCTTCGGCGGAATGATCTTTTCCTCGCCGGTAATCAGCGCCACGGCCTGCGCGCCCTTGCGGGCGACCATGCGGTCGTAGTTCTCGCGGGCGAGCAGGCGGAGCGGGAAGCCGATCACCCCGCTGGAATGCGAGAGCAGCCGCTCGATCGCGAGATGCGTCTTTCCGGTATTGGTCGGGCCGAGCACAGCCCGGACCACCTGGTCGGAATGGGGGCCGGAGCGATGCCCGGCCGCTGCGCGATGGGGGGCGCGAAGCCCCGAGGGTACACCCGTCATGCCGGTATGCTCCGGCCAAGTGGACGGAAATGCAAGCAAAACCACGTGGGTGCGCCCGCCATCGCGGCAGGGGGTGTTGCGTTGGCGCGATGGCGGACGCACCCTTGCGGGCAACAGAAGCTGACGCAACCGAGGAACGCCATGAACATGCCGCAACACCCTGACTGTCTGGTCGCCGCGCACGATGTGGGCCACGAACCCGTTGGCGTGGTGCACGCCATCCGCCCTTCGGCCCTGGGCGGGCTTGAGGCGCTGGTGGGCGAGAAGGCGGCGCGTTTCGCGCTTCAGGCCGGTTTCGTTGCCCGTTACGGGCAGGTGCAGGGCCTGCCCGATGCGGATGGCAACATCACCACCGCCGTGCTGGGCGTGCCGGAAGCGGCGGATGGAGCCGACCCGTTCGTGTTCGGCGCCCTGGCCGACTCGCTGCCAAGCGGGCTGTGGCGCATCAGCGCACCGCAGGATGTTGCCGCCTCCGACATGGCGCTTGGCTTCTGCCTTGGTGCGTATCGCATGCCCGCTTTCGGGCGCGACAGTGCCCCGAAACCGCCACGGGCGCGGCTCGTGGTTGACGCGGCGGGTCTGGCGGCAGGCCCGGTGGCGCAGTGCATCAACCTTGCGCGCTCGCTCATCAACACGCCGCCCAACCTGATGGGCCCCGATGACCTGGCGCGGGCGGCGCAGGCGGCGCTTGAGCCGCTCGGCGCCGATGTGTCGGTCATTCGCGGCGCGCGGCTGGAGCAGGATTTCCCCACCGTGTTCCATGTGGGCATGGGCTCGGAGCGCGCGCCCTGCGTGGTGGTGGCGCGCTGGAGCGGCAGCACCGCGCCCGAGGATGCGCCGCTTGTGTCGCTGGTGGGCAAGGGCGTGTGTTTTGATACCGGCGGCTACGACCTCAAGCCGCCTTCCTCCATGCTGCGGATGAAAAAGGACATGGGGGGCGCTGCCATCATGCTGGCGCTGGCGCGGCTGGTGGTGCTGTGCAACCTGCCGGTGCGGCTGGAACTGTGGCTGGGCTGTGTTGAGAACAGCGTGTCGGGCCGCGCCATGCGCCCGTCCGACGTGGTGCGCACGAGGGCGGGGCTGACGGTGGAGGTGGGCAATACCGATGCCGAGGGCAGGCTGGTGCTGTGCGACCTGCTGCATGCCGCATGCGAGCACGATCCCGCCCTGCTGGTTGATGCCGCAACCCTGACCGGCGCCGCCCGCGTGGCGCTCGGCCCAGACATGCCCGCGCTGTTCAGCAACAGCGATGAAGCCGCCCTGGCGCTGGAGGGGGCGGGATGGGCCTGCGGCGACCCGCTATGGCGCCTGCCACTGTGGCCGGGCTACCGCAAATGGCTGCGCAGTCCGGTGGCAGACCTGAACAATATTTCATCCAAACCGATGGCAGGGGCGATTACGGCGGCGCTTTTCCTAGAGAATTTTGTCAAAACTGATGTGCGCTGGGTTCATATCGATACCTATGGATGGAACGATTCCGACCGCCCCGGCCGTCCTGAAGGTGGAGAAAGTCTTGGTTTAAGAGCGGCTTATGTAGGAATATTAAAAATATTTAATCTTGACGAAACGAACGCGCCGTTAAAGAAACAATTATGAAATCGAACTAATTTGCCAGGTGCGACTTATATATGCCGTAAATGCCAATTATATAGGCACCACCAGATAGACACCATTCCGTGCCGGTCCGATTCCATGGCCCACAGGCCCGTTGGCCGGCACGAGATCATGACAGAGGATTCCAACCGATGGCCAAGTCATCACAGGCTAATCAGGCGAATGCGGACCAGATGACGCAGTCCCTGCGCGATACCGTTGTTGCAATGGTTCGCCGCGACGGGCCTGACCTTTCAGCGCGCCAGCTTGCCGTGTTCCTGACCTGCTACCTCAGCGACAGCGCCCACACCGTGCGTGGCCTCGCCGCCGAGCTGAACGTGTCCAAGCCCGCGATCACCCGCGCGCTCGACCGGCTCGAGGACCTGCGCCTCGCCCGCCGCACGGCCGACCCGATGGACCGCCGCTCGGTGCTGATCACGCACACCCCGCAGGGCAACGGCTTCCTGCGCGACCTGCGCACGATCGTGAACGAAACATCCGCCGCAGCGCAGGAAAAGGTTGCCGCCCCCGTGCGCAAGGCGCCGCGCGCGCGTCGCACCGAGGAACTTCGCCGCGCAAGCTGAGTTAGAAGCAGGTTCTCTTCGTGCATTCCGCGACGGAAGGTTTCCATTCCATGCATATCTCTCGACGTCTGCTTGCCCTCGCCATTGCGATCGCCCCCCTTGCCAGCCTGCCATGCGCGGCCATGGCCGAGGAGTCCTCGCTTGGCACGCCATCGGGCACCGTCACCATGAAGTTCAAGTCGCTCGATATCGGCGTGGGGCATACATGGGGTACGGGCAAGCTGGTCTATGGGCACCATACCTACCGTTTCAAGATCGAGGGCGGGTCGCTCGCGGCTGTGGGCTATGCCAACATCAAGGGCACCGGCACGGTCTATAACCTGCATTCGGTCAAGGATTTCGAGGGCAGCTATGCCGCCGTCAACGGTGACGTGACAGCAGGCACAGGCATTGGCGCGGTCCTGCTCAACAACCCCGCAGGCGTGCGCATCCGGCTCGATACCTCCAGTTCCGGCGGCCGCCTTGCCGCAGCCGCCCAGGGCATGAAGATTACCCTTACCGGCAAGTAAGCTTCGTTATCTGTCACGATCGGCAGGGGGAATGGTCGCAGGGCCATTCCCCCTGTTTCGTTTCTACCACCGCACGCCCGGCGCATGCCGCACGCGCCAGATTACCACAGCGGCCCAGAGCAGTTGCAACGCCAGTGGTCCGCCAGTTGCGGCAGGCAGGCCGACCACGCCGCCTGCCAGTGCGCCTGCTGCCACTGCGCCGCAGAGCGTTGCCGCCCAGGCCAGCATGGTGATTGTGACAGGCTCCATGCCCCCGCGATGGGCCATCTGGTAGAAATGCTCCCGGTGCGCCTGCAGCAGCGGGCGGCGCAGCATGGCGCGGCGCAGGAGCGTCACTCCCACATCGGCCAGCAGGCCCGACAGCATGAGCGGCATGAGCGCCCGGCCATGCGCCAGTTGCGGCAGGTCGGCCATGTGCAGCCCCAGCGCGCCCAGCACCAGCCCGCAGCACTGGCTGCCCACATCGCCCATGAACAGCCGCGCTTTGGGGAAATTGAAGGGTAGGAAACCGGCAATGGCAACAGCCATGACCAGCGCCGTGCCCCATGTATCGACCCCTGTGCCAGCATGCAGGCACAACAGGGCCGTGGCCAGGCAGGCCAGCAGGGTGCAGCCCGCGGCCAGCCCGTCCAGCCCGTCCATGAAGTTGATGGCGTTGCACAGCACGACCAGCCACAGGCTGCGCCCCGCCAGCGCGCTCCATGCCGCACCATCATGCGGCAGCACGCCCAGGCTGCCCCAGGCCACCAGCAATGCCGCCAGTACCTGCGCGCCCAGTTTCCACAGGGCGGGCATGGGGTGCATGTCGTCGCGCCATGAAAACAGGCCCAGCCAGGCGGTCGCGGCCAGCAGGGTCTTGTCGGCAAGGGTGGGGGCATGGTGCCAGAGCATCTGCGCCAGTGGCACGCCGGTCACGAACACGGCCAGAATGGCCAGCCCGCCGCCCTTGGGCACGGGCCGGGCATGGGCGCTGCGCCCGGTGGGATAGTCCAGTATGCGCAACCCGATGACCCGGCGCGACAGCAGGGCGGCCACGCCCGCGCCCGCGCCCAGCAGCAGCACGAAAAGCATGGCCGCGCCATGATCGGCATGCACAAGGGTCATGAAAGCGGGGTCCGGGGCATGATCTCTCCTTCTTGCCCCCCGCTGGCTCGGCTATAGGGAGGGGGTAATGGCAACGCAATCCTCCAGCGCGCACTCCCTGGCCGAGTGCCTGCGCATGACACGGACAATAGCGCTGAACTGCATGCTTGATACGGTCCTGGGGGGGCTGGCGGCAAGCCTTGCGGGCTGGGCGTGCGGGTATCAGGCGCCAGTGGCTGGTGGCGTGTGGCATGCCGGGGTGCAGGTGCTCGGCATGGCGGGTCTTGGCGTGGCGGGGTGGCCGTTCCGTATCTTCCAGCAGCACTGGCGCTTTGCGGGGCGGTCCGATTTCTGGCGGCTGGGCGGGGCGTGCGCGCTGGCGGGCGGGCTGGTGCTGCTGGCCACGATCGGGCTGGGCATGGCCGCCCCGGCCTTCAGCATGGTTTACGCCATGGCGGCGTTCGTGCTGCTGGCGGGCGTGCGGGGTGGCTATCAGTACTGGCGGCAGGACCTGCGGGGGCTTGGGAGCCGCCAGCGCGTGATCGTGCTGGGTGATGGGGAAGACGCCAGCCGGTTTCTGGCACTGGCGCCGCATAGGGGCCGCCGGGTCGCGGGGCTGGTGCTTGAAGGCCGCCAGCGCCGCCCCGGCCGCAGGCTGCGCGGCCTGCCGGTGCTGGGGCAGGTGAGCGACCTGCGGGCCATTCTGGCGGCTCTGGGGGCGGATGAGGACTGGATGGTGGTGGTGGCCGATCCGCACTGCCGGGGCGAGCGGCTTTCCGCTGTCCTGCGCATGGCGCATGAAAGCGGCACCCCGGTGCGCTGCATGCCCGACCTGTCCGGCCTGACAGGCACCGCACGCGCGCCCCTGCACCCCGTAAGGCTGGCCGACCTGCTGCCCCGCCAGCCCATGCCCCCCGATGAACAGGGCCTTGCCAGCATGCTGCGCGGGCGGCGGGTTCTGGTTACGGGGGCGGGTGGGTCGATCGGGGCGGAACTGGTGCGCCAGATCGCCCGGCACGCGCCTGCGGAACTCGTTTTGCTTGATATGGGCGAGTTTCCACTCTGGCAGGTGGATATCGACCTTGAGGCGACAATGCCCGCGCTCAAGCGCCATCTGGTGCTGGCCGACATACGCGACCCCGCGCGCATCGAGCGCGTCTTTGCCTGCTATCGCCCCGAGCTGGTCTTTCACGCAGCGGCGCTCAAGCAGGTGCCCATGGTCGAGGCCAACCCGTGCGAGGGGCTGCTCACCAACGTCACCGGCACCCGCATCGTGGCCGATGCGGCCAGCCGCTACGGCGTGCGGGCCATGGTGCTCGTCTCGACCGACAAGGCGGTCAATCCCGCCAGTGTCATGGGCGTGTCAAAGCGCATTGCGGAGATGTACTGCCAGGCCCTTGATGCCCGCGCCCGGCGCGGGGGTGGCCCTGATGCCATGCGCTGCGTGACCGTGCGCTTTGGCAACGTGATGGGTTCGACCGGCTCGGTCATTCCGCTGTTCCAGCACCAGCTTGAGCGTGGTGGCCCGCTTACGGTGACCGACCCGCGCATGCGGCGCTATTTCATGACCGTGTCCGAGGCCGTGGGGCTGGTGCTGCAGGCCAGCGCCTGTGGCACCGGCGCGCAGGAGGACAGGCTTGCCGCCGCCCTGCTGCGCCGGGGCGGGGTGTTCGTGCTCGACATGGGCACGCCGGTGCGCATCCTTGATCTGGCGCGGCAGATGATCGTGCTGGCGGGGCTGCGGCCGGAGCGTGACGTGCAGATCCGCTTTACCGGGTTGCGACCGGGCGAAAAGCTGGCCGAAGACCTGTTTCACAGCCAGGAAATCCTGCAACCCACCGGCTGTCCCGGTTTGCGGATGGCAACGCCGCGTACGGTGGACCTTGCGCAGGTCGTCAATATCATGGATGCACTGACAGTGGCATGTCGTCAGGGTGACAGCGCGCGGGCGCTGGAACTGGCAGGCCAGCTCGTACCCGAATTTGTCCATAACCCGCACGGCATGGTTACACAGGTTCCGGCGGGGCAGGCCGATGTGGAAAGGAATGCATCATGAACGCTCCGGCGCAGGCGCCCATAGGTTTTCTTGACCTGCCCAGACAGCAGGCCGCCATTGCCGATGCACTGCGCGAGCGTGTCGATGCGGTGATGCGGCACTGCCGCTTCGTCATGGGCCCCGAAGTGGCCGAACTCGAATCCCGGCTGGCAGGCTACGTGGGGGCAGGGGAATGCGTGGGCGTGTCATCGGGCACGGACGCCATCCAGGTGGTGCTGATGGCCGAGGGAATCGGTGAAGGCGATGCCGTGTTCCTGCCCGCCTTCACCTACACCGCCACGGCGGAGGTGCCGCTGGTGCTTGGTGCCACCCCGGTCTTTGTGGATGTGGACCCCCATACCTTCCAGATCGACCCTGAAAACCTGCGCCAGCGCATTGCCGATGTGCGCAGGGCCGGCCGCCTGCGCCCGCGCGCGCTGATCGGGGTGGACCTGTTTGGCCAGCCCGCGCCGTGGCCCGCGCTGCGCGCCATTGCGGCGGAGGAGGACCTGTTCCTCATGGCCGACTGCGCGCAGGCCTATGGCGCAAGCCTGTCGGGCTGCAGGCTGGGGCGCGAGGGGGTGGCGACCACGCTGTCCTTCTTCCCCTCCAAGCCGCTTGGCGCGTATGGCGATGCGGGCGCGATCCTGACCGATGACCCGCAGCGCGCCGAACTCTACCGCTCGCTGCGCACCCACGGCGAGGGCAAGACCCGCTACGAGGTGCTGCGCACGGGCATGAATGCGCGGCTCGATACGCTGCAGGCGGCCATCATCCTGGCCAAGATGGACCGTTTCGATGCCGAGCTTGCCCGCAGGCGCGCCATTGCCAGCGCCTATGACAAAGGCATTGTAGGCCATCTGGTGCCCCCCGCCCGCGTGGCGGACAGCGAATCCTCATGGGCGATCTATTCCGTGCTGACCCAGGGCGAGGCCAATCGCGCCGCCATGCAGGAAAAGCTCAAGGCCCGTGGCGTGGCCTCGGCCATCTATTACCCCCGGCCGCTGCACCGCCAGCCCGCCTATGCGGCCTGCCATGATGGCGCATCGCTGCCGGTGGCCGAAGATCTTTCGCGCCGGATCATGGCGCTTCCGCTACATCCGGAACTGTCGGACAATGACGTGGCCCGGGTCATCGCGGCTGTGTGTGCATAAGGAGACCATACGCCAATGAGACGCGAAACCGCCCTGCTGATCGGGTTCCTGTTCATCACCATCGGCACGGCAGCAGGGTTGTGGTACATGGCCATGCCCAATTTCCGGCCGCTGACCTTCCCCACCATGCAGTCGGGCACCATTGCCGTCGGCCCCATGCGGCGCGAGCGCACGCTCACGGCAGCACAGGTCAAGACGCTCAATGACTGGCTGCAGGCCCACACCAAGGGCTGGGGCCCGCTGGGCCAGACCCCGCCTTCAAGCGGTGATGCGGTGATGGAAATGCAGGTGGCGCCCGATGGCAGGCAGCCCAGTGGTCCCGCCGTGCCCTACCGCATCACGCTGTGGACCGGCATCAGCGCTGCCGACTGGAACAACACCGTGTTCGTGGAGGAGCGCCCCGGCGCCGTGATCCGCTTCCATCACTACAAGGACAAGGATTTCGACGCGCTGCGTGACCTGGTCAACCAGTATGACTATGCCCGGTCGGCTTTTCCATGAGCCTTGTGCGCGCAGGCACGCAGGGCCTGATCTTTGATTGCGACGGCACGCTGGTCGACAGCCTGCCGCTGTACCGTGAAGGCTGGCTCGCAGCCCTTGAGGATGCGATCGGCCACGGCGTGCCGCCGGAATGGTTTCATGGCCATGGCGGCATGTCGGAGCACATGGTGCTCGATATTGTCGAGCAGCGCCTTGGCCGCGTGGTGGACCGCGATGGCATCATCTCGAATGCGCGGACCAGCATGCTCAGGCAGTTGCATGTGCTGCGCGAGATTACGGTCGTGACCGATATCGCCCGCGCCTATCATGGCCGCCTGCCCATGGCGGTGGCCTCCAACGGCTCGCGGCAGGTTGTCTCGGCCTGCCTGGGTCATCTCGGGCTTGAGAAACTGTTCGATGTCATCATCACCATTGATGACGTGGATCACCCCAAGCCCGCGCCGGACATGTTCCTGCTGGCTGCCCGCAGCATTGCCTGCCTGCCCGCCACCTGCCTCGTGTTCGAGGACAGCCCGGAGGGCATGCAGGCGGCAACGCGCGCCGGCATGGCGCATGTGGATGTCAATACCCTGCAGGGCTGATGGCCGCAGGGCGACAGGACCGAACTGGTAAAGATAAAAGTTTATGGGTGCCGCCTTTTTTCAAAAAGGCGGCATTGTTTTTGCCGGTGCCTAAACCCGCTCGTCGTCATCCAGTTTTGGCGTGGCCCTGTCCATGGTGGCGAGCAGGGCGGCGGTGAGGGGGGAGGCGAGGATCAGGCCGGGAATGCCGAGGATGGTGCCAAAGATCGTCTGTGACAGGATGGTCAGCCCCGGCGGCATCTTGACCGCATGGCGCTGGATGAGCGGCGCCATGACATTACCTTCGAAGAACTGGATGGCGGCGTAAAGCCCCAGCACCATCACCCCCTCGCGCGTGCCCTGCGACAGCCCGATGAGCACGGCAGGCACCGCCCCCACGAAGGCCCCGATATAGGGAATGAAATTGGCCATTCCCGCCACCACGCCCAAAGCCAGGGCCAGCGGCACGCCAATGCACCATAGCCCGATGAAGGACAGCAGCCCCACCACCGTCATGTCCAGCGCCTGCCCCGCCGTCCAGGCCCATAGCGTGCGGCCTGCGGTCAGCAGCAGCGTGCGCGATGTCCTGCGATAGGGGTGGGGGATCAGCCGCAGCATGCCATTGACATAGATTTCGGGCGAGATGGCGAAATACAGCCCCGCGATCAGGATCACGGCCAGCGTGCCCGCCGCCCCGAAGGCCGAGGAGACAAAGCCCGTCATCGACCCTGCGATGGACCCGAATCCGGTATTGCCTGATGTCTGTTCGTTGCCGCCAAGGGTGGTGGGCAGGTTATCAAGGATCATCCGCCCGGTGGAGGAATGGCCCATGCTGTCACGCAGGTTGTGGGCCTGCTCGCTCAGGGCGGTGCGCAGCTTGACCGCCTGCTCCGATATTTCCGGCCCGCTGCTCCAGATCAGGCCGGTCAGCGCGCCGATCAGCACCACCACCACGGTGGTCAGCGCCAGCCAGTAAGGCATGCGGGTGCGCCGTTCGACAAGGGCGGCAAGGTTATGCAGGATCACGGCCACCAGGGTTGCGGCGAAGATGACCATCAGCACGTCGCCCACCACCCAGATCAGCATGACCACGATGGTCACGATCAGCGTCAGGCGCAGCAGGGCATAGATGCGTGCGAGTTGTGTAGCGCGGGGGTCGGTGATGTCATCCTTGTGATGGACAGGCTTTGAATCGGGTTCGCTGGAAGAGGGAGCCGTGGGCGGAGAGGCTGTCATCTATGGGTCCGTATGCTGGGCATGGAACATGTGAAAAAGGCAGGGCGTGCGCGTGGCGTGAACCCGGATAACGCAGGGCGGAGCGGACGGATTGCCAGAGGGCGAAATTCCGCTACGGATGGTCTGGTAAGGTGATATGGCCCTGATGGGTTAATGCCGCATTGATGTGCAAGCGGTAAGCCAATCTTCGCCATCGGGAAAGGGCGGATATGTGAGTGACGCAAACATGGCCCCCCTTCCGGCGGGCCGCGCATGGGCGGTCTGGGTGGCGCTGGCGGTGGCCACGTTTGCCATCGGCACGGGTGAGTTCGCGCTCATGGCGCTGCTGCCCGGCGTGGCGCGCTCGCTTGGCGTTGGCGTGCCGGTGGCGGGCCATGTCATCAGCGCCTATGCGCTGGGCGTGGTGGTGGGCGCGCCGCTTGTCACCCTGTTTGCCGCCCGCATGCCCCGGCGCAGGCTGCTGCTGGTGTTGCAGGCCGTGTTTGTGGCGGGCAATGCCGGGTGCGCCCTTGCCCCCGGTTACGGTACGCTGGTGGTCCTGCGTTTTCTGACCGGGGTGCCGCATGGCGCCTTTTACGCCGTGGCAGCACTGGTGGCGGCGGCGATGGTGCCACCCGCACGCCGGGGGCGGGCCGTGGCGGGCGTATTCTCGGGTCTTACGATCGCGCATGTGGTGGGCGTGCCGCTGGTAACGTGGGTGGGCGAAGCCCTGGGGTGGCGCGCGGTTTACGGGCTGGTCACGTTCATGGGGCTCGTCGCCTTCGGGCTGATGGCGCGCAGCCTGCCGCCTGTGCCGGTCGATCCCGCCCATGCGCCCTCCCTGCGGCGCGAGCTTGGGGCGCTCGGGCGCCCGCAGGTGTGGCTGACACTGGCCACGGGGGCGGTCGGGTTTGGGGGCATGTTCTGTGTCGGCACCTATCTTTCCACCGTGCTGCTGGGGGTTACCGGGGTCTCCGCCGATGTGCTGCCGGTAGCGCAGATGCTGTGGGGGCTGGGCATGGTGGCGGGCAACATGGCGGGCGCGCGGCTGGTTGATGTCAGCCCGGTGCTGGCGATCATTGTAACCCTGGTGGCGAGCACGCTCATGTCATGCCTGTTTGCGCTGTGCGCGGGCAACGTGTGGCTGATCCTGCCGGTCATTGGCCTGACCGGCTGCATCATCGCCCTGCTGCCCGCACTCCAGACCCGGCTCATGGACGTGGCGGCCGGGGCGCAGGGGCTGGCGGCGGCGCTTAACCACTGCGCCGTCAACATCGCCAACGCATTCGGGGCGTGGCTGGGTGGGGCGGTGATTGCGGCGGGCTATGGCGCGCAGTCGGTCGGGTGGGCCGGGGCCTGCCTCTCGGCTGTGGGGCTGGGAATTTTCCTGATCGGGCTGGCCGGTTCCTGGAAAGCGACCTGTAAATGATAAAAGTTTTTGGGTGCTGCCTTTTTTCAAAAAGGCAGCGTTTTTTCGAAGCTTTTTGAAAAAAGCTTCACCAAAAACTTTTATCGGCCTTAGTCCGCATTCGCGGCTTCAAGCTCGGTTTCGGCTTCCAGCCAGTCTTCCTCGGCGTGGTCATGTTCGCGCGCAATGGCGGCAAGGCGGGTGTTAAGCGCCGTCACCTCCTCGGGCTTGCCGGTTTCATACAGTTTGGGGTCGGCCAGTCGGGCTTCCAGCTTTGCGCGTTCGGCCACCAGTTTCGCCATAAGCTGCTCGGCATCGCGGATGCGCTTGCGCAGGGGGGCCGTGGCCTTGCGGGCCTCGGCGCGTTCGCGCCGGTCATCACGCTTGGGGGCAGCGGCGGGGCGGTCGGGGTTGCTGGCGGCCACCGCGCGGGCGCGTTCGGTCAGCCACACGCGGTATTCCGCCATGTCGCCTTCAAACGGGCGCACCGTGCCATCGCCCACCAGCCACAGCCGGTCGGCCACGAGTTCAACCAGATGCGGGTCATGGCTGATCAGCAGCACCGCGCCCTCGAATTCCGCCAGCGCCCGGATCAGCGCATCGCGGGCATCGAGGTCGAGGTGGTTGGTCGGTTCATCCAGAATCAGCAGGTGCGGGGCATCGCGCGTGGCCAGAGCCAGCAGCAGGCGGGCCTTCTCACCGCCTGATAGGTCGCGCGTGGGGGTTTCGGCCCGCTCCGCATCCAGCCCGAAGCGGGCAAGCTGCGCACGCACGGCAGGCGGCGTGGCTTCGGGCAGGGCGCGGGCCATGTGGTCGACCGGCGTTTCATCGGGCCGTAGTTCCTCGGCCTGATGCTGGGCAAAATAGCCCACCTTCAGCTTGGGGCTGTGCTGGATCGTGCCCGACTGGGGCTCCAGCCTGCCCGCCACCAGCTTGGCGAAGGTGGACTTGCCGTTGCCGTTCGCACCAAGCAGGGCGATGCGGTCCTCCATGTCGATGCGCAGCGACAGGTTGGACAGGATGGTATGATCGCCATACCCGGCACTTACGCGCTCCATGGTCAGCATGGGCGGCGGTAGGGCGGAGGGTTCGGGGAAGGCGAAGTGGCTGGGCGTATCCTCCACCACGCTGTCAATCTGGGGCAGTTTTTCCAGCGCCTTGATGCGGGCCTGCGCCTGCTTGGCTTTGGTGGCCTTGGCGCGGAAGCGGTCGACAAAGGACTGCATGTGCGCGCGCTTGGCGTTGATGCGCTCGGCCATGCGGGCCTGCTGCAGCGCCTGCTCGGTGCGGATGCGCACGAATTCCTCATACCCGCCGGGCGTGAGCGTAAGCTTGCCGCGGTCAAGATGGGCGATGGCATCGACCGCGCGGTCGAGCAGGCCGCGATCGTGGCTGACAATCAGGGCAGCGCCGCCAAAGCGGGCCAGCCAGTTCTCGAGCCAGATCGTGGCCTCGAGGTCGAGGTGGTTGGTCGGCTCATCGAGCAAAAGCAGGTCGGGGTTGAGGAACAGGGCCGTGGCGAGGGCCACGCGCATGCGCCACCCGCCCGAAAAGTCGGATACCGGGCGCGCCTGGGCGCTGGCGTCAAACCCGAGGCCGGACAGGATGGCGGCGGCGCGGGCAGGCGCGCTATGGGCATCAATGGCCAGCAGGCGCTCGTGGATATCGGCAATGCGGGCGGGGTCGGTGCAGGTTTCGGATTCGGCCAGCAGGCCCGTGCGCTCGGTATCGCCCGCAAGCACGGTATCGAGCAGGGAGCCATAGCCGGTGGGGGCCTCCTGCTTGATGCGGCCCATGCGCGCGCGGGCGGAAAGGTGAATGGAGCCGCCATCGGGCGCGATATCACCCGCAATGGCTGCCAGCAGCGTGGATTTGCCTGCCCCGTTGCGGCCCACGAGGCCGATCTTGCGGCCGGGGTCGATGCTCAGGCTCGCGCCATCAAGCAGGGTGCGCCCTGCAATGCGCAGGGTCAGGTCAGATATGACGAGCAGGCTCACGGGCGGAAAACTCCGGCAATAAAGGGGGCATGGCTGGTTTCGTACCTACCAGTCTGCGGCGATATGCTCTAGATGGCGGTTGTAAGGTGATGTCGGCTTATGTCCAATGCCGCCTCGTATATTTTGCAACCCGTTGAAAGGAGCTGTCCCATGGCAGTCGAACGTACCCTCTCCATCATCAAGCCCGATGCGACCCGCCGCAACCTGACCGGCAAGATCAATGCCGTGTTCGAAGGCAATGGCCTGCGCATCGTTGCCCAGAAGCGCATCCAGCTGACCAAGGCGACCGCTGGCGCGTTCTATGAAGTGCACAAGGAGCGCCCGTTCTACAACGACCTCGTGTCCTTCATGATCTCCGGCCCGGTCGTGGTGCAGGTGCTTGAAGGCGAGAATGCCGTGCTGAAGAACCGCGAAGTGATGGGTGCGACCGACCCCAAGAAGGCCGAAGCCCACACCATCCGCGCCCAGTTTGCCGAGAGCATCGAAGCCAACTCCGTGCATGGCTCGGACAGCCTCGAGAACGCGAAGAACGAGATCTCCTTCTTCTTCGCTGGCACCGAGATCCTGCCCTGATCCTTTTGGATCAGACAGGGGCCGGGGTGTGATGCCCCGGTTGCGGAAAAGCCGACCTTCGGGTCGGCTTTTTTTATGCCTGCGGGTTGACGGGCGCTATAATATTTTATCGCACCTAACAGTATTGAAAAGCGGAAAGCCCAGCGCAGGCCGCGCAGATGCCCGGCCCCGATAAAGGCATAAAGAGGAAAAGTTTTTGGTGAAGCTTTTTTCAAAAAGCTTCGACAGGGCGCTGCCTTGATGAAAAAGGCAGCGCCCGGAAGCCTGTATTAAACCGCCAGCAGGCTGTCAGCCGCGTCAGGCACGGGTGTCGTGGCCGGGGCCAGCACGCGGCGCAGGGCTGTGGGGTAGAGCCTGTGTTCCTGCACCAGCACGCGGGCGGCAAGCATGTCCGGCGTGTCGCCATCAAGCACGGGTACGGCAGCCTGGCCGATGACCGGACCTTCATCCATGCCCTCGGTCACCCAATGCACGGTGCAGCCATGGATGCGGGTGCCGTTTTCCAGCGCGCGCTCATGCGTGTGCAGGCCGGGAAAGGCGGGCAGCAGGCTGGGGTGGATGTTGAGCATCCGCCCCTTCCATGCCGTGGTCAGGAATGGTGTGAGCAGGCGCATGTAGCCCGCAAGGCAGATATATTCCACGCCCGCCGCCCGCAGCGTGGCATCGAGCGCGCGCTCATGGCCCTCGCGGTCGCGGGGGTAGGCGCGGTGGTCGATGGCGCAGGCTTCAAGCCCGGCTTGCCGCGCCACGTCCAGCCCCGGCGCGTCGGGATTGTTGCTCAGCACCAGGGCGATGCGGGCGGGGTAGTCAGGCTGGGCGCAGGCTTCGATCAGCGCGCGCATGTTGCTGCCGCGCCCGCTGATGAGGATGGCGATGGGAGTCTTGTGCATCGGGGCGGGGTCAGTCACGCAGTTCGGGTAGTTCATCAAAGGTCAGCGTGGCCGGGCTGTCCGGGCTTTCTCCCTGGGTGATGGTGCCGATGATGAAGGCCTGCTGCCCGCGCTCGGCCAGCTTCGCCATGGCGGCATCACTGTCGCGCACCACCAGCACCATGCCCACGCCGCAGTTGAACACGCGCAGCATTTCCTCGGTGGTGACATTGCCAATGCTGGCCAGCCACGGGAAGACCGGCGGCACCGGCCAGGCCGTGCCATCCAGCACGGCGCGCACGCCTTTTGGCAGCACGCGCGGCAGGTTGCCGGGCAGGCCGCCGCCGGTAATGTGGGCAGCACCCACCAGCAGGCCCGCGTGGTGCAGGTCGAGCACGGGGCGCACGTATAGCGTGGTGGGCGTCATCAGTGCCTCGCCCAGGGTCTGGCCGTCGGCAAACGGGCAGGGGGCATCCCAGCCCAGCCCGCTGCGTTTGACAATGTTGCGCACCAGCGAAAAGCCATTGGAATGCACGCCCGCCGAAGGCAGCGCGATCAGCGTGTCACCGGGGCGGATATCGCCGGGCAGCAGCGCCGTGCGCTCGGCCGCGCCGACCGAAAAACCGGCCAGGTCGTAATGGCCGGGGCCGTACATGCCCGGCATCTCGGCAGTTTCGCCGCCCACCAGCGCGCAGCCCGACTCGGCGCAGCCCTTCGCTATGCCGCGCACCACCTTGGCCGCATCCTCGACGGCAAGCTTGCCGGTGGCGAAGTAGTCGAGGAAGAACAGCGGCGTTGCGCCCTGCACCACAAGGTCGTTCACGCACATGGCCACGAGGTCGATGCCCACGGTTTCATGCAGGCCGCTCTCGATGGCGATCATGAGCTTGGTGCCCACGCCATCGGTGCATGAAACGAGAATGGGATCGGAAAAACCGGCGGCTTTCAGGTCAAACAGCGCGCCGAATCCGCCAAGCCCGCCCATGGTGCCGGGGCGGTCCGTGGCCTTGGCCGCAGGCTTGATGACCTCGACAAGGGCGTCGCCCGCCGCGATATCCACCCCGGCATCGCGGTAGGTGGCGCTTGGCGCGTTGTCGGAGGCAGGTGTGGTCGGGCGGGGGGCGGACGTCATGCAGCAGGCCTTTTTCACAAGCAAACTATCACTTTCCCGGACTCCCTCGCGCAGGCTATGAAAACCGCCCTTGGAGCCGGGTTCAAACGGACTTCCGGCTTTCTTTACGTCATGGTGGGGCTGCGCACAAAGCGGTGGTTGAGCATACGAAGCTGAAAACGGATGAAAACACGCCTGCCGGGGTGATCGGCCAGATGGTGTTGCCGTTTGCCCACACGCCGCGTTTCCGTGCCGCCGATTTCGTTTTTGCCGCGTCCAACGCCGCAGCCCGGAGCTGGCTGCTCGGCTCCACGCCCTGGCCCGAGCGCAGGCTGGCGCTGTGGGGGGCAGCAGGCACCGGCAAGACCCACCTGCTTGAAATCTGGGCGCACCGTCATGGCGCGCGGCTGCTGCACGGGGCCAGCCTGTCGCACGCGCATGTTGCGGCCCTGTTCCCGGCCTGTGGCGCGCGGGTGCCGCTCATGGCCATTGCGCTCGACAGTGCGGATGAATGCGCCGATGAGCGTGCGCTTTTGCACCTGATCAATGCCGCGCGCGAGCATGGCATGGTGCTGCTGCTTGGCGCGCGCACGCCGCCCGCGCGGTGGGCGGTGGCCCTGCCGGACCTGGCCAGCAGGCTGCGCGCGACCATGGCGGTGGCCATCAGCCAGCCGGGCGATGGGCTGTTGCGCGTGCTTTTGCTGCGCCTGCTGGCCGAGCGCCAGATCGTGGTGGCGCAGCCGGTGGTGGAGTGGCTGCTGCGCCGCCTGCCGCGCACGGCGCTGGCCATGCAGGAGGCCGCGAACCGGCTCGATCACGCAGCCCTTGCCTCGGGCCGCCCGGTCACCCGCGCCCTGGCCGCACGCGTGCTGGCCGACCTGCTGCCAGCCGAGCCGCCGCTGGTGCCTTCGGAGCAGAAAAACGATGGTTTGCGCGTGTCATAAAAAATTCATGGGTTTTCAGCCTGGCGCCTGTTGGCCGGCATCCCTTTCAGAATAAAAGTTTTTGGGTGCCGCCTTTTTTCAAAAAGGTGGCGTTCTACCAAAGCGTTTTGAAAGCAGCTTCATCCCTGACTTCAGGATGTTGCCCCTGAACGCTTCGGGGCACGCAGGGGCTTGGCGCTGGCCAAGAGGGCGCTCCGTCGTCTAGAATCACTTGCAACAAGCAATGCCACCGCCGAACGGGAGCGCGAATCCATTGGCCAGAACGCCACGCAAGCCTGCCACGGGCGCAAAACCGGCGCGTCGCCGCGCAGCCTCCACCAAAGCGGCAGGGCGTCAGGTCGCCCTGCGCGAGGCGCCTGAAACCCAGATCGACGCCACATCGCCCGCCCGCTTCATCAACCGCGAACTGTCCTGGCTCGACTTCAACCAGCGCGTGGTTGACGAGGCCGACAACCCCCGCAACCCGCTGCTCGAGCGCGTTCGCTTCCTGTCGATCAGCGCGTCAAACCTTGATGAATTCTATTCCGTGCGCGTGGCGGGGCTTGTGGGGCAGGTGCGCGAGGGACTGGTCAAGACTTCGCCCGACGGGCTGACGCCGCAGCAGCAGCTTTCCGCCGTGCGCGAGCGCACGGGGCGGCTGTTGCAGGAGCAGCAGCGCATCTGGCGCGACCTGCAGCGCGAACTCGAGGGCGCTGGCGTGGTGGTGTGCGATGAGGTCTCCTTCACCGCCGAGGAGCAGGAGTGGCTGGATAGCTGCTTCATGGAGCGCGTCTTCCCCGTGCTCACGCCGCTGGCCATCGACCCCGCCCATCCGCTGCCCTTCATCCCCAACATGGGCATAGCCCAGGCGTTGCGGCTGATGAATGCCGAGACCGGGCAGTTCGTGATGGAGGCGCTGATCCTGCTGCCCGCGCGCATCGAGCGTTTCATCCGCCTGCCTGCCGCCCTGTCACCGCCTGGTGTTACGCGCTTCATCCTGCTCGAGCGCCTGATCGTAATGTGCATCGACCGCCTGTTCCCCGGCCTCGTGGCGGGGGACTGGGGCGTGATGCGCGTGGTGCGCGACACGGATGTGGAATTCGAGGACGAGGCGGAGGATCTGGTCCGCTCGTATGAGAGCGCGCTCAAGCGCCGCAGGCGTGGCGTGGTGATCCATCTCGATATCGAATCGCGCATGCCCGAGGACCTGGCCCGCTCCATGGCCGACGGGCTTGCGCCCCCGCCTGATGAAGTGTTCGTGCAGTCCGGGCTGATCGGGGTGGTGGACCTCAAGCAACTGATCGTCGATGACCGGCCCGACCTTCTGTTCCCGCCCTATACGCCACGCTTTCCCGAGCGGATTGTTGATTGCGGGGGCGACTGCTTCGCCGCCATCCGCGCGCGCGACATGATCGTGCATCACCCGTTTGAAAGCTTTGACGTGGTGGTGCAGTTCCTGCGGCAGGCAGCGCTCGACCCCGCCGTGGTGGCGATCAAGCAGACGCTGTACCGCACCTCGCGCGACAGTCCGATCGTGAAGGCACTGATCGAGGCGGCGGAAGCAGGCAAGGCGGTCACCGCCATGGTGGAACTGCGCGCCCGTTTTGACGAGGAGGCGAACATCCGCCTCGCCCGCGCGCTCGAGGCGGCGGGCGTGCAGGTGGTCTTTGGTTTCTCCGACCTCAAGACCCATGCCAAGCTCAGCCTCGTGGTGCGGCGCGAGGGCAATGGCCTGCGTTCGTATGCGCATTTCGGCACGGGCAATTACCACCCCATTACGGCGCGGATTTATACCGACCTGTCGTTCTTTACGTGCAACCCGGAGCTTGCACGCGATTCGGCGCGGCTGTTCAACTACATGACCGGCTACGCCATGCCTGCCAGGATGGAGGCGATCGCGTTCTCGCCCGTGACCATCCGCCGCACGCTTGAAGACCTGATCGCAGGCGAGATCGCGCATGTGCAGGCGGGCAGGCCGGGGCAGATCTGGCTCAAGATGAACTCGCTGGTCGATCCCGACCTGATCGACCGGCTCTATGCGGCGTCGAATGCAGGCGTGCGCATCGTGGCGGTGGTGCGTGGCATCTGCTGCCTGCGCCCCGGTGTTCCCGGCCTTTCGGAGAACATCAAGGTCAAGTCCATCGTGGGGCGCTTCCTCGAGCATGCGCGCATCTATGCGTTTGGCGACGGGCACCGCCTGCCATCCAAGCAGGCGAAGCTGTACATTTCCTCGGCGGACTGGATGCAGCGTAATATGGACTGGCGGGTGGAAAGCATGGTGCCCATGCTCGACCCGCAAATTCATGCCCGCGTGCTTGACCAGATCATGATGATCGATCTCAAAGACAACCTGCAGTCGTGGATTCTACAGCGTAACGGGGTCTGGCGGCGGCTGGAGCCGGGGCGCAGGCCCTTTTCATCGCATGAGTATTTCATGGAGCATCCGGGCTATCCGGTGCGTGGCGCGCCAGAAGCCCCGATCCGGGTCAGCGCATCGCAGCCGTGGCATGCGGAACAGATTATTGAGGACTGAGGATTACGGCATGGGCACGCTCAAGGCAGGACGCGCAGGCAGCATATGGGGCGCGATGTGACGGGTGCTGGCGGGTTTCGCCGTTCGGCGGTCATTGATCTGGGTTCGAATTCCGTGCGCCTTGTGGTGTTTGACGGCATTTCGCGCAATCCCGCGCCCATTTTCAACGAGAAGGTGGTGCTCAGGCTGGGCCGGGGGCTCAACGCCACGGGCCGGCTGAACGAGGAGGCGGTGCCGCTGGCCATGGAGGTCATGGCCCGCTTCAACGCCATTGCGCGCGGCATGGAGGCAAGCCCCTTCGAGGTGCTGGCCACGGCGGCGGTGCGCGATGCCACCAACGGGCCGGAATTCGTGGCGGGGCTGAAATCGCGCCTGCCAGGCGTGCCCATCCGCATCTTGAGCGGGGAGGAGGAGGCCGATTATTCCGCCACCGGCGTTCTGTGCGGCATACCCGACGCCAACGGGCTGGTGGCCGATATTGGCGGCGGCTCGCTTGAGCTGATCCGCATCGAGAACGGGCGCAAGCGCGATGCCTGCACCCTGCCGCTGGGCGTGATCCGGCTCAATGACCGCGCCGATGGCGATCTGGCCCGCGCGCGCACGCTGGTGGATGAGGACCTGGCCCGCGTGGACTGGCTGGAGGCCGTGCGCGGGCAGGATCTGTACCTTGTGGGGGGCGCCTTTCGCGCACTTGCGCGCATGCAGATCGCGCGCACGGCCTATCCGCTCAATATCGTGCATCTCTATCAGCTTGCGCCCGACACCGCGCGCGAGATGACGGACTGGATCCTGACCGCCAACAAACGCTCGATCGAGCGCCTGCCCGGCGTGCCGCGCAAGCGGCTGGATGATGCGCCCTTTGCCGCCACCGTGCTGCGCAGGCTCATGCGGCATGCGCAGCCCAACGGGCTGGTCTTCTGTGTCGATGGCCTGCGCGAGGGGTGGTACATGCGCAATGTCGCCGCAAGCGTTGCCGATAACGACCCGCAGGATGCCGTGGCCCGCGAGATGTGCAGCATGCTCGGCCGCAGCATGCAGTTGCCCGAGCGCCTGGCGGACTGGACGGCGCCGCTCTTCCCCGATGATGACCCCGTGGCAGGCCGCCTGCGCGCGGTGGCGTGCTGGCTGTCGGATGTGGGCGCGCATGACCACCCGGAATACCGCGCCGAGCAGACCTACCTGCGCATCCTGCGCCTGCAGGGCGTGGGCTTTACGCATCAGGCGCGGGCCTTCCTGTCGCTTACGCTTGCGGTGCGCTACGGGGCTGACCTGTCGGTGGCGTATCTGCAACCCTCGCGGCAGTTGCTTGACTCCGCGCAGTTTGCCCGTGCCGTGGCGCTGGGGCAGGCGCTCCGGCTGGCTTATACGGTCAGTGGCGGTACGGAAGCCCTGCTTGATGGCACGCGGCTGGAAATGGCAGGCGGCACGCTGTCGCTGCATTTCGCGCCGGGGCGCGACGTGGTGCAGGGCGAGAGCGTGCGTCGCAGGCTCGAACGCCTGGGCAGCGCCATGGACATGTCGGTGCGCATCCGCGACCATTAAGTGAAAAACTGAATCAGAATAAAAGTTTTTGGGCGCTGCCTTTTTTCAAAAAGGCGGCGTTTCCCCAATAACGCTCAGATATGTCTGTAACGGGGGCGAGCATGAAGCACGGCGCGCAGCGCGATCTGCTGCTGGTTCGCGGCGGCACGGTAGTCACGGGGCAGGCCAGCCTGCGGGTGGACGTGCTGTGCGGCGGCGTGGGAGAGATTCTCGCCGTCGGGCCTGAGCTTGAAGCGCCCACCGCCTGCACCATCATCGACGCCGATGGCCTGCTGGTCCTGCCGGGTGGGGTTGACCCCCATACCGGCATTGGCGCGGATGCGGCCGGTTTTGCTGCAACGGCTGATGCGCTGGCCGGCGGCACCACCACCGTGATCGACGTGATGCAGCCACAGGGCCGTGACATGGCGCAGGCGTGGCGCGACTGGCGGCAGGCAGCGGCCTGCGCCCCGGTCGATGTCGGGCTGTGCATGGGGCTGCCGGGTGGCGGTGGCGCTGTCATGGGGGGCATGGACATGCTGGCGGGCCGTGGGGTCAACAGCTTTCATCTGTCCATGGCAGCGGGCATGGCGGATCGTGACATTCTTGATCTGGCAACCCATGCCGCGGGCCTTGGCGCCCTGTGCGTGATCGAGGCGCAGAACGCGCAGGCCATGGCCTACCTGCGCGCGGCCCTTGACCATGCGGGCGTGAGCGCAGCCGAAGCCTGCCCGCTGGCCTGCCCGCCCGCCATCGAGGCGGATGCCGTTGGCCGGGCCATCATGCTGGCGGGGCTGGTGGGGGCGCCCGTGCATGTTGGGCCGGTTTCAACGGCGGGCGCGTGTGCCGCCATCATCGCCGCCCGCGCCCGGGCCGAGCGCGTGCAGGCGCATGTGCTGGCCCCGCATCTTGTGCTCGATGAGGCGGTGTATGATGCCGATGATGCTTCCCCCTACCTGATGCGCCCGCCCTTGCGCGACGGCACGCACCGGCGCGCGCTGTGGGGCGCGCTGGCCTGTGGCGCGGTGGGCATGGTGGCCAGTGGCTTCAGCCCGGCAGGGCGGGCGGGCCATGGCGTGGCAGGGGGGCTGGCCGAGCGGATGCGCGTGGTGTGGCGGCACGGCGTGCAGGCGGGCGTGATGGAGGCGGAGGAATTCGTCCGCGCCACATCGGAGGCGGCAGCCATGGCCTTCAACATATACCCCCGCAAGGGCGCCATCATGCCGGGTGCTGATGCCGACCTTGTGCTGTGGAACCCCGATGCACAGGAGATGCGCCCTGCCAGCGCGGGCGGCCTGTATGGTGGCATTGCGCTGGGCGGCCAGCCAGAATGCGTCATCCGCGGCGGGGTGGTGGCGTTCCGTGATGGCGCGCTGCAGGAAGGGGCCACCTGCGGTGCCTACGTGCCCTGCCCGGCATTCCGGCCCGGCCTGTCGGCGCGGCTGCGGCAGGCGGCCCGGTTATCCGTTTGAAAACAGAGCAGAGATGAACGTTTCCGGGTGCCGTCTTTTTTCAAAAAGGTGGCATTCTGAAAAAAGGCATCATGGCATTGCCCCTTTGCATCAGGGCGGGGTGACAGCGTAGGATCATCTTCCCATATAATGGGATCACGAAACATCAATGGCTGTTCCGGCTGTCTGCCTTGAGGGGGGTGAGGCAGTCCGTGGCCACAGGACAAGGGAACAGGTTTGACGGGGATCAGACACGATATCCGTTTCTATGTCGGGAACGAATATCATGCGTTGGCCAACATCGCGCCAACACGCACGCTGCTGGACTGGCTGCGCGAGGAGCGGGGCCTGACCGGCACCAAGGAAGGCTGTAACGAAGGCGATTGCGGGGCCTGCACGGTGCTCGTGGTGCGGCTGGAGGGCGAGCGGCTGGTGTGGCGCGCGGTCAATGCGTGCATCCAGTTCGTATGCATGCTCGATGGCGCGCAGGTGCTCACCATCGAGGATATGCGCGCGCCTGATGGCAGCCTGCACCCGGTGCAGCAGGCCATGGTGGAGCATCATGGTTCGCAATGCGGTTTCTGCACGCCGGGTTTTGTCATGTCCATGGTGGCGGGCCGCAAGGCCGCCGGGCTTGCGCAGGATGAACGCGGCATTGACGACATGCTGGCAGGCAATCTGTGCCGCTGCACCGGCTATGCGCCCATCGTGCGCGCCATGCGCCATGCCATGCAGGCGGGGCCTGACCATTTCGATGCCATGGCCGATGACATGGCCGCGCGCCTGCGCGCCCTGCGTGATGGCGCTACGGTTGACATTGCCACGCCCACGGGCCGCCTGACCATTCCGGCAACGGCGGATGCGCTGGCCCATACGCTGCTTGAGAACCCCGATTCCCGCATCGTGGCGGGGGCGACCGATGTGGGGCTGTGGGTGACCAAGGGCCTGCGCGACCTGCCGCATGTGATTGCGATTGGCCAGATTGCCGACCTGCGGCGTATCGAGCCTACGGCGGAAGGGCTGTACATCGGCGCTGCCGTTACATGGCAGGAAGCCCGCGCAGCCCTGGCGGAAATCCTGCCCCAGCCCGATGAGGAAGTGTTCCGCCGCATCGGCTCCGTGCAGGTGCGCAATGCGGGCACGGTGTGCGGCAACATCGCCAACGGCTCGCCCATTGGCGATGGCCCTCCGGTG
The DNA here is from genome assembly GCF_031081985.1 of Komagataeibacter xylinus. Taxonomy (GTDB): domain Bacteria; phylum Pseudomonadota; class Alphaproteobacteria; order Acetobacterales; family Acetobacteraceae; genus Komagataeibacter; species Komagataeibacter xylinus_E. The sequence continues at coordinate 56,929 of NZ_JARWSK010000003.1, read as the reverse complement.
CTGATTGCGGCAGGCGCGCAGTTGCACCTGCGCCGGGGCGATACGCGCCGCACCATTGCGCTGGAAGAGTTCTTCATCGATTACGGCAAACAGGACCGCGCGCCGGGCGAGTTTGTGGAAGGGATCACCATTCCCGTCCCCGCACCCGATACGGTCATCCGCGCATGGAAGGTGTCCAAGCGGTTCGATCAGGATATCTCGGCCATTCTGGGTGCGTTTTCGCTCACGCTTGCGCCTGATGGCACCATCCGCAATCCGCGCATCGCCTTTGGCGGCATGGCGGCCACCCCGCGCCGTGCGCGGCACACGGAAGAAGCCCTTGCGGGCCAGAAGTGGAATGACGCCACGCTGGACGCCGCGCGTGAGGCGATCATGGCCGATTTCACGCCCCTGACCGACATGCGGGCGAGTGCATGGTACCGCAGCACGGTCGCCGCCAACCTGCTCAACCGGCTTTACGCCGAGTGCGGGCCGCCCGCCGTCCGCGTGCCCACCAGCGTGCATGCTGCCTGTACTGCCACGGGAGATCATGCTCATGGCTGATGCAAACATCGCGGCCACCACCGCGCCCGTGCCTGGCGGCGCATCGCAAAGCCTGCGGCACGAAAGTGCGGCCATGCATGTGCAGGGCACGGCCAGTTATATTGACGACCTGCCCGAACCGCGTGGCACGCTGCACCTCGTGCCCGGGCTGAGCACGCGCGCCCATGCCCGCATTGCCTCCATGAACCTTGACGCCGTGCGGCAGGCCGAGGGCGTGGTGGCGGTCTATACGGCGGCAGACATACCGGGTGAGAACCAGATCAGCCCGGTGGGCAAGGGCGATGAGCCGCTTTTGGCAAAGGATATTGTCTCCTTTTATGGCCAGCCGCTCTTTGTCGTTGCCGCCACCACGCGTGGCGCCGCCCGGCGCGCGGCGCGTCTGGCGGTTGTAGACTATGAAGACCTGCCCGCCATCCTCGACATCGCGCAGGCCCGTGAAAACGGCAGCCCGCTTGTCTGGCGGCCCATGGAAATGAAGCGCGGCGACGTTCTGGCCGGGCTGGAACACGCGCCACGCAGGCTTTCGGGCCGCATTACGGTGGGCGGGCAGGAGCATTTCTATCTGGAAGGGCAGGTGGCCCTTGCCCGGCCGGGCGAGGAAGGGGAGATGCATGTCACCTCCTCCACCCAGCACCCGACCGAGACGCAGCATATGGTCGCCCATGTGCTCGACCGCCCCGCCAACCTCATCACCGTCGAGGTGCGGCGCATGGGCGGCGGCTTTGGCGGCAAGGAAACGCAGGCCAATGCCTGTGCCTGCCTCGCCGCCCTCGTGGCCGACAGGACGGGCCGTGCGGCCAAGATGCGCCTCGACCGCGATGACGACATGACCATGACCGGCAAGCGCCATGACTTCGTGATCGATTACGATGCAGGCTTTACCGATGACGGGCGGATCGTGGCGGTGGACATGGTGCTCGCCGCGCGCTGCGGCTGGTCGGCCGATCTGTCCGGCCCGGTCATCGACCGGGCGCTGTTCCATGCCGATAACGCCTATTTCTACCCCGATGTGCGCCTGCGCTCGGAGCCTTTGCGCACCAATACCCAGTCCAACACTGCCTATCGCGGCTTTGGCGGCCCGCAGGGCATCGTCGCCGCCGAGCGCGTGATCGAGGAGATTGCGTTTGCCACCGGCCTCGACCCGCTCGAGGTCCGGCTGCGCAATGTCTATGGCACGCATGATCGCAACGTCACGCCGTACAACATGGTGGTGGAAGACTCGATCACCCACGACCTGCTGCCCGCACTGGCCCGGCGCTGCCATTACGCGCAACGCCGCGCGGCGTGCCGTGAGTTCAACGCGGCCAGCCCCTATCTGCGGCGCGGCATCGCCATCACCCCGGTCAAATTCGGCATCTCGTTCACCGCCACCCATTACAATCAGGCCGGTGCGCTGGTGCATGTCTATACCGATGGCTCGGTGCAGGTGAACCACGGCGGCACCGAGATGGGGCAGGGCCTGCATACCAAGATGGTGCAGGTGGCCATGCGGGAATTCGGCCTTGGCACTGACCAGGTGCGCATTACCGCCACCACCACCGGAAAGGTGCCCAACACATCGGCCACGGCGGCCTCGAGCGGGGCGGACCTCAACGGCATGGCGGTGCTTGATGCCGTGCGCCGCATCAAGCGCAGGCTGGTGGAATTTGCCGCCAGCCACTGGAACGTGGGCGAGGACGAGGTGCGCTTCGCGCCCGATGGCGTCCATGTGGGCGACAAGGTCATCGCGTTCTCGCATCTGACCCGGCAGGCGTATTTCGCGCGTGTATCCATGTCGGCCAACGGGTTCTACAAAACGCCCAAGATTTCGTGGAATGGCGATACGGGGCAGGGCCGCCCCTTCTATTATTTTGCCTACGGGGCCGCGTGTTCGGAGGTTGTGATCGACCTGCTGACCGGCGAGACAAAGATCGACCGCGTGGACATTTTGCATGATGCGGGCCAGTCGCTGAACCCGGCACTCGACATTGGCCAGATCGAGGGCGGTTTCGTGCAGGGTGCGGGCTGGCTGACCTGCGAGGAACTGGTATGGGACGCGGCAGGCCGCCTGCGCACGCATGCGCCCAGCACCTATAAAATCCCCGCCTGTTCCGACCGCCCGCGCGTGTTCAACGTGGAATTGCTGGAAAACGCGCCTAACCGCGAGCACACCATCTTCCGCTCCAAGGCGGTGGGCGAGCCGCCCTTCGTGCATGGGGTATCGGTGCTGCAGGCCATATCGGATGCGCTGGCCAGCCTTGATGGCTACCGCACCTGCCCCCGGCTTGATGCCCCCGCCACGCCGGAGATGATCCTGCGCACGGCAGATCGCCTGCGCCGCGACCAGTCTCCCGCCCGCTGAACCCATGAGCATGGAAATGCGCGCCGATCTGGCCCGCTGGCGGCTCATGGGCCAGCCGGTTGCCCGGATCAGCGTATCCGCAGCACGGGGCTCCACCCCGCGCGAGGCGGGCACTTTCATGCTGGTCACGCCCACGGAGCAGTCCGGCACGGTGGGCGGTGGCGAGCTTGAATGGAATGCTGTCCATCAAGCCCGCGCCCTGCTGGCCACGGGTGGCGGGGCGCAGGACCTGCGCATCGACCTTGGCGGCCGCTCCGGGCAGTGCTGCGGTGGCGAGGTGATGCTGTTCATCGACGTGCCAGATGGCAGCGGGCTGGACGCCGTCATGGCGGCACTCGAGCGCGAGCGCCGCGAGGCCCCGCTGCTTGTGCTGTTCGGGGCGGGGCATGTGGGCCGCGCGCTGGCCCATGTGCTGGCCCCGCTGCCGCTGCGGCTGGCCTGGTGCGATTCGCGCCCGCATGAATTCGGCCCCGTCATTCCCCCTGGCGTGGACGTGCATGATGATGGCGACTGGCAGCGCCTTGTAACAGGCGCGCCCGCAGGCTCCGGCGCGCTGGTGCTGACACAGAGCCACGCGCTTGACAGCCTGATTGTTGCATCCATCCTCGAACGGGGCGATTTTCGCTATGTGGGCCTGATCGGCTCGCACACCAAGCGCCGCCGTTTCGAGATGGCCTTCCGCGCGCTCGGCCTGCCCGAAGACCGCATCAGTGCCATGGTCTGCCCCATCGGGGGGGAGGGCGTGCGCGACAAGCGGCCCCCGGTCATCGCGGCGCTGGTGGCGGCGGAAATCGTCACGCGCTTCCTGCACGCGCCGCGGGAAGAAGGTGATGCAGATGGGGATGAGACACGCTTATGAACGATCCGCTTTCGCGCACGCCCCGCATGATGCGCCTGCACGCGCGGGGCATTTCCTACTTCAATGCGGTGCGGGAATGCCGCTCCATCCGCGAGGCGGCGCGCAGGCTCAATGTCACGCCCTCGGCGCTGACGCGCCAGCTTGCGCAGATGGAGGCCGAGATCGGCGCGCCCCTGTTCGATCGCCTGCCCGAAGGCATGGTCCTGACCGAGGTGGGCACCATCATGGCCCGCCATATCGTGACCGTGATGCAGGATGCCGCCCGGACGGAGGAGCAGATCAACGCCCTGTCCGGCCGGCATGACGGCAGGCTGCGCATCATGGCGGTGGAAGGCATAGCAGGCCAGCTCCTGCCCGCGCTGCTCGAGCGCATCATCTCGGCCTTCCCCACCGTTGAGCTGCATGTGGAAGTCGGCGCGCCCAAGACCATCGTTTCGGCATTGCAGGACGGGCGGGTTGACCTTGGCATCGCGTTCTCGCTAGCCCTTTACCCCGAATTGCGGCGGGTGGCGGTGGGGCATTTTCCCGTCGGTGCCGTGGTGCGCGCCGATCACCCGCTGGCGCACCTGCGCACGGTCACGGTGGAGGAATGCGTGGCCTACCGCCTGATCCTGCCCACGCGCACGCTCTCGCTCTACCGCGTGATGGAGCCGATGCTGCGCCCGTGGCAGGACCGGCTGAACGTGGTGCTGCATACCGGCTCGATCGAACTGACCAACCGCATGGTGCTGGCAGGGACGGGGCTGGCCTTCCAGTCGCCGCTGGCCGTGGGCGTGCAGCCCGGCCAGGACAGCCTGCGCCATGTGCCATTGCGTGACACCCGCGCCGTGACCGATCTCGGGGCCTATGTGCGTGAATCCCGCTGGCTGCCGCCATTGCTTGAAACCGTGATCGAGGAACTGCGCCTTGAACTGCGCCGCGTGCAGGGCGTGAGCGACGAGCGCGCGGTCTGACTACCGTTGCGATTTAGGCAACGGAATGATGAAATCATTCTACTGGACGAAACACCCTGCGGGCTGATTAGATCAATTCATCGTGGTGCGGTTGGGGGATATCCGCATGACGTCGGGGGACGTCATGCGGGGCTGCATCAGCCAAAGCCGAAAAAACAGATGGGGACCCGCAGATGGATACCAACATGCAGCCGAAAGACGGGGGGCTGGCGGCACTCGATGCAGCCGTGCGCCGTGACCTGGAAATCATCCGCTACCCGCGCAAGGAATGGGTTCCCCCCATCGAACGTGATGGCCGGCGCGTGCTTGATGTCGCGATCATCGGCGCAGGGCAGGGCGGCCTTGCCACGGCGTTTGCGCTCAAGCGCAACAACATCACCAATGTGCGCATATTCGACCGGGCCTCAAAAGGCGGGGAAGGCCCGTGGGTGACATTCGCGCGCATGATCACGCTGCGCACGCCCAAATACGTGACCGGCCCCGACCTTGGCGTGCCCTCGCTTACCCCGCGCTCATGGTATGAGGCGCAGTACGGCGCGGCAGCATGGGAGAAGCTGGACAAGATCCCCCGTGGGGACTGGCAGGCCTATCTCGACTGGTACCGCGACATCCTCGACCTGCCGGTGGCCAATGACCACGAATTCACGGGTGTGACCTGGGAGGATGGCCTGCTGCGCCTGACCTTCCGCCGCCCCGATGGCACGAGCCACGTGCATTATGCCCGCAAGCTAGTGCTGGCCACCGGCATCGAGGGCTGCGGCACGTGGCATGTGCCCGACTTCATCCGTGAAGGCCTGCCGCGCGACCGTTATGCCCATACATCCGAGGCGATTGATTTCGCGGCGTTGAAGGGCAAGCGCGTCGGCGTGCTCGGTGCCGGGGCCTCGGCGTTCGATAATGCCGCGACCGCGCTCGAGGACGGTGCGGGCAGCGTGACCCTGTGCCTGCGCCGCAAGGAAATTCCCTCCATCAACCCGTACCGGTGGATGGAGAATACCGGCTTCCTCGCCTATTACCCCGCCCTGTCCGATGAGTTGCGCTGGGGCTTCATGCGCCGCATTTTCGATCTCAACCAGCCGCCGCCGCAGGATACGTTCTGGCGGTGCCGCAGGCATGCAAACTTCGCCTACCGTACCGGCTGCCCCTGGACGGGCGCCCGCATGGAGGGCGACGAGATCGTGGTCGATTCGCCCACTGGCGAGATGCGCTTTGACTTCGTGATCATTGGCACGGGCTTCGCCACCGACCTGTCCCGCAGGCCCGAGACCGCATCCTTCGCCCCCTCCGTCGCCCTGTGGGGCGAGCGCTACAAGGCACCCGCAGGGGCCGAGAGCGCGGTGCTGGAAAGCTATCCCTACCTGGGCGACTGCTATCAGTTCCTGCCGCGCCACAAGGATGACCCGCTGGCGCCCATGCTGGCCAACATCCATAATTTCACGTTCTCGGCCACGCCGAGCATGGGGCTGTCGGGGGCCTCGATCAGCGGCATGCGCTTTGGTGTCGAGCGCCTCGCCCACGGGCTGGGGCGTGACCTCTACGTGGCCGATGGCCGCAAGCACCTTGAAAGTCTGCTGTCCTATGACGTGGCGGAACTGGTCAGTCTCGATCCTCCTGTTGCATGATGCGCCCCGGGTAGATTTATCCATTCGGGAGAGAGTGAGTAGATGAGCAGTGCTGTAAGCCTTTCACCTTCCGCGCCGGGTGTTGCCGGCGCGGGGGCGAGCAATGACCACAAGGTGCCCCCCGTGACAGACATGGCCCGGATGATCGGCCTGACCATTCCGGTGGCCTGCCTGCCCGATGTCGTGGCCAATACGGCGTTGCTGCAGGGCTATGCCGACCTCGTGGCAGGCTTTGTGCTGCCCGATGACTGCGAGCCAGCCTACGAGTATGCGCCATGACCGCGCGCGCCATGGGGGCAGCGCTTGGCATCGCCGCTGACATACGCGCAGGCCGCCGCAACGCCGTGGGCGTGGTCACGGCGGTCATTGCCGATATCGAGGCCCGTGATACCCGCTTCAATAGTGTAACCCGCATCCTTGGCCCCGCCGCCGTGGCGCAGGCCGAGGACGTGGACAAGGCAATTGCCGCGGGCCGCGACCCCGGCCCGCTCGCGGGCGTGCCTTTTGGCGTAAAAGACCTGTTTGACGTACGCGGCGAGGTGACCACCGCAGGCTCCATCGTGCTGCGCGACAACCTGCCCGCCACCGAGGATGCCACCGTCATCGCCCGCCTGCGTGCCGCAGGCGCCGTGCCGGTGGCGACCCTGAACATGGATGAATTTGCCTACGGCTTCTCCACCGAGAACGCGCATAACGGCACCACCTGCAACCCGCATGACCGCACCCGCCTGGCCGGTGGCTCGTCGGGCGGGTCGGCTGCCGCCGTGGCGGCGGGGCTGCTGCCCTTTACCCTGGGCTCGGACACCAATGGCTCGATCCGCATCCCCTCCGCGCTGTGCGGGGTGTGGGGGCTCAAGCCCACCTACGGGCAGGTGCCGCTGCGCGGGGTCTATCCGTTCGTGGCCAGCCTCGATACCGCAGGCCCCATGGCCGACACGCTTGAAGACCTGATGGCGGTATACGGCATCATGTCTGGCCGGGACGTGTCGGCCCTGCCCGATGTGGCATCCGTGAAAGTGGCGCGGCTGGGGGGCTGGTTTGCCCGCAATGTCAGCACTGAGCTGACGGCTGCGATTGATGGCGTGATGGCGCATCTGGGCCATGACAGCGTGATCGAACTGCCCGAGGTGGCGCGCGCGCGGGCCTCCGCCTTCCTCATCAGTGCGGCAGAGGGGGGCAACCTGCACCTGCCCCGCCTGCGCAGGCGCTCCATGCAGTATGACCCCGCCACCCGCAATCGCCTCATGGCGGGTGCCATGCTGCCTGCCGCCACCTTTGTGCAGGCGCAGCGCTTCCGCCGGTGGTTCCGCGCGCAGGTGCATGCGGCCTTTGCGCAGGCGGATGTGCTGGTGGCGCCCACCACGGTGGGGGTTGCACCGCGTATCGACCAGCCTTCCATCATGGTGGATGGCAAGAGTGTTTCCGCGCGGGCCAATCTGGGCATTTACACCCAGCCCATCAGCCTGGCCGGGCTGCCGGTGCTGGCCACCCCGCTGGCCGTGGACGGCCTGCCGCTGGGCATCCAGCTGATCGGCGCGCCGGGGGCCGAGGCGAAACTGTTCGCCGTGGCCGCTGAACTGCAACGCGCGGGCCTGGCCGCCTGCCGCCCGCTTGATGCGGGTTACGCGCGGAAGGAAAAGGCATGCTGAACACGCCGCGTTCATGCCGGGGGATGGTCACATCCCCCCACCACCTTGCCAGCCAGGCTGGCCTTGACGTGCTCAAGGCGGGCGGCACGGCCATTGAGGCCGCTGTTGCCACCGCCGCGGCGCTGGCCGTGGTCTATCCGCACATGACCGGCATTGGCGGTGATGCCTTCTGGCTGACCATGTGGCCCGATGGGCGGGTTGAAACCATCGATGCCTGCGGGGCTGCGGCAGGCAAGGCGGATGCCGCGTTCTATCACGCGGCGGGCCATGACACGATTCCGTGGCGTGGCCCGCTTGCGGCCAATACGGTCGCGGGCACCGTGTCGGGGTGGGAGATGGCCCTGTCGTGGAGTCATGCCATGGCGCCGGGCCTGCCCCTAGGCCGCGTGCTGCGTGATGCGCTGTACTATGCCGAGCAGGGCGTGCCCGTCACGGCGGGCGCCGCCGAGATCACCCGCCAGAAGGTGGAAGAACTCAAGGACGTGCCCGGCTTTGCCGCACAGTTCATGCCCGGCGGCAAGCTGCCGCAGGCAGGCGACATCCTGCATAACCCGCGCCTGGCCGCGACCCTGCGCCAACTGGCTGATGAAGGGCTTTCCAGCTTCTATCGCGGCACGGTGGCGCGTGAACTCGCCGCCGACCTCGAGGCCCTTGGCAGCCCGCTCACCCTGGCCGACCTGCAGGCGCACAGGGCGACGCACCAGCCCGCACTTCATGCCCGCATTCACGGCGCGGACCTGTACAACATGGCGCCGCCCACGCAGGGCGTGGCCTCGCTGCTGATCCTGGCGCTGTTTGACCGGCTCAAGGCCGCGAACGCGGATGATTTCGATTACCTGCACGGGCTGGTCGAGGCCACCAAGCAGGCCTTCCGCTACCGCGACACGCATGTGGGCGATCCCGCCTACATGACCGTACAGGCGCAGGACATCCTTGATGACCGCAAGGCGCTCGACCGCATGGCGGCAAGCATCGACCCCAACAAGGCAGCGCCGTGGCCGTGGCAATCGCAGCAGGGCGATACGGTGTGGCTGGGCGTGATCGATTCCGACGGGCTGGCCGTGAGCATGATCCAGAGCCTGTATTTTGAATATGGCTCCGGCGTGGTGCTGCCGCGCACCGGCGTGGTGTGGCAGAACCGGGGCACCAGCTTCGGCCTTGACCCGCAGGGGTGGAACGGGCTGCAGCCGGGCCGCAAGCCGTTCCATACGCTCAACCCCGCCGGCGCGCGCTTCGAGGATGGCCGGACCATGGTGTACGGCACCATGGGCGGCGAGGGCCAGCCCCAGACACAGGCGGCCCTTTTCACCCGCTACGCGCGGTACGGCATGCCGCTGCAGCGCGCCATCACCGCCCCGCGCTGGCTGCTGGGCCGCACATGGGGGGAATCCAGCGTCAGCCTGAAATATGAGGACCGCTTCAACCCCGAGGTGATCGCCCGCATGAGTGCCGCAGGCCACCAGATGGAACGCGTGGCGCCATTTTCCTCCATCATGGGGCATGCGGGCGCGCTGGTGCGCCATGACTCCGGCCTGCTGGAGGGGGCGACCGACCCGCGCAGCGATGGGTGTGTCGCAGCATGGTAAACGCAGGAGGCAGCATGGATCAGCCTTCGGGCCAGCGCGCGGTGGCACGCTGCGCCGAACTCGGCCGCGCACCCTATTCCGAGATGGAGGGTGGGCTGTTCCGCCCCTATCTCGGCCCATCCTACCGCGCCACCTGCGAGCGGCTGGCTACATGGATGCACGCGGCAGGCATGACCACGCGCATGGATGCGGCGGGCAACCTGCTGGGCCGCTACGAGGGCCTTGCGCCTGACGCCCCGGTGCTGCTGCTCGGCTCGCATATCGACAGCGTGCGCGATGGCGGCTTTTTTGATGGCATGCTCGGCGTCATTCTTGGCATCGAGACCGTGGCCCATTTCGCGGCAGCGGGCAAACGCTTCCCCTTCGCGCTGGAAGTCATAGGCTTTGGCGATGAGGAGGGGTCGCGCTTCCCGTCCGGCATGCTGACCTCGCACGCCGTGGCGGGCGTGCTCGAAGCCCCTGATCCCGCCATGAGCGACTGGAGCGAGACCGCAACGCTGGCCAGCGCGCTGGAAGGCTTCGGGCTGGATGTGGGCCAGATGCACAAGGCATCACGCAGGGGCGAAAAGATCCTCGCCTATGTCGAGGCGCATATCGAGCAGGGGCCGGTGCTCGAGGCCGAAGGCCGGGCGCTGGGCGTGGTCAGCGCCATTGCCGCCCAGCATCGCTACCGCATGACCCTGCGCGGCATGGCGGGGCATGCGGGCACCGTATCGATGGACCTGCGGCGTGATGCGCTGGCGGGTGCTGCCGAGATCATCCTCGCCGCCGAGCGCATTGGCCGCGCGGGCACCGACGGGCTGGTGGCCACCGTGGGATCGCTTGACGTGATGCCGGGTGCGGCCAACGTGGTGCCGGGCGAGGTGGTGTTCACCCTTGACGTGCGGGCTGGCACCAATGCGGCGCGTGACCGGGCCGCCCGCGAAATCCTGGCCGTGGCCGAGGCGGTGGCAAAAAAGCGCGAGCTGGAACTTGCCATCAGCATGCAGCAGGATCTTGATGCGACCCCATGTGATCCACGCCTGACCACCTTCATGGAACAGGCCGTGCGCGACGTGACGGGGGCCGAACCGCGCCTCCTGGTCAGCGAGGCGGGGCATGATGCCATGATCATGGCGCATCTGGCCCCGGTTTCCATGCTGTTCATCCGCTGCGCGGGTGGCATCAGCCATAACCCCGCTGAATCCGTGACCGATGCGGATACGGATGCAGCCCTGCAGGCGATGATCGCCTTTATTGGACTTTTTGAGAGACATTTCGGATGACCCAGACCTTTTTCGGCCAGATCAACCCTCCCGCCCGGCTGCTCATGGGGCCGGGGCCGGTCAACGCCCACCCGCGCGTGCTGCGCGCCATGGCGGCCGACATGCTGGGCCAGTTCGACCCCGAGATGACCGAATACATGAACCAGACGATGGACCTCTACCGTCAGGTGTTCATGACCAATAACCGCTGGACCCTGCTGGTCGATGGCACGGCGCGCGCGGGCATCGAGGCGGCCCTCGTCTCGCTGGTCGAGCCGGGCATGAAGCTTTTGATCGTGCGCGCGGGGCGTTTTGGCCTGCTGCTTTCCGAGATCGCGCAGCGTATCGGCGCCGAGATCGTGACGCTGGACCTGCCCTGGGGGGAGGTGGCAAGCCTTGAGCAGATCGAGGACGCCATCGTAACCCACCGCCCGCATGTACTGGCCTGCATTCATGGCGATACCTCCACCACCATGGCCCAGCCGCTTGATGGCGTGGGGGCACTTTGCCGCAAGTATGACGTGCTGTCCTATGTTGATACCACGGCCACCCTGGGCGGCATGGAAGTGGCCACCGACCGCTGGGGCGTGGACGTGGTGAGCAGCGGATTGCAGAAGTGCATGGGCGGCCCGCCGGGCTCGGCCCCCATCACCATCTCCGACCGCGCGGCCGAGCACATCTTCGCCCGCCGCCATGTCGAGGCGGGCATTCGTGGTAGCGACACGACAGACGGCACGCGCGTGCGCATTCCGTCGAACTATTTCGATCTGGCCATGGTCATGGATTACTGGTCCGAAAAGCGCCTCAACCACCACACCGAGGCGACCACCATGCTGTACGGCGCGCGTGAAGCCGCCCGCGTGGTGCTTGAGGAAGGGCTTCAGGCCCGCTTCGCCCGCCATGCGGCAGCATCGCGCGCGGTGTGCGCCGGGCTGCGCGCCATGGGGCTGGAACTGTTTGGCGGCGACGAACACCGCATGACCAACGTGACCGGCGTGTACATCCCCAAAGGCATTGATGGGGAAAAGGTGCGCGGCCGCATGCGCGAGGATTTCGAGATCGAGATCGGCTCCGCCTTCGGCCCGCTGCAGGGCAGGATCTGGCGCATCGGCGCCATGGGCTACAACGCCGAGAAGCACAAGGTGCTGCTGACCATGGGCGCGCTCGAGACCGTGCTGCGCCATGAAGGCCACGGCTTTGCCGCGGGTGCGGGCGTCGATGCCGCCCTTGCCGCTTATAACGACTGATAATGGGAGACCACGGCGTCATGTCTGACACAGGTGCCTATCCGCGCGACATGGTTGGTTATGCGGGCAACCCGCCAGATGCAAAATGGCCTGGCGGGGCGCGGATCGCGGTCCAGTTCGTCATCAATTACGAGGAGGGGGCCGAGAACTCGGTCCTCCATGGGGATCGTGGGTCGGAGGCATTCCTGTCCGAGATGGTGGGGGCGCAGTCCATTCCCGGCGCCCGCGCCATTGCGATGGAAAGCCTGTACGAATACGGCTCGCGTGCCGGGTTCTGGCGGCTGCACCGCATCTTTACGCAGCGCAAGCAGCCGCTCACGGTGTTTGCCGTGGCCGCCGCCATGGCGCGCAATCCTGCTGCAGTTGCCGCAATGAAGGATGCCGGGTGGGAAATCGCCTCCCACGGGCTGCGCTGGATCGACTACCAGCACGTGCCCGAGGCCGTGGAGCGCGCCCACATCCTTGAATGCATCGCGCTGCATGAAAAACTGACCGGATCGCGCCCGCTGGGCTGGTACCAGGGCCGCACCAGCCCCAACACCGCCCGCATCGTGGCGGAGGAGGGCGGCTTTGTGTACGACGCCGATTCCTACGCCGATGACCTGCCCTATTACGACCGCAGTTCCGGCCGGGCGCAACTGATCGTGCCCTATACGCTCGATGTGAACGACATGCGCTTCGTGGCGCTGAACGGCTTTACCGAGGGCGAGCAGTTCTTCAACTACCTGCGCGACACGTTTGATGAACTGTACGAGGAAGGGGCGGACAAACCACGCATGATGTCCGTCGGCCTGCACTGCCGCGTGGCGGGCCGCCCCGGCCGTGCGCGGGCGGTGGCGCGCTTCCTTGACTATATCGCCCAGCGCGAGAAGGTCTGGGTCGCCACCCGGCTGGACATCGCCCGGCACTGGCTGGAGACGCACCCGGCATGAACCGCGTTTTTGACCGGGTGAATTCACTCTCCGCCGTGCGGTTTGTGGAACTGTTTGGCCCGATATACGAGCATTCGCCGTGGGTTGCGCAGCGCGCCCATGGCCATGCGCCCTTCAGTGGGCAGGATTCCATGCTGGCCGCCATGGCGCTGGTGCTGGAACAGGCGCAGGAGGCCGAAAAGATGGCCCTGATCCGCGCTCACCCCGAACTGGCACAGCGCATGGGGGTTGACCCCACGCTTACCTCGGCCTCGGCTGCGGAACAGGCCTCCGCCGGGCTGGACCGGCTGACGCCGGATGAGTTTTCCAGCTTCCGCGCGCTCAATGAGGCCTATGCGGCCAAATTCGGCATGCCCTTCATCATCTGCGTGCGGCGCTCGGACAAGCAGGCCATCCTCAACGGCCTGCGGACCCGGCTGGAAAACACGCCCGAGGTCGAGCAGCAGACCGCGCTGGCCGAGATCAACAAGATCGCAGCCCTTCGCCTGGCCGATGTGCTCGAACGCCTGGAGCATGAAATATGAGCACGCTTTCCACCCATGTGCTTGACCTCGTATCGGGCAGGCCCGCCGCTGGCATGGCCATCAGCCTGTGGGCCGGGCAGGACTGCCTGTTCCGTGGCGTGACCAACGCCGATGGCCGCTGCCCTGAACTGGGCGAGCAGATGGGCGAGATGCGCCCCGGCGCCTACCGGCTGGAATTTGCCGTAGCCGCCTATTTTCGCGCGCAGGGCGCAGCCTTGTCCGAGCCGCCTTTCCTTGACGTGGTGCCGATTGCATTCGGCATGGCGGCAGCGGGGGCCGATGGCAGGGGCGGCCATTACCATGTGCCGCTCCTGGCCTCGCCGTTCGGGTTCTCAACCTATCGCGGTAGCTGAAAACCAGACGTTTCCGGTGAAGCTTTTTTCAAAAAGCTTAAAAGGACATGACGCCTCGCCGTGCCTCAGCGCGGCGGGGGCGCGGTGGGCGCATCAACAACCAGTTTGGCCAGATAGATCAGGGTCTACGCACCAAGGCTGTGATAGGGTGGTAGCCGGGCATTGAGCGCCACGATCTGCGCGAATTCCCTGACAGACAGCGGCACATTCTCATCACACCGATGATCGCATAATGTCCCGAAGGCCAGCGGGCATTCATTGAAATCGACATATTCCAGGGCGGGCAGGCGTTTTCCCTCTGGCATCCGCCCTACAAAAAGGTGGCCAGAGGCCCGGATGTCTTCCCTGATATCCGTCATGCTGCTTCCATTACATCATTAAAAAAGGGCCGTGGCATGAAACGCCACGGCCCTTTTTGCATGCTCCTGCGGCAGGCTGGCCCGCCGCAGGATGCACCGAAATCAGGAAACAGCCTGCTTCAGCGCCGCCGTCAGGTCGGTGGTGCTGGCCTTGCCGCCCAGGTCGCCCGTGCGCACGGCACCCGAGGAGATGACTTTCTCGATGGCCTTGTCGATGCGGGTGGCCAGGTCCTGGCGGCCCACATGCTGCAGCATCATGTTGGCAGCGAGCAGCAGCGAGGTCGGGTTGGCCTTGTTCTGGCCTGCAATGTCGGGGGCCGAGCCATGCACGGCCTCGAACACGGCGGCCTTCTCGCCAATATTCGCACCCGGTGCCAGGCCAAGGCCGCCCACGAGGCCAGCGGTCAGGTCGGACAGGATGTCGCCAAACAGGTTGGTGGTGACAATGCAGTCATACTGCCACGGGTCGGTCACGAGCTGCATGGCGCAGGCGTCAACGATGCGCTCGTTCACTTCCACGCGGCCTTCATATTCCTTGGCGACCTTGCGGCCTTCCTCAAGGAACAGGCCGGTCAGCAGCTTGAGGATGTTGGCCTTGTGCACCAGTGTCACGCGCTTGCGGTTGTTCTTGACCGCATATTCAAAGGCATAGCGCACGATGCGGTTGCATTCCGCGCGCGAGGTGTAGCCTGCGCTGGTGGCGATGGCATGCGGGTCGTCGCCAACGGGAATGTAGTTTTCGAGTGCGGCGTAATAGCCCTCGAGGTTCTCGCGGAAGATGACGAGATTGATGTTCTCGAAGCGGCCGCCCGGCACGATCGTTTTTGTGGGGCGCACATTCGCGAACAGGCCGAACTCCTGGCGCAGTGTGACGTTGATGGACTTGAAGCCGCCACCGACGGGCGTGGTCAGCGGGCCTTTCAGCGCAAGGCCGGTGCGGCGGATGCTCTCGATCGTTTCCTTGGGCAGCGGGCTGCCGGTCGCCTCAAGGGCGGAAACGCCACCAAGCGCCTTTTCCCATTTGAAGGGGGCGCCAACCGTATCAAGGATCTCGACAACGGAGTCGACAATTTCAGGCCCGATTCCATCACCGGGAATCAGGGTAGCGGGAATTGTTTTTTCTGCGGACATTCTCGAACGTCTCCCTTTAGTGCTTGCTACTGAAAAGCGTTTCAGCATGCGCACCGGCTTGGCGGACCCGGTTCGTTGCCGGGTGCCCCGTCGGAACTGGTTAAAAGTCCTAGGCCCCCCAGTCCGGCGTGACAATCGGGCCACGGGGCCGGGCTGGCGGTTTTACAGTCACATTATCCGGCGTGCAGCGGCGCGCAGGCCGCCGCAAGCCATGCACGCGCCGGAGTTTGCAGATGCGGCGCGATGCTTTCAAAAACCCGTGCATGATAGGCATCAAGCCATGCCGTCTCGGCCGCTGACAGGCTGGCGGCGTCAACCAGCCGCCTGTCAAAGGGGGCCAGCGTCAGCACTTCGAATTCCAGAAACGACCGGTTGGCCTCGCCCACATTGCTGGGCTGGACCAGATGCAGGTTTTCAAGCCGGATGCCAAACGCGCCGGGGCGGTAATAGCCCGGCTCGTTGGACAGGATCATGCCCGCATGCAGCTTTACGGGCCGGAACACGGGCGAGATCGTGGCCGGTCCCTCATGCACCGACAGGTAGCTGCCAATGCCGTGGCCGGTGCCGTGGTCGTAATTCAGCCCGCCCTCCCACAGGGCATGGCGGGCGAGCGCATCAAGCGCATGCCCGGTCACACCAGTGGGGAAGCGCGCGCGGGCAAGGGCAATATGCCCGCGCAGCACGCGGGTAAAGGCATCGCGCGCATCCGCATCGGGCGCATCCGGCCCGGTCCAGATGGTGCGGGTGATGTCGGTGGTGCCGAAGGGATACTGCCCGCCGCTATCAATCAGATAGACCTCGTTGGGGCGCAGCGCCCGGTTGCTTTCGGCGGTGACGCGGTAATGGATGATCGCGCCATTCGGCCCCGCGCCGGAGATGGCGGGGAAGCTTTCCTCGCGGTAATCCGGGCAGTCCTTGCGAAAGCCATTGAGCGTTTCAGCCGCATCGAGTTCCGTGGTGCGGGCCGCATTGTCATCCAGCCAGTGCAGGAAGCGGCAGATCGCAACACCATCAAGCAGGTGGGCACGCCTGCTGCCGTCCTGCTCGGTCGGGTTCTTGATGGCCTTGGGCAACTGGCAGGGATCATCCTTGCGAATGACCGTGGCCCCGGCCTGTTCGAGCACCTGCATGAACCAGATGGCATTGCGGGCGGGGTCAACCTGCACGCGGGCCGGGGCGAGGGCGCGCAGGCTTTCCTCCAGTGCTGCGGGCGGCAGCAGGGTTACGTCGGCACCCAGCCAGTCGCGCGTCTGCTGCGCCACCTTGGCGGGGTCGATGAACAGCGTCACCCGCCCGTCATCATGCACGATGGCAAAGCTCAGGCTGAGCGGCGTGTAGGGCACGTCGGTGCCGCGAATATTGAGCAGCCACGCAATCGAAGCCGGGTCGCTGAGCACCAGCGCGTGCTCGCCCGCCATACGCAGGCTGGCGGCAATGGCGTCGCGCTTGGCCGCACTTGCCTGCCCGGCCCAGATTTCGGGTTGCGGCACGCAGGGCGTGCAGGGCGGGGCGGGGCGGTCGGTCCAGATCTGGTCCACTGGGTTCTCGGCCAGTGGCACGAGTGTCAGCCCCGCATCATTGAACGGGCGCAGCGCGCTCTCACTGGTCAGGCGCGGGTCGTAGCCAATGCGCAGGGTGGCCCCATGCTGCGCCAGCCAGCCTGCGGGCGGGGTCTGGGTAATGTGCAGCCGCTCCCAGGTCGCGGCGTCAACCTGCTGGTCCATCTGGGTCATGTAGCGCCCGTCGGAGAACACGGCGGCGCGGTCGGGCAGGATGGCCGCAAGCCCCGCGCTGCCGGTAAAGCCGGTAAGCCAGGCGAGCCGTTCCGCGCAGGAGGCGACATATTCGCCCAGATGCTCATCGCCACGCGGCAGGATGAAGCCGTCCACGCCCATCCGGCTCAGGGTCGTGCGCAGGGCATCGGGGCGGTTCGGGGCAGGCGACATGGGCATATCCTTGAGGGGGTTGGAACTTACACCGGCGACATGATGCGGTACAGGAACAGAAGGTCCATCCAGCGGCCATACTTGGTGCCGCATTCAGGCAGCAGGCCCCCATGCTGGAAGCCAAAGCGCTCATGCAGCTTGCGCGAGGCGATGTTGGTCGAGGTAATGCCCGCGATCATCACATGCACGTCCGCCGCCTTCGCCCGCTCGCACAGGGCCTGCAGCAGGGCGCTGCCAATGCCCTGGCGCTTGTAGGCGGGCGCGATATAGAGCGAGTGCTCCACCGTGTGCCGGTAGCCTGAAAACGGGCGGAACATCTTCCAGCTACTGTAGCCCGCAACATTGCCATCAGGCATCTGCGCCACCAGCACGGGAAAGCCGCTGGCCTGGCTGGTGTGCAGCCACTCCAGCCGGGCCTCGAGGGTGGTTTCCTGCGTTTCCCACATCGAGGTGCTGTTGCGGATGGCGTGGTTGACGATCTCGACAATGGCCGGAATATCGTCATCCGTCGCATCGCGGATCAGGAGGGCGGGCGTGTCAGCCATGGGGTTTGCGCAGGATCAGCGTGCCCCAGTCTCCCTCGCGCAGGTGGCGCTCGAGAACAAGCCCGTGGCGTCTGTGGGCGGCCAGCACCATGCGCACCTGCGTGTTGAGCAGCCCGGCCAGAATGGCGGTGCCGCCGGGCATCAGGTTGAGCGCGAGGTCAGCGGCCATGGCGCAGAGCGGGCGGGCCAGGATGTTGGCGAATACAAGGTCGTATGGCGCATGGTGGCGGATGGCGGGCGTGGACCAGCCATTGCCCAGATGGCAGTCAACCAGGTTGGCCAGCCCGTTCATGGCGGCGTTGCGCTTTGTCACCCGCACCGACCACGGGTCGATATCGGTGGCCAGCACCGGCTTGTGCAGCAGTGCCGCCGCCGCCATGGCCAGGATGCCCGAGCCGCAGCCAAGGTCGAGAATGCGCTGAGGTTTGCGGTAGGCCACCATTTCAAGCGCGCGCAGGCAGCCGCGCGTGGAGCCGTGCTCGCCCGAGCCGAAGGCAACGCCCGCATCGAGTGTTATGGTAATGCGCTGCGGGTTGGGCGCATCCTCAAGGTGGGTGCCGCGAATGGCGAAGCGCTTGCCCGCAAGCTGCTCGGGGAAGGATTCATAGGTGCGGGCCAGCCAGCCTTCGGCCTCGGTGTGGCTGCGCTCGAGTTCGGCATCCACACCGCTGGTCAGGGCGGCAAGGATGAGGGCCGCGCGCAGTTCGTCCTCGCCGCTGCCGGTGTCCTTCACCCCTTCCACGCGCCACAGGGTCTGGCTGTCATCGAGTTCAAAGATGCCGATGGTGGCGCATACGGTGGCGAGGGCGGATTCATACGCCTCGACCGCATCGGGCGGAATGGTGACCGATATGGTTTCAAGTTCGGTGGCGTGACGCCGGGGGGAAAGGCTCATCTATACCTGCTCAACAAATTTATCGATCACCCGCTTGGGGCCTGCTTTTTCAAACGCGACTTCCAGCCGGTTTCCCTCGACCGAGGTAATCGTGCCGTAGCCGAATTTCTGGTGGAACACACGCGCCCCCACCTTCATGCCCGCAGCCGGGGCGGCTGTGGGGGTGACGTCATGCACCCTTCGCGCTGCCACGAGCGGGAAGGGGGATGAGCCGAACACCCCAGGCCGACCGAGGAAGTTGCGGCGGCTGTTGGCGCTGTCGCCCCGGCTTTCAATGTGCTCGGCGGGCAGTTCTTCCACAAACCGGCTGGGAATGGCGGACTGCCAGCTACCATAGATGAGCCGGTTGGCTGCGTGGCTGATGATGGCCAGCCTGCGCGCGCGCGTAATGCCCACATAGGCCAGGCGGCGTTCTTCCTCCAGCCCCTTCAGCCCGCCTTCATCGAGCGTGCGCTGGGAGGGGAAGACCCCTTCCTCCCATCCGGGCAGGAACACGGTGTCGAACTCAAGCCCCTTGGCGCCATGCAGCGTCATGATGCTCATGCTGTCATCGCCCGCCTTCGCCTCGGTATCCATGACAAGGGCGACATGTTCTAGGAAGCCGCCAAGGTTCTCGTAATCCGCCAGCGAGCGCACGAGTTCCTTGAGGTTCTCGATCCGGCCCGGCGCGTCGGGAGATTTGTCGGCCTTCCACATCCCGATATACCCGCTTTCTTCCAGCAGGTTGTCGATGGCCACGACATGCCCTTCGCGCCCGGCCTGCTCGCGCGCGGTGGCGAGTGCGTGCATGAGCGCGGTCAACTGTTCCTTTGCTTTGCCTTTGATCTCGCCGGTGGCGAGCATTTCCAGCACGGCGGCGGTCAGCGGTATCTGGCGCTCGCGGGCGTGCATGTGCAGCTTCTGCAACCCCGTGGCGCCCACGCCCCGGCGCGGCACGTTGATGATGCGCTCGAACGCCAGGTCATCGGAGGGCTGGCTGACCACGCGCATATAGGCAATGGCATCGCGGATTTCGGCGCGTTCATAAAAGCGCAGGCCGCCTACCACGCGGTAGGGCAGGCCGAGGGTGATCAGCCGCTCCTCGAACGCGCGGGTCTGGAAGCCCGCGCGCACGAGGATGGCGATCTCGCTCATGGCGTGGCCATCGGCGCGCAGGCGTTCGATCTCGGCGCCGACCATGCGGGCCTCGTCATCGGAGTCCTGCACGGCAATCACGCGCACCTTCTCGCCTTCCGCATCCTCGCGGCCGGGGTGCAGCGTCTTGCCAAGGCGTTCCTCGTTATGGGCGATCAGGCCCGAGGCCGCGCCAAGGATCTGGCGGGTGGAGCGGTAATTGCGCTCAAGGCGCACCACGTGCGCACCGGGGAAGTCACGCTCGAAACGCAGGATGTTCTCCACCTCCGCCCCACGCCATGAGTAGATGGACTGGTCATCATCGCCCACGCAGCAGATGTTGGACGGCTGGCCCGGCCTGTGGGCCAGAAGCCGCAGCCACAGGTACTGGATGGTGTTGGTATCCTGGTATTCATCAACCAGGATGTAGCGGAAGTAGCGGTGATACTGCTCCAGCACGGCAGGGTGTTTGCGCAGGATTTCCGTCATGTGCAGCATCAGGTCGCCAAAGTCGCAGGCGTTGATCTGTTTCAGCCGGTTCTGATAGTCGGTATAGATCTCGGCGCAGCGACCGTTGGCGAAATCCGTGTCCTCGGCGGCCGTGATGGCGTCGGGCACGAGGCCGCGATCCTTCCAGCGCTGGATCACGCCCATGATCGCCTGTGGCGGCCAGCGCTTGGTGTCGATACGGTAGGGCTCGAGTACCTGCTTGAGCAGGCGCAACTGGTCATCGGTATCAAGGATGGTGAAGCTGCTGGTAAGGTTCACATATTCCGCATGGCGGCGCAGCATGCGCGCGCACAGCGCGTGGAAGGTGCCCAGCCATAATCCTTCCGCCGGTTCGCCCAGCAGGGCGCTCACGCGTTCGCGCATCTCGCGCGCAGCCTTGTTGGTGAAGGTCACGGCCAGGATCTGGTTGGGCCGCGCCCGGCCCGAAAGCAGGATATGCGCGAACCGCGTGGTCAGCACCCGCGTCTTGCCCGTGCCCGCGCCGGCAAGGACCAGCAGTGGGCCGTCGGTCGTCTCGATCGCGGCGCGCTGCTCGGGGTTGAGGCGGCTGAGGTATTCCGGCGCGTTGCCGGTAGGGATAAGGCTGTCCATCACGCTTTCTTCTATACCAATCCGGGCAGTGCGCACCAATGCTATCGGGCATGGGGAGGGGTCATGAAAGAAACAAAACCCGCAAAAACACCGGCACGGGTCGGCCCCGGCGGCCACAGGGCGCGCATGCGCCAGCGCATTCGCGTGGCGGGCGCGCACTCGCTGGCCGATTATGAACTGCTGGAGATGCTGCTGTTCGCGGCAATCCCCCGGCGCGACACCAAGCCGCAGGCCAAGGCGCTACTGGTAGAATTTGGCAGCCTCGAGGCGGTGCTTGAAGCCCCGCCTGCCGCCCTGCGGGCCGCGGGGCTAGGGCCGCGCGGGGTGGCGGTCATGGGCGTGCCGGGCGAGGTGGCGCAGCGTCTGGCCCACGCCGACCTGCGCGCGCAGGTTGTTTTTACCGACATGGCGGTGCTGCTCGATTACTGCGACCGCCTGCCAGCCTGCACGCCTGATGGCATGCGGATGTTCTACCTTGATTCAGCCCGCCACATGCTGGCCGATGAGGTCGTGCCTGCAGGCCCGGCCCCCGAACAGTGCCGCGCGGTGCTGGCCCGCGCGCTTGAACTGCATGCGGTCTCGCTCATTGCGGTGCGCGACATGGGCCAGCAGGCCCCCCCATCGCCCGAAAGCCTGCCCGAACTGCGGTTTTTGCGCATGCTGCACGCGCATGCCCGCCTGCTTGGCCTGATGTTTCAGGACTGCCTGGTGCGCGGGGCGGGGCAGGTGGTGAGCCTGCGGGTGCTGATGGAGCGCTAGGTGTGGGGATGCGCCTCGGCTGCCGCGAATTGCTGGCGGATGGAGGCCAGCAGTTCGGAGGGCTGGCTGACCAGCGCATCCGCACCCGCCTGCACCAGTTCCTCGCGCGTGCCGTAGCCCCACAGCACGCCCAGCGCGCGCACATGGTTGGCATGCGCGCCGCTGATGTCAAAGCGGCGGTCGCCAATCATCAGCGCATCTTCGCGGTTGACCGCGTATTCACGCAGCACGGCGGCGATCAGTTCGGGCTTTTCGGCCCCGCTTTCATCCTCGCGCGCGCCGGACAGGCCATCAAAATACTGCACCAGCCCACGCATGTGCAAAATCTTGCGCGCAAGGTAGCGCGGCTTCGAGGTGGCCACGAACAGCCGCACGCCTTCAGCCGAGAGGGTCTCGATCACCTCGCGCATATGCTCGAATACCGGGCTTTTGTGCATGCCCCCCGACTCGTAGTGCTTGCGATACAGCGCCATTGCCTCCTGCACCCGGTCATCGCCATACTGTGCGAGGATGTGGCCGATCAGTTCCTCAAGCGGCGGGCCGACCACCCAGGTCAGGTCCATCGACAGGTCGGGCTCATGCCCGAGGTCGCGTAGTACGGCATGGATGGATTCGACAATGCCATCACGCGAGCGGATGATGGTGCCATCAAGGTCAAAAAGTACGGTATGGGACTGATGAAGACGCATGCAGGTTCATAACCTCCTTATTTTGTCGCCATCATGCACCATGGCGGCGTGTCCTGTCCTGCAATTGTTGGGGAAGGGCCGTTTTGTCCGACCATAAGCCGCCCGCCCCCGCATCGGTGCCTCTTGGTGGCAGCATCAGCCGCGCGCAGGACCATGCCTTCCTGCATCGCCTCATCCGCACGCTTGATACGGCGCATCCCGCCCCCGACCGGCTGGCAGCCAGCCTTCTGGCCCGTTTCGGCTCGGCGGGCATGGCGCTATCGGCGCATGTGGGCGGGCTTGATGAAGTGGCGGGGCGCGAGGCGCTCGTGCCGCCGCTGCTCGCGGTGGCGCGCGAGGCCGCGCTAAGGCTGTATCGGAGCCGGGTGCGGCGCACGGATGTGCTCGCGGGCCGCAAGGGGCTGGAGGCTTACCTGCAGGCCTGCATGGGCCATGAGGTGATCGAGCAGTTCCGGGTGCTGTTCCTTGATGGGGCATGCCACCTGCTGGCCGATGACCTGATGGGCACCGGCACGGTCAACCATTCCCCCGTCTACCCGCGCGAGATCATGCGCCGCGCCCTGCAACTGGGCGCCGAAAAGCTGGTGCTGGCCCATAACCACCCTGCGGGCCGCCCCGAGCCATCAGGTGCCGATATCGAGATGACCATGCGCATTGCCCAGATCGGCAAGATGATGGGCGTTGTGGTGCATGACCACATTATCGTGGGCAACAGGCGCACCCACAGCTTTCGCGCCATGGGGCTGATTGCCTGAGTATTCGTGGTCGAGATAAAGTTCCGGGTGCCGCCTTTTTTGATAAGGCGGCATTCTTTTGAAGCTTTTTGCAAAAAGCTTCACCAAAAACTCTATTTGCCAGCCGCGTCGTCTTTTGGGTTCACGGGCGTTGCCAGTGGGCCAAGGGCGGCTTCAACACCGAACTCACCGGGCAGGCTGCCGGGCGGAAAGATCACGTTCACATGCCCCATCTTGCGCCCCGGCCGGGCCTCGGCCTTGCCATAATGGTGGGGCAGCAGGCGCGGGGTGGCCATGATGTCGGGCCACAGCGTCATGTCATCGGGGCCGATCAGGTTTTTCATCACCGCGTCGCTATGGCGGGTGGCAGGTGGCAGCGGCAGATTGGTTACAGCGCGCACATGCATCTCGAACTGGTCCACCGGGCAGGCATTCATGGTCCAGTGGCCGGAATTATGCGGCCGCGGCGCGATCTCGTTCACGCGCAGGCTGCCATCATGGTCCACGAACATCTCCACCCCCAGCAGCCCCACAAGGCCGAGGGCCGAGGCAATGCGCCGGGCCAGATCGCGCGCCTGCGCGGCAAGGTCAGGGCTGATGCGCGCAGGGGCCAGGCTGATGTCGAGAATGCCGTTGCGGTGGCGGTTCTCGGTTACATCAAAGGTGCTGACATCGCCGCGTTCGTTGCGAGCCACCATCACGCTCACCTCGCAGGCGAAGCGGATCATGCCCTCGGCTACCAGCGGGTGGGGGCGCAGCGTATCGAATGCGTGGTCGAGGTCGGTCGCGCTGTGAATGCGGGCCTGCCCCTTGCCGTCATAGCCCAGCCGGGTGGTCTTGAGAATGAAGGGATAGCCCAGCGCGTCCGCCGCGCGGTCAAGGTCGGCCCGGCTTTCAACCGCGTGCCAGGGGGCGACGGGAATGCCGTGCTCGCCCATGAAGGTTTTCTCGGCAATGCGGTCCTGGCTGATGCGCAGGATCGCACCCGCCGGGTGAACCGGGCGCAGGCTCGAGAGCAGGTCCAGCCCGTCGGCGCTGATGTTCTCGAACTCGAAGGTGATGACATCCACCGCACCGGCAAAGCGGCGCAGGGCATCGTGGTCATCATAGGCGCCAAGGGTCACGGCATGCGCCACCTGGGCTGCCGGGCCATCGGCCTCGGTGGTCAGGATATGGGCGCGGTAGCCAAGGCGGGCGGCGGCAATGGCTGACATGCGGCCAAGCTGGCCACCGCCCACAATGCCGAGGACGGAACCGGGGGGCAGCATGCTCATCGGGTCGGCTCATCCGCCACGGCCGCCGTCTGGGCCGCGCGCCACGCTGCCAGCCGCGCGCCCAGCGCCGGGTCGGACAAAGCGAGGATGGCAGCCGCCATTAGGGCGGCATTGGTCGCCCCCGCCTTGCCAATGGCCAGCGTGCCCACGGGAATGCCGCCGGGCATCTGCACGATGGAAAGCAGGCTGTCCATGCCCTTGAGCGCATGCGATTCGACCGGAACCCCCAGCACCGGCAGCGCCGTCCAGGCCGCACACATGCCCGGCAGGTGGGCCGCTCCACCCGCGCCTGCGATGATGACCGAAAGCCCGCGCCCCTGCGCGGCTTTTGCATATTCCGCCAGCCGGTCGGGCGTGCGGTGGGCGGAGACGATGCGCACCTCATGCGCAACTTCAAGCTTTTCCAGCACGGCGGTGGCGTGGCGCATGGTTTCCCAGTCGGACTGGCTGCCCATGATGATCCCCACGCAGGGGGAGGAAGAAGGGTGGCTCACGGTTTGAAATACTCTCGTCAGGTCGTCAGGCAATACTGTCGGGGATCAGGCGGCTTTCCAGCCAGGTGATCTCGTCCTTGAGCAGCAGTTTGCGTTTTTTCAACCGTTGCAGTTGCAACTGGTCCGCCATCTGCAGGGCCATGCGGCTTATGACCGTATCAAGGTCACGATGTTCGCTGCGCAGTTCATGTAGTTTGCGAAGGAGGGTCTCGCGATCTGTCAGCATGGCGGCTCATCTGTTCGGTGGGCAGGGCCCTAGTCTAAGCATATCCGCGCCAAAAGGCGAAATGCGTGCGCCTTGCCCCACGGTCTGCAATTTTAGCATGGAATTTGCCTGCGCGTCTGGTCTAGCCTGATCGGGTCGTAGCAAAGACGCTGGAGGGTTCCATGTCGTATGAAGCGCGTATCAACAGCCTCAAAACACGCCATGCGCGGCTTGATGCCCGCATTTTTGATGAAGACCGCCGCCCGCTGCCCGATGAGGGCGCGATAAGGCGGCTCAAGCTGGAAAAACTGCGCGTAAAGGAAGAAATTGAGCGACTGGCCAGGCTGGGCTGAACAAAAGGCCCTGCTTTTCCGCCCGGCGGGCATGCCGCCGGGCGGTCAGGCTTACAGTGCGTGCTCGCTGTCGTCGTCCAGTTCAAGCGGCGGGGGAACGGCCTGGCCTTCACGGGCAAGGCGTTCATTGGCGGCAGCAACCATGGCATTGAGGTCGGTCTGGCTGCACAGGCCCAGTGTCACGGGGTCACGCGGCTTGATGTTGGGGCTGTTCCAGTGCTGCTTGCTGCGCACTTTCTCGATCGTGTCCTTGGTGGTGCCCAGCAGCTTGCTGATCTGCTGCTCGGACAGCTGCGGGAAGTTGCGCAGGATGAACGCAATCGCATCCGGCCGGTCGTTGCGCTTGGCTACCGGCGTATAGCGCGCGCCCTTCGAGCGGCGGTTGATCGGGTTGGCAGGCGGCAGGATCTTGAGGCGCGACTCAGGGTCTTTCTCGCAGCGGTCGATTTCCGCCTGGGTCAGCTGGTGGTTGGCAATCGGGTCATAGCCCACGATTCCCTGCGCCACTTCGCCATCGGCGATGGCCTGCACCTCAAGGGGGTGCATTCCACAGAATTCGGCAATCTGGGTAAAGGTCAGCGCCGTCTTTTCAATAAGCCACACGGCGGTTGCCTTGGGCATCAGGGGCAGGGCAGTCATTGTCACTCAGGTCCTACAGCGTGTGGCGCCACACGCAGGCACCTGAAATGGTGTGTGAAACGGCTCCATCCCGAAGCGGGAACCGTGCGTACCTGCTGGCGCGCTTAAACGGAAAACACTCGTGGAAGTGATATGAAGGTTGCAGACGCCAAAGGTCAAGACATCAATCCGCCCGCGCCTGATGTTTCGCATCCATCAGCCCGGAGCCTGAAAAGATGCGGGCAGTCATGCCGACGTGCGTACCGTACAAAAACGGGGGCAGGCCATCTGGCCCGCCCCCGCAATCAATGACCCTGTTCAGGCCGCGCAGCCACACGCGGCGGGCTGTGGGGCAGGGGTGGCAACACAGGCGGGGGCGGGCTGCGCATCCTCCATGGCCACGACCTGCCCTGACGAGATGGGAATGCGGCGCGGCTTGAGCGCCTCGGGCACGATCTGGCGCACGGCAATGCGCAGCAGGCCGTTGGTCATGTCCGCCTTTTCCACCACCACATGGTCGGCCAGCACAAAGCGGCGCTCGAACGCGCGTGTGGCAATGCCGCGATGGAGCATCTCGCGGTCCTGCGTGTTTTCCGCCACGCGACCGGCCACGATCAGCGTGTTGTCCTGCACGGTCAGTTCGATGTCATCGGGGCCGAAGCCTGCCACCGCCATGGTCAGGACATAGCGGGCATCGGACAGCTTTTCGATATTGTAGGGCGGGTAGGACGGGCTGACCGGATTCTGGGCCGCCGTATCGACAAGCTGGGCCAGTCGGTCAAACCCGATCGCGCTGCGAAACAGCGGTGCGAAATCATAAGCCATGTTCAAAACCTCCATGAAGCAAGGTCTGCGGTAGGCGGCCCCTCGGTCGAGCGGGCCGCGCTTTGGGGAAGATGCGAACCCGCTCGGGCGTTCGCATGGTCCAGACATGGGAATGCCCGGCCCCCCGTTCAAGGGACCGGGCATTGCCCGTAACCGCAGTGTATGTTCGGTGGAGGTAAGGGTTATCAGCCCTTCTTGCGCTGGCCCAGCGCGCCGAACTTCTTGTTGAACTTGGCGACCTGGCCCCCGGTGTCCATCATGCGCTGCACGCCGGTCCACGCCGGGTGGGACTTGGTGTCGATGTCGAGGCGGAGCGTATCGCCCGGCTTGCCGTAGCAGGAGCGGGTCTTGTACTCGGTGCCATCGGTCATGATGACATTGATCTCGTGGTAGTCGGGGTGGATGCCGGATTTCATTTCAAAAAACTTTCGCGCTGGGCCCACCGATGCCGACCGGGGGCGTATGTTCGGCTGGCCTATAGACGAGATGGGCGCCCGAGATCAACACCCGATGGCAAGAAAACCCACGCCCGTGGCGGCAGGCAGGGTGTTACCGCGTTGCATCAGGGGAGCGGAATGGCAAAAAAGCGGCGTTGATGCAGTCGTCACGCGCGCCCGATGTTGCTAGGAGTAAATATCTTCTGCGAAATAAAGGATTGGCGTTAATGGCAAAACTGCCGGATCACGTGCCTGAACTGCACGTCAAGGATATTCATGTACCCGGTTGGCTGGGCGAATTCCGCAACTTTCTCATGCGCGGCAACGTGGTTGACCTCGCCGTCGGTGTTATCGTCGGCGCGGCGTTCACGGCTATCGTGAACAGCCTGGTGAAGGATATCTTCACCCCCATCCTTGGCCTGCTCATTGGCGGCATCGACTTCACCAACCTGTTCATCACCCTGCGCGGCCCGCATCTGGCCACGCTGGCCGATGCGCAGAAGGCTGGCGCGGTTACCCTGAATGTGGGCCTGTTCCTCAATGCCGTGATCCAGTTCGTCATCATCGGTTTCGTGATTTTCTGGGTGGTCAAGGTCATCAACCGCCTGACTGCCAAGAAAGAAGCCGAGAAGCCGGCAACGCCGCCCGCCCCCCCGCGCAGCGAGTTGCTGCTGCAGGATATTCTCGACGTGCTCAAGACCGAAGCCGCCCAGAAGGGCGAGGCCCCCAAGGCCTGAATACACGCTCCGGCGCCGTGTTCTGGGCGCGGGGCAAGGAACGGGCACCCTGTCGGGGGTGCCCGTTTTTTTGTGCCCTTTCATGCCCTTGTGTCCGGTGGCCTAGGTGCCCACTATTGCAGGCGCGGGTTGATCACATGCGGTGTTTGTGTAACCCGGTGGCTGTGACCCGCCCGTCTGGCCAGACCACGGCGCGGGGCATGCGTTGTGCATGAGAGAATTTTCACAGCCGTTACAGGGTTGGCGCTACATGATTGATATTCGACGACATGTCCGTTCCGGCATGCTGCTTGTGGCGGCGGCCAGCCTGCTTGCGGGCTGCCATGGCCCGCAGCGCCCGGACATGGCGCGCCTGCTCGGCCCGGCCCAGGATTACCTGCTGGTCTCGACCTATTTTATGGCCGAGGGCAGCCTTGTCAGCCGCCTGCAGGATGGCGGGCTTTCAGGCCAGCAGGTGTATGACATGGCCACCTCGCTCAAATACGGCAAGCACACGATCATGGCCGTGCTGCAAAAGCCCTCGCGCCGCGCGCGCCGCGAAGGCCAGCAGGCCGTAGCCCTGATGGTGGCCTGCGCCAATCAGCCCGACCCTTCCACGCTCAATGGTGTTGCACCCCCGCGCTGCCTTCCCGGCGCGCCGCTCATGCCCGTCAATGCAAAAGGGCAGGTCGTGCCGCCATCGGCCGGACCTGCCCCCAGATAGTGTGAAACGTTTTTGGTGAAGCTTTTTTCAAAAAGCTTCAAAAAATGCCGCCTTTTTGAAAAAAGGCGGCACCCATAAACTTTTACTTTTTATCGGTCATACTCTCAGGAACGCGTGGGCGGCCGTGCATCCCGCCGCAGCCGCTTCTCGCCCATCAGCAGTAGCAGGGGCGCTGCGATGAAGATGGAAGACGACGTGCCCACCACGATCCCGAACAGCATCACCCACGCAAAGCCGGACAGGCTGGCCCCGCCAAACAGGGCCAGCGGCAGGGCCGCCAGGAACACGGTGCATGACGTGCCCAGCGTGCGGCTCAGCGTCTCGTTGATCGACAGGTCAATCAGTTCGGCGAGCGGCATGGTGCGGTATTTGCGCAGGTTCTCGCGCACGCGGTCATAGACCACCACCTTGTCGTTGGTGGAGTAGCCCAGAATGGTCAGGATGGCCGCCACCATCACCAGATCGAACTCGAAATGCGTAATGACCAGAAAGCCGATGGCCTTGGTCAGGTCCAGCACCAGCGTCACCACCGCGCTGACCGCGAACTCCCATTCAAAACGGAACCAGATATAGGCCAGGATCATCAGCAGGCTGATGCCCAGCGCCAGCATGCCGTTGCGGAACAGTTCCTTCGACACCGAAGCCCCCACCGCATCCGCCCGAAGCACCTGGGCTCCGGGCAGGGTGGCGATGGCATGGCGCACGGAGTCGACCATGGCCTGCGTGCGGGCCTCGTGGTCGGGTTCGCTCTCAGGCGGCGTGTCGAGGCGGATCAGCACGTCATCGGGGCCGCCAAAGGACTGCACGCCCGCAGCCGAGACATGCTCCTTCGCCAATGCGGCGCGGATGACGTTGAAATCAGCCGGCCCCTGCGTGCGGGCCTCGACCACGATGCCGCCCCTGAAATCCAGCCCCAGCGTCAGCCCGGGGTGGAAGAACAGGATCAGCGAGGCGATGGACAGCACGGCAGACGTGGCCAGCCCGATAAAGCGCCCGCGCATGAAGTTGATTTTCGTGCCACGCGGCACGAACCGGAGAAGGGGACGATCAAACATCATTCGGCGCGCCTCAGACCGGCAGGGTGCTGGGGCGTGTGCGGGCATACCAGCGCACCATCAGCATCCGGGATAGGAGAAGGGTGGTAAACAGGGTCGTCACGATACCGATCGTGATGGTCAGCGCGAAGCCGCGCACCGGCCCGGTTCCGAAAACGAACAGCATGACATGGGCCAGCAGGGCGGTTGCGTTACTGTCCACGATGGTGGCGGTCGCGCGCTCGAAGCCTGCCTGCATGGCCTGCAGTGCGCTGCGGCCGCGGGCCACTTCCTCGCGGATGCGCTCGTTGATCAGGATGTTGGCATCCACCGCCATGCCCAGGGTCAGCAGCATGCCCGCCATGCCCGGCAGGGTCAGTGTCGCCTCGAACAGCGAGAGGATGGCGGTCATCAGCACCAGGTTGGCCAGAAGGGCGATGTTGGCATACCAGCCGAACCGGCCATAGAACAGCGCCATGAATGCGATCACGAGCACGAAGCCCGCGGCCAGGCTGTAGCCGCCAGCGCGGATCGAATCGGCCCCGAGCGAGGGCCCGATGGAGCGCTGCTCGATCACGTTGAGCGGTGCGGGCAGCGCGCCCGCGCGCAGCAGCAGGGCCATATCGGTAGCCTGCTGGGCGGAGAAGCCGCCGGTAATCTGCCCGTTGCCGCCGGTAATGGCGGTGTGGATGATCGGGGCCTCGATCACCTTGTTATCGAGCACGATGGCGAAGCGCTTGCCCACATTGGCACGGGTGACATCGCCAAATTCCTGCGCTCCGGTCGAATCGAAGGTAAAGTTCACCGCCCATTCGCCGCCATCCTGATCGATCGAGGCGCTGGCATTGGTCAGGTCAGCGCCGTCCACGTCCACATGCGAGAAGACCGGCAGCGTGCCCTGCCCGTCGCTCATGGGCAGCATTTCCACGCCTGCGGGCGGTACGCTGGAGCCAATGGCGGAATCGGCCACGAGGTGGAAGGTCATCTTCGCCGTGGTGCCAAGCAGGTTCTTCACCCGCTCGGGGTCGCTGATGCCGGGCAGTTCGACAATGATCCGGTCCTCGCCCTGTCGGGTGATCTCGGGGTCGATCGCGCCGGTGGCGTCAATGCGGCGGCGCACGATCTCGATGGACTGGGTGACCGCATCATAGGCGCGCTGGCGGGCCGCATCGGGTGAGAGCGTGAGGGCAATCTGGCCACCTTCACCCTCTTCCACCTTGAACTCGCCCGGCGTGTTCATCGGCATGGCGCGCAGCGCCTTGAGGTCGGGCTGCGTCTCGTCGGGCGTGCGGGGGGTGAAGGTCACGCCATGGGGGCCGGTGGCCAGGTTGCGGTAGCCAAGCCCGGCCTTGAGCAGGGTCTGGCGGGTCTGGTCCTGCAGGCCGCGCAGCCTGTCGGTGGCGACGCTGGCCATGTCCACCTGCAACAGCAGGTATGAGCCGCCACGCAGGTCAAGGCCCAGATGGATCTGGCGCCAGGGCAGGGAGGGGCTGGGCTGGCGGATGAAGTTGGGCAGGCACAGCGCCAGCCCGATCAGACATACGCCAATGACCGAAGCCATTCTGAGCCGACTGTAATACATCATGACTTGATGGAAAGCTCCCTGCGCCCGGCTGAGCCGGTTCCCTTGCCCGGCATGGTCAATGTGTCGTGTGCACGTAAAATCAGTGCGGGAACATGCCGCCCCACGCCCGATGATGCAACCGCTGATGCACCGAGCGCCTGCCCGGCGTTGCCGTTTTGCCGCATTGGCGGCGACAGGCGCGCATGGCGGGGGCTGTGCGACCGGCGTGCTGGCTGCTAATCCGGCAGGGGTGTTTCAAAGGCATGGTCGTTTTGAAACGGCCCCGGAAGAACGGCACGCAGGAAAGGCAGGACATGGCGCAGGCAGCACGGCGGTTACGCATCGGCATTGTGGGGGCTGGGCATTTTGGCCGCTTCCATGCGCTCAAGGTGCTGTCTGGCGCGCGGGAGGAACTCGTGGGCATTCATGACCCCGATGCCGCGCGCGCGCGCAAGGTGGCTGATGAGGCGGGGGGCGTGCCGGTGCTGTCCTACCCCGACCTGCTGGCCCGTTGTGATGCGATCATCGTGGCGGCCCCGGCGGAATATCATTTTGACCTTGCCCGCGAAGCGCTTGTGGCGGGCAGGCACGTGCTGGTTGAAAAACCCATGGCCGCGACGCTGGAGCAGGCCGATGAACTGATGCATCTGGCGCAAAAGCACGGCGTGGTGCTGCAGGTGGGCCACCTGCTGCGTTATTCCGCTGAGCACCGGGCCATTACCGAGCGCATCACCCGCCCGCTTTATATCGAGGCAACCCGCATCGCGCCCTACAAGCCGCGCGGCACGGATGTATCGGTCATCCTCGATCTCATGATCCATGATCTCGACCTGGTTCTGGCAATTGTCGACAGCCCGATCGAAAGCGTGGATGCGCTGGGGGCTGCGGTGAGTTCGCCGTTCGAGGATATCGCCAATGCCCGCGTGCGGTTTGAAAATGGCTGTGTCGCCACCATTGCGGCGAGCCGCATCTCGCTCAAGACCGAGCGGCGCATGCGCGTGTTCTCGCAGGAGGGCTACCTCTCCGCCGATTTCATGAAGCGTGAACTGACCATGATCGGGCGCGAGCGCGGCCTGCCGCTGCCGGGCACGGGCGGCTTCCGCCGCGAATCGGTCACATGGCGTGACCATGACACGCTCGCCGCCGAGCACGCGGCCTTTGCCGCCTCCTGCCTTGATGGCGCGAAAGTACTGGTTGATGGCGCGGCAGGCCGGCGGGCGCTGGCGGCCGCCCTTGCGGTAACGCAGGGCATTGCCGCCACGCGGGCGCGGATGGAGGCGTCTGGGTTGATCATTCCCCCCGTTCAGGAGGACTGAAGCGTCTCGCGCAGCATTTCAAGTTCCAGCCAGCGTTCCTCGGCGCCAGTCAGGTCGGCCTGCGCCTTTTCCAGTGCGGCCGTCGCGGCGGTGAAGGCAGCGGGGTCGCGGGCATAAAGCCCGCCATCGCTCAGCACTGCGCGCAGGCGCTCGATTTCCGCCTCAAGGGCTGCCATCTGCCCCGGCAGTTGCTCAAGCGCATGCTTGTCCTTGTAGGTCATCTTGCGGGCAGGCTGGCGGGGCGAGGTGCTGGGGGTGACATCGGTCGTGGCGGGTGCGGCTTCACTACGCTCGGCGCGGGGGCGGGCGGCGAGGGTCGCATCCTGCCGCTGGGCCAGCATGTCGCTGTAGCCACCGGCATATTCCACCCATTTTCCGCCGCCTTCGGCCATCAGGATGGAGGAGGCGACCCGGTCGAGGAAGTCACGGTCGTGGCTGACAAGCAGCACCGTGCCGGAATAGGCGGCCAGCATCTCCTGCAACAGGTCGAGCGTTTCAAGGTCGAGGTCGTTGGTTGGCTCATCGAGCACCAGCAGGTTCGACGGCCGCGCCAGCGCACAGGCCAGCATCAGCCGCCCGCGCTCACCGCCTGACAGCACGCCCACCGGGGTGCGCGCCTGCTCGGGGCGGAACAGGAAGTCCTTCATGTAGCCAATGACATGGCGCTTCTCGTCACCCACCTGCACCATGTCGCCCCCGCCGCCGGTCAGCGTATCGGCCAGGGTGGCGGTGGGGTCGAGCGTGCGGCGCTGCTGGTCCAGTGTCACGACCGACAGCGCGCTGCCGATATTGATCGTGCCCGAATCCGGCTTGTCCTGCCCGGTGAGCAGGCGCAAGAGCGTACTCTTGCCCGCGCCGTTCGCGCCCACGATGCCCAGCCGATCCTTGCGCAGCACGCGCAGGTCGAGATGGCTGACCACGGGGTGGGCGGGGTCATAGGCGCGGCAGACATCCTCGGCCACGGCAACGAGCTTGCCCGAAAGGTCGCTCTCGCGGGCTTCCATTTTCAGCCCGCCCTGCGGGCGGATGGCGGTGCGGCGCTGGTTGCGCAGTTCGGCCAGTTCGGCCACGCGGCGCACGTTGCGCTTGCGGCGTGCGGTCACGCCGTAGCGCATCCAGTCTTCCTCGCGCGCGATCTGGCGGTCAAGCTTGTGGCTGTCGCGTTCCTCCTGCTCCAGCACCTCCTCGCGCCAGGTCTCGAAGCGGGCAAAGCCCTGGTCGAGCCTGCGGGTCACGCCTCGGTCGAGCCACACCACCGAACGTGACAGGGTTTCAAGCAGGCGGCGGTCATGGCTGATGATGACCATGGCCGATGAGAGCGAGAGCAGTTCGCGCTCCAGCCATTCAATGGTGGGCATGTCGAGGTGGTTGGTCGGCTCATCGAGCAGGAGCAGGTCCGGCTCGGGGGCGAGCGCGCGGGCCAGCGCGCAGCGGCGTGCTTCCCCGCCCGAGAGTGTTGACGGGTCTTCCGTGCCATTCAGGCCGAGTTCGCCCAGCAGCAGTTCGGCTCGGTATTCCGGGTCGTTCGGCCCCATGCCCGCGCGCACGTAATCCAGCGTGGTGGCAAAGCCCGACAGGTCAGGCTCCTGCGGCAGGTAGCGCACCGTGGTGCCGGGCTGGAGGAAGACCGTGCCGGAATCGGCCTGGATCTCGCCCGCCGCAATGCGCAGCAGGGTGGACTTGCCGCAGCCATTGCGCCCGACAAGGCAGACCCGCTCGCCGGGGCCGATACCAAACCCCGCGCCATCAAGCAGCGGCGCGCCACCAAGGGTCAGGGTAATATCTTGGAGGAGGAGAAGGGGAGGAGGAGCCATACCCGCTTATGTCGTGTCAGGCGGGCCGGGCGCAAGGTCCGTGTGGGCAACCCCTATCTGCGCGCCGTGCTTTCGAGCAGTTCGAGGAAGGACAGCCCCCAGCCCAGCGCGGTGCGGTTGGCGATGGCGTTCCAGCACGCCTGCCAGCGTTCACGCTTTTCGGCGGCGGACATGGCCAGTGCGCGCTCAAGCGCATCGGCCATGCCGTCATGGTCGAGCGGGTTGACCAGCAGGGCCGCGTCAAGCTGGCTGGCGGCCCCTGCCAGCCGTGAAAGGATGAGCACGCCAGGGCTCTCGGGGTCCTGGGCTGCGATGAACTCCTTGGCAACGAGGTTCATGCCATCGCGCAGAGGGGTGATGTAGCCGATATCGGCCAGGCGCATGTAGCCCGCCACCGTGGGGCGCGGGCTGCCGCGGGTGAGAAAGCGCAGCGGCGTCCAGTCCGCCTGGCCGCGATGGGCGTTGAGCTTGCCGATCTGGTGCTCGAGCTTCCTGCGCAGCGCCTTGTAGGATTCGACCTCGGTGCGGCTTTCGGCCGCGATCTGCAAAAAGGTGACCTGCCGCTCGCGCTCGGGGTAGGTCTCGAGCATGCGCTCATAGCCCGCCAGCCGGTGGTCCAGTCCCTTGGTGGGGTCCATCCGGTCCACGCCAAAGATCAGCTTGCGCCCCGCCAGCGAGCCTGAAAGGCGCTTCAGGTCCTGCGAATCGGCGGCCGTGGCGGCAATGCGGGCAAAGGCCTGCGGGTCGATCTCGACGGGAAAGGTGCCCACGCGCACCGTATGGTCCTCGAACACCAGCGTGTCCTCGCCCTTGAGCACCGCGCCTGCCGTGCGGGTTGCGGCGAAGATGAAATTGGCGGTGTCATCGGCGGTCTGGAAGCCCAGCAGGTCGGCTTTCAGCAGGTCGCGCAGGAAGGTGCCGCCATCGGGTGCTGTGGCCAGCATGTCGGGCGCGGGGAAGGGCGTGTGCAGGAAGAAGCCGATGGGCTGGCGCACGCCATTGCGGCGCAGCAGGGCAGGTAGCGGCAGCAGGTGGTAGTCGTGAATCCAAATGACGTCATCGGGCCGCAGCAGGGGCAGCAGGTTCTCGCAGAAGCGCTGGTTGACCGACCAGTAGGTTTCAAGCTCGCGGCGCTCGAAGTGGATGTGCTCGGGCAGCGAGTGCATGAGCGGCCACAGCGTGCCGTTGGAAAAGCCGGTGTAGTAATTGCGGTGCTCGGCGGGAGTGAGGCCGATGGTGGCGTATTCCACCCCTTCGGCCTGCTGATGTTCAGGCGGCAGATGGGCGGCGTCGGGGTGGCAGGTGCCGTTCCAGCCAAACCACATGCCACCCTGGCGGGCCAGCAGGTCCTTGAGCACCACCGCGAGGCCACCAGGCCGCAGCCCCTCCTTGGGAACGGGAACGCGATTGGAGACGATGACCAGCCGTTTCATTCTGCCCTCTCTTCACTCAGCAGTCGCATGGCGGCCCAGCTTCGTCCGGCAGCACGACAGCGGCAGCATACACATCTGCCCGGGCAGCGGGATGCCTGTTGCGCCGGGACTGGCATGCGGCTTTGTCAGTTCAGCGGCACGCCGCCCGATACGGCCTGATAGGTGGACACCGCCAGCGTCAGCGGTTCGAACGGCTTGGTGATGACGAAAGCGGGCTCGATCGTATCGCCCGTGAGCAGCCGCTCGGGGTAGGCGGTGACGAAGATGATCGGAATGTCCTGGTGCTGCAATATGGCCGAGACGGCCTTCATCCCGTCACCGCCATCACCGAGGTTGATGTCGGCCAGGATCAGGCCGGGCCGGGTCTCGCGCGCAAGGCGCACGGCCTCTTCCTCGCTGCTGGCGACACCGGCAATGGTGTGGCCGCACTGGCGCACCAGTTCCTCGATATCCATCGCGATGATCGGTTCATCCTCGATGATCAGCACGCTGGTCTGGGCGCACGAGCGCAGGCGGGCATGGGCATCCTCCAGCATGGCGGCCGCCTGCGGCTGGGCAATGGCCAGCACGCGGGCGGCGTCCGCCACGCTCAGTTCCTCAAGCGAGGTGAGCAGGAGCAGCTTGCGCGCCAGCGGCGGCATGCCGCCCGCTTTCGTGTCCTGCGCGCCGTGCTGGGCATGGTGGCGCGAAATCCATTGGTAAAGGCGTAGCCTCGGTGGCAGGGTAGGATCATCCACCGCCATGAGTTCGCGCAGGCTTTCGGCCACCAGAAGGTCGCCGCTTGACTGGCTGCCACATAACGCACGGGCGTAACGCCGGGCATAGGGCAGGGCGCGAAGCAGGTCTTGACGCCGTGATAGCGGCATGAGGCATTCATCTCCCCAGATAAACTGTTACACTCCGGATCATGACAGCGTTAGGCTGTGCTGCAAGAGTTGAAGAGTAAACAAACTGGAATCAAGAATACCATTTGATCCGTCACGGGTCACGCACTTGCGTGGGGAGATGCTGTCTCTCCTGCCACAATTGCGTGGTTTTGCCCGTTTCCTGACCGGCCAGCCCGCGGCGGCGGATGACCTGGTGCAGGAAACGGTGCTGCGCGCGCTCGGCGCGCTCGAGCAGTTTACGCCCGGCACCAGCATGAAGGCGTGGCTCTATACCATTGCGCGCAACCTGTTTTACGAGCAGGCGCGAAAGGGGCGGCGCGAGCGTGATGTCATGTCGGATTACGCCCTGCGCCCCGACCAGGCCGAAAGCGGCACCGGCGCGGGGGAAGCCGACGTGCTGCGCGACCTCAACGGCGCCATCTGGCAGCTCACCCCCCGCCTGCGCGAGGCGCTCGTACTCGTGGGCGTGCAGGAAATGACCTATGTCGAGGCCGCCCATGTGTGCGGTGTTACGGTGGGCACGCTCAAGGCCCGCGTGTCGCGCGCGCGGGCGCAGATCATGGAATACATGCAGGCGGGCGCCGGCGGCGAAGGCTGAGGGAACCAATGCGCGGTGCTCGCGTTTTCGTTACATGGAAAATGTAACCTTTCATCCCTCCCGTTCATTGCACTGGCATGAACGACGAAACAGGGGAGATGAAAATGACCAG
Organism: Komagataeibacter xylinus; assembly: GCF_031081985.1. Lineage (GTDB taxonomy): Bacteria > Pseudomonadota > Alphaproteobacteria > Acetobacterales > Acetobacteraceae > Komagataeibacter > Komagataeibacter xylinus_E. Next base: position 19,400 of record NZ_JARWSK010000003.1, on the reverse strand, counting down.
CAGCTTTCATGACCAGATGATTGCAATCCTGCCCCGACTGCGTGTGCAGGCCCTGTCGCTCACGCGCAACCGTGCGGCAGCCGATGACCTGGTGCAGGATGCCGTGTGCAATGCGCTGGCCGCCCAGCACAGCTTTACGCCGGGCACCAATTTCTCGGCATGGATGCATCGCATCCTGCGCAACCGCTTCATTTCCGACCTGCGCAAGAAGCGCGAGACCGGCAATATCGAGGATGTGCCCGCATCCAGCATGGCGGGCAGCGGCGCGCATGAAGAGCGCCTGATGGTCAAGGAACTCGCCGAGGCCATGAACCGCCTCCCCGCCGACCAGCGCGAGGCGCTGGTGCTCGTGGTGATGCAGGGCATGAGCTATGACGAGCTTGCCGCCGCCACCAGCTGCGCGGTGGGCACCGCCAAGAGCCGCGTGTTCCGCGCCCGCCGCCAGCTTGCCACGTGGCTGTATGGCGAGGAGCGCGATATCTCCACCGTTGAACTGCGCGGTGCGGTGCAGCGCCTGCGCTCGCGCACGCAGGCCCGTGCCGCTACGGCATCGGCAACGGCCTGAGACGGGAATTCCCACTTTGAATTATGGCGTGAATATGGCACTGACACGGATGACTTCGTCAGTACCCAGGGATTCTACAGGGTAATGATGCGGCCCTGGCATACAGGCAGGGGTTGTGTGAAGTGGGAATTTACTTCGGGATAATGCGATGGCTCTGAAGGACAAGTGTCCTCCCAGGCAACCAGGAAAGAAGTCCACAAGCAGATCGGATGATGCGTTCGAGCTATGGCTGAGGCGAGGGCTGCACCAGTTGTTCGATGATGTGACCAAAGAGCCTGTTCCCGAGGAGCTGCTGCGTCTTATTGAGGAAGACCGGAAGCGGACAAAATAGGCATGTCCGTTCCACCTTCCTCCGCGCGGGGCGGCAGGCAGGGACGCCATCGCAGCCTGTTTACGCGGGTCGGGCGCGTGTTCGATGCCGTGCGCGGCCGGATGATGGCGATCATCCTGCTCGCCGCCATGCCCATCGCCCTGATCGGGGCCGTACAGGCGTGGCACAGCTACCATAATACCCTTGAGGCGCCGGGCTACCGCACGGACATGGCCGTGGCGCGCATCGATCTTGAACTGCACCATGAATCCGAGCATGTGGCCTCGCTGTTGCAGGCGGTGGCGCGCATGCGGCTCGACAGCAGCGGGCTTGCGCGCATGCTCCAGCTTGTCGAGTCGCTGACCGGGCGGCATTACAGCCAGATCGCGCTGGCCGATGACCGGGGCAATATCGCCGCCGCCGTTGGCCCCGACCATGACGCGACACCCCTGACCATTGACGAGATGCCGCGCTTTCAGGGCGACGTGAAGCTCGTGGCCATACCCGATGCGCTGACCGGCGTGCCCGATCATTTCCGCATCACGGTTGTGGCCACGATTGGCGATGATGCCGGCCGCCCGGCGCGCTCGGGCTACCTTACGGCCATCATGCCGCTGTCATGGCGCAGTGCCGTGCTCCAGACCAGCGACCCCCGGCTTGACCTGATGCAGCAGAGCGGCCCGATCGAGATCTGGGTCATGGACAGTCACGCCCGTGCCACGACCCCCCTGTGCGCGGATTGCAACTGGCAGGAGCACCCGCCGGCGCGGATCATGCAGTGGGCGCGCTTTGAGGTCACGCATGGCGTGGAGCACGACCACATCACCCTGCCTGAAGGTTCGTATTCCATCGGGCGGGTGCAGGGGGGCGTGTACGTGCTCACCATGACGCGGCGCAACGCCAGCGAGCGGCATGCGGTGGTCATGTTCGCCATCTCTCTGGTCAGCAGCGGAGTGCTGCTGCTCGTGGGGCTTCTGGGGGCCTCGAAAAGCGCTGACGTGCTGGTCATCACGCCGCTGCGCCAGCTTACGGCCTCGGTCAACCAATGGCAGCTTGGCGGCGTGTATGACGTGCGCTCGAACTGGGCCATGCCGCTTGAGGTCAGGCAGCTTGCCCATGCCTTCAGCAAGGCCACGCGCAGGCTGGCACGGCATGAAAAGCGCCTTGAGCGCGCGCAGGTGCGCCAGGAGCTGCTGCTCAAGGAGATGCACCACCGCGTCAAGAACAACCTGCAGATCGTGGCCTCGCTGCTCAACCTGCAGGCAGGCCGCATCCGCCAGCCTGGCGCGCGCGAGGAATTTGCCCAGGCGCGTGACCGCGTGCGCGCGCTGGCAACCCTGCACCGCTACCTGTATGCCGATGGCGAACTGTACAGCCTGAACATGCAGAGCTTCGTGCGCGAACTGTGCGGCCAGATCATGCATGCCATTGGTGAATCCGATGAAGGCCGGATCACGCTTGATATCCGCGTCGATGACCTGCTCATGGTGCCCGACCAGGCCGTGCCGCTGGCCCTGATCGTGACCGAGGCGGTCAGCAACACCATCAAATATGCCTTTCCCGACCAGTTGCACGGCACGCTTGAAGTGGGCCTGCGCGCGCTTGATGGCGGGCGCGCCTGTCTGTGGATTGCCGATAACGGCGTGGGCATGGCGGCGGGCCGCAACCTTACGGGCGCGGAAGACGGGCGCAGCGGGATCGGCATGCAACTGATCCGCGGCTTTGCGCGGCAGCTTGGCGGCACGTTGCAGATGTTCGAGGAAAACGGCACCCGCTATGTACTTGTTTTTGCGTTAAAGCAGCCCGATCAGGATGAACTGGCCGACTGAATGCATGCAAAAATGCATGGCAGAGTTATCTCACGGGCAGTTTATGGCGGCGCATGATGGCTGTCCCTGTGTCGTGTCATTCGGTATAGGGAGCGGTCATGAGTGATGACAAGACAGTGATGAAGGCGTGGACCCGGGCACAGTCGCGCCTGGGGCGCAGGCAGGCCATGCCTGTCGTGTTGCTGGGTCTGGCCATATCCGCCGTTGCCGTGGGGCAGGTATGGTGCATCGCCACCGTGCTGGCCTGCGTGCTGGTGCCCGGCGGCATGCCGGTTGTTGCGTGGCCGCTGGCGGGGCTGGTGGGGCTTGCGGTGGCGCGCGCGGGCCTGCAGGCGGCATCTGACACGCTGGCCGCGCGCGCGGGCATGAAGGGCCGCGCGCGGCTGCGTGGTGGTGTGATCGAGGCCATCATGCGTGGCGGGCCGGGGCTTTTGCGCCAGCACCACACGGGCGAACTAACCGCGCTGGCCGTTGACCGGATCGAGGCGCTCGACGGGTTCTTCGCCCGCTGGCTGCCTGCTTCCGTGCTGTGGGTGGCCGCCCCCCTTGTCATTGGCGTGCTGGCGGCATTCGTACAGCCGGGCTCGGCGCTCATCATGGCCGTTTGCGGCCTTGCGGTGCCGTTTGGTCAGGCGCTGTTCGGTATCGGGGCGGCGGTGGCCTCGCGCAACCAGTTCCTGGCCATGACCCGCCTGCAGGCCCGCTTTCTTGACCGGGTGCGCGGCATTGCCACCATCGTGCTGTCGGGCCGCACGGAGGATGAAACCCGCAGGCTTGCCGCAAGTGCGGAGGAACTGCGCCTGCGCACCATGAAGGTGCTGCGCGTGGCCTTCCTCTCTTCCGCCTCCATCGACTGCGCCATGGTCGTGGCCCTTGTGCTCATCGCCCTGCGCAACGGCGCGCACCTGATGGACCTGCACGAGCAGGGCGTGCCTGCCGCCATTATGGCAGGCCAGGTGGCGCGCGGGCTGTTCGTGGTGCTGGTGGTGCCGGAATTCTTTGCCCCCTTCCGCAGCCTTGCCCTGGCCTATCAGGACCGGGCGCATGCCTCGGGGGCCGCGAGCGCCATGCGCATCCTGCCCGATGACGCTACGCCCGCGCGGGTGGGCGGCCAGGCGGTGTGCGACATGACGGGTGGTGTCGCGGTGGCCTTTGAGCATGTCAGTTTTGCCTGGGATGCGGCACGTGGCATGGCGGTTGATGATGTCTCCTTCAGCGTGCCCGCGGGCCAGACGCTGCTGCTGTGCGGCGCGTCGGGTTCGGGCAAGTCCACCATCATCGAACTGCTGCTCGGCTTCATCCAGCCTGCCAGCGGGCGCATTACGTTCAACGGCGTGGACATGACCACGCTGGCGCCTGAAGCGCTGGTGGCCATGACCTCGTGGATCGGGCAGAAGCCGGTGCTGTTTGCGGGCACGCTGCGCGAGAACATCCTGTTTGCCCGCCCCGATGCAACGCAGGCGCAGCTTGACGCCGCCGTTGCTGCCGCCGCGGCCGGGGATTTCGTGGCCAGCCTGCCCCACGGGCTCGATACCTTTATTGGCGAAGGGGGCTTTGGTCTGTCTGGCGGTCAGGCGCAGCGCGTGGCGATTGCGCGTGCCTTCCTGAAAGATGCGCCACTTGTGGTGCTTGATGAGCCAAGCGCGCATCTCGACCCCGATACCGAGGCCGATGTGTTTGAAAGCCTGCGCCGCCTTGCCGCCCGGCGCACCGTCATCCTGGCCACCCATTCCAGCGCGGTGGCGGGGTTTGAGGGCCAGCGGATCGACCTGGCGCAGGGCCATGTCGTGACCAGTGGGGAGACAGTATCGTGAAATCCTCACAGACAAGGGAACTGAACCGTCAGGCGCAGCGCGAGGGCGTGCTCGCCCCCGTAGGCCGCATCCTGCAGATCTGGCAGCGGCGCGCGCCGCTGCTTACGGCGGGGGCGCTGCTGTCGCTGCTCGCGCTCATCATCGGCCTTGTGCTCATGCGCGAGGCCGGCATCCGCGTCGCTGCCATGACCATGGGCATGATCGTGGTCACGACCGGGGCGCTGCGCATCTTTGGCAGTGCGCGGGTGATCCTGCGCTATGCGGAGCGGCTGGTCGCGCATGATGCGATGTTCCGCGCGCTGGCCGATGTGCGGGTGTGGTTCTTCCGCCATCTTGCGCGCGGGGCGGCGGCGGGGCTTGGCTTCCGCCGCGCGGGCGACCTGCTCTCGCGCCTCGTGTCGGATGTCGAGACGCTGGATGGGCTTTATCTGCGCATCATCCTGCCGCTGGCGGGTGCATGCCTTGTGCTGCCGTTCCTGTTCATCGCCATCAACATGGTCAGTTCCATGCTGGCCGTGGTGGTGTGCGCGCTGTTTGCCTGCGGGGCGTTCGTGCTGCCGCTATGCGCCGCCATGCTGGGGCGGCGCGAAGGCGGGCTGGTCAACCATGAGGCCGCCCAACTGCGCGTGGGCGTGCTCGACATGGTGGGTGGCCTGCGTGAGATCGCGACCTTCGGGGCGGAGGGGCGCATGCTTGACCATGTGCGCGACCGTGATGCCGCCCTTTACCGCGCGCAGATGAAGCAGGCCCGCATGCTGGCGCTGGCAGGTGCCGCCTCCTATCTGTGCGGGCAGGCGGCGGTTGTGGCGGTGCTGGCCGCAGCCCTGGGGCTGGGCCTGCCGCGGATTCCCCCGCTGCAGGCTGCGGCCGTTCTGTTCCTTACGGTTGCGGCTTTCGAGAGCATTGGCGGGCTGACGCGCGCGGGCGCGCTTGCGGGCAACATTACCCGTGCCGCCGCGCGCGTGGTGGCGGTGGGCGACCTGCCCGGGCATGCCCCGCCCGAAGGCACGCAGCCTGCGCCCGCGGGTACCGACATCCGCTTCGAGCAGGTTTCCTTCCGGTGGGACGAGGCGCGTGCGCCGGTGCTTGATCATCTTGACCTGAGCATTCCCGCAGGCCAGCGCATTGCGGTCATGGGGCCTTCGGGGGCGGGCAAGTCCACGCTGGCGGCATTGCTGCTCAAGGTGGTGGGGCCACAGGCAGGGCGCATTACGCTCGGCGGAGAGGATATCGCCACCATCCGCGACGAGGCGATGCGCGAGCGGATTGCCTGGCTGTCACAGGCGACGCACCTGTTTACCGATACGATTCGTGCCAACCTGCTGCTTGGCCGTCCCGACGCCACCGAGGCTGACCTGTGGGCAGCACTCGAGCAGGCCCGCGTGGCCGATGTGGTGCGTGAACTGCCCGATGGGCTGGATAGCTGGCTGGGCGAGGGTGGTGCCAGCGTATCAGGCGGGCAGGGGCGGCGCCTGGCGTTGGCCCGCGTGCTGCTTTCGCATGCACCGATCCTGATTCTGGATGAACCGGCCACCGGGCTGGATGCCCAGACCGAGCGTGAATTCCTGCTCACCCTCAATGAGGTGACGCAGGGGCGCACGGTCATTCTGATCGTGCACCGGCTGACAGGTGTGGAAAAGCTGGATCAGGCATGGCGTATCGTGGGTGGTAAAACCGTGGCGGCTACGGCATGAAGGGGCCGCCCCGCCTGCCGAAAGGATTGACGTGCCCCGCCCCAGCGGGCACGAAGTAGCTCAAAACCGGATCGGACACACCTCAAGGCTGGGCGCGGTCCGTCATGCATACCTGAAACGGGAGTAACTCCATCATGCGTCGCCTGTCCCTTCTTCTTGGTCTTGGTCTGCTGACAGGATGCGCTGGTGGCCATCCGGGCAAGTATGTCGTGTTCTTCACCCCCAATTCCGCCCAGCTTGATGCCCCGGCCCAGACCGTGATCTCTCAGGCGGCCCAGCGCGCGGTGACAAACCATTCCAAGGTGCGCGTTGAAGGCTATGCCGCCGCCAGCCATGACCTGTCGGCTGATGAACTGCTGGCCATTGACCGCGCCAAGATCGTGGCCCGCCAGCTTGCGGTTGACGGCGTGGATGCAGGCCGTATCAGCCAGCAGCCGCGTGGCCCGATGAACAACGAGGACGGTGCGCTGGCCTCGCGCCGTGTCGAGATCGAGGTCGGTGGACACTGAGCGAAAGTCCCGCTTTTCATGATATGACGGCGCCTGAAGGCAGCACGCGCGACCCGCGCGCGGTGCTGGCCGAGGTTTTCGGCTTCCCCGATTTCCGTGGCCTGCAGCAGCAGGCGGTGGCGGAGGTCATGGCCGGGCGCGACTGCCTGGTGCTCATGCCCACCGGTGGTGGCAAGAGCGTGTGCTATCAGGTGCCCGCCCTTGCCCGGCCCGGCACGGGGCTGGTCATCTCGCCCCTGATCGCGCTGATGGATGATCAGGTTGCCGCCCTGCGGCAGCTTGGCGTCAATGCGGGCGCCCTGCATTCCGAGCAGGAACCCGAGGACGCCGCCCGCGTGCGCTCTGACCTGATGGCAGGTCGGCTCGACATTCTCTACGTCTCGCCCGAGCGCCTGCTTTCGCCGGGCATGCTCGACCGGCTCGGGCGGCTCACGCTCTCGGTCATCGCCATTGACGAGGCGCACTGCATCTCGGCCTGGGGGCATGAATTCCGCCCCGAATACCGCGAGCTTGCGGCATTGCCGCAGCATTTTCCCAATGTGCCGCGCATAGCCCTTACCGCCACGGCGGACGCGCGCACGCGCAGCGACATTCTTGAAGCCCTGGCCATGCCCGATGCCACGGTGCTCAAGGCCAGTTTCCACCGCCCCAACCTCGATATCGCGGTCAAGCCCAAGACATCGGAAATCCGCCAGCTTACCGCCATTCTCGACCGGCACCGGGGGGCGGCCTCCATCGTGTATTGCGGCAGCCGCAGCAAGACCGAGCGCGTGGCGCGTTCGCTGGCGGGCAAGGGTTATGCGGCGCTACCGTTCCATGCCGGCCTCTCGCCGGTGGAAAAGCGCGCGGCACTGATGCGCTTCCGCTCGGGCGAGCCGGTGGTGATCGTGGCCACCATCGCCTTTGGCATGGGCATTGACCGGCCCGATGTGCGCGCCGTGGTGCATCTGGACATGCCATCCTCGCCTGAAGGGTATTACCAGCAGATCGGTCGTGCCGGGCGCGATGGCGAGCAGGCCGAGACCGTGCTGCTTTATGGCGGCGATGACATGGCCCGCGCACGTTACTGGCTGGAGCAGTCCAACGCGCCTGATGCGCAGAAACGCATCATGAGCGCGCGGCTCGAGGCCATGATCGCCCTGACCGAAACCACGGGCTGCCGCACCCAGGCGCTGCTCTCGTGTTTTGGCGAGGAACTTGATGAAGCCTGCGGCCATTGCGACAACTGTCGCAGCCCGGTGGCCACATTTGATGGCACGGTGGCCGCGCAGAAGGTGCTCTCGGCCATCTACCGCACCGGCCAGCGCTTTGGCGCGGTGCATGTTGCAGGCGTGCTGCGGGGCAAGGCTTCGGACATGACGGCGCGGCACGGGCATGAAAAGCTGAGCGTGTTTGGCATTGGCCGCGACCGGCCCGAGCCGTTCTGGCGCGGCGTGATCCGCCAGCTCATCGCGCGCGGGGCCATCAGGGTTACGGGCGAATACAATGCCCTTGCCCTTGAAGAAGGCCGCGCGCGCCCCATATTGCGCGGCGAGGAGCCGATCATGCTGCGCGAGGACGCGACCGAGGATCTCAAGGCCGCGCGCAGTACCGGTGGCGGCACGCGCCCTGCCATGGCCGACCTCACGCCCGAGGCCGCTGCCCGTTATGAGGCGCTGCGTAGCTGGCGGCTGGGCGAGGCGCGTGAACAGGAAATTCCGCCCTATGTCATTTTTCATGATGCGGTGCTGCATGATATTGCCCTCGAGCGCCCGACCACGCTTGATGAGCTTGGCATGATCCGTGGCGTGGGCGGCTCGAAGCTGGCCCGCTATGGCGAGGCGGTGCTCGATGTGCTGGCGCAGACCGGGGCCTGAGACCATCCCGGCCGCCATTTTGCCCCCAGATCAGGAACAGCTTGCCCATGCGTTGCCCTTTTTGCGGACATGACGACACACAGGTAAAGGACAGCCGCCCGCATGAAGATGGGGCGGCCATCCGTCGCAGGCGCATCTGTGGCTCATGCGGGCAGCGCTTCACCACCATCGAGCGCGTGCAGTTGCGTGATCTGGTCGTGATCAAGGCCGATGCGCGGCGCGTGCCCTTCGAGCGCGACAAGCTGGCGCGTTCGGTCAAGGTTGCCCTGCGCAAGCGCCCGGTTGATGCCGAGCGGATCGAGCGGATCGTCACCGGGCTGGTGCGCAGGCTCGAGGCGATGGGGGAGACGGACATCCCCTCACGCGATATCGGGCGGCTGGTCATGGAAACGCTGCGCGAAATTGATTCGGTCGCCTATATCCGCTTTGCCAGCGTGCACTGGGATTTCCGTGAAACCAAGGATTTTGCTGATATCCTTGCCACGATTTCGACCGCCGGGCCGGGCGGGAGCAGCGAGGACTTTCCGCCTTCCGGCCCGAAAGACAAAGATTGAACTGGACCCCGCCGCCCAAAGAGGCGATGAAGCCGTGATTTTGCAGCAACGCCACAGCAGGAGTAACGCGCCATGACACAGACAGACGGCGACCGGCAGCCCAAGGTCCGTTCCCGCACCGCTTCACGCGTGGCAGCGGTGCAGGCCCTGTTCCAGATCGAGCAGGGGCATGAAGGGGCCGAGCAGGTCATCAACCAGTTCAACCGCCACCGCCTTGGCGGGGCCGGGTCTGAATATGCCGAAGGCCAGGTGCCCGAGGCCGATGCCCGGTTGTTCGGCATCGTGGTGCGCGGGGCCATCGCCCGGCAGGAGCGCATCGATGCGCTCCTGCACGAGATCCTGCCCGCGTCGTGGCCGCTGGCCCGCCTTGACCCGGTGCTGCGTGCGATCATGCATGCGGCGGCCGGCGAGATGCTGGCCGCAGATCCCGCACCCGCGCGCGTCATCATCAACGAATACATGGATATCGGCCACGGCTTCCTGGCCGGTGACGAGCCGCGCATGCTCAACGGCGTGCTCGATGTGCTATCGCGCCGGGTGCACGAACCAGCACCCGCCGCCCCGGCCGAGGCAGCGCAGGACGTCGTTGATGAAGCCCCCGACAGCCCGGCTTCCTGAAGCGGGATAAGGAGGGCGGCCATGGCACCGGATCGCGCCAGGGAGGATGGCCTGCCAGCCGAATTCGGCTTTATTGCCCGCGTGTTCCGCCCGCTGGCAGGCGATGGCGCGCTGGACCTGCGCGATGACGCGGCCGTGTTCACGCCCCCTGCGGGCCAGCAACTTGTCGTTGCGGCGGATGCCATGGTCGAGGGCGTACATTTTTTGCCCGATGACCCGTCGCACACCATTGGCCGTAAACTGCTGCGCTGCAACCTGTCCGACCTTGCAGCCATGGATGCGACGCCCTTGGGCTACCTGCTGACCGTATCCATGCCCCCTGCGCGGGATGAGGCGTGGTTTGCCGGTTTTGCAGCGGGCCTTGCGCAGGACCAGCGGCAGTTTGCCATTACCCTGCTGGGTGGCGATACCACCGCCACATCCGGCCCGCTGGTGCTCTCGCTCACCATACTGGGGCATGTGGCGCCCGGCATGGCGCTGCGGCGCAATACCGCACGGGTGGGTGACGGCCTGTGGGTGACCGGCACGATTGGCGATGGCGCCATGGGCCTGCTGGCCCGGCAGGGGCAGGTGCCCGACCCCGATGGCTTTCTGGCCAGTCGCTATCAGTTGCCACGCCCGCGGCTCGGGCTTGCGCTCGGCGGCATTGCCTCGGCCGGCATGGATGTGTCGGACGGGCTGGTGCAGGACCTGGGGCATATGGCGCGCGAGAGCGGGGTGGGGGCCATCATCGAAGCCCCACAGGTGCCGCTTTCGCCCGCCGTGCGCGCGCTCGGCCCTTCATGGTTGCCCCAATGCCTGACGGGTGGCGATGATTATGAACTGCTGCTGGCCGTGCCCCCCGCGCAGGAAAGCCGCCTGCTGGCCCATGCGGCCCGCGTGGGTGTTGCCGTGACCCGCATTGGCCAGATCGTGCCGGGGAGCGGCGTGCGGGTGCGTGATGAAGCCGGGCGGGACATAAAGCTGGCCCGCCGGGGCTGGAGCCACGTCCAGCCCTGAAACACAAGAACACCGCCTTTTTGAAAAAAGGCGGCACCCAAAAACTTTTATTCTCCCTTACTCTTCCAGCGGGCGGTCATACACCCGGTAGCGCTTGCACGGCTCGGGCGTGATGCGCTCGATCAGGCGGCGCATGGACGTGTTGGTTTCCAGCACCCAGCCCAGCTCGATGGTGCGGTAGGGCAGGCTGCGGCCACGCTTCATGAGTTCGGTAATGGCAAGGGCGGGCATGATCGCGCCAAGGGCCGTGCCATCAAGCACGGAACTCACGCCAAGCAGGATGACGCGGGCCGAATGGAACTCGTGGCGCAGCAGCCGCTTGCCCAGCTTGAGCCAGCCCAGGGGTGAGGGAGCGCCATTCAGGTCAGCCGAGATGTCGAACACGTTGGGCACCACCAGCGCCACGCACACAGGCGTGCCCGCCTGCTCGATCAGCACGAAGTGCTCGGGCTTGAGCAGGGGCTTCATCTCCACGATCATGGATTCGATGTCTTCGCGCGCCAGCGGGATCGAGCCCCAGTTATTGCGCCAGGCATCGTTGTAAAGCGCACGCAGGATCTCGCCATCTTCCTTGATGCGGTCCATGCGCAGGCCGCGCGTGGTGACATTGCCCAGCCTGCCTTCGCCCAGCCGCAGGCTGGCGGGCACGAGATGGGCTTCCTCTGCATCAGGCCCGGTGTGCATCTGGTAGGCCACGAGGTCGCGCACCTTGGTGCAGCCGCAGGCATCCATCATGCCCGGCAGCCATTTGGGGTGCCACGGCATGGCCACCATGGGCAGGGCGTGGTGGCCTTCAAGCATCAGCCCGAACTCGCCATTGCTGTCGAGCGTCTGGGGGCCGCGCATGGTCTTCATGCCGCGCTGGCGCAGCCAGGTGCCGGCGGCATCCAGCAGGGCGGACACCACCTCAAGGTCGTCAATCGCATCGAACGCGCCAAAGAAGCCGATCGGCGCGCCATAATGCTCCATCGAGACCGGATCGATCTGCGCCGAGATACGGCCTACGGCCCGCCCGCCGCGCATGGCGAGAAAATACTGTGCCCGCCCGTTGCGGAAAAAAGAATTCTTGCGCGGGGTGAGCAGGTCGCGCTGGGTCAGGTCAAGCGGCGGCACATAGCCTGGCAGCCCCGCATAGAGGTGGCGGGGCAACTGGATGAAGGTGGTCATCTGACGAAAACCGGAAACGGGTACGATAGTAAGACGATCGGTTTCGTTCATGACCGGTTCGTTGCATCCTGAACATTACCGGCATCGACCTTCATTCCGTGGCAAAACGGGGCAGGCTATGCAGGCATGGGTTGAAAGAAATGATTCGGTGGTCCGTCCTGTTGTTGTGCTCATGGCACAGATGGACCCTGAAAAGGAAGATGGACAATGACAGTAAGCTCTGCATCACGCACGGATGAAGGCCGATATGTGCTCATTACGGGGGCCTCGAGCGGGATAGGAGCGGAACTGGCATGGCTTTATGCAGCCCAGGGGCGCCCGCTTGTGCTGTGGGGGCGCGACGCGGAGCGGCTCGAGGCGGTGGCGGCGCGCGCGCGTGGTTGCGGCGTGGCGGTCCAGACCCGCGTGCTCGATCTGGCCGATGGGGCCGCCGCCATCGCGGCCCTGCGCGCCGATGATGCGGCCCACCCCATTGGCATCGCCATCCTCGCCGCGGGCCTTGGCGACATGCGCCGCAGCGATGACGTGGTGGAAAAGGCGGAGGACGTGCTGCGGCTGGGGCTGGTCAATTACGCCACCCCTTCCGCCATGGCGGCGGCGGCGGCCGAATGCATGGTGCCGCGCGGGCGGGGGCATATCGTCATGCTTGCTTCGGTCGCGGCGTTTCATGCACTGCCGTTTGCTGCGGCCTATTCCGGCTCAAAGGCAGGGCTCAAGCGCTTTGCCGAGGCCCAGCAGATGGCCCTCGCCCCTTTGGGCATCGGGGTGACCCTGGTCTCGCCGGGGTTTGTCGATACGCCCATGAGCCGCCGCGTGGTGGGAGCCAAGCCCTTCCTGCAGAGCGCGCCGTCTGCCGCCCGCCGCATTGCGCGCGCGGTAGCGCGTAACCAGCCCCATCTGGTCTTTCCGTTCGTGTTCTCGGTGCTGCGGCTGATTGACACATTGGTGCCGTGGCCGCTCAAGCGGCGCATCCTTTCCGCCATCAGGGCGGACCAGACGGACTGATTTCCAGCCATGCGCCGGGTATAATAAAATGTATTTTAGTCCTGATCGCGGCGATTATGGCCATTTTGTGACCTCGATCAATGAAATGCCGACCCGGCTGGTCTTTTTTCATATCCGAGACGTGAACCCACGGGCCTGCGAAGCTTCAATTCATCTGCCTGTTGCATGGAATGCCGGGGACAGGCACACTTGCAGGCCATTTTTATTACAATAATGCGGGCAGCAATCTGCCGTATGGCCACGGAGCGTGACCGGACATGAAAGAGATCGTAGCAGTTGACATTGGTGGAACCCATGCGCGGTTCGCCATTGCCCAGGTGGACCAGGGCCGTGTCGTCACGCTGGGGGAGGCCACGACCCTCAAATGTGCCGATCACGCCAGCCTGCAACTGGCATGGGAAGCCTTTGCCCGCGTGGTCGACCGCCCGCTGCCCAAGGCGGCGGGCATTGCCGTAGCATGCCCGATCAAGGGCGATATCCTCAAGCTGACCAACAACCCGTGGGTGATCCAGCCTGCGTGGCTGCCGGTCAAGCTGGGGGTGGACGAACTGATCCTGGTCAATGACTTCGGCGCGGTGGCCCATGCCGTGGCACAGGTGGGCGCGGACAGCCTCCAGCATATCTGCGGGCCTGACGTTCCGCTGCCCGAGCAGGGCGTGACTACCGTGGTGGGGCCGGGCACGGGGCTGGGCTCGGCTTACATCGTGCGGCGCAAGAAGGGTTACTTCGTGTGCGAGACCGAGGGCGGGCATATCGATTTCTCGCCGCTCGACCCGCTGGAGGACCGGATCCTGACCGTGCTGCGCCGCCGTTACCGCCGCGTGTCGGTCGAGCGCGTGGTGTCCGGACCGGGCCTTCTGAACCTGTATGAGGCGATTGCCGAAATGGGGGAACTCTCGGTCAAGGCGCGTGATGACAAGGCCCTGTGGACCATGGCGCTGGAAGGTTCTGACCCCGTGGCTGCCGCAGCCCTCGAGCGGTTCTGCCTCAGCCTGGGCACCGTGGCGGGCGACCTTGCGCTGGCGCAGGGTGGCAGTGCCGTGGTGATTGCCGGCGGCCTCGGGCTGCGCCTGGCCAAGCACCTGCCCAATTCAGGCTTTGCCGAACGTTTCGTGGCCAAGGGCCGGTTCGAGGGCATGATGTCGGACATGCCGGTGAAGCTGATCACCTACCCGCAGCCCGGCCTGCTGGGTGCGGCCGCAGCCTTTGCCGAGGCTTACCGCCAGGACTGACAGCCGGTTTGAACAATGGCTGACTGATAAAAAAGAATAAAAGCATCCGATGCCGCCTTTTTCCAAAAAAGGGCGGCATTTTTTTTAGGGATTGGCTGAAGCCCGCGCTGCCACCAGCTTCAGCCGCGCCACAGATGACCGGGCATGGCATCGTAATGCCGGGTCAGGAAATCAAGCAGCAGGGCGAGAACCTGCCCCATATGCTGCGGGTCATGCCGGGCATGGCGGGCGAGTTCTGGCAGGGGGCGCTGGTCAATCATCGCGCCAATGAGCACACGCTCGTAACGGCCCCCGATAATATCGTGAATATACCGATACCGGTTGATCGACCCGCTCCGCCCGTTGAGCGGGCGGCGTGACAGGCCGAGCGATGTCCGGTCAAACAGCGGGTCTTCAAGCCCCATCACGCCAATCCGGTAATCCGTGGCCCAGAACCGTGCTGCCTCGGCCTGGCGGGCCGTAATGATGCCATCATGGCGCAGGGTCTCGATAAGGACGGGGAGTGTCGGATCAGGATCCGGCTGCGCGCCATGGGCGGTTGTCTGGGCAGTCAGTGGCGCAGGACTGTCGGCAGGCAAGGGGCGTACTTTCATGATCGCGTAAGGGTGTATCATCTTCGCGTTGCGGCGGGTGGTCAATCACATGATGTATGCCGGTGCCGCCTTCCCATAAAAAAACGGCATCACCCGGGTGCAGGTGATGCCGTAAGTTTCCGTGGGCAGAGTTGGGAAATCGACGGTTGGGATTCTGTCGGGTGACCCACGGGTTGCATTCTTGATAATGATAATCACTATCATTATCAAGATAAAAATTGACGCCAGCTTCCCCCGCTGCTGCTGGACCCGCTCCCCAAAACGTGGTGCCATGACCCACACCTTCAAAGCAGGCAGGGAACAGCATGGCCATTACACCGCTTGAGGTCGCGGCACGGGGAACGGGAGGGCGTCGTGGCGCCGACATTCTTCTGGAAATTCTGGAAAGTGAAGGGGTTCGCTATATCTTTGGCAATCCCGGCACGACCGAACTCCCCCTGATCGATGCCCTGCAGCGCCGCCCGGACCTGAAATACATCCTGGCCCTGCAGGAGGCGAGCGTGGTGGCCATGGCCGATGGCTATGCGCAGGCGGCAGGCCGCCCCGGCTTTCTCAACCTGCACACGGCGGGCGGGCTGGGGCATGGCATGGGCAACCTGCTCAATGCCAGCGTATCGCAGACACCGCTGGTGGTGACGGCGGGCCAGCAGGATTCGCGGCATACCATTTCCGACCCGCTGCTGTTTGGTGATCTGGTCAGCATCGCAACCCCTGCCGTCAAATGGGCGCAGGAAGTGCTGCATGCCGACCAGTTGCCCGTGCTGGTGCGCCGTGCCTTCAACGATTCGATGGCAGCCCCCTCGGGGCCGGTTTTCCTGTCGCTGCCCATGGATGTGATGGAGGAGGCCAGCGATATCGACATCGGCAGACCCTCTGTCATCAACCGCGAGGCCATAGCCGGTGGCCTGCCCGAACTGGCCCGCGCGCTGGCGGCCATCGCGCCGGGGCGGCTGGCCATTATCGCGGGCGATGAGGTGCATGGTGCAGATGCCGCAGCACAGGTCGCCGCGGTGGCCGACATACTGGGGGCGCCGGTTTATGGCGCGTCATGGCCCTCGCGCATTCCGTTCGCCACCTCATGCCCGCTCTGGGCAGGCAACATGCCCACGCGCGCGACCGATATTGCCAGCCGCCTTGCGGATTATGATGCGATTTTCGCGCTCGGCGGCAAGTCGCTCATCACCATCCTTTATTCCGAAGGTTCGCCCGTGCCGCCGGATTGCGCGGTGTATCAGGTCTCGGCCGATGCGCGTGACCTTGGCCGCACATTCCAGACGCCGCTCTCCCTTGTGGGTAATATCCGCGCCTCGCTCGATGTGCTGCTGCCGCTGTTGCAGCGCGAGACGGAGCCGAACCGCGCGGCCCATGTCGCCGCGCGCGAAAACGTCGTGGCGGCCCGCACCCGCAGGCGCCTTGAGGCCGAGGAACTGGTGGCGGCTCATCAGGATGATGCGGTCATTGCGCCCTGCGTTGCCGCCCACGAGGCCGTGCGCGCCATTGGCCCCCAGGTTGCCATTGTGGATGAGGCGATTGCCACGTCATCCTACACGCGCATGTTCCTCAACAGCGACTGGGCGGCGCAGTATTCCTTCCTGCGCGGCGGCGCGCTGGGCTGGGGCATGCCGGCTGCGGTGGGGGCCTCGCTCGGGCTGGGGGGCGAGCCGGTGGTCTGCCTTGTGGGTGATGGCGCGGCCCTCTATTCCCCGCAGGCGATCTGGACTGCGGCGCATGAGCAGTTGCCCGTGACATTCGTGGTGATGAACAACCGCGAATATAACGTGCTCAAGGGCTTCATGCGCGGGCAGACGCATTATGTCTCGGCCCGGCAGGGGAATTTCCTGGCGATGGATCTGTGCGATCCGCCCATTGATTATCAGGCGATGGCGACTTCATACGGGCTCGAGGCCCGGCAGATCACGCGGGCAGCCGATATTGCCCCGGCCATTGAGGCCGCCATGGCGTCGGGGCGGCCCAACCTTGTCGAGATCGTGATCAGTACGGTCTAGCGGGCGGGGGAGCTGCACGAAGCGGGCATGGCCTCGGCCCGCTCGCCACCGGGATTGACCTTCAGGGTCAGGCGCATGACGGCAGCCGCCAGATGCGCGCCACTCGTATGCATGGTCGCCTTGATGTCGACGCCGTGGTTGTTATCAAGCACCGCCACGTTGCGGCCCCGGCCAATCGTGCCCTCGGCCCGCACCGACCAGTACGTGCCATTGATGTCGGACAGGCGGGCGAGGTTATAGACCTTTCCTTCGCCCCGCAGCGTGCTGTAGCCGATTCCCACAGCGCCACCGCCCGTAATCTTGACCGGGTAGGAATGGCCGCCAAAATAAAGCCGCCCCTTGCCCCATGAATAGCCACCGGCAAGGGCTGCGTCATGCAGGCGAAAGCACAGCGAAGCCGTTGGCTGGCCCAGCGCATCAGCCGCCCAGGCGGAAGGAGCGGCCAGTAGTCCTGCTGCAAGAAGGACGGGGGCGGAAAGAAGAGCTGGGCGCACGATATGTTCCTGTTACGATAGGCTGGCTGGGAGCATGAAGGTCGTCACTGGGCTCCGGCATGGTTGACCGGGTTCGTCCTTTGTTTTTCAGTTGATTATCATCAAAAGGCAACCCCTGTCTGTTTCATGCCCTCTGCCTGCATGACAGGAAGGGAAGGAAACACTGCGATGCATCCTGTAACATTTGCCCCGCGCCGCATGCGGCATGACAGTCCCGATTGCGGGCCTGCCCTGCGGCGCATCCGCGCGGATGCGCCTTTTGTCTATGGCCTGACGAATTATGTCGCCGCCGCCCTCAGCGCCAACGTGCTGCTTGCCGTAGGGGCGGCTCCCGCCATCGGGGCGGCACCCGGCTGGCCTGTGGCCTTCGGGGCGCAAGCTGGTGGGCTATGGGTGAACGCGGCGGGGCTGATCAACGCGACAGAGCACGACATGCTGGCCGCAATCGATGCGGCCAATGCGGCAGAAGTGCCATGGGTGCTCGATCCCGTCGCCATGGGGGCGGGTGTTGCGGAATATGATGATATCATTCGCCGCCTGGCGGCATGCAGGCCCGCTGTCATTCGTGGCAATGCCAGCGAGATCATGGCGCTGGCAGGTGGTGCTGCTACCGCGCGCGGGGTGGAGACAACAGCCTCGATCACGCAGGCCGTGCCGCTGGGGGTGGCGCTGGCGCGCAGGTCGGGCGCGATCGTGGCCATCAGCGGGCCGGAGGATCATGTCCTTTCCCCTGATGGTCAACAGATCATCATACCGGGCGGCCATCGCTGGCTGACGGCCGTAACAGGCGCAGGCTGCGCCCTTGGTGGCCTGATTGCAGCGGGCCTTGCGGTGACGCCTGCTGATCCGCACGAGCGGCTGACAACAGTAGCCGCCGTGCATGCCCTTTATGCCCGCGCGGCGGAAATGGCGGCCGGACCCGCGCAGGGGCCAGCCTCCTTCGCCACCGGGTTTGTTGATGCTCTGGCGCAGCTACAGGGCAGGGCGGACGACTAAATCAGGAAATATCGGCCATGAGAGAGACATGCGCCGCGATGATCTTCCAGCCATCGGGCATGCGCACCCATGTCTGGCTCTGCCGCCCGATGCGTTCGCTGCCATGGCGGCGGAATTCCAGGTCAACCGTGCCCAGATCCGTGCCAATGGCGGTGATGTGCCGCCGCAGCACATCGCGCGGCGGCGAACCGCCCGTGCGGTTGCGGCGGAAAGCGGCAATCTCGTCATAGCCATAAAGCGTCTCGCCCACGCCATACCGCACCGTTTCAGGCCCGTGATAGAACAGGGTGTCGAGTTCAGGGATGTCGTTTTCACCCAATGCACGTTCGTAGCGGTCGGACATGGCGGTCAGTTCCGCCACGATTTCACTGCGATTCAGGTCCGGAGGCATGTGGTTCTCCCTCAATGGATAGGACTGGTCAGGATGCCGAAGCAGGTGGAGTGGTATGCGGCGCTTCATCCGTCACGTTGATAACAGCCTCATCAGAAATCGATACCACTTCCGACGGCGGGCGATGGGCGACCTCATCCGTTTTGCGGCTCAGTTCGTTGATGACCGTTTTCAGCTCGGTCACCTCGTCACGCACGTCATTGAGAATTTCCATCAGCGCCGCGTGGTCTTCCGCCGCGCGCTGGTCCGCGCCCCGGCTCAGAACCGCGTTGCCCACCATCAGCGCGGGCAGGGCAACAAGCTGAATGCAGTTGCTTATATAGAGCAGCGTGTTCTGCCATGCGGGCGCGGCGAGCGGAATGAGCGAAAAAACCAGAAAGCCGTAAACGCACCAGATGCTGCCGAATATGAAGGTCATGCGTACGGCAACGCGCTCATTGACCTCGCTGATGAGGGAAGATTTGGGAGACTGATTCGTCATGAGACCCAGCTTTTGCAATGAATGACTGTGATTTCAGGCGGTATGTCTCAAAACATGTCGCTTTGCGCCTGCCTTAAATGGATAGGATTTATGCCACAGATGGGGGAAGCCTGTTTTTGCAGATTGTTTTTTATGGCCCGCAATTCGCAGTCTGATGCCGTTTTTCAGGCATATGCCCGCATGCAGGAACAGGTTTTTTCGCTCATTCCGCATTTTTCTGATTGACGCTGGGGTGTGTGGGTCCTATATCCCCAATCACCGGCGGCGCTGAGGAAACTTCTTGAGCT
>NZ_JARWSK010000002.1 GCF_031081985.1 Komagataeibacter xylinus | reverse complement strand
AAACACTCAACGCATATTCCTAAAAAGATACGCCAAGCTACCTAGACCAGTCTCACCCAGTCCAGACCGCCAATCATCATCCCTAAAGACAACAATCGCGCCGCCAGCATATCCCTTCCAGATACTCTCTCTATTCTCTTGTCAAAGAACCGCCGGAGCAGCATCGCCGTCCGGTGAAGGGGCTTTTACGGATATTAGCCCCCCCTGTCAACGCTATGCCAAAAACCCGAAAAACACACGGTATTCAGCCATAAAACACACATAACATTCACAAACCGCACCAAAAAAAATGCACGCAAAGTGAAAATTATATGAAAAAAGGAGGGGCAAGCCCCTCCTTTCCCCAAATCCGGTGCCGTGCGCCGGTATCAGTCGGCCTCGACCTCGGTGCCATTGATGGTCAGGTGGTCATCCTTCGCATCAACGGTCACGGTTTCACCGTCATGAATGGTGCCTTCAAGCAGCAGGCCCGCAAGCGGGTTCTGCAGGGCGCGCTGGATCACGCGCTTGAGCGGACGCGCACCATAGACCGGGTCGTAGCCCTCATTGGCCAACCAGGTCTCACCCCCCTTGTCGAGACGGAGCGTGATGTTGCGGTCAGCCAGAAGCTTGCGCAGGCGACCGATCTGGATTTCCACGATCTTGCCCATATCCGCCTTCTGCAGGCGGGAGAACAGGATGATCTCGTCCAGGCGGTTGAGGAACTCGGGCCGGAAGTGGTTGCGCACCACCTGCATGACCTCGGGCCGCACGCTATCAACCGATTCACCATCAGGCAGATGGGCCAGCACTTCAGAGCCAAGGTTGCTGGTCAGCACGATCAGGGTGTTGCGGAAGTCAACCGTACGCCCCTGCCCATCGGTCAGGCGACCGTCATCGAGCACCTGCAGCAGGATGTTGAACACATCCTCATGCGCCTTCTCGACCTCATCGAACAGGATGACCTGATAGGGCCTGCGGCGGACGGCCTCGGTCAGCACGCCGCCTTCCTCATAGCCAACATAGCCGGGAGGCGCACCGACGAGCCGCGAGACGGCATGCTTCTCCATGAACTCGCTCATGTCGATACGCAACAGGGCCTTCTCGTCATCGAACAGGAAGCGGGCCAGTGCCTTGCACAGCTCGGTCTTGCCCACGCCCGTCGGGCCGAGGAACAGGAACGAGCCGATGGGGCGGTTGGGGTCCTGCAACCCGGCACGCGCGCGGCGCACGGCGTTGGACACCGCCCTGAGCGCAGGCTCCTGCCCCACCACGCTCTTGCGCAGTTCATCTTCCATGCGCAGCAGCTTGGCGCGCTCGCCTTCGAGCATGCGGTCCACCGGCACGCCGGTCCAGCGCGAGACCACGGCGGCGATACCCTGATCGGTCACGGTATCGCTGACCATGCCATCGCCCTTGCTGATCTGGTCAGCCTCTTCCTGCGCCTTGGCAATCTGGGCCTGAAGCTGCGGCAGGCGGCTGTACATCAGCTCCGATGCCCGGGCGAGGTCACCCTTGCGCTGGGCGATCTCGATATCCGAGCGGATCTGATCCATTTCCTCCTGCAGCTTCTGCACCGCGTTCACGCGGTCCTTTTCGGCATGCCAGGCGGCGGTCAGCGCATCGGATTTTTCCTGCAGTTCCGACAGTTCGGCTTCCAGCTTGACCAGACGCTCCTTGCTCGCCGCGTCGTCTTCCTTGCGGATGGCTTCGCGCTCGATCTTGAGCTGGATCAGGCGGCGGTCGAGTTCATCGAGTTCCTCGGGCTTGCTGTCGATCTGCATGCGCAGGCGGCTTGCGGCCTCATCAACAAGGTCAATCGCCTTGTCAGGCAGGAAGCGGTCGGTGATGTAGCGGTTGGACAGGGTTGCCGCCGCCACCAGCGCGCCATCGGAAATACGGATACCGTGATGGAGTTCGTATTTCTCCTTGATGCCGCGCAGGATGGAGATGGTATCGGCCACCGTCGGCTCACCCACATAAACCGGCTGGAAGCGCCGGGCGAGGGCCGCGTCCTTTTCGATATACTTGCGGTATTCATCCAGCGTGGTGGCGCCGATGCAGTGCAGCACGCCACGGGCAAGTTCGGGCTTGATGAGGTTGGAGGCATCCATCGCGCCATCGCTGCGGCCTGCGCCCACAAGGGTGTGCATCTCATCAATGAACAGGATGATCTGGCCCTCGGCGGACTCGATTTCCTTGAGCACGGCTTTCAGGCGTTCCTCGAACTCGCCACGGAACTTGGCACCCGCAACCAGCGCGCCCATGTCGAGCGAGAGCAGCTTCTTGTTCTTGAGCGCCTCGGGCACGTCGCCATTGACGATACGCTGGGCCAGCCCTTCGACAATGGCGGTCTTGCCCACGCCCGGCTCACCGATCAGGACCGGGTTGTTCTTGCTGCGGCGCGCCAGCACCTGAATGGCGCGGCGGATTTCCTCATCACGGCCAATGACCGGGTCAAGCTTGCCCTGCAGGGCAACCTCGGTCACATCACGGGCATATTTCTTCAGCGCGTCAAAATTGGCTTCGGCGTTTTCGCTATCCACGGTGCGTCCCTTGCGGATGGTGGCAATGGCTTTTTCCAGCGCCTGGGGAGTGGCACCGCCTGCACGCAGGGCCTGACCGGCAGGCGTTTCGGATGCGGCGATGGCGGCGAGCAGGCGGTCCTGCGCCACAAAACCATCGCCCGCCTTCTGCGCCGCCTGTTCGGCTGCATCAAGCACGCGCACCAGTTCACCCGTGGCGCTGGGCTGGCCTGCGCCGCTGCCCTGCACCTTTGGCAGTTTGGCCAAAGCGGCCTCGTTGGCGCTGGTAATGGCGGGCACGTCACCGCCTGCGGCGCGGATCAGGGAAGACGCGGCACCCTGATCATCATCCAGCAGGGCCTTGAGCAGGTGCTCGGGCGTAAGCTGCTGGTTGTAGTCGCGCATGGCGATGGTCTGGGCAGCCTGCAGGAAACCGCGCGAGCGTTCCGTGAATTTCTCGATGTTCATATGTTTCTTCGTCCCTTTCAATCAGGCGACAATGATGGTTCTGCCTTTGCGCCGTCCCTCAACAGGCAACGGCAAGGCGCTGGAATCCAGATGGGGTCCAGCCGATGTTATTACAAGATGCCGGCTGCCAGTTTCCGTGCTTCCAGGCCGTGTCTGATCATGGGGTTAGCTGACCATTGGCGCAGGGTCCGCAACCTTGATCCAGATCAAGCTTGCCGTGCCTTATCGGCGTAACGGCCATTCGTCCGAAGGGTTATGGAGAAGCCCTGCACTGGTCATGGACGATTGATGCAGGATGCAAATCTGATCCCGCAAAAAATTATCAATAACCAAGAAGTTTTTGGTGAAGCTTTCTTCAAAAAGCTTCAGGGAAACGCCGCCTTCTTGAAAAAAGGCGGCACCCGGAAACTTATGTTTATTATTCTGGCTTACCAGCCCTGGCCGCCACCGCCGGGCCAAGCAGCAGCAGGTCGGCGGCCGAGAGGCGATCGGACGCATTGCTGGCCTGATGCCAGTAGGGATAGAGCAGCGGCGGCGCGCTTGCTTCATCAAGGCGGCTGATTTCTTCAGCGCTCAGCACAAGATCAGCGGCCTTGAGGTTATCGACAAGCTGCGCCTCGGTGCGCGCGCCGATGACGATGGAGGTAATGGCAGGCCGCTGCGCCACCCAGGCCAGTGCTACCTGGGCTGCCGAGATGTTGCGGGCCTCGGCAATGCTTACGAGCACTTCCACCACGTCATAGAGTTTTTCAATGTCATGAACCGGCGGCTCGCCCCATTTCTCGATCTGGCGCGTGCCTGCGGGCTGCGGCTTGCCGCGGCGATACTTGCCCGAAAGCAGCCCCCCGGCCATGGGGCTCCAGACCTGCACGCCAATGCCCTGATCGAGCGAAAGCGGCAGCAGTTCATATTCCGCCTCGCGCGCCTGGAGCGAGTAGTAGATCTGCTGGGCCACGGGGGCGATCAGCCGGTCACGCTCGGCAACCGACAGCGCCTTCATCAGGTGCCATGCCGAGAAGTTGGACACCCCGGTATAACGGATCTTGCCCGCGCGGGTCAGGGTATCGAGCGCTTCGAGCGTTTCATCAAGCGGGGTCTGGCCATCCCATTCATGCAGGTAATACAGGTCGATATGATCACGCCCCAGCCGCCTGAGGCTGGCCTCGCACGCGCGGATGAGGTGATAGCGCGACAGCCCGGCATCATTGGCGCCCGTGCCCATGGTAAAGCGGGCTTTGGTGGTGACCATGATGTCATCGCTACGGCCCTTGAGCGCGGCACCCAGAATTTCCTCCGACACGCCCGCTGAATAGATATCCGCCGTATCGAACATGTTGATCCCGGCCTCGATGCACAGGTCAAGCTGGCGGCGGGCACCGGCAAGGTCGGTGTCGCCGGTCTTGGCGAAGTCACCCTTGCCGCCAAAGGTCATGGTGCCCAGCGTAAAGGCTGAAATCCTGAGGCCCGAGCGGCCAAGCTGGCGGTATTGCATCTCTTTTCCTTCCCTGAATGTCTGTAAAACGCCTGCCACGTGGCATTACGCCAATAATGAAAAGTTTTTGGTGAAGCTTTTTTCAAAAAGCTTTGAAAAGACGGCCGCCTTCCTGAAAAAAGGCGGTATCCAGAAACCTTTATGATGACAGGGGCCACATACGGCAGGCTTCAGCCGGTATAGGTCACGTTCAGTTCGCCCACCCCGGCACAGGTGGCATGCAGCACATCACCCCGCTTGACCGGCCCCACGCCCGAGGGGGTGCCGGTCATGATCAGGTCGCCGGGCGCGAGGGTGACAAAACGGCTGAGGCAGGCGATGATTTCGGGCACGGACCAGATCATCTCCACCAGGTCGCCTTTCTGGCGCTGCTCGCCATTGATGCTCAGGGCAATGGCCCCGCTTTCGGGGTGGCCAATACGCGCGGCGGGCACGATGGCGGAAATGGGACAGGACTGGTCAAACCCCTTGGCCAGCGCCCACGGGCGGCCCGCCTTCTTGGCGGCGGCCTGCAGGTCGCGCCGGGTCATGTCCAGCCCGACCGCGTAACCATAGACATGCGAAAGTGCCTTCTCCACCTCAATGTCAGCCCCTTCGCGCCCGATGGCGGCGACAAGCTCCACCTCATGATGCAGGTCGGCCGTGCTGACGGGAAACGGCAGCAACCCGCCGCCGGGCACCACCGCATCACCGGGCTTGGCAAAGAAGAAGGGTTCGGAGCGCTCGGGGTTGCTGCCCATCTCGCGCGCATGGGCGGCATAGTTCTGCCCCACGCACCATATCCGCCTGACAGGAAAGACGCCCGCACTCCCCTCCACCGGCACGACAGGAAGGGTGTAGGGGGGAATTACGTAATCCGTCACGATACGGCGCTCCTGGCTGTTCATATCGGCGCGCATGGTGGCACCCGTGCCCGGTCGTGTCACGGCAAATGCGGGGCCGCCCCATGAAAGCGGACATAAAAAAAACGCCAGCCGGAACACTCCGGCTGGCGCTGAAAATACGGTGGCGACACAGCGCCCCCGCTATTTTGCACAGATCAGTTGCGGGCCTTGTCGACCAGCTTGTTCTTGCCGATCCACGACATCATGGCGCGCAGCTTCTCGCCCACTTTCTCGATCTGGTGCTCGTTGTTGCGGGCACGGGTGGCCTTGAAGCCGATGTTGCCGGACTGGTTTTCCAGGATGAAGTTGCGCACGAAGGTGCCGTCCTGGATGTCGGTCAGGATCTTCTTCATCTCGACCTTGGTTTCCGGCGTGATCACGCGCGGGCCGGACACGTATTCACCATACTCCGCGGTGTTGGAGATGGAGTAGTTCATGTTCGCGATGCCGCCTTCATAGATCAGGTCAACAATCAGCTTCATTTCGTGCAGGCACTCGAAATAGGCCATTTCCGGCGCGTAACCGGCTTCAACCAGCGTCTCGAAGCCAGCGCGGATCAGCTCGACCAGGCCACCGCACAGCACGGCCTGCTCACCGAACAGGTCGGTCTCGACCTCTTCCTTGAAGGTGGTCTCGATGATGCCCGCACGGCCACCGCCATTGGCGGAAGCATAGGACAGCGCGATTTCAAGCGCGTTGCCCGAGGCGTTCTGCGCCACGGCCACCAGCGACGGCACGCCGCCACCCTTCTGGTATTCCGAGCGCACGGTGTGGCCAGGGCCCTTGGGTGCGATCAGGAACACATCGAGGTCGGGACGCGCCTCGATAATGCGGAAGTGAATGGCCAGACCATGGGCGAAGGCGAGTGCGGCACCCTGCTTGAGGTTCTTTTCCAGCGATTCCTTGTACAGCGCGCCCTGGCCTTCATCAGGCGTCAGCACCATCACCACGTCGGCCCACTTGGCGGCATCGGCGGGGGTCATGACCTTGAAGCCAGCGGCCTCAGCCTTGGCAACGGCCTTTGATTCGGGGCGCAGGCCGACAACGATGTCGGTCACGCCGGAATCTTTCAGGTTGTTGGCATGGGCATGGCCCTGGCTGCCGTAGCCGATGATGGCAACCTTCTTGCTCTTGATCAGGTTCACGTCGGCATCGCGATCATAATAGACGCGCATGGTCTTGCTCCTTGGGGAATGAAAAAACGGATGAAGTAAAAAACGCGACCCTTACAGGATTGCCGCCCCACGGGCGATGGCGGCGATACCCGTGCGCGACACCTCGGCCAGGCCAAGGGGACGCATGAGGTCGATGAAGGCATCAAGCTTGTCGGACGCGCCGGTCAGCTCAAAGACGAACGAGGTGGCCGAGGCATCAACCGGGTGGGCGCGAAAGGCCTGCGCAATGCGCAGCGCGTCGGCCCGGCGCTCGCCGCTGGCAATGACCTTGACGAGCGCCATCTCGCGCGCCACGTGCGGCTCGCGCCCGGTCATGACCGCCACGCGGTATACCGGCACCAGCCGCTCCACCTGCGCGCGGATCTGGGCCAGCACATGCGGGGTCGCGGTGGTGACGATATTGATGCGCGACTGGCGGCGGGCTTCATCCACCGCGGCCACGGTCAGGCTCTCGATATTGTATCCACGACCTGAGAACAGGCCGATCACGCGGGCGAGCGCGCCGCTCTCGTTCTCGACCTGAATGGAAATGACCGCAGAGACCGGGCTCTCCTGCTGCGTGGTCATGATGGTGTTTCCTGACTGCTTGGGGCGCCGCCCTGCGGGAGCAGGAGCGGCAGGAAAGGACAGAGAAGCCTGCGGCACAACCGCCGCAGGCAGGCGCAAGATCAGACCAGCATGCGGCCTTCGGCGCTGATCTCGTCATCCTGATCGGGGCCAAGCAGCATCTGGTTATGCGCCGCCCCCGAGGGGATCATGGGATAGCAGTTTTCATCCTGCGCCACGCATATGTCCGCCACCACCGGGCCGGGATGGGCCAGCATCTCGGCAATCACGCCATCAAGCTCGCCCACGCAGGTCGCGCGCAGCCCCTTGCCATGGAAGCTTTCCGCAAGCTTCACGAAATCGGGCAGTGCTGCGCTGTAGCTCTCGGAATAGCGCGAGTCATGCAGCAGTTCCTGCCACTGGCGCACCATGCCCATATACTGGTTGTTGAGGATGAACACCTTAACCGGCAGGCGGTACTGCGCGATGGTGGACAGTTCCTGGATGTTCATCAGCGTCGAGGCTTCACCCGCGATGTCGATCACCAGCGCATCGGGGTGGGCGATCTGCGCGCCCACGGCGGCAGGCAGGCCGTAGCCCATGGTGCCCAGCCCGCCCGAGGTCAGCCAGCGATTGGGTTTGTCAAAGCCGAAATGCTGGGCGGCCCACATCTGGTGCTGCCCCACCTCGGTCGAGACATAGGTGTCGCGCCCGGTGGCGGTGGCGAGTTCATGCAGGCGGCGGATGGCGTATTGCGGGCGGATGATCGCCTCGGGTGCCTTGTCCTGCACGAAGCCGAGGCTGTCGGTCTTGCGCCATTCGTTGATCTGGTGCCACCACTGCGCCATGTCGATGGGCTGGCGGGTATTGGCGGGCGTGCACTCCCACTCTTCGAGCATCATCTCGGCCACGCGCCGCGCATCCCCCACGATGCCCACGTCAACCTGCACGATCTTGTTGATCTGGCTGGGGTCGATATCGGCATGGATCTTGAACGAGCCGGGCGAGAACGCATCGAGCCTGCCGGTCACGCGATCATCGAAGCGCGAACCCAGCGCGATCAGCACGTCGCAGCCATGGGTGGCCATGTTGGCTTCGTACGTACCGTGCATGCCCAGCATGCCCAGGAAACGCCGGTCGCCCGCGGGCATCGACCCCAGCCCCATCAGCGTGGAGGTGCACGGAAAGCCCGTTTTTTCCACCAGCTTGCGCAGGGCGGCCGATGCCTCCGGCCCGGCATTGATGATGCCGCCACCCGTATAGAACAGCGGGCGGCGCGCGCCCTTCATGGCGGCCACGGCGCGGGCAATCACGTCGCGGCCCGGCTCGGTCTGCGGGCGGTAGGACGGATGCGGCACGCGCGGGGCCTCGCTATAGGGTGCGGGGCCGACCATCAGGTTCTTGGGCAGGTCGACGAGCACCGGGCCGGGGCGGCCGCTGCGCGCGATATGAAAGGCTTCATGCACGCAGGGGGCCACGTCTTCCGCGCGGCGGATGAGGTAGTTGTATTTGGTGGCCGGGCGGGTGATGCCGGTCGTGTCCGCCTCCTGGAAGGCATCGGTGCCGATCAGCGGCACGCCGACCTGGCCCGAGAAGCAGACCACCGGAATCGAATCCAGCATGGCATCGAGCAGGCCGGTCACGGTGTTGGTCGCACCCGGCCCGCTGGTGACGAGCACCACGCCCACCTTGCCGGTCGAGCGGGCATAGGCTTCCGCCGCATGCACGGCGGCCTGCTCGTGGCGGACCAGAACGTGGCGAATCGCATCCTGGCGGAAAATGGCATCATAAATCGGCAAAACCGCGCCACCGGGATAGCCGAAAATGACCTCGACCCCCTGCTCGGCCAGCACGCGCAGAAGCACCTCCGCACCGCTGAGCACGGATGTATCCGTGCCCGCTGCGTGAGGCTTCAGGTCGGTCTGGTGCGATGCTGTGTTCATGGTCCTGCTCCTTCGCCACTGGTGGCCAGAACAATCTGGCCAGCCCTGATCAGGCGAAATCCCGGGCCGGGTTTACGGAAAGCCTTGGCCCGCGTCAATGCGTTTAATAACAAAAGAAATGATTTTATCGTCTTCGCTTTCCATTTGTTGCGCGGTTTTGTCTTTTTCGAATCGTTTTTCATATAAAAACGTGTCCGCCGGGGCAGCACACGGGTGATGGGCAAACCATGTGGCCTGCCGCTTGGTATATTGCCCGGTCAGCGTAATGGCGCGCGCCGCCGCATCCGCTAGCGTCATCTCGCTACGCAGCACCGCGGCAAGTTCGGGCACGCCATGGGCCCGCATGGCGGGCAGGTCGGGCGGCAGGTTTTGTGCCAGCAGGGCTTCCACCTCCGCCATGGCACCCTGCCCGAGCATGGCATGAAAGCGCCGGGCAATGGCCGCGCGCAGCCCGTCACGCGCGGGGTGCAGCCTTACGGCAATGAAGCGGGCATCAAGCCCGGGCAGCACGGCCTCCCGCCGCCACCACGCCATGCCATGACCGGTGGCGGCATGCACCTCCCACGCACGGGCCAGGCGCTGGCCATCATTGGGGCGCAGGGTGGCGGCGGTTTCGGGGTCAAGCTGCTGCAGGCGGGCATGCAGGGCGGGGGCGCCAAGTTCGGCCAGCAGGCCACGCGCAC
The DNA here is from genome assembly GCF_031081985.1 of Komagataeibacter xylinus. GTDB lineage: Bacteria > Pseudomonadota > Alphaproteobacteria > Acetobacterales > Acetobacteraceae > Komagataeibacter > Komagataeibacter xylinus_E. The sequence continues at coordinate 502,191 of NZ_JARWSK010000002.1, read as the reverse complement.
GTTCGCGGATGGTGGGGGGCGGCTGGGGAATATCAGCCAGCCCATCGGTCAGCGCGCGGAAATACATGCCCGTGCCACCACAGAATATCGGCACACGCCCGGCATCCCACGCGCGCTCCGCCGCCGCCAGCGCCTGTTCGCGCCACCACGCCACCGAGCCATTACGCGAAGCGGGCAGCACGCCATACAGCGCATGGGGCACGCAGGCTTCCTCCGCCATGGTGGGGCGGGCGGTGAGAATACGCAGGTCGCGGTAGACCTGCATCGAATCGGTGTTGATGATGGTGCCGCCCACATGCCGCGCCAGCGCCAGCGCGAGTGCGGACTTGCCCGAACAGGTCGGACCCGCCACGATTAGCGCCACGCGCGCCTGCCCTGAGGGGGGGCGTGTCATTGTTTCATCCTTTTTCACTGACCCCGGACCCCATGGCTGATTCCCCTTCCCACGCCCATACCCTTGTACTGGTGGCCAACCGTGACGCCACATCGCTCACAGCGGTCGATATCAAAGCCGCGCGCGACCTTGCTGGCGCTGCCACCCCCGTGACCCTGTCGGAAGGCGAAGCGGTCGAGATGGCCTGCACGGCCCCCAACATCGCGGCCCTGCGCGACATGTTCGCCAAGGCCCATATCGACGTGCTGGTAACGCCCGCTGGCAACCGCCGCAAGCGCGTGCTGGTGGCCGACATGGACAGCACCATTGTCAGTTGCGAAACGCTGGACGACATCGCCGCCCATGCCGGCATTGGCGAGAAGATTGCCGAGATCACGCGCCGCTCCATGAATGGCGAGATCGAATTCGAGGCCGCCCTGCGCGAGCGCGTGGCCCTGCTGCGCGGCCTGCCCGTGACCTTGCTGGAAAAAGCGTGGAAGGACGTCAGGCTCAACACGGGGGCTGCCGAACTGGTACGCACCATGGGGGCCAACGGGGCGCGCACGGCGCTGGTGTCTGGCGGGTTCACGTTCTTTACCAGCCGGGTGGCCGGTCTGTGCGGCTTTGATGAAAACCATGCCAATACCCTGCTCACCGAAGGCGACAGCCTGACCGGCGCGGTGGGCCAGCCCATTTTAGGCCCGGATGCCAAACTTGCGCACCTGCGGCGTCTTGTCGCGGCTCAGGGCGTGAACGTGGAAGATGCGCTGGCCACGGGCGATGGCGCGAACGACCTGGCCATGCTGCGGGTGGCGGGGCTGGGCATCGCCTTCCACGCCAAGCCTGCCGTGCGGCGCGAGATCAGCAACCAGGTCAACGCCACCACGCTGCGCAGCCTGCTCTTCGCGCAGGGCTACCGGGCGGCGGAATTCGTCACGGCGTGACGGCCGTGCCGCGGGCAGCAGTGGCGGCGGGCTGGCCACGGCTGTCCTGCGCCTCGATGAACACGCGCGTGACCTCGGGGTAGGCCTGCTTGATCTGGCGCTCGAGCGTGCTGACCACGATCTCGACCTGCCCCGCCGTCATGTCATTGCGAAAATCGAGGCTGATTACCACCAGCACGTCGCGCGGGCCGAAATGCATGGAGCGGATCTCGTTCAGCCGCTCCACCCCGTCCGCGCCGAGCGCCATGGTGCGCAGCGCGCGCAGCACTTCCGGCGCAACGCCCTCACCCGTCAGCAGCGACTGGGATTCGCGCGCGAGGAAGGTCGCCGTGACCGCAAGGATGAAGGCGATGATGATCGACGCCACGCCATCAAGCACCGGCATGTCCAGCCACTCGGCCAGCACATTGCCCAAAAGCGCCACGAACAGCCCGCTCAGCGCCGCCGTATCCTCGAACAGGACGGTGAACACGGTGGGGTCCTTGCTCATCTGCACGGCTTCCACCCAGCCGCGCCGGCCCTTGCCCTCCTTGCGGAAGGCCCGCAGCGCCATCAGCCACACCGAGCCTTCAAACACGATGCTCGCCACCAGCACGGCGTAATTGACCAGCACATGCGCCACCGGCTGCGGGTGGATGATGTGGATGATCCCCTCATACAGTGACACCCCGGCGCCGAGGCCAAAGATGAGCAGCGCCACCACGAAGGTCCAGAAATACAGCTCCAGCCCGTAGCCGAACGGGTGCGTGGCCGTGGCCGGGCGGGTCGCGCGCTTCATGCCCACGAGCAGCAGGCCCTGGTTGCCGGTATCGATCAGGGAATGGATGGCCTCGCTGAGCATGGAGGCGCTGCCGGTCAGGAAGGCCGCGCCAAACTTGGTGGCCGCCACCAGCAGGTTGCCGCCAAGCGCTGCAAAGATGACCGTTCGGGAAGATGAGGAATGTGCCATTGATTTTTCAATATTGAACCAGAGGCCATCCTATCGCGCCACGCCCCCTTTTAACAGTGCGGCAGCTTAACAGTGCGGCAGGCCAGCGTGCCGGTTGCTAGGGGCGGGCCGCCTGTCCTATGGTCACGCGGCACTGCCTACGGAGTACCAGCCCAGATGCGCACCACCGTCATCCAGATGGCGCCTGGCGCCTCCGCGCCCGAGAATATCGACACCGCCCGCGCCCTCATCACCGCCGCCATCACCGCCGACAAGCCCGACCTCGTGGTGCTGCCCGAGATGTGGAGCTGCCTTGGCGGCACGAACGACATGAAATTCGCCGCAGCCGAAGTGCTGCCTGCCCCCGATGGCACGGGCGAGGCCGGGCCGCTGTACCGCTTCCTGTCCGGCATTGCGCGCGCGCATGGCGTGAGCGTGCATGGCGGCTCGATTGGCGAGCGGCATGGGGAGAAGCTGTTCAACACCGCCCTTGTGTTCAACCCGCAGGGCAACGAAGTCGCGCGCTACCGCAAGATCCACCTGTTTGACGTGACCACCCCCGGCGGCGAGGGCTACCGCGAGAGCGATACCTACGAGCCCGGCTCCGACATTGTCACCGCCCCGCTTTCCCCCGATCTCACCGCCGGGCTTGCCATCTGCTACGACATCCGCTTCCCCGCGCTGTTCCATGCGCTGCGCGCGCGTGGCGCCAACGTGCTGCTGGTGCCTGCTGCCTTTACCGTCGAGACCGGTCTGGCCCATTGGGAGACGCTGCTGCGCGCCCGCGCCATCGAGACCCAGTGCTGGATGGTGGCCTGCGGCACCACCGGCACCCACACCGATGCCGCTGGCCAGCCGCGCCGCACCTATGGCCATTCCATGATCATCGACCCGTGGGGCACCATCGTGGCGCAGGTCTCGGACGGACCGGGCTGGAGCACCGCGCGCATCGAGCGCGGCGTGATTGACAGCACGCGCGCGCGCATGCCGGTCATGGCGCATCACCGCCTGTCCATCCACACTCCATGACCGACATGTCGTACCCCGGCTGGGCCGATGGGTACATTCCCACGAAACTCTGCTTCGCCGCCGCCCCCAACGAGAGCGCCGAGATATGGCGCAAGCGGCTGGTGGACCAGTACGGCCAGTGCCCGCCCGAGGAGGCGGATGCCCTGATCTGCCTTGGCGGTGATGGCTTCATGCTGGAGACGTTGCACACCACCCTTGGGCGCACGCTGCCGGTTTACGGCATCAACTGCGGCACGGTGGGCTTCCTGATGAACCCTGCCGTGCCTGATGACCTGCCCACCCGGCTGGCCGCAGCCCAGGTGGCCATCCTGCACCCGCTGCGCATGCAGGCCACCACCATGGATGGCCAGTGCGTGCATGCCCTCGCCCTCAATGACGTGTTCCTGTTCCGCCAGACACGCCAGGCGGCCAAGATCCGCATCGGGGTGGACGGGCGCGTGCGCCTGCCCGAGCTGATCTGCGATGGCGTGCTGATCTCGACCCCCGCAGGCTCGACCGCCTACAACCTCTCGGCCCACGGGCCGATCGTGCCGCTCTCGGCCAACCTGCTGCCGCTCACCCCCATCAGCGCCTTCCGCCCGCGCCGGTGGCGTGGGGCGCTGCTGCCCTCCACCGCGCGGGTGCGCTTTGACATTCTGGAAACCGACAAGCGCCCCGTCGCCGCCGTGGCGGATTTTACCGAGGTGCGCGATGTGATCTCCGTCGAGATCAGCGAGGCGCGCGAACTGCACACCACCGTGCTGTTCGACCCCGGGCAGAGCCTTTCGGAACGGATCATCGCCGAGCAGTTTACGGCCTGAAAACAAAAGTTTTTGGTGAAGCTTTTTGCAAAAAGCTTCGAAAGAACACCGCCTTTTTGAAAAAAGGCGGCACCCAAAAACTTTGATCCGTTCCCTTTTACCCAACCAGCCGGTGCAGGCTTGCGCCATTGGCCCGCAGCCATTTCTCGGCCTGGCGGCGGTGGGGCGTAAGCTGATCGACCAGCAGCCAGAAATCCGGGCCGTGATTCATGTGCCGCAAATGGGCGAGTTCATGGGCGATGATGTAATGCTGCACCTCCTGAGGCGCCATGACCAGCCGCCAGCACAGCATGATGCTGCCATCGGATGAGCAACTGCCCCAGCGGCTTTTCGTATCGCGCAGCCTGAGCTGGCTGGGGCGCAGGCCGCTGGCCTCGGCCTGAAGGCGCAGCCGCGCGGGCAGCAGCACCTGCGCCTGCGCGCGCAGATAGGCCATGACGCGCCGGGAGATGAACGCGGCCGCACCGCTCACATGCAGGCGGCCTTCTTCCAGCCACACGCCGCGCCGGGCCTCGGGGCAGTGCACGATTTCACGGCTCTGGCCATCAAGCAGCACATGGCCGCCATGGCGCAGTTCGGCGGCAGGCGGCAGGCGTGCAAGGCCGGCGGCAACCCAGCCGGAATGGGCGCGCAGCAGGGCCAGCCCATCCGTCCTGCGCGCCGCGCGCGGCAGGGTCATGACCACATGCCCCGCCACGGGGTCGATGCGCATGGAAATCCGCCGCGCCCGCGCCGAGACACGCCAGCGCACCGGAACCGACCCCGATGCGATGGGCACGAGTTCCAGCCCGTCTTCCGGTTCCGCGCCCTGCGCCATCAGCGCCCGCGCGGGCGGGTGCGGCAGAATGCATCCTTCGGGGCCTCGCCGGGCCAGTCGATGATGTGGTCCTCCAGCAGGCCCGCGCGGCGCTCGCTGATGACCCGGCCACTGACCGATATGCCCGCCTCATGCACCGTCTCGTGCGTGCCGGACACCAGCGGGTGCCACCAGGGCAGCGGCTCGCCATCGCGCACCAGCACGTAACCGCAGGTAGGCGGCAGCCAGTCGATATCGGCCAGCATTTCCGCCGTCAGGCTGATGCAGTCCTGCACCCGGCGGTGGCGGTGGGCGTAATCGGTGCACAGGCAGGTGGTGGTGTCGAGCAGGCGGCAGGCAACATCGGTAAACAGCACCTCGTCCGTCTCGTCCTCGCGCAGCTTGTGCAGGCAGCACCGCCCGCAGCCATCGCACAGCGATTCCCACTGCGCGCGGGTCATCTGCGCCAGCGGCGTCGTCTCCCAGAAAGGAGGGGTCTCATCGGTCATGATGTCGTCCTGCCATATCGCATCCGTATATTTTCTTCATTGCAGTGCCGCCGCCGCCATGGCGCACAGCACGGTCATCACCGCGCAGAACATACCCACCCCCGCCACCGGGGCCGCCAGCAGGGGCAGCCACAGCAGGCGCAGCCGTGCCTGCGCCCCGGCGCCAAGCCCGCGCGCCGTGCGCGACAGGCCGGGCGGCACGGCATCAAGCACGCGCAGCAGCGGCCACAGGGCCGCGGGCGCCACAAACGCTCCCTGCGCCACGCTCCCCATGCCGCCACCTTGGCCCGCAAGGCCCGGCCACAGCAGCGCCAGCGCCAGCCCCGGCAGCGTAAGCGCCAGCATGAGGCCACGCAGCACCACGCACCGCGCGGGCCAGGCCCGATGCATAAGGGCCTGCGCGCCCAGCACCAGTATGCAGGCCAGCCCAAGCCCCAGCGCGGTGCCGCATCCATCGGCCACCAGGGCGCCGAGCGGGTGGGTGGCAAGGCGGGGCAGCATCAGCCCGCCTTGCGCAGCCATAGCGCGAACCGCCGGGACAGCGGCGCGTAATTCACCTGCCAGAACTGCACATCAACGGGCAGCAGGGCCGCCGGATGGCCTGAGCCGGACGGCCCTGCGGGTGCTGCTGCCACAAAAGCGCCCTGCCGGTCTGGCTGGACAATGAAATGCAGCAGGTCGCGCGACTTGCCCAGCCGCTCGGCGGACTGCCCCGCCACCACCGCCCATGACAGGTCATAGGACAGCGCCATGTCGGCATTGACGCCAATCCGCACCGGCTCCCCACGCGCGGCGACGCCGTTTACGGCCTCAAGCGGCGCGCTGCCCATGAGCACCTGCTTGCGTGACAGGAGGCTTGCCGCCTCATTGGGGGTGGACCACCACGTTATATAAGGACGTAGCTGGCTGAGTTTGCGAAAGGCGCGGTCAACGCCCTGCGGCGTGGAAAGCTGGCCATAAACCTGGGCGGGCGGCACGCCATCGGCCAGCAGCGCGATCTCGAGGGTGGTGCGCGGGTCGCGCCGCAGGCCACGCTTGCCCGGAAAGCGCACGATATCCCAGAAATCACTCCAGCGCGGCGCGCTGTCACGCCATGTCTGGTCCCATGCCACCACGACCTGTGTTGCCAGCCCCGGCGCGCCGCAGCCATCAGGGTTGGTGGCGCTGCCTGCCAGATGCACCACAAGGCCCTGCATGCAGGCGGCGCGGATGGTGGTATCCTCGGCAAAAACCATCGACCACGCGCTGGCACTCCCCCCGGCCTGCACACCGTGGGACTCGAGGTCCGGCAGGGCGCCCGTCCAGGCCCTGCGCGTAACGGACTGCCCCGTGGCCTGCCTGAAAGGCTGGAAAAACGCGGCATCCTGCGCCGGACCGAGCTGTGGCTCCGTGCTGGCCACCACCAGCGCGGGGGCGTGGTGGATGCGGGCGGCCGCCTGCACGCCCGCCCACGGCAGGGGCAGGGCGATCACGGCAGCGAGCAGGCCGAGCAGGATGGCGCTGAGGAAACGACGGGGCACAATCTGGAACACGGGCGGGAAACAGCCTTTCGGGCGGGGACGGAAGATGGCGGACGCTACCCCATTTCACCCCGGAACGGAAAGGCCATTGCCTGCGCGGGCTGCCACGCCAGCACTGCCGCCTGCCCCGGCGCCACGCGTTGCAGGGCGGCAGTGGGGGGGCGGCGCACGAGCAGTTCGGCCCCGTTTTCCAGCCGCAGGCGCAGCAGCACATGGTCACCCATCTGGCGCATGTCGGTCAGCGTGGCCGCGAGCAGGGGTGGCTCGTCAGGGTCGGCCCCCGTCATGCCGGGGCGGGAGGGAAACATCACGGCCACCCGGTCGGGGCGGATGCACAAGGTGGCCAGCTGGTCCGGCGCAACGCCGGGCATGGCCATGGCCTCGACCGGCAGGCCGCCGGGCAGGTGAGCCAGCGCCACGTCATCCTCCACGCTGGCCACGCGCACGGTCAGAGCATTGGCATCGCCAAATTCGGTGGCCACGCGGTCACAGGCGGGGCGCTCAAACAGGTCGCGCGCCGTGCCCACCTGCAGCACCTCCATGCCGTGCATGCAGGCGATCGTATCGCCAAGCAGCAGGGCATCCTCACGCGCGCGGGTCAGCAACACCACGCACAGCCCGCGCGCGCGGACAAGGCGGGCGACGAGGCGACGCATGGCGCGGCGACTGGCGGCAGGCAGCGGCGCAAAAACATCTTCAAGCACCAGCACGGGCGGCTCGAACACCAGGGCGCGGCCCAGCATGACGCGCAGCGCCTGCTCGGGGGTGAGCGTTGCCGGGCGGGCCTGCTCCAGCCCGTCAAGCCCGAGCAGGGCCTGCACGCCGCGCACCCGCGCCATCGCCGCGTGCGACTCCATGCCCCGCGCCCGCAGCCCGAAGGCAAGATTGGCCTGCACGCTCATATGCGCGAACAAAGGGTCACGCCAGCCAACCAGCGTGCATGGGCGGCCCTCGGGCGGGAGGGCCGTGACATCCACGCCATCGATCATGAGCTGCCCGGCCCCTGCTGGCACATGGCCTGCCAGCAGGTCGGCAACCGCGCTCAGGCAGGCCGCCTGCTCATTGACAATGGCCAGGCACGCCCCGGTCGCCGCCGAAAAGGACAGGCCCGACGCGCCGGGAGAAGCGGCCAGCGCGTTGGCAACCAGCCGTATGGAGAAAGGAGACATGCGATAACAGAAACCTGACTGGGGGGATAAAGCGTTATAAGCAATGGTTACCTCCTTGCCAGAGGATTATCCGCTTCACCCGCCCTAAAAAGGAAACGACAATGAGCAAGACCACGGACACCATCAAGAACGTGACCCACGAAGACCTGCAGGCCCTGAAAAGCCACATCGAGACCCTGCTGCACACGCATGGCAAGCAGGCGCTGCATGAAGTTGCGGGCAAGGCCGAGAAGCTGGCGGGCCAGGCCCGTGAAAGCCTGGAAGAGCATGCTCCCAAAAAAGGCGGCTCACGCGCTCGTTCGTTTGTGGCTATCGCCATTTTCTCGGTGATCGGCTATTTTCTTGGCCGCGCAACGAAATAAGGCATTCTAGCCTGCCGTAACCAGAGGACATGCGAGCATCATGAGAATAGGCGAAATCGGTAAAACCATCATTGAAGGGGAACTGACCCTACGTAAACTGATGGCGATCCGTCTTGGTCGTCAGGCCGCGTTCCTGGTTGTGGCAGCGATATTTGCCTTCTTTGCCGTCATTTCAGGCCATGGGCTGCTATGGGCCTTCTGTTACCAGACCCTGGGCTTCAGCGCCCTTGGCGCTGCGGCCATGGTCTTCGCGGCCGATGTGCTCGTGGTGCTCATGGGCCTGGTGATGGGCCGCCGCTCCTACATGACGCCAGAGGAAATCCGCGTACGATTCGCACGCGAGCACGCCCTGAACGAACTGCGGCAGACCGTGGCGCTGTCCGCCGTGGCCACCACGGTGGCGGGTCCGCTCACGCGCCATACCTTCCGGGCAATATGGGGGCTGCTGCGCAGCCTGTCCGGTCGCGGCAAATAACGCCAGCAGACCGCCGCACACGAACTATCTGGCAATGATCCACGTCATTGCCAGATAGTATCCATGCTGAAATTGCATTGGCTCACATTGGCGTTTTCTGGAAACGTGCAGCTTCCGGACATACTAAGCACGCAAATGGTTTGCATGCTTAATATCTGTATGTTCCTGCTGGCGGAGCCCGATGCCCGATCTGGAGCGCAACAAGAAGGAACTGTCGTTCGGTCGCCGCCTCGCCCGGCTTGGTGCTGCGTGGCGCCGGCAGGTCGATCACGACCTGCGCGAATATGGCCTGACCGAAGCGACATGGCGCCCCGTCCTGTATCTTGGCCTGCTGCCGCCCCCCGTGCGCCAGACAGACCTCGTGCGCGTGCTTGAAATCGAAGCCCCATCTGTCGCCCGCCTGCTTGATGTACTCGAACGCCGCGACCTCGTGTTCCGTTCCCCCGACCATGAAGATAAACGCTCGAAACTCGTCAGCCTGACGGAAAAAGGCGAACGCACGGCACGCCAGGTGCGCCACGCGGTGGAAGCCGTGTCGAGCCGCCTGCTGCATGGCATTTCCTCACCGGAACTGCTGGCCTGCTATTCGGTTTTCGAGCGGATCGAAGCCAACCTGCATAAAAAACCCGCCCTCCCCCCCCAGACGGTGGCAATGCGGTGATGCCCCTGCCCTCTCCCCCCCTTTTTCCACCCCATGCCGGGGGCGTGTCCCTGCATTGTGGCACCATTGACGGTTTCTTCCCGCCGCCGTGTCGGCTACAGATAGCGGCACAGCGGCGCGGAGTCTGTCACCGGGTGTCGCTGCCTGCTTCTCCTTCAACGGGACCGTTCGGAATGAGAACCGCCTGATGCTGAGCGAATTCAACCTCTTCGGTGTCTTCATGGCACCGATTGTCGTCTATGCCGTCGCTGCGCTGCCTGTCACCATGCTGTTGCGCTCGCTGCTGTGGTGGTGCGGCATAATGAAATGGTTCTGGCATCTCGCCCTGTTCGAGGTCGCGCTATACACTTGCGTCCTGTGCCTGATGATCCTGTACATCTGACTGTCCCAAGAAGGTTCGAGAATCCCCATGCCTCTCCTGCGCACCCTGATCCGTGTGGTCCTGACCCTGGCGGTCGTGACGATGGCCGTCGTCATGGGCATCACTTTATGGGACACCTACATGATTGCCCCCTGGACGCGTGACGGCCGCGTCCGCGTCTATGTCGTTGACGTGGCGCCGGAAGTATCGGGCACGGTGGTGCAACTGCCGGTGGTGGACAACCAGTACGTCCATCGCGGCGACCCTCTGTTCGTGCTTGACCCCGTGCGCTTCCGCCTTGCCATCCGCGAGGCGCAGGCCCGGCTCGATGGCGCGCTTGAAGACCTCAAGCTCAAGCAGAACGACGCCCGCCGCCGCATGGGCCTTGGCGGCATTGTCTCGGCGGAAGAGCAGGAAGTATTCAACTCGAACGTGGCCACCCAGATCGCCTCGGTCGATGCGGCGCGCGCCGCCCTTGACCTGGCCAAGCTGAACCTGCAGCGCTCCATCCTGTATTCGCCCGTCAACGGCAACATCACCAACCTCAACCTGCGGATCGGTGATTACGTGACCGAGGGGCATGCCCGGCTGGCCGTGATCGACGCCGACTCCTACTGGGTCAACGGCTACTTCGAGGAAACCAAGATGTGGGGCGTGCATGTGGGCGACGAGGCCCGCGTCAAGCTCATGGGCTACAAGGACATCATTCCCGGCCACGTGGTCAGCATCGCACGCGGTATCAATGACCAGAACGGCCGCCCCGACGGGCTTGGCCTGCAGGATGTCAGCCCGATCTTCACATGGGTGCGGCTTGCACAGCGTATCCCGGTCCGTATCCACCTTGACCATGTGCCCGACAGCGTGACACTCGCCGCCGGCATGACGGCCACGATCAGCGTCGGCCCGCAGGCCCGCACGCAGCGCGGCCGCCTGACGACATGGCTGCAAGACCACCTGTAAGGCGCGGGCACGATCATGAACATCACTTCAGTTACCCGCAGGACCGGCCTGTTCCTGACATCGGCCATCTTCCTGGCCGGTTGCACGGTGGGGCCGCGCTACCAGCCGGACCGGATGAAACTTCCCGCCAAGTTCACCGAGGACGAGCATACCGCCACCCCCGAGGAAATCGAGGACACCAACAAGGAACTCAAGGAGTGGTGGCACCTCTTCAAGGATCCTGAACTCGACAAGCTGATCGACAAGGCCATTGCAGGCAACTACAACCTGCAGGTGGCGGGCCAGCGGATCATGGCCGAGCGCGCCATCCGCGATGTGCAGGCATCGCAGTGGTATCCGCAGGTCGATACGCAGGCCTCGGCCGGTAATGTGCGCTATTCGGTCAATATCGATAACTGGCCGCTGCGCCCCGGCTCAGCGGCAGGTTCCGCCAACCAGCCCCAGGCCGCGTATCTGGGCTACGGGTTCAGCGCAAGCTGGCAGATCGACGTATTCGGCCGCATCCGCCGTGGGGTGGAAGCCGAGAACCGCGCGGTCGAGGAATCGATCGAGGACCGTCGTGGCGTCATGGTCATGATGCTGTCGGAGCTTGCGGGCGATTACATGATGCTGCGCGACCAGCAGTTGCGGCTGGAAATTGCCAACAACAACATCCATGTGGCGCAGGATGCCTATGACCTGACCAACCGGCTGTACCTTGAAGGCGTGGGCAACACCATGCAGATCGCGCAGGCCAAGGCGGAGCTGGATTCCCAGACCGCCGCGCGCGAACCGCTCAAGACCCATATCTCCCAGATCACCCATGCCATCGACGTGCTGATGGGCCAGATGCCGGGCACGTCGGAGCTGGAACTGAAAGTGGCCAAGCCGCTGCCGCCGGTGCCGGAATTCCCCGCCACGCTGCCCTCCATGGTCATTGCCAACCGTCCCGACATCCGCAAGGCCGAGCGCACCTATGCCGAAGCCACGGCGCGCATTGGCGTGGCGGTGGCCCAGCTTTACCCCAACTTCACCATTCCGCTGAACTTCAACCCCAACGCATCGGCGCTGTACCAGGTGTTCCAGATGGGGGGCATGAGCTGGCAGTTCCTGATGATGGCCTCGCTGCCCCTGATGCATGGCGGCAAATACACCTCGCAGATCCGCATGGCGCAGGCTGCGGCGGAGGCAAGCCGCCTGGCCTACCGGCAGTCCGTGCTGAACGGCTTCAAGGAAGTCGAGGATGCGATGGCCGCCTGGCATGATGATGAGGAACACACCGAACTGCTGGCCAAGGCTGCGGAAGACAGCGCCCTGGCCAGCGAACGCGCCCGCAAGCTGTATGCGGCAGGTCTTGTCGGCTTCCTGGAAGTGCTGACAACCGAGCGCACCACGCTGAACGCCCAGAATGCCGAAGCCATGGCCCGGCTGGAGCGCCTGCAGGATGCGATCAACCTTTACACCGCACTCGGCGCGGGCTGGCAGGGCATTGCGCTTACCAATACCACCCTGCCTGTGTCGCTTGAAAAGCAGAACATGCTGGCGCGCGCCTTCCAGCAGTAATGCGGTTCGGCCTGCCCCGCCCTGGTGGCGCGGCAGGTTGTGCACCACTGACGGGAAAGAAATCATAGGAAAGTTTTTGGTGAAGCTTTTTTAAAAAAGCTTCGAAGAACGCATTACGCTTTTTGACCGACCTGATGCCCTGCGCATTACATGGGCTGGTCTTTATAAACTGACCCAGACTGCCACGATTTATGAATAGAGCAGCAACACTTCAATTCAATAAAATCAGGACTGATGATTGTGCTATGCCCTGTATATGCTAAACAGGGTGGCATATGCGAGCTTGGCGGAATGGTAGACGCACGAGACTTAAAATCTTGCGCCTGTAACTGGGCGTGCGGGTTCGAGTCCCGCAGCTCGCACCACATAACTCTCTGATTTCATTGGGAACCGCAGGCAAGATAGAAGCCAGACGCCGTGCGGCAGACCTGCACGCCCAGACCACCGATCTTTTCCGGAGCCTTCGCAGCGTGAGCCCTTCACAGACGCCTCCCAAGGTTTCCTCATTCCCGGATGCGTCCATTACCAACCCACGTCTGATCGCCTACATACGCGAACGCGGGCTGCGAACGAATGAAGAGCTTGCCTATGCGCTGATGGATGATTATCGCGACATGCTCGCCCAGCAGAAGCTTATCCAGAAAGCCTCTGTCGAAGCGGCCGAAATGGCTGGAAAGGCCCAGTATTACAAGAGTGTCCTGAACCATGCCCGCGACGTCAAACATTATCAGGAAAACCTCGAGGAAGTCATCGCGATTGCCCTCAAGCAGCAGACAGAGCTGACAGCGCTGGCCTATCAAGCAGTACAGGAAACGCGGACGACCCAGGCCGAGAAAAAGATTCTGGAAACCGAAATCAGACGGCTCCATGACACGCTTGTCAGCACCTTGACCAAGGCCATCGAGAGCACGACCGCCCGATCCGCTCCCGTTATCCCGGCTCCTCAGCCAGAGGCGACGCCCTCCGAAACACCCGGAACCGTCCCCGCCACACCACCATCAAAGACGAAACCACCTGTCCTGCTGTCTGCCGCCCTGAAACGGTTTCTAAACAGCAAACCAGCCAAGAGCCCAGAGACACAGCGGGCCACCTCGCGAACTGTCACCCTTTTCATGGACGCTTTTGGCGATCTTCCCCTCTGCCAGATTGATGGCGAGGTCGCAGGCAATTTCCGGGATGTCCTGTTTTCGCTCCCGGCATCCCATGGCAAAAACAGAACCCTGTCCCTTCAGGAAGAAATCGACAGGGCCGCCTCACAGGACCTTCCGACACTCAGCGCGAAAACCGTCAAGAACCACTTCATGTGCGCGTCATCCCTGTGGGGTGACCTTGTGCGCAGGAACATGGCGAAAGAGAACCCCTGGCGCGGCTGGGACTTCAACCTGAGCAAGCGCACACCCCGACGAGCATGGACGCAGGAAGAAATGAACAAACTGGCCCGGACGCCATGGCCCGCTTGCAGCATTCCGGCAGAGATCTTCATGGGCATTACGATGGTCGCCGCCTATAGCGGCATGCGTCTTGGAGAAATCTGCAACCTGCGCAATGAGGATATCCAGGACGTGGAGGGTTTTCCCTGCTTCCGTATCTGTGCACATCCTGAAGACAACTGGTCCCCCAAGACCGAAGCGGGAGAGCGTCTTGTTCCCATTCATTCCGCTTTGCGGGACTGGGGCCTCCTGACATTCCGAAAAGCGGAGGAGAAATACCTATTCCCTGACCTGAAGGCTTCACAGGATGGGTCTCGCGGAGCCGATTTCAGCCGGGCGTTCTCTCGCTACAAGATGATGATGGGCCTCCCCCCTGCCGTCACATTCCATGGCTTCCGTCATACCGTCTCGACGCTTCTGAGAAATCAGGACAGCGATATCCGCGAACTCTGGATTGATGCCCTGCTGGGTCATGAATCCAGCCACAAGAGCCAGGGCGCCACGACATATCTCAGTGGCATTGATCTCACCAACCTGCAAAGAACGGTCGAAGCCATTCAGTACCCGGGCTTCAGCCTGCCGTCTCCTGGAGGACACATCTGATGCCGTTCCCCTACAACGGAGCCGAGTTTCCAGCCATGAAGCCCTCTCCTCCTAAACCAGAATTTCAGGACTGGCTCATTCTCGTAGAAGACGGCCGACACGTTCTGCTCGGACGTCACAGCCCCCCCACCGACGAAGAGATTTCCCGCGCTGCTCATGCTCTCGCGGCACAGGGCATCGGTGGATGGCTCGCAAAGGGCTCCGGACATTATTATCAGAAGAGACAACAATACAGTCTCCTAAAAATCCGTCCTTTTACAAAAATCAGCATTCCGTGGGAAGTGGCCGAGACGCGATTTCATCATATCCGGAAGGAACAATAAGAATATTCGATAAAAAATCTCAATAGATACACTTTTCTTCTGGTGTATTCTGAAATCCGGTTCTTGAATTGCTATCCTGTTCTGTGAGGCCTTCTTGTCCTGAGCCAGCAGTGTCGAACGGCTACCCAAGGGTAACCATTCGCCAGCTGGCAAGGGGGAATGCTTCACCCGTTGACCCCCACAGACCAGGACGTCCTGCCATGCCAGATTTTCGATCCTTATCTTCTGTTCGCTCCTCCCGTTTATCTGTCCGGGCATCCCCTGACGCGCTTGAACGCTGGAACAAGACCGCCCGGTTTCTTGGCCATGCCACAACGGCGGACTGGGTCCGCACTCTGCTCCAGGATGCGGTTCTGTTCCATCGTCATGGTGGAGCCGTCGATATCGAGATCCGGAAGTTGCGGGGCGAGCTGGGGCGCATCGGTAACAACCTGAACCAGCTGGCTCATGCTGCTCATCTCGGTGAGGCTGTTCATTGCCAGGACACGTTGCAGGACATCGACCGCCTCAAAGATCGGACCGACATCCTTCTGCGTAGCCTGCGTTCCGGTCGGCCCCGTCGGCTTCGATCTGCTTCCGTTCCTGTGATGCACTGAACCGGTGATCAGGTCTTCACAGGTGCGACGCCATGATTGTGCAGGAAAGCCGGATCAAAACCAGGAGTGGGCATCAGGCCGTTTCACGACATGTCCTGTCTGGCCCGAAGAATGAAGCCATTCGCATTCTGTTCGGCAGCGACTACCTGCTGAAAGACTGGATGAAGGAAGCACGGCGGGAAAACATCCGCTACGGCCTGCGTCATATCGCCTTCAATCCGTCCGAACACATGAGTGATGGGCAACTGACCCACTTCGCCAACCAGATCTGTCGGGAACTGGGCGCTGACCCCGACCGCCTGACACTGGTCATCCATCAAAAGGATGGCGGCACACATGGCCACCTGCTTCTTCCTGAATGGCAGGACGATCATGTTCTCAGCAGCAGGTTTACATGGCAGCGCCTGGAAAAAATTGCTCGCCTGGAAGAACTGCGGCTGGGCCATGACCTCGTCTCCGGCCGCCACGATAAAGCGATCGCGAAGGCTCTGAGAGAGGCTGGAAATCCTGAGGCAGCGGACAGGATTGCTTCCTTGGTTCCGGAAGAAAATTTCGCACGTCCGGTCTCCGCTTACACATCGCAGGCCCGGCGGATGACCGAACGGCAGGACTTCGATCTGGCTGCGGCCAGACGCGAGATCATGGCGTTCTGGGAGAAGTCCGGGAATGACCTGAAAACATTCCGCCGCTTCCTGAAAACAAAGAACTGGCGCATGCGACCGGGAGACCGCACGGACCGGCGACGGGAGGCGCATGTCATAGAGACAGACGATGGCATGCTGATCGGGTCATTCACACGGTTGGCGAAAGTCCGCATGAAAGATTTCCGTCTTCTGCTGGAAGAAGAGGCTTCCAAACCATCCCCTGTGGATCTTCGACCAGTCGTCAAACGCCTGGAACGACGCGAAACCCTGCACCAGCAGCGGGAGGAGCGGAAACGGGAAAACGAAGACCTGATCTGGGCTCCGCCAGCTCCACTGTCTGTACTGGACCGGCACAGGCTCCACGACCATGCACAGAGAGAAGTGGACGCTCTCCGAAAGCGCCTGCCGTCCATCGGCTCCCCTGGGCATCCCAAACAGTTCAGCAAGGGGTTCCAGATCTATCTGCAAGACTGGAAACAGGAGATGCAGGCTGCCCGAACTGTCCTGAATGCCCGACATCCACTGGAACGGCGCTACGGTCCGGAAAGTCCTCTCGATATCCAAACAGACTGCATCCTGAGGATGATGAGAGAAGGCTGAGTCAAACTGAAGCACGCCAACCAGGCCGTTGCCCGGGCACGACAAAGACTGGATGAGCTGGAAGCCCGGAAAGGCCTGTTCTCCCGGAAGAGCAGGATATCTGAGGCGGAGGCACAGTACCGCCAGGCGCTGGCCCAACTGGCCGAGATCCTGCGCTATCTCGTGCAGTTCATCCTGTATCATCTGGGACTGAGCAGCCAGAAGCCTGACCCACTTCAGATTCCGGTTCCCATAGACCGGGAAGCGGCAGGGCAGGATTATCTGCAAGGCAGGCGTGAACTGCTAAAAACCCTGCTGGATGAGAAAACCCGTCGCGTCTGGATCAGGGATCGCTGCCGGGAGGCCGAGCACAGACGGGCTCACGTCATTGCCCGGTGGCATGCGGACCGCGCCCCGGACTGTGAGCAGGCTCGGCAGACCGTTGCCCGGCTTGAGCGGCTGGCCCGGCTTCCGCGTCAGCTCCCCGAGAGCATCCGCTTTGCGGTCAGGGATTTGAAACGGCAGGGGCGGTTCCAGATGGCTCTGAAGGAGCTGGATCGCTTTTACGACTACGACGGAGCTATTCCGGCCTCTCTGCCGTCCGATCATCGTGCTGATGTCGATCGGTCAGATTGCGCACACCATGTGGTCCCACAGGGAAACGGAAAATCTGAGGCAGTATCAAAACTTAGTTGCCAGGACGTCCCGAGCCACTAAAATGGTTCATGTTTGAGGAACAGATTACATGCAAACCATGTCCGCAAAGGACACCAAAAACAGTTTCAGGATGCTGCTCGACCAGGCCAAAGCGAAACCTGTCCAAGTGGAAAAGCACGGCAGGTCTGTCTCCGTAAGCATAGAAGAGTTTCAGCGCCTATCACTTACCTCTGGTGCAATACTCAAAAGAACCGAGGAGTGACCGTAGACATGCTTGCAGTTGACCCTATCGTCGAAGATTTTCCAGCACGAACTGATAGCATTACGGGTCAGCTCTGCCTGTCGTGGCTGGGCGCAGCGTTCCCCATAGTCGATGTATTTGCAGGTCCCGGCGGCCTCGGCGAAGGCTTCTCCCTCAGCTCGAATGAGAAAGGCAGGCCCTGCTTCAAGAGCGTAGTTTCCATCGAGAGAGACATATTTTCGCACCAAACGCTGCTTCTCCGCCATTTCGTCCGTCAGTTCCGGGAGGGAGAAGCGCCAGATGAATATTACACCTTTCTCAAAGGTGGAATGACCTGCGAGGAGATGTATCGTCTCCATCCCGAGGCTCATGCCCATGCGGCTTCATCGGCGTTGCGGATTTCGCTTGGGCCGGAATCCCGCACTGAGGTGAAGAAGATCATCCGCAACCGCATTGGCTCGAGCCGCCGATGGGCACTCGTCGGAGGACCGCCATGCCAAGCATATTCGCTGGTCGGACGTTCCCGCATGATGGGCCGCAAAGACTTTGCAGAAGATGAGCGGCACACCCTGTACTTGGAATACCTCCAGATCATAGTCGATCACCGGCCGCCGGTGTTCGTTATGGAGAATGTAAAGGGACTGCTTTCCGCGACCATCGATGGCACGTCGGCGATCACCCGGATCGTTCGCGATCTTTCACATCCCGGAACCGCTATTCCCGGAGCGCCGGACGATCTCTCCTATAAGCTTTATTCGCTTACCGAGCAGGATATGGCGGAAGGAGATGTGGACCCGCGCCTCTTCGTGATCCGCGCCGAAGAATATGGCATCCCGCAGGCGCGGCACCGAATGTTCATTGTCGGCATTCGCGGCGACCTGAAAGTCCGTCCGGGATCGCTCAAAAAGATGATTGCACCCACCGTTCAGGAGACGATAGGGTCGCTACCTCCCATACGCAGCGGGCTCTCAAAGACGAAAGACAGCCCCACTGCTTGGCTCAATGAGCTTCAGGCTATCTCAACCATGAACGTCCGACGTCAACTCAATGGCACAGTCTATGCTGGCGATATTGAGAAAGCGCTGGATTCCCGCAATCTGACCAAGGTTAGTTTCCCCCGCGCGATGTCGTCATCCCGATACATTATGCGCAAACCTGCGCATAATGTGTTGCGAAGCCTCTACGACAGCAGGCTGTCTGTGCTGACAGCACATCAAGCGAGAAGCCATATGGCATCCGACCTCCGTCGCTATCTTTATGCTGCAACATTTGCGGAAAAAACCGGACGCAGCCCGAAGCTGGCCGATTTCCCGACGAGTCTGCTCCCCGATCATAAGAATGTCGAGGAAGGTCGCTCGGGCAAGATGTTTTCGGACAGGTTCCGGGTGCAACTCGCAGACCATGTTTCGACGACCATCACATCCCACATCTCGAAGGATGGCCATTACTTCATCCATTATGATCCGGCTCAGTGTCGCAGCCTGACGGTACGCGAAGCAGCGCGGCTCCAGACATTCCCGGACAATTATTTTTTCGCAGGGCCGCGCACAGAGCAATATCATCAGGTCGGCAACGCCGTGCCACCGCAGCTCGCCAGACAGATTGCAGATATCGTCGCCGAAGTCCTTTACGCCGTACCGGATGGCCGCTGATGGCGGACACGATTTCGGCTGAGCGTCGAAGCTGGAACATGTCGCGAATCAGGGGACGTGACACCGGCCCTGAAATGCGGCTCCGATCGCTGCTGCATCGTGTTGGCTTTCGGTTCCGGCTTCATGCTAAAGAGCTGCCCGGCAAGCCCGATATCGTTCTTCCAAAATACCACACCGTCATCTTTGTTCATGGCTGTTTCTGGCACCGGCATGAAGGATGCCGGAATGCGACCAAACCCGCTACCAGAACCGAATTCTGGCAGGCGAAGTTCGATGGGAACGTAGCAAGGGACAAACGGAACAAGGCCGCACTTGAGGCGGCGGGCTGGACCGTCATCACCGTCTGGGAATGCGAGCTGAAAGCTAATGCCGACCGGCTCGTGCAGCAGCTCTCCAACGAGATACGAAAGGCAACCTGATGGCAAGACCTGAACGTCTGCCGCCAAGTGCGGCCTGCCTCTCAGCCTCAATGCGCGATCTGGGCTACTCGCTTGAAGCAGCGGTGGCAGATCTGATTGACAACAGCATCTCCGCCGACGCATCGAAAATTGATATTTTCTGTGAACCATCAGGTCTACAGCCGGTCCTCGTCATTCTGGATGACGGACGCGGCATGGACGCAGCCGAGCTTTTGGCGGCTATGCGGCACGGAGCCATGAACCCTCGCACAGAGCGATCCCCCAACGACTTGGGCCGGTTCGGGCTTGGTCTTAAAACCGCTTCTTTCTCTCAATGCCGGTCCCTGACCGTCGTGAGCGCAAAGGATGACAGCCTGTCCGGGGCTGAATGGAACCTCGACGTCATCGATGAGACGGATGACTGGATTCTAAGCATTCTCGACGAGAAGGATATTGATGCTCTTCCCTATGTGAGCCAGCTTGGCGCACACGGCACCGCGGTCATCTGGCGGGAAATGGATCGCCTGCTGGAGGATGAAACCGGCAACCGACGAGATGAGATCGTCAACGAGAAACTGGACGTTTTAGAGAAGCATTTGGCGCTCGTCTTCCACCGTTTCCTCGCCGGTGAAATCCGGGGGCGGAGCCGTATCACGATCAGCGTGAATGGACATTCCGTCGAAGCCTTTGATCCCTTCTGCCGCAAAAACACCCACACTAGACACCTTCCAGAAGAGATCGTTCGGATCGGATCGGCAGCGGTGCATCTACAATCTTACATCCTACCGCACCACTCAAACCTGACAGCCCGCGAATACGACTTCTATCAGAGCCGCAGCGCCTTCATCTCCAATCAGGGAGCCTATATCTACCGCAACGGCAGGCTGATGGCATGGGGTGACTGGTTCCGGCTGATACCGAAGGGAGAAGCGACCAAGCTGGCGCGTGTTCAGATCGACTTTCCGAACAGCCTTGATGAGGCATGGACCATCGACATCAAGAAGTCTCGATCCCGTCCCCCACTGCCAGTACGGGAACGCCTTCGGCAGATTATCGCCCGAGTCTCAGGTGCAAGCACAACCGTTCACCGGGGACGCGGCCAGAAGCTTTTCCATGAGGTCATCGCCCCGCTGTGGGAGCGATATGCCGACAAGACCGGCATTCGGTATGCTCTGAACGGGACGCATCCGCTGGCCCAACGCCTATACGAGAAACTTGACGGCGAAGGTGTGCGTCACCTCGATCTTCTGCTGAAAGCAGTTTCAGCATCGCTGCCCGTCGAGATGATTTATTCAGATTATTCGACTCATCCCCGCGACGTGAGCCAGATGCCGCAGGTCGATGACGTGAAAGAGCGCCTTGACGACCTCAGACACGCTCTCTGGAGCGACAGGCAGGGGAATGCGGACGCATTCAGGGATATTGTCAGATCAACGCGACTATTTGACGATCACGAAGAGATAGTTGAGAATTATATTCAGGAGGAATTTTCTTGAGTACGCAGAGCGACAAAGAGAAAGTTATTCTGGCTGCGCTGATCGGTGCGTTTGATGATCAGAATGGTCTGCCATCACGCGATGAGATCGCGGCCAAAGCCACTCTCCTCGCGCCACTGCTCGGCTACTCCGGTGATCTTCAGAACATAGTCACTGAAGCCGAGACTGCAATTCCATCGCGCATGAACGCGGGCGTGTCACTGATCGATGTCGATGCTGCACACGACGAGGACTGGATTCACAAGCGCGAAATCGAGACGACCTATGCAGACGCCTATGGTGGCTATCTGCGCAGCCAAGGCTGGAAGCCTACCGTTGTAAACACTCTCCTGAACGGTGACGGTTCAAAAATTCTCGGCCTCCTTCAAGACCCGACGAGCGAAGGAGCTTGGAGTCGACGCGGGCTTGTCATCGGCCATGTGCAGTCTGGTAAGACAGCAAATTACATGGGGGTGATCGCCAAAGCAGCTGATGCTGGATACAAATTCATTATCGTTATCGCAGGCATCCACAACAATCTGCGCAAGCAGACCCAGCAGCGCGTCGATGAAGGGTTTGTTGGACGCAAAAGCGATCCGGCAGATCGTGTGAGTATCGGGGTCGGACTGGACAAAAACTACCCTAATCCGGTGACACTCACCAATATCCTCTCCGATTTCAACAAACAGACTGCCGATAAAAGCGGCGCGCAGCTTAACGATTTCAAAAAGCCCGTCATCATCGTCATCAAGAAAAATGTAAAGACGCTCGAAGCTCTGTACATCTGGCTGCGAGAGCTGAACGCCGAGGGGCGCGACCGAATTGGCGATGTCCCAATGCTGGTCATCGACGACGAGGCTGACAACGCATCAATCAACACCAACAAGCCGGACATCAATCCGACCGTCACCAATGCGTGGATCAGAAAAATCCTGCGCCTATTTACGAAGAACTGTTACGTCGGATATACGGCCACGCCGTTCGCCAATATATTCATTGACCCCGACGCCTTTGATGAAAAGGCTTACGAGGAACTCTTTCCAAAAGACTTTATTTATTCTCTGGACGCGCCCACAACTTATTTCGGGCCGGGAAAGGTGCTCCTAAACGACGAAAGTAGCAGTGCAATCCTCCGACAGATCACCGATTGCGAAGAATATCTCCCCCTAACTCATAAGAACGGATCGCCGGTTGCGGAGCTACCACCCAGCCTTTATCGAGCGCTGGATCAGTTCATTGTGGCGCGGGCCATCCGCAACCTCAGAGGTCAGGAGCGGAAACACTGCTCCATGCTGGTCAACGTGTCCCGGTTCGTATCCGTTCAGAAGGAAGTGTGGAGCTTCATCGGTCTGCGCCTTGACCGGATGCGGGAGGCCGTGAAGGCCAATTACATGATGCCTGAAGCCGCATCATCGAAAAACGAACACATGGCCCGTCTGCGTGCCGCGTTCGACGCTGAGTTCGCCGCCAACGAATTTGGCGGCCGAAACTACACTTGGGATGAAGTGAAAGCGGCTCTATGGGGCGTGTTCGAAAACCTGCGGACTTATGTGGTCAACAGCAAGAGCGATGAGGTTCTCGACTT
Organism: Komagataeibacter xylinus; assembly: GCF_031081985.1. Classification (GTDB taxonomy): domain Bacteria; phylum Pseudomonadota; class Alphaproteobacteria; order Acetobacterales; family Acetobacteraceae; genus Komagataeibacter; species Komagataeibacter xylinus_E. The sequence goes on along the minus strand of NZ_JARWSK010000002.1, from coordinate 479,579 downwards.
CACGAAATACGAGAAGGATGGCATCGGCCTAACCGCAATCGCCATCGGAGGTCTCAGCCTGTCACGCGGCCTGACGATTGAAGGTCTGACAATCAGCTATATGCACCGCAACACCAAGATGTACGATACGCTGATGCAGATGGGGCGCTGGTTCGGCTATCGACCTGGCTACGAGGATGTCTGCCGCGTCTGGCTGCCGAGTGACTCGATCAACTGGTACAAGCATATCGCACTGGCATCCGAGGAACTGCGTCAGCAGATCACGCGAATGCGTCAGGCCGAAATGAGTCCTAGGGATTTCGGCCTTTATGTGAAGTCTCACCCGGACAGCCTGATGGTGACTGCTGCCAACAAGATGCGCAGTGGTGAAAAGGTCGTTCTCAACCAGAATCTGACCGGCACACTTCAGGAAAGCTGGCTGCTTCCTCTCGACCCTGAGACTAAGATCAATGAGGACAACGAGAAGCTGATTGAGGAATACTGGCGCGACGGTTTCGGCGGCACAGTAAAGCCGACCGAAAAAGGATGGTTCATTCCTAACGTTGATGTTGGGAAAATCGATGAGTTTCTGTTGCGGTTCAAGACACATAAATCGGCACGAAAGCGAAAAGCCGACGCGATTGAATACCTGCTCAAAATCGCGCCTAAATTCCCCAAGGCTGACGTGCTGCTTATCTCGAAAGGCCCTGGCAACCCGGCGGCATATCGCCTTGGCGCACAGGATCGGACGGCTGCAGAGGATGCCACTTCCGATAAATGGCAGGTTTCAGGATACCGTGTCGCCAGTCGCGGCGACGAAAAACTTGGCCTGACGGATGATCAGATTGCCGAAGCCAAGAAGCTGGCGTCCGAGGACACGGAGTCCAAAAAGAAAAAACCCTCTGACGTTCACTATCGCATGGTCCGAAAAAAACCATTGCTGATGATCCATGTTCTGGAGCCGACCGAAAATCCTAAATTTGCCGGATACAGGGTTCCCGCATGGGGGCTGAGCTTCCCGGACGGTCTGTACGGAGCCGACTACGAGATCGAGGTGATCGCCAACAAGGTCTGGATGGAAGAGATGTACGGTTCGATGGACGACGATCCGGACGCGGACGAGGACTATGACGATGAGTAGGTCCGCGCCGTGGGACGCCATTCCGACACCAGCGGCCGATCTCAGTGTTCTGCGCGTCGCGGGAACAAATGGGGTTCCCGTGTTCTGGGGCCGCGATGCCGGAGCGCAGTGTCTGCTGATTATCGAGCTGAACGGCGATTATACGGCGCAGTTCCGCCGTGATGTGGTTTCCCTGCACGGCATCAGTGTCGATCTTCGGAACGGCGACGGTGTCGGTCAGCAGCGGTTTATCCTGACACTTGCCCGCCATATCGACACTGACCTGTTCCTTGGCCTGTGTGAAACGCTTATCGGCAGTCTCCGGGAGGTTCCGGACCCGGCGACGGCACTGGCTGTCGCGCTTGCTCATCTGCGGCGCTGGAAGGCGTTTCTGGCAGGGCGGAACGCCCGCCTGCTCTCGCCCGAGGAGGTTCGTGGCCTGTTCGGCGAACTACACATTCTGCGCCTTCTCTATCAGGACACGCTGCCACAGCCTGAGGCAGTCGATGCGTGGTGCGGCCCGGATGACTCCCATCAGGACTTCATTTTCGGCAACCGGGCCATCGAAGTGAAATCGCTTTCCGGTCGGGAGCGCAGCACGGTCCGTATCTCGTCCGAGGACCAACTGGAATCGCTTGCCGACGAATTGTTTCTCCTGACCTAGCGCCTGACCAGCCAACCCGATGCGAGCCAGGCATTATCTCTGAACGGCATTGTCGAGCTGATCGACAGTGAGCTTGCGGATGCCGATGCCATCGAACAGTTCACCGACAAACTGGCAGGCACGGGGTATATGCCGCTCGTAGAATACGATGCTCCACGCTTTGTTGTGAGCGGCCTTCAGGGATACCGCGTGACCGATGGATTTCCCCGCCTGATCCGCTCGGAGCTGCCGCCGGGCATCACTAGGGTTTCCTACGATATCATGCTGGAGACGATAGCACCGTTCTCCTGCGATGAAGCCGACATGTTCGGGAGGCCCTGATTGGAAACGACCGACGAAGAGTTCTTCCATGATTTCCGTCAGGATTTGCTGGCTGGGGCGGAGGCGAACGGCAGCTTCCTGCTGGCCGAGTTCATGGAAGTTGTATCCCGTGAGCTGACAGAAACAGGGTTCACGGAAGGCTTCGAGTTCGCACACTTTCGGGCGCAGCGCGGGATGCGTATCGACGGATACTGGTTCAACGACGAAGGCGGCCTGAACCTTTTCGTTGCAGATTTTGACAGCCGCACCGAGTTGGCATCACTTACCCGCACCGATGTTGATGCCGCGTTTAAGCGGGTGGTTAAATTTTTCGATGCTAGCCTGCGGAAGAATCTGGCGGCTAATCTAGAAATCACGTCGCCAGAATATGGCCTTGCAAGGCAGATCGCGGACAGGAAGTCATTGATCCGCCATCTCAATCTTATTCTCGTTTCCGAGCGCACATTGAGCGATCGGATTCAGGCGCTGCCGGATGCCGAGACAGCCGGTATCGCAACCAGCTTTCACATCTGGGATATCTCCCGCCTGCATCGCCAGCGCAGTTCCCGCAGCCACAAAGAGGTGCTGGATCTGGACTTCGAGGCTATGTTCGGAACCGGCATATCCTGCCTCCCCGCCCATCTGGGGGCAGATGCCTATCAGTCCTATCTTGTTGTCATGCCAGGACCGATTCTTTCGGCAATATACGAGAAGTTCGGTGCGAGGCTGCTGGAGCAGAACGTCCGCACGTTTCTTCAGGCCAGAGCAAAGGTCAACAAAGGTATCCGCACGACCATCATGACCGAGCCGGGTATGTTCTTCGCCTACAACAACGGCATCACGGCCACAGCCCAAGGGGTTGAAACGAAACGGACCAGCGACGGCCTCCAGATTACCAGGATAACTGATCTTCAGATTGTGAATGGCGGTCAGACCACCGCATCGCTGTTCCACACCCATAAGAAGGACAAAGTCGACCTTACGCAGATATTCGTGCAGATGAAGCTATCGGTGATTGACAACGAGGAAAGCGAGAAGATCGTTCCCCGTATTTCCGAATATGCTAATACCCAGAATCGAGTTCAGGCTGCGGATTTCTTTTCAAACCATGCGTATCATATTCGTATGGAGGAGTTTTCCCGGCGCCTATGGGCACCTGCGGGCAAAGGTGCACAGCGGGAAACCAAATGGTTTTATGAACGCGCCCGTGGTCAGTATGCGGACGCGCAGGCCAAACTTACCCTTGCCGAGCAGAGGCGGTTCAAGGCGGAAAATCCGAAGCCACAGATGCTGACCAAAACGGATATTGCAAAATTCGAGAACGTCTGGGATGAGCATCCGCGATACGTGAACTTGGGAGCCGAAAAGAACTTCGCCCGTTACGCTGCCCGGATCGGCAAGGAATGGGACAAGTCGTCGGACAGTTTCAACGAAACTTACTTCAAACGCGCCGTTGCGCGAGGGATTATATTTCGTGCCACCGAACGGATTGTGTCAGCGCAGCCTTGGTATAATAACGGCTATCGTGCCAATATTGTTTCCTATACACTGGCTGTCCTCAGTCAACTGACAAGACGCCAAGAAAAAAGTCTCGATTTTCAGCGGGTCTGGAATGCGCAGGCGATAAGTCCTGTCCTTGAAAGCACAATCGCGGTTGTGGCTTCCCGCGTGAACGATGACCTCCTACGCCCGATGCAAGGCATTTCGAACATTTCAGAATGGGCCAAGCGTGAGGCCTGCTGGACGCGGATGCTGGAAAATATGGACGAGTTTGCCGCTCTCTTGCCAGATGAGTTCGACGGCGAATGTTTGTCCCGCGAAGATCGTCTGTCTGAAACGCGGACTGCTCGAAACACCCAGAAGGTGGACGACGGCATCGCAGCGCAGGCGAAGGTTTTTGCGATCCCAGCTTCGAAATGGATCGTAATCCACGATACCTTGGCCTCGAAACGCCTGCTGACGCCGAAGGAGATCGGTGTTTTGAAGATTGCCATGCAGCTACCGATGAAGATTCCCACCGACAGGCAGTGCATCGTGCTGCTCGACACCATAAAAAAGGCGCGCGGAGAAGGCGTTGCCTTCGATTGACGACACTCAGCAATCCCAGACAACGTCAGTGTCAACGCAGTCGTAAGTGGGGGGCTCTAAAAAGCCCCATTCAGGCTTTTTCACCCGCAATAATATCAACAGGTCATGCTTTTAAATTGCCCCCAAAAGAGGGTTTTTAGAACCCTCCACCTTGAACATTTTCCTGTTACTGAACCACAAATGACATGTTTACCCGAGGGAAAGAAAATAGCGGGTATACCGGTTTTCTCCCGTCCGATTGAGAGCAGCAAGCGCCACAAGATCGGCGAGATCGCGCGTTGTCGTTGCAGACGTTGCTCCTGTGATAGAGCGATAGTTCTGCGCACTCAAGCCGCCTTGGAAGCCATCGGAGCCTTCTGCCAACATCCGCAGAAGAGCCTTTTCCTGTCGTGCGTTCAGTTTTCCACGTAAGCGATCCAGGAACCGCGTTTTCTCAATCAGGAACCGAATGTTCTGAAGCGTTCGGGACTGTGCTTCCAGCACAATATTCCCAAACCAGCCCATCCAGTCATCGACCTGATTGGTTTCACTGGCTCGGTGGAGTTCGAGGTAATAGGTTTTCTTGTGTGCATTGATAGTCGCAGCCAAGGCCATGAGCGTCGGGGTCTCAAGACTTTGCGCCAATGCTTTTTCAGCAATGGCCCGTCCAATACGGCCATTCCCATCTTCGAAGGGATGAATGGTCTCAAACCACAAATGCGCAATCGCAGCACGCTCTATAGCAGGTAAGATTTCAGACCCGCTTAGGGCTGTCCTGTTAAACCAGTCAATAAACTGCGCCATCTCCGCTGGTACACGCTGAGATGGCGGGGCCTCAAAATGGATGTGCGGTGCATGGATAGGGCCGGAAATAATCTGCATTGCTTCAGCATGCATCCGATACCCGCCAATGACGTCCAGATCACGCCGACCATTCATCAGCATGGCATGCCAGTCGAACAGGCTTTGGTCTGTTAAAGGAGCCGCATAATGACGATAGAGATCTGCCATCAACTCAGCAGCCCCAGCTTCCGCTGGCGTAGAACGCCGCCTGTCTGCGGCAAAACCTAACTGTCGGGCGATCGACGACTGCACACTGGCCCGATCAAGAATTTCGCCCTCTATGGCGGAACTCTCAACCATTTCTTGCGACATAAGCTGCACGACGAGTTGCTGATTGGCGTCTTTGTCCAGATGCTGCATGGCACCAATAACGACGCCGGAACCTTTCAGGAACTGCGCCTCAGCGTCTCGCAAGCGATTTTTCTCAAACTGAAAATGCGGCCAATCCGGACGCTGCCAGTTCCAACGCATGATCGATATCCCAATATTCTATCGATCATATTACCGGGTTTTTGCGATTGATAGAAGCCGAATCTATCAATCATCCGGCATGTCGGATTGTCTCACATATAAACCCGGAGTAACCCGCAGTATCCCGGGACGATAACACAACGGTCCGTTGCGCATCTTTCTTTCAACATGGCCAGCGTAACAGAAGCCTTGACGGACCTCATCTTTTCTCCAATCCTGTTCTCCATATTGTTCACTCAGAAGAGCATCATATCCGCAGTTTTCTGCCGAAATGGAGACACTCCCAACATCCAGAAAATGTTGCGAGTAGGTTCGAGTCCCGCAGTTCGCACCACAGATACGTAAAATAGCACAGTTTTTTAAGATACCGCTTTTTTCAAAATAATGGTCTTCTTCTAAAATCCATTTGAAACCAAATCATTGATAAAATTTTTCTTATGATCGAAGAAGTATTTATTCCTATGACAAACAATACAAATCTATTTTATTGGGCGACATCTGAACTATCGCAGGATGCCTTTATATGCTGGTTATTAAGCTGGGCCGACAGCAACAATGAGGGCAAAAACCCCGCCATGCACGCGGCGGGATTAACCTTCCTCAATACCCTGCTGCAACACAGCAACCAACCGCCCGTTTCAGGCACGACAGTCCATGTCAAAAAGCAGTTTTATTCAATCGATGTGATTGCTGAAGTGGGTAAAAATCTTGTTTTGCTCATTGAGGACAAGACCGACACCTGCGAGCATGGCGATCAACTAGAACGTTATCGTGCAATCCTGCACAAACATTATCCACAGCGAACCATTCTTCCCATCTTCTGCAAGACAGGAAACCAGTCCAATTATAAAAAAGCAGAGGAATCTGGCTATAGTCTGTTTCTAAGACATGAATTTTTATCTGTTTTACAAAAAATAACAGCAGAAGGTCTAGAAAACAACATTATTGATGATTTTTTATCTTCACTGAAATGTCGTGAAGAAAAAACCCAAAGCTTCCTTACACTCCCTGTTGCCCAATGGCCCAGCCAGGCATGGGAAGGCTTTTTTCTGGCTTTGCAACAGGTCTTTCCCGATCTCAGATGGGGATATGTTGCCAATCCTCGTGGCGGCTTTATGGGCGCGTGGTGGCATTATGGCGTCTGGTCCGACTGGGAAACCTATCTGCAGATCGAACAGGAGTCACTCGTTCTGAGACTGGGCTGCTGGCATACGAAGCATCCCTCTGCCGTCTGTGCATCCGCCAGAGACCGGTGGCTCAAAACACTTGAAATTGCCAGCAAGCAGACGGGCATCACCATCAAGCGCCCCGCAAGGCGCGGGAATGGCCGCTCCATGACCGCCGCATGCGTTGGCACAGGCCATGAATGGATCAAACTCGATGAAAACAGCCTCCTTAATTTCAACGCAACGGTCGCCTTCCTGCGTGAAGTGATGAAAATGCTTGATCAGGCCCGCCGCGACCTGACGCACGCCAATGCATGAGGCCCTGCAGGGGGCATGTGCCGTCATGGGCACAACCGGCCTCGAAAACACGGCGTGGTGTGCTACCTCCATGACATGAAAACGACCCTACAGGCCGGGACGGGCGGCGGCGGGAAAGCGCTTGCCTGATGGATATCAACGCGCTCAGACGCTTCGCCCGGACATCACGCCTGTGGATGATCGATCAGGTCACGACCCAGCTCGACAGGGTGCTTGCCGAGGAAGCCAGTGCCCCTTCCGAGGCGATTACAGCGCTGAAGGCCGCCATTGCGCACAACCGCGAGGCGGTTATCGAACAGGCGGCCTGCACCTGGTTCAACCGCTTCACGGCGCTGCGCTTCATGGATGTGATGGGTCTGACCGCCCCGCCTGTCGTCTCGCCCCCCGTTGCCCCCTCCGCCGCCCATGACGGGCAGGAAGAAGCCTGCCGGCAGCGCATACTCCAGACCTGCCATGACTGGCACGGCCGCATGCCTTTCCTGTTTGCAATGGCTGGGGATGACACCGATTTCCTCATGCCTGCTGACCTGCTCGCGCCCGATGGCTTTCTTGCCCGCCTGTGCGCGGTAATGACCCAAGCGGCCTGCCAGCATGTCGAGATCATCGGGTGGCTGTACCAGTTCCATATCTCGGCAAAGAAGGATGCGGTCTTTGCCGGGCTGAAACAGAACATCCGGATCGCACCCGAGCATATTCCCGCGGCAACGCAGCTTTTTACCCCGCACTGGATCGTGCGTTACCTCGTGGAAAATTCGCTGGGGCGGCTGTGGCTGCGCAATCATCCGCAATCAAAACTGGCGGCGAAGATGGCATATTATATCGCGCCTCCCACGCCTGAAGCAGACTTCGCGCAAGTGGACCGCCCCGAGGATCTGCGCCTGTGCGATCCCGCCTGTGGCGCAGGCCATATGCTGACCTACAGCTTTGACCTGCTGTATGAAATCTATGCCGAGGCAGGCTACGCCCCGCAGCAGATCCCGAGCCTGATCCTGGCACATAATCTGACCGGGCTCGAAATCGACGCGCAGGCGGCAGCGCTTGCGGCCTTCGCGCTGTTGATGAAGGCTGCCACACGGCTGGGGCGGCAGCAGTTCCTGCGCCTGCAGGCACGGCCTGATATTGTCGTGCTGCGCAATGTCACCTTCACGGCCGCCGAGATGGCGGAGATCGCTGCCGTGGCCGGGCATGACCTGTTCACGCCCGGCCTACGCACGCTGCTGGGGCAGTTCAAACAGGCACGCAATCTGGGTGCACTGATCGTGCCCGCGCCATGCGATATGCCCCGCACACGCCGCCGCCTTACGGCATATAAGGGTAGTGCCGACCCGCGCGTGACGGATGTACTGGCCCGTGCCCTGTCCGCACTGCGCATGGCCGAGGCACTTGCACCCCGCTACCACGTAACCGTGGCCAATCCGCCCTATATGGGGGCGAAAGGCATGAACGCGGCACTGGCTGCCTTCATCAAGGCCAACCATCCCCTTAGCCGGTCCGATCTTTTTGCCGTGTTCATGGAGCGCGCGCTGGGCCTGACCAGGCAACATGGGCTGATGGCCATGATCACCATGCAGTCATGGATGTTCCTCACCTCCTATGAAAAGCTACGCGCCCGGCTGCTGGCCGAGACCACGCTCCTGTCCATGGCGCATCTGGGCGAGCGGGCGTTTGACAGCATCGGCGGGGCTGTGGTTTCCACCACGGCATTCGTGATCGGGAATACCCGTGATGCGCAGTACGAAGGCACCTTCATCCGCCTTGTCGAGGGCGCATCGGAGGCCGAAAAGGACGCCCGGTTGCGCGAGGCGATCCATCATCCGGAATGCGGGTGGCGCCATCAGGCTTCAGCGGCAGATTTCAAACATGTGCCGGGCCAGCCGATTGCGTACTGGTTATCGGACTCCCTAAGGCAGTGCTTTGTCCGCTTTCCATTGGTCGGGGCATCGGCCGCCGCCGTATGCGGCATGACCACGGGCGAGAATGCGCGCTTTGTCCGGGCATGGCATGAAGTGGACCGCAGCCGGTTCCTGACGGATGCGGCCTCCCCCGCCGCAGCCCGGCAGTCAGGCTGCACATGGTTCCCCTATGCCAAGGGCGGGGAATTCCGCAAATGGTACGGCAATGCGGATTACGTGGTGAACTGGCAGGATGATGGGCGCGACATCGTGGCCTCGGGCCGGGCCTATCCGCGCGCAAGACAACGGTATTTCAGCCCTTCGGTCAGTTGGTCTTTCCTGTCATCAACCTATTTTGGCGTGCGCCAGCAGCCGGCAGGTTTCATCTTTGACATGGCAGGCTGCTCCCTGTTCCCTGACGCACCTGACCAGATCAGCCTCTATACGGGCGCCCTATGCGCAAAAACGGCCAGCCTGTTTCTTCAGGTCCTGAATCCGACCCTGAATTTTCAGGTCAATAACGTCGCCTCCATCCCGCTGCCCGCACAGATCGACGTCAAGGCCATACAGGCCATCGTGCAGGCCGCCGTGCAGATTGGCAAATGCGACTGGGACGGGCACGAAACATCATGGGACTTCACCACCCTGCCGCTACTGTCAGCCGCCTGCCCGGGCGATACGCTCGCCCGCGCCTATACCCGCCTGCGCGCGCGCTGGCAGGGCATGACGGACACCCTGCAACGCCTGGAGGAAGACAATAACCGCCTCTTCATCAACGCCTATGGATTGCACGATGAACTGACACCCGATGTGCCGGTCAGGGAGATCACGCTCACCTGCAATCCCGCCTATCGCTATGGCCCCCGGGCGCGTGATGGCGAAGCCCGCCTGCGCGCGGATACGGTGGCCGAATTGCTGCACTATGCCGTGGGCTGCCTGTTCGGGCGCTACAGCCTTGATGCCCCCGGCCTCATCCTTGCCCGGCAGGGCGAGGGGCCTGATGCGTATTTCGCCCGCGTGCCCCGACCCCGTCTTGCCCCGGTGCGTGACAACATCATTCCCGTGCTGGCAGAAGAGGGGCCGGGCGATGATATCGTAACCCGCGTCTGCGAATTCCTGCGCGTGACTTTTGGCGCGGCCCAGTTTCAGGAAAACCTTGCCTTCATTGAACGCGTACTCGGCAAGGATCTGCGCCGGTGGTTCATCAGGGATTTCTTTGATGATCATGTGAAACGCTACAAAAAGCGCCCTGTTTACTGGATGTTTTCCAGCCCTGATGGGCACTTCAACGCGCTGGTCTACATGCTCCGCTACCAGCAAGATACCGTCTCCACCGTGCTGGCATCCCTGCGCAAGTTCATCACGCGGCTGGAGCACGAACAGGCCCGGCTGCGCACACAGGCCAAGGATGCAGGCACACCGCCCGGTCAGCGCATCAGAGCGCAAAAGGAAAGCCGGGCGCTAGCCGCACGGATCAAGGCCCTGCGCGCGTGGGCGGATGGCGTGCTCCATCCGCTGGCGCAGCGCAGGATCGCCCTTGATCTCGATGAGGGCGTCAGGCGCAATTACCGACTGTTTGCCGGGGCGCTGAAACCGATCAGGGGCATGCCTGACTGAATTCACCCCGAACGTTTACAGGCGCGAATCCACCGGCTCGCTTTCCATGGCCAGCACGCCAAACACGCACTGATGCACCTGCGACAGGGGTGCATGCGCCACGAACCGGCGCAGGGCCTCCAGCCCCAGCGCAAATTCGCGAATGGCCATGGAACGTTTCTGGCCCAGGTTGCGCCCTTTCAGCCGCGCGAGATGTTCGGGGCGGTCATAATCCGTCCCGTAGATGATGCGCAGGTAATCGCGCCCCCGGCACTTGATGGCGGGCTGGATCAGGCCACGCCTGCCCCGTGTCAGGAAATCCAGCGGCTTGACCACCATCCCTTCGCCGCCCGCTTCGGTCAGGTCCTCCCACCACGCAATGGCGGCGGCGCACTGTTCGGGGTCATTGAGGTCAACGAGCCGGTGGCGCGTGGCCATAACCAGCGGGCCGCCTGCTTCGGCCAGCCTGTGAGCGCGCTGCATATGCCATGCATGGTCACGGTCGGCATGCACATACCCCTCCGATGCCAGCAGGTGGAACGGCGCGATCCTGACACTGGCCAGCCCCTCGAACGGGGTGACATAGCGGTTATAGGCATCGCGGTAGCGAAAGGCATCCTCCAGCCGCACGGCAGTCGTGGCCTGCAGGTCATCCACCGCCACGCCGCGCGCGCGTGCTGCCGCGAGTGCCTGTTCCGCAGCTGACAGGCTGGCAATGGCGGCAGCCCCTACCGGGGCGAACTGCGCATGCACCAGCCCTGCCGCCTTCATGTTCCACGGCATGGCCTCGACATCCCACAGCACCCAGTCGGTTGCCAGCTCATCCCACAGGCCGGCGATGGTCATGGCGGCATCCATCTGGTGCAGCACGGCGGCCTCGATGGCGGGGTCATCAAACAGGCGGCGGCCGGTGCGGGTGACCACGATGCCGCGCGCGCCGTCGCTTACGCCAAAGCGGCGGGCCGCAACATCAGGGTTGCGCGCCAGCACCACCAGCGCGCGCGAACCCATGTGTTTTTCCTCCACCATCACCGAGCTCACGCCGTTCTTGCGGTAATAGGCCAGCGCCTCCTCCGGGCGTTCCAGCCAGCCCTCCATGGCGCTGGTCTCGGGCGGGGACATGGTGGGCGGCAGGTGAATGAGCCAGCGCGGGTCCACCGCAAAGCGGCTCATGACCTCCAGCGCGGCGGCGGCATTGTCAGGCGCGATGACGATGGTGCCGAGGTCATGCGTCTTGACCGCCTGCCGGCCCAGCACATCGGCCACGTCGGGCATGGTGGCAGGGGGCGGGGCCTCGGGCGTGGCGGGGCCGCCAAGCGGGCGCAGCGGCTCGGCATAGGTCTCGCGCGCCTGCACGGCCACGAGTTCCATCTCCGGGTAGCGCAGAGCCGTGAGCCTGCCGCCAAAGCAGCAACCAGTATCGATGCACAGCGTGCCGTTATGCCACTGCGCCTCCATGACCGGGGTGTGACCATACACCACCTTGGCCTGCCCCCTGTAATCGGCTGCCCAGTCATAGCGCACGGGCAGGCCGAAACTGTCGATCTCGCCCGTGGTCTCGCCATACATGCAAAAAGCGCGCACGGCACCCGAGGCACGGCCCTGCATGTCCTCCCTGATGCCCGCATGGGCCACGACCAGCCGGCCTTCATCAAGCACGTAATGGCTGATCAGCCCATCAAGCCACGGGCGCAGGCTGGCCACGAAAGCGGGCGGTTCGGCCTCGAGCTGTTCTATGGTCTCGGCCAGGCCATGGGTGCGCTTGACTGCCTTGCCCGACAGGTAGCGCTTGAGCTTGTCATCATGGTTGCCCACCACCGCCAGCGCGTGGCCCGCCTCGACCATGGCGCGCACGATGCGCAGCACATCGGGCGTGTTGGGGCCACGATCGACCAGATCGCCCACAAAAACCGCGCGGCGGCCCGCGGGCGGCGTGACCTGCACCGCCTTGTCCTGCCAGGTTATGGTGTAGCCGAGTTTTTGCAGCAGTTCCTGCAGTTCATCGGCGCAGCCATGCACGTCACCAATGATGTCAAACGGGCCTGTGTCCTCGCGCCGGTCGGTCCACAGGCGGGTACGGGTGATGGTGACGGCATCGACCTCCGCCGCCGTGTGCAGCACATGGGTGTAGCGTATGCCCTCGCTACGCATGCCGCGCAGGCCGCGATGGAGGTCACGCATCTGGCGGCTCACCACGCCTGCGCTGATGTCGCGCCCCGCGCGGCCTGCGTTACGCGCCACGGCCACGGCCTCGGGCAGGTCCAACACGATCGCCACCACCAGCGCATGCGCCTCACGCGCCAGGGCCACCAGGCTCTTGCGCGCGGCAGGCTGCACGTTGGTGGCGTCAATGACCGTAAGGCGGCGGTTCTTGAGCCGGGTGCGGGCGAGCGCATGCAGCATGGCAAAGGCATCGGGCGTTGCGGCCTGATCGCTTTCATCATCACAGACCCAACCCCGCATCGCATCCGATGAAATGACTTCCGTGGGCCTGAAATGCCGTGCGGCAAAGCTGGACTTGCCCGTGCCCGAGGCGCCGACCAGCAGGACCAGCGCGAATTCCGGTATCTCGATCTTCATGACTCGTGTCCTGCCTGCGTAAAGAGCGCCATCTGCGTGGGCGTGCCGTGGGTGGGGTCAACCGGGCCAATGCCCTCGAACGCCACGGTGTAGCCATAGGCCTGCGCCACATCGCGCGCCCAGCGGCTGAAGGTGGCGCGGTCCCATTCAAAACGATGGTCGGGGTGGCGCATGGCGTGGGCGGGCAGATTGGGGAACAGGGCGTTATAGTCCCTGTTAGGCGTGGTCACGATGACAATGCCGGGACGGGCCTGGCCAAACAGCACCTGCTCGAAGGCGGGCAGGCGCTCGACATCCATATGCTCGATCACTTCAACCACGCAGGCGGCATCAAATCCCTGCATGCGTCTGTCACGATAGGTCAGCGCGCCCTGCATGAGGGTGATGCGCCTGCGCCTGAGTTCAGGCATGTCATCGAGCCGCAGCCGCTGCGCCGCGCGGGCCAGCACATGCGGGGCGACATCCATGCCCACGATGCGGCTGAAATCGGGCACGGCAAGCAGGGCGCGCAACAGGTCGCCCTCACCACAGCCGCAATCGAGCACGCTGTGCGCATGCAGGCGGCGCAGGGTCTCGACCACGTGGGCAATGCGGACATCCTGCAGGCGCAGGGGCGCCTCAAGCTGCCATTCTGGCGTGTCCGGCGCATCGGCATCGGCCGGGGCGGACGCATCGGGCGCGCTGAGTTCCGCCTGCGCACGCGCCACGAGCGGGCGGAACCCCTTGAGGGCACGGCGGATGATCAGGTCGCGCTCGGGGTGGGCATCAAGCCAGCCCGCGCCCTCGCGCAGGAGCTTTTCCACCTCGTCCTCGCCCACGTAATAATGCTTGCTGTTATCAAGCACCGGCACCAGCAGGAAAAGCTGCCGCAAAAGGGTGGACAGCCGCACCCTGCCCCTGAGCGTAAAGGTGACGTAGGGGCTATTACCCCATTCCGGGTGGGCGGGATCGAGCACGACGGGCGTGGTGCTGACCTCGTAGCCCAGCGGCGTGAACAGGCGGGCGGCAAGGTCCGCAGGCCCGCGCACCGGCAGCGGGGTGATGGTGACCTCAAGCGGAATATCGCTATCAGCCAGGTCTTGGCGCATGCGCGAACGACCCGACAGGGCGGTGCCGAGCAGGCGGCGCATGGCGGTCATCAGCAGCGACGAGGCGGCATAGGGCCGGTCATTGACGTAACTGTCCTGCTGGCCCGTGGCGTGGCCGCGCCCGCGCACAAGGTCGATGGGGTCGATCTCGACCATGATGGCCGCCGTGCAGCGCGCTTCATCCGCCTGCGGATAGAAAAGCGACGCCCGCCCCATCGAGAGTTGGAGTTGATGCACGTTGTCGGGATGCTTCATGAGGAGAAAACCCAGATCCGTCGCGGGCACATGGGTGGTGGAAAGGCTCAGAAGCATCATGGACTCCAGTTACGGGCGCGCGCATGCGCAGGGCGGCGTAGCGCCCTTGCCCCACGCACAGGCACGATGGGGCCATACTTAATGCAACATTTCATTGCTGGACAAGGGTTTCAGGTATTTATCAGAAATACGGCTGATGAAATACAGCCATTATAAGTATTACAAACGCATCTTTCCCAAAACCATTCCGCACGGCACCAGGCAAAACATAAAGCTTCAGGCAAACGCCACCCCATGCCTGCCCTTCTGGGGTGTCAGTCCCGGTAATCGGGCTGTTCGCGGTCAAGCTTGCGCCGCAGCGCCTGCCAGATCAGGCGGCCTTCGTCGGGGTCATCCTCAAACTGCCCCCGCGCGCGCAGGATCTGCGCCTCGGAGGGGATATGCAGCTTCACGCCCGTGGACTGCGCCGCAATCTGGATGCGGCAGGACTGCTCAAGGTAGTACATGCGGTAGAACGCCTGCGCGATGGTGCCGCCCACGGTGAGCAATCCATGGTTTTGCAGGATCAGCGCATTGCGCGTGCCCAGATCGCGCACGAGGCGCTCGCGTTCGCTCAGGTTGTCATCAGCGGCAATCCCCTCATAGGCGTGGAAGCCAACGCGGCCATAGAACTCCATGTTGATCTGGTTCAGCGGCAGGATGCCCTGCTCCTGCGACGCCACCACCATGCCCGCAAGCGTGTGCGTGTGCATGACGCAGGCGGCATCGGGCCTGCTGCAATGGATGGCGGAATGGATGACAAACCCCGCCGGGTTGATCGGCCATGACGTGTCCTGCCGGGGCAGCCCATCGGCATCGACCACCACCAGGGAGCTTGCGGTAATCTCCTCGAACAGGAAGCCGAAGGGATTGACCAGATAGGCATGCGCGCGACCCGGCAGCCGGACCGAAAGATGGGTATAGACAAGGTCGGTCATGCCAAACAGCGCCATGAGCCGGTACGCTGCAGCAAGATCCTCACGCATGGTCTTTTCGGTCGGGGCCGTTGCGGGCGCGGGCGAAAGGGAAGACATGATTGCTGAATATTCCTTCCTGTGCAGGCATGCTGCCCCTTCCGGGGCATGGCGCGACGATTACCTACTGCCAGCCGCGCGTAAACATGAATTCCTTAAAGTAAGCTTCAGCCAGATTGCAGGGCGCGCCTGGAAAACGCTGCTGATGAAAACGAAAGGTTTTTCGGGGCATATTGTGAAGGCTTGCTGAAAAAATCTTCACCAAAAAACTTTATCATTGCAATATGTTAATGTTTCATATTTTGCAAAAACTTTTTGTGAACACATTTTTAATTAACATATCGGCGGGAAGACAGACCGTTCTCAACCACTATTTTTCCTGAAAAACTGTCATTTTTATAAATTATTTTGCATAATATTCGCCAATAAATTTCTTATTATTTAAATTTCCCCATATATATACTCTTTCATAACTGCCAGTTCATGACAGGCGGAAACGCTTTCCTCTCCAATCATTACGGTTTATGGATAATGACGATAACAGACCAGACAGGCTTCGCAACGCAGTAACACCCCTGCAGGAAAGCAGTGCATTCATGCCTTATATTTGGTGGATCGGTTTTGCATGACACGACACCCTGCCCCCTTGCCCCCCAAGGCCGCTGCCCCGCGCGCTCCAGCCACGCGCCGCAAGGCGGATGGGTTTCACGGGCAGGTGGCCGAGGTGGATTTGCGGCAGTTGCGCGTGTTCCGCACCGTGGCCGAGCATGGTGGTTTTGCCGCAGCCGAAGTGGCATTGGGCAAGAGCAAGTCCTCCATCAGCATCGACATCGCAGCCCTTGAAAACCGGCTTGGCCTGCGGCTGTGCACGCGCGGGCGCAGCGGGTTTGCCCTGACGGCGGAAGGCCGCCTGGTGCTGGAGGCAACCGAGACCCTGTTTGCAGATATCACGCACTTCCAGCAACGCATAAACGAGGCCAGCGGCACATTGACGGGGCGCTTTTGCCTTTACGTGCCCGACAATATCCAGATTCATGGTGAAACGGCGCTGGTGCGCGCCATTGAAACCTTTACCACCCGCTACCCGGCGGTGTTCATGGATATCCGCTCCACCTCAACGCGGGAGGTGGAATTTGCCGTGCTGAACGGGCAGGCCTGCGCCGGCATTACCCTCAACCCGCGCCACGCGCCCGATGTGCAGACCACCGCCCTGTTTCATGAGCAACTGCACCTGTTCTGCGGCAGGCGCCACCCCCTGTTCAACCTGCCCGAAAGCGAGATCACGCCCGCCATTCTGGCCGAGCAGCGCATGATTACGGTGTCAGGTGCCGCCACCTCGCCCATGTGGGACAGGCTGCGCCCGCACCTGAACTTCGCGGCGGCGGCGGAAAATGTTGATTCACGCGCCCTGCTGATCCTGTCAGGCAATTACCTTGGCTTCCTGCCTGAACCCTTTGCCCTGCCCCTTGTACATGACGGGCTGCTGCGCCGCATCGTGCTTGACGGCCTGCAACTTGAAACCAGTTTCTATTTCCTGGCCCGCCCCAACCCCGAAACAAACCTCATGCACGAGACGTTCCGCGCCATCCTGGAGGCGGCCTGCTGAAGGCAGCCCCCATTCATTCCCCCACCCGCCGCGCGCGAGGAGCACACCGCATGACGTCTCTGATGGCACGGTTCAGACGCCTGTGCGCCGCCCGCATTGCCGTAGCCGCCCTTGCCTGCATGCTGGCGGGCGGCAACCTGGCACGGGCGGATACGCCGCGCCTGCCCGGCTTCATCCATGATGGCACGCTGACGGTCTGCACCAACCCTACCCTGCCCCCCATGACATTCGTAAACGGCACCGACATGAAGGCGGTGGACGGCATCGACATGGATATCGCCCACGCTCTGGCGGCCTACTGGCATGTGACGCTGGCCATCACGACCATGGATTTTACCGGCCTGTTCCCCAGCCTTGCGGCAGGACGCTGCGGGCTGGTGGCGAGTGGCATCATCCAACTGCCGCAACGTGAACGCAACTTTGATGCCGTGGCCTATCAGGATACGGCGCTGGTCATCGTGGCACGCGCGGGTACCCGCCCGCTGGGCGGCATGGCGGAACTGTCGGGCCGGAAAGTGGCCGTGCAGGCCGGCACCAGCTACAGCGCGCGCCTGGCACAGGAAAACGCGGCGCTGGTGGCGGCAGGCCACGCACCGATGATCATACAGCAATACCCCACCGAGGAAGAGGTGGTGCAGCAGGTGCTGATCGGGCGCGCCTTCGCGCTGGCCAGTCAGGATGTGGAACTAGCCTACCGGCGCGAACAGTTGCACGGCAGGGTGGGCGTGATCTTTACGCCCCCTTACCCCGAATACCGGCATTTCGCGCTTTACATCCGCAAGGATGCGCATGACAGGGCGCTGCTCGAACACGCCATTGCCATCCTGCGCGATAACGGGCAGATGGCCGCGATTGCGCAAAAATGGGCCATAACGCCCGATGCCACGCAGGCACTGGGCGGCAGCGCGCCCGCTCCGGCCTTTCGCTGGGGCACTTTTTTTGGCGCCCTGACTTCAGCCGCCTTCATGCGCGGGGCCTTCATCACGCTGGCCGTGGCCGTACTGTCACATCTGACCGCCATCATCATCTCGATCCCCATGGCGCTGGTGCTGAACGGACGGGAGTCCTTGCTCAGAACAGGGGTCACGGCGTATGTCGCCCTCTTTCGCGGCGCACCGACCCTGCTGCAACTGCTGTTCATCTGGAACGCGCTGCCGCAGTTCCTGCCGTTTTTCCGCGAGGCATGGTTCACGCCCTTCCTGGCCACATGGCTGGCGCTTTCAATCAATGAATCCGCCTATCAGGTTGAAATCAACCGCGCGGCACTCGCGGCAATCGACCCCGCCCAGGCGCTGGCAGGCGATGCGCTGGGCCTGTCACGCGGGCAGGTCTATCGCCATGTCATCTTTCCGCAGGCGCTGCGCATCGCCCTGCCGCCTACCATCAACGCGTTCATCAGCCTGCTCAAGACCACCTCGCTGGCCTCTGTCATTTCCGTGCAGGAACTGCTGGCGGTTACCCAGATTCAGGTTGCGCGCACATTTGAATTTACCGAGTATTATGCTGCGGCGCTGGTTTACTATCTGGCCATGGTCTTCTTTTTCCTGCTGGTGCAAAAACGCGTCGAGCGCCGTTTTGCATGGGCTGACCAGTACGGGGCAGGCACGCATGCATCCTGAACCAGACACCGTGCTGTCGATCCGCAACCTGAGCAGGCTGTACAAGGATTTCATCGCCCTTGACCGCATCAGCCTTGACGTGAAGCGCGGCGAGAAGGTGGTGGTGCTCGGGCCATCGGGCTCGGGCAAGTCAACGCTGATCCGCTGCCTCAACCGCATCGAATCCCATGACAGCGGCTCGCTGCACATCAATGGCCAGCCCATTACCGCAAGGACCGACCTGACCCGGCTGCGCGCCCTCGTGGGGCTGGTATTTCAGGACTATAACCTGTTCCCGCATCTCTGCGTGCTCGACAACTGCACGCTGGCCCCGCGCCTTGTGCGCAAAATGCCGCGCGCGCAGGCGGAAGCGCTGGCCATGCGCTTTTTGCAGCAGGTCAATATTGCCGGGCAGGCGGGCAAATACCCCATCCAGCTTTCTGGCGGGCAGCAGCAGCGCGTGGCCATTGCGCGCGCGCTGTGCATGCAGCCCGAGATCATGCTGTTTGACGAACCGACCGCCGCCCTCGACCCCGAAGCCGTGTCCGGCGTGGCCACGATCATGAACGACCTTGCAGCACAGGGCATCACCACGCTGTGCGTCACGCATGAAATGCGCTTTGCGCGCCATGTTGCCGATCGGATCGTATTCATGGATCAGGGCCAGATCATGGAAATCACGCCACCCGAACAGTTCTTTACCAACCCGCAGACAACCCGGGCACGGGACTTCCTGAACCAGATGATTGGCTGAAATAATAAAAGTTTTTGGTGAAGCTTTTTTCAAAAAGCTTTCAAGAACGCCGCCTTTTTGAAAAAAGGCGGCACCCAAAAACTTTTATCATTCAGGAATTCTCCCCGTATTGGCTTTTCAAGCCCCATGAAAAAAGGAGCCTTGCGGCTCCCTTTCCCATAACGACTGGACAGGTCTTATGACCAGCGCCAGTTCCTGATTTCGGGCAGGTCCTGCCCATACTGCGCCACATAGCGCGTGTGCTCGACCAGCTTGTCGCTGATCGCCTCGTTGGCGTAGGCCGCCTTTTCGGCCAGGCCCGGCACGCGACGGATCACGTTCTGCACCAAGTGGAAGCGGTCGAGGTTGTTGCGCACCGTCATGTCGAACGGCGTGGTGGTGGAGCCTTCCTCGCGGTAGCCATGCACATGGAAGTTGCGGCAGTTGGTGCGCTTGTAGATCAGCTTGTGGATCAGCGCCGGATAGCCGTGGAAGGCGAAGATGACCGGCTTGTCGGTGGTGAACAGGCTGTCGAACACATAATCTTCCAGCCCGTCAGGGTGCTGGCTGCGCGATTCAAGCGTAAGCAGGTCCACCACGTTGATGACGCGTATCTTGAGGTCCGGCAGGTGCTTGTTGAGCAACTGCACGGCCGCCAGCGTTTCGATGGTCGGCACGTCGCCTGCGCAGGCCATGACCACATCGGGCTCGCCGCCCTTGTCGTTGCTGGCCCATTCCCAGATGCCAATGCCCTTGGCGCAGTGCGCGATGGCGGAGTCCATGTCCAGCCATTGCGGCTCGGGCTGCTTGCCCGCCACGATCACGTTCACCCGGTCGCGGCTTTCAAGGCAGGCCCTGGCCGTGCACAGCAGGGTGTTGGCATCAGGCGGCAGGAACACCCGCACCGTCTTGGCCTTCTTGTTCAGCACATGGTCAATGAAGCCGGGGTCCTGGTGGCTGAAGCCGTTATGGTCCTGCCGCCACACATGCGAGGTGAGCAGGTAGTTCAGCGATGCGATGGGCGCACGCCATGCAACCTCATCCGCCTGCTTGATCCACTTGGCATGCTGGTTGACCATGGAATCCACAATGTGGATGAACGCCTCATAACACGACAGGAAGCCGTGCCGCCCGGTCAGCAGGTAGCCTTCCAGCCAGCCCTGGCAGGTATGCTCGCTCAGGATTTCCATCACATGGCCATCAACGCCCAGATGGTCATCGTAATCGAAGGTCTCGGCATTCCAGGCGCGGTTGGTCACGTCCAGCACCGCGTTGAGGCGGTTGGAGTTGTTTTCATCCGGCGCCAGCACGCGGAAGTTACGCGCGGGCAGGTTTTCCTTCATCACATCGCGCAGCCACGTGCCCAGCACGCGCGTGCCCTCGCCCAGCGCATGACCGGGCGATTCCACCGTTACGGCATAATCCGTCACATCCGGCAGGCGCAGGTCGCGGCGCAGCAGGCCGCCATTGGCGTGCGGGTTCGCACTCATACGCAGCTCGCCCTTGGGGGCAAGGGCTGCGATTTCGGGCATCAGGGTGCCGTTTTCGTCAAACAGCTCTTCCGGCTTGTAGCTGTGCAGCCATTCATCGAGCAGCTTGAGGTGGGCGGGGTTGGTCATGTCGGTAATGGGCACCTGATGGGCGCGCCAGTACCCCTCCGTGCGCAGGCCGTCCACCGTCTTGGGGCAGGTCCAGCCCTTGGGGGTGCGCATGATGATCATGGGCCAGGCCGGGCGCGTGGTGTCGTTCTTTTCGCGCGCGGCTTTCTGGATCTGGGCAATCTTCGCAAAGGCCGTGTCCATCGCCACGGCCATCTTCTGGTGCATGATGTCCGGGTCGTGGCCTTCCACCACGATCGGCTCATAGCCGTAGCCCTTGAACAGGCTCACCAGTTCATCGGGCGAGATGCGGGCCAGCACCGTGGGGTTGGCGATCTTGTAGCCATTGAGGTGCAGGATCGGCAGCACCGCGCCATCGGTCTTGGGGTCAAGGAACTTGTTGCTGTGCCATGACGTGGCCATCGGCCCGGTCTCGGCCTCGCCATCGCCCACCACGCAGGCCACGACCAGATCGGGGTTGTCGAACGCCGCGCCATAGGCGTGCGAGAGCGAATAGCCCAGTTCGCCGCCTTCGTTGATCGAACCCGGCGTGGTGGGCGCTGCGTGACTGGGAATGCCACCGGGGAAGGAGAACTGCTTGACCAGCCGGGCCAGCCCGTCCGCATCCTGCGTCACTTCGGGGAAGTATTCGCTGTACGTGCCTTCAAGGTAGGTGCTGGCCACCACGCCGGGCGCCCCGTGGCCCGGGCCTGCCACGAACAGGATGCTGCGATCCTGTTCGCGGATGATGCGGTTGAGGTGCAGGTACAGGAAGTTCAGCCCCGGCGTGGTGCCCCAGTGCCCCAGCAGGCGCGGCTTGGTGTGCTCGAGCTTGAGCGGCTCGCGCAGCAGCGGATTGGCCAGCAGGTAGATCTGGGCAATCGACAGGTAGTTGGCTGCGTGCCACCATTTGTTGAACAGCGCGACATCCGCTGTGGAAAGCGGGGTTGCGGATGGGGTTTCACTCATTTCCGTTCCTTCCAGAATGGTCCAGTCCTGCCCGGCGCTCAGCCCAGACATATCAGCACGTGGCGGCGGATTGTCGTTTCCTCGTCGGTGGGGATCACCCGCACCTCCACGGCGCTATCGGGCGTGCTGATGATTTCGTGGTGCGCGGCATTGGCCGCCGCATCGAGTTTGATGCCCGCCCAGCCCATCCGCGCGCATACGGCAGCGCGGATGATGGCGTCATGCTCGCCAATGCCTGCGGTGAACACCAGCCCGTCCAGCCCCTGCAGCGCCGCCATCATGCCACCCGCCTGCTGGGCAAAGCGGTAGACAAACAGGTCGAGCGCCTGTGTCACCTCGGCGCTGACGCCCGCCTTGGTGTGCAGGTCGCGCATATCGGCCGAAACGCCGGATACGCCGAGCAGGCCGGAGCGGTGATAGAGGATGTTCTCGATCTCGGCTGGCCCCAGCCCTTCTTCCTTGAGCATGTACAGGATCACGCCGGGGTCGAGATGCCCGCACCTTGTGCCCATGACCAGCCCGTCCAGCACCGAAAAGCCCATGGTGGTGTCAATGCTGCGCCCGGCCTGGAGCGCGCACAGGCTGCCACCGCTGCCAATATGGGCGACAAGCGTGCGCCCGTTGGCCAGATGCGGCGCGCGCGCGCGCAGGGCGGAGGCGATATATTCATATGACAGGCCATGAAACCCGTAGCGCCGCACGCCGCGCGCCGCATAGTCACGCGGCAGGGCCTGCGCCTGCGCCACGGCAGGCAAGGTATGGTGAAAGCCGGTATCGAAACACGCCACCTGCGGCAGGTCGGGATATTGGGCCAGCAGCGCACGGATGGGGGCGAGGCTGCCGGGCTGGTGCAGGGGGGCAAACGGCGTCAGCGCCGCGAGCCGCGCCAGCACATCGGGCGTAATGCGCACGGGGGCGATGAAGTCAGGCCCGCCATGCACCACCCGGTGCCCCACGGCCATGAGGTCCACGTTGCCAAGCTGTTTGCCCACCCATTCCATGAGGGTGGCCATGGGACCGAGATGGGCCTTGTCGAGATTCGCGCCATCGGCGGTGGGGGCCCATGTTTCATCCACCAGCACGCGACCGGTCGCATCATGGGCGACAAAATGGGGGTGGCTGCCGATTCCCTCAAGCTCGCCCGAGGCGATGCGATGGCTTGGTGCGGCCGCCGTCTCGCCTTTTTCAATGGCGAAGAGGGCAAATTTCAGGCTGGATGAACCTGCGTTGAGTGCGAGCACCGCCCGTGTCATGCCTCTCTCCCTGCTGCTTGCCAAGAACCGGCAGCATGTCACGCCTATCTGCCGGGCCTGACATTGATGCGAATCAATTGGCCGCACCCAGCCTAACCCAAAGCAGGCACGAGAACAGCCATCGCGCCACATGGCGCCTGCGCGCCACGCAGGAGGCCCAATGGCCAAGGAAGGTAAAAGTTTTTCCTGACCGAAGCAGAATCAGGGAAAGACGCCGGATAAAAGGCCATAAAAGTTTCCGGGTGCAGCCTGTTTTCAAAAAGGCTGCATTCTTCAAAGCTTTTTGAAAAAAGCTTCACCAAAAACTTTTTCCCGGCAGGCCGTGTCAGCCAAAGCGCCGGGACAGAACGGCCTTGGCCGCCGTGCGCGCAAGCCCCGCATCACGCCCCACCTGGATCAGGGCCGGAATCTGGAACGGGTTGCACATGATGCTGCGGGCCAGTGCACCCACCGCAAGGCTGCCATCAGGCCGCAGCGCCACCACGGCGGCAGGCGGCAGGGTGCGGTCCGCGGGGTCGCACACCACGCGCAACACGGCGAAGGGCACCTTGCGGGCAGCGGCCATTTCCGCCACCACGCCGCTTTCCATGTCCAGCGCCACGCAGCCCGTCTCCCGGTACAGCGCCATCTTGCGGGCGGCAGCGGTCACGATCACATCGCTATGCAGCAGGTCACCGCCCACCACATCCGCCCGTTCGCTCCCCAGCCATGCCAGCAGCGCGGGGGCCACGGGCAGGCGCTCGCCATTGACCAGCACGTTATGCGGCACGACCACGGCACCGGGCTGAAGCGCCGGGTCAAGCCCCGCCGCCAGCCCGAAGGAGAGCAGCGCGTCCACACCGCCCTCAAGCAGGTCAAGCACCGCCTGCCGCGCGCCAGACAGGGTCGCGCCACTCAGGCCAAAACGGGCATGGGGCAGGAAGGGACGGATGAGGGCGGCTTCCGCCTCCATGCCCACCACGATGCCCAACCGGGAAAACGGAGAAACTGCTGCGCTACCGGACATATTGATGGATCTCCCTGCCATTATCACAAGCCATGGTCGGCCCAGCCAGCCTGCACGCGACGCGCGACCTGCCCCGGCAGTACACGACACGACCACAAACCCTGATCACACCAACACCCGGCTGAAGCCAATCGTGCCGTAAGATGGCCGCCCCTCTTTCCCCCGCTCCGTGCGGGAAAGAGGGACAACACCGCCCTGGCCGTCATGGCCATTATACGTCGCGGCCCGCGTGCGGGCGGCGCAGGCCGGTCGCACATATATCGCGCCTCATCCCGGTCGGCCCGGCGTGCCCTTGCGGGCATGCACCGCGCGCGCTGCCGCAGCGCCCGAGCGGATCGCGCCCTCGATGGTGGCGGGCAGGCCCGTGGCGGTCCAGTCCCCTGCCAGCAACAGGTTGGGCACCATGGTGTGCGTGCCGGGGCGCAGGCGATCCTGCGCGGGCGTTGCGGCAAAGGTGGCCCGCTTTTCCCGCACGATGCGCAGCGGCGGCATGGCCACCGGCAGCGGCGCCGTGGCCGCCGGATCGATGGCGGCGCGCACCTCGTTCCAGATCAGCGGGGCCAGTTCATCCAGATCACGGTCGGCATAGCGGTTGGCGGCGCTGACCGTGACCGACAGGATGCGGTCCTTGGCAAACACCCACTCACTGATGCCCCCCACAACCCCGATAAAATGCGCCTGCGCCAGCCCACCGGTCAGCACCGGGGCCTGCGGCAGCAGGAAATGCACGTTCAGGATCGCCTCGAACGCGTCCGGCGCACCAAACCCCGGCAGGTCCGCCAGCAGGCCGGAGGCCACCGGGGCGGGCACGGCCATGATGACCGTATCATCGGGGCTGATTTCAATGCGTTCCGCACCCAGCAGCAGCGCCGTAACCGGGCCGCCGCGAGTGAATTCCACCCCGCTGACCCGGCTGCCCGTGCGCACCCGCGCCCTGAGCACGGCCAGATGGGCAAGGGCGGGGTCCACAAAACTTTCCGAAAGGCCAATGGCGGGGAAACGCGGCAGGCAGTTGCGCCCGCCACGGGCCAGGCTTTCCTTCACCACGGCGCCAAGCAGGGCGGCGCTGCCGGTATCGGGCATGGTGTTGAGCACCGATATGGCGAATGGCTCGAGCAGGCGGCGCGAGAGGCTGCCCGCAGGCAGGCAGTCCGCCACCACCATGTCGGGCGTGGCCTCCATCAGCGCCAGCAGGCCACGCAGTTCGGCCAGCCGCATGCCCGGCACGCGCCTGCGCTTTGACAGCACCCATAGCGGCACCCGCCCACGCGAGAGGCCAAGCGTCCAGCGCAGCCGGTCGGCCAGGTCAATGAACGGAAAGACCGGGTGCTTCGGCCCCACCAGCGTATCCTGCGCCCCGATCAGGCCCAGATAGCGGTAAACCGCCGGGTTGCCCGACAGCAGCAGGTGGTTGCCATTGTCGATGCGGCAGTCGAGATGCCGGTCATGATACGAGCGCGCCCGCCCGCCACAGGCAGGTCCGGCCTCGTACACCGTGACCTGCTCGCTGCCACCCGCCAGTTCGACTGCGGCGGACAGGCCGGCAAGGCCCCCGCCAATGATATGGACATGCCCCGCCATGGCCTCAGCCCGCCAGCGCGCGCAGCGCGATCAGCACCTTGCGCGGACGTGAGAGCGACACGCGCTTTTCTGGCGTACCCCAGCCCTGCCGCTCCTGCGCGCCAAGAATGGCGGCATAGGTCGCCCCCATCAGCCGCGCGGGCCGCATGGCCGTGCGGTCGCACTGCGCCATGGCGGCTGCCGCCGCACGGAAATGGTCATGCGCACGCGCCGCCAGAATGCGCCCCACCTGCTCGAGCCGGGAGGCATGCACCACCGCCGATGGCTTTGGCGTGATGTCA
The DNA here is from genome assembly GCF_031081985.1 of Komagataeibacter xylinus. GTDB lineage: Bacteria > Pseudomonadota > Alphaproteobacteria > Acetobacterales > Acetobacteraceae > Komagataeibacter > Komagataeibacter xylinus_E. Next base: position 453,602 of record NZ_JARWSK010000002.1, on the reverse strand, counting down.
AAACGCTCAAGCAGGTCACGCGGCAGGTAGAGGCGGCCAAGGCGGGCATCCTCGGCCACGTCGCGCAGGATGTTGGTGATCTGCAACGCGCGGCCCAGATGATAGGCCACCTGGTCGGCCGCGGGCGAGGAATCGCCAAACACCCGCACCGAAAGCCGCCCCACGGCGGAGGCCACGCGGTCGCAATACTGGTCGAATGTCGCCTCGTCGGGGGCGACGACGGGACCGCGCGCATCCATCTCCATGCCGTCGATCACGTCATTGAAGTCCTGCTGGCGCAGGTCGAAACGGCGGATGGTGGCCATGAGCACGCGGTCGATGCCATCGCGCGCCTCACCGCCGTAGAGCCGGGCTATGCGGGCGCGCCATTCCTCGAGCCTGCGGCTCTTGTCCTCCGCCTCGCCCTCGTCATCGGCCACGTCATCGACAAGGCGGCAGAAGGCATAGACGGCATACATGCCATATCGCCGGTCGGGCGGCAGGATACGCATGCCCTTGCCAAAGGACGTGCCCGACCGCACCACGATCTGCTCGACCTCGGCGAGGTCGGCAGCATCACAGCCCAATACCGGCGCCTCATCATGCCGCGCGCGCAAAAAACCCATTCCCGCGTGTTCCGTTCACTTTTACGAATTAACAGTTGCGCCTGTTCTTAGCGGCAATCACCCCCAAGGACAAAATCACGCCTGATCAGACCAGCGTTCGCACCGCCCCCGCAAGGGCTGCGAGCACATCCCCGCGTGACAGCTTGACCCGGCCCGCCACCGGGTCTTCCCCGCGCAGCCGCGTGGCCAGCCGCTTTGACAGCCCCACGATCACGGCCGCCTCCATGCGCATGCGCCTATCACGGATCAGGCCGGGCAGCAGGGAGGCGCGGCGGTTGAGTTCATCCACCCGGTCAAGCAACTGGTTGAACACCCGGCGCAGGCCGGGGCTGGCGTGGCGGCCACGCAGGTCATCAATGCTGGCCCCCGCCTGCGCAAGCCACGGGCGCGGCAGGTAGCAACGGTCGAGATTGCGCAGGTCATCGGCGCAGTCCTGCAGGTGGTTGAGCACCTGCAACGCCGTGCACAGCGCATCCGACGGGCCGAACGTGCCCGCATCCTCACCATGCAGTTCAAGCAGGAAGCGACCCACGGGGTTGGCGGAATAGCGGCAGTATTCCTCCAGTTCCTCCCACGAATCGTAGCGGTTCTTCACCGCATCCTGCCGGAACGCCACGATCAGGTCGGTCGCCGTGGTGGCGGGCACGCCTGTCTCGCGCAGCGTCTGGCCCATGCGCACCGCCGTCTGGGCATCAGCGCGGTGGGGGGCGAGGCGCTTGCCGAGCACCACCTCCTCCATCGCGTCGAGGCGGGCGATCTTGGCGGGTGCATCAAGCTGGTCGGTATCGACGATATCATCGATCACGCGGGCGAAATCATAATAGGCATGCACATGCGGGCGCAGCCTGCGGCTGATCAGCAGGGAACCTACGGGAAAGTTTTCATCCCCGGCATCCTTGCCCGACGAGACATCCGCGCTGCCCCATACATCCTGCTCATCCGTGTTCACCCTACGTCATCCCCCATGGTGCGGTTCATTACCGTAGCAGTACCCTCGCCGCGCATATGTGTCGAGATCGCGCCATCGGGTTCGGTATAGGCGCGACTTTTCCAGACCACGCCCCGCCCCCGATGGTGGTCGAGCGCCGAGCCGATGGTGGCCAGCGTATAGAACCCCGCAATGACCGGCAGCAACACCGCCCAGGCAGGTGACTGGCCAAACCGGCGCAGCGTGGGCGTGTAGGATGCCATGGACAGCACCCATGCGCCCGCGCCAAGCGCGCAGGGCAGCCCGTGGGTGAACAGCGCAAGCTGGAGCGGCAGCATCCATACCAGCACCATGCCCAGCACGGTGCCCACGAGCAGGAGCGGCGAATAGCCAAGCTGCACATAGGCCGTGCGCGCCACCATGCGCCAGATGTCGGACGGGTGCGGATAGGGCCGGATGGAGCGCGCCAGGCAGCTATGGCCCAGATAGATCCGCCCCCCGCTATGCTTGACGTGGGCGGCCAGCGTGCAGTCATCGATCAGCGCGCCGCGCAGGCTCTCGATGCCGCCAATGCGCGCCAAAGCGCTCCAGCGCACCAGCACCGTGCCGCCTGCTGCCCCCGCCACCCTGCTGCGCGGGTTGTTCACGCTGGCAAACGGATAGAGCAGGGCAAAAAAGAAAACGAAGGCCGGCACCAGCATGCGCTCGGCGGGGCTGGCGCAGTTGAGCTCCACCATCTCCGATACCTGATCGAGCCCATCTGCCTGCGCCTTGGCCACCAGGGTCGAGACATGGCGCGGGTCGTGGGTGATGTCGGCATCGGTCAGCAGCACGAAACCGCTGGAATCAGGGGCGAGTTCACGCGCGCGCGCCACACCCTGGGCCACGGCCCACAGCTTGCCGCTCCACCCTGCAGGCCGCGCCTTGCCGGTCACCACGCTCAGCCGCCGGTGCGGGTCGGGCACCGCGCGCGCCAGCCGCCCGGTGCCATCGGTGCTGTTGTCATCAACCAGCACGACGCGAAGCGTGCCGGGATAATCCTGTGCCAGCAGCGAGCCGATGCACGCCGCGACCGATGCCGCCTCGTCACGCGCGGGCACCACCACGCACACATCGGGGCAGGTAGCGGCATCAAGCTGCTGGCCTGAAACGGGAGCAAGCACCGGCCCCGCCTGCCAGAAGCGGCCATGACAGAAAATAAGCCCGAGCCAGATGACAAGTGTCAGAATGGAAAGGGGAAGCACAAGCATGACAGGCTGCTCAATCCAGCATGCCGTGCTGGCGGAACCAGTCGATCGCGTCCGTCACTGCCTCACGCGCGGGGCGCGGGGCGTAGCCGAGTTCACGGATCGCCTTGTCCGACGAGAAGAACATCTTCTTGTGCGACATGGCCAGCATCTCGCGCGTGACGCGGGGCGCAATGCCAAAGGCACGCGACAGCCATTCACTCGCCACCGCCACCGGCCAGATCACCGCCTGCGGCAGGCTGATGCGCGGCGGCGCCACGCCCGCGATCTCGGCAGTCATGGCGAACAGGTCGCGCAGCAGGTAGTTCTGCCCGCCCAGGATGTATTTCTCACCAATGCGCCCGCGCTCGAGTGCGAGGGCATGGCCCTCGGCCACATCATCCACATGTACGATGTTCACGCCAGTATCGACATAGGCGGGCATGCGGCCCGCCGCGCAGTCGAGAATCATCTGCCCGGTGGGCGTGGGCTTGATGTCGCGCGGGCCGACGGGCGTGGAGGGGTTCACGATCACGGCAGGCAGCGCGCGCTCATGCACCAGGCGCAGCACTTCCTGCTCGGCGCGGTATTTGGAGCGCTTGTAGATGCCGATCACGCCATGTTCATGCACCGGCGTTTCCTCATCGGAGATGGTGCCATCGCCAATCAGCCCCAGCGCCGCGACCGAGGAGCAGTACACGATCCGCTCGACCCCCGCCTTCTGCGCCGCCAGCATCAGGCTACGCGTGCCCTCCACGTTGGCCACCATCATCGGCACCGGGTCGGGCACCCACAGCCGGTAATCCGCCGCGACATGGAACACGTAGCGGCACCCCTTCACGGCCGCATCAAAGCTTTCGGGGGTGGATAGATCGCCTTCCACCAGCTCGGCGGGCAGATCGCGCAGGTTGGTCAGGTCGCTGCCTTTGCGCACCATGAGCCTGAGCGTGTGGCCACGCTCCACCAGATTGCGGGCAACGGCCGAGCCGACAAAACCGGTCGCACCGGTTACAAGGGTTGGGGCAGTCATGGTCTGAACGATCACTCCGTCAGGGGACAGAATTCACGATTGCGATACGGACTCGCAACCGGCGGGCGTTCCATTTATCCCGACACCTCCCGGTGGCGCCAGACCCTGCTGTAGTGTAAGTCAGGCAAAACCAGCCACGGCGGCATCAATTTTCCCGGTGTCCTGACGCCAACAGACCAAGACGGATCTTTTTTGAGAAAGCTCACAATCCTGCTGGCCCTCCTCGGCCTGGCCCTGCTGACTGGCTGCACCGCCTGGTTCGGGGCCGGATCGGTGATGAAGGCCATCGTCTCCATCGGGGCAGTCGGGTTCATGGCGACCGTGGTGGCACAGCTTGCAGTCGACGCAATACTGGGTCTTGCCTGGCACGCGGCTTGCCGGGACATTCCCTTCGTGCAACTGGTGGTGTCGCGCATGATCCGCGATGCCGCCGCGTCGTGCCTGCCGTTTTCGCAGCTTGGCGGCATGGTGCTGGGCATCCGCGCCACCTGCTCGAGCGACCTGTTCGCGCGGCGCGGCAAGGGCCGCCCGGTCGATGGCAGCGAGGCGGCCTGCGCCAACCTTGTCGACATCACCACCGAGGTGATGGGCCAGATCCTGTTCATCCTGACCGCCGTGCTGTGCCTCGTGGCCCACCAGCAGTCCAGCCCGTTCGCGCGCCCGGTCATCATCGGCCTCGTGCTGCTGACCATGGGCATTGCAGGCTTTGTCTATACCCAGCGCCGGGGTGGCGACCTGCTCAAGCGCGCGGGCAAAATGCTCGGCCACAACATGGCCGCCCAGTGGCAGGACGCGATGCTGAGCAGCGCTGACAGCATACAGGAGCGTTTCGACGCCATCTGGTCGCATCCGCGCCGCATCATGGAGGGCGCGCTGCTGCATTACGTGGGCTGGCTGGGCAGTGCCGCCACGATCTGGGTGGCCTACTACTTCCTCGGCGCACATCTGAGCTTTGGGGGCGCGGTTGCGATCGAGGGCGTTGCATGTGGCATCATGTCCGTCTCGTTCCTCGTGCCCGCGGGCCTTGGCGTGCAGGAGGCGGCCTACATCACCCTTGGCTCGGCCTTTGGCATTGCACCTTCCATCTCGCTCGGCCTGTCGCTGCTGCGGCGCGGGCGGGAACTGGTCATCGGCATTCCCATGCTGCTGTTGTGGCAGGCCATGGAAATGCGCGCCCTGCGCCACAAGGCCCCCGCGCAGCCGGAAGAAGCCACCGCCACCGTGCCCGCGCGCGAGCCTGCCAAGCCCCCGCAGGACTGACCGCGCCCCCTTTTGTCACACCCCATAGCCAGACAGACCGCCCCATGACGGACAAGCCCGCCCCCCTGTTCGATACGCTGGTCATTATCGGCCCCGGCCTGATTGGCTCCTCCATCCTGCGCCGCGCGCATGAGGACCGGCGCATCGCGCGCAGGCTGGTTGCGTGCGACATCAGCCCTGCCGTGCGTGCCCGCGTGGTGGAGCTAGGCATTGCCGATGCAGTCGAGGCCGACCCGGCAGCAGCCGTGCGTGATGCGGATTGCGTGATCATCTGCGTGCCGGTGGGCGCGATCGCCATGGTGGCGGCCCAGGTGCTGCCCGCCATGAAAAAGGGCGCGATCCTTAGTGAGGTCGGCTCGGTCAAGGTGACGGTGATGGAGGCCATGGCCCCTCTGCTGGCGGCCTATCCCGATATTGCCTTTGTGCCCGCGCACCCGATGGCGGGCACGGAGTTCTCCGGCCCCGATGCCGGTTTCGCCACACTGTTCGAGGACCGGTGGTGCCTGCTCACGCCGCCCGTGGGCACGCCAGAATCAGCCCTCGCCCGCGTCACGACCCTGTGGGAGATGATGGGCGCCCGCGTGCGCGACATGACGGTGGAGCACCATGACCGGGTCTGCGCCATTGTCAGCCACCTGCCGCACCTGCTGGCCTTTACCATTTGCGGCACGGCGGATGACCTGGCCGATGAAACGCGCTCGGAAGTGCTGGATTTCGCGGCCTCGGGCTTTCGTGACTTCACGCGCATTGCGGCATCGGACCCCACGATGTGGCGCGACATCTTTCTGAACAACCGCGAGGCGCTGCTCGACATGCTCGACCGCTTCATTGCCGATGCGCAGGCCATGGGCCAGGCCATCCGCACCGGTAATGAGGATGTGATTGTCAGCCGCATCCAGCGCGGACGCGCCATCCGCCGCAGCCTGATCGAGAACCGGCAGGCCTGAAAACCCTTTGATAATAAAAAGATAAAAGTTTTTGGTGAAGCTTTTTCCAAAAAGCTTCTAAAGGACGCCGCCTTTTTTCAAAAAGGCGGCACCCAAAAACTTCTGTTCAGGTCAGCGTAGCCACGCGCAGCGTATTGGTGCTGCCCGCCACCCCGAAAGGCAGCCCCGCCACGATCACCACCGCATCGCCAGCCGTGCCATAGCCATCGCCCTTTGCCACGGCCAGCGCCTGGTCCACCACGCTCTCGACGGTATGGACCGGGGTTTCCTGCCCGACCGAGATCGCCTGCACGCCCCACGCCACCGCCAGCCTGCGGGCAATCTCGTCATTGGGGGCCAGGCCAAGAATGGGGCAGGAAGGCCGCTCGCGCGCAATGCGCAGCGCCGTGCGGCCCGACAGGGTGAAGGCCACGATGGCGGCGGCATCAACCGTGGCCGCCACCTGCCGGGTGGCCGCGGCAATCGCGCCCGCAATGGCGTGGTCCGGCTCGGGGCTGGAGGTTTCCATCTGGCGGCGCCAGACTTCATCCTCCTCAACCCGGCGCACGATGCGGTCCATGATCGCCACCGCCTCGCGCGGGTAAGAGCCTACCGCCGTCTCGGCCGAGAGCATGACCGCATCGGCACCATCGAACACCGCCGTCGCCACGTCGGAGGCTTCGGCGCGGGTGGGGGTAGGCGCGTGGATCATGCTCTCGAGCATCTGGGTCGCCACCACCACGGGGCGGCCAAGCTGGCGGGCCATGCGGATGATGCGCTTTTGCGCCAGCGGCACGCGCTCGGGCGGCAGTTCCACCCCAAGGTCGCCACGCGCCACCATCACCGCATCCGACAGGGTGATGATCTCGTGCAGGTTGTCCATCGCCTGCGGCTTCTCGAGCTTGGTCATGATCCAGGCCCGGCCATCGGCCAGCGCACGGGCCTCACGCACATCCTCGGGCCGCTGCACGAACGACAGGCCGACATATTCAATGCCCAGATCAAGTGCGAAGGCCATGTCCACCCGGTCCTTGTCGGTCAGGGCGGGAATGGGTAGCACCACATCGGGCACGTTCACGCCCTTGTGGTCGGATAGCGGGCCGCCGACCACCACTTCGGTCAGGAGGAAGTCGGGGCCACGCTCGCACACGCGCAGCGCCAGCTTGCCATCATCAAGCAGCAGCGTGCTGCCCTCCTGCGCTGCCGCGATGATTTCGGGGTGGGGCAGGCTCACGCGCGTTTCGTTGCCGGGCGCCCCGTCGAGGTCGAGCCGAAAGGGCGCGCCCGGTGTCAGCTGCACCCTTCCATTGGCAAAAGTGCCCACCCGCAGCTTGGGGCCCTGCACATCGGCCAGGATGCCGATGGGGCGGCCAAGCTCGGCCTCCACATCCCGAATGACCGCGTGGCGGGCGGCGTGATCCTCGTGCGTGCCGTGGGAGAAATTGAGCCGGAAGACATCCACCCCCGCCACGGCCAGCGCGCGGATTGTGGCATGGTCGGTCGTGGCCGGGCCGAGGGTCGAGACGATCTTGGTCCGGCGCATGGCACGATAGGGTGTATCCGGCATTTTTTTCTCCGCCTGTTCACGTCATTTTTCAGGAGGGGGCTATGACCTCCTGCGGCAACAGCCCCCACATGGCGCTGCGCTCGATCCAGCCACTGTACTGCTTGACCGAGACCTTGCACCACGGCGTGCCCTCCTGGCACTGGCGCAGCGTGCCCACCACGCCGGGGCGCAGCACGGCCACCACGGCGGATGACGTGTTGGCATCCGCATGCAGCATGACCGCGCCCTTGATGTCCGCCGCATCGGCCACATCCATCACATGGCCCACGATGCGGGTATCGGCCCGGCCAATCACGTCGGTTTCCTTGGCGGTGGGCTGGCCCGCCTGCTGGGCATCACCCTGGGGGGGCAGTCCCGGTATGACAAACGTGCGGGTTCCCACCAGGGTTGCCTGATGGACCCAGCCCTTCTGCCCGTCCGAATCCTCGACAAGGCGCCACACATCGAACTCGCGCTCGATTTTTACCGGCAGGCCCCGACGGTGGTACACCCAGTCAATGGGGTAGCGCTGCCCCGGCCCGGTGCGCAGGTTGACCTCATCGGCGCGGAAGGCGGCAAAGCGCGGCAGGGGCAGGCCGGTCACGCTGCCCTTGGTGTTGTCAACAGGCGCGAGTGCTGATGCATCAGGCGCGGCTGCGGGCGGCGGGGCGGCGGGCGGATGGGCGGCACTGGCCGCAACCCCTGCTCCTGCCACGGCGCCTGCCCCCACACCGGCGGCCACCGCTGCCGCATGGTGATGGTGGCCTGCCGCATGCGCGGTTTTCTCAGCCTTTTTTTCCGCCGTTTTTGCGGCCTTGGCACCATGCACATGGGCATGGCCAAGACTGCTGGCAGCCTTGTCCGTCGCCGCGTGGGCGTGATGGTGGCCCGCCGCCATCGCGGCCCGTACCGGCCCCGCCTCAATGGCCAGAACGGCCACGCAGGCCGCCAGATACCCCCACCGCCGGGTGCCACGCGACGGGGAGCTGCTGGCCGCCCGCGCAAGGAATTCATGCCGCACGCACTGCGCCATCGTGTTCTTCAATCCTTAAAGGGTTATGATCTGCCGCCCCCGGGCGGCTTCGAGAAAGGTGGGAATACCGGCCACCTGCACGCCATCGAGCAGCAACCCGGGCGCAAGATCGCACAGCTTCAGCGCGGCCTCGCACACCATGAGCGTCGCATCAAGTTCCATCACGGCTTCGCGCAGCGTGTCCATGCCCGCGACCCCCCGCGCGCGCACGCCCGCATCATCCGCCGCATCATGCAGGCCGCGCCAGTCGCGCGCCAGCGCATGCACGCCCCGCCCCGCCGCAAAGAGGGTGACCGGGCGGCCAATGGCCAGCGCGCCTGCCGCCACCACAAAGGCGTAATGGGCACGGGCATAGGCGCCATCATAGAGCAGGATGGCCAGCGCCCCGTCATCGCGCATCATGGTGCAGCCCCCTCGGGCACGCTGCACAAAGCGGGTGCCGGAGAATGATGGGCCGAGAGGTCATGAATGGTGGGGTGCGCGCCACACAGGGCGCAGGCAGGATCGGGCGGCAGGGTGATGGTGTGAAAGCGCATGGCCAGCGCATCCCATACCAGCAGGCGACCGGACAGGCTCTCGCCAATACCGAGGATTTCCTTCAGCGCCTCGGTGGCCTGAAGCGTGCCCATGACCCCGGTCACGGCGCCGAACACGCCTGCCTCGGCGCATGACGGCACGGTGCCCGCGGGCGGGGCGGCAGGGTAGAGGCAGCGATAGCACGGCCCGCCAGGGCGGAAGGTGGAAAGCTGCCCCTCAAAACGCAGCACGGCGGCGGAAATGAGCGTGCGCCCTTCCAGCGCGCAGGCATCGGCCACGAGGTAGCGAGTGGCAAAATTGTCGCTGCCATCGCACACCAGGTCGTAACCGCGCACCAAGGCGCGGGCGTTGTCAGCCGCGAGCCGCACGTTATGACAATCCACCTGTGTTCCCGGATTGATCGCGCGCATGGCGCATGCTGCCGACTCGACCTTGGGCTGGCCGACCCGGTCGGTCACATGCGCGATCTGACGTTGCAGGTTCGACAGTTCCACCACGTCATCATCGACCAGCCCGATGCGGCCCACGCCTGCCGCAGCCAGGTAAAGGGCCACGGGCGAGCCCAGCCCGCCCGCGCCAATGACCAGAACACTGGCGTTTTTCAACGCTTCCTGCCCCGTGCCGCCCACCTCGGGCAGGAGGATGTGGCGCGCGTAGCGCTGGATCTCTTCGTCGGAAAAATTCATTCCTCTCTCCTGCCCCGCCCGTTGCCGCACCCATGGCGGATACACCCTGCCCCACCCCGGCGCAGCCGGGAGAGACAGGCTTTCGATCACGATTACGTGAAAATTATGTCACGCAATCATGAAACCAATGCATGCCCGATATGTTTGCAGTATAAGCTCAAGGGCAAGGTGAAACCATTTTGGGGGAGTATAAATCAATGTCTTATCTTTCCCGCATGGAAATTCCCGCCAACCTGTCCACCCTGCGCCGCCAGCAGGCGCGGTGGGTATGCGCGGGCACGCTGGCCGCCGCCACCACGCTGTACGCGGCGTCACCCTTTTTTACATTATGGTCCATCACATCGGCCATCCGCACCCATGACATGGGCAGCCTCAACACCTGCCTCAAATGGGAATCGGTGCGCAACGGACTCAAGACACAGGTGGTCGATGACCTGATCGGGCCGCCCGTGGCCGATGATGAACTGCCGGCCTTCGGGTCATCCTTCGCCTCATCCGCCGCATCCAACGCGATTGACGAGGAAGTGCGCCCCGACAAGCTGGGCATGCTGGTCGATCACCTGATGCCGCATGAGCAGCAGCCCGCAACAGCGGGCACGATGCTGGGCCTGCTGTGGCGCGTGCATGCGCATTTCACCCATCCGGGCGTGTTCGAGGCGAGCGTTCTCATGCCCGGCCATGAAAACGAGACCCCGCTGCGGCTGCAGATGCGCATTCATGCCTTTCAGTGGAAAATCCACCGAATCGACCTGCCCACGCACCCTGCCCCGCCACTTGTCGAGGCATCGGCAGGCCCCGTGCCCGCACCGCTGACGCAGCCCTAGGCCGGTCAGGCCGCACGCCAGGGCCGCAATGACGGGCCAGGGTTGCTGAAGCTTCCTGAAAAAAGCTTCACCAAAAACTTCTTGGTATTTCCGGCGCTTACTTTGCGGGGGGGAGGTCTTCTTCCAGCACGGTCATGTGGATGGCGTAGGACACTTCGCCCTCGTCTTCATCGCGATGGACGGTGCCCACCACTTCGCCATTGACCGCGAGTTCAACCGACAGCCCGGCACGCGGCGGCGCATTGACGGTAAGCCCCGGCGAGCCCAGCAGACGGCGCAGGCAGACCTGAAGACGCGAAAGTTCGGAAGAGGACATGGCACCCATGAAACGTCTGTTCTCCACAATGGCGAGACCCGCCAGAAACAACAATGCAGGGCCTTGTCCGCCCCTTTGGTCAACGCGCGTGGCAGGTCCGGTCAGGATCGCGCGGCTGCCCCGTGACACAGGCGGGCATGGCCGCAGGCTATAAGCACATGTGCCCACCCCTGCAACCGGCGTGCCCATGATTTTCCCCATCCATGCCCCGCGCGCGCCACGATTGCGGTGTTTCCTCACCATAACGCAACACCAGTAAGAAGGGAGAACAAAGACAATGCGCCCAAGCACTTTTCCCCGGCTGATGCTGCTTGTCGCCTTGCTCGCCCCCACCATTGGGCTGACAGCACTTGCCGCAAGCCTGCCCCCCGCAGGTGCCCCCACCGAGGCCGGAATGGGCCTGAGCGCACGCGCCCTTGCCCGCGAGCTGCATGAAGACGGGGCGGACGCCACCATAAAAACGCTTGATGAGCACAAGGCCTGGCCACAACTGCGCCGCGCCGTGACCGCGGGCTGGTCGGGCTGGATCGAGCTGGTGCCCGAACTGATCACCCACACCGATGACCAGACAGCGGCACGCCTGCGCACGGCCCTGCGCCTGGCCCTGCCGCGCAACCCGCGCGCCGTGCTGGCGGTGGTTGATCCGGGCAACGGGCCGCTGCTTGGCGCGGGCGCCTTGTGCACGCCCCATGGCATGACCGCACACTGGCGCGCGAGCAGCATCCGCGCGGTCAGCGACGTGCATGACATCCACCTCACCCGTCAGGCCGCCGACTGCCAGGCCGCCCTTTCAGCCACCAGCGCGACTACTGGAAAGGCAGATAGCGGAACGTGACGTAAATGGTGTTGCCGCCCGTGGTGGGGCTTGCCCCATCACCGCCCTTATAGGCGAATTTGCGCAGGTAGGTGTACTGCACGCCGGTCATGACCGCGCCATAGCCACCTTGCAGCACATGCCACCAGCCGCCCACGGTCAGGTCGGCAATGGTGTGGGTCTGGGCATCGCAACTGCCGCCGGTAATCAGCTCCACGTTGCAACTGCTCAGCGCCAGGTCGTTCACGCCATAGCCGTATTCATAGCCATCGCTGCCGGTATAGGTCCGCCTGCCCGCGCTCTCCACGCCGCCATACAGATAGACCAGCAGGTTTGAGGTCGGGTGGCCGATCAGCCCCATGCTGCCGATAATCTCGGGGATGGGGGCGGGCGAGCCATTGGCCTTGAAGGTGGCATCAGGCAGCATGGCGGGGCCATAGCGGCCAATCCCCTCGCCTGCCAGCACGTTGCCGGTAAACTGCAGGTAGCGTGGAATGACATGCACCGTCACGTCGCCGCCCACGCCACCGGCAAAGGACACATGCTCGCGGATCGGGCCGCCAGGCGCCTGCCCCATCGCCTTGAACCAGCGCGCGAGGCCGTAAACCTCGTAATGGGCGGGCTTGGTGTCGAGCGCGCCCTTGAGCACGATGTCAGGGGCCACGTCCATGCTGTATTTGGCATTGGGGTTGAGCATGCCCGAGCCCGCATTGTTATAGAGCAGCGTGGTGCCCGATGAGGCGAGGGTGTCATCATCCGTGCCGGTCATCATCGGGTGGTCGCCCGCGCTGCCTGATGCCGCATAGGCCACCTGCGGCGCCTCAAGCGAAAGCCCGAGCCACCACTTGCGCCCGAAATCCTTGATGAAGCGGATCTGTGGCACGCGGGTGAACACGATGCCGGGGATCTGGTTGTTATCGACCACCGGCGGTAGCTGCTCATGGCGCGACAGCAGGCCCTGCGTATAGCCCGTGGTCAGGCTCCATGCCTGCCCCGCCAGCACATGGAAGCCCCATTTGGTGTTGCTGTAGGTCATGTACGCCTGGCGGATACGCGGCGTGTAGCTGTTGGTCTGGTAGCTGTTGGCGGTGCCCGCGGCCCCGCCAAAATCGGTCTCGATATAGCCTGACAGCGTCTCGTCCTTGGTGGGCGAGCCCTGCAGCAGCACGCTCAGGCGGGTCAGCTGGGCGGAGGGACGGTACTCGCCGGTATGGGCGTTGGGGCTGTTGGCATAGGGAAAGCTGCCCCAGCTTGTGGCCGGGCCGCTGGTCAGGTTCTTGCTGCGATAGATGTTCGAGAAATCGATGAAGCCGCCAAGCCTGACCGAAACCCCGCCAATGCGGAAGATGGGGGGCAGGCTGTCCACCCCGGTCTGGGTAATGGCCAGCGGGCTGGAGGAATCAAGGTCGAGCTTGGGCTGGCTGGGCACGATGGATTCGGTCATGGTGTTTTCAGCCGCTGCCGCCGCCTGCGCGTCATCCGACAGGGCGGGGCCGCCGATGGTCAGCCGTGACAGGTCGGGCATGGCCGAGATCTGGCCCGACGGGTTGGTGACCGACGTGCTGCTGGCATTCGAGCGCGGGCCCGAGCGCAGCGTGCGCCCCGCCAGCACATGGGCGTTGCCCGCTGCCATGCCATGACGGGCCTCAAGCTGCTGCACCTTGGCCTCAAGGCGCTGCATCTCGGCATGGATGGCGCGGATTTCGGCCATGTCATCGGCCCGGGCGGCGACAGGGGCCGCGATACCGCCAAGCACGGCCATCAGCCCGCCAAGCACCATGCGGGGCCTGCCCGCCCTGTCGGCCCGACACGAACAGCGGCCTTCTTTCCAACAGCAATCCATCAGCCTGGCGCGTCTGCCCCTGAACATATGATTGATAAAACCCTTATCCACACCTGATGCCTGAGGGGATACAGGAGGGATGGCGCATCTTATTATAGAAAAAACATTCAACTGCTATGCATTAACTATTCTCATGCACGGCTTATATTCGCATGATTTCCTTTATTCCACACCATTCCCTGCTTTAATTCAAGGCCTCTACATGTGCCACGAAGGGAGTAACACGACATGACCGCACCCCGGCAGACCGGCTCCCCACCGCAGGAGGACCGGCCCCTTGCCGGCGCACCCCACCCCGACCATCCGCTGCACTGGAAGCTGTATGCATGCGAGATGGTGGCGACAACGGTGCTCATGCTCTGCGGGATCGTGTCGGTTACGGTGCTGACCACGCCCTATACGCCCATCGGCCGCGCCCTGGCACCCCACCCGCTGGTGCAGACCGCTTTGTGCGGGCTGTTCTTTGGCCTGTCGGGCACGGTGGCGGCGTTCACGCCGTTCGGGCGGGTGAGCGGGGCGCATGTCAGCCCCTCGGTCTCGCTGGCGTTCAGCCTTGCGGGCCGGCTGGGCGTGATCGACCTGTGCGGCTACATCGCCGCCCAGATGACCGGCGCCTGCCTGGCCACGGCACTGCTCGCGGGGCTGGGCCATGTCCTGCCGGTATGGGGGCAGATGGCGCAGGCCTCGGCCTATGCCGCCACCATTCCCTTCCCGCATGTATCGGTGCTGTGGCCACTGGTGACGGAACTGGTGCTGACCGTGCTGCTGGTGCTGATGATCTGCGCCCTTGCCGCCCACCCCACGCTGAAATGGCTCACGCCGTGGGCGGGCGGGCTGTTTTTCCTGGCGTGCAACCCCATTTCGGCCTGGCTGTCGGGCAACAGTTCCAACCTTGCGCGCAGCTTTGGCCCGGCGCTGGTTGCAGGACAGTGGCAGTCTTTCTGGATCTATGCACTCGGGCCATTCATGGGGGCGGCGCTGGCCATCGCCATCATCCGCTCGCGCCTGCTTGGCCGCATCGAGGTGGAAGAGGCGCGGCTGGTCAATTTCGGCCATCATGGCCGCATCCCCTCGCTGTTCCATCCCGGCCGCCACAGGCCTGACCATGGACAGGACACATTATAGTTCCCCGCATGGGGGATGGGTTGCAATCGGCGTAAATTGTTCCCACTATTGGTGTCACTGAATACGAATCGGGGCGTCGCCCCGGTTTATCAGGCGTTCTCAGGGCGGGGCGAAATTCCCCACCGGCGGTAATTGGTCCTGCATGCAGGACCATAAGTCCGCGAGCGCCCGGCCGCGAAAGCGGGCGGGGTCAAGCAGATCCGGTGCAACTCCGGAACCGACGGTTACAGTCCGGATGAGAGAGAACGGAAACTATGGCCCTGCTTTCCCGCATGGAAGGCAGGCATGTGGTTTTACGCGCCCTGGGTCCGTCCAGATGGATGGAGTACTGTGTTTTGGACGCGTTGCCACAGGGTTCCCACACCCCCGCCACGCAGGCCACCGCCCTGCCGCCTGCCATTGCCCGCGCCTTTCGCGCGGCGGTGGATGAAGCTGCGCGCCATGTGGGTGCTACCGCCCCCAACCCGCCCGTGGGCTGCGCCATCCTTGACAGCGAAGGCCATATCCTCGCCACCGGCGGCCACCACCGCGCAGGCACGCCGCATGCCGAGGTGCAGGCCATCAACCAGTGCCGCGAGCGCGGCCTGCTGGCGCGTGCGCACACGGCGGTGGTCACCCTCGAGCCATGCAACCACACCGGGCGCACCGGGCCCTGCTCGCTCGCCCTCCTCGCAACGCCCATCCGCACCGTATGGATTGGCGTGCGCGACCCCAACCCGCATGTGGAAGGCGGCGGGGCCGACACGCTGCGCCAGCGCGGCTGCGACGTGCATGTGCTCCAGCCAACCGGCGCGCAGGCTGCCATGCAGGCCCTGTGCCGCAGCCTGCTCGCGCCCTTCACGCATTTCATGCGCACCGGCCAGCCGTGGATCACGGTCAAGCAGGCGCTTGATGCCCATGGCGCCATGGTGCCGCCTGCAGGCCGCACCACCTTCACCTCCAGCGCCTCGCTCGACCTTGCGCACCGCCTGCGCCGCGCGACCGATGCGGTCATTACCGCCACCGGCACCATAAACGCCGACCGCCCCGGCCTCGACGTGCGCCGCGTGCCCGACCACCCGGATCGTGCGCCGCGCATCCTCGCCATCTGCACCCGCGCGGGCGAGGTGGATGAAGCCTACCTGACCGCAGCCCGCAACCGGGGCTTTACCGTAAAGGTCTGCACCGACATCGCCGGCCTGCCCGACATGCTCGGCCAGGCGGGCGTGACGTGGGCGATGGTGGAAGCCGGCCCGAAACTGCTGGCCGAAATCGACACCCGCGGGCTGTGGCATGACTGGCTGAGCATAACCGCAGGCCCCGATGGCACGGACCACTACGCCGTGCGCGTGCGCGAAGGCGACGCAACGCCGCTGCGCCTCTTCCCCGAACTTGCCGCCGCATAAGGAACAAGCATGTTTTCTGGCATTATCGAGCACCAGGGACAGGTCAGCGCCGCGCGGCGGCTTGACCGGGATCTGGACATAACGGTGGAAACCGGCATCACCGACCTTGCCCTTGGCGAGAGCATTGCCGTCAATGGCGTGTGCCTGACCGTGACCTCCTTTGATGCAAACGGCACGGCCACCTTCTTCATCAGTTCCGAGACACTGGACCGCACGGCGCTGGGCCGCATCGAGGCCGGGCACACCGTCAACCTTGAACGCGCGGTTACACCTGCAACGCGGCTTTCGGGCCATATCGTGCAGGGCCATGTCGATGGCACGGGCCGCCTGCTGGCCGTGCGCGCGGAAGGCGAGGCGCGGCACATCACCTTCATCATTCCCGCCCGGCTGCGCCGCTACCTGGTCGAGAAAGGCTCCATCACCATCGATGGCATCAGCCTGACCCTGAACGAAGTGGGCGCACCGGGCGAGGATGGCTGCGATGCAGACGCATTCCGCATCGCGCTCATGATCATCCCCCACACGTGGGAACACACCACCCTTGGCAGCCTGAAGCCAGGCGACGCCGTGAACATCGAAGTCGATGTCATTGCTAAATATGTGGAGAGCGTATGTCAGTATCGTTGATGCCCCCGGCACTGGCGCAGGCCGTGGAAACCATCCGCCGGGGCGGGATGATCATCCTTGTGGATGACGAGGACCGCGAGAACGAGGGCGACCTGGTCATGGCCGCCGAACTGGTCACGCCGGACGCCATGAACTTCATGGTCACCCACGCGCGCGGGCTGGTGTGCATGCCCATGTCGCCCGAGCGCATCACGCAGCTCAACCTGCCCATGATGACGCAGGTGAACACCTGCCCGCGCGGCACGGCGTTTACCGTATCCATCGAGGCACGCGAGGGCGTGACCACCGGCATTTCCGCCGCCGACCGCGCCGAGACCGTGCTGGTGGCGGCAGCGCCGGATGCGAAGCCGGAGGATCTCGTCTCGCCCGGCCACATCTTCCCGCTGCGCGCGGTGCCCGGCGGCACGGTGGCCCGCCCCGGCCACACCGAGGCCTCGGTGGACCTTGCCCGCATGGCCGGGCTGATCCCGGCCGCCGTGATCTGCGAGATCATGAACGAGGACGGCACCATGGCCCGCATGGACGACCTGCGCCCCTACGCAAAGCGCCACGGGTTGCAGATCCTTTCCATCGCCGAACTGGCGAAATGGCTGAAAGACAACCCGATCGCGGCAGGGACGGAAGAAAAGCCCGCCATCGAGCAGGTCGCCCGCGCCCGCCTGCCCAGCCGCTTTGGCGGGCCGGACATGATGATCCACGCCTTCCGCGCGCCTGATGGCACGGAGCATGTGGCCATGGTCAAGGGCGAACCCGGAAGGCCCGGCAGCGTGCCGCTGGTGCGGCTGCATTCGGAATGCGTGACGGGCGATGCGCTGGGCTCGCTGCGCTGCGATTGCGGCGCGCAGCTACAGGGCGCGCTCGAGCAGATTGGCGCAGCCGAGTCCGGCGTGCTGGTCTATGTGCGCGGGCATGAAGGGCGTGGCATTGGCCTGGCCAACAAGATCCGCGCCTACGCGCTGCAGGATGAAGGGCTGGATACGGTGGACGCCAACCACCGCCTTGGCTTCGAGACCGATGCGCGCGACTGGCAGGCGGCATCTGACATCCTGCGCGCGCTCGGCGTGAGCCGCCTCGACCTGCTGACCAACAACCCCGACAAGGTGCATGCCCTGCAACGCCACGGCTTTGACGTGCGCAGGCGCATTGCGCTGGCCATTGCGCCCAACCCCTTCAACCGCGCCTATCTGGAAGCCAAGCGCACCCGGATGGGCCATGCCCTGTGCGAACCTGCGACAGCGGATGCAGACTGACAGAAGTTCTTGGTGAAGCTTTTTGAAAAAAGCTTCGAAAAACGCCGCCTTTTTGAAAAAAGGCGGCACCCGAAAACTTTTATCACTTTATCTCACAATAAAAACGGACAACGCCGGATATGAGCACCAACATCCCCTCCACCACGGTTGAACTCAGCTTCGCCCATCCGCCGCGCCTTGCCATCGTGGTCAGCCGCTTCAATGAAGAGGTGACCCATGGCCTGCGCGACGGCGCGCTGGCATGGCTGAAGGAACACGCCATCTCCATGCGTGATGAAGATGTTATGTATGCACCCGGCGCATATGAACTGCCGCTCATCGCGCAGACCCTGGCCAAAACCGGGCGTTATGATGGTGTGGTATGCCTCGGCTGCGTGGTGAAGGGGGATACTGCGCATTTCGAGTTCATCAGCCTTGGGGCGGCGGTTGGCCTGCAACAGGCAGCGCTGAACACGGATGTGCCGATCGCCTTTGGCGTGCTCACCACCTACACCGATGAGCAGGCCATCGTGCGCTCGCGTGATGACGTGCACAACAAGGGCCGCGAAGCCGTTGCCGCCTGTGTTGAAAGTCTCGCATTGCTTCAGAAAATCAGAGGCTGTTAAAGTAGGATCGGGCCACATGAATGGCTGAAAACAGCCTTTCTGCGGTCCTGTTTTGGGTGACAGGGATGGCGGATGCGGCAGCTTACCTTCCTCGCCGGGGCATTCGGTGTCGGTCTTACGATCTGGATGCTCGGGCGTTTCGGCCTGCATGACATCCTCGGGCTGGTCGCGGCCGGAGGGTGGA
Organism: Komagataeibacter xylinus; assembly: GCF_031081985.1. Classification (GTDB taxonomy): domain Bacteria; phylum Pseudomonadota; class Alphaproteobacteria; order Acetobacterales; family Acetobacteraceae; genus Komagataeibacter; species Komagataeibacter xylinus_E. Next base: position 434,852 of record NZ_JARWSK010000002.1, on the reverse strand, counting down.
GCATTCCTGCCATCATCATTTTCCATGCAACCCAGGTCTGCGTCTCGGCGCAGGCATGGCGCCTTCTGGCCCAGACCGGGCGGCCAAAGCTGGCCTTTGCCGATTTCTTTGCCCTGCGCTGCGCGCGCGAGGGCATCAACAACCTGCTGCCCGTAGCCCAGGTGGGCGGCGAGGTCATCACCACCCGCCTGCTCGCCCGGCGTGATGATACGGGCATAAAGCAGGCCGCAGCCTCGACCATATGCGACCTGACCATCGAACTGCTCAGTCAGGTCACCTTTACGCTCATCGGGCTTGGCGTGCTGTTCTGCCTCGTCAACCGCTCGCCCGTGACTGATGAACTGATGGAAAGTGCTGCCGCGGCCCTGCTGCTGGGCGCCGTATTCTTTGGCAGCCAGTACCTGGGCGCCATTGCGCTGGTGGAAAAGCTGCTGGTGCGCATTGCCGCCCATCTGGGGTGGGACGGGGTGGATGACATCCGTGGCCTGCATGCGCAGATCCTGACCCTGTACCGCACGCGCGAGAACTCGCTGCGCGCGGGGGCGCTGCAACTGCTGGGGTGGTCGCTTGGCACGTTCGAGGTTTTTGTGGTGCTCGCGGCGATGGGCCACCCGCTTTCGCTCGCTGACAGTTTCGTGATCGAAAGCGTGGGGCAGGCCGCAAAATCGGCCGGGTTCGCCGTGCCGGGCGCGCTTGGCGTGTCGGAGGGCGGGTATATCCTGATTGGCGGGCTGCTGGGCCTTTCCCCGCAGGAGGGGATTGCGCTCTCGCTCATCAAGCGCCTGCGCGAGATCGCCTGGGGCCTGCCCTCGCTTGTGGCGTGGCAGGTCATGGAAATACGCTGGGTCCGTCCCGATCCAGCCAAGGACATGCGCCTGCCCCATCAGTCCTGACCGGGCAGGGCGATTTTGTAAAAGAGTGTTACCCGGCAAATAATTGATGAAAAACAGACGGGTCTGATCGCCATCTCCTTTCACCAAAGCTGCGTCTTTCAAAGCTTTTTGAAAAAAGATTTACCAAAAACTTCTTTATGATTTGCCAGTTTTTCCGTGGGCAGGCTTTTCGGGCACCGTAAGCTGCGGTGGCATCTGCGCCGCCAGCATAAGCCTACGGCGGTAAAGAACCACCTTGCATCGGCACCGCATCATGGGCCAAACCGTACCTCTTCACCGGCTGCCGCGTTCATGCGGCATCGGGTCAGGTTTCTGAAGGGCTGAATACTCGTCATGCTATCGGTACCGCTTGGGCGTCTTGTCGCTTTGTGTTCCCGCCATGCCATTGCTGTCGTGCTGGCATTTGCCGTGCTGATTGCTGGCGCGACCTATGCCAGCTATGCGCTGCTTGGCGTCACCACCGATACGGACCTGATGTTCTCGTCCTCGCTGGACTGGAAAAAGCGCTCGGATGAAATGGGCCGCCTGTTCCCGCAAAAGCAGGACCAGCTCGTGGCCGTGATCGACGCGGCCCTGCCCGAGGAGGCACAGCAGACAGCGCTCGGCCTTGCGGCAAAACTGCGCGGCGACCATGAGCACTTCAATTACGTCACCACGCCCCAGACCGATCCGTATCTGGTGCGCAACGGGCTGATGTTCCTTGACCCCAAGGCGCTCGAGCGCGTGCTCAACACCACCATCACCGCCCAGCCCTTCCTCAGCGAGCTTGCGGCCGACCCTTCGGGGCGCGGGCTGTTCAGCGCGCTCAACCTGATTGCGCTGGGCGTGGCGCAGGGGCAGGCCGATCTTGGCAACTTCCATGCCGCCCTTGATGGCTTCGCCACCACGTTGCAGCATTCGGTCGATGGCACGCCCGAACCCCTTTCATGGGAGCGGCTGCTGGCGGGCGACCTGGCCGACCTTGGCGGCAAGTTCCAGTTTGTCGTGACCCAGCCCAAGCTGGATTATGATTCCTTCCAGCCCGGCGGCGCGGCATCTGACGCCATCCGGGCTGCAGCCAGCGACCTGCCCTTCGTCAAGAGCGGGCGGGCGCATGTGCACATAACGGGTGATACCCAGATCGCGGATGAGGAATTCGCCACCGTGGCCGAAGGCATGGTGGCGGGCCTGCTCGGCTCGCTGGTGCTGGTCACGCTGTGGCTGATCCTGGCGGTGCATACGTGGCGCATCATCGTGCCCATCATCATCACGCTGGTATCGGGGCTGCTGCTCACCACCGGGTTTGCCGCCATCGTGGTGGGCAAGCTCAACCTGATCTCGGTGGCGTTCGCCATCCTGTTCGTAGGCATTGCGGTGGACTTCGCCATCCAGTTCTCGGTCCGCTTCCGCGCGCAGGCCAACCCTGATGGCACGGCCCTCAGCCTGCCCGCAGCCCTCGAGCAGACCGGCAACGAGACCGGCCACCAGATCCTCGTTGCCGCCATGGCCACATCGGCGGGGTTCCTGGCCTTTACGCCCACCGCCTTCGTGGGGGTTGCGCAACTGGGGCTGATTGCCGGTTTCGGCATGGTGTTCGCCTTTGTCTGCACGCTCACGCTGCTGCCCGCCCTGTTGCGGCTGTTCCGCCCCACGGCGGGGCATGGCACGATCGGCTTTGCCTTCGCGCGGCCCATCGACACCGCCATCCGCCACCATCGCAAGCCCATCCTTGCGGGCTTCGTGGTGGTGGCGCTGGTGGGGCTGGCACTGGTGCCGCGCCTGACCTTCGATGCCGACCCGCTGCATACCAAGAACCCCAAATCCGAGGGCATGGTCACGCTGGGCATGCTCATGTCAGAGCCGCAGTATTCGCCCTATACGGTCGATGTGCTGATGCCCGACCTCAAGCAGGCGGCCGCCATGTCGGACCAGCTCTCGGGCCTGCCGCTGGTGCATGACGCGCTGTGGCTCGGCTCGATGGTGCCAGCCGACCAGAAGACCAAGCTGCCACTGATCCAGGATGCGGCCAACATCCTGCTGCCCACCCTGATCGTGCCCAACCCCAGGCCCGCGCCCGATGCCGATGCCCTGCGCGCTGCCGCCGCCAAGACGGCAGGCGACCTTGGTGGCGTGCTGGACAAGCTGCCCGCCAACGACCCGCTGCGCCGCATCCAGTCAGCACTGGCGCAACTGGCGAAGGCCGATGATGCCCGCGTGCTGGCCACCAACGAGGCGCTGGTGCGCTTTCTGCCCATGCAGCTGAATATGCTGCGCGACATGCTGCAGGTTAAGGAAGTGGGCATCAGCGACGTGCCGCAGCAGCTTGCGCGTGACTACCTGCTGCCTGACGGGCGCGCACTCGTCGAGGTCCACCCCAGCCATGACATGCAGGGCAACCGCGCGCTGCACCGATATGTGGGCGAGATACAGAAGATCGCCCCCACGGCGGCGGGTTCGGCCATCGACATCGTGCAGAGTGCCGCCACCATGGTGCATGCCTTTGTAACCGCGGCCGGGGCGGCCATTGTCATGATCGCCATCATCCTGGCCGTGGCGCTGCGCAAGCTGCTTGATACGGCGCTGGTGCTCGCCCCGCTGCTGCTGTCCGCGCTGATGACGGTCATCCTGATCATCGTGGTGCCCGAGCAGCTCAACTTCGCCAACATCATCGCACTCCCCCTGCTGCTTGGCGTGGGCGTGTCGTTCAACATCTATTTCGTCATGAACTGGCGGGCGGGCATCAAATCGCCGCTGTCCAGCCCCACGGCGCGCGCGGTGCTGTTCTCGGCGCTGACCACAGGCACGGCGTTCGGCTCGCTCGCGGCCTCGCACCATCCGGGCACGGCCAGCATGGGCCGGCTGCTGCTGCTCTCCCTGGCCTGCACGCTGATCGCGACCCTGATCTTCGTGCCCGCCCTGCTGCCCAAGCGCGCGATTGACAAGGAATGACCCGGTAGGGAAACAACAAAAAGGCCGCATCCCCGTCGGGGTGCGGCCTTTTTTAATGCAGAAGTTTTTGGTGAAGCTTTTTTCAAAAAGCTTCGGAAGAACGCCGCCTTTTTGAAAAAAGGCGGCACCCAAAAACTTTTATCTTCAGGATTTGAACCAGACCTCGACCGGCCCCGTCACCTTCATGGTCATGGGGTTGCCGAAGCGGTCAGTACCACGGCCCACGGCCAGGCGCACCCAACCTTCGCTGATGCAGTATTCCTCAACATTGTTCTTCTCGATGCCCTTGAAGCGCACGCCAATGCCACGCTCAAGCAGGGCTTCGTCATAAAAGGGGCTGGTCGGGTTGACGGACAGGCGATCGGGTGGGGTATCGGTCATGACTGGTCTTTTTTCCGTATGCTGAACGTGAAACGCTGTCTGACATAGCGCCAATGCGGTTACGCTCCAACACCCTCCGCGTCATCTTCCTCCACTGCGCGGATGGTAGCCTGCCCGCGGGTTATGTCGGTAATGCGCGTGCGCACCTCCGCCTCACGGGCTGCGGGCACGGTTATGTGCAGGCCAACGCCCCCGGCACTAAATTCCTCGGCCATGATCTGGCAGTCCATCGCCTCAAGGCGTGCACGCAGCAATGCGTGCTCGGAAAAACCGCAGCCAAAGGTCAGGCCCACCATCTCCACAATCGGCACGCGGGGCGCTATGCGCAAACATTCCGCCGCCGTGCCGCCATAGGCGCGCACAAGCCCGCCAGCACCCAGCTTGGTGCCGCCAAACCAGCGCGTGACCACCACCACGGTGCGGTCAAAACCCTGCCCCTCGATCACCTGCAGGATGGGGCGGCCCGCCGTGCCGCCCGGCTCGCCCGCGTCATCGCTGCGATAGGTCTGGCCAATCAGATAGGCCCAGCAGTTATGGGTGGCATCGGGATCACTGACGGAGGCAATGAATTCCATGGCCTCGGCAGGGGTCGCGACGGGTGCGGCCTGAGCGAGAAAGATGCTCTTTTTCACCTCGCGCTCCAGCATGGCGGGTGCTGCGAGCATGAAGCGTTCAGGCGTGCTCACGCCTCCGCCTCCTCCATCGCGCCCGTGAACAGGCTGACCAGATCGCCCAGATGCCCGATTTCATGCAGGCCCAGCCCGTCGGGGGCGGAAGGCTTGCGGTTGCCGCGCGCGATGCGACGCGGCAGGAACGCCTGCTCGAAACCCAGCTTGTGCGCCTCCTTGAGCCGCGTATCGGGCTGCGAGACCTGACGCACCTCACCAGACAGCCCGACCTCGCCAAAATATACCGAACCCGCGCTGGTGGGCTGGCCGGTGGCGGCGGAAACAAGGGCAGCGGCCACCGCCATGTCAGCCGCAGGCTCGCCCACGCGCAACCCGCCCGCGATGTTGAGATGCACGTCCATGGCGTTGAGCTTGATGCCGCAGCGGGCCTCAAGCACGGCGAGCAGCATGTTCAGCCGCCCCGTCTCCCACCCCACCACGGCACGGCGCGCACCGCCATCGCCCGCCTTGGGGGAAAGCAGCGCCTGCACCTCGAGCAGCACGGGGCGCGTGCCCTCCATGCCCGCAAATACGGCGGAACCAGCGATATGCCCCCGCCGCTCGGCCAGGAACAGGGCGGAGGGGTTGGGCACTTCCTCCAGCCCCTGATCGGTCATGGCGAACACGCCAATTTCGTCAGTCGCGCCAAAGCGGTTCTTGGCGGCCCGCAAAATGCGGAACTGGTGGCCGCGATCGCCCTCGAAATACATCACCGCGTCAACCATGTGCTCAAGCACGCGCGGGCCTGCCAGCGCCCCTTCCTTGGTCACATGCCCCACCAGGATCAGGCTGAAGCCACGCTGCTTGGCCAGCCGGATAAGCTCGAACGCGCAGGCCCGCACCTGGCTGACTGTGCCGGGCGCGCTCTCCACCGTTTCCATCCACATGGTCTGGATCGAGTCGATCACGACCAGCGCCAGATCCTTCTCCGCCTCAAGCGTTGCCACGATATCGGCCACGTTGATGGCGGCGGCGAGTTCCAACGTGGGCGCTTCCAGCCCCAGCCTGCGCGCACGCAGGCGGATCTGGTCCACCGCTTCCTCACCCGAGATATACATCACCTTGCGCCCGGCCCGCGCCAGGGCGCATGCGCCCTGCAGCAGAAGCGTGGACTTGCCGATGCCGGGATCACCGCCCACCAGCACCACCGAGGCCGGCACCAGCCCGCCGCCAAGCACGCGGTCAAGCTCGCCGATATGCGTTTCAATGCGTGGGGGCGGCGGCGTATCGCCCGCAAGGCCAACAAGGTTGATGCGCGTGCCAGTGCGCCTGCGCGCGTTGGTGCCGCCGGTGGCGGTAGGCTCGACCGTCTCCTCGACAATGCTGTTCCAGGCACCACAGGCGTCGCACCTTCCCGACCATTTGGGAAAGACCGCCCCGCAGGACTGGCAGACAAAACGGTTAGCGGGCCGACGCGCCATGATGGCTCCTTGGACAAGAACAGATCGTGTATATCATATATGGAACGACCGGCCGCCTCGCCAAACGGGGAAAAGTTTCTGGTGAAGCTTTTTTCAAAAAGCCTCAGAAGAACGCCGCCTTTCTAAAAAAAGGCGGCACCCAAAAACTTCTGTCTTTTCAGTTATTTCCCTACATCCACCTTGATCGGCCCCTCGCGGCGGCCGTGGGTGAACTGGTCCACCACCGGGTTGCCGCTATCAAACAGGGTGGAAGGCAGGCCCTGCCAGATCAGCCTGCCTTCATAGAGCATGCCCACCCTGTCCCCGATGCGCTGGGCGGAGGCCATGTCGTGCGTAATGGCGATGGCGGTGGAGCCGAGCTTGCGCACGCAATCGGCAATCAGCCCGTCAATCACCGCGCCCATGATGGGGTCGAGGCCGGTGGTCGGCTCATCAAAGAACAGGATCTCGGGGCGTGCGGCAATGGCGCGGGCCAGCCCCACGCGCTTTTGCATGCCGCCTGACAGTTCGGCGGGCGACAGCGCGCCCACGGCCGGGTCCATGCCCACCTGCTCAAGCAGTTCGCCCGCCCGTGCGCGTGACTGCGCGCGGGTCAGGCGCGGGCCGTGGCCCATGCGGGCGGCGGCGGTGAGGCCGAAGGTCACGTTTTCCCACACGCTCAGGCTGTCAAACAGCGCGCCGTTCTGGAACAGCATGCCGATCCGCGCCATGTAGGGTTCGCGCTGGCGCGGCGTGAGCGTGGTCACGTCCACGCCATCAATCTCGATGGAACCGGCATCGGGCGTGATCAGGCCGAGGATGCAGCGCAGCAGCACCGACTTGCCGGTGCCCGAGCCGCCAATGACCACGAACGACGTGCCACCCATGACATCAAGGTCCACCCCATCGAGCACCACCTTGGGGCCAAACGCCTTTTTCAGGCCGCGAATGCGGATCTTGGGAGTCGGTTCGGTCATTGCGAGAAGAACACATCCGTCAGCAGGTAATCGAAGGTCAGCAGCAGGATTGATGCCGCCACCACGGCCGCCGTGGTCGCTGCCCCCACGCCCTCGGCCCCGCCACGGCTATGATAGCCGTGGTAGCAGCCCATGAGCGTGATCAGGAAGCCGAAGATCGCCGCCTTGACCAGCCCCACCGTCACATCCATCACCTTGAGCGAGGCGATGGTGGCCGCGATATAGGCCGAAGCCGAGAAGTCCAGCTTCATCACGCATACGGTAAACCCGCCCAGCACGCCCAGTATGTCGGCAATCAGCACCAGGAAGGGCAGCGCCAGCGTGCCCGCCACCAGCCTTGGCGTGACGAGGTATTTCATGGGGTTGGTGGAGAGCGTGGTCAGCGCGTCGATCTGGTCGGTCACGCGCATGGTGCCGATCTCGGCCGACATGGCCGCCCCCACGCGGCCCGCCACCATCAACCCCGCCAGCACCGGCCCGAGTTCGCGCGTAACCGCAAGGATAACGATGCCCGCAATGGCGTTCTGGGCATGGTACTGGGCAAAGCCGGTATAGGATTGCAGCGCGATCACGCCCCCCGAGAACAGGGCGGTCAACGCCACCACGGGCAGCGAGAAATACCCGATCTCGACCAGCGACCCCCACAGCGTGCGCCAGTAAAACGGCGGGCGGACAACATGCGACAGCGCCACGGCCCCGAACAGCGCCACCTTGCCGGCCATGCGCACCATGTCCAGAACGGCCCTGCCCAGCCCGGCAACAAAATCGAGAATGCCGTTCACCATGCCTCCCGCGCATAAGGATAACGGCCCGGCCACACGGCAGGCGCGGCCAAGCCTGTCCCTGCCGTAGCGCGGCAGGCCACCCACGTCAAAGCGAAAGCGCATGACCCGCCGGGCTACTTCAGGCCGCGGGTGTCGCCTGTGCCCGGCGCGCGCTGGCATGCCGCCAGATATTGCACGCCACCGTGCAGCACACGCCCGCCATCACCACCACCGCCAGCGGCGTGGGGCTACGAAAGGCGACATGGCCCAGAATGAAGCCACTGCCTGCGGCAAGCGCGAACTGGATTGTGCCCATCAGCGCCGAGGCGCTGCCCGCCTGGTGGCCATGATGGGTAAAGGCCAGCACCGTGGCGTTCGGCCCGATAAAGCCGAGGCTGCCGGTAATGCAGCCCACCAGCACGCATACCAGCAGCGGGTGCGCAGGCCCCGCAATCCCTGCCAGCGACAGGGCGAGGCAGGCGGAAGCAGCAATCACGATGGCCCCGATGCCGCAGTCAAGCAGGCGCGAGAGATCGATATGATGCACCAGCCGCCCGTTGATCTGGGCACAGGCGATGAACACCCCGGCATTAAGCCCGAAGAACACGCCAAACTGCCCCGGCGTAAAGCCCAGCAGGTGCTCGAACACCATCGGCGCGGAGGTGATGTAGGCGAACATGACAAAGGAGGAGAAACTGTTGATCAGCGCGCTCGACATGAACACCGGCTCGCGCACCAGCCCTGCATAGCGGCTGATCATGCCGGTGGGCGAGAACGCGATGCGCCGCTCGGGCGGCATGGTGTCGGGCAGGCTTGCAATGACCGTGACCAGACCCAGCGCGCCATAGCCCACCGCGATCCAGAAAATCCAGCGCCAGTGCCCGAACGAGAGCACGAGACTGCCCAGCGAGGGGGCCAGGATGGGCATGACGCCAAACACGAGCATGAGCTGCGACATGATGCGCGCGCCCACCGCCCCCGTGGCCACGTCACGCACGATGGCGCGCGGAATGACCGCGCAGGCCGCCCCGCCAAGGGCTGCGATGAACCGGCACAGGCAGAACAGCCCGAAGCTCCCGGCAAGCGCACACCCCACCGAGCCGATGATGAAGAACACAAGCCCGCCCAGCAGCGGCACCCTGCGGCCCAGCCGGTCGGAGATGGGCCCCATGCTGAACTGCCCTGCCGCCAGCCCCGCAAACCACGCGGCCAGCGTGACCTGGCTGCTGCCCGCGTGCACGCCCACGAGTTCACGATCCATGACCGGGAAGGCGGGCAGGTACATATCGGTCGCCAGCGGCCCGATGGCCGTAAGCAGCCCGAGCAGGGCAATCATCCAGAACGGCATGACGGGGGCGGGGCGGCTACGGGCAGGCATGGGAATCCACGGTGGAAGAAACACAACGGCGCGCGACGGCGGCGCCGATGCATATCCCCGTATTTCAGGCGGGTTGTCCATGCGGTGTGGCTGCATGCAACACATGCATTGAGGGCTGAAAAAGTTTTTGGTGAAGCTTTTTTCCAAAAAGCTTCGATAACGCCGCCTTCCCTGAAAAAGACGGCGCACCGAAACTTTATCCCTCACGCCCCGCGATGAAGCGCGTGCTTACACGCCAAAACTGGCCACGAGATCGATCAGCCCCACCTGGCGGTGGCGCTCGAGGCGGGCTGCGACGAGCACGGCGCGGGCCTCGGCAATGGCCTGATCGAGGTCGGAATTGATGATAACGTGATCGAATTCGTTCCAGTGCGAAATTTCGTCACGCGCGGCCTGCATGCGGCGCGCGATCTCGTCGGCCTCGTCAGATGCGCGGCCGTTGAGGCGGCGCTCGAGTTCCTCGATCGAGGGCGGCAGCACGAACAGGCTGATCACGTCATCGGGCAGCGCCTCACGGATCTGGCGGTGGCCCTGCCAGTCAATGTCGAACACCATGTCGCGCCCATCGGCCAGCGCCTGCTCGACCGGCGCGCGCGGCGTGCCGTAGCCACGGCCGAACACGGTGGCCCATTCCAGCATCTCGCCTGTCTCGGCCATGCGGTTGAATTCGTCCATGCTGCGAAAATGGTAGTGCACGCCATCGCTCTCGCCGGGACGGGGCTGGCGCGTGGTGACCGAGACAGAGTGCAGCAGCTGCGGCTCGGAGGCGCGCAGGGCGTTGGCAATGGTGGACTTGCCCGCACCCGACGGGGCGGAAATGACCAGGCAGACCCCCCTGCGCCTGACCGGCGCCACGGGGGTTGGGCGGGTGGGGGTGGCGGGCTGGCTCATGCGGCTCTCCTGGGTCGGCGGTCCTGTGCAAATGCAGGCCGGGTAGGCAAACGGGGTAGCGCAGTTCTAACAGGGTGTATGTATTCTGCGAATATGAAACAGGATTCGATACTCATAACAGGCGCCTCGTCCGGAATCGGGCGCGGTCTTGCCCTCGCCCTCGCACGCCCTGGCCGCACGCTGCACCTTGGCGGGCGCAATGCCCGCAACCTCGAGGCCGTGGCCACCGCCTGCATCGCGCGCGGGGCGGATGCCCGCGTGAAAGTGCAGGACGTGCGCGACGCGGCCGGCATGGAAGAATGGATCACCAAAGCCGGCACGCTCGACCTCGTCTTCGCGGGGGCGGGCATTACCGCCTCGACCCGGGGCGGGGCGGATGCGCCCTATGAGCCTGATGCCCAGATCCGCCGCATGTTCGACACCAATGTCGATGGCGTGCTGAACACGGTGCTGCCCGCGCTGCATGTCATGCGCGGCCAGCCACGCGGGGTGGACGGGGTGCGCGGGCGCATCTGCGCCATGGCCTCGGTGGCGGGGCTGGTGTCGTTTCCCGGCACGCCGTCCTATTGTGCCTCCAAGGCGGCGGTGGACCGCTTCATGGTGGCGACGGGAGCGAACATGAAGCGCGCGGGCATTGTCATGACCAGCGTGAGCTGCGGGTTCGTGGCCACGCCCATGACAGCGCAGAACAATTTTCACATGCCCGGCCTGACCCAGACAGGCGATGCCGTGCGCGCCATCCTGTCCGGCATTGCGCGCGGCAGGCGGCGCATCGCCTTCCCGTGGTGGCTGGCGGCGGGTTCGCGCTTCATGGACCTGCTGCCCATCTCCATTGCCGAGCATTACTACTTCCGCCAGCCCGCAGGTCAGGCAGGCACCATGCCCGAAACCGGGCTGACGCCGGACGCCGCCCCGTCTTCATGAACAAAACCCCCCGAAGCAGCAGGACGGCCACGGACAACGGAAGCCTGCCGTGAACCTGTGCCGCGTCTTCATCCTGCGCCCGGTGGCGACCACGCTCATGGCGCTGGCCATCCTGCTTTCGGGCGTGTTCGCCTACCGGCTGCTGCCGGTGGGCGACCTGCCCAACATCGCGGTGCCGGTCATCTATGTCATGGCAACCCAGCCCGGCGCCTCGCCACAGCAGATGGCCACATCCGTCACCACGCCGCTCGAGCGCAGGCTGGGGCAGGTGGCGGGGGTGAGTTCGATTGAATCGGATTCAAGCCAGGACAGCGCCTTCATCCTGCTCATATTCGATGAATCGACCAATATCGACGCCGCCGCCAATGATGTGGAGGCAGCCCTGCGCGCCGCCCGCGCCGACATGCCCGCAACCCTGCAGTCCCAGCCGCAGTACTGGAAGGCCAACCCCTCCGACAACCCGATCCTGATCCTGGCCCTCACCTCGGACACACAGCCGGTATCGGCGCTGTACGACATTGCCAAGACGCGCCTGCAGCCCCTGCTTGCGCAGGTGCAGGGCGTGGGGTGGGTCGAGATCGCGGGCAGTTCCGCGCCCGCCGTGCGGGTGGACATCAACCCGTGGCCCCTGTTCAAATACGGGCTGGGGTTCGAGGATATCCGCTCGGCGCTGGCCTCGGCCAATGCCAACACGCCCAAGGGCATCATCGAAAACGACACCACGCGCACCATGCTGGCCACCAATGACCAGGCCCGCACCGCCGCCGAGTACCGCGACCTCGTGATCGGCTACCGCGACACCCGCCCCGTGCGGCTGAGCGATGTCGCCACCGTGCGCAACGGCGTGGAGAACGAACGCCAGATCGGCTACCTCAACGGGCACCAGGCGGTCATGGCCATCATCCGCCCGCGCGCAGGGGCCAATGTCATCCGCGTGACCGATGACATCAAGGCCCGAATCCCCGCCCTGCGCGCCGCCCTGCCGCGCGGGGTGACGCTGAGCCCGGTCATGGACCGCTCGATCACGATCCGCGCCTCCCTGGCCGATACCAAATGGACGCTGCTGGCCTCGGTCGTGCTGGTGGTGGGCGTTGTGCTGGTCTTTTTGCGCACGCTGCGCTCGACGCTGATCCCGGCCATTACCGTGCCCATCTCGCTGGCGGGCACGCTGGCGCTGATGTCGGTGTTCGGCTTCTCGCTCGATATCCTCTCGCTCATGGCGCTGACCATCGCCACGGGTTTCGTGGTGGATGACGCCATCGTGGTGCTCGAAAACATTGCCCGCCACATGGAGGCCGGGCTGAACCGGCGCGAGGCGGCGCTGAAGGGCTCGCGCGAGATCGGGTTCACGGTGCTGTCCATCACCGTCTCGCTCGTTGCGGTGTTCCTGCCGCTGCTTTTGCTGGCGGGCACGCCGGGCAAGGTGTTCTTCGAGTTTTCCATGACGCTGGCCATCACGGTCACGGTATCGCTGCTGCTGGCGCTGAGCCTCACCCCCATGATGTGCAGCCTGTTCCTTGAAGTGGGCGAGATGGCTCCCCTGCCCCCCGCCGCGCCGTGGTGGCGCCGGTGGCCGCGCCAGGCGGGCGATATGCTGGAGGCGGGCTACGGGCATCTGCTGCGCGCCTACGAACGCACACTTGATGTAGCACTGCGCCACCATGTGCTCACCGCCCTGACCCTGCCCGCCAGCCTTGCGGTGATGATCGGCGTGATCGTGCTCATGCCCAAGGGCATATTGCCCAAGGAGGACGTGGCCATGGTCATGAGCTTCTTCCGCGCGGACCAGACCACCTCCTTCCCCGCCATGAAGGAGAAGATCCGCGCCATAAGCCACGCGCTCGCGACCGACCCGGACACGGAGGAAGTCGTGGCCTTTTCGGGTGATACCAACATCGAGGGGCAGGCCTTCGCGCAGTTGCACGACCGCGCGAAGCGCCGCGACACCATAGATGACATGATCGCCCGCGTGCATGACCGCCTCGCCGCCATACCGGGGCTGGACATGTCGCTGTTCTCGGCGGGTGACATCAGCGGTGGCGGCGGGCGGCAGAAGGAGGGCGCCTACCGCTACCAGCTCACCAGCGACAATGCCGATGACCTGTACAAATGGGCTCCGATCCTGACGGCTGCGCTGCGCACGAACCCGGTGATGCGCGATGTCACGACCGATGTCATGAACAATGGTGCCGCCATCCATGCCGACATCATCCGCGACCTTGCCGCGCGTTACCTCATTACGCCGCAACTGGTCAGCAACACGCTGTATGACGCCTTTGGCCAGCGCACGGCATCGAACATCTCCACCCCGCTCACCACCTATCATGTGGTAATGGAGGTGGCGGATGCGTACCGCACCAGCCCCGAGATCCTCAGTTCCATGCGCATTTCCACCTCCGGCGGGAGTGCGGGCGGGGGCACGGTGTCGAACACGGTGCGCGCGCGCGCGACGACCACTACGCAGGCCAGCCGCAGCACGCAGCTCAGCCAGCAATCCTTTCGCAACCAGATCGCCAACCGGCTGGCAGGCGGGGCCGGGGCCTCGAACGGGTCGGCTGTCTCGTCAAGCACCGAGACCATGATCCCGCTCTCCGATGTGGCGCGCCTCGAGCCGCGTGTCACGCCCATCACCGTCTCGCACCAGGACGGGTTCGTCTCGGCGGCCATTTCCTTCGACCTCGCACCCGGCATGGCGCTGAGCGATGCCTCCGCCGCCATTGCGGACACCATGATCCGCCTGCATGTGCCGCCCTCCATCCACGGGGGTTTCAGCGGGCAGGCGGCGCAGTTCAAATCCGCCATCATCAACGAGGTGCTGATCTTCATCGCCGCCCTTGTCACGATCTACGTAACCCTGGGCATATTGTATGAAAGCTACATCCACCCGCTGACCATCATGTCCACCCTGCCCTCGGCCGGGGTGGGCGCAGTGCTTGCCCTGTGGGCGCTGGGGCAGGAGTTCTCGCTCATCACCATGATCGGGATGATCCTGCTCGTCGGCATCGTGAAGAAGAACGCCATCCTGATCGTGGATTTCGCGCTGCATGCCGAGCGTGACCGGGGCCTGGACCCCGCCCCCGCCATACGCGATGCGTGCATCCAGCGCTTCCGCCCCATTCTCATGACCTCGCTTGCCGCAGCCCTTGGCGCCGTGCCGCTGATCACCAATAGCGGCTACGGCATGGAAATGCGCCGCCCGCTGGGTATTACGGTGGTGGGTGGCCTGATGATGAGCCAGTTGCTGACACTCTACACCACGCCGGTCATCTATCTGTACATGGAGCGCATCCGTGTCGGCACACGGCGACTTGGCCAGCGACTGCGCGCGCGGATGCGGCGATAAACGCTTGTTTAAAAATCAAAAGTTTCTGGGTGCCGCCTTTTTTCAAAAAGGCGGCGTTCTTTCGAAGCTTTTTGAAAAAAGCTTCACCAAAAACTTTTTCCTGATTGCAGGTCATTCCTGAGATGGCATTTCAGGCCACCAAAAAAATTTTCCCAAAGCGAAAAAAGGGGCTTGCGGGGTGCAAGCACCTCGGCTAGAAACCGCCTCACAGCGCACCCGTAGCTCAACTGGATAGAGCACCAGACTACGAATCTGGGGGTTAGAGGTTCGAGTCCTTTCGGGTGCGCCACTTTCCTTAAAAAATATCATCAGACCTGATGCCGCATGGGTTCATAGCCCTGATGGCCTGCGTTATTGCGTCTTTGCTTCATGCAACTTCACCCGCCACACGCGGTTCTACGGCGTGGCGCAGGGCAGGTCATGCCTGCGCTCTGGCATGAAGGATGAAGGCAATGGGCTACCGTTCAGTCATGATGGGCGCACTCACCGGGTTTGGCCTGATGGGGGGCATGCCCGTGGCCATGGCGCAGAATACCCCCGCACCCAGCCCGCAGGCGATCCTGGCGGAGGCACCCGGCGCGCGGCTGGCGGGGTACCTCAATTTCTGTATCGGCAACGGGCTTGCCCCGCATGATGAGGCAACGCCCCTGCTGGTCGCGCTGATTGAAAAGACCCATGCCGTGCCGCCCGATGAAAAAGGCAACATGGATTACGCCTATGGCACGGCGGGCGTGCTGCACCCTGGCACGCCCGAGCGGGCGCGGCTGACGGATCTCGACATACCCCAGCGCCACGCGCTGTGTGCGCAGGCCGTGCAGAAAGCCGGTATGGGCGCGTAATGACCTGCGCGGCAGAGCCGGGCCACCACCTGATGCAAAAGAGAGCGTGCCCGTCCCCCGCCAGGCTGCTACACTCGGGGCTGATTTTTTTCGTCGTCTGAATTCAGGAACCGAGAATGAGCGGGCCCAGCCTCCCCGAACATAGCCCCACGCCTGCGCAGCCTGCATCGGGCGGCGTCCTTTCATGGATTGACCGCAGGCTTCCCGTCATCAGCGGGTTTCGCAAGGAATATATCGATTTCCTCATGCCCGCGAACCTCAACGCGCTGTGGAATTTCGGAGCGATCCTGACCGCGGTGCTGGTACTCATGCTGGCCACCGGCATTTTTCTGGCCATGAACTACACGCCCACGGCCAACGGGGCGTTCGCCTCGGTCGAGATGATCGAGCGCCAGCTCCCCGGCGGGTGGATGCTGCGCGCGATGCACATGACAGGGGCCAGTCTGTTCATGGCGGCACTTTATATCCACCTCTTCCGGGGACTGTATTACGGCTCCTACAAGCAGCCGCGCGAGATCCTGTGGCTCAGCGGGCTGGGGCTGCTGCTCATGGTCATGATTACGGCATTTGCAGGCTACGTGCTGCCATGGGGGCAGATGTCGTACTGGGGCGCTGACGTGGCGGGCAAGGCGGTGGGCGCCGTGCCGGGAATCGGCCCCATGCTTGAACACATCATGGAAGGCAGCGACACGCTGGGGGATATCTTCATCCACCGCTTCTTCGTGCTACACTTCCTCATGGCATTTGCCATCGTGGCGGTGGTGGCGCTGCATGTGGCGGCACTGCATGTCAGCGGGCCGAACAACCCCTCCGGCAGGCCGGTGCCCGCGAAAGAGAGCGTGCCCTTCCACCCCTATTACACCACCAAGGACCTGACCGGGCTCGTGCTGTTCGCGCTGGTGTTCGTGGCCCTTGCCTTCCTGTGGCCCGACCTGCTGAGCGAGCCGGAAAACTACCGCCCCGCCAACCCCATGCACACGCCGGCCGATATCGAGCCGGAATGGTATTTCCTGCCGTTTTACGGGCTGCTGCAATCCGTGCCCTCCAAATTCGGCGGGCTGGTGGCGGCGGCAGGCTCCATCCTCATCCTGTTCGTGGTGCCCTGGCTTGACCGCTCGCCCATCCGCTCGGCACGCGAACGCCCGGCCTGCCGCCTTGGCATGGCGGGGCTGGTCATGGCCTTCGTGCTGATGGGGCTGGTCGGCCGCCACCATGCCGAAGGCGGCTGGATGATTGCGGGACGGATCGCGGCCCTTTACTACTTCAGCTACTTCCTCGTGCTGCTGCCGCTTTGCGCGCGGCGTGAAATGCGCCAGCACAGCGCATAAGACCACACGCTCGGGCATCCGTGACTTGACGCAAGCCGCGCGTGCCCACACTGTGCCGCCTGACCGGGGTGCCCCTTATTGATGGGCTGAGATCACACCCGTTGAACCTGATCTGGGTCATGCCAGCGAAGGGAGGCAGCACGGCCCCACGACACGGGGCCATGAGACCGCTCCCTGCGTGCCGCGTGTTCCACGTCCATGCTGGCCAGGGGGCTTTTCCGTATCATGCACATCTTCAGGCACGCGCTGGGCATGATGGCCATTTTGGCCTGCACGCTCACGGCCCGCCCTGCCCTGGCAGCGGGACAGTCGGTCACGGTCGTGCTGGACTGGTTCCTCAATGCCGACCATGCCAGCCTTCTGGCCGCGCAGTACAGCGGGGCGTTTGCCCGCCACGGGCTGGATGTCAAACTCATCGCCCCCGCCGATCCCGGCTCGCCGCCGCGCCTGGTGGCGGCAGGGCAGGCTGACCTTGCCGTGTCCTATCAGGCGCAGCTTGGCATGCTGGCCGACCAGAACATTCCGCTGGTGCGCGTGGGCACGCTGATCGACACGCCACTGAACGTGCTGATTACCGGGGCTAACATTCACGACCTTGCGGAACTCAAGGGCAGGACCATCGGCATTTCCATGCCGGGCGTGGATGATGCCTCGCTTGACGCCATGCTGCATTCGGTGGGGCTGGGCCTGGGCGATGTCAGGCAGGTGAATGTCAATTTCCAGCTTGAACAGGCCCTGATCAGCCATGCGGTCGATGGCGTGATCGGTGCGGTGCGCACCTATGAACTGCTCGACCTGCAGCAGAAGGGCATAAAGGTTTCCGCCTTCTACCCCGAGGAACACGGCGTGCCGATCGCCGATGAACTGATCTTTCTCGCCGCCCGCGCCCATGGGCATGATGCGTGGATCAAGGCCTTCATGGAGGCACTGGCCGAGGGCACGAACACGCTGATCAACCACCCCGACGCCATTCTGGCCCAGGCCATTCATGACCACCCGGAACTCGACACGCCGCTCAACCGCGCGGCCTGGCAGGCCACGCTGCCACGCCTGTGCAAGCAGCCCGCCCTGCTCAACCGGCCGCGCTACGAGGCCTTTGCCGCCTTCCTGCACGCGCATGGGCTGATGACGCATGACATTGTGCTGGATCAGTATGCGCTGGATCCCTCCAGCACGCCCGCATCACCCTGAATGGTAAAAGTTTTGGGTAAAGCCTTTTTCAAGAAGCTTCAGGTAACGCCGCCTTTTTGAAAAAAGGCGGCACCCAGAAACTTCTTTGTTTTCAGTCCACCTGGCTTTCGAGCATTTCCTGCTTATGCGGCAGGAAGGTGGTCACGCGCAGGCCATGCCACGCAACGATGCTGTCACCCAGAAACATGGCCAGCGCAATGACCGTGCACACCAGCGCATTGCCAAACATGAGCACCAGCCACCACGCAATGGCGGAATCGCGCACGCTGCCCAGAAAAAGCGCAAAGGCCGACCCGCAGGCCGAAGCCCCGCCGACCCCGCCAAACAGGATGGCGGCATCAAGCAGCAGGGTGCGGTAATGCAGGTGGGTCAGGCGGCGCAGCAGCACGGCGCTGCTTTCACTGCCCTTCTTGTCATCGGCATTTTCCAGCTTGTCGCGCACGGTCTCGATATGGTCGCTGACGCGGGCAAGCCGCGTGTTGAACATGTTGAGCAACGTGCCGATGCCTGACAGCATGAACACCGGCGTCAGCGCCGTCTGGATCAGGTGGGCAACGCCATCAACAGATTCATCAGGCACAAGGCCGGGAAAAGGGGACACGGGCAGGCATATCCTTGGCTGCGGGCAACCGTGCGTTTTTTGGGGTTATCCGCTGCTCCGTCAAGAGGCAGACTTGCACCATGAAGGCTGGTTGAAAAGCCTGTTCCACAAACATCGAGCCATCATCAGGACGTTTGTAGGGAACGCTTTTTGAAAAAAGGAGGCACCCATGTCCCATAATTACGCAACGCCACTGACACCCGAGAAAAGACTGGCCCGCGTGCTGGCGCGCATTCCCGCCCCCTGGGGCATCAATATCGAACGCCTGCCCGATGCGCCTGATGCCGCGTGCTGGCGCGCACGCCTCGACGTGCCCGGACAGGCCGCGCAGGCATGGACTACGC
This sequence comes from Komagataeibacter xylinus, assembly GCF_031081985.1. Lineage (GTDB taxonomy): Bacteria > Pseudomonadota > Alphaproteobacteria > Acetobacterales > Acetobacteraceae > Komagataeibacter > Komagataeibacter xylinus_E. The sequence goes on along the minus strand of NZ_JARWSK010000002.1, from coordinate 416,002 downwards.
CCGCGCCCACCATGGTCGATGCGCTGGAGCAGGCATGGCGGCAGGCCCGCACCCTGATGGCCTGAACCGGCGGGCATGGAAGATACGGTCAAGAATTAAGTTAATAAAATACAAACACAGATTTGTGAGGATCTACTGTGTATTCCTGCGGCCCAAACCGATCTGCTCATGCCGTTTTATTGAACAGAAACCACCAATTAAGTCGCACACGATTGTTTGATGGATCTTTACGCTCCTTGCAAAACCGGACTGTTCCAGTCCACCTGGCACCATGACGTACTGCCCTGTCGCACACCACAAGAGCGAAAACGCACATGTGTTCCGTTATGACCATTTTTTGAATATTGCATAAAAAAAAAGGAAGATTACCCAACGAATCCATAACGGAACCTGTCCTGCAAGTTCCGTTTCTCCCACCATGTGGGGAGGAGTCCCTGCACGCTCCCGCAACCTTCCGGCCCTGCCCTGCCCCCTGCCACGGCCAGCAGGGGCCATTGACCCGCCGGGTTTTATACAACAGGAATGCGCATAGGGAGTTTAATACTATGTCGGCAGGAAAATTGGCGCGTATTGGCGCGGTGGTTGTTATGGCAAGCGGGGGAGCGTCGCTTGCCTGCGTCGATGAGGCATGGGCTGACGATTATAGTGAACTTCTCGATATCCTGAAGGCCAAGGGCAGCCTGACGCAGGGTGAATATCGTGGCCTGCTCGCCCATCACCTGCAACATGTGCATGAGGCGGCGACCAGCGCGGCCCGCACGCAGCAATACGTGCCCGCCGCGCGCCACATGGGCACGACAGCCGCCCATGCCCCCATGCGCACCGCGATGGGACAGACGGTGCAGCCCCCCGGCCAGATCGAGATTGGCGGCAACGGCATGGACCCCGACTATGTGCTGGCCCAGGCGCAGCAGGCGGCGGCCAGCGCGCAGGCCAGCGCGGCCTCGGCTGAGTCCACCTGGCTTGCCGCCCAGCATTCCATGGGGCTTGGTGGCGGCATGTCGCTGGTGCGGATGGAAAAATACGTGCCCGGCAAGGGCCTGACCTTCAAGGCCGGGCCGATCGACATCAACCTCTCGGGCTTCATCAACGGGTTCTATACCTATAACAGCCCTGCCGGCGGCATGCCGGTGGCGGGCGGCGTCTCGACGGGGTCGAGCGGGTTCGATTCCTCGGCGCTGCGTAACGGCCTGCTGCCTGCAGGCCTGATCCTCAAGCTCTCGACCACGCAGAACGGCATCGACCTTGCCGCCGTGATGGGCATGTATCCCGGCATCAACAACGCCAAGAACGGCGCCTTCAACGCCAATACCGGCGGCAGCCCGGTGGGCCTTGGCACCGCCGGCATCGATTTTCGTCAGGTTTACGTGACGGCGGGCAACAAGAAATGGGGCACGTTCAAGATCGGTCGTGACCTTGGCATCTTTGGTGGCGACGCCATCCTCGATGACGCGACGCTGCTCAGCGTAGGCTCCACCGGCAGCAACTCGGCACCGGGCAACACCTCGCTTGGCCGCATTGGCGTGGGTTACGTCTATGCCGACTGGATTCCGCAGATTTCCTACCAGTCGCCCACCATCAAGGGCTTCCAGGGCACGATCGGCATCCTGCAGCCGCTTGATGAGTTCGATTTCTCGGGCGCGGATGCCAATGGCAACGCCTATTCGGCAGCCTCCACGCAGCACAGCTCGCCCATGATCCAGGGCAAGGTGACGTATGACTTCAAGGTCGGTGGGCTGACGGCGCGCATCTGGGCCAGCTTCCTGACCCAACACCAGCAGGACCTGACCGAAAGCCGGACAACAACCGTGCATACGGCCCTACTGGAAGCCAATGGTGTCGGGGGGATTGGGGGTGTTTACAATATGACCACCTCAACCACGGCAGACATGGCCGTCAATCCGGGCCAGAAGACTGGCGTAACAGCCGAAGCCGGCGAAATCGGCACCAAGCTCACCTACGGCCCGGCGCAGTTCGTAGGCTACTACTATCGCGGCAGCGGCCTTGGCACGACCGGCCTGTTCTTCGATGGCGTGGCCAGCAATGGCCGCAAGCGCGCATCGGAAGGCTACTATGTCCAGATGATGTATAACTTCACCAAGAAGTTCAAACTCGTGGGCAGCTATGGTGTCAGTAACCTCTATCTGGCACCGGGCGAGAAGGACCCCGACCTCGTGCGCCGCAATGAATCCGAAGTGGGTGCCGCCTACTACAAGATGACCGACTGGCTGAACCTTGTGGCCGAATACGCTCATACCAGTTCCGCCGCCCACGGCCCCTACAAGGAAAGCGACAACAGTGCCTCGGGCGGTATGATCCTGCTGTTCTGAGCCCCACCCCAAAAAACAAAAAGGCGCTGCCGGGCAGAACCCGCGCAGCGCCTTTCGTTTAGAACGTTTTTGGTAAGGCTTTTTTCAAAAAGCTTTAAAGAACGCCGCCTTTTTGAAAAAAGGCGGCACCCAAAAACTTTTATCCGTTACGGTGCCTGGGACGGCATCACTACATACAACCCGATTTCCAGATGCTTACCGGTTGAATAGTTCAGTCCTGTCTGCTGACCGAGTTCATGCAGGTTCAGGCCATCTTGCAGCGCGCGGGTGCTGAACGCCGCAAGCTCGCGCGCGCCCACCAGCACCATGCCGCATTTCTGGTTCTCCTGCAGGAAATCAGCCGCCGCCGTGGGGCTGATCAACCGGGTATTTTCACCAAGCAGAAAGACAAGGCTGGGTTCTGAATCCGATGTCGAGGCGACAATGCTCTCGCGCCCGCAACGGCGATGGTCATCGACCATGGCGGCAAGGCGCGGGCTGAGCCATATGGTCTGCAGGCGCGGGATGACGGTTGTAAACAGGCCGACATGAATGATGACCGCCGCGGCAACCGCCGCCATGACCGCCCGCAGCACCTCACGGTGCAATATGAGATAGGCCGACAGCCCCAGCACCGGCAGCGCCCCCACCGGGATCAGCATGGCGGCAGGTGAGAGCGTGCCTTCCATGCGCCACAGCAGCACGGGGCCAGCAAAGGCCAGCACGGAACCGACCGTAAACCAGATCAGCGCATAGGCCGCGAGCAGCCCGCGCACCCACAAGGCGCGTGGCCATGCCCACTCCGTGGGAAAAGAGACCACGGCTGCAGCCGTCAGGATGGCAATGGCCGGATAGGTCGGCAGCACATAATGCGGCAGTTTGGTCGCAATGGCCTCAAACACCAGCCAGTGCGGCACGATCCAGCACAGCAGGTAGCGCACATGCGGCTGAAAACGCTGCGCCCACACAAAAGGCAGGCTCATGGCGGCAAAAAGCGAACCAGGCCAGAAGGCAAGCGCGAACACGGCCAGATGGTAGCCCGGCGGCAGGCCATGCGTTTCCTGCCCGCTCGCCACCTTGCCCAGAAAATTGCGCCCCACCGCGCGCGAGAAGAAATCACCATGGCTGATGACCCCGATGGCGATGCACCACGGCAGCACGATGGCCAGCATGAGCAGCCAGCCCCAGGCCGGGCGCAGGCGGCGCCACCAGTCGATGCGCCGTTCCACCAGCGCCAGCGCCAGCGGCGTGCCAAAGCCGGGAATGAGCACCACCGGCCCCTTGAGCATGAGCCCGCAGCCCAGCGCGATCCAGTATAACAGGGCCGCCGCCAGCGGCGTGGCCAGATCGCGCTCGCGGTCGAGATAGGCGCGCAGCAGCCCGCATTGCGCCAGCAGCACGAACAACAGCAGGGTGGTGTCAATGGTGGCCATGCGGCCTTCGGCTGTCATCAGCACCGACACCGCCAGCAGGGCTGCCGCCAGCAGGCCGCATTGCGGGCCGAACAGCGCAGCGCCGATCCAGGCCGTCAGCACGGCGGCGGCCGTTACGGCCAGTAGCGAGGGAATACGGTAAGGCCACGTGGCGTGGCGGTCCTGCATGCCGGTCAGGCTTACGGCAGCCGCCTCCAGCCAGTAAATGCCAGCAGGCTGAAGGTAGCGGGGCTGGTCGAGAAAGCGCACATCGACATAGTTGCCGCTATGCAGCATCTGGGCCGTGGCTTCCATGTAGCGGGGTTCATCACGGTCCAGCGGCGGCAGCGAGGCCCGCCCGGGCAGGAACAGGACAAACACGGACAGCGCCACAAAAACATAGTGGCGCAGTGTCAGGCGCGTCATGGCACGGTCCCTTCAGCGTTCGGTAACGCGTTTCGGTATCCTGGCGCGGTTATTGAGCCACATGACACCCAGTATATCACGGATGCCAACAATCGCCCGGTTGAGATTGGTGTATTTGGAGGAACCATGCAGCCGGTTGCGATGATGCACCGGCATGCACACCAGCGGCACGCCGCGCCGCGCCATCAGGGCAGGCAGGAAACGGTGCAGTCCCTCGAATTGTGGCAGCGGCAGGAAATCTTCCCGCCGGAACGCCTTGAGCGAAGCCCCCGTATCGGGGCAGCCATCATCAAGCAGGCGGCGACGCAGGCCATTGGCAAAACGCGAGGCCAGCCTGCGCGACAGGGTATCGCGCCGCTTGGTGCGTACGCCCACTACCAGCGGCGCGCGCCCGCTGGCCTTCTGGCACAGCGCCAGCATGTTGATGAAGTCGATGGGGTTATCCTGCCCATCACCATCAAGCACGATGACCCATTCGCCCCGCGCGGCTTCAATGCCCGTGCGCAGCCCGGCGGATTTGCCGTAAGCCGCCTCATGGCTGAGAATGCGCAGATGCGGCAGGATGCCATCGCGCCTGACCGCTTCAAGGTCCGCCATCGTGCCATCCGTGCTGCCATCATCCACAAAGATGACTTCAGCCGGGGGCAGGCGGTCGAGCACGGCCGCGATTTCCTGGCAAAGCGGGCGGATATTGCCGCTCTCGTTCAGTACGGCGGCGATAATGGACAAAACGGGGCGTGAAGACGCCCCGTTATCGCTGTCCTGCATGGCGGGCGGCTGCAAAGGCAATCAGGCAGCGCGCTGGGAAAGGGCTGCCGGCAGGTCGCCGATCGCCTTGTCGATGATCTTGCCATCGGCATCCGCAGGCAGGCTGGCAGCCAGCGTCTCGCGGGCGGCCTGGATGGCGATGTCAACTGCCGTCTCGCGCACTTCACGCAGGGCGGAACGCTCGGCCGATGCAATCCGGTCCTTGGCCATCTGCTCGCGCCGTGCGGCAATATCCTCGGCGTCCTTGCGGGCTTTTTCCGCGATGTTCGCGGCTTCACGCAGGGAGTGCTCGACCAGTTCCTTGGCTTCGGCCAGTGCCGCCTCGCGGTCGCGCGTTGCGTCCTCCAGCATCTGCTCGGCCTCGCGGCGCAGGCGGGCTGCCTCATCAAGCTCGGCACGGATGCGCTCTGCCCGCCCGTCGAGCGCGCTCACCAGGGGTTTCCACAGTGAACGTCCAAACAGGACGAAAAACAGGACAAAGGCAACAGCCGACCAGAAACGGGGATCATGAAACATGATTATGACCTGTCTGTCTTGGGCAGCGGGTCAGAGACCACGTGCTGCCGCAGCAGAACCGACCTTTGCCGTCACGAAATCGGCCGGGGCGGCAATGCCAGATAACTGATTGATCAGCGTTTCCGCCGTGTTTGTGGAAATTTCGCGCACGGATGCCAGTGCCTGTGTCCGGGCCTGCGCAATGCGGGTCTCGGCATCACTGATCTCGGCAGCAAGGCGTGCGTTCATTTCCTCGGTCTGCCGGGCGGCGGCCAGACGGGCCTCCTCGACAACCTTGTCCACATTGGCCTGTGCATCGGCCAGCGCCTTGCGGCGTGCGGCATGCAGGTCGGCCACGGCTTCATCAGCGCGGGTCTTGGCCTTGTGCGCGATGCCAAGGTCGGTCTCGATGGTCTGACGACGCAGCGAGAGAACCTTCTCCACCTTGGGCAGGGCCGAACGGCTCAGCAGCAGGTAGAGAACCAGAAAAATGCCAGCGCCCCATATCACCTGACCGATGACATAAGGATTGCCAAAATCAAGCTGGGGCATGCCCTCGGCGCGCGCGCCAGGGGCTGCCATGGCCATCAGCGGCAGAGCCAGCGCGGACGAAGCCACAAAAGACTTCGCCCTTCGGATGTTGTTATACATCACGGCGCGCGCCATGTTCGCCTCCAGCGTATCAGACGAACAGGATCAGGAACGCGATCAGCAGCGCATACAGGGCCACGGCTTCCGTCAGGGCGAAGCCCAGCATGCCAAGGCCGAACACGTGCGGGCGTGCGGACGGGTTGCGTGCAATGCTGCTGACCAGCGTAGAGAAGATGTTACCCAGGCCAATGCCAACGCCAGCGAGGGCGATAACGGCGATACCGGCACCAATTTCACGGGCTGCTGCGATATCCATGTCTTGTTTTCCTTGTTTCAGACGTTCTGGATTGAAATAGATGGAAGCGGATGCGGCCTGTTAGTGGGCCACCGCCTCCCTCAGATAGATGCAGGTCAGGATTGCAAACACATAGGCCTGCAAGGCACCAACCAGCAATTCGAGTGCCATCAGCGCGACATTGATGACCACGGGACCAACGGCGATGATATCACCGAAGAAGCCCAGCCCGGCCAGCATGATCGTGAAGGCGGCAAACATATCGAACATCACGTGACCCGCCACCATGTTGGCGAACAGACGGATCGACAGGCTCACGGGACGCGAAAGAAAAGAAAGGATCTCGATCGGGATCAGCAGCGGGGCCAGCGCCTTGGGCGCGCCTGCGGGCATGAAATGGGCGAAGAACTTCGCCCCCTGCACCTTGAGCGATACGATGATCGAGAGACAGAACACCATCAGCGCCAGCGCCAGGGTCACGGCGATATGGCTGGTGAAGGCGAAGGAGAATGGCAACAGGCCAAGGTAGTTACCGGCCAGGATGAAGAAGAACAGCGTGAACACGAAGGGGAAGAAGGCCTTGCCCTCCACGCCGATGGTGTCGACCGCCATGTTGTAGATGAAGTCGTAGCACATCTCGGCTGCGGCCTGCAGGCGACCCGGCACCACTGCGGCAGGCCGCATGCCCACGTACAGGAACGCCAGAACCAGCAAGGCGGCGACAATCATCATCATGGGGGACTGGCTGAACCGCAGGGATTCGCCCAATGCACCCAGAACTGGATGGAGCTCGAACTGACCGAGCGCGTCGATAGATGATCCGGCCGCCAACTTCGTTCTTCCCTATAACCGTCCGGAGCCGCCATCCGGCCCGTCTGCCTTAGTGCTTATGGCATCGGGCCTGACAAGACGCCAGACATTAAGTACACCTGCCACACCGCCAAGAAGCGAGAAGACGATGAGGAACCAGGGCTTGGTGCCCAGCCAGTGGTCAAGCCCCCAGCCAATGCCTACCCCGACCACAAGAGCCGACACCAGTTCCGTTCCCGACCTGATGACCAGGCCCAGATCGGACATTGTCCCCCCCGTATCGCGTTCAGCGGCCTTGCGGGGCTTCATGCGCTCGCGGGCCGCTTCCAGTCGCCGGTTGAAGGACTCGCCGGAAGGATCGTTATCCTTATCCACTTCTCGCACCTCCTTGAGGGTGCAGGCGGTAGCTAACGGGGCTGCAATAACCTGTCAAGCAAAGGGGGGCAAACAAAGCGGTTCCCCCCGCATCTTTTTTACCGTCCGTGCGTTCGGCGCATCTTTATTGCGCCGTGGCGCTGCCCGGAATCACGTCATAACCCGCGCTGCCGGGAAAAGCGCCCGGCGGCGGCGCATCGGCGGGTTCGATGTGGATGGCCTGGTTCACGTCCGGCCCGATTTCACGCGCGTTGATGGCGGTACCGCGCTCGCCGCTCACGCCAATGCCGATGGCGTGCAGGTTCGCACCCGGCCTGAGCCAGGCGGCAAGGCGGGTGGCATTGGCCTCGCCCACATACACGATGCTGTGGTCGCGCATGATCGCGCCCTGCACCTTGCCCTGCATGTCATAGAGCGGGGCAAGCACGATGCCATCCACCGGCACGTCGGGGCCGATGGAGGGGGAATCATAGGGTGCAGGAGCACTTGAGGGGCGCACATCGGCAATCCGCTGCCCGCGCGGGCCGGTTACGGCATAGGCACGCACGATGGGGTGGCCAATGCCCTTGAGCCCGCTGATCGAGACCTGTTCGCCGGGGCGGGCAATGGCGGGCAGGTTCTCGCCAAGGTCCTGCGGGCAGAAAACCTGCGTGCCATCGGCAAGCAGCAGCCCCGCGATCTGTCCTGCCGGACTGAGGATGTACTGCACCAGTTGCCCGCTGGTTACAGGCAGCGGGGCAAGGTCGAACACGGGGGCGACCTGCATTGGTGCAGGGGCAGCAGCAGGCTGCGCGCCCGTCTTGCCAGCCGCATGGGCACTACCCGCCGCCAGGCTGCCAGCAACAAGCACGCCCGCGAGCAGGCGGCAGGAGGAACGTCGATGAATGTCCATGCGGGTACCCGTCTTTCGTCTGTCTTGACCGGCACTCTGCCGGGCGTGCCATCTCATTCCATCCCCGCCCCGCAGACAAGGGGGCTTGACGACGGATCAGTGTCGGAAATGGCGCATACCTGTGAAGACCATGGCGATGCCCGCCTTGTCGGCCGCGGCGATTACCTCGTCATCACGGATCGAGCCGCCGGGCTGGATCACGGCGGTGGCCCCTGCTGCAATCGCGGCCTCAAGCCCGTCGGCAAACGGGAAGAACGCATCGGACGCCACGACGCTGCCCTGGGTCAGCGGGTGGTCGATCCCGGCTTCCTTCGCTGCATCGGCACTCTTGGTGGCGGCGATGCGCGCGGAATCAACCCGGCTCATCTGGCCTGCGCCGATGCCCACCGTGCTCTGGTCCTTCACATACACGATGGCGTTCGACTTGACGTGCTTGGCCACGCGAAAGGCGAAGATGAGGTCCGCCATCTCGGCGGAAGTGGGCGCGCGTTTGGTCACCACCTTCAGCGCATCGGGCGTGATGCGGCCGCTGTCACGCGTCTGGGCAAGGAAGCCACCGGCAACCGAGCGCACCACCACGCCACCGGCTGCGGGGTCCGGCAGGGCTCCGGTCAGCAGCAGGCGAAGGTTTTTCTTGCGTGACAGGATCTCGCGCGCTTCGGCAGTCGCGTCAGGGGCTACGATCACCTCGGTGAAGATGCCAGCGATGCGCGATGCCGCTTCCGCTTCCAGCGTGCGGTTGAGTGCGACGATGCCGCCAAAGGCCGAGACCGGGTCGCAGCGCAGGGCGCGGTCCCAGGCTTCGGCCTGGGTGGGGGCGACAGCCACGCCACAGGGGTTGGCGTGCTTGACAATGACCACGGCGGGTTCATCGAATTCCGCCACCGCCTCAAACGCTGCATCGGTGTCGTTGATGTTGTTGTAGGACAGCGCCTTGCCCTGAATCTGTTTGGCCGTGGCCACACCGGGGCGGGTCGAGCCATCGGTGTAGAAGGCCGCCTTCTGGTGCGGGTTCTCGCCATAGCGCAGGCTCTCGCGCTTTTCGCCTGCAAGGATCATGCGCGGGGGCAGCACCTCGCCTTCCTGGCCTGCGAACCATGCGGCGATGGCGGCATCGTAAGCGGCGGTGCGGGCATAGGCGGCACCTGCAAGCTTCGTGCGCTGCGCCAGGGTCGTGCCGCCATTTTCAAGTGCCGCGATCACCTCGCCATACTGGGCGGGGTCGGTAACGATCGCCACGTGGGCGTGGTTCTTGGCGGCGGCGCGGATCAGGGCGGGGCCGCCGATATCGATGTTTTCGATGCAGTCCTCCGGCCCCGCGCCAGAGGCCACGGTGGCCTCGAAGGGGTAAAGGTTGACGGCCACGAGGTCGATCGGGGCGATCTTGTGCTCTTCCATCTGCTGCACATGGGCGGGCAGGTCGCGCCGGCCCAGAATGCCCCCATGCACCTGCGGCACCAGCGTTTTGACGCGGCCATCAAGAATTTCCGGAAAGCCGGTATGCTCGGACACGTCGCGTACGGCAATGCCGGCCTCGCGCAGGGCGCGGGCGGAACCGCCGGTGGAAAGGATCTCGGCCCCATGGGCGACAAGCGCGCGGGCCAGATCAAGCAGCCCCTTCTTGTCAGACACGGAAATCAGGGCACGCCGGACCGGCACGGTGGTGGGGGGGGTCATCTGCAAGTGACCTTTCACGCAAGCTGGAAATGAGCCAATGCGGGTTGGATTAGTCCAACCGCGCCGGAATGGGCAATAAGTGAAATGTTATGGCTGGCTTCCCTGGCGCGATTTGAAAAGCCCGCCTGTGAAACACCAGAAAGTTTCTGGTGAAGCTTTTTTCAAAAAGCTTCATGAAAAATACTGCCTTTTTAAAAAAAGCGGGCATCCGAAAACTTTTATCATTCAGCCATCAAGATACGCCGCCAGCCGGGCCAGAAAGGCGGGCTGGCGCGGCAGTTCGTGGCCGTCAATCGCCACCACCTCACGCGCGCACAGGCTGTTCAGGGCAAAAACCGCCCCGGCGCCGCGCAGCATGGCGGGGCTGAGGCGGCCTTCGCGCAGCAATCCTGCCGCCAGCAGCACGCCACGGGCGATGCCGGGCAAGGCGCCATCATGCACCGGGGGCGTCAGCGCTTTCCCCCCGATGATGGCGACAAGCGTGCTGGCGCTCGTCTCGGCCACATGCCCCGCCCGGTTGAGCAGCAGCGCATCATCCGCCCCCCGGGCCGCCGCCTCCATCCGCGCGAGAATGGACGGCAGGTAGTTCAGGCTCTTGACGCGCGAAAGCACGCTCTCCTCATCGCGCCGGTGGCTGGCCGTGACCAGCCGCACGGGCGTTGCAGGCGGCAGACTGGCGGTTGCGGTCAGCAGCACGGTGGGGCGCACCACGGGCGGAGGCAGCAGCCCGCGCGGCCCAGAACCACGGGTGAGCGTGAGCCGTAGCGAACCATCTTGCAGCCCGCATGCGGCCAGCAGATCACCCGCCGCCTGCGCGATCAGGCTTCTGTCGGGTGGGGGCAGCATGAGCACGCCCGCGCCGTGCGCCAGCCGCTCCATATGAAGCGTGAAACGCCGGACCACGCCATCCGTCACGCGCATGGTCTCGAACAGGCCATCGCCGAGCAGCAGCCCCCGGTCCGCCGGGTCGATGCGGGCCTCGGCCTGATCGATGATGCGACCATTGAGCCATACTGGCAGGGCCGGGGCAGTCATGGCGTGTTTCCTTCATCCGCCTGCGGCCCGAACAGGGCCAGCAGGGCCGCAATCTTGAGCCGCATCTCGCGGTATTCGCGCACCGGATCGGACTCCACGGTAATGCCGCCCCCTGCCGCCGCCGTAACGTGGTCACGCGTGAGCACCAGCGTGCGGATGATGACGGCGCTATCCATTGCGCCATCGCACCCGATCCGCACCACGGTGCCGCAATAGGCGCCACGGGGCGAGGCCTCCAGCGCATCGATCACCTGCATGGCGCGGTGCTTGGGCGCGCCGGTTACCGAGCCGGGTGGCAATGTGGCGGCCAGCAGGTCACACGCATCGCGCCCCGGCTCCAGCCGCCCGGTTATTTCGGATACCAGATGATGCACATGCGCGAATGTCTCGACCACGAACAGTTCCGGCACGGCAACGCTGCCCATCCGTGCCACGCGCCCGATATCGTTGCGCATGAGGTCAACGATCATCAGGTTCTCGGCCTGCTCCTTGGGGTCACGGCGCAGGGCATGGGCCAGGCGGGCATCATCCTGCGCGGTGGCGCCGCGCGGGGCCGTGCCCTTTATGGGCCGGGTGCTGACCCGGCCCGTCCCATCAAGGCTTAAAAAACGCTCGGGCGAGGCGCCGAGCAGCGCAAACCCGTCATCCCCCACCATAAATGCCCCGAATGGCGCAGGCGAGGTCACGCGCAGCGTGCGATAGACATCAACCGCCGCAAGCCCGGCCGGGCGGGCAGCCCGCATGCGCCCGGTGATGTTGACCTGAAACACTTCGCCCGCCGCGATCCGGGCCACGGCCTGCGCTACGGCGGCGCGATAGGCCGCCCCATCCTGATCGGGCCTAAAGCGCAACGGGGGCAGGGATGAGGGTGTGGCTGCCGGACCAATCGCCGCCCACTGCGCGGCCAGCACTGCCATGCGCGCGGCATCAAGGTTCGTTCCCGCCAGCCAGGCGCGGCCTGTCTCACGATCGAGCACGAAGGCATGGTCATACAGGCCGAAAGCGGCCTCGGGGCCATCATCGCCTGCCCCATGGCGCGTGCCGATGCCTTCCATGCGCTGGCCCGCGCCATAACCGATAAAGCCGATCGCCCCCCCGGCAAAAGGCACCCCGGGCGGGCAGCCACCGCCCGGCACGCATTGCCGCAGCAGGCGGGGCAGGTCGTGCGCCACCTGCGTGCCATCCAGCCAGCACGCGCCATCACGCTGCTCGATCCAGTGAACAGGGTCGCGGCAGATGATGGTCCAGCGCGCACGCAACCCGACCGGGCCGCCACTGTCAAGGCAGGCAAAACCCGGGCGCTCGCCCCACGCGGCCAGCACGTCATCCACATCCCGCCAAGTCACGGGCAGGCAGGGGGAGAGGCTAGCCATCGCCAGCGTGCCGCAGGGTAGCCGCGTAAGCCAGCAACATGGCGCTGACTTCCGGCCCGTCAGCCGCTTCAAGCGCGCGGCAGGCCATGCGGCGGCAGTCATCCATCGCCGCCGCCCGCACCGCGCGCTTGACGCGTGGCACGGCGGAGGCATGCATGGAAAACGACCGCACCCCCAGCCCCACCAGCAATGGTACGGCCACCGGGTCGGAGGCCATCTCGCCGCACAGCGAGACCGGCCTGCGCTGGCGCAGCCCCGCATCGGCGGCAAGGCGCACAAGCCGCAGCACGGCGGGGTGCAGCGGGTCATACAGCCCTGCCACATCCGTCGCCGCCCGGTCGGCCGCAAGGGTGTACATGGTCAGGTCATTGGTACCGATGGCGAGGAATTCCGCCTCCTGCGCCAGCACATCGGCCATGAGGGCGGCGGCTGGCGTTTCGATCATGATGCCCAGCGGCGGCAGCGGGTCGGGTATGTCCACCCCCCTGCGCCGCAGCCTGCGCCCCACGCGGGCATAGGTTTCACGCGCCTCATGCAGTTCCGCCGGGCTTGACACCATGGGCAGCAGCACCCGCACCGGGCCTGCTGTGGCCGCGCGCAAAATGGCGGCGAACTGCGTTTCCAGCAGGGTGCGATGGCGCAAAAGCAGCCTGATGCCGCGCAGGCCCAGCGCCGGATTGACATCGCTGCCCGTGCCAATGCCCGCCTGTGTCAGCGCATCGCTGTTCTTTTCGCTGCCCCAGTCCACCACGCGAATCGTGACCGGGTCGCCCGACATGGCCTCGACAAGAGGGCGGTAGAGCGCTTCCTGCCGGGCTTCATCAGGCAGGGTCTCGGCATTCATGAACAGGAACTCGCTGCGCAGCAGCCCGATGCCCGCGGCCCCCGACTGCGCGATCATGGGCAGTTCAGCCGGGATTTCGAGGTTGGCCTGCAATGTCAGCACCTCCCCGCTCGACAGGCGGGCGGGCAGGCGGCGCAGGCGGCCTAGCGCCTGGCGCTCACGTGCATAGGCCGCCACCTCCACCCGGGCCGCCGCCGCCGTGCGGGTGGATGGCCGAATGATGACCTGCCCGGTCGTGCCATCAACCACCAGCCGCGTGCGCCGCCCGATCCGGGCCAGCAGCCCGTGGGCAGCCAGCACGGCGGGAATGCCCAGCGCGCGCAGCAGGATGGCGGTATGCCCGGTGCTGCCGCCCTCCTCCGTCACCACGGCGGCGATGCGCGAGGGGTCGATCAGGGCAGCATCGGCAGGACGCAACTGCTCGGCCACAAGGATTGCGCCATCGGGAATGGCGGAAAACGACCGATACGGCGTGCCGCTGAGATTGCGCACCAGCCTGCGCCCGATCTCGCGGAACTCGCCCGCCCGCCGCCTGGCCGCCACCGCATCCTCGCCTTCAGGCGCGGGGCGGTCGGGGGGGCTGAGCATGAAGGCGGCCAGGGCCTCGGTTTCAAGCTGCACGGCGGCCTCGGCCAGCATGCCGTGGCCGAGCCGCGCCTCAATGCCGCGCCGCAGGCGCGAGGGGCCAAGCATGCGGCGATAGACTTCAAGCAGGGAGCCGATTTCCACCTGCCCGTCTTCCGGCAGCAGGGCCAGCCGGTCATGCAGGCGGCGGAGCTGGGCGGTGGAGCGGGTTATGGCCTCATGCAGGCGGGCGCGTTCATGGGCAGGGTCGCAGTCATGCCGCGCGGTATCGATGGGCGGCGGTTCGGGGTCATGCGCGATGGCGGCATACCCGATGGCCACGCCTGATGAAACGGGCTGCCCTTCCAGCCGCACCTCACCGGGACGGGGGCTACGGGAACTGCCGCGTTCAGTCGTCTTCATCAAACCCGGCCCCGACCAGCCGCACGAGGGCCGCAAGGGCCGGTGCCGCCTGCGGGCCGCTGGCCGCGATGCCGATTGTCTCGCCCCGTCCGGCCCCCAGCATCATGAGCCCCATGATGGAATGGCCCGAAACGGTCATGCCCGCATGGGTCACGTCGATGGTGGCATCGAATTTTTCCGCCACCGTGACGAATTTGGCCGCCGCCCGCGCATGCAGCCCGCGCTGGTTGACAATGCCCACATCCGCCCGCCGGGGTGCCGCCTGCGCCACGGGTTCAGCCACCATGGCCCACCACGCTGTCCGCAGCCTCCCCCGCGCAGGCCCCCACGCCCGACAGGCAGGCGGCAGGCAGGTGGGATGCAACCGAAATATAGCGCCTGCCCGCCTCTTCCGCGCCGTGCAGGCAATCCTGCATGTCCGCCTGGCCGCGCATCTGCGCCAGCTTCACCAGCATGGGCATGTTGACGCCAGCGAGCACCTCCACGCGGTTGGTCTCCAGCACGGAAATCGCGACATTGGATGGCGTGCTGCCGAACATGTCGGTCAGCAGGATCACGCCCTGCCCGCTATCGACCGAGTCGATGGCCTCGCGCAACGCGGCGTGGCAGGTGCCCGGCAACGACGCCGCCGTGACATTGAACACCGTGGCCTGCGCCTGCGGGCCAACCACATGTTCGAGTTCCGCCTTCAGGCTCTCGCCCAGAACGCCATGCATCACGAATACAAGACCGATCATTGCGGGTCCGCCTGCTCCGTTGGTTCGGCCAGCCCGCGCGGGCGGTTGGCCCAGCGCCAGCTACTGCGACCCTGGCGGGCCAGTTCACGGTGCATGATCACGACGGGCCATGCATCATGGGGGTGAGGACTGTCGGCACGCTGCGCCAGGCGCTGCGCCAGCGCCTCGACAAGGGTGACAGAACGATGCCGCCCGCCCGAGCAGCCTATGGCGATGGTGGCGTATTTCTTGCCCTCGCGCACGAAGCGCGGCAGCACGAGTTCGAGCAGGCCCGCCATGCGATCAAGGAATTCGGCGTAATCGGGGTCGTTCGCCACGTACTGCGCCACATCCGCATCAAGCCCGGTCATGGCTGACAGGGTGGGGTCGTAATACGGGTTGGTGAGGAAGCGGGCATCGAACACCATGTCCGCCTCACGCGGGAGGCCTGCAGGGAAGGCGAAGGACATCAGGGCCACGGTCAGCCCGTCGAGGCCGCCTGCCGACCATTCGCCAAAGCGGGCCTCGACAAGCTGGCGCAGCTCGGGCGGGGGCAGGTCGGAGGTGTCGATCACCACATCGGCGGCCTCGCGCAAGGACGAGGTGAGGCGGATCTCGGCCTCGATCCCTTCCTTGACCGTGCCGTGCACGGCCTGCGGGTGGCGCCTGCGGGTGGCGGTATAGCGGCTGAGCAGCACGCTCTCCTCCGCCGTGGCGTAGATCAGCTCGGCATTGAGGGCGGGGTTGACACGCAGCCGTGCCAGGGCGGCCAGCACGGCGGAGGCATCGAAGCCGCGCGTGCGCGAATCCACGCCAATGGCCACCGGGCGTTCGGCGCGGGCCACGATCTCATCGAGCATGCCGAGCGGCGGATTGTCGATCACCTCGTGGCCCAGATCCTCAAGAATGCGCAGAATCGAGGATTTGCCTGCCCCGGACAGGCCGGTCACAAGCAGGATGCGACGGGGGAGAGGTGTGTCTTCATGCATGGTGTCAGTCACGCAAAACCCTGACTTCTCTCAGCCATTTGCCGGGTGACAGATCGCTGTATCATGGCGGGATCGAAACCTTTTCCTGAACCCATTCTCCCCCGAAAGGGCAATCATGGAAAGTGGCAGCCGCATCACATCTGTCTTTCATCCAGCAATTGGCTGCGTCCGGCCACGCAGTCAAGGATCAGCCCCACGCGCGCCACGGCCGACGGCCGGGCCGGGTCGAGGCGGAACGCGGGCACGCCGGTCAGCGCATCGGGTTCGGGGGCCGGTGGCAGGCGGGGGGCATAATCGGGGGGCGCCACAAGCCTTGCAAGCGCCACCACCCGTACCCGCGGCTGCCACGCCATGCGGATGATGCCGATGCCGCGCACCTCGAGCAACCCCGCAAGGGCGGGGGGCGGGCTGGCCCAGCCCGCGTGCAGGCAGACCTGGTCATCGGCCACGAGGCCGTAGCCCGCATCGATCAGGCGCAGCAGCAGGTCGGACTTGCCCGACCCCGATGGCCCCACGAGCATGATGCCCTGCGCACCGCGCGCGGCACAGGAGGCATGGATGTGAAGCGCAGCGTTCATGTCCGTGCTTTACCGGACAGGGCGCTGTTTCGGAAAAGGAAAAATTTTTATGGACAAAACATGGCGACTTCATGATTCTTTTAGATATGGAAGAAAACACGTCGTTGCGCCCGCAGCCCGAACTTCACCTCCGGCACCTGACCGGGATCAACGCACAGACCGGTGACTTCCCTCCTGAACTGTTCGGCCAGGTCCGCCAGGCGCTGGCAATGGGCATGGACCAGCTGGCCAGCCATGGCATGGAGGCGGAGAACGTCACGCGCATCATCTTCATGCTGCACGACACGGCCGGATTCGCCACCTGTTTTCCCTTGCTCAACGACCTGTTCGGCCGCACCTGTCCCGCCACCACGCTGCGCCTGGTCAAGCCGTTTGAACAACCGGGCCAGTTGGTCGGGATCGAACTGCTCGCCGCAGCCAGCGCAAACGATACGCAGGCCTGACGGACATCAGCCCGAACCGGGCGCTACAATTTTCATGATGATGAGGGGGATCGTGGTGGAGCTGAGGGGAATCGAACCCCTGACCTCCTCATTGCGAACGAGGCGCTCTCCCATCTGAGCTACAGCCCCACAATCCTCGCGCGATAGATAACCGCCAGCAGGGGCAAGTCAAGAGCAAATTTGAGGCCATGATATAATTTCAGGCAATGCACTGGCGGTAAACGGCGGTTGTATGCGCCCCCTGACAACACTAGATTCCGATGTGTCGTCACCTATGAAAGTTGGCCCGTTGATCCCCATAATCTTTAGCCTGCTGGCTGAACTGATACAGCTTTACACCTATGTGGTGCTGGTTTCCTGCCTGTTCAGCTTCCTGCTGGCCTTCGGCATTCTCGACCAGCGCAACCAGATCGTATGGAATATCGGCAATTTCCTGTACCGCATGACCGAACCGGTGCTGCGCCCCATCCGCAGCGTGCTGCCCAACTTTGGCAATATGGATTTCAGCCCGCTGGTCCTGCTGCTGCTGATCCAGTACCTGGCGCTGCCGATCCTGTTCAGGATCGAGGGCATGCTGCTCACCCCCCCGATGTAAGCGGACTATCCCCGCCGCCGCCGGGCGGCCTATAATGGGGGCACGGGCCCTGCTTTTTCACTCGGACCGCATTTTCAGGAGTTAGTATTCACATGAAAAAATCAAACCGTTTCCTGGCGCTTCTCGCCGCTCTCCCCGTAGCAGCAGCCCTTTCCACCGCGCCTGCGCATGCAGAAGGCTTTGGCGGGCTTGGCGGCCTGGGCGGCGACGCATCGAGCCTGCTGTCGGGCAGTGGCATGAGCGTGCCTTCCGTGTCCTCGCTGGCCCCTTCCAACGTCACGGGCCTGCTGAGCTATTGCGTGCAGAACAACTACCTGCAGGGCAACAGCCCCTCCACCCTGCTGTCCTCGCTCAAGCAGAAGGCCGGGCTCGATACCTCGGGCAGCCAGTATTCCAACGGCCAGAATGGCATTCTGGATACCGGCAACGGCAACACCTTCTCGCTGGCCTCGCTGAAGGGCAACCTCAAGCAGAAGGTCACCACCAAGGTCTGCAATGCGGTGCTCAAGCAGGGCAAGTCCCTGCTCTGATCCTCGGCTGACAGGGTCCGCCTGCTCGGTTCAGAACGGGCGGACCACCACCATGATGACAATGACCATCATCAGCACGGTCGGCACTTCATTGGCCATGCGATAGAAGCGTTCGGGCCGCGTATTGCGGTCATGGGCGAAGTCACGCCGCCACCGCCCGCATGCCCCCTGAAAGCCCGCCATGGCGAGCACGCAGGCCAGCTTGACCACCCACCACCCGGAATGCCAGTCGATCAGCCCCGGTATGGCGGCAAGCAGGCCGCCAAACACGAAGGTGCTGATCATGGCAGGCGCCATGATGAAGCGCAGCAGCTTGTATTCCATCACCTTGAAGCGGGCTGATTCCGCTGAACCGGCCACGACCTGGCAGTGATAGACAAACAGGCGCGGCAGGTAGAACAGCCCCGCCATCCACGCAATGAACGACATGATGTGGAACGCCTTGAACCACAGCATGAAGGGGATGAGGGCGTTACCCATGCACGCGGCCTGCCTGTTTCTGGCTGGTCAGGATGCGGGTGAGCAACGGCACGAATTCATCAAGGTGCGCGATGCGCAGCAGCCCCGGCCATGTGGGCGCGGGCAGGTCTGGCGCGCGCAGCAGCACGCAGCCCATGCCCGCAGCCTTCGCCGCGCGGGCGCCGGTATCGGTATCTTCCAGCACGATGCAGCATTCCGGTGGCACGCCCTGCGCCTTTGCCGCCGCCAGATAGACCGCCGGGTCCGGCTTGGGCTGGCCCATGTCGCGCGCGGAATGGATGTTGGCCGGCGCAATCAGCGCATCAAGCCCGGTGCGGCCGAATTTGGCCTCCATTTCCTCTACCGATGAGTTGGAGCCAATGCGGTAGGGCAGCCCCAGCCTGGCCACGCCACGCAGCATGGCGGGCGCGCCCTCGATGGTTTCCGCCTCATTGCGCATGAGGGTCACGAGGTTGCGCTGCATCAGGGCGGGCCAGTCAGCAGGCAGGCTGATGCCCTCCGCATCCTCGATCTCGTGCTTGAGCGCGGTCAGGGCATGGCCTGCAAAGCGGCGCACGGCGTCTTCATCGCTGATCTCGGTGCCATAGTCGCGCAGGGTGCGGGCGATCATACGGCATGACGGGCCTTCGCTATCGATCAGCACGCCATCGCAATCGAAAATGACCAGCCGGAGCGCGCCATCAGGGCGCAGGGCGGAGGGCAGCATGGCTCAGACCTCCCTGATGGTCTTGATCAGGTCGCCCACATGCTCGGGCGGCGTTGTGGGAATGACGCCATGGCCAAGGTTGAACACATGCGGGCGGCCCTTCATGGCATCGCGGGTGGCCCGCGCCTCGGTGCGCATGCCCTCGCCACCAGCCAGAACGCGGATCGGGTCGAGATTGCCCTGCAGCACCAGCGTGCCGGGCACCCTGTCGGCCACGGCCTTCATGTCCGCCCCGGTATCGAGCGCCATTGCGTTCACGCCGGTTTCACGCCCGTATTCAACCGCCATCAGCCCCGCCAGCCGGGGGAAGCCAATGACCGGCACGCCGGGGTGGCGGGCATTGATGATGGCGGTGATGCGCTTTGCCGGTTCAATCACATGCTTGCGGAACTGCGAGGGCGGCAGCAGGCCCGACCAGCTATCGAACAGCATGACCGCTTCGGCCCCCGCTTCGATCTGGGCGCACAGCATATCTGCCGTCGATGTGGTGAGCAGGTCGATCAGCCGGTCAAAGAACGCGGGATCGGTGTAGGCAAGCTTGCGGGTTTCCTCGAACTCACGCGAGCCATGGCCTTCCACCATGTAGCACGCCACCGTAAACGGCGCGCCCGCGAACCCGATCAGCGTTACCTGGCCCGGCCGTGCCGGACCGATCGCCTCAGGCCCATCGACAATGGCCCGCAGCCTGCGCAGCGTCTGCATGACCGGTTCAACCGCCTGAGCCACCCTGCCCGGATCAAGCCGGTCAAGATCGGCCTGCGAGCGCACGGCCCCCAGAACAGGCCCCCTGCCCGGCACGAATTCCAGTGACTGGCCCATGGCCCAGGGCAGGATCAGGATATCGGAGAACAGGATGGCCCCATCCATGCCGAAACGGCGGATGGGCTGCAGCGTGATCTCAACGGCCATGTCGGGGGTCATGCAGCGGGTTATGAAATCCGCCTTTTCACGCAAGGCCCGGAATTCCGGCAGGAACCGGCCCGCCTGCCGCATCAGCCATACCGGAGGGGGCCAGGTCGCCTCTCCCATCAGGGTGGCGAGCAGGGGTTTGCGTGTTGCTGTCATCGATCCGTCGTTCTGTTTCGTTGTGGCCGGACTATCTCGTACTTTCGGGCTGACGGATAGCGGGCAGGGCGCAACGTGCGCGCCCCTTTCAAAACAATAAAAGAAAAGAGAAAGAAATTTCTTGATGTGCTTTTAGTGCTGTGGATCACGGGGTACCCATGTTTCCGAAAATGTACCCCGTTTTCCCCACAGTGTGTACCGTTTCCGACTCCAAGGATTCCTACGGAGTCGGAAAGTTATCCTCAATGTACCGACATAAGCCTGTGTACAACTCACCGGAATGGGGCGGGTACACGTTGTCCACGGTACTCGGTACGGCGCAGAATTGTTTGGAGTACTGTCCCCATGTACCCCAGTACTCCAGAGCCCCGATTTAAATGTTTCACTTCCGCAGTACGGAGAGCGCGATGCCAGACGACTCCAGTTTAGTACTAAAGGCCGCCCCATTACAGGTGGAGTCGCCACCGATAGTACTCGCCAGCCGCTCGGACGCGCGGCGCACATTGGTGGAATCGGCGGGGCTTTCCGCCCGGTTCATGGCAGCGGATGTGGATGAACACGCCATCCGCACGGCCATGCATGCCGCCGGGCATGATGCCAGTGCCGCAGCCCTTGAACTGGCCCGCGCCAAGGCCCGCGCGGTCGAGGTTGCATCGGGCACGGTGGTGATTGGCGCGGACCAGATCCTGTCATGCGGGGAGGAATGGTTCGACAAGCCCGATGACCGCGATACCGCCCGCGCGCAGCTGCTGCGTCTGCGTGGCCGGGCGCATGTGCTGCACACGGCGGTGTGCCTGCTGCGTGATGGCCATGAGGTCTGGCACCATGTCGCCTGCCCCGTGCTGCATATGCGCACGTTCAGCGAGTCCTTTCTTGAATGGTATCTGGCGGCCGAGGGCGAGGCGATTCTGTCCTGTGTCGGGTGCTACCGGCTTGAAGGGCGCGGGATCCAGCTTTTCTCCCGCATCGAGGGGGAACAGTCGGCCATCATGGGCCTGCCGCTGCTGCCCCTGCTCGCCGCCCTGCGCGGGCAGGACATTATCTTGCCCTGAATCGGTTAAAGGGGGGTTGCATCGGTCTGCGCTTGCGGTTATACCCCCGTCACCGGACCACGGCGGCCATGAAAATGGCCCGCACCGTTGGAACAGTGGGGCCATAGCTCAGTTGGGAGAGCGCCTGAATGGCATTCAGGAGGTCAGGGGTTCGACTCCCCTTGGCTCCACCAGATTCCTTATCTGGTACCCCCACCCGTTATTAATTGATGACCGTGTCAGTGCCTTCATGTTCCGCATGAGGGCTTTATGCGTTCTGAAATTCTGAAAAAGTTTCAGGGAATGCCGTCTTTTTTCAAAGAAAGGCAGCTTCATAAAACTTTTATTATTTTATATCAAAGAGTTATGTCAAAACGCGCTCTTAATCGGTTCGTAACCGATGCGGCGTTAAAACTGCATTTCAAAGTGATGAAATGATCAGACCGGATAGCGAGCAGGGCCGTGATGCACCATTCAACCAATTGTCTGACCATGCGGGCATGCTGAAAATGGGAACGCAGTCCCCGACCCGTGCCGGGCCGGGTTTTTCCGCATCAGGCAGCACGCCGGGGCTTGCTCTGCAGATCGAGGCCCTGAAGCTGGAAGGCCTGTTTTTGTTCACCCCGCCCCATCGGCAGGAGGGGGGCGACTTTTCCAGCGCAACCTGCCCTGCCGCCCTGCTGGCCCGGATCGGAGGGGGCAGCCCTTTCGCGCAGGATCATCATAGCCTGTTGCGGCACAGGTTCATGGTGCAGGGACTTCATGCCCAGGTGGCGCCCCAGGCTCAGGGCAGGCTGGTGCGCTGCACGCGCGGGGCGATATGGGGTGTGGCGGTGGATGTGCGCACCGGCTCGCCTACGTTCGGGCAATGGGTGGGCGTGACCCTGAATGCCGAAAACGGCAGCCAGTTCTGGATACCGCCGGGATTCCTGCATGGTTGGTGCGCGTTGGCCGACCATACGGAGGTGTATTGCCAGTGCACCACCCCCTCCGACCCCACCTGCGCGCGCAGCCTGCGCTGGAACGACGCAACACTGGGCATTGAATGGCCTGTAGCCGATGGGCAGGCCATCGTATCGGCGCACGATGCGGCGGCCCCGCCATTTTCCGCCGTGATCGACTGGTTCCATTACGCCTGACATGCAAGGCGGCTCCGGGCTGCTGATCAGGCCGAGTGATCGAGTTCGTCGAGTTCGATCAGGCCTGCTTCGCCGGTCTGGGGCGGGGGAATGACCGGCATGGCCTGCTGCGTGGCCTGGTCGCCCGGATGCAGGCGCCGCACCACGGAAAAAGCGGTGAACACCGCGCAGGAGCCAAACAGCACGCTGCCCAGCACCTGCCCCACCTGCACGCCGCCCGGCCCGTAACGCATGCCCATCCATACGAACGGAATGGTGCCCAGTGTCGCCCGCCCCCAGTTGAACAGCGTGGAATACAGCGGATGGCCCAGATTGTTGAACGCGGAATTGGCCACGAACAGCATGCCGATGAATACATAGCCGGCAATGGTCCAGTTACAGAACAGGTGGATCAGCATCGCCGCCGTGCCCTGCGCTGAAAATACCCGCACCACCAGGTTCTGGCTCAGGAACAGGATGGCCCATGTCAGCGCCACGCAGCCTGCCACCAGCCACAGCGAGGCCACGAGTGTCGCCCGCACGCGCCCGAGTTTACCCGCGCCAAGATTTTGCGACATGATCGGCCCCACCGATCCCGTCAGCGCAAAGACAAAGGCAAAGGCCACCGGCACGATCCGCTCGATGGTCGCCTGCCCCGCCACTGCCGCCAGCCCGAACCCCGCCATGGCGTGCGTTACGAACACGCTGCCCACCGGCGTTGCCAGGTTGGTCAAGATGGCGGGCATGGCCACCTGCCCCACCAGCTTTGTATCGGCCACGACATGGGTACGCACGGGCCAGGCCAGCAGGCCGTGGCGGCGCGCGCAGCGAAAGCCCATCAGCGCCACGACCCCGCGCGAGAGAATGGTGCTGATCGCCGCCCCCTTCAGCCCCAGCCCCAGGCCCACGATCAGCAAAGGGTCGGCCAGGGCCGAGATCATGGCGCCGATCAGCGTCACGTTCATGGAAATGCGCGCAGCCCCGATGGCGCGCAATAGCCCCGAGCACCCCATGCCGGCTGCGATCAGCGGCAGGCCGGGCGAGACGATGCGCAGGAAACTGGCCGCCTGCCGCGCCGCCTCCCCCTGTGCCCCGAGCAGGCTCAGCAGCAGCGGTGCGAGCCATGCGGTGAACACCCCGATGAGCAGGCAGAAGCCGAGCATGACAATGCCGAAGGAGGATGCGACGCGTTGCGCCTGCTCCATCTTGCCCGCGCCGATCAGCCTGCCGGTAATGGCTCCGATGCCAATCGACAGCCCGATGGAGACCGCGATCTGCACGAAGCTGATCACGCCGGAGAAGCCGATGGCCGCCGTCAGGGCAGGATCGCCAAGCCATGAAATGTAGAAAAGGTTCAGCAGGTCAACAAGGAACACCGCCATCAGGCCAATGGCACCCGTACCGGCCATGACCACCACATGGCGGACGATGCTGCCTGTGCAGAATGCGGCTTTGTTGGGTCGGGTTGCGGATTGTCCGCCCATTTTGGTGTCCTGTCAGCTGCAATGGGGGCCTGGCGCTGGACGGTGCGGCCATGGTCAGGCCCCATGATGCGGGGCATTGAAACCGGGCACAAGACCCCCTGCCCAGCCCGTTTAAGCTGCCTGGTAGAAAATTGTCTTACTATTTATGTATATAATGAAATTTGATTGTGCAGTGCAAAATAACCATGTTGATTGTGCAGTGCAAAAAAAGTAAAATCGTATTTTTATTTATATTTATTGTTGACGTTTAAATAGGCGGATGGCATAAGGGCTTACACGAAGCCGCTGGCTTCCATAAAAACCAATAAAATCCGGTCATGATGCCGGGCTGGACGTGTTACCCTCCGGTATCAACGTTCTACTGACAGGGTCGCCCTATGGGAGGCCCTGTCTTTTTTTGTGCCCTGCCCGTGCAATCCCACCAGGCCCAGCAACGGGGGCAGGTCGGGTTAAAAATTGGACCGGATCAGTTTATTTCTGGCAAAGGTAACAGCCTGCCGCGCAATCCGACCCGCCAGAGTATCGCCCTTCATGAACCGCATGTCCCTGCCGCTCAGATATTCCTGCCTGCTCATTGGCATCATGGGCGTTCTGCTCGGGGTGGTGGAGTGGCTGTCTGAACCCGACAGCAGCATATTCGACAACCTGCGCAGCCCGCAGGGACAGCAGATCCTGCAAAACCTGTCAGGCCCGCTGGCGGTTGTAATGTTTATGGCATCCGTGCTGCGCAGGCAGATCATCTATGCACTGGGACACAATATTCTGGACGATACCGTGTGCATGAGCCTGCCTTACTGGCTGATCGCGCATCTCTCCCGGCTTCGGCCGCTGCACAGGACCGGGGTGTTCCTGCTCGTGACCCTCAGCCTGCAGGGGGCGTGGGCCTACTGGCAGTGGGGGTATGGCAGCGCCCTCCTGTTTGGCATCGAATGGCTGGAAATCCTGTGTGTGACCACCGCCTATCTCATATCCGCAAGGCACAGGCTGCTCATGACCGTGTCCTGCGCCATGGTGTGCAATGTGGTCATGCTGGGTTGTGACTATGTGGTGGCCATGCCGATGCTGTGGGCACGGATGCAGTCCGTCGAGACTGCGCTGCCCCTGCCCGGTGGCATTGCGCCTGACGGGCGGCATCACGTGGCCCATGAGGTCGAGCAGGATCTGTAAGCCTTCTGCCAAAAGAAGTTTTTGGTGAAGCTGTTTTCAAAAAGCTTCGAAGAACGCCGCTTTTTTTGACAAAAAGCAGAGCCCGAAAACTTTTATCATTGCGCGGGAGACCAGCGCTTTTACCGCTGGTGGCGAATGGGGCGGCTCCATTACGCTGGAGCCGGTTCCCGCCCGTGGCAGGAACCCCTGCATTAAGGGAGGAATACCGATGTCCAGACTGACGGCGGCCGAACGCGATGCCCTGCCCGATTCAGCCTTTGCTCTGCCGGGCCGACGCTACCCCATACCCGACGTGACCCATGCGCGTGATGCGCTGGCCCGCGCAAGCGAGATGCTGCACCGTGGCGAGCTGAGCCAGCAGGAATATGACACGGTGGTCGCCCGTGCCCATGCCGTGCTGGAAAATGAATAGGCCCGCATGACAAAAAAGGGGTGCCGGACAGACCGCCCGGCACCCCTTTATGTCTTGCAACTGGCCCGCAGGGGTCAGCCTGCCTTGTCGAGTTCCGCCTCAAGCTGCGGCAGGATGGTGAACAGGTCGCCCACGATCCCGTAATCCGCCACCTGGAAGATCGGGGCCTCCGGGTCCTTGTTGATGGCAACAATGACCTTGCTGTCCTTCATGCCGGCCAGATGCTGGATCTGCCCGGAAATGCCCATGGCGATATACAGTTCCGGCGCCACGATCTTGCCGGTCTGCCCCACCTGGTATTCGTTCGAGACAAAGCCCTTGTCCACCGCCGCGCGTGAGGCGCCAATGGCAGCACCCAGGCGGTCGGCCAGCGGCTCGAGCAGCTTGAAGTTCTCTTCATTGAGCATGCCGTTGCCACCCGAAACCACCACGCGGGCGGATTCCAGTTCCGGTCGCTCGGACTTCGACAGTTCGGTGGCGACAAAGGTGGAGCCACCCGGACCTGCGGGCAGGGCGATCTCCTCGATGGTGGCGCTGCCGCCTTCCGCCGGGGCCGGATCGAAGGCGGAGGCACGCACCGTGATCACCTTCTTCGCATCAGCCGACTTCACGGTGGCCAGCGCGCTGCCCGCATAGATCGGGCGCACGAAGGTCTCGGCATCGTTGATGGCGACGATATCGGGGATCGGCTGCACATCAAGCAGGGCCGCCGCACGCGGCAGCACGTTCTTCGCCGTGGCGGAAGAGGCCGCGAGGATGTGCGTGTAACCGCCCGCAAGCTGTGCCAGCAGGGCGGCAACCGGCTCGGCGAGTTCGCTGTTGCCGGTGGTGTCGGTTACGGCAAACACCTTCTTCACGCCGGGAATGGCGGCAGCCGATTTTGCCGCGGCAGCGGCATCGGGGCCGGTGACCAGCACATCGACATCGCCGAGTTTGGCAGCAGCCGTAATGGCGGAGCGCGAAGCCTGGCGGATCACGCCGCCTTCATGATCGAGGTAAACGAGAACGGTCATGATCAGATCACCTTTGCTTCGTTACGCAGGCGCGAAACCAGTTCGGCCGCCGAGTCGAGCTTGACGCCCGCCTTGCGCTCGGGCGGTTCTGACACCGAGATCACGCTCAGGCGCGGGGTCATGTCCACGCCCAGATCGGCGGGCGTGATCTTTTCCATCGGCTTCTTGCGCGCCTTCATGATGTTGGGCAGCGAGGCGTAGCGCGGCTCGTTGAGACGCAGGTCGGCGGTGATGATGGCGGGCAGCGCCAGCTTCACGGTCTGCGACCCGCCATCAATCTCGCGGGTGACGGTTACCGCGCCATCAGCCACTTCCACCTTCGAGGCGAAGGTGGCCTGCGGGCGGTCCAGCAGTCCTGCCAGCATCTGGCCGGTGGCGTTCATGTCATCATCAATGGCCTGCTTGCCCAGGATGATGAGTTCCGGCTTTTCCTTTTCCACCAGGGCTTTGAGCACCTTGGCTACGGCCAGCGGCTCGGTCACGACATCGGTCTCGACCAGGATGGAGCGGTCGGCACCCATGGCCATGGCGGTGCGCAGCGTGTCCTGCGCCTTGGCCTCGCCGATGGAGACGGCGATGATCTCGCTCACCACGCCTTTTTCCTTCAGGCGCACGGCTTCCTCGACCGCGATCTCGTCAAACGGATTCATGGACATCTTGACGCCAGCGGTTTCAACGCCGGTGCCATCGGCTTTCACACGTGGCTTGATGTTGTAATCAATCACGCGCTTGACGGGTACGAGAACCTTCATTGCATATTTGCCTGTCTGTCTTCGGATAAGGGCAATCGGTGTGGCGGATACATACCGTACCCGCCGGGCAATTACATCCCGCCCGGATAGTTCGGGCCGCCTGCCCCCTCCGGCGTGGCCCAGTCGATGTTCTGCGTCGGGTCCTTGATGTCGCATGTCTTGCAGTGCACGCAGTTCTGCGCGTTGATCTGCAGGTGCGGGTCGGTGGCTTCATCAGCCACTTCATACACGCCCGCCGGGCAGTAGCGGCTTTCAGGTGCGCGGAACACATTCCAGTTCACCGTCTTCCACAGCGACATGTTGCGCACCTTGAGGTGGACGGGCTGGTCTTCCTCATGGTTGGTGGCCGACAGGAACACCGAGGAGAGGCGGTCGAAGGTGATCTTGCCATCGGGCTTGGGGTAGTTGATTTTCGGCGAGACCGAGGCCGGTTCCAGCACTTCGTTATCGGCGTGGCGGGTGTGCAGCGTCCACGGCGCGCGGCCACGCAGCAGCATGGCGTCGATGCCCGCATACAGCGCACCGCCCTTCATGCCGAATTTGGCAAAGGCGGGGCGGATGTTGCGCACCGTGCGCAGTTCATCCCACAGCCAGGAATCCTTGATTCGGCGGGTATAGGAGCCGGGTTCCACGCGGCTGGTGGCCAGCGCCTCGCCCACGGCCTCGGCGGCCAGCATGCCCGACTTCATGGCCGTGTGCGTGCCCTTGATCTTGGGCACGTTGAGGAAGCCCGCCGTATCGCCAATCAGCGCGCCACCGGGGAAGGTCAGGCGCGGAATGGACTGGATCCCCCCTTCCGACAGCGCGCGCGCGCCATAGGCGATGCGTCGCGCGCCCTCGAAATACGGGCGGAAGGACGGGTGCAGCTTTACGCGCTGCATCTCGTCAAACGGCGAGAGCCATGTGTTGGGGTAGTCCAGCCCCACCACGAAGCCGTAGGAGACGAGGTTGTCGCCAAAATGGTACATCCACGCGCCGCCATAGGTCCGGTCATCAAGCGGCCAGCCAAAGCTGTGCTGGATCAGGCCGGGGCGGTGCATCTCTTTCGGGATTTCCCACAGTTCCTTGATGCCCAGCCCGTAGGTCTGCGGGTCAACGCCTTGGCGCAGGTTGTACATCGCCATGACCTGCTTGGTCAGCGAGCCACGGCAGCCTTCTGCAAACAGGGTGTATTTCGCGCGCAGTTCCATGCCCGGCGCGTAATTGCCGGTCGGCTCCCCATCGCGGCCCACGCCCATGTCGCCCGTGGCAACGCCCGCCACGCGCCCGCTGTCATCAACCAGCACTTCCGCGCCTGCAAAGCCGGGATAGATTTCCACGCCAAGCTCTTCCGCGCGGCCCGCCAGCCAGCGGCACAGGTCGCCAAGGCTCACGATGTAGTTGCCGTGGTTGCGCATGTGCGGCATCACGCGGTCGAGGAACGGGATCTCGATGCCGCCGTTCTCGGTCAGGTAGAGCATCTGCTCTTCTGTCACGGGGGTGTTCAGCGGGGCGCCTTCTTCGTGCCAGTGCGGCAAGAGTTCTGCCAGCGCGCGCGGCTCGATCACTGCGCCAGACAGGATATGGGCGCCAATCTCGCTGCCTTTTTCAATCAGGCACACGGTGGCATCGGGGGCAACCTGGCGCAGCCGGATGGCTGCGGCCAGGCCAGACGGGCCGCCACCTACGATGACGACATCGAATTCCATAGTCTCGCGCGGGGTCTCGCTCATACCTCTGTTGTCCTCTTGCGTCATGACCGGGATGACATGGGATGAAAGGGGTTACATTTATATAGGAGTGTTTCCTAGAACCGATTGGTGCGCGAATAAAGCCTTGCGGGCGTATTCTGTTCCGTCCAGCCGCATGGCGGGGCTGTATTCAGACGGCGCAGGGCCTTCGGGCCAGTTCCTCCGTCGCCCGCCATTCGGGGCTGACGTAATTGACAATCAGCGTGCGCCGCACGCCGTGCAATGGCCTGCGCACGAAGCCATGCCATGACTGCGCGGACGGAATGAACAGCAGCCCCGAATTGAACAGCCCCGAGGCGCGTGCCACCGGCGTGCCCTCCGCTGTCATGATATCGGTGCCCCAGTCCATTGCCTCGGCACCCATCGAGAGCGAGATCAGCAGCGTCAGCCGCTTGGCGCCGATATCGGTATGCGGCTCGAGCCAGAAGCCATCGGTGTCGAGGCACAGTTCAAGGCGCAGGGCGGCATCGTCGAGCCGGGCATTGCACTGGCGGGTAAAGCCCGCGCGCGTGGCGGCATCATCGAACAGGCAGGCGAGTTGGTCGAGTGCGGGATGGGCCGCGCGTTGGGCGGGGGTGACGAACAGCCGCTGCCCGTTGCGGCCCGCGCGCTGGCCGCCGCTGTCGCCACCAATGAACTGCGCGCCGGGCACCCATTGCACAAGGGAGGCGGCAATGGCGGCGGGCAGCACGTCATGCAGTTGCCAGTGCGGATAGGGCCACGGCACGACGGGGCTTGCGGCAAGGGCGGCGGTGACGCAGTTGATTTGCATGAAGGGTCTGCTGCTGGCTGTGGGGGTGTGGGCCACGGGTTGCCGCCCCAGCGGTAAAGGGCGGCGCTAGAGGGCGCTGGCGTGGCGGGTGCGGCTGTGGGCCGTGAGGTAGCGGTCAAAGAGTGCGGCGACATGCCGCACGAACGGCCGCCCCTTTTCGGTCATGCGCACTTCATGGCCCGTGAGGGTGACCAGTCCATCCGCCACCATGGGGGCAAGGCGGCTGTATTCGGGCTCGAAATGACTGGCAGGCAGGCCGTGGCGGGCGCTCAGCGCGTCGATATCGACCTGCATGGCGCACATGAGCTGCTCGATGATGTCGGCGCGGGCACGGTCATCATGCTGCAGGCGCACGCCGCGTGCCACGGGCAGGGTGTCGGGGCGGGCCATGAGGCGGGCATAGGCGGCAGCCGAGACGGCGTTCTGCGTCATGCCGCCGGGCAGCGAGGAAATGGCCGAGGCCCCAATGCCGATCAGCACCGGCGCGCTGTCGGTGGTGTAGCCCTGAAAATTGCGGTGCAGCCTGCCCGCTTTCAGGGCATGGGCCATGCTGTCATCGGGGCTGACGTAATGGTCAAGCCCCACAGGCAGGAAACCGGCCGCGCGCAGCACGCTGTCCATCGCCGCGCGCTGGCTGATGCGCTCCTGTGCGCCCGGCAACTCGCCCACGGGCATGAGGGCCTGGCGCTTCTGCTTCCACGGCACATGGGCGTAGCCGAACACGGCCAGCCGGTCAGGTTTCAGGCTGGCCACGGCCTGCGCCGTGCGGGCCACGCCCTCGGTATCCTGCCGGGGCAGGCCGTAGATCAGGTCGATGTTGATGGAAGCGAGACCCGCCCCACGCAGCGCATCGAGGCAGTCACGCGTCTGCTCCCAGCTCTGGATGCGGCCACAGGCCTGCTGCACGCTGGCATCAAGATCCTGCACGCCCATGCTGGCGCGGTTGAAGCCGAGTTCATGCAGCAGTGCCGGGTATTCGGGGGGGAGATGGCGCGGATCGACCTCGATGCTGATCTCGGCATCGGGGGCGATGTCAAAGTCGCGGCGGATGGCGTCCATCACGCGGCGCATTGCACTGGCGGGGAGCGTGGTGGGCGTGCCGCCACCCCATTGCAGGTGCGTGATACGGCGACCGGGGCCGATCAGGGCAATGATGCGGCGCAGTTCCTCGTGCAGCAGGGCGGCGTAGGCGTTCCTTGCATCCGCATTGCGCAGCACGGCGGTATTGCACCCGCAGAACCGGCATAGCGTGTCACAGAAGGGAACATGCAGGTAAAGGGAAACCGGCTGGTCCGCCGGGAGGGAGGACAGCCATTCGCGGCTGTCGTCCGGGCCCACCGCATCCGTGAACTGGGCTGCGGTGGGGTAGCTGGTATAACGCGGCAGGTTGCCCCCGTAGCGCGAAAGCAGGGTGCTGTCCGCCGCGTTCATGCCATTAGAACCGGTAGGCGATACCGGCGGAAATGACGGTCGGGTCCAGAGAGTCGTGGGCCTTGACCTTCAGGCTTTCGTCGCTGTTTTCAGCCCAGGCGTGCATGCGCACGAACATCTGCTTCACGTCGAAGTTGAAGAACCAGTTGCCAACCAGCTGGTAATCCACACCGGCGTTGATGGACGGGCCACCGGTAAAGCCGGAGTTCAGCTTGCTCAGACCCAATGCGCCGCTGGCATTCATGTTGTGGAACCACATGAAGGTGCCACCAACGCCCACATATGGGTTCAGGCGCTTGTGCGGGCGGAAATGCCAGGCCACCGTGACCGTGGGGGGCAGAACCCAGGCGCTGCCGACATCGGTCTTGCTGGCGCCGGTCAGCGCGGACAGGGCACCGCCATTGGCCTGCACTTCATGACGGGTGCTGGTCGCGATCAGGTCCAGCGAGATGTTGTCGGTCACGAAGTATTCGAACGTCAGCTCCGGCATGACCTGGTTGGTGGTCTTGACGCGGGTACCAGTCAGTGCCGCGCCGTTCGCCCACACCTTGCTGTCGCGATCTTCAGGCAGCACGCCCACGGCGGACAGGCGGACCATGAAGTCGCCGCGGCCCAGGCCGATCTTGGTCGACGCACAGGTCTCGAAGATGCCACAGTGGCCCTTCGGCTGTGCGGGTGCCACAGGTGCTGCCAGCGGGGCATTGACGTAGGTGGAGGGCGCCGCCGTCTGTGCATGGCCTGCCACGGGGGCCAGCGCCGAGGCGCCGAGCACTGCCGACAGGGCGAGTTTGCGGATGTTCTTCATGGTAAGCAGACCCCAGTTTCTTTCCCGGCTGGCAGGCAGGCGAGAGGATTAAGAATATTCAAGTTCATTTGATGTGTGCAGAAATCACGGCCACCTAGCACTCGGCCTTGATATGAATCAATCAACTGCGCGGAACTATTTGCGTGTTATGGTCCAGCCTGACTGTTCTTTCGGTAATGTTGCCGGATGAACACAGTTTCAGAACCGGGCTGTATGGTTTTGCAACGGGTTTACTATGGGTGATGGTGCGTATGGCGTCGCATCCCCACTCGCGTGCCAGTGTCTCCATGGCGGGGAGCAGCGCGTCGATAATGGTCTGCGCACGGGTATAGGACAGGGTGATGATGTAGTCTGATGTCAGGGTATCGCCCGAGCACAGGTCGAAGCCGCGCCGGAAGGTGGCCATGCCGCATGGCGGCCTGTCATTGCCATAATGGGCGACAAGAATGCCCTGCCGCGCCCGCGCGCCGGGGCGTGCCAGCCTGCGGCCGATCCGCACCCATTCGCGCAGCGTCAGGTGTGGAAAGGACAGGCGCACAAGCGGATAGAGGAGCGGCACATCGGCGGGGTCCAGTCGTCTGACCATGGGCGGGGGGACGGCCTGCACGCGTCGGATTTTCCTCGGGTTAAGAATTTTTTGTTATGATCCGTCATGTTTACCTTATATTTCTGGGTTGGCCGCATTGATTTACATCAACCCATCCGCCATAGTCGGCGCTCTTGGCGAATGCATTTATTGTATTTCTAGGGAGCCAGGGCATGTCCGGTTACTTCGGCGCCGGAACGCGGGCGCCTGAAAGTGAATTGGAAATTATCATGTCGGATATGCCTTCGTGTCAGTTTGAATCGAGGCCACGGCGTATCGTGATCGGGTCGGGTGGCGTGCAGGCGGATTTCTGCACCAATTGCAGCGTTCGCCCCACCAGCGTCTGCAGCGTGATCGAACCTTCCGATATCTCCCGCCTGGCCGAAGTCGCGGTGGAAACCATCGTTTCCCCCGGTCGCGGCTTTATCGAGGAAGGCGCGCCCGCGACCGACTTCTTCAACGTGACATCAGGCACGGTGAAGCTGTTCAAGGCCCTGCCCGACGGACGGCGCCAGATCACCGGTTTCGCGGCGCCAGGGCATTTTCTCGGCCTTGCCGTGTCCGACAATTATGCCTTTGGCGCCGAGGCGATCGATACGGTGCGCGTCTGCCGCTTCTCGCGTGAGAAGATGAGCGAACTGCTCGATGATTTCCCCAAGCTCGAGCGCCGCCTGCTTGAAGAAGCCTCCAACGAACTTGTCGCCGCCCAGAACCAGATGCTCCTGCTCGGCCGCAAGACCGCGCGCGAGCGCGTGGCGAGCTTCCTGCTTGACCAGATGCAGGCCGGCCTCCTGCCCGGCCAGCCGCCGCCATCGGGTGGCCGGCTGCACCTCCCCATGACCCGTGGCGACATTGCCGACTATCTGGGCCTGACCATCGAGACTGTCAGCCGCACGCTGAGCTGGATGCGCGCCCAGGGCATGATCGAGGTGGGCAAGGGCTATGCCATTACCATCGTTTCAACAGCCAAGCTTGAGGTTCTGGCCGCAGGCAACAGCTAGGGCTGGTCCGGTCTGAATGGACACAGTCGAACTGGTGAAGATGCCCTAGTCTTCCAGCCGGTCGGGGTCTTCATCCGGCGTGGCGCTGGGGGGCATTTCGGTAAAGAGCGGCTTTTGTGGCGCGGGATGGGCCGGGCCGCCGACGATGTGGCCCAGCGGGGTGAGAATCTCCACATGGTCGCAGATGATCTTGAATACTGCCAGCAGGGGCACCGACAGGAACGCCCCGAAAATGCCCCACAGCCAGTCCCAGAACATGAGTGACGCCATGACCAGCACCGGGTTGAGCGTAAAGCGCCGCGCCAGCACCATGGGGGTTATGGTCTCGCCTTCCGTCAGGTGAATGCACAGGTAGATGGCCGGGGGCAGCAGCGCCTGCCACACCGATGGATAGACGAACAGCCCCACCAGAAAATAGATGATGATGCCCATCATCGGCCCGATAATGGGAATGTAGTTGAGCAGGAATGCCATGACCCCCCACAGCAGCGGGTTGGGCATGCCCAGCAGCCAGCACTGCACCATGTTCACCACGCCCACGAGGCTGTTGATGATGGTAATGGTGGCCAGGTATTCCGACACATTGCGCTCGATCTGATAGGCGATCTGCACCGTGCGGCGCTTGTCGGCAAAGGTGGGCATGATCTCGACAAAGCGCCTGAGCAGGCTGTCGCCCTGTGCCAGCAGGAAGAACAGCATCAGGATCATGGTAAAGAACTGGCCCATGAAAGCCTGCGTGCCCAGCAGGATGGAGGAGGAAAAGCGGTCCAGTCCCGCCACCCCGCCACCGCCTGCGGGCGTGGACACGATAATGACGTGCCCGTCGGCTGTCGTCTGGTCGGTGGCGGTCGCGGTGGCATGACCGCCTGCGATGGAGAGGAAATTATGGATCCGGTCGGACGCGCCGGTCAGGAGTTGGAACGGCCCGCGCAGGAAGGCGAGGCGGTCCTGCACCGTGCTGATCGCCTCGGGCGCGCGCTCGAGCCACCCCGTGGCGGGCACGGAAATGGCGGTGCCCACCGCCCCCACCACGCCAAACACGCACAGGATCAGGCACAGGGCCGCCAGCGGCTTGGGCAGGTGCAGCCGCGTGTGCAGGAAGCGTAGCGGCGAGGACAGCAGAAGGTTGACCACCAGCGCCAGGATCATGGGCAGGATGATGGCCGAGGCGAAATACAGCGTATAGAACACCGCCAGCACGCTAAGCAGCAGCAGGCAGGCCGTGCGGGTGTCGATGCGGCTGTGGCGCATGACCTCGATGGCGCGCTGCTGCTGGACCTGCTCGTAGGATGGTGGCGGCGGGGGCGGTGTCTCGGGCGGCATCGGTTCAGGTCCTGGCTTGTGCTGGCTTGGCCCGTATGGCCGGGGGCTGGTGTCCGCGTACCTGCTTCTTATGGCCGTATCGGACAGGCAGGACCAAGGATTTTGGCACATTCCCGCTACGCAACCATTGCAGGGGGGCGGCATGGTACACGCTAACGTGAATTTTCAGGCCCCATATGCCCCCACACACGACTTGAAAGTGGCGGGAGACCGGGCTCAAATAACCGATAGACGAAGGTTTCTGCCTTTCGCATACAAATCAATGGAGAGTCCCATGGCCTGGAATACCCCCAAGATCGTTGAAGTCCCCCTGGGCGCCGAGATCAACAGCTACGTCTGCGGCGAAAAGAAGTAAGATGGAAACATCGCCGCCTGTCTCGCACAGGCGGCGATTTTCTTTTACACTCTGCGTCCATGATCGACATTATCGTTCTCGGCGCGGCGGCGGGTGGTGGATTTCCCCAATGGAACTCCAACGCTCCCGGTTGCAGGCGGGCCAGGGCCGGCGATCCGGCAGCCCTGCCCCGCACACAGGCTTCCATCGCCATCAGCGGAGATGGAAAGAACTGGTTCGTGGTCAACGCATCGCCTGACCTGCGCACCCAGATCAACCAGACCCCGGCGCTGCATCCCAGCGAGGGCCTGCGCTCCACGCCCATCGCCGGCGTGATCCTGACAGGCGGCGAGGTGGATACCATCACCGGCCTGCTCACCCTGCGCGAGCGACAGCCCTTTACCCTTCTGGCCACGCCCGAAGTGCTGTCCATGCTGGATGCCAACCCCATTTTTGAAGCCCTGAACCGCGCGGTCGTGACCCGTGAACCGATGGGACTCGATCAGCCCTTGGCGCTGAAGCTGACCGACGGCAAGCCCGCGGGCCTGACCATCGTGCCCTTCGCCGTGCCCGGCAAGGTGCCGCTTTATGCCGAATCCGGGCCTGACCCCGCCGCCATATGCGAAAATGGCGAGACGATCGGCCTCGAGATTTCCGATGGCAATCACCGCGTGTGCTTCGTGCCCGGCTGCGCGCGCATGACCGACAACCTGCGTGTGCGCCTGCGCGGGGCGGATGCCGTGTTCTTTGACGGCACGCTGTGGGTGGATGACGAGATGGTGCGCGCGGGCCTTGGCGAGAAGACCGGCCGCCGCATGGGCCACATGTCCATGGATGGCATGGACGGCACCATCGCCGCCCTGCGTGACCTGGGCATCAAGCGCAGGATTTTCATACACATCAACAATTCCAACCCTGTGCTGCTGGCGGATACGCCCGAGCGCGCCGCCGTCGAGGCCGCAGGGTGGGAAATCTCCCATGACGGGATGAGGATTACGGCATGAGCGCACCCCTGCTTTCTCCTGATGAACTTGAAGCCGCACTCCGCGCCATCGGGGCGGAACGCTACCACAACCTGCACCCTTTCCACCGCGCACTGCATGATGGCAGGCTCAACCGCGCGCAGGTGCAGGCCTGGGCGCTGAACCGCTATTATTATCAGGCCAGCATTCCCGCCAAGGACGCAACCCTGCTCGCCCGCCTGCCCACGGCGGAACTGCGGCGCGAATGGCGCCGGCGGCTGGTGGACCATGATGGCGATGCACCGGGCACCGGTGGTGTCGCGCGCTGGCTCAAGCTGACCGACGGGCTGGGGCTGGACCGCGCCTATGTGGAGTCGCTTGAAGGGCTGCTGCCCGCCACCCGCTTTGCGGTGGATGCGTATGTGGCCTTCGTGCGGGACCGGTCCATTCTCGAGGCCATTGCCTCGTCGCTGACGGAACTGTTCTCGCCCACCATCATCAGCGAGCGCGTGGCGGGCATGCTGCGCCATTACGACTTCATCACGCCCGAAACACTGGCCTACTTCCAGCCGCGCCTCACACAGGCCCCGCGTGATTCCGATTTTGCGCTGGGTTATGTGAAGGAACATGCCCGCACGCCCGCGCAGCAGCAGGCGGTGCTTGGCGCGCTCAAGTTCAAGTGCGGCGTGCTGTGGGCCATGCTTGATGAGCTGGAATATGCCTACGTCAATCCCGGCCGCATTCCGCCCGGTGCGTTCCGCCCGGACCCGGCATGAGCGCAGACCTCACGGACGACAGCGTTATCCGCTTCGCGCGCGGGGTGCGGTTGCAGCATGACCGCGTGCGCGAGCGCTGGATCATCCAGGCGCCGGAGCGGGCCTTCATTCCCGACCCCATCGCAGCCGAGGTGCTCAGGCTGGTCGATGGCACGCGCACGCTGGGCCAGATCATTGCTGATCTGGCCAGCCGCTTTGCCGCCCCGGTTGATGTGATCGGGCGCGATGTCCATGTCATGGTCAGTGACCTCATGACCCGACAGGTGCTGGTGGCATGACCGAAACCATTCTCTCGCCCATGAGCCTGCTGGCGGAACTCACGCATCGCTGCCCGTTGCAGTGCCCGTACTGTTCCAACCCGCTGGCGCTGGAGCCGCGTAAAAACGAGCTTTCCACCGCCGAATGGATCAGCGTGCTCGACCAGGCCGCCGAGATGGGGGTGCTGCAGGTGCATTTTTCCGGCGGCGAGCCGATGAGCCGCCCCGACCTGCCCGCACTCATCCGCCATGCCGTGGGGCTGGGGCTTTACACCAACCTCATCACCTCCGGCGTGCTGCTTAACGAAAAGACCTTCCCGGCGCTGGTGGAAGCGGGACTCGATCACGTCCAGCTTTCGTTTCAGGATATCGACACGGCAAATGCCGAGCATGTAGGCGGCATGAAGGGCGCGCAGGCCCGCAAGATCGAGGCGGCACGGCTGGTTGCAGCCGATGGCATGCCGCTGACGCTGAACTTCGTCATCTACCGCGAAAATGCCGAGCGCGTGCCGCAGATGCTTGAAGCAGCCCTGCAGATGGGCGCGCGCCGGGTCGAGATTGCCCATACGCAGTATTATGGCTGGGGGCTGGCCAACCGCGAGGCCCTCATGCCCACCGCCGCCCAGCTTGAGCAGACCACCGAGGCGGTGGAAGCGGCACGGAAAAAATACGAAGGCCGCCTGACCATCGATTACGTCACCCCCGATTACTATGCCGACCGGCCCAAGCCATGCATGGGCGGCTGGGGGCGGCGGTTCATCAACATCTCGCCCTCGGGCCGGGTGCTGCCGTGCCATGCGGCGGAGACCATCCCCAACGTCGCCTTCCCCGACGTAAGGCATGACACGCTGGACCATATCTGGCGCGAGGCCCCGCTTTTTACCATGTTCCGCGGCACGGACTGGATGCCCCAGCCCTGCCGGAGCTGCGACCAGCGTGAAAAGGACTGGGGTGGCTGCCGCTGCCAGGCCCTGGCGCTGGCGGGTGATGCTGCGGCGACCGACCCGGTGTGTTCGCGCGCACCCGACCATGAGCGGATCAAGGCCGTGCTCGACACCCTGCCTGCCGAGCCGCCGCCATTCCGATACCGGCGTTACGCGCGCGCTACGGATGAGGTCGGCTGACCTCGCCCTTCACGTCCACGCGAGGCAGGCAGATCACGAAGCGGGCGCCCTGCACGTGGCCATCGGCATCGACGCGGTTTTCGGCGCTGATGGTGCCGCGCAGGGCCTCGATGATCTGCTTGCTGATCGACAGGCCCAGGCCGGAATGCTGGCCGAAATTCTCGCTGCTTGGCCGCTCGGAATAAAAGCGGTCGAAAATGTTGTCGAGCTTGGCCTGCGGAATGCCCGGGCCTTCATCGCTGACCGCAATCTCCACCATGCCGCCCGCAGGCACCGCGCTGAGCAGGATCTTGCCATCGGGCGGCGAGAACGAGATGGCATTGCCGATCAGGTTGCGCAGCACCTGCACCAGCCGGTCCTCCACCGCCAGCACCACCAGCCTGCGCTCCGGACTGTCGCCGCTGCTGGCCACCGCCATGAAGGGCTGGCCCGGCTGGCGGGTGGCCTGATGGATCTCGGCCAGCACGGACAGCAGCGGCACGATGGCCACCGGCTCGGCGCGGGTGCGCGAGAGTTCGGCATCCACGCGGCTGGCATCGGAAATATCGGTAATCAGCCGGTCGAGTCTGCGCACGTCGTCATTGATGATCGACATGAGGCGGCGCTGGCGCTCGGGGTCGTCGATGCGCAGCAGGCTTTCAATGGCCGAGCGGATGGAGGAGAGCGGGTTCTTGATCTCGTGGCTGACATCGGCGGCAAAGCGCTCGATGGCGTCCATGCGCGCCCACAGCGCGCTCGCACTGTCCTGCAACGCGCGGGCGACCTCGCCAATCTCGTCGCGCCGGGCCAGCAGGCGCTCGGGCACCATGTCGGTGCGGTCGGAGGATTCGCGCATGGTATGGGCCGAGGCGGCCAGCCGCAGCAGCGGGCGTGCAATGGTGAGCGACAGATACCACGAGAGCAGGATGGTCAGCGCCAGTGCCATGAGGAACAGCGACAGGATGGACGAGCGCACCGCAAACAGCGAGCGGTCCACATCACGCGCCTCACGCGTGAGCTGGATGATGCCCACCGTGGTCTGCCCCGCATGCATGACCGGCTCGGCCACGGTCACCATGAGCTGGTGGTCGGCGTTACGGCGGATATAGGGCGGGATCTCCATCACCCGCGTGCCATCGGGCTGGGTGACGGGCTGGATCGACGGGTCTGAATCCGGCGTGTCCAGCGTCATGATCCGCTCGCCCGAGAGCGTGGGCAACTGCGCCAGAAGCCAGTTATACAGCCGCTCGCCCATATTGATCGATGTGCCGGCGTGAGGCGGCCCGGCGTGCTCGTCTTCCTCGGCTGGTGGCAACGGCGTGGCCTTGATGCCGAAGCCCGCCTGTTCCACGCGGCTGTCGGCCACGACCTGCCCATCGGGGGCGAACAGGCGGGCATGGGCACTCGGGCTGGGCTCGGTCAGGCGCAGCAGCAGCGGGCCGGCAAGGTCAGGCGCCAGCGTCACGTCGCGGCGCGACACGATGACCGCACTCTGCCCCAGCGCCCCGGCATAGATGCGCGCCTGCTCGCGCAGGGCCGAGACCTCGGCCTCGAGCAGGCTGTTCTGGAACTGGGTCAGGTAGAGCAGCGTCAGCGCCAGCAGGCCAAGCGGCAGCGTATTGACCAGCAGGATGCGCCGCATGAGCGGCGAGACCAGCCGGGTGCGGTATTCCATGAATTCCGCAACCGCGTTCTGCCGCTCCCCGCTCCACCGCCGGGGCAGCAGGCGGCGCAGCGGGCGCGCAAGCGGGAGTGCTGACAGAAGGAGACGGGACACCGGCGTGGTCATTCTTCCTTGTAGCGGTAGCCGATGCCGTACAGCGTCTCGATCTGGTTGAACTCGTCATCCACCTGCCGGAACTTCTTGCGCACGCGCTTGATGTGGCTGTCGATGGTGCGGTCATCCACGTAGATGTTCTCGCCGTAGGCCGCATCGATCAGCTGGTCGCGCGACTTGACCAGGCCGGGGCGGGCGGCCAGCGCCTTGACGAGCAGGAACTCGGTGACCGTAAGCTGGATGTCGCGCCCGTGCCACAGGCACTGGTGGCGGGTTTCATCAAGCGACAGGCCGCCACGCACCATGGTGCCGGTGGGGCTGATGCCCGCCGCCTCGCTGCGGCTGACCTCGTTGCGGCGCAGCAGCGCGCGGATGCGCTCGAGCAGCAGGCGCTGCGAGAACGGCTTGGTGATGTAGTCATCCGCCCCCAGGCGCAGGCCCATGAGCTGGTCCACCTCCTCATCCTTGGAGGACAGGAAAATCACCGGCAGCTGCGAGCGCGCGCGCAGGCGCTGGAGCAGTTCCATCCCGTCCATGCGCGGCATCTTGATATCGAGCACCGCCAGGTCGGCCGGGCGCGATGACAGACCATGCAGCGCACTCTCCCCATCGGTATAGGTGCGGACAATGAAGCCTTCCGCCTCCAGTGTCATCTGCACGGAGGTCAGGATGTTCCTGTCATCGTCAACCAGCACGATCGTCTGTTTCGTTGGCTCCATGGGGGCTCTCTTTTTGCTCCTTCGCCGATCCGGGCATGACCGCCAGCATCTTGCCTGGCAGGCACGCGCAGCATAGCGTCATAACCGCCCGCATGTCATGAGGGGATGCGGGTGCCGGGATCCACTGGAATGATAACGTCATTCCGGCTGCTCCGTTCACGGCAGGGATGTTGCGCAAAAACGGTATGCCTGCCGGGAGCGCAATGCCTTGTCCATCGGTCAGTCGTTACCTACTTGTAAGAGCATGAGCGAGAACACAGACCCCAACCCCTTTGCCGACGCCCCCCATGGCGACGGCACGCCCTCCGACGCGCACGGCGCGCCCGCCCCTGAAGCGGCAGCGCCCCAGCCCGAGGCGGAGGCCGGATCCGACCCGCGCATAGCCGAGCTTGAAGCCGAAGTTGCTGCCATGCGCGACAAGTGGATGCGCGCGGAAGCCGATATGCAGAACCTGCGCACCCGCACCAAGCGCGAAGTGGAAGATGCCCGGCAGTACGCCGTGCAGAAATTCGCCAAGGATGTGGTCGAGGCCGCCGAGAACCTCAAGCGCGCGCTTGCCAGCCTGCCCAAGCCCACCGAGGGCGAGGACAGTCTGCTGACCAGCATGCGCGAAGGCATCGAGAGCACCGAGCGTTCGTTCATGGGCATTCTCGAGCGCAACGGCATCAAGGCGGAAGACGCGAAGGGCAAGCCCTTTGACGCCAACCTGCACCAGGCCATGAGCCAGCAGCACAGCGACGAACACCCCGCCGATACCGTGATGGAGGCCTGGACCCCGGCCTGGACCCTGCACGGGCGGCTGCTCAAGCCGGCCATGGTGGTCGTATCGAAGGGACCGGCGCAGGCAGGGTGAAATCCCGCCCGTGCATGGCTGGATCCTCTTGAAAGCGACGCATGGGCTGCCTACATCGGGTAATGATAACGGCGTGCGGATGGATGTGAAAAAAGACAGTCCGCGCCACGCGCCTGAATACTGAAAAAGAAGGGTCTGTCCCGATGCTTCGGGTCCGGACAGGCCGCTGAAAAGGAGAAGATTACATGAGCAAGGTTATCGGTATCGACCTTGGTACGACCAATTCCTGCGTTGCCGTGCGTGAAGGCGACGAGACGCGGGTTATCGAGAACAGCGAAGGCGCACGCACCACCCCGTCGATGGTCGCCTTTACCGACAACGGTGAAATGCTCGTAGGCCAGGCCGCCAAGCGCCAGGCGGTCACCAACCCCGCCAACACGCTGTATGCCGTCAAGCGCCTGATCGGCCGCCGTTATGACGATCCGACCGTGGCGAAGGACAAGGGCCTTGTCCCCTACGAGATCGTCAAGGGCGACAATGGCGATGCATGGGTTGAGGCCCAGGGCAAGAAATACGCGCCCGCGCAGATCTCCGCCTTCATCCTGGGCAAGATGAAGGAAACCGCCGAGTCCTATCTCGGCGAGCCGGTCAAGCAGGCCGTCATCACCGTTCCGGCCTACTTCAACGACGCCCAGCGCCAGGCCACGAAGGATGCGGGCCGCATCGCGGGCCTTGAAGTGCTGCGCATCATCAACGAGCCGACCGCTGCTGCCCTGGCCTATGGCCTGCAGAAGAAGGACGGCGGCACGATCGCGGTCTATGACCTTGGCGGCGGCACGTTCGACGTGTCCATCCTCGAGATCTCCGATGGCGTGATCGAGGTGAAGTCCACCAACGGTGACACCTTCCTTGGTGGTGAAGACTTCGATGCCCGCATCATCGGTTTCCTGGCCGACGAGTTCAAGCGCGAGCAGGGCATCGACCTGCGTCAGGACAAGCTGGCCCTGCAGCGCCTGAAGGAAGCGGCGGAAAAGGCGAAGATCGAGCTGTCCTCCTCCAAGGAGACCGAGATCAACCTGCCGTTCATCACGGCTGATGCGTCCGGCCCCAAGCACCTCGTGGTCAAGCTGACCCGTGCGAAGCTGGAAAGCCTGGTCGATGACCTGATCCAGCGCACGCTCGAGCCCTGCCGTGCTGCGATGAAGGATGCGTCCGTCTCGTCGGGTGAGATCAACGAAGTCATCCTCGTGGGCGGCATGACCCGCATGCCCAAGGTGATCGAGGCTGTTAAGGAGTTCTTCGGCAAGGAACCCGCCCGCAACGTGAACCCCGACGAAGTGGTCGCCATCGGCGCCGCCGTGCAGGGTGCGGTGCTGCAGGGTGACGTGAAGGACGTGCTGCTGCTCGACGTGACCCCGCTGTCGCTGGGCATCGAGACGCTGGGTGGCGTGTTCACCCGCCTGATCGACCGCAACACGACCATCCCGACCAAGAAGAGCCAGACCTTCTCGACCGCGGAAGACAACCAGAACGCCGTGACCATCAAGGTCTATCAGGGCGAGCGTGAGATGGCGGCTGACAACAAGCTGCTGGGCAACTTCGACCTGACCGGTATCGCCCCCGCACCGCGTGGCGTGCCGCAGATCGAGGTGACGTTCGACATCGACGCCAACGGCATCGTGTCCGTCTCGGCCAAGGACAAGGCGACCGGCAAGGAGCAGCAGATCAAGATCCAGGCTTCTGGTGGTCTGTCCGAGGCTGACATCGACAAGATGGTCAAGGACGCCGAAGCCAATGCCGAGGCCGACAAGGCCAAGAAGGAGCAGGTCGAGGCCCGCAACCAGGCCGAGGGTCTGACCCATCAGGTCGAGAAGTCCCTTGCTGAAGGGGGCGACAAGATCCCGGCTGCTGAAAAGACCGAGGCGGAAGCCGCGATCGCCGCCGTGCGCAAGGCGCTTGAAGGCACGGATGCCGAGGCGCTGAAGACCGCGACCGACCACCTGACGCAGGTTGCCATGAAGGTTGGCGAGGCCATCCACAAGGCAGGCCAGACCGAGGGTGCCGCAGGGGCCGCCGCTGGCGGGGCAGCACCGAAGGACGAAAAGGTTGTCGACGCCGACTTCGAGGACGTGGACGACTCCAAGAAGTCCTGATTGGCGCAAGGCGTCATACAGGCTTCGGAAATCGGGGTGCGGGCCTTAGGGTCCGCGCCCCCTTCCACCAAGGTGGCGCCCGTGCTTCTTTGAAGACGGGCGCTTTTCATATGCTGCCCAACAATTACAGATGGAACGCGAGGATCGTGCCGCGACAGGTCGGGCGACCGCGTTTGCTAGAGGACCGACATGGCCACCAAGATAGATTATTACGCAGCCCTTGAAGTTTCGCGTGATGCCAATGGCGACGAGATCAAGCGGGCGTATCGCAAGCTGGCCATGAAATACCATCCCGACCGCAATCCGGGCGATGCGGAAGCGGAAAACAAGTTCAAGGAAATCAGCGAAGCCTACGACGTGCTGAAGGACGACCAGAAGCGCGCCGCCTATGACCGCTTTGGCCATGCTGCGTTCGAGGGCGGTGGCCCGGGCGCGGGTGGCTTCGACTTCGGTGGCGGCGGCCTTGGCGACATCTTCGAGCAGATGTTTGGCGACATGATGGGCGGCAGGCGCGGTGGCCGCCGCTCGGGTGCTGATATCCAGGTGC
This sequence comes from Komagataeibacter xylinus, assembly GCF_031081985.1. Taxonomy (GTDB): domain Bacteria; phylum Pseudomonadota; class Alphaproteobacteria; order Acetobacterales; family Acetobacteraceae; genus Komagataeibacter; species Komagataeibacter xylinus_E. The sequence continues at coordinate 371,565 of NZ_JARWSK010000002.1, read as the reverse complement.
AGGTCAGCATCACCTTTGCCGAGGCCTTTGCGGGGGTGAAGAAGGAAATCACCATTCCCACCCGCGTCACCTGCAAAAGCTGTGACGGTACCGGCTCCGCCGACAAGGATCAGCCGCCCGAAACCTGCCCCTCGTGCCACGGCGCGGGCAAGGTGCGTGCGCAGCAGGGCTTTTTTGCCATCGAGCGCCCCTGCCCCACCTGCCACGGTACCGGCCGCCTGATCCGCAACCCGTGCAAGGAATGCCATGGTGCGGGCACGGTGGAAAAGAACCGGACCATCGAGGTCTCGATTCCCGCAGGCGTCGAGGATGGCACGCGCATCCGCATCACCGGCGAGGGCGAGGCAGGCGGCAAGGGCGTGCCCGCGGGCGACCTGTATGTGCATGTGTCGGTTGAGGCGCATGCCATCTTCCAGCGTGATGGCGCCAATATCTATTGCCGCGTGCCGGTGCGCATGGGGCAGGCCGCCCTTGGCACCGAGATCGAGGTGCCGGTGGTCGATGGCTCGCGCGCCAAGGTCAAGATTCCGGCAGGCACCCAGACGGGCGAGCACTTCCGCCTGCGCGGCAAGGGTTTTTCGGTGCTGCGCTCTTCCGCGCGGGGCGACATGTATATTCAGGTCGTGGTCGAGACCCCGCGCCACCTGAGCAAGCGCCAGCGTGAACTGCTTGAGGAATTCGAGACCGATGCGGCAGGCCACGCCAAGGGCAGCCCCGAAAGCACCGGCTTCTTTAGCAAGGTGAAGGACTTTTTTGAAGGCAAGCTGTAAGCCTGTTCTCACGCCATGGCGACCATGGCGTGCAGATGGTTGAAATTGCTGATGGGTCAGGTGTAGGGTCGATCCACTATTCATGGTGAATCCCCCCAACCTGCACCATGGATAGAGTTCAGGCGGCGCGATCCCCCGGTCGCGCCGCCATTTGCATATCTGGGCACTGGTGGAGAAAACAGCATGAACGCGCAGCCCCTGCGGATCGGGATTACGGGCCTCAATGGCCGTGTCGGTCGCCTTCTGGCGCAGGAAGTGCCAGCGGCAGGAGCCGTGCTGGCCGGTGGCACGACGCGCGATGGCCGTCCTGTTGAGGGGATCGACTGCCCTGTTCATGCCGATATTGCTGATCTGGCGCGGCAATGTGATGTGGTGATCGACTTCACCCATGCCAGCACTGTGGTGGGCCATGCCCAGGCCCTGGCAAAGGCAGGCACGGCGTGGGTGCTGGGCACGACCGGCCTGTCAGGGGCAGACCAGCAGGCGGTCGATCAGGCCGCGACCCGCATTGCCGTGGTGCAGGCGGCCAATTTCTCGCCTGGTGTCACGCTGGTCACCCGCCTTGCGCGCCAGATGGGCGCCGTGCTGCCCGGCAGCGAATATGATGCCGAAATACTGGAGATGCATCATCGCCAGAAAGTGGATGCCCCTTCAGGCACGGCGCTGGCCATCGGCCGCGCGGTGGCGCAGGGGCGGGGCATAAAGCTGGAAGACCATATTGAAAGCGGGCGCGATGGCCATACCGGCCCGCGTGCCGATGGCGCGATCGGCTTCGCGGCCCTGCGCGGCGGGCAGATCGTGGGCGAGCATTCGGTCATTTTCACCTCCAGCCATGAACAGATCAGCCTGACCCATCGCTCGTTTGACCGCAGGGTGTACGCCACGGGCGCGGTCCGGGCCGCGCACTGGCTGCGCGGGCATGAGGCGGGGCTTTATGACATGGAAGACGTGCTGGGCCTGTCGCGCGATTGATTCCAGATTATTGATAATAAAAGATAAAAGTGTTTGGGTGCCGCCTTTTTTCAAAAAGGCGGCGTCTTTTGAAGCTTTTTGAAAAAAGCTTCACCAAAAACTTTTTCATGACAGTGCTTCGACCATCCGCGTGCCGCAGGCTGTGCGGGAGGGTGCTATTCAGGGAAATGGCTTGACGCTTGGGCGGGTTTCGGCCAAACGCATGCGATCGTACGCCCGGTTTCGCAGGCGTTATTCTACTCCATACGAGGCAGACAGGACCATCATGCGCAATAAAGGCGATTTTCTGTTTACATCGGAATCAGTATCCGAAGGGCATCCCGACAAGGTCGCTGACCGGATCAGTGATACCGTTCTCGATGCATTCCTGACAGCAGACGGTGAATCCCGCGTTGCGTGTGAAACGATGGTCACCACCAACCGCATCATCCTTGCCGGTGAAGTGCGTGGTCCGTCTTCCGTAACCCCTGACCTGCTGATTCAGGGCGCGCGCGATGCGGTGAAGGACATCGGCTACGACCAGGCCGGTTTCTCATGGCGCAATGCCGAGGTGGAATACTACCTGCATGCCCAGTCCGCCGACATCGCCGTGGGCGTTGACAGCGCGGGCGAGAAGGACGAAGGCGCAGGCGACCAGGGCATCATGTTCGGCTTCGCCACCCGCGAGACCGAAAGCCTCATGCCCGCGCCGCTGTTCTACGCGCATGACATCCTTCACCGCGTGCGCGACCTGCGCAAGGCGGGCGACCCGCGCGCTGCCGCCCTGCAGCCCGATGCCAAGAGCCAGGTCACGCTGCGCTATGTCGATGGCAAGCCCGTGGGCGCCACCTCGGTCGTGATCTCGACCCAGCATGTGGAAGGCGCCAGCCAGGCCACCATCCGCGAGGAACTCGGCAGCATCGTGCGCGATGTGCTGCCCGAGGGCTGGATGCCGCCGGAAGACGAATTCTACGTCAACCCCACCGGCGTGTTCGTGATCGGTGGCCCCGATGGCGATTGCGGCCTGACCGGGCGCAAGATCATTGTCGACACCTATGGTGGTGCGGCCCCGCATGGCGGCGGCGCATTCTCGGGCAAGGACCCCACGAAGGTTGACCGTTCGGCTGCCTATGCCTGCCGCTACCTGGCCAAGAACGTTGTGGCTGCCGGTCTTGCCGATCGCTGCACGCTGCAGATCTCCTACGCCATTGGCGTCTCGCACCCGCTTTCGGTCTATGTGGACCTTGATGGCACGGGCAAGGACATTGATGAGGCGAAGCTTGGCCGCGTCCTGCGCGAGGTCATGGACCTCAGCCCGCGCGGCATTCGCAAGCACCTGCGCCTCAACCGCCCCATCTACACCCAGACCTCCGCCTACGGCCATTTCGGCCGCACGCCGGATGCGGCGAAGGACGACTTCACCTGGGAGCAGACCGATCTGGTCGATGCCCTGCGTGGCGCGTTCAACCGCTAAAAGACGATAAAAGTTTTCTGGTAAAGCCTTAAGGCAGCACCAGAAACTTCTGTATCAAGGGGGCTTGCCATGGCTGCTTGCAAAAGCGGGTCGTGGCGGCCCCCGATGCGTTTTTCAATCATGCCGTGCATTACGGCAGCAGGAGCAGGATTTTCGGATAGATGACGGCCTCCGTGGATGTAAAGCCATCGCCAGACCGACTGTACGGGCGCCCGCGCGGCCATACCCTGCGCCCCCGCCAGCAGCGCCTTCTGGACCAGACGCTGCCACGGCTGCGCTTTCCCGCTGCCGCCATGGCCGACCCGGCCACCGGTTTTGGCCACTGGCCGGCGCAGATCTGGGTTGAGGTGGGCTTTGGTGGTGGCGAGCATTCGCTGGCCCAGCACGCAGCCCACCCCGACGTGGGCTATATTGCCTGCGAGGTGTTCGAGAACGGCCTGTGTTCACTGCTTTCGCGCCTGGTGCCCGAAGATGGCGCGGAGGCCACCGCCCCCGTGCCCGACATGCTGCGGGTGTGGGATGAGGATGCACGCATCCTGCTGCGTGGCCTGCCCGCGCAGTCAATCGACCGCCTGTTCCTCATGTTCCCCGACCCGTGGCCCAAGTCGCGTCATGCCAAGCGCCGCTTTGTTCACCCCGAGACGGTGAAACTGGTCGCCCGCGTGCTGCGCCCCGGCGCCATATGGCGCGTGGCCAGCGATGACCCGACCTATCAGGCATGGGTGGAGGAAGTGATGGGTGCACAGGACCTGTTCGATACCGCCCCCCCCGCCACCGTGCGGCCCGAAGGCTGGGCGCCCACCCGTTACGAGGCCAAGGCGCTCAAGGCAGGCCGCCAGCCGATGTACTGGACCTTCACCCGCCGCTGATTACGACAGCGACGTGCCGGTCAGCCGTTCCGCCGCCTGCCACAGCCGCCGTGCAATGGTCAGGTCGCGGGCGGCGGGCGGCACGAAGGCCTCGGTCACCGGTCCCCGGCGCTCGCCCCAGCCGCCGGGGCCGTAATAACCGCCATCACGCGCTTCGGGCGCCATGGCGGCGAATTCGATGGGCAGTGCGCCATCGACGGCTGACTGCCCCATGAGCCGGAACGCCCACACCGCGCCAAAACGGGTCATGCGCTCATGCAGCCCCTGCTCGGTATTGAGGCGGCTGGTGGCGATATCGGTCATGGACCAGCCGGGATGGGCTGCGATGGAATGCAGGTTCCAGCCATGCGTGCGGGCCTGCCGGTCAAGCTCCAGCGCTAAAATAAGGTCGGCCAGCTTGCTCTGGCGGTAGGCGCGGAACGGCGCGTAGCGGCGGCGGGCCTGCAGGTCATCAAACACGATCTGGCCGGTCAGCGCCGCAAGGCTTGCCACCGTCACCACCCGCCCGCCATGCCGGGGCGCGCACAGTAGCGGGCGCAGCCGCGCGGTGAGCGCGAAGGGGCCAAGGAAATTGGTGCCGAACTGCAATTCGAACCCATCACGCGTTTCCAGCCGGTGGGGCGTGCCCATGACACCTGCGTTGTTGACCAGCACGTCGAGCGTATCGGTTTCCTCCGCCAGATCACGGGCGAAGGTCGCAATGGAGTCAAGGGAGGCGACATCAAGCAGGCGGAAGGAGGCGTTGGCCCCCGGCGCGTCCTGCTGCAGGAGCGTGAGTGCCGCCAGCCCCTTGTCGGGGTTGCGGCCCGCCAGCATGACCCGCGCGCCGCGCCGTGCCAGGCCAAGGGCGGTCTGGTAGCCCAGGCCACCGGTCGCACCCGTGACCAGGGCCAGGCGCCCGTCCATGCGGGGGGCCTGTTTTATGGTCCAGTGTCTGCTCATGGTTCAGCCTGTTCTCCGGGTTGGTTCATTTCTTTCTCGGCGGTGGCTTCCGCCTCGGCTGTCAGCCGTGCCTCGTTGCGGCGCAGGAAGATGATGGCACACACCAGCACGATCCCGCCACAGATGGCGACCGTCAGGCCCACCGGGCCAGACAGGCGCGTGATTCTGTTGCCCAGGTAATAGGCCGCGTAGGCATAGCCCCCCGCCCATAATATGCCCCCCATGGCGTTGAACAGGAGGAATTTGGGCCATGCCATATGATTGGCGCCTGCCAGCAGGGCAATAAAGACCCGCAGGATGGCGATAAAGCGCCCGAGGAATACAATGATGCCCCCATGCCGGCGGAACAGGAAGCGCCCGAGTTGCAGCCGCCGCGCTGTCAGCCCGATCCGCGCGCCCTGGCGCTCGAGCAGCGGGTAGCCCAGCCATTTGCCAATCAGGTAGCCGCAATTATCGCCCATGATCGCGCCCACGATGGCGGCTGTCGCCACCCATCTGATGTCCAGCCTGTGGGTGGTGGCGCAGTAGATGGCGGCGGAGATGACCAGTGTTTCCGCCGGGAGCGGAATGCCCATGCTTTCCAGCATGACGATGATCCCGATCACGCCATAGCCGTAATGCTGGAAAAGGGATTCAAGATGGTGAAGCAGCGTACTACCTGTCACAGATAAGAAGATTATGTAGGGTACGGGCACAGGCCGTGAAACATGGTTTGGGCAATCCCGATACCATTGTCACGCAGAAATGGCAGGAGCGAAAGCATGACCCAGTCCGGCACCAGCGGCAAGACGGACATCGATATACGACCTTACGGCACATGGCCCTCACCCGTCAGCGCGGCGCTGGTGGCAGGGCAGACGGTGTCGCTGTCCGATGTGCGGGTCGATGGGCGGGATATTTACTGGATCGAGGGCCGCCCGGCCGAAGGCGGCCGCCGGGTGCTGGTGCGTGCCCGCGCGGGTGTTGTGGCGGACATGACCCCTGCCCCGTTTGATGTCGGCACCCGCGTGCATGAATATGGCGGCGGGGCATATGCGGTCTGTCAGGGCCGGATTGCACTGAGCAACCGGCGCGATGGCAGCGTGTGGCTGATGGAAGGCGGCCAGACACGCTGCATTGCCGCGGGCGCCGGGCTGCGTTTTGCGGACCTGACCTTCAGCGCCGATGGCCGCTTCCTGTTCTGCGTGCGTGAGGATCATGGCGTGGAAGAGGGCGAGCCCGCCGCCGCCATCGTGGTGTTCGACTGCATGGCGGTGGTGGAAGACCCCGCCTTCAATGGCGGCACGCCGCTGGTGATGGGGCCGGATTTCCTGTCCTCGCCCCGGCCCTCGCCCGATGGGCGGTATCTGGCCTGGATCGAGTGGGACCATCCCGCCATGCCATGGGACGCAACGCGCCTGCGTGTCGCCACCTTGCTGCAGGAGGGTAGCGACCCCCCTCGCCTCGCCGCACCCTGGACGCTGGCGGGAGAGGACGGACAGGCGGAATCGGTCATTGAACCAAGCTGGGATGCGGCGGGCCGCCTGCTGGCCCTGTCGGATCGCAGCGGGTGGTGGAACCTTTACCGCTTCGACACCACATCCTCCGCCCCGGTGGCGGTGGCTCCCATGCAGGCCGAAATTGGCCAGCCGCACTGGATCTTTGGCCTGCGCAGCTACGTGCTGCTGGCCGATGGCACAATCCTGGCCATGATCATAAGCGGCGGCGAGGCCCGCATGGCCTGCCTGCGTGATGGCGTGGCGACACCCGTGGCCCTTGGCCACCCCGCCGGGTGCCCGGTGCCGGTGGAAGGCGGCGGTTTTGCGTGGCTGGACGTGCCGCCCGACAATGCGGCGGCAGTGGTGACTGGCGATGCGGGCCAGCCGCCCCATGTGCTGCGCCGGGCTACCGACCTGCCGCTTGGCCCCGCCGATATTGCCCTGCCGCGCGCCATCACCTTTCCGCTGCCCATGGGCGATGGCATGGGGCAGGCCTTTTTCTATGCGCCTGCGAGCAGCCGCTATGGCGGGCCTGCGGGTGAGAAGCCGCCACTGGTGGTCATGGCGCATGGCGGCCCGACCGGGCGGGCAAATGCCGCCTTCTCGTTCAAGGTGCAGTGGTGGACCAGCCGTGGCTTTGCCGTCGTCGATATCAATTATGGCGGCTCGACAGGCTTTGGCCGCGCCTATCGTCAGCGGCTCGAGGGCCAGTGGGGCGTGGTGGATGTGGATGACTGCATTGCCGCCTGCCACCATCTGGCGGAGCAAAAGCTGGTGGATCCGGCCCGCATCGTCATACGCGGCAGCAGTGCCGGGGGGCTGACGGTGCTGCTGGCGCTGGCGCGCTCGGACCTGTTTGCCGCAGGCACCAGCCTGTATGGCGTGACCGACCTGCGTGCGCTGGCGACTGATACCCACAAGTTCGAATCACGCTATCTTGATACGCTGGTTGGCCCCTACCCTGCCGATGAAGCGACCTATCTGGCCCGCTCCCCCATTACGCAGGTGGCCCACATCAAGGCGCCGGTGCTGTTCCTGCAGGGGCTGGATGACAAGGTGGTGCCGCCCTCGCAGGCCCGCTCCATGGTCGCGGCGCTGCGTGGGCAGGGCGTGCCCTGCGCCTTGTATGAATTTGCAGGCGAGGGTCACGGCTTCAGGCAGGAGGCCACCATACGGCAGGCCTGGGAGCTGGAACTGGCCTTCTATCAGCAGGTGCTGCGCCTGGCCGTGACCCCTGCCCTTGCGGTTGACCTGAAAGCTTAGGGAAGTTTTTGGTGAAGCTTTTTTCAGAAAGCTTCTAAAGAACGCCGCCTTTTTGAAAAAAGGCGGCACCCAAAAACCTTTATTCCTCTTCCTCCACGATCGCGGTGTTGCCGCGCGTGGGGCGGAAGCGGCCTTCACGCAGCGCCTCCTCGATATCCTCCAGCGAGGCGCCGCGCGTTTCAGGCACCATGAAATACACGAACAGCACCGAAAGCAGGTTTACCCCGGCATAGAACCACATGGTGCCGCCCAGCGTGATCTTGGTGACCAGCGTGAGCGCCGTGCTGGTGACCAGCAGGTCACTGCCCCACAGCATGGCGGAATGCAGGCTGGTGGCGTTGCCGCGCATGGAAAGCGGGAACATCTCGGCGCCGAGCAGCCAGCCCACCACCTGAATGCCGCCAGCGTTGAACACCATGAACAGCAGCATGAACACAATGATCAACCAGCTGCCCATGCTGCCCGGCTGCGGGTGGGCCAGGAACATGATGCCCAGCCCGATCAGGCTCAGCACGCTGCCCGGCCCCATGACCAGCACAAGGCGGCGGCGGCCGATACGGTCAACAATGTTCGAGCCCAGCACGGTCATGACCAGATAGATGATGGAAATGCCGATGCTGGCCATCAGTGCCGATGAACTGCCAAAGCCTGCATCCGACAGGAAGGTCGGCGCATAGTAGATCATCATCTCCAGCCCGCCTGCCTGCGTGAAGAAGGCAACGCCAAGGGCGGCCACGAGTGCGGGGCGCACCCAGGGCTGGCGGATGCCGCGCCAGCCGACATCGCGCGGGTCGGTCTCCTCATTGGCATTGGCGTGGATGCGGCGCATCTCGCGGCGGATCTCGCGCTCGGAGGTGCGGATGCGCTGGAGCTGCTCAAGGGCGGAATCAAGGCTTTCATGCTCCGCCGCCCAGCGCGGGCTCTTGGGCAGGAAGAACATGGAGATGAACACGCCCGCCGCCGGAATGGCTGCAATGGCCACCATCGGCCGCCAGCCCCACGCATCACGCGCGGCAAAGCCAATGATGTTGGCGGCAAAGATGCCGATGCCGATGGCGATGTTGAACATCGTGACCATGTGGCCGCGCTTGTGCGCGGGGGCGAGTTCCGAGATGTACATCGGCACCACCTGCGTGGAGCCACCGACTGCAAGCCCGAGGAACACGCGCGCCGCGATGAGCGTATAGACATCGGGCGAAAACGCGCAGGCCAGTGCGCCGAGCACGAACACCGCCGTGACGATCATGACCGATTTGCGCCGGCCATAATGCTCCGACAGCCAGCCGGTGAGCAGCGAGCCAAGCACCGCGCCCGCCAGGATGGCGGAGGCCACCATCTCCTGCAGGAAGCTGCTGAGATGGAAATCACGCGTAATGAGCAAAAGCGCGCCCGATACGATGCCGGTATCGTAACCATAGAGGCCGCCACAGATTGCGGCCACGATGGCTGCGAGCCACAGGGTCTTGCGCGCATTGGGTGAAATCTCGATCTGCGACAGATCGGGTAACGGTTCGGTGGGCTGCTGCGTAGTCTGGTTTGGGGGGGACTGGGTGTTCATGCGGGTGCCTTTTCCTTCCTTATTGTTATAATTCATCCGTATCGGCCCGGTTCCCCCGCGGGGTCAGCCTGCCCCGTGGTGGGGCATGGATAGCGCGGCCTTCATGCGGGCAATGTGCCCCATTGTGGCGTGCAGGCCGTTCCAGTCATCGGCCGTGGCGATGGGCTGCCACAGGGCTTCCACGGTTTCGACCGGCATCAGGCACGCCGCCCCGTCATTGAAATAGGGGTGCGACAGGTCACAGCCGGGCACGGGCTCATGCTCCATGAGCGCGCCCTGCACGGGGCGGAAACTGTCCTGTGCATAAAAAGATGCACGTGGCCCTGATACGGCCCGTTTCTGGCTCTTGGGGCCACCATACCAGTCAAAAAACGGAAATTCAAACCCAATCTGGCTTTCTTCCATGAATGAGAACAGACATTCACGCAGATGTTGCGATGATTTTCTTGAAATTTCATTGACGCCAAGCCGGTTTAATACAGAAATATCAAGGAATCTTTCATATCTCTCCCAGAAGTCATCAAAAATACTTTGAATTTTCTCAAGTGACGAAAGCGCGATCAGGCACTCTCCCAGCCGGGCCACGTTCCACATCATCGCCTCGGGCTGGCGGCCATAGGCATACAGGCCCGAATGGTCGAAATAGGCGGCAGTGAAGCGGGGGTCGAAACTGGGCAGGAACCGCCACGGGCCGTAATCGAAGCTCTCGCCGGTCAGGTTTATGTTATCGGTATTGAGCACCCCGTGCACGAAGCCCGCCGTCATCCATTGCGCCGTCATCTCGGCCATGCGGGTGGTGGCGGCATCATAGAGTGCTGCCGCCGGGTCGGGTTCATTGGCAAGGTGGGGGTAATAGGTTTCGAGCACATAGGTCACGAGGTGCTTCAGGCTGGCCTTGTCATCATTGGCGACAAGACGCTGGAACGTGCCGATGCGGATGTGCGAATGGCTGAGCCGCGCCAGCACGCATGACCGCGTGGGCGAGGGTTCGTCGCCCCGGTGCAGGGCCTCGCCGGTTTCGATCACGCTCAATGTGCGCGAGGTGCGCACGCCCATCGCATCAAGCCGTTCGCTGGCCAGGATTTCACGCACGCCGCCCTTGAGCGTCAGCCGCCCGTCGCCCCCGCGTGACCACGGCGTGGTGCCGTTGCCCTTGGTGCCGATATCGAGCAGGCGGCCATCCACGCTGTCCATGAGCTGAGCGAACAGGAAGCCCCGCCCATCGCCAAGGTCGGGGTTGTACGACCGGAACTGATGGCCGTGATAGCGCAGGGCGAGTGGCCGGGGCAGCGAGCCGGGCAGGGGATCGAAATGACCGAAATGGCGGATCCATTCCGCATCCGTCAGCCCGTCAAGGCCGATGCGGGGCGAAACATCATGATTGCGGTAGCGCAGGATATGGGCGGGGAAGGTGGCGGCTTGCACCACGTCATAGAATTCATTGCCGAGGCGGCTGTGATGGGTGGCGGGGGCGTAGCAATCGGAGAATGGCATTTTCATCTACTTTACGGGTGATAACTTATTGTTCCTGGTCCGCATCGAGAACGGGCAGGTCGAGGGAAAAGGATGCATGGTTTTGCAGGCAGGAGGCAATTTCGCGCTCCGATACATCGCCAAGCGTGGCCGGTGACCAGCGCGGCGCGTTGTCCTTGTCGATCAGGCGGGCGCGCACGCCCTCGGCAAAGTCAGGGCGGCGGAGCAACTGGCAGATGAGCTGGAATTCCTGCTCCAGCACATGGTCAAAGTCGGGCAGGGCGCGGGCTGCATGATAGGCGGCAAAGGTGATGCACAGTGAGAACGGGCACGCCCCCCGCAGGGCGGCCAGGTCCGCCTGCGCCCACGGGGCCGGATGCGCCTCGAGCCGCGCCATGACCGTCGCCACGTCCGGCGCGTCATAGACCGGGGCGATGGTGGCGGTGTCCGGGCCGCCATCAAGGGCAGGGCAGGGCGGCAGGCTGTCCATCACCTGCCCCGCGGGCGTGTGGGTGAGTGCGTGCCTTATGTTTTCAAGCTGGTCGGAGGGGGCCTGCCGGTCAGCAAAGCCTGCGGCAATGGCCATGGTGGCGTTCATGCGCGCGCCGGTCAGGCCAAGGCGTAGCCCGCTCAGCCCCGGCGCGCGGGAAAGCAGGTAGGAGCCGCCGGCATCCGGCGTCAGCGCAATGGCGTTCTCGGGCATGGCCACGCAGGCGCGCTCGGTCACGATGCGGTGGCGCACATGTCCGCCAAGCCCCACGCCGCCGCCCATGCAGATCCCGTCAAGGAACGAGACAACCGGCTTGGGGTAGCCCGCCAGCATCGAGGCCAGCCGGTAGCTGTGGCGGAAGGGTTGTGTCGCCGCCTCGACCCCATGCTCGCTCAACAGGGCGCGGATGGCGCGGATATCGCCGCCCGCGCAGAAGGCGCGGGGGCTGGTGCTGTCAAGCAGCACGGTTTCAATCCGTGGGTCGTGACGCCACGCATGCATGGTGGCGGCAAGGTGGTCGATCATGTTCAGGTTCAGGGCGTTGAGGGCCTCGGGGCGGGCAAGCGTGATGCGGCCGAGTGCGCCCTGCACGGTGGTCTGGATCGGTTCGGGGGGCACGGATTGCGTCCTTTCATGTGGTTTTGCGGTATTCAACGAGGGTAGAATGCGCTACCTCCGCTGCTGTCCGGCGTCACGGCTGCGTGCGGACTACAGGCATGCACAGTTACCGAAGGCACAAGCACCATGGGGATTGACGCCCTCACCTTTCGCAACGCCATGGCCCGCCTTGGCGCGGCCGTGAATGTTGTCACGACGGGAACACTGGAAGACCCGGCGGGTTTTACCGCGTCTGCCGTGTGTTCGGTAACCGATACGCCGCCCACGGTTCTGGTCTGCCTCAACCGCAATTCCCGCGTGCGCGACCGTTTTCGGGTGGATGCGGCCATGTGCATCAATGTGCTCGCCGCCGACCAGCAGGACATATCGGGTGTGTTCGCAAGCCCGCTCGAGCAGGCCGAGCGCTTCCGCTCCGGGCACTGGGATACGCTGACCACGGGCGCGCCCGTGCTGAACGAGGCGGTGCTGTCGCTTGACTGCCGCATCGAGCGGATTGTGGAAGTCGGCACCCACAGCGTCATGTTCGGCGCGGTGGAAAGCCTGCGCAATTCCAGCCCGCGTGGCGGGCTGGTCTATTTCAACCGCAGCTATCACATGCTGCCGCACGAATAAAATACTGTTTGAAAACAAACCATTAATAAAAAACAATAAAAGTTTCTGGATGCCGCCTTTTTTCAAAAAGGCGGCGTTCTTCGAAGATTTTTGAAAAAAGCGTCACCAAAAACTTCTTGCACTTCTTCATATTAAGAAAAAATCCAGCCTTTTGTCGCATGCACAGCGCAGTAATGCGACAGAAGGAGCAGATGCCATGGCACAGACCCCGCGCGCCCGCGCTCCGCAGGTTCCTGTCTTGACGCTGCGCGGACTGATCTGGATACATGCGGGACTTGCCCTTTTCGTGGTCCTGATGGCCATGTGGGTGGATCACCTGCCGGACTGACCGCCTGCCGGGATACGGGGCAGGATGGTTGAACCCCCCCGGCAACCGCACAGGAGCACAGCAGTGGCCCGCATGACACAGATGGCCGGAACCGACCTGCCCGCGGGGACGGAGTCCCTGCTTGAGCAGGCTGCCAGCCTGTGCGCCGCGCGCGCGGTCAGGCTGACGGACATGCGCCGCCTGGTGCTTGGCCTGGTGCTGGCGGCCGAGCGGCCGCTTGGTGCCTATGAACTGCTTGAGCAGATCCGTGCCAGCCGGGGCAAGCCGGTGGCGCCGCCCACGGTGTACCGGGCGCTGGATTTTCTGATGGAGCAGGGGCTGATCCACAAGATCGAGCGGCTTTCGGCCTTCGTGGGGTGCAGGCATATGCTGGAATCGGGGCATGCCTGTCACGGTCATGTCCATGCGGCGCAGTTCCTGATCTGTAGTGCGTGCGGGCGTGTGACCGAACTCGATGATCCCCATATCCTCAAGGCGCTGCTTGAGGTGACGAAGGCGCGGGGCTTTACGGTGCGGCAGACCACCATCGAGGCCGAAGGCGTGTGCGCCGCGTGTAGCTGAGGGTGGTTGAATGGACAGGCGCGGCCCTTGAGGGGGCGTGAGCCGGTATTGATGGGGCGGATGCATGGGGCACGGGCGCAAGGGCAGGATGTCAGGACTGCCGCTCATACCGACCGCCCCCCGGCACCCACGCCGCAGGCGGCCTACGGTACCCCCTGCGGCACCGCCCGCGCCCGCGGTCGCGCAGCCTGATCTGTTTGCCACGGCCCCAATGGGCCGCCCGCATGCGCTGACCTATCTTGATATTGCCGGGCTGGGGCTGACGGTCGTGTCGGCCCGCAGCCTGCGCCCTGATGACGGGCCGGATGGCTATCTTTACCATATCACCACTGCCGCCGGGATGGACACGCTGCGCGCGCGTGGCACGCTCCTGTTCTCGCCCCGCGCGCCCCTGGCGCTGACTGAACGCCCGGGCGTGCTGCCATGGCTTGCAAACATGATGGAAGTCATGGAATCGGACTGTGAAGCAGGGCATAGAGCGGATAGCCCTGTTGTTTTTAGGGTAAAACGATTTGTCATTGACAGGCTGCTGGAACATGATCCCGACCGGACGCGCGAATATGGTGTATCGTTCTTTCTCCTGACCGGCCTCGCGCGGCAGGAATAATGTGATCACCGGCAACAATAAGAATATAAAAGGACCGGATTTTAATGGAAAATCAGCCCGCGCCCGCCGTATTTGATTCGGCACGGATGCGTACCCTCATCATTGGCTGCCTCGCGGCACTTGCAGGCCTCATGGCCGGGCTTGATATCGGGGTCATCTCCGGTGCGCTCGACCTGCTCGCCGCCACCTTCCACGCCACCACCCTGCAGCAGGAATGGATTGTCAGCGCCATGATGGGCGGTGCTGCCGTTGGCTCGCTGTGCGGGGGCTGGATGTCGCACCAGATCGGGCGCAAGCATGCGCTGCTGGTGGGGGCGGCCGTGTTCGTGGCGGGCTCGTTGGCCTGTGCGCTGGCGTGGTCGATCCCGTCCATGATTGCAGGGCGGCTCATCATGGGGCTTGCCATCGGGGTGGCGGCGTTCACGGCGCCGCTCTACCTGTCCGAGATTGCAAGCGAGCAGGCGCGTGGCGCCATGATCTCGACCTACCAGCTCATGATCACGGCGGGTATCTTCATCGCCTTTCTCAGCAACACCATGTTCAGCTATACGGGCAACTGGCGCGGCATGTTCGCCGTGGCCGCCGTGCCAGGCGTGCTGTTCCTGATTGGCGTGCTGTTCCTGCCCTACAGCCCGCGCTGGCTCATGATGCGTGGCCGCCGCAAGGAAGCGCTGGAAGTGCTGGAAGACCTGCGCAACGACAAAAGCGTGGCCATGCAGGAGATCCAGAACATCAGCCGCCAGCTCCAGCAGAAGCAGCGCGGCTGGAGCCTGCTGCGCAACAACCGCAATTTCCGCCGCTCCATCTTCCTGGGCATGACGCTGCAGGTCATGCAGCAGCTCGCGGGCGTGAACGTGGTGATGTACTACGCCCCCAAGATCTTCGCGCTCGCAGGCTATGTCGGCCCCGCGCAGCTGTGGTGCACCGCCATGGTGGGGCTGGTGAACATGCTGGCCACCTTTATTGCCATCGGGCTTGTCGATCGCTGGGGGCGCAAGCCGATCCTGTATACCGGCTTCCTGATCATGGCCGTGGGCATGGGTAGCCTTGGCTTCATGCTCAACCGCCCGCATCTGGACCAGTCGGAGCAGATCATCGCGGTGTTCATGCTGCTGATCTATATTTCCGGCTTCGCCATGTCGGCGGGTCCGCTGATCTGGGTGCTGTGCTCGGAGGTGCAGCCGCTGCAGGGGCGTGACCTTGGCATTTCCATCTCCACGCTCACCAACTGGATCGCCAACATGATCGTGGGCGCGAGCTTCCTGTCGCTGTTGCAGTGGATGGGCAATGGCCCGACCTTCTGGCTGTTTGCGGGCTTCAACCTGTTCTTTGTGCTGGTCACATGGCGCTTCATTCCCGAGACGCGGGACATGTCGCTTGAAAAGATCGAGCAGCGCCTGATGGCGGGCCTGCCGCTGCGCGAAATCGGGCAGGGCGCTCCGCTGCCGGAGGAAAAATAGAAAGTTTCCGGGCGCCGCCTTTTTTCAAAAAGGCGGCGTTTTTCTTGAAGCTTTATCCGTTTTCAGTCCGGTTGCCAGCCATCGTGCTGGAGCGCAACACCGGCCAGGTACAGGCTGCCGCATATGATGACGCGGGTAGGAGGAGCATCAGGGCCAGCCTTGGCCGCAAGATGGCGCAGGGCGGCGTGCAGGGTCGGGCCTGCCATGGCGCGGCCGCCTGATGCGGCCACGATCTCGGCCACGGGCTGGGCCAAGTGCTGGCCTTCCTCCGCCACGGCCTGGATGGAAGCGGCACGCGGCAGCAGCGGGGCAAGGAAGCCTGTGGCATCCTTGGTCTGCTTCATGCCAATGACCAGATGGGTGGGCCGGTCCGCCCATTCGTCCATCACCTGCGCCAGCACGTGGCCCGCGCCGGGGTTGTGGCCGCCATCAAGCCAAAGTTCCCACCCCGAAGGCAGCAACGCCGCCAGATGGCCCGACAGGCGCTGCATGCGCGCAGGCCAGCGGGCCTGCGCAATGCCCGCCCAGCCGCTGGCAGGCATGGGCAGGCCACTGGCCCGCAGGGTGGCGATGGCCAGCCCCGCATTGTCGATCTGGTGGGCGCCGCGCAGGCCGGGTGGGGGCAGGTCCAGCGTGCCGTGGGCGTCGCGGTAGCGCAGGCCAGTGCCGTCTGCCACGGGGTCGATGAACCATTCATGGTCGCGCCGCCACAGCGGTGCGGCCTGAGCGTGTGCAGTGCGGGCAATGACCGCCATCACCTCGGCAGGCTGGCGACCGGTGGCGACCGGTACGCCGTGCTTGATGATGCCAGCCTTCTCGCCCGCAATGGCAGCCAGCGTATCGCCGAGGAAGGCTTCGTGGTCCATCGAGATGGCGGTAATGGCGCAGGCGGCCGGGCGCTGGATCACGTTGGTGGCGTCAAACCGGCCGCCCAGCCCTACTTCCACAATCGTCAGATCCGCCGGGTGGCGGGCGCTGAGCATGAAGCCTGCCGCCGTCAGCACCTCGAACACGGTAATGGGCGCGCCTGCGTTGACCTGCTCGATCTCTTCAAGCACGGCGGCGAGTTCGTGCTCGCTCACGATCTGGCCCGCAATGCGGAAGCGCTCGGTCACATGCACGAGGTGGGGCGAGGTGAGCACATGCACGCGCCAGCCTGCCGCCTCGGCCACGGCGCGCATGAAGGCGCAGGTGCTGCCCTTGCCGTTGGTGCCCGCCACATGCACGACAGGCGGCATGTGGCGCTCGGGGTGGCCAAGGCGGGCAAGCAGCGTTTCCAGCCGGGTGAGCGACAGGTCGATCAGGGCCGGATACAGCCGGTTCAGCCGTTCCAGTATCTGTCCTGTGCGGCCCACGAATTCCGGCCCGAGGGCAGGCGCTTTCATGTGCGGGGTTCCGTGGCTTCAGGCGGCGCGGGGGGCGATGTGGCGGTAGTTGAGCTGCGCTGTCAGGCGGCCAAGCACCTCGCGCAGGTCGCCGCGCTTGACCACCATGTCGAGCATGCCATGTTCAAGCAGGTATTCCGCGCGCTGGAAGCCTTCGGGCAGCTTCTCGCGCACCGTATCCTCGATCACGCGCTGGCCCGCGAAGCCGATCAGCGCATTGGGCTCGGCAATCTGCACATCGCCCAGCATGGCAAACGAGGCCGATACGCCACCCGTGGTCGGGTTGGTCAGCACCACGAAGTAGGGCAGGCCCGCTTCCTTGAGCATCTGCACGGCCACCGTGGTGCGCGGCATCTGCATCAGGCTGATCATGCCCTCCTGCATGCGCGCGCCACCTGATGCGGTGAACACGATCAGCGGTGACTGCTGCAGGATGGCCAGGCGGGCGGCTGCCAGGAAAGCCTCGCCAAGTGCTGCCCCCATGGTGCCTGCAATGAACTCGAACGCCATCACGGCCACCACCGCGTTATGGCCGCCGATCTGGCCATGGGCCACGGCCATCGATTCCTCAAGGTGGGACTTGGCGCGTTCATCCTTCAGCCGGTCGGTATAGCGCTTGCGGTCACGGAAGGAGAGCGGGTCAACCGGCACCTTGGGCAGTTCGATGCGGGTGTATTCCCCGTTATCGAACGTCCATTCCAGCCGCTCGGGCACGCTTGCGCGCATGTGGTGGCCGCAATGCGGGCACACGTTCAGTGCCTTGCGCAGGTCCTTGGTCAGGATCATCTGCTCGCATGATTCGCAGTTGGTCCACAAATTGTCCGGCACTTCCCGCTTGAGCAGGCCGCGGATCTTGGGGCGCACATATTCGGTCAGCCAGCTCATGTTGCCTCTCCCTTAAGCTTTCTGGAGGCCTGTTCCATACAGGCAGATGAACGATTGGGCCAGATTGTCATTGCAGGCACCGTTGTGGAAAATCGCCGGTGAAATGGCCCGCAAACCATAAAAAGTTTTTGGTGAAGCTTTTTTCAAAAAGCTTCGAGAGAACGCCGCCTTTTTGAAAAAAGGCGGCACCCAAGAACTTCTGTTTCTTATCAATGAATTATTTTGAGGCAGTTTTGCTCACGGCATGCACGGCGTCAGCCAGCCCACGCAACTGCTCGAGCACGGCGGGCGCGGTTTTCGCTGTGGCTTTTCCATCCGCATCCAGCGTGCCCTCAAGCGTGTTGAGCAGGGCGGAGGCCACCACGGCGGCATCGGCCACGCTTACGGCATTGGCTGCGAGTTCTGGCGTGCGGATGCCAAAGCCGATGGCAATCGGCAGGTCGGTCGCCTTGCGCAGGCGCGGCAGGGCAGCGGCCAGTTCATCGGTGCTGGCCGTGCGTGTGCCGGTTACGCCCGTGATGCTGACGTAATACACAAAGCCCGACGCGCCATTGAACACGACGGGCAGGCGGTCATCAGGCGTGGTGGGGGCGACGAGGCGGATGATGTCCAGCCCGCTGGCTGCTGCCGGGCCTGCCAGCAGGTCGGCTTCCTCGGGTGGCATGTCGACCACGATCAGCCCGTCCACGCCGGCTGCTTTCGCATCCATGCAGAAGCGTTCCGGCCCGTAGGCCTCGATGGGGTTGGTGTAGCCCATCAGGATGATGGGCGTCTCGTCATCGCCTGCGCGGAAGGCACGCACCATCTCCAGCACGCGCTTCATGGTCGAGCCGCCCTTCAGCCCGCGCAGCGCGGCCTTCTGGATGGTCGGGCCATCGGCAGACGGGTCGGAGAAGGGCACGCCCACCTCGATCAGGTCGGCACCGGCGGCGGGCATGCCGCGCAGGATGGCGAGCGACGTGTCATAATCGGGGTCGCAGGCCTCGACATAAGGGATCAGGGCGCCACGGCCCTGCGTGCGCAGGGTGGCGAAGCGGCGGGCGATGCGGCTCACAGTTTCACTCCCAGGTGTTCGGCAACGGTGAAGATGTCCTTGTCCCCCCGGCCGGAGATGTTGACCACGATGATCTGGTCTTTCGCCATGCTGGGCGCGAGCTTGGCGGCGTAGGCGATGGCATGCGCACTTTCCAGCGCGGGGATGATGCCCTCGGTGCGGGTGCAGAGCTGGAAGGCGTCAAGCGCCTCCTGGTCGGTGGCGCCCACATATTCCGCGCGGCCGATGTCGCTGAGCCATGAGTGCTCGGGGCCGACGCCGGGATAGTCCAGCCCTGCGCTGATGGAATGCGCCTCGGTGATCTGCCCGTCATCATCCTGCAGCAGGTAGGTGCGGTTGCCGTGCAGCACGCCGGGTTTGCCACGCTCGATGGAGGCGGCGGTGCGCCCGCTATCCAGCCCGCAGCCTGCGGCCTCGACGCCGATCAGCCTGACCTCGGGGTCATCGAGGAAGGGGTGGAAAATGCCCATGGCGTTCGACCCGCCGCCAATGGCCGCCACGATGGCGTCAGGCAGGCGGCCTTCGGCGGCCATGATCTGCTCCCTGGTTTCCACGCCGATGACGGACTGGAAGTCACGCACCATCTGCGGGTAGGGGTGCGGGCCTGCCACGGTGCCCACCAGGAAGTAGGTGTCATGCACGTTGGTCACCCAGTCGCGCATGGCCTCGTTCATGGCATCCTTGAGCGTGCCCGCGCCCGCCGTGACGGGAACCACCTCGGCGCCGAGCAGCCGCATACGGAACACGTTGGGCTTCTGCCGTTCGACATCGGTAGCCCCCATGTAGATGGCGCATTTCATGCCGAACAGCGCGCACACGGTGGCGGTGGCAACACCATGCTGGCCCGCCCCTGTCTCGGCCACGATGCGCGTGCGGCCCATGCGGCGGGCAAGCAGGATCTGGCCCATGACGTTGTTGAGCTTGTGCGAGCCGGTGTGGTTCAGCTCCTCGCGCTTCATGTAGATCTTTGCGCCACCAAGCTGCGCGGTCATGCGGCGGGCAAGCCACAGCGGGCTGGGACGGCCAACGTAATCCTTGAGGTAGTAATCCAGTTCGCGGTGGAATTCGGGGTCGGCCTGGGCGGTCCTGTAGGCGGCGTCCAGTTCCAGCAGGAGCGGCATCAGGGTCTCGGCCACGAAACGGCCCCCGAAAATGCCAAAACGGCCGCGTCCGTCCGGCCCGCTGCGCAGGCTGTTGGCGCCTGCCTGTGTGTCTGTTGCGCTCAACTTCTCTACTCCGCAAGAAATAGGTGCGTGGCTCAGGGGTTTGGTCATGCAGCCGTCCCGGGCTGCCGTGTCATGCGGTTCTGGACTGGATGGCGATAAAATACCAGCCCCCGCAGGCCGGTAGCGCCGTGTCACGATTTGACATGTTTGTTCGGGCATGATGGATGAACAACGACAGGAACCAACGAAAGACAGCCCATGTTTCTAGCGCATCATCCCGGCGCACCGGCCCGCACCGTGACTACGGCGGCGGATGCGACAGGTGCGGCATGGCTGGACCTGCTTGACCCCACGACTGATGAGGAGGCCCTGGCCGCCCGGATTACGGGCCTGCGCATTCCCACCCGCGCCCAGCTTGACGAGATCGAGAGTTCATCGCGCCTGTTCATGGAAGGGGATGCCGTCTATCTCTCCACGCCGCTGGTGCGCAAGACACCGGATGACTTTTTCGTCTCTCCTGTCGGTTTCGTACTCATGCATGAGCGGATCCTGACCATCCGCTATACCGGCTTCAGCGCGTTTGACGTGGTGGCGCGGCAGGTGGCGGGGCAGGACACGCCGCTCAGCGCCAACGAGGCGGGGATCATGCTGCTCGAGGCCATTGTGGACCGGCTGGCCGATATTCTGGAGCACCTGGGCCAGTCGCTTGATGGCATGTCCAAGGATGTCTTTCAGTCCGAGACCCCGAGCCAGGCGCAGGCGGCCAACCTGCTGCGCAACATGCTGCGCCGGGTGGGGCGGTCGGGCGACCTGAGTTCCTCCGTGCGCGACAGCCTGCTTGGGCTTGAGCGGATCTCGATCTTTCTGGGCGAGAGCAAGCGCCATGACCTGAGCGAGCGGCTGCAGGCGCGGCTGGGCACGGTGGGGCGTGATATCCGCTCGCTCAACGATTTCGTGTCACAGACCGCCAACAAGGTGCAGTTCCTGCTGGATGCAACGCTGGGCTTTATCAGTATCGAGCAGAATAACGGCATGAAGATCCTGACCGTGGTCAGCTTCATTGGTGTCGCGCCCACGCTGGTGGCGGGTATCTATGGCATGAATTTCCATGATATTCCCGAACTCAACTGGAAATACGGCTACTGGTATTCCCTGATTCTCATGGCTGCCACGGTGGTGTTGCCGCTGCTCTGGTTCTGGCGGCGTGGCTGGCTGGGCAAGCAGTAAATATGACGAACCCGGTTTAAAATAATTGCATCTCTGATATTAGGCAGTCGAATCAAGGTTTTAGAAGGATAATAATTGGCATAAAACAAATTTTATGATTTATCAGGCGCAGCGGCTCCTGCCCGTGTCTGTCATGCCGGGAAGGGAGAAAACCGTATGAAACTGAACCACAGGGTTGGTTGTTTTCTGGTGATCGCCACTGTTTTGACTGGCGTGTCGACAGGTGCCCATGCGCAGGTCCAGATCTTCTCGGGGATGAAGAAGCACGATACGGGTTTTGCGCACTGGCTGAGCGACATTACCCTGACCGGACAGATCGAAGGCGGCATCATGGCCAATCCTGCCCGCCCCCAGCCCGGCTACAACTTCGGTGATTTCTTTGCCGACCATGCCAACCAGGTGCAGCTCAACCAGTTGGAATTTACCCTGAACAAGGCAATTGATTCCAGCGTGAACAAATACCAGGTCGGTTTCACGCTTGAGGCCATGTATGGCTCCGATGCCCGTTACTACCATCTGGTCGGTGTCAGTGACCGGGAGTGGAACGACCGCTACCAGCTTATTCCCGCCCAGGCGCATATGGATGTACATCTGCCCTGGGTCACCAAGGGCGGGCTGGACATGCAGGCGGGCATCCTGCAGGCCCCGATGGGGGTGGAAGGACTCGATCCCGCCTCCCGCGCGTTCTACACGCTGGCCTATACATCTGAATATTCCGTGCCGTTCCAGCATGTGGGGGCGATGTTCAACTGGCATGTCACCCCCATGGTCGATGTGACTTTCGGCATTGATACCGGCAACCAGACAACGTTTGGCAAATCGGACAACAACAGCGCACCTGCGGGCTATTTCGGCTTCAACCTGAACAACCTTGCCCATGGCAAGCTGCGGATTGTGGAACTGAGCCGCGTGGGACCGGAGAATTCGTGGCAGCTGATTGGCCATTACGAGGCTGACCACACCAACCGCTTCTGGAACGACATCAACGCCACCTATCAGGTCAATGACCGCCTGACCCTGACGGCCGAGTTCAATTACCTGCATGATGAAGGTGTGCGCGGCATCGGAGCCCGGGGGCAGTTTGCCGGGGCGGATGCGGAAAGTTTTGTCAGCTTTTTGAGCTACAAGGTCAATGACAGCCTGACCTTCAACTACCGCGGCGAAATCTACCGCGATAACAACAACTCCATGGTGGCCACCTTCATAGGCAACAACTCCTATATGGAAGCCATTGCCGGAACGGGCGGCATGGTCATGACCGGTCCGTCGTCTTCAAGCCACGGCACGACCTATGGCGAAATGACGCTGAACATGAGCTACCGCCCGAACCTCGGCCATCATGTGCGCGTGTTCCAGATCCGCCCGGAAATCCGTTTTGACCGCGCCCTCAACAGCACCACGCCGTTCAATGGTGGCCGTAATAACGGCATGTTCACCTTTGGTGGTGATGCGGTTATCGGGTTTTAAGTCCGGACCTGGAAAGAATATACGTTTTTGGGTGCCGCCTTTTTGCAAAAAGGCGGCGTTCTCCGAAGCTTTTGGAAAAAAGCTTCGTATTTTCTGAGCCAAATTTTCAAACAGTCTCTTGCCGTGCGGCATGAAGACTATTTTTGCCTCCTGTACAGCATTTCCATGCGTTTCATGGCCTGGAGCCTGTCATCTATTGAAAGGGCCCTGTAGAGGTTGATGATGTTTTCTTCGTCCTTTGTAATGGACATCTGGGTTTTTTCGCTATTCTGCCCATTGAGGAAGACTTCCTCGCTGATACCAAAAATCTTCGCGATACGGGGCACATGCCTGCTGATCCTGTTGGGGCGCCCCGTTTCCCAGAACCCGACGGCGGTGCGCGAGACGCCGAGCATGTTGGCCAGATCCTGCTGGCTCAGCCCTGCCGCCTTGCGCAGGAGCTGGATCCGCTGCCCGATTTCACGCGATGGGGAGAACCCATGCATGCTCGCAGCACTCAGCCCATCATTGGACACGGCCTGACTTTGCTGGATCCATTTACGAAATCCCATGATCGTGGTGGTCTGATAGGTCAGGAAACGGCGCCTTGAGGTCTGTTTGTGAAACGAGACCTGCGTCTCCCCCACTTCATCAATGCCACGTATTTCGCGGCGGGGCGGCGCGCCGGTCCAGACCTGTCCGGCTTTGAGGGTAAAGAGTGCATTCATGTGACCGGTCGGTCCCTGCGCCCGTTCAGGGGCGCAGGGATCCTCTTTCACGCTGTCAGGGCCTGTGGCTGGGGGGCGGAACTGATGGCATAGGGGCCGCCTGCAAGGATTTCGAGGCAGAGCAGCCCCATGAGCGTGGGGTGCCGGGTGCCGAGAGACATGCTGGCCTGCCCGTCCGTCCAGCGGCAGGGAACATTTTCTGGCGCGTACCAGCCATCATGCCAGCCTTCGGGTGCTTCATTGGCAAGATGGGTGGTAATGGGACGGGCCACGCTGCCTTCAAACAGTTTGATGTCCCTGATCAGAACGCCAAGCTGGCGGCGGTCGTCGATATAGGGGCCGATCGTGTCCGATGGGCGGCTGGTGCGCGACATGATGCGCACGCTCTCCACCCCCGGCGGGATCATGAAAAAGGCAAATCCGTTTGCCTCGCGCATCTTGTGGATGATGGCGCCGGTTTGTGTCAGCAGGTGCAGGTCGGCCTCGTCCGTCATGGTGGCGGCTTGTGTCTGGGGCGCATGCCCTGAAGCCGCCGCACGGGCCGCGATCTGGCGGAATAGGGGCTCGACAAAACCCGGTGATACGTCAAGCGGTGCGGCGGCGTGTGCCCATGTCAGGTTGCGGCTGCCACTCAGTAAAACGACATTGTCTTTCTGCACGAAGGCGCGGCGGTTGCCGGTATCGAGATAGCTTTCGGTCAGCATGCCATCAGCGATGATGACCGCGTGTTCCTGCGTTTCAATGTGGTAGTAATCGTAGGACGTGATCGCGCGATCATAGAAGATGGACGTGTTATTGACGAGCATGCGCGCGGGCACGAACCGGCCCTCGAAATACAGGCAATGCTCCGCCGTAATCAGCATGTCCTTGTAGGGCACGCCCGCGCTTATGGCATCCTTGAGGATACGGACCGGGTAACCCGCTTCATCATCGGGCAATTCAGGGCGAACCATGGCATGCGCCCTGCCTGCCCATGTAATGGTACGGGGCTGGGGTGTGTCATTCACCATGGCGATGATGGTGTCGCCCGCGCACAGGTCTTCAACGGCAATGTCAGCGTCCGGGGTGCGGATCATGGAGCCGGCGAGGAAGCACACCAGCACCGTGCCTTCCCCATCCGCATCGGCCACGGTGGAGACGTAACCGGCGGCCTGCGGGTCGGTGTCCTGATACTGGCCCTGTAGCGCCAGCGTATCACCATTGGAGAAGGTGAGGGTGGATGTGCCAAGCAGGCCATCATAGCTGACGCCGGTTACCGTTGCGGGGGTGCCATCATTCTCCACGATAATGGAATCACCACTGCCGAAGTTATTGATGGATGCGCCCGACAGCAGCGCAAGCCCCGTGTCGGAACCGGCAAGGTTGAGCGTGCCGCCGCCGCTGCCAAAGTTGATGGTAGCGCCCGTCAGGGCGGAAATGATGCCAGACCCGTTGAACGTGCCGCCATTTGTCAGGTTGATTGTCACCCCGCTTGCCGCGTTCAGCAGGCCGCCAGCCAGCGCTACCGTGCCCCCGTTTGCATCAAGGGTGGTTGTGGTTAGCGCGTTTACGGCGCCCGCGCTGACCGTCACGACCGTATTCTTTTCAGCGGTGACGGTAAAAGTGGCAGCGGCGGTGACGGGCAGGTCAAGCAGGCCCGCGAGGTCGATTGTCGCATCGACGGGTTTGCCGTCTGGCGAGGAGACGGTGATGTCCGCAGGTGAAAGAATGCCGAGCAGGCCCCCTGGGTCCAGTGTATATGAGCCGCTTTTGGTTACGGTGTTGCCTGTTCCATAATAAACGCCGAGAACATCGGACATATTCGTGCTCCTGAATCTGGATGGCCGGAATATTTTCTTTTTGAATTTGCAGAATATGCGCCAATGAATAATATTTACTTAAAAATATAATTATGCTTTCTTTTTGTAAGCACTGTATGAACATTTATATGGAAATTTGGGCTTAGTGACTGTTTGAAAACAAATTCTTTATAGGAAACAATAGAAATTTTGGGGTGCTGCCTTTTTTCAAAAAGGCGTCATCAAACACTTCTATTAATGTGACAGCCCTGTTGGGGCTGTAAGGGTTTCACGCCGGTCGCGCGTTGCGCGCCCTGTTGCCGTTCCGGGTCATTCCTGCTGTGGTCATTGTCCTGAACGGGCAGCAGGCTTTTTAAAATGAAATGAACTGTTCCGGTATCCTGCAGATATCGCTTGTGCGGCCTTTGGAAAGAATTTCGTTTATCGGCAGGGAATCCAGATCTATATTCCTTTTACTATTCATCAGATGATGGAATTTGTTGATCAGCTCTTCATCGCTACAGCGTTGATGGGCTCCCTGGCCGTTCTGCACGGATGCCCTGCTCCAGTTGAGGGCGCGCGTCAGGGCAAGTCGCCTGAGGCTGACATCAAGGTCCATGTTTTTCATATGAAACAGCCATAGATCGAGATCGAGATAGGAAGGCTGGTCGCATTCATGAAATCCCGGTGCCCATGAAACCGGAACATAGGATATGACGGGTTTGGATTCCCACGGGTTGATGAACCCGAACGAACGCTGCTCAAGTAGCGGCAGGGAGGGGATGATGGCAGGCATGTTCGGCCGTTCGGGAAAGACATCAACGCCCACGGCACGGATTACGGTGTGATTGCGGCGCTTTTCCAGATAATCCGGTAGTGATGGAAACAGGTCGGTGCGCGGGACCAGAAATTCATCGCAGTCCACATAGATTACAACATCAAAAAACGAGAGAAGGGACTCATGCAGTCGGCTGATCATGCCAGCCCGCTGTCCGTCATCAAAACAGTCGCGCGGAATACGCAGCCTGTTGCACGGCAGGGCATCGGTCGAGCCATCGGTGCTGCCATGATCGATGACATAGAGATTTTCCATCCCGACCTGCCGACCATAATACGCACACCATAACGGTAGAAAATAATTTTCATTGTAAACCATGGTGATGATCGCGGCGCGAAACGACATCCGTCTCTCCTGAAGAGGCCGAAAGGAGAGGGATTGTACGGATCAAAGCTTAACAATTCATACATCGCCCGGTAGTGCGCGGGCTACGGTTCATGGCGCAGTGATGCAAAAGCTTGACGGAAAGGGCATGAATGCCTATAGTTGAGCCAATTCTGACAGGGTGCTTTCTGCGCGGTCAGGATTCCTGCCTTATCAGTTAAGCAGCATCGACAGTTTGATAAAAACAATGGTCAGGCGCCGGTTCCGGCATGCCTTTTCCCTCTGATGGCTGACTTTTCTTTCCCTCCGTGAACTGCCCACTTATAGGCACATCCTGCATGCAACTCGCCGAACTCAAGGCCAAAACTCCAGCAGACCTTCTGGCTTATGCTGAAAGTCTGAATATTGAAAACGCATCATCTCTTCGCAAGCAGGAGCTGATGTTCACGATCCTCAAGACGCTGGCCGATAATGACCAAGCCATCTATGGGGACGGCACGCTTGAAATCCTGTCCGATGGATTTGGCTTCCTCCGCTCGCCCGAGGCCAATTACCTGCCGGGGCCGGATGATATCTACATCTCCCCCAGCCAGGTCCGCCGCTTTGGCCTGCGCACTGGTGATACGGTGGAAGGCCAGATCCGCGCCCCGCGCGATGGCGAGCGGTATTTTGCGCTGCTCAAGGTCAACGCCATCAATTTCGAGCCGCCCGAGGCGGTGCGCCAGCGCATCAACTTTGACAACCTGACCCCGCTCTACCCCGAGCGGCGGCTGAAGATGGAAGTCGAGAACTCGGCCGTGGGCGGCGCTGAAGCGCCAGTGCCCACCGGCAAGGGGAAGGGCAAGACCCCGAACCGCGATTTCACCTCCCGCGTGATCGACCTTGTCTCGCCCATCGGCATGGGGCAGCGCGCGCTGATCGTGGCCCCGCCGCGCACCGGCAAGACTGTGATGCTGCAGAGTATCGCCTCTTCCATTTCCGCCAACCACCCCGAAGTCTTCCTCATCGTGCTTCTGATTGACGAGCGACCCGAGGAAGTGACCGACATGGCGCGCTCCGTGCGCGGCGAAGTGGTATCCTCCACCTTTGACGAGCCCGCCACCCGCCATGTGCAGGTGACCGAAATGGTGCTCGAGAAGGCCAAGCGCCTTGTCGAGCACAAGCGCGACGTGGTGATCCTGCTGGATTCCATCACGCGCCTGGCCCGTGCCTACAACACGGTCGTGCCCTCATCGGGCAAGGTGCTGACCGGTGGCGTGGACGCCAATGCGCTCCAGCGCCCCAAGCGCTTCTTCGGTGCGGCCCGTAACATTGAGGAAGGGGGATCGCTGACCATCATCGCCACCGCCCTGATCGATACCGGCAGCCGCATGGACGAGGTCATCTTTGAAGAGTTCAAGGGCACCGGCAACTCGGAACTGATCCTTGACCGCAAGCTGGCCGACAAGCGCACCTTCCCCGCGATCGACATCACCAAGAGTGGTACGCGCAAGGAAGAACTGCTGGTTGATCGTGCCGATCTGGCCAAGATGTGGGTGCTGCGCCGTATCCTTGCGCCGATGGGCACGATGGATGCGATGGACTTCCTGCTCGACAAGCTGAAATACAGCAAGACCAACCACGACTTCTTCGATGCGATGAATACCTGATCGCATTACAGCAGGTGCCAGAGCAAAACCCCGGCCGAAAGGCCGGGGTTTTTTCATTGGAAATTTTTGGTGAAGCTTTTTTCAAAAAGCTTCGAAAGAAACGCCGCCTTTTTGAAAAAAACCAGCGCCCAAAAACTTTTATCAGGGCAGCAGGATGGTGCTGCCGGTGGTCTTGCGCGATTCCAGCGCGATATGCGCCTGTGCGGCATCCTTGAGCGCAAAGGACTGGCCGATGCGCGGCGTCAGCACGCCTTTCTCGACAAGGGCAAACAGTTCACGCGCCGCATGCTCAAGGGCTGGGCGCTGGGCAATATAGGTCATGAGCAGGGGGCGGGTGAGGTACAGGCTGCCGTGGCTGGCCAGCGTGC
This sequence comes from Komagataeibacter xylinus, assembly GCF_031081985.1. Classification (GTDB taxonomy): domain Bacteria; phylum Pseudomonadota; class Alphaproteobacteria; order Acetobacterales; family Acetobacteraceae; genus Komagataeibacter; species Komagataeibacter xylinus_E. The sequence continues at coordinate 343,263 of NZ_JARWSK010000002.1, read as the reverse complement.
CGACATCCACCCCCGTCACGGCACCTGTGGCATTGCCGTAGCTGACCATCAGCCCCCGTGGCCGGAGGCAGGACAGGCTGGCCTCGAACGTAGCCTTGCCGAGACTGTCATACACCACGGGCAGCATGCGGCCTTCGGTCAGGGTGCGGACCTGTTCGACGACATTGTCGGTGCCGATGATGACATCCGCCGCGCCATTGGCCTTTGCCAGTGTGGCTTTTTCCGGGGTGGAAACCACGCCAATCACGCGCGCGCCCAGATGCCGCGCCCACTGGCACATGAGCAGCCCCACGCCGCCTGCCGCCGCATAGACCAGAATATCATCGCCCGGCTGCACGCGGTACACCTCGCGCAGCAGCATGTGCACGCTCAGCCCGCGCAGCATCATGGCGGCGGCTGTCTGGGTCGTGATATCGGGTGGCAGCACTACGACCCGGTCTGCCGCGATGGTGCGCAGGGTGGCGTATCCACCCGGCGTTGCGGGGTAGGCCACCCGCATGCCGACCTCCAGCCCCGTTACGCCTTCACCCACCGCCGTGATGGTGCCAGCCCCCTCCATGCCGGGGATGGCGGGCAGGGAGGGGAATTTGTACAGCCCGCTGCGGAAATAGGTATCAATGAAATTGACACCAATCGCCTCCTGCCGCAGCACGACCTCGCCGGGGCCGGGTGTCGGGACAGGCAGCGTTTCCACGCGGAGCACATCAGGCTCCCCATAGTCATGCACGCGGATGACGGTATTCATGATCGTGGCTCCCGTTCAGCTATGTGGGGGTCAAAGCGGGGTGGCGGACAGGGTTTCAAGGTCAAGCAGGAACTGCCGGTCGCGCGCGCCTTCATCGCCGGGGTAGCTTTCGGGGTCATAATCCGGGCAATCGGCAAAATCGATGCGGTGGCAGGGAATGAAAATGGGGATGGGGTTCTCGGCGCAGGCGCTGAGAATGGTCTCGGGTGATACGCCTGCCCGGTGGGCGGCATCGCGCCAGTTAACCTGCTGGCCTACGGGAATGCCTAGCATGAACTGCCACGCCGCCTGCTGCTCTGGTGTGCCATAGGGGGCGAGTGGCAGATCGCACAGCGCGACCTCACCATCAAAATAGGCTTCCAGCCAGGAGCGGGCTTTATTCAGCAGGGGTGTTTCTTCCTGGTCGCGGCCCCAGCCCCAGTCAAGCGCCACGATCTTCCCGTCCTCGGCAGAGACGGTCAGGGGGGCCAGTGGCGAATGCATTGAAAGTTGTGGCATGAGTCACCTTGATCAGGACAAAGAGGTGAACGATAACGCCGTTCGCGGCACCGGCAAAATGATGATGACCTGATGGAGGCAAGAATGCAGGAAAATGATGGTTCGCCCCCGGTCATTTTCGCGCTGGCCAGCGGCCTGTCGCGTGCGGCAATCGCTGTCATGCGGTTGAGCGGGAAGGGGAGTGGCCGGATGCTTGAAAGCCTCTGCGGTCGCCTGCCGGCACCCCGCCGGGCCTCTCTGCGCGGGTTGTGGAACCGGCAGGGCGCCACGCCCGTGCTGCTTGATCGCGCGCTGGTGCTGTGGTTCCCCGGACCAGACAGCTACACGGGCGAGGATAGCGCGGAACTGCACCTGCATGCTGGCCCCGCCGTGATCAATGCCGTGGCTGATGCGCTCGTAGCCCTTGGCGCGCGCCCCGCCGAGCCGGGCGAGTTCAGCCGCCGGGCCTTTGGCAACGGGCGTATCGACCTCATGCAGGCGGAAGGCATTGCCGACCTGATCGATGCCGAGACCGAGGCCCAGCGGCAGCAGGCGCTCGCCCAGGTTGATGGCGCGCAGAGCCGCCTGTACCAGCAATGGGCCGACAGGCTGCGCACGCTGCTCGCCCATCAGGAAGCGCTGATCGACTTCCCTGATGAAGAACTGCCGCCTGAAGTGGAGCAGGGCCTGATCGATGGCCTGACGGCGCTGCACACCACCATGACAGACTACCTGCGCGACGGGGCAGGGGCGGAACGGCTGCGTCGTGGGCTGGTCTTCGCCATTGTGGGCGAGCCGAATGTGGGCAAGTCCAGTCTGCTCAATGCGCTGGCGGGGCGGGATGCGGCGATTGTATCCGCCCGTGCCGGTACCACGCGCGATGCGATCGAGATCCGTATCGTGCTGGGTGACGTGCCCGTAACGCTTGTCGATACCGCCGGATTGCGCGAAACAGAGGATGAGATTGAAGCCGAGGGCGTGCGGCGCTCATTGTTTCACGTGAAACAGGCGGATTGCGTGGTACAGGTCTTTACCGGCAGCACCCTTCCAGCCCGGCTGGAAGAAGGTGGCCTGCTGGTCTGTAACAAGATCGACCAGCACCCGGCACCTGAAGGGGCAATTGGCATCAGTGTTCTCACCCATGCGGGCATGGATGTGCTACGGACAGTGCTGGCCACAAAAGCCCGTGACCTGACAGCGGGCCGGGCCAATGCCCCGCTGACCCGCGCGCGCCATCGCGCCGCGATCGAGGAGACGGCGCACCATATCGGGTGTGCGCTCTCGCTGGCGTGGCCGGAAATGCGGGGTGAGGAAATGCGGCTGGCCATGCGCGCGCTTGGCCGCCTGACCGGGGCGGTGGATGTGGAAGCGCTGCTGGATACCGTGTTTGGCCAGTTCTGTATTGGCAAGTAGGAGCAAGGGGTGATGGATCGGGCCTATGATGTGATTGTGGTCGGGGGCGGCCATGCGGGGTGCGAAGCCGCTGCTGCTGCAGCGCGCACGGGTGCCCGCACCCTGCTGCTCACGCACCGGCGCGATACGGTGGGCATCATGTCGTGCAACCCGGCGATCGGCGGCATTGGCAAGGGTCATCTGGTGCGTGAGATCGATGCGCTGGACGGGCTGATGGGCATTGCCGCCGACCGGGCGGGCATCCACTTCAAGCTGCTCAATCGCTCCAAGGGGCCTGCTGTGCATGGCCCGCGCGCGCAGGCGGACCGCACGCTGTACCGGCAGGCCATACAGGATCTACTCGACCAGACCGCAGGGCTGGAGATTGTGGAGGGCGCTGCGGGCGACGTGCAGCTCGATGCGCAGGGGCGCGTGGGCGGCGTGGTGTGTGAGGATGGCCGGGTCTTTTCCGCCGGTGCCGTCGTGCTGGCTACCGGCACCTTCCTGCGCGGCACCATCCATGTTGGGCATGACAGCGAACCGGCGGGCAGGGTAGGGGACCGGCCTGCCAATGCGCTGGGCGAACGTCTCGCCGCGCTCGGCCTGCGCATGGGGCGCCTCAAGACCGGAACGCCCGCCCGCATCGCGCGCGACAGCATCGACTGGGACAGCCTGCCCGAAGACCGGGGTGACGTCGAACCCGAACCCTTCAGCCGCATGACGGACGGCATCACAAACCCCATGGTCTCATGTCGCATCACGGCCACCACGCCGCGCACGCATGAGATCATTCGCGAGAACCTGCACCTCTCGGCGCTGTATGGTGGCGCGATCTCGGGGCGGGGGCCACGTTACTGCCCCTCCATCGAGGACAAGGTGGTGCGGTTCGCGCAAAAGGACTCGCACCAGATATTCCTCGAACCCGAAGGCCTGCCCGGCAACCCCGATGGCGGGCTGGTCTACCCCAATGGCATCTCCACCAGCCTGCCTGCCCATGTGCAGCTTGAAATGCTGCAAAGCATTCCGGGGCTTGAAAACTGCCGCATCGTGCGGCCGGGCTACGCCGTTGAGTATGACTATGTCGACCCGCGCGAACTCGCTCCTACGCTGGAACTCAAAAGCCTGCCCGGCCTGTTTCTTGCAGGCCAGGTCAATGGCACGACGGGTTATGAAGAGGCCGGGGCGCAGGGCCTGATCGCGGGCATCAACGCCGCCCGGCACGCAGCAGGTGAGGCGGGGGTAACGCTGGAGCGTGGCGATGCCTATATTGGGGTCATGATTGATGACCTGACCACGCAGGGCGTGTCCGAGCCATACCGCATGTTTACGTCACGCGCGGAATACAGGCTGACGCTGCGGGCTGATAATGCTGACCTGCGGCTTACGCCGCGCGGCATGGAATGGGGGTGTGTCGGGAGTGCCCGCGCCGCGCGGCTCAAGGCGGATCAGGCCGCCATTGATATAGCCGCCCGTCGGGCCGGGCAGGAAACCTATGCGCCGGAACTCCTGCGCAAGGCCGGGATCAGTGTCTCGGCAGACGGGCGTGCGCGCTCGCTGCTTGATGTGCTGGCCACTGACGCAGCGCCCGGCATGATTGCCACCATCGCCCCGTGGTTTGCCGAACTGCCGCCCCGCGTGGCCCGGCATCTGGCGACCGAGGCCCGCTATAGCGGCTATATTGCCCGGCAGGATCGCGAAATCCGCCAGCTTGCCACCGAAGGCCGCATCGCCCTGCCGCCTGACCTCGATTACGCGCAGGTGGGCGGCCTGAGCAGCGAGATGCAGGAGCGCCTTGCCCGCGTGCGACCCGTAACCTTTGGCGCGGCGCAGCGCATTCCGGGCATGACGCCTTCGGCCCTTGTGGCGTTGCTCGCGCATATTCGCCAGCGCCAGGTCGCGGCCTGATGGCGCAGGGTGATTCCGTGGCGGTGCTGGCCGATGTTTCACGTGAAACACGCGAACGGCTGGAGTGCTATGCCGACCTGCTGCTGCGCTGGAATGCGCGCATCAACCTTGTCTCCCCGCATGACCTGCCGCATCTGTGGTCACGCCATATCGGTGACAGCCTGCAACTTGCCAGCCTGATCCCACCTGGCGGCGTGGATCTGGTTGATATGGGTTCTGGCGGCGGCTTTCCCGGCCTGGTTATTGCGTGTGCAACCGATGCGAACGTGACGCTGGTGGAATCCGACCAGCGCAAGGCCGCCTTCCTGCGTGAGGCCGCGCGGGTGGCAGGGGTGAAGGTACGGGTCTGCGCGCAGCGGCTGGAAGCGGCCGATGTGCCGCCTGCGCAGGTCGTGACGGCACGGGCACTCGCGCCCCTGTCGCGCCTGCTGGCCTGGGGCACGCGTTTCCTGCGGCCCGATGGTGTCTGCCTGTTTCTGAAAGGACGCAACGCAGAGGAAGAATTGACGATGGCCCGTGCCGATTGGCACATGGCGACAACCCGGATTCCAAGCCGTACCAATACGGATGGTGTGATTCTAGAATTGAGCGATATCAGGCGTGTCAGAGACCATAACAATGAATGATACGGGAAGCCGGTCCGCGTCTTCCCCCCGCATTATCGCGCTGGCCAACCAGAAGGGCGGCGTGGGCAAGACAACCACCGCCATCAACGTGGCGGCAGCGCTGGCGACTTCGGGGCTAAAAGTGCTGCTGGTCGATCTCGACCCGCAGGGCAATGCCTCGACCGGGCTGGGCGTGGGGTATGATGCCCGCAGCAGCGGCACCTATGCCATGCTTGAAGATGGCGCGCGCGCCGCAGGCGTGGTGCAGGCCAGCACTGTTCCCGGCCTGTCGCTGATTGCGGCCGATACCGAACTGGCCGGTGCCGAGCTTGAACTGGTCATGGCGGAAGGGCGTGAATACCGCCTGCGTGAAGCCCTGGCCCAGATTGGGGGCGATTATGACGTGGTGCTGATCGACTGCCCGCCCAGCCTTGGCCTGCTCACGCTCAATGCGCTGGTCGCAGCCCAGTCGGTGCTCGTGCCGCTGCAATGCGAGTTCTTTGCGCTTGAGGGCATCAGCCAGTTGGTGCGCACCGTCAACAGCGTGAGCAAGGGGCTCAATCCAGCGCTCAAACTCGATGGCATCGTGCTCACCATGTATGACCGGCGCAACAACCTGTCGGAACTCGTGGCCGATGATGCCCGCAGCTTCTTTGGCGACAAGGTGATGGAAACCCTCATTCCCCGCAATATCCGCATCTCCGAGGCACAGAGCCACGGGCAGCCGGTCATGAATTACGACCAGCGCTCATCGGGCAGCCAGGCCTATCAGGCGCTGGCGACCGAACTGGCCGGGCGCCTTAGCCTGTCGGCTGGCCAGAAAGGGAAGGCACGCGCGTGAAAACCAAGAAGGAAGCGGGTCGCCCCCGCCTGGGCCGTGGGCTTGCGGCACTGCTGGGCGAGCAGGTCAATGCACTGCCCGCAGCCCCCGCAGTCGAGGGCCGCAAGGGCACGGAAGCCATTTCCAGCCTGCCGGTCGATGTGCTGGAGCCAGGCCCTTTCCAGCCGCGTCAGCAGATGGAACCGGGCGCACTGGATGAACTGGCCAGTTCCATCCGCGTGCGTGGCATTTTGCAGCCCGTTCTGGTCCGGCCCCACCCACAGCGTCCGGGCACCTACCAGATCATCGCAGGCGAGCGCCGGTGGCGCGCATCGCAGATTGCGGGGCTGCATGACGTGCCGGTGCATATCCGCCCGCTTGATGATGGCGATGCCATGGCCGCGGCGCTGGTGGAAAACCTTCAGCGTGCCGATCTCAACGCCATCGAGGAAGCCGAGGGCCTGCAGCGCCTGCTTGATGACTATGCCCTGACGCAGGATGAACTGGCCAGCGCCATCGGTAAGTCGCGCCCGCATGTGGCCAACATGGTCCGCCTGCTGCAACTGCCTCCGCCCGTGCGTGATGCGGTGCGCCATCGCGGCCTTTCTGCAGGTCATGCCCGTGCCCTGCTGGCGCATGCCGATCCGGTGGCAGCACTGAAGGTGGTGCTGGCGCAGGGGTTGAACGTGCGCCAGACCGAGGCCCTGGCCAAGCAGCATGAGCGCAAGGCCGCAACCGCGCGTGAGAAGGGGGAGAAAGCGGCCCGTAACCCCGAGATCGCCGCCCTTGAGCGCGATCTGGCCGCAAGGCTGGGCCTGAAGGTGCAGATCAGCTTTGATGGCAAGGGCGGCAGCGTGAAGATCGATTACCGTTCGCTTGAGCAGTTCGATGGGCTGCTGCGGCTGCTCCAGCGCTAGCGGTTGGAGAAGAAAGTTTTTGGTGAAGCTTTTTTCAAAAAGGCGGCATTCAGAAACTTTTGTTATTTTTTATCAATGAGTTGTTTTCAAACAGTCGCTTATAAAAAAAATTCAAAAACCTCTTGCAAGCCAAGGGGGGGGCTGCTAAAAGCCCTCTCACCCGAGAGGGTAACCCTGTGGGCGCATAGCTCAGTTGGTAGAGCAGCTGACTCTTAATCAGCGGGTCCAAGGTTCGAGCCCTTGTGCGCCCACCATAGGGTTTAATAAGATTACAGAGGTCCCCATCAAGGCTTTGCCGGTGGGGATTTTTTGTATCATGCACGCCACGCGGCACTCTTGCAGCAGCACAGAAGGGGGAACAGCATGATGACTCCGTTCCGCCCGTCCACCGGTTCCGCAGGGCCATGATCGCCTCACGCGCCCCCCTGATCGGTATCACGCTCGATAGTGAACCACCCTCCACCACGGGTGGTTATTCGCGCTTTGCGTGGTATGCGCTGCGCCAGAACTACATGGACATGATTACTGCCTGTGGCGGCCTGCCGGTGGCTGTGGGGCACGACGTGGCGCAGGCGGGGCAGATGGTGGCGCGGCTTGACGGGCTGGTGATCACCGGCGGGGCCTTTGACGTGCCGCCTGACCTGTATGGCGATGAACCGCCGCATGCCACCGTGCAGACCAAGCCGCGCCGCACGGCAGCGGAGATGGCGCTGCTCGGGGAAGGGCTGGCTCTGCAGCGCCCCGTTCTGGGCATCTGCGGTGGCATGCAGTTGCTGGCCGTGCTGCTTGGCGGGCGGCTGGTGCAGCATATTCCCGACACCTATCCCGCGGCCCTGGCGCATGAACAGCCCAACCCGCGTGATGAGGCAGGGCATGTGGTGCATGTAACGCCCGGCACGCAGCTTGCGCGCCTGGTGGGGTGCGATACGCTGGCCGTCAATTCATCGCACCACCAGGCGGTGGCGGATGCCGGGCGCGGCGTAGTCTGCGCCACGGCGCCCGATGGCGTGGTCGAGGCCATTGAGCTTCCCGGCCATCCGTTCTGTATGGGGGTGCAGTGGCACCCCGAATTTGGCATATCGGCAGGAGACCGTCTTCTGTTCGAAGGGTTGATCGACGCTGCGAGGCAGACAGGAACATGACACAGGACCATTCCACCGAAGCCCCCGCCGCGCGTGGCGACCGTATTGCCAAATGGCTGGCGCGTTCGGGCGTGTGCAGCAGGCGTGATGCCGAACGCCTGATTGCCGAGGGCAAGGTGCAGCTCAACGGTGCGCCGGTCACCCATCCGGCCACTTTTGTCGATGAAGGCGATATCGTTCAGGTCGAGCAGAAGGTCGTCGGCGCGCCCGACCGCACGCGGCTGTGGCGCTACCACAAGCCCGACGGGCTGGTCACGACCCACCGTGACCCCGAGGATCGCCCCACCGTATTCGATTCCCTGCCGCCGGGTATGCCGCGCGTCATCAGCGTGGGCCGCCTTGACCTGAACAGCGAGGGGCTTTTGCTGCTCACCAACGATGGCGCGCTCGCACGCAGGCTGGAACTGCCCAGCAATGGCTGGATCAGGCGCTACCGCGTGCGCGTGTTTGGCGTGGTTGACGAGCGCGCGCTGGCCTCCCTGATCAAGGGGAGCGAGTTCGAGGGCGTGCGCTATGGCCCGATCGAGGCGCAGCTTGATTCCGTCAAGGGTGATAATGCCTGGCTGACCGTATCGCTGCGCGAAGGCAAGAACCGCGAGATCCGCAAGGTGATGCAGGGGCTGAACCTGCATGTCAGCCGCCTGATCCGCACCTCCTACGGGCCGTTCCAGCTTGGCACGCTCAAGCGCGGCGAACTCGAGGAAGTGACCGGCAAGGTGATCCGCGAGCAGATCGCGGGCCTTGCGGGCGGCAAGACCCCGCGCGGGGCCTGATGCGGATTATCGCGGGCGAATGCCGGGGCCGCACCCTGCTGGCCCCGCCGGGGCAGGTCACGCGGCCTACGGCAGACCGGGTGCGTCAGGCCCTGTTCGATACGCTGGCCCATGCGTCATGGGCCGGGGCGGACCGGCTGCGTGGCGCGCATGTGCTTGACGGGTTTGCCGGAACCGGCGCTCTGGGCCTTGAGGCCCTGTCACGCGGGGCAGCATCGGCGCTGTTTGTCGAGCGCGACCGCGCTGCCCTGCGCTGCCTGCGCGATAATGTGCGCGGCTGTGGCCTGCAGGACCGTGCCATGATCCGGGCCTGCGACATGCTGCGCCTGCCACCGCGCGGTGCAGCCGCGCCCGCCGATCTGGTTTTTCTTGATCCGCCCTATAACCAAGACCTGCCCACAAGGGCGCTGAGTGTGCTGGAACGTGGCGGCTGGCTGCATGCCGATACCCTCATCGTGGTCGAGACGGCAGCGGCGGAAGCGGCCCCCGTGCCAGCCCCCCGCCTGCTGCTTGAGCGGCGGCACGGGGCGGCGTGCCTGTATGCATGGCGGCATGGGACGGATGATAACGGGTGATTCATCGCCGTATTTTATCCTGTCGGCCTTCTTTCTGTCGTGTGGACAGGGTTATAGTTGTTTCGTTTGGCGGGAATGGCAGGCGCGGCATGCAAGGTCATCTCCCTCGTGCTTTTGGTCCCCGCAGGCGGGCCTTATGATCGGGATGTGGATTTTTGGCGATCTTCAGCCGTTTTTTTCCTGAATCACTCTCCTCTGACCCGGCCCGTTCGCGCCTGCGCGAACGGTTGGCTGAAGCCGGTGGCGTGGGGTTATGGATTCTGGCGCTGTGTCTCGCCATCGCGTTATGGAGTTATGACCCGCGCGATCCCTCCGCCAATACGTCGAGCGCGCAGCCACCGGGCAACCTGCTCGGGCGGCCCGGCGCCTATATGGCCGACTTCATGCTCCAGGATTTCGGGATCGTGGGCACGCTGGCCATTTTGTGCCTCATGGCATGGGGCTGGCGCCTGATCCGCCACCATGGGCTGGCATCGGCGCTGCTGCGTTTCATCGCCCTTGTATGCGGCCTGCCGGTCATTGCAGCCGAGGTTGCGGCCCTGCCATTGCTGGCGGGGCTGCATGCGCCGCAATGGCCCACGCAGGCGGGGCTGGGCGGTGCGGTTGGCCTCTCGGTCGCGCATATGTCGATTCAGGCCGCCACCGTGTTCATGGGGCGTGGCGGGCCGCTTCTCGTCTGGGTGCTGGGGCTTGTGCTGGGCGTTCTGCTGGTGCTGCTCGCACTCGCCCTGTCCCTGTCGGAATGGCAGGGCATGGGGCGGGGCCTCGTGTTCGGCGTGCGTCAGCCCATGGTGCTGGTGGCCTGGCTGCGCCGCATGGCGGCCCGGCCCGAAGCGGGGCAGGGCAGGGCGCAGGCACCAGCCCGTCCCGCTGCCTCTCAGGCCGCTCCTGCCGCAGCTCCCCCTTCCTCGCTGGCGGCCCTGATCGAGGAAGAGGACGAACCGCTTTTCAATACCACCCTGACCGCACCTGCGCCCCATGCCGGGGCAGCGCCCCCCGCGCAGGCGGGCGCTGCCCCCGGCACGGGTCTGATGCCGGTGAACGATGCGGCCCCCACGGCCAGCCTGCGCGCGCCGGATGCCGCGAACATGCCCGCCACCACCACAAAGCCGGAGGATGCGGCGCGCCCGGCGCTGCCCGGCAGCCGCAAGGTGGAAGGCGGGCGACCGGCGCAGGTGTCGTTGCAGAGCAACTGGATGCACCCGCCCGGCATGGACGAGGACATTCCGCAGCCGTTGCTGATGGGGGGGGACGATACGGCATCTGATCGCGCACCATGGCATGATGAGCCCGCCCCGCCTGAAAACAGGCCCGTCACCGGCCATCCGGGCACGCCACCCGCTGTTGAGGAACCTGCGCGCCCGAATATCTTCTCGCGCCTTTTCTCCGGTGCCCCGCGTGGCGATGAGGCCCCCGCCCGCCCGGATGCGTATGATGCGCCTGCCCCCGCAGCGTCCGCCACGCCCGCCTATACGCCGCCGCAGCCGCCGCAGTGGCAGTTTCCCTCGCTGTCACTGCTGACCCCGCCGCCGCCCGCCTCGACGAACAAGCCAACCGAGGAACTGCTCAAGGCCAATGCTGCCCAGCTTGTGACCGTGCTGTCTGAATATGGGGTGCAGGGCACGATCGTGGCCTATCATGCAGGCCCGGTGGTCACGCTGTATGAACTCCAGCCCGCCGCAGGCATTCGCGCTGCCCGCGTGATTGGCCTGGCGGATGACGTGGCGCGCTCCCTGTCGGTGCTGAGCGTGCGTATCGCCACCGTGCCGGGGCGCAACGTGATTGGCATCGAGGTGCCGAATTCACGGCGCGAGACAGTCTATTTCTCCGAACTGCTCATGGACCCCCGATGGGCGCATTCCCCCGCGCGGCTCAACCTTGCGCTTGGCAAGGATATTGCGGGTGAATCGGTTTACAGCGACCTTGCCGCCATGCCCCACCTGCTGATCGCGGGCACCACGGGGTCGGGCAAGTCGGTGGGGGTGAACTCCATGATCCTCTCGCTGCTCTACCGCCTCTCGCCCGAGCAGTGCCGCCTGATCCTTATTGATCCCAAGATCCTCGAACTGTCGATTTATGAAGGCATTCCCCACCTCATGACCCCGGTGGTGACGGAACCGGCCAAGGCGGTCGCGGCCATGAAATGGGCGGTGCGTGAAATGGATCGCCGCTACCGCGCCATGGCGCACCTGCAGGTGCGTAACATCGCCAGCTACAACGAGCGCGTGACCGAAGCCCGCGAGCGCGGCGAGATCGTGACCCGCCGCGTGCAGACCGGCTACGACCCTGAAACCGGCAAGCCGACATTTGAAGAGCAGCAGCTTGCCCTTGATTCGCTGCCCTATCTTGTCATCGTGGTGGACGAGATGGCCGATCTCATGATCGTGGCGGGCAAGGAAATCGAGTCCCTGCTGCAACGCCTGGCACAGAAGGCGCGCGCGGCGGGCATCCACCTCATCCTTGCCACCCAGCGCCCCTCGGTCGATGTGATTACCGGCACCATCAAGGCCAACTTCCCCACGCGTATTTCCTTTCAGGTCATCAGCAAGTTCGACAGCCGCACCATTCTGGGCGAGCAGGGGGCCGAGCAGCTTCTGGGCCGCGGCGACATGCTGTTCATGCAGGCGGGCGGACGGATCACGCGCGTGCATGGCCCCTTCGTGGCGGATGCGGAGGTGGAGGCTGTCGTGGCCTTCCTGCGCACGCAGGGCGAGCCGATCTATGATGATGATGTCATCTCGCCGCAGGAAGAAGACAGCGCGGACAAGCCGTTTGCCGCCCCCTCTGGTGGTGCCGAGGAAGATGGCCTGTTTGCCCAGGCGGTCGAGGTGGTGGCGCGCGAGGGCAAGGCATCCACCTCCTTCATCCAGCGCCATCTCTCCATTGGCTATAACCGCGCGGCCAAGATCATCGAGCAGATGGAAAAGGAAGGGCTGGTCAGCGAGGCCAATCATGTGGGCCGCCGTGAAGTGCTGATGCGCCGTTCGACGGAAGACGAATGAGGCCATTTTCGCCCCGGCCCGCATCCGTGCAGCCCACGGGCCCCCTGCCGTTTACGGTTCTGTACCGCGACAGCTGCTTCGTGGTGCTCGATAAGCCGCCGGGGTTGCCGGTCCATCCCGGTCGCAGGGGCGGGGCGAGTGTCGAGGACTGGTTTCCCCTCCTGTCACGTCACCGCAACGGGCCATGGCTGGCGCACAGGCTGGATCAGGATACGGCGGGCTGCCTGGTCGTGGCGCTGCGTAAGCAGGCGCTGGTGGCGGCACAGGGCTGTTTTGCATCAGGCCAGGCCCGCAAGACCTACTGGGCCATCGTGCAGGGCACGCCCGCGGGCCAGTCCGGCGTGGTCGCGGCCCCGCTTGGCCGCGTGGAAGAGGCCGGGCAGTGGCGCATGCAGGCGAACGTGCAGGGCGCGCAGCCCGCGCGCACGCGGTGGCGGGTGCTGGGGCAGGGGCTGGATGCGGCGGGCGAGCCCATAAGCTGGCTGGAACTGGTGCTGGAAACCGGGCGCACCCATCAGGCCCGTGCGCATTGCGCCCTGCTTGGCTGCCCCATACGGGGGGATGTGCGCTATGGCGCCCCCATGGCAGGGGCGCTACACCTCATGAGTCGCGGCATCATTCTGCCGCTTGACCCGCCCGTGCGGGCCATGGCGCCCCCACCTGAGCATATGCGCCGCATCATGGCGCAGGCAGGCTGGGTCGTGCCACCTGCCAACGTGGAAAAGGAAACAGCACGGTGTTCGCCCATACTCTGACGCAGGAACTGCTGCGTGTTCTGGAACGGCCAGACCTGCGGGTGATTGCGGGCGCGCGGCGCATCGTGCTGGACCCGGTGCTCGAAGCGCCTTTCCGCATCCTGCCAGATGGCGCGATCGTGCTGGGCCTGCCGCTTCAGGGCGACCTTGAGCAGACAGCCTTCTTCCTGCGCCATGCGCTGGAACTCGCTGCCCTGCTGGAACGCGCGCCCCGGCAGGCTTTTCAGGCCGCCTTCTGTGCCGCCCGCACGGCAGCCCTGTTCTGGTACCTTGATACGGGCCGCGCCGATACGGATGCGCCTGCCGCATGGGTGCCGCTGATGGCCAGACCCGACGTGCCGGACAGCGCCACCCTGCGCGCAACGTGGCCCGCGCTTGCTCCCCTGCAGCCCGCGCCTGCAACCCCGCCGGTGGCGGCCGATTTCATGGCGTTGCAGGGCGTGCTGGCCCACCTGTGGCAGCAACTCGGGCCGATCGAGACCCTGATGGCCACGGGCGGCGACGCCCGGCTGGCGGTGGACCCGGCAACGGGACTGAACCATTATGGCTGTTCGCACCGGCCCCGGCCCTGGGCCATCACCTTTGCTTCGTCCACGGCTTCATCACTGTCCGAACGTGGCTTTGCAGGTGCCGAAACGGCCCGTCTTGCCCTGGTGGCGGGGGCATTGCAGGGCCGGGCGGATGAGGCGGCACAGATTCAGGATGCCGATATACAGGCCCGTATCGCCAGCGCGTTTGGGCTGACCGGGCAGGAAGGCGTGGTGCTGGCCCCCTCGGGCACGGATTGCGAACTCTATGCGCTGGCCCTTGCGGCGCTGGCACCCGGTGGCCGCCCTGTCAGCAATATCCTCCTTGCCCCGGAGGAGACGGGTAGCGGCGTGCCGCTGGCGGCACAGGGCCGCCATTTTGCCAATGACACCGCCCTTGGCCACGGCGTGACACGGGGCGCGCGTATTGCGGGCTTTCCGGATGATACGGATGTGGTCAACGTGCCCATGCGCGACGAGGCGGGTCATGTGCGCGCCCTGTCAGAGGTCGATGCGCAGACCTGCCGCCTGACGCATGAACTCAGGGCTACTGGCCGCCATGTGCTGCTGCATCGGCTTGACCTGTCCAAGACGGGCCTGCTCGCGCCGGGGCTTGCGGCGCTGGAACAGGCCACCGCCCCGCTCGGCGCTGGCGCGGATGACCGGCCCGATGTGGTGGTCGATGCCTGTCAGGCGCGGCTCGATCCGGCACGGGTGCGCGCCTATCTGGACATGGGCTGGATGGTGATGGTGACCGGCTCCAAATTCTTTACCGGCCCGCCCTTCTGCGGGGCGCTGCTGCTGCCGGCCTGCGTGCGCCGCAGGCTTGATGGCCCGCGCGGCCTGCCCGTTGGGCTGGCAGATTACAGCTATCGTGCTGCCTGGCCCGCAGGCCCCGCGCGCAATAGCCTGCCTGCAGGGCATAATATCGGCCTTATCCTGCGCTGGCAGGCAGCCCTGGCCGAAATGACGGCGTTTGGCGCCATACCCCGCGCCGTGGTGCGCGACCGGCTGCGTACTTTCCTTGCGGCCGTGACGGCGCAGATCGCGGCCCGCCCGGTGCTGGAACTGCTGCCGCCTGTCGCCCCCGCCCGGCCCGGGCCTGATGATGCATGGGACTGCCTGCCAACCATCATGAGCTTTTTTGTCCGCGCGCCCGATAGCCCCGAAGGTGGCTTTCGCCCGTTGGCGGTAGCCGAGGCGCGGCAGTTATATGCGTGGCTCAATACCGATCTTTCTGGCTGCATCCCTGCTGATGATGCTGATGCGGCCCTTGCCGCGGTGCTGTGCCATGTGGGCCAGCCGGTGCCGCTGGCCCATCCCGACCTGCCGGATGAACTGGCGGGCGCGCTGCGTATTTCGGCTGGCGCGCGGCTGGTTTCGGGCGAGCCCTCGCATGAGGGCATGGACCCGACCGAACGCCTGCGCCGCGAGGCACGCAATGTCGGGCGCATCCTTGACAAGATTGGCCTGATCCTGCGGCACTGGCCCCGCCTTGCCGCCATGGCGCCCGTGCAGACCTACCTGCCGCATGGCTGGCGCGCGCGTGCGATCCTGCCTGCCTGACTTTTTCCTGTTTTTCCATGATGGATTTCCGGCGTGACGATACAGACCAACCACGGCAATTTTCTTGATACCCCGCAACTGGAGAAGGGCGTGACCCGCTTCTGGCTGATCCGCCATGCCCTGGTGGAGCACAATGCCCGCATGCGGCTGTATGGCGCGATGGATGTGCCGCTGTGCCCCGACAGCCTCGTGGCGCAGCGCGAGATGTATGAAACGCTGGCCCGCCGCCTGCCAAAACCCGCCTTGTGGTTTACCTCGCCGCTGTCACGTACCCAGCATACCGCGCGCGCCATCCAGAAGGCCGGTTACGGCCCGCATGACTGGTGCGTGGAGCCCGACCTGACCGAACAGTCGATGGGCGAGTGGCACGGCATTACGCATGATACGCTGCCCGATAAGCTGAGCCTGCCCGCGCATCCGTTCTGGTCGGTGGGGGCAACGGAACTGCCGCCGCAGGGCGAAAGCATGGTGCAGGTGTGCTCGCGCGTGGGGGCCTGCCTTGACCGCCTTGCCGCCGAGCACGAGGGGCAGGACATGGTGGTGGTCAGCCACGGGGGGGCCATTCGTGCCGCCCTGGCCCATGCCCTGCGGGTTCACCCCGAAACGGCGCTACATTTCTCCATCCAGAATCTGGCATTGAGCGTGATCGAGCGCCTGCCGGAGGGGTGGCGGATCGTGACCGTGAACGACCTGCCGCTGCCCTGAAGGACAGGCATATGGAATCAAAGTTTTTGGGTGCCGCCTTTTTTCAAAAAGGCGGTGTTCCCTGAAGCTTTTTGAAAAAGCTTCACCAAAAAATTTTATTTTTTTGCAATTAGTTAAGCACAACTCTTAGCGCAGAGCACAGGTCAGCAGGCAGGTCTCGGCAGGGCGTGCGGCGGGGTGCAGGTCATTCGATGCGGCCAGGCCCGCCACGATCGCGGCGGTTGCCAGAATGAGCGTAAGCGTGTGCATGACCATTCCCTCCGCTGGTGGGGCGACCTGTCCTCCGGTCTGGTTGCGGAGGCCTGAAGGCGCCCGGCCTGTTTTCATGGGTCAGGAGTCGGTGCCATGCCCGTCCCCTGACCGGTTAACCATCATGGGCGTGCGGGGTTGCCCCGCTCCAGTAAAAAGCTGCGTGCGTGTGCGGCGTGCTGGCCCGTAGCGGGAGGGCTGGCTATCATGCGGGCATGACACGTCCGCTTCCGGCTTATTTCATGGATATTGCGATGGCAGAGGCGCGGGCCGCGTCGCTGCGTGGCGAGGTGCCGGTGGGGGCCGCCCTTGCCGGGCCACAGGGGCAGGTGATTGCGCGCGCGGGCAACCGGGTGGAGGAATGG
This sequence comes from Komagataeibacter xylinus, assembly GCF_031081985.1. Lineage (GTDB taxonomy): Bacteria > Pseudomonadota > Alphaproteobacteria > Acetobacterales > Acetobacteraceae > Komagataeibacter > Komagataeibacter xylinus_E. The sequence continues at coordinate 326,743 of NZ_JARWSK010000002.1, read as the reverse complement.
CATGATCCCTCTGCCCATGCCGAAATGCAGGTCATGCGCGCTGCAACCCGCCTGCGTGGCGGCCAGCGCCTGGCTGACTGCACGCTTTATGTCACGCTCGAGCCATGCCCCATGTGTGCTGCGGCGGCGGTGCATTTCCGTATCGGCCGGATTGTGTTCGGAGCCTATGACCCCAAGGGCGGGGGCGTGGAGCATGGCCCGCGGGTGTTTGCGCAAGCCCGCTGCCTGCACCGGCCCGAGACGGTGGGCGGCGTGCGCGAGCGTGAGGCCGGGGCGTTGCTACGAGATTTTTTTGCCCGCAGGCGCGCCTAACCTATTTGTCATGCAACGGTATAACACGGGTCGGCTCTCTTGCGGCACAATGCAGGGAATGGGACTGTAAAGCTCAGGCGGCCAGTCCCGCCCCGTTGTTTCGAGATTTCAGCAGGACCTCCATGCTCAGGGATGCCATGTCAGACGTAGTAAGGTCGAACACCCTTTCCTCCCGCCGGTTTCGCACGCGGTTGCTGGCCTCGCTGGTGGCCAGCACGGTTGCCGGGGCGGGTCTGGTCTGCGCGCCTGTGGCGCGGGCCGATGAAACCGGGGTCATCCACCCCGATACCCAGATCCAGCAGCTGCCCAACTTCGTCAATCTGGTCAAGCAGGTCAAACCGGCGGTGGTCTCGATCACGGCCCGCATCAAGGATGCTGACACGGGCGAGGAAATGGGCGGCGGTGGCGGCATGCCGGGTGGCTTTCCGTTCCCGTTCCCTTTCCAGATGATGCCGCAGCAGGCGCATCGCACGGTTGAGGCGCGTGGCTCGGGCTTCGTCATCTCGCCCGATGGCTACGTCGTGACCAACAACCATGTGGTCAAGGGTGCGACCAAGGTCACGGTCACGCTTGATGATGGCACGGCGCTGCCCGCCAAGATCGTGGGCCGTGATTCAAAGACCGATATCGCCCTGCTCAAGGTCTCGCCCTCGGGCAAGCTGCGCTTTATCGAACTTGGTGATTCCGACAAGGTCGAGCCGGGTGAATGGGTGGTGGCCGTGGGCAACCCGTACGGCCTTGGCGGCACGGTGACGGCCGGCATCGTCTCCGCGCGCGGACGTGACATTGGCGATGGGCCGTATGATTCCTTCATTCAGGTCGATGCGCCCATCAATCGCGGCAATTCCGGCGGCCCGCTGTTCACGCAGGATGGCAAGGTGGTGGGGGTGAATACCGCCATCCTCTCGCCTTCGGGCGGGTCGATCGGCATTGGCTTCGCCATTCCGTCCGATACCGTGAAGAACATTGTCGAGCAGCTTGAAAAGACCGGCCACGTCACGCGCGGCTATCTGGGGGTAACGGCGCAGGAAATCACGCCGTCCATGGCCAGTGCGCTGGGCATGAAACCCTCGGCCACGGGAGCGCCTGCCACCGGGGCGCTGGTGGCCAGTGTGAGCGTGGGCAGCCCGGCCGAGAAGGCGGGCCTCAAGGCAGGCGACGTGGTGACCCAGCTCAACGGGCAGAATATCGATACGCCGCATACGCTGGCGGTCAATGTGGCTTCCATCACGCCCGGCACCAAGGCGTCGATTGCCTACCTGCGTAACAACAAGCCGCAGACGGCAACCGTGCTGATTTCAAGCCTGGGCAAGGGCAGCACGGCCGATGGCACGGTGGGCGACAGCACGCATGATGCTGACAAAGGCCCGAAACTCGGCGTAACCCTTGCGCCTCTTACGCCTGACCTGCGGCAGCAGCTCGGGCTGGAGGAAAGCGTGCGCGGCGTGGTGGTGAGTGACGTGCAGCCCGGCTCGCCCGCCGAGCAGGCCGGTATCCATGCCGGTGACGTCATTCAGGCAGTGGGTGAAGTGCCGGTTGAAAACCCGCGCGCCACTGTCTCGGCCATAAGGCAGGCGTTCCAGGCCAACCACTCGGTGCTGCTGCGCGTGGTGCGCAACGGGCAGAGCGTGTTCGTGGCGGTCAGCCCCAATGCTGATGATAACGATGCATCGACGGGGGATGATGACGATCAGTAAGATCGGGTGAACTGAACGGATTGATATGGGGCCGGGGCAGTTCTGTCCCGGCCTTTTTTTTGAGGGCGGGGACGGATGGGGTTATGACTGTTTGGGGGGGTAAACAGAAGGTCCGGTTTCAAATTATACCATAGGAAAACAGGCATCCGTTCGACGCCGCTTCTTCGTTCTGGAGGGAATTAACGCCGCAGCGTAGCAATCTAGCGAATGATAACTCTCAATCTGCTCAAAACGCAGTGCAAAAAAAACGGCTCAGGAGCCATCAATCAAAACACCCAATCCCCAAAATCACGAGGGAGGCTCTTCAATCAATAGTTCCTCGATCTGGCAAGATCATTGATTATAAACTCTCTATTTGTTCTCGATGTAAGCATTTTTCGCAATACATAAATCTATATCCATCCCATTGTAAATAATTAAAAAATATTCTTTAATGTTTTTTGCTGACACGACTGCTTTAACAAGAATTTCATCAATTTCGTTACCATACATAGTAAGGTGTCTTAACTCATAATTAAGATTATGCTGTAAATTATTCATTATTGTATTTTTGTCGCATTTGTATTTATTATATATTTCATTTAAATATTTTACTATCATATCTATTTCTTCGAATAATAATTTCATTTTTTCTTCATCTATGCTGTTATATATTTTTAATGCTTTTTTAAGGTTTTTAATGACTTTTTTTTCTTTTAAGGCTGACAAACGAATTATAGATGAAATAAGATCAATTTGTTCCGAAACTAATTCTTCTTCTGATTTGTGACCGCTATCATAATTTAAAAATGATTCATTGCTGTAATCTTGTATATGTATTGTACAAATAATATCATTTACATCAGATAGACTCTCAAAAATGTCATATCGCTTATCAAATAAATCCAAATTGTATTTATTGGCGGCAATTTCTTTTTGAGTCTCCGCAATGCCTTTTTGTTCTCGTGATAAACGATATGCCATAATTGCAATTGAGCCCGCAATAATACTTGGGCCAAATGTTTTCACAACTGACCATAAATTACCTTCTGGAGCGGGTGGTAGATATACAGGGATGTATTGTGTATGCTCGAATAAATCATAAAGTGGCATTATAAATCAGTCTCTTAGCGTTAAAGATACCTGATACATAACACCAAACACGAGCATTGAGGAACAGATGTTGGCGCTCCTTCCTTCCCAGATGTGTGGTTATGGTTCTTCAGACTGATAACAGAGACAGGCACAGCACTATCTATCGTCACGTTACCAATTATATGAACTTGTCCATATGTGATTATAATCTGATTTTGTTGATTTTCGTTGCAAAACGGGCACGAGCCTATCGCAGCATAGACAACTACGACCAACCATGGGCGAGGCCAATCCTCGTCATGTCCGCTTCGTAGACGCTTATTGAATGACGAAAACGACCAATAAGAGGCGAATACCGTCCGTCCGGTTTCATAACCGGGCACCATCAATGTCTTTCAATCTCATCATAAGTCCTGATGTTTTGACTGCCTGCCATATTCTTCAGGGCCATGTCGATGACCGTCCAGTTCCCACATTTTGCAGCAGCAGCGACATAGCCATCAGGTCGTATCAGCCAGATACCGTTTTCATTCGGTGGCAGGCATGGTTCGGGCATCAGCAGGGCTGGATGGCGTGCGATCATGGCCCGCGCTTCGGCGCTGTCCCTGGCCGCAAGCACAAAGCGGGGCGGCCTATTGCCTTGTTTGGAACTGCATCGCGAAACCAGTCGCTGCCCCGGCCCGGGGCCACGCAGCCCCCGGGCTGAACCCATGTTGAGGGGGCTGTCCGGGTAGCCGATCAGAATTCCGGAAAGCCGATTGGCAATGGCACGGCGGACCACGGGAATGCGAAAGCCCTGCTTTACAATGAAGTTGCGCACCCTCTGCGCCAGATGGCTTCTGAGCAGGACAATTCTGGTCATGCGGCTGGAATCCGACAGGATCTGCCGCGCAACGCCGCTGCGTTCGCTACTGTAGCTGTCCAGCAGGCGCGGGCTGGCGTCCTGCCGCTCGACAAGGGCCAGCTTCCACGCAAGATTGAAGGCATCCTGCATGCCCATGTTCATACCCTGACCACCGGCAGGGCTATGGATATGGGCCGCATCACCAGCCAGAAACACATGGCCCCTGCGGTAATCCCTGACCCTGCGTTCATTAACCCCGAAATCCGACAGCCACACCGGATCGGACAGGATGACCCCACCCGGTCCCCGCCGGTCAACAATTGCCTGCATTTCCCCAAGGTCAGGCCTATGCAATGCAACCGGCCCCAGATCGGCGATGATACGGTAATGGCCCCGCGATATTGGAAAGAACATGACAGCGCCGTCCGGGTGCCAGAAAATTGCCGGTTCGTCAGGCGGGATCGCAAGGCCCGCCACGTGCACGTCAGCAATGACAAAACCCATGGGCAGCGTGTCCCCCGCAAATGCCAGACCCAGCCTGCTGCGCACAAGGGAATGCGCCCCATCGCACCCGATGAGCCATGCTGCTTCCACGGTCTCGATCCTGCCGCCCGCATGCCTGAGCGTGCAGGACACACCGTCATCCCTCTCAACGAAGTCGGTCAGTTCGGTCCCGCGTTCGACAGTATGGCCAAAAGTCCCGAGATGGTCTTCCAGCAGCCGCTCGGTTTCCGATTGCGGAATCATCAGCAGGTAATTGAAGGAAGATGCGATCGTGCCGAACGGAATCCGGGCCAATGTCGTGTTGCCAGCATGAATGCTCACGGCATCCGCACGCAGCCCGGTGGCCATAAACGCATCGGCACAGCCGGCTGCATCAAGCAGTTCCAGTGTCCGGGGCCAGATGGCCAGGGCGCGGGACTGGGTGGTGCGGGCCGACAGCCTGTCAATAACCCTGACAGGCGTGCCGTAGCGGGCCAGTTCGGCGGCCATGATCAGGCCGACAGGCCCCGCACCGCTAACAAGGACGGGCTTCGACATGGTTTGATCCAAAGGAAAGGACGTGTCAGGCCATAATGAACGGATGCCACCACGTTAACGCCGGACGCAGCCGGAGTGTGCCTGCCTGCTCCCGGGCAGGCAGGCGGTTGTGGCACGGAAAAGGGGCGGCTTTCCCCCCGTTTCCTTAAAAAAACGGCTCACCCTGATTGTCGTGGCAGGGCTTCTTGCCGTATCTGCACGCATACATGTTCGTTTCCGGAGGGGATGATGACCGGTCCAGCACTATCCGATGCCCAGGGGTCGTCTCGCGCGCGCCTGATTGATGGCAAGGGTTTCGCCGCCCGCCTTACACAGGATATCGCGGCCGATGTCAGCGCTTTTTATGAAAAGCATCACGTCACCCCCGGCCTTGCCGTGGTGCTGGTGGGCAATGACCCCGCAAGCGAGGTCTATGTGCGCAACAAGGCGCTCCAGACCCATCGCGCGGGCATGCGCTCGTTCATGCACATGCTGCCCGCCACCACCGCGCAGGAGGAACTGCTCAGCCTGATCGCGCGGCTCAATGTCGATCCCGAGATCCACGGCATCCTCGTGCAGTTGCCCCTGCCTGCGGGGCTTGACCCCGTGGCCGTGACCAACGCCATTGCGCCTGAAAAGGACGTGGACGGGCTGGGCGTGGTCAATGCGGGCCGGCTGGCGCTGGGGCTGCCGGGCATCGTGCCGTGCACGCCGCTGGGCTGCCTGCTGCTGCTGCGTCATTACGTGGGCGACATGCGCGGCAAGGACGCGCTGGTGATCGGGGCCTCGAACCTCGTGGGCCGCCCCATGGCCGAACTGCTGCTGCAGGAGGGCTGCACCGTTACCGTGGCGCATATCAACACGCGCGATACGGCGGCCCTGGCCCGGCAGGCCGATATCGTGGTGGTGGCGACCGGCGTGCGCGAACTGGTGCGCGGCGACTGGATCAAGCCCGGTGCTACGGTGATCGATGTTGGCATTTCACGCATCACGCTGCCTTCGGGCAAGACGCGGCTTGTGGGCGATGTAAAGTTTGACGAGGCTGTTGAACGCGCGGGCCTGATTACGCCCGTGCCCGGTGGCGTGGGGCCGATGACCATTGCCTGCCTGCTGCGCAACACCCTTGATGCCGCCCGCCTGATCGTAACGGGGCAGGCACGTTCATGACCCTGACCTCCGTTGAACTGATCCCGCGGGATGCGGAAACCCTGCTGCGTGATGCCAATGAAGTCGCCCGGCTGTTCCCTGATGCCGGGATGATCAATATCCCCGACCTGCTGCGCTTTCCGCTGCGCAGTTGGGAGGCGGCGCGTCTGGTGCGCCCGGTTTTTGCGCGCGTGGTGCCGCATATCCGCGCCATCGATATTGCGCCCGACGCCCCCCTGCCGGGCGTGGATGATCCTGACCTGCGCGAAGTGCTGGTGGTCAAGGGCGACCCGCCATCGGACCTGCGCCACCGCACCTACCCCAACAGCAGCGAGAGCGTGATTGCGCGTTATCGCCGCGAGGCGCCGCATCTTGATGTCTATGCCGCGTTCGATCCGTATCGCCGCGCGCCGTATCAGGAAATGGAAGCCATTGCGCGCAAGAAGGAAGCCGGTGCCATCGGCTTCTTCACCCAGCCCATATTCGACCTGCCCATGCTCGACCTGTGCATGAACTGGCTGGATGGGGAAAACGTGTTTTGGGGTATCTCGCCCGTGGTTGGGCCAAAGTCGCGCTCGTATTGGGAGACAACAAACCACGTCATCTTCCCCCACGGGTTCGAGCCCACGCTCGAGGCCAACATCACCTTCGCCCGGCGGATGATGGATGTCGTGGCCCGCGCGGGCGGCAATACCTATCTCATGCCGCTGCGCGTCAACCTTGAGCGTTACCTGACGCCACTGCGGCGTGATCAGGGCGTTTCAAACTGAAATATTGATAAAAGGAAAAGTTTTTGGTGAAGCTTTTTTCAAAAAGCTTCGAAGAATGCCGCCTTTTTTAAAAAAGGCGGCACCCAAAAACTTTTTCAGGGTTCACGCTACCCAGGTGTTCAGATCCAGCCACGCGCCCGGATCAGGCCAAATGCCGCGATCGTGACCATGCAGGTGATCCGCCCGTCCAGGATCATCGCCTCCATCTCGGCCAGGGTTACGGTGTGGCAGGTAATGTCCTCCTCCGTCTCCTCGCGCTGGTGGCTGCCCTGCGTCAACCCCGTGGCCAGGAAGGCGCGGCCCTTCTGGGTGGTGTAGCCGGACCCCTGGTACATCAGCCCTGCATCGCGCATCTCGGTGGCCACGATGCCGGTTTCCTCGCGCAGTTCCCCCCGTGCCACTTCATCAGGTGTGGCATCGGGGCGGTTTTCCCACATGCCCATGGGCAGTTCCCACATCCGCTTTTGTATGGGATAGCGGTATTGGCGGATCAGGGTGACGCGGGGGCCTTCGGGGCTTTCCCACAAGGGCAGGATCACGACAAAATCACCGCGCTCCACCACGCCGTACAGCCCTTCGCGGCCATTGGGGCGCAGGATGATATCCTCGCGCACGCGGGTCCAGGGGTTTTCATAGGCCGTGCGGGTTGAAAGCGTGGTGTAGCCGCCTGCATCGGGGGTGGGGCGTTGCGTCATGAAACCTGTCTCCTTCGTGGCCGGTTGATGCGTGTCCATGCATCCGGCACGGGGCTGTGGTGCGGGAACGAATGGTTGCGGGTTGGTTTTTTCAGTTTTTTCCATAAGCCGTATCCGGCGTTGTGCCCAAGCCTTTTTGTGGTGCCGGAAATCAGGGTTGTCATGCGCGCCGGTGCGGTGCGTTGGTTTTTCAGGGGGAGTGCAGGCATATCATGACCGGGCCGCAGGCATCATCGGCGTCACCGACACGGCGGATACTGCCCGTCGTGCTGTTCAATCTGCTATGTTACATCGATATCGGCCTGCCAATGGCGGTTATTCCGGTTTTTGTGCATCAGGTGCTGGGCTACAATACCGTGCTCGCGGGCATGGCGGTCTCGGTGCAGTATCTTGCCACCTTCGCCTCGCGCGCAGGCGCGGGGCGACAGACCGACCGGCGCGGTGCCAAGCCCACGGTCATCGTGGGGCTGGCCATGTGCACGCTCTCGGGGCTGATGCTGCTGGCCTCGGGCCTGCTGCTGCATTTTGCCATGCTGTCGGTCGGGCTGCTGATCCTGAGCCGCGTGCTGCTGGGCATAGGCGAAAGCTGGACGGCGACAGGCGCCATCATGTGGAATATCGGCCGCGTGGGGGCAGGGCGCACTGCCCAGGTCATCTCGTGGAATGGCGTGACCTCCTATGGTGGCATCGCCCTTGGCGCGCCAATCGGGCAGATCCTGTCCGGCCTGCCCATGCCTTATGGCGGGCTGACGCTGGTGGGCGCGCTCTCGGCGGGGCTGGCACTGTTCGGTTTCGTGCTGGCACGGCAGTATGCGCCGGTGCCGCCCGTGCCTGCCAAGGCGCCGCCCATGCCATTCGGGCAGGTCTTCATGCGCGTGCTGCCCCATGGCGTGGTGCTGGCCTGCGGGTCGGTGGGGTTTGGCACCATTTCCGCCTGCCTTGCACTGTTCTATGCCCATAACAACTGGAATGGCGCCGCCGTGGCGCTGGCCGGTTTTGGCCTGACCTTCGTGATGATGCGCTTTTTGTTCGCCCGCCAGATCGACCGCCGGGGCGGATTGCAGGTCACCCTCATTTCCCTGCTGGTGGAAACGCTGGGCTTGGGCGTGCTGTGGCAGTGCTCGAGCGTGGAGGGCGCAGCCCTTGGGGCCGCGCTGACCGGAGCGGGGTTCTCGCTGGTATTCCCGGCCATGGGGGTGCTGGCCGTGGGCCGCGTGGGGGCGGAGAACCGGGGCGCGGCGCTGGGGGCATTTTCCGTGTTTCTTGATATTGCCGTGGGGCTGTCCGGCCCGCTGCTGGGGCTGGTGATCCAGACAATGGGCTACGGAGCGCTGTTTCTGGTCTCGGGGCTGTTTACGCTGGCGGGCGTGGGTGTCACCATGGCATTGAAATTCCTGTCGCGCTGAAAGGTGCGCGGCGCGTGACCAACCTTGCGGGAGCTGAGCTGGATAGATGCAGATTTCATCTGTAGCGGTTTTTTGTGGATCACGTTTCGGCTCAAGGCCGGAATATGCCGCCCAGTCGCGTGCGCTGGGTACGGCGCTGGGGCAGGCGGGGGTGCGGCTGGTCTATGGGGGTGGACATGTCGGCCTCATGGGCACGGTGGCCGATGCCACGCTGGCGGCAGGGGGCGAGGTAACGGGTGTGATCCCGCGCTTCCTGCATTCACGCGAGATCATGCATGAAGGCGTGACCGACCTGACCGTGACCGACAGCATGCATGACCGCAAGGCGCGCATGTTTGCGTGCTCGGATGCCTTTGTGGTCATGCCCGGCGGCCTGGGCACGTTTGACGAGACGATCGAGATCATGACATGGCGGCAACTGCGCCAGCATGACAAGCCGATCTATATCGTCAACATCGCAGGCTGGGCCGACCCGCTGCTGGCCATGATCGATGCCTGTATCGAGGACGGGTTTGCCTCACCAAGCGCGCGCGACCTGTTTGTGGTGGTGCCGGATGTGGCAACCCTCATGGTCGCCCTTGCCGCACTCCCCGCGCCATCAGGCGTGCGTGACGCGGTCACGACGCTGTAAAACTTTTCATCTATCCCCTTGCGCAAAAGGGAGCAGGCTAGTATAGCCGCGTGCAACGGAGTGTAGCTCAGCCTGGTAGAGCACTGTGTTCGGGACGCAGGGGCCGGAGGTTCGAATCCTCTCACTCCGACCAGATTTGCAGGCCGATCGCCCTTGGGTGGTCGGCCTGTTTTCGTATTTGCCTGAATGACAGAAATTTGGGGGGTGCCGCCTTTTTTCAAGAAGGCGGCGCTCTTCGACGCTTTTTGAAAACAGGCTTCACCACAAACGTCTTTGTGGCTTTCCTTAAAAAAGGGGGGAGGACCTGCCGGTCTTCCCCCCTGTGTTTTTTACGGCTGGGCCGGTTGTGGCGGCGTGGCCGGGCTTGCGGGGGCGGCCTGCTGGTTGGCAGGTGCTGTCGCATCGCTGGATGGCGCGGCCGGTGCCGGTTGGGCCGTGGGCGGCGTGGCGGCTTCAGGCGCCGTTGATGGCGCGGGCTGGCTGGCCGCAGGCGCGGAAGCGGGCGCAGCACTGGTCGCGTCCTGTGCCGCAGGCGTGGAAGGTGCGTTTGCAGCAGGCTGTGCAGCCGGAGCGGTGGGTGTCGCGATTTCCGCCGGGGTGGCGCTTGGCGCGGGTGCTTCGGTAGGCGGCGTGGCTGGGGCCGTCGCCTGCGCGGGCGCTGGGGCGGGCGGCACTTCGGTGGTTGCGGTCGGCGCGCTGGCGCCCACGCTCGAAACCTGCGGCAGCGTGGGGGTGGGCGCCACCGGGCGCGGGGTCAGGGTCACGGTGGGCTGGGTGTAGCGGTTCAGCGCATCGGCATCGCTCTGCACGCCATAGGCGTTCATGGGCGGCAGGGGCAGGGGCGAGGGCTGATCCGCTGCCGGGTTGCGGTCAAGCACCACGCGGGTGTTCTGCGGGTAGCGGTTCATCAGGCCAAGCAGCGTGCCGTTGGTCCAGCCAAAGCCGATCTGCATCGGGTATTCGCCGCCACCCTTGCCGCCCTTGGGGCTGATATAGGGATTGACCACGTCATATTTTTCCAGCAGCACGCCCGATTTTTCGTAGGTGCCGATTACGCGGCCCATCCAGCGCGCCGCGATGTCGCTGGCAAGCTGGTCATAGCCGTACTGGTTGAAGCCCTTGACCGCCATCCACTGCAGCGGGGCCCAGCCATTGGGTGAATCCCATTGCTGGCCGCTATTGGTGCGCTCGGTGGCGATCAGGCCGCCGACCTTGAGCAGGTTCTTGCGCACGGTTTCCGATACGGCCTTGGCCTGCTCGGGCGTTGCCATCTGCAGGAACAGCGGCACGACGGTTGCGCCTGACAGGATGGAGGTCGATTCGCCCTTTTTCCAGTCATAATCGATATAGGCCGCGCGGCGCTCATCCCACAGGATGCGCTGTGCGGCGCTGATGCGCTCTTCGGCCAGGTGCGCGTAGCGGGCGGCCTCTTCCTTGTTGCCCTTGAGGTCATAGGCATGGGCCAAAGTCTGCTGCAGGTGCGGGATGAGGAAGTTGAGTTCCACGGTCAGCAGTTCCGTGGTGTGGATGGTGGAGAGGGTATGCCCGTCCGCCAGCCAGCGCGAGCTGAAGTCCCACCCCGTCTCGGAGCCTGCGCGCAGGTCGCGGTACACCTCGTTCTTGGGGCGGCCGGATTCGGCGGCCGTGGCGATGTCCTGCGGGTAGCTTTCATCACGCGGGGTGTCGCGGTCATCCCAGTGGCGGTTCATGATCGTGCCATCGGGCAGGCGCACCACATGGCGGTAGGCGCCACCGGGGGCGACCGAATCCTGCCCGTCCATCCAGTAGTCGTATTCCGCCTGCAGTTCGGGCAGGAAGGTGGTGTAGGCCACCTGGCCGTCATGCATGGCCAGCAGGTCGACCATCAGCGAGAAGAACGGCGCCTGCGAGCGGCTGAGGTAATAGGTGCGGCTGCCGTTGGGGATATGGCCGTACCGGTCGATCATCGAGGCCATGTCGCGCACCATGTCGCGCATGAGGTCGATCTTCTGGTTTTCGTACAGGCCGATCATGGTGAAGTAGCTGTCCCAGTAATACAGCTCACTGAAACGGCCACCGGGCACCACGTAGGTGAAGGGGAGCGGCAGTTGCGAGGAATAGGCCACCTGCGTGTCGGGCGGGCGGCTGAGCACTTCCCACATGCCCACGATGTAGTCGCGCACGTTTTCATCGGGCGTGCGCTGGTAGGAGACGGTCTTGCGTTCGGGCAGGGTGAAGTGCTGGGCCACGAAATCCTTGAGCGAGAAATCGGGGCGCTGGCGGGCAAGGTTGTACTGCGCCATCAGGTCGGCGGGCGCTTCATCGGGTATGGCGTCGGCTGCGGTCTTGGCATCCGTATAGATATGCGCCTCGCCAATGGCCTGGAACAGGCCGTCGAGTGCGATCGAGGGCGGGCGCAGGTCCTGGGCCAGGGCCGCGGGCGCTGCCGCGTCGGACAGCAGGGCATCGGCTGGCGGGACCGGGCTGCTGCCGCTCGATGCCGGGCCATCCTTGTGCATGGTCTGGGCAGGCTCGGTGCCCGGCGGAGTGGCATCGGCATGGCTGGCGCTGGCCGGGCCGCCTGGCGTGGCCGCGGGCGGGCTGGCCGGGATGCTGCCTTCCTGCGGTGCCACGGGCGCGCTACCACCCGCTTGCATGGCGGGTGTTGCGATGCCCTGCGGGGCCTGCGGCGGCGTGGGGCTTGCGGGTGACGTGGTGGTAGGCGCAGGTGGCATGCTTCCGCTCCCCGAAAGCGGTTCGGGCGTTGGCACCGAATAGAGCTGCTCCCCCGCCGTGTCCGGGCTTGCGGCGGGAGCAGGGGCTGACGGTGCCGCTGCTGTCCGTTCCGTGCCGGTGGGCGCGGACGGGATGGCAGCGGGAGTCTGGACTGGAGGCGTCTGGGCAGCGGGCGTCTGGGCAACGGGCGTGGCCTGCGTGGACTCAGGCGCTGTCTGGGCCAAAGCGGGCGCACCCGCGTAAAGAAGGCTGGCCAGCACGAGCCCGGCCTGACGGGGCGCGGACCGGGACAGGTTTGAACCGCACAGGAGTAAAACTTTCACGAGACGCCAATTCTCCAGATAATAAAAAGATAAATATGATCCCCGCACCATGCCCTGCCTTGCCTGCCTACCACAAAGGGAAACCATGCAGATGGAGGGAAGTTCATTTTCAGGCATGGTGGCTGTCATGAACATGTCCCCGCTTTTCCATAGGGTGTGAAACCGGCTATGCTATCTGTCCTCCCGGCCTGCGCGGCCTGAGCGTTCGTGTTTTTCCTGTTCCGCCAAACCGGAGTTGTCCTTTCATGCCCTCATCCCTTCAGGGTCTTACCCCGCTGGCCGCAACTGATGCCCTGTTCTTTGAACGCGCCGGTGCCCGCCTTGGCCGCCCCGATGCCGAGCGCCTCGTGCAGCAGGCGCTTGAAGGGATGGATGATGGCGAGCTTTTCCTGGAATATCGTGAAAGCGAAGGTATTTCGCTCGATGAAGGCGTCATCCGCTCCGCCACTTTCGATACGTCATCAGGCTTCGGCCTGCGTGCCGTGCTGGAGACGGAAACCGGCTTCGCCCACTCCGATGAAATCAGCGAAAGCGCGATCCGCCGCGCCGCCGAGACCGTAAGCCAGGTGCGCGCGGGCCGGTCGGGCACGCTGGCCGCAGGCCCCCGTTCAACCAATCACCGCCTCTACCCCGACATCAACCCGCTGGCGGAGGGTGAATTCGCGTCGCGCGCAGCCATGCTGTCGGAGCTTGATGCCTATGCCCGCGCGCGTGATCCGCGCGTGGTGCAGGTGATGGCGTCGATCTCGGCGGAGTGGCAGGCCATCCAGATCCTGCGGCCTGACGGGCAGCGTATGGCCGATATCCGCCCGCTGGTGCGACTCAACGTGTCGGTGGTGGTGGAGCACGACGGACGGCGCGAGAGCGGTGGCCACGGGCTGGGCGGGCGTTATGCCTACAGCCGCCTGCTGGCCCCCGAAGTGTGGAAGAACGCGGTGGACGAGGCCCTGCGCATGGCGCTGGTCAACCTTGATGCCCGCCCCGCACCCGCGGGCGAGATGGAGGTGGTGCTTGGCGCGGGCTGGCCCGGCATCCTGTTGCATGAGGCCGTGGGCCACGGGCTTGAGGGCGATTTCAACCGCAAGGGCACGTCTGCCTTCGCCGGGCTGATGGGCCAGCGCGTGGCCGCCCCCGGCGTGACCGTGGTCGATGATGGCACGCTCCCCGAGCGGCGCGGCAGCCTGACCATTGATGATGAAGGCACGCCGACGGGCCGCACGGTCATGATCGAGGATGGCATCCTGACCGGCTACCTGCAGGACCGCCTCAACGCCCGCCTGATGGGCGTTGCCCCCACCGGCAATGGCCGCCGCCAGTCTTATGCCCATGCGCCTATGCCGCGCATGACCAACACCATCATGCTCGGCGGCGACGCCACGACCGAGGATATGATCCGCAGCACGAAGCGCGGCCTGTATGCCGTCAACTTTGGCGGCGGGCAGGTGGATATCACCTCGGGCAAATTCGTGTTTGCCGCATCGGAAGCCTACATGATCGAGGATGGCAAAATCACATCCCCCGTGCGTGGCGCCACCCTGATTGGCAATGGCGCGGATGCCATGACCAAGGTGACCATGATTGGCGGCGAACCTGCCCTTGACCCCGGCATCGGCACCTGCGGCAAGGCAGGTCAGGGCGTGCCGGTGGGCGTGGGCCAGCCCACCCTTAAAATGACCGGCCTGACCGTGGGTGGCACGGGCGGCTGATGATGAACCGGGCGGAGGGGCATGCGGCAGGCGTGTCCCTTCGGTCCGGTGGCCGTGCCTTTGGAGACTACCTGAAAAGGCAGCCCCAATAAAACACTGGAATCATAAAAGTTTTTGGTGAAGCTTTTTGCAAAAAGCTTCGAAGAACGCCGCCTTTTTGAAAAAAGGCAGCACCCAAAAACTTTTATCTGCCTTGCCGTGGCTTCTCACGCCCGCGCCGCAGCAATCACGGCCTTCATGTGCCCGATGACCGCGGGCAGCCCGTCAAAAATGGCCTGCCCGATCAGGAAATGCCCGATATTGAGTTCCATCACCTGCGGCAGGGCCGCGATGGGGGGCACGTTATCGTAAGTCAGACCGTGGCCCGCATGCACTTCCAGCCCGCAACGCGCGGCATGGGCGGCGCCTATGGTCAGGCGGCCGAGTTCCACCGCGCGGGCAGCCGTATCGGGCGCATCGGCATAGGCGCCGGTATGCAGTTCCACCACGGCAGCACCCAGCTTTGCCGCGGTTTCAATCTGCGCGGCATCAGGGTCGATGAACAGCGAGACGCGGATGCCTGCGTCATTGAGCCGTGAAATGCGCGGGGCCAGCGTCTCGGCCTGCCCCATTACGTCCAGCCCGCCCTCGGTCGTGACTTCCTGCCGCCGCTCGGGCACGAGGCAGCAGGCATGCGGGCGCAGGCGGGTGGCGATGGCAGTCATTTCTTCGGTCGCGGCCATTTCCATGTTCAGGGGAATGGCCAGTTCCGCGCGCAGGCGCTCGAGGTCGGCATCGCGGATGTGGCGGCGGTCCTCGCGCAGGTGGGCGGTAATGCCATCAGCGCCTGATTTCTGGGCCAGCAGGGCGGCCTTGACCGGGTCGGGATGCGTGCCGCCGCGCGCGTTGCGCACGGTGGCGACGTGATCGATGTTCACGCCCAGCCGGATGGCGGCGGGAGAAGATGCGCTCATGACCTGTTCCTGTATTCAGCCATCTGCATGGCCATGCGCAATGCCGCGACAAGGCTGGAGGGGTCAGCCGTGCCCTGGCCTGCAATATCGAAGGCGGTGCCGTGATCGGGCGATGTGCGGATGATCGGCAGCCCCAGCGTGGTGTTGACCCCCTGCGTCATGTCGATGGTCTTGAGCGGGATCAGCGCCTGATCGTGATACATGCACATCGCCACGTCATAGCGCGCGCGGGCGGGGGGCGTGAACATCGTATCCGGTGGCCACGGGCCGCTTACATCCATGCCGTGCGCGCGCAGCGCCTCCATGGCGGGGATGATGATGGTCTGTTCTTCCGTGCCCATGGTGCCGCCTTCGCCCGCATGCGGGTTCAGCCCGGCCATGGCGATGCGTGGGCGGGCAATGCCAAAATCACGCATCAATGCCGCATGGGTGGTGCGGGTGGCGGCGATGATGCCTTCGGTGGTGAGTTCATCAAGCGCGCAGCGCAGGCTGACATGGATGGTAATGGGCACCACGCGCAGTTCCGGGCAGGCGAGCATCATCACCTCGCGCCCCGGCACGTTGCACAGGGCGGCAAGGTATTCGGTATGGCCGGGATAGGCGAACCCCGCCTTTTTCAGCACGATCTTGCTGATGGGGTTTGTCACCACACCCGCCGCGTGCCCGTGGCGGGCGAGTTCCACCGCGCGCGCGATGGAGGTGGTGATGGCATCAGCGTTGCGGCTGTCCGGCTGGCCCGCCACGGCAGGGGCGGCCAGCGTGACCGGCAGCACCGGCACGGCATCGGCAAACACGCCCGCAGCCTCGCCAATGCTGCCAATCTCGCGCACTGTCACACCGGAGCGGGCGATCAGGGCCGCATCGCCAATCACGGCAAAGGTCGTGGCGCCGGCCCGCATGGCCCGCCAGGCGCCTGCGGTGATTTCCGGCCCGATCCCGGCGGGGTCGCCCATGGTCAGGGCAAGGGGGGGCATGGGCTCAGGCATCGGTCGCGGGCATGGCGTGCAGGATGCGGATCCATGAGCGCATGCCCTTGTGGAAGGAGGTCAGGTCGTATTTCTCGTTGGGGGAATGGGCGCGGTCATCATCAAGCGCAAAGCCCACCAGCAGGGCGGGCATGCCCAGCACGCGCTGCATGTCAGCAGCCACCGGGATCGAGCCGCCACAGCCGATGGTCACCGCAGGGGTGTTCCACTCAGCACCCAGCGCGTCGAGGGCGGGTTGCAGGCCAAAGGCATCATCGGGCAGGGCGCTGGCTACCGATCCCCCGCAGGGCGTAAACGTGACCGTGCAGTCCTCGGGCACCATGTTGCGCACATGACTGCAGAAAGCCTGGCGGATATGCACCGGGTCCTGCCCGGCGACGAGCCGGAACGACACCTTGGCCACGGCCTCGCCGGGCAGCACGGTCTTGAAGCCTGCGCCAGCATAACCGCTGGAAATGCCATTGATCTCGAAGCTCGGCCTGCACCATGTCTGCTCGATGGCGGTGTAGCCTTTTTCCCCCGCCGGGCATGAAAGCCCGACCTCGCCCAGAAAGGTTGCGTCATCGGGCGCAATCTCGCGCCAGCGCGCGCGCAGTTCGGGCGTGGGGTCCTGCACGCCCGCATAAAAGCCGGGCAGCGTGACCCGGCCCGTCGCCTCATCACGGATGGAGGACAGGACCTGGCACAGTACCTCGGCGGGGTTGCGCGCGGCATTGCCGTAAATGCCGGAATGCAGGTCGCGCGAGGCGCAGCGCAGATGCACCTCCTCGCCAAGCATGCCGCGCAGCGTGGTGGTGATGGCGGGCACGCCGGGCAGCATTGCGGTATCGCAGATCAGGCCAATATCGGCGCGCAGTTCCTCGCGGTGCGTTTCCATGAAGGGCAGCAGGCTGGGGCCGCCACATTCTTCCTCGCCCTCGATCAGCAGCGAGATGCGCACCGGCATCTGCCCGCCTGTTGCGCGAATGGCGCGGATGGCCTCGATAAAGGTCATGACCTGGCCTTTGTCATCCGAAGCCCCCCGGGCGACGATGCGCTTCGTGCCGTCTTTCGCCGTGACCAGCTTGGGTTCGAACGGTCCGCTTTCCCACAGTTCCAGCGGGTCGACGGGCTGCACGTCGTAATGGCCATAGAACAGCACATGCGGGCCTGCGGGCGGCGTGCGGTCATGGGCGACAAGGATGGGGTGGCCGGGCGTTTCGTGCAGGGTCACGTCAAAGCCGAGGCCATCGAGTTCATCACGCAGCCATTGCGCCGCACGGCGGCAGTCATCGGCATGTTCGGGCTGGGTGGAAATGCTGGGAATGCGCAGGAAGGCAAAAAGCCGCTCAAGGGCCGCATCGAGCGTGCGGTCCGCCTGTTCCAGAACGGGAGAAAGGGGGGAGGCGGTCGCGGTCATGAAATCTCCGTTTGCTGCAATCGGCTTGTGGCCGGGTCTGGGCCTGACCGTGCTTTATACCATACCCCACGGTGGGTGAGCGAAGGCCGGGGGCAGGGAAAAAACCTGAAGAAGTTTTTGGTGAAGCTTTTTTCAAAAAGCTTCAAAAGAACGTCGCCTTCTTGAAAAAAGGGGACACCCAAAAACTTTTACTATTTTTAATCAATTAATTAGTGGAATTGCCCATGCAGGAAGCCCAGCGCGGGCAGGGGCCGCCACGCACGCGGCAGGTCGGCACGGCGATAGGGGCGGATGCTGTATTGCGGCACCGCCACCGCGTTGCGCTCAAGGAAGGTACGATAGGCCGCAACCTGGCTGTTGCGCCACGCGCAATCGGCCTCGGCCGCGGCGCGCGTGGCATAGATGCTGGCGATGCACGTCTTGCGCCCGGTGCGGGCTTCAACCGCCCAGGATTCATCACGCCGCGCCGCGTTGCGAAAAACGACAACCTTGCCCATTGCCTCGCTCCCTGCGCCCTGTGTGCTACAGGCAACCATGCCCGTGCCGCCCGATCAAGGCAGCGCCGCATGAATTGATTTTCTTGCAGGCACTGGTTGTTGGGGGTAGGGAAACATGATCATGATACGTCTTTTCATTACCCTGCCCGTGACCGTGGCACTCATCATTTTCGCGGCCTGCAACCAGGCGCCGGTGGAACTGTCATGGCTGCAGTGGAAATGGACGTCATCGCCCGGCGTGCTGGCATTGCTGGTGGCCGCCCTGTTCTATGCCACCGGCTCGGCCAGTGTCTGGATCGTGGTGCTGCGCCAGATCCGCCGCGCGCGCCGCGCCGAACAGGAACTGCGCACCCTGCGCGCCAGCCTGCCTGATACCGATGCGCCGACCCGCCCGCCGGGCCTGACATCGGCCCCGGCCAATTCCCCCATGCTCAAGGCCTATGCCGCGCCCCAGCCGGTCGAGACGCCGCCTGCGCCCGAGGTGGCCCCAACCGCTGAGGCGGCCCCGCAACTGCCCAAGCCGCCCGAGCATTCCTGATCCTGACCAACCCGCCATTTCTGCCACTGGAGCGCCGCCAATGAGCCATGGACGGTCCACCCGCCTTATCGTTGCCCTCGACACCAAGGACACCGCGCAGGCCGTAAGCTGGCGCGAACAGGTGGCGGGGCCTGCCTGCATGGTCAAGCTGGGGCTTGAGTTCACCTATGCCTGCGGGCTCGATGCGGTGCGCGAGGCGGCAGGCGACAGCCCGCTTTTTCTTGACCTGAAACTGCACGACATTCCCAACACCGTGGCCTCGGCCATTGGTAGCCTTGCTGCACTCCGGCCTGCCATGCTGACCATCCATGCCAGCGGTGGCCGCGCCATGATTGCTGCCGCCCGCAAGGCGATTGACGAGACCTTTCCCGCAGATGCCCGCCCGCTGCTGCTGGCTGTGACCGTGCTGACCAGCATGGATGAAGCCGCCCTGCACGAGACCGGGGTGGAAGGCAGCGTGGTGGCGCAGGTGCTGCGCCTTGGCGCGCTGGCCATGGACTCCGGGGCGGATGGGCTGGTCTGTTCCTCGCACGAGATCGCGCCGCTGCGGGCAGCGCTTGGTGATAAACCGGTGCTGGTGGTGCCTGGCATCCGCCCGGCAGGCAGCGCTTTGGGTGACCAGAAGCGGGTCATGACCCCCGCACAGGCCAGTGCTGCCGGGGCTGACTGGATCGTGGTGGGCCGCCCCATTACTCGTGCTGCTGACCCCGCCGCTGCGGCTGCTGCGATTGCTGCCGAACTGAAAACGGCGCTTTCCTGAAAAAGGTTTTTGATGAAGCTTTTTTCAAAAAGCTTTGAAAGAACGCCGCCTTTTTGAAAAAAGGCGGCACCCAGAAACTTTTGAACCTTAAAGTAGCGGCGGAAACATCATGACAGTCAGGGTCAAGATATGCGGCATCCGTGACGGGGCAGGGCTGGAGGCCACCAGTGCTGCCGGGGCCGACTGGGTGGGGTTCGTGTTTTTCAGCCGTTCGCCCCGTCATGTCACGGCCGCGCAGGCCGCCCCGCTGGTGCGCCACCTGCCGCCTGATGGCCCGCGCGCCATCGGCCTGTTCGTCCGCCCGACGGATGACGAGATCCGTCACGTGCTGGACACTGTCACGCTGGATGGGTTGCAGATCTATGACACCCCCGCCCGTGCCGCCGCCATCCGCGCGCGCTTTGGCGTGAAGGTGTGGCTGGCCGCCGGTATTGCCGCACGCGCCGACCTGCCGCAAAACTGTACTGTAGATGGGCTGGTGATTGAATCCCGCCCGCCCGCAGGCGCACAGCGCCCCGGCGGCAATGCACAGGCCTTTGACTGGAGCCTGACCGAGGGCTGGCAGGCACCGGTGCCGTGGATGCTGGCCGGTGGCCTACGGCCCGATAACGTGCGCGCGGCCGTGATGCGCAGCGGGGCGCGGGCGGTGGATGTCTCATCCGGGGTGGAAACCGCCCCCGGCATCAAGTCGCCTGCATTGATTGAAGCGTTCGTGCAGGCGGCCCGCAGCCTGTAGACGCTTTTGGGCAAAAGGCTTTACCAGAAACTTTGATCCGTTCTGAAGTATTCAGTCGTATTCAACCGGGTCAAGCTCGACTTCATCTGGCAGCAACCTGCTGGCGTCAATGCGGTACAGCGTGCGTTCGGGCGCAAGCCAGCCGGGAATGGTGGTGACATCCTCATAGCGCCCAAGGATCATCAGCACGTTATCAAGGTCGAATGTGGTGGTGCCGTCCGGGTCGGTTGCCATGGGGCAGTATAACAGCAGGCCCTCGGCCATGTACTCCATGGTTTCAACTTCAAGCCACAGATCGGGCAGGTTCGCGGCGGGGTTGGCGCGTACGCGGCCCATGCGCTCCCATATGCCGCGCAGGCCGTCAATTTCCTTCAGGTCCATGATGATGCTGTACTGGCTGCGTGTCAGGACGCACGTATCAAGCGTATCGGCGCGGAGGAGAGAGTGCATGCGATCCTTTCCTGCCCTGTCGCGGTCGGGGCATGAGGCATGACCATACGGTCCTGCCGCCCTGATTTCAACCTTTCCGGCACCATTCCAGCCATGATGTAGACCCGCACCAGGATGGACTGATTGGCCCTCCGAGGCTGCACGGCCCCATGGCCTGACGCACGCCATCCTGCAGGCGCGGCGGGTTGCCCGTGATGCAGGGGCATTTGATCCGGCATGGCTGATGGTGCCCTGCCAGGTCGCCAGAGTGACAGACCCGTCGCTGCTGTCGGTTGGTGTATGCCGGGATGGTAAAATCCTGCCTCGACCCGTCAGCATCGCGTGGCATGCAGGTGCGGCTGGCGCTTGAGCGTGTGGCACGGCATGGATAGGCAAAAGCATGCCGGCCACGCATGCAGCACCGTGCGTTAGGGGATGCGTGGTCGCCGTTCCATTCCTGGCAGGTGATCTGGGGCCTGCCCGCGCTGCCAGTTCCGCCAGGGCGCAACTGAGGCAAAAGCGCCGCCTTTTTTCAAAACGCTTTACCAGCAGCCTTGCTGCCGTCCCAGAACCTAGCGGTAATAACCGTAATAGGCCGGGGGCGGCGGGGGTGGTGGCGGCGGATAGGCATAGACCGGGTAGGGCGGCGGATAACCATAGACCGGATAGCCATACCCGTAGCCATAGGGCCGGTAGCGATAGGGCGACATGGCAACCCCCAGCGCGGTGCCAGCGGCCATGCCCATGCCAAAGCCGCCCCAGCCCCAGCCACGGTGCCAGCCGCCGCCCCAACCGGGGCCACCGCGCCAGCCGCCACCCCATGCATGGGCCGCAGGAGCGGGCAGAACGCCAACCAATCCCATGGATACAGCCAGCAGCAGGGCCAACTTACGCATCTGACGGGTTCCTTTTTTGTACCATTGCAAACGCGATATTGGCATGGATCGGCCAGATATCCAGCCCTCATGCCTCACCGTTCCGTGATGTTACGGGTCAGGAAACCCGGGGAACCGGGCATTTTCATGACAGTGCGCATCTCGCTGATCAAACGAAGCTTTTTGAAAAAAGCTTCAACAGAAACTTTTGTCTTTTCACTGACCCTGTCGGGCGCGAAGCCATCCGCCGAGTGATGCCAGCGCCTCTTTCAGCGGGCCGTCGGGCATGTCGTCAATCTCCACGGGTGGCGGTGGCGTGCGCGGCGGGGCAGGGGATGGGGCCTGCTGGGGCAGTGCGAGCAGGTCCTGTACCATTTTCAGCCGCTTGACCACGCCGTGGCCGCAGGTGGTGTTGATGCGGGCAATGACGGTGGGCGCGAGATGTTGCAGTTCCATTGCCACCGGCCCCTGGCAGCCCACCGTCAGCGTGCCGGCCGAGAGCTTGCGCGGCACGGTCAGTGCTGCCAGATGCGGGCCTACAATATCCGCCCAGTCCGTCATCACCTGCACGGCGGCGGCTGACTGTTTGCGAAAGACCGGCTGGCTGATCTGTGGCAGCAGGGCCGCCATGCTGCGCGCGCGAAAGGCCCGGCGCGGCGGCTCGGGGGCAGCGGCGGCTTCGTTCTTTTTCTTGCTGCGTGGTGGCGGGTTCGTCATAAACGGGTCCGTGTTATCTTGTGCTACCGATCTGTTACGCTGGTATGACCGGCACCGTCGCATTCTGCCATGGCGCGCGCTGCCCGGCCAGAGTGTTGATCCCTATCGGGTCTGGCTGAGCGAGATCATGCTCCAGCAGACCACGGTTACGGCGGTCATCCCCTATTTCGAGCGCTTCCTTGCCGCCTTCCCCGATGTCACGGCGCTGGCCCGCGCGCCCCAGGACCGGGTCATGGCGCTGTGGGCGGGGCTTGGCTACTACGCCCGCGCACGCAACCTGCATGCCTGCGCCAAGGCCGTGGCAGCGCGGGGCGGCACCTTTCCCGATACGGTGGAAGGGCTGCTGGAACTGCCGGGAATCGGGGCCTATACCGCAGCGGCCATTGCCGCCATCGCCTTTGGCCGCCCCGTGGTGCCGGTGGATGGCAATGTGGAGCGCGTGACCAGCCGCCTGTTCGCCCTGACCGACCCATTGCCCGGTGCCCGCAAGGCCATTGCCGCCCACGCCGTGACCCTGAACGCGGATGCGCAGGCAAAAGCCCGCCCGTCTGATTTCGCGCAGGCCCTGTTTGACCTTGGCGCAGGCATCTGCACGCCGCGCAATCCCGCCTGCGTGCTGTGTCCGTGGCGCGAGGCCTGCGCGGGCCATGCGCAGGGCATTGCCGCCACCCTGCCGCGCCGCGCGCCCAAGCCCGTGCGGCCCGTGCGGCATGGCGTGCATTTCTGCCTGGTGGATGAAGCCGGTGGCCTGCTGCTGGTCCGCCGCCCTGAAAAGGGGCTGCTTGGCGGCATGATGGGCCTGCCGGGGCCGCACTGGCGCGATGACCCGTGGCCCCAGGCGGAAGCGCTGGCGCAGGCGCCTGCTACCCCCCACCTGCAACCGCACTGGCGCATGGTGGGGCAGGTGAAGCATGTATTCACCCATTTTACACTGCTTGTGGATGTGTACGCAGCCACGATTGCGGCCTTTCCCAACAGTTTGGCGGCACAGGGATACGTGCATTACCCCGCTGATGGCGCTGTGGCGCTGCCCTCGCTCATGGGCAAATGCGTCAAGGTTGCACGCAAGGCCGGTATTTTTTGATTGACGCCGATATGATCCGCGCGGTTGAGTGATGGGTGTCCGATCAGGAAAGGGACCGTAATGTTCGCTTTTGTCCAGATGCTTTCCCCCGTTGTGGCCCTGCTGGGCCTTGTTGCCGCCGCCCGTTACTGTTCAGCCCCCGCGCGTGCCATGCAGCCGGTCCGGGTGCGCGCGCGCCGCTAGGATGCAGCCCGTGCAGGGTGTGGGTCCGCTCCTGTTTTGCATCCTCCTCCGGCTTCCTGTAGCAGCCGGAGCATGACATTTATTACCATAAAGCGCGCGGCGGGGCATGAAGATGCACCGCCGCGCACCGGGGTACTGCTGAGCAATCTCGGCACCCCCGATGGCACCGGCTATGGCCCTGTGCGCCGCTATCTGGCTGAATTCCTGTCAGATCGGCGCATTATCGAAGCCAGTCCCCTGATCTGGAAACCGATCCTGTATGGCCCGGTGCTGACCTTCCGCCCGCGCAAGTCGGGCGAGGCGTATCACCGCATCTGGCATCATGACCGTAATGAAAGCCCGCTGCGCACCTATACGCGCGACCAGGCGGAAATGCTGGCCAAAAGGCTGGAAGCTGACAATGTGCCGGTGGCCTGGGGCATGCGCTATGGCCAGCCCTCCATCAGCCAGGCGCTGCATGAGCTGGTGGCCCAGGGGTGCGACCGCATCCTGCTTGCCCCGCTTTACCCGCAATACAGCGCCACCACCACGGCCACGGCCAATGACCAGGCGTTTCGTGCCCTCATGCGGTTGCGCAACCAGCCCGCCATCCGCACCCTGCCGGCTTTCCCCGACCATCCGGCCTATATCGCGGCCCTTGGGCGCTCGATCACGGCCCGGCTCGAAACGCTTGATTTCAAGCCGCAGATGATTGTCGCCTCCTTCCATGGCCTGCCCAAGGTGTATGTGGAAAAGGGTGACAGCTATGCCGATGAATGCGCGCGCACCATCATCGCGCTGCGTCAGGCCATGGGGTATGACGAGCGCATGATGCCGCTTACCTTCCAGTCCCGCTTTGGCCCGGCAAAATGGCTGGAGCCCTATACCGCGCCGTTTATCGAGTCGCTGCCCGGGCAGGGCATCGAGCGTATTGCGGTGATTACGCCGGGCTTCATTTCCGACTGCATCGAAACGCTTGATGAAATCGGCAACGAGGCGGCGGAAGACTTCATCAAGGCGGGCGGCAAGGAACTGGCCCTGATCCCATGCCTGAACAACTCACCCGATGCCATCGACCTGCTCGAGACCCTGGTGCGCGAGGAACTGGCAGGCTGGTTGCCACGTAAGGCGGCAGCCTCGGTTGGCTGAGGTCTTTCCTGCCCGCTAACGGAAAAGAGTTTTTTGGTGAAGCTTTTTTCAAAAAGCTTCAGGAAGTGCCGCCTCCGGCAAAAAGGCGGCACCCGAAAGCATTGATGATGTGCTCCCTGTCAGGGCCGGTCGCAGCTTTCGGTCAGGTCATTATAGACCTGCCCTTTAGGACATGAAGCCGGAGGGCGCTGTGGCGCAGGCTGGCCCTGCGTGCCGGGCTGCGGCTGTGCCGGAGCTGGGGCCAGCAGGGTGGACAGATCCTTGTCATAGACGGAATCGTCTTCAGGCGCGTTGTTGCCCGTGGCGTTATAGACTTCGGGTGCGGCCCGGTAGCTGGCACTTGCCGCGGCAGCCCCCATCGCGGCCCCCGCGCCATAATAACCGGGCCAACCCCAGCCCCAGCCACCCCAGCCGCCGCCCCAACCCCAGCCCCAGCCGCCCATGGGGTAACCCCAGCCGACATAGCCGGGGTAGTAGCCCGCACCCCAGCCGCCCCAGCCCCATCCACCGTGCCAGCCGCCCCAGCCACCGCCACCATGCCAACCTCCGCCGCCATGCCAGCCACCCCCGCCGCGACCGCCCCCGCCAAAGCCGCCGCCGCCATGGGGGGCAGCATGGGCGGGCAGGCTCAGTGAGCCGCACGCAATCAGGGCCAGCGTCACGCCTGTCAGTGCCTGTTTGAGCTTGTGCATGTTCCATTCCTGCATGTCTTGATGGGGTTTATCGCAGAAAATCACCGATCGGGAAAAGACGCGGCGCGGCCGCTTTCCTGACGCCGCATTGCATAACGCAGGGATTGCCGCGCCGGATGCCCTTGTGGGGCAGCGAGACGGGTGCGCGCCTCTTTATTCATGAATGGCATTTCTGCCCGGTTTGGGCCGATGCGCAAGCGTGGGGTGCAGCGCCGTAACACTCCGTAGCATAAACCGGCCTCAGCGCCGGATCAGGTGTGCATGGCCAGCAAACCGTTATCGAAACAGACAGAAGCTAAGAGACTGTTTGAAAACAATTCATTGATAAAAAATAACAAAAGTTTCTGGGTGCCGCCTTTTTTCAAAAAGGCGGCGTTCTTTTGATCCATCGCGTATTCCAATACGCTCAGGGTCGGCCAACCCCCCGCAGCCGGTGCAGCGTGATGATGGCCGCCGTCAGTACGATCGCGGCACAGGTCTGGTGCACCGTGCCCGCCCAAACCGGCACGACCAGCAGCAGCGTGGTAACACCCAGTGCGTATTGCAAAAGCACCAGCCAGCCCAGCACGGCCAGGGCCGCATGCACGTCCTTGCCCAGTTGCGGGGTGCGCAGCCCCAGCACGATCGTCACGCCAATCAGCACCGCCGTGGTGGTGGCCAGCAGCCGGTGGTCGAACTGGATGGCGGGAATGTTCTGGAACCAGTTCAGCCAGAAGGGGTGCAGCCTGGCATAACCCTGCGGGATCAGGTGCCCATCCATGAGGGGGAAGGTATTGTAGGCAAAGCCCGCATGCGTGCCCGCTGTAAAGCCGCCCGCGATCACGGTTATGCCCACCAGCAGGCAGATGGCCCAGACCAGTGCATGAATGCGCCGCACTTCAGGCGTTGCGGGAATGAAGACGGGGCGTGGCGTGCGCACGGACAGCGCCGTCCATAAAATGGCGATGTAGAGCGCAAAGGCGCAGCACAGGTGCAGCACCAGCCGCACCGGGGCCACGGCCGTGCTGTCCGGGTTGAAGCCCGATGCCACCATGAACCACCCGATGGCGCCCTGCAGCCCGCCCAGCACGAAAAACAGCACCAGCCGCAGCGCCAGCCCCCGGCTTAGCGCCCCGGTGATGGAAAACCACACCAGCGGCACCAGCAGCACGAAGCCCATCAGCCGCCCCCAGAAGCGGTGCGTCCATTCCGCCCAGAAGATCTGCTGGAAGCCCGCAAGCCCGAAGCCATCATGCAGGATCTTGTATTGCGGGATGGTCTTGTACAGTTCGAACTGCCGCTCCCATTCCGCATGGCTCAGCGGCGGGATCATGCCGGTGATCGGCCGCCAGTCCATGATGGACAGGCCCGAGCCGGTCAGGCGCGTGTAGCCGCCAAGGGCGATCATGCCCACGAGCATGAAGCAGATGGCGAACAGCCAGGTGGAGATACGCTGCCTGTTGCGCAGATCCTGCGCGGAAGGGGGCGTGCGGCCCATCAGGGAGCCAGTGGAAGGATATGCGGACATAACCGGATTTAGACCGCCCTTGCAGTCAGCCGCAAGGCGATGCTAGGCGCGGAGGAACATATATTCTTCCACAACCGGGACGCACGCATGACAGCACCGCACGCCGCACCGCCCGCGCCCGTGGCACAGGGCAGTCTGCGCGTGCTGGTCCGGCCTCTGCTTCTGCTGGCGGCCTTTGTCGCGCTGACGGTGGCGCTCGGCCGCCTGCCCGGCGTGCGCGAGATGCTGAGTGCGGGGCATGGCCTGCATGCGGGCGCAGGCGGCGTGGCCGTGTTCGTGCTGGTGGGCAGCGTGTTCTGCGGGCTGGGCCTGCCCCGGCAGGCGGTGTGCTTCGCCGCGGGTGCTGCTTACGGAATCGGGGCCGGATGCGCGCTGGCCACGCTGGCTACCGTAACCGGGTGCCTGTGGGGCTATGGCTGGGGCCGGTGGGCGGGGCGCATGCGCATGCCCGCCCGCCTTGGTGCAACCCTGGCGCGGGTGGAAGGTTGCGTACGCGCGGCCCCCTTCGCCTCGGTGCTGGCGCTGCGGCTCATGCCGGTCGGCTCGGCGCTGCTGCTCAACCTGGCCGCAGGCATGCTGGGGGTCAGGGTCGTGCCGTTCGTGCTGGCTACCCTGCTGGGCAGCCTGCCGCAGACCGTGGTGTTCGTGCTGGTGGGCACGGGTATGCGGCTCGGTGGCGGGGCGCGCATCGGGGTTGCCATCGGGCTTTTTGGCCTCTCCGCGCTGGTGGGGGTGTGGCTCATGCGCCGCATGCGCGGCCTGCGGCCATGGCAGGAATGAATTGCAGTGATGTTGTAATTAGAGGGTGAAAAAATGGACCACGCTGGTCTACTAGTCCCCACAGTCTTTTAATATTGGAGCGCCTCATGGGCTCATCCGCAACGGCGGGCCGTCCGGCAGAAACCCCCGTGCCTGAAACGACCGGCCGCCCCATGGGCTGGATCGCGATCCTGCTGGGGTTCCTGACCGCGGTCGGCCCGGTCTCGACCGATATTTACCTGCCTGCCTTCCCCGAGCTTGAAACCACGCTGCATGGCCGCGCGGGCTCGGCGCAGATGACGCTGGCGGTGTGGTTCGTGGGGCTGGCCATCGGCCAGATCACCATGGGCCCGCTATCGGACCGATTCGGTCGCCGCAGGCCCATGCTGGTGGGTACGCTGGTCTATACGCTGGCCTCGGTTGGCTGCGCCATGGCGCGCGACATTCCCACCTTTTCGTTCTTCCGCTTCGTGGCCTCGCTCGGGGCTTCGGCCAGCCTGATCATTCCGAGCGCCTGCGTGCGCGACATGTCGCATGGCAATGAATCCGCGCGGCTGATGTCGCGGCTGGTGCTGGTGATGGGGGTCGTGCCCATCCTGGCGCCCACGCTGGGCGGGCTGGTGCTGTCGATCGCGTCGTGGCGGTCGATCTTCTGGGCGGCGGCAGTCTATGGCGTGATCTGCATCGGGCTGATCTGGCGCGTCCTGCCCGAGACCCTGCAGCCTGCCAACCGCAGCGAGTTCTCGCCCGTAACCCTGTTCAGCCGCTATGTCATGCTGGCGCGGGACCGGGGGTTCATTACCCATGCCATGATCGCGGGCTTTGCGTGCTTCATGTCCTTTACCTACCTGTCGGCCGCGCCTTCGGTGTTCATTCACCAGTTCGGGCTTACGCCGGCGCATTTCGGCATGATGTTTGGCGTGTTTGCGGTGTGCATGATCGGGGCGTCGCAGCTCAATGGCGTGCTGGTGGGGCGTATTGACGCCGCCCGTATCCTCGGCGTGTCGGTGGGGGTTGCGGTGGCAGGCACCATGGCCATGACGGTCATGGCCATTGTCATTGCCTTTGCCATGCAGCATGGCGGCCATCCGCCGCTATGGATGCTGGGCTGCCTGATCCTGGCCATGATGGTCTCGCTGGGCACGACCGGCATCATCGGCCCCAATGCCACGGTGGGCGCGCTGGCCGACCACCCGCGTTTTGCGGGCAGCGCCTCGGCTTTTGTCGGCACGCTGCAATATGTGCTTGGCGCCGTGGCCGGTGCGTTCGTGGGCATGCTGCCTGCCAACTCGCCGCTGCCCATGGCGGGCGTGATGCTGATGGGGGCCGCGATCATGATGGTGATGGTGCTGCTGCGCCCCGCCCGCGTGCCGACTTCGCTGCCTGCCGGGGCGGCTGAGGAATAAAATCTTCTTCCCTTCACCCCGGCGCGTGATGGATGCCAAAGCATGCGCAAGGGGTGCGGATGGGGTTGTCGGGCTGGCGCGTGGCGGCTACAGCGGGGGGCCGTCCAGTGGGCGACAGTTTCGTGAACGGGGCGCGTATGTCCCGGATTTGTATGACCATGCAACGGGGACCGTGCACCGATCATGACGACCGCCCAGATCGACCTGAAACAGTATATTCGCCATATCCCGGATTTTCCCAAGCCCGGCATCCTGTTCTACGATATCTCGACGCTGATGCGGAACGCCGATGCCTGGCAGATCGCCATGGGCCGCCTTGCCGCAGCCGTGGCGCCGTGGGCGCCCGATGTGCTGGCCGCCATCGAATCGCGCGGGTTCCTCACGGCAGCGCCGCTGGCCAGCCGCCTGGGCTGCGGGCTGGTCATGCTGCGCAAGCCCGGCAAGCTGCCGGGTGAGACGGTGTCCTACAGCTATGACCTGGAATACGGCTCCGATTCGCTGCACATCCAGGCCGATGCGATCCTGCCCGGCCAGCGCGTGGTGGTGATGGATGACCTGCTGGCCACCGGCGGCACGCTGGTCGCCTCGGTGGCCCTGCTGCACAAGGTGGGTGCCAATGTGGTGGGGGCTGCCACCCTGATCGAACTGACCGGCCTTGGTGGCCGCGACCGGCTGGACGTGCCGGTCAAGACGCTCGTCTCTTACGACGAATAACCTGCCGTCCGGGCGCTGGTGGCATGCGGCATACGCTTTCTTCCATGCGGCCATTCGGCTGTGAGCCTGTTCGTACAACCGGTATGGTGTACGATATGCAGGCATCGTATCTGGACAGGGGGAGCCACGCGCCGGGATGAAAGGTCTTGAGCTTTCCCTGACCCGTTTTCAGGACCAGATACGGGCATTTTTCCGGCGGCTGTGGCCGCCGGGCATGACCGTGCGCCAGGACCATCTGCGGTGGCTGTACGCGCCGGGCATCTTCACCTTCGGCTATGCGCTGCGCACCACCATCACCTCGCTCATCGCGCTGGGCATTGCGCTGTGGTGGGAGCTTGGCAGCCCGCAATGGGCGGCGCTTACGGTGTGGATGGTGGCGCAGGGCACGCGCGGCAAGAGTGTTGCCAAGGCGCGGTGGCATCTGTTCGGCATGGTGGTGGGCACGATCTGCGCCGTGCTGCTGGTGGCGGCGTTTCCGCAGGCGCCGCTCATGTTCATCCTGCTGCTGGCCATCGGCATCGGCACGTTCTGTTTTATCGGCACGCTGCTGCCCGGCCCCGCCACCATGACCAATTACCGCATTCACGGCATGCGGGCGAGCGGGTTCACCTATGCCATCATCTCGCTTGATGGCATTGCCGACCCGCAGCACATCTTCATGACCGCCATGTCACGCGCGACCTATATCGTGCTGGGCATCGTGCTGGAGAGCACGGTTTCCTCGCTGTTCCAGTTCAAGCTGGCCAAGCGCGCGGAAGACCGGCTGGCCGACAATTTCATGACCGCCATCAACGGCGCGGCCCAGACACTGGCCTCCCTGCTGTCGGGCAATACGCAGGTGCTCAAGCAGGCGCGGGGCGTGTTCTCCAACATCACCACGCTGAGCGACCAGATCGAGTTTGCTGAGGTCGAGATGGGCGCCCATCGCGGCCATGAGGGCGATCATGCCCGCGCGGCCCTTGCGCGGGTGGCCATGCTGCTCTCGCGCGGGCTGGATCTTGCCGCCCTCATGCAGGGGCCGGTGGGCCGCCCCGATGCCGCCTTCAACGCGACATCGAGCAAGGTGCAGGCCTTCCTCAAGGACATGGCAGGCGAGCTTGAGGCCAGTGACGACATCCACCCCGTGCTGGCCCGGCTGGCGGAACTGCAGGCGGCGTGCCGGCAGAGCGTGGCCGATTCCCTCGACCAGGAAATGGGCAGCCCCGGCAGCCTGCCGGTTGACCCGCAACTGGTGCAGATGCTCTCGCAGCAGCGCATGCTCAATTACGCGCTGGGCCAGATCCTTGATGAACTGGAACAGGCGCTGATCCAGTTTGACGCCAGCCGCAACCCGCTGGCGCATGACCATTTTCACTACCGGCTCAAGACCTTCCGTGACTGGCAGCAGGCCTTTACCAACAGCCTGCGCGCCTCGGTCACCATCTTCGGGGCGGGGGTGATCTGGATCACGACCGCATGGTCGGCGGGGCTGACCTTCATCATGTTCGTCTCCATCGTGTGCAGCCTGTTCTCCACGCTGGAAAAACCGGCCTTGGCCACCCGGGCCTTCCTCGGTGGCGCCATTATCGCCTCGATCGTGGGGGGCATACTGGTGCTGTGGCGGCTGGCCGAGCCCACCACATATGAAATCATGGCGGTGTGCCTGTTCCTGCCCATGCTGGCGGGTGGGCTGGCCTTTGCCTATCCGGCCCTGATCCTTGGCGCCGTGTCTTACAACCTGTTCCTGCCCATCCTGCTCGGGCCGGGCAACCAGAGCCGGCTGGACGAGGTGGCGTTCTTCAACACCGCCATGCCGCTGGTGGTGGGGCTGTGGTACGCGATGTGGGCGTTCCGGCTGGTGCTGCCGTTCGATACGAACGACATGCGCTGGCAGATGCGCACCGGCATCCTGCGCGGGCTGCGCTACGTGGCCCGCGCCCGCACGCTGCCCACCACGCTGTATGTGGTCGAGCACAACGTGGACCGCTTCGTGCGCCTGCTGACCAATGCCGAAAATACGCCCGATACCATTATCGACGCCTACCTGCAGGGCATCCTGTCCGCCATGACCATCGGGCTGAACATCATCCGCCTGCGCGCCATCCTTGAGCGGCACCTGTTGCCGCCCGAGGCGCAGCGGGTGCTGGGCGAGATGATGGGCCGCATGGCACAGTTCAGTGGCCGTTATGGCGGGCATTACGGGCGCACGGCGCGCTCGGCCAAATTCGCCATCGTGCACTTGCAGCAGCTTGCGGGGCAGACCGACAATCTGGGCGTGCGGCTGGAAATAGACAGTGCGCTGGGGTGCCTGTACGTGATTTCGTTCGAACTGGACCACAACCAGAAATTCTTTGATGCCTCCAGCCCGTATCTTGATCCGGTCATGGCGTGACGCGCGGCATGATTTTTACGCTGATACGCGCATGAGGGACGTTATCTGAAGCTTTTTGGGAAAAGCTTCACCAAAAACTTCCTTACTTTTCAGTCATAAAAAAAGCGATCCGTGCCTTTCAGCATGGATCGCTTTTCTGTTTTGGAGCGTGACCGACCGTTCAGCCCTGCTGCTGGCGGGCCACGAAGTTTTCCAGCCAGTGGATGGTATAGTCACCCTTGCGGAACTGGGGGTCTTCGAGGATCTTGCGGTGCAGCGGGATGACCGTCTTGACGCCTTCGATCACGAATTCATCCAGCGCACGGCGCATGCGCTCGATCGCCTCGAGGCGGGTCGGCGCGCGCACGATCAGCTTGGCGATCATGCTGTCGTAATACGGCGGCACGCGGTAGCCCGCATACAGTGCGCTATCGATTCGCACGCCCAGGCCACCCGGCGGATGGTAGACCGTGATCGTGCCCGGCGTGGGCATGAAGGTCTGCGGGTCTTCGGCATTGATGCGGCATTCGATCGCGTGGCCGGAGAACTTGATGTCCGACTGGCTGTAGCCGATCGGCTCGCCTGCCGCGATTCGGATCTGCTCGCGCACGAGGTCCACGTCGCACACCATTTCCGTCACCGGATGTTCCACCTGCAGGCGGGTGTTCATCTCGATGAAGCAGAACTGCCCGTCCTGGTACAGGAACTCCAGCGTGCCCGCGTTGCGGTAGCCGAGCTTGGTCAGGGCGGCGGTGGCGATTGCGCCGATCTCGTCACGCTGCTTGGCGGTCAGGGCAGGGGAGCCTGCCTCTTCCAGCAGCTTCTGGTGGCGGCGCTGCAGCGAGCAGTCACGCTCGCCATAATGCACCACGTTGCCATGCGTGTCGGCCATGATCTGGAGTTCGATATGGCGCGGCTTGTCGAGGTATTTTTCAAGGTAGACCTCGTCATTGCCAAAGGCGGCGCGGGCCTCGGTGCGGGCCACGCTCCAGGCTTCCTCAAGGTCGGCCTCGGTGGGGGCGACCTTCATGCCGCGCCCGCCGCCACCGGCAGCCGCCTTGATCAGCACGGGGTAGCCGACTTTCGCCGCAACATCGCGTGCCTGCTCCAGGCTTTCCAGCGCGCCATCCGAGCCGGGCACCAGCGGCACGCCCAGCGCCATCATGGTGGTCTTGGCGGTGATCTTGTCGCCCATCATGCGGATATGTTCTGCCGTCGGCCCGATGAAGGTCAGGCCGTGGGCCTCGACCGTCTCGGCAAAATCGGCGTTTTCCGACAGGAAGCCGTAGCCGGGATGGATGGCGTCCGCCCCGGTGATGGTGGCAGCCGACAGGATGGCCGCGACATTGAGGTACGAATCGCGGCTGGCGGGCGGCCCGATGCACACGGCTTCATCCGCAAGGCGGACATACATGGCATCCGTATCGGCCGTGGAATGCACGGCAACGGTCCGGATGCCCAGTTCGCGGCAGGCCCGCAGGATGCGCAGGGCAATCTCGCCACGATTGGCAATGAGGATCTTGGAAAACATTACTCTATGATGACCAGCGCTTCGCCAAACTCGACCGGGTCGCCCGACTGCACCAGGATCCGGCTGACCGTGCCTGCGCGCGGAGCCTTGATCTGGTTGAAGGTCTTCATCGCCTCGATCAGCAGCAGCGTCTGGCCCGCGGCCACCTGCTGGCCTTCGGATACGAAAGCGGGCGAGGACGGGTCGGGCGCCAGGTAGGCCACGCCCACCATCGGGCTGGTCACGGCGCCGGGGTGCTTGGACAGGTCGGCCGGGTGTGCTGCGGGCGGGGCCACGGGCGTGGGCGCAACCGGTGCCGCGGCCACGGGAGCCGGGGCGGGCACGGCATGCGCCACGGGGGCGGCGGCGCGCACCACGCGGATGCGGTTGTCCTTTTCCGCGATCTCGATTTCGGTCAGGCCGGTATCGGTGAGAATTTCAGCCAATGCCCGTATGGCATCCGCATCCACGAGCAGTCGGCTCATTGATCGTCCTCGTCCAGAATCATGTCTGTCATGGCCTGAAGCGCCAGGGCATACCCCCGTACGCCCAGCCCGCATATGACGCCAATGGCGGCGCGGGAGACGTAGGAGTGATGACGAAAGGCTTCACGGCGGTGAATGTTGGAGATGTGCACCTCGATGACCGGCAGATCAACGGCCAGCAGCGCGTCGAGTATGGCCACCGAGGTGTGGGAATAGGCCGCCGGGTTGATGATGATGCCGCGTGCGCGGCCCCGGCATTCCTGTATCCATGAAACGAGCTCCCCCTCGCCATTGGTCTGGCGGAAGTCGATGGCGACATCGAGCCGTTCAGCCGCCTGGACACAGACCTGTTCCACGTCATCAAGCGTGGCACGGCCATAGACTTCGGGTTGCCGCAGTCCGAGCATGTTCAGGTTTGGGCCGTTCAACACGGCAATGAGAGGGCGCTCCATGATGCACGCGCCTAGCACGCCCGCCGTCCGGTTCCAAGTCCGATCATGTGTCAGCCCTCCCTGAGGGGCCGACTCCACCGTGCCGGCAGGCTGAATTATGCCCTGTGGGTCCAAATTATGTTATGGTCGCGGCATGACAGGAAACACCGACCATCGGCCTGCCTGCGCGGCGCAAGGCGGCAATACGACGCGCCTGGGCGCCTCCGTGGCGGTGGCATGCCTGATGCTGGCCACATCCGGCCTGCTTAGCGCGACGCAGGCGGCGGTCCGGCATGCGGCGGGCACCACCCGGCATGGGGGGCGCGCCAGCGTCAGGCGGCCATCCGTCATGGCATCCGTGCCCGCGCACTGGAACCAGCACGGCCTGGCAAGCTGGTATGGCACGAACATGCAGGACGGGCATGCCACGGCATCAGGCGAGCGGTTTGACCCCGATGCGCTGACCGCCGCCCACCGCCAGTTGCCACTGGGCACGCGGGTCAGGGTGCATGCGGTGAGCACCGGGCGCTCGGTCGTGGTCCGGATCAATGACCGGGGGCCGTATCATGGGCGCCGCATCATCGACCTGTCGGCCGCGGCCGCGCGGCAGCTCGGTATCATAAGCCGTGGGGTCTCGATGGTGGATATAGAACCCGCGCGCGACGTGCATGCGCAGGTGGCCAGCGCCACGCGCCAGGGGCGCCTCTATTAAAGGACACATCACGCGCACAGGGGTGGGCTGTTTTTATTTTAAAGGCGCTGGTGCTTGGTCCAGCCTTCCATGGTCTTGTCGGGCGAGCAGCGCAGTTTCATCTCGATCTCGAGTCCCGCATTCAGTTCCGCGCCGAGCAGCACCACATAGGCCGAGACATAAAACCACATCATGATGGCGATGAACGCGCCCAGCGGACCATAGGTGACGCTGTAGCCCGCGATATGGCTGACATAATACGAGAACCCCACCGAGGAGAGCAGCCACAGCAGCGTGGCCCCGATCGAGCCGGGCAGGATGCACCGCCAGTAGGTATGGGGCCGGTTCGGGCCAAAGCGGTACAGCGCCGAACACAGCGACAGCACGAACAGGAGCATGAGCATCGGCCCGCCCGTGCGCACCAGCAGCTCGACCGAGCCGGGCGGGGGGGCGAGTTCGAGCTTCTGGGGCAGGTAGTCGAGCAGGAACGGCAGCCCCACCATGAGGGCAAGCGTGAGGATGCCGCCACAGATCGAGCAGAAGGTCAGCGCCATGCCCATGGCCTGAAAACGCAGGAAGCTGCGGGTCTCGGGCGTGTTGTAGGCCACGTTCATCGCCAGGATGAGCGAGCGCGTGGCCGCCGAGGCCGACCATGTGGCGATGGTGGTGGAGATGATCAGGTTCAGCGTGAGCGATGAGTGCGATTCGGCCACCAGCAGGTGGATGCGCGCGCCGATCATGTCATAGGCCGAAGGGGGCAGCACGTTGCGCAGCACCACAAGCTGGGGTTCCACAGTCTGCGGGTCGAACAGGAGGCCATAGAGCGAGATGAGCGTGCTCATGGCCGGAAACAGCGACAGCGTGGCGTAGAACGCACACCCTGCCGCAGCCAGCGTGATCTGGTCGGATACGATGTTGCGGGCGACCTGACGCAGCACTTTTTTGACCTGCTGCATGGAAAAATGCGGCAGGTGATGTGCGGGCGGGGGCATGTCCGTCATATCGATTTCAGTAGAGGAGGAACCAATCAAGGCGGGCGTCTTGTCCTGTTGTGCGGTGGCACGCCGGGCGCGGAATGGATCGGCCTGTGTGCATTGTGCCACGATCGTGTGATCTTAAAGGAAAAATTACGGACCGTGCGGATTTTTCTATTGCGTCAGGCGCGTATTGTGCGCATATGCGCTCCCTACGCAACAACGCACGTGCCACTGGCCCTCTGAGGTTACGCAACGACGTCAAGCGTTCTGGCAATCGGGCCGCCACATGGTGGGGGTCCTTATTGGTCGCTGGTCCGTTAGACCGTTTCGCAACATCTGTCCGTTTGTGCAATTCCAGAATTGTGTTCATCCGGGCGGCAGTACAGAAGGGATTTGGGTGCGATGACTCCCAAAATCGCTCGTTATCTGGCTGAGCAGGCTCCTGCTACGCCATGCCTTATCGTTGATGTCGACCGGGTGGAAGAACGCTACCGCGCCCTGCGCGAGGCGCTGCCACTGGCCCGGATCTACTACGCCGTAAAGGCCAATCCCGCCCGTGAGATCCTGACCCGCCTCGTGGGTCTTGGCTCGTCGTTCGATGCTGCCTCGTGGGAAGAGATTTCCATGTGCCTCGAAGCAGGCGCGCGCCCGGCGGATGTCTCGTTCGGCAACACGGTCAAGAAAGCATCGAACATCGCCCGCGCCTTTGCCGCAGGCGTGGACATGTTTGCCTTTGACTGCGCGGAAGAGCTGGAAAAGCTGGCCCGCCACGCACCCGGTTCGCGCGTCTATTGCCGCCTGATCGTGGAGAATGAGGGCGCGGACTGGCCGCTGTCACGCAAGTTCGGCACCACGCTGGACAATGCGCGCGACCTGATGCTGCGCGCGCGTGACCTTGGCCTCGACCCCTATGGCCTGTCCTTCCACGTAGGCAGCCAGCAGACCGAGACCAGCGCGTACGAGGCGGCAATCGCCCGCGTGGGCATGCTGTTCACCGACCTCAAGGCGGCGGGTCTTGACCTGCGCATGGTCAATCTTGGCGGCGGGTTCCCCATCCGTTACCGTGACGACGTGCCGGGCATCGACCGCTTTGCCGTGGCCATCAGCCACGCCATGACCGAGCATTTCGGCAATGACCTGCCGGAAATGATCATCGAGCCGGGCCGCTTCATGGTGGGCGATGCAGGCGTGGTGTCATCGGAAGTGGTGCTGGTCAGCCGTCGCGGCATGGATGATGGCGTGCGCTGGGTCTATCTCGACATCGGGCGTTTTGGCGGCCTGGCCGAGACCGAGGGCGAGGCCATCCGCTATGGCATCCGCACCCCGCATGATGGCATGGAAACCGGCCCGGTCGCCATTGCAGGCCCGACCTGCGACGGGGCGGACATCATGTATGAAAAGACCC
Source organism: Komagataeibacter xylinus (assembly GCF_031081985.1). Classification (GTDB taxonomy): domain Bacteria; phylum Pseudomonadota; class Alphaproteobacteria; order Acetobacterales; family Acetobacteraceae; genus Komagataeibacter; species Komagataeibacter xylinus_E. Next base: position 289,192 of record NZ_JARWSK010000002.1, on the reverse strand, counting down.
CCTATGCCCTGCCGCTGGGGCTGGAATCGGGCGACCGGATCGAACTGCTCTCCACCGGGGCGTATGTTTCGACCTATTGCTCGACCGGGTTCAATGGCCTCAAGCCCATTCAGGAACACTATATCTGATCGCGTTCAGCACCATCTGAACACGTCTGAATAACGGGGCGGCAGGACGAAAGTCTTGCCGCCCTGCGTGTATCGGGGGGATACACGGGGCAGTTCCATCCATGCCGGAGGTGTTCCTTGCCCGTGTTCCGTGTTTCAACGCTGCGTTTGCTGGGCCTGTCCTTCATCGGGTGCGTCGTGGCAGCGCGGGCATTTGCAGCCCCCGTGCTGGTTCACGCCACGCCAGCGGCAGGGCAGCATGTGCCTGCGGGCAATGTGGCGATCAAGCTGGGCTATAACAGCGTGATCGACCCGTTCCGCGCGCGCCTGCTCCTGCTTGGCCCGAGCGGCGTGCCGCAACTGCTTGCGGCCTCTCCCAGTGATGATGAACAGCAGGGCCTGGCCACCACCGTGGCGCTCACGCCGGGGCATTACGTGCTGCACTGGCGCATGCGCGCGCCCGGCGGCACGCCTGCGGAAGGCAATGTACCCTTTGATGTCGACCCCGCAGGCCCGGTAAACGCCGTGGCGCCTGCGGGCGGGAAATAGTCGCCTTATTCCACCGCTGCCCGCAGCCCGGCACCCGCGGCGAGCGGGCACAGTGGCAGGGCCGCGGCAAGGAACGCGCCAAGCAGTTCAAGGTCCGGCCCCCATGACAGGCCGGTCTGCGCCGCATCAAGGGCTGCTGCGCCAAAGATCAGCGCGGGCGTGGTCAGCGGCAGCACCAGCAGCGGCAGCAGCACGCCGCCACGCCGTGCGCCAAGCACGACCGATGCCGCCATGCCGCCAATGAGCGAGAGGATGAGCGTGCCGAGCAGCAGCCCCGTCAGCAGCACCACCATGGAGGTGGTGGGCATGCCGAGCATGATGGCCAGCGGTCCTGCGGCCAGCAGCAGCGGCAGGCCGGTGGTCAGCCAGTGGGCGATCATCTTGGCCAGCGCGATGAGCGAGGGCGGCAGGCCGGTCATGAGCAACTGGTCCAGCGAGCCATCTTCCAGCTCAGAGCCGAACAGCCGGTCAAGCGGCAGCAGGGCCGCAAGCAGCGCGCACACCCACACGATGCCCGGCGCCATGCGCCGCAGCAGCTCGGGCGAAGGGCCAAGGGCGAGCGGGAACAGTGCGCCCGCGAGGATGAAGAACAGCACCGCCCCCAGCGTGTCGGCCCCGTGGCGCAGTGCGAGCCGCAGGTCGCGTTCGAGGATGGCGGTGATGAGGGCGGGAATCCGGAGTGTCACAGCAGGTCGTCCTCGGGGAAATCCTCCAGCGGCTGGGGGATGTCGGATTCGTTCAGCCCCGGCAGCGCATGCGTGCGGGCATCGGGCAGGGGCAGGGGAACATGGGTGGTTGCAATCACAATTCCGCCAGCCTGCCGGTGGGCGGCGAACAGGGTGCCAAGCAGCCCCATCGTGTTGATATCCAGCCCCAGGCTTGGCTCATCGAGCAGCCAGAGCGGCGCCTGCGCCAGCAGCACGCGCGCCAGCGCCGCGCGGCGTTTCTGCCCCGCCGAGAGCATGCGCGCGGGCAGGTCGGCCAGGCCGGAAATGTTGAGTGATTCCATGCACAGGTCAGGATTTCCGCCGCTTGCGCGCGCCGCCAGCGTCAGGTTCTCGCGCAATGTCAGCCCCAGCTTGAGCGCATCCTGATGGCCCAGATAGGCCACCCGCCCCGCATGCTGGCTGCGATCGGCCAGCGCATCCACGCCAGACCACAGCACATGGCCGCCTTCCGGTTTGTGCAATCCCGCCAGCACGCGCAGCAAGGTGGACTTGCCAGCCCCGTTCGGGCCGGTCAGGAGCAGGGCGTCACCCGCTTCGAGCGTAAAGCCAACACGGTCCAGAACCAGCCGTTCACCGCGGAAAACCGAGATATTTTCCACTTCCAGCAGCGGGTGGCCGGGGGGAGTAAAGGCAGGAATGACGGAAATCCTCCAGGCAAGGGGCAAAAAGTGGGGGCCGGGCAAAAAAATGCCTGCTCCCGGTTTCTTGTTACCGGCTCCAGCTTGTGTCGCAACCGCGTCCGGGTATGTTCTACCACCGTTGGGAGATCAAGCAGGTTGTCCCCGACAAGGTCACAAACCCCGCGCCAGGAAAAAAGGCAGCGGAGGATACACGATCATACGGGACGATCCGTTGCTGATGCCTCGGAGGAAACAAAGCCAATGAAGACGGTTGGGCACGACTCACTGAAAACGGGCCGCACACTGAACGTGGACGGCAAGACCTACCATTATTTCTCAATCCCGGAAGCGGAAAAGACCATCGGTTCCGTCAGCCGCCTGCCAGTCAGCCTGAAAGTGCTGCTGGAGAACGTGCTGCGGTTCGAGGACGGGCATTCCTATTCCGTGGAAGATGCCAAGGCCATCGCCGAATGGCTGAAGGAAGGGCGCAGCACGAAGGAAGTGCCCTTCAAGCCCGCGCGCATTCTCATGCAGGATTTCACCGGCGTTCCCGCCGTGGTTGACCTGGCCGCGATGCGCGACGGCATTCTCAAGCTCAAGGGCGACCCGCAGAAGGTGAACCCGCTGGTTCCCGTCAACCTCGTCATCGACCACTCGGTCATGGTGGACGTGGCGGGCTCGCCTGAGGCGCTGCAGGACAACGTGACCATCGAGTTCGAGCGCAATGGCGAGCGTTACGCCTTCCTGCGCTGGGGCCAGGAAGCGTTCGAGAACTTCTCGGTCGTGCCGCCGGGCACGGGCATCTGCCATCAGGTGAATCTCGAATACATCGCCCAGGCGGTGTGGACGGCCAATGTGGATGGCAAGGACTATGCCTACCCCGACACCCTGTTCGGCACCGACAGCCACACCACCATGGTCAATGGCATGGGCGTGCTGGGCTGGGGTGTTGGCGGCATCGAGGCGGAAGCCGCCATGCTCGGCCAGCCCATCGCCATGCTGATCCCCGATGTGATCGGCTTCAAGCTGGTTGGCAAGCTGCCCGAGGGCGCGACCGCCACCGACCTGGTGCTGACGGTAACCCAGATGCTGCGCAAGAAGGGCGTGGTGGGCAAGTTCGTCGAGTTCTTCGGCCCCGCCCTTGACCACCTGCCGGTGGCCGACCGCGCGACCATCGCCAACATGGCGCCGGAATATGGCGCGACCTGCGGCTTCTTCCCCGTTGATGACCTGACGCTGGATTACCTGCGCCAGACCGGTCGCGAAGAGCACCGCATCAAGCTGACGGCGGAATACCTCAAGGCGCAGGGCATGTTCCGCCACGCCGAATCCGCCCACCCCGTGTTTACCGACACGCTGGAACTCAACCTCGAGACCATCGTGCCGTCCATCGCAGGCCCCAAGCGCCCGCAGGACCGCGTGGTGCTCAAGGGTGCCGACAAGGCCTTCGAGACCGAACTGACCGGCAGCCTGGGCGTGCCCGCGGCCGACAAGGACAAGAAGGCCAAGGTGGCTGGCACCAATTACGAGATCGGCCACGGCGACGTGGTGATCGCGGCCATCACCTCGTGCACCAACACCTCCAACCCCGCCGTGCTCATCGCGGCAGGTCTGGTGGCCAAGAAGGCGCGCGCGCTGGGGCTGAAGCCCAAGCCGTGGGTCAAGACCTCGCTCGCGCCGGGCTCGCAGGTGGTGACGGACTACCTCAACCGTGCCGGCCTGCAGGCTGAGCTGGACGCGATGGGCTTCAACACCGTGGGCTATGGCTGCACGACCTGTATCGGCAACTCCGGCCCGCTGGAAGATCACATCGTCGATGCGATTGAAGGCAACAAGCTGGTGGCGGTTTCGGTGCTGTCGGGCAACCGCAACTTCGAGGGGCGCATTTCGCCCAACGTGCGCGCCAACTACCTGGCCAGCCCGCCGCTGGTGGTGGCCTACTCGCTGCTGGGCACGATGCGCGAGGACATCACCACCACGCCGCTGGGCACCTCCAAGGACGGCAAGCCGGTGTACCTCAAGGACATCTGGCCCACCAACCACGAGATCGCGGCCCTCATGGGCTCCGCCATCACGCGTGAGGAGTTCATCAACCGCTACAAGCATGTAAGCCAGGGCACGAAGGAATGGCAGGCGCTGAAGGTCGCCACCGGTTCGGAGACCTACAAGTGGGATGCGTCTTCCACCTACGTGCAGGACCCGCCGTATTTCCAGGACATCACGCCCGAGCCCAAGCCGCGTGGCGATATCATCGGCGCGCGCCTGCTGGCGCTGCTTGGTGACAACATCACCACCGACCACATCTCGCCTGCCGGTGCGATCAAGGAAAGCTCGCCCGCGGGCAAATACCTTGAAGAGCATGGCGTGGCGAAGAAGGACTTCAACTCCTACGGCTCGCGTCGTGGCAATGACCGCGTGATGGTGCGCGGCACGTTCGCCAACATCCGCATCAAGAACGAGATGCTGCCCGGCACCGAAGGGGGCGTTTCCAAGCACTTCCCCGATGGCAAGGAAGGCTCCATCTACGATGTGGCGATGGAATACAAGAAAGAGGGCGTGCCCCTGGTCGTGATTGGCGGCAAGGAATACGGCATGGGTTCCTCGCGCGACTGGGCGGCCAAGGGCACCCTGCTGCTGGGCGTGCGTGCGGTCGTGGCCGAGAGCTTCGAGCGTATCCACCGCTCCAACCTCGTGGGCATGGGCGTGCTGCCGCTCCTGTTCGAGGAAGGCACGACGCGCAAGACGCTGGGCCTGAAGGGCGACGAGACCTTCGAGATCCGTGGTCTCGACAAGATCACGCCCCGCATGACCATGACCATGACCATCACCCGCGCCGATGGCTCCAAGCAGGACGTGCCCCTGCTGTGCCGTGTCGATACGCTGGATGAGGTGGAGTATTTCCGCAATGGCGGCATTCTCCAGACCGTGCTGCGTGGCATGACAAAGGCGGCCTGATAACAGGCGGCACCACCCCGGTTCGCACCGGGATGGAACGATGAAGGCGGCGGCCCGTATCATGCGGGCCGCCGTTTTTTTATGGCCGTTCATCTATGCGTGAGTGGTATAAGTTACCTCTGCGTTTCACACATATCGGCGGTGTTTTTTCTCTATATTGTGTATAAATACGATGCCGTTTAAAGCCGTAGTTGTGTAATAACATACCGGATGTAATAGGCCCCATGGATCTGCTTTCCGCCCTGCACAGCTTTGTCCGTGTGGCTGCGACGGGATCGTTCTCCGCCGTATCAAGGGAGACTGGCGCCAGCCAGCCGACCATTTCCCGCCATATCGCCCTGCTTGAGGCCCATTACGGCGCGACCCTGTTTGCCCGCACCACCCGCAGCCTGATGATGACGGAAGACGGGCGCAGCCTCCTGCCTCATGCCTATGAAGTGCTGGAAATTCTTGAAACGGCGGAAACCGCGCTGGGGCGCAGGCGGGCCTCGGTGTCGGGGCTGGTGCGGCTGGGCGTGACCACGGCGTTCGGGCTGTACCTGACCAGCCGGCTGAGCAGCCTGCTGGAGGAACATCCCGACCTGTCGGTTGAACTGGTCATGCGCGACGGGTTTGGCGATCTGGTGGAAGAGGGGCTGGATCTTGCCATCCGCATCGGCTCCATTGCCGAGGGTTCATTGATTGCCCGCCGTCTGGGCTCGGTGCATCGCTGCGTTATTGCCTCAAGCGATTACCTTGCCCGCCGGGGCACCCCCGTCCACCCGCGCGACCTGCTCAATCACCCCTGCATTGCCTACAGCTATGGCGGCACGCGGCATGACTGGCAGTTCACCCGCAAGGGCGAGAGCGAGACCACGGTGGCGGCCAACGGGCCATTCCGCGCCAATAGCAGCGAGGCTGTGCTGCAGGCCGTGCGGGCGGGACTTGGCATTGGCATGCTGCCGACATTTCAGGTGGAAGAGGACATCGCCGCAGGCCGCCTGGTGCACCTGCTGCCGGAATGGACCATTCCCGAGCTGCCCTTCTATGCCGTGCATACCGGCCCGCGCACGCTGCCGCTGCGCACGCGCACGGTGCTCGATTTCCTGATCGAGATATCGGACGTGCTGCGTCAGGGCTAAAAATAGAATATTGATAAAAAACAATAAAAGTTTTTGGTGAAGCTTTTTTCAAAAAGCTTCAGAAGAATGCCGCCTTTTTGAAAAAAGGCGGTACCCAGGAACTTTCCGGGTGTCAGGCTTCGTTCAGTCCAGCGGGTTGCCTTCGCCGGGGCGGGGCGCTGCCGGGTCAGCCGAAAGCCGGGCGCGCTGCTCGTCACTCGAGGCCAGCATGTCGCTGTTGAAGCCATCATGCAGCACCGGCGCCCAGCCTGTCATCCATGTATTCATGAGCTTGACGAAGGTGGCCGCTGCCGGTTGCTGCGCCAGCGCGTCCTTGGTCCAGAAATCAGGCGAGCGCAGGATCTTGGTGTCGTTGACATTGACGGGGTTGAGATAGATCGTCACCGTCTCCGCATTCATGTTGTCATCGGTGGCGGGCGTGCTGTTGACCCAGTTCGCCCTGAGCATGACCGGCGGCAGCACGAAGCCTTCCTGCTGCAGTCGCCCGGCAATGACGTTCATGTGGTTGATCGAGGCCGGATCAACCAGACGCGTGAACCAGCATTCCGTCATGGGCGGGTGACTGGCCCCGATATGCGACATGTAGTTGCGGTCGTCATGGCATTCTATGTCCATCGGCGGGCTGGCCACGTCCGGTACCGGCTGTGTCGTGCCCTTGGCCACGATCAGGCCGGTCACGACATGGCCCTGCACCCGCACCAGGACATTTTCCAGCAATTCGCCATGCGGGCCTTCGATCACGTTGATGATCGGGTGCCATACGCCTGCGGGCAGCGGCAGGATGCGCCCGGCAAACGGAATGGCCTTGGTCAGCCGGTCGGTCATGGGCATCATGGTCACGACCCCATCGCCCGGGCCGCCGCCACCGGCCTGGTCGCCATCGGCCGGTGCGTCCTGCATGCCCAGGCGGTTATGGATGGCCGTGGCGATCTGCGCCAGCCGGGGCAGCCTGCGCGTAAGATAGGCTGGCGGGAAAATGAACGTCAGCACCACGAAGGGCAAAATAAGATACAGGCAAAGCCGCCATAGCGGCGCACGATGCCAGAGGCGCGAAAAAGCGGACATTCAGCAGGCCATGCCTTTTGCCATGCGGGAGGCCACGGGGGCAGGGCGGAACAGCGCGGCCATGGGTCAGGAACTGATCCGGGCCTGCTGCGCGTCGCTCTTGTCCGCGATTTCGGCCACGATGCCATCTTCGTTCTGCACCACGCGCACCAGCTTGGCGCCCTGCTGGCGGGCGGTGATGAGCGAGTCGCTGATCATGTCCTCGATCGAGCGGGCCAGATCGCGCGCACTGGCGGCAGGCCCCATGCGGTCCTGGCGGCGCATGACCTCGAACAGCAGGGCAGGGTCGATGCCCCCGGTCTCGACCTTGAGGCCATAGCTGTCGATCATCGACTCGATTTCCAGCGCGGAAACGCGGGCGATGTCCAGCCCCTCGAGCGGGCGGAACACGAAGATGCGGTCCAGGCGGTTGAGCACTTCGGGCGCGAAGCCTGCCTGGCGCAGCGCCTCGACCGACTCGGCGCGCATCTTGTCAGGCTCATCGGCCAGCCGGTCCGCGATCTCGGACAGCGCATCGGTGGCGATGTTTGATGTCAGGATAAAGATGCAGCGCACGGTCGAGATCTGCTGCCCCGTCGAGGCCTCGGTCACGTGCCCGTCATTCCATGCGGTCAGGAATTTCTTGAACACATCGGGGTGCGCCTTCTCGATTTCATCGAGCAGCACCACCGCGTCGGGCTTTTCCTTCAGGCCGCCGGTCAGCTTGCCGTAGGTGTCCGAGCCGACATACCCCTTGGGTGAGCCGAACAGCTGCGTTGCGGCATGCGGCGAACTCATCTGCGTCATGTCGAAGTTGAGCAGCGGGCGGTCGAGCTGGCGGGCAAGCTGCTTGGCAAGATAGGTCTTGCCCGTGCCCGGCGGCCCGGCAAGCAGGAAGATGCCCACCGGCTTGCCGCGCACCTGCAGCGCCATGCGGCGGCGCAGCTGGGTTGCCACGTCCTCGCACACCTGATCCTGGCCGATCACGCGCGCGCGCAGGCTGGCGGCGAGTTCCTCGGCGTCGATCACGGTTTCTTTCTGTTCGCGCGCCAGCATCTCTTCAAGCGCGCTACGATTGGTCAGCCTGGCCAGTACGTCCATCATCCATCCCCGTCTGCGTCGGATTCCCTTGCGGGCGAGTTTCTCGGCCCGGCCCTCGAACCACAGCCCGCTCAGCGCCAGCAGGGCGCTTGCCGCCGCTATGACCGGATAGGCCGGTGCGCACCATTCCATGAAATGCCGTATGCTGGCGAGCGAAAGATGCAACGCCATGGCGGCCTGAAAACTGCCGAGCACCAGGAAAATGACCATGGCGATCGGCACGACCCGTTCCATCAGGATCGGATAAAGCGGCTTCATTGTACCACAACCCCGATGACAAGATTGCTCCCGCGCATCAGCACCGGCAGCGGCGTTGGCCCCGGCACGAACACCGCCCCGGCATGCACGCCCATCGGCCCCGGATCGCCCACGGGCGTGATCGACACATTGCCTGCTATGCGGATGGGCAGGATCACGCTGCGGGGCTGCGGGCCGAGATGCACGGTCTGCACGAGCCCGAGGGACTCCACGTTCACGACCGCGCCGCCGCCTGCCATGTCATACATCGGCATGTCAGCCAGTATGATCTCGCGTCGGCGCAACGCGGCCATGATCTCGGCCTGCTGCTGCAATGTGAAATTTGTCTGGCGCAGCATTTCCGCCGCGCGCTCGGGCGAGATCATGGGCATCTCGCCCATCATGTCGGGCCTGCCCTGCACCGGCGCGTTGAGCGTAAGGTGATTGCCGCCATTGCCCCTGCCGCCGCCAGCCTCGGCTGCGACGGGGGGTGTCTGGCTGCCGCTGCCGCTCTCCTGCGGGGTCAGGAAGCCGCCTGCGCCGAGGCCGCCGCCCGCCACCACGGCCGCGATCAGCCCCACCACAACCAGCTTGCGGCCAGAAGAGCGTTCACTGCGTTCCCGTGTCGGTTCCGGCGCGGAGGGCGTGGGTATCATGCGTACATAATGCGGGCGGGGCGGGGAGAATGGCAAGACGTTAAGAGAGAGGAAATGTAACCCCTGCGTGCCCATATAGTCCTTGCGGTCAGGCATGGCGTGACCTATGTTGTCGACTATTCCTTCATCTATGGTTTTTTCTTTGGGGGGTGGCCGCAGGGCTGCCTTTTTTGCATTGGACGCTGATCTGCCTTTCCTGTCGGGCCTCGATGCCCGCATCGCCGCAATGGTCGCCCCCGCGCTGGCCGACATGGGGTTCGACCTCGTGCGCGTGGCGGTGCTGGGCCGCGAGTCCCCTACCGTGCAGATCATGGCGGATCGCATGGATGGCGCGCTCCTCGCCATCGAGGACTGCGAGCAGATCAGCCATGCGGTTGGCGCGATACTGGACGTGGAAGACCCACTGCCCGGCGCGTGGACGCTTGAGGTCTCATCTCCCGGCATCGACCGCCCCCTGACCCGTGCGAAGGACTGGGAGCGGTTTGCAGGCCATCTTGCCCGCGCCGAGATGAACATGCCCATTGAAGGCCGCAAGCGTTTTGCCGGGATCGTGCTCGGCGCGCGCGAGGGCTGCGGCCTGATGCGGCTTGATGACGGGAGCGAGGTCGCGCTGCCTTTTGCTGAAATGCGCAAGGCCCGCCTTGTCCTGACCGATGAACTGATCGCGGCGAGCGCCCGGATGATGAAGCCGGCCGCAAGCCCCGATGAGACTGGCCTGGAGGAAGACCCTTCCCCGGCCGAAGACCGCAAGCCCGCTGCTAAGCCGGGTCGCAAGTCGGCCCGCAAGGCCAATTGAACGATGTTGTGGAGACACTGATGGATACGTCCGTTGCCCGTCCCGAACTGCTGCTGGTGGCCGATGCCGTAGCGCGGGAAAAGTCGATTGACCGCGAGGAAGTGCTCGAAGCGATGGAGCAGGCCATCCAGAAGGCCGGCCGCGCGAAATACGGTCATGAAAAGGATATCCGCGCCACCATCGACCGTCGCACCGGCGATGTGCGCCTGTCGCGCTGGACCGAGGCGGTCGAGGCGGTGGAGAACGAGGAAACCCAGATCCCGCTCTACATCGCGCGCAAGTTCAAGCCCGAGATCCAGCTTGGCGAATACCTGATCGACCCGCTGCCGCCCATCGATTTCGGGCGCATCGCGGCGCAGACGGCCAAGCAGGTCATTGTCCAGCGCGTGCGTGAATATGAGCGCCGCCGCCAGTTCAATGACTTCAAGGACCGCGTGGGCGAGATCGTCAACGGCACCGTCAAGCGCACGGAATATGGCAACCTGCTCGTCGAGATCGGCGATGCCGAGGCCCTGCTGCGCCGCGATGAGCTGATCCCGCGTGAAAGCTTCCGCAATTCCGATCGCGTGCGCGCCTATATCTATGACGTGCGCGACGAGCCGCGTGGCCCGCAGATCTTCCTTTCGCGCACGCATCCGGCGTTCCTCGCCAAGCTGTTCGCGCAGGAAGTGCCCGAGATCTATGATGGCATCATCGAGATCAAGGCCGTGGCGCGTGACCCCGGCTCGCGTGCCAAGATGGCCGTCATCTCGCGTGACGCCTCGATCGATCCGGTCGGCGCCTGCGTGGGCGTGCGTGGCCGCCGCGTGCAGGAAGTGGTCAAGGAACTTCAGGGCGAGAAGATCGATATCATTCCCTGGAGCCCGCAGGCCGCGACCTTCGTGGTCAACGCCCTTGCCCCGGCTGAGGTCAGCAAGGTGGTGATGGACGAGGAAGCGGGCCGCGTCGAGGTTGTCGTGCCCGATGACCAGCTCAGCCTGGCCATCGGTCGCCGCGGCCAGAACGTGCGCCTTGCCAGCCAGCTCACGCGCTGGGACATCGACATCCTGACCGAGGCCGAGGAATCGGAGCGCCGCCAGGAAGAATTCCGCCGCCGCAGCAACCTGTTTGTTGAAGCGCTGGACGTGGATGATGTCATTGCGGGCCTGCTGGTGACCGAGGGCTTCCATTCCATCGAGGAACTGGCTTTTGCCGACCCCGAGGAACTGGCCAACATCGAAGGCTTTGACGAGGACGTGGCCAGCGAACTGGTCCGCCGCGCCGAAGGCTACCTGGCGGGCCAGGAAGAGGAGCTTGACACCAAGCGCCGCACGCTGGGCGTGAGCGATGACATCGCCGTGCTGGGCGTGTTCACCAACCAGATGCTGGTGACGCTGGGTGAAAAGGGCGTGAAGACGCTTGATGATCTGGCTGACCTGGCGGGTGACGAACTCGTCGAGATCCTGGGCAGCGATGCCATTGACGAGGATGCGGCCAACGAGATCATCATGGCGGCACGCGCCCACTGGTTCGAGGGTGAGGAAAAGCCCGCGCAAGAGGAGACGTCCGACGTCTGAGCAAACCGACCTGAACGCGGAAGATCCGGAAGGCATGGAGCCTGAAGAGCGCGGGCCGCTGCGCCGTTGCGCCGTGACCCGGCTCCGGCTGCCCAAGGAGGAAATGATCAGGTTTGTCATTTCTCCCGATGGAGTCGTGATCCCTGATCTTTCCGCACGGCTGCCCGGACGGGGAATTTGGTTGAGCGCACGCGCGGATGTGTTAGAAACAGCACGCACACGCGGCGTATTTGCCCGCGCGGCGAGGGGAAGGGTTGTTATTCCCCCTGACCTGACCCATCTTGTGCAGGATGGGCTGCTGCGGCGCATGATGGATGTCGCAGGGCTGGCACGGCGGGCCGGGCAGATTGTCTGTGGTTTCGCCAAGGTGCGTGAGTGGGTTGTGGGCGGTCGTGCCGGTCTGGTCATACAGGCCGCCGATGGCAGCCCCGACGAGAGGAAGAGAGTTTTGTCTGGTGCACGGGAACTGCCGGTTGTGGCTGTTCCTACGGCATCGGGTCTGGGTGCGGCATTTGGCCGCGACCATGTTGTTCATGCAGCGATTCTGCATGGTGAACTGGCGCGCCGTTTCCGTATCGAGAGTGAACGTTTTGCGGGTCTGTCCGGCAGGATTGGCCCGAATTCGGCGGATCGTTCCGCCGGACGGTGTGAACAGGCGGGTACATGAGCGAAGGCAACGATCAGGATCAGGGTAAGGGACGCTTGTCTCTGCGGCCGGCGGGCCGCAGGGAGGTCGGACGGACGGTGGATGCCGGTTCCGTGCGACAGAGCTTCAGCCATGGTCGTTCAAAGGTGGTTCAGGTCGAGGTGCGCAAGAAGCGCGGGGCCGGGGCCGCAGGTAACGGATCGGGGCCGGCTGGCGGTCGCGCCGGTGGTCGGGGCGGTCGCGCGCTGACGGCAGCGGAACTGGCAACACGCCAGCGCGTGCTCGACGAGCAGCGTCGTGCCGCAATCCAGCGCGAGAAAGAGGCCCGCGAACAGGAGAAGATCACCATTCTCTCCGCCGCGGAAGAAGCCCGCCGCGCTGAAGAGGAAAATGCCCGCCGTGCCGAAGAAGAGGCACGCGCCAAGGCAGATGCCGCAGCGGCAGCCGAGGAAGCCCGCAAGCAGGAGGCCAGCAACGCGCCGGCCCCCGCAGCGCCCGACTCGACAGATCCGGCAGGTCCGGTCGTGTCGTCCGTGCCCATTCCGGGTGAAGTGACGCTCGCTCCCCCCATGCAGCGCCTGCGCCCGCTGGCCGAGCGTGCGATCATGCCCGCCCAGCCGCTGCGGCCGTCGCGCCCTGCCGGTGGCGGTGGTGCCGCAACCACGGCACGCCCCGCAGGCGGCGCTGGCGAGACGCTGCGCCTGCGCACGGGCCGTGCGGATGGTGGTGAGGAAGAGCGTCGCCCCAGCCGTCGCCCCGGTAGCGCCGTGCCGAACCGCCGCCCCTCGGGCGGCGCCAAGAAGAACAGCGACAGCCGTCGCGCTGGCCGCATTGACGTGCAGGCTGCGATCGAAGGGGATGACGACAAGACCCGTTCGCTCGCCTCGGTCCGCCGCCAGCGTGAGCGCGAGCGCCGTCAGGCCGAACTTGAACGCCTGCGTTCCGACCAGGTGCGTGTGGTGCGCGATGTTGTCCTGCCCGAGAGCATTACGGTGCAGGAACTTGCCAACCGCATGGCCGCCCGTCAGGGCGAGGTCATCAAGGCGCTGATGAAGATGGGCGTGATGGCCACTGTGACTCAGTCGCTCGACGCGGACACGGCGGAACTGATCGTGCAGGAATTCGGCCATCGTGTGCGCCGTGTTTCCGATAGCGATGTCGAGATCGGCATCGAGGGCATCGAGGACAGCGAAGAAGACCTCAAGCCCCGCCCGCCGGTCGTGACCGTGATGGGTCATGTCGATCACGGCAAGACCTCGCTGCTCGATGCGCTGCGCACGACCGATGTCGCCAATGGCGAAGCCGGTGGCATTACGCAGCATATCGGCGCGTATCAGGTCACGCTGGCCTCGGGCGCCAAGATCACCTTCATCGATACGCCGGGCCATGAGGCGTTTACCGCCATGCGTGCCCGTGGCGCCTCGGTGACCGATGTGGTTATTCTGGTGGTGGCCGCCGATGATGGCGTGATGCCGCAGACGATCGAGGCCATCAAGCACGCCAAGGCGGCTGATGCCCCGATCATCGTGGCCATCAACAAGTGCGACAAACCGGGTGCGAACCCCGACCGCGTGCGCCAGGAACTGCTGAACCACGAGATCGTGGTGGAAAGCATGGGTGGCGACACGCAGGATGTCGAGGTTTCGGCGCTCAAGCGCACGGGTCTCGACAAGCTTGAGGAAGCGATCCTGCTGCAGGCCGAAATCCTTGACCTCAAGGCCAACCCAGACCGGGTGGCCGAAGGTTCGGTGATTGAAAGCCGCCTTGACCGTGGGCGTGGTCCGGTTGCGACCGTGCTGGTCCAGAAGGGCACGCTGCGCCGCACCGACATCGTGGTGGCCGGGGCCGAATGGGGCCGCGTGCGCGCCATGATCGACGACCGCAATCGCCAGCTTGGCGAGGCGGGTCCGTCCATGCCGGTGGAAATCCTGGGCATTACCGGGGTTCCGGGCGCAGGCGAGCCGTTCGTGGTGGTGGAAAACGAGAATCGCGCCCGCGAAATCTCCGAGTTCCGCCAGCGCGTGATCAAGGAGCGTATGGCTGCCGGCCAGACTGCCGCACGCGGCACGCTCGACCAGATGCTCGCCCGCATTCAGGCAGGCGCGCAGAAGGAAGTCGCGGTTCTGATCAAGGCCGATGTGCAGGGTTCGGCGGAGGCGCTTGAAGCCACCGTGCAGAAGCTTGAGCATGAGGAAGTCAAGATCCGCGTGCTCAACGCCACCGTGGGCCAGATTACGGAAAGCGATGTGCAGCTTGCCAAGGCATCGGGCGCGATCATCATCGCGTTCAATGTCCGCGCGACCGCACAGGCCCGCGAACTTGCGCAGCGCGAAGGCGTGGATATCCGCTACTACTCGATCATCTACCAGGTTGCGGATGATGTGGAGCAGCTGGTCCGTGGCAAGATCGCGCCCAAGCATCGCGAGAAGTTCCTTGGCTACGCCGAAATCCGCAAGGTTTTCGAAATTACCAAGGTGGGCAAGGTTGCCGGTTGCTACGTGACCGAAGGTGTGGTCAAGCGTGGCTGTGGCGTGCGCCTGCTGCGTGACAACGTCGTGATCCATGAAGGTGAACTGAGCCAGCTCAAGCGCTTCAAGGATGACGTCAAGGAAGTGGCACGCGGTTATGAATGCGGCCTGTCCTTTGCCGGGTATAACGACCTGCGCGAGGGTGACGTGGTCGAGTGCTATGAAATGGAACTCGTCCCGGCATGAGCCGCAATTCATCCAGAAAAGGGATGAGCGAGAGTGGGCCGGCAGGGAAACTTGCCGGCCATTCCGCGTCTGGTCCCTCGCAGCGCCAGTTGCGCGTGGCGGAAGAAGTCCGTCGCGTGCTGGCGGAAATATTTGCCCGCACCGAATTCCGTGACCCGGATCTGGCAGATGTGCGCATTACGGTCACCGAAGTGCGCATCTCGCCCGACCTCAAGCATGCCACGGTTTTCGTAGCCCGTCTGGGCCGGAGCGATGTGGCGGAACTGCTGCCCGCGCTCAAGCGCGTGACGCCGTTCCTGCGCACCCGCCTGTCGCATGCGCTCAGGCTGCGTGGCGTGCCGGACCTGCACTTTCAGCCGGACACGGCGCTCGATTACGCCATGGAAGTCGATACCATGCTGCGCCAGCCTGAAGTGCAGCGCGACCTTAAGGATGAAGACTGAACGCCACGGCGAACCATGCTGTGTTCTGTGTCCTGTCAGTGCCGACGGCTCCCTGATGTTTCAGGGAGCCGTTTTTTAGAGACTGTTTGAAAAGTCAGCTCAGAAAATATCCAGTAGTCATAAGAAAGTTCTTGGCGAAGCTTTTTTCAAAAAGCTTCGAAGAACGCCGCCTTTTTGAAAAAAAAGACATCTGAAAACTTTTATCAATGAGTTGTTTTTCAAACAGCCTCTTGGGCTCTTGTAAACTGAACATGGCCGTTTCGGGGTAAAATCCGATCGGAAAGGGCATGGGTCATTGATATGAAATTTGATTGCGAAATAAAAATTACCGGAAACGAAAAAGAAGCATTCTGCCACATAGTTAATCTGATGAAGGATATAGGATTTTCCCTATTTGATCATAACGGCATTATTATTTCGCTTGTTTTTGATGGTGATCATGATGTCGCGCAGTGGAATGTTCCGGAAAATAAAATGTCGGATGAACGCCCACGACATCTGACTTGCCTCAATAAGGGCAGCATAGACAATTTTTACCGTGATATTGAAAACGGATGCCTGAAAAATGTCCAGTTCTGGCGGGAGCCAGGACATAATCTGTTTGTGACCTGGCAGGTCAAGGACAGTTACGTCCTGTATGAGATCGGTCTTGAGGGGTGGAACAAGGAAGAGAGTATCCAGATCGTTTCAGGAATGGTCCGGTTTATCCTTGAATTCTATAAAGGCGCTCGTGACCTGGATAATGTGTTTTCCCTTTCCACCGAATGATAAGGGTTTTTGGTAAAGCATTTTTAGGAAAAATGTCGGTCGGAGCATTGCTCGACCGGCCTTTTTCATGTCGTTGGCGGGTGAAACGCCCGGTCAGTTGCGCCGTCCCATGAGCAGGAGCTGGGGGTTGCGCTCCACGTCGGTCGCGAACCCGCGCAGGGCGGCGGCGGCGGCGGCCAAGTCGCGTAGTGACGAATCGATATTGGAGCGGTCAGCCGAACTCGGGGCGGTAATGTCATGCAGCCCGGCCAGCGCACCGCGTGCCTCGGTCACCGTATCGTTGGAGTTGACCAGCAGCGTGTGCAGTTCGCCGCCACGCGCATCAAGCTGGGCGGTGCCGGTATCGGCCAGATGGTCGATGGAGGCCAGCGTGGTGTCGAGGTGCTTGTCGAGGTCGCGAATGGTGTCGGTCGCGGTATCAACAGTCACGCGCGTATGGTCGGATGTGTCGCGCACGCTATCGACGAGCGGCGGCAGGTCCTTGTCCAGCTTGTCGGCCAGGGTGCGGATGCTCACCAGCATGGCGTCGGCATTGTTGGCAATGTTCTTGAGCGGCAGGGCCGTCAGGGCATCGGTCAGCTTCTGCATTTCCGATTCGCGGATCGGGATCTCGATCAGCGGGCTCAGGCCGGGATGCAGGTGGGCAGGGATTCCGGGGTCGAAGGTCAGATCAATCTCTTCCTGCCCGGTCACGAAGCTCTGCATGTGCAGTTCCGCGCGCAGTCCGTTTTCAATCAGCTTTGGCAGTTCGTTGGCATCAAGCGCGCGACCGTGCGAGCCCGCCATGCGCGCGCCATTGGCCTCAAGCTCCACCGTAACCGGGATATAGGCCTGATGGGTCTGGGGGTCGAACTGAACGGCGATGTGCTCCACATGGCCGACCTGCACGCCATCGAACGTGACCGGCGCGCCCACGCCCAGCCCGTTGATCGGGCTGTCAAAAACCACCACGGCGCGGTTGGTGGGGGAGAAGGGATGAAACTGTCCGAACAGCGCTATGGCCGTCACACCAAGCAGGGCTCCACCCAACACAAATGCACCGACCGTGGTCTGCCGTTCAGCCATGGTGTTCAGGTCTCCCTAGACGCAGAATGAAAAATACTGTGGCACACGGTTATCCATGCATCCGTTTTGCTGCAAGATGGCACTCCATGCCCCGATGGCCAAGCAGCCTGAAGGGATGGCAGGCATGTGCCCGCCTGTCCTTTTAACATGTGTGGCGCAGGCGGCCAGCCCCCGTGGCTCAATGGGGCATTGAAGTGCATGCGTGCCTCGTCTAAACGCACGGCACTCCCCAATTCCATGCAAGGTGCCGTGCAATGCGACGCAGACGTGGCCGCCCGCTTGACGGCTGGCTGATCATCGACAAGCCCCTGGGCATGACCTCCACCCAGGTGGTGGGCCGTGCGCGCTACCTGTTCGATGCCGCCAAGGCGGGCCATGGCGGCACGCTCGACCCGCTGGCCACCGGCCTGCTGCCCATCGCCTTCGGCAAGGCGACCAAGACGGTGCCCTACATCATGGATGGCACCAAACGCTACCACTTCACCCTGCGCATCGGCGAGGCGCGCGATAGTGATGATGCCGAAGGGGCGGTCACCGCAACCTCTGACGTGCGGCCCGACAACGCGGCGTTCGAGGCCGCCCTTGCCGCCTTCCGTGGCGAGATCATGCAGGTGCCGCCGGTGTTCTCTGCACTCAAGGTGGGCGGCCAGCGCTCCTATGATATGGCGCGCGCGGGCAATGCCCCCGAACTTGCGCCAAGGCCCGCTCGCATCGACCGCTTCGAGCTGATTGCCCGGCCTGATGCCGATACGGCGGTGTTCGAGGTGGAATCGGGCAAGGGGGTGTACATGCGGGCACTCGCGCGTGACATTGCGCTGGCCTGCGGCACGGTGGGGCATGTGGCGGCGCTGCGGCGGCTGAACGTGGGGCCATTTGATGAATCCCATGCGATTCCGCTGGACAAAATTGTCGCAAGCGCCGACAACGCGCCTGCCCCACCGGATCTGCTGCTTCCGGTCGCGACCGCGCTGGCCGACATCCCGGCGCTGGCCCTGACCCGTGAGGAAGCGGATGCCCTGTCATTTGGCCAGGTGATCGACCTGGCGCAGCTGGCAGGCCGGATGCCCGCGCACACCGACCCCCGCAGCGGGGTCGTGCGTGCGATGGATGGGGCGCGCGTGGTCGGACTGTGCCGCCCCGAAGGCGGCGTGCTGCGATCAGTGCGTATGCTCTGAACCGAATGATCAATGGAGAGAATGATGTCGATTACTGCCGAACGCCGCACGGCGCTTATTGGTGAATACCGCAACGCTGCGACCGATACCGGCTCGCCGGAAGTGCAGGTTGCCCTGCTGACCGAGCGTATCGTGAACCTGACCGACCACCTCAAGACCCACGCGAAGGATTTCCATTCCCGCCGTGGCCTGCTGATGCTGGTCGGCCGCCGCCGCCGCCTGCTTGACTATGTCAAGCGCAAGGACGTGGCCCGTTACGAAACGCTGATCAAGCGCCTCGGCCTGCGTCGCTGATTTGCGACCGCGCGGGCGGGCGGGCATAATGGCCGCCCCCCGCGTGGCCCATGCGGGCATGGTGCGTGCACAGGCATGGCCATGCTCCGCCGGGCCGCATTTTTTCAGGCGCCCCTGACGGGCGCCGCCAACACGCTGCCGACGCCACGGCGGAGATGTCCGGACCGGATCGCAGCGTTTCAGGCCACATGGTGTTCTGGCGGTATGTGCCGCCATCGCTCCATGCCGTCCGAGGCGCTGCCATCATACGTTCCAATGTCCGGCCCGCCTGCATTGCGGCAGTCAACGGACAGGGTTTGTCTGGATGTTCAATTATTTTCGCAAGGAAATGGAATGGGGCGGTCGCCCGCTGGTGCTGGAAACGGGCAAGGTTGCCCGTCAGGCCGATGGCGCGGTGGTCGTAACCTATGGCGACACGGTGGTGCTGTGCACGGCCGTTGGCGCCAAAAGCGTCAAGCCGGGGCAGGACTTCTTCCCGCTTACGGTCAACTACCAGGAAAAGGCCTACGCAGCGGGCAAGATCCCCGGTGGCTTCTTCAAGCGTGAAGGCCGCCCGAGCGAGGCCGAGGTGCTGAACTCGCGCCTGATCGACCGCCCGCTGCGCCCGCTCTTCCCCGAGAACTTCCGCAATGAAGTTCAGGTCGTGGCCACCGTGCTCAGCCACGACATGGAAAATGATCCCGCCGTCGTGGCGCTGATCGGCTGCTCGGCGGCACTCACGCTGTCCGGTATCCCGTTCTTCGGCCCGGTGGGTGCGGCCCGCGTTGGCTATTCCGATGGCAAATACGTGCTGAACCCGACCATCTCGCAGCTCAAGGACAGCGCGCTTGACCTGGTCGTGGCCGGCACCGCCGAAGGCGTGCTGATGGTCGAGTCCGAGGCGGTCGAACTGTCCGAGGACGTGATGCTCGGCGCCGTGACGTTTGGCCACGAAGCCTTCCAGCCGGTGATCGACCTGATCATCGACCTCGCCGAAGATGCGGCCAAGGCCCCGTGGGACCTCGCCGAGCCGACGGCAGAGGAAATCAAGCTGCGCAAGAAGGTGGACAAGGTCGGTCGCGCCCTGATCGCCGAGGCCTACAAGGAACGCGCCAAGCAGGTGCGCTACAAGAAGGTCGCCGCCGCCCGTGAGGCGATCCTCGCCAAGATCGGCGAGGCCGAGGCCGACGCCGCCAAGCCGATGATCAAGGACCTCGAGGCCGACGTGGTGCGCACCGAGGTGCTCGACACCGGCTACCGCATCGATGGCCGCGACCTTGAGACGATCCGCCCGATCGTGTCCGAGGTTGGCATCCTGCCGCGCGCGCATGGCTCCGCCCTGTTCACCCGTGGCGAGACGCAGGCCCTTGTGGTCGCGACCCTTGGCACCGGTCAGGACGAGCAGATCGTGGACGCGCTGGAAGGCGAGTACCGCAACAACTTCATGCTGCACTACAACTTCCCCCCGTTCTCGGTGGGTGAGTGCGGGCGCATGGGCTCGCCGGGCCGCCGTGAAATCGGCCATGGCAAGCTGGCATGGCGTGCCATCCACCCGCTGCTGCCGGGCAAGGACACCTTCCCGTACACCATGCGCGTGGTGTCCGAGATCACGGAAAGCAATGGCTCCTCCTCCATGGCGACGGTGTGCGGCACCTCGCTTGCGCTGATGGATGCGGGCGTGCCGCTCAAGCGTCCGGTGGCCGGTATCGCCATGGGCCTGATCAAGGAAGAGGACGACTTCGCGGTTCTGTCCGACATCCTGGGCGATGAAGATCACCTTGGCGACATGGACTTCAAGGTGGCGGGCACCGAGCAGGGCGTGACCGCGCTGCAGATGGACATCAAGATCACGTCCATCACGCCCGAGATCATGAAGATCGCGCTGGGCCAGGCCCGCAATGGCCGCATGCACATCCTGGGCGAGATGGCCAAGGCGCTGACCGAAGGCCGCACGGATGTTTCCTCCTCCGCGCCGAAGATCACCACGATCTCCGTGCCGAAGGAAAAGATCCGTGATGTGATCGGCCAGGGCGGTAAAGTCATTCGTGAGATCGTTGAATATTCGGGTGCGAAGATCGATATCAACGATGACGGCACGATCATGATCGCCGCATCCTCCGACGATCAGGCCGAAAAAGCCATCGAGCGGATCCGTGGCATCGTGGCTGAACCCGAAGTGGGCCACATCTACAACGGCAAGGTGGTCAAGACCGCCGATTTCGGGGCGTTCGTCAACTTCCTCGGCCCGCGTGATGGCCTGGTGCACATCTCCGAGCTGGCACAGGGCCGCGTCTCCAAGACGACGGACGTGGTCAAGCAGGGCGACGAGGTGAAGGTGAAGGTTCTGGGCTTTGATGACCGCGGCAAGGTGAAGCTGTCCATGCGCGTGGTTGATCAGGAGACCGGTGCCGACATCACCGAGACCGTGGGCGCCAAGCCCGGCCGTGCTCCCGCCGCACGCTAAGCGCGCGGTTCCGGCCTATAACACCCCGGCCATCAAGGCGCGCCTGCCGGGCGCCCTCGTGGCCGGGTAGACACATGACGATGGAATGGTGATGAAGCCGATCAATGCGATCCGTATGGGCGGGACGGATATTCTGCCCCTGGTCGAGGGGGGGAAGGGCGTCTCGATCTCGACCGGCGTTTCCGCCGGGCACTGGGCGGCAGCCGGGGGGGCGGGCACGGTCTCGATCGTGAACGCCGATTCCTATGATGCGGACGGCAACATCGTGCCGCAGATCTATCACGGCAAGACCCGGCGCGAGCGGCATGAGGAACTGGTCGACTACGCCATTCGTGGCGGCATCGCCCAGGCCCGGATCGCGCACGAGATTGCCGGTGGCAAGGGCCGCATCCACGCCAATATCCTGTGGGAAATGGGCGGGGCGGAGCGGGTCATCAATGGCGTGCTCGAAGGGGCGCCGGGCCTCATCCAGGGCCTGACCTGTGGCGCGGGCATGCCGTACCGCCTGTCGGACATCGCGGCGAAATTCGGCATTCATTACTATCCCATCGTCTCCTCCGCCCGCGCCTTCAACGCCCTGTGGCGGCGGTCATATCACAAGACCGGCGAACTGCTTGGCGCGGTGGTGTATGAAGACCCGTGGCGGGCAGGCGGCCATAATGGCCTGTCCAACACCGAGAACCCGCTGGCGCCGGAAGACCCGTTCCCCCGCGTGCTGGCGCTGCGCAAGCAGATGCGGGCCTTCGGGCTGGATGAGACCCCCATCATCATGGCCGGTGGCGTGTGGTGGCTGGAGGAATGGCAGGACTGGATCGACAACCCCGAACTCGGGCCGATCGTGTTCCAGTTTGGCACCCGCCCGCTGCTCACGCAGGAAAGCCCGATTCCGCAGGCATGGAAAGACCGCCTGCTGACGCTGAAGAAGGGGGATGTGTTCCTCAACCGCTTCTCGCCTACGGGTTTCTATTCCTCCGCCGTCAATAACAGCTTCCTGCGCGAGCTGCGCGGGCGCTCGGAGCGCCAGATCCCGTTCTCGCCCGAAGCCCTTGGCGAGCACACCATGGCGCTGGCCATTGGCGCGCGCGGGCGGCAGGTGTTCGTTACCCCCGCTGACGGGCAGCGTGCCCATCTGTGGATGGAAGAAGGCCACACCGAGGCCATGCGCACGCCGGACAACACGCTGGTGTTCGTCTCGCCCGAACGCGCGCGTGAAATCCTGACCGATCAGGGGGCCTGCATGGGCTGCCTGTCGGAGTGCCGCTTTTCCAACTGGTCGCAGAAGCCGCCTGCCTATTCCAACGGGCACAAGGCGGACCCGCGTTCCTACTGCATCCAGAAAACCCTTCAGGATGCAGCCCACGCCCATGGGCCGGACCAGGCCGAGGTGATCGACCACAACCTCATGTTTGGCGGCACCAATGCGTGGCGGTTCGCCACCGACCCGTTCTATGCCAACGGCTTTGTGCCCACCGTGGCGCAACTGCTCGAGCGGATCATGACCGGGCGCTGAGCCTGATCGGATCACGAAAAAAGGCCGGTGCCCGAAAGGGACCGGCCTTTTTCAATGAAGACGTTTTTGGTGAAGCTTTTTCCAAAAAGCTTCGAAAAGAACGCCGCCTTTTTGAAAAAAGGCGGCACCCGGAAACTTTTATCCTTCTGTCTTGGGCAGGCAGGCCTCGCTGAACAGCGCGAAGGCCAGGCCGCGATGGCTGATGGCGTTCTTTTCGGCGTCCGTCATGTCGGCAAAGCTGCGCGTGCCGGTGCCGGGGGCGAAAAGCGGGTCGTAGCCATGCCCGTTGGTGCCATGTGGTGGCCAGATGACGTGGCCATCAATCCGACCCTCGAAGGTTTCGGTGCGGCCATCAGGCCAGGCCAGGCACAGCACGGAAATGAACCACGCGCTGCGATCGGGGTTGTCGCCCATCTGCTCATGGATGCGGCGCATGGCGTCGGGGTAGTCCTTGGAAGGACCAGCCCAGCGGGCCGAGAAAATGCCCGGCGCGCCACCGAGGGCCGCGACACAGAAGCCGGAATCATCGGCCAGCGCGGGCAGGTTGGCCGCTTTTGCCGCAGCGATGGCCTTGATGGCGGCATTGCCCGCAAAGCTGTCCGCCGTCTCGTCCGGTTCGGGCAGCGACAGGTCGCCCGCGGAAATGACGCGGATGCCATAGCCGCCCAGCAGGGCCGCGAATTCGGCAATCTTGCCCCTGTTATGCGTGGCAAGCACCAGCGTATCGCCACGGTTGAGGTGGGGGAGGGTCATGATGCAAGCGCCTCATTCACGGTTACGGTCTGGATATGGAACAGTTCGGCGGTGCCGGTGCGGGCCAGGCGCATGAGCGTGTTGAACTGTGCCTCGGTAAAGGGATCTTTTTCCGCCGTGCCCTGAATCTCAACAATGCCGCCATCGGCGGTCAGGACAAAGTTGGCGTCGGCGCTGGCATTGCTGTCTTCATCATAGTCAAGGTCGAGCACGGCGCCAGCCTCGGTCAGCCCGCAGGATATGGCCGCGACCTGCCCCTTGAGCGGCACGGCAGGCAGCCTGCCCTCACGCACCAGCTTTTCCAGTGCGAGGCGCAGCGCGATCCACGCGCCGGTAATGGCCGCACACCGCGTGCCCCCATCGGCGTTCAGTACGTCGCAATCCACCGTGATCGAGATCTCGCCCAGCGCCTTGAGGTCCACCACGGCGCGCAGCGCGCGGGCGATCAGGCGCTGGATTTCGAGCGTGCGGCCGCTCTGCTTGCCGCGCGCCGCCTCGCGCGGGCCACGGTTATGGGTGGCGCGGGGCAGCATGCCGTATTCCGCCGTGACCCAGCCCTGCCCCTTGCCACGCAGGAAGGAGGGCACGCGCGGCTCGACACTGGCGGCGCACAGCACCTCGGTGCCGCCCATGCGGATCAGGGCAGAGCCTTCCGCATGGCGGGCAAAGCCGGTCTGGATGAAGACGGGACGCAGCGCGTCGGGGGCGCGGCCGGATGGGCGCATGGGGCAACTCCGCAAGGTGAGGGGGCGGCATAGCGCGCAATCCGCCCCTATTTCCAGTCCTGCGTGGGCACAGGCGTGCGGTATCTGTTATGATGGGGGCTTGCGGATGACTGCGTGCAAAGGAGGCATGGCGATGGAAACCCGATCACCGGTATCGCAGCCGGCCCTGCTGTCCGGGCTTGATGCGCGTTCCGCCGCGATCCTGCGCGAGATCGTGGAACAGTATGTGGAAACGGGCGAGCCGATGGGCTCGCGCACCCTGTCGCAGCGCCTGCCGCTCTCGCTCTCGCCCGCCACGATTCGCAACGTCATGGCCGACCTGACCGATGCGGGGCTGCTGTTCTCGCCCCATGCCTCGGCAGGCCGCCTGCCCACCGAGAAGGGCGTGCGGCTGTTTGTCGATGGCCTACTGCAGTTTGGCAGCCTGAGCGAGGAGGAGCGTGAAAGCATCGCGGGCACGCTCGATGTGAAGGGCCGCTCGCTGGAGGACATGCTGGCGCAGGCCTCGTCCATGCTCTCGGGCCTGTCCTCGGCGGCGGGGCTGGTCATGGCGCCCAAGAGCGATTCCTCCACCATCAAGCATATCGAGTTCGTGGCCCTTGGCCCGGGGCGCGCGCTGGTCATTCTGGTCAGCGCGGATGGGCAGGTTGAAAACCGCGTGATCGAAACGCCGCCGGGCCTGCCGCCCTCGGCGCTGGTGGAGGCAGGCAATTACCTCAACGCCCACCTGTCGGGCCAGACGCTCGACCGCCTGCGCGAGACGGTCAGCACCGACATGACCGCCAACCGCAACGAACTCGACCACCTCACGGCAGGCGTGGTGGCCAGTGGCCTTGCCACATGGAGCGATGCCGAGGAGCGCGGCGGCACGCTGTTCATTCGCGGGCAGGGCCGGCTTCTGGCCGATGTGACTGAGATCGAGCGCCTGACCACTATCCAGATGCTGTTCGAGCGGCTGGAAACGCAGGAGACCATGCTGCGCCTGCTCGACCTTGCGCGGGAATCGGAAGGGGTGCGCATCTTCATCGGGGCCGAAAGCGGGCTGTTCGGCATGGCGGGCATGTCGGTGGTGGTCGCCCCCGCGCGCACCGACAGCAACCGCATCGTGGGCGCGATTGGCGTGATCGGCCCCACCCGCATCAATTATGGCCGCATCATCCCGGTGGTGGACTACACCGCGCGCGTGATTGGCCGCCTGCTGGGCTGAACTGCGGCATCTTCATGCAACCGTGCCCACCCCGCGCCCTTATGGTGGGCAGACCGCAACCGCATGCCCGCCGCACAGGCGCGGGCGTGCCCGTCACGCAGGGAGAAAGCCATGTTCACGCCTGATGCACGCCAGTCCGGGTCCTTCATGATCGGGGGCGATATCGAGGTCACACGGCTCGGCTTCGGGGCCATGCGTATTACCGGGCCGGGCATATGGGGGGAGCCTGCCGACCGGGCGAAGGCGCTCGCCACGCTGAAGCGCCTGCCCGAACTCGGCATCAATCTTGTCGATACCGCCGATGCCTATGGCCCGGAGGTGAGCGAAAACCTCATCCGCGAGGCGCTGCACCCCTATGAGGGTATGCTGATTGCCACCAAGGGCGGCCATACGCGCCACGGGCCGGATATCTGGAAGCCCGTCGGCAACCCCGATTACCTGCGCCAGTGCGTGCTGATGAGCCTGCGCAGGCTGGGGGTGGAGCGTATTGACCTGTGGCAGTTGCACCGCGTGGGGGCCGACTGCACGCCCGAGCGGCAGTTCGAGGCCATTGCCGCCATGCGCGCGCAGGGGCTGATCCGCCATGTGGGGCTGTCGGAGGTCACGGTGGAAATGATCGAGCGCGCGCGGCTGTATTTCCCGGTCGCGACGGTGCAGAACCGCTTCAACCTCGTCAACCGCTATTCGGAGGATGTGCTGGACTACTGCACGCGCGAGAATATCGGCTTCATTCCATGGGCGCCGCTTGCGGCGGGCGGGTTGACCAAGGGCGATACCGTGCTCACGCGGCTTGCGGGCGAGAAAGGCGTGCAGCCCGGCCAGATCGCGCTGGCGTGGCTGTTGCGCCGCGCGCCGGTCATGCTGCCCATTCCCGGCACGTCCAGCCCCGAGCATGTGGCCGATAATGCCGCCGCCGCCGCGATTGAGCTCAGCGATGAGGAATTCCGCCAGCTTGACAATGATGGCCGGGCCGAATGGGCCAGCCGCAACGCGGGCTGAACCCGGCCGGGCGGATCGGGGGCGACGGCAGCGCGGGACAATGCTAGACAGGGGCCTTGCGACACATAACAGCCCTTTTCTTTCCTTATTGGACACCGGATGACGCTTGCTGACGGATCAGGCCGCGATGGCCGGATGGATGGACCCTCCCGCCCCGGT
The DNA here is from genome assembly GCF_031081985.1 of Komagataeibacter xylinus. Classification (GTDB taxonomy): domain Bacteria; phylum Pseudomonadota; class Alphaproteobacteria; order Acetobacterales; family Acetobacteraceae; genus Komagataeibacter; species Komagataeibacter xylinus_E. The sequence continues at coordinate 262,821 of NZ_JARWSK010000002.1, read as the reverse complement.
GGGGGTGGCCCGCGCCGCCCGCGCTACCGCATGGTGCGCTGGCTGGCGGGCACCACGCTGGCGGTGCTGCTGCTGGGCAGCGGCGGCGCGGGCATTGTGGGCTGGTACGAATATGAGCGCCTGAGCGAGGGTCTGCCCACGGTTGATGGCCTGCGCACCTACCAGCCTCCCGTCATGAGCCGCCTGTATTCCGGTGATGACCAGGTGATGGCCGAGCTCGCCGCCGAGCGGCGCATCTTCGTGCCCTACAGCGCCATACCCGAGCGCGTGCGCAGCGCCTTCCTGGCCGCCGAGGACCAGAAATTCTTCACCCATGGCGGCGTGGACCCGCTGGCCATCCTGCGTGCCGGCATCACCGACATGATGATGCATGGCACCAAGCACCGCCCCATCGGCGCCTCGACCATCACGCAGCAGGTCGCGCGCATCATGCTGCTGGGGTCGAATGCGGTGTCCATCGACCGCAAGATCAAGGAAGCGCTGCTGGCCATGCGCCTCGAGCAGACGCTGAGCAAGGAGCAGATCCTCGAGATCTACCTCAACGAGATCTATCTGGGCGAGGGCGCGTACGGCATCGGCGCCGCCGCCCAGACCTATTTCAACAAGCCGCTCGACCAGCTTGACAATGCCGAGGCCGCTTTCCTTGGCGCGCTGCCCAAATCGCCCACCAACTACAACCCGCACCGTTACGTGCAGGCGGCGACCAACCGGCGCAACTGGGTGCTCGACCGTATGGCCGACCTCAAGGTGATTACGCCCGAGGAGGCACGCGCGGCCCAGCTTGAACCCCTCGTGCCCGCCAACTTCACCCGCCCCGGCCCCGTGCCCGGCTCGGAATGGTTTGCCGAGGAAGTGCGCCGCGAACTGATCGAGCGCTACGGCATCGGCACCACCATGGAGGGCGGGCTTTCGGTCCATACCTCGCTGGATTCGCACCTGCAGCAGGTGGCTACCGGCGCATTGCGTGAGGGGCTGCTGCGCTATGACCGCGCCCATGGCGGCTGGCGGGGCGCGTTCGCGCATGTTGATGCTGCCGATGCGCAGGGCGACTGGGCCAATGCGCTCGCGCATGTTACGGCGCCTGCCGCCATGCTGGAGCAGTGGCGGGTGGCCGTGGTGCTGTCGGCCGCTACGGGCCGGGTGGGCTGGCTTGAGGGGCGCGACCCCGTCATGCCCCATACCGGCGCGGTGCTGGCGCGTGACATGGCGTGGATGCGCACCGGCAAGGGCGTGCAGACGGGCGATGTGGTGCTGGTCGAGCCCCAGGCCGATGGCAGCGGCGTCGCCATCCGTCAGGTGCCGCGCGTGGAGGGGGCGCTTGCCACCATCGACGTGCGCACCGGGCGCGTGCTGGCGATGGTGGGGGGGTGGTCGTTCCGCGAATCGCAGTTCAACCGCGCCATTCAGGCCGCGCGCCAGCCGGGGTCCTCGTTCAAGCCGTTCGTCTATCTGGCGGCGATGGAGCAGGGGATCTCGCCTTCGCAGAAATTCGATGATTCCCCGGTCAGCTACGGCGAGTGGCACCCCAACAACTACGAGAAGGATTTCTGGGGGCCCACGACCCTGCATGACGCGCTGCGCGAATCGCGCAACCTCGTCACCATCCGCCTTGCCGCCCAGATCGGCATGAAGCCGGTGGCCAGCCTCGCGCAGGGGCTTGGCCTCGTGCATTCCATGCCGCTGGTGCTGCCCGCGGCCCTCGGCGCGGTGGAGACCACCGTGATGAAGGAGGCAGGCGCCTACGCCACCATCGCCAATGGCGGCAGGCTGGTAACACCTTCCCTGATCGATGACATCAAGGACCGCAACGGCAACGTGGTGTGGCGGTCCGAAGGGGTTGCGTGGCAGCCCGGCAGCACGCCAGCCGATGGCCCGCAGGTGGCCGATACGCGCCCGCAGGTCGTCTCCGCCACCAGCGCGGCCCAGATCGTGGCCATGATGCAGGACGTGGTGCGCCGGGGCACGGGCGTGCGCGCGGGCGCTGGCATCGACCGGCCCATCGCGGGCAAGACCGGCACCAGCCAGGACTTCAATGATGCGTGGTTCGCGGGTTTCTCGCCCGATCTGGTTACGGTGGTGTGGATCGGGTTCGACACGCCGCAGTCGCTGGGCAAGAACGAGACCGGCGGCGTGATTGCAGGCCCGATCTGGAACCAGGTGATGAAGGCGGCGCTCGCCACCCGCCCGCGCCTCGACTTCCGCGTGCCTGATGGCGTGCAGCTTGCCCGTTACGATACCGGCATGGGAATCGCAATCGACGCCTTCAAGCCCGGCCAGGTGCCCGGTGAGAGCGTGGATCTTGGCGCAGGCTCCGGCATGGCCCTGACGGCGGCGGATACGGGGGCGGAGAACATGCCCGATTCCGAGAACGACATGGCCACGATGCCGGCCAGCCCCAGCGCCCTGCCTGATGGCAGCACATCGGCTGGCCACCCTGCGGCACCGGCGGCAGCACCCGTTCCGCAGCCTTCCGGGGGTGACATTGGCATGGGCGGGCTGTATTGACGCCGTTTATGGCCGGGCGTGCCATGGCGCATGCCCGTACTGTTGACCGTTGAGCAAGGAGCAAGCCCATGTCTGCCGAGACAGAGGCCCTGAACGACCAGATCAAGCAGTCGGTGGCGCTGCTGAGGAGGCATCTTTGACTGGGATGTCGCAATTGACCGCCTCGCGGAACTGAACAACCGGGCCGAAGACCCTGACCTGTGGAACGATTCGGACGCAGCGCAGAAACTCATGCGCGAGCGCACCATGCTGGCCAGCCAGATCGAGGGCGTGCAGCGGCTTGAAGCCGATGTGAACGACACGATCGAACTCGTTGAACTGGCCGAGATGGAAGGCGACGAGGCCGTGGTGGCCGAGGCGCTGGGCACCCTGCGCGCCCTGGCCGAGGAAGCCAAGCGCCGCGAGACCGAGAGCCTGCTCTCGGGCGAGGCGGACAGCAATGACTGCTACCTTGAGGTCAATGCTGGCGCAGGCGGCACCGAGGCGCAGGATTGGGCCGAGATGCTGCTGCGCATGTACACCCGCTGGGCCGAACAGCATGGCTACAAGGTGACCATGATGGAAAGCTCGGAGGGCGAGCAGGCAGGCATCAAGTCCGCCACCATCCAGGTCACCGGCCCCAACGCCTATGGCTGGCTCAAGACCGAGGCGGGCGTGCACCGGCTGGTCCGCATCTCACCGTTTGATGCCGCGGCAAGGCGGCAGACCTCGTTTGCCTCCGTGTGGGTGTACCCGGTGGTTGATGACTCGATCGAGATCGAGATCAACGAGGCCGACCTGCGTGTCGATACCTTCCGCGCCTCGGGTGCGGGTGGGCAGCACGTCAACAAGACGGAATCGGCCATCCGCATCACGCACATCCCCACCGGCATCGTGGTGGCGTGCCAGACCGACCGCTCGCAGCACCGCAACCGCGCCACCGCCATGACCATGCTCAAGGCGCGGATGTACGAGCAGGAACTCCAGCGCCGCGAGGCCGCCGCCGCCCAGACCGAGGCCAGCAAGACCGATATCGGCTGGGGGCACCAGATCCGCTCCTACGTGCTGGCCCCCTACCAGCTGGTCAAGGACCTGCGCACCAACGTCGAGAAAACCAACCCGGACGCGATTCTGGATGGCGATATCGATGACTTCATGGCAGCAGCCCTTGCCGCCCGCGTGGGGGCCACCCGCTCGGAAGCCAGCGCCCAGGCGCAGTAACGCCACAACCGGGGCGTGCAGGCAGGCAACCCCGTGGCCCAGGCCACGGGGTTTTTTCATGCCATGGGCGTTGGGCATTGTTCTGCCAAGAAAAAATTGTTTCGAATCTGTGTCATATGAAGCTTGACACAGCGCCCCTGAGCACGCCCAATTCCGCTCAGGGCAATTTGAACGGCAGGCCCGCGCGGGGTGCTGCGCAGGGGGCTGGACAGGAGCGGCATGTGGTCTGACGAAGTCATGGGAAAGGATTATGCCGCCAGGCAGCGACAGCGCACGCCGTACTGGCGCGTGGCGGGGGTGATCTTGCTGGTCCATGTCGTTGTCGTGTCGGCGCTGGCCTATGGGCTGCGGCCCAAGGCCAAGCCCATGTTTCCCGAGCCCTATCGCCCCCTGCCGCCGCTCGCGATCCGGATCATCCCCGAGCCGCCACCACCCGTGCCCCCCGCGCCGCCGCCCGTGCGCCCGGCCATGGTCGCGCCGGTGGTTCCGGTCATTCCCGCCCCGGTCATCGGGCGTGATAACCGGGTCCGTCAGCCGGAATTGTTCTGAAAACGATACATGTGGATTGATTTTCAGCGTCCGGACTGGTCAGATAACAGTCATCAAATGTGTTGCGGGCCAGAAGCATGGCCCTATTCGTCAGAGGATTTGAGGTAAATGACCCGACAGCATCGTAAACCAGTCATGGCGGCCGCGCTGCTGACCGCCTTTTCGGCACTGGCCTACGCCACGCCCGCCGCCGCCGCCGATAATCCCTACGGGCTGGGCGCGCTGTGGTCGAATGGTGACTTCATCGCCCGCACCGTGCTGATCATCATGGTCGTGATGTCTGTCGGGACATGGTACATCATGATCACCAAATTCCTCGAGCAGGCCCGCATGCTGAAGGCGGCGAAGGAAGTGAAGGCCAAGTTCTGGCCCGCGCATGACATCAAGGAGGGTGCTGCCCTGCTCGATACCGCATCGCCCTTCCGCTACATCGCCGATACCGGCATCACCGCTGCCGAGCACCATGAAGGCACGATGCAGGAGACGATCGACCTGTATTCCTGGACCACCATGTCCATCCAGCGCTCGGTGGACTTCATCCAGAACCGCCTGCAGGGCGGCCTTGCCTTCCTCGGCACGGTGGGGTCCACCTCGCCGTTCGTGGGTCTGTTCGGCACCGTCTGGGGCATCTATCACGCGCTGACCGCCATCGGCATCGCGGGGCAGGCCTCGATCGACAAGGTTGCAGGCCCGGTTGGTGAATCGCTGATTATGACCGCCATCGGCCTCGGCACCGCCGTGCCGGCCGTGCTCGGCTACAACATGCTCGTCCGCCGCAACAAGGGCGCGCTGGACGAGGTGCGCAACTTCGCGGCCGACGTGCAGTCCATCCTGATCGGCGGTTACCGCCATGAAACGCACGATCCGGCGGAATAAGACTGCCATCCGCGCGTAACCTGATTTCAACGTCACGGCGCGGCGGCTCCATCGAGCCGCCGCGCCAGCGGTCGGGGGCGGATTGAATGATGGGCCGCACGGGTCCATCGTGATGCCCTGGCCGATCATTCGGGCCATGACCCGTTCATGGAAGGACATCACAGTTGAAAAACATCACATCCAAATCGCTGTTCCGGCTGCGTGGCCGCCTGCTGGCCGGGGTCATGATGGCGCTGCCGGTGGCGGGCGTCCTGCCCATGCACGGCGCGCATGCGGCTGACCAGCTTGGCCAGAAGGTGGGCACGGCGCTGCAGAAGGCCCAGACCGACCTGGCCGCCAAGAAATACCCGCAGGCCATGGCCGATGTGGACGAAGCGGACGCCGTAAGCGGCAAGTCCGATTACGAATCCTACACCATTGCCCAGATGCGCGCCGCCGTGGCTGCCCAGTCGGGCAACGTGCCTGCCGCCATCTCGGCCTATGACAAGCTCATCGCCTCGCCCCGCACGCCTGCCGCCACCAAGGAGCAGATGGCGCTTGCCGAAGGCAGCATGGCCTTCACCGCCAAGGATTACCCCACCGCCGTTGCGGTGAGCGAGAAATACATCAAGGCGGGTGGCAAGAACCCGCAGATGCTGACCATCCTGATCCAGGCCTATTACCTGCAGCATGACTTCGCCAACGCGGCGCGCGTGCAGCAGGGCCAGATCGATGCCACCATCAAGGCGGGCGGCAAGCCCACCGAGAACCAGCTCCAGCTCCTTGCCGCCTGCCAGGCGCAGCTCAAGGACAACGCGGCGCTGACCAAGACCTACGTCATGCTCGCCACCTACTACCCCAAGCCCGATTACTGGGCGCAGGTGGTCCATTCCGTGCTGAGCAACCCCAACATGGCGCCGGGCCTGCGGCTTGACATCGACCGCGTGCGCCTTGAGTCCGGTCTGGTCAAGACCTCGGCCGAGTATATGGACATTACCGAACTGGCCATGCAGGCGGGCCTGCCCCAGCTTGCGCTCGACATCATCAACCAGGGCTATGCCAGCGGCGTGGTGGGGCATGACGCCTCGGCTCCCCGCAGCGAAAAGCTGAAGGCGATGGTGGCCCAGAATGCCGAGAGCACCAAGGCCAACCTCGATACGGCAGCCAGCCAGGCCGCAACCGGCAATGCCATGCTCACGGCAGGCTACAACTACGTGCTCAATGGCCAGGCTGACAAAGGCCTGGCGCTGATGCAGCAGGGCCTGGCCAAGGGGCCGACGGACATCAATATCGGTCGGCTGCATTATGGTCTGGCGCAGGCGGCAGCGGGCCAGAAGGCGGCTGCCATTACCACGTTCAACAGCGTGGAAGGCACCAATGGCGCGCGTGACATCGCGCAGTTCTGGGTGCTCAAGCTGAATGCCGCACCTGCCGCGCACTGATAACAAACAGAAGTTTCTGGTGAAGCTTTTTTTCAAAAAGCTTTGAAAGATGCCGCCTTTTTAAAAAAAGGCGGCACCCGGAAACTTCTTATCTTTTGCAGCTTGTCTGCCAGACGGGGCGCCGGGTCATCCGGCGCCCCGTTTGCATGTGTGGCAGACATTTTATGATATGATCGATGGCCTTATCCGCATGCCGCACGTTGGTTATGCTGGGTAATGTTGCATGTAAGGGCATTCCGCCTTGCCCCTGAACCGGAACATGGCCAAGAGAATGACACAGATACCCGCCACAGCCGATCTGCCCGCCCGCATCCTCGTGGTGGAAGACGATCCCGGCATGCGCACCCTGATCGTCCGCGCCCTGCAGGGCGATGGCTACCGCGTGCGCGGCGTGCAGGATGGGCCTGAAATGTGGGATGCGCTCAAGGCGCAGGCAGCCGACCTCATCATCCTTGACGTGATGCTGCCCGGCACCAACGGGCTGGACCTGTGCCGCAGCCTGCGCGTGCAGGCTGATCCCTCGGTGCCGGGCGAGGCTCCGTTGACGGAGGTACCGGTCATCATCGTTTCCGCCCGTGGCGAGGAGCTTGACCGCGTGCAGGGCCTCGAACTCGGTGCGGATGACTACGTGCCCAAGCCCTTTGGCCAGAAGGAACTGCTCGCCCGGGTGCGCGCGGTGCTGCGCAGGCGTGGGGGTGGCGTGACCACACCAAGTGCCGGGCGGCAGCGCAAGGAAACCGTGCGCTTCGGCGGCTGGATGCTCGACCTGCGGCGGCGTGAACTGACCGATCCCTCGGGCATGGCGGTCGAGATTTCGGGGGCGGAGCATGACCTGCTCACCAGCTTCCTTGACAACCCGCAGCGCGTGATCGGGCGTGACCGGCTGCTGGAGCTGTCACGCACGCGGCTGGGCGATGTGTCCGACCGCAGCGTGGATGTGCTGGTCAGCCGCCTGCGGCGCAAGCTTGGGCCGGATTCGGATGGGCTGATCCGCACCGTGCGCGGCATGGGCTATATCTTCACTGCCGAAGTGGAGCGGGTCTGAGGCCGCGCGCCGTGGCAGGGCAGGGAAGCGCACAGGCCGCGCGCGCGCCACAGGTTGCACGGCGCATCACGCTATGGCCGCGCGGGCTGGTCGGGCGCGTCATGTTCGTGCTGCTGGTTGCGGTGGCGCTCGTGTTCGTGGGCAGCTCGGTTTTCTATGAGGAGGCCGAGACCTACACCATAGATGACGCCCAGCTTGAACAGGTGGGCGAGCGGCTGGTGATCGACGCGCGCGTGCTGGCGGCAACGCCCACCTCGCAGCGCATGGTGCTCGCCGCCATGCTCTCCACCAGTGATCTTACGGTGGACTGGCGCACCCAGGGCCAGCAGGGCGCGCTCAAGGTCGAGCCGCCCTCGCTGCGCAAGCTGCATGACCGGCTGGCGGGCACGCTGCCGGTGCTGCAGGGCGATGCGCTCAACCTTGCAGGCACCATCATGGGCACGGCGGATGTGCGCGGCACGCTGCGCCTGCCCGATGGCAGCTACATGGGCTTCCTCGCCCCCGATATTCTTGAGCCGCACCATATGCGCCGCGGCCTCGTCTCGGCGGCCATCCTTGCGGGTGCCGTCATCGGGGCGACCGGCATGCTGGTGCGCGCGCTGAGTATGCCGCTGCGCGCCCTGGCCGATGTGGCCGATACGGTGGGGTCTGGCCGGTGGGTGCCTCTGGCCGACAAGGGCCCGCGTGAGGTGCGCTATCTCGCCCGCGCCATCAACGCCATGCAGGAGCGCATCAACCGCCTGATCGCCGACCGCACCGAGGCGCTGGCCGCCGTATCGCACGACCTGCGCACCCCGCTCGCCCGCCTGCGCCTGCGCGCGGGTTTTCTGGAGGATACGAACGCGCAGAAGGAGATCGAGGCCGACGTGACCGAGATGGAGGCCATGATTACCGGCGTGCTGGCCTATCTTTCGGGCGAGAAGGACCCCGAGCCCGCGCGTTCGGTCAATGTGGCCTCCATTCTGGCCACGCGCGTGGATGACGAGGCCGATCAGGGCCGGAACGTGACCTATGATGGCCCGGACCAGGCGCAGGCCATGGTCCGCCCGCTGGCGCTCAAGCGCGTGGTGGGCAACCTGATTGACAATGCCGTGAACTATGGCGGCAACGCCCATGTCAGCCTGACGCTGATGGAGGATGCTTTGTGCATCCGCGTGGAGGATAACGGCCCCGGCCTGCCCGAGGCCGAACTCGACCGGGTGACCACGCCATTCTACCGCGTTGAGGGCTCGCGCTCGCGCAGCACGGGCGGGCTGGGGCTGGGGCTGGCCATTGTCAGCCGCGAGGTGGCGCGTGGCGGCGGGCGGTTCAGGTTGTTCAACCGGCTGGAGGGCGGGTTGTGCGCGGAAATTGTCCTGCCACGCATGCCGTGATAGGCCACTGGGCATAAATGCACGCCGTGCGTGTGCGTGGGGTTGGATTTGCGCGCGGGTCGATCATATAACAGGACCCGGGAAGTACTTTTGCCTGTCCCCCCTTTCCCGTCATGTCTGGAAGACCGAGCAATGTTCATCGAAACGGAAGACACACCCAATCCCGCCACCCTGAAGTTCCTGCCCGGGCGCGAGATCATGGCCAGCGGGGCGACGGCTGACTTCATCAGCCCCGATTCCGTGGCGGGCCGCTCGCGCCTGGCCGAGCTGCTGTTCGACCTTGATGGCGTGGCCCGCGTCTTCTTTGGCAATGACTTCGTGGCCGTGACCCGCGCCGATGCCACCGAGTGGGAGGCCCTGCGCCCGCAGGTGCTCTCGGTGCTGGCCGATTACCTTGCCACCGAACAGCCCGTGGTGGAAAGCGAGGCCGTGGTGGTTGAAGACCTGATCGCGCCGGGGGATGAGGAAATCGTGCAGCAGATCAAGGAACTGCTCGACACCCGCGTGCGCCCCGCCGTGGCGGGTGATGGCGGTGACATCGTCTTCCGTGGCTACCGCGATGGCGTGGTGCGCTTGACCATGCAGGGTGCGTGCTCGGGCTGCCCGTCATCACGCGCCACCCTCAAGCACGGGGTCGAGAACATGCTGCGCCATTACGTGCCGGAAGTGGTATCGGTGGAGCAGGTAGAGGCCTGATCGGCAGGTCTTGCGCGTAAGCTTGGGAATGTTTCATGGCGCTTGATGACGCTGGGCTTGATCTTCTGTTCCGTAATGCACGCACGCCGGTGGCGTGGAATGACCGGCCCGTCGGCACCGATACGCTGCGCCAGCTTTATGATCTGGTGCGCCTTGGGCCGACATCGGGCAACTGCTGTCCTGCCCGCTTCGTGTTCCTGACCACGGAGGGCGCGCGCGAGAGCCTGCGCCCGGCACTCTCGGCGGGCAACGTGCAGCGCATGATGACCGCGCCGGTCACGGTGATCGTGGCGCATGACCCGCTGTTCTTCGAGCGCATGGATACGCTGAACCCGCAGGCCCATGTGCGCCAGTGGTTCGCCGCCGATGTGGGCCTGGCCGAGGAAACCGCCCAGCGCAACGGCACGCTGGAAGGCGGCTACATGATCATGGCCGCCCGCGCGCTGGGCCTGTCGGCGTTGCCGCTTTCAGGCTTCGATGCCGCCATGGTGGAAGACGCCTTCCTGGCCAATCAGGGCTGGCAGGCCAATTTCCTGCTCTGCCTTGGCTATAGCGACGGGCCGCCGCCCACGCCGCGCGCGCCGCGCCTGGGCTTTGATGATGCCTGCGTGATTGTCTGACCCATGCGCATTCTGGTCATGGATGGTGCCGCGACCGGGGCGCAGGCACAGGCTCTGATTGCCTGCCTGAGCGCCGATGCGGCGGGCCTGCCCGCACTTCTTGCCACCCGTATCGCCACCGGGCGTGGCGCTGCCGAGCAGTTTCCGCTGCTGGCCACCGAACTGTTCGCACAGTGTGGCTGGAGCCATGCCATGCCTGACCTTGCAGGCGTGGTGGTGGGGCCGGGGTCGTTTACGGGGCTGCGGGCCTCGCTTGCATTTGCGCACGGGCTGGCGGCGGGTGCGGGTTGCACGGTGGTGGGCGTGACCGGGGGCGAGGTCATGGCCCCGGCCCTGCATGCCGCCGCCGACGCGCTGGGGGCTACGGCCCTGCATTGCACCATGGCCCGTCGGGGCCGCGTATTTATTGAAACGCCAGGCGCGCCGTCAGCGCTTGGGCAGGTCCGCGCCTGCATGCTTGATGCGCTCGACCTGCCGCCAGGCCCCCTGCTGCTGGCAGGCAACGGGGCGCAGGCCATCATGGAGGCTGCAGGTCCGCGAGGTGACATGCACCTGCTGCCCGATGCGCCACCCGACCCGCAGGCCATTGCGGTTGCCGCCCTGCTGCGCCTGCATGGGCGTCTGCCCCCCCGCGCGGCCCAGCCGCTTTATGTCGATGCGCCGGAAGCCCGGCTGCCGGCTGCGGGCCTGCGGCCAGCCCCCGTTACCCCATGACGGACGCCGCCGCGCTGACAGGGCAGGCCGCGCTGCTGGCCCGCATTCACGCGGCCGCTTTCACCCCCGTGCACCGGTGGGACGCGCAGGCCATGGCGGCCCTGCTGGCCATGCCCGGTGTGTTCGTGCTGTTTGCGCAGGGTAAAAATGTTCCCCCCACGGCTGGTTTCATCATGGCGCGCGCCCTGTTTGATGAAGCCGAGATCCTGACCTTTGCCGTGGACCCTGCCTGGCAGGGGCAGGGCATCGGGCGCGACCTGCTGGCGCGGTGCGTCAAAGAGGCCGTGCGGGCTGGGGCGGCCCATATGTTCCTGGAGGTGGCGGATGACAACGTGGCCGCACTGGGGCTGTACCATGCGGCGGGATTCGCTGTGGTGGGGGTGCGGCGGCGCTATTACCCCGATGGCACCGATGCGTGTGTCATGAAGCGGGAGATTTGAGCACGGTCAGCCGGTGGGTTATGCCATCTGTTTCTGTCTGTATTTCTTCCACGACATGACCAAGCAGCTTCAGACTGCGCGAAACATTGTCCAGCGGACCCGCTCCACGCAGGCGGACAAGCAGTTTTTCCCCGGCTGGAAGTCTGTCAAGGGCCAGACGCGTGTGCACGAAAGTCATGGGGCACACTTCATGGGTGATATCCAGTTTGACCATTTCTATATCAGACATATTACCATGAAACCTCTGTTGTGACCGGTTGCGATCCTTCTGGAATTATTTATATAGGATGCATCATTATTCCAGAGTGACAGGATCAGATTAATGGCTGATGCAGCGGCAGAAGTTGAAGTGCGCGAACTCGCTGCCGAAATCGTTTCGGCATATGTCTCGCGCAATGAAATCGACGCGGAGACCCTTCCCGGTCTGATTCATCAGGTCTATGAGGCTGTTGCCTCCCTCGGGCGTGCCGAGCCCGTGCCCGAGAAGCCGGTGCCCGCGGTGCCGCTCAAGAAGTCCGTCTTCCCCGACTACATCGTCTGCCTCGAGGACGGGAAGAAGCTCAAGATGCTCAAGCGGCACCTCAAGACCGCCTATAACATGACGCCCGATGAATATCGCGAGCGCTGGGGCCTGCCGCATGACTACCCCATGGTGGCGCCAAGCTACGCCAGCCACCGCTCCACCCTGGCCCGCCAGATCGGGCTCGGCACGAAACGCGAGGACTGACTCCGTGCCGGGTGGTCATATGGACAGGTATCGGCCTGATCGGCTACGTCCATAGGTATGGCAACAGATCGTAACGGATTACTGACGCGCATCGAGCGCATGTGCATGGAGCGCGGCCTGAAGATGACGGGCCAGCGCCGTGTCATCGCGCGCGTGCTGTCCGAGGCCCATGACCACCCGGATGTGGAGGAACTCTACCGCCGTGCCTCCGCACTTGACGGGCGCATATCGGTTGCCACGGTGTACCGCACCGTTCGCCTGCTGGAAGAAAACGGCATTCTCGAACGCCGTGACTTTGGCGGTGGCCGCGCGCGCTACGAGGCCACGGAGGAAGGTGACCACTACCACCTGATCGACGTGGAAAGCGGGCAGGTTGTTGAGTTCACCCATGCCGCCCATGCCGAACTGCTGCGTCAGATCACGGCTTCCCTCGGGTTCGAGCTGGTGTCCCATCGGCTGGAACTGTTTGCGCGCAGGCTGCCCGACGTGGCACAAGAACAGACGGACCATACGGTGCAAACGGAGCAGAAGGGCGGGTCACGGCCTTGAGTATCGAGAAAACCATACAGTCCCTTTCCACTCTGGACCTCGAGCGCAACGGTTTCCCCGAATTGCGGGGGGGAAACCTTGGCGTCAGGATCGCCGCGACGGATGAAGAGCGCGATGCCGCCCAGGCGCTGCGCTACCGTGTGTTCTATGAGGAAATGGGTGCTCGCCCCGATTCCCGTACCGCCCGGCTGAAGCGGGACGTGGACGAATTCGATGAATATGCCGATCACCTTCTGGTGATCGACCATGCCATCTCATCGGGTGCGAAGGGCGTTGTGGGCACCTATCGGCTCATGCAGGGCGATGCCGCGAAGAAGCTGGGCAAATTCTATACATCGGGCGAATACGACATCTCGCGCCTGACCGAGTTTCCCGGTCGGCTGCTTGAGGTGGGGCGGTCGTGCGTGGACCAGAACTATCGCGGTCGCGCGGCCATGCAACTGCTGTGGCGCGGCATTGCCTCTTACATTTTCCTGCATCGCATTGACGTGCTGTTCGGCTGCGCGAGCCTGCCGGGCACCAACCCCGATGCGCTGTCCGATGAACTGACCTACCTGTATCACAACCACCTTGCCCCGCCCGCGCTGCGCATCAGCGCCGTGCCGGAGCGCCGGGTGGAAATGCTGCGCTCCGACCCGCAGACCCTCGACCATCGCCGCTCGCTCGCGCGCCTGCCGCCCCTGATCAAGGGTTACCTGCGGCTTGGGGGCTATGTGGGTGATGGCGCGGTGATTGATGAACAGTTCAACACCATTGATGTGGCCGTGCTCGTCAAGAGCGAACTGCTCGCTGACAAGTATTACCGCCATTACGAGCGCCGCCTGCGTGACGCGCTGGACTAGGCGCGTCCGCCCCCACGGCGCGGGTCGCGGCGCTGCATGAACTTCCTTCTTGATCTGTATATGAGGCTGTCGCGCCAGCATGGATGGCGCGCGGACCTTGTCATGGTGCTGGCGGGCGGGCTGTACGCGCTGGGCTTTCCGCCCGTGCATGCGGTCGTGGTGCTGCCGGTGGCCTTCTGCCTGCTGGCGCTGGCCATTGATCAGGCGGCTGGCTGGAAAGAGGCCGCGCGGCGGGGCTTCATGTTCGCCATGGGGCTGTACACCGTGGGCCTGTACTGGCTCATGTATGCCATCCTGATCCGGGCAGATGATTTCTGGTGGCTGGTGCCACTGGCCTCGCCGGGCTGCGCGGTCATTCTGGCACCGCTCAGCGCGTTCTCGGCCGGGGTGAGCCGCCTTGTGCCGCGCGGCACCGGGCGGCTGGTGGTGCTGGCGGCGTTGTGGACGCTGACGGACATGGCGCGGGTTTACGTGTTCAGTGGCTTCCCGTGGAATCCGCCCGGCAGCGTGTGGGCGTTTCCGGGTCTTGCAGGGGACATCATGCTCCAGCCCGCCGCATGGATCGGGGTGGACGGGCTGACACTGCTGACCTGCCTGCTCGCGCTTGCGCCGCTTTATGGCCGCACGGGGCGCCTGGCCTGCGCGGGTGTGCTGGTGGCATGGGTGGCTAGTGGCGCGCTGCGCATTGCCAGCATCCATGACACCTATGGCCATAATCCCGAGGTGGTGCTGGTGCAGGGCAACGTGCCCGAGACCGAGAAAATATCACGCGACTCCGATGTGGCGGTGTTCCGGCGCTATCTGGAGCTGACGCATGCGGGCGTGCAGGCGGGCCTGCGCGAGGCGGATGGCAGGCCGGTGGTGTTTGCGTGGCCGGAATCGGCCTTTCCCGGCCTGCTTTTGGAAGATGATATCGCGCGCCCCATGATCATGCGGGCGGGGCAGGGGGCGGCAGCGGGTGTAATCGGCACGCTGCGCTGGCTGGAGGCGGACAGGCACTGGCGCAACAGCATGGTGGCCCTGCTGCCTGATGGCCAGCCCGCCCCCCCCTATGACAAGGCGCATCTGGTGCCGTTTGGCGAATACCAGCCCGCGTTCCTGCCTTTTCATGTCGTGCCGGGAGATGGGCTGACCCCCGGCCCCGGCGTGCAGACCTGGCACCTGCCGGGTGTTGCCCCGGTGGGGCCGCTGATCTGCTACGAGGTGATTTTTTCGGGGCAGGTAGTTGACCCGCATGACCGCCCTACTTGGCTGCTCAACAGCACCAATGACGCCTGGTATGGCAACAGCGCCGGCCCCCGCCAGCACCTTGCCGCCGTGCGCATCCGCGCGGTGGAGGAGGGCCTGCCGGTGGCGCGCGCTGCCAATACCGGCATTTCAGCCATTTTTGACGGGCGCGGCCACGAACTGGCCCGGCTGGGATGGGACCGGCAGGGCGTGCTGGTCCATGCGTTGCCTGATGCGCTGCCCGGCACGTTTTTTGGTCATTATGGCCGCCTGGTGCCCCTGTTTCTGGTTGGGGCAACGGGGCTTGCCGGGTTGTTGTGGCGGCGGTCAGGGTTTAAAGAAGGTTCTGGAATACCTCTTTAGGATAAACCCATTCTTTATTTATGCATTCAAAATGCATGAATATTTTCCTAATTTTCCGCCGCCTGTCGCGGTGGGGAAGTTTTATGCATGCCTGCCCTGTTTGGGCGCAGACAGCGCAGGAAATAGCGTATGTATTGTAGTCGGGCTTGCTTTAAAAAAGATTAATGCCCGACCATCCTATGGTGGGTATCTGCACGTTCCAGCGGTTTGCACCGTGTGAGACAGGAAAGGTAAGGCTATTACTGTGATCGGGAAAATGTCTGCTGCGTCCAACCCGGTGGATGTGCATGTTGGCAACCGTATCCGCCTGCGCCGTACCCTGCTTGGCATGTCACAGGAGCGGTTGGGCAATGCCCTTGGCCTCACATTCCAGCAGGTGCAGAAATACGAGCGCGGTCGCAACCGTGTTGGCGCATCGCGACTATATGACCTTGCCTGCGTGCTCGATGTGCCGGTGGCCTTCTTTTTTGATGGCCTGCCCGATCGTGGCATGGAGCAGGACGCGGATGTGGTGGGTGAAGCCGCAGGCATGGCCGAGTCCACAGCCTGCGTGGCCCCGATTGCTGGCGTGAAGGAAGAGGGCAGGGCGGAGACGCCCGTCGATGATCTCGCCCTGCTGTCGCGCCGCGAGACGATCGACCTGGTGCGCGCCTATTACGGCATCGAGGATAGCGGCACGCGCCGCCGCGTGCTCGACCTTGTGCGCTCCATGGGCGCGTAAGGGCCACCTATTCCCGCCGCAATACCTGATCGGTCATGAAGGAGGCGATTTTGCCTGCGCGGAAGTCATGGCGCAGGCGGTCTTCGTCATATTCCGTGCGCACCCAGTCCATGAAGGGCATGCGCCCTTCCGCTTCCGCCTGATAGCGCAGGAAGAAGGCGTCGAGCACGCCGGTGCGTGATGAATTGAAATGCCCGTTCTTCCATGAAAGCTGGCGCAGCGCCTGCTGCGCCGTGCCACCTTCGAACAGGATGACCAGCCCGGCTGCAAGTCCGGTGCGGTCAGCGCCTGACTTGCAGTGCATGAGCATGGGAAAGCGGATATCATCGCGGTAGATGCGCTCGAAGCGTTCGATGCGGTCGCGGTGGGGGGCGTTGCGGCTTTCAAACGCCATGTCGATATGGCGCAGCCCAAGGGCATGCGCCGCCTCGCGTGATAGCGCATCGGAGCCGCATTTGCGGTGGCCGCGCAGGTTGACCAGCGTTTTCAGGCCCAGCCTGCGCGTGGCCAGGCGCAGGCGCCACGGGGTCGGGTGGTTGCAGCGATAGACCCGGCCGGGAATGACCGTGCGGAAGTTGGTCCAGGTCTGGCGCAGGATGGCATGGTCAACAAACAGGCTGTCGATCCATGCGCGGCTCCGGCCAGCGGGGGTGGACAGGTTTCCCTCAAACACCGGCCTTAGTCCTTTCAAACGGGTGGAGACGAAAAAAGCGCTGGATTTTTCACATCCAGCGCTTTCCGCGTCAATCACGAATGAAACAGAAGGCCGCTTACGCCTTGCGTTCGAGCTGCAGTTCCTTGATCCGGCCAATCGCCTTGGCGGGGTTCAGGCCCTTGGGGCAGGTCTGGGTGCAGTTCATGATCGTGCGGCAGGCATAGAGCTTGAGCGGATCTTCCAGCGCATCAAGCCGGTCGCCCGCATGCTCGTCGCGGCTGTCGGCAATCCAGCGATAGGCTGCCAGCAGCGTTGCCGGGCCGAGGTAGCGATCGCCATTCCACCAGTAGGACGGGCACGAGGTGGAGCAGCAGAAGCACAGGATGCACTCCCACATGCCATCAAGCTCGGCGCGTTCCTCGATGCTCTGGCGGCGCTCGGAATCGGGCGGCGGCGCGGTGTCGGATTTCAGCCACGGGTCGATCGAGCGCAGCTGGGCATAGGCGCCATCAAGGTCGGGCACCAGATCCTTGATGACCGGCATGTGCGGCAGCG
Organism: Komagataeibacter xylinus; assembly: GCF_031081985.1. Classification (GTDB taxonomy): domain Bacteria; phylum Pseudomonadota; class Alphaproteobacteria; order Acetobacterales; family Acetobacteraceae; genus Komagataeibacter; species Komagataeibacter xylinus_E. The sequence continues at coordinate 245,743 of NZ_JARWSK010000002.1, read as the reverse complement.
GGTAGATCGCAACATCACCCTCGATGTCGCGGATGGGCTTGAGGCAGGCCAGCGTGTTCTCGCCCGCGATGTTCATCGCGCACGACCCGCAGATGCCCTCGCGGCACGAGCGGCGGAAGGTGAGCGTGGAGTCCACATCGTTCTTGATGTGGATCAGCGCATCGAGCACCATCGGGCCGATCTTGTCGAGGTCGATCTCGTAGGTATCGACCACGGGGTTGCTGTCATCATCCGGGCTCCAGCGATAGATCCGGAAGTTCTTGACATTGGAGGCACCGGGAGCGGCCGTGAAAATGCGGCCTTTGCCCACCGTGCTGTTCTTTGGCAGTCTGAATTCGACCATCGTCTCGTTCCTTTTCCGCCGTTACGTCAGTAGACGCGCTTCTTGGGGGGGAAGACCTGCACATCGTCGGTCAGCGTTTTCATGTGCACGGGGCGGTAGCTCAGCGTGACATCGCCCGCGTCGGTCATGTGGGCGACGGTGTGCTTCATCCAGTTCTTGTCATCACGATCGGGGTAATCGTCATGCGCCTGCGCGCCGCGGCTTTCGTGGCGGGCATCGGCGCCAGCCATGGTCACGGTGGCGTTGGCGAGCAGGTTCTCGAACTCGAGCGCTTCCATCAGGTCACTGTTCCAGATCAGCGAACGGTCGTTGATCGAGATGTCGGGCAGTTCCGACCAGATTTCCTTTATCTTCTCCACACCCTGCGCCAGGCTCTCGGTGTTGCGGAACACGGCGGCGTGCTTTTGCATGGTGCGCTGCAGCTTGGAGCGCATGTCGGCCACATGGGTCTTGCCCTTGGCGTAGCGCAGCCTGTCAAAGCGCGCGATCGCGGCATCACCGGCACCCTCGGGCAGCGGGCGGATCACTTCCTCGCTCTTGATGGTGGCGGCGGCGCGCTGGGCGGCGGCGCGGCCAAACACCACAAGGTCGAGCAGCGAGTTGGTGCCAAGGCGGTTGGCGCCATGCACCGACACGCAGGCCGCTTCACCCACGGCCATCAGGCCGGGCACCACCGCATCGACATCGTCAGCCGTGGGGCGGATGACCTCGCCATGGTAGTTGGTGGGGATGCCACCCATGTTGTAATGCACCGTGGGCAGGACCGGCACCGGCTCCTTGGTCACGTCGATGCCCGCGAAGATGCGCGCGGTCTCGGAAATGCCGGGCAGGCGCTCATGCAGGATCTCGGGGCCAAGATGCTCGAGATGGAGCATGATGTAGTTCTTCTCCGGCCCGCAGCCACGCCCTTCGTTGATCTCGATGGTCATGGCGCGCGAGACGACATCACGCGAGGCAAGGTCCTTCGCGGTGGGTGCGTACCGCTCCATGAAGCGCTCGCCCTTGGAGTTGGTGAGGTAGCCACCTTCGCCACGGCAGCCTTCCGTCAGCAGGCAGCCTGCGGGGAAGATGCCGGTGGGGTGGAACTGCACGAACTCCATGTCCTGCATGGGAATGCCAGCACGGATCGCCATGCCGCCACCATCACCGGTGCAGGTATGGGCCGAGGTGCATGAGTGGTAGGCGCGGCCATAGCCGCCGGTGGCCAGAACTACCTTCTGCGCGCGGAAGCGGTGCAGCGTGCCATCTTCAAGGCACCAGGCCATCACACCACGGCAGGCGCCCTCCTCATCCATGATCAGGTCGATGGCGAAGTATTCGACAAAGAATTCGACGTTATGCTTCAGGCACTGCTGGTACAGCGTGTGCAGGATGGCATGGCCCGTGCGGTCGGCGGCGGCGCAGGCGCGGGGCACGGGGGCCTCGCCATAGTTGCGCATGTGCCCACCGAAGGGGCGCTGGTAGATCTTGCCATCTTCCGTGCGTGAAAACGGCACGCCCATGTGCTCGAGTTCCTGCACGGCAGGCACGGCCTCGCGGCACATGTATTCGATGGCGTCCTGGTCGCCCAGCCAGTCCGACCCCTTTACGGTGTCGTACATGTGCCAGCGCCAGTTATCCTCTGCCATGTTGCCAAGCGAGGCGCCAATGCCGCCCTGGGCTGCAACAGTGTGGCTGCGTGTGGGGAAAACCTTGGTCACGCAGGCGGTCTTGAGGCCAGCGGCCCCCATGCCCAGCGTGGCCCTCAGGCCGGAGCCACCAGCGCCTACGACAACCACGTCATATGCGTGGTCAACGATCCTGTAGGAGCCGGTGAGTGGTGAAGTGGTCGCGTTCATGTCTTGGACGTGTCCCGATGCTCGTTCGGACGGCCAGCCGGAAGTGCGGCCCGCCGGTCCGCGAATGTCATGATCTGCTCAGGCGATGGCGCGGGGCTTCAGCCCGCGGCAATCGTGCTCCGGCTGCTGCCGGCCAGTGCCAGCTTCAGGACCGAAACGGCGCCGAACAGACCCAGAAGGAAGACGATCCCCTTCATCAGCAGGCCGGCAGGCAGGTGCGCCTTGCCATGCACGTAGTCATCAATGATGACCTGCAGCCCGAGCTGGGTGTGATAGAAGGTCAGGATCACCAGCGACAGCATCATGGTGGTGTTGAAGGGGCGTGCCCCCCACTTTGCCACTTCCGGCTGTGATGCGCCAGCAAGGCGGAACACCTGGATCACGAACCAGCCCGACAGCGGCACGAGGGCCACCGCCGAGGCGCGCTCGGCCCACCAGTGGCCCACGCCAGCCTGCCCCGAACCCAGGCCGCGCGCGCGTGAAAGCTGCGAGCGCATGACCGTGACATGTGGCTTCTTTGGATTGCTCATGGTCAGGATGCCTTCTTGCGGGAGCGACAGATCGCAACGCCAACGATACCGGAGACGAGTGCGAGCGTGGTGCCGACCGTGACACCCACGGCAACCGGACCATCCTCGTTGATTTCCTTTTTGGAGAATCGATACCCGCTATCCCACGCCAGATGGCGCAGCCCCGCCACGAAGTGGTAGACCAGAGCCAGCGCCCAGCCTGCCATCAGCATCTGGCCAAGCGGGTTGCCGGTCACTTTCTGGACCTTTTTGAAAGATTTGGGTCCCTTTGCCGCCGCGCTGATCCAGCACAGGCCAAGTGCCGAACCGCCTGCGGCGGCGACACCGGCGGCGCGGTTCGCGATTGAAAGGAACATGGAAAGACGGAAGCGGTAGACCTGGAGGTGTGGGGACATAGGCCGCCTGGTCAGAGTTCCGTCGCTTCGCTGCCCTACATAGAGCGCATCACGGACATCCTGCATGGTCGTCTCGTCAATTTCCCTGTTATGGCTTCGGTTTGTTCCGTCGCCTTGTCTGAATTCGGTCCTACGCCGCGCGGCGGGCGGGGTCAACGCAGGCGGGGAACACGAGGTTGAGAGACCCGGCCCCGGCTGTGGTGGCGGTACAGCCGCGCTGCACCGCCACCACAGGCCCGTTCTTCAGTGCCCGAGCAGGTCGAGGGCGACCATGGTCTCGGCAATCTGTACCGCGTTCAGGGCAGCGCCCTTGCGCAGGTTGTCGGCAACACACCAGAAGCCGAGTCCGTTGGGCACGGTGGGGTCGATGCGCAGGCGCGAGACATAGGTCGCATCCTCGCCCACGATCTCGAGCGGGGTGGCGTAGCCGCCATCCTCGCGCTTGTCGTGCAGCACCACGCCCGGCGCCTCGCGCAGGGCCTCGCGGGCGCGTGCAAGATCAACGGGTTCCTCGAATTCCACGGTAATGGCCTCGGCATGGCCAATGAATACCGGCACCCGCACGCAGGTGGCGAAAACCGCGATGTCGGGGTCGAGGATCTTGCGGGTCTCGACCGTCATCTTCCACTCTTCCTTCGTCGCGCCGTCATCCATGAAACGGTCGATGTGGGGAATGCAGTTGAACGCGATCTGCTTGGTGAACTGCTCGGCCTTGAGCGGGTCGCCCACAAGGCTGCCACGCGCCTGGTTGAACAGCTCGTCCATGCCGCTCTTGCCAGCCCCCGCAACCGCCTGGTAGGTGGCCACCACCACGCGCCTGATTGTGAACAGGTCGTGCAGCGGTTTGAGCGCCACCACCATCTGGATGGTCGAGCAGTTCGGGTTGGCAATGATGCCGCGCTTTGCCTTCTTCACATCGTTGGGATTGACCTCGGGCACCACGAGCGGCACATCGGGTTCCATGCGGAAGTGGGATGTGTTGTCGATCACGATGCAGCCCGCCTTGGCCGCGCGCGGCGCATGCACGGCCGAGACCGCGCCGCCGGGCGAGAAGAGGGCCACATCCCAGCCGGTGAAGTCGAAGGTCTCGAGGTTCTGCACCTTGAGCACCTTTTTATCGCCAAACGAGACTTCCTTGCCCGCCGAGCGGGCGGAAGCGAGGGCCACGATCTCATCCACAGGGAACTGGCGCTCGGCCAGAGTCTTGAGGATTTCGCGCCCCACAGCACCGGTGGCGCCCACCACCGCAACGCGGTAACCCATAATCGTCTTTCCTGTCCTGTCATGCCGGTCCATTCGCACGGAACGGGCCGTTTTCCGTCACTGTAGGGACACCTAGAGCCTGCGCCGCCAACGTGCAAGCAACCTGTGCCGCCGCAAACGGAGGGGAATCGAATCGGGGGCAGGTCAAGGTGGTGGCCTGCATGCGGTGATAGGTCTTGTGGCGCACCGCGTGCCCGATGCACGCTTGACCCATCGCGCCCGTGCGTGGGGCCATCTGTGGCCTCTACTGCGGCCGCGCAGGCAAGGACGGTTAAAGAGATCATGGCCCCATCAACTGATATTCCCGCAACGCCCGCAGCGGCGCGCCCGGTCACTCCCGCAGGCGCGCGCCGCGCGCCGCCATGCACGCTGGTCATATTCGGCGCGCATGGCGACCTGACCAAGCGGCTGCTGGTGCCCGCGCTGTACAACCTGGTGGGCAGCGGCCTGCTGCACCCGGATTTCCGGGTGATCGGGGTGGACCGGGTGGACAGCACAACGGCGGCATGGCGCGACGGGCTGAATGCAATGATGCAGTCCTTTACCCACGACCCCAATGCCGAGTTCCACCCCGCCAGCATCAATGCCGCGCAGTGGGACTGGCTGGCTCAGCGTATGGACTACGTGAAGGCGGATTTCAGCGATGTGGCGGCCATCCGCGCGCTTGGTGAAAAACTGCCCGCCAATGCCATCTTCTATCTGGCCATCCCCTCGCGCTTTTTCGCCACCGTGGTGGAAACGCTGGGTGCTGCCGGAGTCGTGGCGCAGAAGGACGGCGCCTTCCGCCGGGTGGTGATTGAAAAGCCGTTTGGCTCGGACCTTGCCTCCGCCCAGGCCCTCAACCGCCGCGTGCTGTCGGTGCTTGACGAGTCGCAGGTGTTCCGCATCGACCATTTCCTTGGCAAGGAGACGGTGCAGAACATTCTCGCCATGCGATTCGGCAACCTGATTTTCGAACCGCTATGGCGCAACGAATATGTCGATCATATCGAGATCACCGCCGCCGAGACCATTGGCGTGGAACAGCGTGGCGCGTTTTATGAGCCCACCGGCGCGCTGCGCGACATGGTGCCCAACCACCTGTTCCAGCTTTTCGCCATGGTGGCGATGGAGCCGCCCAACACCTTTGATGCCGAGAGCGTGCGCAACGCCAAGGAGCAGCTGTTCGAGGCCGTAACCCCCATCGACCCGAAGGATGCCGTGCGCGGCCAGTACGCAGCCGGCACCGTGGAGGGCAAACCGATGGTGGGCTACCGCGAAAGCCCCGGCGTGGCCCCCCATAGCAATACCGAGACCTATGTGGCGCTCAAGCTGCATGTCGAGAACTGGCGCTGGGCGGGCGTGCCGTTCTACCTGCGCACCGGCAAGGGGCTGGGGGGGCGACGCACGGAGGTTGTGGTGCAGTTCCGCAAGCCGCCGATGCTGATGTTCCGCAATACCGAGACCGAGAACCTGCCGCCCAACCGCATCATCCTCAATATCCAGCCCGCGCAGGGGCTGACGGTGGAGCTTGGCGCCAAGAAGCCGGGGCCGGAAATGGACCTGACCGACGTGCAGGCCCGCTTCCGTTATGAGGACGTGTTCACCAAGTCACCCAATGTGGGTTACGAGACCCTGCTCTATGACTGCCTGATGGGGGATGAGACCCTGTTCCAGCGCGCCGACAATATCGAGGCGGCGTGGAAGGCGGTTGATCCGGTCCTGCAGGCCTGGGCGCAGGACAGTACCGGCCCCGAACTGTATGAGGCAGGCACCACCGGCCCCAAGGGCGCTGATGCGCTGCTGGCACGTGATGGGCGGGCGTGGTACCCGCTGGACAAAGCCTGAAAAAACAGAAGTTTCCGGGTGCCGCCTTTTTTCAAAAAGGCGGCGTTCTTTCGAAGCTTTTTGAAAACAGCTTCACCAGGAACTTTTTCACTGAACAAAAAAGCCCGCACCATCATGGCGCGGGCTTTTTGCGGGCGTGCAGGCGATCTTACTGCGCGGCGGGGGCGGCTGTTGCGCCCTGTGCTGCGGCGGCCCGTTCCTGCTGCTTCTCGGCGTGCTCGCTGTCGCCCTGCACGAACAGGGTATCGGCATGCTTGCGCTGCTTTTTGGAGAAGCTGTCGTAAAGCGGTGCAAACGCGGTGTTCAGCGTCTGCATGTCATGCGCGCGCTCGGCCACGAGGTCGGCATAGGACTGCATGTTTTCCACCGCGTTCATCTTGGGCAGCTTGTCGCGGCGCGCCTCGATGGCGTCATGCAGGCGCTGGGCATTGTCCATCATGTCCTGCGCGAACGGCGTCCAGAGCGCTTCCTGCTTTTTGGTGATGCCCAGCTCGTCATGCAGGGCCTTGATGTGGGTCTCGACTTCATCGGGCGCGGGGTCGTGGGGCGTGTGGGCGAGCGATGCGGTCGTGGTGGGCGTGCCCTGCGTGGCGGGGGTTGCAGCCTGCGGGTCGGCGGCCATCGCCATGGCGGGCAGCATCATGAGGGCGGCAGCGGGGAGGAACCGGCGGAACATCATTTTGTGTATTTTCCTTCGCGGGAGAGATCGGGTGCGTGGGATGTCAGGCTGTCAGTAACCGCCGCCATACGGGTAGTAGGCTGGTGGCGGGGGCGGCGGCGGGGGGGCCGGATAATAGGCGGGCGGCGGCGGGGCGGCGCCCCGTTCGGCCATTGCGCTGCCCAGCATGGCGCCAACTGCAAGGCCGGCAATGCCGCTGCCTACGGCAAGCCCCGCGCCACCGCCACCACGGCGGTAGCCACCACCACCATGCCAGCCGCCACGGGGCGGGCCGCCATGCCAGCCGGGGCCGGGGCCGCGCGGGCCGCCGTGCCAGGGCTGGGCATGGGCCGCAGGCATGGCGGTGGCCAGCAGGCCAAGGGCGAAGCTGGCGGACAGGAGGGAAGCAGTGAGTTTACGCAGCTTCATGGGCTTTGAGTACCTCGACATGACGTGAAGGCGAAAAACAGGAGCAGGATAGGCGCCCTGCGTGGCGAAACAATGGCCCGGGCCGTGTTCAGGCCACCCAGGGCAGCCGCTTGGTCAGGGCGGATAACCGGTGGCGGCGCAGTTCGTTGCGTGCGCGGGTGTCGTTGGTCATGTAATTGAGCTGGATGGTATGGCGCGGGCCGACATACTGCCGGTGCCCGTGCCATGTGTCCGGCCCGTTGGGAAAGACGAGCAGCGTGCCATTGACCGGCGGAATCTCGGCGGCGAAATCCTCAAGGTCGTGCCCGTTGCGCAAAAGGCGCAGGCAGCCTTCATGCCGGGCCCAGGCGGCCTCATCGGCAGGGTTGAGGTAGAGCAGCACGGTTACGCGCTTGCTGTCGGAATCACGGTGGATGCGCCCGTCCTTGGCCCGCGTGCGCCCGCGCAGGGTGAGCATGGTGGGGGCGGCATCAAGGTCGAGGTTGAATTTGGCGGCGATGAGCGCGCGCAGGCGCGGCCCCTCAAGCTCCGCCACCAGCCCCGCCATGAGTGGCGAGAGGCTGAGTGCCGCAGGCGGGAACGACCCGCCCGAGCGGATGGCGGGCAGGCTCGTGGCCAGCGCCTTCAGATCGGGCGGCGTAATGAAATGCGGCACCACCACATGGGCGAAGGGTGCTTTTGCAACCGGCGTCGCCTCAAGGGCGGCATAGTCGGGGGTGACGGGTCGGATCATGCCATCTCTGCAAGCACGCGGGTAAAAGTGGCCCCGGCAACCGGGGCCTGCAGGCCAATACGCGTCAGATTAGGGCCAGTTGCCTTCACCCGCAAGTGATCGCGCTGATCAGGGCTTGAGCGTATCCACCGCATCGAGCACGCGGCTGGAATAGACCACGGCGGCCCCCGCGTTCAGCGCCACGGCAACGCCCAGCGCCTCGGCAATTTCCGCCTTTGTGGCTCCGGCCTTTACCGCCGCGGTGGAATGGACGGAAATGCACCCGTCGCACCGGGTGGTCACGGCCACGGCCAGCGCGATGAGTTCACGGGTCTTGGCATCGAGGTGGCCGGTTTCGGCGGCGGCGCGGTCGAGGGTCTGGAGTCCCTTGAGCGTGCCGGGCGAGAGGGTGGCAAACGCGCCGATGGACTCGCCCAGATGGGCCCGGTAGGCGTTCCAGTCAGTCATCACAAAACCTCCATTTGATGGGGTTTGAGTTCACCAGATGGAGAGAACCCCTGTCATGACACAGTTTGGCGAGATCGGGGCCTTGCTGGGCCTTTTTTAACGGACTATCGCCAAATTATCATGAATACGGATCTAGCCCCCGCCCGCCTGTCCGCTGCGGCGTCGCCCGCAGGCACAGGCCCCTTCGCCGCCTATGAGGCCCGTGTGGCTTCAGGCCGTCTTGACCGTGACCCCGAGCAGGAAAAAGCCGCCCGCAGGCTCGACCAGCTCTGGCGCGAACTGCGCGACTACCACCCGGTGGTCCAGTCCGCCCCGCCCGCAGGTGGCTGGCTGGGCGGACTCAAGGCGCGGCTCGGCCTTGCGGGCCACCCGCCCCATGAGCAGGCCCGGCCGCGCGGGGTGTACATGGTGGGGCAGGTGGGGCGTGGAAAGACCATGCTGATGGACCTGTTCTTCAGCCTTGCCCCGGTCGAGCACAAGCGCCGGGTGCATTTCCACCGCTTCATGCAAGATGTGCACCAGCGCCTGCATGACATGAAGGAAGCCGATCCCGACCTGTCCGATCCCATCCCGCCGCTTGCCCGCCAGATCGCGCAGGAAGCGTGGCTGCTGTGCTTTGATGAATTCCAGGTCAATGACATAGCGGACGCCATGATCCTTGGCCGCCTGTTCGCCGATGGCGTGGTGGTGGTCGCCACATCCAACACGAAGCCCGAGGACCTGTTTCAAGACCGCCCCGGCGCCGATGCGTTCAAGCCGTTCATCGCCGCGATCCTCAAGGAGGTCGATACCGTCATCCTCGATTCCCCGCGTGATTACCGCAGGGGCAACGCACCGGGCATGCAGACATGGATCATCCCCGTCGATGCGGCGGCGACGAAGGAACTCGACTCGATTTTTGACCGCCTGGCCGATGGCGCGCCAGTGGTGCCCGTTACCCTCGACATCATGGGCCGCCCGCTCAGGGTTACGCGCGCGGCAGGCCCCGTGGCGCGGTTCAGCTTTGCCGAACTGTGCGGCACGCCGCTTGGCGCGGGTGACTACCTGGCACTGGCCACGTGCTTCCCCAACCTCGTGCTTGATGGCGTGCCGCGCATGGGGCCGGACAATTTTGACGAGGCGCGGCGCTTCATCGTGCTGATCGACACGCTGTACGAACAGAACGTCAAGCTGTTTGCCTCAGCCGAGGACCGGCCCGACGCCATCTATGCCAAGGGGCAGGGGGCGACCGCGTTCGAGCGCACGGCCTCGCGGCTCGAGGAAATGCAGAGTGCGGCCTACATGCAGTTGCCGCACCTCAACGCATGATGGGCGAAAACGGCGGAAGGGTCACGCCATCGTGACGGTTATGGCGGTGGTGTGACTGCCGGAGCGGTAGGCAAGCCGTGCGGTCTTTGCTTGGGTATGGGCAAGTTCGCATCAGCCGGGAGCCGTGCCGCGAAAAGCGATGTTTTGCAGCGCCACGCCCCGCCACCGTGGGGTCAGGCACGAAAATGTCAGTATGCGCGGCAAGCAGACCTGATCCTGATGAATGATGGCGGCATCCCGGCAAGGGTGCGGCTAGGGTAGCGATACAAATCGGACCGGCTGCCGTTTCAGGCCGGATCCGGAAATAGCGCGGCCACAAAGGCCGCCAGCGAGGAGATGTCTTCAATATGGCGGGCGTAGATATTCTTTCGACCGCATTCAGCGGCGCCAATACGGCCTATCTGGCCGAGTTGTATGCGCGCTGGGTGGCCGATCCCAACAGCGTTGATCCTTCCTTTGCCTCCCTGTTCCAGGAGCTGCATGAGGAAGGCTCCGAAATTGTTCATGATGCGGAAGGGGCCTCCTGGGCGCCGCGCCCGCATATCATCACCGGCGATGAGCCGGCCCCCCTGCCAAATGGCAAGGCGGCGGGCGTTACGGCGGAAAGCCTGAAGGCGGCAGCCGATGACAGCCTGCGCGCAACGCAGCTCATCCGCGCTTTCCGCGTGCGCGGCCACCTCGAGGCGCGGCTCGACCCGCTCGGCTTGCAGGTGCCCAAGCCCCATGCGGACCTTGACCCCGCCACCTACGGCTTCGGCCCCAAGGATCTCGACCGCCCGATCTATCTTGGCCATATCGTCGCCAGCCTGATCGGCTCGGACACCGCCACCATCAACCAGGTGCTCGATGCCCTGCGCGCGGTCTATTGCGGGCCGATCGGCGCCGAGTTCATGCACATCCAGGACCCCGAGCAGCGCATGTGGGTGCAGGCGCGGCTCGAGGGCGATAACTGGCGCAAGGGCGCGACACCCGAGCAGAAAAAGGTTATCCTGCAGCAGTTGACCGAGGCGGAGGGCTTCGAGTCCTTCTGCCAGAAGCGCTATGTCGGCACCAAGCGCTTCGGCCTTGAGGGCGAGGACGTGACCATCCCCGCACTGCACGCCATCATCGACCAGGCGGCCTCGGGCGGCGTGCGCTCGGTGGCCATCGGCATGCCGCATCGCGGGCGCCTGAACACGCTCGTCAACATCGTGCGCAAGCCCTACACCGCCATCTTCAGCGAGTTCGCGGGCGTATCCTTCAAGCCTGACGACGTGCAGGGCTCGGGCGATGTGAAATACCATCTCGGCACCTCCACCGATGTCGAGATTGGCGGCACGCCCGTGCACATCTCGCTCCAGCCCAACCCCTCGCATCTCGAGGCGGTTGATCCGGTCGTGATCGGCAAGGTGCGTGCAACACAGGATGATGACGACCCCCACCAGCGCGGCCGCCACATGGGCGTGCTGCTGCATGGTGACGCGGCGTTTGCGGGCCAGGGCATCGTGTATGAAACGCTGGCCATGTCGCAGTTGATCGGCTACCGCACCGGCGGCACGATCCATGTTGTGGTCAACAACCAGATCGGGTTCACCACCGTTTCGGTCCATTCGTTTTCGGGCCTGTACTGCACGGACGTGGCCAAGGCGGTGCAGGCGCCGATCCTGCACGTCAATGGCGACGAGCCGGAGGCGGTGATCTACTGTTCGCGCCTTGCCGCCGAGTTCCGGCAGAAATTCGCATCCGACGTGGTGCTCGACATCGTGGGCTACCGCCGTCACGGCCATAACGAGTCTGATGAGCCGTCATTCACGCAGCCCACCATGTACAAGGCCATCGCGGCGCGCCCGACCATCCGCACGCTGTATTCCGACCGCCTGGTGCGCGAAGGCGTGCTGACCGAAGCCGAAGTGACCGCCGAGTGGGATGGCTTCCACAACAAGCTGGAAGAAGCCTATCAGGCCGCCCAGGGCTACAAGCCCAACAAGGCCGACTGGCTGGAAGGCGCGTGGAAGGGCCTCAAGCCGCCGCCGGTCGACACCACCCTGCCTGCGCCTGAAACCGGTGTCGCCATCGACCGGCTGAAGGAAGTGGGCGCGTCGCTGGCCCATGTGCCCGATGATTTCAACGCCAACCCCAAGATCATCCGCCAGCTCAAGGCCAAGGCGAAGATGTTCGAGACCGGCACAGGCATCGACTGGGCCACGGGCGAGGCGCTGGGCTTCGGCACGCTGCTGCTCGACAAACACCATGTCCGCCTCTCGGGCGAGGACTGCCAGCGCGGCACCTTCAGCCAGCGCCATGCGGTGCTGATCGACCAGGTGAACCAGAACACCTACGTGCCGCTCAACAACATTGCCAAGGACCAGGCAGCCATCGAGATCTACAACTCGCTGCTGTCCGAATTCGGCGTGCTGGGCTTTGAATACGGCTACTCGCTGGCCGACCCCAACGCGCTGGTGCTGTGGGAGGCGCAGTTCGGTGACTTCGCCAATGGCGCGCAGGTCATCATCGACCAGTTCATCGCCTCGGGCGAGACCAAGTGGCTGCGCATGTCGGGCCTCGTGATGCTGCTGCCCCATGGCTATGAAGGGCAGGGGCCGGAGCATTCCTCCGCCCGCCTCGAGCGCTACCTGCAGCTCTGCGCCGAGAACAACATGCGGGTGTGCAACATCACCACGCCGGCCAACTACTTCCATGCGCTGCGCCGCCAGCTCTTCCTCGACTACCGCAAGCCGCTGATCATCATGACGCCCAAGTCCCTGCTGCGCCACAAGCTGGCGGTGTCGGACCTCAAGGATTTCGGGCCGGGCACGCGCTTCTTGCCGGTGATTGGCGAGATCGACCCGATTGCAGCGCCTGACAAGGTGGACCGCGTGGTGATCTGCTCGGGCAAGGTCTATTACGACCTGCTGGCCGAGCGCCGCGAGCGCAAGCTGGACAACGTTGCCATCCTGCGCCTTGAGCAGTTCTATCCCTTCCCGGCCAAGATGCTGGGCGAGGAACTGGCCCGCTACAGGCAGGCCAAGGTGATCTGGTGCCAGGAAGAACCCGAGAACATGGGCGGCTGGACCTTTGTCGATCGCCTGATCGAGGGCGTGCTGACCGATATTGGCCACAAGAGCACGCGCCCGACCTTTGTGGGGCGGGTTGCGGCGGCAAGCCCGGCCACGGGCCTGGCCAAGGTGCATGTGGCCGAGCAGGCGGCGCTGGTGAACAAGGCGCTGGGCGTCAGCGCCTGATACGGATCGACTGAAACGATAACAGGGGGGCGGCCTGCCGGTCGTACCCCCAGGTAACGAATGGGGCCGCCCCGCAACCCGGTTGGGACCGGGGCGGCCAAGGGATTGGGAAACAGGAAATGTCCGCCGAGATCAAGGTACCGACACTGGGTGAAAGCGTAACCACGGCAACCATCGCCAAGTGGCTCAAGCAGCCGGGGGATGCCGTGAACGAAGATGACCCGTTGGTGGAACTCGAAACCGACAAGGTCAGCGTGGAAGTGCCTGCCCCGCAGGCTGGCGTGCTTGGCCCGCTGCTGGTGCCCGAAGTGGCCGAAGTGGAAGTGGGCACCGTGCTTTCCACCATCGAGGCCGGCAGTGGCGCAGCCCCCAAGGCTGCCGCCGCTCCCGCGCCGAAGAAGGAAGCCGCCCCCGCTGGCGTGCAGGCCCAGCCCGCAACCCCCGGCCCGGTGGCGCGTCCCGCTACCCCGCCGTCTGATGTGGCAGCGCAGGGCGCGGCCAGCGTGGCCTTCCCCGCCGCGCGCAAGGTCATGGCCGAGCAGGGCGTAACGCCCGCCCAGGTCGGCACCGGCACGGGCAAGGACGGGCGCATCACCAAGGGTGACGTGCAGAGCTTCCTCGCCCAGCCGCGCGCGGCAGCCCCCGCTGCTGCCCCGCGTCCGCCGCGCCAGGATGACCCGCGTGAAGAGCGCGTGAAGATGACGCGCCTGCGCCGCACCATCGCCCGCCGCCTCAAGGATGCGCAGAACACCGCCGCCCTGCTGACCACCTTCAACGAGGTGGACATGTCGGCAGTGATGCAGATGCGCGCCGAATACAAGGACCTGTTCATCAAGAAGCATAACGGCGTGAAGCTGGGCTTCATGTCCATCTTCAGCCGCGCGGTCATTGCGGCGTTGCAGGAATTCCCGGCCATCAATGCCGAGATCGACGGCGATGACGTGATCTACCGCGAATTCGTCAACCTCGGCATTGCCGTGGGCGGCCCCAACGGGCTGGTCGTGCCCGTGATCCGTGATGCCGACAAGATGGGCTTTGCCCAGATCGAAAGCGCGATTGCAGGCTTTGGCAAGAAGGCACGCGAAGGCACGCTCAAGATTGATGAACTGTCAGGTGGCACGTTCTCGATTACCAATGGCGGCATCTATGGCTCGCTCATGTCCACGCCCATCATCAACGCGCCGCAGTCGGCCATCCTTGGCATGCATGCCATCCAGGAGCGCCCGATGGCGGTGAACGGGCAGGTGGTGATCCGCCCGATGATGTATATCGCGCTGACCTACGACCACCGGATTGTGGATGGCAAGGAGGCGGTCAGCTTCCTTGTGCGCGTCAAGCAGAACGTGGAAGATCCGCGCCGTCTGCTGCTGCAGGTCTGATGCCTGCCGGGGCCGCGCCTGTGTCGCGGCCCCTACGCGCAACCGCATAGCAAGCAGGACTGACAAGACATGACAATCGATATCAAGGTGCCCACGCTGGGCGAGAGCGTGACCACGGCTACGGTCGCCAAATGGCTCAAGCAGCCCGGTGATGCGGTCAATGCCGATGACCCGATCGCCGAACTCGAAACCGACAAGGTCAGCGTGGAAGTACCCGCCCCGCAGGCGGGCGTGCTCGGCGCGCATGCCGTAAAGGAAGGCGATGAGGTCGAGGTCGGCACCGTGCTGACCACCCTTGCGCCGGGCGCAGGCGGTGCCAAGGCGGCTCCGGCCCCTGCTCCCGCCAAGCCCGCGCAGGCTGCTGCCCCCGCCGCGGCGGCGCCTGCACCCAAGCCTGCGGCCGAGGCACCATCCGAGACAGATTACGACGTGATCGTGATCGGCGCAGGCCCCGGCGGGTATGTGTGCGCCATTCGCGCAGCCCAGCTTGGCTTCAAGGTGGCCTGCGTGGAAAAGCGCGCCACCCTTGGCGGCACCTGCCTCAATGTGGGCTGTATCCCGTCCAAGGCGCTGTTGCAGCAGTCCGAGAACTTCCATGCCGCCAAGGATGAATATGGCGAGATGGGCATCATCATCGACAGCGTGAAGCTGGATCTGGCGAAGATGATGGCGCGCAAGCAGTCCGTGGTCGATGCCAACGTGAAGGGCGTGGAGTTCCTGTTCAAGAAGAACAAGGTCACCTGGCTCAAGGGCACCGGCAAGATCGAGGGCACGGGCCGCATCACGGTGGATGGCAAGCCGGTTACGGCCAAGCACATTGTCATTGCCAGCGGCAGCGACAGCGCGGGCCTGCCGGGCGTGGATGTGGATGAAAAGCAGATCGTCACCTCCACCGGCGCACTTGAGCTTTCCGCCGTGCCCAGGAAGATGGTGGTGATTGGCGGCGGCGTGATCGGCCTTGAACTGGGCAGCGTGTGGCACCGCCTTGGCGCGGATGTGACCGTGATCGAATATCTCGACCGTCTGGTGCCCGGCACCGATAACGAGGTGGCCAAGACCTTCCAGCGCATCCTGACCAAGCAGGGCCTGAAGATGAAGCTGGGTCACAAGGTGACCAAGGCCGAGAAAGGCCCCAAGGGCGTGACCCTTACCGTGGAACCCGCCAAGGGTGGCGCGGCCGAGACGCTGGAAGCCGACGTGGTGCTGCTGGCCATTGGCCGCACGGCGGCGAGCAAGGGCTTCGGGCTGGAGGAAGCGGGCATTGAACTGGACAAGCGCGGCCGCATCGTGACCGATGCGCATTACGCCACCAGCGTGCCCGGCATCTACGCCATTGGCGACGTGATTGCAGGCCCCATGCTGGCCCACAAGGCCGAGGAAGAAGGCGTTGCCATAGCCGAGTTGCTGGCAGGGCAGGCAGGCCATGTGAATTACGGCGCGATCCCCGCCGTGGTCTATACGTGGCCGGAAGTGGCGACCGTGGGCAAGACCGAGGAGACCCTGAAGGAAGAGGGCGTTGCCTACAAGGTTGGCAAATTCCCCTTCACCGCCAATGGCCGCGCGCGCCATCGGCATGACGGCGGGTTCGTGAAGGTTCTGGCCGAGGCCACCACTGACCAGGTGCTTGGCGTGCATATCATCGGCCCGATGGCGGGCGAACTGATTGCCGAATGCACCATGGCGATCGAGTTCGGCGCCTCGTCCGAAGATATTGCCCGCACCTGCCACGCCCACCCCACGCTGAGCGAGGCGGTGAAGGAAGCAGCCCTCGATGTGGACAAGCGCGCCATCCATATCTGACCGGCCGCCGCAACAAAAAAACCACCCGGTAACAGGATTACCGGGTGGGTTTTTTTATGAATGCCAAAAAGAAGTTTTTGGGTGCCGCCTTTTTTCAAGAAGGCGGCGTACTCCGAAGCTTTTTGAAAAAAGCTTCACCAAAAACGTCCTTATGATTTCTGGCTCTTAAAAAACGGCAGGGCAGGGGATATTTCTCAGGCCGTTGTCGTTTTCGCCGGGTTCCACGCATCGCGCTGGGTGATGCGGATCAGTTCCGTGGCGGAAACCGCGCGTGAGATGAAGAAGCCCTGCACGTAATCCACGCCCAGCGCGCGCACGGTGTCGAATTCCTCCTGCGTTTCCACGCCTTCAACCGTGACTGCTAGGTTATAGCCGTGGCCGAGCTTGATGAGGGCGGCGAGCAGGTTGCGGGCTTCCGCGTTGGTGGCGATGTCGCGCACGAGGCAGCGGTCAAGCTTGAGCGACTGGAGCGGCAGTTCGCGCAGGGTGGACAGGCGCACTGTGCCGTAACCAAAATTGTCCATGGCCAGGCCAAACCCGTCTTCCGCAAGCGCACGCAGGCGCAGGCGGCTTTTTTCCGCCCGCCGCCCCTGCAGCATCTGCTCGGTTACTTCCAGCATGAAAGTAGAGGGTTCAAGGTTGAGTTCACGGATCTCGCTGAACAGGTCGATCTGCTGCTCAAGGTTTAGCAGGTCCAGATGCGACAGGTTGACCGCCAGCCGCAGGCTCGGCAGGCCCGCTTCCTTCCATTTCTGGATATCGTCATGGAAGGACTGCACAAGATGCGTCTCCATGATCTGGGCCAGAGCCGAGTCGGCAAAGACATCGGTAAATGCGCCAGCGGAGAGCAGGCCCCGATCGGGGTGGTGCCAGCGCATCAGCGCTTCCGCCTGCTCGATGCGGCCCGTGCGCGCGTTGAGTATGGGCTGGTAGTAAACCTCGAACTGCCTGAGCTCCACGCCCTTGCGGGCCTCGGTCAGGATCTTGGCCCGCTCCATCGTGGTCTTGTGCAGGCTCGGCGTGAACATGCGCGCCTGTTTGCCGCCCGACTGCTTGGCGGCGTAGACCGCCACATCCGCGTTTTTCTGCAGGCCCTCAAGCGTGTCGGCCGCCGTGATCGGCGTGGCCCCGATGCTGCCCGATATGCGCACCGTGGCACTGTCCAGCATGATCGGCTCTTCAAGCAGGTTCTGCACCTTGGTCAGGATGGTCTCGAGCGGCATGAGCTTGAGGCTGCGGCGCAGGATGATGGCGAACTCATCGCCACCCAGCCGACTGATCGCATCATCGGGGCCGATCAGCTCGATCAGGCGCTGCCCGATTACCTTGAGCACCTCATCGCCCGCATGGTGGCCATGGATGTCATTAACCGGCTTGAACCCGTCAAGGTCGAACATGACCAGCGCCTGCGGCTCGGGGTGCGGTCGCTTGGCGTTCTCGAGTGCGGTGACAAGGCTGGCATTGAAGCCGCCACGGTTGAGCAGCCCGGTCAGCACGTCGGTCGCGGCCTGTTTCTTGAGCCGGACCTTGGTGTTCATCAGTTCCGTGATTTCAAACCGGCTGGCCACGAAACCGGTAATCTCGCCCTTGGCATTGCGGTGCGGCATGATGGTGGTGGCCACCCAGTAGTGGCTGCCATCCTTGGCGCGGTTGCACAAATTGCCATACCAGGTGCGGCCCGAGAACAGGGTCTGGTACATCTCGCGGAAGAAGGCCTTCCCGTGCTCGCCCGAGTTCAGGATGCGATGGGTATGGCCCAGCAGTTCCTCACGGGAATACTGGCTGATCTCGCAGAATTTATCATTGACGTAGGTAATGATGCCCTTGCGGTCGGTGACCGCAACAATAAGGACATTATCCACCACGTCCGCCCAGAAGTCGGCATCTTCATGTGTAAGGGCGCGGAGCCTGTTATCATGCGGTGCGGACATTCTGTTACCTCGGATACGGATCGAAAAACCTTAATTGACCTATTGGTAATTTAGGATGTTTTCTTTTTTGACGAAACATTTTTGGCAGCCGGCGCGGCAGGCAGCATTTGCCGGATCGTCTGGTGGTGGCGCATCCACTTCTCGAAATCATCGGGTGCGAGCGGCTTGGCGAACAGGTAGCCCTGCATCACGTCGCAGTTGAGTTTTTCCAGCAGGTCGCGCTGCTGCTCGGTTTCCACGCCTTCGGTCACCACCGTCATGCCCAGCCGCGAGCCGATGCCGATCACCGCCATGGTCACGGCCTGGGCATTGGTGTCATGCTCGAAATCGTTGATGAAGCTGCGGTCGATCTTGATCTCGGTCAGCGGCAGGCGCGTGAGCCGCGAGAGCGATGAATACCCGGTGCCGAAATCATCCATCGACAGGCCACAGCCGATATTGCGGATCGACTGGAGCACTTCCTCGGTGTCGCGGCTGTTATCCATCATCACGCTCTCGGTAATTTCCACCGTCAGGCGCGAAGGCTTGAGGTTATGGTCCTTGAGCAGCGCCGCGATGTGCTCGGGCAGCGCGCGGTTGCGGAAATGCACGGCAGACAGGTTCACGGCCACGGTGGGCACATGGATGCCGTCGCGGTCCCACTTCACGATCTGGCGGCAGGCCTCGAGCAGCGACCAGCGGCCAATGGCCTCGATCTGGCCGGTCTCTTCCGCCACGGCGATGAAGCGCGAGGGGAAGATGTTGCCAAGATGCGGATGATGCCAGCGCGACAGCGCCTCGACGCCGCTGAGTTCGAGCGTGTGGGTGCGCACCTGCGGCTGGTAGTGCAGGTTGAGCATGCCCTTGGCCAGCGAATCACGCAGCGCCGAGCCGAGCACCAGCCGGTCTTGCGCCACCTGGTTTTTCTCGAGATTGGCGAAGCGGAAGACGCCGCGCCCGTCTTCCTTGGCCTGGCGCAGCGCCACATCGGCGGTGCTGAGCAGGGATTCGCTGTCCGGCCCGTTATCGGGGTAGGTGCTGATGCCAATGGAGCATGAAATGGTCAGCGTGTTCTGGCCAATCTGCATGGGCATGGTCATGGAAGCGAGCAGATGCTCGGCAAAGTCTGTGGCTTCCTTGTGCGGGCAGTCGGGCACCACCACCACGAATTCGTCGCCGCCGGAGCGGCTGAGCACGTAATCCTCCTTGGCGATGGAACGGATGCGGGCTGCGATCTCGATAAGGAACTGGTCGGCATAGACATGGCCGAGCGCATCGTTGATATCGCGGAAACGGTCGATATCGAGCATGAAGATGGCAAACTGCCGGTTGCCATCCTGCTTGCTGATCATGCCCTCGATCACCTTGTGCACCGAGGAGCGGTTGAGCAGCCCGGTCAGGCTGTCAAAATTGGCAAGGTGGGAGATATGCTCCTGCGTTGCATTCTGTTCAAAGGCCAGCGCGCAGAAGGGAATGCACGAATCAACAATGCGCTGCGGCCACGTGTTGCGGCCCTGGTCTTCACGCGAATAGAGGGCGAAAATGCCCTTCACCTGCCCTGAACGCGTGCTGACGGGCGTGCAGAAGCACTGCTGCAGGCCAAGCGAGATGCCGAGCGAGCGGTAGCTGTCCCACACCATGCGGGTGGCGTGCTTGGGATCGACGCGCAGCTTCTCGAGTTCGGATGACGAGACATACAGGCTCTCGAGCGAGGCGCGGTAGCGCTTGGGCAGTGTGGGGCTGGACAGAACGCGCAACTGCCCGTCTGGCGTAATCAGCATGAGCACGGCCACCGTGCCGGGCACGAAGCTTTCCACCCGGCGGCACAGAAGGTCGGCCACGTCCTGGATCATCATGTCGCTGGCGAGTGCCTGCAGCACGTCGTTCTGCAGGATCAGGATCTTGCGCTGCTGGCTTTCGTTGGTGACATTCTTCATCACGCCCATGAAAAAGATGCGCTTGTCATCGGTCACGACCTTGGACAGCGACAGCTCGCCGCAGATATATTCCCCATCCGAGCGGGTGAACTCCACCTCGCGCGAGGTGCCGACAATGCGGTTATGCGAGCTGCCCCGGCTGCGCTCGACAAAGGCGTCGTGCCCGGCCTGATGCAGCGTGGGCACCAGCACGTTCACGTTCTTGCCCAGCACATCTTTCTTGTCGAGGCCCCACAGGTTCGATGCCGCCTGATTGAAGAAGATGACTTCGTTCTTGTCATCAATAATCACGGTTGCGTCTATGGCCTGCTCCAGTGCCGAAATCAGGACTTCAGCGCTCAGGTTAGGCTTTGACATTGAGTTACCTCGCAAAAGGGACAAGGGGCAGCCACCGGCAGGCGGCTGCAGCAGGGGTATATAAGGCGACCGGAAATGCAGGGCGCGCCATCACCCGGGCGGGGACAGTGCATGGCGGCCGCAGGAATATCATAGGATGATGATAAGCATATTACATATTATTCAAGATAATCATTATACCACATTGATATGAATTAAGGTCGTCTTTAATAATTTCCGTCTGGAATGGATGCGTCCATATAGCATTCGCAGCGCGGTTGATCCATCACATCCCGCACGCAAAATTGCCATATTCCACATATGTCAGGTTTTGGGGCCGCAATCCTTGCCCGCGCAGCCCGAACAGCCGCCACATCCGCCCTTGGGGCGCGGGCGGCTTTTTGCCTGCGCATGGTTTACCAACGCCTCGGGCGCATGCAGGCGGCGCAGGAGCCCGGCTGTAGCCAGCCAGCCCTTCTGTCCCAGCCGGGGGAAGAGCCGCCCCAGCCAGTAGGCGGCGCAGGCCGCGACCAGCGTTGCCGCCACCACTACCTGAAGCCACTGCGGCGCGTGCATCAGAGCATCCGCGCGATGTGATAGGTGAGGAAGGCCGCCGCGTAGGCCAGGCCGAACAGGTAGCCCGCCGTCAGCGCCACCACGCGCCATGAGCCGGTCTCGCGCCGGATGACGGCAAGCGTTGCCACGCATTGCGGCGCATAGACATACCATGCCAGCAGCGACAGCGCCGTGGGCAGGCTCCAGTGCGTGGGCAGCATGCCGCCAAGCTGGAGGGCCGCCTGGTCGGTATCGGTCCCTGAGCCGAGCGAATAGACCGTGGCCAGCGCGCCCACCGCCACCTCGCGCGCGGCGAGGCCGGGAATGAGGGCCACGCAGATCTGCCAGTTGAAGCCCAGCGGCGCGAAGACGGGCAGCATGATGTGCCCGATGCGTCCGGCCAGGCTCCAGTCTATGGCAGGGCCAACGGCGCCCGCGGGCGGCTTGGGAAAGCTGGACAGCCCCCACAGCAGCACCGTCAGCGAGACGATGGTGGTGCCTACGCGCATGAGGAAGATGCGCGCGCGCTCCCACAGTCCCAGTGCGAGGTCACGCGGGTTGGGCAGGCGGTAGGCGGGCAGTTCCATCAGCAGGGTGGCTTCGCGCTGGTCGGGGTTGCGCCAGCGCATGACGCGCGCCACCACCAGCGCCGAGATGATGCCCAGCGCGTAAAGCCCGAACAGCACCAGCCCCTGCAGGTTCATGAACCCCGCCACGTTGCGGTGCGGAATGAACGCCCCGATCAGCAGCGTATAGATCGGCAGCCGCGCCGAGCAGGTCATGAGCGGGGCGACGAGAATGGTCACCAGCCGGTCGCGCGGGTTCTGGATGGTGCGGGTGGCCATGATGCCCGGCACGGCGCAGGCAAAGCTCGACAGCAGCGGAATGAACGAGCGCCCGCTCAGACCCGCAACTGACATCAGCCGGTCGAGCAGGAAGGCCGCGCGTGGCAGATAGCCCGATTCCTCAAGGGCAAGGATCCACAAAAACAGAATCAGGATCTGCGGCAGGAAGGTGACCACGCTGCCAGCACCCGCAATCACGCCATCCACGACCAGGCTGCGCAGCACGCCATCGGGCATCAGGCGGCCCACCTGCTCGCCGAGCAGCCCCATGCCCGCGTCGATGCCATCCATGAGTGGCTGCGCCCACGCGAACACCGCCTGGAACATGAGGAACAGCAGCACGAGCAGGATCACCGGCCCCCAGACCGGGTGCAGCACCCAGCGATCGAGCCGCTCCTCCATCCGGTCCGACAGGGGGGTGGCGTGGGTGACGCAGTCCGCCAGGATCTGGCGCACCATGGCGTGCAGGTCGGTGCCCGGCGGCACGGGCGTGGGCACGGGTGGGGGCACGCCATCGAGCCGGGCCAGCAGGTCGCGCGCACCATTGCGCCTTATGCCCACCGTAGGCACGACGGGCATGCCCAGTTCCGCCTGCAGGCGCGCAAGGTCGATCTCCATGCCGTTGCGCTGGGCGGCGTCAATCATGTTCAGCGCCAGCACCACGGGGCGGCCAAGGCTGCGCATTTCCAGCACGAAGCGCAGATGCAGGCGTAGGTTGGTGGCATCGGCCACGCAGACCAGCAGGTCGGGCGCCGTCTCGCCGCGATAGGTGCCCGCGCAGACATCGCGCGTTACCGCCTCATCGGGACTGGTGGCGTTGAGGCTGTAGGCGCCGGGCAGGTCGAGCAGGCGCACGCTGCGGCCTGCGGGTGTCGTGAACCAGCCTTCCTTGCGCTCCACGGTGGCGCCCGCGTAATTGGCCACTTTCTGCCTGCTGCCGGTCAGCAGGTTGAACAGGGCGGTCTTGCCGCAGTTCGGGTTGCCGACCAGGGCTATGTTGAGCGGGGTCATGCGGCCGCTTTCGCCACATGCACGCGCACGCGCTGCGCCTCCGTGCGGCGCAGGGCAAAGCGGGTGAAGCCAATGCGCACGGCCAGCGGGTCGCCGCCGAGCGGCGCGGTCGCCACGACGCGCACGGCCTCGCCCGGCACGAAGCCGAGTTCACGCAGGCGCGCGGCCACGGGGTCGGGGCTGCCGTTATCATCAACGCTGTCGATCACGGCGTCGGTTCCACGTGGCAGGTCATTCAGTCGCATAAGACAGGGACAATCCGGATGGTAAAAGTAAGTAATAATTATTATTAAATACTGCCGGGAATATTGTCCATCATGTTTGCCCCTATACCTGCGTTATCGCTGGTACCGATATGTTGACAGTGCAGGGGTTGCGTGGGGCGTGGCTGTGCGTACAGGCCGCGTCAGGGCTGGCATGCCTGCCATATGCCCTCGAATTCCGCCGCGGTTATTTCACGGGCTTCGAACTCGGGGTCTTGATTGATTGCTTCAAGCGGGGGGACGGCGATATCGGCAAGGTGGGTGTCACCGGTCGAGACTGTCCCTGTCGCCACGCCGTACTGGCCATTTTCATACAGTTCGATTTTTCTCAGTTCGGTTCTCTCGCCATCAAATTCGCAATAGATGACGTTTGGCTGCTCGGAGCCAAAATCGTGTTTCCATAAACACTTGAGATAAAACAATTTAAATGCTCCAGGCGTGGTAAAAGCTTCAGGGCACACGCGTTTCGCGTTCAGGCTGCACTTCCAAGAGTGGACAGCACGTGGAAGAACGTGCCCGAAACATGCCCCCGCCGCGCCCCGCCGGTGCCCCGGTCCACACCGTAGCCATCGGTCATGTCGGCAAGGGGCGCATCCGGGCCGGGATCGGTGACCGTGGCATAGTGGAATTCATGCCCGCGCAGCACGGTGCCAGCGGGGCCGATGGCACAGCCCTCGCGCAATGTGGCGCTACGGTAGCCAAGGTTCATGCGGCGCTTGGCAAAGGAGGTGGCATGGCCGAGCAGGCCGGTCATGCGGTGGGTCTCGCCCGCTTTGTCGGTCAGGCTCTCGCCCAGCACCATGAAGCCCCCGCATTCCCCATGCACGGGGCGGGTGCGGGCGAAATGGGCCAGTGTTGCGCGAAAATTCCCACACGCGGCAAGGCGGCCCGCATGCAGTTCAGGGTAGCCGCCGGGTAGCCAGCAGGCATCGCAGTCTGCGCCCGGTCCTTCATCGGCAAGCGGGGAGAACGGGTGTAGTTCCGCCCCCGCCAGCCGCCAGCCTGCAATGATGTGGGCATACAGGAACGAGAACGCCGCATCATCCGCCACCGCAATGCGCTGCCCCGGCGGTGGCAGGGCGCACGGATTGCTGCGGGACGGGGGCAGGCGGGGTGGGGCCGCGCAGGCGACAATGGCGTCAAGGTCAAGGTCGCGCTCGGCCTGCGTGGCCAGCCGCTCGGCCAGGGCATCAAGCCCGCCATGCTCGCGGGCCTGTACCAGCCCCAGATGGCGCTCGGGCAGTTCAAGCTGCGCATCGCGCCCGAACGCGCCAAGCACCGGCAGGCCGATTGCTTCCAAGGCCTGTGTTGCCATGGCGGCGTGGCGGAGCGAGCCCACGCGGTTAAGGATCACGCCCGCAATCTTTACCGCCGGGTCCAGTGTTGCAAAGCCCAGCGCGGTGGCGGCGGCGGACTGGCCCTGGCCTGAAATGTCGAGCACCAGCAGCACGGGCAGGGCGTAGCGGGCCGCGATATCCGCCGGTGCCCCGCGTGCGCCCGCAGGTTCCATCAACCCGTCGAACAGGCCCATCGAGGCCTCGGCCACCAGTATCTCGCAGCCTGCCTGCGCCTGTGCCATCACGCCATCAAGCAGGTGTGCGGGCATGGCCCAGCTATCAAGGTTGAGGCTGGTGCGCCCGGTCAGGGCTTCATGGAAGGCGGGGTCGATGTAATCCGGCCCGGTCTTGGCTCCGCGCACGGCTACACCCCGGCGGCGCAGGGCGGCCAGCAGGGCGAGTGTGAGCGTGGTCTTGCCCCCGCCCGAGCGGGGGGCGGCGATCATCAGCCCTCGTGTCATCATGTGCGTTCCTGCTAAACCGTGGCGAGCGATGCCACCCTTACCCCTGTTGGACGAGAAGGTCATCCCGATGGAGCGTACCCATACCCCCCTGCGCCGGGGGTGGACGACCGGCAGTTGCGCCACCGCCGCCGCAAAGGCCGCGTGGGCCGCGTTGTGCGGGCAGGGCTTTCCCGACCCGGTCACCATCACGCTGCCCGGCGGGCAGGATGTGGCCTTTGCGCTGGCCGCCCATGGCCATGGGCCGGATTGCGCCTGGGCGGAGGTGGTGAAGGATGCGGGCGACGACCCGGACGTGACCCACGGCGCGCATGTGCGCGCGGAGGTGCGTCGCGCGCCTGCGGGGCGGGGCGTGGTGTTTCGCGCAGGCCCCGGCGTGGGCACCGTGACCCTGCCCGGCCTGCCCATACCGCCGGGCGAGCCTGCCATAAACCCCGTGCCCCGGCGCATGATCCGCGCGGCCCTGACCGGCGCTGACGGGCACGAGCCGGATGTGGAGGTGACCATCTCGATTGCAGGCGGGGCGGAAATGGCGCGGCACACGCTCAATGGCCGACTGGGCATTGTGGGCGGCCTGTCCATCCTCGGCACGACGGGCATCGTGGTGCCGTTTTCCTGCGCTGCGTGGATCGACAGCATCCACCGGGGCGTGGACGTGGCGCGCGCGCTGGGCCTGCCGCATGTGGCGGGCTGCACGGGCGATGTGTCTGAACGCGCCACCCGCGCGCTGTATGCCCTGCCGGAGGAAGCCATGCTGGAGATGGGCGATTTTGCCGGTGGGCTGCTCAAATACCTGCGCCGCCATCCGGTGCCGCGCATCACCATTGGCGGCGGCGTGGCCAAGATGACCAAGCTGGCGCAGGGGTTCCTTGACCTGCATTCCCGCCGGGGGCAGGCGGATATGGGCCAGTTGGCCGCCCTTGCGCGTGGCATTGAGGCACCGGATGCCCTGGTGGACGCCATTGCACAGGCCCATTCCGTCGCAGCCGCCTTCGCGCTGGCGGCCGAAGCGGGTTATCCCCTTGGCCCGGTAGTGGCACGCGGCGCGTGGCAGGTGGCGTGCGATGTGCTGGCAGGTGCGCCCTGCGTGCTCGATGTGCTGCTGTTCGACCGCGCGGGCACGCTGGTGGCTCGGCATGGCCCGTATCCGGTTGCGGGTTGAAGAGTATGGAAGTTTCTGGGGGCCGTTTTTTTAAAGTGGCGTTATTTGAAGCTTTTTGAAAAAAGCTTCACCAAAAACTTTTGTTTTTTAAATACTGTTGTTCAGGGAAGGATGTTTATCCAAAAAGATACGCCATTTTGGAGACTATTTCCTGATCGTCCTGACTCATGTCCTGATTAACATGCGAAAGGACGTCATACATGATTCCTTTTACCGGCGGGCTACCAAACGGATCTTTGCGATGCAGGGCAAGATCAATCAGCCGAGTGCGGCGCTCGGGGTCTGAAATATATTTTTCAATCATGTAAATGAGTAGTTTTTTGACTTCTTCATTTGGCATATCATCCTGCATCATAAAATCCTTTATATAATAATAGATAATATTTAAAAAATTATATTAATAAAAGTTTTTGGTGAAGCTTTTTTCAAAAAGCTTTGAGAAAGACCGCCTTATCTAAAAAGCGGCCCACGGAATTGTATTCTTTCTCAAACATGCCCCGCACGCCTCAGGAGCGGAAGCGGCGGTGGTAATCGGCGTTGTAAAGCGCACTTTCACGGAAGTCATGCGTGCCCAGCGCCCGGCCCACCAGTACCAGCGCCGTGCGCTCGATGGGGTTTTGGGCCAGTTTTTCACCAATATCGCCCAGCGTGCCGCGCAGCACGAGCTGGTCGGGCCATGTCGCGCGCGCCACGATGGCCACGGGGCAGTCCGCGCCATAAAACGGGGTCAGGTCGGCCACGATCTGGTCGAGCACATGAATGGCCAGATGGATGGCCAGTGTTGCGCCCGTAGCCCCAAAGGCGGCCAGCTGCTCGCGCTCCGGCATGGCCGAGGCCCGGCCGCTCACGCGCGTCAGCACCACGCTCTGGGCCACTTCCGGCACGGTCAGTTCACGCCCCAGCACCGAGGCGGCGGCGGCAAAGGCGGGCACGCCGGGGGTCATGGTCCATGGAATGTCGTTGCGGTCGAGCCTGCGGATCTGCTCGGCCACGGCGCTGTACACCGAAAGATCGCCCGAATGCAGCCGCGCCACATCCTGCCCCGCTTTATGGGCGCGAATGTATTCCTGCTCGATCAGGTCAAGCGTGAGGGGGGCGGTATCAACCAGCCGCGCATCGGGCGGGCAGTGTGCGAGCATCTCGGTCGGCACGATGGAGCCTGCGTACAGGCATACCGGGCATTTTGCCAGCAGGTCGCGCCCGCGCAGGGTCAGCAGGTCGGCGGCACCGGGGCCTGCGCCAATGAAGTGTACGGTCATGCATCCTCTCCCTGTGCCATGGCACATGTAGCAGCCCCGCCCGTCAGGCGTGGCACGATCAGCCTTGCGTGCGGTCCCGCCGCCGCCAGCGCGCAGCCTTCCGCCACCGAGGCCACGCCAAGGGCCGCCTGCGCGCGGGCCGACCGGGTGACGCAGCGCGGCTGGGCGGCCAGCAGTTCATCGGGCGTGATGGCCCGCAAGTGCAGTCCCAACTGGCGGGCGGCTGCCTGCACGCCCGCCTCGCGGTAGCGGAAGGCGGGCACGGCCACAAGTGCTGCCTGCTGGCCGCAGCGTTCCTGCGCGGCCAGCACGAGGGTGATGAGGGCCTGCGCATCACATCCGCTACGCAGGCCCAGCCCGGCCACGATCATGCCGGTTTGCTCACGGTGTAGCTGGTCACGGTCATGCCGGGGCGAAAGCCGTGAAAGCGCCCGATCGGCTCCAGCCGCTCCACATGCAGCCGGGTCAGCGTGCCGCCCCGGCGGGCATGGGCGGCGATGACCGCGCCTTCGCTTTCCAGTGTAACGGCATTGGCCACCAGCCGCCCGCCGGGGCGCAGGACGTCCCATGCCGCCTCGAGCATGCCGGGGTTGCTGATACCGCCGCCAAGGAAGATGGCATCAGGCGCATCCAGTCCCTCGGCCCGCATGCGGGGCAGGATGGCGGGGGCCTCGCCCGCCATCACGCGCAGGCCCGGCACGCCAAGGGCGAGCGCATTGCGGGCAATCCGCGCGCCACGTGCGGGCGATTTTTCAATGGCGATGGCGCGGTTGGCCGGGTGGCGCAGCATCCACTCAATGCTGATCGAGCCTGAGCCGCCGCCAATATCCCACAGCATCTCGCCCCGCCGTGGCGCAAGGGCCGACAGCGTGACGGCCCGGATCTCGCGCTTGGTGATCTGCCCGTCATGGTCGAACATCCCGTCCGGCAGGCCGCAGGCCAGCGGGATGACCTGCACATTCCGGTCGGCCACCACTTCCAGCGCCATCAGGTTCAGCCGGGGCGGCAATGGCCCGTCGCCCCGCGCGGTCTCGGCCACGGTGGCGGTGTGGTGGCTCTGGTCCGGGCCGCCCAGCGCACCGAGCACATGCAGCACGGAGGCACCGAAGCCACGCCCGTCCAGCCAGCGGGCAAAGGCATGGGGCGTGTGTTCATCCGCCGAGAGCACGACCAGCCTGCCACCTGGCTGCAGGGCGGGGGCCACGGCCTCCATCGGGCGGCCACATAGCGAGAGCACGCTTGCATCCTGCTCCGCCCAGCCCAGCAGGTTGCAGGCCAGTGCAACACAGGAGGGCGCGGGCAGGCACGTCATCTCCGCCCGTTCCACATGGCGGCGCAATGTGGTGCCAATGCCGAACAGGAACGGATCGCCCGAGGCCAGCACGCACACGCACCTGCCGCGCCAGCGCAGCACTTCGGCAATGCCATCGGCCAGCGGGTGCGGCCAGGCCAGCGTGCGGCCTGTTATCAGGGGGCGTGCCAGGCCAAGGTGGCGCGTGCCGCCCACCACAAGTTCCGCCCCTGCGATCAGGGCACGGGTGGCGGCGGGCAGGCCCTCGACACCGTCCTCCCCAATGCCGATAACATGCAGCCACGGCGTGCTCATGGCGTGGCCTCATGACAGGCAGGAAGGAAAAGATGCGGGTTCTGGTTCTGGGCGGCACGACGGAGGCCCGTCAGCTTTATGCAGCACTTGAGCAGCGCACCGACCTTTTTGCGGTGACCGTCTCGCTGGCCGGTGCTACCCGCGCGCCGGTCCTGCCCGCGCTCGATGTGCGTATTGGCGGCTTTGGCGGCGTGGATGGCCTGCGTGCGTGGCTTGTGGCCCATCATGTCGAGGCCGTAATCGACGCCACCCATCCCTTTGCCGTGCAGATGAGCAATCATGCCGTTGCCGCCTGCGCGCAGGCTCATGTGAAGCTGCTGCGCGTGCAGCGCCCTGGCTGGACGCCTGTTGTGGGCGATGCGTGGACCCGCGTGCCCGACATGCAGGCCGCAGCGGACGCATTGGGCATCACACCCCGCCGCGTGCTGCTGACCGTGGGGCGCAAGGACCTGCTGCCCTTCCACCACGCAGGCCCGCATGACTGGCTGCTGCGCTGCGTGGATGCGCCTGATCCGGCCCTGCTGCCTGCGGGCACGCGACTGCTGCTGGCCCGTGGCCCGTTTGACGAAGCGGGCGAGGAGGCGCTTTTGCGCCGGGAACGGATTGATGTGATCGTGACCAAGAATTCCGGCGGCACGGCAACACAGGCCAAGCTCGCGGCGGCCCGCAGGCTGGGCCTTGGCGTGATCATGGTGGATCGCCCCCCCGTGGCCCCGGCCGAGACGGTGGCGGATGCCACGGCTGCCATGATGTGGCTGGAAAGCCTGTCGGAATGATGTGGAAAACCTGCTCACGAAAAACCCTGGGATCATAAGAAGTTTTTGGTGAAGCTTTTTTCAAAAAGCTTCGAAAAAACACCGCCTTTTTGAAAAAAGGCGGCACCCAGAAACTTTTATTCCGTTTTTTCTACCCGTCGCGCGGTGTAGAGCCATTTTTCCCCGTTTGCCCGCTCAATGGTGTGGGTGAGCGGGCAGCCGATCAGCACCAGCGTGCTCATATCCACCTGCTCGGGGTCGGCATGGGCAATATCGGTCAGGATCACGCGCTCATCGGGGCGACCAATGGCGCGGGCGAAGGCAACCGGGACCGAACCGGGCAGGATGGTGCGCAGCAGGGCGAACGCCTCGCCCAACTGGTGCGGGCGGGCTTTCGAGCGCGGGTTATACAGCGCGATGACCAGCCCCGCTTCTGCCGCCGCCGCCAGACGTTTATGCACGACTTCCTGCGGCTTGAGGTTGTCGGACAGTGAAATGACGCAGAAATCCCCCCCCAATGGCGCGCCCAGCCGGGCGGCGGCGGCCAGCACGGCCGAGACACCGGGAATGACCGTCACCTCCACCCCGCGCCATGCGGCGGGGCCGTGGTCAATCGCCTCGAACACGGCACTGGCCATGCCGAACACGCCCGCATCGCCGCCGGACACGACCGCAACAGTGCGCCCTGCCAGCGCCAGTTCAATGGCATGCTGGGCGCGTTCAAGCTCCACGCGGTTGTCGCTGGCATGGCGCACCACGTCGGGGCCTGCCTGCACGCGGGCCACATAGGGCGCGTAGCCGATCAGGTCGGTGGCCTGCGCCAGTGCGGCATCGGCCTGCGGGGTGCGCTGGTTTGCAGCACCGGGGCCAAGGCCCACGACGAAGATGCGCCCACTCATCGCGCGCCCTCCCGCCCCGGCACGAGGATGATGGAGAAATAGGGGGCAGGCCCGGTCATCTCGGTCAGTTTCAGGCTGCGCTGGGCGGGCTGGCTGGCGCGTTCCACATAGATCGCGCGCCCCTCGCGCCCGGTGCGGCGCAGGGCAGTGCGTACTTTTTCAAGGTTGCGGCCCAGCTTCATGATGACGGCGGCATCGGCCTTCTCCAGCCACGCCACCAGCGCGTCCTCATTCAGCGTGCCGGGAATGACGCACAGCACGTCATCACCATGCACCATGGGGCGCTGTGCGGCCGACCAGCAGCCGCTCATGGCGGTGATGCCGGGCACGATGGTGCTCTCGAAGCGCTCATGCAGCCGGTCGAACACATACATCGCCGAGCCGAACAGGAACGGATCGCCCTCGCACAGCAACGCCACGTCCTGGCCTGCCTCAAGGTGGGTTGCGACCCGGGCTGCGCATTCATCATAGAACTGGCCCATGCGCATAAGGTACGCGGGGTCGCTGACCGCAATCTCGGTGGTGAACGGGTAGGCGAAGCGCAGCGTGGTGGCGTCTGGGCCAATCATGTCGCCTGCAATCTGGCGGGCATGGCCGGGGCGGTCGTGGCGGCAGAACCAGCCCACGACCGGGCTTTCACGCAAAAGGCGCGCGGCCTTGATGGTCATGAGTTCGGGGTCACCCGGCCCCATGCCGAGTATGGACAGGCGGCCCGTGCTCATTCCGTGTCACTCGCCAGCGCGTTGACGGTGGCCGCCGCCATGGCGCTGCCGCCCAGCCTGCCACGCACGATGATGAAGGGCAGGTCGCCAAATTCGGCCAGCGCCTCCTTCGATTCGGCGGCACCCACAAAGCCCACCGGCATGCCGATCACGGCGGCTGGGCGGGGCGCGCCTGCGCGGATCATCTCCAGCAGGTGAAACAGGGCGGTGGGTGCGTTGCCAATGGCCACCACGGCACCGGCAAGGTCATCACCCCACAGGTCCATCGCGGCGGCTGAACGGGTATTGCCGATCTGCTTCGCAATTTCCGGTGTGCGCGGGTCGCGCAGGGTGCAGATCACCGGGTTGTCGGCAGGCAGGCGCGCGCGGGTCACGCCGTGGGCGACCATGTTGGCGTCGCACAGTATGGGCCTGCCCGCCCGCAGCGCCGTCTGCGCGCTGGCCACGAAATCGGGCGACATGCGCACGGCTTTCGCTACATCCACCATGCCGCAGGCGTGGATGATGCGCACCACCACGCGGGCCTCGGCCTCACTCAGGCCGCCCAGATCGGCTTCTTCACGGATGATGGCAAAGGAACGGGCATAGATCGCCGCCCCGTCGTGAATGTAGTCGTACGGTTCCGTTTGCGCGGTCATGCCGGTTGGGTTCTCCCGTTCCGTGGCGTGGTCAGGTTGCGGGGCCAGTCCCGCAGGATGTGCTGTATCTGTGCCAGCGAAAGCCCGTTGTCTACAGGCGTATCAGCCGCCCGGCCATGCGGGCACAGGCCATAGCCATCCGGCTGTGCCACCAGTGTGATGTCGGCAGGCGTCGGGTGGGCGCAGCCCTTGGGGCAGCCCGATACGTGCAGCGTGGCCCGCGCGGGCAGGTCGGGGGCCAGAAGGGCGGCATCGGCAATCACGTCGCGTGCGGCGCAGTCACAGCCGCGCGCGC
Source organism: Komagataeibacter xylinus (assembly GCF_031081985.1). Lineage (GTDB taxonomy): Bacteria > Pseudomonadota > Alphaproteobacteria > Acetobacterales > Acetobacteraceae > Komagataeibacter > Komagataeibacter xylinus_E. The sequence continues at coordinate 213,581 of NZ_JARWSK010000002.1, read as the reverse complement.
CGATGCATGCGCTGATGCGCAGGCGCGGGTCATCCGCATGTGTGATCAGGCCGGAAAGGGGCGGGGCGGTGGCGCAGTCTTCAATAACAAGGGCGCGCATGGGGGCCACGCGCATCTGGCCATTGCCAGCCTGTTCAGCCCATTGCGCTACATCCGCAAGCAGATCGGCGCCAATGGGGCCGGGCGGCAGGACCAGCCCCATCGCGCCACCGGGTAACGGCCCGGCCAGACAGGCTGGCGCGTGGGGAGGCGTGGTTGTGGCATGTGTGGCGGCCAGTTGCCCGATCCGGGCAAAGGCCTGTGCGCCAAGGGCCGGATTGCGCAGCGGGCGGGGTTGGCCGCCCATATCGGCCAGCGCATGGGCAAGGGCCAGCACGGCGGCCGACACATCCTGCGCGGCACAGGGCAGGGCGCGCGTGCCGCAGATGACCTGCCAGCCATCCCTGCCCGCCCGGACCATGATATCGGCCCGGAGACTGCCTGCAGGCACATAGCCCCCGCAATCCACCGCGATTGCGAACTTGGCGGGCAGGCCGCACAGGGTTTCGGCTCCGGCCAGTGCGGCATCGAGGGCGTGGATGATGGCGGGGGCATCGGGTGCGGCATCAGGGTCGATGCCTGCCAGGGGTGAGAGCAGCAGGCCGCGCCGGGCCTCGGTCGCGGCGTCCGTGCTGGCAAGGCCCGCTTCAGCCATGTCGCGGGCGAAGGCGCGCGCACTGTCCGGTGTCAGGCCGCGCAGTTGCAGGTTGCCCCGGCTGGTCAGTTCAATCAGCCCGTTGCCATGCGTGCGGGCGGCACGGGCCACGATGCGGGCCTGCGGGGCGGACAGGCGGCCCAGCGGCGGGCGCACGCGCACCAGCCAGCCATCGGCGGCCTCCATGGGGGTATGCAGGCCGGGGCACCAGCCGCGCACGGAAGGGGCCGTGGTCATGGCGTGGGGTCCAGCAGCATGGCGGCACTGTTGCTCCGTGGCCGCCACAGGTCGCGGCGCAGGGCATCGGCCATGAGGCGGCGGATGGTGGCATGGGCATCGGGGTTGGCTGCGAGCAGGAAGGCGTCCATTTCCGGGTCATCGAGCAGGCGGCTGAAGGCGAGGTCGAACTGCCGGTCAAAGCGCGCGGGCACGGTGGCGGCAAAGCCGTGCAGCGCCTCCACGCCGCGCGCGATCTCGCCCGCCCCCCGGTAGCCGTGGCGGCGCATGCCCGCAAGCCAGGCCGGGTTTGCCAGCCGCCCGCGCACCACGCGGGCTACTTCCTGCACCGTGCCGCGCAGGCGGGGGGCGTCGGGGCGTGATGTATCGCCATGCACGAGGCGGGGCGTATTGCCCAGCAGGTGGGCTGCCGCCGCCATGCCGCCTTCATGGGTGGCCATGTCCACACTTTCGAGGATGTCGGTTTCGGCATGGTCCTGCACATGCAGCAGCACGCCCGCCTGCGCCATGCGCCCGGCCAGGATGTCAGGCGCTTTCCCGCCTTCGCGCCCGCCGCCATAGGTCCAGGCTGAGCCATCAAGCCATGCCTGCCCCAGCCCGTCACGTTCGCGCCACTGGCCACTGGCCAGCACATCTTCCACCCCTGTGCCATAATTGCCGGGGGCTGCGCCAAACATGCGGGCGGTGGCGGTGTGCCGGGCCGTGCCTTCAAGCCCTGCGGTGCTGGCGGCCAGCGGGTTGAGGTCGGGGGCCTCGAACGTGCGGTCGGCAATGGCCTGCACCGCCTGCTCGAACAGCGCGATCTGGCCGGGAAAGGCATCACGGAACAGCCCTGACAGGCGTAGCGTCACATCCACGCGCGGGCGGTCGAGTGCTGCCATGGGAATGACCTCGATGCCGCTTACCCGCCCCGATGCGCCATCCCATACCGGTTTCACGCCCATCAGCAGCAGGGCAAGGGCCAGGTCCTCGCCGCCGGTGCGCAGGCTGGCCGAGGCCCACAGGTCGATGACCAGCGCGCGCAGCGGCTCGCCTTGGTTCTGCAGGTGTTCCTCCAGCAACAGGGCTGCCGTGCGCTCGGCCAGCACCAGCGCCGAGCGGGTGGGAATGGCGCGGGGGTCCATGGCATAGAGGTTGCGCCCCGTGGGCAGCACGTCGGCCCGGCCACGGGTGGGGGCGCCTGCGGGGCCTGCAGGCAAGAATCGCCCATCAAGGGCGGCCAGCAGGGCGGCAGCCTCCGCCGCGCCGCAGGCGTGCAGGCGGGCGGGCAGGTCGGCAGGCGCGCTTTCGCCGCAGGCGCGGGCAATGGCATGGGCCAGTTCCACTGTCCGGGTGGGGGGGCGGCCAAACACATGCAGCCCGTCGCGGATCTGGAGGTCCTTTACATCGCACAGATAGGCATCGAGCCGGGCGAGGGCTTCATCCTCGTTATCGGCGCGGGCAATGCCGCCTTCATCAAGCAGGCCCAGATCATCCGCGCGTTGCAGGATCTCGCCACGCAGGATGGCGCCGCGCCTGCGGTCCAGCCCGTCGGCTGCGGCATATTCATCAATCAGGCGTTCGAGTTCGCCGGTATCGGCGCCTGCGCTGTTCACGGCCGCGATGGGTGGCGTCATGTGGCCGATGGTCACCGCCCCCAGCCTGCGCCGCGCCGCAGCCGCCTCGCCGGGGTTGTTGACGATGAAGGGATAGATGACCGGCAGCCCCCCCACCAGCACCGAGGGCCAGCATTCAGCCGAAGGAGCCGCCGCCTTGCCCGGCAGCCATTCCAGCGTGCCATGCGTGCCCAGATGCACCATGGCGTCCAGCCCGCAGCCGTGGCGCAGCCACAGGTAGAAGGCCACATAGGCATGGCGCGGCGGGGTGTCGGGGTCGTGATAGCCGCCATGGCGGTCGGTTGTCGTGCCCCTGTCGGGTTGCAGCGCCATCAGGATGTGGCCTGCATGCAGGTGACGCAGGGTGAACCGGCCATCGCACACGCAGGGGTCATCCTCCGGCGCACCCCAGCAGGAGGCAAGCTGCTCACGCAGGGGCTGCGGCAGGACTTCGAGCCACTGGCGATAGGTCGCAACCGAAACAAAGGGCGTGGCAGGCGCGCGGGCCAGCGCGTGCGCCAGTTGGTCCGCCGTGGGTATGTCACCCGTGTCATAGCCCGCGGCGTGAAGCAGGCTCAGGATGTGTTCAAGGCTTGCAAAACTGTCCAGCCCCACCGCATGCGCCGCCTGCCCGGTGGGCGCACCCTGCGCGCCGGGGTAGTCGGACAGGATGATGCCAACCCGCCGCTGGCCGGGCAGTTCATGGCCCAGCCGCGCCCAGCCCAGCGCGCGGGCGGCGGTGAGCGCAATGCCCTGCGCATAGGGCACATGGCGGGCGGGCAGGCCGGGGGTGGTGTCCTCCTTGAAGGAGATGGGGAAGGCAGGGATGCGCCCATCGAGTTCGGGCAGCACCACCTGCATGGCAAGGTCGGCCTGCGACAGGCCGCGCCCGCTGTCGCGCCATAGCGCATGAGGAATGCCCGGCTGCTGCACCTGCAGCACCGGCACCCCCGCCATATCAAGCGGGGACTGGTTCTGCGCCCCGGCGCATGCGGAAAAAAAGGTGGCGTTTATGATGACATCCGGCGGCGCCTCCGCCAGCCGGGCCGTGACGAAAGCCGCCGAGTCCGGGTTCTTGAGGGAGGTGACATAAACCAGCTCAGCCCCCATGCCGTGCCGCTCCAGTTCAGCAGCCAGTGCCGTGATGGGCGCGATATCGGCGGCCAGCAGGTGGGCGCGGTAGAATACCACCATGGCGCGAAATGGCAGGACAGGGTTGGCGGCATGCAGCACGCCCGCGGGCGGCAGGGGTTCGGCGGGCGTGCCATCATCCGGCCCGCGCCCGGCAATATGGGCCATGAGCCGCAGGGCGGTGGCGGTGTTGGCGGCCCCGCCCGTGCGCAGCAGGGTATCGAGGCGGGTGCGGAGGGCATCGGCCACGGTGGAGCGTTCGGCAAGGCGCGGGTCGTCGCGCCCGTCGCCCGCCAGCAGCACCAGCGGAATGCCCGCCTGCTGGCATGCCCGTGCCAGTTCCTCCACCCCGTAGCGCCAGTATTCCAGCCCGCCGAGCAGCCGCGCCACCACGCAGCGTGACTCCATGATGGTGTCGGCTACGTACAGGTCGATCGACATGGGGTGGCGCAGGCGGGACAGCGTTGCGGTGCGCAGGCTGGCATCAGGCGCGGCCCCTGCCGCATGGGCGGCGTTGAGGCACAGCAGGTCACTGTCCGAAAAGGACAGGAACACGATATCAGCCGGGGCATGGCCGAGGTCTTCGGCCTGATCGGCTTCATCGAGCGTGCGGACCTCGCGTGCCAGCAGGTGCATGATGCGGCTCCCCCGTCTGTCCGGCGTTTAGCCCGGTGCCAGTGCCGCGGCAATCGCGGCCTGATCCAGACCCTTCTGGCCGATCACCACAAGGTTGCCGGTGCGCGGGCCATCCTTGGGCACGGGCTGGTCGAACTGGTGGCGAAAGCGGCTGCCAACGCCCTGCACGGCCAGCCGCATGGCCTTGCCGCGCACGGTGGCGTAGCCCTTCATGCGCAGGATGTCGTGCTGTTCGGCCAGTTTTTTCAGGTTGGCGATGAAACCCTCCACGCTGTCCTGTTCGGGGATAGGCAGCACGAAGCTCTCGAAATCATCATGCTCGTGCTCGCCGCCCTCGGCATCATGGTGGGAGGGGCGGGCGGCAAGGTCGTCTTCCGCCGCCGCATCGAGGCCGAGCAGCACGGCGGGGTCAACCTGCCCGTCGGTTGCGCGCACGACCTTGACCGCGCGCGGGATCTCGGCGCGGATCGCGGCCTCGACCCCGTCGGCCTGCGCGGGCGTCATGAGGTCGGTCTTGTTAAGCACCACGAGGTCGGCGCACAGGAGCTGGTCCTCGTACACCTCCGCCAGGGGGTTGTCGTGGTCGAGCGAGGGGTCGGCGGCCTGCTGGCGGGCGACTTCGGCGGGGTCATCGGCAAAGCGGCCGGCTTCCACGGCGGGGCCATCGACTACGGTCACCACGCCATCAACGGTCATGCGGGTGCGGATGGTGGGCCAGCCGAACGCCTTGAGCAGCGGCTTGGGCAAGGCGAGGCCGGAGGTCTCGATCACGATATGGTCGGGCGGGGTCGCGCGGTCGAGCAGGGCCTCCATGGTGGGCAGGAAGTCATCGGCCACGGTGCAGCACAGGCAGCCATTGGTCAGCTCGACAATGTCCTCATCCGTGCAGCCTTCCACGCCGCAGGCGCGCAGCGTGTCGCCATCGATGCCCAGCGTGCCGAATTCATTGACCACGATGGCAATGCGCTTTCCCTTCGCATTGGCCAGCACGTGGCGCAGAAGCGTGGTCTTGCCCGCGCCCAGAAAGCCGGTGATGACGGTAACGGGCACCTTGGCGCGGGCCGTCGTGGCAGACGTGTTCATGGTGGTCAGACTCCAGAAAAGAGGGATGCGGGAAAGCGGCCGCGCACCATGTCGCCCAGGCTTGCGGGCCTGCGTGATGGCATGACGGTGCCTTTGGCCGATGCGGCATAGGCGTCGATATAGGTCAGCAGGTCATCTGCCTTTTCGGGGCCAAGCTTGGCCAGCAGCCAGCCCCATTTGCCCGGCGTGGCGATGACGGCGGTGCAGCCATCGTTGCATGCGGCAAGGCAGGCGACTTCATGCACCACAATGTTGGAATGGCCTTTGGCCAGCGCCTGCATGGCATCGTGCAACTGCCTGCCCTGCGGGTTATCCGATGCGGGCAGGCCCCGGCGGCAGGTCACGCACACATGCAGGTGCACGGGGGGAGCAGGGGTGGTGTCTGGCGGGGAAGAAGCATTCATCTGGTCCGTGCCCTTTCGCGGCGCTGCCGCGCGGGCGGCAGAAAAGCGGGGTGCGCGGTCATGCCCTGCCCGGCAGTGGTGTGCCGGGTGGTGGCCAGTCGCGTGCCGGGCACCCCGCCAGCCATGCGATCGAAACGGTCTATATCCCGCACGGGCGGGGATGGCAGGTCTCCTGGCTTGTGGCGAAGGGCGTGGCGGGGCACGCCCTCAATATCCGGCAGCCTTCCCGGCCCTTATGGGGCCAGTGGCGGGGCCGGTGCGGGCACCGGGCCGGATTCGACCACCTACAGTTGCGGGGGCAGCGACGGAATTGCCCTCGGGCGCACCGTCTTCCCTATTCTCCCTGTTGGGGGAACCATCAGGGCCGCATCTAGCCGATTGCGGGCCGCGCTGTCAAAAAAAGCACGGCTGGTTTCAGGGCCAGGGCGCGCCGCTTGTGGCCAGCCGCCATGTGGCGTGGCGGGTGAGCACCGTGCGGGTCAGGGGGGCGATATCCAGCCGTGCCATCATGGCGCCATCGCCCCCAAGCGCCGCGATGGCAAGGGCGCGGATGATCGTGGCATCGGCCAGCACCAGCATGCGTGCGGGCGTTGGGGAGAGGGCTGCCAGCCATGCGCCCGCGCGGCGCAGCAGCGAGTCGCGGCTTTCCCCTCCCGGCGGGGCAAAGCTGGCATCCCCCACCCAGCGGGCCAGATCGGCAGGGGGCAGGGCCTTGAGCGACAGCCCATGCCATGATCCCATGTCAGCCGCATTCAGGGCGGGCATGGCTTCGCAGGCAACGGCCCCGATGGCGTGGCCCAGGGCGGGGGGCACGAAAAGGCAGTCGGCTGGCGGCAGGGTGTCCATGAAGCCCGAGGGCAGGGCGGGTGCCGCGTCACGCGCGGGTATGATGCCGCGGCGCAGGTCATCGGGCGCGGGCAGGGCGATGCAGGTCAGGCTCTGGTTCATGTTGCCCTGCGTGGCCTGAAAGGGTGGGGCGAGCAATGGATGATTGACCTTGCCGGTCGATTTTGGAACCATGGTGGCTGATCCGGTTACACGGCAAGGGCATTGCATGCCGCCCTGTCATGCCATACTGCTCCGGGTCGAGCATGATCCATGGAGTTTTTCAGCATGAGCCAAGACACATCCGTCCTGTCCGCCAATATTGCCGCCCCGCCGGTTGCCATCCCGGTGCGCGACCTGCTGCCGTGGGGTGTGTTCGGGCTGGTTCTGGCCTCGCTGCTGATCTACTTCGTGGGCGCGGAGCAGGGGGCGACCTCGCTCATTTCCGGCCATTACGTGCATGAATTCGTGCATGATGGCCGCCATCTGCTTGGCTTCCCCTGCCACTAAGGGGCGCGGGCATCTGCCCCGCATGGCCTGATGTGAAGAACGGCATGCGCCCCTCGCGCCTGCCGTTTTTTATTGCCTGCTTCAAAAGCAGGAGTTTCTGGTGAAGCTTTTTTCAAAACGCTTCAAAGGACGCTGCCTGTTTGAAAAAAGGCGGTGCCCAAAAGCTTTTATTATTTTCAATCAGTTGAGGTGAACGACCGTCCGTCCGCGGATATGCCCCGCCAGCAGGCGCGGCGCGAGGTTTGGCACCTCGGCCAGGGTTGCGTCATGCAGCATGCTGTCCAGCCGCGTGGGGTCGATGTCACGCGCCAGCCGCGCCCAGGCCGTCATGCGGCGGGGGCGGGGGCACATCACGCTGTCGATTCCCTGCAGGCGCACATTGCGCAGGATGAACGGGGCCACCGTCAGCGGCAGGGCCATGCCCCCGGCCAGCCCGCAGGCCGCCACCGTGCCGCCATGCGTGACGGAGGCGCACATCGTGGCCAGCACTTCGCCCCCCACCACGTCAATCCCGCCCGCCCAGCGCGCTTTTTCCAGCGGTTTGCCGGTAGGGGCCAGCGCCTCGCGCGGGAGCACTTCGGCAGCACCCAGGCTGGTCAGATAGGCCTGGAGCTGCGCCCGCCCCGTTACCGCCACCACCTGATAGCCCAACTGGGCCAGCAGCATCACAGCCATGCCGCCCACGCCGCCGCCCGCGCCACTCACGATGATGGGGCCGGAGGCAGGCGTCAGTCCGCCATCTTCCAGCGCCATCACGCACAGCATGGCGGTAAAGCCCGCCGTGCCGATTCCCATCACCTGCCGCCCCGACAGGCCCGCCGGGTGCGGCAGCAGCCACCGCCCCGGCAGCCGGGCCATGCCAGCCAGCCCGCCCCAATGCTTTTCCCCCAGGCCCCAGCCAGTGGCCAGCACCTGATCGCCGGGGCGGAAGACCGGGTCATCGGAATGAAGGACGCGGCCTGCAAGGTCGATGCCCGGAATCATGGGAAAATGCCGCACCACCGGCGCGCCGCGCGTCATGGCCAGCGCATCCTTGTAGTTCAGGCTCGACTGCGCGACTTCAACCGTCACATCGCCCTGTGGCAGGCTTGCGGGATCGACCTGTTCCAGCCGGGTGGTGGTCGCGCCATCGGCCTGGCGGATCATGAGGGCCTCGAACATGCGGACGGGTTTCCTTGCAGGGGGTGAGAACAGGGGTGTGGGGGCCTTCATGCGCCCTTGAGGCGGGTCTTCGCTATTTACAGCCGTGTGACTTCGCATGAACGTGATGGACGGATTGCGATAAGTAACTGATCTGAAAACGAATTTTCAAGAAATCGGGCCGTGCATAAACGGGCGGTTGGCGCATGGAGGCCATGCGCCAGCCCGTGGCATGAAAATGCGCAGGGCAGGTGTGAGATCGCCCCGCTACCTGTGCCTGTTGCGCTGTGGTGTGCTGCTTTTTCAGCCAGCATTGCACAGGCAGGAGGCATGCCTATGTCCGACAGTCCCGTTACTTCCTTTTCCGCCCAGTCCTCCATGAACGCGCTGTGGCAGGCCCGTTATGGCACGAAGCCGCCTGCGCAGCCGCTGCCCGAAAGCCCGGTGGCGCGCAGCCTTATGGCGCATCGCTCCGTGCGGCATTTCAGCCCCGCCCCCCTGCCCGCAGGCGTGGTGGAGGCGGCGATTGCCGCCGCCCAGTCGGCCTCGAGTTCATGCAACCTGCAGGCGTGGAGCGTGATTGCCGTGCGCGACCCCGCGCGCCGCGCCCGGCTGGCCAAGATTGCGGGCGATCAGGCTTTCATCGCGCAGGCGCCGCTATTCCTTGCGTGGGTGGTGGATCTGTCGCGCCTTGAGCATGTGGGCCACGCGCAGGGCCACACACTGCCGGGGCTGGACTGCCTCGATACATTTCTGGGCGGCGTGGTGGATACGGCGCTGGCAGGGCAGAATGCGGCGGCGACATTTGAATCCTACGGGTTGGGAATCGTGTACGTGGGCGCCGTGCGCAACCAGCCCGAGGCCATTGCCGCCGAGCTTGGCCTGCCGCCCAGAACATTCGCGCTGTTTGGCATGAGCGTGGGCTACCCCGACCGCGCCCGCCCCACCGCCATCAAGCCGCGCCTGCCGCAGGCTGCGGTGCTACATGAAGAACGCTACAACCCCGCCACTGCTACCGATGATGCCAGCATCAAGGCTTATGATGCCTGCCTTGAGGCCAGCCGCACGGGCGCGCGGGGCTGGAGCGAGAGCGTGGTGGCGCGGCTTGGTGATGTGGCGGCACTTCATGGCCGCGAGCACCTGCCCGCCACCCTGCGCGCCTTGGGTTTTGTGCTGGGCAAGGCGTAAAAGCAGGGGTCATGCGCACAGGGCGGGGTTGACCGGCGCAATGTTCTGGTGAACTTCTGATGTGGTTGCCCGCGGCTTGAGGCGGGCAGGGGCGCGCTCCGTATGGCGCGCCAGCGCCATGATGAAAGAGAAATAACGGCTATGGACAGCGCCACTTCCCTTCCCTTCACGCTTTCACCCTCCGCGAACCCGGTATCGCCCGCGCGCCGGGCGGAAATTCTGGCCAATCCCGGTTTCGGGCGTGTCTTTACCGACAACATGGTCGTGATCCGCTATCAGGAAGGCAAGGGGTGGCATGATGCCCGCGTACAGCCTTATGCGCCGCTCACCCTCGACCCGGCAGCGGCCGTGCTGCACTACGCGCAGGAAATTTTCGAGGGCATGAAAGCCTACCGCACGGCGGACGGGGGCATCACCCTGTTCCGCCCGCAGGCCAATGCCGCGCGTTTCCGCAAATCAGCCGCACGCCTTGCCATGGCCGAACTGCCCGAAGACATGTTTGTCGAGGCCGTGCGCCAGCTCGTGCGCGTGGACCATGCCTGGGTGCCGGGCAAGCCCGATGAAAGCCTGTACATCCGCCCCTACATGATTGCGAGCGAGACGTTCCTTGGCGTCAAGCCCGCGTCGGAATATCTGTTCATGGTCATTGCCTCGCCCGTGGGGGCGTATTTCGGGGCGGAAGCGGTGAGCGTGTGGGTGTCCGATTTCTGTCGCGCCGCCCCCGGCGGCACGGGCGAGGCCAAGTGCGGCGGCAATTATGCCGCAAGCCTGCTGGCTCAGCAGGAAGCCAAGGGCCATGGCTGCGCGCAGGTGCTGTTCCTTGATGCGGTGGAGCGCCGCTGGATCGAGGAAATGGGCGGCATGAACGTGTTCTTCGTGTTCGATGACGGCTCGGTTGCCACCCCGCCGCTGACCGGCACCATCCTGCGCGGCATCACCCGCGATTCGTTGCTCACCCTGGCGCGTGAGATGGGCCTGACCGTGCGCGAGGAGCCCTATGCCATCGACCAGCTTTATGCCGATGCCGCCTCGGGCCGCCTGAAGGAAGTGTTTGCCTGCGGCACGGCGGCGGTGGTCTCGCCCATCGGGCGCTTCCGCAGCCACAAGGGCGAGGCGGTGATTGGCGATGGCGCGGGCATTGGCCCGGTAACGGCAAAGCTGCGCAATGCCCTGATCGGCATCCAGCGCGGCACGGCGCCCGACACCCATGGCTGGGTGGAAAAGGTCATCTGACAGGAGCAAAAGTTTCTGGTGAAGCTTTTTTCACAAAGCGGCATCCGAAAACTTTTATTTCTGCTGAGTGCCCGGGTTTGGTCATTGGCATTAAACAGACGGGTCATGCCATAAGGCATGGCCCGTTTTTTATTGAAGTTGATTCACATGAAGCTGCTACGGGCGGCAGAAGGGCTGGAGGCCAGAGACGATGGATGCGAACCGGCTGGATGTGACAGGCCAGTGGGAGGGGCAGTTCAGCTACCCCCATGCGCTGCCACCGGAGTCGTTTTCCGCATCGCTGTTTGAGGCGGGGGCCATGCTGGGCGGCACGGTCACGGAACGCGCGCCGCAGGCGGAAGCATGTTTCATCGCCACCGTGCAGGGCCAGCGCCATGGCGTGACCGTGCGCTTTACCAAAACCTATGACGGCAGCGGGAACCGCCAGCACCCGGTGCTCTATACCGGCCTGCTCAATGCCGATAGCACCGAAATTGAGGGGGAGTGGCGGATTGCCGGGTCATGGTCAGGCGGATTCCGCATGTCGCGCCGCAAGGGTGCTGCAACCGCCGTGCGGCGTGAGGCCGAAGCCCTGGTCGATTGAGTCCGCGCCCCTGATTGTTCCCGATCCAGACCGGAAACCTCAAAAAATGATCTATGAAGGCCCGCGTGACATGATGGATCAGGAGATCGAGGCGGTCCTGTGGGAACCGATTACCCCCTGCGCGAGACGACTTACAGGATCAGGGAAAGTCTGGCCCTGGCAAAGGCGTTCCATACAGGACTGCATTGAAAAGCTGGAACATTGCATGAAAATTTTGGGCAGGAAATGATCCGGGTTTGTGGTGAATATTTTTAAAACAGACAATTCCCGGTACCCTGATTCATGACAGGCAACAGATTGACCCCGGCCATAAGGATTTCCGCATTCTGTATTCTGTTGCTGTCTGCCGCCTGCACGGGCCATGCGAAACCGAAAGCCGTGCCGGCTGATACGACATGGTCACGCGCGCCGGGCACGGCGCAACTGGCCGGTTATGCCTACCGGCAGGTCTTCAGGCATGCCAGCGTGCCAAACGGGCATGGGGGGCTGATCCGGTACAGTACGGGCAAGGGCGCGCTGTTCACCTGTGCGGGTCATGACGTGCTGCTCATGCCGCAGGGTGCCCCGTTTGACCGGGCGGTGGACAACATGTTCCGCTACAATACCCTGACGAATACAACCCTTGCGCCTGCCGATGTGGCACAGAACGTGCGGCACCTGACCTGCGGACCTGACGGGCATTTCACATTTGGCGATCTGCCTGCCGGTGCGTGGTATGTCGTGACCATGATCGGCAGCGATCCCGGTGATGTGGCGGTCAGTGCGGTCAGCACGCAGGCTGGCCAGACCGCTCATGTTACCTTGCAGCATCGCTGGAACTGGCCACCTTCATGGCGGCATCCACCATCCCTGTGGTAGAATGCCGATAGAAGTTTTCTTCAAAGAGCTTCAAGGAATGCCGCCTTTTTGAAAAAAGGCGGCATCCGGAACCATCTGTTTATTCCGCAGGCGTCGCAGCCTCATCCACCGGCACATAGAGCCGGTTGCCGTGGCTGCGGAACTCTTCCTTTTTCTGTTCCAGCCCGGCCATGCGCTCGGCATTGGCCTTGAGGTCGTGGCTGATGCGCATGGAACAGAATTTGGGGCCGCACATGGAGCAGAAATGCGCGTTCTTGTGCGCCTCGCGCGGCAGGGTCTCGTCATGGTACGAACAGGCCGTATCGGGGTCGAGCGAGAGCTTGAACTGGTCGTTCCAGCGGAAGTCGAATCGCGCGCGGCTGATGGCGTCATCACGGATCTGCGCCGCCGGGTGCCCCTTGGCCAGGTCCGCGGCGTGGGCTGCGATGCGGTAGGTCACGACCCCCACCTTCACGTCATTGCGGTCAGGCAGGCCGAGATGTTCCTTGGGCGTGACGTAACACAGCATGGCGGTGCCGAACCACCCGATCATGGCGGCACCGATGCCTGATGTAATGTGGTCGTAGCCCGGGGCGATGTCGGTCGTGAGCGGGCCAAGCGTGTAGAACGGGGCCTCGCCACATTCGCGTAGCTGCTTTTCCACGTTGACCTTGATCTTGTGCATGGGCACGTGGCCCGGCCCCTCGATCATGACCTGGCAGCCCCTGGCCCAGGCGATTTTTGTCAGTTCGCCCAGCGTTTCGAGTTCGGCAAACTGGGCCGCGTCATTCGCGTCGGCAATCGAGCCGGGGCGCAGGCCATCACCGAGCGAGAACGAGACATCATAACGGCGCATGATGTCGCAGATTTCCTCAAAATGCTCATACAGGAAGCTCTCGCGGTGATGGTGCAGGCACCACCCGGCCATGATCGAGCCGCCGCGCGAGACGATGCCGGTCACGCGGTTGACGGTCAGCGGCACATGCTGCAACCGCACGCCCGCATGGATGGTGAAGTAGTCCACGCCCTGTTCTGCCTGCTCGATCAGCGTGTCGCGGAAGATGTCCCATGTCAGGTCCTCGGGCACGCCGCCCACCTTTTCCAGCGCCTGATAGAGCGGCACCGTGCCGATGGGCACCGGGGCGTTGCGCAGGATCCAGTCGCGGATGTTGTGGATGTTGCGCCCCGTTGAAAGATCCATGACCGTATCCGCGCCCCAGCGGATGGACCAGACCATCTTTTCCACTTCCTCCGCCACCGATGAGGTCACGGCGGAATTGCCGATATTGGCGTTGACCTTCACCAGAAAGTTGCGCCCGATCACCATCGGCTCAAGCTCGGGGTGGTTGATGTTGGCGGGTAGGATGGCGCGGCCTGCGGCAATTTCGGAGCGCACGAATTCAGGCGTCACGAAGGCGGGGATGTCCGCGCCAAAATCCTCGCCATTGGCACGGCGGTCCTCGGCGCCTTCGACCATGGTGGCGCGGCCAAGGTTTTCGCGGTGGGCGGCGTAGATCATCTCCTGTGTGATGACCCCTGCACGCGCGAACTCGTATTGCGTGACCATCTGGCCCGACCGCCCCTCATGCACCACATGCGGCGCAGGGCAGGCGGGGACCAGGTTTTCGCCTTTGGCAAAGCCGTTATCTTCCGGGCGGACGGCGCGCGGCCTGACGGCAGGCAGGCCACGGGCTACGATCCACGGTGCGCGGACGGGCTTGAGCCCCTGGCGCACGTCGATGTGGGCATTGGGGTCGGTATAGGGGCCGGAGGTGTCATACACGCGCACCGGCGGTTCGTTGGCGCTGGGTTCGAGTGCTATTTCGCGGAATGGCACGCGGATATCCGCATGCCCATCGGGCGATGACCAGACCTTGACGGACCCCATGATGGGGCCGGTGGTGACATGGTCGGGAGATGAAGGCGAAGCGGCGGTGGTCATGGCAGTGCTCCTCGCATCCTCTCTCCGACAGGGGGTATGGAGAGAAAACCGGGGATGCCACGCCTCATGCGGGCGGCCGCGTGCCGGGGGCAGGCGGCGTGTTGCCGATTGTCCGCACCAGTCCCTCCGCCGGTATGAGCCGGATCAGGTTCCCCGGAACGCACAATGCGCCCGGAAGGGTCTCCGCGCGCAGGGTTGCCCCTGCCAGCGGTCTCTCAGCCCCTTGCCGGGACTCCCCTTGGTCCGGTCAGGATCATCAATCGCGCCTGTCTTGTCAATCATGCAGGGGCGCGCGGGGCGCAGGGCCTGAAAAAGAATTCGTGTGCCGATTTGCCAGCCGCGCCGTTGTGATAGAGTGCAGGCAGGCATCATTTTTATGGGGAAGCGGGACAGGATGGCAGCAAGCACGATTTCCAGCCGGATTGCACAGGGTAGCGGGCGCATGGTGGCCGATACCGTCATCCGCAATGTGCGCCTGTTCGATCTGGTGACAGGGGAACTGCTGCCAACCGACATCGCCATCTGTGGCGATACCATTGTCGGTACGCTCGACCACTATGAGGGCACGAACGTGATCGAGGGGCATGGCCGCATTGCCGTGCCCGGTTTCATCGATACGCACCTGCATGTCGAATCCTCGCTCATCACGCCCTTCGAGTTCGATCGCTGCGTGCTGCCCCACGGCGTGACCACCGCCATATGCGACCCGCACGAGATGGCCAACGTGCTGGGCCGCCCGGCGCTGGATTACTTTACCGAAGCCGCGCTGCGCACGGTCATGGACCTGCGGGTCAACCTGTCAAGCTGCGTGCCGTCCACCCACCTTGAAACCTCGGGCGCCACGCTTGGCGCTGCCGACCTGCTGGCCTATCGCGACCACCCCAAGGTGATTGGCCTGGCCGAGTTCATGAACATCCCCGGCGTGCTCAATGGCGACCCGGTCTGTATGGAAAAGCTGGAAGCCTTTGCCGGTGGCCATATTGATGGCCATGCCCCGCTGCTGCGCGGGCGCAAACTCAATGGCTACCTGAGCGCAGGCATCACCACCGACCACGAGGCCACCACGGCCGAAGAGGCGCTGGAGAAGGTGCGCAAGGGCATGATGGTGCTGATCCGCGAAGGTTCGGTGTGCAAGGACCTGCGTGCACTGGTGCCGCTGCTCAACCCGGTTACGTCGCCGTTCTTCGCCTTCTGCACCGATGACCGCAACCCGCTGGAAATCGCGCATGAAGGCCATCTGGACTACCTGATCCGCCTGGCCATCTCGCTGGGCGTCGAGCCGCTGGCTGCCTATCGCAGCGCCTCGCTCAGTGCGGCCAACGCCTTTGGCCTGCGGGATCGCGGCATGATCGCGCCCGGCAAGCGTGCCGATATCGTGCTGCTTGATGACCTGCGTGAATGCCGCGTGTCGGACGTGATCAGCGCGGGCCGTCTGGTGAATGACGCGCTGTTTGCCGCCCGTGAGGTCATTGCCCCCGTGGGGCTGGAGAGCATCAGCCTGCCCGCCCCGGTCAGTGCGGCGGACATGGAAATAAGGGGCAGCGGCACGCAGCGCCCCGTGATCGGTCTGCTGCCCGGCCAGATCATCACACCCTTCCTGCATGCCGACCTGCCGGTGGTGGATGGCATCGTGCAGCCTGACGGGGCGCAGGACATCGCGCGCATCTGCGTGGTGGCGCGGCATGGGCATAACGACAATATCGGCCGGGGCTTCGTTAAGGGCTTCGGGCTGTCTGGCGGGGCGCTGGCCTCATCCGTGGGGCATGACAGCCATAATATATGCGTGGTGGGCATGAACGATGCCGACATGGCGCTGGCGGTCAACCATCTGGAAAAGACCGGCGGCGGCTTTGTGGTGGTGCGCGATGGCGCGGTGGTGGCCGACATGCCGCTGCCCGTGGCCGGGCTGATGAGCGATGCGCCGTTCGAGACCGTGCGCGACCGGCTTGAGGTGCTGCGTGCCGCCGCCCGCGCCCTGGGCTGCCAGCTTGATGAGCCGTTCCTGCAACTGGCCTTCCTGCCGCTGCCCGTGATCCCGCACCTCAAGATCACGGATTTCGGCATGGTCGATGTCAACCGGATGGAACTGGTCTGATCCGGCCCGGCAGGAAGTGCCCATGATCCCACCACAGGAGGCCCCCGCGCGGGAGGCCACGGCCACCCTGCGCGCCTACCGGGCGGACTGGGTGCATTTTACGCAGTGGTGCGCGGAACACGCGATTTCCCCCATTCCCGCAGCACCTGATGGAGTGGCGGCCTACCTGCGCAGTCTGGGCAGGTTTGCCCCCGCCACCATTCGCCGCCGCCTTGCCGCCATTGGCAAGATGCACCGCTTCAATGGTCTGGCGTGGGATGTCACGCATCCGCTTATCCGCGCGGCGCTGGCCGAGATGCTGGAGCAGGCCCGCAGCCCCGCGCCGCCTTCCGCCGTGGTCACGCCCGCCATGCTGCGCGCCATGTCCGAACGCTGCACCGACGGCGTGCGCGGCCTGCGTGATCGCTGCCTGCTGCTGTTCGGCTTCGCGGGTGCGCTGCGTCGTTCGGAACTGGTGGGCCTGCAGGTGGAAGATGTGCGCCTTACCCCTCAGGCGGTAATGCTGACGGTGCGCGACGGCCATGAGGCCCCAACCATTGCGTTGCCTGTGGCGCAGGAGCGCGAGCTGTGCCCGGCAGCAGCCTTTACGGCCTGGCAGCAGGTGGCGCACCGGCAGACCGGGCCGCTGTTCCGCGCCATCTCCAAGGGGGAGCGCGTGGGCGGCCGGGCGCTGACCCCCTATGCCGTGACCCGCATCCTGCAACGCCGGGCGCTGATGGCCGAAGTACCACCCGCCACCGTGGCCCGGCTCAGCGCCCATGCGTTGCGGGCGGGGTTTATTGTCGAGGCCCTGCGCCATGGCATGGATGCCACGGCTCTGGGCCAGCGCACCCGCTATCGCGATCCGCGCGCCCTGCGCCCCTATGCCGAACTGCTTGCCCATGACTGAAACCCTGCGCCTGCCCTGGGCCGACCTGCCGCCTGCCACCGCCCCGCGCGAGGAAGAAGGGGCCGCTGCCCCGGCCCGCCGCCCGCCCGCGCGCCGGGGGCGGCGGCCACTATCCGCCTGGCCCGCGCCTGCGGGGCCGCTGCCCTGGCAGGCATGGCACCTTCTGGTGCATGGGTCTGATGCGGCCATGACGGCCTTTGCTGCCGAAGCTGCCGGGCCGGGACTGATTCCGTGGCCGTTCGATGCGGAGCGCGTGGAAGAAGACATGTTCGCGCTGGCCATAGGCGCCAACAGGCCCGGTCAGGACCGGGGCGGCCTGTCGGTGGAAGGCTGCCGCATCCTGGCCCGCCAGTTCCGCGCGGCGGCGGAGGCGCGTCATGCCCGCCTCGCCCTGCGCCCTGATGGCGCCTGCCCGCTGGATTTCAACCGCCTGGTGCCCGTGCCCGAGCGCATCCTGCACCTTGGCGCGACCCACCCCGATGCCCGTGACTGGCTCATGGCCAACTGGGGTGTGCTCGAAGCGCCCGCCCAGGTGGCGCCGCTGCCGGGGCGCAAGGCGGGCAGGCGGCTGCCGCGCGGGCATCGGGCCGTGGTGTATGGCTTCTTCACCCGTGGCGGCACGCCAGCGCCCGTGGTGCGGCGGATGGAGGAGCACTACCCCCAACTGACCTTCCGCCTGACCGCGCGGCCTTTGACATGACCGGCCAGCCCGACCTGTTCGACCCCGCACGGCCCGGCCCCGAGCCGGTCATCATGCTCGATGCGTATCAGGGGGACCTGACGCATCTGGTGCAGTTGGCCCATGCGCGTGAAATTGACCTGACCCGGCTGGATATCGTGGCCCTGATCGACCAGTTGGCCGAGGCGGCGCGGGCGCATGCCGCCCTGCCGCTGGGCATGAAGGCGCAGTGGGCGGTCATGGCGTCGGGCCTGCTGCTGCTGCGCTCGCGGCTTTTGCTGCCCGCCGATGATCCGCGCCAGCAGCAGGCGGCGCAGGAGGCGCAGGACCTGCGTGTGCGCCTGATCGCGGCCGAGCAGGCGGCGCAACTGGCGGGATGGCTGGCGGCGCGCGCGCAACTGGGGCGCGATGTCCATGCCTTTGGCGGCGCGCAGCCTGCCTTGCGTGACGAATCGGCTGCCTGGGAAGTGGACCGGATCGAATTCCTGTGGGGTTGCCTTGCGGTGTTTGATGGCAACTGGGGCGCCATGCCCGAGGCCGCGCCCTTTTACGCCCCGGTGCAGCTTGACCTGTTCTCGGTCGAGGAGGCGCGCGTGCGGGTGCGCGCCTGCCTGGCCCATGCACGCAAACCCGTGCCGCTGGACCGCATGCTGCCCGATTCCGTCCGGCATGGGGCGGCGCAGGGCGCGCGGCGCGTGGAGCAGCGGCGCTCGGCATGGAGCAGCACGTTCACCGCCTGCCTCGAAATGGTCAAGCAGGGCGAGGCGCTGGCCTATCAGCCCGGCCCCGATGCGCTGCCCCGCTTTGGCAACGTGGTGCGCGACGGCGCGGCCTGAGCCTTTTGGGGCAGGGAGCCAGCGACGGGGGCGGCATGGCCGTTGCCGCCTGTGTTGCGCGTGGCCTGTTTCATATCGAATAAGTAATATGCTGCCGATCGGCCTGCCCCGCACGGGTGTGAACGGATTTTTCTCTACATTTTTTAACACTTTGCTTGACTGGATTTTTTTTTTGATCAAGCTGGAACGAACGGTTTTTTGTCTGGCTGCCATGCGGGTGAAACACAGCTTCATGGTAGCGTTTTGCCATGAAGGAAGTGGCCTGCAGGGCAGCAGGATCACATAAAAATATTTCATATAAGATCAGGGTTGATTTCGAGATGTTAATAATGTTTATGGATAAAACGTGATGAATGAATGGCTTGGCTTGGCTTGTCAGGGCAGGATGCATCCAGTGTCCGTGCATTGGCGTATGGACTGCCGGAGGCTACGACTGTCATGCTTTTCCGTTCCGCCGGGAAAGAGGATTATCGTGCTTCAGGGTCAAGCCGGGGAGAACAAGGCGGATCGCATCAGTCGTTTCGTAGAAATCTGGTCATACTCCCGTAGTCAAATTGGTGAAATCAGAACATCCAGAACAAATTCTGTAATAATCCTTCCTAAAAACTATGCCGTTCTGAGTGAGGTATGGGTATGACGTATGCGGAACAGAGTGATAACACACTACAAAAGGTAATCGTTTTTGCCCTCGTCCTGGCATTCGAGGGGCTGCTGGTGCTCGCGCTTCTGTTCGGGCTCAGCTCGCCGCCAGATGCGCCGCAGGAGCCGCCCAAGCCGCCGGTCGAGGTGCACATGATCAAGGAGCCGCCGCCTCCTCCGCCGCCACCGCCGCCGCCACCCCCGCCGCCGGAAATTACGCAGCCGCCGCCGCCGTATATTCCGCCGCCGAAGATTCAGGTGCCGACGCCGCCGCCGCCGATGAAGGTGACGCACGAGAAGCCGCCCAAGGCCATGCCGCCCGCAAAGGCGACACCGCCGGCTGATGCGCCCGTCTCCAACGCGCCGCCCGTGCCCGATCACTCGGCAGGCACGTCGCCGCTGAACCATGTCGTGCCGGAATATCCGGAGGACATGTCGGAAGAAGGTCGTGAGGGCGTCGTGTCCGTGGCCTGTGACGTGGAGCCGACCGGCGTGACCAGCAACTGCCAGGTGGTCAGCGTAAAAGGTGGCCAGGCATTTGCCGACGCAGCTCTGAAGGCGGTCCGCCGCTCACGTTATGCGCCGGCAGTCAAAAATGGTGTGCCCGTCAAGGAGTTCCACCATCTCTATACGATCACGTTCAGTCTGAACGACTGAGCCTGAGTGTTAGGTCAGGCGCGGCGGGGGCCGGCAGCACCCCGCCGCATCGCGAAAAAAACATCCTGCTCCAGAGGATTTTGGTTAAATGATCAGACTGCATCGTAAACACACTCTTGTTGCCTCGGCCGCGTTCGCTGCCATGCTGTGTGCTGCCTCGCCGCTTGCGGCGCTGGCGCAGGATGCCGCCCCGGCCGCGAACGATGCGGCCACGGCTCCGGCGGTTTCCGCCCCGCCCACCGATGGCGCTGGCGCACCCGCAGCCCCGGCTCCGGGCACCGACGCCCCGGCCGCCGAAGCACCTGCCCCCGCCGCTGATGTCGCGCCGGCAGCCCCTGCGCCGGCACCCGCACCTGCCGCTGACGCAGCCCCCCCGGCCGATGCCCCCAAGGCGCCCGAGGGCAATCCGTACGGTCTTGGCGCACTGTGGGCCAATGGTGACTTCATCGCCCGTGGCGTGCTGCTCATCATGGTGTTCATGTCGCTGGGCACCTGGTACATCATGATCACCAAGTTCTTCGAGCAGGCCCGCGTGATGAACGCCGCCAAGCAGGTGATGACCGATTTCTGGACCAAGGGTTCGATCAAGGAAGGCGCTGCAGCGCTGCCCGCGAACTCCCCGTTCCGCTATATTGCCGATACGGGTGTGAAGGCCGCCGAGCACCATGAAGGCACGATGCAGGAATCCATCGACCTGCATTCCTGGACCACCATGTCCATCCAGCGCTCGGTTGACGTGATCCAGACCAAGCTGCAGGGCGGCCTTGCCTTCCTTGGCACCGTGGGTTCCACCTCGCCGTTCGTGGGTCTGTTCGGCACCGTCTGGGGTATCTATCACGCCCTGACCGCCATCGGCATCGCGGGTCAGGCTTCGATCGACAAGGTTGCAGGCCCGGTTGGTGAATCGCTGATCATGACCGCCATCGGCCTCGGCACCGCCGTTCCCGCCGTGCTGGGTTACAACCTGCTCGTCCGCCGCAACAAGGGTGCGATCGACAAGGTGCGCAACTTCGCAGCCGACGTGCAGTCGATCCTGATGGGTGGCTACCGCCATGGCGCGGAAATCACCATCCATCCCGACAACTCCCCCACAACCACGACTATCGACAACCGGGTGGCCTGATCATGGGTATGCAAGTTGGAGGTGGCGGCGATGAAGACGAGGTGGTGTCGGCCATCAACACCACACCGCTTGTCGACGTCATGCTGGTGCTGCTGATCATCTTCCTGATCACCATCCCCGTCGCGACACATACCATCAAGGTTAGCCTCCCCATGGATGCTAACCAGCCAACCCGGACGTTGCAGAACAACATCGTCGTGGCGATCACGCCGACCGGGCAGGCCTACTGGAACGAGACGCCGCTCACCAGCTATGCCGACCTGGAATCGCACCTGGAGCATGCGGCTGCGGAAACCCCGCAGCCCCAGATCCAGATCCGCGGTGACCAGACGGCAAAATACGAAGGTGTGGGCAAGGTCATTGCAGCCTGCCAGCAGGCTGGCATCGTTCACGTCGATTTCATCACTGAGCAGCCACACGGCTGATATCCATTCCCGGCCGGGGTTCATGCCCCGGCCACATTGGGGAGAGTAGACACCATGGGCATGAATGTCGGCTCAGACAGCACGACCGAGGACGAAGGTATTGTCGATATCAATACCACGCCCCTGATTGACGTCATGCTGGTGCTGTTGATCATGCTGATCATCACCATCCCGCTCCAGACGCATTCAGTCTCGATCGACCTGCCGCAGGGCAACCCGCCGCCTTCAGCCGCACCCGACCCGGTTGTGGATACGGTGGCTATCGATTTTGACAACACCATCACCTGGAATGGCGAACCCGTTGCAGGCGAGGCGGACCTCCAGTCCCGCTTCAAGGATGCGGCGGCCCAGCCGGTCCAGCCCGAGATGCACATCCACCCCGACCGCCTGGCCAGCTACAAGGTCGTGGCGCATGTCATGGCGGATGCACAGCGCCTTGGCGTGACCAAGCTGGGGATCATGGGAAGCGATCAGTTCATGGACGCGCAGTAAGCGCTCCGTTTTCACCACGCATCATCGTGACCTGAAAAGCGGTCCTTCCCTTGCGGGGAGGGCCGCTTTTTCATGTGTCCGGCATGGATATGAAATGCCGTTTTTTAGGGCATATGGCCTTGGCGGGCTGTAGCATAAAAAGCACGCAACCCACATTGTTGGGGCTGAACTGGCGGCTGCATTTCATATCGAATGGAAAACAGAACGATGTAAAATCGTTGGTTTATAGCGGGATAGGCATTATTACCCCCACGGGGCCATTCCCGGTTTCCAGATAGATAAACACTCTGTTGCGTTTTTTAAGCTTGGCCTGCCCAAGTGTATTTCATAAGTCAACAGAAAGGCGGAATGTTCAGTTTCCGCAACTAGTTCAGCATGGCCGGTACGGGACGGAAAATGCTGTCAGTACGGCAGACGGGGATGGCTGCCGCTGAAAACTGCATGGCTGCACGCAGTGGCGCGCTGCCGGAAAGATTTGCGGGGGGAATGAATGAAGACGGGCCGGGATATCTATAACGTCGTGATACAGCAGGTGCGCAATGCGGCGGGGCAGGGCGGATTGGCCGGGCTGCGCAGGCCGGGGCTGAAAACGCACCTGCGGGCCGTGTCCTGCCTGGTGGGCACGATGTGCATCGCCACGGGCAGCGAGGCATGGGCGCAGGTGGCCACCACGGATGCCACCACCACTCATCACCACGCACCGGTCCGGCAGGCGGCGGCACCGAAGCAGCGGGCCACAGCGCCCGCAGGCGTTACGGACACCGCAGCCCCCGAACAGATCCGCGTGGCGTCCTCGCGCCAGGTGCGTGATGGTGGCGGTGGCATGATGCGCCAGGAAACCGCGCCCCATGCGGTGCAGACCATCGGCAAGCAGTTCATTGAAATGCGCAGCCCCACCAGCACGGCGCTCGACCTGGTCAAGAATCTGCCGAGCATGAACGTGACCACGCCGGACCCGTCGGGCATGGAAGGTGGCCAGATCCAGACCCGTGGCCTGACCGACCTCGACATGGGGCTGATGCTTGACGGCGCACCGGCGGAAGCAGCCAAATACCTGAACGAGGATATCGATTCCGAAAACATTGAAAGCGTGGAGGTAACGCCCGGCAGTTCCGCCACCGACCTGCCCGCCATGTCGGCCGCAGGCGGCGTGATGAACCAGCGTTCGCGCACGGCATCGAAGAAATTCGGCGGTATGATGGATTTCTCGTACGGCACGAACAACATGTCGCGCGAGTTCATCCGGCTGGATTCGGGTGAGATCGGCCACACTGGCGTGCGCAGCTATTTCTCGTTCTCCAACACGCATTCGCGTTCATGGATGGGCTCGGGCATCAACCAGCGCAAGCACATCGATTTCGGCCTGCAGAAGGACTGGGACAACGGCTCCAACGCCAGGCTGTTCGTGTCGTGGAACTCCGAGGATTTCACCATCGATGCCTACCCCGACAGCACCGCGTTTGAAAACTACAAGCGCACGGGCGAAGGTTATGGCCGCAACTCCGACCCCACCAGCGACAACTACTGGAAGAACAATAACGACCACTGGAACCAGATCTTCCTGACGGCACCGATCCATGTGGTGCTGCCTGCCAAATTTACGTTCGACCTGCAGTCCTATTTCAGCTTTGGTCAGGGTTGGGATGCCTCACCGGGTAACGGCACGCCCTATGTGCCGTCTTCCGGCACCAATGCGAGCGGTCCGTACTGGAATGTAAAGCAGAACCCGAACCAGACGGCGTATTTCCAGGAAAACGAAGCCCGTCAGGTCGGTGTGGTCGCCAAGCTTGGTTATGATATCGACAGGCATAACCATCTGTCGTTCGGCTACTGGTATGAAAACAACCAGACGATCCAGAACTATCCGACCAGCAATACCATGGCCAATGGTGCGGCCCCGAGTCCGAACTGGTCCGCCTATCAGGACACGTCGTTCGGTACGACGGGGGTGAATGCGGGTTATGAACTGCATGCCCTGTTCATTCAGGATACGGCGAAGTACTTTAACGACAAGCTGCAGATCCATGCTGGCTTCAAGTTTGTCATGTCCGATGCATGGGACAAGGGATGGACGTCGAATCCCAACACGGGATCATGGGTTTACGGCAAGAATGGTTCCATGACCGGCAAGATGGGAGCTAACACGACCGAGCCGCTGCCGCAGCTTTCCATTGGCTACACCTTCAACAACCATCACCAGATCTATGTGAATGCCGAAGGTGATTATCGCGAGCCGTCTGCCAACGATCTGGGCTGGCTGAGCCCGGGTCCGAAAAATATGCTGAAAAACCAGTATTCCATCAAGGAAGAGCTGGGTTACCGGTATCACGACAAATATGTCATGTTTGACCTGTCACTGTTCAACTACAACGTGACCAACCGTATTCTGAGCACCTATATCGGCGCCAATCAGTACATGCCGATCGAAGGTGGCAACCAGACCATGCGCGGCTTTGACGCCATGATCGCAAGCCGCCCGATTCACGGGTTCAGCCCTTACGCGTCGTTTGAATACCTGCATGCGACGCAGGATTCCAACGTCACGGACCCCACGACCGGCATCACCTATGCCGCCAAGGGGCAGCAGGCCATCATGGCGCCGCGTATCATGGCCAATTTTGGCCTGACGTATAAGTACAGGGGCTTCTTTGCCAATGCCGCCGTGCATTACACCGGTCCGCAGTCGGTAGCGATTGATAACAGCGAGCGCATTCCGGGTTACGTGACCGATACGCTGTCGCTGGGCTATCACTTCAAGCCGTTCATGTATGCCAAGTCGCCTACCTTCAAGCTGAACTTCTCCAACCTGACCGGGTCGATTGTCAGGACCGGGGCCATGGGAGCGATTTACCATGCCGGGCAGCAGAGCGGTTCATCTGCCTATCCCGTGTTCTATGGCGCCAGTAACGGTCGCTATGCGGATGGCAACTCCTTCATGGTCGAGCCGCGCTTTACCATGACGGGCTCCGTCTCCACCTCCTTCTGATCCTCCTCGCGCCTGCCGGACCCCGCCTTTACCAGAAGGCGGGGTTCTTCTTGCGCAGGTGTGTACCAGCAAGTGGAGAGGGCGTGTGACAGCACACAAAACCCACCCGGTTGATGAAATGCTGCCCATGGGCATGCTGTTTGCCTTCGGGCTGCAGCATGCGCTGGTCATGTACGCGGGCACGGTGGCGGTGCCGCTGGTCTTTGCCGCCGCCATGCACCTGTCTGGCCCGCAGACGGTCATGCTGATCAATTGCGGGCTGCTGACATCGGGCATCGCCACGATCATACAGAGCGTGGGGGTGTGGAAATTCGGCTCGCGCCTGCCCATCGTGCAGGGGTCATCGTTTGCCATGCTGGCATCGATGCTGCTCATCGGGCAGATCTATGGCGTGCGCTCGGTGTTTGGCGCGGTGATCGGGGCAGGGCTGGCCATGGTGGTACTGGCACCGGTCATGGCGCGGCTCATGCGCTTTTTTCCGCCCGTGGTCATTGGCTGCCTCATCATCATCATCGGGCTCACGCTCATTCCCGTAGCGGGGCGGTGGATTGGTGGCGGCACGCCCGGCGCGCCGGGGTTTGGCAGCGTGGCCAACCTTGCGCTGGCTTTTGTCACCATTGTCATCACGGTGGGCATGCAGGCATGGGGCCGGGGGGTCTGGTCCAATATCAGCGTGCTGGTGGGACTGGCGGCGGGCAGCGTGATTGCAGCCCTGTGCGGCATAGGGCATTACGGCATGGTGGTCGAGGCGCCGTGGTTCGCCATCAGCACGCCCTTCGCCTTTGGCCTGCCCGAGTTTCATGCCATGCCGGTGTTCATCATGCTGCTGAGCATGGTCATCATCGTGGCGGAAACAACCGGCAACTGCCTGGCCATTGGCCGCGTGGTGGATCTGCCAGTCAATGACGTGACCATAGCAGGCGCGCTGCGCGCTGATGGCCTGTCCACCATGCTGGGCGGGGCGTTCAACAGCTTTCCCTACAATGCCTTTACCCAGAATACCGGGCTGATCGCCATGACCGACATCCGCAGCCGCTTTGTGGTGGCGGCGGCAGGCGTGGTCATGATCGGTCTGGGGCTGTTCCCCAAGCTTGGGGCGTTGATTGCTGCCCTGCCAGCCCCCGTGCTGGGAGGCTGCGGGCTGGTCATGTTCGGCATGACCACGGTGGGCGGCATACGCGAATTGCTGCATGTGCGCTTTGAAGGCACGCGCAATGGGTTGATTGCCGCCGTATCACTCGGGCTGGGACTGTTGCCCATGGCCTGCCCGGACCTGTTCACGCACATGAATGGTCTGGCGCGGCTGTTGCTGGGCAACGGGGTGCTGCTGTGCATCCTGTCCGGCGTGGCGCTCAACCTGCTGGTGGGGCAGGGTCGTAACTGATTGATGGTAAAGTGATAGAAGTTTTTGGGTACCGCCTTTTTTTAAAAAGGCGGCGTTCCTTGAAGCTGTTTGAAAAAAGCCTCAACAAAAACTTTTATCATTAAGGACTTTGGGGGTTATTCGCCGCCGTTATCAGCAGGCTGGAACGGCATGACAGGGTATTTGCCGCTCTTGGCAATTTCCTCGGGGTCTTCCGTGGGGCCAGGAAGGTACACGGTGGGCAGCGCCTGATTGAGGTAGGTCACGACCTGATCGCTGATATCGAGGCTGTTGTCATGCAGGGCGGCGGTGCCGGCCTGCAGCACCAGGTTCATGCCACGGGCGGCGGCAATGGCGCTGACGACCTGCTGCATTTCACGCTGCACCTGATTGAGGGCGACCTGCGCGTCTTCTTCAAGAATGCGGTTGCGGTTGCCGAACTTGGTGCGGTCGGCCATCACGCGCTTCTGCAGGTCCTGCTGCTGCTCGGGCGTGGGGGCCTTGCCCGCCTTGATGATGGACTGGCGCAGCGCCTGCAACTGCGTGTCTTCGGCGCGTACGTCCTTGACCAGTGCTTCGCGGCGGTTGCCCAGCTCGGTCTGCAGCTTCTGCACGGCAGTGGACTGCGCCATGATCTGCT
The DNA here is from genome assembly GCF_031081985.1 of Komagataeibacter xylinus. Classification (GTDB taxonomy): domain Bacteria; phylum Pseudomonadota; class Alphaproteobacteria; order Acetobacterales; family Acetobacteraceae; genus Komagataeibacter; species Komagataeibacter xylinus_E. The sequence goes on along the minus strand of NZ_JARWSK010000002.1, from coordinate 186,719 downwards.
GGGTGTTGAAGATGCCGATAACAGGCGCCGCAGGCTTGGTGCCAGCAGGCAGGGGCTTGAATTCCGGCACGGGCGGCATGGGCAGAATGGGGTTCTGCTGCTGGCCACCGGCGTCCTGCGCCATGGCAAGGGCCGGGGTCAGGGCAATAGCCAGCCCACAAAGCGCGCCACGCAGGCGGGCGTGTCCGGTCCGGGCCATAATGCTGCTCCGCATACCTGTCATTATCCGATCCATTATTGTTCCGCTATCGTGGTTTCTGCGTAGCGGATCGTATGGCGAAAGAACATCCCCGCACAGGCAAAAAAAGCGCCTTTGGCACGAAATGGCGGAACGAGACCCCTATAGCCGCCAGATCAGCGGCGTATGCGACAGGAAAATAAGGCACAGCCCACCCAGAAACAGGACCCTGAAGCCCCGGTTGGCGCCTTTTTCCAGCAATTCGTCCCGCGTTACGATCTGCATGAAGGAATCGGACAGCCTGGTGCGCGCATCATCGGGGAGGGTTGCAAGCCTGCCACGCCACTCGGTGCGCTGGCGGGCCTGCTCGGTGTGGGAGATATTGGCCCGGCGGTACAGGCCATCCACGTATTCATCAAGGTCTTCGATGCGGAACATCGCCTTGCGGCCATGGCGCATGGCGGCATGCGGGCCTGCCCCGACCAGTCGCAGGCTGCGGAGCCTGCGCGGCGTAATCCCGACATATTCCGCCGCCTCGCGCATCGAGAGCATGCGCTTGAGGGGGAACATGTGGACCGTCGCCTGTTGCTCACCTATGGGACCGGACGAAGGGGGCAGGGTCATGATGCCCTTGAAACTCGACCATCCCTTCCGGCCAAGTCAATGGGAATATGGCGCGGTCCTGCCCATCTTGGGTATATGACCCATGCAGTGTGCTCGTATGGGTCAACCCTGTGCGGGTGTTTGAAAAGTCAGATCGATTAATACCCTGAAATAACAAAAGTTTTTGGTAAAGCTTTTTTCAAAAAGTTTCGAAAGAACGCTGCCTTTCTGAAAAAGAAGCTGGCTCCTAAAGTCTTTTATTATTTCTTATCAACGGCTTGTTCTCAAAAACCCTCTTAACGGCAGACGTTGCGGCTGCCATCGGCGGCAATATAGGTGCCGGTCTGGGCATCGAAGCAGGCATTGGCCGCGCAACTGCTGGCAGCGGGCGTGACCTCGGGGTGGATGGTGGCACTCATGGCATTGGCCTCCCGTGCTGCGTGGCCACATAGCGGCGTATCGGCAGGAGCGGACGGGTCATTGGTCAGGATGGTGCCTGTTGGAGGCGTGCCTTCCTCGCCGGTCAGGCCGGGGGCGAAGTCCTGTGGCGGGATGCGGCCTGGCGTTGCCGCGGGCCGGGCCGCCGCGTGGGGGGTGGGCGGGGCATGTGTGCAGGCGCCAAGCAGCAGGACTGCCAGTGTGGCGCAGAAGCGTGAGCGTAAGGTCATGTGAGGTGCCCGTCTATGCATTACAGATCCAGTTGCCCCTGCGGGCCGGGAGTGGCTTCAAGGGGACGGGCTGCGACCGTGCCATCGGCAAAGGTCATGATCACCTCGGGTTCGGCCCGCGCCTGCGCCGCCTGGGCCAGTGGCCGACCCGCGCGGTCGGTCACCAGCACGTAGCCCCGCTCCAGCACCGCCTGGGGCGAGAGGGATTCAAGCTGCCCCGCGGCCCCCGCCAGCACGCTTTTGCTGGCCCGCAACTGCGACACCAGCACGGCGGGCGCCACGCGCAGGCGGCCAAGGGTGGCGGCGCGCCGATGCAGCAGGCTGCTCATGGCCTGCTCGCTCGCCGTGCCCACGCGGTCAAGTTCCGCACGGCGCAGGGCCAGAATCATCTGGGGGGCGGGCAGGCGGTCAGATGCGGCCTGCACGCGGTCGCGCAGGCGGCTCAGGCGGGCAGGCAGGGCAAGGTCAAGGCGGTAGGTGAGGTCATCAAGCCTGCGGCGGGCGTTTTCCACCACCGCAGGCAGGTCGGGCAGGCTCGCAGCGGCCCGGTCCAGCCGAGCGCGGGCCAGTTGCAGGCCACGTTCCAGCCCGCTGCGCAGCCGGGCGGCACGCTGGGCCAGGCCCGCTTCAAGCTCGGCGCGCACAGGCACGGCCATCTCGGCAGCTGCCGTGGGCGTGGGGGCGCGGCGGTCGGATACGAAATCGATCAGCGTGGTATCGGTCTCGTGCCCCACGGCGGAAATGACCGGAATGCGGCATGCCGCTACCGCCCGCAGCACCTCTTCATCATTGAAGGCCATCAGGTCTTCCAGCGAGCCGCCGCCGCGCGCCACGATCAGCACATCGGGGCGGGGCACGCCGCTATGCGGGCCGATGGCATCGAACCCTGCAATGGCGTGGGCAATGCGTTCGGCTGCCCCTTCGCCCTGCACCGGCACCGGCCAGACCAGAACCGGCAGGGGAAAGCGCCGGGTGATGGTGGTGCGGATATCATGCAGCACGGCGCCCTGCGCCGATGTCACGACGCCAATCAGGCGCGGCAGGAAGGGCAGGGGGCGCTTGCGTGCGGCGTCAAACAGTCCCTCCTGCGCCAGCCGCAGGCGCAGGCGTTCGATCCGGGCCAGCAGCGCGCCTTCGCCCGCATATTCCAGCCGGTCGATCACCATCTGGTACGATGAGCGTTCGCCATAGGAGGAGATCTTGCCCGTGGCGATGACTTCCAGCCCGTTCTCCGGCTTCAGCCCCAGCCGCGAGACCGTGCCGCGCCACACCACCGAGGAGAGCTTGCCCCCCTCATCCTTGAGCGAGAAATACAGGTGGCCCGAAGGGTAGCGCTTGAATTCGGTAATCTCGCCGCGCACGCGGATGCGGCCGAACGTGCCCTCGAGCACGCGGCGGATGGCGCCTGAAATCTCGGCCACCGAAAATTCAGGCGTATTGCCGCCCATGGCGCGGCCGGAGTCGGGAAACTGTTCAACCATCCGCACAAGGTATGATAGAGACGGCCACCCCGAAAGGGCAGAGATGAAAAACGGGAGAAACAAGTGATGCGGGTGCTGCTGGTTGGATCAGGCGGACGGGAACATGCCATGGCCGCTGCCATTGCGCGCTCGCCGCGACTTGAGGCCCTGTTCATCGCGCCGGGCAACCCCGGCACCGCTGCACTGGGCACCAATTGCGCCGTGAAAGCCGATGACGTGGCGGGCCTGATCGCCCTGGCGCAGCAAGAGCGCATCGACCTTGTGGTGCCCGGCCCCGAAGCGCCGCTGGTGGCGGGCATTGCCGATGCCTGCAAGGCGGCGGGCATTGCGTGTGCAGGCCCCACGCAGGCCGCCGCTGCCCTTGAGGGCAGCAAGGCCTTCACCAAGGAAGTATGTGACGCGGCGAACATTCCCACCGCGCGGTGGGAACGCTTTGATGCCGCCGCCCCCGCGCTGGACTACGTGCGCCGCCACGGCGCGCCCGTGGTGGTCAAGGCGGACGGGCTGGCCGCAGGCAAGGGCGTGGTCGTGGCCCAGAGCGTGGCCGAGGCCGAGCAGGCCATTACCGACATGATGACCGATGGCACGCTGGGCCAGGCGGGCCACAGCGTGGTGATCGAGGATTGCCTTGTGGGCGACGAGGTCTCGCTCTTCGCCTTCTGTGCGGGCGAGACGGCGGTGCTGATCGGTGCGGCCCAGGACCACAAGCGCATTGGTGATGGTGATACCGGCCCCAATACCGGCGGCATGGGCGCGGTCTCGCCGCCCACCGGCTTTGGCCGCGCGGAGCAGGAAGCGGCCCTCGATGTGCTGGTGCGCCCCATGCTGCGCGAGATGGCCCGGCGCGGCACGCCGTTCACCGGCATCATCTTTGCGGGCCTGATGCTCACGAACGATGGCCCGCAACTGATCGAATACAATGTCCGCTTTGGCGACCCGGAGGCCGAAGCCCTGCTGATCCGGCTGGAAAGCGACCTGCTCACCGCCCTTGCTGGCGTGGCGAAGGGCGACCTTGCGGGCACGGATATCCGCTTTTCCGGCCAGTCCTCGATCAGCGTCATCATGGCGGCGAAGGGTTATCCCGGCAGGCCGGTGACGGGTGGCGTGATCCGCAACCTTGCAGCAGCCGAGGCGCTGCCCGGCGTGCATGTGTTCCAGGCAGGCACGAAGCGTGATGACGCGGGTGAGATCGTGGCCGCTGGCGGGCGCGTGCTGGCCGTGTGCGCCACGGGCGACACGCTGGCGCAGGCACGTGCGCGGGCCTATGAGGCCGTGGGGCTGATCGACTGGCCCGATGGCATCTACCGCCATGATATTGGCCAGCGTGCGCTCGCGGCACAGGAAAAATAGGGAAAGAACAAAAGTTTCCGGGTGCCGCTTTTTTTCAGAAAGGCGGTATCTTTCGAAGCTTTTTGAAAAAAGCTTCACCAAAAACTTCTTTATGATTTGTACGATATTGCGTGGGCAGCCTTTTCAGGCTGCCTCCTGCCCGCGGTGGATTGATGGACATGGCGGGCCCGGATATCATTTACATAACAGAACATTTTTTCTTCCCGCCTGAAAAGCCCCTGCCATGCCCCCCCAATCAAAACCTGTCCTGACCGAAGGCGAAGGCCTGCATGGCGCGGCCCGCGTGCGTGCCGTGACCGCCGTTGCCCTTGCCGTGCTGCTGGCCCTGCTGGACTACGCCATCGCCAACGTGGCGCTGCCCACGATTGCGGCGGATATTCATGTCTCGCCCGCCGCGTCGGTCTGGATCGTCAATGCCTACCAGCTTGCCTCCGTGGTCTCGCTGCTGCCCATGGCGGCGCTGGGCACGCGCATCGGCTTTGCGCGGCTGTGCCAGATCGGGCTGGCATTGCTGACCGTGGCCTCGCTGTTCTGCGCCATGTCGCACTCATTGCTCATGCTCTCGCTGGCGCGCGCGGTGCAGGGTGTGGGCGGCGCGTGCATCATGAGTGTCAGCATCGCGCTGATCCGCTTTATCTACCCGCATGCCATCATCGGGCGCGGCATTGCGCTCAACGGGCTGATGGTGGCCCTTGGCGTGGGCGGCGGGCCGACCGTCGCCTCGATCATCCTGTCATTCGCCACATGGCCGTGGCTGTTCCTCATCAACATCCCGCTCGGGCTGACAGCATTCGTGCTGGCGTTGGTGTCGCTGCCGCGCACGCCGCTCAGCCCCGGCTCGTTCGATGGTATGAGCGCGGCGCTCAACGTGGTGGCGTTTGGCGCGCTGATCATGGCTGGTGATTCCGTGGCCCACCATGCAGGCGCGGCCCAGGTGGTGGCCCTGCTGGTGGCCGGTATTGCGGCGGGCGTGCTGCTGGTGCGCCGCCAGCATGGGCAGGCACACCCCATGTTCCCCATCGACATGCTGCGCATTCCCGCCTTCCGTATCGGCACGCTGGTGGGGTTCGTGGCTTTTGTTGCCTCCAACCTGTTCATGATCTCGTTTCCGTTCACGCTGCAGTCGATGTTCCATTATCCGCCCGCAACCGTGGGCCTGCTCATGACACCGTGGCCGGTGGGTATCATGGCGGTCTCGCCGCTCATCAGCCGCCTGAGCGACAGGCTGCCTGCGGCCATCCTGTCCTCTGTGGGGCTGTTCATGACCTCGATGGGGTTTCTGGCGCTGTACCTGCTCCCGCCGGATCCGGGCTGGTTCAATATTGCCTGGCGCATCATGCTGGCGGGCATGGGGTTTGGCATTTTCCAGCCGCCCAATAACCGGGTGATGATGGTAACGGCGCCGCCGGGGCGCTCGGGCGGGGCCTCTGGCATGGTGCAGATTGCGCGCCAATGCGGGCAGGCGACCGGGGCGATGTGCGTGGCCATGGCCTTTGGCCTGATTGCGCATGGCGCCGAACGCGACTGCCTGGGCTTTGGCTCGATCGTGGCCATGACCGGCGCGCTGTGCAGCGCCAGCCGCCTGATCTGGCGGCCCGCGACGCGCTGAGGAAAAGATACAGGTTTCCGGGCGCCGCCTTTTTTCAATAAGGCAGCGTTTTTCGAAGCTTTTTGAAAAAAGCTTCACCAAAAACTTTTGCTTGTTACGCCAGCAGGTCAGCCGTCACGGCACCTGTCGCGGCAATGGCATCGGCTGCCGAAAGGCGCACCAGATAGCCGCGCTTGCCGCCATTGATGACAACATAGGGCTGTGCCATTGCCTCGCGCGCAAGGGCCGTGCGCACGCGCCTGCGCTGGCCAAACGGGCTGATGCCGCCTACGCGGAAGCCCGTGCTGCGTTCGGCTTGGGCAGGCGGCATCATGTCCGCTGACTTGCCGCCAAAGGCGGCGGCTACCTTCTTCATGCTCAGGGTTGCCGCTACCGGCACCACCACGCAGGCGGGTTTGCCATCAACGAGCACCATCAGCGTCTTGAACACGCGCTCGGGGTTCTCGCCTATGGAGGCTGCGGCATGGTTGCCGGTCTGGCCTGCAGTGGGGTCGTATTCATATTCCACCACCGTGAAGGCGATGCCTGCCTTCTGCAGGGCGGCAGCGCCCGGTGTTGCCTTGCTGCTCATGCCACGGACTCCTGCAGGTCGGGCGTTATGTACTGGCCCTGCGGCTGGGGGCCGGGCTGGCAGAGCCTTGCGATATGGGGCGCAATGTCGTGGGGCGTAGGCAGGCTGGCCATGTCGAGCGCGGGCATGGCCAGCCTGCGCAGGCGGGTGGCGACGGGGCCGGGTTCAAACAGGTTGATGCGCAGCGGGCTGGTCGTGGGTAGTTCGCGCACCCATGTGCTGACAATGGCCTCCTGTGCTGCCCGCGTGGCAGCAACCAGCCCCCAGAAGGGCGCAGGCTGGCGGGCATGCCGGTCGGTCAGGAATACAGCACGGCCAGCGGGCGCACGCTCGAGCAGGGGAGCAAGCGTGCGGATCAGCCGCCATGTGGTGAGTGGGCCGGTTTGCAGCGCGCGCTCCCAGTCCCTTGTTTGCAGGTGCGCCAGCGGTGAGAGCATGCCCAGCGTGCCCGCGCAGTGCACCACGCAGTCCAGCCGTCCGAAGCCTGCTGCAATGGAAGGGCCGAGCGTGTCGAGCTTTTCGCCATCCGTCAGGTCAAGCGGCAGCAGGATGGCGCTGTGGCCGGTGTGCTGGCGGATCTGGTCATCCGCCTGTTCCAGCCCGCCCTGCGTGCGCGCGGTCAGGATGCAGCGCATGCCCGCGCGGGCCAGCGCAATGGCCACCGCCTGCCCGATGCCCCGGCTGGCGCCGGTCACGAGCGCCACCGGGGCATCGGGCATGGTGGCGGGGTTGGTCATGCGGGTTCGGGGTGGTGTTCGGCCTCGTAATCCACCAGTTCGATCGGGTAGTCGCCGGTAAAGCAGGCATCGCAGTAGCGGTTGGCCGCACTCTTGCGGTCCTTGTAGCCCAGCGCGCGGTACAGCCCGTCAAACGAGATGAAGGCAAGGCTGTCCACGCCGATCAGCTTGGCCATTTCCTCAATATTGTGCTGGGCGGCCAGCAGCTGGCTGCGCTCGGGCGTGTCAATGCCGTAGAAGCACGAATGCGTGGTGGGCGGCGAGGAGATGCGCATGTGCACTTCCTTCGCACCGGCTGCGCGCACCATATCCACGATCTTGCGCGAGGTGGTGCCGCGCACGATGGAGTCATCGACCAGCACCACGCGCTTGCCGTCAAGCACCGGGCGGTTGGTGGAATGCTTCATCTTGACGCCGAGGTTACGGATCTGGTCGGTCGGCTCGATGAAGGTGCGGCCCACATAATGGTTGCGGATGATGCCAAGCTCGAAGGGAATGCCGCTCTCGGCGGCAAAACCCATGGCCGAAGGCACGCCCGAATCGGGCACCGGCACGATCACGTCGGCCTCGACGGCACTTTCACGCGCCAGTTCCACGCCGATCTGCTTGCGCGTGTCATACACCGCGCGGCCATCCATGACCGAATCGGGGCGGGCGAAATAGATGTATTCAAACACGCAGAAGCGCGACTGCGTGTTGTTGAACGGCCGCACCGAGCGGATGCCCTCGTCATTGATGATGACGATCTCGCCCGGCTCCACGTCGCGCACGAACTCCGCACCTACGATGTCGAGCGCGCAGGTCTCGCTGGCCAGCACCCATGCGCCTTCCGTGCCGTCTTCCTCGCGGATGCGGCCCAGGATCAGCGGGCGCACGCCCAGCGGGTCGCGCACGCCAATCAGTTCATCACGCGACAGCACGATCAGCGAATACGCGCCAAGCACCTGCTTGAGCGCATCGATCAGCCGGTCAACCACGTTGGAATAGAGCGAGATGGCGATGAGGTGGATGAACACCTCGCTATCGGTGGTGGACTGGAAGATGCAGCCGCGCCGCACCAGCGCCTTGCGCAGGGTCTCGGCATTGGTCAGGTTGCCGTTATGGGCCACGGCCAGCCCGCCAAACTCGAAATCGGCAAACAGCGGCTGCACGTTGCGGATCAGCGTGGCCCCCGTGGTGGCGTAGCGGTTGTGGCCCACCGCGCAGCGACCGGGCAGGGTGGCCATGACGCGGGCATCGCCAAATACGTCGCCCACCAGCCCCAGCCCCTTGTGGGTGTGGAAGCGCTCGCCATCATAGGACACGATGCCGCTGGCTTCCTGCCCGCGATGCTGGAGCGCATGCAGGCCAAGGGCGGTCAGGGCGGAGGCATCCTTGGTGTTCCATACGCCAAAGACGCCACATTCCTCATGGGGCTTGTCATCATCATGGCGCCACTGGGCGGCGATGTCATCGCGCTCGTGCTGGGTGGGCGGGTTACCGGATGTGGTGTGCAGGCTGGTGCGGGACATGGTGGGCGATCTTTCCTTGACGGACGGGGGCGGCGGGGACCGACGATAAGGTTCAGATGGGCGCGTCATGCCGCGTCCCGGCGGGTTGCGCAAGATGCGCGGGGAAGTTATCGGGCGCGTGGGCGTGAAGATAGGTCACGCTGTTGCCGATAAGGGGCATGATCTGGCTGGTACGCATCACCTCGGGCCATTCATTGGCGGGCACGAGGGCGGTAATGCCCGCATAGATCAGCACAAGGCACACATAACCCCGCACCAGGCCAAAAAGCAGGCCAAGCACACGGTCCAGCCCTGACAGGATGGAACCCTGCACCGCCCGACCCGATAGATGGGCAGTGGTGGTGAAAATGACAAGAAGGGCCAGGAACAGCACCGCGAAGGACGCCAGCGAGGCCAGCGTGTGGTTGCTGATCCATTGCGTGGCGTAGGGCATTAGCGCGCCGTACCATGCCACGGCCAGGATGGTGGCCATGACCCAGGCGGCAAGGCCAAGCACCTCGCGCGAGAAGCCGCGCACAATGCCCACCACCCCTGACAGCGCGGCAATGGCGAGGGCCGTGATGTCAATCCAGTTCATGCGTGCCGGGCCGGGGCAGGCCCCACGGGCACGTAACAGGCATGGACCCGGTCCATCTTATCGCGACATTCCCTGCTGTTCCGCCTGCGGCCAGCTTATGCCACCCGCATGCCGCAGCGGCTAGGCCAAAAAACGGTTCGTTGCGATTTCGTGCCGTTATGGCGGCACGGGCCGCTCAGGGCAGCTTGGTGGTGCGGATCTTCCATGGCCGCCTGCGCGCGCGGGTGGGGGCGGAGGTGCGCTCGGCGGTGTTGAGTGCCAGCAGCAGGTTGCCCATGCGGGTGCGGCGGTCGATCTCGGTCCACACATCCTCGGGGTCGATGCCAGCCGCGACCCAGACCTGCAGCAGGTGGGTCAGCACATCGGCGCTATGTTCCACCAGTCCCGCGTGGTCTTCGGCCATGAGGTCCATCACGCATTGCTCGGCGGCACAGGTAAAGGCGCGCCCGGCGTGGCGCGTGGCGCGGTTGCCCTGGGCTGCGGAGGGCGCTGCCCCGTGCAGCCGCGCCAGCAGGCGGCCGAGCGCGTGATCGGCGCCCGGCGTATCAGCGGGGGTGGATGGCGTGTGGCGGGGGCGAAACATAATGCAATGATGGGCACCATTTTCCGCACCGGTCAACACGTCCCGCAGGGCTGCGGGCCAACGCCTGTGTCAGATCGAGAAATACTTCGCGTGCGGGTTGAAAATGACCAGCGCGGAGGTGGACTGCTCGGGGTGGAGCTGGAAGCCATCGGTCAGCGAGACGCCGATCTTTTCCGCGTCCAGCAGCTTGAGGATCGGCTCCTGCTCCTCCAGCCGGGGGCAGGCGGGGTAGCCGAACGAGTAGCGCGAGCCGCGATAGCCCTGCTGGAGCAGTTTCGCCATGTCGCGGTCGTCCTCGGCGGCGAAGCCCATCTCGGCGCGGATGCGCTTGTGGGTGTATTCCGCCATGGCTTCCGCCATCTCGACCGACAGGCCATGCAGGTAGAGGTAATCCTTGTAGCGATCGGCCTCGAACCATTCCCGCGCGCGGTCGGAGGCATCCTGCCCCACGGTCACCACCTGCAGGCCGATCACGTCGCGCTGTGCATCATCAATGTCGCGCACGAAGTCGGCAATGCAGGCGCCATCAGCGCGGGGCTGGCGGGGCAGGGTGAAGCGGGCGGCCTCGGTGGTGCCGTCCTCACCAAACAGCACGAGGTCATTGCCCTCGCCCGCGGCCTTCCAGTAGCCGTAGCTGGCCTTGGGGTGCAGGATGTCCTGTTCCGCGCACAGGGCCAGCATGTGGCGCAGCACGGGGCGTAGTTCCTTACGCGCCCAGACCATGAAGTCATCAAGCGAGCGGCCCTGCTTACGGAAGCCCCACTGGAACTGGTACAGCGAGCGTTCGTTGAGGAACGGCAGCACCGCCTCCGGTGTTGCTTCAAGCACGCGCGGGCCCCAGAACGGCGGGGTCAGCACAGGTTCATCCGCCGTCAGCTTCTCGCGCCGGGCGCGGGCGGCGGCCACATCCACCGGGCCGAAGCCACGGGTCTCGGCGGCTTCTATGTCCTGCGTGCGGTTGGTGCGCGTGGCCTTGCCCGCGCGGCGTGACTGGATGGCGGCAAGATAGGTGTCGAACTCGCCCTGCGCCACCTTGTCCATCAGCGAGAGGCCATCGAACGCATCACGCGCATAGGCCACGCGGCCGCCTTCGCCGTAAGCTGCGGTGCAGTCTTCCTCAACATAGTTGCGGGTCAGCGCAGCACCCCCGAGCATGACCGGCACGTCCACGCCCTGACGGTTCATTTCCTCAAGGTTTTCACGCATGATGACGGTGGACTTGACCAGCAGCCCCGACATGCCGATGGCATCGGCCTTGTGCTCGCGGGCGGCTGCAATCATGTCGGCCACTGGCACCTTGATGCCAAGGTTGATGACCCGGTAGCCGTTATTGGTCAGGATGATGTCGACAAGGTTCTTGCCGATGTCATGCACGTCGCCTTTGACCGTGGCCAGCACCATGGTGCCACGGGCCTGGCCCTCGGTGCGCTCCATGTGGGGTTCCAGCCATGCCACGGCGGCCTTCATCGTCTCGGCGGATTGCAGCACGAAGGGAAGTTGCATCTTGCCCGCGCCAAACAGTTCGCCCACCACCTTCATGCCATCAAGCAGCACGGTGTTGATGATGTCGAGCGGGGCCATGTCGCGCATGGCTTCCGCCAGGTCATCTTCCAGCCCCTTGCGGTCGCCATCGACAATGCGGTCCTTGAGCCGCTCGGGCGCGGTTTCGGCGCGGGCTTTCTTGACCGCATCGGCGGCCTTGCGGTCGGCGAAGATTTCCAGCATGCGCTGCAGCGGATCATAACCCTCGGCGCGGCGGTCGAAGATCAGGTCCTCGGCCACCTTCACTTCCTCGGCGGCAATGAGGTGCAGCGGGCGGATTTTCGAGACATGCACGATCGCCGCCGTCATGCCTGCGCGCACCGCGTGGTCCAGGAACACCGAGTTGAGCACCGCGCGGGCCGCCGGGTTGAGGCCAAACGAGATGTTCGACAGCCCCAGCACGATCTGGATATCGGGGAAGCGCTCGCGGATGAGGCGGATGCCCTCCAGCGTCCATTCGCCCAGCTTGCGATCATCTTCCGTGCCGGTGCCGATGGTGAAGGTGAGCGGGTCGATCATCAGGTCGGATTGCGGCAGGCCGTGCTTTTCACAGGCGAATTCGACCAGCCTCGTTGCAATGCGCAGCTTGTCTTCCGCCGTCTTGGCCATGCCCACTTCATCAATGGTCAGGGCGATGACGGAGGCGCCGAACTTGCGCGCGAGCAGCATGCGCTCGTTGGCGATCTCTTCCCCATCCTCGAAGTTGATGGAGTTGATGATGGGCTTGCCGCCATGCAGCTTGAGCGCCGCCTCGATCACCGGCGTCTCGGTGGAATCGATCACCAGCGGCGCGTTGACCGAGGAGGTGAAGCGGGTGATGACCGCATTCATCTCCTTCATTTCATCACGGCCGACGAAGGCGGTACAAATATCGAGCGCGTTCGAGCCTTCGGCCACCTGTTCGCGGCCCAGCGCCACACAGCCATCCCAGTCGCCAGCTTCCTGCAACTGCCGCCACTTCTTGGAGCCGTTGGCGTTGCAGCGCTCGCCGATCGAGAAATAGCTGTTCTCCTGCCGCAGCGGCACCTGCGAATACAGGCTGGCGACAGACGGAATCCACACCGGCTTGCGCGGCACCGGGGCGGGGCGGATGCGGCCCGTGCCCTCGGCGCGCTTACGCAGCATCTGGTCCAGCGCCTGCGTGTGCGGTGTGGAGGTGCCGCAGCAGCCGCCAATCAGGTTCAGGCCATCTTCGGTAATGAAGCGGTCCACCCAGCTTGCCATCTCGGCAGGGGTGAGCGGGTAGTGGGTGGTGCCATTGACCAGTTCGGGCAGGCCGGCGTTGGGCTGGACCGAGATCAGGCCGGGCCAGTTCTCGCTCAGCCAGCGCACGTGCTCGGCCATTTCCTGTGGGCCGGTGGCGCAGTTCAGGCCCATCAGCGGCACGTCGAGCGCGTTGATGACCGTGGCGGCGGCGGTAATGTCGGGGCCTACGAGCAGCGTGCCCGTGGTCTCGACCGTAACCTGTACGAAGATGGGGGTGTCCGCGCCCATCTCGGCGCGCGCGATCTTGGCGGCGTTCACGGCGGCCTTGATCTGGAGCGTGTCCTGGCATGTCTCGATGAGGAAGCAGTCCACGCCGCCTTCGATCAGGCCGCGGCACTGCTCGGTCAGGCCTGCCTCGAGCGTGTCGTAGTCGATATTGCCCAGCGAGGGGAGCTTGGTGCCCGGCCCGATGGAGCCCACCACGTAGCGGTGGCGGCCATCGGCAAAGGTCTCGGCGGCTTCACGCGCCAGATGGCCTGCAGTGCGGTTGATCTCGCGCGCGCGGTCGGCCAGCCCGAATTCCGCCAGGGTGATGGGCGAGCCGCCAAAGCTGTTGGTTTCCACCATGTCGGCCCCGGCCTCGAAGTAGCCACGGTGGATTTCACGCACCAGTTCGGGGCGCGAGAGGTTCAGGATTTCGGTGCAGTTTTCCTGCCCCCAGTAATCGCGCTCGACCTCGAGGTCCAGAAGCTGTACGCGCGAACCCATCCCGCCGTCACACAGCAGGACCTGGTCGCGGAGGGCATCGAGAAGGTGGGGGCGAGTGGTCATGGTTATCCTGAAATCCTGATAAATGCCGGGCAAAAGCCAGTGTCTGCCACGGTTTTCCAGCACGGTCTGTCCGGGCCGGGCTTGCATATGGATTGGTCCGGTGCCTTTTATTCCCCGAACTTTCCGCTGGTGTCCAGCATCATTGGCTCAAATGGAAAAACGCCACAGGCCCGGAGTGACGAGACGTGGAGTATGCCACAATGACGGATGGGCGTATCGCGCTGGAGTTTCAGGTGGCGGGCACGCCTTTGACTCCCCGTGCCGATACGCTGCTGCTGGTCGGTGATGGGAGCCAGCCCGACCCGGCTGAAGGCTGGGCAGGCGTGGTGGTGGTGCGTTCTGCACCGACCGCTTTCGCGCAGCATGCGGCGGGCTGCATGTGCTGCACCACGCGCGGGGGGCTTGCGGAGGTTCTAGGCGAAATCTTTCGCCAGCGCGCGACGGGCGGCCAGAAATGGTTTACCCGCGTGGCCGTGGTGCCCCCGCCCGGGCAGGAGGCGGCATGGCGTGCCGGTGTGGCGGCAGACGTGCTGGCGCAGGCCCGGTTTTGTTTAAAGAACTGATGTCAAAATCGGCTGCAGTGATTGGTATTTTACAACAGGTGTACTCGCATGAACGGTGAACAATAGAATAAGATGAAGGTCACCTTGCGTTGATTTGCAGGAAGATCGGGTTGTTTGGTGGATGTCTGGCACGATCAGCCTGGGGCAGATCAATTTTGCTGAGCGATGTATGCGGTGATGATTTACATATTTATACATAAATTTTGAAATTAATTTATGTTATAAATGATTCCATACATGGAGATAAAATTTCCATGATTTTTCTGTGACATTTTATAATTAAAAATTTCTGTTCCGCTTCACGATGTGGAGAGAAATAAAAATTATAATAAATTAATATCTATATTTATAAATAATAATTATTCAATAAAAATAGCACTGGTTAGAACATTGAAAAGCAGTAATTTTTAAAAATAGACAAACCTAAAAGCGGTTTTTGATATGAACATTGATTGATTTGCCCGATTCATATCTTCTGCTTTTTATGAAGACCTGCCGAAATTCAGGTGTCAACCAGAATGGAGCCAAAATTTATTTAGATCAAGCAAGTGGTATGTTTGCGCGATGCAGACCTGTGCTTGAAATCATCATCGTAATGGATCCTGTTTTTACAAAAAAACTTTGTCGTGTTGTGAAAGAGGAGAAAATCCTCTATCGGCTATGACTCGCAAAACACGATCCATCTCCTGTTAGTGTCTGCGTTGCCCAACTGCCCGCGATGTGATTTCTTTGGATCTTATTGATTATGCAAGTCTTTTCTGCTCCTGCATCACACGATACACATGACGGGAATGGCATCCTTCCGGGGCCTGAATTGAGCATCATCATTCCGTGTTACAACGAACGCGGTAACGTAGAACCCCTGTTCCGTGCCGTTGAAAAAGCGATAACACGCTACAGGTGGGAACTCATCTTTGTGGATGACAATTCCCCCGACGGCACCATTGATGAAATCTGGTGGCTGGCGCAGGCCGACTGTCGGGTGCGGGGCCTGTTGCGTGTCGGGCGCCGGGGACTTTCATCGGCCGTGATCGAAGGCATCCTGTCCTCCTCGGCGCCTGTCGTGGCGGTTATGGATGGCGATATGCAGCATGATGAAAGCCTGTTGCAGAAGATGGCTGACGCCATTGTGCACGATAACTATGATGTGGCGATTGGCAGCCGTTATGTTGAAGGCTGCAATAACGCGGGGCTGGCCAATGCATGGCGCCTGTTCCTGTCCAATGCGGGCATTCGCATCGCGCAGTACCTGTTGCCTGTCAGGGTAAAAGACCCGATGAGCGGTTTCTTTGCCATGCGGCGGGAGATGTTTGTCAGATCCGTTGACAGGCTGTCCGGCAAGGGCTTCAAGATCCTGCTCGATATGCTGATGGTGCAGGAAACCAAACCCAGGGTCACTGAACTGCCATTTGTCTTTCGCTCCCGTCATGAGGGAGACAGCAAGATGAACAGCAAGGTCCTGCTGCAGTTTGTGCAGATGATATTTTTAAATTTACGCAACAAGACAAAAACGGATGGCGCAGCAAAGAAAGCCGCGTAAGCGCCCAGACAGGGTCAATTTAGTGAACCGTGCCACGTTGTATTTCACAAGCCTGCCCGGTGTGGGGCACCCTTGAGGGCAATCTCCTTGCCAGGGCAATAAGCGCCCGCATGCGGGGCAGGCGCGCTTTCATGGCATCGACCTTGATGTACGCGACTTTGTGCCGGTGAGCCGGATGATTCCGCCCCCTCCATTCCCGCCCTTGCGCGCTGGGTGGAGGACAATGGCGGCACCGCAAGGGGCATGCGCCTGCGCGACGTGTCGCCGGTCGTGCTCATGTTTGCCGATGGCTCGATGGCTCGACGGGGCTGAAGGGCGATCTCTTTCGTAAGCGTGCGACGGGGGAGCTGGAATGGTTTACCCGTTTGGTCGTGGCGCCCCCGCCGGAGCTGGAAGCCGTATGACGTGCCGGCATGGAGAAGGATGTGCCGGTGCAGGCCCGTTTTGTGTAAGAAACTGATATATCGTGACCTCATGATGACGCGCATTCCGACCGGATAGGCAAGGGTGCGCTACGTTTTATCAGGGAAGGCTATTCTGTTGTGTGACAATTGGTTATGCAAAGCATGTCGCGCCTGATCGAGGTATTGGGCTTGCTCGACATCGTCTTGAATATGACTGTGGCATTAACATAAAAAGTATGCCTTGCAGCGGATCAGGTTTGGCATGCGACCTTAACCCACTATCAATAATGGCTTTTATCGCAATCCTCTTCTGAGGCGGCAGGACGATGCATGCTGGCATGCACGGCAATGTGGCTGCCAGCAGCAAGAGATCGTATTATGATGCGCCGAGGTTGTTCAGGGCGCGTCTTCTGCCATCAAGGTCAGGAACTTTTAAGGTTGGTGTGGATTGAAGTGTGGACCGGATCCGGGAGGCGGATGATCGACAGGATGAATGGGTATATTGCTGTATGCCAAAGGTATGTCGTAGTCAGTCGGGGTATCTGGCTTTATGCAAAGGCAGTTGAGTGAACTCGGGCTCCCTTGGAGAATACCTTTTCAGAATCATAGGCACCAGACTTTTCAGGCAGTATTGCCCGGCGGTCAGAATGGGTAAAGGGCGTTTCGGGCATTGATCGGGAAGATGCAGGACGTAAGTAGGAAACGGATGTTGTTTATGGGGCAGGTTCGTAATCAGGTTTGCCAGCATTGGGAGCAGCAGGATGTTTAGGCGTTCTGCTTGCCGAGCGGGTTCCTTGTCGGTTCCGATGTTCTGATGCATCAGAGGGTTAAGGGTTGGGTCAGCAGGTCTATGGCGACCAATGAACATATGATTGCTGTTGCCTGTTATGTCATCCGGAACGGCTATGAAAAAAGTTTTCTCCCGGCAGATCGGGTGTGCCTGGCCATGCATATCTAACCGAAAGCAAGGGTTGGCATGCGTGGTGTGGTTCGTGTTTCGGGGGTTTGAGGGTTAGATGTTTAATAATATAAAAATAAAAAACTTCTTGATACCGATAGCAATTTGCATCTTATCTCTATTTATATTTGATGCAGAAGCGATTTTTTTTTCAAATCCATCTCAGGCATCGTGTAAATGGGATTGCCATTGGTATATACATATCGCTCAATTTGGGTATGAAAAAGACACCTATTTATATTACAATAAATTTGGCATGGCTGGATGGCCATTTTTCCCGGCATATCCAATGCTTGTCCGTTTTGTGCATTATATCATTGGATATGATTATTATGAATGTGGATTAATATTAAATCAGGCACTTTTATTTTTCCTAATGTTCATCACCTTATTTTATGCAAAAAAGTTCTGTGAGATAAAAAACGAAGTCATTTTGGCGTTTATACTTTTAATGTCGCCATTTTCTGTATGGTATAAAATGCAGTATACTGAGTGCTTGTATGGCATATTAGTGATACTGGCATGTATTTTCACAAAAGAGAAAAAATATATATCCTTAAGTGTGGTGGCATTTTTTCTATCCCTCACAAGGCCAACGGGTGTTTTCGTTGTATTGGCATGCTCCCTGTATCTGATTTATACATGCCTTAAAAATAAAGAATATGAGAATATAATCAATTATGCTTTTCCTACCGTGGTTGGTAGTCTGGGTGTCTCTTCGTATATGCTTTTTCTATATAAAACAGCAGGAGATGCGCTCGCTTTCTCTCATATTGAAATCAGTTGGGGCAAGCATCTCAAATTTCCTGGTGCATGGATAGTAAAGGCTATTGTGCATCTTAAAAAAATAAATGGGGTCATATCATCTTTTATTGATATTTTCTTCATACGATATGGATTTAAAAATAATCTACATTTAGAAGCTTTGATACTGCTGATTACTTTTTTGCTTGCTATAAGTGGAGGGGTTGAATCTATGCATCGGTATATAATGGGAAACCCATTATTTTCGATAATATTGTGTATTTTTCTAAATGACAAATCAAAAATGTTCAGAAAAATCACTTTATCACTTCTTTTTGTAACGGGTGTATTGGTTAATTACTTTTGGTTTTATGGCGCTAAGTATTTTTATTGAGAGAATAAAATGATAAATAAAAAAATATTATTCGCATCTTTATTGATAATAGCGTTTGATGTGTTCGTCCTTTCAAAGGCAATGCATCCTACAAAAAGTGAAAGTTATATAAATTACTTCATAAAAAAGAAAATAAGTAGGGATGAATACTGGCTGCAGGAAATGAATGGCCTTGGTGAAGGAAATGGCTGGAGGCTGAAAAGTGTATGTAAGCCAGATTATTATACAACCGATTGTTAGTTGTCGGGTTGATGAGGCATCATTGGCGTAATCAATGATTTCGTCGACCTGTTTCATGGTGTCACGACCAGCCGGTTTGATGTGATCAGGATTACGGAGCGCTGGATGTTTTTCAAGCTACGACGTGATGCATTGGGCGGGCGTTATGCCGCCCAGAACACGCTGCGGGCGATGATTGTAAGCGAAACAGAAGCCTCTGATACCAACGGTTATAGGCACTGAACCTGTGTAAGCCCACTTTCTCAGACCGATGGATCGAATGGTTTCAGACAAGGCGGCAAGATTATTCCAAGCGGAACAGGCGGCGTCGATGATGTGCTCGATGCCGTCGAGGACGGTATTTGCCAGCAATTGGCGTGTAGGAACTGCCACATATTCTCGACCGGGTTCAGTTCGGGAGCACGGGACGGCAGGGAGATCAGGCTGACATTGCGGGGTAGCTTCAGTTTACTGGTGGTATGCCATCCTGCGCGATCGAGCAGCACGACAGCATGGGCGCCGCGGGCGACGCAGCGTGGATCTCCTCGATATGAAGTTGCATGCTGGCGGTGCCGATGAACGGCAGCACCAGGCTGACAGCCTTGTCGCCGGACAGATTGCCCCGAACAGCCAGGCATTCTCGTAGTGCTGGTCAGTTGGCTGGCGTGGTTGCGTGCCGCGCCCATTGGCGGAACCGGACATAGGCCAAGTTCCATATTGCCAAGAATCTTCCCCTGTTTTATTGACCGGGGTCTGGCTAGCGGGCTTGTGCTCATTATATCGATAATTTATAAGTGTGCAAAGTTTTCCTTATAATAAAAATAACGTGCGCATAAAAATTTCTTAAAATGAAAGGTATATCATTGCTATGTTAAATAATAGCCGTATTCTTGTTTTCATACCTATGTATAATTGCGCTCCTCAGATTCCGCGCGTAATAAAGCAGTTGACCCATCCAGACGTGGCGAAGTTTGTGGATGGCGTGGTTTGCATTGATAACCGGTCTACGGACCAGACCAGTGCCGCGGCGGCGGAAGGGCTGGCGTCCCTGCATCAGATTTCCCATCGTACATTGTTGCGGAATAACGACAATTACGGTCTTGGTGGCTCACACAAGGTCGCTATCGAATTTGGTCGCAAGCACGGCTATGACTTCCTGATCGTGCTGCATGGCGATGATCAGGGTTCCATTATCGACCTGTTGCCCTACCTGGAGGATGGCAGCTATCTGAATGAGGACTTCCTCATGGGGGCGCGCTTTATGAAGGGGTCCCGGCTGGAAGGATATTCCCTTCTGCGCACCATGGCCAACAAGGCCTTCAATTTCATTTTTTCCGTCATTTCCCGCCGTCGCCTCTATGATCTGGGTTCAGGGCTGAATCTGTTTCGCCTCTCTTCGTTTGATGATGATTTCCAGCATCGGTTTGCGGACGACCTGACGTTTAATTATTATCTGATCCTGACTGTGGCCGCGCGCCCGTTCCGGCTGCGCTTCTTCCCACTGACATGGCGGGAAGATGATCAGGTCTCCAACGCCAAGCTGTCCCGGATGGGATTCCAGATTCTGAATCTGCTGGGCCAGCGGGTCAAATCGCTTTCCGCGTTTGAAAAAGGCGAGCATCGTGCTATCGTACGTGATGCTTACCCTTCTACAGTGGTCGGTTTCTGGGAAGGCGACCAAACCAGCAGCACTGTGGCGGCTGACCCTATCTGAACAACAAGATGCCGGATGATGCGCATTCCTGATGACTGGATGAGGAGAGTCGCTCATTCCCAAGATGTCATACGTCTAAAGCTTTACAAAGGGAGATTTGTGGCAACATTCGTTGCCACTCTCTGCCTCTTGGCTGCGGGAAGATATATCGGGCCTAAAGTCCTGCTTCCCACGATGCCCATGACAATGATCGTCGCGATGATCGTATATTTCCTGGCCCATTGCCTCAGGGCAATGCGACTGTGCATCATCTCGGGCTCACTGCTGAAAATTCCGGCGCGCACGACTTTCTGGTTGCATTTTGCGACAGTCCCGTTTGCCATAATCCTGCCATTCAAGATTGGTGAAATCGTCCGGCTTTATAATTTATGGCTCGTAAGCAAAAAATTATCTGAATCTGTGGTAACTATTCTGCTTGATCGGCTTTTCGATGCCATCATGCTTGCCGTATTACTGACCTGGCTTATTATGGATGGCTATATCACCCACGATATCATGCACGAAGGCGCAAGAACCGTGCAGTGGATGACGGTTGCGGTGACGATTCTGGCAGGAATATGCTTTTTGATTGGTCCGCGTGCCTTAAGCAGCCTGCAGCGCTATGTCGTGATTAACCATACCGGCCGCGATGTGCTGGTTGGCTTGCGTCTGATTGACGTGCTGCGCGAAGGTGCGACGAATGGTGAAGGCCTGCTGCGCCGGCAGGGGGCTCCACTTATGATGATTACAGTCCTGATCTGGGGGCTCGAACTGGCTGCGGCCGCCTTGTTAACGCATCTGGCTGTTTCGCCGGAGTTTCATAATGCAGGCGTGTTGTTGATCAATCGGGCTGCAAAGGAGTGGCAGGTCACCATTTCTTCTCATGTTGACCCGGCCCTGGCCGCTTCTGCCGCCAGTAGCATTCTGGTGATCCTTGCTGCATGGCCGCCGTCAGTTTATGCATATCTCAATCGCATTATAACATTCCGCTCACGTAGTTTGCGTACCAAATAGGAAGCCTGTGGGAATTAATACGCTACACAATGTCACCGTAATTCTGGACGATCGGACCATGCCGTCTTCCCAGGTGGTGAGCATTATTGGGAATAGGCCTTTTTCCAGCATTGTCCGGCGTCGAAAGCGTTTCGGGGCAGAAATACAGGCTGCTGCTGAAAGCGCACAGTATGGCTTTCAGATTCTTGAAACAGATGAAGCTGCTTTTGATCTGGCAAACCATATAGAAAATCGGGCAGCCGATTCTCTGTATGTGATTCTGCCCTCCTGTATCGCCCCATTGTACATGCCTGGGCTGGTTCCTGTATTGAAAAAATGTGCTTTTGCACTCGAAACCATGTTTCTGGCCCCGATAAGCGGTGATGAAGCGCCGGTATTGCTGAAAGAGAAGGATGCGATTGCATTCCTGCGGGCCAAAAACGCTGAAGGCCGACGGAATATCCTGCTCGGACTGGCTGAGACAGCGCCCAGCATGGTTGATCAGCTTGGTATGGTTGATCTTCGCAAGCCACGGAACCTGTTCAAATTCCTGATTGGATCGACAGAAGCCCGTCATTTCAATGATACAGAAGCTGTAGACGGAATTTTCCATAAAAGCTCGTCCGACATTGCCAAAATGGAAGGTGAGTACAGTTACTTCCATGTTGCCCCTGAGGAAATGAAACGTTTCCTTATGCCAACTTTCCATTTTTGGAAAAAAGACGGCAGGGCAGGCTATTCCATGGAGCACCTTCCTGTTCCCGATGTCGCCTTGCAGTTCATTCACAATGCTCTTCAGCCGGCGGATTTTGATCTGTTGCTGGATAATTTTTTTGCTTTCTTGTCATCCCGCAAGAAAGGAATGGGCAATGTGGTCGCGACGCGTGAAGAAGGACGCCGGCATATTCTCGGCAAGCTGGATGCGCGCATTGACAGTTTCCTGAACATGAAAGAAGGGCGCAAGCTGGATGCCATCCTGGCGGCATCTGGTCCGCGGGGCGATATCCGGACCATGCTGGCTGATGCGCGGCCCTTTATTGAAAAGGCCCTTGAGCAGTGGCCTGATCAACATCTGGTTTTCGGGCATGGGGATCCATGCTTTTCTAACATTCTGTTTGACAAGCGTCTTGGTCTGATGCGGCTGATCGATCCCAAGGGGGCTGTCAGCTTTGAAGCCGGTTTGATGCATCCCTCGTATGATATTGCCAAATTCAGTCATTCCGTCATGGGTGGCTATGACTTTATCAATAATGGTCTGTTCAATTGTTTCCTGAACGACCAGCTTGTCCTGGAATGCCAGCTTGATGCGGGTGGTCCGCCGGCCTGGGCGCAGGAAAGATTCACAAGGCATCTGAATAAGGCGGGAATTGATATCGTAAGCGTGCGTGCGGTCGAACTTTCTCTCTTCCTTTCCATGCTGCCATTACATTCTGACAGGCCAAAGAAACTGGCAGGCTTTGCCCTTACGGCTGCCGCGATTCTTGATGATCTGGAGTGTAGGAAATGATCGGTAAAGAGAAAGTTCTTGTAGTCGATATTGACGGAACGTTATGTGACATCAAAACCAAGGATGGCAGTTATGCTGATGTTGCGCCCGAGCCACTGATCGTGGCGCGTGTACGGAAAATGCACGCTGAAGGATGGCGCATCGTGCTCAGCTCATCGCGCGGCATGCGTTCGAATGACGGAAACCTTGGGCAGATTAATAAAATAGTTGGTCCCACTTTGCTGGAATGGCTACAACGTCACGACATCCCTTTTGATGAACTCCATCTTGGGAAGCCTTGGCCAGGCGCGCAGGGTTTTTATATTGATGATCGTGCCGTGCGGCCACGGGAATTTATCGAGAATGATCTGGCCGGGGTTGAAGCTCTGATTGCGCGTGATCGTATAGCAAAGGGATAACATGACTGGAATCATGGCAATTACAATGGCAGGGATGGGGTCTCGCTTTACAAAAGCAGGCTATCCGATGCCAAAATACGAGATCGAGGTTCTCGGGCGTCCGCTGTTTGACTGGTCTATGTTGAGCCTGACCTCCTTTCGGGATGCGGGTTGGCGCTTTCGTTTTGCAATTCGTAAGGACACAAATGCCAAGGAATATATTGCAGCACGATGCAAGGCCTTGGGCATTATTGTGGATAAGGTGGTCGAACTCGATCATGTAACGGACGGGCAGGCGACAACCGCTCTTCTTCTGGCTGAAGATGCTCCGGCAGATGTTCCATTTGCCGTCTATAATATTGATACCTTTGTCGCGCCCGGGCTGATGGTTCCGCCTGCTCCTGAAAGCTGCGATGGCTGGATCCCCTGTTTTCGTGCTCCAGGTGATGGCTGGTCATTTGTGCGTCTTGATGAAACGCACAAAGCGGTAGAAGTGCGCGAAAAGCTGCGGATATCAGATTTTGCCACACTGGGACTCTACTGGTTTGCCAATGTGCGTATGTATTGTGAACTGTATCATCAGCATTTTTCCCGGGCAGATGGCATGGAGAAAGGCGAACGCTATATTGCGCCCATGTATAATCGTCTGATTGATGCTGGCCGACGCGTGATCATCTCTGATATTCCTGTCGCAGATGTGGGCATGCTTGGTACGCCTGAGCAGGTAGAAGATTTTAAACAGTCGCCCCCTGAAGCAATCAAGAAAATAAAATAAAAAATAGATAAATATAGATACGAGACTAGGAACCGTTATGGCTTACAATAAGAACAAAAAAAAGTTTATATGGGGGATAGCTTTTCTTATATTTTCTGTATTTCTAGTCATGACAGTTCCAACTTGGAAATATGTTAAATCGTATACTCTATTTTCCCGCAATGGGGCAGATGTATACCGTGGTCGGTTCTTTTCGCCTGCGGAAGACACACAAATTCCATGGAGTGACGGCGCTTCCGGCAACGGCCGGGCTCGTGTTGAGCGTGATGGCAGAACCGTTATAGAATGGAATTCTGGCGCAGGTAACGATTTTTATAAAATTTTAAAAGGCGATAGTATCTGCCCGGAAACAAGCGAACGAAGCTCACAATCCGCTTCGTGTATTACTGTAGAAAATGACGGGTGGTTGGTTAACCATACGGGCAAAGATCCCTGGTGGTCATCACGCGTAGCAAAGCATGTCTACCCAGGTATTTATCTGACAACTTTCCTCCGTGCCATGTCTCCCGATGATGTTGTGTTCACTTCATTATGGGCTCCTCAACGCACCGTAACAGTTCCACTGCATGTTGGCCTTAATCGCATAAATTTACGATCGATCGCACATGCTCATGTGCTTTTGATCGTCTCCAGTGTACTGTTTGCTGGCCTTTGCGCAGGCATACTCACGTGGTGTATCGTTTATTATAAAAATATATGGCATATGCTGTCTGAAGTGCCAGTATTTTCATGCCTTCTAGCTGTTCAGATTGCCATTCAGTATGTATCTGTTTTTCCTGGCATGTTTGCCAGTGATATTATAGTGCATGATACTTTGATGGCTCAATTCTATACGTGGTATTCTTCTTTTTACATCATGTATCAATTTATCATTCATCCATTTTTCCCATTGTTTATACAATTACCGCAAGTTCTGTTGTATTTTTCTGTCAGTGTTTATCTGGCATACCATCTTAAAAAATTAAGAATGGGTAAACTATGGATATCGTTATATTTTGTTGTGCAGGCATTTAGCCCTGTTGTTTTTTCTATGCTTTTTGTTCAGCAACGTATGTTTGTCGCTGCAGAAATACTGTTTTCTGCGTTTATCATCGTTGGCATCCGTATTAGTCAGAAGCAGAGCGTTGGGACGCTTGGCTACGTTTTCTTATTGATGGCGGCTCTTCTTCGTCCAGAGTATTGGTCTTTTCTGATCCTTAGTATTGCCTATGATGCATATATAAATAAAGATAAATTTAAGGTTGCAAAATCGTTTTTAAATATTGTGATTGCTACAGGAATTATTAATTTCTTGATTCCAGCAATAGAAGGCGTACCTATTAATCAAGAAAATGAAAAGTATAAAATGATTAGCGCGCTCGATCTTTTGCGGCCATACGTTAATTGCAATAAAAGCAATCCTGATGATGTGGCAGCATTCGATACGATAGGTGGAATTGAAGCATATTGTACAGTAAAAGAAGACTATTTTTTCTGGAAATTTGTTGCCAAGGTTAAATATCCCGAAAGAAAGGTGGCATATGACAGGCTAAACAAGCTACTGAATCATGATTTATTAAATGATCCACGACCAGAGATTATGCGTACCACAACACGACTATCAGAACTGTCGCTGTGGCCTGCATGGGAGATCTATGATCGTTATCAAGATAAGACATTGGACTCGGTGTATACACCGTGGGTATTTACGCCATCAATTTTCAAATTTTATGCTGATGCTGCTGGCATGGTGCCTGATTATAAATGGCAGGCTCCTCTCTCCTCTGCGGTAACAAAATTTTATTATAAAATATCGGTTTTCATTCCTATGGGGATATGGCTGCTATTTTGTACTTTTTGTATTCCATTGCTTGTGAGAAATCGGATAATCATTTTAATAAATTATATGATAATATCTATTATCGCATTATGTGCTTTTGCGTCGCCAGCGCCCAAATTCTGGTCGTACATGATACTGGTCTGGATTTGGGGCATGCTGATTCTGCCGCTTTGGGCTCTTATTCAAAAAGGTTGGCTGCCACAAAAGAAGGCCCAATCCTGATGAAATCCAGTATTATTTTCACGCTATTATCTGGCGCAGGATGGTTTGCAGATCTTGTAATATTTTCATGTCTAGTGACGCTGCTGCATTTCTCACCGGCGTCATCAAATATTATAAGCTCTACAATAGCTGCCATGACTGTGCACGTCATTTCCAGACGTATTATTTTCAAAGTAAAATTTTTTGATTTTAAGTATTTTATGTCGTATTTCATTCACACGGAATTTTTTATTTTTGTCTGGTCTTTTTTAATTAAAATATTATCGCATAATTTAAGCTTATATTTTTATGTTGATCATAATTTATCTGCAATTTCATCAAAAATCATTGTAACTCCGCTTTCTCTTATTGTTAATTATCTCGCAACTATGGTTTTGTCGAAGAAAAGTCATAATTGATCAGAATTTTATTTTTATTTACACTTAGGAAAAAGGTAGGACAGAAATATTGAGTCGGTCTGACGGATAGTAGGGTAGAACATCTGCAGTCCGACTTCCTGATATAGAGCAGGATATCAAGGTTTATGGGAAGGTGACTCTAGGGCCTGTTAGCCCTTGAATGACAGAGCGGACTGCATAGCTGTTTATGATGAGCATGATGTAGTCTATCTTTTCCGATACTGCATGGTCCGTCTGGGAGCCTTTGATCGAAGCGAAGAGCAAGACCCCACCGAAGAACCTTCGACGGACGATTTCCGCGATTTTCTGGCGCCATCAAAACGGTGCAAAATGGCGCGCCCTGCCATCTGAGTTTGGTCCCTGGTGGATTGCCGCACAGTTGTTCATTCGCTGGTCGAAGCGCGGAGTATGGCAGCGCCTCTTTGAAAAGGCCCAAGACAGGGACCAGACCTTCGGTATGGTCTTTCTCGATGGTACGATGATTCCTGTCTCCCCCTTCGGGCGACTCAGGTCGCCTTGTGATGGACACGGATCGTCGTCCCATCGATAAAACTATGCCGCGTTATCCCTGCCTGTGATTTTTTCAAAGAGGCACACACCGAGCTTCGACTAGCGAATGAACAGTTGCGCCGTAATCCAGCAAGGGCCAGACTCAGGTGGCAGGACATGCCATTTGCGCGGTTCTGATGGTACCAGAAAATTGTAGATATCGCGTCCGCCGCAGGTTCTGTGGACAGGGTTTGCCATGCAGATAAAGGTCCCGGATCAGCAACATCCAGACAGCTTGGGACTGATAAGAAAAAACAGGCTGCATCAATGCTTATCTCAAATAGATAGATAGTCTGTTCGGTCATTCAGGACCTGACAACTCTATTCTGTCATTTAAGGTCTGATAAGTCATAGGAAAGTATGCTGACCCGGCACAATACTGATCTATTGATGACCAGATGTTTCGCCTGATAAGAATCTAGGCAACCGTAAGGTCTGGCACAGGCTGCTGTGCAAAGGGCGATTGATCGCGCGTGCTACAGTGTACTTTATAATAAATGGATTTTAATTAAATTCGGTTATTTAAGAAAATATTATTATGTCCCAACATTACACTGCATGAGAATTATCTCATCATCTTTGGATATTTGCGCGTCATCATATCCATGTGGATGGTGTTCGCGCCAGCGCAGGGCTGTTTCTACAATGCTGTCAATGTCGTGATATTGTGGGTTCCAGCCAGTGTCCTGGCGGATATGGGAGGAATCCGCGACCAGGATGGCGGGATCACCCGGGCGGCGGTCTGCCCATTCCCACGGTACCTTCCGGCCACTGACCCGCTCCACGCTCTGGAGGATCTCCAGATTGCTGAATCCCCTGCCGTTACCAAGATTGTAAGTGACGGACGCATGTTCCAGTTGATCGATAACCCGGATATGGGCATCGGCCAGATCCGTCACATGCACATAATCGCGGACACAGGTTCCATCAGGCGTATGATAATCGTTGCCGAATATCTTGAGCATGGGGCGCAGGCCAAGGGCGGCATCAATGGTGAGGGGAATGAGATGTGTTTCCGGCCGGTGGTCTTCACCCAGGCGGCCGAGCGGGTCAGCACCCGCAGCATTGAAATACCGCAGGCATGCGCTTCGCATGCCACAGATACGGTCTGCCCATATCAGCGCGCGTTCAATGAAATATTTGCTGTCGCCATAAGGCGAGCTGGGATCGATCACGGCATTATCCGCGATCGATTCGCAATGGTTTTCCCCATTGAACAGGGCCGCGGTAGAGGAAAACACAAAGCGTTTGACGCCGTGATCCGTGCAGGCCTCAATCAGATTGAGGGAGTTGATCGTATTCTGGCCCAGATAATAAAAGGGGCGCTCAACTGATTCACTGACAGAGGAAAGGGCGGCGAAATGAAACACTACATCCCAGTTTTCCTGGCTGACAGCGTTCCGCGTTGCCTGTGCATCCGCGAGATCAATATTCCAGAAACGTACGCCCGGCGGCACTGCAGCCAGGTGCCCCGTGCTCAGATTGTCGAGGATGACAACCTCATGTCCTGCGTCCAGTAGGCTGATGATAACATGGCTACCTACATAACCCGCGCCACCTGTAACAAGACATTTCATTGCAGTTATATACTTTCTTAATGAATGCGATATCAATCACATAAATTTTTTAGCAGCCATGCCTCTCCCTCATGGGTAGCTTGATGCGCATGTTCATGCATAAGAGCCCTTTTTGGAACTTTGAGGACCGGCATCTGCTATGGGCTCACCCCTTCGTTTGGTGATGTGGATCGTGGCGCGTGCCATATCAACACAGAATTCGCAACCCTTAAGATGTGATTCAACCGAATCATTCAGCAAAGCATCCGTTCTGCTTTCTCGTTAACACGGGCAAGCGGTCAAAGTCCTTACCTTCTGGCCGGGCACTGGAACATTGGCCTCAATTTAAAAGAGAAGGCTGCCTTCATCAACCGCAAACGAGTCCGGACATAACCAGTGCAGTCAAGGCTTTATGCACGCACCCGCCTAGGGTCGGCAACAGCCAGCTCGGCACGAATGGAAAAGGCACAGGCAGCGATGCTGCATTCATGGCCTGCTACGGTGGCGTGGGCCTGTTTCTGGCTTTATCGGGCCCTGAACGGGTAGCGTATCATGCTGGCGCGGAAGGGTTGCCTGCAGGGAACCCTTCTTTTTCTTCTATATGGTAGCGAGGGCGTTCCTTTGTCTCAAGGTATATTTTGCCGACATATTCCCCAACGATACCCAGAGACAGCATCTGTATGCCGGTTGCGGCGAAAAGCGCGACAATGACAAACATCCAGCCGGACACGCAGCCCTTCAGTATCCAGTATGCCATGACGCTCAGAAAGAGCAGGACCGAAATGGCGCCGATTGCAGCACCCACAAATGTAATCAGCCTGAGCGGGCTGACCGTCATGGAAGTGATGCCTTCCATGGCCAGGGCAAGCATTTTCCGTAAAGGGTATTTGGAAACGCCAGCCATGCGTTCCTTGCGGTCGTAATAGACCTCTTCTGCGGGAAAGCCGACCAGGGGCACAAGGCCGCGGATGTAGATGTTCCTCTCATGATATTCCAGCAGGGCGGCGCAGGCACGCTGGCTGAGAAGGCGGAAATCGGCATGATTGAAAACCTGCTTCACCCCCATGAAGGTCATCATGCGGTAGAAGAGTTCCGCCGTGGTGCGTTTGAAAGCCGTATCGGTCTGGCGTGAGGCCCGCACACCATAAACAACTTCATGTCCTGCCATATAGGACTGCACCATCTTGCCTATGGCGTGGATGTCATCCTGCAGGTCGGCATCAATGCTGACAATGGCATCGGCCTGCGTCGCGTTGGCCAGCCCCGCCAGCAGCGCCGCCTGGTGGCCCTTGTTGCATGACAGCTTGAGCCCGCGGACGAAGGAATGCTCTTTCGCGGCGGCACTGATCTGCTGCCACGTATCATCCCGGCTGCCATCGTCAACGAACAGTATGTAACTTTCCGCCTGCACCAGGTTCCGTCGGATCATGTCATTCAGATATTCCCCCATTTCGCGCAAGCAAAAGGGAAAAACTTCTGTTTCATTGTAACATGGAATGACAATGGCAAGGCGCGGAACGGAATTGGGGTTCAGGTTCATATATTTGTATATCGATAACGATTGAGGGGAAGATATAAATAAAAATGATTGACTTTTTTATATGCAGTCAATCGTGCGGAAAGTCAAAAAATAATCTGGTCATGGGCGGCCATCCCTCAACGCTGCCCGGCACATGCAATTCCGGCAGTATTCGCTGCACGGGCAGCCAGACGCGGGGCGTCCATGACCGCAGCAGAAAAACGGGGCCGTTTCTGTCGCGCAATACACACCCATGACACGACATTGCCACGGCATTCATCCCCCTGTGGTGTGGGCCGGGCATTTTATCGGTGCTGGACACCGGGGGTGTTAAGGAACTTTTTGCTTTCTGCTCCTACCTTTGGCCGCATCACTAGACAGGGCGTGCAACGCGAAGGGGTGCCGTGGGCCATCAAGACCAAGCAGGTGATGGCGTCGGGGGGCAGGCCGCGCCACGGCGCGCGCCGGAACTGATCCGCCTGCAGGCCGTGCTGTGCGCGGCACGCTTTCATGGCATTGACCTCGACGTGCGTGATTTTGCCGGGGAAGAGGGCGAGAGCGCCCCCTCCATTCCCGCCCTTGCGCGCTGGGTGGAGGAAAATGGCGGCACCGCAAGGGGCATGCGCCTGCAATGGCGCGATCTCGTGCGCCTGCGCGACGTGCCGCCGGTCGTGCTCATGTTTGCTGATGGCTCGGCGGGGCTGATGGTGGGGGCTGATGAAGCCAGTGGTGTGGTCTGGCTGGCCGATCCCTTCGCCAGCCCCGAGGCGCCTCCGGTCGCGATCGATGCCCTGCGGCTTGAAGCGGTCTGGACGGGCGACGTGCTGCTGGTGCGCGGCCAGCATGACAGCACGCGCCCCGAGCCGCCGATCGATTTCGCGTGGCTGCGCCGCCTCGTTCTGGGCGAGCGCAGGCTGCTGCGTGATGTGTTGCTGGCCTCCATCGTGATCAGCGTGCTGGCCATTTTTCCGCCGCTCATCGTCATGCAGGTGATCGACCGGGTGGTGAATTTTCATTCCATGGCCACACTGGTCTCGCTCACCGGGCTGGTCGTGGTCATGGCGGTGTATGAAATCCTGCTCACGCATGCGCGGCGCGAGATCACGCTTGTGCTGACCACGCGGCTCGATACACGCATCTCGCTGGCCGTGTTCGACCGGCTGCTCGCCCTGCCGCTGGAGTTTTTCGAGCGCGAACAGGCGGGCAACATCATTGGCCGCATCAGCGCCATCTACAAGGTGCGGCAGTTCATGACCGGCAAGCTGCTGGGCACGTTCCTTGACCTGTTCACCCTGCTGGTGGTGCTGCCCTTCCTGTTCTGGCTCAGCACCACGCTGGCATGGATGACCGTTGTGGGCGCGGCGCTGATTGGCGTCATCATCCTGCTGGCCATGCCCACCGTGGGGCGGCTGATCAACCGGCAGATCCGCGCCGAAATGGCCCGCAGCGCCGCACTGTATGAAACGGTTGCCGGCATCCGCACCGTCAAGACGCTGGCGCTGGAGCCGGTGCGCCGCGCGGTGTGGGATGAAAAGACCGCCGATGTCGTCACCGCCTCGCTCGATGCCGGGCGCATGGGCAACTGGGTGGGCACGGCGGTCATGCCGCTCGACCTGTTCATCAATCGCGGCATCATCCTCATCGGGGCGTATATGGCCATTACCTCCACGACCTCGGGCATGGAGGCGGGCGCGCTCATGGCGTTCATGATGCTGGGTGGCCGCGTAGCCGCGCCGCTGGTGAGCATGGCCCGGCTGATCGATGACCTCAACGAGGTGCGCGCCGCCCTGGCCGAGACCGGCTCCGTGCTCAACCGCCCGACCGAGACCCGCGCGCTCACCACCGGCCTGCGCCCGCCGCTGCACGGGGCGCTGTCGTTCAGCAATGTGTGCTTTACCTATCCCGGCGCCTCGGCCCCCGCGCTGGATGACATCACCTTCAGCGTGCCTGCGGGCACCATGCTGGGGCTGGTGGGGCGCAGCGGCTCGGGCAAGTCCACCATCACGCGGCTGCTGCAGGGCGTAAGCCGCAGCTATACCGGCCACCTGCGGCTTGATGGCATCGACCTGCGCGAGATCAACCTGACCTACCTGCGTCGTTCATGCGGCGTGGTGCTGCAGGACAACTTCCTGTTTCGCGGCACCATTCGCGACAACATCATCGCAGGCCGGCCGGGCCTGACGCTGGAGGACGTGGTGCGCGCCGCCCGCCTTGCGGGAGCCGAGGAGTTCATCGAGCGCATGCCCGCGGGCTTCGATACCTGGATCGAGGAGGGATCAACCAACATTTCCGGCGGCCAGCGCCAGCGCCTCGCCATCGCGCGCGCCGTGATTTCCGACCCCAAGCTCATGATCCTCGATGAAGCCACCTCCGCCCTTGACCCCGAGAGCGAGGCAGTGGTCAACGCCAACCTGCGCCACCTTGCGCGCGGGCGCACCATGGTCATCGTGTCGCACCGGCTGGCCTCTTTGGTGGAATGCCACCAGATCTGCGTGCTCGACCACGGGCGGGTGGTCGATATCGGCACGCATGCCGAACTGCTGGGGCGCTGCACCATCTACCGCACGCTGTGGATGCAACAGAACAGCGTGGCTGAAACCGGATCGCTCACCGCCATGCACGGAGATGCAGCATGAGCGGGCAGGCGCTCATCCCGCCGCCTGATGCGCAGGGTGGCCCTGCGGAAGGGGCGATCCTGTCCGTGCTGCCACCGCCCACGGCGGATGTGCCAACTGACCTGCCCCCCGCGCTGCTGTCCTTTTACTCGCCAAGCGCAGCACTGGTCGGCCTGCCGCCGTCGGATGCCGCGCGTTATGTGGTCTGGCTGATCGCGGCCCTTGCGGGGGCGGGGCTGCTGGTCATGACCTTCCTGCCGCTTGACCGGGTGGTGAGTGTCAATGGCAGGCTCACGCCGTTTGATGAGACGATGGTCATCCAGCCGCTCGAGACCGCGATCATCCGCTCGATCGACGTGCATGAGGGCGACAGCGTGCGCAAGGGGCAGGTGCTCGCCCGCCTCGACCCCACCATGACCGATGCCGACGTGACCAACCTGCGCCGCCAGGTCATGGCCTATCGCGCCGAAGTGGCGCGCCGCACCGCCGAGGCCGCGGGCCAGCCCTATAAAGCGGATGTGAATGATCCTGCCTCTGTGCAGGAGGCAGCGGCCTTTTTGCGGCGTGAAGCCGAATACACGGCCCAGATGGCCAATTACGACCGCCAGATCGCGGGGCTGAAAAGCGAGTTGCAGGGCTATGAGGCCAGTGCCGCGATGTATGCCGCCCGCGCCCGCGTGGCACGTGACGTGCAGGACATGCGCACCCGCCTGCAGCACGAGCAGGTGGGCAGCAGGCTCTCCACGCTGGCGGCGCAGGACAGCCTGATGGAGGTGGTGCGCTCGCAGGTTTCCGCCCGGCACGAGGCGGACAGCACCCGCGCCCGCCTTGATGGCATGACGGCGCAGCGCGATGGCTATGCCAGCAACTGGCACGCCACCGTATATCAGGATCTTGCCCTGGCCCAGCACCGCCTGGCCGATGCCGAGGGCAGCTACAGCAAGGCCATGCTGCACCACGACCTTGTCATCATGCGCGCCGACCGCGATGCGGTGGTGCTGAGCATCGCCCATCTTTCCGCAGGCTCTGTCATTCAGGCCGCCAGCCCGCTCATGACACTGGTGCCCGCTGCGGCCACGCTCGATGTCGAGGCCACGCTGCGCGGGGTGGATGCGGGCTACGTGCGCGCGGGCGATCACGCGCTGCTCAAATTCTCGGCCTTTCCCTACACGCAGTATGGCGGGGGTGATGCCACGGTGCGCGTCATCAGCCCGGATGCGTTTACCGATGCCTCAGGCCATGCAGGCGGGGCCGGGGCACAGACGGGTGAAGAGGATGGCGACCCGATGAACGCTTTCTACCGCGTGCGCCTGTCCATTGACCGTTACACCCTGCATGGCGTGCCGCCCTTCTTCCACCCGCAGCCCGGCATGCCGGTCGAGGCCGATATCCATATCGGGCGGCGCACCATGATGCAGTACCTGCTCAACCGCCTGCTGCCTGCCGTGACCGACGGCATGCGCGAACCCTGAGCGGGGGCGGTATGCGCAAGCTGTTTTCCCGCTGGCGGGAGGGATTCTCCGCGCAGGGGCGGTTGCAGCGGGCCATGGGCTGGCTGGAGCATGAAGGCCGCGCCCCGCAGGGTTTTGCCCTGTTGGGCAGGCTGGCACAGGAGGGCATGGTGGCCGCGCAGTACCAGGTGGCCCGCGCCTATCTGGAAGGCTGTGGCGTGCCGCGCAGTCCCGCCGAGGGCGTGCGCTGGATGCACCGCGCCGCGACCGCCGGGCATGCCGAAGCCTGTTTTGCCATGGCGCTCATGCTGCTGGTTGACCCGCCTGATGGCAGGGGAGGGGATGGCCTGCTGCCAGCAAGCCTGCCCGCAGGCATAGAACACTGGCCCGACCCTGTTGCTGCCACCGGCTGGGCGCAGCGTGCGGCCACACTCGGCTTGCCCGATGCACAGGCACTGTATGGCTACCTGCTGGCCTGCGGGCCTGACAGCGTGCGCGACCCGGAGGCGGCGCGCCTTTGGTGCGCGCGCGCGGCGCAGGCAGGGTGCCCGCAGGGTGATCTGGGGCTGGCGGTGGCGCATCTTGCGGCTCAACCACCGGGAACCGACCCCGATGCGGTGGCCGCCCTGCACCGGGCGGCACAAGGCGGCCTGCCCACCGCGCAATACATGCTGGGCCTGTTGCATGAGCGCGGCTGGGGCATGGCGCGTGATACGGGTCAGGCCGTGCTGTGGTACGGGCGGGCGGCGGAACAGGGCGTGCGCCCCGCGCAGGCCCGCTATGGCGCGCTGCTGCTGCATGACCGGGCGGATGGCCCGCGCAATATGCTGATGGCCGAGACATGGCTGCGCCGCGCGGCCCTTGGCGGCGACCGCGAGGCCGCCGCCCTGCTGGGCGACCTGCATGCACGCGGCGAGGCGGCGATTCCCGCCGATCATGAAGCCGTGGCGTGGTACCGCATGGCGGCAGAACACGGTCATGCGCTGGCCTGCCGCATGCTGGCCGTGCTGTACCAGCAGGGGCGCGGCGTGGCGGCTGACCCTGACCTGGCCCGCCAGTGGCTGGAACGCGCGGCGGACCTTGGTGATGTCACCGCCATGAGCGAGCTTGCCGCAACCCTGCTGGCAGGCAGGGCGGAACAGGCCGTCACCCGGCCCGCACGGATTGATTTTGAACCGGCGGCACAGGTGGGTGACCCGGTTGCCATGTTCAACCTTGCGGTCAGCCTGCATGAGGGCGTGGGCCGGCCCACCGACCGCGCGGCGGCAGCCATGTGGATGGAACGCGCCGCCCGCGCGGGCGTGGTCAATGCCGCCTACTGGCATGGCCGCATGCTGCTTGAGGGCGATGGCATGGCGGCTGATCCACAACAGGCGCGGCAGTGGCTGGAGCAGGCCGCCACGTTTGGCCTGCCCGAGGCCTGTCTTGCCGCAGCCCAGCTCCGGCTGGAAGGACGCGGCGGCCCGCGCGACCATGCGGGGGCGCTGGCCCTGTATCACAAGGCCGCCGCCGCTGGCCGGGCGGAGGCCATGTTCTCGCTCGGCGCGCTCTATGGCGGCGGCCATGACATCCCGCCCGACCGGGTGCAGGCCTTGCGCTGGTTCCTTCAGGCGGCTGAGGCAGGCCACGCGCTGGCGCAGATGATGGCGGGGCGCTACCTCGCACGCGGGCTGACCGGGCGCGTGGACGTGCCACAGGCGCGTCACTGGCTGGAACAGGCCCTTGCGCAAGGGCTTGAGGCCGCGCGGGCCGATTACGCGCAACTGGCGGGCGGATGAACCGCCAACCGCCCCATGCCGTGCCGGAGAAAGAGGTCACCGCCGCCATGCGGCAGGCATGGCGGCTGGCAGCGGCGGGGCAGCATGCGCAGGCCGTGGCGTGGATGGGGCGCGCGGCCCGCATGGCCTCCGGCGACAGGGCGGTCCGTTTCGCGCAGGCGGCGGTGCTGCTGGGCGCCGGGCAGGCGATGCAGGCCGCGCAGGGCATCGAGCAACTCATGGTCGGGCAGGAGTTCCGCGCAGGGCTGAAGCTGCTGGTGCTGGCCCTGTGCGGTGCCGGGGCATGGAGTCGGGCTGCGGCGGCGCTCGAGCGCTTTTTTACCCGTTATGGTTTCGACCCCGATCTGTGCCGTGCGGCAACGCTCGTATGCCAGCGCACGGGACAAACCGGCTGGTGCGCGCCTGACCCCGATGGCGTGTTGCACTGGGGCGGCCTGCCCGTGCCCGCCCGGCCTGAAATCCTGCTCGATGGCCAGCCCTGCCCGGTGCAGCCGGGCAGCGGTTTGCGGCTGCCCCCGCACTGGCGGCATGGGGGCGAGATCGTGGTACGCCATGCGGGTGCGGTGCTGCTTGGCGGTCGCCCCGACCGCGCGGCCTTGTGCGCAACACTTGGCGCCATGTGGCCCGATGACCACGGGCTGGCAGGCTGGGCCTTCATGCCCGCCCGGCCTGATCATTGTCCTGTGCTGCACCTGATCGATGCCAGGGGCAGGCGGCCCCTCACGCTCACGCGCGGCAAGGTGGGCCGACAGGACAGCGCGGCAGGCCCCGGCCTGCCGGTCTGGACGTTTCATGTGCCGTGGCAGGCCATGGCAACAGGGGGCAGCGTGCGGGTGGTGCGGCCTGACGGGCGGGATCTGTCCGGCTCGCCGCTGCCCATCGGGCTTCCCGCCGCCTGGCCCGTCTTTCCTGCCATGCGTGGCCGTGGCGTGGCACCGGTGCGCGTGCCGCCGTGTGCCACGCAATGCAGGATCGTCATTCCCGTCTATGCCGACCGCGCTGGCACGCTGGCCTGTATCGACAGCGTGCTGGCCAGCCTTGCGGCCTCGGCGCAGGCCACGACCGAGATCATGGTGGTGGATGACGCCACGCCGGACCCTGACCTCGCCCGCGCGCTGGACGCGCTGGCGTGGCAGGGGCGTATCGTGCTGCGCCGCCATGCCCATAACCGCGGCTACCCGGCGGCGGTGTGCACTGCGCTGGCCGATGCGCAGGGCCGTGACGTGGTGCTGCTCAACAGCGATACACTGGTCGCACCCGGCTGGCTGGAGGAGATGCGGCATGTGGCCTATGCCCGCGCCGACACGGGCACCGTCTCGCCGCTTTCCAACGATGCCACCATCCTCACATGGCCCGCCCCTGCACGCCCCGCACCGCTGACGGGTGGCCTTGCAGCCGTGCGGCGGTTGATGGACGCGGCAAGGCGGGCCAATGGCGGGCAGGATGTCGAGATTCCCACCGCGCATGGCTTCTGCATGTTCATCCGCCACGACTGCCTGCGTCAGACTGGCGGCTTCCGTCCCGAACTGTTTGGCCGGGGGTATGGGGAGGAAAATGATTTCTGCATGCGCGCACGCCTGGGTGGCTGGCGGCACCGGGCGGCGGTGGGCGCGTTCGTAGGGCATGTGGGGGGCGTGTCGTTTGCCAGCGCGCGGGCGGACCTGCTGCGGCGCAATATCTGGATTCTGAACCGGCTCTTTCCCGGTTATGACGCGCTGGTGGCGGCCCATATCGCAGCCGATCCGCTACGGGTGGCGCGGCACAGGCTGTCGGTGCTGGTGTGGTGCCGGGGCATGGTGGAGGCAGGTCTGGCGGGAGCGGTGCTGCTGGTCAGCCATGGCGAAGGCGGCGGGGTGGCGCGCGTGGTGCGGGCACGGGCACGGCACGCGCTGGCGGCGGGGCGGTTGCCAGTCGTGCTCGACCCCACGCCCGAGGGATTCGTGCTGCGCGATGGCAGGCCCGATGCCCACTGGCCGGACCTGAATTTTGCGTGGCCCGCGCAGGAAACAGCCCTTGTAACCCTGCTGCGCGCGCTGGGCGTGAGGCAGGTCGAGATCCATCATCAACTGGGCCACGATGGGCGCGCGCGGGCTTTGTGCCGTGTGCTGGCGCTGCCCTATGAATATTACGTGCATGACTATGCCGGACTGTGCCCGCGCGTCACATTGGTGGGGCCTGCGGGGCGCTATTGCGGCGAGCCGGATGCGGCGGGGTGTGCGGCGTGCGTGAGCGTGCTCGGCTCCGTGGTGGGGGAGCGGGATGTGGCGCGCCTGCGCCGCGACACGGCCCGTGACCTTGCGGGTGCGCGGCGGGTGATCGTGCCCTCGGCGGAGGTTGCGTTGCGGCTGGGCCGGTATTTCCCTCATGTTACGCCCCATGTGCACGCACTGGAGGATGATGGCCCCGCGCTGTCCCTGCCGCAGTTCGCAGCCCGCGATGCCACGCCTGCCGCCACCGGTCTGCCGCCGCGCAATAAGCGCTGCCGGGTGGTGATCGTGGGCGGGATCGGGCTGGAAAAAGGCCATGCCATCGTGCTTGCGGCGGCCATGGATGCGCGCGCGCGTGACCTGCCGCTGGAATTCGTGGTGGTGGGCCACACGGCGGATGATGCCGCCCTGCAGGAAACGGGCCGCGTGTTCGTGACCGGCCACTATGACGAGGCGGATGGCCTGGCGCTGGTGCGTGGCTGCGCGGGCGATGTGGGCTTCCTGCCCGCGCTGTGGCCCGAGACATGGTGCTTCACGCTCACGCTGCTGTGGCGGGCGGGGCTGGGGGCCGTGGCGTTTGATATCGGCACCATCGCGCAGCGCATCCGCGCCACGGGGCGGGGCACATGCGTGCCGCTGGGGCTGCCCGTTCACCAATTGAATACGTTTTTGCTGTCTTATGCACGGATCGGGCATGACGTTGCACGCCCGGCCTGTTCCTGACCCGTTGCGAGAGGCCCGCCTTGACCTATCCCGCCTTTGTCCGTGCGCCCGTGCCGTTCCTTTTGCTGGTCGAGCGGCCATGATGCAGACCGCAAGCGAACCCGCATCCGTGGCAAAGCCTGATACCGTGCAGGCCACCGCACGGCTCATGCAGCTTGAAGCGGGTCTGTACTGCCTGTTTCATGCGGCCCTGTCCGCCCCCACGCGCTTCGGAAAGCTAACGGGCATGCGCGTCAGCGTGCCGCCGGGCAATGATGGGGTGCGGGTCAGCACGTTTGACGCGCAGGGCTGGATCGGGGCCAGCGGCGGTGCTGCGCTGGTCATGGTGGCCGCAGGGGGCGGTGCGGTGCTGGTCACCACCTATCGCGAGCCTGATGCGCCCGGTGAACTGCCTGCCCTGCAGATTGTCCGCCTTGGCAGCCCGGCCGCGGCCCGGCCTGCCACCGAGCCGGCACGTGGTGCGCAGGCGGCACCCGCGCCGGGTAGCATGATTGCCCATATCCAGCACCGTGGCGATGTGCGGGCCGAACTTGGGGCCTGGATGGGCGAGAGCGGGAGCGGGCACTGGCTGGAGGGGTTTGCCATCCAGCCCGCCCCCGGCGTGGCTCCGGCCGATCTCGAATATCAGGCCATACTGGGGCAGGACTGGTTCTCGCCCTGGGTGAGCGGGGGCGCGTATTGTGGCAGCCGGGGCATGGCGCTGCCCCTGCTGGGCCTGCGCGTGCGGCTGAAGGGGGCGGCGGCTGAAGCCTGCGAATGCGAGGTGGAAGCCAGCTTTACCGATGGCAGCCGCATCGGGCCGGTGGCGGATGCGCCGGTCATGGCCGCAACACAGGCTCCGCTCGAGGCTTTTCGCGTGGTGGTGCGGCCCAAGCACCCGGTTCAACCGCCTGCCCCGGCGCAGGGTGATGCAGGCATGGAAGATCAGGTGCTCGATGCGCTGGCCCCGCCCGTAGCTCCCGCGCCGCCTGTAGGGCGGGTGAGGCGGGGCAGGCGCGTGCCGCCGCAGCAACGCAGGGAACCATCCGGCGCGGTAGAGGCCGCGCAGGACGATGCCCCGCCTGAAAAAACGAAGCGCAAGGCGCAGGCCAGCCCGGGCCAGCCCGTGCCGTGGTGGCACCGCAAGCCCGGTGGCGCGGCGGTCTCGCCCGCCCGGTCGCCCCGGCGTGGGGGCGCAACACCCCGCAGGCCCGGCGTGCTGGCCGGTTCATGACTGCAAGTGGCGGGCGCGGAGGGCGTGCATGAAATATCTGTTCGTGCACCAGAATTTTCCGGCCCAGTTCGTGCACCTGCTGCGCGACCTGCGCGGGCAGGGCGGCAACGAGATCATTTTCATCAGCGAATCAGGAACGTCGCACATGGCGGACGTGCGCCGGGTGTCCTACCGCCTGCCGCCCGCGCCGGAACTGGCCGCACCGGGGCCGGTGGCGGAACTCGCCCGCGCCATGCAGCGCGCGGCAGCGGTAGCAAAGGCGGCCCGCGCCCTGCGGGAGCTGGGCTATGTGCCCGACATCATCATCGGCCACCATGGCTGGGGCGAGATGCTGGACCTGCCCGATGTGTATCCCGGCGTGCCGATGCTGGGTTATTATGAGTTCTTCTATCATCCCACCGGGCTGGATGTGGGCTTCGACCCCGAATTCGCCCCGCCTGCCGATGTGGCGCCGCTTATTCGCGCCCGCAATACGCTCAACCTGCTGGCCCTTGCCCTGCCGGGGTGGGGGCATACGCCCACGCGCTTCCAGCACGCGACCTATCCCGACTGGGCGCGCCCGCGCCTGACCCTGCTGCCTGAAGGGGTGGATTTGCAAAAATGCGCGCCCGACCCGCAGGCCCGCTTGCGCCCCTTCACGCTGGGCCATGTGGTGGTGCAGCCCGGCGAGAAACTGGTCACCTATGTTGCGCGTGACCTTGAGCCGTATCGGGGTTTTCATGTGTTCATGCGCGCGCTGCCGCATATTTTGCGGGCGCGGCCTGATGCGCGGGTGGTGCTGGTTGGCGGCAATGGGGTCAGCTATGGCGGTCCCGCGCCGGGCGGGCAGACATGGCGGCAGCACATGCTGGCCGAACTTGGCGGCGTGCTGGACATGCGGCGCGTACATTTTGCGGGCAGGGTGGAATATGATGATTTTCGCCGCCTGCTGCAGCGATCGGACGTGCATGTCTACCTGACATACCCGTTCGTGGCATCATGGTCATTGCGTGAGGCCATGGCCTGCGGCTGTGCCATCGTGGGCAGCCAGACGGCGCCAGTGCAGGAATTCCTGCGCGATGGGCAGACTGCGCGGCTTGTGCCCTTCCTCGCGCCAAGGCGCATTGCGCAGGGCGTGGTGGAACTGCTTGAGGATGAGGGGCTGGCGGCGCAACTACGGGCCAATGTCCGCACCCACGCCGTAAAAACGCTGGCCATGCAGGACTATATGGCGCGCTACCATCAACTGATCGGGGAACTGACCCAAGGTGGCAGCAGGCTCATCAACGCAGCCTGAGTAAAGAGGATAAAAGTTTTTGGGTGCCGCCTTTTTTCAAAAAGGCGGCGTTTTTTCAAAGTTTTCTGAAAAAAGCTTCACCAAAAACTTTTATCCGGTAGCGGCTTACTTGCCAGCGACGGCCTTGACGGATTCAAGGATCACTTCGCCCGCGACCTTCTTGTCGGCCCAGCCTGCAACCTTGACCCACTTGCCCTTTTCCAGGTCCTTGTAGCGGGTGAAGAAGTGCTCGATCTCCTTGAGCACGATCTCGGGCAGGTCCTCGAGCTTTTCCACGTTGGAATAGTACGGGTGCACCTTGTCGTGCGGCACGCAGATGATCTTTTCGTCCTGGCCGCTCTCGTCTTCCATGCGCAGCACGCCGATGGGACGCGCGCGCACCACAACGCCGGGCACCACGGCGGCGGGCATCAGTACCAGCGCGTCGGTCGGGTCGCCATCGGCGGCCAGCGTGTTGGGAATGAAGCCATAGGCCGCCGGATAGACCATGGGCGTGAACAGGATGCGGTCCACCACCAGCGCGCCGCTATCCTTGTCGATCTCGTACTTGACGCCTGAACCCTGCGGAATTTCGATCACGACGTTGATGTCGTTGGGTACGTCCTTGCCGGGGGAAATCTTCGATACGTCCATTGCTGTTCAGGCCTCCTGCTGCCTGTAATGTGCGTTAAGGGCCACCCCAGAGCGGGGCGGCATGAATTAACGGGGGATGACGGTATATCTCCCCGCGTTTCCTGTGCAAATCATGTTCCGTGGCAGGGTGGCCAACCATGAGCCAGATCATGAACGTGTTTTTTTTATGGCGATATCGCCTGTAGCACTGAAAAAATTACGCACAAAAAGCCACGTTGACCTTGCCAAAACCCGCGACATGCGCGAGATCAGGGGCTGCCTGCGCGCCCGTAGCTCAATTGGTTAGAGCGGGCCGCTCATAACGGCTTGGTTGCGGGTTCAAGTCCTGCCGGGCGCAGGCTTTTCAGCATGCGGCGCGGCGGGCATGCCCCGGTGTAGCCCACGCCGCGCGGTGACTTGACCATTTTCTCATCAGTTTATCAGGAGCCGACCGTCATGGCCGCCACGCAATATGTCTATGTGATGAAGGACCTGACCAAGGCGTATCCGGGTGGGCGTGAGGTCTTCAAGGGCATTACCCTGTCCTTCCTGCCCGGCGTCAAGATTGGCGTGCTCGGCGTCAACGGTGCCGGTAAATCGACGCTGCTCAAGATCATGGCGGGCGTGGAAAAGGAATTTGGCGGCGAGGCATGGGCCGCCGAGGGCGCGCGCGTGGGCTACCTCGAGCAGGAACCCAAGCTCGACGAGAGCCTGACGGTAGGCGAGAACGTGGCGCTGGGCTTTGGCGAGCTGAAAAAGGCCGTGGATCGCTTCAACGAGATCTCGATGAAGTTCGCCGAACCCATGTCCGATGACGAGATGAACACCCTGCTGGCCGAACAGGCCGAACTGCAGGAAGTGATCGACGCGGGCGATGGCTGGGAACTCGACCGCAAGCTCGAGATCGCGCTTGAAGCCCTGCGCTGCCCGCCGGCTGACAGCCCGGTTGAAAAGCTCTCCGGTGGTGAGCGCCGCCGTGTTGCCCTGTGCCGCCTGCTGCTTGAAAAGCCCGACCTGCTGCTGCTCGATGAGCCGACCAACCACCTTGATGCGGAAAGCGTGTCCTGGCTGGAAAAGACGCTGCGTGACTACGAAGGCACCGTGATGGTCATCACCCATGACCGTTACTTCCTCGATAACGTCACCAACTGGATTCTCGAGCTTGAGCGTGGCCGTGGCTATCCGTTCGAGGGCAACTACTCCTCCTGGCTGACCCAGAAGCGCAAGCGCCTGGCGCAGGAGGAAAAGGAAGAGAGCGCCCGCCAGCGCGCCCTTGCCGCCGAGCAGGAATGGATCGGCTCCTCGCCCAAGGCCCGTCAGGCCAAGAGCAAGTCGCGTATCGCGCGCTATGAGGAAATGCTGGCCCAGAACAACGAGAAGGCTAATGGCGTGGCCGACATCGTCATTCCGCCCGGCCCCCGTCTTGGCAGCACCGTTATCGAGGCCGAGGACCTGCGCAAGGGCTTTGGCAACCGCCTGCTGATCGATGACCTGAACTTCAAGCTGCCGCCGGGCGGCATCGTGGGCGTGATCGGGCCGAACGGCGCGGGCAAGTCCACCCTGTTCAAGATGATCATGGGCCAAGAGCAGCCCGATAGCGGCAAGCTGACCATCGGTGACACGGTCAAGCTTGGCTACGTGGACCAGTCGCGCTTCAGCCTTGATGACGACAAGACCGTGTGGGAGGAAATCTCCGGCGGGACCGACGTGATCTACCTTGGCAAGCGCGCCGTGCCGTCACGCGCCTATGTCGGCGCCTTCAACTTCAAGGGTGCTGATCAGCAGAAGAAAGTGGGCGTGCTCTCGGGTGGTGAGCGCAACCGCGTGCATCTGGCCAAGATGCTGCGGCAGGAAAGCAACGTGATCCTGCTCGATGAGCCGACCAACGACCTTGATGTTGATACGCTACGCGCGCTGGAAGAGGCTCTGGCCGAATTCGCGGGCTGTGCCGTCATCATCAGCCATGACCGCTGGTTCCTTGACCGTCTGGCCACCCACATCCTTGCCTTTGAGGGTGATAGCCACGTTGAGTGGTTCGAGGGTAACTTCCAGGCCTATGAGGAAGACAAGCGCCGTCGCCTTGGCCCGGATGCGACCGAGCCGAGCCGGATCAAGTACCGCCCCATCGAGCGCTGATTCCATTTGCCATCTTCCCCATTATCTGCCTTCAATAAAGGCCGGGTTCACGCTCCGGCTCTGAGGGAGGCAGTAATGGGATGTCGATATCACATACAGACAGGCCACCTGCAGCTTGATCCGGTCTCATGGACCGACCTTGAAGATGTCGTGCGGCTCAAGGCCAGCGCTGGCGTGACCGGGCGGCTTGCTGGCGGCGTGTGCAACCGCGTGCTGAGCGAGCAGGACATGCTGACCGATCTCATGACCTGGGGCCGCGAGGGCGTGGGCATGTTTACCGTGCGCCAGCAGGGGCGGTTCATCGGGCTGGCTGGCGTGCAGCCTTCCACCACCGTGCCTGACTGCCATGAATTGCAGTTCACCATGATAGCCGCCGCGCGTGATACGGCGCTGTCGCGCGAGGCAACGACCACGGCGCTGGCTTTTGCGCATGATGCGGGGGTGAGCCGCGTCATTGCCTATGTGCGTGAACATGACATCGTGGCCCGGCAGGTTTTTGGCGGGGCGGGCATGAGCGTGTGCCCGGAGAAGCCGGAGCGCTGTGGGCCGGATATCCTGCTCTATCATAGCCTGCGGGGCGCGCCCGCATGGGCCAGCTTGCATTAGAGACTGTTAGCCCCAACAAACCCTCAAATTATAAAAGTTTTTGGCGAAGCTTTTTTTTCAAAAAGCTTCGAAAGACGTCACTTTTTTGAAAAAAGGCGACACCCAGAAACTTTTCTTATTTTTTATCAATAATCTGTTTTCAATACGCGCCAGGTTGTGTGCGGAAGAAATCGTTTCCTGTCCGTATTATA
This sequence comes from Komagataeibacter xylinus, assembly GCF_031081985.1. GTDB lineage: Bacteria > Pseudomonadota > Alphaproteobacteria > Acetobacterales > Acetobacteraceae > Komagataeibacter > Komagataeibacter xylinus_E. Next base: position 142,234 of record NZ_JARWSK010000002.1, on the reverse strand, counting down.
TCTGTAAACTCCCTGCCTTGGTGTTCCAAGGAGATGGACGGGTGAAAATACTTTCTGCGGCGTTGGCCTGCCTGCTGTGTTCCGTGGCGGTGCCGGCCCATGCGGCCGAGCCGGTGCTGGTCATTCATGGTGGGGCGGGCGTGATCCGCAAGGACATGACGCCTGCGCGTGAAAAAGCGGTCAAGGCAGCCCTCAGGCGCGCGTTGCGCACCGGCTACAAAAAGCTGAAAACCGGCGGACCCGCGGTCGAGGCCGTTGAAGCCGCCGTGCAGGTGCTTGAGGATGACCCGGAATTCAACGCAGGCAAGGGCGCAGTTTTCACGCATGATGGGCATAACGAGATGGATGCCGCGATCATGGATGGCGCAACCTTGCAGGCCGGGGCCATTGCGGGGGTGACGCATGTGCGCAACCCCATAACGCTGGCAGCAGCCGTAATGGCGCATTCACCGCATGTGTTCCTGATTGGCGATGGTGCGGAAGCTTTTGCCAGAACGCAGGGCGTGGCGCTGGTTGATCCCGCCTATTTCCGCACCGACCGGCGCTGGGCGCAGTTGCAGGAGGCGTTGGAGAAAGACCGGCAGAAGCAGGAGAAAGAAGCGGACACCCATCATGGCACGGTGGGCGCCGTGGCCCTTGACCGTAACGGGCATCTGGCGGCAGCGACCTCCACAGGGGGGCTGACGGACAAGATGTGGGGCCGCGTGGGCGATTCGCCCATCATTGGTGCTGGAACATACGCCAATGCAGGCTGCGCCATGTCAGGCACGGGATGGGGTGAATATTACATCCGCACGGTCGCCGCCCATGAAATCTGCATGCGGGTGACGATGATGCACCAGCCACTGGCCCAGGCGGCGGATGAGGTGATCAACCACGAAATTCCAGCACTTGGTGGTGATGGCGGCGCGATCCTGCTCGATGACAGGGGCAATATCGCCATGCCCTTCAACACGGATGGCATGTACCGGGGCTGGATCACGCATGATGGCGTGGCTCATGTCGCCATTCTCAAGGGCGACTGACGGCGTTCTGAAACCGTCTGGCGACCCTTTTGGGCACTTGGGGGAAGGGCGGCATGTCCCCGTTCTTCCCTGCAAGAATAGATGGGTTTGGTTACGGTGATGACCTCGACGGTGTGGGCAGGACGCATTCTTTCTGCTTGTCCTGACAGATGGGCCTGAACCGCCAGGTCTCCATATTCGGATGGGCCTGCCTGAGTTCATAGTAATCGTACAATTCTTTGTAATAGTAATCCATGGCCGGTATATTCTTTTTTATAAAATAATCTATGTAATTTTGATTGGCTGTCGGGTGCATGGCTTTTGAGAGAACAAAAAAGTCAAATAAAGCAATAAGAATTGACAGAGGAATGATTATTTTTTTTGGCATGGATTTAACGCCTCCGTCTAGTAGAAGTAATGTGAATCGTTAAACCACATTGCGGAAATGATTATATTCAGAAAAAAAACACCCAGAACGGCATAGTTGGTAAATTTTTTACTTTTGTAATCAAAAAGCCGAGCAAAAATCATGACAAACAAAGGGTTGCCCATGATGTATCGATGCAGTGAGTCCACACCGGAACTGATGGCGCACAGGAACGTGACTGCCAGGATCGATGTTTCCAGGTACATCCGCTTTTTAAAGCCGTAATACAGGAAAAACATGTCGATAAATGCTGAGATCAGCCCGTTGATCCGGTGCCCATGCCGAATGGCCTCCAGGAGCCACGCACCGGGAAACGCGAACTCGCGCCCCCAGCTTCGCTCCAGATGCGCGAAGGCCAGCGCATCACCGCTCAGATGATAGAGATAGAGCATATAGCCAGACAGCCCCAGGCTGCCGGCCATGATGGAAAAACCCCCGTTCAAGAAATCATTCAGGTTCCGTGCCCTGAGCGCCTCAATCATGAGATAGGCCCCACATGTGCCCACCAGCATGATGCCTGTGGGGCGGGTGAGGGTGGCAAGGAAAGCACACAGGAAGAGCGGGATGTATTTTTTTTCTTTTGCAAAATAAACAATGGCAATCGTTATGAGTGCATAAATACATTCCGTATATTGAATCTTGCACCATAAGGAGAATGGTGAAAGGCAAAGTAATAATATAAATAAAATATACTTCTGGCCATCAACGAATTTCTTGTAATATAGCGCGGCAAAAGCCACCATGAAAAAGAACAGCGTCTGGTTAAGCAGCAGCGCCGCGCCTTCGGCAGTCAGGCCCGTCAGATATTTAACACCTGCGGCAAGTCCCGGAAAAAGTGGGAAAAACGGCCACGCAGCCTTGCCTATATGGCGAAGCGACAGATAGACATCGGGCTGGTATCCATGCAGGATAATGTCTCTGTACCACAAACAGTCCCATTTGCAGGTACTGTAGGTGAGGCCGCCAAAAGGAATTGTTTCAAGATCAAAAACAACAAGCGAGAAGGCGACTACAATAAACGAAAAAAAGAGAATTTTATTCGCTTTCAGAATTTGCTTCATTTTTGCGTTCTCTTTTTTCTGATTATTATATGAAAACGATCTCTTTTATATAATTCTGGATGCCATATATTGAGTTGCGTCATATTGTATTGAGTAAATTGTTCAGGCATCGCCCCGTTATGCTGCCAGGGCAGAACGGCATGATATTCCGCCATCGGCGATGAATTTTCTGATCTCATGAAGTTAAAGATACAATATACGCATAGGGTTAATCGATGGAGAGGAGTTTGAGCACACTTTCCGCGTTATCGCAAAAATGTTGACCCCAAAATCCCCTGCAACATGGCCAGCAGGCTTCATGCATCGTGCCATTGTGGAGGCGCCCCTTTCTGACCCGCTGCGCACCCGGCTGGAAAATGCAGGCGGGGGCGTTTGCCAGCCGGGGGAACAGGGGCTCATCGCCATTAAAAAAGCCTGTACGAAACCGGCTTTTTTATGACATATCCACTATGGGCGCCGTTAGTGGTGATTGGCGATCTGCTTGTCGAGCGCGCGCAGCAGGGCATCTACATTGCCGCCATTGCGCGCAATGAAGGAGCCGTAATCCTGCCGCTGGGTCAGGCGCAGGCTTGCCCCTTCGCCCACCACGTCCACCACCTTGGGGCTGCCGCTGGCGGTGCTGATGATCCACTGCGTATCGGCGCCCGGCTGGCCGGGGCGGTTGATGACGGTGGAGACGGCCGTGTCATCGCCCGAGGGCGCGCTTGAGCCGACCACGAAGGTCACGCCACGGTAGTCACCGATCTTGTCGGTAATGGCATTGACCAGCACCTGATGGAACAGCTTGATGTAGCGGGCCTGCTGGTCAGGGGTTGCGGTGCGCCAGTAGCGGCCAAGGCAGTAGCGGCCGATGGCGTCAACATCCACATACTGCTCGAGCAGGGGCAGGATGTCCTGCTTCTTCTTTTCCAGCGAGATGTCGCTGTTGACGACGCCAACGAGCTTGTTGCCAAACATGGTGACGAAGGAACGGGCCTGCGCGCCGGCATCAACCGCCCATGCTGAAGCAACAGGCATGGTGGCGAGTGCTGCCAGCAGGGCCAGTGCGTGGCGACGGGGGATGAATCTCTGCATCGCTGTGTCCCTTTTTGGTTATTTCGTGTGGTACCAGTCAGGCACGGTGGCCCGATGGTCGTTCTTTATGGCTTCGGCCAGGGCCTTGCGCTGCTGCTGGTAGGCGCTGCGGATGGTGGCGTAGGGGTCGAGCGAATCCTTCATCACCTGGTCAAGCGCATCGACATTGGTGGCCATGCCGTTGATGGTGCCCATGATGTTATAGGCCCAGTTGAAGGTCAGCAGCCCGTAGCCGCGCGGCACGTAGTTCCATGGCGAGAGGCCCACGTCGATGCCGTAGCCGATGCCATCACGGAAGGAGGACGGGCCAAGCACCGGCAGGAACAGGTACGGCCCCGAAGGCACGCCCCATGTGGCCAGGGTCAGGCCGGCATCGTTGTCATGATGCTTGTAGCCTGCGTAGTTCGCCACATCGATCAGCCCGCCAATGCCGACCGTCATGTTGATGCACCAGCGCACGAAGGCGTCACCCGCGCGGCGGGGCTTGCCCGCGCCCACGTCGTTGAAGAACACCACCGGCTCGTTCATGGTCTGGTACAGGCCGCCAAACGCGTTGCGCAGCGGGCGCGGCACGGCCCAGATATAGGCCTTGGCCACCGGGCGCAGGGTGTATTTGTTGGCCCACATGGTAAGGTTGAAGGCCTTGCGGTTCAGCTTTTCGTAGCGGTCGTTGGCTTCCTTGTATTCAGCCAGGGCGTCCGGGTCAGTTGGCGGCGGGGCCGCGCATGAGGCAAGCCCCAGCAGGCCCAGCATCACCCCCACGACGCGCAGCGCCGGACGGCGCAGGGACGGGAACGGGCGGGACGACCAAGAATTCGATCCTGTCTCTGCGCGCATACTCGTTTCCGCTTCCCTCTGTCTTTGCTTCACCGTCATGCAGGCATGGCGGGGTGGCCCAATGTGTTTGCAAGAATCCTGAACCGGGCGATACCGCCCCTTTCTCGCGTCACTCTCTAGCATGGGATGGCTGTTGTGCAATCCGCTAGCCCGATGATGAGGGAAGATTGTGGCTGCCCTGCAGGATGCACATGGGGCTGAACCCGGGCCGGATGGCCCTGGAACAAGGGGATGCTGGCAGAATTGCCGCGTTGGGTGTGACGTAAAATCCACATCCCCTCAACGCCACCGCAGCGGAGCAGTGGCACCAGATCACGCTTTGTTGAACGCACCCATCAGCCCTGGCGGACCAGCCGGGGCGCGATTTCGGGGAACATCTCGGCCAGCTCGCGTGCTTCGCGCTTGCTCAGCCCGTGGGTTGCGGGGTCGATGTCCTGCCCGCCCATGGCCGTGCGCAGCACGCGCAGCGCCGGGCCGGACAGCAGCACGGCGTCGCGCATGTAGTCGGTAAATGCCTCGTAGGTGAACGGCGCCCATTTTTCCACGATCTGCAGGATGGCGTCGGCATAGGCGCGGATTTCGTACTGGGCATGGCTGTCGGCGCGCAGCCGCAGGAAATGCAGCAGGTTCCACAGGTTAATCTGCCAGTAGAACTGCGTCATGATATTGACCGGCAGGTTCATGCGCGCAAGTTCGCGGGCGATGGCGGGGCGGTTCGGGTCGCGCTTCTCGCCGTTTTCATCCTCGTTGAGCAGGTCGAGGTAGTGGTCATAGCACCGCGCGGCGTCATCGCGCAGGATGTCGAGCACCTCGGCTGCCTGCTCGGGCGGCAGGGCATTGGCGCGGCCCTGCTTGTTGTTGGTGGACTGGGCGGCAATGTCCTCGGGGCGGGGGAAATAGAATTCCTTCTCCAGCACCGAATAGCGCGCCGAGTATTCATTGATGCTGGCGGTGCGGTGGCGGAACCACTGCCGCGTGACGAATATGGGCGCGCGCACATGCAGCTTGATCACGGCCAGCTCGAACGGGCTGGTGTGGCGGTGGCGCATGAGGTAGCGGATCAGGCCCCGGTCATCGGACGTGCTGCGCGTGCCCTTGCCGTAGGAGACGCGCGCCCCCTGCACGATGCCGCTATCGCCGCCCATGTAGTCCACCGCGCGCACGAAGCCGGTCTCGAGCACGGGAATGGGCGAATACAGCACATCTTCCACTGCCGGCACGACAAGGCGGCGGGTCTGGGCCCATCCGGCGCGGGCTGCCTCGATTGCCGATTTCTGCTCGCTGGAAAACATGTGTCCTACCGCCTCGCTCATATGCATCACCACAGGGACGCGGGCCATACCATATCCATGCAGGCCTGTCCTAGGGGCGTTTTCCTATGCAGCCATCACGGCGGCATCATGGCGCATGGGCGGGGCGGGGGCCAGCCGTTGTGCCCGCCATGGCCTGCAGCCGCCCCTTGCCAGATGGGGGGTGAACACCTATGTTGGTAAGTGCCGGAGGGGCTTGCCCCTTGGCTATGGCGATAAACGGCGCGTGGAATAAGTGTTGTGGACCCGGGGGCGGTACCCGGCGTCTCCACCAGTTTCCCCCAGATGGGGGATATGGGGACGAAACAGGCTCGACACGCATGGTAAAGACCCGCCTTTTGCCCGGCATTGTACCACCGTTATCGGGCTAAATCACAAGTGCCAACGATAACTCAGAGGTGCTCGCTGTCGCTGCATAAGCGATAAGCGCGGTTCGGGAGGGCACCGGGCAACAGAAGCCCTCCCACTTATTCTTCTGCTCATGTTAGGTTGATGACGCGGTATCCGCTTCGTGAAGGGATGCCGCGCGCCCGTGGCTTGCCATGCCATGAAGTTTGACGCACAGCTTGGTGCTGTGGCACGGCGTGGTCCGAACCCGCATGTCTGCAAAAATCCGTTCCGGGTCAGCATTGCCCGGGCGGATGTACGGAGAAGTCCGAAATGTCCGATGATCACGACGAGGAAAACGGTTTCGATGCCGCCATCCCCGACAGCCTCATGCCCTATGATTCCTGGATCGAGGATTCATACCGCCATGTCATGCTGCGCGCGCTTGATTATGCCGCAGCCCACGGCCTGCCCGGCGATCATCATTTCTACCTGACATTCAGGACCGACTGGCCAGGCGTTGAAATGCCCGACCGCCTGCGCGCGCAGTACCCCCACGAGATCACGATCGTGCTCCAGCACCAGTTCTGGGATCTCAAGGTTGACCGCGCGCGCCAGATTGTCTCGGTCGGGCTGTCATTTGGCGGCATTCCCTCCACGCTGGTGATTCCGGTGGCCGCCATCTCAGCCTTCGCCGATCCGCATATCCGCCTTGCCCTGCGCTTCAGCGTGCCCGAGCAGCCGCCCGTGGCCGCCGTGCCCGAGGGCGAGAACGTGGTGCCGGTCATGCCCGCAGCCGCCGCACAGGTGGACGCACCCGCAGCGCAGGAAGGCGAGGGGGAAAAGGACAGGGGTGAAGGCTCGCAGGTCGTAAGCCTTGCAGCCTTCCGCAAGCGCGGACCGGGCGGACCGGGCTGAGCCACATTAACCATCCGGGTGCGCCGGATGCACCGGACGCGCCCTGATTCCATAACGCCGCCACCCGGAACCAATCCGGGGGAAAAGGCAGAGGAGAGTGTCCGTTGAACGTATCCGCACCCGCGCGCAAGCCATTCGTGTATGGCCCGCTCTTTCCGTTGCATGATGATGACACACCGTGGAAGAAGCTTGAGATCGAGGGCATCACCACCTCGACCCTCGCGGGCCGCACGGTGGTCCATATCCGCCCCGAGGCGCTGACGGCCCTGGCCGCCCGCGCCTTCAACGACGTGGCGCACCTGCTGCGGCCGGGCCATCTCGCACAGCTTGCCAAGATCCTCAAAGACCCCGAGGCATCGGAGAACGACCGCTTCGTGGCGATGGACCTGCTCAAGAACGCCTGCATCGCGGCCGGTGGCGTGCTGCCCATGTGCCAGGATACCGGCACGGCCATCGTGTACGGCAAGAAAGGCCAGCGCGTGTGGGTGGATGGCAATGAGGAGGAAGCCTTCTCGCGCGGGGTGTATGATACCTATACCGGCACGGCGCTGCGCTATTCGCAGATGGCCCCGATCTCGATGTTCGAGGAAGTGAACACCGGCACCAACCTGCCGGTGCAGTTCCATATCTCGGCCACACCGGGCGACTACCATGCCGAGCAGATGGACCTGATGTTCATCGCCAAGGGCGGTGGCTCGGCCAACAAGACCTTCCTGTTCCAGGAAACGCGGGCACTCCTTTCGAACAAGGAAAACCTGCTGAAATGGCTGGATGGCAAGATCCGCACGCTCGGCACGTCTGCCTGCCCGCCCTACCATCTTGCCGTGGTGATTGGCGGCATGTCCGCCGAGCAGAACCTCGAGACCGTCAAGCTCGCCTCCACCCGCTGGCTCGACAGCCTGCCCACCGAGGGCAGCGCGCACGGGCATGCCTTCCGTGACCTTGAGATGGAAGCGGAAATCCACAAGCTGACCCAGCGTCTCGGCATCGGCGCGCAGTTTGGCGGCAAGTATTTCTGCCACGACGTGCGCGTGGTGCGCCTGCCGCGCCATGGCGCCTCGCTGCCGGTGGGAATCGGGGTGTCGTGCTCGGCTGACCGGCAGGTCAAGGCGCGGATTACGGGCGATGGCGTGTTCCTTGAACAGCTCGAGACCGATCCCGCCCGCTTCCTGCCCGAGACCACGGATGACGACCTTGAGGGCGAGGCGGTGCAGATCGACCTCAACCAGCCGATGGACGAGATCCGCCGCAAGCTCTCACAATACCCTGTGCGCACGCGCCTGTCGCTGACCGGCACGATGGTGGTGGCGCGTGACATCGCCCATGCCAAGTTCCGCGAACGGCTGGAGAAGGGCGAGGGCCTGCCGCAATACCTCAAGGACCACCCCGTCTATTACGCTGGCCCCGCCAAGACGCCCGAAGGCATGCCCACCGGCGCGTTCGGCCCCACCACGGCAGGCCGCATGGACAGCTATGTGGCCATGCTGCAGAAGGCCGGCGGCTCCTATGTCATGCTGGCCAAGGGCAACCGCTCCAAGGCGGTGCGCACTGCGTGCCACGAATATGGCGGCTTCTATCTCGGCTCCGTCGGCGGCCCCGCAGCCCGCCTTGCGCAGGACTGCATCCGCAAGGTCGAGGTGCTGGAATACCCCGAACTGGGCATGGAAGCGGTGTGGAAGATCGAGGTCGAGAATTTTCCGGCCTTTATCGTGATCGACGACAAGGGTAATGATTTTTATGATGGCCTGACCGGCTGAGACGTTACCCCATGGGACGTCCGGCCTGCCCGTCGGGCCGGACAACCGAAGGTTAGGGAGCGCCATGCGTTTTACCGTCGATCGTCTTGACCACCTTGTGGTGAGTGTGCGGGACCTTGAGGTCTCGGCCTCGTGGTACCAGCGCGTGCTGGGCATGGAGCGCGAGGAATACGGGCGCAACAACCGCACGGCGCTGAAATTCGGCGGCCAGAAGATCAATCTCCGCCCGCATGGGGCCGAGGGCTGGGTCACGGCGGAAGATGCGCTGCCCGGCACCAATGACCTGTGCTTCACCACCGCGCTCAACAGCGTGGACGTGATTGAACACCTGGAAAAATGCGGCGTGCGCGTGACCGAGGGACCGGTGGCCCGGCTGGGAGCACTCGGCCCGGTCACCTCGGTTTATTGCCATGACCCGGATGGCAACCTGATCGAGATCGCCTCGTATCAGGGGTAGTAACGGATAAAAGCTTCAAAAAACGCCGCCTTTTTGAAAAAAGGCGGCGCCCGGAAACGTCTCTTATTTCGGCTTCTTGCCATACACGGCAGTCAGCCTGGCCGAGCCAAGGCTGTGCTGGTTGATCACGAACCCCACCATTGCACCCGAGGCATCGTTCGGCAGTTCGATCTGCGCAATGTCGAGCGCGTGGATGGTGAAGATGTAATGGTGGTCCGGCCCCGGCGGGGGAGCCGCGCCGCCATACACGTTGCCGCCAAAGTCGGTGCGCGTCATCTCGGCATGTTCGGGCAGGCTGTTGTCGCCCGAGCCAGCGCCCGCGGGCAGTGAAGTGACATCAGCAGGGATGTTGATGACAACCCAGTGCCACCAGCCCGAGCCGGTGGGTGCATCGGGGTCATACATGGTGATGGCGAAGCTCTTGGTGCCCGCGGGCGGGTCCTGCCATGCCAGCGGCGGCGAGATGTTGCCGCCGCAATAGCCCATGCCCTCAAACACCTGGGCTTCAGGCAGGCGGTCGCCATCCTTGAAGGAGCGGCTGGTCAGTGTAAACGTCATGTGAATTTCCTGCTTTTCGTGCCGTGCTGGCGCGAATAGGGGGAGGGTAATGGCGCCGGGAATTACCAGTTCTGGCTGATGAGCCAGAATTCTTCCGAGGTCAGGGTAATGACCTGGTCGTTGTTCTTGCTCTCGGCGGCGGCGCGGGCCAGGGCCTCGATGCGCTGGATCATGATGGTCTTGCGCTGGTGGGCCTCGCTGCGGTCCTTTTCTTCCACCGTTTCGAGCACATGCAGCGCGGTCTTGCAGGCGCGGGCAATACGGACGGCATCAAGGGCGGCGTAGGACATGAACATAACTCCATAAATTTCGCGGCATCCGGCTGCGCCGGGTGCGGGCGGGAACATTCCCGTGCGGGAATCGCTGCCGCATTGTGGCTTTCCCCGCTGCGTCTGTCCAACACCGCCATGCAGCAGGCGCACGAAGCGTATTGAAAAATGGAATAAAAGTTTCCGGGCGCCGCCTTTTTTCAAAAAGGCGGCGTTCCTTGAAGCTTTTTGAAAAAAGCTTCACCAAAAACTTTTCCATGATTTGCGGCATATGCCGTGATCAGGCGTTTTCAGCAGTTTCTTTGTAAGGGCCATGAGAGTTCATGCTGGCAACCGGAGTGTGGATTCCGTAAAGGGGGCCGCATGACGGATCTGGTTTCTGATTTCGACTTCACCCTCCCGCCCGCGCGCATCGCCGACCACCCGGCCCGCCCGCGTGACAGCGCGCGCCTGCTTGAGGTGCCCACGGCAGGCCCCTTCATCGACCGCCACGTGCGCGACCTGCCGGGCTGTCTGCGGGCAGGCGATATTCTGGTGGCCAATGACACGGCAGTCATTCCGGCCCAGCTTGCCGCCATGCGCGGCGAGGCGAAGATCGGCATAACACTCGACCGCATCCTGCCCGATGGCTCATGGCATGTGCTCGCCCGCAACGCCCGCCGCCTGCGGCCGGGTGATACGCTCACCTTTGGCCGCAGCGCGGTTACGGCGGAGGTCATCAGCCGGGGCGATGCGGGCGACGTGACCCTGCGCTTCAGCGCCGAGGGGGCAGCCTTTGACCAGTTCCTGCATGATGCGGGGCAACTGGCCCTGCCGCCTTACATCGCCCGCCCCGATGGCCCGACCGAGGAAGATCGCAAGGACTACAGCACCATCTTCGCCCAGCACCGGGGCGCGGTAGCCGCCCCCACGGCGGGGCTGCACTTTACGCCCGACCTGCTGGCCGCACTCGACAGGGCAGGCGTGATTCGCCAGACCCTGACGCTGCATGTAGGCGCGGGTACCTTCCTGCCCATGCGCAGCGACCAGATTTCCGCCCACCGCATGCATGCCGAGCGCGGCACCATCTCGCCGCATGCAGCCAAGCGCATCAACGCCGCGCGGGCGGCAGGCGGGCGGATTGTGGCCGTGGGCACCACCTCGCTGCGCCTGCTCGAGAGTGCAACGGACGAGAACGGCATCGTCCACCCCTTTCATGGCGAGACGGCCATCTTCATCAAGCCCGGCTACCGCTTTCGTGCGGTGGACATGCTGCTGACCAATTTCCACCTGCCGCGCTCCACGCTGTTCATGCTGGTCTGCGCCTTTGGCGGCTACCACCGCATGCAGGCGGCCTATGCCCACGCCATTGCCAGCGGCTACCGCTTCTATTCCTATGGCGATGCCTGCCTGCTGCACCGCACCGAGGGAGACCTGCCATGACCACTTTCCGCTGGCGGCCCGAAGCGCGCTCCGGCCACGCCCGCGCGGGCTGGCTCGACACCGCGCATGGCACGGTCGCCACCCCCACTTTCATGCCCGTGGGCACGGTTGGCACGGTCAAGGCCATGACGATGGACAGCGTGCGTTCTACGGGCGCTGGTATCGTGCTGGGCAACACCTATCACCTCATGCTCCGCCCCGGCGCCGAGCGGGTGCGCCAGCTTGGTGGCCTGCACCGCTTCATGGACTGGCCGGGGCCGATCCTGACCGATTCGGGCGGGTTTCAGGTCATGTCGCTTGGCCCGCTGCGTAAGCTTGATCAGGACGGCGTGACCTTCCGCTCGCATATTGATGGCTCGAAGCATCGCCTCACCCCCGAGCGCTCGACCGACATCCAGCACGCGCTCGATGCCACCATCAGCATGTGCTTTGACGAATGCCCCGCCCTGCCCGCGGCCCCGGAGGTGATTGCCCAATCCATGCGCATGTCGATGCGTTGGGCCGAGCGGTGCCGCACGGCCTTCGTGCAGCGGCCCGGTTACGCGCAGTACGGCATCATCCAGGGCGGTACCGAGCCGGAACTGAGGGCCGAGAGCGTGAAGGCGCTGACCGGCATCGGCTTTGAAGGCTACGCCATTGGCGGCCTTGCAGTGGGGGAAGGGCAGGAACTGATGTTCTCCACCCTTGAGGCCACCGTGCCGCTCATCCCCGATGGCAGCCCGCGCTACCTGATGGGCGTCGGCACGCCCGATGATCTGCTTGGCGCGGTCGAGCGCGGGGTGGACATGTTCGACTGCGTCATGCCCACGCGGGCGGGGCGCACGGCGCGCGCCTATACCGAGCGTGGCACGCTCAACATCCGCAATGCCCGGCATGCCAGCGATTCGCGGCCCATCTCGCCGCATTGCGACTGCCTGGCCTGCTCACGCCACAGCCGCGCCTACCTGCACCACCTGTTCCGCGCCAACGAGATGCTGGGGCCGATGCTGCTGACATGGCACAACATCGCCTATTACCAGCGGCTGATGCGCGGCATGCGGGCGGCCATTGTCGATGGCACGTTCGAAGCCCATGCCGCCCACCTGCGTGCTCAGTGGGCAATGGATGACTGGAGTGGGGATGAAATGCCCTTTCCCGACATTCCGCCCGTGGCCTGATGGCACAGGCGTCGCCTGATCCGGCCCGCCTTGCGGCCCGCATTGAAGCCCATGCGCGCGCGTTGGGCTTTGATGCCGTGGGCTTTGCGCCCGCGCGGCTGGATGATGCGACGCGTGCCCGCCTTGCCGCCTTTGTGGAGAACGGATTTGCGGGCAGCATGGGCTGGATGGCCGAGCGCATGGCCCAGCGCGGCGACCCTCGTGGCCTGTGGCCCGAGGTGCGCAGCGTCATCGCGCTGGGGCTGAACTACGCGCCACAGGGCGACGCGCTGGCCACCACCCGCGTGCCTGATGCGGGCAATATTTCCGTCTATGCCCGTAACCGCGACTATCATGACGTGGTCAAGGGCATGCTCAAGCATCTGGCGCAGTTTGTGGTGAACGAGGGCAGGCGGGCGGCCTGTGAGGCGCAGGTCAAGGTGTTTGTCGATACCGCTCCGGTCATGGAAAAACCGCTGGCGCAGAATGCGGGGCTGGGCTGGCAGGGCAAGCATACCTCGCTGGTATCGCGCCAGCACGGGAGCTGGCTGTTTCTGGGCGAGGTCTATACCACGCTCGACCTGCCGCAATCCGCGCCATCAGGCGGGGGGTGCGGCAGTTGCACCCGCTGCCTTGACGCCTGCCCGACCGATGCCTTTCCTGCGCCTGGCGTAATGGATGCGCGGCGCTGCATTTCCTACCTCACCATCGAGAACCGCGACCCGATTCCCGTAGAACTGCGCCCGGCCATGGGCAACCGCATCTATGGTTGCGACGACTGCCTTGCCGTGTGCCCGTGGAACCGCTTCGCGCAGGCGACCAGCCATATGAAGCTTGCCGCGCGCGATGACCTGCATGCTCCGCCTTTGGCAGAATTGGCGGCGCTGGATGATGCGGGGTTCAGGGCGCGTTTTTCCGGCTCGCCCATCAAGCGCATTGGCCGCAACCGGTTCGTGCGCAACGTGGCGGTGGCCATTGGCAATAGCGGGCAGGCTTCCCTTCGCCCGGCAGTCGCCCGCCTGTGCAATGACCTTGATCCCGTCGTGGCCGAGGCCGCGCGGTGGGCCACGCTGCGGCTGCCCGCATGAGCGCGCCGCCCGCCATGCCGCTGCCCGCCCAGCGCGGTGCCAGGATGCTGCAAAAGCGTAGCCTCAACCTGTCGGGTCACCGCACCTCCGTGGCGCTGGAGCCGGAGTTCTGGCATGCGCTGCACCTCATTGCGCAGGCACGCGGGCTTGCCCTCGCAGCCCTCGTGGGGCAGGTCGATGCCGCACGCCCCCCCGACCGGCCCCTGGCGTCTGCCCTGCGGGTGGAGGCATTGCGCGAATGGATGCCAGCCCTGCCCGAAATGGCTGGTACCGACAGGCAAGATCAGTTGGGTTGACCGGGCAATCGTGCTAACATCGGGGCATGGCGATCTGGGGCAAGATTTTTGGTGGCGTTGCGGGGTTCGCGGTTGGCGGCCCCATGGGCGCTGTGGTGGGCACGGCGCTCGGCCACGCGGCGGATAACGGCTCGTTGCTGGAAACCCCGGCAGGTGGCTGGACCGATCGCTGGGGCCCGCGGCTCAATGCCGACCCCAACGGCGCGGCCACCTTCATGGCCGCCAAGATGGCAGCCGCCATGGGCAAGCGCGACCAGTTATACGGGCTGGTCATCATCATCCTGTCCGCCAAGGTGGCCAAGTGCGACGGGCCGGTGAACCGCGCCGAGATCGACGCCTTCAAGCGCCGCTTCCACCTGCCCCCCGAGAACATGAAGGAAGTGGGCCGCCTGTTCGACAGCGCCCGCCAGCGCACCGATGACTACAAGGCCTTCGCTTCCGAACTCGGCCGCGCCTTTGCCAACAAGACCGACATGCTTGAAGAGGCACTCGCCGCGCTGTTCGTCATCGCCCGCGCCGATGGCGAGGTGAACATACGCGAGGAAGCCTTCCTGCGGGGCGTGCACAGGGCCTTCAACCTCAGCCCCGGTGCGTGGGACCGCGCGCGCGAAGGTGGTGCCCGCCCCGGCGTGAGCGAAATCGACGCCTATGAGGTACTGGGCGTTTCACGCGATGCCAGCAATGACGAAGTGCGCGTGGTCTGGCGCCGCCTCGTGCGTGAGCACCACCCCGATGTGCTGTCTGCGCGTGGGGCGAGCGAGGCCATGCGCGCGCAGGGCGAGGCCCGGATTGCCCAGATCAACGCGGCATGGGACCGGATCAAGCGGGATCGCAAGCTGTAGTTTGTGTAGTTAAGCGGTTCTTTTTTGTAAAAAAGAACCAAAAAACTTCTGATTTTTAAAAATAGAAGTTTTTGGTGAAGCTTTTTTCAAAAAGCTTCAAAAAAGGCCGCCCCTGAAATAAAGGCGGCCCTCAAGGCTTCATTTCTTTTTGTCCAGCAGGCGCCGCAGCGTAGCCCCCACCGTATGGGCCAGCGCGCGATAGGCCAGGCCTGCCGGGCTGTCAGGCGCTGCGATCACGATGGGCGCGCCCTCATCGGCGCTGGCGCGGATATCGGCCAGCAGCGGGATCTCGCCCAGAAAGGGCACGCCCATCTTTTCGGCTTCCGCCCGTGCCCCACCGTGGCCGAACAGTTCGGTGCGGTGGTTGCAGTTGGGGCAGCAGAAATAGGACATGTTCTCCACAACGCCCAGCACCGGCACGTTCATCTTCTCGAACATGGTCACACCGCGCCGCGCATCGAGCAGGGCAATGTCCTGCGGGGTGGAGACGATAATGGCCCCGGCCAGCGCGGTTTTCTGCGCAAGGGTCAACTGGGCATCGCCCGTGCCGGGCGGCATGTCCACCACCAGCACGTCCAGCGCGCCCCATTCCACATCGCCCAGCAACTGGCCAATGGCGCCCATCACCATCGGCCCGCGCCAGATCATGGCCTTGTCCTCTTCCACCAGCATGCCGATCGACATGGCGGCAATGCCCCATTTATGCGGCGGGATCAGGCGGCCATCGCGCACTTCGGGCTGGCCGTTCACGCCCATCATGCGCGGCAGGGAGGGGCCATGCACGTCGGCATCCATCAGCCCCACCTTCAGCCCTTCCAGCCCCAGACCCACGGCAAGGTTGACCGCCGTGGTGGACTTGCCCACGCCCCCCTTGCCCGAGGCCACGGCAATCACCACGCCCACGCCTGCGGGCAGCGGGCCGGTGGGCGCCTTGCCTGCCTTACCCCCGCCAAGGTTGAGCGGGCGGTGGCCGCCGCCTGCCGCAGGCGCGGGTGCTGTGGGGGCCGGGGCAGGGCGGTGCGCGGTCAGGATGACACTGGCCCCCGTGCTGCCGGGAACCGCACCAACAAGGGCGCGTTCGAGTGCGGGTAGCAGGGATTGCAGGCGTTCGGCCCGCGTGCGGTCGGTCGCAATGGCGACATGGAGCACGCCGTCACGCATCATGAAGGCATCAAGGCTGCCCAGTTCCGCAACGCTTGCGGCATGATCGTCCGTGCGCACCTGTCGCAGCACGGTTTCTATGGTTGCCCGGTCGGGACTGGTCATGGTTGCGCTCCCTGCTCTCTCGCCCGTGCGGGTATAGAAGGGCCGGGGCAGGGTGGTCGAGTCATGAAACGGTGCGCAGGCGGCATTGGCGCGCCATGACAGTGCTGCGGGGCATCCCTGCCATGATGAGAATGGCTTGCGATCCGATTTGCTGCTTTACGCTCATCGGGCGCCGCCGGGTCATGGTCCGGGCGCATCGTGTTGAGGCAGGCAGGGAGCATCATGGGCATTTCCAGCGAGCGGGCGCAGGCCCCGCACCGGCGTGACCACCGTATCGACGCCCTGCGGGGGGCTGCACTCCTCATGATGTGCATCGACCATATCCCCCAGAACTGGCTCAACCGCTTTACCATGCGCAATATCGGCTTTGCCGATGCGGCGGAGGTCTTCGTGCTGCTCGCGGGTTATGCCTCATGGCTGGCCTACGGGCGGGCCTTTGCCAAAAAGCCGGTGGTCGCGGTTCTGGCGCGCATCGGGCGGCGGTGCTGGCAGCTTTATGTGTTCCAGATCGTGATGGTGGTGGTGTGTATCGCGACCATCCGAATCTGGCGGCATTTCTGGCCGGTGCCGGTCGATTTTTTAGAGCCGGAACTGGCGCATGGGCTGGATTCGGTGTGGCGGGTGCTCTCGCTCGTGGCGCTGCCGGGCAACCTCAACATCCTGCCGCTCTATATCGTGCTGCTGCTGGGGTTCGCCCCGCTTTACGCCCTGCTGCGCGGGGTGGGCACGCCGGTGGTGCTGGGGCTGAGTGCTGCGGTGTGGCTGGGGGTGAATTATGACCCGCGGCTGAACTTTCCCAACTGGCTCGACCCTGATGGCTGGTATTTCGACCCGCTGGCCTGGCAGTTCCTGTTTGTGCTCGGCGTGTGCGCGGCCCGGGTTGCGGGGCGGCATGATGGCAGCCTGCCGCGCTCGCGCCTGCTTGCGGGGCTGTGTGCGCTCTACCTGATATTTTCCGCCGTGCAGTCCTTTCCGTGGACGGACTGGGGCTTTGCCGATCTTAGGCCCGTGGTCATGGCGCTGCCGGACAAGATGATCCTCTCGCCGTGGCGGCTGGTTGATGTGCTGGCGCTGTTCTACCTCGTGCAGTCCTCGCCACGCGCCACCGTGTGGGCCGGTACGCGCTTTGGCCAGCTCATGGCGCTGTTTGGCCGCCACTCGCTGGAAATTTTCACCGCAGGCACGCTGGTCGACCTGTACGGGCGGCTGGTGCTGACCAGTTTTGGCACCGGGTGGGTGATGCAGGTGGTGGTGAACGTGGCGGGATTTTACGTGCTGCTGGCCGTGGCAAGGGTGAAGGAGCGCCAGCGCGTGGCGGCAAGGCGGGGCAGGGCGGCCTCCATGCCCGCGGCCGCCCCGCTGTGCCGGGGCTGAAGCTGTGGTTTCCGCCCCTGTGAAGGGCGTGATATAGGTGCCCGTCCGATCGATCCCGTTCAGCAGGATGTATGAGCCCCATGTCCTTTCGCGCCGCAGTCTTTTCCCGATCCTGCCTTGCCATGGGGCTGGTCACGGCCCTTGGGGGCCATGCCGCCCGCGCGGCCGATCCCGCCCCGGCTTCAACGCCCGCGCCCGCAGCACCGCTGCGCCTGCCCGGCGAGGGGCGCAACATGCCCGACAGCTTCGCCGACCTCGCGGCCCGGCTGCTGCCCGCCGTGGTAAACGTCTCCACCACCGAGATGGTCCGCCCCGGCGAGGACGATGACGACGGCGATGATGGCGATAGTGCGCCCCAGGTGCCCAACTTCCCCGAAGGCTCGCCGTTCGAGAAATTCTTCCACGACTTCATGAACCGCCAGGACAGCCCCAACGCGCCGCCGCGCAAGATGCAGGCGCTGGGCTCGGGCTTCATCATCGACCCTTCCGGCGTGGTCGTGACCAACAACCACGTCGTGCGCCATGCCGACCAGATCACCATCACGCTGCAGGACAATACCGTGCTCAAGGCCCGGCTGCTCGGCCATGACGACCGCACCGACCTTGCCGTGCTGAAGGTGGACAGCCCCAAGCCCCTGCCCGCCGTGCCGTTTGGTGATAGCGACCACGCCCGCGTGGGCGACTGGGTGCTGGCGATCGGCAACCCGTTCGGCCTGTCGGGCACGGTGACGGCGGGCATCGTCTCCTCGCGCGGGCGCAATATCGAGCAGGGGCCGTATGATGACTTCATCCAGACCGATGCGCCCATCAACAAGGGCAATTCCGGTGGCCCGCTGTTCAACCTGCGCGGCGAGGTGATCGGCATCAATACCGCCATCTACTCGCCTTCGGGCGGGTCGATCGGCATTGGCTTCTCCATCCCGTCGGCCGAAGCGCAGGGCATTATCGAGCAGTTGCGCCATCATGGCCGGGTCACGCGCGGCTGGATTGGCGTGCGCATCCAGGACGTGACGCAGGAAATTGCCGATGGCCTGGGCCTGCAAAGCCCCCACGGCGCGCTGATCGCGGGCGTCGAGCCCAAGGGGCCTGCG
This sequence comes from Komagataeibacter xylinus, assembly GCF_031081985.1. Classification (GTDB taxonomy): domain Bacteria; phylum Pseudomonadota; class Alphaproteobacteria; order Acetobacterales; family Acetobacteraceae; genus Komagataeibacter; species Komagataeibacter xylinus_E. Next base: position 123,720 of record NZ_JARWSK010000002.1, on the reverse strand, counting down.
GCGGTGGCGCACCTGCAGACGGGGGACGTGATCCAGAGCCTGAACGGCAAGGATATTGATGGCCGTGCCCTGCCGCGCCTCGTGGCCGAGCTTGCGGGGGGCAGTGTCGCGCATATGGGCATCTGGCGTAAGGGCCAGCAGATGAACGTGGCCATAACCATCGGCGCCCTGCCCGAGGAAAAGACCGACAAGGCCGACAGCAAGCCCGCCAGCAAGAACCCCGCCCAGGGCAGCCTGGCCATTGCGGGCATGGGCTTTACCGTTGGCGAGATCGACGATATCGCCCGCCAGAAATACAACATGGCCGAAGGGCAGAAAGGCGTGCTGGTCACGGGTGTTACCGATGACAGCGCCGCCGCCGAGCGCGGCCTGCGCCCCGGCGATGTCGTGACCGAGGTGCAGCAGTCGGCCGTCAACACGCCCGCCGACCTGCGCCGCCAGATCGACGCCGCCCGCGCCCAGCACCGCAAGACCGTGCTGTTCCTGGTGCAGAACGCCGATGGCCTGCGCTGGGTGCCGTTCCCGCTGCCTGAAGGGGGCGGGCACTGATCTGCATGCCTGAACGCCTGAAGAACCTCTTCTATTCCATCATGGGGCCGGGTACGTGGCGGCAGGTCGTGCGGATGAATGTCTCGCTCATCCTGTCCGGCATCGTCGCCACCATCATCCATCTCGATGAGCCGGTCTGGGCGCTCATCACCTCGGTCATCGTCATTACCCAGAGTCGCCTGACGCAGACACTCTCGACAGGGCGCGAGCAGATCGTGGGCACGCTGATCGGGGCGGCGGCGGGCATGTCCGCCATTGCGCTCGAGCAGTACACCTCGCTTTCGGTGGGCATGGTGTTCTGGGTCATGCTCATGCCGCTTGCCGTGCTGGTGGCGCTGCGGCCCAAGATGCGGGTGGCCATTGTCACGCTCATGGTGGTGCTGCTGTTCCCCGCCACGGGCGAGCCGTTTTCACGGCCGCTGCAGCGCATCGCCTCGATCATGACCGGGGTGGTGGTGTCGTTCGCGGTGTCGTTCTTCGTGCTGCGCGGCGAGGCGCGGCGCGAGGTGCTGGGCAATGCCGCAAGCCTGCTGCGCCGCCTGTCCGACCTGCTTTCGGGGGCGTTGCACAATCACCCCGACCACGATGCGCTGGCCACCATCGACACGATGTGCCGCTCCCTGCTGCAGGACATGAATGACGGCGTGCAGGAGGCGGAGGTGGAGCACCCGTCCTCGCTGGCGAAGCACGACCCGCTGGTGCTGCGCCTGCCGGGGCTTTTGCGCCGCATCCGCTCGGATGCCATTTTCATCGCGCGCGCGGGCACCGAGGGCGAAACCGCCCATACGGGCGATATCCTGGCCCGTGAGCGTGACATGCTGGTCGATGTGCTGGGTCAGATGGCCGCGCGGTGCGACATGCTGGCCAAGACCCGCCGGGGCCACGCCTTGCCCGATGATGACATGCGCCCCCTGCTTGACCGGCTTGAACAGCCGGATGGGGAACACTGGACCCCTGTCATGCGTTTCGCTGTTGGCCTGCTGCATGCCGACATGCGGCTGGCCGTGCGGAATATCTGGTCGGACGGGCGCACGGATGATGGTCCGTTCCCGCTTGATGGCCACCCGATGGTGGCCGAGGCCGGATTCGAGCCCGAGGGCAAGGCTGCGTCCGTTCCCATGCCGGAGGGTCGCGCCCGCCCCACATCCTGAAGGAGCGTAGAAACACCATGCTGAATGCAACAACCCTCACCACCCTTCCCGCTGGCGTGCAGGCGCTGGCCTACAGGCGTGAGACGGTGGGGCGAGGGATCGTTCATTTTGGCGTGGGCAATTTCTTTCGCGCGCATGAGGCGTGGTACGTCAACCAGTGCCTCGGCCTGCCGGGGCAGTCGCAATGGGGCATCGTGGGCGTGGGGCTGAACGGCGGCCCGCGCGGGGAGGCCAAGGCGCGGCAGTTCCAGCAGCAGGACTGCCTGTATTCCCTGACCGAGGTGGCGGCCGATGGCGCGCGCACCATCTCCATCATTGGGGCGCTACGTGAATACCTGCTCGCCCCCGCCGACCCCGAGGCCGTGCTGGCCCGCCTGGCCTCACCCGAGACCCGCATCGTCAGCATGACGATTACCGAAGGCGGCTATAACATTGATGAGGAAACCGGGCAGTTCCGCCTTGATGAGGCAGGCGTGAGCGCGGACCTTGCCCATCCGCGCAGCCCGGCCACCGTGTTCGGTTACGTGGTGGAGGGGCTGCGCCGCAGGCGCGAGGCGGGCCTGCCGCCCTTTACCGTGCTCTCATGCGATAACCTGCGCAGCAATGGCCATGTCGCGCGGACGGCCTTTGTGGGCTATGCCCGCGCGGTTGACCCCGATCTGGCCGACTGGATCGAGGCCAACGTGACCTTTCCATGCTCCATGGTTGACCGCATCACGCCCGGCGTGGACCGGGCCACGCGCCAGGCGCTGAACGAGGCCAGCGGCCTGGATGACGACCTGCCCGTGCTGGCGGAGGATTTCAGCCAGTGGGTGCTGGAGGACAATTTCTGTAATGGCCGCCCCGCGTTGGAAAAGGCAGGCGTGCAGTTTGTGGATGACGTGGCGGGCTATGAGCAGGTGAAGGTGCGCATGCTCAATGCCGGGCATATCCTGCTGGGTGCCGCGGGGCTTCTGCTGGGCTACCGCTATGCGCATGAAGCCGTGGCGGATGCCGACCTCGAGCGCCTGGTCAACGCCTACTGGATGCATGATGCCATGCCCCAGATCGACGCGCCCGCTGATTTTGATCTTGATGTATATCGCAGGCGTCTGCTCAGCCGTTTCTCCAACCAGGCGGTGGCCGATACGCTTTTGCGGATCTGTAGTGATGGGGCCTCGAAAGTACGTGTGTTCTGGACCGATACGGTGCGCCGCTCGCTGGAGAGCGGGCATGACCTGGGCCGCATCGCCTTCGGCATTGCCGCCTATCTGGAAATGCTGCGCGGCCGTGACGAGAAGGGCGACAGCTACGCCCCGCTCGAACCCACGCTCGATGCCGATGACATGGCGCTGGTCAATGAGGCCAATCTTGCGGCAGCCCTTGCCCTGCCTGCCTTTGATGGCTGGCGCGATATGGATTCGATCGCACTCGATGCCGCTGTGGTCAAAACGCGCCATGCCATTCGTGAACACGGCGTGCGGGCGGTGATGCAGGCGCTGTAAAAGGGTTTTGGCGCAGCGTGTTTCAAAACGCTTCAGGGCATGTATTGTTTTGAAATATGTCCACTGCCCGGCGCATGGGGCAGGCATCCGCGCCATAGCTTGTGGTAATGGCGGCGGGCACGTCAGGTATTGGCGCAAACCCCAGATGCGCCCACAGCGTGCGTGCCCCTTCCGCCGCCATCAGGGCCAGCCATTGCACGCCATGCAGGCGTGCCTGCGCGTTGAGATGATGCAGCGCCGCATGGGCATGGCCCTGACCGCGCAGGGCAGGATCGATTGCAATATCATGCAGATACCAGCAATCGGGACAGTGCGGCAGGCGGCCAAGATGGGTATCGAGCCTGGGCGGGTGGCTCATGCGCCACGGGTGGCTCAGCATGTAGCCGCCCACCTGCCCGTTTTCCCTCAGCAATACCCGGCAGCCCGCAGGGCACAGCCTGCGGCGTTCATCAAGCACGTCCGCCCGTTCGGGGCAGCCGGGGTGCAGGCGGGCGGCAAGCGCCACCACCGCGGGCAGATGGCCCGGCTGCATCGGGGCCCATGAAGCCGAAGGTCGCCCTGGTGAAAGCACTGCCTGGCGCATGATGGGAAAAATCCATTCCAGATAAGGATATTTCAGGTAGAAGAGGCCATTATCATAGCGGCTGCCGGGAGTATGGAAAACATGACACAGATGCGCCTGACCTTGCGGCTCGACGCAAATGGCACGCCCCTGCTCGGGCATGGCAAGATCCGCCTGCTCGAACAGATTGGCGAGACCGGCTCGATCTCGGCTGCGGCGCGGGCCATGGGCATGTCCTACCGGCGCGCGTGGCTGCTGGTCGAGGCGATGAATACCACCTTTGCCCGCCCGCTGGTCAGCGCAAGGCCGGGTGGCGGTGGCGGGGCTGGCCTTTCAGCGGAGGGCGAGGCGGTGCTGCGCCTGTACCGTGAAATCGAGCAGGCCGCGCGCGAGGCCGTACGAGGCCCCCTTGAAACATTGGCAGGTATGTGTTCACCCACGCCGTGAAAAAGCCATCAGCATTGTTGATCACGGTTTGTGGCATAAGTGTCTTTGCCCAGTGGTAAAAAATAAAGAATAGTGTGTCAGCACTTCTTAAAAGAAGAACGGACTGGAGTTGAATTAGGTGTTACGACGTCATTTCATGAAAGCGGGCACGGCCCTGTCCGCCCTGTCGGTCGTGGGGTTTGCCGCGCCACGGGCGGCGCGGGCAACCCAGAGCAGCAATTTTGATTCCAACACGGTTCGTACCCTGGCCCATCAGTTGTCGCAGCAGGCTTACCAGCCGCCTTCCCAGTCATTGCCAGCCCCCCTGCGCAACCTGAATTTCGATCAGTACAATTCCATGGCCTACCGCCCTGAGCAGGCATTGTGGCATGGCGAGAATCTTGGTTTTGAGGTCGAGTTCTTTCCCCGTGGCTATCTGTACGCGCCACGGATCGACATGAACGAGGTGGTTGACGGCCAGAGCCGCCCCATCGCCTTCAACCCCGACATGTTTACCTTCAATGACCCCGCCCTGCGCGTGAATGATGATATCGGCTTTGCCGGGCTACGCCTGCGCGCGCCCATCAATACGCCGGGCGTGATGGAGGAGTTCTGCGTCTTCCTTGGTGCATCCTATTTCCGCGCCGTGGCCAAGGGGCAGACCTATGGCCTGTCCGCCCGTGGCTTCGCCAATGGTACCGGCGACCCGACGGGCGAGGAATTTGCCCTGTTCCGCGCCTTCTGGCTGGAAAAGCCCAAGGCGGGCGTGGATAGCGTGGTGCTGCATGCGCTGCTCGACAGTCCCTCGCTCACCGGCGCGTTCCGCTTTACCATCCGCCCCGGCGAGACCACGGTGTTTGACGTGCAGTCCTCGCTTTACCCGCGCAAGGCGATTGCCGAATCCGGCATCGCCCCGCTCACCGGCATGTTCTATTTCGATGCCAATGACCGCTCGCGCGTGGATGACTGGCGCCCCGCCGCCCATGACAGCGAAGGCCTTTCCATGTGGACGGGCAGCGGGCAGCAGTTATGGCGGCCGCTGCGCAACCCGCGTGACCTGCAGTTCTCCGCCTTTACCGATGTGCGGCCGCATGGCTTTGGCCTGATGCAGCGCAAGCGCGCCTTCACCGATTTTGAGGACGTGGCGCTGAATTACGAAAAGCGCCCCTCGCTGTGGATCGAGCCGATCGGGGACTGGGGGGCAGGTGCTGTCGACCTGGTGGAGATTCCCACCCCCAACGAGGTCAATGACAACATCGTCTCGTTCTGGCGTCCGCAGGAGCCGCTGGCCGCAGGCCGCGAATACGTGTTCACCTACCGCATGTACTGGGGGTGGGACACGCCATGGCCCACCAAGCTCGCGCGTATCGCCGCAACCCGCGTGGGGGATGCGACCGATGATTCGCATACGCGCTTCTTCGACCTCGATTTTACCGGTGCACCTTTTGACAGGCTGCCCGACAACCCGCACTTCCACCTGCAATGCCGCGCCTCGGCGGGGGAGATACGCAATGTGGTGGTCGAGCCGGTCGAGCCCATCCATGGCTGGCGCAGCACGTTCGAGTTCGCACCCGGTGATGCCAAGGTTGCGGAACTGAACTGCGTGCTGGCCGATGACAATGGCCCCGTATCGGAAGAATGGGTCTATCGATGGACGCCGTAGGGGCACCACCGCGCCCGGCCCTGCCGCCTGCCAGCCTGCTGCCGCAGGGCTGGGCCGCCCTGCCGCCTCCAGCCCCGCTCGACATGCCCGTGTGCGCGCTCGAAGCCGAGCCCGACCGGCATGGCCGCCCTGCGGTGCCCGCCACCCAATGGCGGCTGATCGGGCTGCGGCGGCTTCTGGTGATTGGTGGTGCCGTGGCCATGACCGGCATGGCCGGTTACGAGATGGACCTCGTGTTCAATGCCGTGCAGCGCTCGGTGGCGGGCATGGTCATGCTGCTGCTGTTCGTCATGCTGTTTTTATGGATCGCGCTGGCCTTTACCTCGGCGCTGGCGGGCTTTGCCTCCATGCTGGCGCATGGCGGGCTGGGGCTTGGCATCAGGCGCAGCGGCGCGCTGCCGCGGGTCACCACCCGCACGGCGCTGCTCATGCCCACCTATAACGAAGATCCGGGCCGGGTCATGGCCGGGCTGCGCGCCACTATCGACAGCCTGGGCGCAACGCGGCAGGAACGCGCGTTTGACGTGTTCATCCTGTCCGACACGACTGACCCCGACATCTGGGTGGCGGAGGAGGCCGCCTACATGGCCCTGTGCCGCGCCACGGGCTGGGGCGGGCGGCTGTTCTACCGCAGGCGCGCGGTCAATACCGACCGCAAGGCCGGTAATATTGGCGAATGGGTGCGCACCTATGGCGCGGCCTACCAGCAGATGATCACGCTCGATGCCGACAGCGTCATGTCCGGCGACGTGATCGTGCGCCTGACCTCGGCCATGGAAAACAACCCCGGCGTGGCCCTGATCCAGTCCCTGCCGGTGATCGTGAACGGGCGCACGCTGTTTGCGCGCATGCAGCAGTTCGCAGGCCGCGTGTATGGCCCGCTGATTGCCCACGGCATTGCCTGGTGGCACGGGTCGGAGGGCAATTACTGGGGGCATAACGCGGTCATCCGCACCGCAGCCTTTGCCGAGCAGGCGGGCATGCCGCACCTGCCGGGCCGCAAGCCCTTTGGTGGCGCGATCCTGAGCCATGACTTTGTGGAAGCCGCCCTGATGCGCCGTGGCGGCTGGGCCATTCACATGGTGCCCGCCCTGATGGGCTCCTATGAGGAAAGCCCGCCCTCGCTGACCGATATCGCCATCCGAGACCGGCGCTGGTGCCAGGGCAACCTGCAGCACGCCAAGGTACTGCCCGCGCGGGGGCTGCACTGGGTCAGCCGCATGCACATGCTCATGGGCATCGGCTCCTATGTCACGGCGCCGCTATGGCTGATCTTCCTGCTCGTGGGCATTGTGGTGTCGTTGCAGAACCGCTTCTACAAGCCGGAATATTTTGGCGATACCAAGCTGCTCTACCCGCACTGGCCGCATGTTGACCCCGTGCAGGCGGAATACATGTTCATTGGCACCATGATCGTGCTGCTCGCCCCCAAGATCCTGGCCTATGCGCTGCTGGTCATTGATGGCCCGCTGCGTCGGGGTTGCGGCGGCGCGATCATGGCGGCGGCCTCCATTCTGGTCGAGACGCTGATCGGCGGCCTGATCGCGCCGATCGCCATGATAATCCAGACGGCGGGCGTGCTGTCCATCCTGCTTGGCCGTGATTCCGGCTGGAACGCGCAGCGGCGTGATGCGGGCGGGTTGCAGATCATGCAGAACGTGCGGCTGTACTGGGTGCATACGGCGTTGGGCATTGCGCTGGCGGGAGCGGCGTGGAGCGTGTCGCTGCCGCTGTTCTTGTGGATGCTGCCGGTCACGCTGGGGCTGGTCTGTGCCATTCCGCTGGCTGCCCTGACCGGTAGTGAAGCCGCAGGCCAGGCCCTGCGCCGCGCGCGGCTGCTGCTCATCCCCGAGGAGACGGACCCGCCGCCGGTGCTGCATGAGGCCGTGGCCTATATGGGCCAGATGGCGGGCCACCCGATACAGGAGGCCATTGCTGCCCTGCGGGCCCGTGCGGGGCTTTTGCGGGTGCACGAGATCATGCTGCCGCCGCCGCGCAGGCGCGGCGACCCGATCAACCCGGCGCTGCTGGTGGGGCTGCTCAAGCTGCGCGAGGCCCCTGACCTGGCCACGGCGGTGCGTGAACTCAACCGGGCGGAAAAATCCGCCGTGCTGGGCAGCGCCGAAGGGCTGCACCTGCTGGCGCAACTGCCATGAAGGGGGCCGCCTTTTTTAAAAAGGCGGCATTCTCCTGAAGCTTTCTGGAAAAAGCTTCACCAAAAACTTTTATATTCAGGGGAATGGCCGAAGGCCGGTCAGTCTGATGACGTGCCCTGCGGGGCGGAGACGGCTTCCTCGCCTTCATCCGACCCGTCAACCGACATGATCGTATCGAGCGAATCACACAGTTTCTTCTGGTTGGCGCTGGCCAGTGATCCGGGGTTGGCGCACAGCTTGGTGGCGTCGGGCACGCAGGATTCGGTGGCGTCTTCGTAGTCGGATTCCATCACGTCATGCGCGAGCGACAGGTTGGGGTTGTGCGCGCTCTCGCCCGCCTCCTCAATCACCTTTTCCATCTTGTGCAGGTCATCAAGCTTGTCGAGGCATGCCTTGCTGGCCAGGTCGGGCTTGAGGCGCAGTACGTCCATGGCGCGCTGCACCTTCTGCGTGGCCAGGCTCTGCCCATGCGCCAGCGTGCTCAGGCCCGCAGGCGCAAGCAGCAATGCAACCGGCAGCGCGGCGAGGCGTAAAGACAGCTTGATGTTCACCATGACCGTTCCGTTCGTCCTGTCCCGGCAGCATCAAGGTGCAGCGCGGGCGCATCTGCCCCACCGGGGCGCGGCCCCGACTATGGCAGGAACCCACCCGGTGCGAAAGATGGGGGTGGCGGGCGATGCATGCAGTCCATGCATAAAAATATCATCTGAAAGTTGTTGATATAATAAGGAAGAAATCAGAATCGTGTCAAAAATTTGAAAATTCCCTTACATTCACGAGACTTTTTTAGTATAGATTATCCCCACTGAATATATTTTTCATGTCTTGGCGGAGGTCAGAAACTATCCTGTCACTGTGAAATCGTTCGATACTGAAACGATTCCGTATATCTGGCCAATTCATGGTCTTTCCGGCGCTGGGAAATCACAGGATCGTGCGCGTTTTTCGGTGCGGTTTATGTGTTTTTTCATAACATTGTTATGAAAGCCGCGCCCAGGGGCGTGTTTTCCTGCCGGATTGACGACTTTACGGCTGGTCATTCGCATGAACAGCAGGTCTGCCAGGCATGATGCGCTGGCGTTTTGGCGCTTGTGCCGCCTGCTTGTCCCTCATGGTCTTGACCCGCACGGGTGGTTGCACGCCCGACTTGTGAAACTGAGTTCCGCACTGGTGTTTCCGGAAAGCCGGACTGTGCGGACGCAGCCTGCATCGACGCTCCGCAATGAGGCGGGGCCGCTCGTTTTCGTGTCGGCTGCCTGTGAAAGAGGAGACTCTCCCCTTGAAACAGACAGACAATCTGTCCGAATCAACGTCCCTGGCCGATCGGCTTGGCATTCCGGCTCCCCTGTTCTGGGGGTTCGTCGGTCTGCTGTTCTTCATGATCGGTGATGGTGTCGAGGCTGGCTACCTGGCGCCCTATCTTGAGGGGCAGGGCATTTCATCGCGCGATACGGCGCTTTTGTTCACCATCTATGGCGTGACCGTGTCCCTGTCCTCCTGGGCTTCGGGGCCGCTGTCCGACCTGTGGGGCCCCAAGCGGGTCATGTGGATCGGCCTTGCCATCTGGGGCGTGTTCGAGGTCCTGTTCCTGACCTTTGGCGTGGCCGTGAACAGCTATCCCATCATGCTGGCCGCCTACACCATGCGTGGCTTTGGCTACCTGCTGTTCACCTATGGCTTCCTGGTCTGGATCGCAGCCGCCACCCCGCCGCGCCAGCTTGGCTCGGCCGCGGGCTGGTTCTGGTTCGCGTTCTCGGGTGGGCTGCCCACGCTGGGTTCGCTGTTCGCCAGCTTCTCCATTCCGCTGATTGGCGAGATGGCGACATTCTGGTCCTCGCTGGGTCTGGTCATGTTCGGTGGCCTGCTGGCCCTGCTCATGACGCGTGAGCCCATCGGTTCGCGCCGCCTGGCCCCCGTGGGCACCAGGCCCGCCACGATCTTCTTCAGTTCGATCAGCATCCTGTGGCGTGAGCCCAAGACGTTCATCGCCATGATCGTGCGCACCATCAATACGTCGTCGGAATATGCGTTCCTGGTCATCATGCCGGCGTTCTTCACCAAGGTCATCGGCTTCTCGCTGTCGCAGTGGCTGCAGCTCCTGTCGATCATCTTCCTGTCGAACATCCTGGTGAACCTTGTGTCCGGCATCACGGCGGACCGTCTGGGCCACCGCACGGTTGTCGCCCTGTTCGGCTGTGTGGGTGCCGCGATCACGGTGCCGCTGTTCTACTACGTGCCGCAGATGTTCCCCGGCAACTTCGCCATCGCCGCCGTGATGGGCGCGCTGTATGGCGCAACCATTGCCGCCTTCGTGCCGCTGTCCGGCCTGGTGCCGCAGATCTGCCCGAAGGAAAAGGCCGCCGCCCTGTCCGCCCTGGGTCTGGGCGCGGGTGCGAGCACCTGGGTTGGCCCGGCGATCGTGACGTGGTTCGAAAGCTGGCACGGCATCGAGGGGATCATCTGGATCTTCTGTGGCCTGTATGTGGCCTCGGCCGCGCTGACGCTGGTGCTGACGGTCTCGCCCGAAGCCCGTCGCTACATTGATGAAGCCGCCGCCCGCGGTGATGTGGCGGAGGAAGTGACCCTGGGTCACTGATCCGGCTGCCCCGCCTGGTTTGTGCGGGTGAAGCGGGCCTGCCCCTACAAAGGGCAGGCCCGTTTTTTATGGCATGTCGAGAAAATCAAAAGTTTTTGGGTGCCACCTTTTTCAAAAAAGATGGCGTTCTTTTCGAAGCTTTTTGAAAACAGCTTCACCAAAAACTTTTGATTGTGGGCCTGACGCCCGGCGTGACGATATAAAAAAGGCCGGAACCCTGTGGGCTCCGGCCTTTTTCCGTGGGTCAGATGCTGCGTTCAGGCCGCCTGCGCGGGGTGCGGGGGCGGTCGGTGCCACCCGGTGCCGCCTGTGTGCCGCGCCGGTCAGCCGCCTTGAGGGCGGGGGCGGCGGTTACTTCGCTTTCAAGCTGGCGGATGCGTTTCTGCACGCTTTCGCGCAGGGCGGGTGAGGTATGCGATTTCATGGAGGCCAGCGTCTCGCGCAGGTCGCGCAACTGCTTCTGCTTTTCGGCAAGAGTGCGACGGATCGGCTGGTTATCGGACATCTGTCCGTGGAATGCGCGCATGATAAGGATCCTGTGGACCTATGGTCCAGGAAATGAGTTGTTAACCGTATTATGGAAAGAGGCGCAGCACGCACCCACGCCCACCCGGCCCAAAGGGCAGGGCGGCAGCGCGATGCATGATGAACCGGGGGCTTACCCCTCGTTCAGCGCAAGCACGTCGGCCAGTCCCTTTACCAGGGCCTGGCATTCGGCATCCGTACCAATGGTGATGCGAAGCCATTGTGCAATGCGCGGGGTCCGGAAATGACGCACGATGATCGCCCGCGCCCGCAGGGCTGCGGCAAGCTGTGCGCCGTCACGGTCCGGATGCCGGGCGAATACGAAATTCGCCCGTGATGGCAGGACCTCGAACCCCATCTTTCCCAGGCTGTCTGTCAGCCTGTCGCGTGAGCTTATGATCCTGGCGCTTGTATTTGCAAGCCATTCCCGATCTTCAATCGCGGCAATAGCCCCCACCTGCGCCAGGCGGTCAAGCGGATAGGAGTTGAAACTGTCCTTGATGCGGGTCAGGGCTGCGATCAGGTCGGGCTGGCCAATGGCATAGCCCACCCGCAGCCCGGCCAGCGCGCTCGATTTCGACAGCGTGCGCACGACCAGCAGGTTGGGGTGCGCGGCTACGAGCGGTATGGCCGTCTCGGCCCCGAAATCCACATAGGCTTCATCCACCACCACCACCGCATCAGGGTGGTCGCGCAGCAGGGCGCGGATGGCGTCCAGCCCGAGGGCCATGCCGGTGGGCGCATTGGGGTTGGGCAGGATGATGCCGCCACACGGCCTGCGATAGGCCGCAATGTCGATGCCCATCGCCCCGTCAAGCGGTATGGTTTCGTGGCGGATGCCGTACAGCCCGCAATAGACGGGGTAGAAGCTGTAGGTGATATCGGGAAAGAGAAGGGGCGCCTCATGGTTGAGCAGCCCCTGGAAGGCATGGGCGAGCACCTCGTCCGAGCCATTGCCCACGAACACATGGTCCACCGGCACGTCATGCGCGGTGGCGATGGCGGTGCACAGGGCGTGTGCCGTGGGGTCGGGGTAGAGGCGCAGCGTGTCGTTGGTCGCAGCCTGGATGGCCGCGATCACCTTGGGCGAGGGGCCGTACGGGCACTCGTTGGTATTCAGCTTGATCAGGTTTGCCATCCTGGGCTGCTCGCCCGGCACATACGGGGTCAGGCTGTGTACGATCGGGCTCCAGAAACGGCTCATCAGGGTGAATTCCACAAGGTCATGAACAGGAGAGGCACGCCACGGCAACAAAGGCCGTGGCGGCGGGATACGGGATGAAAAAAGGGGGCGGGGTGGCTCAGCCCTGCGGGGCCGTGTGCTTCATGGCATCGAGCAGGGCGGTGTTGCCCTGCCGGGTGGCGAACAGGCGGGCGCTGATGCCCTCGCCATCGCGCAGGTCGGGGTTGGCGCCGTGTTCGAGCAGGAAGGTGACCATGGGGTCGCGGTTGAACATGACCGCAAAGATCAGCGGCGTGCGCCCCACGAAGTTGGGCACGTCAACGCCCGCGCCATGCGCCACGAGCACGCGCGCGCATGGCAGGTCGCCCTTGAAGGCCACGCCCGCGAGCGCCGTTGCTCCCTTTGCATCCTGCAGGTCGGGGCTGGCGCCGCCCTCGAGCAGGGCGCGCACGGTGGGTTCATGGCCATTATAGGCGGCCAGGATCAGCGCGGTGTAGCCCTTGTCGTTGCGGGTATCGGGGTTGATGCCCGCCTTGAGGAATTCGGTAACGAGATCCGTCTGCCCATCCCGTGCCGCGGAGAGGAACAGGGTCTCGATTTCCGCGTTGCTGAAGGATTCGGTTGCGTCGGCGGCGGGGTCGCCGTGGGCGATTGTCTTGCTCATGTGCCTGCCTGGCTGGTCGGATTGCGCGAAACGGGGGCCGGGGCCGGTCCCGTCATGAACGGGCGATCATAGGACGCTTTGGCTAAAAAGAACATCGGGCAATCATGCATCGCCGGGCTGATCCCACGCAATGTCGCGGCACGCGCCATGGGCCATGATGCCCATCGTATCGGGCGGCAGTCCCGCGTCGCGCACGGCTTTTGCAAGGCGTTGGACCGGCTCGTCCATGGGTTCATCCGTCAGGCGGAAGGTGCCGAAATGCATGCCAATCCCGTGTCGCGCCCCAAGCTGGCGCAGGCCCGACAGGGCCTCCTCCGGCGTGGTGTGCACGCGCTCCATCAGGGCGCGGGGCTCGTATGCGCCAATGGGCAGGAGGGCGATGTCAGGCGCGCCAAGGCGCTGGCGGATCAGGCGCCAGTGGCGGCCATCGGCGGTATCGCCTGCAAAGAACAACTGGTGGCCCGCCTCATCTTGCAGCATGAAGCCGCCCCACAGGCTGGTATTGTGGTCAAAGGGCGTGCGGGCCGCGCCGTGGCGGGCGGGCGTGCAGGTGATGTGGATGCCGCCGGTGGTCACAGCCTGCCACCAGTCCAGTTCCATGATGCGCTTGAGCCCGGTCCTGCGCATGAAGTGCGCATTGGCGAGCGGGGTGACCACCAGCGGGTTGTCGCCGCGCCGGGCGATGGCGCGCAGGCTGGGCAGGTCCATGTGGTCGTAATGCGCGTGGGAGACCAGCACGATATCAATGCGCGGCAGGTCGGCCAGCCTGCGGCCGGGCGCGCGCACCCGCTTCGGCCCGATAAAGGGCAGCGGGGAGCAGCGTTGCGAAAAGATCGGGTCGGTCAGGATGGTGAGCGCCGTGCCATCGGGCCGGGGCAGGCGGATGAGAAAGGTGCTGTGGCCGATAAAGGTCAGCTGCACCGTGTCGGGCGCGGGCAGGGCCTGCGGGTCGCCGGTGGGGGGAGGGTTTTCAATCCAGGCCGGCCAGTCCGATTTCGGGCGGTTCCACTGCCATTGCAGGATGGCGAGCCGCCGCAGGCGCGCGGGCTGCGTGCCCTCGGGGCAGATGGCCGGCGGGTTGAAAAAACGCGTGCCATCCGTGTGGTCGCTGGCGGGTAGCTGGGGCATGCGTGGGTCTCCATCTGCCGGCGTATCCAGGGCAACAGGTGAACGGGCGGGTGGCCCTGTGTCAAATTCGTGGCCTGCGGGCGGGGTCGGGCGGAACTGGTGGCGGGCGCATGCGCTGGCACCTATGGCGTGTATTGGATAACGGCTTGATGAGATGGCTTGTTCCGTCCCGAAGGTCGTGAGAAGGTACGGGCCGTGAAAAGCCTTTATCCCCGCGCCCTCCCGCTGCCTGCGCGTGCATGCGGGCCGGGTGGGTGCGGGTGCGCGGAAAGAATAACAAGAAAGGGTTGTCGGCTTCCGGCACGCGGCCCGGTTTGGTCGGAGCAACAACCATGGCTGTAAGGAGGCCGGTCCCTCATGCGTTCCTTGTACACATCCCCCCTCATGGCTCCTGAAGGAGGTGGCGGCATGCCCACCAATATCGATACGCTGTGCATCAACACGATTCGCACGCTATCCATGGACGCGGTGCAGAAAGCGAATTCCGGCCATCCCGGCACGCCCATGGCGCTCGCACCCGTAGGCTACGCGCTGTGGCGCGACGTGCTGAACTATGACCCGGCCGAACCGCTCTGGCCCAACCGCGACCGCTTCGTGCTGTCGGTCGGCCATGCGTCGATGCTGCTCTATTCGCTCATCTACCTTGCCGGCATCCGCGACGTGCGCCCCGGCGGGGTCACCAATGACCGCCCGGCGCTCACGCTTGAGGACCTCGAGCAGTTCCGCCAGCTTGACTCGCTCACCCCCGGCCACCCGGAATATCACCATACCGCAGGCGTCGAGACCACGACCGGCCCGCTTGGCCAGGGCTGCGGCAATTCGGTGGGCATGGCGATTGCGGAAAAATGGCTGGCCGAGCACTACAACCGCCCCGGCTTCAAGCTGTTCGACCACCACGTCTATACGCTGTGCGGCGATGGCGACAACATGGAAGGCGTTGCCAGCGAGGCGGCCTCCATCGCGGGCCATCTCAGGCTGGGCAACCTGACATGGATCTATGACAGCAATCATATCTCCATCGAGGGCTCGACCAACATCGCCTTTACCGAGAGCGTGCACAAGCGCTTCGAGGCCTATGGCTGGCACGTGCTTGAACTCAAGGACGCCAACGACACCGGCGACCTGCGCCGCCTGCTCGCCGAGGCGAAGGCCGAGACCTCGCGCCCCACGCTGATCATCGTCCACTCCATCATCGGCTGGGGCGCGCCGCACCTTGCGGGCACGGCGGAAGCCCACGGCTCGCCGCTGGGCGTGGAGGAAATCCGCGAGACCAAGAAATTCTATGGCTGGCCGGAAGACAAGAGCTTCTATGTGCCCGAAGGTGTCACCGAGCATTTCCGCGCGGGCATCGCCACCCGTGGGGCTGCGGCAAGCAAGGCATGGCACGAACTGTTTGCCGCCTACCGCGCCAAATACCCCAATGAGGCAGCACAGCTTGACCACATCTTCGCGGGCACCCTGCCCGAAGGGTGGGACAAGGACATCCCGGTCTTTGATGCCGATGCCAAGGGTGTGGCCTCGCGCGCAAGCTCGGGCAAGGTGCTCAACACCATTGCCAAAAACTACCCGTGGATGATCGGCGGTTCGGCGGATCTTTCACCTTCCACCAAGACGCACCTGACGTTCGAGGGCGCGGGCGACTTCCAGCCGCCGCAATGGGGGGGCACCTATGGCGGGCGCAACCTGCATTTTGGCGTGCGCGAGCATGCCATGGGTTCCATCAGCAATGGTCTCGCGCTGTATGGCATCCGGGCCTACTGCTCGGGCTTCCTGATCTTCTCCGATTACATGAAGCCGCCCATCCGCCTGTCCGCGCTGATGAAGCTGCCGGTGACCTATATCTTCACCCATGACTCGATTGGCGTGGGCGAGGATGGGCCAACCCACCAGCCCATCGAGCAGCTTGCCCAGCTTCGCGCAACGCCCGGCGTGACCGTGCTGCGCCCCGCCGATGCCAACGAGGTGGCCGAAGCGTGGCGCACGCTGGTGCAGATGACCGACCGCCCCAGCGTGCTGGCTCTAAGCCGCCAGAACCTGCCCACCATCTGCCGCAAGACCTATGCGCCTGCATCAGGGCTGGCCAAAGGGGCCTATGTCCTTGCAGATGCGGATGGTCGTCCCGATGTGATCCTTATGGCGACAGGCAGCGAAGTGGGGCTGATCATCAAGGCGGCAGAAAAGCTGAAGGCGGAGGGCATCAAGGTGCGCCTCGTCTCCATGCCGTCATGGGATCTGTTTGAAGCCCAGCCCAAGACCTACCGCGACAGCGTGCTGCCGCCCGACATCACCGCCCGCGTGGCGGTCGAGCAGGCAGCACAGCTTGGCTGGGACCGTTATACCGGCCTTGCGGGCGAGACGATTGTCATGCACGGTTTTGGCGCCTCCGCCCCGGCGGGCGAACTGGAAGTGAAGTTTGGTTTCACGGTCGATGCCGTGGTGGCCGCGGCCCGCAGGCAGGCCGGAAAATAAAAGAAAACGCAGGCAGGCAGGACATCCAGTCCTGCCTGTCGTGTTTTTGAGCAAAGTAGTATTGGCAGTGCGGGTTTGCCGTATTGCTGAAAAGTAAAGGAAGCACAGTCAATGAGTGCGCGTGAATCTGGTGCTGAAAATCCATTAAAGGAACTGGCGCGTCTGGGTCAGTCCCCCTGGCTGGACTTCATCCAGCGCTCCTATACCGAAAATGGCAGCCTGAAGAAGCTGGTCGAGGAAGACGGCCTCAAGGGTGTGACGTCGAACCCCGCCATCTTCCAGAAGGCAATGGGCCAGGGCACCGACTACGATGCCCAGATCCGCGATGTGCTGGCCCATCAGGTCGTTGACGCGGGCACGCTGTACGAACTGCTCGCCATTGATGACATCCGCGCGGCAGCCAAAGTGCTCTACCCCGTCTATGAACAGACGAAAGGGCTGGACGGTTATGTCAGCCTCGAGGTCTCGCCCTATCTGGCGCGTGACACCAAGGGCACGCTGCACGAGGCGCTGCGCCTGTGGAAAGCGGTCGATGCCCGCAACCTCATGATCAAGATTCCCGGCACGGAGGAAGGCGTTCCCGCCATCCGCGCCGCCATTGCCGAAGGGCTGAGCATCAACGTCACCCTGCTCTTCTCCATCGATGCGTATAAAAAGGTGCTCGAAGCCTACATCACCGGGCTGGAAGACCGCCTGGGCCGTGGCGAGAGCGTGAAGGGCATCGGCTCTGTCGCGTCCTTCTTCGTCAGCCGCATCGACGTCAAGATCGACAAGGAAATCGACGCCCGCGTGGCCGCAGGCGACAAGCATTCCGCCGAACTCAAGGCCCTGCGTGGCAAGGTCGCCATCGCCAACGCCAAGGCGGCGTATGAATACTGGCGCGAAGTCACCGCAAGCCCGCGCTGGAAGAAGCTGGCTGATGCAGGCGCCAACCCGCAGCGCCTGCTGTGGGCGAGCACCGGCACCAAGGACAAGACCTATAGCGACGTGGTGTATGTCGATGGCCTGATCGGCCCCGACACGGTCAACACCATTCCGCCCGCAACCTTCGATGCCTTCCGTGACCACGGCAAGGTGGCTGAAACGCTGACGCAGGACGTGGCGGGCGCGCTGCGGGTGCTTGATGAGGCAAAGAGCCTTGGCCTCGACCTTGATGGCGTCACGCGCAAGCTGGTTGATGAAGGCGTTGCCTCCTTTGCCGACGCGTTTGACGACCTGCTCGGCTCGGTCGCGGCCAAGCAGGCGGCGTTTTTGGGCAAAAAGGTCACCTCCACCGCGCTCAAGCTGCCTGCCGACCTGCAGAAGGCGGTCGATGCGGAGCTTGAAGTCTGGCGCAAGGACGGCACCGTGCGCCGTGTGTGGGACAAGGATGCCACCGTCTGGACCGGCAAGGACGAGGCAAGCTGGCTGAAATGGCTCGACATCACCGATGACCAGGTGGCGGCCCTGTCCAAGTTCGAGGATTTCCAGGCCGAGGTGAAGGCGCGCGGCTTCCGCGATGCGCTGTTGCTGGGCATGGGCGGCTCGAGCCTCGGGCCGGAAGTGCTGGCCAACACCTTTGGCAAGCGTGAAGGCTTCCCGCATCTTTACGTGCTCGACAGCACCGACCCGCAGCAGGTGCGTGACTTCGAGAAGAAGATCGATATCAGCAAGACGCTGTTCATCGTCTCGTCCAAGTCCGGCGGCACGCTGGAGCCCAACATCCTCAAGGCCTATTTCTTCGATCAGGCCAAGAAGGTGCTGGGTGACAAGGTGGGCTCGCACTTCATCACCGTGACCGATCCCGGCTCGCACATGGAAGACGTGGCGAAGAAGGACGGCTTCTGGAAAATCTTCTACGGCGAGAAGCAGATCGGTGGCCGCTACTCCGTGCTGTCCGATTTCGGCATGGTGCCTGCCGCCGTGGCGGGCCTGCCGCTCAAACTGCTGCTCGAATCCGCCCAGCGTGGCGAGAAGTCATGTGCCGCCTCCGTGCCGCCCGCGCAGAACCCCGGCGTGGTGCTTGGCGCCGTGCTTGGCGTGGCCGCGCGTGACTTTGGCCGCGACAAGGTGACGATCATCGCCTCGCCCGGCATTTACGACATGGGTGCGTGGCTTGAGCAGCTCATTGCGGAATCGACCGGCAAGGACGGGCGTGGCCTGATCCCCATCGATGACGAGACGATCGGCATGCCGGGCGTATATGGCAAGGACCGCGTGTTCACCTATCTGCGCCTGGCCGAGGACCCGTGCCCGAAGCAGGATGCCGCCTTCGCGGCCCTCGTCGCGGCAGGCGAGCCGGTGGTGACCATCGAACTGCATGAGCGCCGCCAGGTGCTTGAGGAGTTCTTCCGCTGGGAGTTCGCGACCGCGGTGGCGGGTGCGGTGATCGGAATCAACCCGTTCAACCAGCCCGATGTCGAGGAATCGAAGATCGAGACCAAGAAGATCACCACCGCCTATAACGAGACCGGCAAGCTCCCGCCTTACGAGCCGTTCGCCAAGGATGGCCCGTTCGCCTTCTATGCAGACCCGAAAAACGCGCAGGCGCTGGGCGGGGCCAAGACGGCGGAGGCCATCCTCAAGGCGCATTTCGCCCGTGCGAAGGCCGGGGATTACGTGGCCCTGCTGGCCTATATCGACCGCGACACCTTCACGCGTGAATGGATCCAGAAGGCGCGGCTTGGCCTGCGTGACGGCCTGAAGCTGGCAACGGCGGCCGAATTCGGCCCCCGCTTCCAGCATTCCACGGGTCAGGCCTACAAGGGTGGGCCTGACACGGGCGTGTTCGTGCAGATCACCTGCGATGATGAGGTGAACCTGCCGGTGCCGGGCGAGAAATATACCTTCAGCATCGTGAAGGAAGCCCAGGCGCGTGGCGACATGGAGGTGCTGGCCGAACGTGGCCGCCGCGTGCTGCGGGTGCACATTCATGGCGACCTGAAAGCCGGACTTGAAAAACTCGGGCTTGATATCGCCCACGCGGTCTGAACCGCACATTGGCCCGCCCCTTCAACCAGAGGGGCGGGTTTTTTGATGGGGGTCATTGGGAAATGGCCCCCAAGGCGATAGGACTACGGGCCTATCCCGCTTCCAGGAGTGTTAGATCATGCAAATCGGTATTGTTGGCCTTGGCAAGATGGGCGGCAACATTTCCATCCGCCTGACCCGCCACGGCCATGACGTGGTGGCCTTCGACCGTGACCCCACTGTTACCGCCAAGGTGTGCGCGCAGGCCGAAGGGGGCCGCGCCACCGCCGCCACCGGGCTTGCGGACATGGTGGGCAAGCTCACGGGCCGCAAGATCATCTGGCTCATGCTGCCCGCGGGCGAGGTGACCGAGCAGGCGGTGCAGGAACTCGGCGGCCTGATGGGCAAGGGCGACATCGTGATCGATGGCGGCAATTCCTTCTACAAGGATGACATCCGCCGTGCGGCCGAACTGGTCAAGAAGGGCATCGATTATATCGATGTCGGCACCTCGGGCGGCGTGTGGGGGCTGGAGCGCGGCTACTGCATGATGTACGGCGGCACGAAGGAAGCCACCGATCATATCGACCCCATCCTCTCCGCACTTGCACCGGGCATTGGCGATATTCCCCGCACGCCAAACCGCGACAAGCCCGGTTTCGACCCGCGTGCCGAACAGGGCTACCTGCATTGCGGCCCGGCAGGTTCGGGCCACTTCGTGAAGATGGTCCATAACGGCATCGAATACGGCATCATGCAGGCCTTCGCCGAAGGGTTTGACGTGATGCGGTCCAAGAACAGCGATGCCCTGCCCGAGAACCAGCGTTTCGACCTGAACATGGCCGACATTGCCGAGGTATGGCGGCGCGGCAGCGTGGTCTCGTCGTGGCTGCTCGACCTTTCGGCAAGTGCGCTGGCGGGCAACCCGGACCTGTCGAACTACAAGGGCGACGTGGCCGATTCCGGCGAGGGGCGGTGGACCATCGAGGCCGCGATCGAGGAGGCGGTGCCCGTTCCCGTCATCACCGCCTCGCTGTTCACGCGCTTCCGCTCGCGTACCGGCAACAACTTTGCCGAGAAGATGCTGTCTGCCATGCGTTTTGGTTTTGGCGGTCACATTGAGGGTACGAATAACTGACCCGACGCCGGGCCGGTAACTGACAGCCTGCCCGGATGCTAGGCATCTGGGCAGGCTCTGGCTGTTCCCCATGAAATGACAGCGCTTAATGACTGCAACCGGAACAGCCGGGGGAGGATTATAGCGAACACAGTTCAGGGACAGCAGCACAATGGAAAACATTATTGCCTCGGCAGTCTCGCAGGTGGGCGACACGCACCATGAAGCCGCCCCCCGGCGCAGCCCGCCGGGTTCGTTCGTCATCTTTGGCGGCGGCGGCGACCTGACCCGCCGCCTTCTGCTACCGGCCATATACAATCTGGCCTGCGCCGGGCTGCTTGATGATGGCTTTGGCATCGTGGCCGTTGACCGCGCCGACCTGACCGATGAGCAACTGCGCGATAACGTGCGCACCGCCCTTGAGGATTTTACCGCCCGCCGTGGGGCCGAGGCCGTCAAGCTGCGTGAGGATGTGTGGGACTGGATGCTGCCGCGCATCCGCTACGTGCAGGGCGACTTTGAATCCGTGCAGACCTATCAGGCCATCGCCGATGTGACGGCAGGGCAGAACTGCATCTTCTACCTTGCCGTTGCAGCCCGCTTCTTCGGCCCGATCGTGGACCGGCTGGGCGAGGCGGGGCTGGTGCGTGAAGGGCCGGATGCCTTCCGCCGCGTGATCGTGGAAAAACCCTTCGGCCACGACCTGCAATCGGCCATCGCACTCAATACAAGGTTGCTCAACACGCTTGAGGAGCAGCAGATCTACCGCATCGATCACTATCTGGGTAAGGAGACGGTGCAGAACATCCTCGCCCTGCGCTTTTCCAACGGATTTTTCGAGCCGCTATGGAACCGCCAGAACATCGATCACGTGCAGATCACCGCCGCCGAGACGGTAGGCGTGGAACAGCGGGCCAAATTCTATGAAGGCACCGGCGCATTGCGCGACATGGTGCCCAACCACGTCATGCAACTCCTGGCCATGACGGCGATGGAAGCCCCCATCTCGTTCGATGCTGATGCCGTGCGCAACGAGAAGACCAAGGTGCTCGATGCCATCCATCCTCTTGCCCCCGCCGATGTGGTGCGCGGGCAGTACGCGCCGGGCACGGTGGGCGCAAAAGCGGTGCCGGGCTACCGGCAGGAACCGGGCGTGGACCCGCATTCGCTGACCGAGACCTATGTGGCCATGAAATTCGGCATCGATAACTGGCGCTGGGCCGGGGTGCCGTTTTATGTGCGCACCGGCAAGCGGCTGGCTGCGCGCAAGACCGAGATCGCCATCCACTTCAAATCCGCCCCCTATGCCCTGTTCCGTGACACGCCGGTGGACAAGCTGGCCCCCAACATCATGGTCATCCACATCCAGCCGACCGAGGGGGTGACCATGCAGTTCTCGGCCAAGATTCCCGGCCCCTCGGTCAGGCTGGGCGGCGTGCGCATGAAATTCGATTACGCCGAATGGTTCAGCGAAGGGCCAAGCACGGGCTATGAGACCCTGATCTATGACTGCATGATCGGTGATGCGACCCTGTTCCAGCGCGCCGACAATATCGAGGCAGGCTGGCGCGCCGTGCAGCCGGTGCTGGACTGGGGGCAGGATGCCCGCAGCCTCGCCTTTTACGCGGCCGGCAGCGAGGGGCCGGAAGCCGCCGATGCCCTGCTGGCCCGCGACCACCGCCACTGGCTTAAAATTGGATGATGCCCATGACCGCACCCGCCTCCCGCCCGCATGCCGTCAGGCTTGTGGTGTCCGATATCGATGGCACCCTCATTACGCCCGAGCGTGAACTCACCCCCGCCGCCCACAGGGCCGCGGCCGACCTGCGGGCGGCAGGCATAAAACTCAGCCTGATCAGCAGCCGCGCCCCACGTGGCATGATGCAGTTCGTGCGCGCGCTTGACATCCGCGAGCCGATCGCGGGGCTGAATGGCGGGCTGATCTGTGATCCTGACGGCACCATCCGCGAGCGCCTGTCGCTTGAGCCGGTGGTTGCGAAACAGGCGGTCGAATTCCTCATCAGCCATGGGGTCGAGCCGTGGCTGTTCATCGGCCATGACTGGCTGGTGCGCCGTGATGACACGCCGCAGGTCGCCCATGAGCGCGCGGTGGTGCAGACCACGCCCGTGCGGGTGGATGACTTCGCGGGCCATTATGAAAACGTAGGCAAGATCATGGGCGTGGCCAGTGACCCGGCGGGCCTGCCGGGGGTGGAACGCGACCTTGCAAACAGGCTTGGGGGCAAGGCGAGCGTACACCAGTCATCGCCCATTTACCTTGATATTACGCACCCGCAGGCGAACAAGGGCTATGCGGCAAAAGAACTGGCCAAATTGCTGGATATTGATATCCGGGATACGGCATGCATCGGGGATATGAACAACGACATTCCCATGCTGAAGGAAGCGGGGGTCAGCATCGCGATGGGCAACGCGCTTGATAACGTCAAGGCCCATGCCCGTTTCGTGACCCGGCCCAACACCGATGATGGCTGGGCCTACGCGATGGAACACTTTGTCCTGCCCCGCCCCTGAGGCGCGGCACAGAAGGGAGAGGCAACATGCCCCACGACGCAGCCGCAACGCCAGCAGGCCAGATCAGGCTGGTGCTCGCCGATGTGGATGGCACACTGGTCACGAAGGACAAGATCCTGACCCCACGCGCCATCCGCGCGGTCGAGCGCCTGCGCGAGCGGGGCATCCTTTTCACCATTACCAGCGGCCGCCCGCCCAAGGGCATGAAGATGGTGATCGACCCGCTGAAAATTTCCGAGCCGATTGCAGGCTTCAATGGCGGCATGATGGTCAGGCCCGATTTTACCGTGATCGAGGCCCGCACCCTGCCAACTGACACCGCGCGCAAGGTGATCGGCATCATCCGCGACCACAGGGCCGACCCGTGGGTGTATAACGGCAATGACTGGATCGTCTCGAAACCTGATGCCCCGCACGTGGCGCGCGAGCAGTGGACGGTCAAGTTCCCGCCCGTGGTGGGTGATGTCGAGGCGAAGCTGGACCAGGTGGTCAAGATTACCGGGGTGAGCGACGACCTTGAACTGATGAAGCGCCTCGAGCACGACCTGCAGCAGGCGCTGGGTGATACGGCATCTGCCGCCCTGTCGCAGCCATATTACGTGGACGTGACCAATAAAGACGCCAACAAGGGCGGCGTGGTGATGACGCTCGAGCGCCTGCTGGGCATTCCCGCCAGCCAGATGGTGACTTTGGGCGACCAGCCCAATGATGTGCTGATGTTCCGCAAGAGCGGCATGTCGATCGCCATGGGGCAGGCCAGCCCCGAGGTGCAGAAGCAGGCGACCCATGTTTCCACCTCGTGCGAGGAGGAAGGATTCGCCAATGGAATCGAGAAATTCGTGCTGGGGGATGCGTGAGATGACCGGTGGACATGATGTAAAAACGGGCGCGATGGTGGTCCTGCCCGATGCCGAGGCCATTGCGCAGTACATGGCGAAGTGGCTGACCGAACAGGCGCTGGCTAAGAAGGACGGCCCGTTCGTAATCGCGCTGTCGGGCGGGTCCACGCCAAAGCGGCTGTACCAGATCCTGGCCTCTGCCGAATACCGCGACCGCTTCCCGTGGGCGAATACGCAGTTCTTCTTTGGCGATGAGCGTTTCGTGCCCGAGAGCGATGCGGCCAGCAATTACAACATGGTCGAGACCGAGATGCTGGCGCATGTAAAGGTGCCCCCCGCCAACGTGCACCCCATGCCCACATCGGGCGACCCGGCGCAGGCGGCGGCGAAGTATCAGGCGGAGCTTGAAGCGGTTTATGGCGGCAAGGTGCTGGAACCGGGGCGCCCGTTATTCGATGTGGTGATGCTGGGCTTGGGCGATAACGGGCATACCGCCTCCCTCTTTCCGCGCCAGCCCGTGCTGGAGGAGAAAAAGCTCTGGGTCTCGACCTGCGTGCCCGATGATGCGCCGCATACGCGCCTCACGCTGACCTATCCCGCCATCCATTCCAGCCGCCATGTGGTGTTCATGCTGGCGGGTGCGGGCAAGCGCGAAGCCTTTGCAAAGGTGCGCGCGGGCGACCCGGCGGAGCCTGCCAGCCATATTACCAGCGAGGGTGAACTCATCTGGCTTATGGACAAGGCGGCGGCGGGGCAATAAGTGCGTATCGTATCGGCGTGATACGATACAGGGCCAAATAAAAACGACGGGGCACCCATGGCCGGGATGCCCCGCAGCAAGAGGAAGCAGCGCATGTCCATCCAGAACGCGGACCCACGGGCAGAACTGAAGCGGCAGGCCGCCATCGAAGCCGCCGACATGGTCAAGGACGGCATGGTGGTCGGCCTTGGCTCGGGCAGCACGTCGGCCTTCATGATCGAGGAACTCGGCCGCCGCTGGGCGGAAGGCCTGCGCTTTAGTGCCATTCCCACATCCGAGCGCTCGGCCGAGCAGGCGCGCTCGCACGGCATCAAGCTGGTCACCTTCGCCACCCATCCGCAGATCGATATCGACATCGATGGCGCCGATGAGGTCGAGCGTGGTTCGCTCAACCTGATCAAGGGGCTGGGCGGCGCGCTGTTCCGCGAGAAGATCGTGGCCGCCGCCGCGCGCAAATTCGTGGTGGTGGTGGATGACAGCAAGATCGTCGACCGCCTTGGCGAGCGCGTGCCGGTGCCGGTTGAGGTCGCCAATTTTGGCTGGACCAGCACCGCCCGCCAGCTTGAAGCACTGGGCGCAAAGATCACCCAGCGGCTGGACCGGGGCGGCAATGTGTTCGTGACCGATGGCGGCAACATGATCCTTGACTGCCACTTTGGCCCGATTGCCGATTCCGCCTCCCTGCAGCGCCAGCTTGAGCAGATCGTGGGCGTGATCGAGACTGGGCTGTTCATTGGCCGCACGTCGGAGGTGATCGTGGCCACCGCCGATGGCCTGCAGCGGCTGGGCGTGGCATGACCGGCCGCGCCTTGCAGGACCAGGGCATCAGGCCGCTGGTCCTGGTCATCATGGGGGTTTCGGGCTGCGGCAAGACCACGCTGGCCGAAGGGCTGCATAATGTGCTGGGCTGGCCCTATCAGGAAGGCGACCTGCTGCACCCGCGCGCCAATGTGGAAAAAATGGCCGCGGGCATTCCCCTGACCGATGCCGACCGCCTGCCATGGCTTGAGCAGTGCCATAAATGGTTGCTCGGGCGCGTGGCGTCGGGGCAGGGGGGCATCCTGACCTGCTCGGCGCTCAAGCGCTCCTACCGCGACCTGCTGCGCGCGGACGGGGCGGCGGATATCGTGTTCATCTATCTCGAAATTCCCGAGGACACGCTCTACGACCGCCTCAAGCGCAGGCGCGGGCATTACATGCCGCCCAGCCTGCTGCCCAGCCAGCTTGCCACACTCGAGCCGCCCACGGCGGATGAGCACCCCATCGTGGTGCATCTTGAGGAAACGCCCGCAGCCCTCATTGCCGAGACGCTGGGAATTCTGGCGCAGAAATTCCCCGAGCGCAAAGGGGGCTAGATGACCACCCGCCCTGCCGTCCTGTTCGTGTGCATGGGCAATATCTGCCGCTCGCCTCTGGCCGAGGCCGCTTTCAGGCAGGCAGCCGGAGCGGCCGGGCTGGAGGTCGTGGTCGATTCGGCGGGTACAGGCAACTGGCATGCCGGCTCGCCACCCGACCGCAGGGCCTGTGCCGTGGCACGCCAGCACGGCATCGACATGGGCCGCTACCGCGCCCGGGTGGTCGTGCCTGCCGATTTTACCCGCTTCACCCACATCATCGCCCTCGACCACGCCAATCTTGCGCATCTGCGTGCCATGCAGCCCGCAGGCGCGCGTGCAGCACTCTCGCTGCTGCTTGACCATGTGCCCGGCAGGCAGGGCGAGGCGGTGGCCGATCCGTATTATGGCGATGCCAGCGGGTTCGAGATCACATGGCGCGATGTCAGCGCCGGGGCGCAGGCACTGGTCAGGCTCCTGCAGGCCCGGCCATGAGCCGCCTCGCCCGCCATGCCGCCACGCTGCTGGGGTCAGGGCTGTGGAACTGGCATCCGCTTCAGGGCGGCGACATTGCCCAGACCCTGCTGGTCTACCTCAATGACGGGCGCACGGTGGTGGCCAAGAATGGCCCCGACCCGCTGGCCGAGGCCGCCATGCTGCGCGCCATGGGCGAAACCGGTGCGCCGGTTCCCGCTGTGCTGGCCGTGGATGCGGATGCGTTGGTGATGGAATACCGCCCCACCGAGGGCACGCTGGCCACCTGCTGGGGCGATCTGGGCCGCGTGCTGGCACAAATGCATGAAGCCCGCCCCGCAGGCGGCGTGACCCGCTATGGCTGGGCGGGCGATTACGCCCTTGGCGCGGTCAGCGTGCGCAATGCATGGGCCGATAGCTGGCCTGAATTCTGGGCCGCGCACCGGCTGGGCGTACATCTGGCGCATGTGCCCATTGACGTGGGCCACCGCCTTGAACAACTCATGCGCCGCCTGCCCGACCTGCTGCCCGCAACACCCGCACCCGCCCTGTTGCATGGCGATCTGTGGAGTGGGAACGTGCTGGTGGCGCATCGGCGCGTGACCGGCCTGATCGACCCGTGCTGCTATTACGGCCATGCGGAGGTGGATCTGGCAACCGTGGGCGTGTTCTCGCAGCCGCCAGCGGCGTTCTACATGGCTAGCGGCCCGCTGGAGGCAGGGCATGCGGTGCGTTTTGCCATTTACCGGCTGTGGATCGCGCTGGTGCATCTGCGCCTGTTTGGCGCGACATACCGGCCCATGGTGGCGCAGTATTTTGATGATGCCGGGGTGGGCTAAAAAACGGAAGTTTTCGGGGGCTGCCTTTTTTCAAAAAGGCGATGTTCTTCCTGAAGCTTTTTGAAAAAAGCTTCACCAAAAACTTTTTAGTTTTAGAAGGGCACCATAAGGTGGCGCGAGTGACGGGGCTCGAACCCGCGACCTCCGGCGTGACAGGCCGGCGCTCTAACCAACTGAGCTACACCCGCATCCGCTGCAACCCCGTGGGGTGGCAACCATTCGGTGAAAGGGCAAATAACAGGCTGGCCCCATCATGGCAACAGGGCAGGCGAAAAAAAACGCCATGATCTTCCGATTCATGGCGTTTTTCAGGGGCGGCCCTGTAATCAGGCAGGAATTTCCACGCCTTCAAGCACAACGGCCAGGCCGCTTACGGTTGCGGCAATGCGCACGGCGGTCTGGATCTGCTCGGTGCTCATGCCCGCCGCGCGGAGCTGCTGCTCATGGCTTTCCATGCACATGCCGCAGCCATTGATGGCCGAGACCGCCATGGACCACAGCTCGAAATCGGCCTTCTCCACGCCGGGCCGCGCAATAATGTTCATGCGCAGGCGCGCAGGCATCTTGGCATAGTCGCCCCCCACAAGGTGCACGAAGCGGTAATAGACGTTGTTCATGCCCATGATGGCCGCCGCCGCCCGGGCGGCTTCCAGCGCCTCGGGGGTGAGCTTGGGGCCATACTCGGCCACGAGCGCATGGGTCAGCGCCGTGTTGCGCGTGGCAATGGCCGAGGCGACAAACGTGCCGCCAAGCTGCTGGGGCGTAAGGGTTATGTCATTGGCCAGCGAGCCGAGGTTGAGCTTGAGGTCCTTGGCGTAATCGGGCAGCGCGGCCTTGATGGAATCGATCGACATGGGGGTTCTCCATGGATGTCAGGGAATATGAGGGGGCATGGCCCCGCTTGTCCCCACGCCTGTGTGCGACATCTGGGCGCAGCAGGGGTCGGGGCAGGCGGCGCGGGCTGCCGCGCGGGCCATGACCCGCGCGGAAACCCGGACTGGAGAGGGATCAGGCCTTGATGAAGGCGTCGCCCTTGTTCCAGTTGCACGGGCACAGCTCGTCGCTCTGCAGCCCGTCGAGGATGCGCAGCACCTCCTGCGGGTTGCGGCCAACCGACAGGTCATTGACGCTGACATGGCGGATGATGCCCTCGGGGTCGACAATGAAGGTGGCGCGCAGGGCGGCGCCGGCCTGCTGGGCCATCACGCCGCAGCTTTCGATCAGCTCGCGCTTGATGTCGGCAAGCATCGGGATCTCGAGGTTCTTGAGGTCCTCGTGGTTCAGGCGCCAGTTCAGGTGCACGAAGGCGCTGTCGATCGACACGCCATACACCACGGCGTCACGGTCCTTGAATTCGCCGTTGAGCTTGCCGAAAGCCACGATCTCGGTCGGGCAGACGAAGGTGAAGTCGAGCGGCCAGAAGAACACGACCTTCCACTTGCCTTCGTTGCATTCGTCCGTGATCTGCACGAACTCGCCCTTGAGCCCTTCAGGGCCGCCGGGAACGGCGGTCAGGTTAAAGGCGGGAAACTTGTCACCGACTGTCAGCATCAGGAAATCTCCTGTTTGGGTTAAAATATGGAACGGGTCAGTATCGCAACCCGGCAAGTGTATCTATGGCGGGGATGCTGCTATCATGCCAGTGAATAATTTAGCGATATATTGATCGGCATTATCGATGCTTCCAATGCCTTCCGCCCAGCAGCTCCGTTATTTGGTCTCGCTGGCCGAACTGCGTCATTTTGGCCGCGCGGCCAGGGCCTGCGCCGTAACCCAGTCCACGCTTTCCGCCGGTATCCTGGCCCTTGAGCGCCAGATGGATGTGCGGCTGCTCGACCGTGACGTGGGCAAGAAAGTCGTGTTCACCCCCCTGGGCGACAGGGTGGTGTGCCAGGCCCGCCATGCGCTCGAGGCCCTGCAGGGCGTGCTCGACATGGCCGTGGCCTCACGCGAGCCGATGAGCGGGCTCTTGCGGCTGGGTGTCATTCCCACCATCGGGCCGTTTGTCATGCCTGGCCTCGTGGCCCGCCTGCCGCGCCAGTATCCGCGTCTGAACCTCTCGCTGAGCGAGGACCTGACCCATAACGTGATGGAAAAGCTGACGCGGGGTCGACTCGACCTCGTGCTGCTGGCCATGCCGTGCGACTGCGCCGATAGCGAGACCCTGCCGCTGTGGCGCGACCCCTTCATGCTGGTCATGCCGCGCGCGCACCCGTTTGCCCGCCTTGACGTGGTGCCGGTGCCCGAGCTTGCGCATGAGCGCATGATCCTGCTTGAGGACGGGCACTGCCTGCGCGAGCAGACGCTGGCCATGTGCCGCCAGGCGGGCGGATGGACTTCCGACCCGGAGGACAAGACGCAGTGCGCCGTCACCTCGCTGTTCACGCTGGTGGAAATGGTGGCGGCGGGCATGGGGCTGGCCCTGCTGCCGCAACTTGCCGTCGAGTCGCCGCTGATGGACTGGACCCGCCTGACCGTGCGCCCCGTAAGTGGCGCGCAGGCATGGCGCACCATTGGCCTGGCTTGGCGGCCACGTTCGCCCCGCATGGCGGATTTCCACGCCATTGCCCCGCTTTTTGTGCCAGATTCCATCCCGCAGGCGAATTCCCTGCTGTAAATGAGCCCAGAATCCGCTGCTGGAGTTGACTCCGGGCGCAGGCAAAGGTATTCGGGCGCCTCTTTTGCGGCACATCGCCGCTAGTCGAGGGTCGGATCATGAAAATCAGAAACAGCCTGAAATCGGCCAAGGTTCGGGACAAGGACTGCCGTGTGGTCCGTCGCCGTGGCAAGGTCTACGTCATCAACAAGAAGAACCCGCGCATGAAGGCCCGTCAGGGCTGATTGCCAGGCGGCCTTGACCGTCCGGTTCATCTTTGAACAGCCGCAAAGCCGCGCAGGCAGGTTTTCACTAACCTGTATGCGTGGCTTTTCGTGCGTACTCATGCTTGCGGCCAGCCTGTTGCCCCTGCAGGCCCATGCGGCAGATGCGCCGGCCCATGGGTTTGACCGGCACGCAGGCCCGCCCGCCAGGGCGCATGGCAGCACACCGGCCGAGCCATCGCTCGACAGCCTCGAGACGGAACTGGCCCATGCGGCCACCGCGCGCGGCGCGCGCGACCTGCTCGGGCGCATCGAGCAGTTGCGCCTGAAGGACCTGGCGCCCACCACCACGCTGCTGGTGCGCCGCGCTCAGGATGACCTTGACGCCCAGCGCCCGCTCGATGCCGAGCAGGACATGGATGATGCCCTGCTGCTCCAGCCCGATATCGAGGTGCTGTGGCGCAACCGCGCGCAGGCCCGCCTTGCCGCCGCCAACCCTGATGGCGCGGTGGCCGACCTGGGCGTGGCGCTGCACCATGACGGGCGCGATGTCATGGCCTGGAAGATCCTGCAGGAGACGGAAGAGCAGCGCGGCGACTGGCAGGCCGCATGGAAAGCGTGGCAGCATGTGGTGGAACTCGAACCCACCATTCCCGATGCCGCCCACCAGACCGAGCAGTTGCGCCTGAAGGCCTTTGGCCAGCCCACCTGAAAAAACATCATTTAAAGATAAAAGTTTTTGGTGAAGCTCTTTTTAAAAAAGCTTCAGGAAATGCCGCCTTTTTGAAAAAAGGCGGCGCCCGGAAACTTTTGATCCTGATACTTGCCTGTCAGCGGTCCGTCAGACGGAACTCGATGCGGCGGTTGCGCGCATAGGCTTCAGCCGTGGTGCCGCTATCAAGCGGCTGGTAATCCGAAAAGCCGGTCGCGGCCAGATGGTGCGGGTTGATGCCCTCGGCAATCAGCAGCTTGACCACCGTAATGGCGCGCTCGGATGACAGCTCCCAGTTGCTGGGGAAGGCGGTGTGGATGGGCATCTTGTCGGCATGGCCATCCACGCGCAGGATCCACGGCACATCGGGCGGAATCTGGGCGGCGACCTGCCGCAGCGTCTTGGCCAGTATTTTGATCTGCTCCACGCCCTCGGGCGACAGGTCGGCGCTGCCGACGGGGAACAGCACCTCGCTTTGGAACACGAAGCGGTCGCCTACGATCTGCACGCCCTTGTGGTCCTGCATTACGCTGCGCAGGCGGCCAAAGAATTCGGAGCGATACTGCTGCAACTGCTCCACCTTGCGCGCCAGCGCCACGTTGAGCTGCATGCCCAGGTTGTCGATCTTGTGGTCGCGCTCCTGCACGGCCTGCTCGCTGACTTCGAGTGCTGCGCTTACGGCGCTGAGCTGCGCGTTGAGCTGGGCAAGCTGCGTATCAAGCGCGCTGGCGTGGCTCTGGGCGGTATCACGCTCGCTGGTCTGCTGGTTGAGCTGGGCGTTGAGCGAGGTGGCGGTGGCCACGTCCGCCTCATGCTCCTTGTGCAGGGTGGCGATCTCGCTCTGCAGCGCCGTGGTGTGGCTGTGCTCGAGCGAGAGCATCTGGGCCAGGCGGGCCACCTCGTGCTCGAGCTGGTCAAGGGCCTGCTGGCGCTTGTTCAGGGTTACGGACAGGAAAGCCTGCCCCAGAACGAACACCAGCAGCACGAAGATGATGACCATGAGCAGCGTTGACAGCGCATCAACATAGCCCGGCCAGGCATTCAGTTCGGAACGGATCGAGCGACGGGAACGGCGCGCCATGAAATAAACCTTGCCTTGATCTGCGGTCAGGAAGCGGAGTGGCCCGTCGTTCCGGGCGTGCTTGCGGCAATGGTGCGCGCAAGCAGGCGCAGGTCGTTGCGGATGTCGGCTGCCATCTGCTCACGGCCTGCCGCTGATTCCTGCACAAGGCGGGCCAGCAGGGATTCGATGCCCTGCAGGTGGTCCTCGCCCCGGTTGTCGGCCAGCTGGGCCAGGCGGTCGTTCAGCGCGGTCAGCAGGCGCTGCTCCTGCGCGCGCGTTTCCTCGCTGCGCGCCATGAGGGCCTGCAGCTTTTCCATGTTCTCGGCGGTGTGCTCAAGTAGCGCCTGCACATAGGCGGGCACGCTCGCATCATTGCCGCCAACCTGCAGCCCGCCAGCCGAGAGGCGGGTAATGGTGGCCAGCCATTCCTCAAGCTCGTTGAAGAAGCGGGTCTGGGCCTGGCCTGCCGTCAGGTCAAGGAAGCCCAGCACAAGGGCGCCCGCGAGGCCGAACATCGAGCCGGAGAATGCCGTGCCCATGCCATGCAGCGGGCCTGCCAGCCCGGTCTTGAGCTGATCGAACATGGCGTTGGTGTCGCCATTGCCCACCGACATGTTGCCAATCACATCGGCAATCGAACCCACGGTCAGCAGCAGGCCATAGAACGTGCCGAGCAGGCCAAGGAAGATGAGCAGCCCGGTGAGGTAGCGCGAGAGTTCGCGCCCCTCGTCAAGACGGGCGGAGAGGCTGTCGAGCAGCGACTGCATGACCGGGGCGGACAGCGTGAGCCTGCGGCCCTTGTCGTGCGTGGCCAGCATGGAAGCCATGGGGGCGAGCAGGCGCGGCGGCGGCGGCGTGGTCAGCCCCTCACGCGGGTGGCGCAGGATGTTGACCCAGCGCACCTCGGGGATGAGGCGCAGGATCATGATGATGTTCCACGCAACACCGAGCACGAGAATGCCGATGATCAGGCCATCAAGGTAGGGATTGTTGCAGAAAGCCTGATAGAGGGTGGAGGAAAGCAGGGCTGTGACAACCCCGACAGCCAGAAGAAACACAAGAACCCGTAAAAGGTAGGTCGTCGGTCGTGTCACGCAGTGGTTTCCTTAATGCGCCGGTGGATCGGTAGGGGTTGTTGAGGCCACCACACCGGAACGGGTCACGTCAACACAATCCGCACCCGCGCCCTGCGCATCCGCGTCGGGCAGGCCGATGGCGCGCACATAAATGCGGGTGGGGGCCACGCCCGCATGGATCAGGACCGAACGCACGGCAAGCCCGCGGCTCAAGGCAACCCGCCGTGGCGTTGAGGGATCATCGGGGCGGCCTTCGCCATAGGCCACGATGTTGATGTGCTGGTCAGGCAGCTTCTGCATGAGTGTGGCAAATGTTTGCAGGGCCGTCATCATGCGCGGATTCATGTCGGCTGACTGGGTGGCGAAGTGCAGGCGCGTGCCTCCCGTCACCTTTTCCGCCCGGCCGCGTGCCTGCGGGTCGGGCTTGACCTCGGGCGGGGGCGTGAAGGGGTGCAGTGTCACAGGCGTCTCGGGCGGGTGCAGCACCGGGTTGTCGGGTGGTCTGGTGGCTACGGGCGGCAGGGCGGCAATGGCGGCGGCGGGGGCTACGGTGTTGGCGCTGCTGCTCGGCATGGGGGCTGGGGCCGTGGCGTGCGTGCTGGCGGGGGCCTTTGCCGTGGCGGGTGCCGCCACGGGGCTGGCTGGCTGCGGTGCCGGGGCTGGTGCCGGTGCCGTAGTGGCATGACGGGTGGCGGCTGGCGGGCTGCTGGCACTGTTGCGGGGGCGGGAAGTGGGCTTGGGGGGCAACTGGGCTGCAGGCGGCGCGCTGGCTGCACTTTCCGGCATATCGGGCGTGGTGGTGCCCGACAGGCTCATGCTGCCGCCATCGGGCAGCATGGCGGCGTGTTTTTTTGGGGCGCCAAGCGCGTCAAGCGCGCTCTTGCTGGTAGTGACCTGTGCCTGTGCGCTGCCCAGCAGGGCGCAGGTGGCAACGCCGAGCACGGCCAGCACGCGTGCCGACCGGCGGGGAAGGGAGGGGAATGAGTGCTGCATTATGCCCGGCAGGCTACCGGGCCGCAGGCGGGGGCGCAATCGGCAAACGGGCCACGGGGGCCCGTGCCGTGCATCAGTCGATGCTGCTGGCCACGAGTTCGCGTAGCGGGCCGTGCATGTGGGGGTTGCCCACCACCGCGTCGATGGAGGCGGGAAGATCGTTCAGATCCTCGCCCGCCGGGTCGGTTGCGTAGCCACCGGCCTCGCGCACGAGCAGGATGCCGGCGGCGCAGTCCCACGGCTTGATGCCCAGTTCCCAGTAACCATCATACCGGCCTGCCGCGACCCAGGCGAGGTCGAGGGCGGCAGCGCCGAATCGGCGGATGCCAGCAACCTGCGGCATCAGCGCGCCGAGCGTGCGGGCAAATGACAGGCGGTTGCGCGCCGAGACCTTGGCAAACGGAATGCCGGTGGCGAACAGCGCCTCGTTCATCGACCGGCGGGCGGAAACGCGCAGGCGGCGGTCGTTGAGGAACGCGCCCACGCCCTTTTCGGCCCAGAACATTTCGTTGACCACGGGGTTGTACACCAGCCCCGCCACGATCTCGATCGTGCCATCGGGCAGGCGGCGCTGCAGGCCGATGGAAATGGCCCAGTGCGGCACGCCGTGCAGGAAGTTGGTGGTGCCGTCCAGCGGGTCGATCACCCAGCGCCATGTCCAGCCCTCGCTGCTCGAGGCGCCGCTTTCCTCCATCAGGAAGGCGTAGCCGGGCCGGGCGCGGGCCAGTTCCTCGTGGATGGTGGTTTCGGCCCGCAGGTCGGCCTGCGAGACGAAATCGCCAGGCCCCTTGATGCTGACCTGAAGCTGCTCGACTTCGCTGAAGTCACGCAGAAGGCGGCGTGCGGCCTTCTGGGCAGCGTTCTGCATCACCGTCATATGGGGAGAGAGTCGCATTGCCACGGTGATCGGTCCTGTCTGGTTCGGCGGTGGAACGGGTGTAAGGGGTGAAGGAAAGGCGGGTTGCGGCCTGCGGGCAGGCAGGCCACGGCCCCTGTGGGCTCAGGATTTGGCGCGCTCGACGTAGCTGCTGTCCTCGGTGCGGACCACGATGCGCTCGCCCGCTTCAATGAAGGGGGGCACCATGGTCTTGACACCGTTGGACAGGCGGGCGGGCTTGTAGGACGAGCTTGCCGTCTGGCCCTTCACCACCGGGTCGGCCTCGACCACCTCAAGCGTCACCTGGGCGGGCAGCACCACGCCAACCGGGTCGCCTTCCACAAGGTTGAGCACCAGGGTCATGTTGTCCTGCAGGAAGGGGGCCTGATCGCCGAGCAGGTCGAGCGGCAGGAGAAGCTGCTCGAAGGTCTCGGGGTCCATGAGCACGATGTTGTCGCCGTCCATGTAGGAGTAGGTGTATTCCTTCTCCTCGGTCATCAGGCGTTCAACGGTGTCGGCGGTGCGCCAGCGCTCGTTGGTCTTGTTGCCGGTCTTGAGGTCGCGCATTTCCACCTGGATGAATGCGCCGCCCTTGCCCGGCGTGATGATCTGCTGCTTCAGGACCGTCCAGCGACGGCCGTCGTGCTCGATGACCTGCCCGGCACGGATCAGGTTTGCCTGCTGCTTCATGGTGGTCCCTGTATGGTTGTGGGAAGTATGGCGGTTCGGCTTCTAGCGCCCCGCGCGCGGAAGGGCAAGGTTTCGCGCCCTTCTTTTCAGCCCCGTTCGCGCGCAAGGCGGTGCGGCGTGCCATCAGGCGCCACGGCCTCGAGCATGCCATCGGGGCCGGTGCGCAGGTAATCCGGCCCGATGGGCACCTTGCCATGCCCGCCGGGAATGTCGAGCACATAGGTCGGCCACGCAATGCCCGTGACCCGCCCGCGCAGGCTGGCGAGCAGGCGCTGCCCCTCGCGTATGGGCACGTGAAAGCGCGCGGTGCCGGGTGCAGGGTCGAGCTGGTGCAGGTAATAAGGGCGGATGCGGGCGGCCACCTGCGCGCGCAGGAGCGCCTCGAGCGCCTCGGTCGTGTCATTGACGCCGCGCAGCAGCACGGATTGCCCCAGCACCGGTATGGCGCGCGCCTGCACGCGGCGGATGGCGGCGCGGGCGGCGGGTGTCAGTTCACGTGCGTGGTTGATGTGCGCCACCAGCCACATCGAGCGCGTGGTCTCCAGCGCATCCGCCATTTCCTCATCCAGCCGCTCAGGGTCGGCCACCGGCACGCGGGAGTGGATGCGGATGGTGTGAATATGCGCCATCCCCTCAAGGGCCTGCATGATCATGCGCATGCGGCGCGGCGAGAGCATGAGCGGGTCGCCGCCGGTCATCACGACTTCATGAATGTCGGGGTGCGTGCGCAGCCAGTCGAGCGCGGTCTCGAGTGCGGCCTCATCAAGCACCCCGCCGCCGGGGCCGACATGCTCGCGGCGGAAGCAGAAGCGGCAGTAAAGCGGACAGACCAGCAGCGGCTTGAGCAGCGCGCGGTCGGCATAGCGGTGCACGATGCCCGGCACGGGGGAGAGCGCGTCATCGCCAATCGGGTCCGGGTCTTCGGTCGGGTCGGCGTGGCATTCCGCCGCATCGGGAATGACCTGGCGGCCGATCGGGTCATCTGGCGTTTCGATCAGCTCGGCAAAGGCGGGCGGAATGGCGGTGGCGTAGTGTTGCGCCACGTTTTCCAGTGCCGGGGCCTGCGCGGGGGTGATCAGCCCTGCCGCAAGCAGGTCGGCCACGCTGCGCAGCGTGCGCGGGGGCTGGGGGGGATTGACCGGGAGTGCCATGCGGGGGCTGTACTGCGCGCATCCATCCGCTGCAACCAAAGAGCGTGTTCCATGCCCGAGTCCCTGCCCCCACGCCCCGACTGCGCCCGCATTGCCGACCGGCTGCCGTTACTGCTGCGGCGCAACCTCGTGCTGCGCGGCGTGCGGGCGTTTTTTGATGCGCGTGGTTACACGGAAGTCGAGACCCCCTACGCCGTGCCGACTCCGGGCGAGGAAGTGCATCTCAAGGTGTTTGCCACCGAGCGGGCGGGCGCAGATGGCAGCCGCGAGCGGCTGTGGCTGCACACCAGCCCGGAATTCGCCATGAAACGCATCGTCGCCGCCACTGGCCTGCCCGTGTACCAACTGGCGCGGGTGTGGCGCAATGCCGAAGGCAGCAGGCTGCATGCCCATGAGTTCACCATGCTCGAATGGTACCGCCCCGGCGCCACGCTGGGCAGTCTGATGGATGAAACCGAAGCCCTGCTGCGCGCGGTCCTGCCGCCGGTGGTGCGGGTGGGGGGCGATGAGATCAGCATTGCCGCCCCCTTCGAGCGGCTGAGCGTGGCCGAAGCCTTTGCCCGATATGCAGGCGTGGACATTCTGGCGCATGAGGGCGACGCCCCGGCGCTGGCTGAGGCCGCAGGCTGTGACCTGCGCCGCGATGAAACGTGGGAGGACCTGTTCTTTCGCCTGATGATGGCGCGCATCGAGCCGCATATCGGCCGCACGCG
Source organism: Komagataeibacter xylinus (assembly GCF_031081985.1). GTDB lineage: Bacteria > Pseudomonadota > Alphaproteobacteria > Acetobacterales > Acetobacteraceae > Komagataeibacter > Komagataeibacter xylinus_E. The sequence goes on along the minus strand of NZ_JARWSK010000002.1, from coordinate 86,222 downwards.
CCCCACCTTCCTCACCCACTGGCCCGCAAGCCAGGCGGCGCTGGCCCGGCGTGACCCGGCGGACCCGCGTGTGGCGCTGCGTTTCGAGCTTTATGCGGGGGGCATCGAACTGGCCAATGCGTTCGAGGAACTGACCGACCCTGCCGAGCAGCGCACCCGCTTTGAGGCCGACCGGGCGCGGCGGCTGGCGCTTTACCCCGGCGAATCCGGGCTGGACTGGCCGATGGACGAGGCTTTCCTGTCCGCCCTTGGCAGCCTGCCGCCGTGTGTGGGCATTGCGCTGGGCTTTGACCGGCTGGTGATGCTGGCGGCGGGTACGAACCGGATTGCAGATGTGCAGTGGCTTGGAGAGGGATCGTAAGACGTCAGGAAATAATGAAAGTTTTTGGGTGCCGCCTTTTTTCAAAAAGGCGGCGTCTTTCGAAGCTTTTTGAAAAAAGCTTCACCAAAAACTTTTATTCTTTTTAGTCTATCAGGATTTGCAACTCGCGGCCTCGCTGGTAAAAAGGTCACCGGCCTCATGTCGGCAGGTATTCATCCCGTTCGGGGTGCCTGAACCCGGTCATGGAGCTTTTCTTGCCATGTTGACGGATTACGACCTGCCCCCTGCGCTTGAGGCGGACCTCGTTGCGCTTGGCCAATGCCTGCTGGCAGGCACTGCGCCGCCCACCGTCCTTGTCGCGGCGTGTGTTGCGGGGCTTGATGGCCTGCCGGCGGCGCAGGTTGTTACGGCCAGTGTGCGGATCAGAAACGCGCTGTGCTGTTTTTGTTACCCCGTAACAGACCCCGAAAAGGATCGTCGCCGCATATGTGGCGTGCTGGCTGGCATGCCCATGCTGGCGCAGGTTCTGATTTTGCACCGCGATGGCCATGTGCGCGAGGCTGCCCTCAACGCGCTGGCCACCGTGCCGCGCTCGCCTTTCATGCTGGCGGCCCTGGTCATCCGCCTCAATGACTGGGCAGGCCCCGTGCGCGAGGCCGCCGCACGGTGCGCGGGCAGGCTGTTCTTGCAGGTTGCACCTGATGTCGCTGTCGCCATGGGGCTGGCCCTGCGGGGAAGCTGGCAGGACTGGACCCGCTGGGCACCCATGCAGGCTGCCTGCATGGAGCTGTTATTCGCCCGCCCCGCCGTGCGGGTGCAACTGGTCGCGCGGTTCGCCACCGTGTGCGATGCCCCGTTGGGCGTGACCCTGCGCTATTTCCTGCGCACGCCATTGCTTGATGCCGCCCTGCCCATGCTGGCGGCCATGGCGCGGCAGGCCAGCGTGCGGGCGACCGCGCTGCAGGTGCTGTTATGGGGGCAGGCACGATGGAAAACGGGCACCCGGCAGGAATGGGTGAACAAATCTTTGGGCCTCGATCGCCCCGTGCCAGCACTGATGCGGCGGGATGTCAGGCAACCCGTTGACCGTAATGCCCTGATCGCCACGGCCCTGCATGACCGCGCCGCCATGGTCAGGCGCACGGCGCTGCGGGCATTGGCGCAGTGCTGGCGGGATTTCCCCGATCTGGCGCTGATTGTGCCTGTGCTTGAGGCGGACCCCAGCCCGACCGTGCGGCGGTGGGCAGGGTACCTGCAGCGCCACGCAGGGGGCATGGATTAAAAGTTTTCGGGTGCTGCCTTTTTTCAAAAAGGCGGCGTTTTTTCGAGGCTTTTATTCTTCTGCGGCTATGATGGCCGCGTTCATGGCCTTTACGCCTGCACCCGGTCCATCAGGGTGCGACCACACCGCGCTGATGACCGACAGGAAATCCGCCCCCGCGCGCACCAGCGTGCCGCAGTTTTCGGGCGTGATGCCGCCAATGGCCACCACCGGCAGTTCGATCATGCTGCTCCACCACGTGAGCAGCGCCGGATCGGCCCGTACTTCGGTTTCTTTCGACGGGGAGGGGAAGAATGCGCCAAACGCCACGTAATCCGCCCCGGCCTCGCCTGCGCGCAGGGCCATGTCGCGGCTGTCATAGCACGATACGCCAAGTTGCAGGTTGTCGCCCAGAATGCGCCGGGCGGTAGCCACGTCGGTATCGTCCATGCCCACATGCGCGCCGTCGCAGCCGCAGCTTACGGCAAGGTCGGGGCGATCATTCATGATGAAGGCCACGTCACGCGCATGGGTCACGGGCTGGAGCACATCCACCGCGCGGCGAATCGTGTCGTCATCAACGTTTTTAAGGCGCAGTTGCACCGCCGCAACCGGGCCTGCGTCCAGCGCCTGGGCAAGAAGGGGGGCGAAGGTCGCCGGATCAAGCGATTCGGGCGTGATGAGATAGAGCTGGCAATCGGTCATGTCGGGCCGATCCTATGCCACCGTGGCGGCGGCGAACAGCCCCCGCATGGCCAGCTTTGCCATGCGGGGCACCGGTAGCGGGATCAGACCTTCTGGAGGAAGATGTCGGTAATGTCACCAAGCAGCTTCAGGGCTTCGGCCCGTGGGCGCTGGAAGGTGTTGCGCCCGATGATCGAACCGAACCCGCCACCCTGATGGATGCCGCGAATGGTGTCGAGCAGGTGCTCGGTGGTGGTGTGCTCGCCACCCGAGAAGATCACGATGCGGCGGCCCGCAAAGGCCGACTGCACCACATGGCGGATTCGCGCGGGCAGGGTGGCGATATCGACCTTCTCATCGATATAGACCTTCTTGGCCGCGGGCAGGCACAGATCCTCGGTCGGGGGCTTGACCTTGATGATGTGGGCACCGAGCTCGGCGGCGATATGGGCGGCATAGGCGCAGATGTCGATGGCCGTCTCACCCGCCTTGTCGAGCATCGGGCCGCGCGGGTAGCTCCACACCACCACGGCAAGCCCCGCATTCTTGGCCTCGCGCGCCATCTCGCGCAGCTGCTCCATCTGGTGGAACTGGTAGTCGCTGGCGGGGTAGATGGTGAACCCGATGGCCGAGCAGCCCAGCCGCAGCGCATCGGCCACCGTGCCGGTCACGGCCTGGTTCTTCTGCGTGGTCAGGCTGTCGGAGCTGTTGCATTTGAGGATGGTGGGGATCTGGCCCGCAAACGTGCTGGCCCCGGCCTCGAGCATGCCCAGGGGCGCTGCGAATGCGTTCAGCCCCGCCTCGATGGCCAGCGAGTAGTGGTAATGCGGGTCATAGGCGGGCGGGTTGGGGGCAAACGAGCGGCCCGGACCGTGCTCGAAGCCCTGGTCAACCGGCAGGATCACCAGCTTGCCGGTGCCCGCGAGCTTGCCGGTGTTCATGAGCCGGTAGAGATTGGCCTTGGTGCCCGGCGTGTCACTTTCGTAGTGGTCAAGGATGGCCTTGACCTGCGGTGTCAGTGTCATTTCTCGTTCCCCTTGCAAATGGCTGTCCGTGCATCCTGCGCCTGCCCGGACCGTTCTGTCATGGTACGTGGGGAGCACGCAGGTATCTTTCCAGCGCATCCCTCGCACCCCTTGCGGGCAGTTCCAGCGCGTGCGGGCGGGCGCGCAGCACGCGGCCACCCGTCATGCATGCCAGTGATACGAGCGCATGGTGCTGCGGGGCCGTGGCGCTGACAATGACACCGCTCAATCCTGCGCGCAGGGCGGCTGCCGCGTGGCCCGCCGCCTGCCCGCAATCCAGCCAGGCGGGCAGCGGGCAGTCCGCCACCAGCGCCGCCCACCACGGCACGCCCATGAAACACCCCGCCCCGGGCGGGGAAACTACGGCGCAGTCCGTGCGTAACGATGCCGCCGTGGTGGTGACCAGCGCCAGCTCGCCTGCGCCTGAAATCGTGATAAGCGGCATATAATGGTCATGTTTGTCGATCATGCTTGACGTTGAAACCGCACCGCGCGATCAGTTCAAGGGGAGGAACGAGGGAAAGGATGAACGTGTCTGATATTATCATGCCACCGGAACAGGATGCCGCGCGCTCCCCTTCGGAGGATGGAGAGAATCCGGCTGACCGCCTCGAACTCGCCCTCAATCGCATCGCCTTCGCCCTTGATCGCCGCACCACCGCGGCCCCTGTCCAGGCACCCGCGGCGCCCGATATCGACCTGCAGGCGCTCGCCGCCAATATTGACGTGCTCATTGCCCGCGTGCGCGACGTGCTTGATGATGGTGGGGAAACCACCAGCGGGGAGAAATAGGCCATGAGCCAGGTTACCGTGCGCATCAATGGTTTTTCCTACGCCGTGGGGTGCAAGGAAGGGCAGGAGAAACACCTCCAGGCCATGGCGCAGGAAGTCGAGCGCCGGATCGAGCGCATCCGCGAACTCGGCGGCCATAGCGGCGAGGGGCGGCTGCTTGCGCTGGCCGCCCTGCTCATGGCTGACGAAATTCATGACCTGACGGCGGAAAAGATGTCATCGGACACCGCCCACCAGCTTGCGCAGGGCCGGCAGGCGCGCATCGAGAACGAACGCCGCAGGGAGCAGCTTGCCCACCTTGTCGAACGTGCGGAAAACATTGCGGACGCACTGGAAGAAGACTAGATAGAAAGGGCGGGGCTGCCGGGTGCGTCAGGCATGATTCAACCCCTGGGCCGATAAGCACTTCCTAGGGAGCTGGCACTGTCGTGATCGTGGTCACGTTATCTGGCGCCCACCTGCGTCAGCAGGTCCGGGAGGGCTGATCCGACCAACGGCCATGGCGGCTCCGTATCATTTTCCATGACTTCCATCGCAAACGAATCGTGGTCCACCGCGCATGCCAAACAGGCCCTGCGCGGCGTCATGGCCAGCAGGCGGGCCGCCTTTGCCGCAGACCCCGGGCGCGGGATGGCCGAGAAAAGCCTCCAGCACCGCATGGTCCGCGCCCTGCGCACCATGGCTGCGGCAGGCGATTCCGTAGCCCTTGTCTGGCCTTTGCCGGGCGAGAGCGCGCTCGAACCCGTCATGCACGCGCTCCACGCCGATGGCCTGTGCATTGCCCTGCCCGAAACCACGCCAAAGGGCCATAAGCTGGCCTTCCGCCTGTGGCAGCCGGGCTGCGCCATGCGCGCGGGCCGCTATGGCACATCCCACCCCGATGGTCCCATCGTGCAGCCTGATGTGGTGTGCGTGCCTCTGCTGGCATTTGACAGGCGGGGCATGCGGCTGGGATATGGCGGGGGCTATTATGATCGCACGCTGGCCAGCCTGCCTGCAGCGCGGGCGGTGGGGTTTGGCTTTTCCTTTCAGGAAGTGGCGTGCATCCCGACCGGCCGGTATGACGTGGCGCTGCCCGCGATCGTGACCGAGCGTGAATGGATCCGGTGTCGTGGTGACGGGCGGACGCGGTAGATAAAGGCTGTTTTCTTGAGAATACTGTTTCTGGGCGATATTGTCGGGCGCGTGGGGCGCGAGGCCGTCATCTCCCGCCTGCCCGGCCTGCGGCGCGACCTTGCCCTCGACCTGGTGGTGGTCAATGGCGAGAATGCCAGCCACGGCTTCGGCCTTTCGCCCGCCATCGGCCGCGACCTGCTTGCGGCGGGGGCCGATGTCATCACGCTGGGCAACCATAGCTGGGACCGGCGCGACCTGATCGGCCATATTGACAGCGAACCCCGCATCATCCGCCCCGCCAACTATCCGCCCGGCACGCCGGGGCAGGGCAGCGTGATGGTGGAACTTGTCGATGGCCGCAAGGCGCTGGTGGTCAGCATCATGGGCCGGCAGTTCATGGATGCGATGGATGATCCCTTCCGCGGCGTGAGCGATATCCTCTCGCGCCACCGGCTGGGCGTGACCATGCACGCCGCCGTGGTGGACGTGCATGCCGAGGCCACGAGCGAGAAATGGGCCATGGGTCATTTCCTTGATGGCCGCGTGTCGCTGGTCATTGGCACGCACACGCACACGCCCACGGCGGACCACCGCATCTTCCCCCACGGCACCGCCTTCCAGACCGATGCGGGTATGTGTGGCGACTATGACAGCGTGATCGGCATGGGCAAGGACGCCGCCATTGCCCGATTCGTGCGCAAGATGCCCGGCGAGCGCCTGCAACCAGCCGAGGGCGAAGCCAGCATTGCGGGCATGATGGTGGAAACCGATGACGCCACCGGCCTCGCCCGCCGCATGGCCCCGGTGCGGCAGGGTGGCCATCTGGCCCCCACACTGCCGGATTTCTGATCAACGGATAAAAGTTTTTGGTGAAGCTTTTTTCAAAAAGCTTCAAAAGAATGCCGCCTTCATGAAAAAAGGCGGCACCCAAAAACTTTTATGATCTTAATGATTTAGCGGAAAGCAGGCTCGTCAAACCCGCGCAGCTTGCGCGAATGCAGCCGGTCCACGCCCTGCGCGCGCAACTGCTGCATGGTCTCGATTCCCACCACCAGATGCTGGCGCACGCGCTCGCGGTAGAAGGCATTGGCCATGCCGCGCAGCTTGAGTTCGCCATGCAGCGGCTTGTCCGAAACACAGAGCAGCGTGCCGTAAGGCACCCTGAAGCGGAAGCCGTTGGCCGCGATCGTGGCTGATTCCATGTCCACCGCAATGGCGCGGGATGTGTTGATGCGTGTAAACAGCGCGCCCAGCCGCAACTCCCAGTTACGGTTGTCGGTGGTCATGACCGTGCCGGTGCGCAGGCGGGTCTTGACCTCGGCATCATGCAGGCCGGTTACGCGGGCGGTCACGTCCTGCAGGGCCATCTGCACCTCGGCAATGGGGGGCACGGGCACCCAGGGCGGCAGGTCGTCGTCGAGCACGTGGTCATCGCGCAGGTAGCCATGCGCCAGCACGTAGTCGCCCAGCTTCTGGCTGCGGCGCAGGCCCGCGCAGTGCCCCACCATCAGCCAGCAATGCGGGCGCAGCACGGCGAGGTGGTCGGTAATGGTCTTGGCGTTGGCGGGGCCTACGCCAATGTTGATGAGCGTTATGCCATCGCCATCGGGGCGGCACAGGTGGTAGGCGGGCATCTGTGGCAGGTTCTGGCCCGCATGGCTGGCGGTGTGCGGCGCATCACGGGTGTGGATGATCTCGCCCGGCTCGACAAAGGCCGTGTATTCCGACCCCGCATCTACCTGCGCATGCCCGTATTCGCGAAATGCATCGACATAGCGCTGGTAGTTGGTCAGCAGGATGAAGCGTTGGAAATGCCTTGGCGCCGTGCCGGTGTAGTGGTGCAGCCGCGCCAGCGAGTAATCGGTGCGCTGGGCCGTGAACAGCGCAAGCGGGCGCGGCACGTCGGGGCGGGGGATGTACTCGCAGTTGGCGATCGAATCGTCGGTCACGTGCAGGTCGGGCAGCGCGAAATGGGCCTGGATCCACGCAAGATCCGACTCCGTCAGCGAGGTCACCGCCTCCTCCATCACGTAGGAGAGCGGGATGGGCTGGCGCGACAGGCCAACCATGACCGGCGTGCGGTAATGGCGCAGCAGGCTTTCGATCTGCTCGCGCCAGTAAGGGCCGAACAGGGCAGGGCGGGTCAGCGTGGTGCCATAGAAGCCGGGTTCGAGCACCACGTCAAAGGGCGGGCGCGGCCCATCGGCGGGCAGGGCCGCAGCGGGCATGAAGGCAAGGTAGGGATAGACCGCATCCGCCAGCCCCGATGTATCGCGCGTGGCGAAGGCGTGGCGGATCAGCCCGGCGGCGTGGTCATAAAGCTCGGTAATGCGGGCCACGGCGGCGTCGGCATTATCGAAGGCGTGGAAGTCATGCCCGGCCTGCTGCAGGAGTCGTGCTGTGTCCATGGCGATGAAATCTCCTTCTGCCCGTGCGTTCAGCGGCGGATCAGGATGTAGTTGATGGTCAGGTCGATGGGGAAACTGTCGCCCTGCATGTCCGGCGGCACGGGGGGGAGCTGGGCGTTGCGGAACATCCCCGTCGTCGCCGCATCAAGGTAATACGAGCCGGACTGGCCGGTCAGGCGCACTTTTTTCACGTGGCCGTCGCGGTCGAGTTCCACATGCACCGAGGAGGGGCCTTCCTCGCCAGCCTGGGCGGCTTCCATCGGGTAGTACATATGGCTGCGGATCCAGCGTTCGAGTTCCTCGCCGTAATCGTCGCTCACGCCCTTGATCTGGGTACTGGTGGAGTAGGGCGCATTGATCTTGCCATTCTGCACCACCGGCCCGAGCGAGAGGTCGATCGGTCCGCCCGTGCCACCCGCGCGGCCCTGCCTGCTGCGCCGGGGCAGGGGCGAGGCCGAGAGCGACCAGTTCATCGGGTGCTGCAACGCCGCATAGGCATTGGGCGAGGACTGGTTCTGCGACTGCTGGGCTGCGTGGCTGCCGTGGCCGGAGTTCTGCATGGCGGGGTTGAACCTGTCCTGCTGCTGCGACTGCGGCACCGACAGGTCGGAGGGGGCTTCGCTCAGTGGCGGGGCGGCGGGGGTGTCCTCGCTGGGGGCATTGGCGGAGGGCGATGAATCCTCGCTGTTGTGCTGCGGGTTGTTTGTATTCTGCTGCGCACTGGGTGAGGGCTGCTTGTCCTGCTGCTGTTTGCGCGCGTTCTGGCCGCCCGCCATGTCGGGCGAGGACTGGCCCTGCAACCCGCTTGATGTGGGCGGCGAGAACACCATCTCCACCTGCGGCTCCGTGCGCGTGGCGTCGGGCGTGCCGTGCTGGCTGTGATGGGCGGATTCGATCAGGATGGCAGCGAGCAGGGCTGCATGCAGCAGCCCCGATATGGCGATGGCGCGCCCCGGGCCGGGCGTTTCCACCGTGTCGGGACGGATCAGGCCCGATATCATGGGGCGCAGCTTGCGGTAGCCGGGCGGCGGCGGCACGGGGGTGCCGGGCAGCAGCCTTTCGCGGGCGGGCGGGTTGTACTGTTCCGTGCGGCCATTGCGCGGCAGGCCGCCCCCGGGCGGCGGGTCGCGGGGGATCAGTACGGGCTCCACGGCCTCTGGCCGCCGGGAGGAGGGACTGAGTGTCACCGTCATGAAAGGCTGCGGGTCTCCGCCATGTGGGTCTGTTGCCGGGGCCTGCCTGCCTGCCCTGGCATGTTGCCAGCATAACTGACGCGGGTGGGTGGCCTGTCAAGGACCGGATGCGTAACGGAGGGCTGCTTCAGTAGCTTTCGACAAAATTTTCCAGTAATTCGGCGAATCTCTCCGGGTTTTCGACATGCAGCCAGTGCCCCGCCCGTTCGATCAGTTCAAGCCGGTAGCACGGAAAAAGCCTGCGCATGATGGCATAATGTTCGGGGCGGATATAGGGCGAATTCCCGCCCGCCAGGAACAGCGTGGGGCCGGGATAGGTGTAGCCTTCGGGGATGTAGGGCCAGCTTTCGACGTTGGACATCGATTCCACCATCTCGCGCAGGCCGATGCTCCAGCCGGGATTTTCCCCCACACGGATGTTCTGCAGCATCAGCGCGCGCACATCGGTGTTGGGGATGTAGTGCTGGAGCAGCCGCTCCGCTCCCGCCCGGTTGAGGAAGGGCGGGAACGGCACCCGCAGCATCTGCTCGCCCAGTGCAAACTGCCCGTGGCCGGTGCGCGCGGGCGGAATGTCGGCCACCAGCAGGCTGTGCACCATGCCCGGCCGGGTCAGGGCCAGCGTCATGGCCACCTTGCCGCCCATGGAGTGGCCGACCAGCGTTGCGGGCAGCGCGTTGTGGTGGGCCAGCGTTTCGAGCAGGTCGCCCGCCATGGTGTTGTAGTCCATCAGCCCGTGCGGGCTTTCGCCATGGTTGCGCAGGTCGATGGCCAGCGTGCGCCGGGTGCGTGCGAGCCTGCGCTGGAAGAAGCCAAGGTTGCGCGCCCGCCCGAACAGGCCGTGCAGCAGGACAATGGGGGGTCTGCCAGCCGTGTCAGGTCCGGTTTGTTCGGGTCCGCGCTCAATGACGTTCAGTAGCACCAGCTTGTGTTCCTATCGTCCGGTCTCGTCTGTCGGGGCGGGATGTTGCAGGTCCAGCATGATCTTGCCCATATGGGTTCCGTTTTCCATGAGTTTATGGGCCTGAGCAACCCGCGCCAAGGGGAAGGTGGCATGGATGAGCGGGCGGATGGCCCGCCGCGCCAGCAGCGGCCAGACACGGGCCTCGAGGTCGCGGGCGATTTCGGCCTTGTAGGCCGCATCACGCGGGCGCAGCGTGCTGCCGGTCACCACCAGCCTGCGGGTCATGATGCGGGCCAGACTGACCCCATCGGCCTTCGCCCCGCCCTGGAGCGCTATGATGACCAGCCGCCCGGCTATGGCCAGGGATTTGAGGTTGCCCTCCATATAGGCCCCGCCAATCATGTCGAGGATGACATTGACCCCCTCGCCATCCGTCAGTTCCTTTATGCGCGTGGGGAAGTCCTCGGTGCGGTAGTTGATGGCCGCGCGCGCGCCCAGCGTGGTGCACAGCGAACATTTTTCGTCCGTGCCGGCGGTGGCGTAAACCGTGCCGCCCAGCGCGTGCACAAGCTGGATGGCCGTTGTGCCGATGCCGCTGGTGCCCCCATGCACCAGCACGCTCTCGCCGGGTTTCAGCCCCGCCGTCATGAACAGGTTGGACCATACGGTAAAGAACGTTTCGGGCAGGGCGGCCGCATGCAGCGCGTCAAACCCTGCGGGCCATGGCAGGCACTGGCCTGCGGGCACGGTGCAGTACTGCGCGTAGCCCCCGCCATTGACCAGCGCGCACACCCGCGCGCCGGGCGCGGGAAAGGCATCGGGCGGCACGCCTTCGCCCATCGCCACGACCTCGCCCGCCACTTCCAGCCCCAGCAGGGGGCTGGCGCCCGGCGGCGGCGGATACAGCCCCTGGCGCTGCATGATGTCGGGGCGGTTGATGCCCGCGGCCATGACCCGCACCAGTACCTCGCCCGCGCGGGGCTGGGGCACCGGCACGGTGGTGATGCGCAGGCAATCGGGGCCGCCCGGTTCGCTTACGGTCACGGCCTGCATGGTGGCGGGGGGTGCCTGGGTCATGGTCTGTCCTTGCGTTGGTGGAGGCCCCCAAGGTTTAGGCGATATGAGGGCTGCGACCAGTGCGCGGGAAGTGCAATCGAGCAAACGTGCGCGCGGGTCTGGGGCCGGACATGAAAAAAGCGCCGGAACCCGTAAGGTTCCGGCGCTTTCCGTGTCGATCCGTTTTCCCGTGGGGGAAGGCGGGATCAGACGGAGTAGTACATCTCGAACTCGGCCGGGTGCGGCGTGTGCTCGAACTTGTAGACTTCCTGCCACTTCACTTCACAGTAGCTCTCGATCTGGTCCTTGGTGAACACGTTACCGGCGAGCAGGAACTCGTAATCGGCTTCCAGTGCGGTCAGGGCTTCACGCAGCGAGCCTGCCACGGTCGGGATCTGCTTGAGTTCCTCGGGCGGCAGGTCGTACAGATCCTTGTCCATGGCATCGCCGGGGTGGATCTTGTTCTTGATGCCGTCGAGGCCGGCCATCAGCATGGCGGCAAAGGCGAGGTAGGGGTTCGCGGTCGGGTCGGGGAAGCGGACCTCGACGCGCTTCGCCTTCGGGCTCGTCGCATACGGGATGCGGCACGAGGCGGAACGGTTGCGGGCGGAGTAAGCCAGCAGCACGGGGGCCTCGAAGCCCGGGATCAGGCGCTTGTAGGAGTTGGTGGACGGGTTGGTGAAGGCATTGAGCGCCTTGGCGTGCTTGATGATGCCGCCGATGTAGTACAGCGCCTCATCGGACAGGTCGGCATAGCCGTTGCCGCCGAAGGTGGGCTTGCCGTTGCGCCAGATCGACTGGTGCACATGCATGCCCGAGCCGTTATCGCCATAGATCGGTTTGGGCATGAAGGTTGCCGTCTTGCCGTAGGAATGGGCGACGTTGTGCACGCAGTATTTGTAGATCTGCATGAAGTCGGCGGAGCGGACCAGCGTGTCGAACTTGGTGCCCAGCTCGTGCTGCGACTGCGCCACTTCGTGGTGGTGCTTCTCGATGGGCAGGCCCATCTCGCCCATGGTGGTCAGCATTTCGGCGCGCAGGTCGCCTTCGCTGTCAACGGGTGCGACCGGGAAGTAGCCGCCCTTCACGCCCGGGCGGTGGCCCATGTTGCCTTCGGGGTAGTCCTTGAGCGACGCGCCGGGGCCTTCGATGCTTTCCAGCTCGTAGGTGCCGAAGTTCGGGCCGGTGCCAAAGCGCACGCTGTCAAAGATGAAGAATTCGGCTTCGGGGCCGAAGAAGGCGGTATCACCAAGGCCGGTCGACTTGAGGTACTGCTCGGCCAGCTTGGCGGTGGCGCGCGGGTCGCGGTTGTAGAACTGCCCGGTGGAGGGCTCCACGATATCGCAGATCAGGATCAGCTGCGGCTTGGCGGAGAACGGGTCCATCACCGCGGTGGTCGGGTCAGGCAGCAGGATCATGTCGCTTTCGTTGATGGCCTTCCAGCCAGCAATCGAAGAACCATCGAACATGAAGCCTTCGCGGAAGGTGTCATCCTCGATCGTGGTGACATACTGGGTGGTGTGGTGCCACTTGCCGCGCGGATCGGTGAAACGCAGGTCAACCATCTCGACCGCGTTTTCCTTGATGATTTCAAAGACCTTCGCGATGGCTTCAGCAGAATGCGACGGTGTTGAAACCGAGGCTGAAGCCTGTGCTTTTTTTGCCATGTTAAATTACCTGTCCTGACTTTGGTGTGCCGTTCCATGCGGCGCGGCGGTTATGGTTACGGAAACGCGGTGCTGCTGTCGATAGGCCAGCGGCCATGAGACCCATGTTTGCAGGCCAACCCTCAGATGGCATCAGGCCCCCGCTCGCCCGTGCGGATGCGGATGACCTCGCTGACCGGGGTGATGAAGATCTTGCCATCGCCGATGCGACCGGTACGGGCGGCGGCCATGATGGCCTCGACCGCGCGCTCGGTCATGTCATCGGGGCAGACGATCTCAAGCTTTACCTTGGGCAGGAAATCGATGATGTATTCCGCGCCGCGATACAGTTCCGTATGGCCTTTCTGGCGGCCAAAGCCCTTGGCCTCGGTTACGGTGATGCCCATCAGGCCGATCTCATGCAGGGCGTCCTTCACCTCGTCGAGCTTGAAGGGCTTGATGATGGCCTCGATCTTTTTCATGCCTGTTGGTCTGTCTTCCATCTCGTGGCATCTGTAGGGCATGCCGCCCGTGTTGCCGTGGCAGGGTTGCACGGCTTTGGTTTTCAGGCAATCGGGTGATATGGGCAAAAATACGCATTGCCCGCACCCATGCGCACATGGACAGGATAAGACGATGAAACCCGCCAACGCGATGCTTTCAGGGCTGCCAACCACCATATTTTCCGTCATGTCGGCCTTGGCCACGGAGCATGACGCCATCAATCTCGGCCAGGGCTTTCCTGATACCGAAGGCCCGGCCGACCTTGTCGAGGCCGCCGCCCACGCCCTGCGTGACGGGCGCAACCAGTACCCCCCGCTTGCCGGCCTGCCCGAACTGCAGGGCGCGGTGGCGCGGTCTAATGCGCGTTTTTATGGCATTGCCGTCGAGCCCGCGCGTGAGGTGGTGGTGACATGTGGTGCGACCGAGGCCATCACCGCCTCGCTTATGGCGCTGGTCAACCGGGGCGACGAGGTGGTGGTGTTCGAACCCCTGTACGACACCTACCTGCCGGTGCTGCGCCTGCTTGGCGCGGTGGTGCGCACCGTGCGCCTCGCCCCGCCACACTGGGACCTGCCGCGCGCGGAACTTGCCGCCGCCTTCACCCCGCGCACCAAGGCCATCCTGCTCAACACGCCCATGAACCCGACGGGCAAGGTGTTCACGCGTGATGAGCTGGAATTCATCGCGGGGCTGGTGGCCAGGCATGATGCCTATGCCGTGTGCGATGAGGTGTATGAGCACCTGACCTTCGCCCCCGCCCGGCACGTGCCGCTGATGGCGCTGCCGGGCATGCGCGAGCGCTGCATCCGCATTGGCAGTGCTGGCAAGAGCTTTTCCATGACCGGGTGGAAGGTGGGCTATGTCACCGCGCCCGCGCCGCTCGCCGCCCTCGTGGCCAAGGCGCACCAGTTGCTCACCTTTACCGTGGCGCCCAACCTGCAACGCGCCGTGGCGGTGGGGCTGGACAAGGACACGGCCTATTTCGAGCAGTTGGCCGGGAGCATGCGTTCCGCGCGTGACGGGCTGGCCGAAGGGCTGGGCCGGGCCGGATTCGACGTGCTGCCGTGCGATGGCAGCTACTTCCTGATCGCGGATATCGCGCCGCTGGGCTTTACGGGGGGCGACGTGGCCTTTTGCCAGCAGATGACGCGCAGGGTGGGGGTGGCGGCCATTCCCGTCTCGGCCTTCTATGACCAGGCGGGTGCGGATATTCCCGATCGCTACGTGCGTTTTGCCTTTTGCAAGAAAACCGGCGTCATTTCGCAGGCGGTGCAGCGGTTGCAGGGCGTGCGCGCGCAGCTCTGCGCGGAAAATGCATGAAAATGCAAAAAGGGGAATTGACGGGTCTGCGCGGCTTCTCTAAATAACCGCTCCAGTTGTGGCGGACGTAGCTCAGTTGGTAGAGCGCCGGTTTGTGGTACCGGTGGTCGCGGGTTCGAGCCCCGTCGTTCGCCCCAACCCGTATTTCCCCTTTAAAATCAATAGCTTAGACAATCCTGTGTCATTGGTCTGTAGCTGTGCGTCATAGGTCTAGCGTCACACCCAAACGCAACGCGAAGGGTGAGCATGACATGCACAACATGACCAAGCGGGGCAGCACCTACTATGTGCGGCTCATTGTTCCGCAGGACCGATGGCAGGACGTGGGCAGGGCAACAGCAGCCCGTGCCGGAACACGCCGGGATATTGTCAAATCCCTCCACACCAAGGATTACCGGCAAGCCCTGCTACGGCGCGATGCGAAGCTGGCGGCCATCCGCACGGAGGTTGACGCGGCCCTTGCGGCGCATGGCCTCCCTCCGTTGCATGGTGACTGGTCGCCTGCCTGTTGTGATTTGCGCCAGCAGCTAACGGACCAAGCCCTAGAGGCACGGCAGGCTCTTGAGGAAGCTAACGACTACCGGAAGCCCTACTACCTGAACGATGACCCGACCACGGGAGTCATTGTCAGTGAGAGCATATCGGATCGTGACTTCGGGGCCGATGTGGTGAGGGAGTCGCTCTCAGCATCAGCCCAGCGAATCGCACAGGCAACAGGTGGCCCAGCAGGACAGAAAGCAGCCCGTGATGCCTACCAGCAGGCGCAGGCCATAGCTTTCGGGACAGCCACGCCCCTCGGTGTGCTGCTGGATCGCTGGTTTCCGCAGCTTGACGGCGTAGTGACCAAGGAACTGATAGACCGCCACCACCGGGCATTGTCGCGGCTAGGGCAGCACCTTGCGGAAGCCGCAGGCATCGAGACAAGCGACCCGGAGGGATACGCCCGCAGCATCGCTATAGAGCGCATAGACAGAAAGACAGCGGGGCATTTTCGGGAATGGCTGGAAAAGGTGCCCGGAGTCGGCCCGCGCGTGGTCGGCTTCCATCTGTCCACCATGAATACATTCTGGAAATGGGCGCAGGACGTAGGCTACGCGGAGGTCAACCCGTGGGCAGGATCAACGCGGGGCCTCAAGCGCAAGATTAGCCTCGCCTCCCGTGCGCGGGGTGAAAAACGGCCATATACAGATGCCGAGCTTGTCCAGCTACTGACACAGGCAAGGGAGCGTGTGGCGCAACCCAAGCGCAGCCAATGGGCACGGGTGATTTATGACATGCTCCGGCTGGCACCGCTCACAGGTTGCCGCCAGAATGAGCTTGCCAGTCTGACCGTGGGCCGCGTTATCCGCCCACAGCATCCGGGCCAGCTTTGGCGTATTTCCATCACTGAGAACGTGAGCAAGACCCGATCATCCGTTCGGGAACTGCCCTTGCATCCGATTGCCCAGGCGGTCATTGAACAGCGGCTTGCGGACCTTCCTAACCCGCATGATGCGGATGCCATGATCTTCCCCGAATGCAAGCCGGGTGGCCGCGACGATAAGCCGGGGCACTACCTTTCCAAACGCTATGCCACCTTTCTCAAGTCCGTGCTGGGCGAGGATAACACGGTGGACTTCCACAGCTTCCGGCGGTGCTTCGCCACGTTCATCAAGCAGGCGGAGGCCAACGGGGCCGATAGTTGCTCTGATCTGGTGCTGGATCACCTGCTTGGGCATAAGCCTGTGACGTTGGCGACCAACACCTACGCGGCCAAGCGGTTTGACTGGTCAGTGTATGACCGGGCAATCACGGAGATGGGCGAGAGAGGCATTGCCGAGGCTGTCTTGCAAGCTATGCGGGCCTAAAGGGCCAGCAACGCATACGTAATTAATCGAATCCTAACAGAACCGCTATAAGTTTGGAAATGGTCGCACCATTGTTATGCATTTGGACGAGCTTAGGAAGAAGTTGGATAAAATTGGAGCCCACTTGTTTGGCTGCGCCATCCACGACTTTTCCTAGAAGCCACTTAGCGAATGACCCAAGTTGCGCCAAGTATGGTTTGAGTTTTTCCCAAACCTTGCTGACGTCTTGTGCTGGGGCACCGTCTGAAATGCTAGACCGACATTCTGATATAAGCGCCAAGGCTTCAGCTTTATCGGCTTTTAGAAGCAACTGAGGCAACGGCGTATCAATGTCGCTGGGTGGGTGATTTCCGCCTATCCCGTGCCGGTCAACAGATTCGGGCTGCGTCGGCATGCTTTGGATTTGTCGCTCTAAGACCTCAAGACGTCTGGCAAGGTCTTGTCGGATTGCTTCTTTGGTCCGAGGGGTATCCTGAAAAGATACACGAGGTTCTAATATGGGCATCCATCTGCCGGGATGTCTTTTGACCAGTTTCTGAAGAACATCCTCCTCCAAAATATCTCCAAACTCAGATTTTAGTATTGTTTCAGAGATGAGGAAGAATGGATGGTATATTCCTTCATTTAACCTAGGCGCATCCTCATCAAAACCGAAGTAAGGGCCGCCTTTGGAAAAACTGAAGGGCTCATAATTGCTTAGAAACCACCAATCGGCCACAAATTGTTGTGTCTCATTGGATTGTTGCGCGATGGTGCCGCGCCTTATACCTGTAGGAAATCGTGCAGAAAGATAAATCCATTCATCATGAGGTTGGTTGCCTGCCACAAATCTATCTACAGGCGTGCCTGTTGTGCCGCTAAACTGGCGACTAATTTTACCTCGGCTCGACTGGTTGGCTGACATTGACGAGTGTCCTACCTAAATATCAATCAGTTTTAACTGCCATACATCTTCATAAGGGGAAACCTTCGGGGCCTGCTGCTGAATGACAGCTTCCTTCTCAGCCAAGCGGGCCTCTAGCAGCTCCGTCTTGCGCTTCATCAGGTTCACAAGCATATCGTTAAGGGCATCAAGGTCCTGCACGTCCTTAACATCCGCAATCTTCTCTTCATCACGGACATAAGCACCTTCCTTACGGAGCGTGGGCAGCACTGTGTGCGTCACCCAATCCTGAAAGGGGCGTGCATCGGGTTTGTCACAGCGCAGGACGATGCGATAAAGACCCGCTTCGGAGACAATGTTCCCTACACGTTCCCCTAAGACGGATTTAGCCTTGTCGTTAGGTGCGACGTGGCGGAGCGTAACGGTCGGGTTCTTCAGGCCAAGAGCTGTGCAAACATCCGCAGCGGCAAACCATGGCTTACCCTCCCTTTCCACCACACGGACCTTACACAAGGTGCCATCTAGCTTCGTGAAGGTCTCAATGGTCACTTCGGCGGATTTGGCCCGCTGGCATCCGATATTGTGACCCGAAGGGGCTGCCCCAGCCGATCCTTGCTGGCCCGCACGATTGCCTCACGTGTCTTGTCAGCCCATGAGCGGGGCACGATCAAAGCGTCATGCATGGGCAGCGCAACGCTGCCTTGAGCCATAATGTAGTCCATAGCCCTGCGCATAATCTGGGCTTCCACGCAAGTTAGGAACTGTCCTACGGCTTTCGAGCGGTAGTCAACCGGGACGGTTGCCATTGTCTCGGCTGGCACAAGCCTGCTCAGGTCGGACAGAAAAGAATATCGCCTTGTCGCAGCCTTGCAGATAGCTGATGCGGCGATGCTATCCCGAATATCAACAGGTGTGCTCTTGGGCCAGCGAGCGCACGGCTTGCCAATCCCGAATGCCCCGACAAACCATTGTTTAACAGCGGCACGGTGTGATGGTGCTACCCAAGGAAGGTCATATAAGTCACCCTCCGGCGGCATTGTCCCGCCCGACAAGATCAGAGCAATGGACAGGAAAGAGGCAGATATATCGACTTCGGCCACAGGTTCATCGTCTATCGTGATGAATTGCCTGTCCGCCTTAAGTAGGCTGTTCTGGTAGTTATCCGCGCCCTTGGCATAGATGCGCCCTCCGAAGTCTAGCGAGCCGGTAAAGCTCATCTGGAATACCGGAGCGGCGCATCCTGTAATGCGATGAAGGGCCATAGCGGAGGATAGACGCGCCATGAAATCCGTAAGCGATTGAGGCACCGTGTCCTGTGGCAGCGCTGCACCGGGAAACGGCTTGATGCTAACAGGCTGGCAGTCCGATAAGACGGGCGCAGGATGCCGGAGCGGCCAGTCTGCAACCGCTGTGGTCCGAGTGCACCCGCACGACTCCGCAAGCTGCAAGAGGGCCGCTGAGGGCCTTATGCGGGCCTCCTCGCCCTGCCAGTCCCCCCAATCGTTCTTCCAGCCTTTACCCGGAACATAGTCCAAGAAGCCAAGCTCTATCATGGCGCAGGCTTTCTTCCAGAAGGCATTATGGCCGATCGGTAAGTTGCGGTCTTTCCCCCAAAACCAGCGGGCAGAGCCTTCGTGGACAGCTTGCCAATCTCCACGAAAGCCGCTGCGCATCAGCCCCGCAAGAATGATGCCGGTTTCCTGTATGCGGCGCTCCTGGCCCTTGTCACGGTCTCTTTTAGGCGCTGTTGTGATGGGCTTTCCCGCCCGTGCAACCAGTGGACGGAGGGCATCAGCTACTTCGGCTACGAGCTTTTCCGCCGCTTCTCCGTGCGGACGGCGACCAAGGGATAGCGTGCGAGCTTCCTGTAATTCTTCAGTGTCGTGATGATGTGATGGTGGTCGCTTCTGGAATGTGTCCTGTGGCGCATTCATTATGGTCCGAAACCTTTCCACTTATCCTCCTAAGGGTATCCTCTAGAAGATAGGAGAAGGAAAGGGGAAAAATGGATAATCATCACTATCATCATCCAGCCCACATCATACATCCATACCGTAGGTGCTGGGTGTGTAGGTGAAGATGATCCACCATCAAGCAACGGATCAGGGCTGCATTCTGAATGGAAGGTGATGGTGGTATGGATTTACCTGCTCAATCTTATTTCCATGCCGCTATATACACATACCCAATAAAATACCGATTGATGTTGATATACTTATTCATAATAAGCATGGAATAATGACGAGGCTTATGTGAGGACTGCACTCTGATCGGGAGCAAGACACCGCTTTACCGCCGCTGCGGTCCATGTTTCACGGCCACGGCTGGTCTTGATGCCCATGCTCATAAGCTCGGCAGCAATGGCCCGCAGGGAAAGCCCTTTGGCATGCAGGTCGGCTATGATCGGCCCTACGTGGCTCTTGAACGCTGCTGCCTTCGCCTGAATGGCCGCTGTGCCCTTCGCATGGTCCGGTGCAGGACCGCCACGCTTTCCACCTAGAACGACGCCACGGGCCTTTGCAGCGGCTAGGGCCGCCTTTGTCCGTTCGGAGATCATACGGCGTTCCTTCTCCGCCATGGCTGCCCAGATGTGGAGCATGAACGGATCGGCATCCTTGCCAAGCTCGGCCACGATAAACGGGACACGCTCAACCATCAGGCCAGCGATAAACGCCACGTCACGACTGAGGCGGTCCAACTTTGCCACGATCACCGGGCATTGCATGACCTTGGCCTTATCCAGCGCATTGCGGAGTTGAGGCCGCTTTGTCAGCGCGTCGCTGCCCTTGCCGGTCTCTATCTCCGTGAACACTTCCACCACGCTGAAGCCCTCTGCCTGTGCAAAATGCTGTATGGCCGCAAGCTGCGCATCCATGCCGAGGCCGCTCTTGCCCTGCTTGGCCGTGCTTACCCGGACGTATGCGATTGCTTTCTGCATGGCGTTACATTCCTGTCGTCATTCGTTGTCTGATTTGATACAGGCAGAACGCACGGATAGACCACGAACAATCTGGAATCACGGCGATTCGGAAAACGCATGACTGAGGAATGCGGATGCGTCTGGACCTCTTCGGGACTCCAAAACGGTCCACTAGACGGCCAGAAATGTGACCGGTCGCACTTCCAACGAGAGGGAGTAAAGCCGTTGTTGTTGTTCAGCGAAACGGTGAGAGAACTTCCCCGGCGGAAACGGCTGAGCACGGCTCGGGTCCCTTCTCTGGCTACCTAACGGGCCTGTAATGTGTGCCTGTGTATAACTGTGATTTCTATAATTATCTCAAGGGGTTACGGAGGATATGGCGAAATGGTCGCCCTAATAGGGAAGCGCCCCGAAAAGGACAGGCCGAATAAAGTCGATCTGTTATCGACCATACAAATGATAAATAGGCTTTAATTCTGCGTGGTCGATAAATGGGGTCGCATTAACGCTCTACCTTGCAACGTGCAACACCTGAGCACGCCTCACTTTCGATGGGCGATAGAAGAACGCTGCCTTAGTGCCTTCGTATAAAATGCGATAGTATATTGTATTAGTGACGTTGTGCTTTTGTGATTTCATGACGTTATAGGCATTATATACAACAATAAATCAATTATGACCAGAATAATTACTGATTGTGAGTTCTTCTGAATTGTGGATACCAGAATATCCATTGTTCCGGCATATCGATTCACGGCGGTCATCGGCTCTTGGCGGATCAAGGTGGCCACCAGCTCACACGACCAGCACTCACAGAGGACCAGAAGGCGGATAGTGCCGCACCCAGCCACCCAAGGATCAAGACATGACCCTTTTCCCCATCCACCTTTCCGGCATTGACCACCGGGAAGATATTCTCCGCTGCGCTGAATTGGCGGAGGCGTTGGGCACTACGCTGCCTAAGCATCCACAAACCTCTGTCTCGTGGACACCAGCAGAAGCTGCCTACGTAGCTTCAATGGTTGAGACGCTGGGCAATGCCCTGCTTGATGTGGCCGAAAACGTAGGTAACGCGCTGAAATAGGCCGCCCGGGTAGCGAAACAATCCAAAAAAAGGGAGCGGCACGGGTAATCCTGACCGCTTCCGCTCACAGGTTAGGCTTGTGTGAGACAGACCCGCATGGGTGAGCCTGTCTGACATGAGCGTAACTGTGTCACCGCTCAGAACGTAAGGTGCAGAACATTGACACGCCTAAATCCACGAAAATCACACCACAAAAGAAGGATACCACGATACCGTTGTTAAGGGCTGACAGTCTGCTCTCATGGAGCGGGCTTCTGCCAATGCCTTTCTGTGGTGCCAACCATTCGAAAGTCATTGAACAGAGACAGCTTTACCTCTTACCCGGCTGATAAACTCAGCAACGATAAAACCAAATCATCATCAGAAACAAAGCAGAAAAGGAAACAGCGACCGCGCGGACTGAGCTTGGAGGATGCCCTTGCCTATTATACCGATCCTGATACCGGACTTTGGACAGGGTCGTGCGACAGTGACGGCTACCCGCACATTTGGCATCAGGGGGCGTTAGTCCCTGTGCACCGTGCCCAAGCCGAACTTGCTGGATGGCCGATTGCCGAGAAGGTTATTATGCACATAGATGATAACCCGCTCAACGTCAGCCTTAGCAATCTTCGAGTCGGAACACAGCGCGAAAATGTAGCTGATATGGCTGCGAAGTGCAGAGGCGTTGCAGGCAAAGCCAATCCGCGCATTACACCTGTGGAAGCGTCTGAAATTATCCGGCGATATGGCGAGGGAACGCCAATCAGGCAAATAGCTCAAGACACAGGCCGGAGGCGTGCCAGTATCCGCAAGCTCATACAGCGTTGTCAGTCGACTACAGCCGCTCAGGATGCTGCACAGGCTACTTTTGCCTTCCCTGAGTCACTAACACCGGCCTGACAAGACAGGCACGTCAGAAGCTAAAATACGAGCTTCTTTGGGCAGCATCATATGGAAGGCAACACCGCGCTGCTTTTCTCATGGTGCTGCCCCTTTTTGTCTCGTCTCTTGCCTATGGCCGCTTGCATATGGCATCAGCGTATGTGTCTGGGTGGAGCGTCATTGACGTAGCGCTACAGGCCAAAACGTCATAGTTTTTGATATTAAGTTATTGATATATAACGGTTTATGGTTAAATGGTGCGAAGCCCCGTCGTTCGCCCCAACCCGTAATTCCCTGAAAATCAGAACTGTTTTGCTGAAGCTTTTCCCAGAAGGCTTTGCCTTCTGTCGCGTTTCAGCAAATGGCTGCGGCTCCGAACGTGCGCGCAAGCCCCGCTGCCAGCGGCAGGGGCGTCAGCCCGAGTTGCGCGCGCATGGGGGCAATGTCGAAAATCTTGTCTTCCATGAGCCGCCGGACCTCGGCGGGCGCAATGGCGGGCAGGCCCGGCAGCCTGAACTGCGCGAGCGCCATCAGCACGGCAGCCGGCACCGGCAGCACCGGGCGGGGCCGCAGCCCGGCGGCACGGGCCACCATGCGCGTGAAATCCCGGTAGCTGACCTGATCCCCCCCCGCGATAATCAGGCTATGCGGTCCCTGCCAGTCGCGCCCGATGGCGGCAAGCAGCGCACGGGTCACGTCACCCTGCCAGATGGGCTGGAGCCGCGCGCGCCCGCCGCCGGGTAGCGGCAGCACCGGCAGGCGGCGCATCAGGGCGGCGAGGCGCTGCACATTGTTCTCGCCCGTTGCGCCATAGATCATGGTGGGGTGCAGCAGCACGCCATCGCGGCCCGAACCGGCCAGCGCCTGCGCGCCGTGCAGCACGCCGCGCGCATGGGCATCGGGCCAGCGGGTAAAGATGCGGGTGCTGCCCAATGCCACGACTCGCGCCTGCGCGGGTGCCGCCGCAAGCACGGCGGGCAGGTGGCGGGCATGGGCGGTCAGGACAATGGTGGAGGCGTCACGCAGGGCATGGCGCAGGCGGGCGGGATCATGCGCAAGGTCGGCCAGTCGCGCGGGCATGGGCAGGCGCGTTGCCTGCCAGCGTGCCCCGTCGCGCACGATGGGCACGATATCCCGGCCTGCCGCCCGTAGCGCCCGGCACAGCGCCAGCCCCGAGCGGCCATTGGCCCCGATGACATGCACGGGGCCGGAGTGGTGCATCAGGGCGTGGAAATGGTCAGGCCCAGCGGGGCCGCGACCGAGGGGTCGCCCGCCATCGACAGGGCAACGCCCAGCATCATCAGGTTGACCGGCTTCATCGGGCGCAGCGCGATCTGTAGCGGGTGGTCCTGTGGCGATTGCAGGAACCGGCCCATGGCGCGCAGCGAGGCATCATCGGACGCGGCAAGCCCGGCAAGCAGGTTCTGGCGGTAGATTTCGGGGTCGGTATTGCGGCTCTTTGCCAGGCCCGCCAGCACATGGCTGGCCAGGGAGTGGTCCTCCCACGTCATGGCGGCGGAGACGATGCGCGCGGTCTCGGGGATGATGGCCATGTCATCAAAGGGGATCTGGTCGAGTTCGGCCACCACGGTCAGGTTGCCCATATCGGCCGACTCGATGGTCATCGGCTCAAGATGCACGCGCCCCGCACTGCGGTCGCTGGTGCTGTTGATATGGATGTTGCCGTTGAAATGGTCATAGCCAAACGCATTGAGAATCGTCTGGTTATCATTGCCGGTGGACCACAGCGTGAGGTTGCCCAGCGTCGTGTCCATCTTGTCCTCCGTGGCGGTGGAGAAGCTGGAGGTGGCGACATGGTCGATCTGCAGCATGGGGTGGGTGCTGTCGATCTCCACCTTTTTCAGGTCCATCGTATGCGGATGGCTTTCATGGATCAGGTGGCCCGACTGGATCAGGCTTGCGACCTCGCTGGCAAAATCCGGCCCGTCGATCATGATGTGATCAACCGAGATCCGGCGGGTGGGCGTGAGGTTGATCTGGGTGGCCAGCCGGTCGAGATCGAGATGCGAGGTGCGCCCCACCCCGTACTGCGCCACGGTCATGCGGGCCACGGTCACGTCGGTCTGGCTGGAGGGAATGGCGAGATGCATGTTGGTGAACGTGCCATCATCGAGCACGAGGGAATCGAAGCCGAGCGGGCGGCTGGCACCGGCACTCGCGCGGTCGGTATTGGGCAGCACCAGGTTGCGCAGGTCCACCTCGTCAAGCGAGATGGTGCTGGCCTGGGTCATGATCTTGACATCGCGCAGCACGATGCTGCCGATCTTCTCGCCCTGCACGTTATTGCCGGTCAGCCCGCCAAGCCGCACGTCAGCCGCGATCAGCGTCATGGCGGGGTTGTGGTAGGTGACGGCCGTAAAATGCGCGCCCCGCGCCAGCGTGCGCGGCCGGGCCGTGGCGTAGCTGAACGTGGCGTTCGGCCCGATGGAGGCGCGGAAGTCGGCTATGCCGGCTTCAAGCCTGTGCTGGGCAAAGTGATGCACCCCCCAGCTACCAACCAGCAGCACCAGTACAAGCAGGGGAATGGCGGGATAGAGTTTCTTCACGAGGCTGATATCCGTAATGACCGTGAACTGACTGCTATCGCATTGTGCCCCCCCTCGGCAATCGCCCGTGGGAAGGTCGTGATGCGAAAGATGGCGGTATCATGATACCACACGCGATTTTTTAGCGGAAAAATGCCGCCCTCAACGGATTATGTGCTTGACGTTTGCACATGATGCGGCTGATAACGCGCCACCTGTTACCGCTACATTACTGGACGGAACACTAGACCCATGAAGACCACACTTTCGCTGAAGCCCGCCGAGGTGACGCGTGGCTGGACCCTGATCGACGCCGAGGGCCTCGTTCTTGGCCGTCTGGCCGCCATCGTTGCCCAGCGCCTGCGCGGCAAGCACAAGCCGCAGTTCACCCCGCATGTTGATTGTGGCGACAATATCGTCATCATCAACGCCGAGAAGGTTCGCCTGACCGGCAACAAGGTTGACCAGAAGCTGTTCCATTATCACACCGGCTACCCCGGCGGGATCAAGGAGCGCACCATCACCCAGCGCCTGACCGGCAAGAACCCCGGCCACGTGGTGCGCAAGGCTGTCGAGCGCATGATCACGCGCGGCCCGCTGCAGCGCGCGCAGATGAAGCACCTGTATGTCTATGCAGGCAGCGAGCACCCGCATGAGGGGCAGAAGCCGCAGGTTCTCGATGTTGCATCGCTCAACCGCAAGAACGCCGTCAATACCCAGAAGGTCAGGGGCTGAACCACATGTCTGAAACCCAAGAACGTACAGGCACGCTCGCTGACCTCAAGGAAGCCGTTGCTTCCGGCCAGGTGACGTCCGCGCAGGAAGCCGCCCCGGTTTACGAAGCCAAGCGCGATGCGCAGGGCCGCGCCTACGCCACCGGCCGCCGTAAGGATGCCGTGGCCCGCGTGTGGATCAAGCCGGGCAAGGGCGACATCATCGTAAATGGCCGTCCGGTCGGCACCTACTTCGCGCGCCCCGTGCTGCGCATGCTGATCACGCAGCCCTTCCTCGTGGCTGACCGCTACAACCAGTTCGACGTGTACTGCACGGTCGTTGGTGGTGGTCTGTCCGGCCAGGCCGGTGCGGTCCGTCACGGCATCAGCCGTGCGCTGACCCACTACGAGCCCGCGCTGCGCAGCATCCTGAAGGCCGCTGGCTTCCTGACGCGCGATTCGCGTGTTGTTGAACGTAAGAAGTACGGTCGCGCCAAGGCCCGCCGTTCCTTCCAGTTCAGCAAGCGCTGATCCGGCTTTTCCCGCGGCCCTGTGCTGCGGGGAACGGGTTTTTCAACGGGGTCGGTCCAGCAATGGACCGGCCCCGTTGTGCGTCTGGGCGGTTTTTACAGGAAAGGGTTGTCCACCTTGGCGGGTTTTTGCTGCGGCAGGGCATCGGGCAGGTCTTTCTGGGCCTCAAGCGTCGTGACCACCTGCTGCATGAAGGCGAGCAGCGCCTGCGCGCGGGCCAGGCCGGCCCTGTCGCGGCTGAAATCTGTCTGGCCATAGAACGCGATGCTGTCGGTGCCGTTTTCCACTGTCATGCCGCCAATGGTGCGGCTGACGCTGTTATCGGCAAAGGGCACGAGGGCGGGGGAGTGGGCGGTCATGGTCATGTCTCCTTCATCCAGAATATGTCTTGCAGGGCAGTTGAAAAAAACCAGAAGTTTTTGGCGAAGCTTTTTTCAAAAAGCTTCAAGGAACGCCGCCTTCTTGAAAAAAAGACGGCATCCAAAAACGTTTATCTTTTGCTTTTTACCAGCGTGTATAGACACGCCGCCGGGTGCGCCGCCGCGCGTGCTTCGTGGCCGTGCGGGCATGGCCAAGCGGCAGCGTCATGCAGGTCTGCTTTACGTTCGCTGGCAGCGCGGGGAAGGGATCGACGCCGGTGATACGGGTCAGTTCCATCACGCTGACATGGCTGCAACCGGGGCTGCGCGCCACATTATGGCAGACATACACGCCCGATTGCTGCCTGCGCGGGTCATAGACCGCCTTCCATGTGGAGGTCGGCACAAGCACCCGGTCCGGCCCGATGGCTGACAGGCGGCTTGCGTGAAAGGCCGGGCCGGTCACCACGTAAAGATTGCCCGTGCGCAGGGCCAGGCCACGCACGGCGGATTCGATTTCGGCCCAGCGGCCCCGGTTCAGCGCTGCGCGTTGGGGCACGATGTTGGAGAGCGCAAAGGTTTCCTGCTGGCTCTGCCGGTCGGGCATGTCGCCCGAGGGCGCCATGTGCCCGCGATCGAAGCCGGAGCGCACGTAATCCTCAAGTTCGGCGCGTGCGCCGGGGGCGATGCGCGTATCAGGGTGGAATTCGCCTTCGCGCGGGGTCTGCATGGCAGCGCGGACCATGGCGGTGTCAAGGTGCTCGGCCACCCATAACGGCTCACGTGCGAGAGCGGAATACAGCACGGCGAAGCGGGTACTGCACAGGAGTTGCGTATCGCGCGCCAGTTTCGGGTTATCCACCACGGGCAGTTGCTGGCCTGCGCCGAGTTCCGCACAGTTCTGCGCGCGGGCCGCGTGGTGGGGCAGGGTGGCAAGCAGGGCCGAGGCAAAAAGCAGCGCGGACCAGGCCCTGAGCGGGCGGAGAAAGGGGTGGGGCACGCTCTGGTGTTATCCATCTGTTCTGGTAAAACGGCGGCTTATCCATGAAACATCTGCTGGAGCAGGGCAATGGCTGACCGACCCGATCAAGGCAATCCGCAGCAGTCGCAGCCCTTTATCATGAACCGGCGCGAACTGGCCCCGACCCCGCGTGAGCGCCGCTTGCGGCTGGTCCTGCGCGTGGTGACGGTGCTGCTGCTGGCAGCGGCCCTGATTGATCTCGCACTTCAGTACATCAGGCACCCCGCCTAGCGCACTGAAAGAAGAATGATAAAAGTTTTTGGTAAAGCTTTTTTCAAAAAGCCTTGAAAGAAAAGGCTTTTTCAAACACAGACGGCGCCAGTTACCGCGCGCCCGTGCCTGCGTGTGAAGGCGGCGGCAGGTCGTTCTCGGGCGTGGCACGGCCCAGCGCAATGGTGACGTCCACCGTCTCCTGATTGACCAGCGCATCGAACCCGGAGTCGATCACCGGGTTGCGGGTGGCGGCTGCCATGTCGCCAAAGCGCAGATGCGCCCAGTCAATCCGCGCATCGGCGGCGCGGGTCATGTCAAAGGCCACCATCGGGTGGCGGGTGCCATCAGGAGCAGTATAGAACCACGCAAAATGACAGCTTGCAGGCGCGCCGCGCTGCGTAAACAGCGCATGCACGAAGCCCGGCGTCACGTCGATCTGCACTGTGTTCATGAGGTAATGGGGGATCTTTTTCTGTAGCGCGGGCGTAACCTGCGTGTTGAACAGCCCTGCCTGAATCATTTCCGGCATGTGGGCCAGGAAGGTTGCCTGATTGATGGTCATGTCCACCCGGCAGGGCGTGCTCTGGGCAAAACGGGTATCGATGCCCCAGGCATGGGCCGTGGTCTGCGGCCCCATGATCGGAGCGGGATAGGCCGGTGCCGCATGGCCCGGAACGGGCAGCAGGGCCACGGCCAGACAGGCCGCCGCACCCTCAAGCAGGTGGCGCAGGCGATGCGGGAGGGGAAGGCATGCAGGGCGGTACAAGGCGGCAGGGTCCGTATTCAGGGGCAGGGAAACAGGGCTGACCCCTTTCCTGTCATGAAGAGGGACGTCTTGCCAGCCCTGCCCGGCAGGCGGGGTATGCCTCATGGCAGGGTTGCATATCAAATCTATGTAATAAGAACTCATATTTTCACATATATTAAAAATATATTATATCTTTAATGTATTGTTCCAGTATCGATTTATCCATTCATGAAAGTGGCCCTTGAAATGCCACAATAATGCTCTTTCTATCCTTGCCAGCAAATGCTACAGCATGCGGCAACACGATACGGCACAGCGCTCCGAAATCGGACGCAAGTGTCTGTAAAAAAATGTTTTTAACCGCCAATACGCCGTGAAACCCTTCGGGCCGGGCCGCGTTGGCGCGTTACGACAATAGCAAGAAACAGGCCATGACCGGCATGCGGGTTGTCTCCAGATGAGGGGAAACCGCACGGCACGCTGGTGCAAAGGGCCGCTCAGGGCAGGAAGTCATGTTTGATTCAAAGATCATAGAAGTCGATGGCGTGTTCGTGGGGGCGGCCATCATTACCGGGCTGGCCACGTCGCTGCGCTTTTATGCCACGCATGAAAGCGTGCGCTCGCTGCATAACGCCATCCTGCCCGACCTTGCAGCGCTGCGGCACCATGTTACGGCTACATTCCGCCGCATGGGGCGTAGCAGGGCCTGCCTGCCGGGCGCATGAAACCTGAAAGTTTCTGGTGAAGCTTTTTTCAAAAAGCTTTGAAAAAGGGGTGCCCCGGCCTGCAGGCCGGAGCACCCCGAACCATTTTAGCGGCTGGTGCGGCGGCCAAGCTGGCTGACATCGCGCACGGCGCCACGGGCCGCACTGGTGGTCAGCGCGCTATAAGCCTGCAATGCAACCGAGACCGTGCGGGTGCGGTCAGGCTGCCAGGCGCGGTCGCCGCGCTCTTCCATCGCCTCGCGTCGGGCGGCCAGCGTGGCATCGCTTGCGGTGGTGCGCAGGATGCGGTTGGGAATGTCGATCTCGATCGTATCCCCTTCCTCCAGCAGGCCGATGATGCCGCCTTCCGCCGCCTCGGGCGAGATATGGCCGATCGAAAGCCCCGCACTGCCGCCCGAGAAGCGGCCATCGGTAATCAGGGCGCATTTCTCGGCCAGGCCCTTCGATTTGAGGTAGCTGGTGGGGTACAGCATTTCCTGCATGCCCGGACCGCCCTTGGGGCCTTCATAGCGGATCACCACCACATCGCCCGCCACGATCTTGTTGCCGAGGATGGCGGAGACGGCGGCATCTTGGCTTTCAAAGATGCGGGCAGGCCCGGTGAAGGTGAGCAGGTTGTCCGCAACACCTGCGGTTTTGACGATGGCGCCATCTTCCGCCAGGTTGCCAAACAGCACGGCCAGCCCGCCATCGCGGCTATAGGCATGCTCCGCATCGCGGATCGCGCCATTGGCCCGGTCGGTATCGAGGGCCTTGTAGCGGCTGGACTGCGAGAATGCCTGCGTGGTGCGCACGCCGCCGGGGGCTGCGCTGAAGAAGGTGCGGGCCGCCTCACTGGCCGTATCGGTGCTGATATCCCACTGCGCCAGACCGGCTTTCACGCTCGGGGCATGCACGCTCGGCGCATCGAGATGCAGCAGCCCCATGCGGGCCAGTTCCCCCATGATGGCGGGAATGCCGCCCGCGCGGTGCACGTCTTCCATGTGGATGTCCATGCGGGACGGCGAGACCTTGCACAGGTTGGGCACGCGGCGCGAGAGGCGGTCGATATCGGCCATGGTGAAGGGCACTTCGCCCTCATGCGCTGCGGCGAGCAGGTGCAGCACGGTGTTGGTCGAGCCACCCATGGCGATATCGACCGTCATGGCGTTCTCGAACGCGGGCTTGGTGGCGATGCCGCGCGGCAGGGCGGTGGCGTCATCGTTTTCATACCACCGCTTTGCCAGCGCCACGATGTCGCGGCCCGCGCGCTCGAACAGGTCGCGACGGTCGGTATGGGTGGCGACAAGGCTGCCATTGCCCGGCAGGGCCAGGCCGAGTGCTTCGGTCAGGCAGTTCATGGAATTGGCGGTGAACATGCCCGAGCATGAGCCGCAGGTGGGGCAGGCGGAGCGTTCGATCGTGGCGGACTGCTCATCGCTGACATCGGGGTTGGCCGCCGCCACCATTGATGTGATGAGGTCAACCTGCTGCGCGGTGCCGTTATTGAGGATCTTGCCCGCTTCCATAGGCCCGCCAGAGACGAAGATGGTGGGAATGTTGAGCCGCATCGCCGCCATGAGCATGCCCGGCGTGATCTTGTCGCAGTTGCTGATGCACACCAGCGCATCGGCGCAGTGGGCATTGACCATGTATTCCACCGCATC
The DNA here is from genome assembly GCF_031081985.1 of Komagataeibacter xylinus. Lineage (GTDB taxonomy): Bacteria > Pseudomonadota > Alphaproteobacteria > Acetobacterales > Acetobacteraceae > Komagataeibacter > Komagataeibacter xylinus_E. The sequence continues at coordinate 55,894 of NZ_JARWSK010000002.1, read as the reverse complement.
GGCAATCAGCTCGCGCGAGGGCAGGCTGTACAGCATGCCGCCATGACCCATGGCGATGCCGTCATCGACCGCAATGGTATTGAACTCGCGGCCAATGCCACCGGCCTCGGCCACGGCGCCTGCCACGAGCTGGCCCAGGTCCTTGAGGTGGACATGGCCGGGCACGAACTGCGTGAACGAATTGGCGATGGCGATGATGGGCTTGCCGAAGTCGCCATCCTTCATGCCGGTTGCACGCCACAGGCTGCGCGCACCGGCCATGTTGCGGCCATGGGTCGTAGTGCGGGAACGATAGGCGGGCATGACAGTGACCTCTCGCGTCAATCTGGTTACAGAAGGGGATAAAGTTGCCTGATCGCATACAGGACGCACGCCCCCCGCGCCACCCCAAAGCGCACCGGCCTGAACCAGCCGTTAACCGGGAGCGTGCAAGGCTGTGGGGCGCGGTGGGCGCAACTCCACCCGGTCGCCACTCGTTCATCTGATGGCTGACCCCCATCTGCACAAGGAGCACATGCAGCAATGCCTCAACCCGAACCCAAGAACAGCACGGCACCGCGCGGTGTGCTGGCGCAGATACGTTTTCCGGTTCTGGGGGTGCTGGCTGTTGCGATCATGGCGCTGGTCATCTTCTGGTCATGGGACTGGTTCATTCCCATCGTGGAGCGCAGGGCGGGGGCGGCACTGGGCCGCAAGGTAACGGTAGCCCACCTGGATGTGCATATCGGGCGCGTGATCCGCGTCAGGGCCGATGACGTGCGCATTGACGAGCCGGACGGGTTTGAAAAGCTGCCGCCCTTCGCCACAGCCGACCACCTGATGGTGGGCCTCAACCTGTGGCATCTGCTGGGCGGCCGGATCGACCTGCCGGTCATAGCGCTCGACAGGCCGGTGGTTGAACTCAACGAGCAACGCGGGGGGCGGGCCAACTACCAGTTTCCTGACAGTGGCGGCAGTTCATCGGGCGGCATGCCGCGCATTGGTGAACTCAACATCAATGATGGCCAGCTCCATCTCGTGCATGCGGGCCTGCGCAGCGACATGCGCGCACAGGTGCACACCATGCCCGGCAAGGGCGACATCCAGCCCCGCATCGTGGCCGACATTCGCGGCACCTATACGGGGCAGGCGATTATCGGCCATTTCTCGGGTGGTGCGCTGGTCTCGCTGGCGGACCGGACAAAGCCCTACCCGGTGGATGTGGACGTGCGCCATGGCCCTACGCGGCTGACACTGGTCGGCTCGGTTGATGATCCGATTGCGTTCAGGGGCGCGCGGCTGCGGCTGACGCTGGCGGGGCCGGACATGTCGCTGCTTTACCCGCTGACCGGCGTGGTGATTCCGCAAACCCCCGCCTACCATGTGGCGGGCGGCCTTGATTATGTTGATGGCCGGGTGCGCTTTCATGAATTCGAAGGCACGGTGGGCTCCAGCGATCTGGGCGGCACGCTCAGCGTGGACCCGCACCAGGCCGTGACCTTTGTCGATACCGACCTGCACTCGCGCCATGTGGACCTTGCCGATCTGGGCGGTTTCTTTGGCGCGACACCGGGCGATCATCCCTCGACCCCGCAGCAGGCGGCAGAAGAGAAGGCGCATGAGGCCAGTGGCGCCGTGTTGCCCACAACGCCCATCAACATGCCCAAGCTCAAGGCCACCAATGTCCATCTCGCCTATCATGGCGACCATATCGAGAACCGGCATGTCCCGCTCGACAATATCGACGTGCTGGCCGATATCCGTGATGGCACGATCGATGTGCACCACCTGAACTTTGGCGTGGGTCGTGGTCGGCTGGCCAGTAGCGGCACCTTCGTGCCGCAGGGCAACGGGGTGGATGCGCGCATCCGCATCGACATGGAGCAGATCGACCTTGCCCGCCTCATGCAGGCCATGGGCCGCAACCTGCACGGGCAGGGCGTTATTGGCGGGCACATCATGGTGCATGGCCATGGCCAGTCGCTGGCCCAGATCGTGGGTAGCGGCAATGGCGGCGTGACCATGGCCCTTGATGAAGGCGGCGATATTTCAGCCATCCTGCCCGACCTGCTGGGACTGGAACTCGGCAAGGCGCTGCTCTCCGCCCTTGGCCTGCCCGCGCGCACCGACCTCAAATGCCTCATAGCTGATATGCCGCTCAATGAGGGTGTCTTCCACACCCGCACCATGCTGCTCGAGACGGGCGATACCCGCACGGTGGGCAAGGGGGACATCAAGTTCAGCAACAATACCATCGACTATACGCTGCTCACGCACTCGCGGCATTTCGCCATCGCGTCCTTTCCCGGCCCGCTCTACATCACCGGGCCGCTCAAAAGCCCCCATATCCGCCCCGGCGCCGAGATTATCGGCCGTGCCGTGGCCTCGGTGCTGACGGGTTTCGTGTTCTCGCCCATCGGGCTGCTGCCCACCATTGAAGGTGGCGTGGGTAAGAACTCATCCTGCGCCAGCGCCATACAGGATGTGAACGAGAACCCGGCCGCGGGCATCGCGCCGCATGCCTCGCGCCCGGTGCGCCACGGGCGTCATGCGCGGGCGGCGGCCCCGTCGGTTGGCAGCGGCGGGCTGAGTGCGGTCGAACGCGCGCGTATCCAGGCGGCCTGGGCTAAGAAGATGGCGGCGCATTAAAGGGTTATTTGCAATTAATGAATTGATAATAAATGATAAAAGTTTTTGGGTGCCCCCTTTTTTCAAAAAGGCGGCGTTCTTTGAAGCTTTTTGAAAAAAGCTTCACCAAAAACTTTTTTCTGTTTGCATACTGTTTCCTGTGCGGGCTTTTCGTGTCGTTGCCAGCCCCGCGAATCCCTGCTTGACCGTGCGGGACATTTCGGCAAAAAGGGGAAACAGCATGGCAGTAGTGCTATAATGCCGGGTTAGCACAGTGGTAGTGCAGCGGTTTTGTAAACCGAAGGCCGGGGGTTCAAATCCCTCACCCGGCACCATTTTCATAAAAGTCATAAAAAGTGTTTGGTGAAGCTTTTTTCAAAAAAGCTTCGAAAAGACGCTGCCTTTTAAAATAAAGGCAGCGTTCCGGCCGGTCAGGCAAAAATACGCGCCATCCATTCCCCCACCGTATCGCCGCTGCTGATGGCAGGGTCGATCAGGCCATCGACCATGAAAGTGGGCGAGACGTGAATGCCGTTCTGGCGGGAATATCTGCACTGCCACTTGATGGCCTTCTGTAAGGCGGGCACGGCAAAGGCCGCCGCGAGTTTCAGCCCGCTATAACTTTCAATCCGGCGGATGATGTCGTTGGGGGTCGCATCCATGTTCGGCCCGGCGCAATGGTCGGTAAACTCGAATTCCTCACGGTGCGCGCCCACGGCAGACATGACGGCACGGGCGGCCTCCCGCCCGTCGGGCAGGGTGGCTGCGGCAAGGATGCAGCGCACGATCACGCCCGAGAACATGTGCCACGGCTGCGACTGGAGGCGGATCTTGATGGTGATGCGCTCCGGCCCCGCGGCCTCGAGCAGTTCAGGCAGCTTGGTGAAGGCCCGGACGGAAAACGGGCAGGTCGGCTCCAAAAACGTCTCGAACACTTTCGGGCCATGACCCCATACGAGCGGATCGACATGCAGGGTATCGGCGGATGCTGCCATGTGGGGAACTCCTTCAGGGTTGGGGCAAGCCGGCTAGAGAATTCTAGAAACCATACCCGTGCGCGCGGTTCCATGGGCAGGACGTGCAAAATGCGGCATAAGCATGCGTTTTCCCGTTTTGTATGGTGATGGCCCATGGCTCGTACCCTTTTGCTCAGGAATGCATTGCGTCTCGTTACGATGGATGCCGCACGGCGCGAGATTGAAGGCGGGTGGGTGCTGGTGCGTGACCGGCAGGTGGCCAGCATTGGCACGCCCGCCGACCCGCTGCCTGCCGCCGATGAGGTGATGGACATGACCGGCCACGTGGTCATGCCCGGCATGGTCAACACCCACCACCACATGTACCAGACGCTGACCCGCGTCATTCCCGCAGCGCAGGATGCCTCGCTGTTCGGATGGCTGCAGGCGCTCTACCCCATCTGGGCGGGGCTGACGCCCGAGATGATCCGCGTTTCCGCCTGCACGGCCATGACCGAACTGCTGTGGTCAGGCTGCACCACAAGCAGCGATCACCTGTACCTGTTCCCCAATGGCGCGCGGCTCGATGACGAGATCGAGGCGGCACGGCAGATGGGCATGCGCTTTCATGCCGCCCGGGGCGCCATGAGCGTGGGCGAAAGCAAGGGCGGCCTGCCGCCTGACAGCGTGGTGGAGGATGAAGACGCGATCCTGGCCGACACCGCGCGCGTGATCGCGGCCTATCATGACCCCGAATCACTGGCCATGCAGCGCATTGCGGTCGCACCCTGCTCGCCCTTTTCAGTGAGCCGTGACCTCATGCGCAATGCCGCCGCCCTGGCGCGGGCCACCGGCACCATGCTGCACACCCATCTGGCCGAAAATGCCAGCGACATCGCCTACAGCCGCGAAAAATTCAACATGACGCCTGCCGAATATGCCGAGGATACCGGCTGGATCGGCCCCGATGTGTGGCATGCCCACTGCGTGCGGCTTGATGAGGCGGGCATTCACCGCTTTGGCGCCACCCATACCGGCATGGCGCATTGCCCGTGCTCCAACATGCGCCTTGGCTCGGGCATCGCGCCCGTGCGGCGCATGGTGGCGGCGGGCATGCGGGTGGGGCTGGGCGTGGATGGATCGGCTTCGAATGATGGCAGCCACATGCTGGGCGAGGCACGGCAGGCCATGCTGCTTGGCCGCCTGCTTGATACGCCCGACGGCCAGCCCATGATGCAGGCGCGTGAAGTGCTGGAACTGGCCACGCGCGGTGGCGCAGCCGTGCTGGGGCGTGACGATATTGGCCATCTCGCGCCGGGCATGGCGGCGGATATCGTGGCGTTTGACCTGCGTGGCATCGACCATGCAGGTGCTCAGGCCGACCCGGTGGCGGCCCTTGTGTTCTGCACGCCGCGCCGCGCGGCCTGCACCATTGTCAACGGGCGCGTGCTGATCCGTGATGGGGAGTTTACCGAGCACGACCCCGCACGTCTGGCCCGCAGGCATAACGAACTGGCGCGCGAACTGCTGCAAAAGGCCTGAATTCGGCCCTGCTGGGATCAGGGGCGGGGGGTGAGGCCGCGCTGGTAGCGGCGGTAGCCCCTGCGCCCGAGCAGCTTCATGATGGGCAGGCTCAGGTTGAGCAGCCGCATGGAGGTGAGGCAGGCATGGGTGAACAGCTTGTCGAACACGGAACTGAAGACCTCGCGGCTGCCACGCTCGCAGCATTCAAGGATGCGCCCTGCGGTGACATCGGGTTCCTGCGGGGGGTCGATGAAGTTGTAGATCGACCCGCCTGCCGCCATTTCCTGGCTGAGCATGGGGGTGTTGACACTGGCGGGATAGATCGAGGAAACCTGTATGCGCCGGGGCCGCAGTTCCTGCTCGAGCGCGCGCGCGAACCCGCGCAGGCCGAATTTGGCGGCCGTATAGACACTGCTGCCCGCAAGCGGAAAAGCCGCGGCCATGGAATTGACGAAAACAATATGCCCGCCGCGGCGCATGATGGGCAGCAGGGCATTGGTCAGTTCGATCGGCGCGGTCAGGTCAACGGCAATCTGGCTGGCAATGGTGGCGCTGTCGAGTTCACCCACGGCCTGCGGCGTAATGATGCCCGCGCAGTGCACCAGCACATCCACTTTAGGCGTATGGGCGGCAATGTCGGCTGCGGCCTGCGTTATGCTCCCGCTATCGGTCAGGTCACACATGACGGTGTTGATGCCGGGGCTTGCGGCCCGCGCCTGGCGCGACAGGATGATGATGGTGTAACCCCTCGCGCGCATGCGACGGACAAGAGCCTGCCCGATACCGCCCGTCGCCCCCGTGACAACGGCAACCCGGCCTTCACCTGCACCAGGTTTTTCGTTTAACGCACTCTTTTCCAATGATCTTCGTACTTCCCTGAGCGCAATGCCTGTTGTCGCGCCTGATACGCGCCAGACCGGATATTCCGCAAGCTGTTTTGTCATGCCATGACGGAATCATGTCATTCCCGTGACGGACAGGGACCATGCTATCTGGAATAAAATAATCCGTCGATAAGTAGCGGTCACTCTTTGTTACGTTATGGCCGTGCCGATGGACGCAACGCCAATGCATGCGCGCCTGAAAAGCGCTGTTCCGGTCATGAAAAGGAAAAGAAAAATATAAACAGGAGAATGTCATTTTTTGATGATATTGGCATATCATCAGCGCATTGATGCATATTGATTGCACGTATTTGCACTATTCGGTGGCTGGTAATGCCCCGTTACTGCAAAATCCCTGTGCGCATTGTCACATCATGCTATTTTGAACTGCTCTTCATCAGGCCGCATAGTTTTCTTATGCTCCACCAAGGGCGTTGAGTCATCACGGCATTGCGGTCGGTTCTGCCCGCTTTGGGCACCGAAAGCCCTGCCTCCGCCCGGGTGGCATGGGGCTGACGGAAGAGGTTTGTACACGCCGCTCGATACCCTGCGCGACTGTAACGCCGGAGGTATCTGACGACCTGATTTCATAAGGATATGGCGGAGAGAGTGGGATTCGAACCCACGGTACGCTATTAACGTACACACGCTTTCCAAGCGTGCGCCTTAAGCCGCTCGGCCATCTCTCCAGCCGTATCGAAGTCTCGCCACGCCCGTGGGGTGGCGGTATCCGATGGGTGCGGAACATATCACCAAATTCCGTCCGCGCAAGCGAAAAACGGCATGCCCTGACCGCCCGCCGCAATTCGGCGCGGCAGGCGGTCGGGGCAGGGGTTACTGGTCCATCTTGAGTGCTGCGAGGAAGGCGCTCTGCGGGATTTCGACCTTGCCGAACTGCCGCATGCGCTTCTTGCCTTCCTTCTGCTTTTCCAGCAGCTTGCGCTTGCGCGAGATGTCGCCGCCATAGCACTTGGCGGTCACGTCCTTCGACATGGCGCCAATGGTCTCGCGCGCGATGATGCGACTGCCAATGGCGGCCTGCACCGCAATCTTGAACAGTTGGCGCGGGATCAGTTCCTTGAGCTTGGCACAGATGGAGCGCCCGCGCGTCTCGGCAGCCGAGCGGTGGGCGATGAAGGACAGCGCATCCACCGGCTCCTGGTTGACGAGGATGGAGATGCGCACGAGGTCGCTCTCCTCGTAGCCGTCCATCTGGTAGTCAAAGCTGGCATAGCCACGGGTGACGGATTTCAGCCGGTCATAGAAATCGAACACCACCTCGTTGAGCGGCAGGCGGTAGACCGCCATGGCGCGGTTGCCCACATAGGTCAGGTCTTCCTGCACGCCGCGCCGTTCGCTGCACAGGGTCAGCACGGCCCCCAGATATTCATCGGGCACCATGATAGTGGCCTTGATCCACGGTTCCTCGATCTTCTCGATCAGCGACAGGTCGGGCATGTCGGCGGGGTTGTGCAGTTCCGCCGTCTCGCCATTGGTCAGCTGCATCTTGTAGACCACTGAAGGCGCGGTCGCGATCAGGTCTAGGTCGAATTCGCGGCTCAGCCGCTCCTGGATGATCTCGAGGTGCAGCAGCCCAAGGAATCCGCAGCGGAAGCCGAAGCCAAGGGCGGCGGATGTCTCGGCCTCGTAGTGGAAGGAGGCATCATTGAGCCGCAGCTTGGCAAGGCTGTCGCGCAGCTTTTCAAAATCATCGGCCACGATGGGGTACATGCCGCACCACACCACCGGGATGGAAGGCTTGAAGCCTGCAAGCGGGGTCTCGGCGGGGCGGCGGTCATCGGTAATGGTGTCGCCCACATTGGTGTCGGCCACGGTCTTGATGGCGGCGTTGATGTAGCCGATCTCGCCCGGGCCAAGCTCGGCCACGTTAGTCATGCGCGGCGCGAACACGCCCACCTGATCCACAAGATGCACCACGCCAGATGACATCATGCGGATGCGCATGCCGCGCTTGAGCCGCCCTTCCTTCACGCGCACCAGCGTGATCACGCCCAGATACGGGTCGTACCAGCTATCAACCAGCAATGCCTTGAGCGGGGCTTCGGCATCACCCGTGGGCGGCGGCAGGCGCTTGACGAGGGCTTCAAGCACGGCCTCGATGTTCAGCCCGGTCTTGGCCGAGACCTCGACGGCGTCCTCGGCGTCGATGCCCACCACTTCCTCGATCTGTTCCTTGACGCGCGGGCAGTCGGCGGCGGGCAGGTCAACCTTGTTGAGCACCGGCACGATCTCGTGGTTGGCATCGATGGCCTGATACACATTGGCCAGCGTCTGCGCCTCCACCCCCTGCGAGGCATCGACAACAAGCAGCGAGCCCTCGCATGCAGCAAGCGAGCGGCTGACCTCGTAGGCGAAGTCGACATGGCCCGGCGTGTCCATGAGGTTGAGCACGTAGGTCTTGCCATCTTCCGCCGGGTAGGTCAGGCGGACGGTCTGCGCCTTGATGGTGATGCCGCGTTCACGTTCCAGATCCATGTTGTCCAGAACCTGGTTGGTCATTTCCCGCTGGGTCAGCGCGCCGCAGGCCTGGATCAGGCGGTCGGCCAGGGTCGATTTGCCATGGTCGATATGCGCGATGATCGAGAAATTGCGGATCAGGGAGAGGGGCGTGTCGGTCATGGGCGAGACATAGTGTAAATTTGCATGAAAGTCAGCCGCTACCTGTCATGCCGGGCAGGAAAATATCGGGGCGGGACTGCGCGGCTGCCTACATGCACGCCATCGTGATGCGATGGATGCGCGTGGTGCCATCGAGAATGATTTCCTGGCCGTCAATGGCGCCAAGGCCACGGATGCGCACAAGCTCATGCAGCGGGGCGGTTATGGGCGCGTCATGCCAGCGCTCGACCACATGCCCACAGCACGCCATGCCCTGCGCAGTATGGAGCAGCACCCGGTCGCCCACGCGTATGGCCGCCGTGGGCGAGATGATCAGCGTGCCATTCTTGCGGAAAATCGGCTCCATTGAATCGCAATCCACATGCACGGCATAGGAATGATGGTCCGCCATGCCGTGATAATCCCATTTTTCCCACCGCTCGCCCTCGGGCAGCCCGGTCTCGTCGAACAGCTCGGGGTGCGCCAGTTGCGAGAACGGGGCGATCCTGAGGTGGGAATGATGCACCTTGCCATCCGCCTCGGGGTCGTCATGGCCCGCGAGCAGGCGGCTGAACCCCTCGAAGGATATGCCGGTGGCGCTGAGCGTGCGCGCAAGGCTTTCGGTGCCCGGCCAGCGCGGGCGGCCCGATGGGGTGATCCGTTTGGAAGGGTTGAAGGTGGTGCTGTCCAGCCCTGCCGCCCGTGCCAGGCCTGAAGGGGTCAGTCCGCGCTCGGCGGCCAGGCGGTCGATTGCGCGCCAGATGTCGGCATGGGTGATCATGGGGCCAGTTTCAGTATTTCGGTCCGGTGGCGGGCCTGCCCCTGCCCGGTAATGGTGAAGCGGGTCTCGCCATGCATCTCGGCCAGGCCCATGCCGGTGAGCCTGCGCAGGCAGGGGTCATCGCGCAGGCCGGTCGGGCGTCCGTTTTCACCACTCAGCTTCAGCCGGTGCAGGGCCGAGCGGCAGCAGGTTTCAAGGTATGGTTCATTCCACATCGCGGCAGTGACCATTGCTGGCAGGCGGCAGCATGACCGCAACGAAAGTGGCGGAAGGCAACCGGGTTCGGGGTTATAATTCGGAATGGATAATATGTATTTATGCCTCACATAGTGCCATTATCGCGGACTGTCCACCATGGGGAGCGGGTTCACCTGCGTTTGCATGGCAGGTGGCATGTGCTGCATGCGCTACGCTTTTGGCGCCTGATTACTATATTCAGGAATGATGACAGTGCATTGTCATGTTTCTGACCGGAATCTGACATATGTTTCTGTAAAGTTTCAGGTCAAAATCATTTTGTACAAGGCTCCGTTAATGAAGTTTCGTGAATATATGCTTGTTCTGGCAGTTGTCGCGGCAGGCACGGGTGTTTCCATCACGGCGCGGGCCGCTGATTGTGATAGTAGCCAGACCACCTCCAAATGGGATGTGCTTGGCCGCGTGGCGCAGGCCGGTGACTGCGCCAACACCCGCCTGCAGGATCGCGAGCAGGCGTGGAAGGACAGGCAGCAGAACGTGGAGCAGGGCTATCAGGACCGCAAGGATGCGCTGCGCCAGGACACCGTGGGCCGGTGGGATAATGAAAAGCAGAAGCTGGCCGATGACCGCGGCCGCGTGGACCAGAAGATCCAGAACGGCCGGGACCGGCTGGATGCGATTCGCAACGCGCCCAAAAATCGCCTCGACAAGCTGCGTGATGCAGGCAGCGCGGAACGCCAGCGCTGGGATAACCTGAAAAGCCAGACCGGTTCCGACGTGAGCGGCCTGTTTGGTGGCAATAGCCAGAACAGCCAGTAAAGAATTGTTTGCGATCTGTTTTCAAAAAACTTTTTGAAAACAGATCATTGATAAAAAACAATAAAAGTTTTTGGGTGCCGCCTTTTTTCAAAAAAGGCGGCATTTTTTGTACCTTTCCGGCACAAGCATTGTCGCAACGGCTCTGATTTTTGCGACTTTTTTTCCGAACAGACTGTTTTTTTGAAAAGCTGCATACGCGGCATGGGGCTGAAAGCGCATGGCCCCGGCAACGGACAAAGGCGGAACAGGAAGGGCCGCATGAAAGATGATCCTGTTTCACGGCCCTGAAACGCAACATGCCCGGACAATGCCGGGCATGAAGGTTAACGGAAGAAAGGTGCCTAGCGCTTACGAACGCGGCGGGCGCTTGCGCGATGAAGCAGCCCCACGCGGCCCCCCGCCAAACCCGCCACCGGGGCGGCCACCGCCACCACCGGGCTTGCGGGCGAAGGGACGGCCACCACGCGGCGGCCCGCTGCGGCGCGGGCCTGCGCCACCGGCAGGGGCTGCGGCGGGCGAGATCTGCACTTCGTCATTCTCGATCGCGGCGATGCACGAGCGGAACTTCTCGGTCGATTCCGGCGTGATCTCGAACAGCGTCTGGCTGTCGTTGATGCGGATGGCGCCGATATCCGCCTTGCGCACGCCACCAAGGCGGCAGATCAGCGGGATCAGCCATTTCGGGTCGGCCTTTTCCTGCCGCCCCACATTCATGGCAAACCAGGCGCCCGGCTCGCCGCTGCCATAGCTCTCGCGCGGGGGGCGTGGGCCATCGCGCTCGGGGCGCTCACGCACGGGGCGCGGGGCATCGGGCGTGATGTGGCGCACGTTCTCCGGCGCGGGCAGGCGGGCGCGGTACATCTGCAGCAGGGCTGCGGCAAGCTGCTCGCTGGTGCGGCCTTCCACAAGCTGGCCCACCAGTTCGGCATCGGCTTCCGCCACGTCCTGGTTCAGCACGGGGTCGGCCAGCAGGCGCTTGGCGTCATTGGCGCGGATCTCGGCGGCCGTCGGCACGCCGGACCATGTGGCCGTGATCTTGGCACCCTGCATCAGGCGCTCGGCGCGGCGGCGCTGCGACATGGGCACCATCAGCACGCACACGCCCTTGCGGCCCGCGCGGCCCGTGCGGCCCGAGCGGTGCAGCAGGGTGGCGGGGTCGGTCGGCAGGGTGGCATGCACCACCAGCGCCAGGGCCGGGATGTCGATGCCACGGGCCGCCACGTCGGTCGCCACGCACACATTGGCCTGGCCCTTGCGCAGGCTGTCGATGGCGCGCGTGCGCTCGTTCTGCCCCAGCTCACCCGAAAGGGCGACCGAGGAGAAGCCACGCTCGACCAGGGCCGCCTGCATGTGGCGCACCATCTCGCGGGTGGCGCAGAACACCATGGTGGTCTGGCTGTCGGTATAGCGCAGCACGTTGACGACGGCGGGGATTAGCTCGCGGGCGTCGGCCACGATGGCGCGGTATTCGATATCGGCATGCTGCTTGGCGCCCGAAAGGGTGTCGATGCGCACGGCGTCGTTCTGGTAACGGCGCGCAAGCGATGCGATTTCCTTGGCGATGGTGGCCGAGAACAGCAGTGTGCGGCGGGTCTTGGGCATGGCGTCGAGCAGCTGCTCGAGTTCATCGCGGAAGCCGAGGTCAAGCATCTCGTCGGCTTCATCAAGCACGACCACGCGCAGGTCCGACATGTCCAGACGGCCACGGGACTGGTGGTCGCACAGCCGCCCCGGCGTGCCGACCACGATATGCGCGCCCATCTGGAGCGCGCGCGCCTCGCGGCGGGCATCCATGCCGCCAATGCACGACACGATGCGCCCGCCAGCGGGGGCATACAGCCAGGTCAGTTCACGCGTGACCTGCATGGCCAGTTCGCGGGTGGGCGCGATGATGACGGCCAGCGGCGGCCCTGCGGGGCCGAAGCGTTCGGCGCCACCAAGCAGGGTGTCGGCCATGGCGATGCCAAAGGCAACGGTCTTGCCCGAGCCGGTCTGGGCGGAGACGAGGAGGTCACGCCCCTCGGCTGCGACATCCAGGACCGCTTTCTGGACGGGAGTCGGGTTATCGTACCCACGCTCGTCCAGCGCGCGTTGCAGGGCGGGGTGGGTTTCGGGAAACGGCATGTATCGGGCAATCCGGACAAAAACATGAAGAACATGGGCGACGCAGGAAGGAAACTGGCCGCCGGCCGTGTTCATGCGTCAGGGGAGAAGGCCGGTGCATAAAGAATGATTGCCCCAAAAGCCAGAATTAATAATGGCCGGGGCATTTTTGCGCGCGCCCAGCCCCCCGTGCGGGGCAGGGGGAGGGAAAAAGTTTCTGGATGCCGCCTTTGTGCATAAAGCAACGTTCTCCTGAAGCTTTTTGAAAAAAGCTTCACCAGAAACTTTTCAGGTTTTTTCAGGGTACCAGCACGGCAGCCCCTTCAAAGCGGCCGTGGCGCAGGTCATCAAGCGCCTTGTTGGCATCCTTGAGCGCATACGGCGTGGTGGTGGTGCGGATGCCCACGTGCGGCACGCGTTCAAGGAAGTCGATCCCGTCCTGACGTGTCAGGTTGGCGACTGACATGATCTGGCGCTCCTCCCACAGCAGGTCATAGGAAAAGGCCGGGATCTCGCTCATGTGAATGCCCGCGCACACCACGCGCCCGGCCTTGTGCACGGCCTTGAGTGCGGCGGGCACGAGTGCGCCCACGGGGGCGAAGATGATGGTGGCGTCAAGCTGTTCGGGCGGGGCTTCATCCGAGCCGCCAGCCCACACGCAGCCCAGCGAGCGGGCGAATTCCTGCGTCTTTGTGTCACCAGGGCGGGTGAAGGCATAGACCTTGCGTCCCTGCCACACCGCCACCTGCGCAATGATATGGGCTGCCGCCCCAAAGCCATACAGCCCGATGCTGCGCGCCTCCTCGCCTGCCATGACCAGCGAGCGCCAGCCGATCAGCCCCGCGCAGAGCAGCGGGGCCACGGCCACGTCATCATCGCCATCAGGCAGGGGGAAGGTGAAATGTGCATCCGCCACCGCCTTGGTGGCGTAGCCGCCATCACGCGTGTAGCCGGTAAAAAGCGGGTGGTCGCACAGGTTCTCGTGGTCGGTCTGGCAGTAGTGGCAGCACCCGCAGGTATGGCCGAGCCACGGAATGCCCACGCGCTGGCCCATGTGCAGCCCCTCCACATTCGGGCCGATGGCGTCGATCCGGCCCACGATCTCGTGGCCCGGCGTGAGCGCATGGCCGGGGAAGGGCAGGTCGGCATCGACCACGTGCAGGTCGGTGCGGCATACGCCACACGCGCCTACGGTCACGCGGATCTGTCCGGGGCCAGGCTGTGGGTCGGGTAGTTCGGTCCATTGCAGGGGGGTGTGGGGGGCGAGCAGTCGCATTGCGTACATGGTGGCGCTCCTTTGGCTGTACAGGCGCGGCCTGCTGGCCGCCGGTGCCATGATGCGCAGGCTAGCATGGCTGTGGCCCCTGCGGCATGACCTGCATCATCACACTGTTTCGTTGCAGGAAAACAGAAGTTTTCGGGTGCTGCCTTTCTTTAAAGGCGGCGTTCCCTGAAGCTTTTTGAAAAAAGCTTCACCAAAAATTTTTGAATGAATTCCAGATTTATTCTTCTGCGCGGTAGGGCGTCATGGCCTCAAGGGCGGGCAGTTCGGCCCGTATGGCCGCGCGTTCGTGTTGCAGGAATTCGCCCACGGCCTCGCGCAGGCCGGGGTGGCTGATCCAGTGGGCGGAATGGGTCAGGCAGGGGCGGTAGCCACGTTGCAGCTTGTGCTCGCCCTGGGCGCCCGCCTCCACCCGTTTCAGCCCGTGGGCGATGGCGAAGTCGATGGCGCGGTAATAGCACAGCTCGAAATGCAGGAACGGCCATTCCCCCTCGTGCCGCCCCCAGTTGCGGCCGTACAGCGTATCGCGGCCCATCAGGTTGAGCGCACCGGCCACCGGCACGCCGTCCTGCCTTGCAATCATCAGCACCACCCTGTCGCCCAGCCGTTCGGATAGCAGCGGGAAGAAGGCGGGCTGCAGATAGGCGCTGCCCCATTTGCGGTCCACGGTGGAGAGGTAGAAGTGATAAAAATCCTGCCACAGCGCCTCGGTAATTTCCGTGCCGCGATAGGTGTGGAATGTCAGTCCGCAGGCATTGGCATCGCGCCGCTCGCGCCTGATGGCCTTGCGCTTGCGTGAGGCGAGCATGCCCAGAAAATCGTCAAAGCTGGTGTAGTCCTGATTATCCCAGTGGTACTGCACGCCAAGGCGCTGCAGCCAGCCGCTTTCACCCAGCAGGTCATATTCATGCCGCGTGCAGAAGGTGACATGCACGGAGGAAAGCCCCATCTCGCCACAGGCCTGCCGCAGTGCGCGGCCTGCCAGCAGGCGCAGGCTGTCGGCATCGGGCGCGGTGGGGTGAACGAGCAGGCGCGGGCCCGGCACGGGTGAGAACGGCACGGCGACCTGCAGTTTGGGGTAGTACTGCCCGCCCGCCTGCTCGAAGGCACGCGCCCAGGCGTGGTCGAACACGTATTCGCCAAAGGAATGGCCCTTGGCGTAAAGCGGGGCGACTGCCAGCAGGCGGCCTTCGCCGTCGCGCAGGGCAAGGTGCTGGGGCATCCAGCCGGTCTGCGGGCCGGTGGAGCCGCTGTCTTCCAGCGCCGAGAGGAAGGCGTGGCTGACAAACGGGTTTTCATCGCCCGCGCAGCCATCCCACTGCGCCGCCGGGATCTCGGCAATCCGGCGGTGCAGGGTCATGGTGGTGCCGGTCATGATGCCTGCGCCGTGGTGCGGGCCGTGCGGGGCGGTGCGGTCATGACTGGCTCCCTGTTGCTTGTGCGTGGTGGTTACATCACCCGATTTCGAACAGGCCCTCGACCTCGACAGCGGAGTCGAGCGGCAGCGAGGGCACGCCCACGGTCGAGCGCGCATGGCGGCCCGCATCGCCAAACACGGCCACCGCCAGGTCGGAGGCCCCGTTCATGACGGCGGCATGCTGCGTGAAGTCGGGCGTGCAGGCAATGAACCCGCCCAGCCGCACCACGCGCTTCACGCGTGAAAGATCGCCCACAGCGGCCTTAACCTGCGCAATCACGTTGATCATGCTGTAGCGCGCGGCTTCCACCGCCAGTTCCACCGCCACGGTGCCGCCGAGCTTGCCGGTGGTCAGCAGCTTGCCATCAACCAGCGGCAACTGGCCTGACACCACCAGCGATGACCCGCTGATGACCGTGCCCACGTAATTGGCCACGGGGGCGGCGGGCGTGGGCAGCACGATGCCAAGCTGCTTGAGGCGCTGTTCGGGTGTTGTATCGGGCATGGGCAACAATCCTTACATTCAGGTGGCGGGGCGTGGGGCCGGGTTATCCGACCAGCCGCAGCCCGCGCCGCCGGGGGGGCGTGTCATCGCCATCGTCATTGCCGGAGCCGGGCAGGTCGAGCGGCAGCATGGGGGCGGGGCTTTCGGCCAGCGTCTCCTCATGCGGGGCATCGGGTAGCCTGCGGCCCAGATAGGCATCAGACAGGGCGCGGAAAGCATAGTCGAGCATGGATGTGGCGTAGGATGCAACCGGGTCGCCCTCCACCGTGCCAGCGGGGCCGAACTGGGTATAGGCAAAGGCTTCCACATAGCTTTCCAGCGGCGCGCCGTATTGCAGGCCGATGCTCACCGCCTGGCCCAGCGTGTCCATCAGGCCGCGCACCATCGGGCTTTCGCGCGTGGGCGTCAGGCTGATTTCACCAAGCGAGCCATCGGCATATTCCCCCGTGCGCAGGAACAGGCGGTGGCCGCCGATGCGGGTCTTTTGCGTAAAGCCGCCATGGCGGGCGGGCAGGTGGCGGCGCACGCCGCGCTCCAGCCCCGCGCGGGTGGCCAGCGTGTCACGCGTGGCATCGGGGCGGGCGGGCACGCGGTCCACAAACCCGCTGAGCGCGCGATGCATGGCCTGATGCGAGGCGGCGGCAGGCAGAGGCAGCACGCTCTCGCCCGCAAGGGTGGCGGCGAAGGCGGCCTCCAGCGTCAGGCCCCGGCTGGACAGGCGGGCCAGCGTGCTCATGGCCAGCCGCCCGTCAGGCCGCAGCGGGGAAAAGACGGGGGCCAGCCCGCAGGCTTCCACGCCAAGCAGCGCATCAATGGGGCCGGGGGTGGAAAAGCCGGTCTCGACACGGGCTGCGGGCTGGTCGGTCTCGACCGCCGCTTCCTGCCACACGCTGCGCGCGATCTGGCTCACGCCGGGCAGGATGCTGCGCACGGGGGGCAGGGGCATGGCATCGGCCCCTTCGCCCGCATGGGCCACGAGGGTGGCAAGGGCCACGATGCTGCATGCCGCGTCGCGCCCGGCCTCGCTGTCGTAATCAAGCCCCAGCCCGGCCAGGCAGGCATCGAGGTTGGTCAGCAGCAGCGCACCCGCAACCGTGGGGCGTTCATGGGGCTCGCTGGCGGTGGACAGGGCCACGGCGCGCAGGTGGGCCACCGCGCCGCCTTCAGGCTCGGGCAGGGGCAGTTCGCCATTGCGCATGTGCAGCTTCTGGTGCGCAAGGGTGCGCAGCACGCGGGCGAGCAGGCGCAGGGCCGCCACGAAATCGCGCGCCATGAAGCTGTTATCGGCCTCGACAAAGGCGGCGAGGTTGATCACGAAGGCGGGCCTGCGGTCATGGTGGCCATGCCACAGGCTTTCGCTCGGTGCGGCCTGGCGCATGAGCAGCAGGCACGACAGCGCGCGCGCGACCGGGCCAATGACCGGGCCGGACACCTCGCCCGCGCACAGGTCATCAATCCATCGCGCCGCGAGTTCGGGCAGGTTGGCGGGGCCATGACCGGGGGCCAGCCGGGCCACGGCCTCGGCTGCCGTGTCATCCCAGTCGGCGGGCAGGGTTACGGAACGCGGCGCGTCGTCTGGGTCCGCTGCGGCTTCAACGGTACGCATACGCACGCCGTTCCAGTGGCTTCGTGCTGTCATGCTTTATGTTTACCGGGCGGCAGCACGCTGGCGGAACCCGTTTGCGGCGGAGTCGCAACTATACATGGCCCTGAATACAGTGGATATGGGGGATAACTGTGCACAGGGCGCATCCACCCCCATCACCGCGCCGTGAGGCGGGGGTCTTCTGATCCCGCAGATGTGACGGTCGCGCACGCATATGCGCGTGGACCGCGCCGCCGCCGCCGGATTAGGCTTGCGGCATGGCAAATCTAGGCACCCGCATCTATACCCGCTTCAGGGGGCGGCTGGTCGGCAAGGATGCCGATGGCCGCTGTTATTATGAGGCCCGCACCCCCAACCGCACCGGCGGCGGGGAAAAGCGCCACGAGCGCTGGGTCATCTACCATAAGGGCGAGGACGCATCCGCCGTGCCGCCCGAATGGTGGGGCTGGCTGCATCACATGGAGGCAGCCCCCCTGCCCGAAAGCGCGCGCCAGCCGTGGCAGCAGCCTTGGCAGCCCAACCAGACCGGCACGGCCAATGCCTATCATCCGCCGGGCAGCGACTGCCGGGGCGGCCAGCGGGCTTCAACCACCAGTGATTATGAGGCATGGTACCCCGAGGGATGAAACCCGTGGCGTAACCTGCTAGGGTGCGCGCCATTGGATATTGGGGAAGCTTTGCCACCATGGTTGCTGCTGTTTCAGGGCGCGCGGGCCGTCAGCCAGCGGAACTTCTTGCCGGTTTTGCCGTGCTTGCCGTGCTTGCGGGGCTGCTGGCCTATGCCGTGCTCGACAAGGGCCGCCCGCATGAAACCGGCTACAGGCTCAATGCCGCGTTCACCCATATTGATGGCCTGTCCATCGGCTCGGATGTCAGGCTTGCGGGCATTACGGTGGGGCAGGTGGTCGATGAGCGCGTCAACCCCCGGACGTATGGCGCGCAGGTCACCTTTACCGTGCGGCCCGACATCAAGCTGCCTGATGATACGGCGGCCATCATTACAAGCGACAGCCTGCTTGGCGGCAAATACATAGCCCTCTCGCCCGGTGGCGATGACAGGATGCTCGCCCCCGGCGGCACGATTGGCGAGACCCAGGGCGCGATCAGCCTCGAGCAACTGCTCAGCAAATTCATCTTCTCGGTCACCGATACCCTGACCAAGGCCCGGCAGGACAAGGCAGGCCAGGCCACACCCCCCGCGCCGGGCGGAGACGCGCCATGAGCAGCGAAAACGCCCAGCCCGCCATGTGGCCGCAACGCGATGGCACGCCGGTTTCATGCCGCGACAAATTGCTGGTGCTGCGCGAGAACCATGAGGAAGTGCAGACGGTCCTGCAGGATGCGTTCGAGGATGCCGTGCTGATGGGCGTGGATGAGGCGGCCATGCGCCAGATCCTGATCGACGTGGTCAACACCCTGCGGAGCCCCCACGCATGAGGCGCCTGATCCGCTTTCTGCCCGCCCTGCTGCTTGGCTTCCTGCCCGGCCTTGCCCATGCCACCGAATGGCTGGCGCGTCCCGCCATTTACCCGCCCGATACGTGGCAGGGGCGCACGGTGGCGGTGGTGCGCGTGCTCGACAAGCTTGATGCCCATACCGAACTGCTCAACGTGCCCGTAGGCCAGGACATGCCCTATAAAAGCCTGACCTTGCGCGCCACGTCATGCCTGCAGCGCCCCGCCACCCTGCCGGCCGATAGCACTGCCTGGCTGGACGTGCATGACGCGCATGAGGGCATGGCCGCCTTTCAGGGCTGGATGGCGGTAGCCGAGCCCGCGACCGGCGTGTTCCAGAATCCGCTTTATGATGTGCAGCTCGTGGGTTGCGCAGGTGATAATGTGGCACCCATGCCGCCGCCACTCGCCGCTGTCGCCGCCCCTACGGAGGCCGCGCCCGCCATGACCACGCCAGATGGCCAGCCCGCATCGCCTGAAGCGGGTGGGGGGAATGCCACGCCCATCGCGCCCCAGGCCGCGCCGCAACCGGTTTCACCACCGATGCCCGCCATGCCGCCCGAACCTGCTGATGAAGGGGCAGCCCCCCTGATGTTGCATTAGAAAATTATTTAATTTGTGTCGTATAAATGCTGCAGCCCTGACAGCACGCTTGTGGGCTTGCGTATTGTCCCGCTTTGCCAGAGGCTAGACCCACCATGAGCAAGACACCCTCCCTCCCTTCGCTCGATCGGCTGCCGCCTCCCGCGCGGGCAGCCTTCCTTCTGGATTTTGACGGCACGCTGGTGGATATCGCGCCCACGCCCGAATCCGTGGTGGTGGCGCCGGGCCTGCGCGACACCCTGCGCCGCCTGCGTGACAAATGTGGCAATGCGCTCGCGGTCATTTCGGGCCGTCCCATCGAGCAGATCGACCATTTCCTGCCTGATGTGCCTTATGCCGTGGCAGGCGAGCATGGCATCGCCATCCGTCATGCGCCGGGCCAGCCCATCGAGCGCGCGGCGCTGCCGCCCGTGCCGAAAGCATGGATGGAAGAGGCGGAAAGGCTTGCCAAAGCTCACCCCGGCGTGCGGATCGAACACAAGAAGGCGGGGCTGGTGCTGCATTACCGTGGCGCGTCCGATGCAGGCCCGGCTCTGGGCCGGATTGCGGATGAATGGGTGGAGGCCACCCACGGCGCGTTTCATGTGCAGGCCGCCAAGATGGCTTGGGAAATCCGCCCCGCTGGCATCGACAAGGGCCATGCGGTCGAGGCGGTGATGAAAAGCGCGCCGTTTGCAGGCCGGCTGCCCATTTTCGTGGGCGATGACGTGACTGATGAAGATGGCATGCGCGCAGCGGTCAGCCTTGGTGGCGTGGGTTTCCGCATTCCCAATGATTTCCCTGATCCGGCGGCCTTCCGTGCATGGCTGGCCCAGTTGGCGCAGGGGGGCGATGGCGCATGGGGCGGCTGATAATTGTATCCAACCGCGTACCTTCACCGCGTGAGCGCAGCCAGCCGGCCGGTGGGCTGGCGGTAGGGCTGAAAGATGCCCTGCGCGAGGGGGAATCACTCTGGTTCGGCTGGTCGGGCAAGCAGGTGCACCTGCATGGCGGCGACCCGGTGCCCCGGCTCGACAGGGTCGATAACGTCACCTACGCCACCATTGACCTGACCCCGCTGCAATATGAGGGGTTCTACCAGAATTTCTCCAATGGCATCCTGTGGCCGCTGTTCCACTACCGCGTCGGGCTGATGAACTATTCCCGCACGGACTGGAAGACATACCTCGCGGTCAACGCCATGTTCGCCCGCACGCTGCTGCCCCTGCTCCGGCCTGATGACACGATCTGGGTGCATGACTACCACCTGTTCCCGCTCGGGCAGGCGTTGCGTGACCTCGGGGTGAAGTGCCGCATCGGCTTCTTCCTGCACATTCCTTTCCCGCCATGGAGCCTCGTGCGCTCGCTGCCCGGCGCGGACCTGCTGCTTGAAGACATGCAGAGCTACGACCTCATTGGTGTGCAGACGCCCGAGGATGCGGAGAACCTCAACCATTCCCTGCAGGCCAACGGGCTTGCGGCGCGCGGGCAGGCTTTTCCCATCGGCATCGACCCCGACGAGTTCCGCGCGCAGGCTGAAAAGAGCATGGAAGGCCCGGAGGTCGAACGGCTGGAAGGCAGCCTGCGTGGCGCCAAGCTGGTGCTGGGCGTGGACCGGCTGGATTATTCCAAGGGCCTGCCCGAGCGGTTTCGTGGCTATGAGGCGCTGCTGGCGCGCTACCCCGAGCATCGTGGCAAGGTCACGTTCCTGCAGGTGGCCCCCATCTCGCGTGGCAGCGTTGAGGAATACCGACAGTTGCGCCGCCAGCTTGATGAACTGACCGGGCGGATCAACGGGGCCTATTCCGAATTTGACTGGACGCCCATCCGCTACATTACCCGCCCGCTGGCGCGTGAGGTGCTGGCCGGGTTCTACCGCCGGGCCGAAGCCGCCCTGATCACGCCGCTGCGCGATGGCATGAACCTCGTGGCCAAGGAATACGTGGCCGCCCAGGACCCGGCCAATCCGGGTGTGCTGATCCTGTCGCATTTTGCCGGTGCCGCGCCGGAAATGGATGAGGGCATTCTGGTCAACCCCTATGATCCCGACGAGATTGCCGATGCCCTGCACGCCGCCCTGACCATGGGGCTGGCGGAGCGGCGCACGCGTTGGCAGGCGCTGGAGCAGGAAGTGAGCAGCACCACGGCCATAAGCTGGGCGGCTGATTTCCTGCAGGCGCTTGACGCGGCACCCATGGCGGGGCGGTCATAGCCGCCCATGCGTTCAACCGCTTTATTGATGGTAATGGCCGGGTGCGCCGCGCTTGCGGTGGCCTGGTGGAGTGAATACACGCTGGGCCATGTGCCCTGTGGGCTGTGCCTGTGGGAGCGCTGGCCCTATCGGGTGCTGGCGGGGCTGGGGCTGCTGGGGCTGGTGCTGCCACGTGATGCAGCGCGTGGCGCGCTGTGGCTGTGCATGCCGGTGCTGCTTGTAGCGGCTTTCCTTGGCGGCGTGCATGTAGGGGTGGAGCAGGGCTGGTGGCCCAGTCCGCTGCCCGAATGCCGCGCGCCCACGTTTCATGGCGGCAGTTTCGCGCAGCGTCTGGCCTCCATGCCGCGCCGCCCGGCCAAACCGTGCGATGCGGCAACCTATCTTGTGCCCGGCGTGCCGCTTTCCATGGCGGCGATGGGCGGGATCTACGCGCTGGCGCTGATCCCTGTCGTGCGCCGGGGGTTACGGATCAGGGCGAAGTTCCGCGGCCGCGGCCGAAAAACAATCCAAGGATGAACAGCACGATGAAAATGAAGAACAGCACCTTGCCGAAATAGGCAAACGTGTCCGAAATGCCGCCGAAGCCAAAAACCGCGGCGATCAGGGCGAGAACAAGGAATGTGATGGTCCAGCGTAACAGGTCCATGATCCGGTTCCTTCCGATCGATGTTGTGACAGACGCGGGCATGACATCCGCCCCTTAACAATGCGCCAGAGGGCGACGGGTTCATCGCAATACGTTATTTTGGCCCGGCGCGGTCGCGATCCGAGCGGGGTTTCGCGCAGATCAGGCGGGAGGCAGCCCATGAAAGACGGCACGGATACGGCAGGTTTTTACAGCCTGTACAACCATGGCTTTGCCCGGCTCGCAGCCTGCACGCTGCCCGTGGCGCTGGCCGACCCGATGGAAAACGCGCGCCGCACGCACCACGCCATCCGCGCCTGCCACGAGGCGGGCTCCGTGCTGGCCGTCTTCCCCGAACTCGGGCTGTCGGGCTATGCCATTGATGACCTGCGCCAGCAGGATGTGCTGCTTGATGGCGTGCGCGAGGCGATTGGCTGGCTGGCCGGGCAGACGGCGGGCCTGCTGCCGCTGGTGCTTGTCGGTGCGCCATTGGCCGTGGGCGATGCGCTGCATAACTGCGCCATCGCCCTGCATGACGGGCGCGTGGTGGGCGTGGTGCCCAAATCCTACCTGCCCAATTACCGCGAGTTTTACGAAGCGCGTCAGTTCACGCCCGGCGTGGGCCTGCGCGGTGGCACGGTCACCCTTGGCGGCGAGGCCGTGCCGTTTGGCACCGACCTTCTGTTCCACGCGCCTGCGGTGCAGGGGCTGGTCGTGGCCGCCGAGATCTGCGAGGACATGTGGGTGCCGCACCCGCCAGGTGTTGATGCCGCCCTGGCCGGAGCCACGGTCATTGCCAATCTTTCAGCCAGCAACATCACGGTGGGCAAGGCGCGCACGCGCACGCTGCTGTGCCAGTCGCATTCGGCGCGCTGCCTGTGCGCCTATGTCTATGCCGCGGCGGGCGAAGGCGAATCCACCACCGACGTGGCATGGGACGGCCAGACCTCGATTTTTGAAAATGGCGTGACACTGGCGCAAAGCGCACGTTTCCCCTCGGGTCAGGTCACGCTCATGGCCGATGTGGACCTTGACCTGCTGCGCCAGGAACGCCTGCGCATGGGCACCTTTGCCGATAACCGCGCCCAGACCACGGCAGGCGTGTGGCGGCATATCGACCTGTCCATCACCCCGCCCGCAACCGACCTGGGGCTGCGGCGCGACATTGCGCGCTTTCCCTTCGTGCCCAGTGACCCGGCCCTGCTCGATCAGGACTGCTACGAGGCGTTCACCATTCAGGTCACCGCCCTCAAGCGCCGCCTGCTCGCCTCACGCGCCAAAACGCTGGTCATTGGCGTCTCGGGCGGGCTGGATTCCACCCATGCGCTGCTCGTCGCCGCCCGTGCCGCGGAGGAATGCGGGCTGGGGCGGCAGGCGGTGCTGGGCTACACCATGCCCGGTTTCGGCACTACGGGCGCCACGCGCGACAACGCGCATGAACTCATGGCCGCCCTTGGCGTGCAGGCGCGCGAGATCGACATCCGCCCCGCAGCCCGCCTCATGCTCGAGCAGATGGGCCACCCCTTTGCCGCGGGCGAGCCAGTGTATGACGTGACATTCGAGAACGTGCAGGCGGGCCTGCGGACCGACTTCCTGTTCCGGCTGGCCAACCAGTCAGGCGGGATCGTGATTGGCACCGGCGACCTGTCGGAACTCGCGCTGGGGTGGTGCACCTATGGCGTGGGCGACCAGATGGCGCATTACAACGTCAATGCAGGTCTGCCCAAGACCCTGATCCAGCACCTGATCCGTTGGGTCATGGCCAGCGGGCGCGAGCAGGCGCGCACCTGCACGGTGCTCGAGGCCATCCTGTGCACCGAGATCTCGCCCGAACTGGTGCCCGCCACCGCAACGCAGGCGGTGCAGAGCACGGAATCGCTGATCGGGCCTTACGAGCTGCAGGACTTCACGCTGTTCCATGTGCTGCGCTATGGGTTCCGTCCTTCAAAAATCGCGTTCATGGCGCTGCATGCCTGGGGCGATGCCACGAGCGGGGACTGGCCCCCCGGCTTTCCGGCGCATGACAGGCGGGCTTACACATTGGTGGAAATACGCCACTGGCTGGGTGTGTTCCTCAACCGTTTCTTTGGTTTCAGCCAGTTCAAGCGCTCGGCCATGCCCAACGGGCCGAAGGTGGTGGCCGGTGGCGCGTTGTCGCCGCGCGGTGACTGGCGCGCGCCATCGGATGGCAATGCCCGCCTGTGGCTGGAAGAACTGGAGCGGCGCGTGCCACAGGATTGATCCAGATCAATCTTGATTCCGAATTTCTTAACCCATTCCTGACAGATACGGTCCTGAAAGAATGCTTTCTCCGCTCCGACCGGGCGGCGGGGCAGCGGATCATCTGCGGCAAGGCCGGTTCCTGCCGCCGTGAGACAAGGAACGCAATGAATGGGATACGTGACCGTAGCCGGTGCCACCGGGCTCACGCTTGGGCTTAACCAGGACACGACTGCGCTGATGCAGGGCCTGCAGCAGGATGCGGCGCAGAACGCCCTCAATGCCTACAATGCCCTTGAAGAAGGGATCCCCCAATCGGAAATCAACTCGCTGGAAGGAGACAGCAGCAATCCCGCCTGGGGGGCGGTGCTGGCTGCCCAGGCTGTGGGCGTGGTGGCCATTGACGGTGCGCTCAAGCAGGATTCGGGCGGCAGTATCGAGACGCTGGCCGGGGCCGGCACCTATGATGCCACCGCCGGCACGGTGGAAATTGGCAGCACGACGGGCAGCACCCTCGACCAGGAGATCAACATCGAGGGCGGCTCTGGCGCAACCAATGTGATGGATGGCGACGAAGGCACGGTGGTTTACGCTGCGGCTTCAGGCAATGTAGATTATTATGCTGCTGCGGGTGATACGTTCTTCCTCAGTGGAACAGGGCAGGATGTCATCCACACCATGGGCGGCACGGACACCATCCTTGCCTATGATGGCACCCCCACCGTAACCGGCGACTGGACTGCCCCCGGCGCAGTGACCAGTACCGCCACGCAGTTCAGTGGCGATGACAGCACGCTTGATCTGTACAATGGCGTCGTGGTGCAGGATGCCGCGTACGATACGATCAATACCGCGAGTATGGATGGTTTCTTCAACAGCGGATCAGGCAACACGACCGTCACCATCACTGGCGGCGCGTATGACACCATCAATGCTGGCACCGCGCTGGTGGTGAGTGGTCTGGATGACAGCACGATCAATACCAGCGGGTCGGCTGCGCTGACCTTCATCAGCGCGAGCACGGCTTCGCCCGTGGCCGATACCATAACGGGCAGCAATGCCACCATTTTCGGCGCGGCCGGGGTGGACCTGACCGCTGCCACCAGCGGCACGACCACGTATTATGCCGGTAGCGGCAATGAAACGCTCGATGGCGGGACCGCCGGCGCGGTCTATGCCGTGGCAGGCAGCGGCAACGATACGCTTGTGGCTGGCAGTGGCAACGACACGCTTGTGGGCGGGAGTGGCGCGACCGAATTCGCGTTCATCAAGGGCAAGGATGGCGGCACCGACATCATCCAGGATTTTGGCAAGTCGGCCGGTAACGCCATTCTCCTGTCCGGCTATGATGCGACTCCGGCTTCCATCCAGTCCATGCTTGACCAGGCCACCGTCAGCGGCGGCAATACAACCGTAAGCCTCGATGACCACACCCAGATCACCTTCGTGGGCGTGACCGACCTCAAGGCGCAGAATTTCAAAAGCTGACACCGGGGGGCGGAATCGCCCCTCACCCAGCGTGCATGGGCCATAAAGGTGGCCAGAACCACATGCCAATGCGCGAATGTGCAAATTAAAAGAGTTTTTGGTGAAGTTTTTTCACAAAAGCTTCACATAGCGTGATTTTTTTCAAAAAAAGAAAATTTTTCTATAATTTAATCGTTTTCTATCAATGAGTTGAAGTCGAATCAATTCCCAATGATGCTTTATCGATATGAAGTGTTCAGGGTGGAAGATATCGGTGTCCAGCACGGCAAATTTATGAATTCAGCCGGTTATTGCTGCGCATATCAGCGATAATTTTCATGTGATAACAAAAAATTGCTGGTCTAACCTCAGTCATCAGGTTACAAGCCGCGACCGTCCGGCCCGGTGGGGCAACTGGCCTGTTTTCAAGGCGGGTACAGGATATTTACGAAATTCATTTCCAGCCCGGAAGGAGTAGGCAGTTCCGATGAGTAAGGCCTTCATTGCAGCCGTCATTCAGGATTCGATTGATTGCACTGGCGTCGCGGCCAATCAGGCCGCATCTGACCTGATTGCGGCCATTGTCAAGGAACTGAAGCGCGAGGGTGGCTTCACCCTGCCGTCTTTTGGCACGTTCACGGTCAAGAAGACCAAGGCCCGCAAGGCGCTCAACCCGCGCACGGGCGAGCCGGTCAAGGTCAAGGCAGGCAAGACCGTGCGCTTCAAGGCCAGCCCGAACCTGAAAAAGGCTGTCTGACCTTTTGATATCCGGCCCCTTCCCATAAGGAAGGAGCCGTTGAAGCGTTCAGGTAAACCAGACCGAGAGCGAACGCACGCCCTGCGCGCCACGGATCAGCACGCCCTGAATATCCGCCGTGGCGGAGGGGCCGCTCATCAGCACGCCGTAATTGGCGGTCTTGAACTCGGGCCGCTCCTGATAGGCGGTGTGCATGTTGGCGGTCAGTTGATCGGCTGCCAGCAGCACCACGATATGCTGGCCGAGATGGGCAAACGAGTTGATGGGCAGTTGCGCTTCACTGAGGAAGATCGAGCCCATCTCCGCAATGCCGAAAGGCGCGCGCACCACGGTAACGTCGATGGCGGCGGCATCCTGCGGGGTCTTTACCTTCTCGACTGGCAGCGTGCCCTTGGCTTCGGGCACGTTTGAGCAGATCACCTTGGCATCGGGGTGGCGGCGCAGAATGGCCTGATCCAGCGTTTCACCTTCCACCGGCTCCAGCACGTCGCCGCCCAGGATCCTGAGGCTGGTGATGAAGCGCTCGCGGCTGGCATCAAGGTCGCCAAGGGTGGCAACCGGCGGCAGCGGATGGTTTTCCGGCGTGGGGCGGTTGGCCCGCAGGGCCTGCAGGATTTCGTCGCGTGCGGTGCTCATTTCTTGGTCTCCGGTGCGGCGGCGGGCGTGGCTGCGGTCTTGCGGTTCTTGCGATACCAGTCATTGAAGGTCTGCTTGACCGGATGCGGGTTTTCGCGGTGCTTGCCCCACGGGTTGAGCCAGTTATAGAGCACGAAGCGCGGCATGGTGCTGAGCGAGACCTCGGTGGCCTTGATGGCGGCGCGGTACATCCTGGGCTGACCCATCAGCTTGCCCGCCATGTGCATGATCTCGCGCTTGACGAACGGCATCTCGTGGTGCTGCACCAGCACGCGGCGCCATTTGTAAAGCTGCTCGTGGATGTTGATCTTGACCGGGCAGACATTGGTGCAACTGCCGTTCAGCGTGGAGGCATAGGGCAGGGTGCTGTATTTGCGCTCGTTGAAGGTCGGGTCGATGATCGCGCCGATCGGGCCGGAATACACCGCCCCATAGGACAGCCCGCCCGAGCGGCGATAGACCGGGCAGGTGTTCATGCATGCGCCGCAGCGGATGCATTTGAGCGAGGTCCAGAAATCTTCCATGCCCAGGCGGGCGGAGCGCCCGTTGTCAACGAGCACCACATGCATCTCGCCACCCTTCTGCGGGCCACGGAAATGGGTGGTGTACTGCGTAATGGGCGAGCCGAGCGCGCTGCGCGAGAGCAGGCGGATGAACACGCCCATATCCGCCATGCGCGGCACGAGGCGCTCGATGCCGATGGTGGCGATGTGCAGGTTGGGCACCGTCGCACTCAGGTCGGCATTGCCTTCGTTGGTGCACACGACAAACGTGCCGGTTTCCGCCACCACGAAGTTGCCGCCGGTCATGCCTGCATCGGCATGCAGGATAACGGGGCGGGCGGCCTGGCGCTGGGCCTCGGCCAGCAGGTGCGGATCACGGATGTTGGGGTCGGTGTGGTAGTCCTTGGCGAAGATCTTGGCCACGTCCGCGGTCAGCTTGTGCACCGCTGGCACCACGATGTGGCTGGGCAACTGGTCATCAAGCTGCTGGATGCGCTCGCCAAGGTCGGTCTCGGTTACGGTCACGCCCTGTTTGGCAAGATAGGGCCGCATGTCACACTCTTCGGTGACCATGGACTTGCTCTTGATCAGGTTGCGCGCGTTATGGGCTTTCAGGATCTCGCCCACGATGCGGTTATGCTCCGCCCCGTCGCGCGCCCAGTGCACGTGAATGCCGTTCTTCCTGGCATTGGTCTCGAACTGCTCGAGGTATTCGGGCAGGCGCGAGAGGGTGTGTTCCTTGATGCGCGAGGCCTCCTCGCGCAGTTCCTGCCACTCGGGCAGGATGTGCATCTGGGCATCACGCTTCTGGCGCATGTCCCACAGGCGTTCATCATGGAACTGCAGGTGGGGCGTATCCTCGATGAAGTGCTCCGCCGCCCTGGCGTGATTGACGGGCTTGTCGCTCATTGGGATGCTCCGTTGAGGATCTGCGCAATGTGAATGAAGCGGATCGGCACGCCCGCGCGCTCGGCGCAGCCCTGCTGGTGCATGATGCACGATGAATCAGCCGAGACGATGTATTCAGCACCTGCCTGATGGTGGTCGCGCACCTTGTCCACGCCCATCTTGGCGGATACGGCCTCTTCCGTAACCGAGAAGGTGCCGCCAAATCCGCAGCATTCATCAGGCCGCTTGGGGGTGGCGAAGCGGATGCCCTTGACCTTGCTCAGCAGGTCCATCGGCTTGGAGAAGGGTTTTTCGCCCAGTTCCGACATGCTTGCCGTGCGCAGCGCGCGCAGGGTACCGCAACTGTTGTGCAGGCCAACGGTGTGGTTGAACTCGGCCCAGGGGAAGGCATCGACCTTCAGGATATCGTGCAGGAATTCCACCAGTTCATAGGTGTTTTCGCGTACGTGGCGGACTTCATCCGTCTGGGGAATCGCATCGAAATTGTCACGCACATGGTGCGTGCAACTACCTGACGGCATGACGATCTTGTCGTATTTGGCGAAGTTGCGCACGAACAGGGCTTCCGCCGCCGCGGCATCCGAGTTGCAGCCCGAGTTGCCCATGGGCTGGCCACAGCAGGTCTGGTCCAGCGGATATTCGACATCCTGCCCCAGTTTTTCCAGCAGCTCCAGCGTGGCAATCCCGGCATCGGGATAGAATGCGTCGATATAACACGGAATGAACAGGCCAATTTTCATCAGGGGATACTCATCCTCAGCACGGTTGGGGCGAAACGTGGCGCATGGCATGTTATTTCGTCAAATATATATTGAAGAAGATTCCCATATATAATTTATATGGAACATGGATTTAAGGCATTTACGATATTTCGTGGCGGTTGCCGAGAACGGAAGCTTCACGCGTGCTGCAGAGCAGATAGGCATGGAGCAGCCACCTCTGAGCCAGCAGATCAAGCAGCTTGAAAATGAACTCGGCGTGCTGCTGTTCCAGCGCCTGACGCGTGGCGTCAAGCTGACCGATATCGGCCTTGTGCTCCTTGACCAGGCCCGCGCGCTGTTGGGCATGCAGCAGCAGTTCATCGCCACCGCCACGGGGCTGGCGCGTGGCGAGAAAGGGCATATCCGCGTGGGGCTGGCGGGTGCGGTCTCGCTGCTGCCCATGATTCCGCTGACCGTGCGCCGCTTCCGTGAAATGTGGCCCGATGTGACCATCTACCTTGAGGAAAGCAACACCCCCGCCCTGCGCAAGGCGCTGCATGACCGCGCGATCGACATTGCCGTGGTGCGCCCGCCAGTGCCCGATGGGGCGGGGCTGCTGGTCTCGCCGCTGCTGGAGGAGGAAACGGTCGTGGCCCTGCCCAAGGGGCACCCCCTGGCCGTCCACCCGCATCTGGAACTCGAGATGCTGGCCGATGAACCCTTCATCATCTTCCCGCGTGAGCTGGGGCCGGGGTTTCATGATGCCATCCTGTCCGCCTGCCACAATGCGGGCTTTACACCGCGCATGGGCCAGCAGGCCCCCCAGATCGCCTCGACCGTGCCGCTGGTTGCGGCGGGGCTGGGGGTTTCGGTCGTGCCACGCTCGCTGCGCCAGATCCATTCCGGCGGCGTGACCTATCATTCGCTTGGCGCCAAGGCGCCACGGGCGGAACTGGCCATTGCCATGCGCGCGGGCCAGCATGTGCCGCTGCTGTCCAATTTCATCTCGACCCTGCGGGCCTGCTGCCGTGACATGCATGCCGGTGCGCAGGTCATCGCGCTGGGTGATGCGGAAGGGGAATGACAGAAGTTGGCTGACTACCCCACGCGGCTCTCGCGGATAAGCGCGTGGATGAAGGCAAGTTTGCGCAGGATGTCGGGCGTGAGCACGAAGGGGTAGAAATCGGGTAGCCCCATGGAGCGGTTGAGGCTGTTGACGGCATAGGTCAGCGGCAGCCAGCCCTGCGTAATCTCGTCGAAGGTCATCTCGGTATAGGGGTCGCGCGTGACGCTGGCGCGCAGCGGTGGCGCCTGCGCGCCCCGCGCATCAAGCGACATGCCATACGCCCAGGCGGTCTCGAGTGTCGAGATGATGTGCAGATAGTGCGCCCATGTCTCGGCAAAGTCCTCCCACGGGTGGGAGGTGGCATACTGGCTGACATACCGCCCCTGCCATGCGGTGGTGGGGGGAGCGGCGTAATAGGCTTCAAGGCTTGCGCCATAGTCGCGCCGGTCATCGCCAAACACCGCGCGGCAGGCGGCCTGGCGTGCGGGGCCTGCGTCGCGGATGAGCACGTTCCAGTAATAATGGCCGATCTCGTGGCGGAAATGGCCGAGCAGGGTGCGGTAATATTCCCCCATTTCCAGCCGCAGGCGTTCGCGCTGGGCGTCATTGGCCTCATGGATGGCAATGGTGATGATGCCATTCATGTGCCCGGTCATGGCGGGCGTGCCATCGGGCAGGCTGTCCAGAAAGTCGAAGGCCAGCCCGCCCTCGGGGTCCTGCCTGCGGTTGCGCAGTGGCAGGCCAAGGCGCAGCAGGGTGTAGAACAGCCGGTGCTTGGCCACTTCAAGCTTCTGCCACCGCTCGATATTGCCGGGCACCGACAGGTTGGGAATGGTGCGGTTGAAGCTGCACGCAATGCAGTAGGCCTGCCCCGGCTGCGCCAGCCAGTTGCACGCGCTATGGGCGTTGTTGGCGCATAGCGCGCGTGCCTGATCGGGGGCGGCAAGCGGCTTCCACAAATCGCCGCCCAGGGCATCGAGCGCGCTGAGTTCGGTCTGCTCGGGCAGGTAGCCCAGCGTGTGGCCACACCGTTCGCAGGCCGTATTCTCGAAAAACAGGATCTGCTGGCACGACTGGCAGAAAAACAGCTTCATGAAGACAGGCTCGACCGCAATGGCCCGCATGCGGCATGCGGGGGCTGCACGGTGGTGTGCATCGTCGCTTCGAAGGTGGCCGTACACTGGTCAAGCAGCCCGCTCACCGGGGCGGCCTGCTGCGGGCGGGGGGCCGCGGCCAGCGCCACATGCCCCTGTGCCGCCCGCAGGCCCGATGTCGTATCCAGCCCGACCCATCCGGTGCCGGGCACATGCACCTGCGCCCAGGCATGGAGTTCGCAGCCCAGTTGTTCGGGCGCGCAGCGCTCGGGCTGGAACAGGTAGCCCGACACGAAACGCGCGGCAAAGCCCAGGCGGCGCAGGACGGCAATGAGCAGCCACGCGGTGTCACGGCATGACCCCGCACCCTGGCTCAGGGTCTCCTCGGGCGACCACACGCCCGCTTCGGGGCGGATGCGGTAGGTGATGTCGGCCGCGATGGCGCGCGTCAGGTCCATGAGCAGGTCGGCCGTGGGGCAGGGCAGGCGCGCGCGCCATTTTGCCACCAGCGCATCGAGGTGCGGCGTGGGTGTGGTCGGGGCATCGGTAGCGGCGGGGTGCCGGTAGGTGACAAGCGACGGGCCGTCATCCACGCTCTGCGCCGTCCAGATCCGCGCGGCAGGTGCCACGGCAAG
Source organism: Komagataeibacter xylinus (assembly GCF_031081985.1). Classification (GTDB taxonomy): domain Bacteria; phylum Pseudomonadota; class Alphaproteobacteria; order Acetobacterales; family Acetobacteraceae; genus Komagataeibacter; species Komagataeibacter xylinus_E. The sequence goes on along the minus strand of NZ_JARWSK010000002.1, from coordinate 23,732 downwards.
GGGGCGGGGAATGATGGGCGTCTGGTCGGTGGTGAGGGTTGCGGTAATATCGAAATGCGTGACACGCCCCTCAAACGTGACGCGGGCAACGCGGTTGCCAAACGGGTCATGGCACCATGCCTGCGTGCTGGGCGCGGGGCTGATGCTGAGTTCGTGCGCGAGCATGGTGGCGCAGCCGGGCAGGGGGTGCAGGCGGATGGTCTGCGGGCCGAGGTGAACAGGCCGGTCGTAGCGGTAGCGTGTGTGGTGGACCAGCATGGCACGCGCGTTCATGTAATCCTGAGCCTCGGTAAACTGTTCCGCCTGCCATCGTGATCCCGGCGATGGTGGTTTGGACATAATGGGTATGCCGCCCCCACGGTATCAGGATTGGCGGTGGCAGCAATATCGTATTTTTTCGGCATTTTGACCGGAAAGGGAAGGGATTGCAGATTCGTTCTTGGCAAGAGACGATTTTCTTGCTCCGCTAGTAATGGATCGAAATGAAACAGCAGGTGGGTGGACATGATTCCTTCACGCCTGATCCTCCTCCCCGCAAGCGGAGGCAGGGCATGAGTGACATGAAGATGGCGGCACAGGCCGCCGGGCTGTTCGCGACGTATGATGTCCCGGATTTTTTCTGTGAACTGCTCAATCGCAAGGACATCCCGCCCGCCGGGCTGCAACAGGTGCGTGACCGGCTGGCCCGCTTTGACCTTGCCGAACTGCGCCGGCGTGCCGCAGCCGTCGAGGCCCAGTTCTACCGCCTCGGCATCACGTTTACCGTCTATTCCGATCGCGAGGCGATCGACCGCGTGCTGCCGTTCGATGTCATTCCCCGCGTCTTGACAGCGCCAGAATGGGATCATGTCGAGCGTGGCGTGCAGCAGCGCGTCAGGGCCATCAACCTGTTTCTGCACGACATCTATCACGAGCGGCGCATATTGCGTGATGGCGTCATCCCCGCGTCACTGGTGCTGGGCAACGCCAATTACTGCCAGGCCATGGTGGGGATCGACGTGCCCGGCGGGGTGTACGTGCACATCAATGGCACCGACCTCGTGCGCGACCGCGATGGCCGCTTTCTGGTGCTCGAGGACAACGCGCGCACGCCCTCAGGCGTGTCCTATGTGCTCGAGGACCGGCAGATGATGCTGCGCCTCATGCCCGACCTCGCCTCGGGGCTGGACCTGCGCCCGGTCGATGAATACGGCCCCCGCCTGCACCGCGCACTGGCCGAGGTGGCGCCTGCCGGCGTGGATGACCCGCAGGTGGTCCTGCTCTCGCCGGGCATCTACAACGCCGCCTATTTCGAGCATGTGTTCCTTGCACGCGAGATGGGCATACCACTGGTGGAAGGGCGCGACCTGGTCGTGGAGGATGGCCGCGTTTACATGTGCACCGTGGCCGGGCTGCAGCCGGTGCATTCCATCTACCGCAGGCTCAATGACGACTTTCTGGACCCGCAGGTGTTCAACCCCGACAGCCTGCTTGGCGTGCCGGGGCTGGTCGATGCCTACCGGCGTGGCAATGTCACGCTGGCCAATGCCATCGGCACCGGGGTGGCCGATGACAAGGCGGTCTATGCCTACATGCCGCGCATCATCCGCTACTACCTTGATGAAGAGCCGATCCTGACCAATGTGGAGACGCATATCTGCGCCGAGCCCGAGGGGCTGGCCTACACGCTGGCCAACCTTGAGCACCTTGTGGTCAAGCCGGTGGGCGAATCCGGCGGCTACGGCCTGCTGATCGGCCCGCACGCAACCCAGGCCGAACTGGAGGATTTTCGCGGCAGGCTGCGCGCGGACCCGGCCAATTACATCAGCCAGCCCGTCATCAGCCTGTCGGTCTCGCCCACGCTGTGCCCCGCAGGGGTCGAGGCGCGGCATGTGGACCTGCGGCCCTTCGCCGTGACGGGGCGCGATACATGGGTACTGCCCGGCGGCCTGTCGCGGGTGGCGCTGCGCAAGGGGTCGCTCGTGGTCAATTCCTCGCAGGGTGGCGGGGCCAAGGATACATGGGTGCTGGCGTCATGACACAGGTTTCGGTTTTTCCCACCCCGGTGCTGCCGGGCCTGCGCAACCTGCTCTCGCGCTACGCGGAAAGCACGATGTGGCTGGCACGCTACATGGAGCGCATCGAGAACATGGCCCGGCTGATCGAGGTCACGGGCACGTCGGTGCATGCCAGCAACATGGATGCGGGGTGGGACAGCGTCATCCGCATCAATGCCGATGAAGATACGTTCTTCCTGCGCCACAAGGTGGCGACCGAGCGCAGCGTGGTCGAATTCTATATCATTGACCCCGACAACCCGGATTCGATCGTGTCCATGGCGCGGTGCGTGCGCGAGAACGCCCGCGTGCTGCGCCCGCTGATCTCGACCGAGATGTGGATGCACCTCAATGTCTTTACCCGCTGGGCCATGGATCTCGGGCCGGATGATGTGGGGGCAGGCTATCTGTCCACGCTGTGCACGCGGCTCAAGCAGGAATGCCAGACCCATTTTGGCATAACCGAGGGCACGCTGTACCGCGATCAGGCCTGGCTGTTCTACCTGCTGGGCAAGAACCTTGAGCGCGCAGACCAGATCACGCGGCTGATCGACATCAAGTACCACACCCTGCTGCCCAGTGGGGAAGGGGTGGGGTCGGACATCGACCTGAGCCAGTGGACATCCGTGCTGCGCTCGGCAGCGGCCTATCACGCCTTTCGCCGCGTGCTGCCCGAGGGCATGACGCCTGCCAATATCGTGGGCTTCCTGCTCAAGAATGACGGGTTCCCCCGTTCGCTCTCCACCAGCCTGCGCTGTGTTTACAGCGTGCTTGGTTCACTGGCGGGAGAATACCGGCTGCGCCATTGCGGGCCGATTCTGGAGCGGGTGGAGGAACTGCGCGTGACACTGGCCGAACAGACGGTGGAGGACATCATCCTGCGCGGCCTGCATGAATACATGGACTGGATCCAGCGCGAATTGCGGCTGATCCAGAACGAGATTGCCGGTGCCTTCTGGCCTCCTGTGGCGTTGCAGGTGGCAGGTTGAACACCGCCGCCTTTTGGGAAAAAAGGCGGCACCCCAAAACCTGCATTCTTGAGATTGGCGCATGACGCCGGTTCCGGCACTTGTGCAGGCCGGATTGTCACATGCCGTTTTTGCAGGAAAGGAAACTGGCTGGGGCGGGAGGGTTCGAACCTCCGCATGGCGGAATCAAAATCCGCTGCCTTACCACTTGGCTACGCCCCAACAGGCCATACGCTACACGATTCGCGTGGCGTGATGCTGTTCTAATATCTCAGCCGCGGTTTGAAAAGTCTGCCCCCAGAACATCAGGGCCATCAGAAAGAAGTTTTTGGTGAAGCTTTTTTCAAAAAGCTTCAAAAGATTACCGCCTTTTTTGAAAAAAAGGCGGCACCCAAAAACTTTTATTCCGTTTTGACAGCGTCGTGAAACGTCAGGCTGAAGGCTCAAGCGGCAGGTCCACCAGCGGGTCGGTGTCATGGCCGTGGCCTGCGGGTGCCGTGGGTTCGGCGGCCTCAGGCCCGAAGGAGACGAAGCGGCCCGCGCGTTTGAGCGCCTCCTCCAGTGCCGCCATGGTCAGGCCCATGTCGGGGCTGTCATCACGGTCCCATGTGCGCAGGGTCAGGGTCCATGCGCCCACCAGCGCCTGCAGGCGCAGCGCACCGGCCAGGCCAGTGGTGTCCACCCCTGCCGCGGTGGCGATCCACTTCATGCTCTCCAGCGTCGCCCCGCCAAGCAGCACGGCCAGAACGGGGTCGGTGGGCAGGGCGCGCAGCACGCTGCGCACGCCCTCGCGGTATTGCTGGAACACATCAAGCCTGCGCATGAGCATGTCGAACAGCCTGTCGCGCACGCTGCCTTCCGTCTCGTCTTCCACCAGCGCGGATTCATCAGCCAAGCGCCCGAGCGTGAACAGCAGCTTGGTCTTGCACGCAAAACGCTTGCGCGCGGTCTCGAGGCTCAGCCCGGCATCACGCGCGGCATCAACGACCGTGGTGCGCCGCCATCCGTGCGAACCGGCACGCTCCAGCGCGGAGCGGAGAAGGGTGGCGTCAAACAGGTCGTTATCCATGGAGGGTCTGATCTTCCGGGTTGGGGATTGAAATGGGGCGGCACGCTGCCGCTATATCATGAAACGGGCTGAGGGCCTGACAGTTCGCGCGCACGCCGGGCAGCGGCGGCAAGGGCTTTATCGAGCGTGGCGGGCCAGGCATCGGGCGCCATCAGCACCGCAAGGGCCTGCTGTGTCGTGCCGCCGGGGCTGGTCACGTTCTGGCGCAGGGTGGCGGCATCAAGCCCGCTGGCCTGCATGAGCGCGCCGGAGCCTGCCACCGTCTGGCGCGCGATCTGGCGGGCAAGGGGGGCGGGCAGGCCGTGGTCGATGCCCACCTGCTCGAGCAGTTCGGCAAGCAGGAACACATAGGCAGGCCCGCTGCCTGAAATGGCGGTGACCATGTCCATCTGGTCTTCATGGTCGATCCACGCCACTTCACCCACGGCACTTAACAGGCGTGCGCACAGCCTGCGATCGGCTGATGTGGCGGGTGGCGGGGCGTAACACACCGTCATGCCCTGCCCGATGGCGCTGGGCGTGTTGGGCATGGCGCGGATTACGGCAGGCGCGTCGCTGCCCGCAGGCAGGCAGGCGTCCAGTGCCGTGCTCAGGCTTTCCACCGTGCGGCCCGCGAGCACGGACAGCACGGGGGCGTGGGCGGCAAAAGGGGCGAGGGCGGGCAGCACCGCGTCCACCTTCTGGGGCTTGGTGGCCAGCACGATCATGCCGGGGCGGAAGCTCGCAGGCACCGCATCAAGGCTGCGCACGAGCTGATGCGGCGGTGGCACCGAGTCGCGATGGCGATCGACGATGAAGGAAGGGGCGAGCCCCTCCTTCAGCCAGCCATCGAGCATGGCCCCCCCCATCTTGCCGCAGCCAATGAGGAGCAGGGGCGGAAGGAGTTCGCCCATTACGCCATCCCCGCACAGTCGAGCATGGCGGCCTCAAGGGCTTCGGCCGGTTTCTTGCCGCCCCACAGCACGAACTGGAAGGCGGGATAGAACCGCTCGCATTCTGTCAGCGCGATGTCGATCATGTCCTCAAGGCTTTCCATCGAGGCCCCGCGCGAGCCGCGCAGCAGCACCGCATGGCGGAACACGGGCGTGCCGTGGTCAAGATCCATGCCGAAATGGCCGATCCACAGCCGCTCATTGGCCAGCGCCACGAGTTCAAACAGGTTGCGGCGCTGCTCGGGCGGCACCTTGAGGTCGAACGTGCAGGTGAAGTGCATGGCGTTCACCTCTTCCGACCAGCAGAAGAACAGGCCGTAATCGCACCATTTGCCCGGTGCCTCGGCTGCCATTTCCGAATCGCTGCGGCGCTCGAAATTCCAGTCGTACCCGCCCACGATCTGTTCCATCTGGTCGAGCGGGTTTGTATTACGAGAGGTCGTGATCTGAGTCAGAGCAGGCATGTGGCACTCCCCGAAGCCGTCGTGGAGGAGATCCGGCCATGACGCCGGATTCCGTGTCTCTGCAAGCTGGTCCGTGTCCTGTTGCGGGGAATCAGGGCGCGGACCGTCCTGTTACACTATGGCGCGCAGGCACTGGCTGCAAGCCTCGTTCAGCCGCCGTGATGGGGGGCGGGGGCGGTCAGGCTGGCTTCAAGGTCGGATACGCGCTCTTCAAGGCGTGCGATGCGGTTTTCCATCTCGCCCTGCGCGAGGCGCGCGCGGGTTGCGACCTCGCGCACCACTTCAAATTCATCGCGTCGCACGAGGTTCAGGCTACCGAGTGTTTCATCCACGCGGGCACGGACCATGGCGCCGATTTCCTCGCGCACGCCAGCAAGAGCGGAGAACGCGCCGCCGGCCACACCGGCAATGTCATCAAAAATGCGGGGCCTGTCGGACATAGTGGATACTCCATGACGTTCCGCGCCGCCACCGTGACCCGGCTGCCGCGCGAAGGGGAAAGGCGCTACTATAGACACATTGCCGCCTCAGGGCTATCCGCACGATTGTGGCGGCCTGCGGGTGCGGCCATCAATGTGCAGGCAGGAGCGGGGTGCGGAGCAGTGATCGTGATTACCGGGGGCGCGGGCTTTATCGGCTCGTGCATGCAGCAGGCCCTGCACGCGCGCGGGGTCGATACGGTAGTGGTGGACTGGCTGGGCAGTGCTGGCAAATGGCGCAACCTGCGCCACCATGCCCCCGTGCAGGTCGTGGCACCGGAGGCGCTCGATGCATGGCTGGCCACCCGGCCCGATATCTCGGCGGTTGTGCATCTCGGCGCGATCAGCGAGACGACGGCAACCGATGGCGACCTTGTGTGGTGCACCAATGTCGATCTGTCATGCCGGCTGGCGCAGTGGTGCGCGCATGAGGGCGTGCGCTTTATCTATGCGTCATCCGCCGCGACCTATGGCGCGGCGGACAAGGTCGAGCAGTTCAGTGATGACCCGGCGGGGCTGGACCGGCTCAGCCCGCTCAACCTGTATGGGTGGTCCAAGCAGGCGTTTGACCAGATCTTGCAGCGCCGGCTGGCGCGGGGCGAACTGTCGGGCCTGTCATGGGCGGGGCTGAAATTCTTCAATGTCTATGGCCCCAACGAGTACCACAAGGGGCGCATGATCTCGGTGGTGAAGGTCAAGTATGACGAGGCGCGGGCAGGCGGGCCGCTCACGCTGTTCCGCTCCGACGTGCCGGGCCTGGCCGATGGCGCGCAGGCGCGTGACTTCATCTGGGTGGGGGATGTGGTCAATGTCATGCTGTGGCTGCTCGACCATACGAATGTGAGCGGGCTGTTCAACTGCGGCACCGGCATTGCGCGCACCTATTCTGACCTTGCGCATGCGGTGTGCGATGCGGCGGGGGTTGCGCCCAAAATCGAGTTCATCGACATGCCGCAATCCCTGCGCGGGCAGTACCAGTCCTTTACGTGTGCCGACATGCGCAGGCTGCGGGCGGCGGGCTACAGCCATCCCTTCACCACGCTGGAGGATGGCGTGCGGCGTTACGTGCATGACTATCTTGCCACCCCCGATCCCTATCTCTAGGCATCGGGTGCTGCCCCTGCTTCTTCCCTGATTACTGAAAGTCGGCCCATGCTGCCTGTTCTGGTCTTTCCGCAGTTTGATCCGGTAATGGTCCATTTCGGGCCGTTCGCCATACGCTGGTATGCCATGGCCTATATCGTGGCGCTGGTGGCGGGGTGGCGCATTGCCCGCCGCCTTGCGGCACTCGCACCCCGGGCAGCCACGGCGCTGCAGGTCGATGACTTCCTGACATGGGCCACGCTGGGTGTGGTGCTGGGTGGGCGGCTTGGCTATATCCTGTTCTACCAGCCCGGCTATTACCTCACGCATCCGCTGGCCATATTGCAGGTGTGGCATGGGGGCATGTCGTTTCATGGCGGTGCTGCGGGCGTGATCATTGCGCTGATCGTGTTCACGCGGCTCAACGGCCTGAGCTTCCTTGCCTTTTCCGACCGGATCACCACGGTGGTGCCCATCGGGCTGGGGCTGGGGCGCATCGCCAACTTCATCAATGGCGAACTGTGGGGCAGGCCCGCTTCCCCCTCGCTGCCCTGGGCCATGATCTTCCCCGATGCCGGGCCGGAGCCGCGCCATCCATCCGAGCTTTACGAAGCCTTTGCCGAGGGGCTCTTGCTGTTCACCCTGCTGTGGTGCGTCTCGCGCAGCCTGAAGGTGCGCCAGCATCCCGGCTTCATTGCCGGGCTGTTCCTGTTTGGCTACGCAGTGGCGCGCACGGTGTGCGAATGCTTCCGCGAGCCCGATGCGTTCATCGGCTTCCTGCCCTTTGGCGTGACCATGGGGCAGGTGCTGTGCGTGCCCATGGCCATTGGCGGGCTGGGGCTGATGCTCAATGCGTATATGCGCCCCGCCCGCACCGTGGTGATGGCGGAACCGGCGGAAGAGACTGCCGGGGCGGAGGGATGACCAGCCAGCCCGAAAGGCTGGACCACTTCATGGCGCGGGCCAACGCGGCCTATTATGCAGGGCGCGACCCGTTTGCCGATTTCATTACATCGCCCGAAATCTCGCAGATGTTTGGTGAATTGCTGGGCGCGTGGGTGGCCGTGGTGTGGGGCCAGCTTGGTCGCCCGGCCCCCTTCGTGCTGGCCGAGGCGGGGCCGGGGCGGGGTACGCTCATGGCCGACGCCCTGCGTCTACTGCGCCACGTGGCCCCCGCCTGCCACGCAGCCGCACAGGTGCACCTGATCGAGACCTCGCCCCGGCTGCGCGCCTGCCAGAAGGCGGCCTTGCAGGCAGCGACGCCCAACCCGGTCAACTGGCATGATGGTCTGTCCAGCCTGCCCCAAGCGCCTCTGGTCCTGCTGGCCAACGAGTTTGTCGATGCGCTGCCCATCCGTCAGTTTGTCCGCCATGGTCAGGGCTGGGCGGAGCGCTTTGTGCAGGCGGGGCGCTTTGTGGAGCAGGCGGCTGTTTTGCCGCCCACCCACCCGGCTCTGGCGCGGCCCGTGCCTGATGGCAGCGTGCTGGAAACCTGCCAGCCCGCGCTGGATTTTGTCCACGCCCTTGCCGCCCGCCTGCAACACGGGCGCGGGGCGGCGTTGCTGATTGATTACGGTTATGATGCGCCCGCATGGGGCGATAGCCTGCAGGCGCTGCGGGCGGGCCGACCCGTTGACCCGCTTTGTGACCCCGGCACGGCCGACCTGACCGCCCATGTCGATTTTGCCAGCATGGCGCAGGCGGCAGCCACTGTTGATGTATGGGGCAGCGTGAAGCAAGGCGATTTTCTTGCAGCCCTCGGGCTGGGCGCGCGGGCCGAGCAGCTTGCGCGTGCTGCGCCCAATCAGGCGGACGATATAAGGGCGGCAGCAAGGCGGCTGGCAGCCCCTGAGCAGATGGGGCGGCTGTTTCGCGTGCTGGGGCTGTCGGTGGGTGTTGCGGGCCAGTTGCCGGGTTTTGCGCAGTTGCGTGCGACATAAAGAAGTTTTTGGTGAAGCTTTTAAAAAATAAGGTGGCACCCAAAAACTTTTAGAATTTTCCTGTTACGGGATGAGGGGAAAACACGGATGACAGATAGCGCGATCACGGATGCGCAGGTGGTGCGGGCCCCCGCCCTTGCAGGCGTGCGGCATGGATTCTTCACCCGCCTTGGCGGCGTATCCACCGGGCCATATGCCGCGCTCAACTGCTCGACCCGCTCGGGTGATGACCCGCGTGCCTTGCGCGAGAACCGCCGCCGCGTGGCGCAGTCTGTCGGTGTCGCACCCGACTGCCTGCTGGGCCTGACCCAGGTGCATGGCGACCGGGTGCTCACGGCAACATCCCCGTGGCCCGCAGGGGCCGGGCCGGAGGGCGATGCGCTGGTCACGGCCACGCCGGGGCTGGCGCTGGGCGTGATTACGGCGGATTGCGCGCCGATTCTGTTCAGCAACGCGCAGGGTACGGTGGTGGGCGCGGCCCATGCGGGCTGGCGGGGCGCGTGTGGCGGCATTATCGAGGCCACGGTGGCGGCCATGGGTGTGCTGGGCTGCGCGGCAGGTGAAATCACTGCTGTCGTCGGTCCCTGTATCGCGCCTGCAAGCTACGAAGTCGGGCCGGACATGCGGGCCGACGTGCTGGCGCGTGATGCGGCGGGGGCCGCGTTTTTCAGCCCGGCGGCGCGGGCGGGGCATTTCATGTTCGACCTGCCGGGCTACTGCGTCATGCGCCTTGGGCAATGCGGGGTGGGGGCCGCCATGGCGCTCGGCCTCGATACCCTGCGTGATGAAGCACGGTTCTTCAGCCATCGCCGCCGCACGCTGGCAGGTGGCGGGCCGATCGGGCACCAGATTTCCGTTATCGCCTGCCGGGCGGTATAAGGGGGGCCATGATGTCAGACGTTTCTGCCCGCCGGTCGGGCGCGCTCGCGGCCCTTGTGGGGCTTTCCCTGCTGGGTGGCTGCGTGGATGTACCGCACCCCTTCCGCCATGATGGCTCCGGCGCGCAGCCCCCCACCGCGCGGCTGGCCGTGCCGGTTTCCACCGCATCGGGCACGGATGAGGCGGGCGCGCAGGCCTGGCAGCATGCCATGGTCGAGGCCATGCTCGCGCAGTCGGTGCCCGCTTTGGGCCAGCCCGCCAAGCCGGGTGACTGGTGGCTGAAAATGACCACCACGGCGCAGGGTGACACGGTCATTCCCACCTATGCCGTCATGACCCCCAAGGGCGAGGAACGCGGGCATATGAGCGGTGCCGCGGTGCCTGCGGCGCAGTGGCAGGCGGCGGACGGGCAGGCCGAGACCCGTTCGGCGCAGGAAGTGGCGCCGGGAGTTGCCGAACTGCTGACCGGCATCCAGGCCGCCCAGATGCAAAAAGATCCCAACAGCCTCAAGAATCGCCCCGCCCATGTCTATTTTGCGGGCGTGCAGGGCGCGCCGGGCGATGGCGACCACGCGCTGGCCCGTGCCTTTACCGCTGCCTTCCCCGATGCGCATGAAGACCTGCGGCATGCGGCCACGGGCGCGGATTACACCGTGCGCTGCACCGTGGTGCTCAATGATGCGGTGACCACCACCTCCACCACGCCCCAGCAGCATATTGTGCTGACATGGAAAGTGCTCGACGCGCAGGGCACCGAAGCCGGTGCCGCCACCCAGATTCATGACATCGCCGCCCATTCTCTGGATTCCCGCTGGGGCGATGTGGCCGTGGCCGCCGCTGATGAGGCGGCAGGGGCCGTGCGGCAGATCATCACCCGCTATTCCGGTCGCGAAAATGCACCACTTGCCGCCGATGGGACCCTGCCCGCGCCGGGAAGTGCACCGGCTCCAGCCCCGGCGGCCAGCCCGTCTCCCGCAGCGCCTGCGCAGCCCTGAATTTGAATGAATTCTTACAAACAAAACATTGATAAAAAAGAATAAAAGTTTTTGGGCGCCGCCTTTTTTCAAAAAAGGCGGCATTCTTGCGCGGCAGTTATAAAAAAGCTGCATCCAGACCCGCCTTCCCATCGGGCAGGCCAAAGGGTGTGACGGATCGGCAACGGGGGGCAGACGTGCAGGTTTGCAGACCCTTAGGCAGGTGACAGGCCATGTGCCGGTTGATAGAACGCCGCACATACACGACGGGGGCGGAAAAACCGCCCTCCAGCGCCTCTACCGCCGCCCGGGAGCGTCACACGATGAAAATTGTCGCCTGTAACAGCAACCTGCCTCTTGCCGAGAAAGTCGCGGCGGAGCTGGGGCTACCGCTCTGCAACGCGACCGTGCGGCGTTTTGCCGACATGGAAATTTTTGTCGAGATTCATGAGAACGTGCGTGGCGAGGATGTGTTCGTCATTCAGAGCACCTGTTCGCCCACCAATGACAACCTCATGGAACTGCTGATCATGCTCGATGCCCTGCGCCGGGGCTCGGCACGGCGCATCACGGCGGTCATGCCGTATTTCGGCTATGCCCGCCAGGACCGCAAATCCGGCCCGCGCACGCCCATCAGCGCCAAGCTCGTGGCCAATATCCTGGTCGAGGCCGGGGCCAACCGCGTGCTGACCATGGACCTGCACGCCATGCAGATCCAGGGCTTCTTCGACATCCCCGTCGATAACCTCTACGCCGCCCCCTTGTTCACGCGCGACATCCGCGGCCGCATGAAGCTCGAGGGCGAGCCGCCGCTGCCCTATGACGCGCCGCCGATGGACATTCCCGGTGGCCCGCACAACCTCATGATCGTCTCGCCTGATGTAGGTGGCGTGGTGCGCGCCCGCCAGCTTGCGCAGCGGCTGAACGTGGACCTTGCCATCATCGACAAACGCCGCGAACGCGCGGGCGTGTCTGAGGTGATGAACGTGATTGGCGACGTACGGGGCCGGTACTGCATCCTTGTCGATGATATCGTCGATAGCGGCGGTTCGCTGTGCAATGCGGCCGAAGCGCTGATGAAGCATGGTGCGGCAGCGGTCGAGGCTTATGTGACCCACGGCGTGCTGACCGGCAGCGCGGTCAGCCGCGTGGGCCAGTCGCCGCTGGGCATGCTGACCCTGACCGACAGCATCAAGGCCACCGAGGCTGTGAAGGACGCGGCCAATATCCGTCAGATCAGCACGGCGGCCCTGATTTCACGCGCCATGCAGGCCATCTCGGATGAAAGCTCCGTCTCCTCGCTGTTCGACTGAACGCCCTGAAGCCGGGCGCGGGATTGACCGCCCCGCCCGCGCGGCGCTACCCCCAAGGGTGTAGCAGAGTGAAGGAACGACGCATGACTGATCTGATGACCCGGCCATACTGGTACCTGCGCCATGGGGAAACGGACTGGAATGCGCAGGGGCGCTCGCAGGGGCGCACCGATATTCCGCTCAACGCCACGGGCATTGCCCAGGCCGAGGCCGCTGGCCTGCTACTGGCGCGGCACTGGCGTGATCATGCGCCCATCGTGCGTATTGTGGCCTCGCCGCTCTCGCGCGCGCGGCGCACGGCCGAGATCGTGGCCGACCAGCTTGCCGCCAACGGCGCCCCCCGCCTTGAGGTCGCCCTTGATGACGGGCTGAAGGAAGTCTGCTTCGGCGCGGAAGAAGGCAAGCCGATGGGCTCGTGGTACGATAGCTGGATTGCAGGCGAGTACACCCCCCCTGATGGCGAAAGCTTTGCCGCCCTGCGCGAGCGCGCGGTCTCGGCGGTCAATCGCGCGCTGGAGCTTGATGGCGTGCCGCTGATCGTGTGCCATGGCGCGATGTTCCGCGCCCTGCGCGCGGCCATGCACCTCAAGCCCAATGTGCGCCTGCCCAACGCCACCCCCATGTGGGCCGAGCCGGGGGCGGCGGCAGTGTGGAGTCTCACCGCGCTTTCCTGAAAAACCGGGCCTGTCCGGGCTTGGTGATTGCATAAGGCGCGGTTTTCCGTTAAACGCCGCGCACGCGCTGGCACCCCTGGAGGCCCGCGCGCTTGTGTTTCAGGAGCAGACAAGTGACCAAATTCACCAAAATCGAAGTCTCTTCGCGCGCGAAGGCTGGTAAGGGGGCAGCGCGTGCAACGAGGCGTGCCGGCCACGTGCCCGGCGTGATCTATGGCGGCGGCCAGGAACCCACCCTGATCGCGCTCGACCCCCGCATCGTGAACCGTGAGCTGCACAAGGCCGGCTGGCGTTCGCGCATCTATGATATCTCCGTTGAAGGTGGCGCGTCCGTGCACGCCCTGCTGCGCGAGATCCAGCTGCACCCCGTAACCGATGCCCCGATCCATGTGGATTATCAGCGCCTCGCCGCTGGCCACAAGGTGCACGTGGAAGTGGAAATCCGCTTCACGGGTGAAGAGGTTTCCCCGGGTGTCAAGCGCGGTGGCGTGATGAACATCGTCCGCCACACGGTCGATGTCGTGGTTGATCCGGCTGATATTCCGGAATTCTTCACCGCCGACCTGTCCAAGCTCGACTTCCACGACAACGTGCGCTGGGAAGACCTCAAGGGCACCGAAAAAGTGACCCCCGTGCTGCATGACAACAACTTCGTCATCGCCAACGTGGCGCCGCCGAGTGTTGATGAAGAGCCTGAGGCCGCCGAAGGCGCCGAAGCCGCAGCCGAGGGCTGATTGCTTACCCACCGCCACGAACCCTGACAGGAGACTGAACGATGCTGCTCTGGACCGGTCTTGGTAATCCCGAGACGGGGATGAGCCGGAATCGTCACAATGTCGGCTTTATGGCGGTGGACCGGATTGCGCAGCGCCACGGGTTCGGCCCGTGGCGCAAGCGCTTCCGTGGCGAGATTGCCGAAGGCATGGTAGGGCGGCACAAGGTGCTGCTGCTCAAGCCCATGACCTACATGAACCTCTCTGGCGAGAGCGTTCAGCAGGCGGCAGCCTTCTACAAGCTGCCGCCCGAGGCCATTACGGCCTTCCATGACGAACTTGACCTCGAGCCGGGCCGCATCCGCGTCAAGCGTGGCGGCGGGGCGGCGGGGCATAACGGCCTGCGGTCGATGGACCGCATGCTGGGCACGAAAGAATACTGGCGCGTGCGGCTTGGCATCGGGCATCCCGGCAGCCGCGAGCGTGTGACGGGCCATGTGCTGGGCGATTTTTCCCGCACGGACCGCGAGTGGCTGGACCCGATGCTTGATACGCTGGCTGATGAAGCCACGCTGCTGGCGGATGGCAGGCCGGAACTGTTCATGACAAGAATGGCCGCGCAGGCCGGGGAGTAAGGGCGTATGGGCTTTAACTGTGGCATCGTGGGCCTGCCCAACGTGGGCAAATCGACCCTGTTCAACGCCCTGACCGAGACCGCGTCGGCGCAGGCCGCGAACTATCCGTTCTGCACCATCGAACCCAATGTCGGGCGCGTGGCCGTGCCGGATGCGCGGCTGGCGGAACTGGCGCGGATTGGCAAATCCCAGAAGATCCTGCCCACCAGCCTTGAATTCGTCGATATCGCGGGCCTCGTGCGCGGCGCCTCGCGCGGGGAGGGGCTGGGCAACCAGTTCCTGGCCAATATCCGCGAGGTGGATGCCATCATCCACGTGCTGCGCTGCTTTGAGGATGACGACATCACCCATGTGGAAGGCGGCGTGGACCCCATCCGCGATGCCGAGATCATCGAGACCGAACTGATGCTGGCCGACCTCGAATCGCTGGAGAAGCGGATCGTGGCGCTGCAGAAGAAGGCGCGCGGCAATGACCGCGAGGCAGCAGCCCAGGTTGAGCTGATGGAGCCGCTGATTGCTGCCCTGCGCGAGGGGCTGCCCGCGCGCAAGGCCATTCCGGCAGGGCAGGAGGAGGCCGTGCGCCGCCTGCAGCTCATGACCTCCAAGCCCGTGCTGTATGTATGCAACGTGGATGAAGCCTCGGCGGCCACCGGCAATGAATTTTCCGAGCGCGTGCGCAAGCGGGCGGAAGAAGAGGGGGCGGCGATGGTTGTCGTCTCGGCTGCGATCGAGGCCGAGGTGAGCCAGTTGGGTGCGGAAGACCGGGTCGAGTTCCTCGAAGGTCTTGGCCTGAAGGATAGCGGCCTCGACCGCGTGATTGCCGCGGGCTACCGCCTGCTGGGCCTGAGCACCTACTTTACCGTAGGCCCCAAGGAGACACGCGCCTGGACCATTACCGAAGGCACGAAGGCCCCGCAGGCCGCCGCCGTCATTCATAACGATTTCGAGCGGGGCTTCATTGCGTGCGAGACCATTGCATATGATGATTACATCGCCTGCAATGGCGAGGCGGGTGCCCGTGAGGCGGGCAAGCTGCGCATCGAAGGGCGGGACTATGTGGTGCAGGATGGTGATGTCCTGCTGTTCCGCTTCAACGTCTGATACGGGCACGGTGCCCGTTCAGGAATAGATCAGGGAGTTACGGATCATGGACCAGGCTGTTGCAACCCCCGCGCGGGCCGACGCACCGCAGCCGGGCGTGATCCGCACCATGGCGCTCGCCGCCCGCACGGCGGCCCGCGTGCTGGCCCGCAGCACGACCGAAACCCGCAACAGGGCCCTCAGTGCCGCGGCCGCTGCCCTGCGCGCCGCACAGCCGGAACTGCTTGCGGCCAATGCGCGCGATGTCGCAGCCTTTGCCGGGGCCGCTTCCTTCCGCGACCGGCTGACGCTCAACCCCGAGCGGGTGGAGGCCATGGCGCAGGGGCTTGAACAGATTGCCGCCTTGCCGGACCCCGTGGGTCATGTCATGGCGGAATGGGACCGGCCCAATGGCCTGCGCATCCGCCGGGTGGCAACACCCGTGGGCGTGATCGGCATGATTTATGAAAGCCGCCCCAATGTGGGCGCGGATGCGGCGGGGCTTTGCATCAAGTCCGGCAATGCCGTGATCCTGCGCGGCGGGTCGGACAGCCTGAACAGCGCGCGCGTGATCCATGCAGCCATGCAGGCGGGGCTTGCAGCGGCTGGCCTGCCGGTTGAATGCGTGCAGATCCCGCCTGATGCCGACCGGGCCCATGTGGCCGCCATGCTCGGTGCGGCCGGGCTGATCGACCTCATCATTCCGCGTGGCGGCAAGTCGCTTGTCGAGCGCGTGTGCGCCGAGGCCCGCGTGCCGGTGCTGGCCCATGCAGAAGGGCTTTGCCACACCTACGTGCATGCGGCGGCTGATCTGGAAATGGCGCGGCGCATCGTGCTCAACGCCAAGCTGCGCCGCCCCGGCATCTGTGGGGCGACCGAGACGCTGCTGGTGGACCAGGCCATTGCGCCGAAAATCCTGCCCGGCCTGATCGAGGATCTGGCCACGCGCGGCTGCACCTTCCGCGCCGATGAGCGCGCACGTGAAATCATCCCCGACCTGCCCGCCGCCACCGATGCGGATTTCGCCACCGAATGGCTCGATGCCGTGCTCTCGGTTGCCGTAGTCGATGGTGTGGAAGACGCGCTGGCCCATATCGCCCGCTATGGCAGCGCCCATACCGAAGCCATCGTGACGGAAGATGCCCAGGCGGCCACCACCTTCCTCAACGGCACGGATAGCGCGGTGGTGATGTGGAATGCCTCCACCCAGTTCTGTGATGGCGGCGAGTTCGGCTTTGGTGCCGAGATCGGCATTGCCACCGGGCGGTTCCATGCCCGCGGGCCGGTCGGGCTCGAGCAGCTCACCACCTTCCGTTACGAGGTGATCGGCACGGGGCAGGTCCGGCCCTGATGAGGCTGTGCGCGGTGGCATGGCGCCTGTAATCCCGACCCATGGGGATGGGCGGCACATGCGCGTGGGCCTGCTCGGTGGTTCGTTCAACCCGGTGCATGAGGGCCATGTGCAGCTTGCCTGCCGGGCGCTGCGGCAACTGGGGCTGGATCAGGTGTGGTTCCTTGTCTCGCCGGGCAATCCGCTCAAGCCGGTGGCAGGCATGGCCCCGCTGGCGCAGCGCCTGGCGGGGGTGCGGGCGCGCATTGATGGGGTTGCGGGCAGGCGGCTGGTGGCGACCGATATCGAAAGCCGCATCGGCACCCGCTACACGGTCGATACGCTGGCGCGGCTGAAGCGGCTCTTCCCGCATGTGCGTTTTGTCTGGCTGATGGGGGCGGATGGGCTGGCGCAGATGGGCCGTTGGCGGCGGTGGCGCGATATCGTGCAAATGGTTCCCTTCGCCGTATTGCCGCGCCCTGGCTATAATCCTGCCGCATTGCACGGCCAGATTGCCCGCAGGCTTGCGCGCTGGCGGCTGCCCGCGCGCAGGGCAGGAACGCTGGCAACATGCATGCCGCCCGCATGGGTCTTTCTTCCCGCGCCGCAGAACGCTATATCAGCTACAGAAATACGTGCATCGCAGGCCGCGCATGGCCGCCGACGGGAGTAACAGCCATAACCAGAAAGCCTATAGCCGAGAGTGGCGCCAAGCGCCGTACCGGCAGCCCCCATGTCGCGCCGCGTGCCGTCACGGGTTCACTGGGCAGTGCCGTGCAGGTGCCGGGCACGCCGCGCAAGAAGGCTGCCGTGGCAGGCCCTGCCCGTGCCGAAGCGCGCGAGCCTGACCCGCGCGTGGAGCAGTTTCTGGAGATCATCACCAGCAGCCTGGAAGATGACAAGGCTGAGGATATCGTGGTGATCGACCTGACGGGCCGCGCCTCCTTTGCCGACCGCATGGTCATCGCCACCGGCCTTGCCGACCGGCAGATCGCTGCCATGGCCGCGCATATCGAGCGCAAGCTGGGCGAGGCCGGGCTCAAGCGCGTGCGCACGGAAGGGACGACCGGCTCCGACTGGGTGCTGCTGGATGCGGGCGATATCGTGGTGCATCTGTTCAAGGCCGAGGCCCGCGCGCTTTATGGGCTGGAGCGCATGTGGGGCGATGACCTCGACGTGCCGCCGGAGGCGCCCGCAGGCCCGGTGGCGTAAGCCTTGTTTCACCTGATTGCCGTGGGCCGCATGAAGGACCGGGTGGAGCGCGACCTGTTCGAGCGTTATGCCACCCGGCTTTCACCCCGCATCAAGCTGGTTGAACTGCCTGAAGGGCGCGGTGCGCCCAACGAGATCAAGCGCAGGGAAGGGCAGGCGATTCTGGCAGCCCTGCCAGATCGCGCCATTGTCGTGGCCATGGATGAAGGCGGCTGCACCTATGACAGCGTGACCTTCTCGCGTGCGGTGGAACAGTGGATCGAGACGCCACGGCCGCTGTGTTTTGTCATTGGCGGGGCGGAAGGGCTTGATGGCCCGGTTGTGCAGCGTGCCGACCATACGCTCTCGCTTGGCAAGATGACGTGGCCGCACATGCTCGTGCGCGGCATGCTGGCCGAGCAGCTTTATCGTGCCCGCGCCATTTCAGCCGGGCATCCCTATCACCGTGCAGGCCGCCCTGACTGAAGGCCGCCTATAGGGTTGTCATGGGGAAATGGCGTGTGTGATCCGACGCACTGCTTTTTACAAAAAAAGCTTCAGCAAAAATTTCCGGCAACAGGGCTGCTGCCGTGTGTGCTGTTATTAGCGCAGCGAACGGTTGGGCGCATCATCCGAAAAGGCGAGGGATGAGGAAGCCCGCCCTGCAACACCCTCGGGCGCTTCCGCCACTTCCGTGCCGTAGCGGTGCGCTGGGCTATGCGCCTGCGCCATGACGGCAGGGTTGTGCATGGCCTTCTGGTAGGTGCTGAGCATCATGTTCGAGGTCGTGTCAGGCCGGGCGTAGATGAAGCCGTAGGTGGGATAAATGCTGCCAAAGGCGCCGCTGCGGTTGTTAAGCGCCACGCGCACGGCGGACCAGTCATTGCTGGGGGAAACATCGATAACCTGCACATCGCGGCTGATGCCGCGCTGGCCCCAGTGCGACTGGTCAATGACGATGGTGCGGTTATTGACCACCTGGCGCACCACGGCCACATGGCCAAGCGGCATGCGGCGCGTGCCACGGAAGTTGAGCACGCTGCCCTCCTCCGGTGCGCTGCCGCGTGCGTAACGGCCTGCGGCGTTATACCACCAGTCTACCGCGTTGCCGCGAATCTCGACATCGGATGCCGCCTTGGCAAAAGCCACGCACTGGATGACATGCCCGGATTCATGGGTATGGGTGCCATGATAGGCCGTGCGGTGCACCATGGTGTGGTGGGAAGAAGTGGTATGCGTATGCGCAGCGGTCGGGTGTATGTGGCTGACATGCCGGGTGGCATGGGCCTGACCCTGCCCAGAAAACATGAATCCGAAAGTGGCCGTAAGGACGGAAAGCAAGACGCCACGCTTCATGTTTCTGATCCGCATTTTTCGCAATCTCTCCACCGCATCCGGGTGATTCTCAAAATGATCCGCTCACATCGCGTTCATCGAGTAGCAAGCCCATTGCAAGTCTGACAAGCCTGCGCTGTGGAGGATGAAGAGCAACACTGCATATTTCCTCCAAAAACGTGCTCAAATTAAAAAAATAGGAATATATTCTTTATCTGGACTAGTTATGCCCTGATTTTCCGCCGCTTATCCCAAGGATTTCAGCGAGGAGAACAGAAGTGGAATGATTCTGGGAAAGCGGGAAAGTTGCAAAAATGTGACATGTTTCACAAGCGCCCTTCCCGCTGCCCCGAAGTCTTATTTGGTTGCGATGATCATGATTTCGACCAGTACGTCCGGGTGCGCCATCTTGGCCTCGACGCAGGCGCGGGCCGGTGCGCCACCCTTGGGCAGCCAGGGGCCCCACACGGCATTCAGCGCGTCACGGTCGTTGATGTCCTTCAGCCAGATCTGGGCCTGCAGCAGGCGGGTGTTGTCGGTGCCATGCAGTTCCAGCGCCTCGTCAATCTGGGCCAGCACGTCCTTGGTCTGGGCCGTGATGTCGGCGGTCAGGTCGCGCGCCACGAATCCCTGCGTGAACAGGAAGCCATGATACTCCACCACCTTGGACAGGATGGCGTTGGGCTCGGTGCGAATGATCTTGCTCATGTTATGGGTCCTGGTTGGTTGGTTGGCATGTGATGCGCCACATGCGCTGCCTTCCCTCTTCGCGCTGGCCCGGGCTGAGGTCAACTCCCCGCGGAAAAGGCGGCTGAATTCCGCCAGTCGCGCCGGGGTATCAAAATCCGCCGTGATTTCCGCGCCGGCCGCCACGCGAGGCATGGCGGGGGCATGGTGTGCCAGCAGGTGGCGGGCCCCGCTATCGCCATGGCCCGCCATCAGCGCGGCAAAGAGGCTGCGGCTCCACAGCACCGGGTTGCCGCGCCTGCCCTCATGCACGGCCAGCACGCCGGGGCAGCCGGGATGGGCATGGAATGTGGCCATCATGCGGTCGAGCAGTTCCGTGCCGACCAGCGGCATGTCACCCAGGCAGATCAGCGCACCTGTTATGGTGGGGTCATCCATGACTGCCCGCATGCCTGCCGCCAGCGTGCGTGACAGGCCATGGGCATGGTCGGGCGCGATGATGAAATGGGGCAGGCAGCCGGGTTGCAGCCCCAGCCTTGCCGCCTGACGGATCTCGGCGGCCCGGTGGCCCAGCACGACAACGACCGGGGCGGCCCGGCTGGCCGTGACCGCGCGCAGGGTGCGGGCGATCATGGGCAGGCCGGTGGCATCGGGGGCAAGCAGCTTGTGCGCGGGCGCCGTGCGGCTCGAGGCGCCGCCGGCCAGCACGATGGCGGCGATGCGCCCCGGTGCGGCTGTCACGCCCAGCCCGATACCCGCCCCAGTGGCTTGTTGTGCCGCACGGCCACGATCTCGGCCAGGATCGAGAGCGCGATTTCCGCTGCCCCGACCGCGCCAATGGCCAGCCCCACGGGGCCGTGGATGCGCGCGATCTGGCCTGCGTCAAAACCGGCCTCCTGCAGCCGGGCTATGCGCGAAGCCTGCGTCTTGCGCGAGCCTAGGGCGCCGACATAAAAAGCCTCGCTGCCCAGGGCGAATTGCAGCGTCGGGTCATCGAGCTTGGCGTCATGCGTCAGGGTGACGATGGCGGTCTGGTTATCGATGCCCAATCGTTCCAGCGCTTCATCCGGCCAGTCGGTATCCAGCGTGATGCCGGGAAAGCGCTCGGGCGTGGCCAGTTGCGTGCGGGGGTCAATGACCGTGACCGAGAAGCCGGTGGTCTGCGCCATGGGGGCCAGCACCTGCGCGATATGGACCGCCCCCACCACCAGCAGGCGCGGCGGCATGGGCACGAGATGCAGGAACCATGTGGCCTGCCCGGCTGCATCTTCCAGCCGCAGGCTGCGCCCGGTTTCAAAAACATCATGTGCGCGGGCGGCCAGGCGGGCGTCAAGGTCCGTTGATGTAGCAGGCGCGGTATCATCATACAGCAGGCGGCATGCGCCGGTGGCAAGTTCGGTCGCGATGATCACCGGCACGCGGGCGTGGCGCTTTTCGGCCACGGCTTCCAGCATGGCCAGCGGCAGCGTGCCCTGTGGGTGGGTGGGCGTGCTGACGGCAGCCACGAAAACATCAAGCAGCCCGCCACAGGCCAGCCCCACCGCCCAGGCATCATCGCTCGATACGCCATAGGACAGGGCGACCGGTCTGCCGGTGTGCATGACGGTGGTGGCTTCTTCTATGACGGCGCCTTCCACGCAGCCACCGCTGACCGAGCCTTCGATGCGGCCATTCTCGCACACGGCCATCATGCTGCCCGCAGGCCGGGGGGAACTGCCCCATGTCGAGGTGACGGTGGCAAGGGCGCAGGGCAGTCCGGCCTTGGCCCATTCGATCAGGAGATCCAGCGGATCGGGCGTCGAGGAAAGCTTTTTCATGGCAGGTTTACTTTATCAGCACGCATGCGCGCCTGTCACCCGCTGGACATGCATGCCCGGACACCCCATGTAATGTAACAACACGCAGGCCACCACAGGGTGGTCCGATGCATGAATGGAGTAGTACTATATGAGCTATGTCGATCCGGTCTGGTATGTTGTGGCCGATAGCATTCACGCCCGCATTCTCAAGCATGGCGAACATGGTCTGGCCACCATCACCCACCTCAAGAGCGACGACGCCAAGGGCATGGATGCCCCGCGCAACGGTGCCTATGGCAAGGTGATTGCCGAATTCCTGAACAAGGCCGTCCGCGCGAAGGAAGCACCGGGCATCGCCCTTGCGGCGCCTGGCGAGGTGATGCACCAGATCCGCGAACATCTGGACGTTGAAGCCCGCCCGCTGGTGGTGAAGGTGGTCGAGCATGACCTGACCAACACGCCGGACAACATGCTGGCCCCGCACTTCGATATTCCGGCTACCGGCTGGCCGCTCGCCAAGGAGCGCTGAGCCGCAGCCGTGGTTCAGCAACGATGCGCCCTGCGGTAACGTGGGGCGCATTTTTTATTTGTAGGGCTTTTCCATCATGCCAGCACCCCTGTCACTTGAAGTCGTGCCCGTGACCGCATTCGGGCAGAACTGCTCCATATTATGGAACCCCGAGACGCATCATGCGGTCGTGGTCGATCCGGGCGGGGACCCGCCGCGCATCATGGCCGCCCTGACGGACAAGGCCCTGGCAGTGGATGCCATCTGGCTCACCCACGGCCATCTCGACCACGCGGGCGGGGCCGATGCCCTGCGGCGCGAGCTCTCGGCCCGGCAGGGTGCCCCCGTGCCGGTGCTGGGGCCGGAGCAGGCGGATGCGCCCCTGCTTGACACCATCCCGCAGCAGGCCGCCCTGTTTGGCCTGAGCGGCCTGGAGAACGTAAAGCCCGACCGTTTTGTAAAGCATGGCGAAACACTCGAAGCGCTGGGTCACAGCTTTGAAGTGCGTCATGTGCCCGGCCATACGCCCGGCCATGTCGTATTTTACGATCCGGATGCCCGCTTCGCCTTCGTTGGCGATACGCTGTTCAAGGGCGGTGTGGGCCGCACCGATTTTCCCTATGGCGACCACGACCAGCTGATTGCCGCGATCGGGCGGGAATTGCTTACATTGGGTGATGATGTCACGATCCTGCCCGGTCATGGTCCCGCAACGACAATCGGCGCGGAGCGGAAGGGCAATCCCTTCCTGGCATGACAGACAGATCAAAGGGTGCAGGAGAGTATTTGCTTATGATGTCCTTCAAGGCGGGCCGGTGGCTGGCCCTGGCCGCATGCATGGCCGCAGTGTCCGTTCCCGCCATGGCGGCGGAGGAAACGGGTGAACCCACCCACGCGCAGGCCCCGCTGCCCACCGTGCCGCTCACCATCACCACGGCCGATGGCGCAAAGCATGTGTTCACGGTGGAAAAAGCCATGACCCCGCGCGAGCAGCAGGTGGGCGAGATGTTCCGCCCGTCAGTACCCGCTGATGCGGGGATGATCTTCGTATGGTCCTACCCGCGCCAGAGCGACATGTGGATGGAGAACACAAAAGCCCCGCTCGATATCGTCTTTATCGGGGCGGATAACCGCATCTCCTCCATTGTCGAGAATGCCGTGCCGCTTAGCCTGGCCCGCATCAGCAGCCATGGCCCCGTGCGCGCAACGCTGGAACTGCAGGCCGGCATTACCGAAAAACTGGGAATCGTGGTGGGCGACAAGGTCGATTCTGACGTGCTTGTGAGCAAACCCGCCGGTAAGTGATTCTATTATCTGGCTGTTTTCCGGGGGCTTGAAGGCGCCTCGGAGCATATTTTTCATCTTCGGTGCATTTTTCTGATTGACGCTGGGGGGTGTGGGTCCTATATCCCCAATCACCGGCGGCGCTGAGGAAACTTCTTGAGCTTCTCCGGTAGATTTGCTAGGTTACTCGGCCCTGATGGGTTGAGGGTTCTTTGACAAGAGAATAGAGAGAGTATCTGGAAGGGATATGCTGGCGGCGCGATTGTTGCTCTTTAGGGGGTAATGATTGGCGGTCTGGACTGGGTGAGACTGGTCTAGGTAGCTTGGCGTATCTTTTTAGGAATATGCGTTGAGTGTTT
>NZ_JARWSK010000001.1 GCF_031081985.1 Komagataeibacter xylinus | reverse complement strand
GTGACGACATTGAACTTGGAGACGGCGTGGTATTTGTCGCCAGCCGATTCGGCCGGGCTGTAGCCGTGGCCCTTTTCGGTGATGACATGCAGCAGCACGGGGCCGACATCCTCGGCATCGCGCAGGTTGCGCAGGATGTGGACGAGCTGGTTCATGTCATGCCCGTCAACGGGGCCGACATAATAGAAGCCGAGTTCCTCGAACAAAGTGCCGCCGGTCATGATGCCGCGCGCGTATTCATCGGCCTTCTTGGCGGTGCGCTCGAGGCGGCCGGGCAGGCGCTTGGCCATCTTGGCGGCGAGTTCGCGCAGGCTCAGGAACTTGCGCGAGGACATCAGCCGCGACAGGTAGCTCGACATCGCGCCTACGGGCGGGGCAATCGACATTTCGTTGTCGTTGAGCACCACGATCAGGCGCTCGGCGCCGGGGCCGCAATGCGAGGCGTTGTTCATCGCCTCATACGCCATGCCCGCCGAGATCGAGCCATCGCCGATCACCGCAATCACGTTGCGCTCGCGGTAGGAGGGGTCTTCCTCCGCGCGCAGGTGGTGGGCGACGGCCATGCCGAGGCCCGCCGAGATGGAGGTGGAGGAATGGGCCGCGCCAAACGGGTCGTATTCGCTTTCGCTGCGGCGCGTGAAGCCCGAAAGCCCGCCCGGCTGGCGCAGGGTGCGGATGCGGTCGCGCCGCCCGGTCAGGATCTTGTGGGGGTAGGTCTGGTGGCCCACATCCCAGATCACGCGGTCGGCAGGCGTGTCGAACACGGCATGCAGCGCAACCGTGAGTTCAACCACGCCAAGGGATGCGCCAAGGTGGCCGCCGGTGGTGGACACGGTATCGATCGTTTCCGACCGCAGTTCCTCCGCAAGCTGCTTGAGCTGCTCGACCGAGAGGTTGCGCATGTCGTGCGGCCACTGCACCCGGTCAAGCTGGGCGTAGCGCCCAAGGGTGGGGATGGTGGAGGACGGTTTGCTCTCGCTCATGTCGATCAGTTCCTGCGCTCGACCACGTAATGCACCAGGTCACGCAGGCGATCCGCCTCGGGCCCGAAGATGTCGATATGGGATTCGGCCTGCTCGGCCACGCGCCGCGCCTCGCGCGCGGCCCCCTCAACGCCAAGCAGGGCGACATAGGTGGACTTGCCCGCCGCTTCGTCCTTGCCTGCGGTCTTGCCGAGTTCCTCGGCGCTGGCGGTGGCGTCGAGCACGTCATCAGCGATCTGGAAGGCTGCGCCAAGGTCACGGCCATAGGCCGAGATGCGCTTGCGCACGTCATCGCTGGCCTGGCCAAGGATGGCCCCGGCCTCGGCGGCGTAACGGATCAGGCAGCCGGTCTTGAGCGCATGCAGGCGGGCGACTTCCTCAAGCGACAGGGCGCGGCCTTCGCCTTCCATGTCGATCATCTGGCCGCCCACCATGCCAGCCGCACCCGAGGCATCGGCCAGCGCGCGCACGAGGTTGATGCGCACGTCGGCTGAGGCATGGGTCAGCGGGTTGGCCAGGATGTCGAACGACATGGTCTGCAGCGCGTCACCGGCGAGGATGGCGGTGGCCTCGTCAAACTTGCGGTGGGTGGAGGGCTGGCCCCGGCGCAGGTCGTCGTCATCCATGGCGGGCAGGTCGTCATGCACCAGGGAGTAGGCATGCAGCATCTCGACCGAGGCTGCGACACGGTCGGCCGCATCAGCGCTGGCCTTGAACAGGCTGGCCACTTCGGCCACCAGGTAGCCACGCAGGCGCTTGCCGCCGCCCAGGGTGGCATAGCGCATGGCATCGATCAGGCGGGCCTCGCCGCCTTCCACGCGCGGGAGCAGGCGGTCGATCATCGCCTCGATGGCGGCGGCGCGCGCGGACATGGATGCACGCAGACGGACCATGCGATCCGTTCCTGTTTGGGACGAGGGTGCTGTTGTTTGGCTCATCTGGTGCATCAATCCATTGGTTTCGCTTCCAGCGCGCCATCGGCACGCTGGACAATCGCCTGAACGCGGGCCTCGGCCTCGTCCAGTTTCTTCTGACAGTACTGTCGCAGGGCAGCGCCACGCTCATAGGCGGTGATCGCGTCTTCCAGCCGGAGCTGGCCGACCTCAAGCTGGCGCACGATGGCTTCAAGTTCGGCCAGAGCCTCCTCGAAGGACAGGTTGGTCAGGTCATCGGTCATGTGGGCGCGGCACTTCCTGAAATAACGGGGCTGGCGGAGGCATTACATCCTTGAAGGCCCTCCTGCCAAGGGGCAACGCGTTTTACGGCATTTTGGAGTCTATGCCGAGGCCGCCGGTGTGGCGGGCGCGGGCGTTGCGTCGGGCCTGCGGCGGATGACGAAGGAAAGCGTGCCGCCTTCCTCGCCAAAAGCGATGAGGGCGTGGCCCGTTTCGCGGCAGAAAGCCTGGAAATCCGCAACCGAGGCCCGGTCGGTCGCAATCACGCGCAGCCGCGCGCCCGGTGGCAGGCCGCGCAGCATGCGGTTGGCCTTGAGCACGGGCAGGGGGCATGTCAGGCCGCGCGCGTCTAGCAGGATTTCACTCATGGGTGGCCATGCCTCCTTGGTGGTTGGCAGCTATGCCCTTGCATCAGGGTTTGATGTTGCGTGCAGGTACGATCATAAAAGCAAATGCGCCACTGATAAAACATGATGAAAGAAAGACTCCGGATGGCCGACTATCGTATTGGAATTGATTTTGGCGGGACCAAGATCGAAATAACCGCCCTTGGCATGGATGGCGCCGAGCTTTTGCGCCGCCGCATTGCCAATCCTGGCAACTACCCCGCGGCCATCGAGGCCATGTGCGATCTGATCCGGGGTGTTGATCAGGAGCTGGGGGGCACCGGCACGGTTGGAATCGGCATTCCCGGCTCCATCAGCCCCGATACGGGCGTGATCAAGAACGCCAATGCCACATGGCTCAATAACCAGCCCCTGATAGTGGACATGACGGCGGCATTGGGCCGTGCGGTGCGCATTGAAAACGATGCGAACTGCTTTGCGCTGTCGGAGGCGATTGATGGCGCGGGGGCGGGCCATCACAGCGTGTTTGGCGTGATCATCGGCACCGGCATGGGCGCAGGCATCGTGGTCGACCAGAAACTGCTGATCGGACATAACCACATTGCGGGGGAATGGGGGCATGTGCCGCTGCCGTGGCCGCGCATTGAGGAATTTCCCATGCCCAAATGCTTCTGCGGCAATGAGGGGTGCATGGAGCGCTTTCTCAGCGGCTCGGCGCTGGCGCAGGACTGGAAAGGCCCCGGCCATCGCAGCGCCGCCCATATCGAGCAGGAGGCCGAGGCAGGCGACCTGACCGCCATCGGCGCGCTCGACCGTTACATGGACCGCATGGCCCGCGCCTGCGCCATGGCCATCAACTTTATGGACCCCGACATCATCGTGCTTGGTGGTGGCGTGTCGAACCTTGATTCAATCTATGACCGCGTGCCCCGCCTCATGCGGCGCTATGTCATTACCCCCAACTGCACCACGCCCATCGTGCGCAACAAGCATGGCGACAGTTCGGGCGTGCGCGGTGCCGCATGGCTGTGGGACGATCACCACGCCGCCTGACGGCCCGGTGGGGGAGGGCCGTTTCAGCCTTCCCCTTCGCCTTTCGCTTCCATGCCACGAAAGCCCGTGGCCACCACATAAAGCTCGCTGGATTCCTTGCGGCTTGCAGGGGGCTTGGCGTGGCGCACCTGCGTGAACAGGCGCTTGAGTTCAGCGAGCATCTGCTTTTCCGATCCGCCCTGGAACACCTTGGCCACGAACGCGCCGCCGGGGGCGAGAATGCGCGTGGCAAAATCCAGCGCCAGCTCGGCCAGGCCGATGATGCGCAGGTGATCGGTCGGTGCATGGCCCGTGGTGTTGGGCGCCATATCGGACATGACGACGTTGGCCTGGCCACCAAGCAGTTCCGTCAGGCGCTCCGGCATGTCGGGGTCGTTGAAATCCCCTTCGATGATGGTCGCACCCGGCACCGGGTCAACCGGCAGCAGGTCCACGCCCACCACTTCCGCCGCGCCGCGCTTGACCGCGACCTGAGTCCAGCCGCCCGGTGCCGCGCCGAGATCGACGATGCGCGTGCCGGGCGTGATCAGGTGGAAACGGTCATCGAGTTCAATCAGCTTGAAGGCCGCACGCGAGCGCCAGCCCTGCTTGTGGGCTGCCTGCACGTAGGGGTCGTTGAGCTGGCGTTGCAGCCAGCGATGCTGGGCGGTGGTGCGCCCGCGGGCTTTCTTTACGGTTACGGTTTTGGTGCGGTTGGACTGGGCGGCCTGCCCGTCGCTGGCGTTATCACCGCCGGGCGTGAGACTGCTGGTACGGGCCTTGCCCGGAATGCGGGTAGTGGAACGCTGCTTCATGACGGGACGCGGTCAGGGACTGACCTGGTGCTCCAAACGATTGTACAGGGGAAAGGAAGGCGGCGCGGTGGCTGGGGCCGCCTGTCGCCTGCGGTTGCCAATCATGCGTAAAAGCAGGCCGTCGCGCAATCCCCGGTCGGCCACGGTCACGTCCGCCATGGGCCATGTGGTGACGATGGCCTCGAATATGGCGCAGCCCGGCAGGATGTAGCGCGCGCGCTCCGCCCCGATGACGGGGTTGCGCACCAGCCCTTCCAGCCCGCCGGCGCGCAGGGTGTCGATCATGCTCAGGGCGCGGGGCACGGACAGGGCGGAGCCATCAATGCTGGCCCGGTCGTAACGGTCCTGGCCCAGGGCAAGGCTGGCCAGCGTGGTCACGGTGCCGCTGGTGCCCAGCAGCATGACATTCTGGCGCGCGATTTCACGCGCGATGCAATGCACGTCATCAAAGCCGCGCAGCACGTCGCTGATTTCGGATACGACGCCGTGGTAGCCCCGATCGGTAAAGATATCGGCGCCATGGCGCTCGGCCAGGGTCATGATGCCCACCGGCAGGCTGACATAGCCCGAAAGGTCGTGGCTTCTGGCCTCGCGGTCGATGCGTGCCCAGGCGATCTCGGTCGAGCCGCCGCCAATATCAAACAGCAGCCCGCGGCTGGTGCCCGCGTGCCCGTCCTGCAGCAGCGAGGTGCAGGCCGCAAGGGCAAGCTCTGCTTCCTCCCGCGCGGAAATGACGGAGATGTCGAGCCCGGTCTCGCGCAGCACGCGGCCGATGAACTCCATACCATTGGCCGCCCGCCTGCACGCCTCGGTGGCGATGGCGCGGTGGCCGTGCAGGTCATACAGCCCCATGCGGGCCACGCAGGCCTGAAGGGCGGCGAGCGTGCGCTCCATGGCGGCATCGGCAAGCTGGCCGGAATGGTGCAGCCCTTCACCAAGGCGCACGGCGCGGCTGAAACTGTCGATCACGCGCAGGCCGTGTTCGCCCGCGCGGGCAATGAGCAGGCGGCAGTTATGGGTGCCAAGGTCTATGGCGGCATAAAGCGGCGCGCGCATGAAGCGGCGGTGCATGGCGGGCGGGAAAGGGGCAATCCCTGCCTGCGGGCGTATCTTTGCACTGTGCGGCTGCTGGACCATGTTCATCCCAAACCCGTTTGACGGCCAAGGTATTACCTATTGTGTTGAGTGTTCTGCGCAAAACGCAAGACAAAAGAGAAAAGTTTATAAAAATGCGCACAAGGGGGTTGCACCCCCCGGAGCAGGCGGGTATATGCCTGATCACCGCAGCGCATCGCGCCGCTCTCTCCTTGCTGGGGGATAGTTTAGCGGTAGAACTACCGGCTCTGACCCGGTCAGCCCTGGTTCGAATCCAGGTCCCCCAGCCATAATTTTCCCAACAATAAAATTACTGACTTGCAGGCGCAAAACAGGTGCTTGTGTAAAGCTGTGTGGAATCTTAGAGACGATCTCCGCCTTTGTTAGTCTTCTTGTCATGTAAATCCAGAATCCCATGCAGTCGCGTTCACGGCGACAGGGGTAGGGGATCGCATGATATGATCGTAAGGCAGAGAGTTATATTTGTTTCAGCGATCCAAGGGCACCTACGAGTGCCCTTTTTGATTCAAAAAATAATGATTTTTTTATTCTGGTCGCCGGAGTGCCTGTTGCGCTAGGTCTGGGTTGGTTGGAACTGTTGATTTCTTACAGAATGAACGCAATTTTCCACGGCAATAGTGGTTAATTCCATTCTATTTGTTTTGTAAAATTCTGATGCCACTCATCGGACTGATAAGTGGTGCGGTAATTGAAGCAAACATTATTCTTCCACCCATAGCTCTTATATGCGGCATTTTTGGTTTTGCATTTGGATTTATTGCATCCATTCAGGGCCTGTTTGGGGCTGATTTTTCAAAAGGGCCCTGATGTGCTTCCAACTGCATATGGATCGCTTGATAGTGACGGATGCCCATTGAGTGAAAATGGAACCGCTGTGCCGTGGCAAGCAAACGGATCGGGGACGCAGCGGAAAGGATAACCGGCTCTTCATCGAGGCGGTCTTATGGATAGCCCGGACAGGCAGTCCATGGCGGGATCTGCTTAACAGGGACTGGCTTAAAGCCGGTGTTTTTCAAACGGCTTTTTGAAGCTGTTTCGGACGAAGCCAATATGGAATACGCGATGATCAATGGCACGGTGGTCCGGGTTCACCGCCATGACCGAAGCCTTGATGCCATTCATGGTTGGCCAGAATTTATCTGTTTTCCTGTATTATAAAAAGTAATGCAAGCATTCCTTTGAGTAATAACTCTATAGTGTAAATATTTTTTTTATAATTTGGTTTTCCGTGCGCTTGGGGTGGGGAAATCCTTGCATGGCCTGGCATATTATGCGCTTTCGCATTGAATTATATTGATTAAATAATGATTTTATCTGTTACATGATTTTCGAAATTCGTGGCCTGTCCCTGCGTCAGTTGTACTGTTCACGCGGGCAGGGGCCTTGCCTCGGCAGGAATTTTCTGTTCGGCTAAGAAACATATTTTTATTATGCAGGATGTCCGCATGAACAGGATGATGAGCTTTGGTCTGTCTATGCGCTACCTCGGCTATCATGCGGCAAGTTGGCGTCACCCTGATGCAAACCCGCGTGGCGGCATGCAGTTCGCGCATTTTGCTGAAGTGGCCCGCAAGGCGGAAGCCGCCGGGTTTGACATGCTCTTCCTCGCGGATGGTATTGGTATCCGTGCCGTTGACAGCCCGGTGGGCGCGCTGGCCCAGACAGCCCAGACGGCCGATCTTGAGCCCATGACCCTGCTGTCTGCCCTGGCGGCGGTCACAACCAATATCGGCCTCGTGGCCACGGCCTCCACAACCTATAACGAGCCTTTTCATGTGGCGCGCAAATATGCCTCGCTTGACCGGATCAGTGGCGGGCGTGCTGGGTGGAACATTGTCACGTCATGGTCGGAGGCGGAGGCGTGGAATTTCGGGCGCGATACCCATCTGGGCTATGCCGAGCGCTACGAGCGCGCCTATGAATTCGCCGATGTGGTCGAAGGGCTTTGGCATTCATGGGGCAAGGACGCCATCGTGGCGGACAAGAAAACCGGCATTTTCCTTGATACCAGCCGCCTGCACGTACTGAATCATAAAGGCCCGCATTTTCGGGTGCGGGGGCCGCTTGATGTGCCACCAAGCCCGCAGGGGCACCCGGTCATGGTGCAGGCGGGTGCATCCGATGCGGGCATCGAACTCGCCGCGCGCAAGGCCGAAGTTGTCTATGCGCTGCCGCATGATTTGCAGATGGCCGAAAGCTATTCCTGCCGCCTGCGCGGCGCGCTCGAGCAGCATGGCCGCAACCCGCGCAGCATCCGCATCCTGGCGGGCATCACGCCCTATATTGGCGCGACCATGGCCGAGGCGCAGGAAAAATACGATGCCATGAATGCCCTGATCCCGCCGGAACTCGGGTTGTCCTATCTTTATGCCCAGTTGGGTGATCTGTCGGCTTTTCCGCTCGATGGCCCGGTGCCTGATCCGGTCGATCCGCGCGTGCGCAGTATTGCGCAGGGGCTGATCACCATGGCGCGGTCACGCAACATGACCATCCGCCAGCTTTATAATTTCATTGCCGCCGGTTTTGGC
The DNA here is from genome assembly GCF_031081985.1 of Komagataeibacter xylinus. GTDB lineage: Bacteria > Pseudomonadota > Alphaproteobacteria > Acetobacterales > Acetobacteraceae > Komagataeibacter > Komagataeibacter xylinus_E. Next base: position 735,805 of record NZ_JARWSK010000001.1, on the reverse strand, counting down.
TCGCGTGTGGTGATCGGCACGCCAGAAAGTATCGTGGATGAAATGCAGGAATGGTTTGAAACCGGGTTTGTTGACGGTTTCAATCTGTGCCCTGCATTGTTGCCGATGGATATTGATTCGTTCTCAAATCATATCCTGCCTGAACTGCGCCGCCGGGGTCTGGCGCGCACGGGTTATGCAGGGTCCACATTACGCGAAAACCTGGGCCTGCCCATGCCGGGCTGCTGCTACCCCGCCTGAGCACCGCAGGCATTGACGGTTCAGGCGCATGACGGGAACGGCGTGGCGCAACGGGTTCTGCCCTGATGCGCCTGCGTCGCGCATCCCGCCGGTTCATGGGTGCGTATGGAGCCTGCCCGGTAACAATGGTTCTGCACATTCGCTGACAACATCAATATCGCCATGCAGCCCTGGCGCGCAGGGCAGGGGAACGTCTCATCATGCGGATATCCAACTGGAAGGCCGTTGTCGGCTCAATTTGCGGAAATGCCATGGAATGGTATGATTTCATGGTCTTTTCCTACATGGTATCGCTCATCGGGCCATTGTTCTTTTCGGGCGCGGATGCGGGTGCGCATGTCATCCTGCTCTCTACCGCGCTTTTTGGTGTCGGGTTTGTAACCCGCCCGCTCGGTGGCATCGTGCTCGGGGGGTATGCTGACAGGCATGGCACCGCAGCGGCCATGGTGCTGGGCATGGGGATCATGGCGCTGTCTATTGCCCTGATCGCCTTCGCGCCAACCTATGCGCAGGCCGGTAGCGTGGGGGTGTGCTTTCTTGTGGCGGGCCGTCTGTTGCAGGGGTTCTCGGCCGGGGGCGAGTTTGCCACGTCCACCACGTACCTGATCGAGGCCGCGCCGCCCGGCCGCCGGGCCTTTTATGGGTCATGGCAGATGATGGGCCAGCTTTTTGCCCAGATCCTTGGTGGCACCGTAGGCTATGTCATTACCAGTGCGTTCACCCCCGGCCAGATTGCGGGCTATGCATGGCGCATTCCGTTCCTGATCGGGCTGTTTATCCTGCCTGCCGTCCTGATCATGCGGCGCAGGACCATGGGGCAGGGGCAGCCCGCACAGCATCATGCTGCACCGCGCCTGCCGCTTGCCGGGATCATGCGCGACATGGCGGCACAGTGGCGTGCCGTGCTGTCGGTCATGGGGCTGGTGTCGAGCACATCCGTCTCGCTGTATGTGCTGTTTGGTTATACGGTCACCTATGCCACCCAGACGCTGCACCTGCCCATGAAAGGGGCGTATCTGGTGCAACTGTCCGCGGCCCTGGGCATGATGCTGATCGTGCCCGCAAGCGGATGGCTGGCTGACAGGATCAGCGCGCGGCGCATGCTTTTCTGGGCGCTGTTTGCCTATTTTCTTGAAATCTGGCCGCTTTATGCATGGCTGGTGGCCCAGCCATCGCTGCTGCGACTGGTGGTCATGCAGGTCGGGCTTGCCATTCCCACTGCCGTGTTCCTTGCCACATACTGCACGATCATCGTCACCGTGCTGACCGGCAGGCACCGGGTGACCACACTGGCGACAGCCCATAACATCGCGGTCATGGTTGTCGGGGGGCTGTCGCAGTTTGTCGTGACATGGCTGCTGCATGTAACGGGGGCGGCGATTGCGCCCGCGTTCTTTGTGTCCGTGGTCATTGCGATGGGCACGGTCTCGGCCCTGTATCTGGTGCGCTCTGAGCGTGAAGCGCCGCAGCCGTCTTTCGTGCCGGACCCGATTGCGGTGCGTAATGGAAAATGAACCAACGGCCTCTCCACTGCGTGCCGCGCAGAGAGAGGCCCATGAGGGACCCCCGAGAGCAATTCCACTGAACCCTGGCTCAGTGGAATTGCTCTAACTTATTGTTTATAGAGCATCTTCACCGGTTCGAATGTGTCCATTCAAACCGGATCTGCTCTAGCGCTGGAGCCGTGTGGACAGGATCATGGAGGACATGGTCCGCTCCACGCCATCAAGGCTGCCAATCTCGTCAATCACGGTATCAAGCCGTGTGATGGAACGCGCTTCCACCATGACGATCATGTCAAAATTGCCACTGACCGAATAGATCGTGCGCACCTCGGGGATGCGGCGCAGCAGGGTCTGTACCGAGGCGGTATATTTGGGGCTGAGTGTCACCAGCATATGCGCGCAGACATAGCTCTCGGCGTAGGCTGCGGCCAGGCGCAGGGAATAGCCTTCGATCACGCCCTGGCGTTCAAGCTTTTCCAGCCGGCTCTGCGCGGTTGAGCGCGAAATGCCCAGCCTGCGCGCCACGAGTGCCACGGGCATGCGGGCGTTTTCGCGCAGCAGGTTGATCAGTTCTTCTTCTGCCGGGCTGATCGTCGTTTTGCCTGATATGCTCATCATTATGCCTGATATAAATGTCGTTATGGTCGAATTTATGCTACGATCTGGCAACGATGCATGTCACTCTTTTTCATGTCCAACCGACGGATGAAGGATTGAGCATGACGAAAGAGATCGCAGTAATCGGGGCTGGGCGGATTGGTTCCGTTATTGCCGATATGCTTGCTGATACAGGTGATTATACTGTCACCCTGTTTGATGCCTCCAGCGAGATCATCGCGGCCCTGCAGCCGCTTGCCGGTGTTATGGTGCGGCAGCTCGACATTACGGATGACGCCATGCTGGCTCAGGCGCTGCATGGCAAGTTCGCCGTGCTGAGTGCGGCCCCTTTCTACCTGACCGCGCGCATTGCGCAGGCGGCGGTCAAGGCTGGCGTGCATTACCTTGACCTGACCGAAGATGTTGCCAGCACCGGCCGGGTGCGCGCCCTGGCGCAGGGCGCACGCACGGCCCTGATTCCGCAATGCGGTCTTGCTCCGGGTTTCATCACCATCGTGACATCATGGCTCGCAGCCCAGTTCGACACCCTGCACGATGTTAGCATGCGCGTGGGCGCGCTGCCCGAATATCCGTCGAACATGCTGAACTATAACCTCACATGGTCGCCTGATGGGGTCATCAACGAATATTGCGAACCGTGTGACGCAATTGTCGATGGCGTGATGCGCAAGGTCACGCCGCTGGAAAACGTGCAGGAGTTTTCCATGGATGGCACGCGTTATGAGGCATTCAATACGTCTGGCGGCCTTGGTTCCATCTGCGAAATGCTGGAAGGCAAGGTGCGCAACCTCAACTACCTGACCATTCGCTACCCCGGCCATGCCCATCTGATGAAATTCCTCCTGCGCGACCTGCGGCTTGCCGAGCGCCGCGACGTGATGAAGGACATTCTGGAATACGCCGTGCCAGGCACCATGCAGGACAAGATCATCATCTTCGTCACGGCCACCGGGCACAAGGATGGCGCGTTCATGCAGAAAAGCTACGCCAGCACCATTCATGGCATGGATATCGGCGGCCGCCCGCGCACCGCGATCCAGGTCACGACGGCAGCCGGGATCTGCACGGTGCTCGACATGCTCGCCAAAGGGCAGATTGCGGATGCAGGCTTCGTATATCAGGAAAACATCAAATACGAATCCTTCATCAACAACCGTTTTGGCCGCGTTTACGCACAGGGCTGACAGGGCGGCATGGTCGGGAACATCCGTGTCTATTCTGTAAAGGAATAGTTTGATGAGATGTTTTCTCTTCCATATTGTTACTTATACGGTATGATATTCTCAAATTGAACGTAGTCATTTCCGTGCTTTGTTTGCTTTTTTATGGAAGTAAAAAGTAATTTCAAAGTATGGATCTATGCAGCAGGAAAAGAAAAATGAACAAAATCTGGGCCGGTAGCCAGCCGCAGGTCTGTGTGGGTCATGCCTATTATGACCTCAAGGGTGAGATGGAAAAGCGGCCCAACCCGCCGCCATGCACCCAGGTCAAGACGCTGAAGGATCTTGAGGCGGTCATCGGTGAGGCGGAAGTGCTGGTCATTTCCATGCTGTGGAAGAACCACCTCCTTGACCTCGCTCCCAAGCTCAAGCTGGTGCAGTCGGTCAGTGCTGGCGTCGATCATTACGATCATGACAAATTCCGCGAGCGTGGCATCCATCTGTGCAGTGCGCAGGGCGTGAACGCCAATGCCGTATCCGACCATGCGCTGGCCCTGATGCTCAGCCTGTCGCGCCGTCTGTACGAAGCGCGTGACGACCAGCACAATTCCTTCTGGCGCCCGACCAGCACCGACCAGGCGACCCGCCTGCAGGAGCTTAACGGCAAGATCGTCCTGATCGTGGGTTTTGGCGGCATCGGTGCCCGTGTCGCGCGTCTGTGCCAGGCATTTGGCATGAACGTGATCGCCATGCGCCGCCGTGTCACGGCGGATGCGCCCGCAGGCGTGCGCATGATCACCAACGACAAGTTTATCGAGACTCTGCCGCAGGCCGACATGGTCGTGCTGACCTGCCCGCTCACGCCCGAGACGTTTGGCATGGTGGGCGTGGAAGCACTCGCCGCCATGCGCCCCGATGCGCAGCTGATCAATGTCGCGCGCGGCAAGGTGGTGGACGAGCAGGCGCTGATCAAGGCGCTCGAGAAAGGCCAGATCGCTGGCGCCGCGCTGGATACCTTTGTGGAGGAGCCGCTGCCTGAATCGTCTCCGCTGTGGAAAATGCCCAACGTGATCGTCACGCCGCATGCCGCGGGCGAGACCCAGTTTTATGAGCGGAATGTGGTTGATATTCTGATGAAGAATATCAGCGCTCTTGAAAATGGCACTGCGTTGACAAACCAGATTGTCTGACCCTTCGAAGCGATTGATTTATATCGGATACTAATTAATATCGACTTGATAACGAAATGGGTCGCGCGGCCATCCTTGCCATAATGGAATGGTCGCGCAGGACAAGGAGAGTACGAAATGACAACGCGCCGTGATCTTGTTTCCAAAATCGCTTTGGGGTCCGTGGTGGCGGCGGGTGCATTGCGTGCTGCTCCTGCCCGCGCCGACAGCGCGGGCGAAAACCGCCTCGACCGCATCCGTCGCACAGGCAAGATGCGCACGGCGGCCGTGGTGGGGGCGGAGCCGTTTTTCCATAAGGACATCATGGGCGGCGGCTGGTCGGGCGCATGCGTGTCCATGGCGCAGGACCTTGCGAAGTCGCTCGGTGTTGCGTGTGAAATCGTCGATGCCCAGTGGGGCGGGGCGGTGATGGACCTGCAGAGCGACAAGATCGATGTCATGTTCGCCCTCAGCCCCACGCCGCAGCGCGGGCTGGTGGTGCAGTTCAGCAACCTCATGATCGACAACACCTTTACCGCCATCGTGCGCAATGGCCTTGAGGTGAGCAAGTGGGAAGACCTGAACAAGCCTGAAGTCCGGGTTGCGTTCGATGTCGGGTCCTCGCACGATATCTTTGTCAACCGTGCGCTGCCGAAGTGCACCAAGGTGGCCGTGCAGTCACCTACCGATACGATCATGGCGCTGCAGACCGGCCGTGCCGACTGCGTGGTGCAGGTCATCGCCATTGCGTCAGTGATGCATGGTCGTGCGCCCAACGTGGGCACCCTGATCGTGCCGCAGCCCATGATTGGCCAGCCCACCTGCGTGGGGGTGCCGGTTGAAAGCGACCCGCGCTGGCTGACCTATATCAACAACTGGCTGCTCTACAGCCGCTCTGAGGGAATTATCCGCCAGTGGATGTTCGAGGCCCTGGCAAGCCAGGGCGTGAAGAGCGAGAGCCTGCCGCCGGGCCTCAATTTCTGATTGCCATAATGGTGGAGAGAGGGGTCAATATGCGGGAAAGTAACCGATAATGTCTTACCAGTGGGATTTTGGCCTCGTCTGGCATTACGCACCACTATTGGGAACAGGTATTGAATATACCCTGGGCCTTACGGTTGTTACTTCTGTAATCGGCATGGTGATCGGCACCTGCCTCGCCCTGTGCCAGCAGAGCCGGATGTGGTTCATATCCGTGCCGCTGGGCATGGTGTCGGAAGTGTTCCGATGTACGCCATCGCTGGTGCAACTGATCTGGTGTTATTATGCGCTGCCCATCGTGCTGGGGATTACGCTTTCGCCCATGTCGGCAGCCCTGCTGGCCCTGTCGATCTATGGGGGCGTGTTTTACGGCGAGATCTTTCGCGCGGGGCTGCGTTCGATCGATCCGGGGCAGTGGGATGGCGCGCGCGCGCTGGGCATGACTTCATGGACCATGATGCGTCGCGTCATCCTGCCGCAGGTGCTGCGGCGCATGGTGGGGCCGATGGTCAGCCAGACGGTGCTGCAGCTCAAGAATACATCGCTTGTTTCTGTCGTGACGGTGCCGGATCTTGTCTATCAGGGGCAGATGGTTGCTTCGGCCACCTATCGTCCGCTGGAAGTGTACACGACCATTGCCATTCTTTATTTCCTGATCCTCTTCCCCCTGACCCAGTTGTCGCGGCTGCTGGAACGGCGGTGGGCATGATGCGATCCGTGGCGGAGAATTCATAATGTCGCAACAGCCTCCGATGATCCAGATCACCAATCTCAGCAAGGCCTACGGCAAGAATACCGTGCTGCATGATATCTCGCTGGATGTGCCGCAGGGCGGGAGCGTGGCGCTGATCGGGCCGAGCGGGTCGGGCAAGTCAACACTGCTGCGCTGCATCAACCTGCTTGAAGAGCCAAGTGCGGGCAGCATCCGCGTTGACAGCCAGGTCATGGAATTCGGGCCGCGCAGCCAGCGTCCCGGCGGTGCCAGGCTTGCCGGTTTCCGGGCCGAGACCGGCATGGTGTTCCAGTCCTTCAACCTGTTTCCCAACATGACGGTGATCGAGAACGTCATGGCTGGCCCGCTTTATGTCAAGCATGTGCCGCGTGATGCGGCGCGCGCGCAGGCGCTTGAACTGCTTGATCGCGTGGGTATGGCGCACAAGGCGGATGTTTCGCCTTCCAACCTGTCGGGCGGGCAGAAGCAGCGTGTCGCCATCGCACGGGCTTTGGCCATGCAGCCCAAGGTTATGCTGTTTGACGAGGCGACCTCCGCACTCGACCCCCAGCTTGTGGGCGAAGTGCTAGGTGTCATGCGCGACCTTGCGGCCGCTGGCATGACGATGGTTGTCGTAACCCATGAAATGGCGTTCGCGCGCGATGTTGCCGATACGGTGGTGTTCATGAGTGGTGGCTACGTGGTGGAAAAAGGCCCTGCCCATGACGTGATCGAGAACCCGCAGGAAGACAGGACCAAAGAATTCCTTCGTCATTTTCACGTCGGTCGCAACTGAAAACCATCAATTCCTGTGCGGAGATGAAAGTCATGTCGCAACATGTTGTTGTTGTCGGGTCCGGTATTGTCGGCACCGTGGTGTCAATCGCCCTGGCCCGCAAGGGGCACCGGGTAACCGTTATCGGGACCGACCAGCCGGGCTCGTGCGAGATGGCCAGCTACGGCAATGCCGGCTGGCTCAATCCGGGTTCGGTCGTGCCCCTGTCCATGCCTGGCCTGTGGCGCAAGGTGCCCGAATACCTGCTCAACGCCAATGGTCCGCTCACGCTGCGCCTGTCTGCCGTGCCGCAACTGGCCTCGTGGCTGGTGCGCTTCATGGCGGCAGGCTGCACGCCACGCCGGGCGCGCGCCATAGCGGCGGCCCTGCGGCCCTTCCTGCATGATGCGCTGGAGCGGCACGAGGCCCTGGCCAGGGAGGCCGGCGTGCCGCAGATGATCAGGGGCGGTGGCCTGCTGATCGTGTATCCGGACCGTGCGGCCTATGGGGCGGATGCGCTTGGCTGGTCGATGCGGCGCGACAATGGGGTGGCATGGCGCGAGCTTGAAGGCGAAGAACTCCGCACGCTGTGCCCCGGCCTGAGCGAACGTTATCAGTTCGGCGCGCTGATTACCGATGGCGGCTACTGTACCAGCCCGGGCGGTTACACCAGCGCGCTGGCAACCTATGCCGCAGGGCTTGGGGTGACGCAGGTAAGCGGGCGTGTCAGCGGCTTTCGTAAAAGTGGCGGGCAGGTGCTGGCGGTGGAGCATGCCGGTGGCGAGATCGCCTGTGATCGCGTGGTGATTGCAGGCGGTATCGGCACGACGGAACTGGCGCGCATGCTGTCTGACACGGTGCCGCTGGTCAGCGAGCGTGGCTACCATGTGCAGGTATCGGCTCAGGATGTGGCGATGCCGGTGCCTGTCATGATGTCGGATCTCAAATTCGGTATTACCCCGATGGGCGACGAAATCCGCGGGGCAGGGCAGGTGGAGTTCGCCCGCCGTGGCCGCGCGCCAGACTGGCGGCGCGCGCGCATCATCCTCGAGTGCATCCGTGCCTCCTTTCCGTCAGCCCGTATCGAGAGCTTTGAAAAAGTGGCGCGCTGGATGGGCAACCGTCCCTCCACGCCTGACTGCCTGCCGGTCATCGGGGTGTCGCCCCATGCATCCAATGTTGTCTATGCCAGCGGGCATGGGCATCTGGGGCTGGTCAGTTCTCCCTATACGGCCGAGATCGTGGCGGATCTGATCGATGGCGTTTCGCGCACCGATATCAAGCCCTACGACCCGGCGCGCTTTTGCCGCTTTCGCCTGTAAGCGCGCGAGGGAGTGGAGCGCCTGTGCCTGAGCAAATGACAACAAGCCCTCCGCGCCCGGCGCCATACGGGCATGTCATGGCCATGGCGGCCATTGTCATGGCCGTGCTGCTGTCGGTCCTTGACTATGCGGTTGCCAATATCGCCCTGCCCACCATCACGCGTGAACTCGGGGCCAGTCCTTCGGCTGGCGTGTGGGTGGTCAATGCCTACCAGCTGGCGGGTTGCGCGCTCATGCTGCCACTGGCCACATGGTCGGAAAAGATTGGCGCTGTAAGGCTGTGCCAGGTCGGGCTGGTCATTCTCATGGCTGGTTCCGTGCTGTGCGCATGGGCGCCGAACCTGCCGGTCATGGCGGTGGCGCGCATGATCCAGGGCGTGGGGGGCGCTTGCATCATGGCGGTCTATGCCGCACTGGTGCGTGCTGTCTGCCCGCCGCAGCGCATTGGCCGGGGGCTGGCCATGACGGCGCTGGCCACTTCGCTGGGGGTGGCGCTCAGCCCATCGGTCGCGGCACTGATCCTGATGTTGGGGTCATGGCGGTGGCTGTTTCTGTTCAACCTGCCCTGTGGCCTGATCACGCTGGCATTCGTGCTGAAGTGCCTGCCGCCCATTCAGGGCCAGCCCCGGCGGATGGATAGCCTGGCCATCGGGTTGAATATCGTCACGTTTACTGCTTTCCTCATCGGTGCCGACATGCTGGCGCATGGCGAGGCGGCTGGCATTGGCGCGGGGCTGGTGCTGGCAGGCGTGGTGGCGATGGGTGTTCTGGTCATGCACCAGAAGAACATGACCACCCCCATGCTGCCGCTTGACCTGCTGGGCATCCCGGCCTTCCGCACCGGGTTCGTGACGTGTTTCCTGGCCTACGTAGCCGCGAATTTCTACATGATCTCCATTCCCTTTACGCTGAATGGCCTGTTTCATCGTTCCGCCATTGAAACGGGGCTGCTCATCATGCCTTGGCCGGGCAGCATGGTACTGATGGCCCCGGTAGTCGGTCGCCTGGCGGACCGGTATTCGGCAGGCTGTCTGGTCTCGATCGGGCTGTTCATGACCGGGGTGGGGTTCCTGCTGGTCAGGCTCCTGCCGCCAGATGCCAGCAATTTCAACATCATGTGGCGTTTTGCCGTGGCGGGCATGGGCTACAGCCTGTTTACGTCACCCAACAACCGTTCAATGGTTGTGGCGTCTCCGGCGAGCCGCTCATCAAGTGCCAGCGGCATGATTTCCATCAGTCGTATTCTTGGCCAGACCTTTGGCGCAATCGGGGTGGCCTTCATCCTGGCCCGCGTCAGGGTCAATCCGTCGCTGCACTGCCTTGAATGGGCAACAGCAACCGCCTGGGTCGCGGCACTCATCAGCGCCTCGCGCCTGCGGCGCCCGCAAGCAGGGAGAATGGTTTCGTCGTAAATCAAGAGGGAAGGGGAGACGGTCATGTTGTTACCACGTCGGGTTATACCATCGATTTCAGAAATGATTGCTTTCGAGGCTGTGGCGCGGCATGAAAACTTTAGCGCGGCGGCGGAAGAACTGTATCTGACCCAGGGCGCCATAAGTAAACAGATCCGCAGTCTGGAACTGACGCTTGGGGTCTCCCTGTTTGACCGGCGGCGCAAGCGCCTGGTCCTGACCCGCCAGGCGCGTTTGCTCCTGCCTTCCATTGCTTCGATTATCGAGCAGATCAGCAGCACGACCTACAAGATCATCTCGTCCTCGGACAAGACGAACAATATAAACCTTTCCGTTTTTTCAACTTTTTCCTCACGCTGGCTTATTCCACGTTTTGCCGGGCTGTTTGCGCAGTATCCTGATTTCAATGTGAATGTTTCCACTGTTTTTGAAGCATTCACTTTTGATGATACGGATTGCGATGTCGCCATTCATTACGGTCAGGCCGTATGGCCGAATGGTATTCTCTATCATCTGTTTGACGAGATCATCATACCGGTGTGCAGCCCGGCCTATCGGGAAAAGACGGGTTTCAGCAAACCCGAAGATTTTAACAGGATCAACCTGATACAGCTCACAACCCGGCCGGGACTGTGGGAATACTGGCTGTCACATGCAGGTATCAAGACCAGCAAACCATTGCATGGCAATATATTTGACCAGTTCAATGCAACCATAGAAGCCGCATTGAGTGGGCTTGGTGCAGCCCTCGTGCCGCATATTTTCGTTGAGCGCGAACTGCGCGAGGGCAAGCTCGTCGTACTGTCAGATGAGTTGTTGAAAGGTCAGGGCGCTTACTATGCTGTAATCCCGACAGAGAAACAGAATAACGCATCCATCATGCAGTTTATTGAATGGATCAGGAAAGAAAGTGCGGAATACCGGATTAACACCGCATTTCATGAATAAAAAGGAATGAACATGACAGACGTACAATACATCGATCAGAATGCCCGTCGCTCGCGCGCGGTTATTGCAGGCAATACGGTTTACCTTGCGGGCTGCACGGCGGCTGACCGTTCACGCGATGCCGCGGGCCAGACGGCGCAGATTCTTGAAACGATCGAAGGTGTACTCGCCCAGGCAGGTACGGATAAGGGCCATATTGTAAATGTTACGATCTGGCTGTCGGACATGAAGAATTTTGATGCGATGAATGGCGTTTATGACAACTGGATTGTCAAGGGACGTGCCCCTGCGCGATGCTGTGGGGAAGTCAGGCTGGCATTGCCCGACATTCTGGTGGAAATCATGGTTGTGGCGGTCAAGCCGTAATACCGGGTTTTTATTTGTATAAATCCGGGCAGGGGCGGATATGTTCCGCCCCTGTTGCCTGTCCTGACTGTTTTTAACAGCAGCATTTGCCGAAGCGTTGTGAGCAGGGCTGCACCGGAAACGTTGCTGTGGTTTCGGACCTGGCGTGTTTCAGGCGGTCTCTCAAAAATAAAAAATCGTTTTTTTGGCGTGTAATAACGTTATTAAATTGAAACGATATGGATTTCGTGTTGTAAACGCTACATATTGTTAAAAATAAGACAAAAAATAATGATTGGTTGAATTTTTTTCCGCGTTAGTTTCTAGCCTCCCGGCCAATATATGTTATCGTAACTTAATCGAAACGTAATTGCAGGCACTAAGGTGACAACAAACGTTCGACTTTCTTTTAAGTGTGCTGGAAATGTTATCGCGTCGGCCTGTAACCCGTAAGCTGGAGAGCAATGTTGTGGTGAAACGACTTGTATGGAAAAAAAGTCTGTTTTCCGCTGGGGCGGTTCTTATGGTCGGGAGTGCCCTTACGCCACTCAGGGCCGGAGCGCAGACCGCGTCCTCGCCTGTCATGACTTCGAGCCATGCCAAGCCGAAACCGGTGCCTGGCGCGCATGCTTCCACTGCCACTGCGGCGCATGTCGCGCTGCATCCGGAATCCATTTCCGTTTCTGGCGTGCGGCGTGTCAACTCGGCCCTGTCCGATTCAACGCAGGTGCACAGCACGACCGCCGTGCAGGTCGTCAGCGCCGAACAGCTCAAGCAGACTGGCGAGACCAACGTCATGGCCGCGCTCGAGCAGTTGACGCCGTCACTCAGCTCGCCATCCTTCAGTGGTCTTGGCGCCAACGGTTTCGTGCGCACCATGCAGTTGCGCAACCTGTCGGCTGACCAGACCCTTATCCTTGTCAATGGCAAGCGGCGGCACCTGACGGCAAACTTCAATGCCAATGCCGGGCCGAACAGTGGCACCGAACCGGCTGACATTTCACTGATCCCCATTACGGCAATCGACCATGTCGAGGTCATTACCGATGGCGCAAGCGCGCTGTACGGGCAGGAAGCCATTGCGGGCGCAGTCAATATTGTCCTGAAAAAAGATACCCATGGCGGTGTCTTCAATATTCAGAACAGTGGTTATTACGCGGGTGATGGCCAGGCGGTTGATGGCTCGGCCAGCTACGCCATGCCGCTTGGCCATAACGGCGGTTTCATGGACCTCGCGGGTCAGGTGACGCACAGCCAGCCCACCAACCGTTCCGGCACTTATGAAAAGGCGGGGGACCCGCAGTCGGGCCAGAACCTGAACCGCATGATGGGCATGGGCCGCCAGATGCTCGAGACTTTCTCGGCAAACGGCGAAATGCCAATCACGCCGGATGTGAAGGCTTACCTGACCGCCACCTATTCGCATCGTGACTACGAAACGCCGCAGACCATCCGTTCGGCTGCAAACGTCAACACCATTACCGAATTCTACCCCAACGGGTTCCAGCCCGTCATGGGCCTGACGGAAGATGACTTTCAGGTCAATGGCGGCTTCCGTGGCAAGAATTTCCATAAATGGTCATGGGACACATATGTAACGTATGGCCGCGACTACCAGAACTACCGCACGCTTGATTCGGATAACGCGACCTACGGGCTGAACAGCCAGACCTCGTTCTACGATGGCTCCAACATTGCAACGGAACTCGTGGCTGGCGGCAAGATGTCGCGGAACTTCAAGGTCGGCTTCCTGCCCAAGCCGATCAACTTCATGTTCGGCGGCGAATATCGTCATGATACCTTCCAGCTTGAAGCCGGTGACCTGCAGTCCTGGTCGGATGGCGGCATGCGGGCAGGGGCCACGCCGGGTGCTGGTGGCCATGCCGGTGCGGCTCCGGTCGATGCCAGCAATAGCTCGCGTGATGTATATGACGGGTATGCCAACGTTGACCTGTACGTTACGCCCAAGTGGGAATGGACCCTTGGCGGCCATGTCGCGCACTATTCCGACCTCAACAAGACGGCGGAAACCGGCACGGTCGGCACGCGCTACAACTTCAACAAGCGCTGGGCCATCCGGGCCAGTGTTGGCGTGGGCTACCGCCCGCCAACGCTCGGGCAGGAAAACTACTTCATCGTTACCGACTTCCCCACCTACGCCACATCGCAGTTGCCCGCGAATGGCGCTGCCGCAAAGGCGCTGGGTTCGAGCGGGCTGAAGGGTGAATCTTCACGCAACTACAGCATCGGTGTCGATGCAACGCCGCTTGATAACTGGCACCTGTCGGCCAACCTGTACCGCATCGCCATTAATGACCGCATGGCGAACTCGACGCAGTTCACCAGCTACAATGGCACGCCGATTGGTAGTATTCTGCAAAACTACGGCCTCGCAAGCGTGACGTATGGGCAGTATTACATGAATCCGGTCAATACGCTGACCTATGGCGGCGACGTGACCACCGACTATACTTTGCGTGTCGGGCGGATGGGCACGCTGCGCTTCAATATGGGCATCAACTTCGCTGATACCGAGATTTCGCACTTCAATGTCTCGCAGCAGCTCTTTAACGGTTATGCCCAGAACACCCTGCTGCACACGGCTCCGAAAAACCGCGAGATGGTGGGCGTGCAGTGGAAGTGGAAGCGCCTGACGATCCGCGCGGAAGAAGAGCGCTACGGCACGGTCACCTATATTGCCAGCCCGAGCCTGGCGACTTCGCAGTGGACGGTCGTCAAGCCCGGCTACATCACCAATCTTGAAGTCGGTTACGATGTCCTTGACCGCCTGCATCTTGCCGCTGGCGCCAACAACCTGTTCAACTACTATCCCAACCAGGTCAACCATGCGGTATCGGTCAGCACGTCGAACGGGGCTTACAAGTATCCGTTCAACTCGCCCTATGGCTTCATGGGTGGTTTCTACTATGTCAAGGCGTCCCTGCAGTTCTGATAGCTGAAAACAGAAAAATAAAACAAATAAAACGCAAATGGTACCTGTGGGGCAAAGCCTTGCCCTGACAGGTGCCATTATCTGCTTGTGAAATTTTTACAGGTCCAGGAGAATGATATGGACGTCTATTCCGGCTTTTCACGTGCGCGGCGCATACAGGATATAGAAGTATCTCAGATCATCCGTATCGTTGCCGATGCCAATGCCCTGCGCAAGCAGGGGCGTGATGTCATTCTTCTGGCTGCGGGCGAGCCTGATTTCCCCACGCCGGATAATGTCAAGCTGGCCGCTATCGACGCAATCCTGTCAAACCAGACCCGCTATACGGCGCTTGACGGCACGCCCGCGCTGAAAGCGGCGATACAGGAAAAGTTCCGCCGCGAAAACGGCCTGTCCTTTGCACTGAACGAGATCAGCGTCGGGCCGGGCGCCAAGCAGGTGCTTTATAACGTGCTGATGGCAACGCTGGACCAGGATGATGAAGTCATCCTCACCACGCCGTGCTGGACATCCTATCTGGACATGATCCGCATTGCGGGTGGCGTGCCCGTGACCTGCCCCTGTGCGGAGGACACCGCCTTCCTGCTCACGCCCGAGAAACTGGAAGCCGCCATTACGCCGCGCACGCGCTGGCTGCTGCTGAACTCGCCTTCCAACCCCACGGGCGCCGTTTATGATGGCGGGGCGCTCAAAGCGCTGGCGGAGGTGCTGCGTCGCCACCCGCATGTGGGTGTGATCTGCGACGATATTTACGAGCACCTTGTTTACGACGATGCCAGATTCGTCACGATGGCCGCAGTCTGCCCGGATCTGCGTGACCGCACGGTTACGATCAACGGGGTTTCCAAATCCTATTCCATGACCGGCTGGCGTATCGGGTTTGCAGGCGCGCCGCAGCCCATCATCGCCGCCATGGCCGTGGTGCAGAGCCAGAGCAGCTCCAACCCGTGCTCCATCAGCCAGGCGGCAGCGGCACAGGCCCTGTCCGGCCCGCAAGATGTACTGGCCGAGCGTCGGGCCGTGTTCTGCAACCGCCGTTCGATCGTGGTGGACGCGCTGAACGCCATGCAGGGCATTCACTGCCTGCTGCCCAAGGGGGCGTTCTATGCCTTCGCCAGTTGCCAGGGGCTGCTTGACCTGCCGCAGGTGCGGGCAAAAGGCATCACGACGGATAGCGAGTTGTGCCATTACGTCCTGCATGAGCATGAGGTGGCGATCGTGCCGGGTTCATGTTTCGCGCTGCCGGGGTTCTTCCGTATTTCTTACGCGGCATCGGATGATCACCTGAAAACCGCCATGGCGCGGCTTGCGAAGGCTGTCAGCCAGCTTGTAGCCTGATGAAATGATGAAGTGAGCAAAGACAGATGACACAACCTGTAGTATCTGGCAGCCGCGTGGCGCGCGGCGGCAAGGCCGTTTATGGTGTGAACCTTGGCGTTCTCATGCTCGATGCCCGCTTTCCCCGCATTCCGGGTGACATGGGCAATGGCGAGACATGGCCTTTCCCGGTGGAACTGCACATCATGCCCAATGTGACGCCTGAACACGTCGTCATGGGCAACCCGCTTGATTACCTGCCCGTGGCCATTGAGTCCGCACGGCAGATGATTGCGCGCGGGGTCAGCGCCATCACCACCAATTGTGGCTTTCTGGCGCTGTTGCAGCCAGAACTTGCGGCGGCACTCGATGTGCCGGTCGCCACCTCATCGCTCATGCAGATCCCCTCGGTGCAGGCGACCCTGCCGCCGGGCAAGCGGGTTGGGGTGGTGACGGTTTCGGCCGCGACGCTGACACCGGCCCATTTCCGCGCGGTGGGCGCGCCAGAAGATACCCCCACATGCGGCACCGAAAACGGCAGGGAATTCTTCCGCGTTCTGATCAAGGCGGAAAAGGACGACCTTGATATCGACCTCGCTGAAGCGGATGTCGTCGCCGCCGCGCGTGAACTCGTCGCGAAAAACCCCGATGTCGGGGCGATCGTGCTGGAATGCACCAACATGCCGCCCTATGCCGCAGCCGTTGCGGCCGCGACCGGCCTGCCGGTCTATGACATCTATACTCTCGTGACCTGGTTTGTGGGCGGGATCTGCCCGCGCGTCTTTCCCGTGCCGCAGCGTTACCTGAAGGCATAGGCCCGGACCGCCGCGCAGGGCGCGCTTCTCCTTACAGGACCGGAGGAAAATGGATGGAACTTGGTATCGAGGGGCGCAGGGCGATCGTGTGTGGCGCCAGCCGGGGCATCGGTCAGGCCATCGCGCTGCAACTGGCCCGCGAAGGGGTGGTGGTCAGCCTTGTCGCCCGCACCCGTGAAGGGCTGGCCGAAACAGCGGGCCAGATCAGCGCGGCAGGACTGCCCGCCCCCCAGATCGTGGTGGCGGACCTGATGACGGAAGAGGGGCGGATGCATGTCATGACATGCTGCCCCAGCCCCGATATCCTGATCAATAACGGTGGTGGCGCGCCGCCCGGCGATTTTCGCGACTGGGCGCGGCCGGAATGGGTTCATGCGCTTGACATGATGATGCTTGCGCCCATCGACATGATCCGCCGCGTGATGGATGGCATGATCGCGCGCGGATTTGGCCGGATTGTTAACATCACCGCGCGCAGCGTCAAGAACCCCCATGCGGTGCTTGGTCTTTCGGCTGCGGCGCGGACGGGGCTTGTCGCGTTCTCATCCGGCCTGTCACGGCAGGTTGTAAAGCATAATGTCACGATCAATAGCGTGCTGCCGGGCATTGTCGCCTCCGAGGCGCAGTTCAGCCATATCCGTGGCCTGAGTGCGATGACGGGGCGCAGCTACGATGAGCTCTGGGCGGAAAAGGCGCGGGCAAACCCGGCGGGTCGGTTTGGCACGCCAGAGGAAATTGCCTGCACCACGGCTTTCCTGTGCGGGGCGCAGGCCGGTTTCATGACGGGGCAGAGCCTGCTTGTCGATGGTGGCGATTATTCAGGCCTGTTCTGATCTGGTCCGTATCTGACATTGCGTAAACCTGAAATTGTCTAGGATAACCTCAATGACCCGCGTTTCTGATCCTATCATCGCCATGCGTGTTCATGTACTGCGCATGCCAACACTGGCTACGCATGCGCATGGTATTGGTGATGTGTCGTCCTTTGATACCATTATACTTGAACTGAAAACCAAAAGTGGCATTACCGGATGGGGCGAGGCGTCGCCCTGGCCCGTCTTTACCGGCACGGTCGAGGCCAGTGTCGCGGCCCTGCATGTTTTCATGCGGCCCTACCTGATGGGGGCGGATCCCTGCCTGGTTGAAAAGCATCTCGCCGCCATGGACCGCATGGTCGTCAACTGCACGGAGGCCAAGGCGGCGGTTGAAATGGCATTGCTCGACATCATGGGCAAGATGTCTGGGTTCTCGGTGGGCGACCTGATTGGCGGGCGCTGCCATGACGCCATTCCGCTGAGTTTTTCGGTCGCGAACCCGAATTATGATCTCGACCGCGAGACGGTAAAGGAATTCTACGCGCGCAATATCCGCATCTACAAGCTCAAGGCGGGGTTTGCCTCGCATGAATTCGATGTCATGCGCCTGCAGGACCTGCGCAATACCTATGGCAGCGAGATCGACCTGCGTGTTGACTACAATCAGGGCATGCATGCCTATGAAGCCATCCGCAGGCTCAAGGATCTGGAACGCTTCGACCTGACCTTCATCGAGCAGCCGGTGCCACGTACCAATATCGAGGCCATGGCCCGCATCACCCAGGCGATCGACACGCCCATCCTGGCCGATGAATCCGTGTTCGGCCCGCGTGATGCGCTGACGGTTGTCAAGATGCAGGCCGCCGACCTGTTCAGCCTGAAAATTATGAAAAGCGGCGGCATACGGCGCGGACTGGAAGTTGCTGCCATCGCGCGTGCGGCAGGCATTGGCGTGTATGGGGGTTGCATGCTGGAAACCGGCATCGCCCATATGGCGGGCCTGCACATGATGTCGGCCATTCCTGACCTGACATTGGGGTGTGAGTTCTATATGCCGACCTGCTTCCTTGTGGAGGATATTCTTGCCCATCCTTTCCCGGAGGTGGATGGCAAGATACAGGTTCCCACAAGCCCCGGCCTGGGCGTTGAGGTGGATCCCGAACGTCTGGCGCGTTACCGCACGCGGTTGTGGGAATAAAGGGCAGGTGGAATGTGGCAGGCTCCTGGCCTGCCATATGCAATGATGATCCCGGCTGAAGTATTTTTTAACCGTGCCACCGCCATGTGACGGATACGGGTTGCATGATGATGGGGCAGGGGAGGCCGCCGTGACCGGCGGGATGAACCTGCTCCTTCAAGGCACCCGAACATTTTATTTGCTGAAAGAAACATTCAGGAAAAACGCACCTTGCCCTGACCCGCGGATGCCCGATACGGGCTGAAGTCAGGCGCGGTCCATGTAAACGCACGGTCCATGCGGCCTGTCCCATATCCCGGCCGCATGAAACATGGCATTCATGCATGATTGTGTTCAGTCGAGAATTTTCATGGTCAACAGAATTCCGTCCCCAGGACCGGTAATGACAGCAAAGCGCCTGTCGTTCCAGAACAGTGGCCTCCCTGTAAAATGGTGCTGGCTCATTGCCCTGTCGGTTATTTTTACCGTTCCCCTGCATTACATGCATCTGCCTGCAGCGATCCTGATCGGCCCCATGTTTGCCGCCGTGGTCCTGGCCGTTCACGAGGCTGACCTGCCCATTCCCGCGCCCTGTTTCCTGCTGGCGCAGGGCATTGTGGGGTGCATGATTGCCCGGAGTCTCCAGCTTTCGATCTTTTCCGAGGTCATCGGCGAAGGCCCGCTTTTTCTGGGTGGCGTTCTGTGCGTCATTCTGGTCTGCACCCTGATCGGTTTTTGCCTGGCGCGCTGGAAGGTGCTGCCGGGCAGCACGGCGCTATGGGGGGCATCGCCCGGTGCCGCCACGGCCATGACCCTGATGTCGCAGGCCTATGGCGCGGATATGCGGCTTGTCGCCTTTATGCAGTATTTTCGCGCAGCAGCAGTGGCCATGGCAGCCACCGTCATGGCGCGCAGCACGACCAGCACAGGTGCTGATGGCGAGGGGCAGGGCTGGTTCGCGCCCGTGGCGTGGCCCGCTTTAGGTGAGACGCTCATGGTGATCGTGGCCGGAGTGGCGCTGGCGCACAGGCTACGCCTGTCGGCAGGCGCGCTCATGATTCCGCTTATCATCGCAACCGTGCTGCAGGATACGGGGCTGCTGTCCATCGAACTGCCGCCGTGGCTGCTGCTTGCGGGCTACGCGATACTGGGCTGGGGCATTGGCGTGCGGTTTACACGCGCGACGCTGCATTATGCCGCCCGTGCGTTTCCCTATATTCTGATTGCGGTCGTGCTGATGATTGCAAGCTGCTGCCTGATGGCGCTTGTGTTGGTCCGGCTCAAGCATGTCTCGCTGCTGACCGCCTATCTGGCCACCAGTCCAGGGGGCGAGGATACCGTGGCCATCATCGCGGCCACGACGGCGGGGGTGGATATGCCTTTCGTCATGGCGATGCAGACCGTGCGGTTCGTGCTCGTGCTGTTTACCGGCCCTTTTCTGGCGCGCATGTTAAGCCGGTATGTCGAGCGGTAAGTCCGTCAGGGCGCAAATCCGCCATGACGGAGGCGGCACGTCTTTAGGGGCCGTTTAAAAGTCAGCCTGGAAAATATCCCGAAATCATAAAGAAGTTTTTGGTGAAGCTTTTTTCGAAAGGCTTCGAGGAACACCCCCCCTTTTTGAAAAATAAGGCGGCGGTTGTTTTTTTTGCGGGTTTGCGGTTTCAGGCGGGCTGCACACGCAGCGGGCGGCATATGATCACGCCGCCCGTGCCGTCAGGCCATGATCAGGCCGTGATGCCGCCATCGGTCGTCAGCGCCGAGCCGGTGATGAAGCTGGCCTGCGGGCTGGCGAGGAACGAGACCACGGTAGCGATATCGCTCACCTGCCCGTATTCCTTGTGGCACATGAAGCTGCGCAGCAGGTCGGCCGCCGGCCCGGTAGCGGGGTTCATGTCGGTATCGATCGGGCCGGGCTGGACCACGTTGATGGTGATGCCGCGCGGGCCGAGGTCGCGCGCAGCCCCCCGGGCAAACCCGTTCAGCGCCGCCTTTGAGGCCGAATAGAGCGAAATACCGGGGAAGGGGGAGCGATCGGCAAAGGCCGAGCCGATCAGGATGATGCGGCCGCCCTTGGTCATGTGGCGCGAGGCCTCGATGGCCTCGATCATCACGGCGCGCACGTTCAGGCCCAGCACGGCATCGACCTGCGCGTCGGTCATCTCGCTCACGTCGCCATGGGGGTAGACGCCCGCATTGCACACCAGCGCATCGATGCGGCCCAGGTCGCGCACCACCTGCTGGATCGCGGCACGGTTGCCATTGCCTTCGCCATCGCAGCAGATGGCCATGGCGCGGCGGCCCATGGCGCGGATTTCGGCCACGGTTGCCTCGGCAGCCTTCTCGTTGCGGGCGTATGAGATGGCAACATCATATCCGTCACCCGCCAGTGCCTTGGCAATGCCCGCGCCAATGCCGCGGCTGCCGCCGGTTACGTAGGCTACGCGTTGGGTCATTATGTTTTCCTCCCGGTTATTATGGTGCTTTTTCCTCCTACAGCATGGGGCGGGCAGGGGAAAGCACGCGTCATGCCCATCAAGGGGGTTGATCGGGAATGCCAGGTTGTCTATAGCCTGCCTGTTCGCGCGTCCGGGCCTGTAGGGCATGCCCGGCCGCAATGGTGTCCTTGCCTGTAACAGGGCAGGGCGCAGCCTTTAACCTTAAGGAGAAGCAAATGCCCAAGATGAAGACCAAGTCTTCGGTCAAGAAGCGGTTCAAGATCACCGCCACCGGCAAGGTGCTGGCAGGACCCGGCAACAAGCGCCATGGCCTGATCAACCGCTCGCAGAAGATGAAGCGCACGAACCGTGGTTCGCAGGTGCTGACGGAAATGGATGGCCGCACTGTAAAGCAGTGGGCCCCCTACGGCCTGGCATAAGGAGCACCTGAGATATG
Source organism: Komagataeibacter xylinus (assembly GCF_031081985.1). Lineage (GTDB taxonomy): Bacteria > Pseudomonadota > Alphaproteobacteria > Acetobacterales > Acetobacteraceae > Komagataeibacter > Komagataeibacter xylinus_E. The sequence goes on along the minus strand of NZ_JARWSK010000001.1, from coordinate 714,649 downwards.
GCACGTGTGAAACGCGGCGTAACAACGCTCGCCCGTCACAAGAAGGTTCTGGCAGCTTCCAAGGGCTTCCGGGGTCGTTCTTCCACCAATTACCGCATCGCGCTGGAACGTCTGGAAAAGTCGCTTCAGTATGCGTATCGCGATCGCCGCAACAAGAAGCGTGAGTTCCGCGCCCTGTGGATCCAGCGTATCAACGCTGCGGTGCGCGAGCATGGCCTGACCTACAGCCGCTTCATCAACGGCCTGGACAAGGCTGGCATCGAGATCGACCGCAAGGTGCTCGCCGCCATCGCCTATGACGACGCGGCAACCTTTGCCGAGATCGTGAAGAAGGCGCAGGCCGCTCTGGCCTGATTCCTGTTCCCGCCCGTGTGGCGACAGGTCCACGAAACGGGTCGTCCGCAGGGGCGGCCCGTTTTGTTTTATACGATGCCCGTGCGCCCCTATGGTTGCGGGCGCAGACACGCGCCGGGTCTGGTGGCCAGACTGCTGCCCCTGCCAGCCCGCCCGATTTGAGAGCCTGTGCGAGGTGCTATGAGTGACGATCTCGAAACCCTGAGGGAACAGACAGTTCAGGCACTCGCTGCCGCGACCGACCAGCGCGCGTGGGATGCCGTGCGCGTGGGCACGCTGGGCAAGTCGGGCAGGCTGACCGCGCTGCTCAAGGAACTCGGGCGCATGACGCCTGATGAACGGCGCGCGCGCGGTGCCGCACTCAACCGCCTGCGTGATGACCTGACCCGCCTGATCGAGGCGCGTGGCCAGGAACTCGAGGCCGCCGCCCTCAACGCCCGCCTCGCCGCCGAGCGCGTGGATGTCACGCTGCCCGGCGCGCCAGAAGCTGAAGGGCTGCTGCACCCCATCACCCGCACCATTGAGGAAATGGCCGCCATTTTCGGCGCGATGGGTTTCCAGGTTGCCGAAGGCCCGGATATCGAGAGCGACTGGCACAACTTCTCGGCGCTCAACACCCCCGCCCATCACCCCGCCCGGACCGATCAGGATACGTTCTACCTGCCGCCCGAGGCCGAGGGCCAGCCCGAGCGCGTGCTGCGCACCCAGACATCGGGCGTGCAGATCCGCACAATGCTGGGCCAGGAGCCGCCCATCCGCATCATAGCACCCGGCCGCACCTACCGCGCTGACCATGATGCCACGCATTCGCCCATGTTCCACCAGTGCGAGGGGCTGGTGATCGAGAAGGGGATCACGCTCGGCCACCTCAAGGGCTGCCTGTCGGACTTCCTGCGTGCGTTCTTCCAGATGCCGGACCTGCCGGTGCGTTTCCGTGCTTCCTACTTTCCGTTCACCGAGCCGTCGATGGAAATCGACATCGGCTGGTCGCGCAAGACCGGCCAGATCGGCGCGGGCGATGACTGGCTGGAAGTGCTGGGTGCTGGCATGGTCCATCCCCGCGTGCTGGCCAATTGCGGGCTGGATGCGCGGGAGTGGCAGGGCTTTGCCTTTGGCATGGGCATCGAGCGGCTGACCATGCTGCGCCATGGCATTCCCGACCTGCGCTCGTTCTATGAAAGCGATGTCCGCTGGCTGCGCCATTACGGCACCAGCCCCCTGTCTCCCGCCCTGCTGCACGAAGGTCTGTGATCGATGAAGTTCTCCCTGTCCTGGCTGCGCGAACACCTTGAGACCACCGCAACGCTGGAAGAGATCACCGCCACCCTGAACACCATCGGCCTTGAGGTGGAAGGCGTGGAAGACCCCGGTGCGGCGCTGGCATCCTTCCGCACCGCCCGCATCATCGAGGCCGTGCAGCACCCCAATGCGGACCGCCTGCGCGTGTGCCAGGTCGATGCGGGCGAAGGCTTCGAGCGCGTGCAGGTCGTGTGCGGTGCGCCCAATGCGCGCGCGGGGCTGCATGTCATCTTCGCGCCGCCGGGCACGCATATTCCGGCTTCCGGCATCACCATCAAGGCAGGCAAGCTGCGTGGCGAGGCCAGTGGCGGCATGCTGTGCTCGCTGCGTGAACTCGGCCTGGGCGAGGACCATGACGGCATTGCCGAACTGCCTGAGGGCACGGCGCCGGGCCAGTCCTACCCGCTCTTTGCCAAGCTTGATGATCCCGTGATCGACATTGCCATCACCCCCAACCGGGGCGATGCGCTGGCCGTGCGTGGTGTTGCGCGTGATCTGGCGGCGGCGGGCCTTGGCAGGCTGAAGCCTTGGCTGGTCGAGACCGTGGAGGGGCAGGGCGATAGCACGATTACGTGGCGCATCACCTACCCCGAAGCCTGCCCGTGGGTGCTCGGGCGCACCATCCGTGGCGTAAAAAACGGCCCCAGCCCGGCATGGCTGCGTAGGCGGCTGGAATCGATCGGCCTGCGCCCGATCTCGGCGCTGGTCGATATCACCAATTTCTTCACCCATGACCTTGGCCGCCCGCTGCATGTGTTTGATGCGGACAAGGTTCGTGGCGGTGAACTGACCATCTGCCGTGGCGCGGGCGAGACCTTTACCGCCCTTGATGGCAGCGAACACGTCATGACGCCCGATGACTGCGTGATTGCCGATAGCAGCGGCGTGCTGTCGCTGGCAGGTATCATGGGTGGGGCGGAGAGTGGCGTGAGCGAGGAGACGACCACCGTGTTCGTCGAATGCGCGCTGTTCGACCCCGTGGCCATTGCCCTGTCCGGGCGGCGGCACAACCTGCACTCCGATGCCCGCCAGCGTTTTGAGCGTGGCGTGGACCAGGCCCTGCCGCCCGCAGCCCTCGAGGCCGCGACGCGCATGATCATCGACCTGTGTGGCGGCGTGGCCGATAACGTGGTCTCGGCCGGGGGCGAGCCTGCCTGGCAGCGGCAGGCGCATCTGGAATTCGCCCGGCTTGAAACCCTTGGCGGCCTTGTGGAAGAGCCGGACCATGCCGTGCACCTGCTCGAGGGGCTGGGCTTTGAAGTGCGCGAATGCGACGCCCGTCACGTGGTGGTGGACGTGCCCTCATGGCGCAACGATATTGCAACGCCCATGCTGCTTGACCAGCAGCCCGGCCTGCCCGAAGCCCGCGGCAGGGCCGCGGCGGAAGGGGCTGTGGCGATCAACCCCGAAGTGGACCTGATCGAGGAAGTGCTGCGCCTGCGCGGGCTGGACAGTGTGCCCGCCGTGTCGCTGCCGGTGCACAGCGCCGTGCCGCTGCCAGCGCTTACGCCCCGGCAGGCCCGCACCGCCAGCCTGCGCCGCACGCTTGCGGCGCGCGGGTTGCTCGAGACGGTGGGCTTCTCCTTCGTGGCGCAGGAACAGGCCGCGCAGTTTGGCGAAACGCCCGCTGGCCTGCACCTGCTCAACCCCATTGCCGCTGACCTTGACCAGATGCGCCCGACCCCGCTGGTCAACCTGCTGGCCGCGATCAAGGCGAATGCAGCACGGGGCTATCCTGATATCGGCCTGTTCGAGGTTGGTCCCGGCTTTGATGCCGATGGCCAGAAGCAGGTCGCAGCCGGTATCCGCAGTGGGCATTCTGCCCGCCAGCCCGGCCAGCCAGCCCGGCCGGTTGACCTGTGGCAGGTCAAGGCCGATGCGCTTGCCGCCCTCTCGGTGATGGGGGCCGCGATGGAAGGGCTGAGCCTGAGCGCCGATGCGCCCGCCTATTACCATCCGGGCCGTTCGGGCGTGATCCGGCAGGGGCCAAAGCTGGTGCTGGGTCATTTCGGGCAGTTGCATCCGGCCTTGCTGGCCGCGCGCGGTATTGATGTGCCGGTCTGTGCGTTCACGCTGTACCCCGATGCGGTACCCGAGCCCAAGCGCAGGCGCAAGGGGCCGCCAGCGCTTTCGGCTTTCCAGCCGCTCAGGCGTGATTTTGCGTTTGTGGTGAGCGCGGATGTGCCGGCGGAAAAACTGCTCAAGGCCGTAAAGGGCGCGGAACGCAACCTGATCGTGGCCGTCAGCCTGTTTGATGTGTATGAGGGCGACAAGGTGCCTGCGGGCCACAAGTCGCTGGGCATCGAGATAACCCTGCAGCCGATGGACGGAACCCTGACCGATGCGGAGATCGAGGCTGTGTGTGACCGGGTGGTGGCCGCCGCGCATAAAAGCTGCAATGCCGTCCTGCGGGGCTGAGCGGCGCGGCTGGGGGCTGGGGCTGGCAGCACTGCTGGCCGTGGCCAGCACGCCCGCCCTTGCCACAGACATAACGGGCGCGGGCTCCAGCTTTGGCGCGCCGATTTATGGCGCGTGGGGGGCAGGGGCGGCAAAGGCCACCGATATCCGCCTCAATTACCAGACCATCGGCTCAGGCGCGGGGCAGAACCAGGTCAAGGCCCGCACGGTGGATTTCGGTGCCTCTGACGCGCCCATGAGCGTGGCCCAGCTGCAGCAGAACGGGCTGGTCCAGTTCCCCACCGTGCTCGGCGCCATCGTGCCGGTGGTGAACCTGCCCGGCATTGATGCCAGCCAGTTGCGCCTGACCGGCCCCCTGCTGGCCGATATCTATGATGGCGAAATCAGCATGTGGAACGACCCGCGCATTGCGGCGGAAAACCCTGGCCTGGCCCTGCCCGCCATGCCCGTGGCCCCGGTGCGCCGGGCAGACGGGTCGGGCACGACCTTCGTGTTCACGTCCTACCTTGCCCGCGTCTCGGAGCATTGGGCGCATGAGCAGGGCAGCGGCACCTCGATCGAATGGCCGGTGGGCGAGGGCGCACGGGGCAATGACGGTATCGCCGCCGCCGTGCGCAACACTGAAGGCAGCATCGGCTATCTTGAATACGCCTATGCGGCAGGCAATCACATGCCCATAGCCCGGCTGCGCAATCATCATGGTGATGTGGTGACGGCGGATGATGAAAGTTTCCGCCAGGCCGTGACCACGGCCCACTGGTCAACCGATGCCAGCCATTCCGCAGATGTGCTCGATGGTGATGGCACCGGGGCATGGCCCATCATGGCCGCGACCTATGTGCTGATCCCGACCGACCGCGCCGATACGCCACAGGGCCGGGCAGTGCGGGAATTCTTTACCTGGAGCATGGCGCATGGCAGCGAGGCGGCGGAGACGCTGAACTACGTGCCGCTGCCCGATGATATCCGCGCCAGCATAACGGGCCTGCTCAAGGACCGGTAAGCGACCCAAAAATTGTAAAGAAGTTTTTGGTGAAGCTTTTTTCAAAAAGCTTCAGACCGGAAATAGGGCTGGGATCACGCAGGGGCAGCAGATATTTTTGCTACTGCCATTTGCGCCTTTTGTCCCGACACGATAAGCCGGTCTGGCATGACCAAGCCTTCATTCCCCCCTGCGCCTGCGGGCGTTTCCCCCTTCGGCCCGACCATATGGATCATGGCGGGGGAAGCCAGTGGCGACGTGCTGGGCAGCCGCCTCATGATCGCGCTGCGCCAGTTGCGGCCTGGCCTGCATTTTGCGGGCATCGGGGGGGAGCGCATGCACGCACAGGGGCTGCAATCGCTTTTCCCGCTGCGTGACCTTGCGGTGATGGGCCTGCTTGAGGTGCTGCCGCGCCTCCGCCACCTCTCGCGCAGGCTCGATCAGGCCGTGGCAGATATTACCGCGCGCAAACCCGCGCTGGTCATTACCATCGACAGCCCCGGCTTTACCCTGCGCCTGCTGCGCCGGATCGCGCCGCTCTCCATTCCCCGCCTGCATTACGTGGCCCCGCAGGTCTGGGCGTGGCGCGAGCACAGAGTGCGCGAATTTCCCGGCCTGTGGGAGCGCATGCTGTGCCTGCTGCCCTTCGAGCCGGAATTCTTCGCCCGCCACGGCATCGAGGCGCGGTTTGTTGGTCATCCGGTGGTGCAGTCGGGGGCGGATGAGGGATCGGCCGCGGCCTTCAGGGCGCGTTACAAAATTGCGCCGGATGCGCCCATTCTCGTGCTCATGCCCGGTAGCCGCCGCTCGGAGGCGCCGCGCCTGCTGCCGGTTTTTGGCCGTATGCTGGCCCTCGTGCAGCGTAACCGCCCCGATATCGTGGCCGTGGTGCCGGTCTCGCCCGTTATTGCCGATATCGTGCGCGCGGGCGTGGCCCGGTGGCCGGTGCGCCCCCTGATCGTGACCGATGTGCACGACAAGCATGATGCCTTTGCAGCCGCCTCCGCAGCCCTGACCAAATCAGGCACCTCCACGCTGGAGCTGGCCATGGCCAACGTGCCCATGGCCGTGACCTACCGCGTCAATCCGCTGACGGCAGCCATCGCGCGGCGCCTGATCCGCGTGCCGTATGTAGCCATGGTCAACCTGCTGGCGGGCCACAGGCTGGTGCCCGAACTGCTGCAGGAGCGCTGCACGTCCGAACTGCTGGCCGCCACCGTCGAGCGCCTGCTGGCAGACCCGGCCAGCCGCGACCTGCAGCGCGCGGGGTTTGCCCATATCCGCGCGGCCCTGCACGGGCCGGGCAAAAACCCGGCCCATGCGGCGGCCTGCGAAATTATTGACCTGCTTGAGGCGCGGCAGGCGGCGCAGGCTGGCCCGGCGTAGCAGGCGCGCTCACTGCGGCAGGCGGGGAGGCGGGTTCGTTTTCCGAGATCAGGGCATGCATTTCGTTGCGCAGCATGAAAAAGCCCATGAGGACCGTGCCCACCACGGTAATGCCGATCCAGACCAGCTTGGTGATCTGTTCGCGTCTTTCTTCCTCGTTTTCCTGCATGATCCGTTCAGCCCTTGCCGTAAAGTGTTTCAGCCGCGATTTCGGGCTGCGTGATCTCCACAATCCCTTCGGGGCGCAGCGCGTTATAGAAGCAGCTGCGCCGCCCGGTGTGGCAGGCAACGCCTTTCTGGTCGACAAGCACCAGCACGGCATCGCGGTCGCAGTCCAGCCGCGCATCCACCAGCGTCTGCACCTGGCCTGATGTCTCGCCCTTGCGCCACAGGTCTTTACGGCTGCGCGAGTAGTAGCAGACGCGACCCGTGCGCAGGGTCTCGTCGAGTGCTTCGGCATTCATCCAGGCCAGCATCAGTACCTCGCCGCTGTCATGCTGCTGGGCAATGGCGGCAATCAGGCCATCGGCGTTGAATTTGACGCGCTCGATCATGGCGGCGCGCGTGCTCGGTTCAGGTGGCGTGTAAGGCATGGATCTTGACCTTGAAACGTGAAAAGAGGGGGCGGATGCCGCGTCCTAGTCCTATTGCGGCTTTGCCGGCAGGCTGAACCACTGTGGCAGATGCACCTGCACCCCGTGGCCTGCCGCCACAAGACCCGTATCGTGCAGATGCTCGCTGCGGATCATGGCCAGCCCCGCGCCATCGCGCGAGGAGCGCATCTCGCCCACCGTCTTTTCTCCCGCCATGACGGGCGTGCCCGGCGCGGGCAGGTTGGCATGGGCGGATACGGGCACGAGATGGCGGCGCACCAGCCCCCGGTAGCGCGTGCGCGCGGTCAGTTCCTGGCCCATGTAGCAGCCCTTGGTCCATGAAATGCCATTGAGCTGGTCGAAATTGGCTTCGAGCAGCAGGGTTTTGTCGCTTTCGCAGTCACGCGGTCCGTCGGGCAGGCCAAGGGCAAGGCGGTGGCGGTCATAATCCACTTCATCCGCCGTGGGGTGAGGCGTGGGGTGACCAAGCAGGAAGCGCCAGCCCGCCTGCGCCACACGTGGGTCGGGGGCGGCGGGGTAGCCTTCGGGCGGGGTGAAGCCCTCGCCCCAGGCCGCATGCACGGCGTAGCCGGTCTCGCCCAGTTCAACCTGCGCGCGCAGGCGGTAGCGCGACAGGCGCTGGCGCAGCATGTCGGCCTGGCTGGCCGTGCAGTCAAGCAGCAGGCGCTCGCCCTCGGGGTCGGCAAAAACGAAGAAATCCGCCAGCCATTTGCCCTGGGCCGACAGGAACGCGGTCCAGACCGCCCGGCCGGGAGCAACCGTGGTCATGTCGTTGGAGACAAGCCCCTGCAGGAAGGAGACGCGATCAGCGCCTGATATGCCGAGCACGCTGCGCCCGGAAAGATGAGCAATTCTGGCCATGGGTGCAATCTGGCCACGCCCGCGCCCGCAGGCAAGGGCAAAGAGAGGTTGGCACGCACGCAAAACCTGACTAGCACCAAAAAATGCACATCCTGTTCATCACATCCACCCGGCTGGGTGATGCCATTCTCTCCACCGGGCTGCTTGATACGCTGCTCAGGCGCTACCCCGAGGCCGATTTCACCATTGCGTGCGGACCGGTGGCCGCCGGGCTGTTTGTGCACATGCCGCGCCGTGTGCGCACGATCGAGATGGTCAAGCGCCCGCGCAACATGCACTGGGTCGATCTGTGGCGGCAGTGCAGGGGGCGCAAATGGGACCTGTGCGTGGACCTGCGCAGTTCGGTCGTGAGCTATTTCCTGCGCGTGGGCGAGCGCCACGTCATGCAGGGCGGCCGCCGCAGGGGGCCGCGGATCACGCATATCGGCAACCTGCTCGAACTCGATCCCGCGCCGCTGCCGGTTACCTGGACAAGTGCTGCCGAGCGCACGCAGGCCGCGCGCATGCTTCCCGATGATGGCACGCGCTGGGTTGCCCTTGGTCCCACCGCCAACTGGGATGGCAAGATCTGGCCGCCCGAGCGCTTTGTCGCGGCCTTCAAGGCCCTGCAGGCCGATGATCCGTGCCTGCGGCCGGTCATCCTGTATGGCCCTGGTGATGCGGAGCGCGCCCGTGCCCTGCCGGTGATCGAACACCTGCCCGATGCGCTGGATACCGGGGGCAGCCTGTCAGTCACGCAGGTTGCAGCCCTGCTTGCGCGCTGCACGCTGTTCATTGGCAATGATTCGGGGCTCATGCATCTGGCTGCTGCCAGCCAGATTCCCACACTGGGCCTGTTTGGCCGCAGCAAGGCGATGGAATACGCGCCCGCTGGCCCGTGGGGGCGGGTGGCCATGGCGCCCGGCCCGGTGGGCAATGCCCCGATGGAGGGGCTGAACGTGAAGCAGGTGGTCCTGACCGCGCAGATGCTCCTGCGCGACTGGAGCCATGCGAAACGGTGAAAAAAGCCGATTTTTTGCATTTTCCGCCCGCTTATCGCTGGCGGTGCAAAACAGGCCGGTCTATGTGATCGAACAGGCGGAAATGGGCTGCGGTACTGGCCGGGTGGTTTGCCGTGCCGCGCCGGGCCGGATATGCTGGCCCAGGGATCACGACGCGTAAGGCGCGATGCGCCACGCAAGCGAGCAGGGAACGACACGAACGTGGCTGACGACATCTTCATGGAAGTCGATGAGGAAATCCGTGCCGAACGCATCCGGGCACTGGCGCGGCGCTATCTTGTCGTGGCCGGTGTCGTGGTGGCGGCCGTGTGCATTGGCGCGGGTGGGTGGCAGTATTCCGTCTCGCGCGCCCACAAGGCAGATGCCGCCGTCTCGGCCGCCTATTTCACCGCCATGCAGGATGTCGCCCGCCCGCCCGATGCCACGGGTGCCGATACCAGCCTGACCACACGGCAGAAAACGGGCCTGCAGGCGCTTGAAGCACTGGATGCCCGGGCGCGCCCGCCGCTGCGCGTGCTCGAGCGCATGGAACGCGCGGCCCTGCTGACTGAAAGTGGCAGCCTGCCCGCGGCCCTTGCCCTGTGGGATGGCGTGAGCCAGGAACACGCGGTTGACCCCACCATTGCATCGCTTGCCAGCCTGCTATGGGTGCAGCACCAGATTGATGGCGGCGACCCCGCCACCCTGCGTTCACGCCTTGCGGTCATTGATGGTGCGGGCCAGCCGTGGCGCGGCCAGGCTATCGAGGCCGAAGCCCTGCTTGACCTGAAAACAGGCAAGGAAGCAGATGCACGCGCCAAATTCGAGCGACTGGCGATGGACATGACCATTGCCGATGGCGTGCGCAGCCGCGCCGAAGCCATGCTCCAGACGCTGGGAGATGACGCTGGTGGCTAGCCCTGACCCCGCATCCCCCACGCCGACCAACAGGAAGACCATGAAATCAGCCCTGAGCCGCCGCCATGTGTTGCTGGGCACGGGGGCAGCCCTGCTGACCGCGTGTTCCAGCAAGCAGAAAAAAGCCCCGCTGCTGATCGGTCACCGTTCGGATGTGCTGCACACAGCCGCCGGCCTTACGGTCGACCCCGAGGAAACGCAGGCCGTGACCGTTCCCGCCCCCACGGCGCTGAATGCATGGCCGCAATCGGGCATCACCCCCGACCATGGGGGCTGCGATATCGCCTGGGCCGGGCAGATGCGCCATGAATGGACCCATGATATCGGCGCAGGCAATTCCGAGCCGGAATGGCTGTCCTATGTGGCGCTTGGCGATAGCGGGCGCGGCATCATCCAGGCCACGCCCGTCGTGCAGGATGGCCGGATCTTTGTTGCTGACGCGCAGGGCGTGATCCGCGCCTATCGCTGGCCCGGCATGCACAAGCTGTGGGAATACAACCCCAAGCCGCGCAAGATGATGTCGAACAATCTCGGCGGTGGCATCAGCGTGGACAAGGGCACGCTGTACATCGTCGATGGCATCGGGCAGGCGCTTGCGCTCGATGCGGCCACCGGCAAGCTGAAATGGCGCGTCAATATCCAGACACCGGGCCGCTCCGCGCCTACCATCGCCGATGGACGGCTGTTCTTTGGCACGATTGACGAACACCTGTACTGCCTTGATGCGGAAAACGGCAACGTGGTGTGGACCTATGCCGCAACAGCCGCCGATACCATCATCTATGGCCAGCCCGCGCCCGCCGTGGCCGATGGCGTAGTGCTTGCGGGCTTTGGCTCGGGCGATCTCGTGGCGCTGCGTGCCGAAGGCGGCGAAGTGGTGTGGGCCGATACGCTCGGCAGCACCAACGGCCAGCAGGCGCTGATCGATTTCTCATGCGTGCATGGCATGCCGGTCATTGCCGATGGCACGGCCTATGCCATCAGCACCGGCGCCGTTCTTGTCGCCATTGACATGCGCTCGGGCCGCAGGCTGTGGGAGCGCGGCATTTCGGGGCAGAACACGCCGCTTGTGATCGGGGACTGGATATTCCTCATCTCCATGGACCAGCAGGTGGCCTGCCTTGACCGGCTTTCAGGCCATGTGCGCTGGATCACGCAGTTGCGGCAGTATGAGAATTCCGACAAGCAGAAGCGTGGCATCGTATGGAACGGTCCGATTCTGGCAGGCGGCAAGCTGGTGTTCATATCGAACTTCAAGCAGAACGGCGTTGTCATCATCGATCCTGCGCAGGGGCATATCGACTCCCTGTACGAACTGCCAGCCGAGGTGACTACAGCACCCATCGTAGTCGATAATACGCTGTTGCTCATGGACAATAACGGCTACCTTATAGCCTATACCTAAAAAGAAAGTTGCCGCAGTGAGTTCATCTTTTCCATCCGCGCCAGTGGATGCGCTGCCGGTTGTCGTGATCGCGGGCAGGCCGAATGTCGGCAAGTCGACCATTTTCAACCGGCTGGTTGGCCGCAGGCAGGCGCTCGTGGCCGATACCCCCGGCGTCACCCGCGACCGCAAGGAAGGCCAGGCCACCGTGCGGGGCCGGGCCATCCGCATCATCGACACGGCCGGGCTGGAGGAGGCGGCACCCGATACGCTGTACGGCCGCATGCGGGCTTCATCCGAATCCGCCGTGGCAGAGGCCGATCTCGTGCTGTTCTGCATTGATGCGCGGAGCGGCATTACGCCCGCCGATGAGCATTTTGCCAACTGGCTGCGCCGCCAGGGCCGCCCGGTGCTGCTGATCGCCAACAAGGCGGAGGGGCGGCAGGGTGCCGCCGCTGCGATGGAGGCGTTCTCGCTGGGGCTGGGCACGCCGCTGGCCATGTCGGCCGAACATGGCGAGGGCGTGGCCGATCTCATGAGCGAGATCGTGGACCGCCTGCCGCCCACCGACCTGCCGCCGGTGAAAAAAGTCACCCGCCGCTCCCGGCGCGAGGATGCGCTGGCCGAGGGCGAGGAAGAGGATGTGCGCCCGCCAGGCCCGCTGCGCCTTGCCATCGTGGGCCGCCCGAATGCCGGCAAGTCCACGCTGCTCAACCGCCTGCTGGGCGAGGAGCGGATGATCACCGGCCCCGAGCCGGGGCTGACGCGCGATTCCATTGCCGTCATGCTGCATGACGATGAAGGCCCGATCCAGCTTGTCGATACGGCGGGCCTGCGCCGCAAGGCCCGGATTGACGAGACGCTGGAGAAGATGTCGGTCTCCGCCTCCATCGAGGCGCTGAAGATGGCGGAGGTCGTGATCCTCGTGCTCGATGCAACGCTGGGCGTGCATGAGCAGGACCTCCAGATCGCCCGCCTGATCGAGCGTGAGGGCCGGTGCTGCGTGCTGGCGCTGAACAAGTGGGATGCGGTGGAGGACCGGGCCGCGACCCGCCAGGCCATCAAGGACCGGATCGAGACCTCGCTGGCACAGATGCGTGGCATTCCCGTCGTGTCGTTCTCGGCCATGACCGGGGCGGGCATCAACCGCCTGCTGCCCACCGTGCGTCGCGCCTATGAGGTATGGAACCGCCGTGTGCCCACCGGCGCGCTCAACCGCTGGTTCGAAATGATGGTCGAGCGCCATCCGCCACCGCTGGTCGATGGCCGCAGGCTCAAGCTGCGCTACATCACGCAGGCCAAGGCGCGCCCGCCTACCTTCATCCTGTTCGGCACCCGCACCGACCAGTTGCCAGAGGACTATCAGCGCTATCTGGTCAACGGCATGCGCGAGACCTTCGACCTGCCGGGCACGCCCATCAGGCTGCTGCTGCGGGCCTCGAGCAATCCGTACGCCAAGGGCTAGGAAAACAGATAAAAGTTTTTGGTGAAGCTTTTTTCAAAAAGCTTCGAAGAATGGAGTCTTTACGAAGAAAGGCTGCACCCAGAAACTTTTTTTCTTTTCGGCAGGGGGCAGCATGACGGCGAACGACCATCCAGAGACCCTGTTCATCACGCCTGCCGATGCGCTGCTGGTTATCGACATGCAGGTCGATTTCATGCCCGGCGGCACGCTGGGCGTGGCGGGGGCCGATGGCATCGTGCCGCTCATCAACCGGCTGAGCGAACTGCCCTTTGGCCTGATTGCCGCAACCCAGGATTGGCACCCGGCGGATCATGTGTCCTTTGACATGCAGGGCGGCCCGTGGCCGGAGCATTGCGTGGCGGGTACGAAAGGGGCGGCCCTCGTGCCCGATCTGGCGCAGGCCCATATCGGCGTGGTGCTGCGCAAGGGCATGCGCCCTGAGACCGACAGCTATTCCGCCTTCGAGGATAACGCGCGCACCAGTCGCACCGGGCTGGATGACCTGCTGCGGGGCAGGGGGATCAAGCGGGTATTCGTGGTGGGGGTGGCGCTGGATTACTGTGTGGCCGCGACCGCGCGCGATGCCGTTCGGGCAGGTTTTGCCGCCGTGGTCCTGACCGATGCCTGTCGCAGCGTGGCGCAGCCAGTCGCTGCGGTGGAGGCGGCGCTCGTCAGTGAGGTGATCGAGACCGCTCATGCGGTGGATGTACTGGCCCTGATGGACAGGGGCCTGGCACCCCGGCAGATCGCCAGGGTGCTCGAATCCTTTCTTGCCCGGGAATCATATGTGCAGGCCATTGCTGACAAGGCGCTGGAGATGGACAACAGCCATCCCCACCCCGGATCCAGAACATTATCGGATGCCCTGATGGAACTTGCCGTGATGGATGCCGGACCGGAATTCGAACTGGACCGGGATGCCATCCGCGCCATCATCGACCGGATCAGATCGGTCCGATAACCTCTACCCCACCACCAGCGACAGCAGCAGCGCAAAGACCAGCCCCAGCACGGCAATCAGGGTCTCGATCACCGACCAGGTCTTTATGGTCTGGCCAACCGACAGGCCAAGATATTCCTTGATCTGCCAGAAGCCAGCATCATTGAGCGGCCCCAGCGCCACCGAGCCCGCGCCGGTCACGATCACCATCAGTTCAGGCGAAGCCCCATGCGTGTGCACAAGGATCGGCCCCACGATGCCCGCCGCCGTGCTCATGGCCACGGTGGCCGAACCCGTGGCCACCCGCACCACCACCGCCAGCAGCCAGGCCAGCACCAGCAGCGGCACATGGGCACCCACCGCAAGGTCGGTAATGGCGGTTGAAACGCCGCTATCGACCAGTTCCTGCCCGAAGCCACCGCCTGCGCCCACCAGCAGCATGATCAGCGCGGTGGGGGCCAGACAGTCATTGGTGAATTTGAGAATCGTCTCGCGGCTGAAGCCACGCGCAGTGCCAAAGACCTGAAAGGACAGCAGGGTTGCCAGCGCCAGCGCAATATCCGTATTGCCGATGAAGTGCAGCGCATTGTTGAGCGTGGTGTGGGCAGGGGCCACCGCATCCGCCATCGAACCCACCAGCATCAGCACAACAGGCGAGAGGATGGTCAGGACCGTAATGCCAAAGCCGGGCATGCTGGCAGGCACTTCGTGGTTGACGAACTGCGCCTCCAACGCGGAGGGCAGCACGGGGCCGATGCGCCCGGCAATGAAGCGGGCATAGACCGGCCCGGCCAAAGCCGCTGCAGGCGTTCCGATCACGATGCCCCACAGGATCGTGCGCCCGATATCGGCATGATAGGCCGAAAGGGCGAGCAGGGTGGCCGGATGCGGCGGGATCATGGCGTGCGTGACCGAAAGGGCCGCCCCCATGGGCAGCGCCACGCGCAAGAGCGGCGTATTGGTACGCCGCGCCAGCGTAAATGCCAGCGGAATCAGCAGCACGAATCCGACTTCAAAGAAAACCGGCAGCCCGACCAGCAGCCCGATCACCATCATCGCCCAACTGACGCGCTTCTCGCCCGCAAGGCGGGTAATGGTCAGGGCAATGCGGTCGGCCCCGCCTGATTCCGCCAGCATCTTGCCCAGCATGGTGCCCAGCGCGATAACGGTGGCCACATGCCCCAGCACCCGCCCCGCACCGGCCTCGAACGAGGCGATGGCCTTTTGTGGCGGCATGCCCGCGCACAGCGCCAGCGCCAGCGAGACCGAGAACAGCACGATGAACGGATTGATCCGGAAACGTGCGATCAGCACCACGACGGACACGATGGCGCAGATGGCGAGCGAGAGGGCAAACAGGGATGACATCATGATTATCCATTCCGACGAGACGGCAGATATCCCAACGCCTTCAGGTATGATGCGGATGCATGTTTTCCGTCCCGCCATTGCAGGGCGCTTTCCCGGGATAGTGCTGTTTTCCGAAATCTATCAGGTTACGGCTCCCATCCGCAGGCTGGCCGTCATGATGGCAGGGCAGGGTTACGTCGTGGCCGTGCCCGAGGTCTATCATGAATACGAACCGGCGGGCACCGTGCTGGCCTATGACAAACCGGGCACGGATCGTGGCAATTTCCTTAAATTCGAAAAGCCGGTTGCAGGCTACGACCATGATGCCCGCGCGGCACTCGACTGGCTGGCCGCCAACCCGCACTGCACCGAAAGCCTTGCCACCATGGGCGTGTGCCTTGGCGGGCACCTGGCGTTCCGTGCCGCCCTTGACCCGCGGGTGCGCGCGGCGGTGTGTTTCTATGCCACCGATATCCATTCCGCCACGCTGGGGCATGGAAAGCATGATGATACGCTGGCCCGCGTGGGCGAGATGCGTGGTGAGGCACTGATGGTGTGGGGGCGGCAGGACCCGCATGTGCCTTTTGAAGGGCGACAGATGATCCGTGCCGCGATGGAAAAGGCGGGCACATGCTATGAGTGGCATGAGTTCAACGCCCAGCATGCCTTCCTGCGCGATGAGGGGCATCGCTTTGATGCCGCCCTGTTCCTTCAGTGCATGGGTATGGCGCGTGATTTCCTCGCCCGCACGCTGCATCTCAGCGCGTAAGCGTTCCCGCCAGCACGGCCAGCGCGATGGCAAGTCCGGTTTCGCGGTTGAAGCGGAACAGGCGCAGGCAGGTGGCGGGGCTCCGTTCATCCAGCCGCCACACCTGCCAGCCCAGCAGGGCCGCGGGCAGCGCCAGCGCAGGCCAGAAGCCCGGCCCCACATGGGCCAGGTAGCCTGCGCCCGCCAGGCCGGCCAGCGTCAGCCCATAGCACACGCCTACGAACAGCCGCGCATGCCCGGCCATGAGGCGGGAGGTGGAGCGCACGCCAATGCGGGCATCGTCCTCCATGTCCTGAAAACCGTAGATCGTATCGAAGCCGAGCTGCCACACGATGGTGGCGGCATAGAGCGTGCCGAGTGCGGCATCGATATGATCCGCTGCCGCCGCATAACCCAGAGGCGCGCCAAAGCCGAAGGTAAAGCCCATGACAAGCTGCGGCCACCATGTAACCCGCTTGGCCAGCGGGTACAGTCCCACCAGAATGAGCGAGGATGCGCCCAGAGCCTGCGAAAGCCCGTTGAGGTTCATCAGGATGTTGAAGCCGATGAGCAGGAGGGCTGCAAGAAACAGGGCCGCCTCGCGCATGGACAGCGCGCCCGAGGCCAGCGGCCTGCCTGCCGTGCGCGCCACCTGGCGGTCGATGTCACGGTCCCACATGTCATTGACCACGCAGCCCGCGCCGCGCATGACCACGCTGCCAATGCCAAACAGCGCGATCAGGAAAAGCCGCTGTCTTGCTGGCACATGGTCCGGCAGCATGATGCCCCATACGCCGGGCAGGAACAGGAGCCATGTGCCAATCGGCCGGTCGAGCCGCATCAGCAGGGCGTAGGGGCGTAGGCGGGGCGGCAGGCGGCCGATCCAGCCATCCACCCTGATGTCCGTATGGGGTATGGGCTGGTTCACGCTACAACTCCTTGCCGCTTGCCTGCTGACCGTGGGGCCGGGTTTGCCGATGACGGCGCGCCCCATGGCTGCTAATGGCCACACAGATGGGCCGGAAGGCCCCGTGGGGTCAAGACCGGCCCCTGTATGCTGTCCTGATACTGAAAGGTTACCATCCGGCATGAGGGATTGTCCGCGCCTGTTCATACCGCCCGCCAGCCTTCCCCCCATGGCGGTTGATGCCCTGTTTGACCTGGAACCGGGGCAGGCCCATTACCTCGGCACGGTCATGCGCCAGCAGGCCGGGGCGGTGGTTGAGGTCTTCAACGCGCGTGATGGCGCATGGCAGGGCGTGATCGACCACCTGCGCCGCGACCGCTGCCGCATCCGCGTTGTGGAACAGACCCGCGCGCCCGCCGCAACACCGGGGCTGTGCCTTGTCTTCGCGCCCCTCAAGCGCGATGCGACCGAGACGGTCATCCGCATGGGCACCGAACTCGGGGTCACGCATTTCCGTCCTGTCGTGACCGAGCGCACCAATACCCACCGTATCAATGCCGACCGCCTGAACGCCATCGCCATCGAGGCTGCCGAGCAGTGCGAACGCCTTGACGTGCCCACTATCGACGCGCTGGCGCCGCTGACCACGGTGCTGTCGCAATGGCCTGATGATACGGCCCTTTTCGCAGCCCTCGAGCGCAGGCCGCAGGGGGCTGCGGCGCCCAGGTCCCATGTGGGCGATGGCGTGCTGATTGGCCCGGAGGGCGGATTTTCGCCGCGTGAGCATGAGATGCTGTGCAGGCAGGCTTTCGTGCGGCCGCTCTCGCTCGGCGCGCTGGTGCTGCGGGCGGATACGGCGGCAGCGGCGGCACTGGCTCTTGTCGGGTCGGGCCTCAACGTCTTATGTGATAAGACTTCGTAATAACCCACCCCGCTTTTTTTCGGCCTGTTGCCAGCCTTGCCCTGACTGTCATGAGGATATTGCCCCCGCCATGTCGAATCCCGGCGCGCATAATGCACACGTAATCGAATCCCCTGACCAGTTGGTCGCCGTGCTGGCGGCGGGCGCGCGTCCACGCGAACAGTGGCGGATCGGCACCGAACACGAGAAATTCGGGTTTGTAAAACCCGATGCCGCAGGCCCCGATCGTGCGGCATGGTCAGCCCCCCCATACGCCCCGCGCGGGATCGAGGCCCTGCTGCGCGCCCTTTCAACTGAAGGCGGTGGCACGCAGTGGCAGGATATCATCGACCAGGGTGCGCTGATCGGCCTCAAGGGGCAGGGGGCAGCCAAAGGCGGTTCCATCTCGCTCGAGCCGGGCGGGCAGTTTGAACTCTCCGGCGCGCCGCTTGTCTCGCTGCATGATACGGCAGCCGAAATGGCGCACCACTTTGAATCCATCCGTCCGGCCTGCGCCGAGCTTGGCCTGGGTTTCGCCCCGCTGGGCTTTCACCCCACGGCCAGACGCTCTGACATTCCGTGGATGCCCAAGAGCCGCTACGCCATCATGCGCAACTACATGCCGCGCGTGGGCACGCTGGGGCTGGACATGATGCTGCGCACCTGCACCGTGCAGGTGAACCTCGATTTCGGCTCGGAGGCCGACATGGCGCGCAAGATGCGGGTCTCGCTGGCATTGCAGCCGGTGGCGACCGCTCTGTTCGCCAGTTCCCCGTTCTATGAAGGGCGCCCCAACGGCTTCCTGTCCAACCGTGCCCGTGTCTGGACCGATACCGACAACGCGCGCGCGGGCATGCCGCGCCAGTTCCTTGAAGATGGCTTCAGCTTTGCGGTCTATGTGCAGTGGCTGCTTGATGTGCCGATGTATTTCGTTACACGCGGCGAGCGCATGATCGATGTGGCGGGCCATTCCTTCCGCGACTGGCTTGATGGGCGCTGCCCGCCGGGGCTGGAGGGCGAGCGCCCCACCATTGGCGATTTCGAGGACCACCTGACCACGGCCTTCCCCGATGTGCGGCTCAAGCAGTTTCTTGAAATGCGTGGCGCTGATGCGGGCTCGCCCGCCATGATGCTTGCGCAGTCCGCACTCTGGACCGGGCTGCTCTATGATGACGCCACCTTACATGCCGCCGAGAAACTGGTGCTTGAGCACGGCTGGGATGAATACATTGCCCTGCGCGCCGCCGTGCCGCGCCTGGGGCTGGATGCGCCGTGGGGGCAGGGCACGTTGCGCCCGCTTGCCGCCCGCATGATCGCCCTTGCCACCGATGGCCTGCGCGCCCGCGCCCTGCGTGATGGCAATGGGCATGATGAGACCCGCTATCTTGCCCCCCTGCATGAAATTGCAGCGGGCGGCCCCACGCAGGCCGAAGCCTTTCTTGCCGCCTATCATGGCCGGTGGCAGGGCGATGTTACCCATGTCCTTGCCGAAGCGTCCGTGGTGTGAGCGGCAGGGAGCGGATATTTTCACCAAGAAACGTAATCGAGAAGCATAATCATTTTCGATCGTTTTACTTTGGTATTTCAATTGAGAATTATTTGTAACTTTACAATATTCTTGAGTCATTAAGAGAATTTATGCATAGACTGGAAAATGCGTAAATTCTCTTCCCTGTCCGATCAGGAAATCCTCGCGCTTGCCATCTCCAACGAGGAGGAAGACGGGCGTATCTACTCCGATTTTGCCTACACCCTGCGCGAGAAATATCCCGACACGTCCAAGATCTTTACCGATATGTCGATGGAGGAGGACGAGCACCGCCGCGACCTGATCGACCTGTATGTCGGCCGTTTCGGCCCGCATATTCCGCTGATCCGCAGGACCGATATTGCTGACTTCATGGTGCGCAAGCCTGCCTGGCAGGTGCAGACGCAGGGCATCGAGGCCGTGCGCGCCCATGCACGGCAGATGGAAATGGATGCGGCGCGATTCTACCGCCAGGCCGCCCTGCGCACCACCGATGCCGCGACCCGCAAGCTGCTCGGCGATCTTGCCCATGCCGAGGACCAGCACGAGCAGGCCGCCAACGCCATTACCCTCGACCGCCTGCCCACCAGCAAGCGCGAAAGCGAGGATGAGGATGCCCGCCGCCGCTTCGTGCTCCAGATCATCCAGCCCGGCCTTGTCGGGTTGATGGATGGCTCGGTCTCGACACTCGCGCCGGTCTTTGCCGCAGCCTTTGCCACGCACCAGCCGTGGAACGCCTTCCTCGTTGGCATGGCGGCCTCGGTGGGTGCAGGGATTTCCATGGGGTTTGCCGAGGCCCTGTCCGATGATGGCAAGCTTTCAGGCCGTGGCGCGCCGCTGCTGCGCGGGCTGGTGTGCGGGCTCATGACCACGGCGGGCGGCATCGGGCATACCCTGCCGTTCCTGATCGATGATTTTTCGGCCGCCCTGATTGCAGCCATCATCGTGGTGGTGATCGAGCTGTTCGTCATTTCATGGATACGCTGGCGCTATCAGGACACGCCGTTTGGCTCGGCCATCGTGCAGATTGTCATTGGCGGGCTGCTGGTGTTCGTGGCGGGCGTGCTGATTGGCAGTTCGTAGGATGACACGCCGGAGGGGCTGGCTTGATATTGCAGGCATGATGGGGCACGACTGTGCATAGAGTATCTGCACGGATTGCGTCGCATCATGAGATTTCTTCCCGTCATTGCCGCCTGTGGCGTTGCCTGCCTGCTGGGCGGCCCTTTTTTCGCACCTGTTGCCCATGCGCAGGAGCAGATGGCCGTGGGGGCTTCGGACCAGGACCATGCGCTGCTCGAGCGGGTCGAGCAACACCTTGATGCGATCAGCCTGCTCAAGGCGCGTTTCCGCCAGACCGCGCCTGATGGCAAGGTCAGCACCGGCACGGCGTGGATCGACCGCACGAATCGCCGCATGCGCTTCCAGTATGACCCGCCCAGCCCGCTGCTGCTCGTGGCCAATCATGACCAGGTGGTGTTCAACGACAGCCAGCTTGACCAGACCACCACCATGCCGATGGAAAAGACCCCGCTTGGCCTGCTGCTGCGCCCGCATCTGCAACTGTCGGGTGATGTGACGGTGACCGGCCTGTCGCATGACGGCAATGCGCTCGACATTACCGTGGTGCGCACCGACACGCCGGGTGATGGCAGCATGACGCTGCTGTTCCATGATAATCCGCTGCGGCTGCGCGGCTGGATCATTCAGGATGCCCAGCAGGAAACCACCCGCGTTGACCTGCTCGATGCCAGCACGGGCGGCCCCATGCCCGCGGATTCTCTGTTCAATACCGATATCGGGGGGCAGTAACGGCCTGCCTGCTTATTTTTTATCCCGCGCCAGTTCCAGCGCGCGGGCATAGACGGTGCGGCGCGGCAGGCTGGTAATGCCGGCGACAAGTGCTGCCGCATCCTTGACCGAGAGCGTGCGCAGGGCCTCGTGCAACTGGGTGTCGAGATCGGTTGCCGTGCTGTCTTCCTGCAGTGGCGGCCCGAGCACCACGGTAATCTCGCCCCGTGCCGGGTTCTCGCGGTAATGGGCGGCGAGTTCGGCGACCGTGCCACGGCGCACTTCCTCAAACCGCTTGGTCAGTTCGCGCGCGACTGCGGCAGGGCGGTCGCCCCCCATGACATCGGCAACGCTTGTCAGCATTTCCGCCAGCCGGTGCGGGGCTTCATGCCAGATCAGGGTTGCGGACAGGCCCGCGCATTCGGCGGCGTGCAGCCGTGCCAGCATCTCGCGCCGCGCCGCCTCACGCGGCGGCAGGAAGCCCGAGAACATGAACGGGTGCGGCGGCAGGCCCGACAGCGTGAGCGCCATGACTGCGGCATTTGGCCCCGGCACCGCCGTAACGTGGCCGCCCGCCGCCACAACGGCGCGCACCAGCCGGTAGCCGGGGTCCGACATCAGCGGCGTGCCCGCATCCGAGATCACACCAATGCGCTGCCCCGCCGCAAGGGCTTCAAGGAGGGCAGGGATCTGCCTGTCTTCGTTGTGGTCATGCAGGGGGCGGGTCCGGGTGCGGATGCCGTATTCGCGCAGCAGTCGCGCGCTGGTGCGCGTGTCCTCGCACAGGATCAGGTCGCAGGCTTCGAGCGTCTCGACCGCACGGCGGCTCATGTCGCCAAGGTTGCCTATTGGCGTGGAAACAAGCACAACTTCTCCATCCTGATGCACAACCGGAACGGTCTCATCGGCGTTCCCGGCATGACGGGTGGCGGATTCTCCGCTATGAACACTGTCA
This sequence comes from Komagataeibacter xylinus, assembly GCF_031081985.1. Taxonomy (GTDB): domain Bacteria; phylum Pseudomonadota; class Alphaproteobacteria; order Acetobacterales; family Acetobacteraceae; genus Komagataeibacter; species Komagataeibacter xylinus_E. The sequence goes on along the minus strand of NZ_JARWSK010000001.1, from coordinate 692,868 downwards.
CGGTTTATATCCACCGGATGTTCCGGGGCATGTTGAGATTTTGAAGGCGAGGAAGATGAGGCGTCAGACATTCGGAACCCAGATGCAAGGACAGGATGCTGATACTGCCTCTGTGCGCCCTGCATGCAAGCGCTTATTGCTGGCAGGGCTGGCGCTGTCGGTGTTGACCGCCTGCGCCAGTGGTGAAGGCGGTGGCCACCATGCGCCCCATGCCGGGCGCAACGTGGGCGTGCTGCTGCCGCTGAGCGGGGCAAACGCCCGCCTGGGCCAGGAAATGCTGACCGCCACGCGCATGGCCATGAACACGCCCACGGCCCCGCTGCTTGACGTGCATGATACCGCAGCCCCCGGCGGCAATGCCGCTACCGCGGCACAGGCAGCCATCAAGGCAGGTGACGGGCTGATCCTCGGCCCGCTCACCATGGATGAGACAGCGCAGGCGGCACCCGTCGCTACCGCCGCCGGCGTGCCCGTGCTGGCCTTTACCAGTGATACGTCGGTTGCCCAGCCCGGTGTCTGGACCCTTGGCATTGCGCCCGAGCAGCAGGTGCGCCGCATGGTGCTCGCCGCCCGGCAGCAGGGGCGACAGCATTTCGCGGCGTTCCTGCCCGATAACCGGCTGGGCCATGCGCTTGGGCAGGCGCTGCAGCAGGTGTGTGAGGAAAATGGCCTGCAATCGCCGCAGATCATGTTTCATGACAGCGCGCAGGAGGCGATTACTGCCAACCTGAAAACCCTCTCGGCCTATGACAGCCGCGCCGCCGCCGTGCCGCAGCCCGACCCCGCAGCCCAGCCGCCAGTCGCACCCACCCCCGATTCTGCTGCCATAGACCCCGCCAACCCCGATGGCGCGCCGCAGGCCCCCACGCCCGCGCCGGAAACCGCCACGGCACCCGCTGCCACGCCCGATTTTCCCGCGCCGCCATTTGATGCGCTGCTTCTGGGCGATACCGGGCTGCAACTGGGCATGATCATCAACGCGCTGGCGCTGACGCATGTGGACAATACGCATGTGCAGATCATGGGGCCGGGGCTGTGGTCGGCATTCGCCACCAAGCTCGGCGCGCTGCAGGGGGCGTGGTACGCGGCGCCAGATCCGGCCATGCGGCAGGCATTCGTGCAGCAGTTCATGGCCAGTTACCACCATATGCCGACCCCTCTGGCCGACCTGACCTATGATGCGGCAGCCCTGGTGAAGGCACTCGACCAGAACCGTCCCGCCGGAAGCGCCAATGGCTACTCCGTGCAGGCGCTGACCCGCCCCGATGGGTTTGGCGGGGTGGATGGCGCATTTGGCTTTCTGGATAATGGCAGGACGCGGCGTGATCTGGCCGTGTTCCAGATTCTGCCCAATGGTGGCGGCAGGATCGTCATTCCCCCTGCGGGCAGGCTGCGGCGCAGCGCCAACTAGGGGGTAGTGCAGGAGGGTGGTTTAACCGTCACTCTCCTGTTTCAGGCGGCGGCGGTTGCCCCATGGGTCAGCACCGGGCGGATGGCGTGAAGGGCGGCTTCAAAGCTGCTGTAGGTGGCAAGTTCGCGATCGCGGATCTGGTCAACCAGTACCCAACTCATGCCCTCGGGGCGGACCATGTAGGCAGGCCGGGCATTTTCGCGCACCCAGACCAGCACATGCTCGATATCGGGTTCGTTATCATCGTTGTGATCGGAGATATCCGCATCACACAGGCCCATGCACGCACCGGCTTCAAGCCAGCGCATCAGGTATTCGCGGTGGCGGGGCAGGAAGCCCTGCCGCAGGGAAACAACATTGGTGGCGGAAGCCTGCCTGGTCATCATGTGCATTCCGTTGGCCCTCTGACTGTCTTGGCGTGACAAGATAGGAACAACGCTATTCCTGCATGGCAGCTTTGCCAAACTGAATTTCAGGCAGAAAGCTGCACAAACAGGCAGAAACAACACCCTGTGGCAAAAAAGCAATATTTTGTAGCATTCATGACTATTTTTTAGGCTATTCAGTAGGCATTTGCCTATTCCATCGGCGATGAATCCAGAGCCAGCTGCCTGGCTGCTGCCGGATTGTGCCTTCAATCCAGTCATTCACCTGCTGCGTCAGAGTCATCTGGTCCGCAGCGCGGTTGCCGCTATCGGGCAGGTCGATGGGGGGATAGACATGCATGCGCAGCCGTGCCGGGCCGAGGCGCTCGATATAGCCGGGTATGACGGGGCAGCGCAGCCTGAGCGCCATGGCCGCCATGGCGCCCGCCGTCATGGCGGGCTGGCCGAAAAAGCGGGCGGCGACTCCATCATTCATCTTCTGGTCCACCAGCATGCCCAGATGGCCGCCCTTGAGGATGTGCCCCAGCGCATTGCGCGCTCCGCGCGCCCCCTTGGCAAACAGCGGCACGGGTGTGCCCATCGCATCATTGCGCAGGTCGCACAGGATATGATCGACAAGCGGGTTGTTGGGCGCGCGGTAAAACGAGGAGAACGGCAGCCCGTACCGCGCCACGGCGGGGGGTAGCATCTCCCAGTTGCCGATATGGCCGGATACGAAAATGGTCGGCCCGCCCTTCGCTGCCTGCGCAATGAGGTGTTCCCCGCCCACCACATCCCAGCCGGGGCCGCCATCAGTCGGGTTGCGGGGCAGGGTGGCAAGATGGGGGAACTCGCCCGCATTGCGGCCAATATTGTCCCACATGGCGCGGATGACGGCGCGGCGCATCCCGGCGTCGAGTTCGGGCATGGCCATGCGCAGATTGGCATCGGCTATTTTCGAGATGGGCAGGCGCGGCCCCACCGTGCGGCACAGCCACCCGCCAAAATTGGAGGCCCGCACCGGGCCAAGGCGGCGGAAGAGAGCCACAAGCCCGCGCACCAGGGCCGCTTCAAGGCGCATCTGCCGTGTGGGCTGTTGTGCCTTGGGCTGTTCTGCTTTCATTGCCGTGTCGTGCCCAGCCATAGATCCAGTATCCGTTCGGGCATGGCGGGGGTGGTCCATGCCAGTTGCAGGTCCACCGTATGCACCTCCGCCTGCAGGGCGGCGTTTAGGCGCACGGCATCCTTCCGTGTTGTAACAAGGCAGCCCCCGGCCTGTGCTGCAAGTCTGTGCAGCCGGGCCTGCTCGGCTGCGGTATAGGCGTGATGATCGGGAAAGGCGAGGCAGCGGGCAGGGCGCAGGCCGCTCTGCGCCAGCCCCTCGAAAAACTTCGCGGGTCGCCCGATGCCCGCAAAGGCGATGATGGGCCGGTTACGCGGCACCGATTGCGTGTCGGGTTGCAGGGTTGCTGCAAAACAGGGCAGTCCATCAGGCAGGCTGGCCGCAATGCCCTGCTGGTCACCGCCCATGATGACGACGCCACCGGCGCGGGCGAATGCCGTGGCTACCGGCTCGCGCAGGGGGCCAGCAGGCAGCACGCGCCCATTGCCAAAACCGACCGCGCCATCAACCACCACCAGCGCCAGGTCCTGATGCAGGGTGGGGTTCTGGAACCCGTCATCCATCAACAGGCAATCCGCGCCATCCGCCACGGCGCGGCGTGCCGATACAGCCCGGTCAGCGCCCACATAGCATGGTGCGATGCGGGCCAACAGCAGGGGTTCGTCGCCCACGTCGCGCGCGGTGTGCAGTTTCGGGTCAACCCGTGTTCCCGCCCGTGCCCGGCCACCATATCCGCGTGAGAGAAAAGCGGGCCTGCGCCCCCGGCTTATGGCGCGCTTTGCCAGATCCATCACCAGTGGCGTCTTGCCCGCGCCACCCACGCCAATATTGCCACAGCACAGCACCGGCACGGGGGCCTGCCATGATGCACGGCGCAGGCGACGTGCGGTTGCGGCGGCGTAAATATGGGCGAGGGGGGCAAGGAGCCACGCCGCAAGGTCAGAATCGGTGGCTGGCCGCCACCAGAAGGCGGGCGGCTGCATTAGCGCGGGTCCAGTGCAAGAAGGGCCTGGGTTATGCGCCCGACCAGCGCGGAATCGGGCAGGGCGTGCTGCTTGGCGCATGCGCCAGCCTTGTGGCAGGCATCAGGGTTCTGGAGGAGCGGGATAAGCCATCGGGCAATATCGGGCGGGGTTTCGACAAACTGCACGCTGTCTGCCATCCGGGCATAAGCCTGGCGGAAATTGCCGATCTGCGGCCCGCTGGCTACAGGGCAGGCAGCGCGCGCGGGTTCCAGCGGGTTATGGCCACCGCCCGCGCAGCCGGGCAGGCTGTTGCCCATCAGCACCGGCGCGCCAAGGGCAAGGAACAGGCCCATCTCGCCCAGCGTATCACAGATCCATAGCCCGTCCTGCGCGGCAGGGACCTGACCCAATGCGCGGCGCGGGGCGCTGGCGCGCGCGGCTATATCCGCGCCGCGTTCGGGGTGGCGGGGGATGAGGATGGTCAGGGCATCGGGCACCACCTGCCGCACAAGGGCGCTTGCGGCGATGACGGTGGCGTCTTCTCCCTCATGGGTGGAGGCCGCGACCCAGACCGGCCGACCGGCCAGAAGGGTTTGCAGTTCGGCCAGCGCCGCGGGGTCATGTGGCAGGGGGGCGGCTGCATCCTTGAGGTCGGCAATCAGGTCGATCCGGGTCGCGCCGCCCTGTTGCAGTCGGGCCGCATCTTCCGCGCTGCGGGCCATGACCCATGTAAAGGCCGAGAGCATGCGGGCCAGCAGGCAGGCGGCCTTGCGCCAATGGGCCAGCGAGCGATCGGACATGCGGCCGTTGAGCAGCGCCAGCCTCATATGCCGCGCGTGGCAGGCCGCAATCATGTTGGGCCACAGTTCGCTTTCCACCAGCGCGCCCACGTCAGGCCGCCAGTAATCAAGAAACCGCGCGCTCCAGCGCGGTACGTCGAGCGGCGCGAATTGCGCGATGACCTGGTCCTGTCCAGCTATTGCGGGCAGGCGGTCATGCAGGATGGCATTTCCCGTGACCGTGCCGGTCGTGACCAGAACGTGCAGCGCGGGATCAGCCTCAAGCAGGTGTGCCATGACCGGGAGGAGGGCAACCGTCTCGCCCACGCTGGCCGCATGCAGCCACACCAGCAATCCCGGAGGGCGGGGGCGGGTGGCGAGGCCGCGACGCTGGGGCAGGCTGGCCCGGGTTTCCTTACCGCGCGCCAGCCTGCGGCGCAGGTTGAGGCGCAAGACAGGGGCCAGCAGGGCAGACAGGCCATGCCACCCCGCCCCGAGCAAGGCTCCGCACAGGCGCCCCCTTATGGTGGGGCGTTGGGTCATGCCTGTACCGGCCGGGAAAAGGGCGTGCGCATGTCCTTGCGGTAACATGCCTTGTGATGGGGGAAAAGGCGGGGCTGCGACGGCAGGCAGGCTGTTTTTTTGTTGAATACCCGCCAATGGGGTTTAATAAGGCCCGCACCGGTCCGATATGCCGGTCATGACCCCCATGCAGGAACCGCGCAGCATCATGGCCCCTTTACCTTTCCGGTCCTTTCTCGTTCCGGGGCAGATCGTCCGCCACCCCGAGCACCCGGAATGGGGCGATGGCGCGGTGCAGTCGGCCATTGGCGAACGCGTTACGGTCATGTTTCCCCATGCAGGCAAGGTGATGGTCAATGCCACGGTCGTGCACCTGACCGTGCTGTCCCAGGGCCAGTGACTGCATGAACCATGCCCCGCTACCCGACTCCTACGGCCGCCTGCTGACCTACCTGCGCGTGTCAGTCACCGACCGGTGCGACATGCGCTGCATATACTGCATGGCCGAGGACATGACCTTCCTGCCCAAGGCGGAAATCCTGTCGCTGCCTGAACTCGAGCGCCTGTGCGCAGCCTTCATCCGCCACGGCGTGCGCAGGCTGCGGGTGACCGGAGGCGAGCCGCTGGTGCGGCGCGATGTCATGTCCTTCTTCCACGAAATGGGTAAATGGCTGCACCGCGATACCGGCCAGCCGGGGCTTGATGAACTCACGCTCACCACCAATGCCAGCAGGCTGGCCGAATTTGCCGATGGCCTGCATGCCTGTGGCGTGCGCCGCGTCAATGTCAGCCTTGATTCGCTTGATCCCGCCCGTTTTGCCCGCATCACCCGGCGCGGCAACCTTGCCCGCACGCTCGATGGCATCCGCGCGGCGAGGGAGGCGGGACTTGCCGTGCGCATCAACACCGTGGCCATGGCGGGCGTGAATGAAGATGAATTCGACACGCTGATTGCCTGGTGCGGCGAGATCGGCGCCGATCTGTGCCTGATCGAGACCATGCCCATGGGCGAGACGGGCGAGGACCGCACCGACCATTACCTGCCACTCTCGACCGTGCGCCGCAGGCTTGAGCAGAACTGGACGCTGCAACCGCTGGCGTACCGCACCGGCGGCCCCGCGCGTTATGCCCGCATTGGCCAGACGGACCGGCGCATCGGCTTCATCACGCCCATGACCCATAATTTTTGTGAAAGCTGCAATCGCGTGCGCCTGTCCTGCACCGGCAGGCTTTACACCTGCCTTGGGCATGAAGGCTCGACCGACCTGCGCGCGCCCCTGCGCGCGGGTGAGGATGATGCGGCGATGATGGACCATGTCCGCGCCGCCATCCTGCGCAAGCCGAAGGGGCATGATTTCGAGATCGGGCGCGATGCGGATGATCCCGCCCGCGTGCGGCGCCACATGAGTGTTACGGGCGGCTGAATGTTACGGTGGCCCGCGCAGCGCCTCCTCCAGGCTCACGCTGAACTGGCCGGGCCGCAGCGGCCGGGGTTGCGTGGGGGCAGGGGCCCAGCCGGTCATGACCGCGATGTGCAGCGACTGTGCCACGGCACCATCGGCATCACGCGGCAGGCGGTCAAGCGCCTCGGTCAACAGGGCAGGGGATGTCAGGCCACGCGCGCGCTGGCACAGGGCATTGGTCTCGCCTGCGTGGCGCAGGTCGGCCAGCAGGCCCATGGGGGTTGCGTAACTCAGTTCGATCACATCCGCATCGGCCACCGGCAGGGCAAACCCCGCGCGTTGCAGCAGGGCCGCGCAGTCGCGCAGGCCGGGAAAGGGCGAGACGCGCGGCGAGACACCCCCGCGCTGCGCCATCTCGGCTTCCATCAGCGCCGTGCGCAGCCCGCCCAGCGTGGGCAGGACCGGCATGCAGGCCAGGAACAGCCCATCCGGCGCCAGAACAGTGCGTACCTGCGCCAGCAGCCCCGGCAGGTCATTAACCCAGTGCAGCGAAAGACACGCCACCACCAGATCGAAACTGTGCGGGGCAAAGGGCAGCCATTCCCCATCCATGGCCACGGCAGGCCCGGCATCAAGGGCCGCCATGCGGGGCGAGAGATCGGCGGCAAGGGTTTCGATGCCGCGCGCGCGCAGCATCGGGCTTACAACGCCACGCCCGCCAATATCCAGCGCCGTGGCGAACGGGCGCGTGACATCATCAAGCCGGTCGAGCAGGCGGGTGGCGGCTTCCTCCACAACGGGGCGCACCGCCGCCACGTCGCGCGCCGCGCGGTCACGGTGCAACCTGACGGCATGGCGGTCGAATATCTGCGGCACATCCGGGCTCATGCCCCTTGGTTTGAACCCATGCCCGCGCCCTGCCAAGCCCACGATCGTGTGAGCCGATGACCCGTTCCGCCCCGTGGTGGCGCAGGGCCGCAACGCCGGTGCTTGACCTGCTGTTTCCGCCCCGCTGCCTTGCCTGCGGGGCGGAGGTGACGCAGGCGGGGCATCTGTGCGGGACGTGCGTGGGGCAGATGCATCTGATTACGCCGCCCTTCTGCCGCCGCTGCGCCCTGCCGTTCTCCTCCCGCGCGGCCGCGGGGCCGGACATGACCTGCACCACATGCCAGCAGAACCCGCCGCCGTGGCGCGAAGCCCGTGCCGCCATGATGTATGATGAGACCGCGCGCGGCCTCATCCTGCCGCTGAAATATGCCGACCGCACGGAAAACGTATCGCTGCTGGCGCGTTACATGGCCATGGCGGGGAGGGACATCATGACGGGGGAAAGCCTTTTCATGCCGGTTCCGCTGCATCGCCTGCGGCTGTTTGGCCGCCGCTACAACCAGGCAGCACTTCTGGCCCGCGCGCTGGCGCGTCTTGCGGGGGGCATGGCCCTGTGCGACGGGCTTGAGCGCATCCGCGCCACCCGCCCGCTTGAAGGGCTGGGCCGCAGCCAGCGCCAGCACCTCATGCATGGGGCGATTACGGTGCGGCCCGAGCGGATTCCCGCGCTGTCGGGGCGGCATGTCATCGTGGTGGATGACGTGATGACCACCGGCGCCACGCTGGCGGCCTGCGCTGTTCCCCTGCTTGCGGCGGGCGCTGCGCGGGTTGATGTGCTTGCCGCCGCGCGTGCCAGTGGCCAGCATGCGCCGCAATAGGATAGGATGACCCGAGACAGACGCATTCGCCCCGGATTATGGGTGGCGGATCAACCCGCAAGCCAAGTGAAGGTTCAATGCCCGCAATCGATATCTACACCCAACCCGGCTGCCCCTACTGCATCCGCGCCGTGCGGCTGCTGAAGCAGAAGGGTGTCTCCTTCAACGAAATCGATGCCCCCTACGGCACGCCCGAGCGCGCGGAATCCATCAGCCGCTCGGGCGGGCGCACCACCGTGCCGCAGATCTTCATCGACAACACGCCCATTGGTGGGTGCGATGAGCTGATGGCGCTTGAACGCGCAGGCCGGCTCGATGGCCTGCTTGGCAAGGACTGACATGACGGCATGATCCGGTATCAGTTGCGCTGCGGCGCGGGGCATGAGTTTGAAGGGTGGTTTCCCGGCAGCGCCGCGTTCGAGCGGCAGGCCGCGGCCGGGCTGCTGTCGTGCCCGCATTGCGGCACGCCCGATGTAACGCGCGCCCTCATGGCGCCCGCCGTCCATACGGGCATGCCCGCGCGGCAGGCTGAAGCCGCTACCACGCCCGTTACGCCCATGCCTGCGCCCACGTCCACGCCACCCGGCCATGCGCCACAGGCCATGCCCGATACCATGCTCGCCCTGTTACAGAAAATACGTGACACCGTTGAGGCGCATTGTGATGACGTGGGCGACCGCTTTGCCGAGGAAGCTCTGGGCATGCATCGTGGCGAGCGTGAAGCCCGGGGCATTTATGGTAGCATGACGGAAGAGGAGCATGCCGAACTTGATGAGGCGGGGGTTGAAATCCACGCCATCCCATGGGTCCGGCGTGCTGACAGCTAGAGGGTAGACGCAAGCGCGCTCCGGGGCACTGACCGGAATGCGCGCCATGTCGGGGGAACGATTCAAGATGCACGACACAAAACGGAACATGACCCTGCGCCAGAAGGGTGGCCGCATCCTCCGGGCGTTCGCCCTGCCGGCCATGACCGCGTTATGTGCCATGGCGGTCGGGCTGGCGTCCCCCGTCGCTGCCCATGCCGAAGGGGCGGACATTATTGGCCGGTGGATGACCAAGGACCATGATGGCGTGTTCGAGATCAGCCAGTGCGGGCAGGAAGTGTGCGGAAGGCTGGCAGGGCTGCGCTACACCACCGACATGCCGCGCGACAAACGGGGCGAGCCTGAATGCAACCTGCCCATGCTCAACGGGTTTACGCCTGACCCCGAGACGAAGGGGCACTGGAATGGCCATGTCACCGATCCGGATACCGGGCATGTGTACCATGCCAAGCTGTGGGTCTCGCAATCAGGCGACCTGAAGCTGCGTGGCTTCGTGGCGGTGCCTTTATTTGGTGAAACCGAAACATGGACCCGCTATACCGGAGATATCGGCCCTGCGTGCAGACTGCCGTAGCAAGCAATAAAAACAGTTCCAACTGACCAGGATCGTCCTTTCTGTCATGAGCACCACCCTTTCACGCCGCACCTTCGCCACCGCCCTGGCGGCCAGCGTGCCCATACTCTCCCGCCGCGCCGTGGCGCAGACCGCGCCGGGCAACAAGCCCCGCACCATCTGCTACATTGGCGGCTACACCCAGCACGGCCCCCCTGGCGGGGCGGGCAACGGGCAGGGCATATCGGTGTTCGAGATGAACCCCGATACCAGCAGCCTTTCCCCGCTCATGACCTATGTGGATATCGCCAGCCCGTCCTTCATGGCCATGTCCAGCGATTTCAGGCATCTCTACGCCCTGAGCGAAATCGATGATTTCAATGCCAACAAGGAAGGCTGCGTCACCGCGTTCTCGGTCAACCGCTCGAGCGGGGAACTGACCAAGCTCAACGTCATGCGTTCAGGCGGTGCCGTGCCCGCGCATCTGAGCATCCATGCCTCGGGCAAATACGTGCTGGTGGCCAATTACATGGGCGGCACGGTTGGCGTGCTGCCCATCCACCCCGATGGCAGCCTTGGCGACCCGACCGATGTCGTGCACAACACCGGCCCGCGCATGCCCGATCGCGCGGCGGACAACCCGCCGGGCAACTTCGCCATCAGCGATCATTCCATGGCGCATGTGCACATGGTGGCTTCCGACCCCTCGGGCCGTTACGTGCTGGCCTGTGATGCCGGGCTGGACCGGGTCTATGTCTGGACGCTCGACCTGCATACCGGCCGCCTCGTGCCCGCCAAGACACCCTTCATCGCCATGACGCCGGGTTCCGCCCCGCGCCATTTCTCCTTCAACGAGAAAGGAACGATGATCTACATCCTGGGCGAGCAGGATTCGAAAGTGGTCGCCGCCACCTTCAACCCGCAGACCGGCGAGATCGTGCCGCAGCAGACCGTGAGCACCGTTACCCCGCATTTCCGCGGCAGCACGCTGGCGGCGGGCATCCTGCTCTCGCCCAACGGCAAATATCTGTACGTGTCGAACCGGCTGGGCGATTCGCTGGCCAGCTTCCACGTGAACGATGACGGCACGCTCAACCTGGTGGAAGAAATCTGGATGCATGCCGATTATGGCCGCGCCATGATGTTCGACCCCAGCGGCACCTTCCTGTTCTGTGCCAACCAGCGCAGTGATTCGGTCACGTCCTTCAAGGCCAATGCCCAGACCGGCGTGCTCGATTTTACATGGAACTTCACCCCGGTGGGCAGTCCGACCACCTTCGCGTTCATGAACACGATCTGAGTGGCCTGACCCCAACGGGCGCGCGGCTTCCTCAGTCGCGCACGAGGGCTGCGATGTAGTTTACCGCCATGTCACGGCTCTCGCGCCAGCCGCCCAGGCCGGGCACCATGCCCGCCACATCGGTCACGCGCAGGCCGGCGCGGGCGGCGTACTGGCCCAGCTCGGCGGGCGTGATGAACTTCTTCCAGTCATGCGTGCCCACGGGCAGCAGGCGCAGCACGTATTCCGCCCCGATCTTGGCCATGGCCATCGAGCGCCAGGTGCGGTTCATGGTCGAGACCACCATGGCCCCGCCCGGCTTGAGCAGGCTGCCCAGCATGCACAGGAAAGCGGCCGGGTCGGTGACGTGCTCGATGACCTCAAGGGCGGAAATCGCATCAAAGCGCGCATGATGGGCCACCAGTTCTTCCGCGCTGCCGCAACGATAGGCCAGCGGGCCTGCGGACTGGGGCAGGGGGTGGTGGCGCAGGTGCAACCGCCCCGCCGTGATCGCCGCCTGCGAGGCATCAAGCCCGGTCACATCAAAGCCCGCGCGGGCAAAGGCTTCGCTGGCCAGCCCCGCGCCGCAGCCGATATCGAGCAGCGTGCGCCGGGTGCCATCCTCCGCCACGGGGGCGGGCAGGTGGCGCATGGCCCAGCCCGTGCGCAGGTCGTTCATGGCGTGGAGCGGGCGCATGGGGCCTGCGGGATCCCACCACCGGGCAGCGAGATCGCTGAAATGGGCGATTTCATCCGGGGCGACGGAATCCGCCGACACGACGGTCGAATCGTGATGCTGCATGGGTGCACCGCCTTTCAATTGGCTTTCTCCCGCTGGACGCGGAAGCTGGGGAGATGTATGTGACGCGGCTTGCGCATAACGCAATGCCCCGGATTGGCCAACAGGCCCCCGTTCCGGATATGCTGAAGCCCGAGCCATAATGGAGCCATTATTCCGATGTCCCCTACCGTACCACGGATCGTGATGAAATTCGGCGGCACTTCCGTTGCTGATCTTGAGCGGATTCGGGCCGTGGCGGAAAAAGTCCGGAAACAGGTCGAGGCCGGATGCGAGGTTGCCGTTGTGGTCTCCGCCATGTCTGGCGTGACCAACCGCCTTGTCGGTTACTGCCGCGATCTTTCCGCAACGCATGATGAACGCGAATACGATGCCGTCGTTTCCACCGGCGAGCAGGTGACCAGCGGGCTGCTGGCCATCGCGCTGCAGAAGCTGGGCATCAACGCCCGCTCCTGGCTGGGCTGGCAGATCCCGCTGCGCACCGATAACGCCCACGGCAAGGCCCGCATCGAATCAATCGACGGCACGGCGCTGATCGAAAGCATGCGCGCGGGCCAGGTGCCGGTCGTGGCCGGTTTTCAGGGCATTGGGGAAGACGGGCGCATCACCACGCTGGGCCGTGGCGGTTCCGATACCTCGGCCGTGGCGCTGGCTGCGGCACTGAAGGCGGATCGCTGCGACATCTACACGGATGTGGACGGAATCTATACAACCGATCCGCGTATTGTTACCAAGGCACGCAAGCTGGACCGCATCACCTATGAGGAGATGCTGGAGCTGGCGTCGGTCGGCGCCAAGGTACTCCAGACCCGGAGCGTGGAACTGGCCATGAAGAAGCGCGTGCGCGTGCAGGTGCTCTCCAGTTTCAATGACGGGCCAGCACCATCGGAAGGGCATCTGCCCGGTTCATTAGTCGTGGATGAGGACGAAATCGTGGAACAGGAACAGGTCGCCGGAATTGCCTACTCCCGGGACGAGGCGAAGGTTTCCGTCCGCCAGCTTCCCGATCGGCCAGGCATTGCCGCCGCCGTGTTCGGCCCGCTGGCCGATGCCAATGTGAACGTGGACATGATCGTGCAGAGCACCGGCGATGACGGCATGACCAACATGACCTTCACCATTGGCAAGACCGACCTCGCGCGCACCATCTCGGTGCTGGAAAACACGCGCGCCACCACCCGCTACGCCGAACTGCAGACCGATGACAGCGTGGTCAAGATCAGCGTCGTGGGCGTTGGCATGCGCTCGCATGCCGGTGTGGCCAGCACCATGTTCCGCACCCTGGCCGAGCGCAACATCAACGTGCAGGTCATCTCGACAAGCGAGATCAAGGTCTCGGTGCTGATCGCCGCCGAATATACCGAGCTGGCCGTGCGTGCGCTCCATACCGCCTATGGGCTGGATGCGGCGTGAGCACGACCATGGCCGCCACCCCTGATGCCCCGTCCGTCCTGACCGACCCCGCGCGCCGCGCCGAGGCCCGCGCCCGGCTCGATCACCTGTGGGGGCGGGGCACGCGCTTTCTGGGTAGCGAATACGCGCTGCTGGCAGGGGCAATGTCATGGGTGAGCGAGCGTAACCTCGTCTCGGCCATTTCCAACGCGGGCGGCTTTGGCGTGCTGGCCTGCGGCGCGATGGAACCTGATCGCCTGGCCGAGGAAATTGCCGCGACACAGGCCCTGACCAAGAAGCCCTTTGGCGTGAACCTGATCACCATGCACCCCCGGCTTGATGATCTGGTGCAGGTGTGCATCAGGGCAGGCATTACCCATGTCGTGCTGGCAGGTGGCATTCCGTCCGGGCCGGTCATCCGCGCCATCAAGGACGGGGGTGCGAAGGTCATTGCGTTCGCGCCCGCCTTCGTGCTGGCCAAGCGGCTGGTGCGGCTGGGCGTCGATGCGCTGGTGATCGAGGGATCGGAAGCGGGCGGGCATGTCGGTCCCGTGTCGCTGACGGTGCTGGCGCAGGAAATCCTGCCCCATATCCATGACGTGCCGGTGTTTGTGGCAGGCGGGTTGGGGCGGGGGGATGCGATCCTGTCCTACCTTGAACAGGGCGCATCGGGCGCGCAGCTTGGCACGCGCTTTGCCGCCTCACGCGAGAGCATCGCGCATGAAAACTTCAAGAAGGCCTTCATCCGCGCCAACGCGCGTGATGCCGTGACATCGGTGCAGCTTGACGAGCGTTTTCCGGTCATTCCGGTGCGGGGGCTGAACAATGCCGGCACAAGGCGCTTCATGCAGCACCAGGCGGAAACGCTGCGCCGCTTCCAGGGTGGTGAACTGACCAAGGAAGCCGCCCAGCTTGATATCGAGCATTTCTGGGCGGGCGCCCTGCGCCGCGCCGTGATTGATGGCGATGTGGAGAACGGATCGGTCATGGCCGGGCAGTCCGTGGGCATGATCACCGCAGAGCAGCCGGTCAGCGAAATTATCAATCAGCTGGTCGATCAGGCCATCGATGCCCTGATCCGTCAGGAAGAGAGGGCCCGCTACGGATGACTGATGGCAAGCGCATTTTCCGCGGCAAGGTAACGCCGGACACGCCCGCGTCGGCACCCGGCGTCACTTCCATCGCCTCGGTAGGCGACATGCTGCGCGCGCGCCGCGAGGAACTGGGCTGGAACCTGCCTGATGTCGCGGCATGGCTGCGCATCCGCCTGCCTTACCTGCAGGCCCTTGAGGATGGACGCCCCGGCGAACTTCCCGGCTCGGCCTATGCCATCGGTTTTTTGCGCAGCTACGCCAATGCGCTGGGGCTGGAAGGCGAACAGCTTGTCGAACGCTTCAAGATAGAAAGCCGCGGGGCCTTCACCCGCAGGGCCGAACTGTCCTTTCCCGTGCCCCTGCCTGACCGGGGGCTGCCAACCGGCGTGCTCCTGCTGTGCGGCCTCGTCATCCTGGTGGGTGCCTATGCCGGATGGTACAAGCTGACCGGTTCGCAGGGCATTCACGACCTTCCGGCCAAGCTGACCCTGCCGGGCCTGTCATCGGGCACGACCGCGTCGCCGCAGGTGGCCTCCGTGCTGCCGCCTGCAGATGAACGGCCCGCGCCGCAGCCCCTGCCACCGCAGGAGCGTGATGCGCTGACCGGGGTGCCCGCCACGCTGCCACCAGCGGCAGTGCTCCCGCCCATGCCAGCACCGGCTGCCCCCCCGCAGCCGCTTGAGAAAATGGGCGAGGACCGTAACGTGCTGGCCCAGCAGGCTGCGCCTGCAGTGCCCGCACCCGCTACCACAGCGACTGACAGCGTGACCCTGAACGCATCGGCCACGACCTGGGTGGAGGTGCGCCAGCATGGCGGTCCGGTGCTGTATGAGCATGTGCTCCATGCTGGCGATACATGGCAGACGCCACCGGGCCAGTCCGGCCTGGAACTGACCGTGGGCAATGCAGGTGGCCTGACACTTGCGGCAGGCGGGGTCACGACCCAGCCACTCGGCCGTATTGGTGAAGTGCGGCACAATATTCCGCTCAGCCCGGCGGGCGTGGCTGATGGCTCGGTGCTGCACGCCGCACCGGCGGAAAATATCCACCCGCCAATGCCTTCATCCATGCAGTCAGGCGGCACAACCGCCACAGGGGGCGGCAATAATCTCTCTCCGCCCCTCCCGCAGCACATCAATCCAGAGTAAAAGGGTCTCCTACGGCATGGTCCACACTGTGGTCACCATGCCGGGAACCGGCATGTAACAGACCAACGGGCCGTGCCACGCCCCGCCACGGCGGGCCGGAGCACAACCGCCGCCTTAATGTGGAGGGCACAGAAATGAGCAGCTATCGTCCCTATCAGCACATCGAACGCCGCAAGTCGCGGCAGATCCATGTCGGCAGCGTGCCGGTCGGTGGTGATGCCCCGGTTTCGGTGCAGACCATGACCAACACGCTGACCACCGATGCCGAGGCCACGATCGCGCAGATCCGCCGCGCCGAGCTCGCGGGCGTGGATATCGTGCGCGTATCCTGCCCCGATGAGGAAAGCACCAAGGCGCTCGCCGAGATCGTGCGCGAAGTGAACGTGCCGATCGTGGCCGATATCCACTTCCACTACAAGCGCGCCATCGAGGCCGCCCAGGCCGGGGCGGCATGCCTGCGCATCAACCCCGGCAACATCGGCAGCGCCGAGCGCGTGCGCGAGGTGGTGAAGGCGGCAAAGGACCACAACTGCTCCATCCGCATCGGCGTCAATGCCGGTTCGCTGGAGAAGCACCTTCTGGAAAAATACGGCGAGCCCAACCCCGAAGCCTTGGTGGAAAGCGCGCTCGAACACGCCAAGATCCTTGAAGATCATGACTTCCATGAGTTCAAGATCAGCGTGAAGGCGTCGGACGTGTTCATGGCGGTCGCGGCCTACCAGCAGCTTGCCGATGTATGCGACCATCCGCTGCATATCGGCATTACCGAGGCGGGGAGCAAGCGCGCGGGCACGGTCAAGTCCTCCATCGGGCTGGGCAACCTTTTGTGGGCGGGCGTGGGTGACACGATGCGCGTCTCGCTCTCGGCCGAGCCGGAAGAGGAAGTGCTGGTTGGTTGGGATATTCTCAAGTCGCTCGGGCTGCGCCACCGTGGCGTGAAGATCATTTCCTGCCCGTCCTGCGCGCGGCAGGGCTTCAACGTGATCGAGACCGTGCAGACGCTGGAAGATCGCCTGGCCCATATCAAGACGCCCATGACGCTGTCGATCATCGGCTGCGTGGTCAATGGCCCCGGTGAGGCGCTGATGACCGATATCGGTGTGACCGGCGGCGGTTCGGGCCGGCATATGGTCTATTCCGCAGGCAAGCAGGACCACACCATGCCCGCCGGTGACATGATCGAGCATATCGTGGAGCTGGTTGAAAAGAAGGTGGCCGTGCTGGAAAAGGCGGATGCCAACAACACCCCCGCCGAGGAAATGGCCCGCGAGGCCACCATGTCCACCACGGACTGAAACAAATGCCGCGTGCCCGGCCAAGGGGCGCGCGGCCCATCGGCGTGAAGACAGGAATATCGCGTAGTGAGCAGCTTACAGCCCGTTCGTGGCACCCATGACCTGATTGGTGAGGAACGCAGGCGGTTCAACCATGTAGTGGAAACCGCGCGCCGCATTGTCGGCCTGTACGGGTTTGATGAGTGGTCGACCCCCGTGTTCGAGGATACGCGGGTCTTTTCGCGCTCGCTGGGCGATACGTCGGATGTTGTCTCGAAAGAGATGTACACATTCGAGGACCGTGGCGGTGAATCCCTGACCCTGCGGCCCGAGGGCACGGCAGCCATCTGTCGCGCGCTGGTCACCAACGGGCTGACCCAGTCCCTGCCGCAGAAGGTGTTCTACGCCGGCCCCATGTTCCGCTACGAGCGCCCGCAGAAGGGGCGCTACCGTCAGTTCCACCAGATCGGCGCCGAACTGCTGGGCGCTGCCGAGCCGCTGGCCGATGCCGAGGTCATTGCCATGGGCCGCGATGTGCTGCACGCGCTCGGCATTGGCGATGAAGTGGTGCTGGAACTCAACACATTGGGCGACAGCGCCAGCCGCGACGCCTGGCGCACGGCGCTGATCGCCTATTTCAGCGAACGCGGCGCCGAACTCTCCGCTGACAGCCAGGCCCGGCTGGAGCGTAACCCGCTGCGCATTCTTGACAGCAAGGCCCCGCAGGATCGCGCGCTGGTGGCGGATTCGCCTACTATTGCCCAGTTCCTCACGCCCGAGGCCCAGGCATTCTGGGATGGGCTGCGCGGCACGCTGGACACGATGGGCGTGCGCTTTCGGGAAAACCCGCGCATTGTGCGGGGACTGGATTATTACGGCCATACCGCCTTTGAGTTCGTAACCGAGCGCCTTGGCGCGCAGGGTACCGTGCTGGCTGGTGGGCGCTACGATGGCCTCGTGGCCGAGATGGGTGGCCCTGCCACGCCGGCCATCGGCTGGGCGGGCGGGATCGAGCGCCTGTCCATGCTGCTTGAGGATGTTCCGGCCGAGCCGCGGCCGGTTGCCGTCGTGCCGATGGGTGCGGATGCGCAGGCTGCTTCCCTGACCGTGCTGCAGGGCCTGCGGGCGGCTGGCATTAGGGCGGAAACATCCTATCGCGGCAACATGAAACGCCGCATGGAACGCGCCAACCGCATGAATGCGTCGCATGTCGTGGTGATTGGCAGCGACGAGATTGCACGCGGCGTGGTGCAGCTCAAGAACCTTGATAGCGGACAGCAGACCGAGGTGCCTTTCGATGGCGTGGCCACAGCCCTTCAGGCCGGAAGCGCCGCAGGGGGCTGAGCGTGTCAAAATTCGACGAACGCCTGGACCGGATCGTTGGCCGGTGCGAGGAATTGCAGGCCCTTCTGGCCCAGGGCCTGTCGGGCAGTGATTTCACGCAGGCCTCACGCGAGTATGCCGAGCTTGAGCCGATTGTCACGCGCGTGAACGCATTGCGCGGGGCGGAAGAAGCCGAGCGAGATGCCAGCCAGATGCTCGCCGACCCCGAAATGCGCGAACTTGCCCAGGCCGAACTCGACGAACTGCGCACGCAGATCCCGACCCTGCGCCATGATATCCGTCTCGCCATGCTGCCGCGTGACGAGGCGGATGAACGCAGCGCCATCCTCGAAATCCGCCCCGCCGCGGGTGGTGACGAGGCGGGTCTGTTCGCCGCCGAACTGTTTGGCGCCTACCAGCGCTATGCCGACCAGCGCGGCTGGCGCTTCGAGATTCTGGAATATGACCAGTCCGAACTCGGCGGCCTGCGCGAGGGGATTGCCAGCATTACCGGACGTGGCGTGTTTGCCCGGCTGAAATATGAATCGGGCGTGCATCGCGTGCAGCGCGTGCCCGCAACCGAGAGCCAGGGGCGCATCCATACCTCCACCGTGACCGTGGCCGTGCTGCCCGAGGCGGAAGAGGTGGATGTCGAGGTTAATGAGGGCGACCTGCGCATTGATGTCTACCGCGCATCCGGGGCAGGGGGGCAGCACGTCAACAAGACCGAGAGCGCCGTGCGCATCACCCATCTGCCCACCAATATCGTGGTTGCGATGCAGGAGGAAAAAAGCCAGCACAAGAACCGCGCCAAGGCCATGAAGATATTGCGCGCGCGCCTGTATGAGCGCAACCGCGCTGCCGCCCACGAAACCCGCGCGGCCGACCGGCGTGCCCAGGTGGGCACGGGCGACCGCTCCGAGCGCATCCGCACCTACAACTTCCCGCAAGGCCGGGTGACCGACCACCGCATCGGGCTCACGCTTTACAAGATCGACCGGGTGATGGCGGGTGAACTCGATGAATTTGTCGATGCCCTGACGCAGGAAGAACAGGCCGCCCTGCTTGCAGCGGATGAGGGCTGAGGAAATACCCGTTCAGGACGTGGGAGCGGCACACAGGCTGCTATGGCCGGGGTGGCGTTCGACGCTTTCGGGCTCATTGTCATCGACAAGGTAGAACTCGGTGAAATTGCGCGAGGCGATGGCCTCGAAATGGTGACCATCGGGATGATACAGCACGCCTTCGCCGCTGACCTGATGGATCTCGACCTTGCCACTGGGGCGGCGAATGTAGATTTCCCCACACAGGGCGTAGCTGTGGTTGAGGCGCCCCATTGCCGTATCAACATGGACCGTCTGGCTGGTATGGTCCGCGTCGAGGTGAAAGGTGGCAACAAGCTGCTCATCGACATAAAAGCGCTCGGATTCCGAAATCTCCCCACTGCCATAGTCGTCTCTCACATCGAACGATCCGGCAAGGGCAGGGGACGCGGCAGCGCACAGCATGGCGGTCAGGAACACGCGCACAAGGCGCGATAAAGGGGCAGGCAGGTACATAATGCCTCAGTATGACGGAAAGCAGCGGCGATGAAAGATGCCATGACACCGGCACCCACAAATTTGCGCCAGATGTTGCATGAGGCAACGCAACAACTGCGTGCAGCCAACATCGAGGCCCCCTTGCGCGAGGCCCGCCTGCTCGCCGCCCACGCGGCCCGGACCGACCTTGCCGGGCTGCTGCGCATCGATACGCTGAGCGAGGCGGCGCAGGCACGCTTTGCCCATGTGCTGGCCCGCCGCCTGCGTTACGAGCCTATGGCTTATATTACCGGGCAGGCCGGGTTCTGGTCGCTTGACCTTGCGGTGTCGCCTGCAACCCTCATTCCCCGTGCCGACACCGAAACCCTTGTTGAGGCCGTGCTCGACCATCTGCCTGACCGTAATGCGCCGCTGCGCGTGCTTGATATCGGCACCGGCACGGGCTGCCTGCTTCTGGCCATCCTGGCGGAATACCCGCATGCCCATGGCATTGGCACGGATCTCAACCCGCAGGCGGCCGCCCTGGCCAGCTTTAATGCCACGCGTAACGGACTGGCCACGCGCAGCAACATGCTGTGCTGTAACTGGGCCGATGGGGTGGAGGGGCCGTTTGACCTCGTGCTGAGCAATCCGCCCTATATTCCGCACGGAGATCTGGCCACCCTCATGCCCGATGTGGTGGCCCATGAACCCGCGCGCGCGCTTGATGGCGGACCGGACGGGCTCGTCGCCTATCGCGCCCTGGCCCAGATCCTGCCGGACCTGCTGGCCCCCGGCGGCCTGGGCGTGCTGGAACTGGGCATCGGGCAGGACCAGAGCGTGCCCGCACTCATGCGCGCGGCGGGACTGGACGTTTTGGAAATACGCCCCGATCTTGGCGGAATAGGGCGGGCGCTGGTGGTGAAAAAATAATTTGGCAGAAAGAAAAGCACAGGTTATACTGTCAGAACGCAGGGAAAACGAAAAGCGGATTGATTGCTGTTCCACTCCCCGCGGGCGATCCCGATTGCAAAACAGAAATACAGGCGACCCGAACCCTTGACAGGTTCCGCCATGCGCAGGGATCAGCGTTCGGTGTCGTGCCGGACAATCAACATGGCAACAGACGGGACGGGCAGAGACCGCCCCACGGTCCAGGGCAGCGCCAGCGACCGGCAACAGGAAAGTGCTGCGACAGCTTATGAACATGAAACGCATGCGGAGCCGTCACCATCGTTCGGGCGGCAGCAGTGGTGGAACCGTACGCCATAACAATGGCCAGATCCCGTTGAACCGCAACCATGTATTCGACAGCAATGGCCCGGACCTGCGCGTGCGGGGCACGGCACAGCAACTGTTTGAAAAATACCTGCAGCTTGGCCGCGACGCCAGCGGCAGTGGCGACCGCGTCATGGCGGAAGCCTATTTCCAGCATGCCGAACATTATTTCCGTATTCTCAACGCCATGACGCAGGCGGCCCAGCAGAGCCAGCAGGAACGTCAGGAGCGCATGTCCAACCGGCAGCCGCGCCCTGTCGAGAACCGCCAGCCCAGCGATCATGCTGCGGATGAGCCCGCCGAGCCGGCAGCCGAGCAGCCTGCCGTGATCGAACCTGCGGAAACCGCGCCCCAGCCCACAATTGACGCGGCCCCGGAAGCCGCACCGGCTCCCGCGCCGCGTGCACCCCGCGCCCCGCGCCGCAGCAGCCGCGCCAAGCCCGCCGCGGGCAAGAAGGAAGAACTGGAATCCACCCCGTCCTGATCAACGGGGCCCCCCGCAGCGCGGCTGCGGGGGGTATTTCATTCAGGTGGCTGGCTTGACCAGTCGCCAGACCTTGCGCTTGCGGCCCTCGCTTGCGCCCGGAGCATCTTCCACCGTAACCAGCCCCTGATTGCGCAGGGCCTGCAGGGCCAGGCGGGCATGGTAGGTGCCGAGTTCGGGAAACAGGTCGCCAATTTCCTTGACGGAACGCGCCTGACCATCCGACAGGATCTTCAGTACGATCTGCCGCTTGCTGTCATGATTTGTCATGCGCCAGGATCTATGCTGAAAAAAAGTCATATGCTTCCATACCAGATCAGTCCGTGATGGCCTAGCGCTGATCCGGCCGCAGGCCCTCCAGAACCGTGTGGATTGCAGCGCAAAGGCGGCTGAGTTCGGCTGGCGTGATGGTGAAGGCAGGCGTCAGGTAAACGATGTTACGGAAGGGCCGCACCCATACGCCCTGCGCGATCAGGGCGGTCTTGAGCGCATTCATGTCACGTATGTGGTCCAGTTCCACCACGCCAATGCCCCCCATGACACGCACGTCAACCACATGGGGCAGAGCGCGGCAGGGTTCGAGTTCGGCGCGCATCCGCGCTTCAATACGGGCCACCTGTTGCAGGCGCGGTTCGGTTGCAAACAGGTTGAGCGAGGCATTGGCGCAGGCGCAGGCCAGGGCATTGGCCATGAAGGTCGGCCCATGCATGAGCGCATGCAGCGGATCATCAGACAAAAAAGCCTCGAATACATGCCTGCGCGCAACGGTAGCGGCCAGCGCCATCGTGCCCCCGGTCAATGCCTTTGAAAGCGTGATGATGTCCGGCACGATCCCGGCCCGCTCGCAGGCGAACATCTTGCCGGTGCGGCCAAAGCCGGTAAAGATTTCATCAAGGATGAGCAGCACGCCATGGCGGTCGGCCAGCGTGCGCAAGGTGCGCAGCACTTCGGGCGCATGAAACAGCATGCCGCCCGCGCCCTGCACCAGCGGTTCGGTGATGATGGCGGCAATGCTGCCTGCGTTTTGTGCCAGCAGGGCATCAAGGGCTGCGGTGCTGGCGGCATCGACCGGCAGGTCGGCAATGAAATGCGTGGGCAGCGCGCCGTTATAGAGGCTGTGCATGCCTTCCTCCGGGTCGCACACGGCCATGGTGGCGATCGTATCGCCATGATAGCCGCCGCGGAAGGCCAGCAGCTTTGTCCGCCCGGTCTGGCCCTGGTTGAGCCAGTACTGGATGGCCATCTTCATGGCCACCTCGACCGCGACCGAGCCGGAATCCGTAAAGAACACCCGCTCCAGGTCACCGGGCAGCAGGCTGGCAAGGCGGGCCGCCAGCGTCAGCGCCGGTTCATTGACCAGGCCGCCAAACATGACATGCGGCATGCGCTCGAGCTGGGTCATCATCGCGGCGCGGATATGGGGGTGGTTGTAGCCATGACAGGCGGTCCACCACGAGGCGATGCCATCAAGCAGTTCCGTGCCATCGGCCAGCGTGATGGTGCAGCCCTGCGTGCGGGTGGCGGGCAATGGGGGCAGGGTGGTCTGCATCTGCGCGTAGGGCAGCCAGACATGCTGCATGCCCCGCTCCAGCCATTCAGGTCCACTCATGCGCTGTCTCCGTGATATTGCATTGGCGGGATTGACCGGGGCGGCAGGCTCCGGCAGGAGAATGCGCTTCATGGCCAGTTTTGACACCCTTTTCCAGACCGCGCTTGACCACATGGCGCAGCGTCATATCCGCCGCGTGCTGCGCCCCGTGCGCCAGACCGGGCCGGTCACCGTTATCCGTGACGGGCGCGCGCTGGTCAATTTCTCATCCAATGATTATCTCGGCCTGTCACATCACCCCGCCCTTGCCGCCCGCGCGGCGCAGTGGCTGCAGGAGGATGGAACAGGTGCTGGCGCCTCGCGGCTCGTGACCGGTACGAGTGCGAAGCATATGGCGGTGGAAGCGCGCCTCGCGGCCTTCAAGGGGGCGGAAGCGGCACTGCTGCTGGCCAGCGGGTGGCAGGCCAATGCGTCGGTACTGGCGGCCATATTGCGGCTGGCGGCCGATCAGGGCACGCCCCCGCTGGTCTTTGCCGACCGGCTGAACCATGCCAGCCTGCACCATGGCTGCATGGCGGCCGGCGTGCGGCAGATCCGCTTCCGGCACAACGACCTTGATCATCTGGAAAGCCTGCTGCGACGCCATGCCGATGAGCCGGGCCTGCGGATCATCGTGACGGAAAGTGTGTTCAGCATGGACGGCGACCGCACCGACATCGGCCGCCTCAGCGCGCTGGCGCGGCAACACGGCGCTTTTACCTACGTGGATGAAGCCCATGCCACCGGCGTGCTTGGCCCACAGGGGCGCGGCCTGTGCGCGGGGCATGAGATCGATCTGGTCATGGGCACGTTCAGTAAGGCGCTGGGTGGGTTTGGCGCATTCGTAACCGGCTCGCGTGCGTTGTGTGACTGGCTGGTCAATGCCTGCTCGGGCTTTGTGTTCACCACCGCCCCGCCGCCGGCCATGCTCGGCGCGATGGATGCGGCCCTTGAATGCGTGCCCCATCTGGATGGAGAACGCGCCCGGCTGGCCCGCAACGCAGCCCATATCCGCGACGTGGTGCGCGGTTGCGGCCTGTCGCCCGAACCCTCGACCACGCAGATCGTGCCGATCATGCTCGGCGACGCCGCGCGCGCCCTGCGCTTTGCCGCAAGCCTTGAGGCACAGGGCCTGCTTGCCGCCGCCATACGCCCGCCCACGGTGCCGCCCAATGGCAGCCGCATCCGCCTGGCACTGAGTGCGGCCCATACCGATGCCATGATCGACCAACTCGCCACAGCCATTCCGCTGGCCCTGCAACAGAGCGCAGCATGAGCGCCACCCTGCCGCTGGCCTTCGTGCATGGCTGGGCCTTCGACCCCACCTTCTGGGCCGCGACCCGCGCGGCCCTTGGCAAGACGCGCACGCGTTGCCTCGACTTCGGCTTCTTTGCCCCGCGCGCCCATATGGAACTGCCGCAGGAGCCCTATATCGGAGTCGGGCATTCACTGGGCACGTTATGGCTTCTGCGCCACCATGGCCCGCTGTGCCGGGGCCTGATCCTGATCAACGGCTTCAGCCGGTTCGGGGCCGGGCCGGATTTTACGGCTGGCATTGCACGGCGCGTGATCGAACGCATGCGGCAGGGACTGCTGCGCGCGCCACAGGGATTGCTGCACAGCTTCCGCCTGCGCGCGGGCATTAATTCGCCGGTGCCTGAGCCGATTGTGCGCGACCGGCTCGAAACCGGGCTCGAGGCCCTGATGGACATGGATTGCCGGGCCGACCTGCAGCGCACGACATGCCCCGTTCATGTCATGGCGGGCACGCAGGATGCCATTGCGCCCCCGGCGCTGACCAGGGCCTGTTTTCCTGCCTCCTCCCTTCAATGGCTGGAAGGCGGCCACCTGCTTCCGCTCACGCATGCCACGGCCTGCGCGGATGCCATCACCACCATGGCCAGACGGATAACGCCATCATGACGCGCAAGGACAGCATTGCCGCCGGTTTCGACTCAGCGCGGAATTATGAGCAGGCGGCCCGCATCCAGCGCATTGCCGCCGCCGAACTGGCCCGGCGCATTGCCGCTGGCATGCACCCTCATGCCCCGCGCCGCATTCTGGAAATTGGCTGTGGCACCGGCTTCCTGACCCGTGAACTGCGCCGTCTGTTCCCTCATGCCCACATCACCGCCACCGATATCGCGCCGGGCATGCTGCAACGCCTGGCCCAGCGCATGCCCGATGACGGGCAACTCGTGCTGCGCCGCATGGATGGCGAAGCGCCAGACCTGACCGGCCCGTTCGACCTGATCTGCTCCAGCCTGGCCATGCAGTGGTTTGCCGATCGCAAGACAGCCCTCGCCGCGCTGGCCCGCCTGCTGGCGCCGGGGGGGCATATGGCGCTGGCAACCCTGTGCGCGGGCAGCTTTCGCCAGTGGCGGGCCGCCTACAGGGCCGTGGACAGGACGTGCCCGATGGCCGATTACCCGTCCTGCGCCACGTTGCAGGCCGAATGGCCCGATTGTGGCGCAGGGCTGTGGGAGGATGCTGAACTCATTGATACGCCCGCTTCGCCACTGGCCTTCGTGCGCGAACTCCGGGCGATCGGTGCAACCCATACGGACAGCCCCCATACGGCTGGCCTGCGGCGGGTACTGGCCGCGGCAGGTGCGGGGGATGCGCCTTTTGCCATATCGTATCATGTGGCGTACGGGCAGTTCCATCGTGCACCATGGCCCGGTGTGTTCGTGACCGGCACGGATACGGATGTGGGCAAGACCGTCGCCTCCGCCGCTCTCGTGCGGGCCTGGAATGCTGCTTACTGGAAGCCGCTGCAAAGCGGCACGGATGATGCGCCATCCGACAGCACGAGCCTGCGCCACCTGGCGGGGATTGATGCCATGCGGCTCTATCCGCCTGCGGCAAGTTTCGGGGCATCCCTCTCGCCCGAGGATGCGGCGCGACAGGCCCATGCCCGCATCGACCCGGCCGGCATTGCCCTGCCACATCATGACCCATCCGCAGGCCCGTTGGTGGTGGAAGGGGCAGGGGGCGTGTTTGTGCCGATCGCCCCCGATTACCTGATGATCGACCTGATGGCGCGGCTGGCGCTGCCGGTGGTGCTGGTTGCACGCAGCACGCTGGGCACGATCAACCACACGCTGCTCAGCCTTGCCGCCCTGCGCGCACGCGGGTTGCGTGTGGCAGGCGTGATCCTGAATGGCCCGCTCGAACCCGTGGGGCGCGATGCCATCATGCGCCACGGGCAGGTCCGTATTCTGGCGCAGTTCCCACCCATGACGCCCATGGGGCCGGAAGCGGTGGCGCAACTGGCCACCCTGCTGCCGCCATGGCGTGATATCGTGCCGTGATAAGAACACCACCTTTTTTGAAAGAAAGGTGGCACCTTAAAACGTTGAGGCTGCCCGCTTAATAGCGCCGGATCAGGCCCGCCAGCGTGCCCTGTATGTACACACGCTCCGCCGGGAAAAGCCGGGTATCATACGCACTATTGGCCGGGATCAGCGCAATTTCGCTGCCTTGGTGGCGGATGCGCTTGAGGGTGACTTCATCGCCATCAATCAGCGCTACCACGATCTCGCCGTCGTTTGCGTGGTTCTGTTCACGGATGATGACCATGTCACCATCAAGAATACCCGCTTCCTCCATCGAGTTGCCCGTCACTTCCAACGCGTAATGGCTGGCCTTGCCCAGCATGTCGGCGGGCACGGTGATGCGGGTGGTCTCGGGGGTGATGGCCTCGATGGGATTGCCTGCGGCAATACGCCCCACGAAGGGCACATCCATCACCGCGGCGATCTGTTCAGGGGCAGGCATATCAGGCACGGGCTGGGGCGAATCGGCGGGGCGGGGCGGCGGCGGATCGATGTCGGGCAGGCGCAGGATCTCGAGCGCACGGGCCCGATGATGCCTGCGATGCAGGAATCCACGCTCCTCCAGCGCTGAAATGAGGCGATGAATGCCGGATTTGGAGCGCAGGCCAAGCGCGTCCTTCATTTCATCGAAGGAGGGGGAAAAGCCCGTCCGGCGCAGATGACTATCGATAAACAGCAAAAGCTCATGTTGTTTCCTGGTGAGCATGCCACATGTCCTTTTGCCGTGAGCAGCGCCGCCAATGCGCGAACGCCATGGAACAAATCAAAAACCTGTTCCATGTTCTATATTGGTTCCCCCTTGCGCGTCAACCGGCATTGCAGCCTATGCAAAGACATGATCGATACGGATGACCGCGCATTCATCGCCTGCCTGCGCCGCAGGCGCATGGGGCGCGCGGAGCACCAGCGCCTGGCTTTGCGCCAGCACGTGCAGCATGGCCGAATCCTGCACGGGGAAGGGCGTTGCCACCAGGCGGCCCTGTCCGTCATGGGCAAGGGTTGCGCGCAGGTGGTCCATGCGCTGGTCGTTTTGAGGCACGTCGCAGCCCAGAATGGCGCGTGTCGGCGGCTCGATGGCCTGCGCCAGCCCGGCCATGCGCCGCAGGGCAGGCAGCACGAACACGATGGAACACACGAAGGCCGCAACCGGGTTGCCTGGCAGGCCGATAAAGGGCAGGCGGCCCAGATGGCCTGACATCAGCGGGCGGCCCGGACGCATGGCAATCTTCCAGAAATCGGTTTTCAACCCTACCTGTTCCAGCCCGCGTCGCACCAGGTCATGGCTGCCCACGCTGGCGCCGCCTGCGGTCAGCAGCATGTCCACGCCATCGACCATGCGCTCGAGCGTTGCCATGTCGGCCATGTCATCACGCAGCACCGGCAGCATGACGGGCTCGGCGCCCACGGCGCGCAGCAGGGCAGCCAGCATGGGCGTATTGGCGTTGGCGATCTGGCCCGCGCCAATGGGGCTGCCGGGCAGCAGCAGTTCATCGCCCGTGGCGGCAATGGCCACGCGCGGGCGGCGCGTTACCTGCACCCATGCATTGTTGGCCGCTGCCGCCAGCCCCACATCCCGTGCTGACAGCCTGTGGCCTGCAGGCACAAGCATCTGCCCCGCTGCAAAATCCTGCCCCTTGCGACGCACATAGGTGCCGGGTGCGAGCGTGTGCGTGGTGTGCGCGCTCGCACCCTCGCGCTGCGCATTTTCCTGTATCAGCACGGCGTCGGCGCCTGCGGGCATCACGCTACCGGTAAAGATCCGCACGCATTGCCCCGGGCCAACCGTGCCGGTAAAGGGATGGCCCGCAGGGGCCTCGGCAATGCAGGCAAGCGTTACCCCGCCAGCCGAAAGATCAGCCGCGCGCACGGCGTAGCCATCCATGGACGAGACATCTTCTGGCGGGTTGAACAGCTCCGCCATGATGGGGGCCGCGCTAACGCGCCCGCAGGCATCGGTCAGGGCCACGACCTCGGCAGGCAGGGGGAAAACCCCCTCCAGAATCCGCTCACGGGCTTGCGCTACACTCAACATCGGGCACGGCACTCCATTTTTTTTGCCATTCTGGGTCGATTCCAGCAGAAATATTGGTCAAGGCGCTTGACCTGAGCCTTGTGTATGCGCATTTTCCGCCAACTTGAACCACTGCTGCACCTGAGTGTTCCAGCAGCGGCGGAGCAGTGCTGAGGATATCATGGCCAAGAGCAACACCATTCAGATCAAACTCGTCTCCACGGCGGACACGGGCTACTTCTATGTGACCAAGAAGAATGCCCGCGCCCAGAATGGCAAGATGGAACTGCGGAAATACGACCCCGTCGCGCGCAAGCACGTGGCCTTCCGCGAAGCGAAGATCAAATAATCTCCCGATCTGTGGAGATGAAAAAAACCCCGGCAGGTTTTCCGCCGGGGTTTTTTTATATCTGCTGCCTGCCGTAGCGCCGGACCCTTCAGTACAGATGGTCATGCTCGGCATAAGGCACCACAATCTCGTCCTGGCGCGCGAGGTTCTGCATGGAGCGGGCGCGTTCATCGAGCAGGTCGGTGTCGAGCGCGCCTTCCTTGAGGCCACGCACGCGGCGCAGCCACACTTCCTGCTCGGCGGTGGCGTCCTGCTGGGCCGAACGCGCTTCATCAAGCAGGTGCAGTTGCGTGGCGTAGCTGTGCAGCCCATGCTCGCCACGCATGACGTTCCAGCCAAAATAGCCTGTCAGCGCGATGAACAGGGCAGGGGGAATGGTTGCCCGCATCACACGCTTCGCGATCCTGACTATCTGCATTCCATCTCCCCTTGCCGTATTCCTGTAAGCCGGACGGGCTTAACCCGTCCGGGCCAGCGTGTCACCCGTTCTTGAGAATCGTGCGCCCGGCATAGCGTGCCGCCGTGGCCAGTTCGTTCTCGATACGGATCAGCTGGTTGTATTTTGCCGTGCGGTCGGAGCGCGACAGCGAGCCGGTCTTGATCTGCCCGCAATTCGTCGCCACGGCCAGGTCGGCGATGGTGCTGTCTTCCGTCTCGCCCGAGCGGTGGCTCATCACGGCCGTATAGCCCGCATGCTGGGCCATCTGCACCGCTTCCAGCGTCTCGCTCAGCGTGCCGATCTGGTTGACCTTGACCAGCAGGGAATTGGCTACGCCATCCTTGATGCCCCGGCGCAGGCGGTCGGGGTTGGTCACGAACAGGTCATCGCCCACCAGTTGCAGCTTGTGGCCCAGATTGGCGGTCAGCTCGGCCCAGCCTTCCCAGTCGTCTTCCGCAAGGCCATCCTCGATGGAGATGATGGGGTAGCGGGCGGAGAGATCGGCCAGATAGGCGATCATGCCAGCCGCATCGAGGCTCCTGTCCTCTCCCGCCAGTTCGTAGCGGCCATTTTTATAGAACTCGGTGGCCGCGCAATCGAGGGCGAAGGTCACGTCATCACCCGGCTTGTAGCCCGCCGCCTCGACCGCGCGCATCATGAAGCCAAGCGCTTCATCCGCCGATTTCAGCGCCGGGGCAAACCCGCCTTCATCGCCGACATTGGTGTTGTAGCCAGCGCCTGACAGGCTCTTCTTGAGCTGGGCAAAGATTTCGGACCCCATGCGGATGGCATCGGTGACCGTGGGGGCACCCACGGGCTGGATCATGAATTCCTGGATGTCGATCGGGTTATCGGCATGCTGGCCGCCATTGATGATGTTCATCATCGGCACGGGCAGGGTGCGCGCATAGACGCCGCCCACGTAGCGGTAGAGGGGGACCTGCAGTTCCTCCGCCGAGGCCTTGGCGACCGCAAGCGATACGCCAAGGATGGCGTTGGCACCCAGCCGGGCCTTGTTGGGGGTGCCATCAAGGTCGATCATCGCCTCGTCAATGGCGACCTGGTCGGTCGATTCCACGCCCTGCAATGCTTCGAGGATTTCACCTTCGACATTGGCCGCAGCCTTGAGCACGCCCTTGCCGCCATAGCGCTTGGGGTCGCCATCACGCAGTTCCACGGCTTCATGCGCGCCGGTGGAAGCGCCTGACGGCACGGCGGCGCGGCCCTTGGCGCCCGATGCCAGCTCAACATCCACCTCGATGGTGGGATTGCCCCGGCTGTCAAGGATTTCACGGGCGATGATATCGATAATGGCGCTCATGGTATCTGTTTCCTCAGATTTGACATTATGGGGATACCGCATGCCACCGGCACGCATATCCTTCCCCACGATAACAGATGCAACGCATCGCGCCAGAGTAGGCTATGCACTCAGCACAAGATATTAGGAGACCCCCTGCCGTGAAACGCCTGCCGCTGCTTGCCATCGTCACCGCCCTGGCCAGCCTGCTGCCACTGGTTGGCTGCACCTGCGCGATTCTGTTCCTTTCACCCGACCACACCCCACGCCTGCTGACCGCCGCCGTGGGCTATGGGGCGGTCATGCTGTCGTTCCTCGGGGCGGTGCATTGGGGCCTGGCGCTGGAGCAGCCTGACATCATACCCGCAGGCGGCACGCAGCGGCTGACCAACCTGCGCCTCGCACTGGGCGGACTGCCTGCCTTCATTGGCTGGATCGGGCTATGCGCCGCCACCGTGCAGGAACTCGCCGGGCTCATGACACTGATTGCAGGGTTTGCTGCAACAGTCGTGGTGGAGCGCATGGCCTGGCGGCAGGGGGCGATGCCACGGGGCTACATGACGGTGCAGTGGTTTGTCATCTGCCTGGCGGAGCTGTGCTTCGTGGCGATTCTGGCCGCCTGCATGGGCATGCGCCCCGGTAGCTGAAGGCAATGCGCAGGCCATGAAAAAAGCCCGGCATGCAAGGCGCATGCCGGGCTTTTCTATCGCATCAGGACAGAAGGGATCAGCTTCCCTGCAATCCGCGCAGCACATCGGCCGGGCGCACCGGCATGTGGCGCAGGCGCACGCCCACGGCATTGAAGATGGCGTTGCCAATGGCTGGCCCCACCACCGTCGTGCCCGGCTCACCAAGGCCCATCGGCTTTTCGGTGCTGGGCAGGAACTCAATGTCCATCTCCGGCGTATCGGCAATACGCAGCGGAGTATAGGTGTTGAGGTTCCGGTCCACGGGCAGGCCGTTCACGATTTCCGTGTTCTCGAACAGGACCATGCTCAGGCCCCACAGCGCGGCACCCTCGGTCTGGGCCTTGGCGCCATCGGGGTCAACCACGGTGCCCGCATCAACCACGATGGTCAGCTTCTGGCAGGTGACCACGCCGGTGCTGCGGTCAACATGCACCTGTGCCACGCAGCCGATCCAGGTCGGCATGCCGCGTTCCTGCCCTGCCGTTGTGGCAAGGCCGAGTGCGGTATCCTTGGGCAGGGTGGTCTTGCCCCAGTTCACCTTTTCCATCAGGCGGCGCACAACGGCAGCCTGACGCAGCGCGCCACCGACGGAGTCCGGCGCTTCACCCTTGTTGCGGCCCTGTGCGGTCAGCAGGTCAAGGCGGAACTGGGCAGGGTCTTTTTTCTGGCGATGCGCGACCTCATCGAGGAAGCACTCGACCCCCCAACTGGTCCAGCCAGGGCTGACCGAACGCAGCCAGCCAGGGCGGAAGGTCTTCTCCGCCAGGTCGTTGCGCAGCGCGCGCACCCGGAAGGCCCCCACCTCGTACCAGTGATCGCCACCGGCGATGGCGAACTGGTCATAAGGCTTGCCGTCCACGCCCTTTTCCATGAAGACTTCGGCCATGACACCCGTGGGCCAGCCCGCGGCGGCCTGGTAGTCCATGCCCGTGATCCTGTCGCTGCCATCAAACGCCATGCGCACGCGCTGGACGGAAGGCGAGCGGAAGGAATCGAACTGCATGTCATCCGAGCGGGTCAGGATCAGCTTGACCGGCTTGCCA
Source organism: Komagataeibacter xylinus (assembly GCF_031081985.1). GTDB lineage: Bacteria > Pseudomonadota > Alphaproteobacteria > Acetobacterales > Acetobacteraceae > Komagataeibacter > Komagataeibacter xylinus_E. The sequence continues at coordinate 660,866 of NZ_JARWSK010000001.1, read as the reverse complement.
CCAAGCGCCTTCGACGCAAGGGCGGCGGGGATCATGTAGTCACCATTCAGCCTGCGGCCAAACCCGCCACCAAGCAGGTAGCTGCGCAGGATCACCTTGCTCTCGGGCACCTGCAGCGCCTTGGCCAGCGTGGGCAGGATCAGGCTCTGCCACTGGTTGCCAGCATGGATCTCGTACACGCCATCCTTCTCGAAGGCGACGGCATTGGTCGGCTCAAGCTGGTAGTGCAGCACGGATGCGCAGGTATATTCCTGCTCCATGACCGTATGCGCGCTGGTGAAGGCCTGGTCCACGCCATCATCATTGAAGATGTAGACGCCACCATCCCTGTTCTTGATCAGCTCGCGGCCACGGTCCTGAATGTCCGCCTCGGATGTGTGGATGGTCTCGCCCGGCGTCCAGTCCACCTTCAGCGCATCGGCTGCGCGGATGGCGGCGCTGTAGGTCTTGGCCAGCACCACAACCCAGCCCTGCACCACCTCGGACGGATCTTCGATAATCAGGTAGCGCTCGTAGCCCTTGATCTTCCTGGCGTCCGTATCATCAACGGAGCGCACCTTCGAGCCATAGCGGGTCGGCGGCATCTTGGGGCGGGCATAGACCATGCCCTCAACCTTGACGTCGATGCCGTAGATGGCGGTGCCGTTGGTCTTGGCGGGAATGTCCAGAGCCTTGATCTCGGCATTGCCGATCAGGCGGCGTTCGCTCGCGGGCTTGAGCGGCAGCTTGGCCATTTCCTCAGGCGTGAAGGAATGCGACGGATGGCCCTTGGCCACGATATCACCAAAGCTGATCTGCCTGGTGCCAGCCGTCACGATGCCATTGGCGACCGTGCACTTGTCGGGTGTCGTGCCAAGCAGGCGGGCGGCTTCCTCGACCAGCGCGGTGCGGGTCGCGGCACCGGCCTGGCGGAACACATCCCACGTCATCCATACCGACCAACTGCCGCCGGTCACCATCAGGCCCCATTTGGGGTCGGTATCGACGTAGTTGATGCGGACCTTGCTCCAGTCGGCTTCCATCTCGTCCGCGATGATGCGGGCAAGCGCCGTGCCGATATGCTGGCCCATTTCCGCGCGGATGATGTTGACCGTGATCTCGCCATCGGGCGCGATCGAGCACCAGATGGTCGGCTCGAACGCGCCATCGCCGGGCAGCGCCTTGTCGAGCGGGAAAATCTGGTTGGCCGAGGCCGGGCGCGCGAAGCCGAACATGACCCCGGCCCCCAACGATGTGACAAGAAAGCCGCGACGCGACAGGTTGGTCTGTTCGCGGCGTCCGTCCTTGCCCAGGCGGAAGCGGTTTAATCTACCCATTTGATGCATCTCCGCGTGCGTTGGCCGCGGCCTTCTTGATGGCCTCACGAATGCGAATGTAGGTCATGCACCGGCACAGGCTGCCCGCCATGACGGCATCGATTTCCTCATCCGTGGGAGAAGGGTAATCCTTCAGCAGGCTCACGGCCTGCATGATCTGCCCGGACTGGCAGTAGCCGCATTGCGGCACCTGGATCTCGCGCCAGGCCTGCTGCACGGGGTGGTTACCCTCGGGGTCGATGCCTTCGATCGTGGTGATGTCGGCACCTTCTGCCGCGCTGACTGGCGTCACGCACGAGCGGGTGGCCCGGCCACCGATATGGATGGTGCACGCACCACACATGCCGATGCCACAACCGAATTTTGTTCCGGTCAGGCCAACTTCGTCGCGGATGACCCACAGCAGGGGGGTATCATCCGGCACGTCAACGGTTACGTCTCGTCCATTGAGGCGAAAGGTCGTCATGTTCTAGCTCCGTCTTTCAGCTCAATGGGACGACGCGACAGGCGGCGTAGGCAGGGTCTTGCGCACGTCGGCGGCCTTCTTTTCGAGATCGTTCCACGGCGGCAGGGTCGTGCGGGTTGCGCGCAGGTAGGTTGCCAGCCGGGCCAGATCCGCATCCGAGAAGGAATGGTAGAAACTGGGCATGGACACCGTGGAAATGCCTTCCGTCGTGCCAATCCCGCGCAGGATGACCTGGAACAGGTTGGTCGGCTCATCCAGCCACAGCGCATTGTTCAGCGCGAGATCGGGGCGGCCTTCAACCGGCTGCGGGCCTGCATTGGCGTGGCACGCGGCACAGGCGCCGGCATAGAGCTTGGCGTTCGGGTTGACCTGCGGGCCGACCAGATCCTTCATCGATGCCTTCATGGCCCATGCAAGGGCCTTGGGGTCCTGGCTGACGCGGGTCGAGGCATGATCGATCTCGGCCAGGTAATGCGCGATGGCATGCACGTCCGATTCCGGCATTTCGCTCAGGCCGCCATGCACCACCGGCGACATCGGGCCAGCGGCACTGCCGTGCAGCGGCGCGGAACCAAAGCGCAGGTATTTGAAATACTCGTCCTCGGTCCATACGACCGGGGTCGGGTTATGATCATTGAGCGGGGGGGCGATCCAGTTATCGACCGGGGCGCCATCATAGGGCGCGCCAGCCTTTTCGGCCCCCATCAGGTTACGCGGCGTGTGGCACGCCGAGCAGTGGCTCAGGCCTTCGGCCAGGTAGGCGCCACGGTTCCACTCGGCATCCTGCTTCGGGTTGTTCTTGAGCGGCCCTTCATGCAGGAACAGGAGTTTCCAGCCCGCCTGCTCGAGGCGGATGTTGAAGGGGAAGCCCACCGTATTGTCGCGCTTGACCGAATGCACGGGCTGGCGCGTCATGAGGAAGGCGTAGACCGCGTCGATGTCCTCATCCGTCATGTGGGTGAAGTGATCGAACGGGAAGGCGGGGAAGAGCTGCGTGCCGTCACGCGAGATGCCCTTGCGCATGGCGCGCTTGAAGGCAGCCTCCGACCAGTGGCCGATGCCCGTCTCGGGGTCGGGCGTGATGTTGGAGGAGAAGATGGCGCCAAAGGGCGTGTCCATCTTGTAGTCACCTGCAAGCTCGACGCCACGCACGCCATCGGTGCGGGTATGGCACTCCGCGCAGTAGCCGCCAGCGGCCAGCACGCGCCCGCGCTCGATCTGGGCGGCGGTGAAGGTGGAGGGAGGAGGCGGTGCAACCGGCGCAATGGCCGGATACCATGCATAGGCCAGGAACCCGACGCCACCGGCGACACCGATCCCCACAATCGCTGCTGCAATACGTTTAATCACGATGTTCTCGCGGTTGTGAAAGTCATCATATCACCCCGTATCATCCGCCCGGTTCCAGTGCCGTCATGGCGCGAAACACAGGAGGCGGCGCAACATTGCACCCCCTCCGAAGCACCGGAACTGCCGGATGTGCGGGAACATCGGCGCCACGGCGGAAACTTTAGTATTACCGTTTCCTAATCAAGCCATTCGGGCGCGCGTAAGATCAAAGCGATGATAAGACTTATTTGATTTTCTGCTGAATGCACAAAATCCCTGCAAAACCGTGGATAATGGTTTGCAAGGTGGCCTGTATGAGCAGCATCTATATACAGGTGAATATAGATGTGACGGGCAATGTCAAGCCGGGGAAGGAAAAAATCCTTCCCCGGTGCGGGGCCTCAGTTCCCGTCAGGCAGGCTGTAGGCGACGATGTAGTCACCAAGCTTGGTGCCGAACGACCCGTGGCCGCCATCAGCCGTGACGATGTACTGCTTGCCATCGACCGCATAGGTCATGGGCGTGGATTGGCCACCGGCGGGCAGGCGGTCCTGCCACAGCACCTGGCCATTCGTCACGTCATAGGCGCGGATGTAGTAATCGAGCGTAGAGGTGAGGAAGGCCACGCCACCCGCCGTGGTGAGCGGGCCGCCAAGGCTGGGCACGCCCATCTTGATGGGCAGGGGCAGCGGCGCGCTGTCACGGATCGTGCCGTTGCGGTGCTTCCACACGATCTTGTTGGTGCGCAGGTCGATGCCCGACATGTAGCCCCAGGCAGGCTGCTTGCACGGCAGGCCAAACGGCGAGAGGAACGGATGCAGGTCCACGCCGTAAGGCACGCCAAACTGCGGCTGCACGCCACTCTCCGAGCCCGAGGGCAGGGACTTGTCAGGCGTTGCCGGGTTGTTCGGCCCGCGCGGGATCAGTCTGGAAACGAACGGAATGGCGATGGGGTTGGCAATCGCGATCTGGCGCACGGGGTCAACCGCAAGCCCGCCCCATTCGAACATGCCAAGGTTGCCGGGGAAGACCAGCGTGCCCTGCAGCGAAGGCGGCGTGAATGTGCCGTCATAGCGCAGGCGATGGAACATGATGCGGCAGATCAGCTGGTCATACATCGTGCCGCCCCACATGTCGGCATCGGTCAGCAGCTTCTTGGGGCGGAAGCTCAGCTGCGAGAAGGGCTGCGTGGGCGAAACGTGATCGCCCGGCGCTGCGCCCTGCGGCACCGGCTGTTCGGGGGCAGGGACCACGAGCCGGCCGTTGCGCCGGTCAAGCACGAAGATGTTGCCGGTCTTGGCCGGGGCGTACAGGGTGGGGATGACCTCGCCCTGTTCGTTGCGGATATCGACCAGGCTGGGCTGGGCGGGGATGTCCATGTCCCACAGGTCGTGGTGCACGGTCTGGTAGGACCAGACCAGCTTGCCGGTGGAGGCGTTGAGCGCCACGATGGAGCTTGCATAGCGCTCGGCATCGGCACCGCGGTTGCCTCCCCAGATATCGGGCGTCTGCACGCCCATGGGGATGTAGATCAGGTCGAGTTTGGCGTCATAGGATGACGTGATCCACGAATTGGGTGAGTTCGGCACGAAGCTGTGGTGCTCGGACGGCATCTCGTTCGGATCGGGGTTGCCGGGGTCGAACGCCCATTTCAGCGCGCCGGTATGCACGTCGAAGCCGCGCGTCACCCCCGAAGGCTCATGCGTGGAATAGTTGTCGGTTACGGCGCCGGACACGATCACGGTGGTATCGGTCACGACCGGGGGAGAGGTGGGTTCGTAAAAGCCCAGCGTCTTGACCGGCATGCCGTCCTGCAGGTTCACCACGCCATTATTGCCAAAGCTTGCGCAGCGCGCGCCGGTTGCGGCATCGAGCGCGAAAAGCTGGCCATCATTGGTGGGCAGGAAAATGCGGCGCGCGCATTCGGTCGGCGCTGCGGCACCCTCTGCTGCCTGCGCATCATCCGCCTTGTCCTCATGATAGGACACGCCACGGCAGGTCAGGTGCTGGAAGGTGGGGTTGTAGGCCAGCTTGGGGTCAAACTTTCACCGCTGCTGGCCGGTCTTCGCATCGAGCGCGAACAGGATCTGGTGGGGGGTGCACAGGTAGAGCGTATCACGGATCTTGATGGGCGTGACTTCGTCGGTGATTTCACCGGGGTCATTGGGTCCGCGCAGGTCGCCGGTGCGGAAGGTCCAGGCAACCTTCAGCTTGCTGACATTGCTGGCATTGACCTGCTTGAGCGGGGAGAACCGGTCACCAAACTGGGTGCGGCCATAGGCCTGCCAGTCCTCATCGGGCATCTGGTGGGCATCGCCCGGCTCGGGGGCATTTTCCGCCACGGGCGGCAGGCTGCCCGCGATATCCTGCGGGTCCTGTGTCAGGGCCGCGCCAACGACGACCACGGCGGCACCGATCGCGCCGAACAGGGGCAGGCGGGTGGCAGGGCTGGCAGGCTGCAGGTGGCGCGTGACCCACGGCAGGGCGAGCACGATGCCAATGGGCACCAGAATATCGCCACGCGGTGCGAGTGCCCAGAAATCAAACCCGGCTTCCTGCACGGCCCATACCATCGTGCCAAGCAGGAGCACGGCATAGACCGTAAGCGCCATGGCCTGCCGCCGCGCCAGCAGCACGGCCGTGACCAGCAGCAATATGCCAGCGATGACATAATAAAAGGAGCCGCCGATGAGACACAGCCATAGCCCGCCTCCCAGCAGGTAGAGACCTGTCAGGGCGCAGACGGCAATGGCCGCGGCGAGAAGGGGAGCCGAGCGCATGAGGCTATTCATAAGTTTTCCTGATTACCGTGATACAGTCCGAACATTTTCAATGAGAAAACGTAGGAGACGCCATCAGGTCAAGCCCAACATTATGAATAAAACGTGTGTCGTAATATTTCAGGAGGTTAAATCTCCCCCTGAACGTCTATTCCCCGGCGGATATAACCTCCGCCAGCGTGGCGCGGGTTCCCCGGTCGCGCAGGGACTGGCGCAAGGCAAGGTAGCGCTGCACGAAAACCGTGCTTTCCCGCAGGTCCCAGCCTGCAAAGGCGGTCATGTCCAAGGCATCTTCAAGGTTGGATGAGGCCGCTTTGAGGCGGTCTTCATCGGTCAGGTGTGGCTCGACCACATCATAGACTGTGCCTTTATCATCACGCCCGCGCAGATATTCCGCATAGCAGGCCACCACGAAGGCAATCCGCTCTACCGGGCGGTTATGGGCGATCACGCCCATGGCGGTGCTCCTGATGAACATGGACAGCTTGGAGGTGCTGTCAAAGGCAATGCGCAGCAACTGGTCGCTGATCGCCTTGTTGCGGAAACGGTGCAGCAGCCGCCTGCCATAGTCCCGCAGCGCCATGCCTGGTGGCGCATGCAGCAGGGGTTCGGCATCAAAGGCCAGATACTGCTCGACGAGGGCCACCTCGTTGAGGTCCAGCATGATCTCGCTGACAAACCGGTAGCCCGACAGCACGCCCGAAAGTCCGAGCAGCGAGTGGGAGGCATTGAGCATGTGCAGCTTCACCGCCTCATAAGGCTCGACATTATCGGTAAACTGCACGCCCACGGCATCGAGTTCGGGGCGGCCCGCGCAGAATTTGTCCTCGACGACCCACTGGATGAAATCCTCGCAGAAAACGGGAATACGGTCATCCAGTCCGCTTTCGGCATCGAGGCGTTTGACATCCTCAGGGTGCACGGCGGGGGTGATGCGGTCCACCATGGTGCAGGGGAAGGTGACGTTCTCCTCCATCCATTGCGCCAGCCCCGCGTCACGCGCCCGCGCCCATCCGAGGAAGGCGGCACGGGCCACATGGCCGTTCTGGGGCAGGTTGTCGCATGACAGGATGGTGAACGGACCCGCACCGCTCTCGCGCCGCTGGCGGAGTGCCTCGGTCAGCAGGCCGAACACCGTGTGCGGAACCTCACGCTTGAGGTCTTCGGCAATGACGGGGTGATCGAGGGGGAAGACGCCATTTTCATCAACGTAATAGCCACCCTCGGTCACGGTCAGGCTGACAATGCGAATAGCGGGGTCGGCCAGGCGGGCGATGGTGGCGGTCCGGTCGGCGGGGGCGTACATATACTCCGTAATGGAGCCGATCACGCGCACCACGTTCGGCGCATCGGGTGCGCATTCGGTCAGGGAATACAGGCAGTCCTGTGCTGCCATGTCCTGCGCCTTGAGCGCCTCGTGCGGGTTTTCCATCAGGCCAACGCCCAGCAGGCCCCAGCCTTCCTGGCCCGCGCGCGCCAGCACGCGGTCGATATAGACGGCCTGATGCGCGCGATGAAAATTGCCAACGCTGATATGCGCGATGCCGGGCGTTACCTTGCTGCGGTCATAGGCAGGCACCACGATCTCGGGCGGCAGGTGGGGCAGGGATGTCTTGTTGAGTGGGGTCATGACCATATTTCCACGGAAAGGATTTTTCGACGCCTAATCAGAAAAGACCCATGCGGCAACCCGCCCGCCTGCGCCTTTGGCACCTGCAGGCTTGTCAGGCATGGGCAAAAAGCGCGCTACCCCGCGCGTTGGCCCGGAGCCGGGCAGAAAACATGTTTTTTATTATGCCACGCAGGACAGCCCGCTGGCGCGGTCATGCGTAATCACCTCTTCCGGCACGGCCGTCTGATCGGATAGAAGGGAAGGCGTGAATACCATCCAGAATCCTCCCTCCGCTGAGTCCCGCCAGCCGGACTCGCTCCTTGGCGTGTCGCAGCGCCTGCCGCCTGCCAACCTGCAGGCCGAGCAGGCGCTGCTCGGCGCGTTGCTGACCAACAACAAGGCCTATGATCGTGTTTCCGACTTCCTGACCGGCGCGCATTTCGCCGATGAGATCAACGGGAAGATCTATGATGCGATTTCGCAGCATATCGAGGAAGGCAAGCTGGCCGACCCGGTCACGCTGCGCATCTATTTCCAGAATACCGGCGTGCTCGACCCCGTGGGCGGCACATCCTATCTGGCCAAGCTGCTGACATCGATGGTCGGCATCATCAACGCTGCCGATTATGGCCGCGTGATCCATGATGCCTGGATCCGTCGCCAGCTGATCGATATCGGGCAGGACGTGGTGAACAACGCCTTTGGCGCGCGCCCTGACCTTGATGGCCCCGACCAGATCGCCGCCAGCGAGGAGGCGCTGTTCCGCCTCGCCACCGAGAAGGGGCAGGATGGCGGCTTCCTGTCCTTTGACCGGGCCCTGGCCGATGCGGTCAAGATTGCCCAGCACGCCTTTGACCGTAACGGCGACGTGGTGGGCCTGACCACGGGCCTGCGCGACCTCGACAAGAAAACCGGCGGCCTGCATCCATCCGACCTGCTGATCCTGGCCGGGCGCCCCGCCATGGGCAAGACGGCGCTGGCCACCAAGATCGCGTTCTCCGCCGCGCGCTCGCTCATGCAGGCTGCACGCGATGCCGAGGATGATGCCAAGCCCAAGGGCTCGGTCGCCATCTTCTCGCTGGAAATGTCGGCCGAACAGCTCGCTACCCGTATCCTGTCTGAGCAATCCAGCGTCTCGGGCGAGAAAATCCGCCGTGGCGAACTGGTGCAGAAGGAATTCGACCGCTTTGTGCAGGTCAGCCGCGAACTGGCCCAACTGCCGCTGCATATTGACGATACGCCCGCCATCACGCTCTCGGCCATGCGCACGCGCTGCCGCAGGCTGGCGCGCACCAAGGGGCTGAGCCTCGTGGTGGTCGATTACCTGCAGCTCATGCGGCCCTCGGTCGGCACCAAGGCCGATAACCGCGTGCTCGAGATTTCCATGATCACGCAGGGGCTCAAGGCGCTGGCCAAGGAACTCTCGGTGCCGGTCATTGCGCTATCGCAGCTCTCACGCCAGGTGGAGAGCAGGGAAGACAAGCGGCCCATGCTGTCGGACCTGCGTGAATCCGGCTCGATCGAGCAGGACGCGGATGCGGTGATGTTCGTCTATCGTGACCAGTACTACCTACAGCAGCGCCAGCCCAAGGAAACCTCCTACGATTCCGTGGACAAGTACCAGACCGCGATGGAGGAGTGGCAGCGCAAGATGGACCTGGCCCATAACCGTGCCGAGCTGATTCTGGAAAAGCAGCGTCATGGCCCGACAGGGACGGTGAACCTGTTCTTCGAAGGCGAGTTCACGCGCTTTGGCGACCTCGACATGTACCACGACGCTTAAGGGAAGGGTGAAAGTGATGCGCCGTATCCGGGCGGCGCATCACCGTGGCATATCAGCCACAAGCAGCGGGAGATGGCTGGCTGGTTGGGACAGCCGCGTGCACAAAACCGCACAGCCGGAATGGGATGGCAAAGGCAGACAGGTCGGCCACAGGTAACCTCTTTCCCGCGCACCCAAAAGTTTTATAAGAAATATTATGCCAACAAATTGGGTATGAAAGAAGGCCGAGCGTATGATCTAGCCAGTTTCGCCATGTTCCATAATGGCCAAGCCGTCCGCAATCCGGCATCATCCACGCATGACTGATACGGCGCTCGCATCGATCTGCGGTTTTGCATTTTCCGGCATTGAGGCCGTTCCTGTCAAAGTCGAGGTCCAGCTTTCCGTTGGCCTGCCATCCTTCCTGATCGTGGGCCTTCCGGACAAAGCCATCAATGAATCGCGTGAGCGCGTGCGCGCGGCCCTGTCGGCCATGGGGCTTGCGCTGCCGGCCAAACGCATCGTGGTCAACATGGTGCCTGCCAGCCTGATGAAGGAAGGATCGCATTTCGACCTGCCCATCGCCCTTGCCCTGCTTGTGGTCATGGGCCTGCTTTCGGGCGATATGGCGCAGCGTTACGCGGCTCTGGGCGAACTGTCGCTTGATGGCGGCGTCAACCCGGTCTGTGGCGTGCTGCCTGCGGCCATGACCGCGGCCAGCCTGTCGCTCGGGCTGATCTGCCCTGCAGCCCAGGGCGTGGAGGCCCGCTGGGCCAGTGAGGAGATGGATATCCTTGCCATCCGCTCCCTGCCCGAACTGCTCAACCATCTGCGCGGGCAGCAGGTGATCGAGCCGGTCGAACTGCCCCCCATTGCGCCAGAAGACCCGAGCGCCCTGCCCGACCTTGCTGACATCCGTGGCATGGAAACCGCGCGCCGCGCGCTGGAAATTGCCGCCGCGGGCCGTCATTCGCTGCTCATGGTCGGGCCGCCGGGTGCTGGCAAATCCATGCTGGCCGCCCGCCTGCCCGGCATCATGCCTGACCTGACACCGGTTGAAATGCTGGAGATAAGCCGCATTCACAGCATTGGCGGCCTGCTCAAGGATGGCCAGCCCGTGCGCCGGCCGCCGTTCCGCGATCCGCATCATTCCTCAAGCCCTGCGGCGCTGAGCGGTGGCGGCGCGCGGGCCCGGCCCGGCGAGGTTAGCCTGGCGCATCGTGGCGTGCTGTTTTTGGATGAAATGCCCGAATTTGGCCGCTCCGCGCTCGAAGTGCTGCGCCAGCCGATGGAAACCGGCAGCATTTCCATCGCCCGGGCCGCGGCCCATGTCACTTACCCTGCCCGCTTCCAGCTCATTGCGGCCATGAACCCGTGCAAATGCGGCTATCTGGGCGATGCGGCGCAGGAATGCCGCAAGGCGCCGCGCTGTGGCGAGGATTATCAGGCCCGCCTGTCCGGCCCGCTGCTCGACCGGCTGGACATGACCGTGCATGTCGAACCGATGCCCCTGAGCCGCATTGCCGAACTCAGGGGCGGTGAGGCCAGCGCCATCGTGGCGGCCCGCGTGCGTGAGGCCGTGGCCCGCCAGCAGGCCCGTCAGGGTGCGGCCCGCAATGCCGAGGCCTCGACCGATGAGTTCCGCATCACCGCATCCGCGCGTGACTTTGCCGTGCAGGCCGCTGAAAAAATGCGCCTTTCCGCCCGTGGATTCACCCGCCTGCTCCGTGTGGGCCGCACCATCGCCGATCTGGGCGCGCAGCCCGATGTGGAGCGTGGCCATATTGCCGAGGCCCTGGCCTACCGTTTTCGCCGCGCAGGTGGAAAATGACCCGAAAGCGATTTTTCCCTCTTGCGTCCCCCGCCTGGCTGGACTAAGTAAGCCCCACCGAAGCGGATGGGTGCGTAGCTCAGCGGTAGAGCATCGCCTTCACACGGCGGGGGTCACAGGTTCAATCCCTGTCGCACCCACCATCCGGCCTTAATCCTTAAAATATAAGTATAAAGACTGCATTGCACGCCTCACCTGACGAGGTATGGCACACGCAGCGCATTGTCGTGCAGACAGGCTGGCCCTATCTGGCCGCCTGCAAAGATTTTTTCAAAAAGCTTTGAAAAACAGGTGTCTCTACGACACCTGCCCCAACGCATCCCGGCATTTGACGTAGGACAGTTTGTCCTGAAACAGGAACAGCACGTAGTAATCAAGCGTGCGTCGGCGCTTGCGGGTGGGGTTTGTGTAGAACGGAAAAACATCAAACGGGCCGTCATACCCTTCGGGCACAGGCTCGCGCTCGGTTATGCAGCGCACCCGAAACAGCGGCGCATAGACGGTGGCGTCGGCTTGGGTGCGCCGGACATGAAATAGGTTGCGGCGGAATTTGCGCAGCCGCTCGGGCAGGACAAAGATCATGTTCTGCTCAAGAAAATTCTGCGGCGGGTTGCGGTCGCGCAGGTATTTCATGTCTTCGGGCATGTCACAGAAGAAATTGGTGTCCTGTACGATCATGGTGTGGTCGATCTACCTCCATGCCGGTCATGGGCCGGTTCATTGCTTGCGAAGCGGTCAGGCGGGGTGCCTCATGCGCGTCAGCCGCACGCCTGTCCATCCGTTTTCCCCCGCCATGACGGTGCGTTCAGAAGCCGAACATATGGTCGATTGAAAACCGTCCGTCTCCGCTCCTGCGGCCATGATAGCCAAACAGGCGGCAGGTCGTGTCACGGATGATGACATAGGCCCCCTCACCCGCAATTTCCAGCGCAGCCTGCCCGAATACTTCATGCGGCCAGATTTCGCAGGAGCCGGATTGGGGAATGGCGAGGTGTTCCTCCGCCATGACCGTGCCCTCGGCTGTATGGAGCGACAGCCGCGTATCGGACACCGCATGCCATGGCCCCGATGCCGGATAGATCAGCATGCAGAAACTGTAGGGTTCATGCGGCGCTGCCGTCAGGAACAGCCTGGTGGAAAGCCCCGGCGGCGGCCCAGCATAGGATTGCGGCTCACCGCGATAGGTCATGGCGGTGTTGAAGATATGCGCGCCAAAACTGGTCTCGGCCACATGGCCGCTGACACGGTCCTCATAGCGGATAAGAGCATGCAGCCAGCCATCGGCCTGCCCGCCTTCGCGGAAGTCATAGACAAGTTCGGCATGCCCTGCGCTGGCAGCAAGCGCGCCCGCATCAAGCACGCTGGCATGGTCGCGCCCCAGATTGCCCATGAACTGCCTGGGCCCGGCCTGCCCGGAGCGCTCGAAGCTGTCCACGCGCACGGGCAGGCTTGTCAGGCTCTCGGCCATGGGGGCCGGCACGACCAGCGTGCGGTAACGCGCGGGGTCGGGCACGGGGAATGGCAGCAGATAGCCCCGCCCGAAAAAACGCGGGTCCAGTTCCGCAATGCCGGGATCGGGCTGCAAATCGGCGCGCTGTACGTTGAGGTGCGCGATGCGGGTGCGCGCCCCCCGCGTCACCTCATAGCGCGGGCGCACGACATAGCCGCCCGCACGGAATTCAACCTGCGCGGGCCACGCGAGGTCGGGCAGCATGTCGCGCAGATGCACCGCCAGCGTCTGGTATGGCGCCAGCGTCTGGCTGATGGGCACCTGTTCGTCACATCCCATGCGGTTCAGCGTCATGCTACCTGCGGGAATGGTCAGGTCGTGGCTGTTCTGTACCCACAGCACCACGTCCTCGCCCGGTGCGGGGGCTGGCAGGTTGGCGTAGCGGTTGGCAGGCCAGGCATTGGCATCATGCGTGACCGACAGGCTGGCATTGGCCCCCTTGCCCCGCGTCTCGAGCGCGTATTTCACCACATCATGGCCCGCGATGCCGATGGTGTGGATGAAAAGCTGGCCGGTAAACGTGGGCAGGCCGAAGCGCTGGCGGATCTCGGCGCTATCGAGCACGATAGCCTGCTCCCCCTTCGGCACAGGCTGCTCCCACGTGTGCAGCACGCAGCCCGCCTCATCAAACAGCCGCAGCCACAGCCTGACGTTGCGCGCGCCATAGCGGGCCCAGTAATTGGCCGTGACCAGGCGGGTGGAGAATTCGTCCGTTTCACGAAAGAAAGCGAAATTGGTGCCGAAATTGAGCCGGTCAAGATAGTGATGCCCCACCGAGAGCATATCCTGCGGCAGGCGGAGCGGGGCCAGCGTGTGCAGCGTGCCGCCCGCAGGCATGAGGCCCGCCAGGCGGTTTTCCATGACAGCGGATGCAAAATCCAGCGCCCACACGGTCATGGCCGTGCCTGCAGGCAGGTCAGCCAGGGCGCGCAAGACCTGCTCAGCGCAGGGCTGCCCTACCCTGAGCGAATCATGGGTGTACAGCCCCGCGACCTGTAGCGGCACGGGCAGTAATGGCAGAATGGTCTCAGCCATGCCGTGCGGGTCATAGATCGCGACAGGACCGGCCTCGGCCAGTGTGCGGTTCAGCAGGGCCAGTTTTTCAGCGGTCAGCGGATGGGTCAGGGCCCGGTAGGCCATGTTGCCGCCGGTGCGCGGGTCAAAGGTGCGAATGCCAAGCATGGGTGCCGTCTTGTTCCACTTCGGTGCGGGCGGGAGAATATTCAGGCCAGGGGTGGCAGGCCACTGTAATGCCGCACGGCCTGCGCCGCCACTTCGGTATCATCAAGGGGCATGACCCCCCATGTTTCAAGCCGCCCGGCAAAGGGGCGGATGCGGCCCGCCTGTTCGAGTTCACGCAAAAAATGCCCGATGCGGCGTGAGCGGCCCGGCAGTGTTGCCACCATCACGGGCACGGATGTCGCCACCGCTTCCGATACCATGGAAACGCTGTCCATCGTCACCACGATCGCATCGGCGCAGGCCAGCAGGCCAAGATAGGGGTTGGGGCCGGTCTGGTCCCACACCCATGCATCGGGGCCAGCCAGGGCGCGTTGCAGTTCACGGCACACGGCGGGGTCGGTGCGGCGCGAGGGCGTGAGCGCAATACCCACATGGTCGCGTCGCATCATGGCCAACAGTTCGCCTGCCAGAGCAGCACCTTCTGCCGGGCCAAGACGAAAGCGCCCGTTGCCGCCGCCCACCAGCACCGCAACCAGCGGGCGTGGCAGATGTGCCAGCCGGGGCATCCAGTCGTGGCGCGCCTGCGCCAGCAGCGCGGGGGTCATGCCATGGAGCGCGGTGCGCGTGAGCACGACATTGGGGCCGCGCAGCCGGTCATGGTGGTTGGCAATGACCAGATCGAAATGCGTGGGTGAAAGGCGTGGGTTCTGCACCTGTATCACGCAGGCCCCTTCGCGCCTCAGCGCCGCCCCCACCGCGCCGCCGCTGCCGCCTATGGTGATGACCGGGTTGTCGCGATACGTATCAGGCAGGTTTAGCGGCTTTATCGCGCGCAGAGGTGCGGGCCACCACGCGGCGGGCATGTGCCGCCACAGGCCGCGGGGCGCCAGGGCATGCAGTTCGGGCTCAAGACCCGCGCGTTGTGCCAGGCCAAAGGTTTGCGAACGCATGCCCGCAAGGTCTGGCGCGATAACGGTTGCGGGGCGTAAGGGGGCTTGCATGCCTCCATCTGGCGGGACATGGGGCGGCCCGTCAATGCCCTGCCCCTTTTGTCGCGGGCTTACCCGCGCTATGGGGCAGCAATGAGCGAGACAGAACCGACATTTTCCGGCATGGGGCTTGATGGCCGCGTGGTGGCAGCACTGGCCCGCATGGGCCTGCACCAACCTTCCGCGATCCAGAACGCGGTCATTCCCCCCATCATGGCGGGCCGGGACGTGGAGGCCCTTGCCAGCACCGGCAGCGGCAAGACCATCGCCTTCGCGGCCCCGCTGCTGTCCGCGCTGATGCAGGGTGAAGGCACGGATGACAGCGCCGATAACAGCCGCGTGCGCTGCCTTGTGCTCTCGCCCACGCGCGAGCTTGCGGGCCAGACGGCGGGCGTGCTGCGTGGCCTCGCCCGTGGCAGTGGCCTGCGTGCGTTGCAGGCCACCGGCGGCACTGCGCGCGCAGCACAGGTGAAAACGCTGGCCGAGGGAATCGCCATCGTGGTCGGCACGCCGGGGCGCGTGATCGACCTTGCGCGGGGCGGCGAACTCGACCTGTCCGCCATTACGCAATTCGTGCTTGATGAGGCGGACCGCATGCTCGATCCCAATTTTGCCGAGGACATGCTGGCCCTGGCCGACGCCCTGCCGCCACGCCACCAGACCCTGCTCTTCTCGGCCACCATGCCGCCCGCCATGGCCGAACTCGCCGCCCGCCTGCTGCACAAGCCCGTGCGCGTGAGCATGGAGGCCGAGCAGGCTCCTGCGCCCCGCATCGCGCAATATGCCATTTTCGTGCCGATGCGCCACAAGGCGGAGGCAACGCTGGCCTGCCTGCGGCAGTATGGCATGCAGCGCGTGATGATATTCGTGCGCACGCGACAGGAGGCGGATGCCATTGCCCGCGCGGTCTCGAAGCTTACGCCCGCTGTTGCCATCCATGGCGATCATTCGCAGGCCCGGCGCGAGCGCATGCTGCGTGATTTCCGCCAGGGCCGCGTGGGCGTGCTGGTGGCGACCGACGTGATGGCGCGTGGAATCGATATTGACGACATCGCCCTTGTCATCAACCACGATATTCCCTCCCCCGCCGAGGCTTATGTGCACCGCATCGGCCGCACGGCGCGCGCGGGCCGGCGCGGCATGGCCGTGGCCCTGTGCGCGCCCGAGGAGCGGCAGGCGCTGAAGGATATCGAACGCCTGACCGGCCAGCGTATCCGTATCGCAACACTGCCGGAATAAGCCTGCACGCCGTCATGCATTTGTCATGCTCCCGGTGCCGTGGTGGCCTTGCCGTGGCATGCGGGCCGGATAAACTGCTGGCATGATGAACCACGATGTCATGCACGCACCCGGCCTGCACCGTGATGGGCCAGGCCTGCGCCCCGGCGGGCAGCCCGCGGCATGACATGCGGGCCGGATGAAACGCCGCTGCCGGTGCGCGTGACGCGACCCACGCCGTTTCTTGACCGCCTGCCGCCGCCAGCCCAGCCCCTGCCCCGATGGCGTATTGACCTCTCCCCGCCCGATATCACGCCATGGCGGGCGGGGAATTGCGGCATACCCGGCGTCATGCATTACGAGGCGCGCAGGCCGGGGCCGCATATCGTGTGTGTCAGCCTGATACACGGCAATGAATTCTCGGGCGCCATCGTGCTCGACCGCCTGCTGCGTGCGCGCATCCGCCCGCGCTCGGGCCGCCTGTCCTTCATATTCGCCAACCCCGAGGCCATGGACCTCTTTGATCCGCGCGACCCCGTAAGGGCACGCTGCGTGGATGAAGACATGAACCGCGTCTGGTCGACAGCCACGCTGGATAGCGCCCGCAGCGCGCATGAACTCGATCGCGCGCGGGTGCTGCTGCCCGTTATCCTGACGGCGGACAGGCTGCTTGACCTGCATTCCATGCTGTGGCCGGGCGATCCGCTGGTCCTGTCAGGACTTGCCACGGCAGGGCGGCAGATGGCGCAGCGTATTGGCGGGATTACGACAGCCGTGGCCGATCAGGGGCACCGGAGCGGATGCAGGCTGATCGATCATCCCCGCTTCAGCGATGAAGGTCCCGCCGCCGCCTGCCTGCTTGAGGCAGGCCAGCACTGGCATGAAAGCACGGTAAGCCGCGCCATGCAGGCGGTCATGTCCCTGATCGGGCCATGCTGCGGCCTGCCCGTGCCCGCTCCCGCCGCGTCCGTGCCACAACGCGATATGGTGGTGACGGATGTGGTGACGGCGCGCACCGGCGCATTCCGTTTCGTAGCCCCGTTCCGTGGCGGGCAGGTTCTGCCCGCACGGGGCACGCTTGTCGCGCATGATGGACGTGACGAGATCCGCACGCCCTATGACCGGTGCATGCTGGTCATGCCCAACCTGCGCCCCGCGCGCGGGCATACGGCGGTGCGCTTTGCCCGGGCCGTCAGCAGCCCGGCGTAAAGGCCCGCCCCGTTTTTAACCGGGGCGGGCGTGCCTCATGTTCAGGCGTAGATGGGGAAGCGGGCACACAGCGCCTTGACGCGCTCATGCACGGCCTGCTCCGTCTTCTCGCAGCCTTCCTCACCGGGGGTTTTGGCAAGGGCGGTCAGCACTTCGTCGATCATCAGGCCGATTTCATGGAACTCGGCTGCGCCAAAGCCACGCGCGGTGGCCGCCGGGCTGCCCAGGCGGATGCCCGAGGTGATGGCAGGCTTCTCGGGGTCGAAGGGAATGGCGTTCTTGTTGGCGGTAATGCCCGCGCGTTCAAGCGCACGCTCGGCGGCACGGCCCGTGACGCCCTTGGGGCGCAGGTCAACAAGGATCAGATGGCAGTCGGTGCCGCCGGTCACGATGTCAAAACCCGCCTTGACCAGCGTCTCGGCCAGAATGCGGGCATTGCTGGCCACGGCCTGCTGGTAGGTCTTGAAGTCGGGGCGCAGCGCCTCGCCAAACGCCACGGCCTTGCCCGCGATGACATGCATGAGCGGGCCGCCCTGCAGGCCGGGGAACACGGCGGAGTTGATCTTTTTGGCCAGGTCGGCGTCGTTGGTCAGGATCAGGCCGCCACGCGGGCCGCGCAGGGTCTTGTGCGTGGTCGAGGTCACGACATGCGCATGCGGCACTGGCGAAGGATACAGCCCGGCTGCGACAAGGCCCGCGAAATGCGCCATGTCCACCATCAGGTAGGCACCCACCTCGTCGGCAATGGCGCGGAAGCGGGCGAAGTCGATGATGCGCGGATAGGCGGAGCCACCGGCCACGATCAGCTTCGGCTTCTCGGCGCGGGCCAGGCGCTCCATTTCCTCGTAGTCGAGCAGGCCGTCCTGCTTGCGCACGCCGTACTGCACGGCATTGAACCACTTGCCCGAGTAGTTGGGGGCCGCGCCATGCGTCAGGTGGCCACCGGCGGCAAGGCTCATGCCCATCACGGTATCGCCCGGCTTGACCATCGCCATGAACGCCGCCTGGTTGGCATTGGCGCCGGAATGGGGCTGCACGTTGGCGAATTCGGCGCCGAACATCTTCTTCACGCGCTCGATGGCCAGGGTCTCGACCTTGTCCACTTCCACGCAGCCGCCATAATAGCGGCGGCCGGGATAGCCTTCGGCATACTTGTTGGTCAGGACGCTGCCCTGGGCGGCCATGACGGCGGCCGAGACCATGTTCTCGCTGGCGATCAGTTCGATCCCGTCGCGCTGGCGCACGAGTTCCGCATCAATCATGGCGGCGACATCGGGGTCGGCTTCGGTCAGGGGGGCGCGGAAAAACTGCTTGAGGTCACTCTGGCTGATAGGGTCCGACACCGGTATGGTTCTCCATCAAATTATCGTCTGTCATTTCCGGCTGGGCAAACGGACATGACACCTATGGGGACAGGCCTGCTATGTGCGCCATATCGTGGCGTTTAGACAACGCCAAAATGACTGAGAGAGGCTGATTTGACCGTTGTTCCCCCCCATGCACCCACCCATGGCATGACAGGTGTGACCCCATGAGCACGGACATCAGGCGCGCATTGCTGCGCAGGCTGCCCGTTGGCGCCCCGGCCCCTGACGCGGGGCTGAAACGCGTATTGGGGATTGGCAGCCTTCTGACCCTGGGCGTGGGGGGCACCATTGGCGCGGGCCTGTTCTCGCTGACCGGCATCGCCGCAGGCAATAATGCCGGGCCTGCGGTGATCGTGTCCTTCGCGGTGGCCGCCATTGCCTGCGCCTTTGCCGGGCTGTGCTATGGCGAACTTGCGGGGATGATTCCCTCGGCAGGCAGTGCCTATGTCTATGCCTATGCGGCGCTGGGCGAGCTGGCGGGCTGGATCATCGGCTGGGATCTGGTGCTCGAATATACGGTCGGTGCTTCTGCCGTGTCGGTCAGTTGGGCGCGATACATGCGCTCGCTGCTTGAGGGCTGGGGCATCCATATTGATCCCCGCTTCATGGCCTCGCCGTTCGAGGTGGTGGGCATGGCGGATGGCCAGCCCGTGCATGGCCTGGCCAACCTGCCTGCCGTGTTCATCATTTTCGCGCTGTCTGTCCTGCTCATGCGCGGCATTTCCGAATCCGCGCGGCTCAACGGTGTGATTGTGGTGGTCAAGCTGGTCATCATTGCCGCCGTCATCGGCTTTGGCCTGCCCTACATCAAGGTCGCCAATTACACGCCCTTCATCCCCCCCAATACGGGTGAGTTCGGGCATTACGGGCTGTCAGGCATCATGCGGGCGGCGGGGCTGGTGTTCTTCGCCTATCTGGGGTTTGACGCCATCTCCACCGTAGCGCAGGAAACCCGCAACCCCGGCCGCGCCATGCCCATCGGGCTGATGGGCACGCTGGCCATCTGCACGCTGGTCTATATCAGCTTCTCGTTCGTGCTGACGGGGCTGGTCAATTACCGCGACCTTGCAGGCGATGCCGCCCCCGTGGCCACTGCCATCGACCAGACCCCCTTTGTCTGGCTCAAGGCTGCGGTCAAGGTTGGGGTGATATGCGGGTTTCTGTCGGTCATGCTGCTCATGCTGCTGGGGCAGAGCCGGGTGTTCTTCGCCATGTCGCGCGACGGGCTGCTGCCGCCCATGTTTGGCCGCACGCATGCGCGCTGGGGCACGCCTGTGGCCTGCCATCTGTTCTTCATGGTGGTGACCGGAATCATGGCCGCCTTCCTACCCATTATGCAACTGGCCAACATGACCTCGATCGGCACGCTGCTGGCTTTTGTTATCGTATGCGTGGGGGTTATGGTGCTGCGCGTGCGCGAGGCCGGCCGCCCGCGCGTGTTCCGCGTGCCCGGCGGCATGGTGGTGCCCGTTGCGGGCATTGTATGCTGCCTTGCGGTCATGGTCTCGCTTGATGGACTGACCTGGCTGCGGCTGGTGGTGTGGCTGGCCATCGGGCTGGTGGTGTACGGCCTGTATGGCATGCGGCACAGCAGGCTGGGCCAGAACATGCCTGCCATGCACGATGGCGAGTGAGTGTTACCGCATCATAATTTGGCACGAGGCTGCGGGCGGCTCATAGTCGGTCTCCCTTTACCTCACTGGAGTTGGATTGGATGAGCATCGGTCAGTTTCCTAATGTAAGGCTGCGGCGTAACCGGCATGACCGGTTTACCCGGCGGCTTGTTACTGAAAACACGCTCTCGACCGATAACCTGATCTGGCCGATCTTCGTGACCGAGGGCACCAACGCGGTAACTGACGTGGCCTCCATGCCCGGCGTGCAGCGTGTCAGCCTTGACAGGCTGGCAGCCCATGTCGAACCGGCAGCAAAGCTCGACATCCCTGCCCTCGCCCTGTTCCCCATCACCCCCACCAGCCTGCGTGATGAGGCCGGGACCGAGGCCACCAACCCCGATAACCTGATGTGCCGCGCCGCCCGCCTGCTGAAAAAGGAATTCCCTGAAATCGGCCTGATCGGCGATGTGGCGCTCGACCCCTATACCAGCCATGGCCATGACGGGCTGATCGAGGATGGCTACGTGGTCAACGACCCCTCGGTCGAGATTCTGGTCACCCAGGCGGTCAATCAGGCGGCGGCGGGCATCGACATCATCGCCCCGTCCGACATGATGGACGGGCGCATCGGCTCCATCCGCACCGCCCTTGATGGTAGCGGGCTGGTCAATACCCGCATCATGTCCTACGCCGCCAAGTATGCCAGCGCCTTCTACGGCCCCTTCCGTGATGCACTCGGCTCGGGCGGGCTGCTGACGGGTGACAAGAAAACCTACCAGATGGACCCCGCCAACAGCGACGAAGCCCTGCGCGAAGTCGCACAGGACCTGCTCGAGGGCGCCGACATGGTCATGGTCAAGCCCGGCATGCCTTACCTGGACATCATTGCGCGCGTGCGGCAGGAATTCGCGGTGCCGACCTTCGCCTACCAGGTCTCGGGTGAATACGCGATGCTGATGGCCGCCATACAGAATGGCTGGCTCGACCGTGACCGCGTGATACTGGAAAGCCTGATGGCCTTCCGCCGGGCGGGCGCCAATGGCGTGCTGACCTATTTTGCGCTCGACGCGGCCCGCCTGCTGCGCGCCTGATCCGGCCGGAAAGCGCTCTTTTGCCTGCCGCCGGATAGTTGATGCCTGCAACCGGGAGGATATGATAACCGTATAAGCATACGGGCAGTCTGTCTTTCCGGTTTGCGGGGCTGTCCTTTTCCGTTTTCCGGCTGGTGAAGAGCGCATGACCTACACATCGCCACGGCATCCACAGCTGTTCTATACCACCGCCCCCATGCCCTGCCCCTACCTGCCGGGCCGCATGGAGCGCAAGGTCGTGACCGAAATTGGCGGCCCCGAGGCCGTGCCGTTCCATAACCGCCTGTCACGCGCGGGGTTCAGGCGCAGCCACACCATTGCCTATGCTCCTGTCTGCGCCAACTGCACCGCCTGCACGCCCATACGCGTGCCGGTGGACCGCTTTGCGCCCAGCCGCACGCAGCGCCGCGTGCTTGCGCGCAATGACGCGCTATCGGGCGTGCGCGTGCCGCCCCATGCCACGCCCGAGCAGTTCAACCTGTTCAGCGCCTATCAGGCCACCCGGCATGACGGGGGCGACATGGCCTCCATGACCTTCCCCGATTACCGCGCCATGATCGAGGATACGACGGTCGAGACCTTCATGATCGAGTTCCGCGACACGGTGGGCCGCCTGGTCTGCGTGGCGCTGGTGGACCAGCTTGATGACGGGCTGTCCGCCGTTTATGATTTTTTTGACCCCCACACACCCTCGCTTTCATTGGGCACGTTCGCGGTGCTGCACCTGATCGAATATGCCCGCACGCTCGGCCTGCCCTATCTGTATCTGGGCTACTGGATCAGCGAGAGCCACAAGATGGCCTACAAGGCCCGCTTCCGCCCCGCCCAGATCATGACGCGCGGCGTGTGGCATGACCTTGATCTGAGCCAGCCCGATGCTGCGCAGCCGCAGGACAGCGCCTTCCTGCCCGACGGACTGTTCCATCCGCCGCAACCGGGCATGGATGAAAAGTAAAACGCCGCCTGTCTTGACACAGGCGGCGTTCCTTAAAGCTTTTTGAAAAAAGCTTCACCAGAAACTTTTCTCTTTTCAGCCCTTGGGCTTGCGGGTGGCCCAGGTGGGGGCCGGTTTGCCGGTATCGGCGCGCTTGCCCACATACTCCTTCACATCGGCAAAGGGGCGGGTGCGGTTGGGATCGGGCCAGGCCAGGCCGGTTGCCGCCGTGAACACCACGGCATCACGCAGGCCGCCTTCCTTGTATTTCTGCAAGATCACGCCAAGGCCGCGGGTCATTTCCGGCAACTGCGCGAGCGGGAAGACCAGCATGCGCCTGTTCTGCCCCAGCACCAGCGCATGATCGCCGTCTGCCGGTGCGCAGACCAGTGCGCTTTCGTTTTCCTTGAGGTTCAGGATCTGCTTGCCGGTGCGTTTTTCCGCCGTCATGGCCGATTCCGCCACGACAAGGCCACGCCCGGCACTTGAGGCCAGCAGGCGCTTGGCGCTGTCATCAACCGGGAACATCGTGATGATGTCTTCATCATTCGACAGGTCGATCAGCAGGCGCAGCGGCTGGCCATCGCCCCGGCCACGCGGCAGGTCGGCCACGCGCAGCGTAAAGGCGCGGCCATCGGTGGCGAAAACGCATAGCCGGTCGTTGCTATGGCATTCCACCGCCATGCCCGGCCCGTCGCCTTCCTTGAACTTGAGGGCCTGCGGGTCCTGACCATGGCCGCGCACGGTGCGGATCCAGCCCTTTTGCGACAGGATGACCGTCAGCGGATCGCGCTCGACCGGCAGGGCCGCTTCCACATCGATCTCTGGCGGCGGTTCGGCCAGCATGCTGCGCCGGGCGCCGAGCAGGCCACTGCCAAAGTTCTTCTGGATGTCCTTGATTTCAGCCGCGATGCGCTTCCACCGCAGCCCTTCCTGGCCCAGCAGGTCCTGCAGGGACTGTTTTTCCGCGCTCAGCTTGGCATGCTCGGCGCGAATTTCCATTTCCTCCAGCCGGCGCAGGCTGCGCAGGCGCATGTTGAGCACGGAGTCCGCCTGCAGTTCGGTCAGGCTGAACGTGGCCATCAGCGCTGCCTTGGCGTCATCCTCCTCGCGCACGATGCGGATGACCTCATCAAGGTTGAGGTAGACGGCAAGGAAGCCATCAAGAATTTCCAGCCGTCGGTTGACCGCCTGCAGCCGGTTGGTACTGCGGCGCAGCAGCACGTCATGGCGGTGGTCGAGCCATGCCTGCAGCACCTCTTTGAGGCTGCGCACTCCGGGTACCTGATCGGCGCCGAGCACGTTCATGTTCAGGCCAAAGCGGCTTTCAAGCTGGGTGGCGCGGAACAGTGTTTCCATCAGCACGGTAGGCTCGATGCCGCGCGACTTGGGCTCGAGCACCAGGCGGATGTCGGTTGTGCTTTCATCGCGGATATCGGCCAGAAGCGGGAGCTTTTTCTGCTCCATCAGATCGGCCACCTGCTCGATCAGGCGTGATTTCTGCACCTGATACGGGATCTCGGTCACCACGATCTGCCATGTGCCGAAACGGCCCTGCTCCACGTCCCACTTCGAGCGGATGCGGAAGGAGCCGCGCCCGGTCTCATACGCGCGGGCAATGGCGTCGCGATCCTCCACAATGGAGCCGCCGGTGGGAAAATCCGGTCCCGGCATGTGTTCGAGCAGTTCAAGCGTGGTGGTGGCGGGCTTGCGGATCAGCGCAAGGGCGGCTGAACAGATCTCACCCACGTTATGTGGCGGGATGGAAGTTGCCATGCCCACGGCAATGCCCGCCGCCCCGTTGGCCAGCAGGTTGGGGAAAGCGGCAGGCAGCACGACCGGCTCCTGCTCCTCGCCATCATAGGTGGGGCGGAAATCGACGCTATCCTCGTCAATGCCTTCAAGCAGGGCCTTGGCCACGGCGGTGAGGCGGGATTCGGTGTAGCGCATGGCGGCGGCGTTATCGCCGTCGATCGAGCCGAAATTGCCCTGCCCTTCCACCAGCGGGTAGCGCACGGCAAAATCCTGCGCCAGCCTTACCAGCGCCTCATAGACCGAGGCATCGCCATGCGGGTGGTATTTACCGATCACGTCACCCACCACGCGGGCGCATTTCTTGAAGCCCGCCGTGGGGTCAAGCTTGAGCTGCTGCATGGCATAGATCATGCGCCGGTGCACGGGCTTGAGCCCGTCGCGCACATCGGGCAGCGAGCGCGACATGATGGTCGACATGGCATAGGCCAGGTAGCGCTGGCTCAGCGCATCGGCCAGCTTGGTATCTTCAATATGGCCGACTGTTGGGTCCACAGGCATGCAATCTTCCTCCCGCAGGTGAACAGATAGCGAAACTTTACGGTTTGTCCAATGGTGTATCAGCCCGGCGGCGTGGGCGTTGTCTCTGCCGGGGCCTCGGGCGGCGTGATATCAGCCTCGCGCGCGATCAGGTCGAGCAGCCTGAAGCGTGCTTCGGGCACCGGGCGGTGACGCTGGCCAAACGCATCGCGTTGCAGGAAATGCCCGGTCAGGCGCAGGCCGTCATACCAGTCCTGCGAGGTGCCAATCTCATCGGGGTGCAGTACGAAGCCGGGCAGCGGCAGCAGGCGCTGGCGCCATTCTCCTGCCCGTTCGTCTGATACCGCGCGCCCCGTGCGGGGCGAAACCCAGCGCAGGTCATCAGCAGGGCCACCAAGGGCGCAGCAGCCAAGATCGAGGCCAAAGCCAAGATCGGAGAGCAGCATCAGTTCCCAGCGCACGATTTCGGGCATGGCTTCGGCTGCAGCCCATTGCGGGTCGAGGCTGATCCGCGCCAGCAGGCTCGCCAGCCCCTGAAAAATGGCGGGGTGTGGCTCGCGCTCGGGCAGGCAGCCATCGGCCAGCGCGCAGAGCGAGGCCAGCATGGCCAGTGGCAGCGGATCATCGAGGATGCGCGCGGCCGAGGCATGCACCACTTCGGCCGAGATGTTGCCCAACTGCTCGGACAGCCGCGCCACCCAGCGCGCGCGCACCAGGTTGCCGGTCTGCCAGACCGCACGCCCCCGGCTTGACGAGCCGCCACGGGCAAGACCGTGATAGAGGCCGTGCTCACCGGTCAGCACATGCACGATGGCGCTGCCCTCGCCGTAAGGTGCGGCAGAAAGCACAAGGGCGGGTGCCTCCCATTCCATCAGGAAGCCCCCGCCCTTGTTAAAAGAAAACCGGAAACCGGCAACTTATCAGTTGCCGGCAGCCTTCGCCACTTCAGCGGCAAAGTCGTTGTCTTCCTTCTCGATGCCTTCGCCGAGCTGGAAGCGCTCGAAGCCCGTCAGCTTGGCGCCAGCCTTCTCAACGATCTTGCGCACGCGGCTTTCGCCATCATGCACCCAGACCTGCTCCAGCAGTACCACTTCTTCGTAGAACTTGCGGATGCGGCCATCGACCATCTTCTCGATGATGGCATCGGGCTTGCCCGAAGCCTTGGCCTGCTCCACCAGCACCGCGCGCTCGCGCTCGAGCGACTGCGGGTCAACGCTGTCAACATCGAGTGCCGCCGGACGGGTGGCTGCGACATGCATGCCGATGCGACGGCCGAGGTCTTCAAGCGCTTCGCTGGCGGAAGGCGCTTCAACAGCGGCCAGAACGCCAATCTTGCCCAGGCCGGGGCTGACCGCGCCATGCACGTAGGTGGCGACCACGCCCGAGGGCACGCTCAGCACGCGTGCGCGGCGGATGGACATGTTCTCGCCAATGGTGGCGATCAGGTGCGTCAGTTCATCGGCCACGGTGCGGCCGCTTTTCAGCACGGCACCCTTGAGCTTTTCCAGATCATCGCCCACGCTGAGTGCGGCATGCGCCACTTCGGACACGAAGTTCTGGAAATGCTCGTTGCGGGCAACGAAGTCGGTCTCGGCGTTGATCTCGACCATGGCGGCCTTCAGATCGGTCTGCGCCACGCCAACCAGGCCCTCGGCCGTAACACGGCCGGACTTCTTGGCAGCAGCCGACAGGCCTTTCTTGCGCAGCCAGTCGATCGCACCCTCGATGTCGCCTTCGGCTTCGTTGAGGGCCTTCTTGCAGTCCATCATGCCCGCGCCGGTCTTCTCACGAAGTTCCTTGACGAGCGCTGCGGTAATTTGCGCCATTATGCTGATACTCCATCACGACAGGCGCACGCCCCGCAAGCGGGCGGGGCGTGTCCTTGCTGTGTCAGTTGCGCCAGCGGGCCGGGGCCACGCCGGCGCCCGTTTTCATTCCGCGCTTGCGGCGGCTTCCGTCACGGCCGTTTCCACGGCGGGGTCGACCGGCAGTTCCTCGGATGCACCGAAGTCCTCGCCCGATGCGCCCAGCTCGGCGGAGATGCCATCGAGCACGGCGGACGAAACCAGCTCGCAATACAGCGCGATGGCGCGGATGGCGTCGTCATTGCCCGGAATCGGGAAGGTCACGCCACGCGGGTCGGAGTTGCTGTCCAGCACGGCCACAACCGGGATACCCAGCTTGTTGGCTTCCTCGACCGCCAGCTTTTCCTTGTTCGTGTCGATCACGAACAGGATGTCGGGCAGGCCGCCCATTTCCTTGATGCCGCCGAGCGAACGCTCAAGCTTCTCGCGGTCGCGGGTGATGTCCAGGACTTCTTTCTTGGTCAGGCCCTGGGTGCCATTTTCCAGCATCTCGTCAATGCCGCGCAGGCGCTTGATCGAACCGGTGATGGTCTTCCAGTTCGTCAGCATGCCGCCGAGCCAGCGGTGGTTGACGTAATACTGGCCGCAACGCTTGGCGGCTTCGGCCACCTGCTCGGCAGCGGCGCGCTTGGTGCCCACGAACAGCACGCGGCCACCACCGGCCACGGTGTCACGGATCGCCTTGAGCGCACGGTCCAGCATGGGAACGGTCTGCTGCAGGTCGATGATGTGGACCTGGTTGCGCACGCCAAACAGGTACGGCGCCATGCGCGGGTTCCAGCGGCGGGTGTGGTGACCGAAGTGCACGCCGGCTTCAAGCAGCTGGCGCATTGTGAATTCAGGCATCGCCATGTCGGCTAAATCCTTGTGTCTGGTTTATCCTCCGTGAAGCACGCCCTGTATTGCAAGGACACCAGAGGTCTCGGCTTCACGTGCGAATTGGCCCCAACGCGGGACCGTGGCGGGATATGGCCGTTTTGGGCGCATATTGCAAGACCCAACCGGTGGCAAATGCATCGTGATGCAACTTTGGGGCCACGGGCCGGTTGCCCAGTGCTAGGGATAACCGTCACCCCCGGGTGCCGGATGCGCCCATGATGCAACTGCATGAAGGACTTGAAGCACAATGGCGATTACGAAATTTGCGACGGCCCACTGGTCAGGCGGCCTGAAGGACGGCAAGGGCGAAATCTCGACCCAGAGCGGTGTGCTGAAAAGCCAGCCCTACGGCTTCAACACCCGCTTCGAGGACAAGCCCGGCACCAATCCCGAGGAACTGCTTGGCGCGGCCCACGCGGCGTGCTTTGCCATGGCGCTGTCCGGCATTCTTGGCGGTGCGGGCCTTACGGCGAAGTCGCTCGATGCAAAATCCGAGATTGTGCTCGACAAGCAGGGCGAAGGCTTTGCCATCACCCATGCCATACTGACGCTGGAAGCCGAGATTCCGGGCGCTGACGAAGCCCAGTTCAAGGAACTGGCCGAGAAGGCGAAGGCGGGCTGCCCGGTGTCGAAGCTGTTCAACGCGACCATTACGCTGGACGCGAAGCTTAAAGGCTGAACAGCCTGTGGTGGGGAGCCTAGCTTCCCACCTGCCCCCGGTGGCGCAGCAGGTGATCGGCCAGCACGCAGGCCATCATCGCCTCGCCCACCGGCACGGCGCGGATGCCAACACAGGGGTCATGCCGCCCCTTTGTCATCACGTCCACATTCTCCCCTTCCCGCGTAACCGAGGGAACGGGTGTCAGAATCGAACTGGTGGGCTTGACCGCAAACCGGGCCACCAGCGGCTGCCCGGTTGAAATGCCGCCCAGCACCCCGCCCGCATGGTTGGATGCAAAACGGAGCCTGCCCTCTTCCATGCGCATGGGGTCGGCATTTTCCTCGCCCGTCAGGCTGGCTGCGGCAAAGCCTTCGCCAATTTCAACGCCCTTGACGGCATTGATGCTCATCAGTGCCATGGCCAAATCCGAATCAAGCTTGCCATAGATCGGCGCGCCCAGCCCCGCCGGCACGCCCTCGGCCACTACCTCGATCACGGCACCGATGGAAGACCCCTTCTTGCGGATATCGGCCAGGTAATCTTCCCAAACGGGCAGCGCCTGCGCATCGGGGCAGAAAAGTGGATTGGCATTGACCAGATCCCAGTCCAGCCGCGCGCGGTCGATGCCGTGCGGGCCGACCTGCACCATGGCGCCCCGAATGCGCACGCCCGCGCCAAGCACCTTGCGCGCCACGGCGCCTGCGGCAACGCGCATGGCCGTTTCGCGGGCCGAAGAACGGCCCCCGCCACGATAGTCACGGATGCCGTATTTGGTGTCATACGCCACATCGGCATGGCCGGGTCGGTAGCGGGTGGCGATGTCGCCATAATCACGCGAGCGCTGGTCGGTATTGCGGATCAGCAGCGAGATGGGCGTGCCGGTTGTCTGCCCCTCGAACACGCCGGACAGGATCTCGACCTGATCGGCCTCCTGGCGCTGGGTGGTGAATTTTGACTGCCCCGGCCTGCGCCGGTCCAGCCAGGGCTGGATATCGCCTACATCCAGCGGGATGCGCGGCGGGCAGCCATCAATCACGCAGCCAATGGCAGGGCCATGGCTTTCCCCCCAGGTGGTGACGCGAAACATGTGGCCGAAGGTGTTGTACGACATGAGGGCAGACTTCCCGCGATCAGTTACCCGCGACCGTAATGTCCGGTGCGGTGGGGTTCTTCATGCCGACAATGTGGTAGCCGGAATCAACGTGATGGATCTCGCCCGTCACACCGCCCGACAGGTCGGAGAGCATGTACAGCCCCGCACCACCCACTTCCTCAAGCGACACATTGCGCTCGAGCGGGGAGTTGTACTGGTTCCACTTCAGGATGTAGCGGAAATCGCCGATGCCGTTGGCCGCCAGCGTCATGACGGGGCCTGCCGAGATACCGTTGACGCGGATGCCATCCCCGCCAAGGTCAACCGCCATGTAGCGCACCGAAGCCTCGAGTGCCGCCTTGGCAACGCCCATCACGTTGTAATGCGGCATCACGCGCTCTGCACCCAGATAGGTGAGCGTGAGCAGCGAGCCGTTCGGGTTCATGATGGCGGCAGCCCTGCGGGCAACGGCGGTGAAGGAATAGCACGAAATGTCCATCGCCTTGAGGAAGGCGTCACGCGGGGTATCGACATAACGCCCGCGCAGGAACTGCTTGTCCGCCCAGCCAATGGCGTGAACGAGAAAATCGATCTTGCCCCATGCCTTCTCGATGGCGGCGAAGGTTTCGTCCATCGCGGCATCATCGGTCACGTCGCAGGGCAGCACCAGCGTCGAGCCCACGGTCTCGGCCAGCGGGCGCACGCGCTTGCCCAGCGCCTCGCCCTGATAGGTGAAGGCCAGCTCGCCCCCCTGCTCGGCCACGGCGCGCGCGATGCCCCAGGCAATGGAGCGGTCATTCGCAACACCCATGACAAGGCCCCGCTTGCCTTTCATCATTGAACCCTTGATGGCGATTTTGGGCGCGCCGTCTGACATGCTGCTATCCTTAAACTGGTAAATGACGGATGAAATTTTCGGCCTCGTGGTTGCACAAGCTGCCGTTTCGGACAAGATGCCGAATGCTCTAATTGTAGCTAATATTTGTCACACGGTAACTTACCTTATGTTTCCATATGTTTCGCATCCCGTCGCCCGGCCAGGTGGCAGGCGCGAAACGCCCAGCGGACGGAGCCCATGACCTCACCCCTGATCGACCTCGCCGCCGACCCGTTCGACCTGTTCACGGCCTGGATGGCGGATGCCACGGCCCATGAACCCAACGACCCCAACGCCATGGCGCTGGCCACCGCCACCGCCGAAGGGCGCCCCTCGGTGCGGATGATCCTGCTCAAGGGCGCCGACCGGCGGGACTTCGTGTTCTACACCAATCTCAACAGCCGCAAGGCAGCCGAGCTGAAGGCCAACCCGCACGCCGCCCTGCTGTTTCACTGGAAGAGCATCCGCCGCCAGATCCGTATCGAAGGGCCGGTCGAACCCGTCACCCCGGCTGAGGCCGATGCCTATTTTGCCAGCCGCAGCAGGATTTCACGGCTTGGCGCGATTGCCTCAAACCAGTCGCACCCGCTCGCTGACCGCGCCGTGTTTGAAAAGGCGGTGGCGGACCTCGAGGCCCGCTACCCCGACCCCGACGCCGTCATTCCCCGCCCCGCCAACTGGAGTGGCTTCCGCCTTGTGCCCCGGCACTTCGAGTTCTGGCAGGATCGCCCCTACCGCCTGCATGACCGCGCCGTGTGGGACCGCACGCCCGACGGGTGGCAGACCGAGCGCCTTTATCCCTGAGGGCAGAACTTAAGGCCGCCTGATCCGTTTTGTTCGGTAACGGGTGTCTGCAACGCCACCCAAACGGATCAGGAGGCTCATCAGATGTGTGTGCGTAGGATATTGCTGCCGCTCGGTGGCGCAAGCCACGCGCAGAGTGCGCTGCATGTGGGTGGCGTGATTGCGCGTATGTTCGATGCGCATCTTGCCGTGCTGCATGTCGGCACCGACATGCAGGAAGTCGGCCCGCTGGTGGGCGAAGGCATGTCCGGCGTAATGGTGCAGGACATGATCTCCACCGCGCTGAAGGAAAGTTCCGAGCGCCTGCATGAGGTGCGCGGCCTGTTCGATGCCTTTACGCGGCGTGAGAACATTCCCGTCGTGGCGGTGGACTCCCCCCTTTCGCCGGGTAACATGCATGCGCTTTCGGCCAGTTTCATTGCCCATAGCGGGCATACGCGCAGCGTGGTGTCGTTTCAGGCGCGGCTGTCCGATATCGTGGTGCTGCGCCAGCCCAACCCGGAAGGCGATGTCTCATCATCCGAGACCCTGCACGCCATCCTGTTTGAAAGCGGGCGCGGGGTCATCATTGCCCCGCCTGTAGCACCGCCAACCATCGGTAAGCGCATCTGCATTGGCTGGAATGGTACGTCGGAGGCTGCATCGGCTATCCATCATGCCCTGCCCCTGCTGCGCCGGGCGGAGGCGGTATGCATTCTCTACAGCCCCGCCTACCAGCGCCCCGGGCCGGAGGCGCGGCATGTGCGCTCTTTCCTCTCGCTGCATGGCATCGAGGCCAATATTCACGAATTCGGGAGTGATACACGCCCCGTGGGCGAGGAAATGCTCGCCGCAGCCCATGATTTCAATGCCGACATGCTGGTAATGGGGGCCTATTCCCACTCCCGCCTGCGCCAGATGATCCTGGGTGGGGTGACGCGCCATATGCTTGAAAACAGCGATATCGTGGTGCTCATGAGCCGTTAGCCGTGGTTTCGCGCCCCCGGAGCTGCCATGCCGGGGGGACATATATGAAATACGCATCAGAATACGTATAAATTATGCCTTTCCCTTGATTTTACACTCCGCCAGGAGTAGGTGTGGCGTGAAAAGAACGCTATGGCCTAGTGTAAATCGGGTGCGGGGAACATTATGCGTATCGATGCGGATATTGTGGCTGAACTGAAGCAGGCTGGCGAAAACGCATCCGACGTGCTGCGTGTCGCCCTGACGCGGCTGCGCGGCCGGATCGCGCTGGTGTCCTCCTTCGGGGCGGAGTCTGCTGTGATGCTGGCCCTTGCGGCTGAAATCGATCCTGCCGTGCCGGTCCTGTTCCTTGAAACGGGGCAGCACTTCCCCGAGACACTGGCCTACCGCCACGAACTCGCCCGCGTGCTGGGCCTGAGCGATGTGCGCGACCTGCACCCCAACCCTGAACAGCTTGAAAAGCGCGACCCCACGGCGGAACTCTGGGCCTTTGACCCCGATGCCTGCTGCGCTCTGCGCAAGGTCGAGCCGCTGGATGAGGCCATGATCCCGTTCGATGCGTGGATTACGGGGCGCAAGCGCACGCAGGCGGCTACACGGCAGGGCCTGCCCGTGATCGAGGATGCACCGGGCGGCAAGATCAAGCTCAACCCCCTCATTGCCTGGACGCCGCGCGAACTTGATGCCGAGATGACGCGCCGCAACCTGCCGCGCCACCCGCTTACGCTGCGCGGTTATCCTTCCATCGGGTGTGCGCCATGCACGCGCCCCGTGGGCGAAGGAGCCGACCCGCGTGCGGGCCGCTGGGCAGGCAAGGCCAAGACCGAATGCGGCATACACATGCGCAAGCCAGCCAGTCAGGGCGCATGATTTCCTTTTCCGCCGCCCCCGCGCCGGGGTGCGCGGTTTCTCCCGTTTTCTTTCCTGTTACGGAAGGTCTGTAATTCCATGGACGATCTCGACCAACTCGAGGCCCAGAGCATCTTCATTCTGCGTGAAGCCTATCGCAAGCTGAAGCCGCTGGCGATGCTGTGGTCGCTGGGCAAGGACTCAAACGTCATGCTCTGGCTGGCGCGCAAGGCCTTCCTCGGGCGCGTGCCGTTTCCGGTCATGCATGTCGATACCGGCAAGAAATTCCCGGAAATGTACAAATTCCGCGATGAATATACCAAGAAGTGGAACCTCGAGCTGCTGCTCGGCGACTGCCCGCCAGTTGAGGAAATCGACCCCACCCTGCCGCCTGCCGCCCGTTCCGCCGCGCGCAAGACCGCAGGCCTTGCCGCGATGATCGACAAATACAAGCTGGCAGGCGTGATCGCGGGCATCCGGCGCGATGAACAGGCCACCCGTGCGAAGGAGCGCGTGTTCAGCCCGCGAGGCTCGGGCCACAAATGGGATGTGCGCAACCAGCCCCCTGAATTCTGGGACCAGTACGCCACCCCGCACGAGGCGGGCGTGCATGTGCGTGTGCATCCCCTGCTGTCATGGCGCGAGATCGACATCTGGCGTTATATCGAGCGTGAGGGCATTCCGCTGGTTGACCTCTATTTCTCCAAGGAGGGCAAGCGCTACCGCTCGCTGGGCGATCAGGACATTACCAGCCCGATCGAGAGCGATGCCTCGACCGTGGCCGAGGTGATTGCCGAGCTTGAAACCTCGCGCACATCCGAGCGCGCAGGCCGCGCCATGGATCATGAATCCGAGGATGCCTTCGAGCGCCTGCGCGTGGCCGGCTACCTCTGAGCGGACAGGACGGAGTTACAGACAATGAATACAATCCCGACCCCTGCCCCGCAGGATGCCGCAACCCCCATCGTGATCGTGGGCCATGTCGATCATGGCAAGTCCACCCTGATCGGTCGCCTGCTGTATGATACCGACAGCCTGCCCGAAGGGCGCGTGGCGCAGATCATCGAGTCCAGCAAGAAGCGCGGGCTGACGGTTGAATGGAGCTTCCTGCTCGACAGCCTGCAGATCGAGCGCGACCAGGGTGTGACGGTTGATTCCACGCGCATTCCCTTCAAGCTGGGCAACCGCCAGTTCGTGATCGTGGATGCGCCGGGCCACCGCCAGTTCCTGCGCAACATGATTACGGGCGCCGCCGATGCCGAGGCCGCCGTGCTGGTGGTTGACGCCAATGAGGGCGCGCAGGAGCAGACCCGCCGCCATGCCATGCTGCTGCGCCTGATCGGCATCCGGCATGTGATCGTGTTCATGAACAAGGTCGATATCTTCAACTACGACCAGAAGAAGGTCGAGGCCGCCGAGCGCGACATCACCAAGCTGCTGCACCAGCTTGAAATCGAGCCGACCGTGTTCGTGCCCGCATCCGCGCGCGAGGGCGACAACATGGCCTCGCGCTCGGACAAGATGCCGTGGTACAAGGGCCCGACCCTGACCGAGGCGCTTGCCGCCGTCCCTGCCCCCTCGTCACGCGCCGACCTGCCGCTGCGCCTGCCGGTGCAGGATGTCTACCGCTTTGACACCAAGCGCATCGTGGTGGGCCGCATCGAGCGCGGGCGCATCCGCGTGGGTGATGAGGTGGTCATTGGCGTGCATGGCGCAAAAGCGCGCATCGCCAGTATTGAAAGCTGGCACACCGCCCCGCAGGTGGCAGCCATCGCGGGCCAGTCCGTGGCCGTAACGCTTGAGCCGGACGTGATCCCCGACCGGGGTGACTTCCTGTTCCCTGCCAACCACGCGCCGCTGCGGGCTGCGCGCATCCGTACGCGCCTGTTCTGGCTGCGCCAGGAGCCGCTGCGCGTGGGCGAGAGCTTCAGGCTGCGCCTTGCCACGGCCGAGCATCAGGTCACCGTAGCGGCCATTGATTCGGTCGTGCGGCTTGAAGACCTGACCGAACACCCTGCCGAGGAAGTGCCGCCCGAGGGCTTTGCCGAGATTACGCTGGCCGTGTCGGAAACCATGCTGTTCGACCCGTTCGTGCCCGGCACGGCTGACGGGCGTGGCGTGCTGGTGGACCGCAACCAGCAGATCGTGGGTGGCGCGCCGCTGATCGGGGTGGCCGAGAGCGTTGCAGGCCGCAACGCCATCCACCCCACCGGCAGCGCCGTCTCGCTGTGGGACCGTGCGCAGGCCAAGGGCCACCGTGGCGGCGTGTTCTGGATGACCGGCCTGCCGGGTGCGGGCAAGAGCACGCTGGCGCGTGAGGCGGAGAACCGCCTGTTTGCCCGTGGCATCGACGTGTCGGTGCTCGATGGCGATACGCTGCGCGCTGGCCTGTGCTCGGACCTCGGCTTCTCGGAGGCCGACCGGCGTGAAAACGTGCGCCGTGCCGCAGCTGTCGCCCGCATCCTGGCCGAGAGTGGGCAGGTCGTGATCGTGGCGCTGATCTCGCCCACCGTGGCAGACCGTGAACTGGCGCGGCAGATCGTGGGTGAGGGTTTCCATGAAATCTTCATCGACACGCCACAGGCCACCTGCGAGCAGCGCGACCCCAAGGGGCTGTATGCCGCCGCCCGTGCGGGCAAGATCGAGGGCTTTACGGGCGTGGATGCGCCTTACGAAGCCCCGGCGAAGCCCGATCTGCGGGTCGGGACCACCGATGCAACGCGTGACGAGACAGCCGCCCGGCTTGCGACTTACATCACGGATGCCATCCGTCTCGATGCTGCATCACGGCGCCAGACATCCTGAATGCTGCAACCGGCATGCCCTGTTGCAGGCATGCCGGTATTGCATTACCGGATTTGAAAAAATGGGTGTGCGGGCCTTGGTCGTGCACCCATTTACAGCAGTTTAAGGCAGTTACATGCCCGTTGCCTGAAAGGGATCGGTTCAGAAGTGGATGTCAGGAACAACCGCCGGGACATGACCGGCGCCAGCGTCATTACCGCCAACCGGCTGCTTGATGGCCGTATCGTGTGGCTTGCGCCGCAGGGCTGGTCGGAGGCGATCGGCCAGGCCCGCGTGTTTGACAATGCAGCGGTGGAAGACGCCATAAAGCAGGCCAGGGCGGCGGATACGAACACCGTGGTGGGCATTTATGGCGTGCAGCTTGACCCTGATGCCACGCAGATCACCCCGCTGACCGTGCGCGAGCGCATCCGCGCCTTCGGGCCGACCGTGCACCCTGATTTCGCCCCCGTGGAGACGCCCCATGTCCACTGACACCGCAACCCTGCCGGTTGGCCGGTACGCCTATGATGAGGTGGACCGCACCTTCCTGTCGCAGCGCGTGGCCCAGTTCCGCGAGCAGGTGGGCCGCCGCGTGGCGGGCGACCTGACCGAGGACGAATTCAAGCCCCTGCGCCTGATGAACGGCCTGTACCTGCAACTGCATGCCTACATGCTGCGCGTGGCCGTGCCCTATGGCATGATGGGGTCGGACCAGATGCGCGAACTCGCGCATATCGCCCGCACCTATGACCGCGATTACGGTCACTTCACCACGCGCCAGAACATCCAGTTCAATTGGATCCGGCTGGAAGATACGCCCGACATCCTCGAGCGGCTGGCGGGCGTGAACATGCATGCCATCCAGACCAGCGGCAACTGCATCCGCAACGTCACCTGTGACGAATTTGCCGGTGCCGCCGCTGATGAACTGCTCGATCCGCGCATCCACGCCGAGATCTTGCGCCAGTGGTCCACGCTGCACCCGGAATTCTCGTTCCTGCCGCGCAAGTTCAAGATCGCCATCAGTGGCAGCCCGTATGACCGCGTGGCTGCCCGGTTCCATGATATCGGCCTCGTCGCCCATCCCGGCCCGGACGGGCGGCCAGTGTTCGATGTGTTCGTAGGCGGCGGGCTTGGCCGCACGCCCATCATTGGCGTTAAACTGCGTGACAACCTTCCCGAGGAAGACCTGCTGGCCTACCTTGAGGCCGTGGTGCGCGTGTATAACGCCTATGGGCGGCGCGACAACATGTACAAGGCACGGATCAAGATCCTTGTGCAGGCGCTGGGCGTGGAGCAGTTCCGCGAGAAGGTCGATGCCGAATTCGCCCAGATGAACCGCGCGGATTACCGGCTGGACCCCGCCATTGTGGAAGGCATTCGCGCCCGCTTCGGCATCCCTGCCCTGGATGCGCCAGCTGACGCGGCACAGACGCTCGAGGCCGACCGCAAGGCCGATGCCCGCTTTGACCGCTGGGTGCGCACCAACACCCATGCCCACCGGCATGAAGGCTTCATCAGCGCGGTCGTTTCCATCAAGCCCGATGGTGGCATTCCCGGCGATGTCACCGCCGACCAGATGGACCTGATCGCGGCGCTGGCCGATGAGTTTTCGTTTGGCGAGATCCGTGTCACCCACATGCAGAACGTGGTGCTTGGCCATGTGCGCAAGGACCGGCTGCGCGACCTTTGGCTCAGGCTTGACGGTGCCGGGCTGGGCACGCCCAATATCGGGCTGGTTGGTGATATCATCGCCTGCCCCGGCCTAGATTACTGTGCGCTGGCCAATGCGCGCTCCATCCCCATTGCCCAGAAGCTGAGCGCGCGCTTCGCCAACCCCGAACTGCAGGAAAACATCGGCACCCTGCGCATCAACATCTCGGGCTGCATCAATGCCTGTGGGCATCACCATGCGGGCCATATCGGCATTCTGGGCGTGGACAAGCGCGGCGAGGAGTTTTTCCAGCTTACCCTCGGCGGCTCGGCGCAAAATGACGTGGCCATTGGCCAGATCATCGGCCCGGCCCTGCCGGAGGATGAAACGGTTGATGCCATCGCCCGGTTGATCGACACCTACCTTGTGCTTCGCAACGAAGGCGAGGCATTTATCGATACCTACCGGCGCCTTGGCGCCGCCAGCTTCAAGGATGCCGTCTATGCCCCTGCTTGAAAATGGTCATGTGACCGAAGACCGCTGGGCGCAGGCCATTGCAGGCGAAGCCCTGCCCGCAGGTGCCGTGATCGTGCCGCTTGACCGGCTGGAGGAAGGGCTGGCCCGCCCGAAGGATGCGCCGCTTGGGGTTACCATCGGGCCGGATGTGGACGTGGCTGTGCTGCGCCCTGCCCTGCCCCGTCTGGCGCTGGTCGCGGTGAGCTTCCCCACGTTTCGCGATGGGCGGGCATTTACGCAGGCGCGCGCCCTGCGCGAGCATCTGTCCTTTACCGGCGAGATCCGGGCCACCGGCACGCCGCTGCCCGACCAGTATGAGTTCCTGCTCCGCTGTGGCGTGACCACCGTGCAGACCGACCGGGCGGAAGACGTGGCGGTGTGGCAGCAGGCGCATGAAATCATTTCCATCGCCTACCAGCCTTCCGTGCTGCATGAGCGCGCGCAGGGGCTGGGTCTGCGTCGTTTTCTGGGCAAATAAGGAACTGTTTAAAAATAAATCTTTGATAAGAAAGAAAAGTTTTTGGGCGTCGTCTTTTTTCAAAAAGGCGACGTCTTTCAAAGCTTCTTGAAAAAAGCTTCACCAAAAACTTTTATTATTTCAGGCTGTTTCAAACAGTCTTTAGCCGTTCGCCCGGCAGCATTGATTAATGCAGGGCGGGCGTGCCTGAAAAATCGGGCGCGCGAAGGCCGGATGCTTCCAGTTGTGCTGTGATCGCGGTCTTCAGCCGTTCCAGTCCGGCAGCACTCGTGCCTTCCGCCCGGGCGACAAGAACCGCCTGCGTGTTGGAGGCGCGGAGCAGCCACCAGCCATCCGGCGTGGTGACGCGTACGCCATCAATGGTGGAGACGCATGCCCCGCTGCGTTCCAGCCGGGCGGCGACTTCGGCAATTACCGTGAATTTGCGGGTATCGGCGCAGGCAAAACGCAGTTCAGGGGTGGAAATGGCAGTGGGCAGGTCCCGCCGCACATCCGAAAGCGGGCGCCTGAGACGCGAGACAATGCCCAGCAGGCGGAGTGCTGCGTAGAGCCCGTCATCAAATCCGTACCAGCGATCGGCAAAAAAGAAATGACCTGACATTTCGCCTGCCAGCGGTGCGCCGGTCTCGGCCATTTTCATCTTGATGGGGGAATGCCCGCTCTTCCACATCAGCGGCGTGCCGCCAGCGCGGTCAATCTCGTCAAACAGCACCTGGCTTGCCTTGACATCGGCAATGACCGTGGCCCCCGCATGGTCGCGCAGGATGTCACGCGCCAGAATAACCAGAAGCTGGTCTGCCCACAGCACGGTGCCGGTATTGTCCACCACGCCAAGACGGTCGGCATCGCCATCAAAGGCCAGGCCCAGATCAGCCCCCTCTTCCCTCACGGTCGCAATAAGCTGCTCAAGGTTGGCCAGAACGGTCGGGTCAGGGTGATGGGCGGGAAACGTGCCGTCAATTTCAGTATTGAGAATGCGGTGCCGGCCCGGCAGTCTTTTCACCAGTAGCGACAGGATTTCGCCCGCGGCACCATTGCCGCTGTCCCACACCACATTGAGGGGGCGGTCCGTGCCGTCCCAGTCGCGCAGCAGGCGCTCTACATAGGCGGGAATCACGTTTACATCGCGCGTGGTGCCGGTGGTCTCGGCCACGACATCGCCGCCTGCGGCCAGTCGGCCCAGTTCGCGGATCTGTTCACCAAAAAATGGTCTGTTGCCGAGCACCATCTTGAAGCCGTTATGGTCGGGCGGGTTATGGCTGCCTGTTACCATAATCGCGCCGTCGGCCCCCAGCGTGGTCGCGGCAAAATAGAGCATCGGCGTGGGGCCACGCCCGATGCGCAGCACGGTCATGCCAGACGCCATGGCCCCTGCCCCGAGCGCATGCTCAAGGGCGGGGGATGACAGGCGTCCGTCATAACCGACAACGACGGTCGAGCCGCCAGCCCGTGCCACCATGGAGCCGAAGGTGCGGCCGATGGCATAGGCGTCGTCCTGCGTCAGGCTTTCGCCCACAACCCCACGGATGTCGTATTCCCGCAGGCTTGTGGGATCGAAATGGTGCCTGAAGCTCATTTATACTTTTTGAGGAATTCCCGCACGTCGCCCGCCAGGTCCTCGCGTGCGAGGGCGAAGGCGATCTGCGCCTCAAGGAAGCCCGGCTTGCTGCCGCAATCGAAGCGCTTGCCTTCGTAGCGGTAACCGTGGAACGGCACGTGGCCAATGGTCTTGGCCATGGCGTCGGTCAGCTGCACTTCGCCGCCTGCACCCTTTTCGAGCTTGGCAAGGTGCTTGAGCACGTCTGCCGTCAGCACGTAGCGACCAATGACCGACAGGGTCGAGGGCGCGTCCTTGGGGTCGGGCTTTTCAACCAGGCCCTTGACTTCAACCGTCTTGCCATCATCCGCGCCAATGTCGAGGATGCCATAGTTGCCGGTCTGCTCGCGGGGCACTTCGGTCACGGCCAGCACGTTGCCGCCGGTCTTGTTGTAGACTTCAACCAGCTGGCCGATGCAGGACTTCTCGCTCTGCACCACGTCATCGGGCAGCAGGATGGCGAACGGGTCGTTGCCAATGAACTCACGCGCACACCAGATGGCATGGCCAAGGCCAAGCGGCTCCTGCTGGCGCACGGACACCATGGACCCCGGGGTTACGCGCGTGGCTTCGAGCGCCTTCAGTGCGGAGGCCTTTTTGCGGGCCTTCAGCGTGTCTTCAAGCTCATAGGAAATATCGAAATAGTCGATCAGGGAATCTTTGCCCCGGCTGGACACGAGGCAGAATTCCTCGATCCCGGCTTCACGCGCTTCGTCGATGGCGTACTGGATCAGCGGGCGATCGACGACGGTGAGCATTTCCTTGGGCACGCACTTGGTTGCGGGCAGGAAACGGGTGCCAAGGCCGGCAACCGGCAATACGGCTTTTTTAAGGGGCTTAATCACTAATATTTACCTCAAGATGCATAGCAGAAGCAGGCAATCCCGGCTGACCACCCATTTATAATGATGACAGGGATCAGGGTGTTGCCAGATGTGTAAGGATATAGCGTGCTTCATCAGGACCAAACATGATTTAAATCACTATTGCCATGCCTCGTCGCCAATGATGGCGCAATCGACATCATTTGTAACATGCTGGCCAGTCCGGGTTGCTGCTCTGCGGGGTGTGTCATCCTGCTGTAGAGTGGCGCATTCAATGAGGAATAATTATGACTTTTTCATGACATGATCCCAAACGCCCTTCCCGCCAGGGCGTTGCAGGGAGCAGGCAATTTAAATTCCGCGCACGCAGAAACACACCTGCCCCCGTGGGGGTGATGTGTCTGTTTTGCATCAATTTTCAGGAGAAAATCAGTGGTGCGGCCAAGAAGACTCGAACTTCCACGGGGTTGCCCCCACAAGCACCTCAAGCTTGCGCGTCTACCATTCCGCCATGGCCGCAACGTGACAACGAGCATCGAGTGAGCGATACCGTCATGACGATGAATGGGCGTATAGCTGATGAAAGACGAACGGGCAATGACCGAAAATGAATTTTTATGGGATAAAGCGTCACAACAGGTGCCCTACCCCACCGCATTGGCTCAAATGGAGGCCCAGGCCCGCGGAATTCGGGCA
Organism: Komagataeibacter xylinus; assembly: GCF_031081985.1. GTDB lineage: Bacteria > Pseudomonadota > Alphaproteobacteria > Acetobacterales > Acetobacteraceae > Komagataeibacter > Komagataeibacter xylinus_E. The sequence goes on along the minus strand of NZ_JARWSK010000001.1, from coordinate 619,816 downwards.
GGCACCGCCCCCGAGCGTGTGTGGTTGCTCGAACATCCTCCCACCTACACCGCCGGAACCTCGGCGAAGGATTCGGACCTGTTTAACCCGCGCGGCTACCCGACCTACCCGGCCGGGCGTGGCGGGCAGTGGACCTATCATGGCCCAGGGCAGCGCGTGGCCTATGCCATGCTCGACCTGACCCGCCCGCGCGCCATGGTGCCCCCGCGTGACCTGCGGGCCTATGTTCATGCGCTGGAGGAATGGATCATCCGCACCCTCTCCCGCTTTGGCGTGGCGGGCGAGCGCCGGGCGGATCGTATTGGCGTGTGGGTGGTCGACCCCGCCACGGGGCGGGAGGAAAAGATCGCGGCGATTGGCGTGCGCGTCTCACGCTGGGTGAGCTGGCACGGAATCGCGATCAATGTTGACCCCGATCTGAGCGATTTTGGCGGAATCGTGCCCTGCGGCATCAGCGAATACGGCGTGACCAGCCTGGCGAAGCTGGGCAGGCGGGTGTGCATGGAGGACGTGGATGCCGCCCTGGCCGAAACATGGGAATCCTGTCTCGGCCCGATTCGCGGCGCGCGGGAGTAAAGCCGCGCGCCGCCCTGCGGTCAGTTACTGGCGCTGAGGGTAAACATTGCGTCAGGCCAGGACTGGCCGCTGACCGTGGTATCGGTCAGGTCGAGGCGGATATGCTGGCGCTCGACATCGGTCATTTCAATGACCAGCAGCGACAGCTTGCCCCCGATATCCGCGAATCCGAGGGTCAGGATGCCCTGCGATTCGCTGTCGCGCCGCCCCAGCGAGACCTGCAGGCTGTTCTGCCCGTGCTGCACCGCTGTCACCGCAATCTGGCCAGACAGGTGCACCGGCTGGTCGAGCAGCAGTCCGAGCGGCTGGCGGCCAAGCGACATGCGGGTGACCGATTCGCGCCGGTGATCGACAAACAGCAGGTGCCCGCTTGCCGCCACCAGCTTCATCGAGCCCGGTGTTGCATAATCCAGCCGCAGGCGGCCGGGGTCGTAATGCATGACCCCCTGCCCCTTGCCGCCATCGGGCCATGTCTGCACAAAATTGGCCTGCAGCCCGCGTGAGGTGTTGAGGTAGGTCTCGACGCGGGCGATGTCATCAGCCTGATTGGGCGATGTGGTGGCAGGCGTGCCCGCGCAGGCGGCGAGCAGTGTGAGCAGGCCCCCCATCATCAGCCGCCGCGTGGCGAAGGGAAAGGCGGGCTTCATGCCGTGGCCATCCGCGCGTGCTCGGCGGGCGTGCGCAGCACGAGCGAGAGCGCATGCATGCCGCCCGCGAATTCACCCGCCAGCAGGTCATGCACCAGGCGCGAGCGCTGCACGCGGCCCACGCCCTCGAAGGCAGGGCTTACGATCAGCACGTTATAATGGCTTTCGCCTGCCTGCACGCCGTTGTCGCGCACATGCACGTGGTGGGCGTGGCGGGCGCTGTCATCGTGGATGGTGAGTTCCACCGGGGCGAGGTGTTCGCGTATGATGCGGTCGATCCGTCCGGCCCGGCCGGTTGCGTGCTGTTCCATTGGCGGCTCCATGATAGCGGGATCATTCATTGCACAGCTTCGCTCTTGCACGAAGCATGGACAGGCGCACATAACGGGAATGATGAAGAGAAGGAACACCCGGCACCGCGCCTTTGACCCCGATCCCGATGCGCCGGACCGCTGCTGCGACATGCATGGCTGCGACCAGCCCGCAGGCTACCGGGCCCCGCGCTCGCGTGATGCGCTGAACAAGTATTTCTGGTTCTGCCTTGAACATGTGCGTGAATACAATTCACGGTGGGACTATTATCGCGGCATGTCACCCGGCCAGATCGAGGCGCATATCCGCGCCGATGCCTCATGGGACCGTCCTTCATGGAAGCTGGGCCAGGGCAGTGCCGCCCGCGCGTTCAGCGAGGATGACGTGATCGACCCGCTCGACCTGCTCAAGGGGGCTGCCAAGGCGCGCGCGCGCACCCGCACCCGCCGCCAGCAGGACGAGGACCGCCGGGCCGACGCGCCGCCTGCGCTGCGCTACCCGCTTGGCGTGCTCGACCTGGGCTGGCCCGTGTCGATGGAAGAGCTCAAGACCCGCTACAAACAGCTCGCCCGCCAGCATCACCCCGATGCGAATGGCGGCGACCGCAAGGCCGAAGAGCGCTTCAAGGGCATCAACATCGCCTACACCACCGTGCGCGCCCACCTGGTGGCCACCAGCGCGCGCGAGGACGTGGCCCGGCGCGCCTGAAACCGGTCGCGCCATCATTATGGCCGATCTGTTACAGATATGTTTATACTCAGGACCCGATATGCCGCCCTGCGCTGTCATGGTGGGCCTTAACAGACGAAGTGACGGACGAGATAAAGCAGATGAACGAACCAGCAGACCTGACAACTGCCGCTGTGGATGCCAACGGCACGCCACTTCCCGCCATTTCGGCCGTCAATGCGCCTGACCTGCAGGTTTCGGCACGTGATGTGTTCGGCATCGACAGCGACATGAAGGTGTCCGCCTTCTCGGTGCGCACGGATCATGTGCCCGATATCGACCCGTCATATAAATTCGACCATGACACCACGCTGGCCATCCTGGCGGGCTTCGCCTTCAACCGCCGCGTGATGGTGCAGGGCTATCATGGCACCGGCAAGTCATCGCATATCGAGCAGGTCGCCGCCCGCCTCAACTGGCCGAGCGTGCGCATCAACCTCGACAGCCACATCTCGCGCATCGACCTGATCGGCAAGGACGCGATCGTGCTCAAGGATGGCCAGCAGATCACCGAATTCCGCGAGGGGCTGCTGCCGTGGGGCCTGCAGCACCCCTGCGCACTGGTGTTTGATGAATATGACGCCGGCCGGCCCGACGTGATGTTCGTGATCCAGCGCGTGCTGGAGGTGGAAGGTCACCTGACGCTGCTCGACCAGAACCGCGTGATCCGCCCGCACCCCTTCTTCCGCCTGTTCGCCACGGCCAACACGGTGGGTCTGGGCGATACGACCGGCCTGTATCATGGCACGCAGCAGATCAACCAGGGCCAGATGGACCGCTGGAACATCGTGACCACGCTCAACTACCTGCCCCACGCGCAGGAAACCGCCATCGTGCTGGCCAAGATGGGCATCGACCCCAAAAAGGACGAAGCCGGCCGCAAGCGGGTGGAAAGCATGGTGGCGCTGGCGGACCTTACGCGCTCGGGCTTCATTGCGGGTGACATTTCCACCGTCATGTCGCCGCGCACGGTCATAAGCTGGGCAGAAAACTTCCGTATTTTCAATGATCTTGCCTTCGCCTTCCGCGTTACGTTCCTCAACAAGTGCGATGAGGCGGAGCGGCCCACGGTGGCGGAGTATTACCAGCGTTGCTTCAACGCCAGCCCGCTGGCGCCACGGGGCTGATGACAGGGCAGGCACGCATGCACGAGAACCGGAAAAAGACCCCCTCCCCGCAGGCCGAGGATGAAGCCCGCGCCGCCGAGCACTTCAAGCGTGCCACGGTTGGCGCCGTGCGGGCCGTGGGCGGGCAGGCGCAGACCGAGGTCTCGTTCCTCAATGGTCCCGTGCCTTCCGGCGTGTCGGTTACCGGCACCCATGTGCGCCTGCCCCACCCCTCGCGGCGCATGACCGAGGCGGAAATGACCCGCATGCGCGGTGCAGCCGATGCTGCCGCCCTGCGCCTGCGCCACCACAACGCGCCCCTGCATGAAAGTGCCCGCCCCCCCGCGGGTGAAGCGCGCGAAGTGTATGACATGCTCGAGCAGGCCCGGGTGGAAAGCCTGGGCGCGCGGCACATGGCCGGGGTGGCCGCCAATCTTGATGCCCGCCTGGCGCAGGAATGCGCCGATATGGGCCTTGACCGCCTGCCCAGCCACACAAAGCTGCCTACGCCCTTCGCGCTGGGCCTGCTGGCGCGCGAGCACATGTCTGGCCATCCGGTGCCGCACTCCATGCGCGCACTCATGGCGCGCTGGGCCGATGACCTGCCGCCCGCCGCCCGCCGCGCCCTTGACGAGATGGCGGCACGGCAGGACAGCCAGCAGGAATTCGCCCAGGCCGCGCGCAGTCTGCTCATGGCGTGCGACCTGCTCCAGCAGGAAACCACGCCGGAGGAAGAGGCGGATGACGGCACGAATGATGCCGAGGCCGCGAACAGCGAAGACGAGGAACCCTCGGACGACACCACCCCCGACGCCCAGGAGGACGGCCCGGAGGAGGATGACAACAACCAGCCCATGCAGATGTCGCAGGGCACCGGTGCCAGTGATGACGAACCCGATGATGGCGAGCAGGGTGGCTCGGCCAGCGGGTCGGAAGAAGCCGGTGGACCAGCCGAGGGTGATGCGGAGGAAGCGGAGCCACAACGCGGCTACCATGCCTTTACCACCGTTTTTGATGAGGAAATCGCCGCCGAGGACCTGTGCGACGCGGAAGAACTGTTCCGCCTGCGCCAGACGCTCGACCAGCAGCTTGTCAGCATGCAGGGCGTGGTCTCCAAGCTGGCCAACCGCCTGCAGCGCAAGCTCATGGCGCAGCAGACGCGCGCGTGGGAGTTCGACCTCGAGGAAGGCATGCTCGATGCCGGGCGGCTTTCGCGCATCGTGGTCAATCCCATGCTCTCGCTGTCTTACAAGCGCGAGCGTGATACGGATTTCCGCGATACGGTGGTAACGCTCCTGATCGACAATTCGGGCTCCATGCGTGGCCGCCCCATCTCGGTGGCCGCCATGTGCGGCGATATCCTGGCCCGTACGCTCGAACGCTGCGCGGTGAAGGTCGAAGTGCTCGGCTTTACCACCCGTGCCTGGAAAGGTGGCCGTAGCCGCGAGGAATGGGTGCAGGCGGGCAAGCCTGAAAATCCGGGTCGGCTGAATGACCTGCGCCATATCATCTACAAGGCGGCCGACATGCCGTGGCGGCGTGCGCGGCGCAACCTTGGCCTGATGCTGCGCGAGGGGCTGCTTAAGGAAAACATTGATGGCGAGGCCCTGCTCTGGGCCCAGCGCCGGCTTGCCGCCCGCCCTGAAGGCAGGCGCATCCTGATGGTGATCTCCGATGGCGCGCCGGTGGATGACAGCACGCTGTCAGCCAATCCCGGTTCCTACCTCGAGAACCACCTGCGCGAGGTGATCGCCCATATCGAGACGCGGACCACGACCGAACTGCTGGCCATTGGCATCGGCCATGACGTGACGCGCTATTACCGGCGCGCCGTGACCATTACCGACCCCGAGGAACTTGGCGGCACGATGATGAAAAAGCTGTCCGAGCTGTTTGGCGAGGAATCAGCGCGGGGGGCGCGACGCAGCCGCTGACGGCTTCCCGCTTCCCTGCCCCGCGCCATGTCATTGGCGCGGGGCTTTTTTAGAGACTGCCTGAAAAGTCAGCCCGAAAACATCCAGACATCATAAGAAAGTTTTTTTCAAAGAACGCCGCCTTTTTGAAAAAAGGCGGCACTCAAAAACTTTTGTCGTTTTTTATCAATGTGTTGTTTTCAAACAGTGTTTCAGGCTGCGACCAGCCTGCGGTCGGCAAGTTCGAGCAGCGCGTCGAGCATGCGGTCAACATCCGCAGTGGTGGTGCGGTGGTTGACGATGGCTGCCCGCACGGCCTTGTGGCCGTTGATGATGGTGGTGGATGGTGCGGCAATCCCGCTTTCATGCAGGTCTTTCACCACCTCGCCATTGAAGAGGTCCAGATCCTCCACGGGGGCGATGATGCGGAAGCACACGATGTTCAGGGTCACGGGAGCCAGCAGTTCCAGCCGGGGGTTGGCCTCCACCCGGGCGGCAAGGTGGCGGGCGATGGCGCAGCAGTTGGCGATCATGTCGCCCATGCCATCGGCGCCATAGGTGCCCAGCGTCATCCACACCTTCAGCGCCCTGAACCCGCGTGACAGGTCGGGGCCGAGATCGCAGTACCACGGGCCATTGGTGGCAAGGCCCCGGTCCTCACGCGCCAGATAGGCGCGGGACTGGGCGAAGGCATCAATTTGCGCGCCGGGGCGGCGGACGAGGATGCAGCCTGCATCGTACTGCACCTGCGCCCATTTATGGAAATCAAACGCCACGCTATCGGCGCGCTCCAGCCCACGCAGCCCTGGCCGCAGCGTGTCGGATAGCATGGCCAGCGCGCCGAATGCGCCATCGACATGGAACCAGATGTCCTCACGTGCGGCGATGTCGGCCAGGGTGTTCAGGTCATCAATCGCGCCGGTATCCACCGTGCCAGCCGTGCCGATCACGATAAACGGCTCAAGCCCCGCCGCGCGGTCGCGCGCGATGGCCTGCTCGAGTGCGGGCAGGACCATGCGGTTGTGTTCATCCACCGGGATCACGCGCAGGCTGTCCGTGCCCAGCCCGGTCAGGTCGAATGCGCGCGAAATGCAGCCATGCGCGGTGGCGGCGGCGTAGCCCACTAGTTTGCGGCTGCCCACGCCAGCAGCCCGCATCTTCAGCCCATCAGGCACGGCGCGACTGGCGGTGATGACGGCAATCATGTTGGCCATGGAGGAGCCGGTGACCAGCAGCCCCGTGGTTTCAGCCGGGAAGCCGCACATCTCGGCACCCCAGCGGATCACCTCGCGCTCGACCTCGATGGGCGCATGGTCGCGGCCGCCGCAATTGGCGTTCAGTCCCCCCACCAGCAGTTCCGACAGCATGCCCACCGCCGTGCCGCCGCCATGCACCCAGCCCATGAAGCCGGGATGCACGTTGCCGGTGGAATAAGGTTCGACCAGTTCGCGAAAGCGGGCGTACAGTTCTTCCGGCGGGGTGGGCGCGTGCGGCAGGCCGGTGCGCAACTGCGCGCGCAGGGCGGTCGGCATGGGCTGCCACACCGGGCGCTCGCGCAGGGTGGACAGGCGGTCCATCATGTCATCGACCATCTGGTGGCCCAAGGCCCGCAGCGCATCCCAGTTATCCGGGTCCAGTCCTGTCATCTCTCTCCACCATTTCGTGCGGTTGTCATGCCCGGCGGGCATTGTCGGCCTGCCTACATACCGGGCCGGGCCGCCATGCGCGAGGGGGAAGATGGGGTCAATCCGCCTGCGCCGCACCAAAACGCCGTGCCAGCGTGGCACAGGCAAAAAGCTGGATCTGGTGGTAGATCATGAGTGGCAGCACGATCAGCCCCACCTCGGTGGGTGCAAACAGCACGCTGGCAATCGGCACGCCTGATGCCAGAGACTTCTTGGAACCACAGAACACGATGGCAATCCGGTCCGCCCGCGCAAAGCCGCCCATGCGCCCCACCAGCAGGGTCAGCCCCAGCACCAGCGCCAGCAATCCCGCATCGGCCAATGCCACGCGGCCAAGCTGGCTTGCTGGCAGGCGGTGCCACAGCCCCTGGGTCACGGCCTCGCTGAAGGCGGTATAGACCACCACCAGGATCGACCCCCGATCAGAGAAGGAAAGCAGCTTCTTGTGCCGGTGCGCCCAGCCCCCGATCCAGGGCTGAAGCGCCTGCCCCGCAATGAAGGGCACGAGCAGTTGCCCCACGATGGGCATGATCCCCCCGCCGCCCCCGCTGGCATGGCGGCTGAGCACGATGCCCACCAGTACGGGTGTTATGAAAATACCCAGTATGTTGGACAGCGTTGCCGAACAGATGGCCGCCGCCACGTTGCCGCGTGCAATCGAGGTGAACGCGATGGAGGACTGCACGGTGGAGGGCAGGCAGCACAGGAACAGCAGGCCCGTCCACATCGGGCCATCAAGCAGGCGTGGAAAGGCCGCATGCAGGCCCATGCCCAGCAGCGGAAACATGGTGAACGTGCAGAGCACGATGGCGAGATGGATGCGCCACCCGGTCACTCCCTCCACTACCGCCCGGCGCGACAGGCGCGCGCCCTGGAGGAAAAACATGTTCGCAATCATGATGATGGCGAGGATATTGAACACCCTCACCCCCATCCCCCTACAGGGCAGCACGCTGGCCATGCCAACGGTAGCCAGCAGGCACAGCAGGAAGGAATCAAGTCTGCGGAGCATGGTGAAGGCGGTAGCCTGATGCTATGAGGAGACGGCGGAGATTATACCCGATTGCATCCGCTGCCTATTCACGCCACCTTGTACTGCAAATGAAAAAAATATTTCTCACCACGGTCCTCGCCGCCCTGTCGTGCATGGGTACGGCGCAGGCGACGGCCCTGCCAGGCACCTGCGCCAGCGCACAGCTTGCCAGTAGCCAGCCGCATGGCAGCAATACACTGGCCGGCCATAATTACGACCTGGCCCTGGCGGGCAACGTGCACCAGACCTTTCACGCGGGCGATATTGCTGCCAGCGGCACGGGGCTGGAGCCGCAGGCCCTGCGCGACATGGAGGACGTGGCCTCCCTCGTGCTGCTCGCCACCCTGACGGGCCACCACTCGCAGGGCTGCGCGCAGGATTATTTCGTCTCCGCCGCAACGCCCATCATGGACGGGCTGCGCGCGGGCCGCAGCTATGACCTGATCTGGCAGGACGGGCTGCTGAGCAGCGGGGAGACGAAGCTCTCCTTCCACCGCGCGCATCTGCATCTTGCTGGCGCCAAGGGCGACACCGCCCCCGCCACCCTTACGCTCGATACGCAGGGCATTGGCATAACCGGCTCGCACAACACGCTTCTGGTCAATGCCCTGCCCCAGCAGGCCACGGCCAATGCCTCGGTGCCCAGCGCATCGCTCGTGCCGCTTGCCGCTGCCATTACCGGCCACCCGACCGAGGCTGTCATGGTGCCGCTGCATGTCTCGTCACTCACCGCCCAGCGCGGCGCCATGCAGATTACCGGCAATGGCGACGCCAGCCTGACAGGCAATACCGATGCGTCATCCGCCAATGGCCATATTCAGGTACAGAACCTTGATGCCGTGATCGAGACCCTGCGCAACGCGGGTCAGACCCGTGCAAGCGCCGCCCTGATTCTGGCCAAGCTGTTTGGCCATAAATCGGCCTCAGGCGGAACGGGATGGGATGTCAGTTGGGAGGGTGGCGTCATGACCGTCAATCACATTCCGCTGCCCATTCGCTGAAGGGCATCCAGCCCCTTAAATGGATCAGAAACCTGACAGGCTGCATTGGCCTTTCAGGTTTTTTTGTGAACGGACACCGACTGAAAGAAGTGTCTGGTGAAGCTTTTTTCTAAAAGCTTCAGAGAGGGGTGCCTTTATAAGAAAAAGGCACCCCCCGTTTTCAGGCCGAAACGCCTGCCTCCTCATGCACCATGCGCACCAGCGCGCCGAGCACCTTGCGCGCCTGCGTGATGCGCTGGGCGTTGGTCATCTCGCGTATGATCGCAAGCTTGTGGTCGGGCCTCAGGCGCACATTGGCTTCCTTCTGCCGGGCAATCCATGCCACCAGCCCTGCCGGGTTGGCAAAGGTGTTGCCCCGGAACTGGATGACCATGCCCTTGGGGCCTGCTTCGAGCCGTTCCACGCCCGCCTCGCGGCACAGGCGCTTGAGTGTTACAACGTCCAGCAGGTTGCGCACCTCATCGGGCAGCGTGCCGAAGCGGTCAACCAGTTCGGCTTCCATCGCCTCGACCTCCGCATCATTGGCCAGGGCCGCGATGCGGCGGTACAGGCCAAGGCGCACCGGCAGGTCGGTCACGTAGCTGTCGGGTATGAGCACCGGCAGGCCAAGGATGATGTTGGGCGTCCAGTCCCGGTCCTGCAGCTTGCGCCGCCCCTTTTCGGTGCGCAGGTCGGCCACGGCATCTTCGAGCATCTGCTGGTACAGCTCGATGCCCACTTCGCGGATATGACCCGACTGCTCATCACCCAGCAGGTTGCCCGCCCCACGCAGGTCAAGGTCGTGCGAGGCCAGCGTGAAGCCCGCGCCTAGCGTGTCGAGTGTCTGCATGACTTCCAGCCGCTTCTGGGCTGCGGCCGAGAGCACATGTGTCTGTGGCCAGGTCAGGTAGGCATAGCCACGCTGCTTGCCGCGCCCCACGCGCCCGCGCAACTGGTAGAGCTGGCCCAGGCCAAACATGTCGGCGCGGTGGATGATGAGCGTGTTGACCGCAGGCATGTCCAGCCCGCTTTCCACGATGTTGGTGGAGAGCAGGATGTCGTATTTGCCATCGCTGAACTCGGTCATCACCCGTTCCAGCTCGGTTGGTGTCAGGCGGCCATGGGCCTGCACCAGCCTGGCGTCGGGCACGATCTCGTGCAGGCGGGCGGCCATGCGGTCGAGATCCTCGATGCGCGGCACCACGCAGAACACCTGCCCGCCGCGGAAGCGCTCGCGCTGGATCGCCTCGCGGATCACCACGCTGTCGAACGGCATGATGAAGGTGCGCACCGCCAGCCGGTCGGTGGGCGGGGTTGCGATCAGGCTCATCTCGCGCACGCCGGTCAGGGCGAGTTGCAGCGTGCGCGGCAACGGCGTGGCCGAGAGCGTGAGCACATGCACGTCCTCGCGCAGGGCCTTGAGCTTTTCCTTGTGGGCCACACCAAAATGCTGCTCTTCATCCACGATCAGCAGGCCAAGGTCGGCAAACTTCACCGTCTTGGCCAGCAGGGCATGGGTGCCGATCACGATATTGACCGTGCCATCGGCCAGGCCCTTGCGCACGGCGGTGGCCTCCTTGCCCGTGACCATGCGTGAAAGCTGCGCCACATTGACCGGCAGCCCGGCAAAGCGGGCGGAGAACGTGCGGTAATGCTGGCGGGCCAGCAGCGTGGTTGGCACCACCACCGCCACCTGCGCGCCTGACATGGCGGCAACGAAGGCGGCGCGCAGCGCCACTTCCGTCTTGCCAAAGCCCACATCGCCACACACCAGCCGGTCCATCGGCTTGCCTGATGCCATGTCGTCGAGCACATCGGCAATGGCGCGGGACTGGTCCTCGGTCTCGATGAAGGGGAAGCGGGCGCAGAATTCATCCCACAGCCCTTCTTCGGGCGTCAGCGCCGGGGCTTCACGCAGGGCGCGCGCGGCGGCTGTGCGGATGAGCTCGCCCGCCATGTCGCGGATGCGCTGCTTCATCTTCGCCTTGCGCGACTGCCACGACACCCCACCCAGCTTGTCGAGCGCCACATGCGCCTGGTCGGAGCCGAAGCGGCTGAGCAGTTCGATGTTCTCGACCGGCAGGAACAGCTTCTCGTTGCCATCATAGATCAGGCGCAGGCAGTCATGCGGCGCGGTGCCCACGCCAATGGTCTCCAGCCCGTCATACCGGCCAATGCCGTAATCCTGATGGACGATCAGGTCGCCTTCCGCGATCTCGGAAGCCTCGGATATGAACTGGTCGGCCTTCTTGCGCCGCCGCGGCGGGCGCGAGATCCGCTCGCCGAGCAGGTCCTGCTCGGAGATGAAGGCGAAGTTGTCGGCAACAAACCCGCGTTCCAGCCCCAGCGTGAGCAGCCCCACCGTGCCGGGCTTGAGCTTCTGCGCCTCTTTCCATGTGGCAAAGGTCTGCACCGGCAGGCGGTATTCGCGCAGCAGCACGCCAATGCGCTCGCACGAGCCGCGCGTCCAGGCCGTGACATAGGCGCGCCTGCCGGTCTGCGCCCATTCCTCAACGCGTGCATGCAGCATGGGAAAGACGTTCTCGCGCCCTTCGGTCACGGTCTTGGCGAACATCTGGCCCGGCCTGCCGCCCGCATCCATGCCCGGCGCGCCATCGGGCTGGGCGAAGGGCATGAACACCACGGCCTTTTTGCCCGCAATCATCGCATCCCACCCCTTGCGGTCGAGATACATCAGGTGCGGTGGCAGCGGGCGGTAAGGCACCTCGCCTTCCCGCGTGGGCTGCTTGCGGGCGTCGTAGTGGTCGGCAATCATTTCAAGCCTTGTGGCCAGCACCTCCCCGGCCTGGTTGGCGAGCGAGATGGTGACGCCGGGCAGGTAGTCCACCAGCGTTTCCATCTGTTCATGGAACAGGGGCAGCCAGTGCTCCATGCCCGCATGCCGCCTGCCATCCGATATGTGCTGGTAGAGCGGGTCATTGGCCGCAGCGGGGCCAAACAGGTCGCGCCAGCCGGTGCGAAAGCGCGAGATGGAGGCCGGGTCGAGGCTGAAATCGGCCACCGGGCGCATGGTCAGGCTGTCGATCTTTGCGGTCGAGCGCTGGGTGCCGGGATCGAAGCGGCGGATGTTCTCCACCTCGTCGCCAAACAGGTCAAGCCGCACGGGTTCGGCCTCGCCTGCGGGGAAAATATCGAAAATGCCGCCACGGGTGGCGAACTCGCCCTGCTCCATCACCGTGTCGGTGCGGTTGTAGCCGTGGGCGATGAGCAGTTCCATCAGGAAAGGCGCATCAAGGCTTTCACCGGTCTTTATGGTGATGGACTGCCCGGCAAAGGCGGCGCGCGGGGCCACGCGCTGGATGGCGCCCATCACCGTGGTCAGCACGATGCGGGGCGTGGTCGCCTTTTCCAGCAGGCGGGTCAGGGTCGCCACCCGCTCCGCGATGATGGCGGGGTTGGGCGATACGCGGTCATACGGCAGGCAGTCCCAGCCCGGAAAGCGGAGGATTTCCGCTTTGGGTGCGACAAAGGCCAGCTGGTCTGCAATGCGCGCCATGGAGGCATCATCACGGCACACATGCAGCACGGGGCCTTCGTTCTCGCCCAGGCGGCGGGCGAGCAGGAAGGCGTCATACCCATCCGGCACGCCCCATACGGGAACGGGGGTGCCGGGTGCGAGCGAGAAACCTGCCGTATCGGTCATTTTCCGCCCCGGATCGCAGCAAGGCGGGCGGGATCGGTGGCATCGGCCATGATCTGCTGCATCATGGGCGTATTGAGTTCGGGCGGCACCGGGCGGCGGCCGCTCAGCCAGTCGGCCAGGTCGGCATCGGGCAGGTCCATCACGGCTTCGAGCGCGTCAAGCTCGGCTTCGGTCATGCCCTCGAGCCGGGGGGCGACGAACCCGCCAATCAGCACGTCGGTTTCATGCGTGCCGCGATGCGTGGCGCGGTAATAGATCTTGCGCCGCCGCGTATCGAGACGGGAGAGATCAGGCGTTCTGGCTTCCATTGCGTTCCACCCCTGTATGGTTGTGTTTTGTTCCGTAACGCAGGTGTCCTATAGCCCTCATGCGGGCATATGTCAGCCCGCATGACAAGCATGCCACCCCGCAGGATGAACCGCCGCGTGTTCGATACCACCACCCTCCCCGCCTGTTCCCTTCTTGCCCCGCTGCTTGCGGGGGTTGAAAGCCTGAAGGGCGTGAAACCGGCAACGGCGAAGCTTCTGGCGCGGGTGGCCGGAGGCAGGCGGGTGATCGACCTGCTGTTCCACCTGCCGGAATCGGTGGTGGACCGGCGTTACCGCCCTGCCCTGCGCGAGGCGGAAACCGGGCGGGTGTGCACGCTGCTGGTCACGATCACGCGCGTGGTGCCGCCAGCGCCGGGCGGCGGGCGTGGCAGGCGGCCGTGGCGCGTGGTGGTGAGTGATGGCACGGCGGAGGCGGAACTGGTGTTCTTCTCCCCCCATCAGGTGCGCAGGCTTGAGGCCGGGCAGGATATTGCCGTGTCGGGCACGCTGGAGCGCTTTGGGGAGCGGCTGAGCATGGCGCACCCCGACTATCTGGTGCCGCAGGCCAGGCTTGCTGAAATTCCGCTGCTCGACCCGGTCTGGCCGCTGACGGCGGGGCTGTTTCCAAGCCAGGTGCGCAGCGCCATGCGGGCGGCGTTCGATGTGTTTCCCGCCCTGCCGGAATGGCAGGATGCCAGCGTGCTGGCGCAGCGCAAATGGCCCGGCTTCGAGCAGGCACTGCGCACGCTGCACCGCCCATGCGACTTTCCCGAGCTGATGGAGGGCGAGGCCCTGATCGGGGCATCCGAGCGGGCGCGGGCGCGGCTTGCGTGTGATGACCTGCTGGCCCAGCAGGTTTCCATGGCGCAGGCGCGCAGGCTCAACCGCCTGCGGCCGGGGCGCAGCATCGTGAGTGATGGCAGTTTGCGCGCGGTGGCGCTGTCGCGCTTTGGCCATGAACCCACCACGGCCCAGACCCGCACGCTGTCGGAAATCGATGCCGATCTTGCCGCCCCCCGCCAGATGACGCGCCTGCTGCAGGGCGATGTGGGGGCGGGCAAGACGCTGGTGGCGCTGCTGGCCATGCTCGGCGCGGTGGAGGCAGGCCATCAGGCAGCCCTTATGGCGCCGACCGAAATTCTGGCCCGCCAGCATCTGGCCACGTTTGAAAAACTCTCCCCCGTGCCGGTGGCGTTCCTTAGCGGCAGCGTAAAGGGCAAGGCCCGGCGCGAGGCGCTGGCCCGCATTGCCGATGGCACGGCCCGGCTGGTGATCGGCACGCATGCCCTGTTTCAGGAAAGCGTGGTGTTTGAGGATCTTGCCCTGGCGGTGATTGACGAGCAGCACCGTTTTGGCGTGGAGCAGCGCGCCATGCTGGGCGAGAAAGGCCGCCAGACCGACGTGCTGGTCATGACCGCCACCCCCATCCCCCGCTCGCTGCTGCTGACCCAATGGGGCGACATGCTGGTCAGTCGGCTGGATGTAAAGCCTGCGGGCCGCAAGCCGGTGCGTACCTCGTTGCATGCGCTCTCAGCCATGGATGACCTGCTGGCGGGGATGGAACGGGCGCTGGCGCGCGGGGCGCGGATATTCTGGGTGTGCCCGCTGGTAAGCGAGAGCGAAACCGTTGACATTGCCGCAGCCGAGGCCCGGCATCATGCCCTTGCCGCCCATTTTGGGCCTGATGCCGTGGGGCTGGCGCACGGCCAGCAGGATATTACGCTGCGCGAGCAGGCCATTGCCGATTTTGCCGCCGGGCGCACGCGCATCCTCGTTGCCACCACCGTGATCGAGGTGGGGGTGGATATTCCCGATGCCACGGTGATGGTGATCGAGCATGCCGAGCGCTTTGGCCTGGCGCAACTGCACCAGTTGCGCGGGCGCGTGGGGCGTGGGCAGGCGGAATCCTACTGCCTCCTGCTGCATGACAGCGCGCTCGGCCAGACCGCGCGGCGCAGGCTGGCGCTATTGCGCGAGACGGAAGACGGCTTCCTGATTGCCGATGAGGATTTTCGCCTGCGTGGCGGTGGCGACCTGACCGGCAGGCGCCAGTCCGGCCTGCCCGACCTGCGGCTGGCCAGCCCGCTGCATGTTGACATGCTGCTCAGGCTTGCAGCGCAGGATGCCCGCAGGCTGGTCGATACCCCGCCCGATAAGGCGCCCCCCGCCCTGCGCGGGCGCAGGCAGGCGGTCAGTTTGCTGCTTGAACTGTTTGCGCGGGCGCAGGCCGTGCGGGCGATACGCGCGGGGTAGCCGGTGGCTGGCACGCAGGTGGCTTGACCCCCAGGGCCGCTGCCGCCTGCGCCATGTAGAATGTGGTGAACAGGTCCAGCGGTTCGGGCGTGTGTTCCATGCGGGACCGCAGCACCGCCCCTTCCCACCCGATCCAGAAATAGCGGGCGAGTTGCATGCAGGTGCGCTTCTGCGCGGCGGTGGCGCGCGTGTCAAAGCCTGCGAGCAGGCAGGCGTTCACGCGCTTTTCCCACCCGTGCATGATGGTGAGCAGGAGGCCGTGGAACGAATCGGGCAGCATGTCGATTTCCTGCCCGAGATTGCCGATCAGGCAGCCCCGGTGAAAACCGTGATGCTGCATGTTCGCGCGCACGTCATGCACGAAGTTGAGCAGGCGCTGCAGCGGGGCCGTGTCCGGCTCCTGCAGCCACAGGTCCAGCCTGGCGTTGAAAGATCTGGCGTAGTCCTCGATCAGGACCTGCCCGAAATCTTCCTTGCTGCTGAAGCAGTAATAAAAAGACCCCTTCGAGATGCCCGTGGCGTTCAGCACGTCATCCACGCAGGTGGCGGAAAAGCCTTTTTCCGTCAGTAAATCAACACCTGCGCGAACCAGCATGGCGCGTGTACCCTCGGGTGCACGGGCGTTTTTTGGCGGTCGGCCCCGACCGCGCCGGGGGGGAGATGTATCGGGCATGGCGTTTTTTCTTATCTCTGCAAGGGGGCAATTGAATCAGGGATTTGTGGCGATAATGTGCGACTGCGTCTAGAAATCAAGTACAATCGTGCATTTAATTTATATCTTTGCGTTCCCCCCTTTTTGCATTCCTGCCCCTCACAAACTGGTCAGGATGAAAATTCGTGTGGCAACCAAAGGTGGGAATATGCTTTGGTGTTGTTGATGCCGATGCGATTTATGCTAGGGTCACCGTAGGATGGAAAAAGTTTTCCTGAGCCGCCGCCGCCTAAACCCCGGTCCAAGGCCAGGGCAGGCCAGTCTCCATCCTGCAAACGTGCTTTCATTCGGTGGTGTTCCACAACGGGACATCCGCCACCTAGACCTCGGGATTACGACCGTTGAGAAGTAACAGGACCGACCGCAGCTCCCGCTCCCCGCGCCGCGGCGGGTTTGACGATGATTTCATGTCGTCGCCTTCATTTGGTGACCGCGCCTCCGCGCCGCCGCCGCGCCGCTCCTTTGGTGGTGGAGGTGGTGGTCCCCAGATCGTCGCATCCGGGCCAGAGATCAGCGCCACCGTAAAGTGGTTCAATAGCGAAAAGGGCTTCGGCTTCGTTGAGCTGTCCGATGGTTCGGGTGACGTGTTTCTGCACGCCAATGCCCTGAACCCCACCGGGCATGCCACGGTTGCGCCGGGCACCACGCTGGTTGTGCAGATCGGTCAGGGCCCCAAGGGCCGCCAGGTCGCCAGCGTCCTTTCCGTTGATGAAAGCACGGCACAGCCCGAGCGCCCCCGTGGCGGTGGCTTTGGCGCGGCACCCGGTGCGCGCGCCGGCTTCTCGCGCTCCGGTCGCCCCGCCCCTGACCTGTCGCACGCGCAGGACATGCGCGGCACGGTCAAGTGGTACAACGCGACCAAGGGCTTCGGCTTCATCACGCCCGAGAACGGCGGCAAGGACATCTTTGTCCACGCTTCCGCCCTTGAGCGTTCGGGCCTGTCCGGCCTGACGGAAGGCCAGACGGCAAACGTGCAGGTTGTTGAAGGCCAGAAAGGCCCCGAAGCCGCCGCCCTGTCGGTTGACTGAATACTTTCCCCTGCCCCACGCCAGCCTGAGGCTGGCGTGGTTGGGTGAATGAATAGAAACAGGGCCATCCCGCAAGGAATGGCCCTGTTTTTTTTGTGCCTTGTGTCAGGCGTGTTCGGATCACGCCCACTTTAAACTGGTTTTTTAGTCTTCGCGGCCCTTGTTGCGCAGCAGGCGGGCCTTGTCGCGGGCCCAGTCGCGGTCGGCTATGGCGTGGCGCTTGTCTTCCTTCTTGCGGCCTTGGCCCACGCCCAGCGTCAGCTTGGCAAGGCCGCGGCTGTTGAAGTGAATGTCCAGCGGCACCAGGGTCACGCCGTTACGCGCGGTCTCACCGAGCAGCTTGTCCACCTGTTTCTTGTGCAGGAGCAGCTTGCGCGGCGCGCGTGGCTCGAAACGTGACAGCACGCCACCCTGATATTCGGGAATGTAGCTGTTGATCAGCCACAATTCCCCATCGCGTTCACCGGCATAGGCCTCGTTGATGGTGGCGCGCCCCATGCGCAGGCTTTTGACTTCCGGTCCCTTGAGCACCAGCCCCGCTTCCACCGTTTCAAGGATGGAGTAGTTGAAGCGACCCTTGCGGTTCTGGGCTGCGATCCCGGTCGAGATCATGCCGCTGCCCTTGTTCTTGCTGGCCATGGTTCAGTCCAGCAGCCCGACAGCATCGAGCGCTGCCTTCACCTTTGCGCGGCTGGCATCGGTCAGCGGTGCCAGAGGCAGGCGGCAGGTCTCGCCCATCAGTCCCAATACGCTTGCGGCGAACTTGACCGGCACGGGGTTGCTTTCACAGAACAGGGCGTCATGCAGTGGCAGCAGCCGGTCCTGCAGTTCCATGGCATCCATCACGTTGCCATCATTCCAGCTCTGCTGCACCTGCGCGCACAGTGCCGGGGCGACATTGGCGGTAACGCTGATGCAGCCATCGCCACCCGCGGCGAGAAACGAGACCGCGGTGCCATCCTCGCCCGAGATCTGGTTGAACGGCTTCTTTACCGCGCGGCGCACGAGCAGCGGGCGCAGCAGGTCGCCCGTGGAATCCTTGACCCCGATGATGTTGGGGTGCAGCGCCAGCCGCGCCATGGTCTCGACCGAGATGTCGATGACCGAACGGCCCGGAATATTGTACAGGATGACGGGAATGCTGATGGCATCGGCCACGGCCATGAAGTGGCGGTACACCCCTTCCTGCGTGGGCTTGTTGTAATAGGGCGTGACCACCAGCACGGCCGAGGCCCCGGCCTTTTGCGCCTGCTGGGCCATCTCCACCGCTTCGGCCGTGCTGTTGGAGCCGGCGCCTGCAATGACCGGCACGCGCCCGGCTGCGGATTTTATGGTGAATTCAACGACTTTGGCATGTTCATCATGCGTCAGGGTCGGGCTTTCGCCCGTGGTGCCAACGGGTATGAGTGCGGCAGCGCCCTGCTGGATCTGCCAGTCGATGAAGCGGCCCATGGACGGCAGGTCAAGCGACCCATCCGTATTCATGGGGGTAATAAGGGCGGTCATGGAACCCTTGAACATGGTTGTTTCCACCTGGATCCTGTGTCTTGGCTATGCGTGCGCCGGTTGGTTGTCCGGCACCATCGTTTTCATGCGCCCGGCCCCGGCGCGGGCAGGCAGGGTATCATACAGGCAATGCGGCGCGGGGGGCAAAACATGCCCGCCCTGCCCTTTACGCCCCCCGCCGGAAGGGAGATGCGGGATAGACGCCCAGAATTTCCTGGCGTTCCGAAAAGAATGAAAGCTCGCGCAGGGCTTCCGCCAGCGGGGGCGCTTCGGGGTGGCCCTCCACATCCATCAGGAACTGTGTGGCCGAGAACGAGCCTTCCAGCATGTAGCTTTCCAGCCGGGTCAGGTTCACGCCCGTCGTGGCCAGCCCGCCCAGCGCCTTGTACAGCGCGCCGGGCTGGTTGGTGATCCTGAACAGCAGCGTGGTCATGAAGTCGGGGCTTGGTGGCGGCAGCGTGTCGGGCCTGCGCGATGCAATGTAGAAGCGCGTGGTGTTGTGGGCGGCGTCCTCCACGTTGCGGCGCAGGATTTCAAGCCCGTTGAGTTCGGCTGCCAGTTCGGATGCCACGGCCACGTCTTCCCTGCGGCCCCAGTCCCGCACCATCTCGGCAGCACCCGCGGTATCAAACTCCACAACCGGCTCCAGCCCCAGCTCGGTTATCACGCCGCGCACCTGCGCCATGGCGACCGGGTGGGTGTGCAACCGCCGTGCATCGCCCAGCTTCGTGCCGGGAATGCCCAGCAGGCAATGCTCCACGCGCTGGAAATGTTCGCCCACGATGAACAGCCCCGCCTGTGGCAGCAGGGCGTGAATATCGGGCACGCGGCCTGCAAGGCTGTTCTCGCAGGCCAGCATGGCCAGTTCGGCCTGCCCGTCATGCACGGCGGCAATGGTCTGGGCAAAGGTCTGGCACGGCAGCGTGGTCCAGCCGGGCCGGGCGGTGCGGCAGGCCAGGTCGGAATAGGCGCCGGGGCGGCCCTGGAAGGCAATGATGCGTTCTGCACTCATGCGACGGCTCCCAGCAACTGGCGCGCGCGTTCAAGATCGGCGGGGGTGTCAACGCCAAAGGGGGCTGCGGGCACGCGGGTGCAGCCAATGGTCATGCCAGCCTCGAGCGCGCGGAGCTGTTCGAGCTTTTCGCGCTGTTCCAGCCCGCTTTCGGGCAGGCTGACAAAACGGGCTAGGGCCGCGCGGCGATAGGCGTACAGCCCCACATGGTGCCATAGCGGTCCCTGCCCCCACGGTATGGGCATGCGTGAAAAATACAGCGCGCGCGTCACTTCATCTGGTCCGTCGCTGCCAAAGGCGCAGGCCACTTTCACCACCGAGGCCGCTTTGGCTTCCGCCTCATCGCGCACGGGGGCCACGAGGGTTGCGATATCGACCGCGCCATCAGCCAGCGGTCGGAGCACGGCGCGCAGGCAGTCCGGCTCGATGCCCGGCAGGTCGCCCTGCAGGTTGATGATGGTGTCATGCCTGCCGCTCGGGTCAAGCGCGCCGAGAGCCTGCCAGATGCGGTCCGAGCCGGAAGGCAGGTCCGGGTCGGTGAGGATGGCGGTGCCGCCCGCGTGTTCCACCACATCGGCAATGGCGCGGTCGGCGGTGGCGACGGCAACCGGGCCGATGCAGGCGGCCTGCGCGCGCTCGAGCACATGCACGATCATGGGGCGGCCCGCGATATCGGCAAGCGGTTTGCCCGGCAGACGGGTCGAGGCCATCCGGGCCGGAATCAGGACAATAGGGTTCATGGGGTCTGGGTCTGGGCCATCCGTAATCTGTCGCGGCGGCACGGGCCGCCCGCCGCCCGTGCATGCTTCACACAGGGCGCGCGGCAGTCTAGGTAAGGAGCGGTTTACATGCAACCGTGGGAAGGACGCCCGACTTCATGGACAGTACACGCCTTAACCAGATCGGGGTTGCCTGCCTCATTGCCGTGGGGGTGCTCGGCGCAAGCTGGGGCATTGCCCACACGGCCGTGCCCGAACCCCTGCCCGTGAAGGCTGGCGTGGCCATACCGCACCCGGCCGCCCCCGCGCCAGGCGCCTCCATTGATGACCTCGTGGCCAAAGCCAACGTGGAAAAGGGCCATGCCCTGGCCGACAGGCAGTGCGCCATGTGCCACAGCATGGCGCCCAATGGCCCCTCCATCATCGGGCCGGACCTGTTTGGCGTGTTCGGCACGCATGTGGGCGATATTCCCGGCTATGACTTCTCGGATGCGCTCAAGGCACACAAGGACGAGACCTGGACCAACGCCACCCTGTCCGCCTGGCTCAAGGGGCCTGCCGATTACGCATCAGGCACCAAGATGTCCTTCCCCGGCATTGCCTCCGAGACCGACCGCGCGGATGTGATCGCCTATCTACGCTCGCTCAAGCCGGAGACGCCCTGATGAGCGCCCTGCCCGCCGGGTTCCCGCGTGATGCGGTGCTTGAAGCCGCCCTTGCCGCCGCCGATGTGGCCCGCAGCGTGGTGCTGCCCTTCTTCCGCCGCGGGGTCATGGCCCATGACAAGGCCGATGCCAGCCCCGTCACCATTGCCGACCGCACGGCGGAGCGCGCGATTCGGGCGGTCCTGTCCGAGCGCCTGCCCGGCTTTGGCATCATGGGCGAGGAATTCGGCCTTGAAGGGGAGGAAAGCCCGTATCGCTGGGTCATCGACCCGATTGATGGCACCCGCGCCTTCCTGACCGGTCGGCCCACTTTTGGCACGCTCATCGCGCTGCTGCATAATGATGTGCCGCTGCTTGGCATTATCGACCAGCCGGTTACGGGCGAGCGCTGGATTGGCCTGCGGGGCGAGGCGACGCGCTTCATCTCCACCCTGCCCGGCACGCCGCGCACGCGGGGCTGCGCTGGGGTGGGCCAGGCCGAACTGTCCTGCACGGCGCCTGAAATCCTTGATGCCCCGCATCGCCCCGGTTTTGATGCGCTGGCGGCGGCAGTCCGGCGCACAAGCTGGGGCGGCGACTGCTACGCTTACGGCCTGCTCGCACTCGGGCAGATCGACATCATTGCCGAATGCACCATGAAGATATGGGACTGGGCCGCCCTCGTGCCGGTTGTGGAAGGCGCTGGCGGCTCCATGACCGACTGGGCGGGTCAGCCCCTGCGCGCCGATGGCGACGGCACGGTGCTTGCGCTGGGTGACGCTGGCCTGCTGGCGCATGTGAGCGGCCTGCTCGTGCTGGGCGCGGGCTGAGGACACGAATTCATCTTTCCCCCTAGCGATGGCGCGGCCAATCGGATAGGGACGACCTACCTTCTTGACCGTATCCAGAGCGGGAGCACGCGACATGACCAGCCCATCCACCGGCCACCTTTCCCTTCCCAAGGACAAGATCCGCATCCTGCTGCTTGAGGGCATCCATGACAGTGCCGTCAACCTGCTGAAGGAAAACGGATACGAGAACGTCACCCGCCTCAAGACGGCGCTGGAAGGCGAAGCGCTGCAAAAGGCGCTGGAAGGCGTGCATATCGTTGGCATCCGCTCGCGCACGCAGCTTACGCGCGAGGTGATCGAGAAGGCCGACCGCCTGATCGCCATCGGCTGCTTCTGCATCGGCACCAACCAGGTCGATCTCGATGCCGCGCGCGAGGCTGGCATTCCCGTCTTCAACGCGCCTTACAGCAACACCCGCTCGGTGGCCGAACTGGTCATGGGCGAGATCGTGATGCTGATGCGCCGCATCTTCCCCAAGTCGCAGGAATGCAATGCGGGTATCTGGAAGAAGTCCGCCACCAATAGCTGGGAAGTGCGCGGCAAGACGCTGGGCATCGTGGGTTACGGCTCGATTGGCTCGCAGCTTTCCGTGCTGGCCGAAGCTTTTGGCATGCGCGTGTTCTATTATGACGTGATCGACAAGCTGGTGCACGGCAACGCAACCCCGGTCGATACGCTCGAAACCCTGCTGGCCCAGAGCGACGTGGTCAGCCTGCACGTGCCCCAGACCCCCGAGACCGCGGGCATGATTGGCGAGGCGCAGATCCGCGCGATGAAGAAGGGCTCCTTCCTCATCAACAACGCGCGCGGCAACGTGGTGGACCTCGATGCGCTGGCCGCTGCCCTGAAGGATGGCCACCTGCTTGGCGCAGCCATCGACGTGTTCCCCAAGGAGCCCAAGCAGGCAGGCGAGCCGCTTGAGACCCCGCTGCGCGGGCTGGATAACGTGATCCTGACGCCGCATATCGGTGGCTCCACGGCGGAAGCGCAGGAGCGCATTGGCGTGGAAGTGGCCCGCAAGCTGGTGGAATACTCCGATATCGGTTCCACGCTGGGTGCTGTGAACTTCCCCACCGTGCAGTTGCCTGAAAACCCGCACGGCACGCGCTTCATGCACGTGCACCGCAACGTGCCGGGCATCATGCTGCAGATCAACGAGATCTTCTCCCGTGAATCCTGCAACGTCACCGCGCAGTACCTGCAGACGGCGGGCGAGCTGGGCTATGTGGTGGTCGAGGCCGATACCGGGCGTGATGTGGAAAAGGACAACCGCATCCTTGACCGTCTGCGCGAACTCAAGGGCACGCTGCGTGCCCGCCTGCTGTACAAGCAGCAGTAAGCAAGCGTTGTGCCGCCTTTTTTCAAAAAGGCGGCATGCCTTCAGGCTTTTGAAAAAATGGCAGGTTGAAGGGAGCACGCCAGACGGCAGGCTCCCTTTTTTCATGAGGGCGGCATGTAATCAGGGAAGCTGGACGATGCGGCTCCTGATTTCCTCATCGCCGGGCCTGATTTCAACGCTGCCTTTTGCGCAGGGCGGGTAAGCCTTCACCACAGGCTCGATCAGGCGGAAGATGGCCCCGGCATCGGGGCCGTAAAGAAAGCTCCGTGCGGCTTCAGGGGTGCTGAGGTCATATTCTTCATGGACCTTCGGTGGCAGGCAAGGACAGGCCCTTCCCCCGGCACCCTTATGGCACGGTCAGGAACGTGGCCGGTTCGCTCCGGCGCAGGCGTGCGTGGCGGCTGGTATCGGTCTCGAGCAGGCAGGCCATGAGCAGCGCAATCACCCACCCTACCCCGGTCATGCCCAGGGTGCAGTTCACCACCGCTACCACTGCCGTGTTATGCACCCTGCGGCGGCACGCGATGAAGGTGGGCAGCAGGAACACCACCATGCCGCAGGCCAGCACCAGCACGGCGCCGACAAGCAGGGGCGAGCCGATCTCCAGCCCGGTGCCCTGTATGGACTGCCAGCCACGGTAGATCTCATAGGTGGAGGGAACATGGATATTCATCACGCTTCATGCTAACCCTAAAGGCAGGCGTGCCGCCATATTGCATGGCACGTTGGGAACTGGCATGCAGCCCTTGCATGCTGTAAGGCTTTGTATTTGTCAGGGTTTGCTACAGTGCACGGTTATGTGGACCCGCAGGGGGTAACCTGTGATCTGGGGTGATTTCCAAGCGGTCATCCAGCTATCGGCTGGGCTGAACGTGGCCATTCTCAGCTTTGTCGATATCAGCCTGCCCGCCATAAAGGAACGCAGGCGCGTCTTCGCCAAGGCCCGGCAGGAGCTTGAACTGCATCGCAGTGGCACCGACCACCAGCATCCTGATGATACGGAGGACTATGTCGCCGCCGTGCAGGAAATGGACCGCAAGCTTTTCATGTTATGGCAGGAATCCTCCACCTTCATCCGCGAGGAGGAATCCCTCATCCGCTCCACCGGCGTGCTCGGCGTGTTCGGCGCCGTGCTGAGCCTCGGCCTGTTATGGTATTCGGCGGTGCATTATAGCGGGGTGATCTCGCTCATGGGGCAGGTGCTGATCATCCTGTCCTTCTGTTCGCTGCTTGGCGCGTTCCTGATCAACTTCATGACTGCGTCTCAGGCAGGCGTATTTACCAAGAAATGCAATTCCATCCGCGAGGAAATGCACAAGCGCCTGTAAGGGCATGATGGCGCTTTGGAATTAAAAGAAGTTTCTGGTGAAGCTTTTTTCAAAAAGCTTCAAAGAACGCTGTATTCTTGAAAAAAGGGGCACCCGAAAACTTTTTATTTTTTCTAATGATTCATTTCAAAACCGGCGCGACCGGGCGGGGCTTTTCCTACCCTGTTCGCGCCACTCGCTTCATGCGCCACACGATGCGCGTGCCATGGAGCACGAACACCGCCACCAGCCCGATGCCAATGCCGTACCACAGGCCCTGCACGCCCATGCCCCGCTCAAAGGCAAGAAATATGCCAGCAGGAAAGCCAAGCCCCCAGTAGCCGATAACGGCCAGAACCATGGGGATGGTGGTATCACCCTGCCCGCGCAGGATACCCGTGGCGATGGCCTGCAGGGCATCAGGCACCTGAAAGGCCGCGCCGATCAGCAGGAGTGCAAGTGCCAGATGCACCGCCTGCGCGTTTTCCGGCAGGGCCGCATCGAGATAGAAGCCGATGATGGTCTGCCGCTCCAGCGCCAGGATGAGCGTGGTCACGCAGGCTACCCCCATGCCCAGCATCATGCCCGCACTGGCGGCACGGCGGACCATGGCGGGGTCGTTGCGGCCCGTCCAGTAGCCCACGCGTATGTTGCTGGCCTGCGCCATGGCCAGATACAGCACGAAGCACTGCATGCCGATGCCAAGCATGATCTGGAATGCCGCAAGCCCCGCATTGCCCAGCCGGGCGGCCTCGAAGCTGTTGGCCTGGAACAGCGTGACCTCCGCCATCGCGGCGGCCAGCATGGGCAGGCCGGTGTGCAGCAGGGCGCCCGTATGCTTCCAGTCATGCATGCGCGGGCGCAGCGCCGTGCGCAGTTCGGGCCTGCGCGCCATGAAGGCCAGCATGATGAGGGGCATGCACCACAGGGTGATGACTGTCGCTATCGCCGAGCCATGCAGCCCCAGCGCGGGCAGGCCAAGCCAGCCATGAATGAGCGCTGCGTTCAGCACGCCGTTCACCACCGTAATGCAGGGCATCACCCGCATGAGAATGCCCTGCGCGCCCATGACCGGCAGCGCCGTGGTCAGCACGCCCTGCCCAAGTAGCGCAGGCGGCACCGCCCACATCAGGATATGCACGAAACCGGTTACGGGCGCGCGAATGGCCTCGGGCTCGTGCAGCCATGCCAGAAGCCGGTCGATATGGTACAGGCAGAACAGTTCCGGCCCGCATAGCGCGATGGCCACCACGAGCATGGAGGTGATGGTGGTGCCAAGGCTTGCATGGTCCTGCCGCCCGCGCGCCTGCGAGAGCAGGATGCCACCGGCCTCGATCATGGCGGCAAGGATGGCGTTGAGCGTGAAGAACGTGCCTGTGGCCAGTCCGCCAATGGCCAGGGCTGCCGCCCCAAGGCTGCCGAGCAGCACGTCATCGGTCAGCCCCATCAGCATCTGGGCGAACTGTGACAGGCCCATTGGCCCGGCGATGGCAAGGATGGAGCGGAATTCCGCCCCGAAGGATGTGGTTGGACGCGTCATGAACCCCCTGCTTCACCCATACCCCCGGAGCATGATCGTGTGCGGCATGCGGTATGGTGCTTGGGGTGGGGTTTATACGAGCCGATAGCGCACGGCCAGCAGCCATGAGGCGCAAATGCCTGTTATGATGTATTTTTATATGGCGGCTCCGTCACGGCCAACAGTAAGGAGGGGGCATGAAGTGCGATGACAGCCTGCCTCCGTCATGGCCCGTGGTGCCGCTCGGCGCGCTGGTTGAATGCCTTGATGCAGGCCGCGTGCCCCTTAACCGCGCGCAACGCGCGCAGCGTCCGGGGCCGGTGCCCTATCATGGGGCCAGTGGCGTGACCGGGCATGTCGATCAGGCGCTGTTTGACGGCGCGCTCGTGCTGCTTGGCGAGGATGGCGCGCCTTTTGCCGACCCCACGCGTGATGTCGCGTTCTTTCATGAAGGGCCGCTATGGGCGGGTAACCATGTGCATGTGCTGCGCCCGCGCGCAGGCGTGGATGGGCGCTTCGTGGCGCATGCCCTCAATACCCTGCCCTACGGCCCGCATGTGGAGGGCTCCACCCGCCCCAAACTGACGCGCGCGCGCATGAACAGCCTGCCTGTTCCCTGCCCTTCCCTGGCCTGCCAGCGCCTTGTGGCCGACCGGCTGGACGTGAGCCTGCAACGCATTGACGGGCAGGTGCGCCTGCTCGACAGGCTTGACGAACTGGCACGCGAGCAGGTCCAGGCCATCATCGCGCAGGCCATGGGGGCGGCATGCGGCACGCGACGACTGCTGGGGCATGTGTTTGACATTACCGGCGGTGGCACACCCGCCACGACCCGGGCCGCCTACTGGGGTGATGACGTAACGTGGCTGACACCGGCGGACCTGCCGCCCGGCCCACCCGGCTGGGTAACGCGGGGGCAGCGCAGCCTTTCGGCAGCGGGGCTGACGGCGTGCCGGGCCATCATGGTGCCTTCGGGGGCACTTGTGGTATCAACCCGCGCCCCTGTGGGCCGGGTGGGACTGGGGTGTGGCCCGCTTGCGGTCAGCCAGGGGTGCAAGGCGCTGGTGCCACGCGGGCATGCGGTGGACCGGCGCTACGCGGCGCTGGCGTTATGGGCGGCAGGGCCGGAACTGCGCCGCCGCGCGGGGGGCAGCGTCTTCCCCGAGGTGGATACGCTCACGCTGGCCTCGCTGGAACTGATCATGCCGCCGCTGGCAAGCCAGCGCAGGGTGGCGCAGGTGGTCTGGACACAGCTGGAGCAGGTTGCGGCACAGGCTGCTGAACGGGTGCGACTGGAGGGGCTGCTGCATGAATATCGCGTTGCCGTCCGGCGGGCAGCCATGGGCGCGGGGCCTGAGGCATGATGCGGCCCACCGGCGGGCAGCCGGAGCATGTGGCCTCAGGCGGGGCATGCGGGCGGAGCCAGAGCGCTGATGGTTTCAACGATGTCATTGAATTTCGCGGGCCGGTAATCCCACACGTCCACCCCCACGTCACAGGACAGGCTGGTGGGTGTGAACCTGTCATGACCATAAAAAGGCTGTCGTGCCAGAAGCCATTCCATTCCGCGATGGGATAATGAAACAGCACCACCCTGCGGCCATCGAGCTTGAGTTCCGCATAGGCCTGCGATGACGCCCAGCCCGGCCAGGTCCGCATGGCCTCGCTATCGTGGTTGCCCCAGATCAGGTGCTTGCGGCCATTCAGCAGGGGCAGGATCGCTTCGGCCCGCTGCGTGCCGTGCGCCACGTCGCCAAGGTGCCACACGTCATCATCAGGGCCGACGGTGGCGTTCCAGTTGCTGACCAGGGTTGCATCCATCTCCGCCACCGTTTCAAAGGGGCGCTTTGTGTAGCGGATGATATTGGCATGGCCGAAATGGGTGTCGGCGGTAAAAAAGGTCTTTGGGCGGCGGGGCATGTCGCGTCAGGGCTATTAGGGAGAATGGGCGGGGAATGGACCAGCTTGCGCCTGCGGGAGCAAGATGGATGATGTCTTTTTGTAAACCGGACCTTTACCCTGTGCTGACATGACAACAACGATGCAGGCCATCTGCCAGAACGTAAGGCCTGCCTGTCATGGCATGATATGACAACCTTTCACGAACCCCAGCAGGATAGAACACACCATATGGAAGAAAACCGGAACCGGACCCAGTATATCGGCACCTTCATATTTGTATGCGCGGTCCTGCTGTTTTCCGCATGGATCGAACAGTCATTCCTGTTTGCCTTCGTGTGGGGGGGTATTCTCACCATCACCACCTTTCCACTCTATACCCGGCTGGTCGGGCGCGGCATGGGCCGTGGGGCGGCGGCAGGGCTGATCGCGGCAGGCATCTTCGCGCTGCTGGCGGTGCCCATGATCGCCATGGCCGTGCGGGCGGGGCTGGAAATTCCCTCGCTCATGGCGTGGGGGCGCGCCGCGTTGCATGATGGCATTCCCGTCTCGCCGCAGGTCAATGAAATTCCGCGCATTGGCCCAAGGCTGGCCGGGCTGTGGCAGCACTACCTGTCCGACCCCGATGAACTGCGGCACTGGACCGGGGTCGTATCGCGCATGGTGGCCACCGGCGATGGCCGCGAACTGCCGCACCGCCTGATGGAAATGACCGAAACCTTCGTCATCGCCACGCTGTCGGTCTATTTCTATCTCCATGCCTCGCAAACGCTCATTGCCGATATCCGCGCGGTGGGGCAGCGTTTTCTGGGTGGGCGCGCGCGTGACGTGATCCGCAACACCGTGGGCGCGGTGCGCGGCACGGTGGCGGGGCTGGTGCTTGTGGGGCTGGGCCAGGGCGTGCTGGTGGGCATTGGCTACTTCATTGCAGGTACTCCGCACCCCGCCCTGCTCACGCTGGTCACCGCAGTGGTCAGTGTCATCCCGTTTTGTGGTCCGATCCTGCTATGCGTGACCACGCTCATGACCTTTGCTGCCAATGGCGTGATGCAGGCGGTGATCGTGGGCGTGATCGGCACCATTGCCTATGGCGCGGGCGACCACTTCGTGCGGCCCAAGCTGATCAGCGGCAGCACCAGCATTCCCTTCCTTGCGGTGCTGACGGCCATTCTGGGTGGCCTGCATGTGTTTGGCCTGCTCGGGCTGTTCATCGGGCCTGCGGTCATTGCCGTTGCCCTGTCGCTGTGGCGCACGGCGGCGGCGGAAGAACGCGCCCGTTAACCCGCCCATGACTGCGCCCTTGCTGTCAGCAACTGACATATGGCGCATTGCGGGCCAGTTGCGCCGCGTGTTGCCGCCGGTTGAATACGGGCCTGCCATACTGGCCTTTACCGTGTTGCGGCGGTTTGAGCAGGCGCGGCCGCCCGCGCGTGGAGGGCTTGCGACCATTGCCTGCGCGGCCGATCCGCTCGGGGTGCTGGCGGGGCAGCTTGCGCGCCTGCCCGCCGCCATGCGCGACATCATGGCGCAGCTTGAGGTCGAGCGGCTGGCGCGCAAGCTGGCTGCGGTTGACATGCTGGGTCCGCTGGCCGCGCATTTTGCCGCCCTTGACCTTTCGCCTGCTCTGTATGGCAGCGAAGCCATGGCCCGGCTGTTTGAGGAACTGGTCAGCCATTTCACTACCACGCAGGGCACCGGCACGCATTACACGCCGCCGGAGGTTACGGACCTGATGGTTGATCTCGTCTGCGCCGCGGATCGGCCCGGCACCCCTCTTGCGCTCTATGACCCCGCCGCCGGTACCGGTGCCCTGCTTGCCCGGGCGGCTGACCGGCTGCACGCACGCGGTATCACGGCGGACCTGTACGGGCAGGAGCTTAACGGTCAGTCCTGTGCGCTTGCGCGTGCCGACCTGCTGCTGCGTGGGCAGAAGTCCCGGCAGATGGTGCAGGGCGATACGCTGCTGGCCGATGGCCATGCCCGGCAGCGTTTTGGCCGCATGCTGGCCAATCCGCCTTTCGGGCTGGACTGGCGTGCCATTCGCGCATCCATACAGGCGGAACACGCGCAGGGCGCGCGGGGGCGCTTCGGGCCGGGTCTGCCGCGCGTGTCGGATGGGTCGATGCTGTTCATGCTGCACCTGCTGGCCAAGATGCGTGCGCCCCGCCATGGCGGCAGCCGGATTGGCGTGGTGACGCATGGCGCCGCCCTGAATGGTGGCGGGGTGGAAAGCGGCGAGTCCGCCATTCGCCGCTATCTTGTCGAGCATGACCTGATCGATACGGTCATTGCCCTGCCACAGGATATGTTCATCAACACTGGCATCGGCACCTATGTGTGGGTGCTGGATAACAGCAAGCCTGCTGCCCGCCGGGGTCTGGTCAGCCTGATCAATGCAGCGGGGCTGTGGCGGCGGTGCGACCGCAGCCATGGCGAGAAACGGCGTGAGATGACGCAGGCCCATGTGGCTGCTGTCGTGCAGGCAGCCCTTGATGGTGCGGTGCTGGACCTCGAGGTGCGCACCAGCCCGGATGGCGCGCCGGATTCATGGCGTCTTACGCCACATGAAGGGGGCATGAATCCGGGGCGGCGCACCGGTTTTTCACGCCAGGTACCGGCGCGGGCGTTTTTATATCGCAGCCTGAGCGTGAGCTGTGCGGATCACGCGGGCGCACCCACCCGCACGGCGTTTACCACCAGCATGGAAACCGACCCGCAGGACTGGTTTGACCGCCTGATCGCCCCCCATGACCCCACGGCCCGGCTGGATGTGGCGCGGGCGGGCATTGGATGCGCCATTTCATTTGCCCGGTATTTCGATACATCCATCCCCTGTCGCGCCCTGCCTGAAATCGAGGCCGATTTGCGCGCCGCCATGGCCCGGCTGGCGGCCCTCATGCCCTGATTTACAGGCCCTTGCGCTCATTCTCGCCCAGGCAGGACAGGAAATCCGCAATCGTGCACATGTCCGCCAGATGGTCGAGTACGTAATAGGCAAAGGCCAGCGCGCCCGCGCGGCAGGTGGCGCGCTGGTGCGGATCGGTAATGGTGTCGAAATCCGCCGTGTGGGCGTAGCCGATGATGCGGCGGATGATCTCGATGGCGGCAAAGCCGATGGTGTCGCCCATCACCTCATCCACGAACGCCTGCTGCGCCACATGGGCGGCCGGGCCATAGGCCAGCGGGCGCAGGGTGCCAGGCGGCGGGGCGTCATCGGCGTTCCACAGCGCCATGAACTGCGCATGAAAGCTGCGCCAGAAGCCGTCAATATCGCGCAGCACCGCCTGCCGGGCCGCAGGGTCGGGTGTTGCGAAGAAATGCAGCACGAGATTGCCCACGAACATGCCGCAGTCAAACCCGATGGGGCCATACAGCGCGAACTCGCCATCGATCACGCGCGTATCATCCGCCGTGCTCATGATCGAGCCTGTATGCAGGTCGCCATGCAGCAGCGCCTGTGGTTGCGACAGGAAGCGCCGCCGCAGGTTTTCTACCGCCAGAAGGGCTGCCGCACTGGTGCGGATATCCTGTACTATGGGGCTCAGGGCCTGGTCATGCCAGTGGTTGCGCGGGTGATCGCGGTACGGGTCGTCAAACACCAGGTCGAGCGTGATGCGGGTCAGGGCCTTGTTGGCGGCAAACAGGCGGCGGGCGTCAAACACATCCTCGAACGGGCGGGCGAGCAGCGAGGTGCCAAAACAGGCCCGGGCCACGAACGTGCCAATGCGGGGCGCGACCTCCGGCCAGTCCGCTCCTTCCATCAGCGCCGTGCGCAGCACGGTGTGGCCGGACAGGCTCTCGACCACCAGCACATAAAGCTCGGGGTCGAAATGCAGGTATTCGGTGGTCAGCCCCCCCACCAGCGGGCCGATGGCGGCAAGCCATGCGGCCTCGAAATACGTGCGGTCGAGCGGCATCTTCCAGTTCGGGTCCACACGCACATGGGGCAGCGACTGCTTGAGGCACACTTCCCCCGCAGGCCCGGTGATGAGGAATACGTTGTTGAGGTTGCCATCGCTGACCTCGCGCACCTGCCACTGTTCGGGCGGGCCGCCAAGGCGGGTGGCAATGGCGGGCAGACCGGCAAGGAATGCGCGGATGCCGCCTGCATCAAGTGTGCGGTAGCTGGTCTGGTCCATGTGGCATACCCCCTGCCCTGCGTGGTGGCCGTGCCCTGTGTGCGGCGTGGGCGCAGGGTCGCGCGCAGGGCATGGTTATGCAACGCTTTTTTGTAATTGCGTTGCCGCCTGCCACGCAGTAACCCGTGAGGGGTATAATAATTTGCAAGACAGGAAGACGGACATGCCCATCAAGGATCCCAAGGTCATCGAGCACCTGAACACCCAGCTCACCAACGAGCTGACCGCAATCAACCAGTATTACCTTCACGCCCGCACGCTGCGCCATTGGGGCGTGACCCTGCTGGGCAAGAAGGAATATGAGGAATCCATCGAGGAGATGAAGCACGCCGACTGGCTGATCGAGCGTATCCTCTACCTCGGTGGCCTGCCCAACGTGCAGCGCTACAACACCATTCTCGTGGGCCAGGACGTTGAGGAAATCCTCAAATGCGACCTGAAGCTGGAAGAAAAGGCGATTGGCGACCTCCGCGAAGGCATTGCCTATTGCGAGAGCGTGCGTGACTACGTATCGCGCGACCTGCTGCTGCGCATCCTTGTGAACGAGGAAGAGCACGAGGATTTCCTCGACCGCCAGTTCGACCTCATCAAGCAGCTTGGCCTGCCGCAATACATCAAGCTCAACTCCGCCCCTGCCCCCGATCAGGAATAATCCCGCCACAATGCGGGTCCACCGGCTGCTCATGGCTGGTGGCGGGTGGCGCGCCTTCCTGCCAGGCAAGGATGTCGAGCAGGTCGAGGAAAGCATTTTCCATGAACCGGCGCGCCCGCCGGATCGATACGATGGGTGGCATTGCTGTCATCCCGCCCTGTGGGGGCCGCACGACCGTGTGGCCCCTGTGGTGTTTTTAGAGCCCGCCCGTCTGCACGCCCGCGGCAGGGCTTGGCCACATGACCTGCGCGCGGCCCATATCACCATGGTGCCAGCGCATGGCCGCAAGGCAGCCCGCGCCCACGGGCTGGTCCTGGGGGGCATGGGGCCGGGGTGCGGGTTGCGCCGTAACGGCCTTCATCTGGTGTGGGGTTGCTACAGGCACCCGGTTGGAGGCGGCGAGCATGTTGCCCCGCCGTGGCAGCCAGTACCCCGCCCCTGCAAGGCATGCGCCGAGTTGCGTAATGGCGGCGGCAAAGGGCGAAAGCACATGGTGGTGAACGAAAATGGGCCGGAGCATGCGCCGCACCTCGCCCTCGCGCCCCTCCTGTGCGGCGGTGGCGGCGAGCAGAAAGCGGTTTTCCGTGCCGGTCAGGTGCGTGGCCGAGCAGATCGCCACATCCACCGGCGCGCGCTGGTAGGCACGCAGGCGGTTCATGGCCATGTGGAATGCCTCGATCACGGCGGCAAAATCAGCCCGGAAGCATGGTAGCGCCAGCCCCGGCGTGCCGCGCGTGGCGTCACCCTGCCCGCTCAGGCGGCGCACGCACCAGACCAGCAGGCGTTCGCTTGATGAAAGATCATTCATGAAAACTGTGGTGTTGGTCATCATCCGCTCGGGCCATGGCGTGACCCGCTCCCTGAATGTGTTCGTGAGACCTTATTAATGAGAAAGATTATCATTTGCAATTAAAATCGACAGCCCGAACCGCTTATCCCTACTGGACCGGGGCGGTCTGTATGCATTATGCTATGAGGCGATGAAAGAGCCGACTTTTCCCGATTCTCCCCTGGCCGACCTGTGCCGTGAACGCGGCCTGAAACTGACGGGCCAGCGCAGGACGATTGCCTTCGTCCTGTCGGATAGTGACGACCACCCGGATGTGGAGGAACTGTACCGCCGCGCGGTGGAAGTCGATCCACGCATTTCCATTGCCACGGTGTATCGTACCGTGCGCCTGTTCGAGGAAAACGGCATTCTCCAGCGCCGTGACTTTGGCGGCGGTCGGGCGCGTTATGAAGTGGCCGATGGCGATCATGGCGATCATTACCACCTGATCGACGCCGATAGCGGCAAGGTGATCGAGTTTGAAAACCCCGAGCTTGATGCCCTGCTGGACAATATCGTGCGCGGGATGGGGTATGACCTTGTCACCACCCGCCTCTCGGTTGTGGGCCGCAAAAAGGCGAAGCCGCGCTGAAAGCGGCATTTCGCCTGCCTGCCACCCGCCTCCCTGCTTTCAGGACCTGACGCGCGTGCCGGATACCCCCGATAACGCCCATGAACCACGATCTGCCACCACGCCCCTTACGCTGGTTGTGGGTCTGGGGCTGCCTTATGCGTTGGTTATTGGGGGTTTCCTGCTGTTTGAGCATGTTGACGGCGTGGTCTTTGGTTTTCCGCCAGCGGTGGCATGGCTGTTTGCCTGCATGGTGCTGGTGCCCTGCTGCATGGCAGTTGCATGGTGGCTGGGCCGGGCACGGGCGCCGTAGATGGAATTTCTCAGCTTTGGCATGGTCATTGCCGCCTCCATTGCCCTGGCGGTGTATGCGCGGATGCGGCGTGGCAGCGGCAACGCGCGTGATTTCTTTGTGGCGTCCGGGCAGCTCGGGGGGCTGCTGGTCTTTTTCCTGACCATTGGCGAGACCTACAGCATTGGCAGCGTGCTAGGCTTTTCCACCGGCGTTTACCTGCATGGCGCGGCGTTTGCCGGGTGGTTCATGGGGTATATCCTGCTGTCCTACCCTGTGGGGTTCGTGCTTGCGCCGCTGTTATGGCAGTTGGGGCGCAGGACGGGCAGCATGACGCTGGCCGATATTTTTCGCGCGCATTTCAGCAGTCGCCTGCTTGAAGTCGTGGTGGCGGCCAACGCCGTCGCCTTTTTGCTGCCGTTGGGGCAGATGCAGTTTACCGGCCTGATATCGGTCATGCGCAGCCTGCACTGGCATGTAACCCCTGCCGTGCTGGCAGGCGCTGGCGCGGGCATGACCTTTGGCTGGGTGGCGCTGGCGGGCGTGCGCGCACCGGCCTATGTATCGGTGCTGAAGGATGTGCTGCTGGTGCTGGCCATCGTGGCCGGAGGGAGTGCTGCCCTGCTGGCCACGGGCCTGCCCGCTGCGTATGTGGCAGCCCCGGCCCCCGCCGTGCCTGCGCGGCAGGACATGTTCGTGGTCTCCACCATCGTGCTCCAGTCGCTGGGGCTGTGCATGACACCGCAGGCGGTGGCCTTCGTGTTTACCGCGCGCTCGGCGCGGATGGTGCGCCGCAACCAGATCCTCATGCCGCTTTACATGCTCATGTTCCCCTTCCTGTACATGATCGCGGAATACGTGCGCAGGCGCGGGCTGGCTGTGCCATCGGCCAATGACGTGTTCATGCTTGGCATCACCACCACGCTGCCGCCATGGATGCAGGGCATTGTTGCGGGCGGGTGCGCGGTCTCGGCGCTGGTCATCCTGGCGGGCGTATGCCTTGCCATCGGGCCGCTGGTCTCGCGCAACATGCTCCATGGCCTGTCCGACAGGGGCCAGCGCGTGGGCGCGCAGGTGGTGATTGGCATCTATCTGCTGCTTTGTGCCGCCGGAGCGGCGGGGCTGGGCAGCATCATGGTCACGCTCAACAACCTGTATTATCTGGGCATGATCCAGATCGCACCCGGGCTGCTGGTGGCGCTGTGCGGGTGGCGCGTGCCCGCCCTGGCCATTGCAGCGGGGCTTGTGGCGGGTGACGGGCTGGCGGTGGGGCTGTACTCGGCGGGCCTCATGCCTGAAGGGATCAATCCCGGCCTGATCGGGCTTGCGGTCAATACCCTGATCGTGGCGACCGCGGGGCTGCGTCGGCCGCCCCGTGCGCGGTAAGATCACCTTTCTCCTGCCCCGCTGCGGGGGCTGGCGCCAGCCAGGCCGGGTGGCGGGTTTCGATCCACTCCAGCATGCGCGCACTCAGCCTGCGCAGGAAAGGCACGTCCTCCGCCAGCAGGATAATGCCCAGCGGCAGCATCCATAACCCCAGCACCGGCAGGAAGCTGAATACGCCCCCCACGATCAGCAATCCGCCCATGATGCCGCGCAATACGACCCTTTCGGGCTGAAGCAGCCAGCGCATGGCCTGTTCGCCCCGTGCGGGCAGGCGCTTCAGCAGGCGCTCCAGCCGGTCGCGGCGCAGGTGTTCGGCATGATCGGGTGATGAGAGTGTGTTCATGCGCTTAGGGTGGGGATGCCCCCTGCCCCACGCAACCTGTCCGCGCGGGAACGTGATGGGCGGACAAGGAAACGAAAAAGGTCCGGATTTTGATATAGTTCAATGTCATTCCCCCAAAGCGCGCGCCAGTGTCGTGGCATGATGCGTTTCCTTGCTGCTTCCGGTTCATTTTCCTGCCCTGTGCGGGCTGGACGCCTGCCGGGGCGGGCTGTAAGGAAATTTGTTGGAATATGCGCTTTTTCATAATGTATTTCGGGAGCAGTCAATGCCCAGCGTAAGCCCTTTTGCCGGCAAGCCGGTCGATCCGGACCGTCTTGTCAATATCGATGCCCTGCTTGATGCCTATTATACCCGCAAGCCTGATCCCGCCATTGCAACGCAGCGGGTGGCGTTTGGCACCTCGGGGCACCGGGGCTCATCGCTGCACACCAGCTTCAATGAAAACCATATCCTCTCGATCAGCCAGGCCATTGCTGACTACCGCAAGAACGCGGGCATTACCGGGCCGCTGTTCATCGGCATCGACACGCATGCGCTCTCGCGCCCGGCGCTGAAGTCAGCCCTTGAAGTCTTTGCCGCCAACGGCATTGAAGTGCGCATTGATGACAAGGACGGCTACACCCCCACCCCCGTCATCTCGCATGCCATCCTGACGTGCAACCGTGGCCGCAACAGCGACCTTGCTGATGGTGTGGTGATTACGCCCTCGCACAACCCGCCCGAGGATGGTGGCTTCAAATACAACCCGCCGCATGGCGGCCCGGCTGATACCGACATCACCAAGGTCATCGAGAACGCCGCGAACGACTACATGGCCAAGGGCATGCAGGGTGTAGCCCGCGTGCCGTTCGAGCAGGCGCTTGCGGCCCCTACCACAAAGCGGCATGACTACATCAACCCGTATGTGGATGACCTTGCCGCCGTGGTGGACATGGACATCATCCGTGAATCCGGCATTTCCATCGGCATCGACCCGCTTGGCGGGGCAGCGGTGGATTACTGGCAGCCGATCATTGACAAATACGGCATCAACGCCACCATCGTGAGCAAGGAAGTCGACCCCACCTTCCGCTTCATGACCGCCGACTGGGATGGCCAGATCCGCATGGACTGCTCGTCGCCCTACGCCATGGCGCGCCTGGTGCAGATGAAGGACCGCTTTGACATAGCCTTCGCCAACGATACCGATGCCGACCGTCATGGCATCGTGTCGGGCAAATACGGGCTGATGAACCCCAACCACTACCTTGCCACCGCCATCGAGTTCCTGTTCAACAACCGCGCCAACTGGAACCCCGCAGCCGGCGTGGGCAAGACGGTGGTCAGCAGCAGCATGATCGACCGCGTGGCCAAGGAAATCGGCCGCAAGCTGGTGGAAGTGCCGGTTGGCTTCAAGTGGTTTGTCGATGGCCTGTATAACGGCACGCTCGGCTTTGGTGGTGAGGAAAGCGCAGGCGCTTCCTTCCTGCGCCGCGATGGCACGGTGTGGAGCACGGACAAGGACGGCATCATCCTTGGCCTGCTCGCCGCCGAGATCACGGCCCGCACCAAGCAGACCCCCGGCGCAGCATACGAGGCCATGACCAAGCGCCTTGGCACGCCGTACTATGCCCGCATCGACGCGCCTGCCGATCCGGCGCAGAAGGCAATCCTGAAAAGCCTCTCGCCCGAGCAGATCGGCATGAGCGAGCTTGCGGGCGAGCCGATTGTCAGCACGCTGACCAACGCGCCGGGCAATGGCGCGGCCATCGGGGGGCTGAAGGTCTCGGCCAGGGATGGCTGGTTTGCCGCCCGCCCCTCCGGCACGGAAAATGTCTATAAAATCTATGCCGAGAGCTTCAAGAGCGAGGCCCACCTCAAGGCCATCCAGACCGAGGCGCAGGATGCCATCTCGGCCCTGTTTGCCAAGGCTGCGCAGAAGTAAGTTCAGGGAAAGGTTTCCGGGTGCCGCCTTTTTTCAAAAAGGCGGCGTTCCCAACCTTCGTGCCGTCCGTTCCCCTTGGAGCGGGCGGCATTTTTGTGTTGCAGCCTCCCTTATGCCGTGGGTGGCACAATAGGCAGCGGTCGCCCGTGCCCTGCCGCGCGTTTGCGGGCCTTGACCACGGCGGTATCAAGGGCTGAGAGAAACGTGGAGCGGTCAGCGCGGGTAAAGCCGTGATTGCTCTGGGTCACGACACCGGTATCACGCAGGTCGGTCATGAGGTTGCGCACGGCCAGCGCCATGCCGATGGCGTTATCATCAAGAATGCGGCCCTTGGGGTCGAGCACGCAGGCCCCGCGCGCGACACAGCGCGCGGCCAGCGGAATATCGGCTGATATGACAATGTCATGCGCGGCCGCATGCTCGGCAATCCAGTCATCAGCCACGTCCATGCCCTGTGTCACCACCACGCGCTCGATCAGCGGCGAGGCCGGCACGGCCAGCAGGCTGTTCGAGACGACAAAGGTGTGCAGCCCATAGCGCAGTGCGACGCGATAGGTCTCGTCGCGCACCGGGCAGGCATCGGCATCAATGAAAATGCGCGTCATGGCATGTCCCCTGCCCTGTGGCGGGCGGAAGGGCGCATGGAGCGGGTGGGTCTGTGCGGTAGGGAGCATGACATGACCTTTTTCCTATGCCGTCGTGCGGGGCGCTGGCAAGGTTATGTCCTGACACGTTCTTAAAAACGTCCTGCTTTCGGACAGGCGGTGTCTTTTGATGCTTTTTGAAAAAAGCTTCACCAAAAACGTCTTTAATTGGCTTTTTTTAAACTTGGGCGGAGGGAAAATAAAAAAACGGCCATGAATGCGCAACACCCGGCTGGCCTGTGCGATCAGTTCCATATCGTGAAGAGCGATATGGGCGTTTTGACTTCCGCTGGCGTGAATGATGCGTCAGTATGAATCTGACAAGCCAAATGGAGGAGGCCGTTATGCGTTACCTCATCGACCATACACGCGAAGGCTTTGGCGTCGCGCTGTTGCTTGGCATGCTGGCTGTCGAGCGTTTTTTCCGCAAGCAGGCCGTCCGCTAGGGCGGCCCCGAACAGACGGACAGGCACCGGATGGAATATCCTTCCCTCCAGCACCGCCATCGTTGCTGCATGCGCATGCGCGAGATGTGCGCCGCAGGCCTGCTGGCGCAGCGCTGCCCTGTTTTCATACGCAACCGTGGCGCGGTCCGGCGGTTTACCCCTCTTGAAAGCCAGAATAGCTGGAGAGGAGAAAACCAATGCGAAACCTTGCGCGGATGATGATGGCCGCGGCCGTCCTGACCTGCCTTGCCGGGTGCGACAAACCCAAGCCCGCCGGTGGTGGCTCCGATGATGGCGGTGGCCCCGGCGTGAGCACCCATGGCGGCACGGCGCCCCAGCAGTAAGGGACACGTGCCCTGATGGGGCTGGCTGCGGCCAGAAAATGACCCCTGCATGATCCATATCCTTTCTGTCGGGGCCTGCGTGGTTTATGGGCGTAGGCCCTGACAGTTAAGGATCATTATGGAAAACGACCTCAAATGCCCCGAATGCGGGTGCGAACATGTCTACCCCGATGGCAGCCTGTGGACCTGCCCGGAGTGCGGGTGTGAATGGAACCCGAAGGACAATGCGGCCGGTGCTGCCGCCGATGGCCCCGGCGAGATCCGCGATGCCAATGGCAACGTGCTCGCTGATGGCGATAGTGTTACGGTGATCAAGGACCTCAAGATCAAGGGGGCCTCATCCGTTATCAAGGGTGGCACCAAGGTGAAGGGCATCCGTCTGGTCGATGGCACGGACGGGCACAATATTGCCTGCAAGATTGCAGGTATTGGCGCCATCAACCTGAAATCCGAATTCGTCCGTAAAGCCTGATTTTCTTGCCGGGGTAGCCATCTGTCATGATGCGCTACCCCTTTTGGCATGGATGGATTTTCCGCTTCTTCCTGATATAATTATACTTATTTACCTATATTAAGGAAGAACCGGGCATGAGCTATGATCTGGACATTGAATTTGAGTTGCCAGTAGAAAAAACGGATTTCTGGAATTTTCTGCAAAGCCGGAAACATTACTTCATGGATGGTGACGATTTCGGGTACCAGAATGATACGACCGGCGTCTATTTTACCATTTTCACGGATTGTGATGGAAATGATGAAGAAGATAAAAATAATGAAAATAAAACTGAAATAACAAGCGTGCTCTGCAATCTGAACTATTGCAGGCCAAGTTTTTTCGCTGTTGAAATGGCACGGGAAATCACGGCTCTTCTGGCCCGCTTCCCTGCCCGCATTAATGACCCGCAGATGGATGGCATGGGGTCAGGCCCCTATACGCCTGCCGGCCTGCTCAAGGGGTGGAACGCGGGCAATATTGCCGCCATCCGCATATTGTCCCGTCATGATCCTTTCAGGTATGTACTGCCTCGTGCCACGCTCATGCGCTGTTGGGAGTGGAACGATACGCTTGATGGCCGCCAGCAAAGGTTGGGTGATGCCAAGGCCATTCCCAAAATGTCCTCCTTTGCGCTGGATGAAAAGATACTTACCGCCGCCATCTGGGTCGATGGCATGCCCATCATGCTGCCGCGTGTGGATTATGTGCTGATGGCACGCAGGCAGGACGATGGTGAGACGCAGGTCGCCTGCCTGTCCTGGGCCGATCTTGTTCCAGTTCTGCTCCAGGCAGGCCATGCGCAGCATGATGGTTTTGATGTAAGCCACGCACTGGCTGCGGATACGACAAGCGCCCTGTTTGCTTCAGGCCAGCCCTTTGATCCTGAGCGGATGTGCCTTTTGAATGCTGACACGGTGCTTGATGAAGAGAGTGTCAGCGCCGCACGGACATAGGTGGCTCGGCCTGCTTCGCTCCCCTGCCCTTGCCCGCGCGGAACAGCCACCAGCCAGCGGCTGTTCCGCATGGTGTTCAGCCCGCCGCCAGCCCTTCGAGCAGGCGGGCCACGGCCTCGGCGCCGGGATCGGGCACGTTGCGCACATGTTCGCTGGGCACGTAGGCGGCGCGGCCTGCGCGGGCGCTGTCCATGGTGGTGGTGGCATCCGCACCCTTGCGCGCGGCTTTGGCAGCCTGCTGTAGCGTGCCGCCGGTGGCCAGCACTTCAAGGGCGGGGTGGAGCGCGTCGATCATGGTGCGGTCGCCCGGTTTGGCGCCACCGCATTCCATCATATGGGCCAGCCCTTCACGCAGGGCCTGCTGCCAGGGCTGTTTGCTGTGGCCTGCCGCCGAGAACATGATGGCAAAAAGCACCCCGCTCGAGCCACCGGCATGCTGGGTCAGGATATTGCCGATGGTGGCCATGAGCTGGTGCGGGTCGTTCATGGGCAGGCGGTCGCGCACGGCAGTGATGTCACGCGCAGCGCTTGCAAAGGTGGAGCCTGCATCGCCATCGCCGATCTTGCCGTCAAGTTCGTTCAGCGCCGCCTCGTTGGCCATCAGTATGTCAGCCCCCCGCGCCAGCAGGCTGGCAACAGCCGCATTGTGGCTGGGCGTGAAGGGAAAGGCATCAGGCATGGCGGGCATGGGGGCCACGCTGGGGCTG
Organism: Komagataeibacter xylinus; assembly: GCF_031081985.1. GTDB lineage: Bacteria > Pseudomonadota > Alphaproteobacteria > Acetobacterales > Acetobacteraceae > Komagataeibacter > Komagataeibacter xylinus_E. The sequence continues at coordinate 578,348 of NZ_JARWSK010000001.1, read as the reverse complement.
CCGAATGTAGTGATGCCGGGCCACGCACTTGGCTGGGCCGGGGCCTGCAGGGCGGCGGTGGTGGCCGCGTCAAGCTCGATCAGGGTGAGCGAGAAGCCGTTCATGTCCAGCGCCGTCATGAGCGGTGCCGGGCCAATCACGTGCGAGATGCGGCGGGCGAGCGGCGTGTGGCTGAAGGATTCCAGCAACAGCGCCATTTCCACTTCCGGCACGGTGCCAAGGTTGTTGAGCACGAGGGCAAAGCGGGTATTGCGCACGGTGGTGGGCAGGCTGGCCTCAAGCGTGCTGGCGGCCAGCGCCATCAGGTCATTCGCACCGGCCACGGCAATGCGCTGCGCTCCCGGCTCGCCATGAATGCCAAGGCCAAGTTCGGCCTGATCGGCGGCCAGGCGGCTGGCGCGGGCGGGCTCATAGGGGTTGCAGTCTTCCAGCGCCATGCCGATGGTGCGCATGCGTTTCGTGCCGTCGCGCACGAACTCGGTCACATGCTCGAGCGACCAGCCCTGTGCCGCGCCATAGCCCGCCAGCTTGTGCGCAAGCACCGTGCCCGCAACACCGCGCGGCGTGGCCGAACCCGGTAGGGCGATGTCATCGCCCACGGTCACCATTTCCACCTTCTTGCCCAGCGCGCGGGCGCGCTCGGCGGCGAGGCCGAAGTTCAGCCGGTCGCCGGTATAGTTCTTGACCACCAGCAGGCAGCCCGCCTCCCCCGTCGTGGCCAGGATCGCGGCAAGGATCGCATCAACGCAGGGAGAGGCAAACAGCGCGCCACACACTGCAGCCGTCAGCATGCCATGGCCGACAAAGCCCGCATGCGCAGGCTCATGCCCCGACCCGCCACCCGAAATGACCGAAACCTCGCGGCGGTCGATTTCGCGGCGCATGATCACGCAGGTATCGGGGTAGCCATCCAGGCGGCACAAATGGTGGCCCGCGCTTGAGCGCAGGAACCCGTCCAGCGCTTCGGTTACAACGGTTTCGCGCGTGTTGAAAAAACGCTTCATTCTTATGCACTCTCCCTCGGCAGCTCATGGCAGGCATGGCGGCGCGGCACTATGGCCTCTAATTCCCCCGTAGCAAAATAACGGAATATGTCACGTGTGGGTTGCGCCTTGCGCGGGCCTGCCGGTTCAGGCCGGTCCTGCGCCGGGGGGCACATGGTCGGGATCATCGGGGTGGTTGAGCTTGCGGTGCGGGTCATCAAGCCCCGGCACGCGGCCATGGTGGCCAAAATTGACCAGGCGCGCCTCAAGCAGGTGCAGCTTGCCCAGAAGGTTCATGCGAATGGCCATGACCGCAAGCGATGCCCCGGCAAATGGACCCACCACGTAAACCCACAGCCCCGACCATTGCCCGGCAAACAGTGCCGGGGCCAGCGTGCGCGCAAAATTGACGCTATTGCCCGAAAGCCACGCCGTAATGGGGTTAAGCACGAGAAAGAACAGCCCGCCCGACCAGGGCGTGATGAACTTCCACCGTGGGTGGGCGGCCAGCCAGTACAGCATGGCGATCAGCGCCGCAGTCACGAACATTTCCGACCACATGGCCCACCAGATTGAAATCTGGCCGTAGGGCACGGTCGCGCCATAATGCACCGCCACGGCCATGTTGCCCCACCACGCAATCAGCCTGCCCGCTTCATACACTACCGCCGTGCCGATAAAGGCACCGATGACCTGCGCGATCATGTAGTTCAGCGCATCCACCCCGCCGATGCGCTTGGCCAGCGAGAATGCCAGGGTGACGGAGGGGTTGATATGCGCCCCGCTGACCTTGCCGAACGGCGTCATGGCCGCCGCCGTGCCCGACAGGCCAAAGCACAGCCCGCACAACGCGGTCTGGATATAGGGATGGTGCATGAGCACCCCCCCGAGTGGACTGGCGGGCGCGCTGAGCAGGATGACCGCACTCAGCCCGAGGATCATGAGGATGGCGGTGGCGATCGCCTCGCAGAAATACAGCTTCCAGTGAAACAGGTTGTGCGGGTGCGGGTCGCCTGCCAGCGGGCGGTCATGCACATGGATATGAAGGTACGGCAGGTGTGGCAGGCGCATGGCCGGGCATCCTTGTTTATGCAACATGGGTCCGGCGAAAGAAGCGTTTGGGAGGGGTCACGTCCCGGTGCGCGCCGGTGGTGGGAGCCAGCATAGCAGCCCCCGCACCGCCGGGGTCCGGTTTTGGCACAATCCAGTCATGCCATCACGAATTCGAAAGTGCCCCTACTCCTGCGGGATCGATGCATCAAGGGCGGCCTGCAAAATGTAGGCCGCCGCCATCTGGTCCACCACCTCGCCCCGGCGCTGGCGCGTCATGTCGGCCTCGGCAATGAGGAAGCGGTTCACGGCGGAGGATGACAGCCGTTCATCCCACATGGCGGCAGGCAGGCCGGTCATGTCGGACAGGTTGAGCGTCCAGTCGCGTGCTGCCTGGGCGGCGGGGCCGAAGCTGCCATCAAGCGAGAGCGGCAGGCCCACCACCAGGCCGCCCACATCCTGCGCACGGGCAATTTTACTGATTTCGGCGGCATTGACCGACAGTTTTGCGCGCTTGAGCCCTATATGCGGGGAGGCCAGCATCAGCCCCACATCTGACAGCGCGATGCCGATTGTCTTTTTGCCAGGGTCAAGGCCAAGCAGGCGCTGGTCGCGGCGCAGGCCAGCACGGAGATCGGATATGTTGAACAGGGGCATGGTCGGGGGTATGTTCCTCAGCGGTCCTGCGCCGCAGGATATTCTGCCCCTGTTCTGATGGAAAGTTATTGCTTCATGTCGCTTGATCCCGCGACCGTCCGCCGCATTGCCAGACTGGCACGGATTGGTATTGACGAGTCTGATGTTCCCGCCCTGCAAGGGGAGCTTAACGGGATCCTCGGCTGGGTCGAGCAGTTGAACGAGGTCGATGTCGAGGGGGTGCCCCCCATGGTCGGCACGGGCCATGCCGCCCTGCGCACGCGCCCGGACGTGGTGACCGATGGCAACTGCCGTGATGCCGTGCTGTCCAACGCGCCCGATGGCGTTGGCCCCTTCTATACCGTGCCCAAGGTTGTTGAATAAGATGAGCCTGACCGAACTGACAATTGCCGATGCCGCAAGCGGCCTGCGTGCGCGCAAATTCAGCGCCGTGGAACTGGTGCGCGCGCATACCGACGCCATCGCCGCCCTCAACCCGCGCCTGAACGCCTACATCACCACCACCGCCGATGAAGCGCTCAAGGCGGCGCAGCAGGCTGACGAGGTTCTGGCCAAGGGCGAGGCCCGCAGCCTGACCGGCATTCCGCTGGGCATCAAGGACCTGTTCTGCACCAATGGCGTGCGGACTACGGCGGCGAGCAACATCCTCAAGAATTTCGTGCCCCCCTATGAAAGCACGGTCACGGCCAACCTGCTGCGTGATGGCGCGGTGTTTGTGGGCAAGACCAATCTTGATGAATTCGCCATGGGGTCGGCCAACATCACCTCCGCCTTCGGCCCGGTTGAAAACCCGTGGAAGCGTAACGGCGATGACGCGGCGCTGGTGCCCGGTGGCTCGTCTGGCGGGTCGGCTGCCGCCGTGGCCGCCGGGCTGGCCATGGGGGCGACCGGCACCGATACCGGCGGGTCCATCCGCCAGCCCGCCGCCTATTGCGGCATCGTGGGGCTCAAGCCCACCTATGGAAGGTGCAGCCGGTTTGGCACCATTGCCTATGCCTCATCGCTCGATCAGGCAGGCCCCATGGCGCGCAGCGTGCGCGACTGCGCCATCATGCTCCAGTCCATGGCCGGTTTTGACGAGCGTGACAGCACCAGCGTCAACTGCGATGTGCCGGATTATTCCGCCGCCGTGGGCCGGAGCCTCAAGGGGCTGAAAGTGGGCATTCCCGCCGAATACCGCGCCGAGGGCCTCTCCGCCGAGATCGCGGCAGCGTGGCAGCAGGGCATTGAATGGCTCAAGGCCGCAGGCTGCGAGATCGTGGATGTGTCCCTGCCCCACACGAAATACGGCCTTGCCACCTATTACATCGTGGCCCCTGCCGAATGTTCATCCAACCTCGCCCGCTATGACGGCCTGCGCTTTGGCGAGCGCGTGCCCGGTGATACGCTCGACGCCATGTATGAAGCCACCCGCCGCGCGGGCTTTGGCCCCGAGGTGCGTCGCCGCATCATGATGGGCACCTATGTGCTCTCGGCTGGCTATTACGATGCCTATTACCTGAAGGCCCAGAAGGTGCGCACCCTCATCCGCCGCGACTTTACCGAGGCGTTTCAGAAGGTGGATGTGCTGCTCACCCCCACAGCACCCACCCCTGCTTTCGCGCAGGGCGAACAGAGTGATGATCCGGTCCAGATGTACCTGAACGATATTTTCACCGTGCCGGCCTCCATGGCTGGCATGCCCGCCATGTCCGTGCCCGTGGGGCTGGGTGCGACCGGCCTGCCGCTGGGGCTGCAACTCATCGGCCGCCCGTTTGATGAGGAAACCCTGCTGGCCACCGGCAGCGCGCTGGAACAGGCCGCAGGCTTCACCCACCGTCCTGCCATCCGTGCGGAGGCCGCGAAATGACCTACACGATCGAAGGCAAGACCGGCGCTTGGGAAATCGTGGTGGGCCTTGAGGTTCATGCGCAGGTCATCAGCCATTCCAAGCTGTTCTCCGGGGCATCGGCGTCCTATGGCGGTGAGCCGAACACGCATGTGAGCCTGGTCGATGCGGGCTTTCCGGGCATGCTGCCGGTGCTGAACCAGGAATGTGTGGCCCAGGCCATCCGCACGGGCCTCGGCCTGCGCGCGCGCATCAATCTGGAAAGCCGGTTCGACCGCAAGAACTACTTCTATGCCGACCTGCCCACGGGCTACCAGATCAGCCAGTTCACCCACCCGATCGTGGGTGAAGGCACGGTCGAGATCGAACTGGCCGATGGCACCGTGCGCCATATCGGCATCACGCGCCTGCACATGGAGCAGGATGCGGGCAAGTCCATGCATGACCAGGACCCCGCCCGCTCCTTCATCGACCTCAACCGCGCTGGCGTGGCGCTGATGGAGATCGTGAGCGAGCCGGACATCCGCTGCCCCGAGGAGGCTGGCGCCTACCTGCGCAAGCTGCGCCAGATCCTGCGTTACCTGGGCACGTGCGATGGCAACATGGAGGAAGGGTCCATGCGTGCCGATGTGAACGTGTCGGTGCGCAAGGCGGGCGAGCCGTTCCGCACGCGCTGCGAGATCAAGAACGTCAACTCGATCCGTTATGTCATGCACGCCATCGAGGTCGAGGCCACCCGGCAGATCGAGGTGTGGGAAGATGGCGGCGAAGTGGATCAGGAAACGCGCCTGTTCGACCCCTCGCGTAACGAGACCCGCTCGCTGCGCAGCAAGGAAGACGCGCACGATTACCGTTACTTCCCCGACCCTGACCTGCTGCCGCTGGTGGTGGAGCAGGAATGGGTGGACGAACTGGAGCGTGCCCTGCCCGAACTGCCGGATGACAAGCGCGACCGCTTCATCAAGGAATATGGCATCCCCCGCTACGATGCCAGCGTGCTGGTGGCCGAGCAGGCCATTGCCGATTATTACGAGGAAGTGGCCAAGGGCCGCGATGCCCGCCTTGCTGCTAACTGGGTAACGGGCGACCTGTTTGGCGCGCTCAACCGCACCGGCCGCACCATTACCGATAGCCCGATCTCGGCTGCGGCACTTGGTGGCATGCTGGATCTGGTGTCGGACAAGACCATCAATGGCAAGATCGCCAAGGAAGTGTTCGAGGACATGCTCGAAACCGGCGACAGCGCCGCCGCCATTGTGGAGCGCAAGGGCCTGAAGCAGGTGACCGACACCGGCGCGATTGATGCTGCTGTAGCTGACGTGATGGCGCGTAATGCCGACAAGGTGGAAGAATACCGTGGCGGCAAGGACCGGCTGTTCGGCTTTTTTGTTGGCCAGGTGATGAAAGCCATGGCGGGCAAGGCCAATCCGGCCATGGTGAATGAAGCCCTGAAAAAAGTTTTGTAAAAACGGGCTTTAACGCATTTTAGGGCTATGCAGGGTTGCCGCAACACGATAGAAGCAGCCCTGCAAACGCCGTGTTACTTATAATGCGCGCTCTTCGGCGGAGGGGTGGCCGAGTGGCTGAAGGCGGCGGTTTGCTAAACCGTTATACGATGTCAAGTCGTATCGAGGGTTCGAATCCCTTCCCCTCCGCCAGAACTTCTTGTAAATAAACAGGAAATTGCCAAGCGCCCCACGGGGCGCTTTGGTCGTTTCTGGACGGTTTTTCAGGCCGGTGTGGTAGCAATTGTGGTACCTGCCGCAAAAATCTGCTCTGCCTGGAACTGGACCCGCTCCTGTTCCTCCACGGTCAGGAACCCCAGATAGTTCTGTTCTGTTACCTTCACGGAACTGTGTCCAAGGTGGCGGGACAGGCGATAGATATTCCCTCCTTCCTTCAGCCAGCGCACCGCGAAGGCATGCCGCAGGTCATGCACCCCGAAGCGCCTAAACAGTGGATTGTCGCGCTGGATGCGCCGCATGATCTGGGCGTGGTTGGATGAGAAATTGGCGAACGGCTTGCCTGTGGTGCTGCTCGTATAGAGAAAGCCAGTTGCTGCCCCCTGCTCCAGTGCCCCGGTGGCGTTGCCGCCGGGCGTGTGCCAGCTGATGGTGCGCGGCCTGCTGGTCTTGGTTTTGGTCAGCAGGATCTGGCGCTTGGGGCTGTCCACCTGCCAGCGCTCGAGCATTACCGCCTCGTTCATCCGCATGCCGGTCTCTGCCAGCAGGGTCAGGATACCCGCGATACCGGGTGGGGCCGCATCGATGGCGGTCTGGATTTCCCGGCGCGTGGGTGGCCGCCTGGGCTCGCGCCGCTCGCGGATGATCGTGCGGTCGAAGGCCTGGACCGGATTGTCCGTGCGCCAGCCGATCGAGCAGCAGAAGCTCAGCAGGCGCGAGAGCGCGGTCAGGTCGCGCTGGATGGAGGCGTTGGAAATCTGTTTTCCCTCCCCGTGAAGTCTGACCGAGCCGATACGCTTGCGGTCGCTGATCCAGTCGGCAATGTCGCGCGTGGTGATGGAGGCCACCAGCAGGGAGCCGAAGCGCTCGTCAAACCGGCGGATGCTCGACAGGTAGCGCGTGCGGACTGAGTCCTTCACGCCGTCCAGCCCCTCGGTCGACCAGCGCACCACGGCAGCCTTCCATGATTACTCGCCCGGCACGTCCAGGGCCGCGCGCTCGAGCCGGAGGCGGAAGGCCTTTACCCGCCTTTCCGCTTCCCGCGCATCAGTTGTGCGTAGGCTCAGGACTCATTATTTGAGATAGAAGATGAAGTTTGCTGCGATGTGGATTGCAGACATGAATGTATGAGCACAGCGGTCGTATCTGGTCACAACACGCCGCCAGTCTTTCAGCTTTGCGAACATGTTTTCGATAAGGTGACGCTTTTTATAGAGATGCCAGTTGTAAGGCAGCTTTATTTTCCGGTTCTTTTTCGGGGGAATACAGGCAGTGATATTGCGTTCTGCAAGCGATAACCTGATCCGGTTGCTGTCATAGCCTCTGTTCCCGATGACTTCTTCCGTCTCGTCGGGGAGATCGGCCAGAAGCACATCTGCGCTTCTGAAGTCACTGATCTGTCCCGTAGTCAGATGAAGACGGACAGGCCGACCCAGACCATCGCACACGGCATGGAGTTTTGAGTTCAGGCCGCCTTTCGTGCGTCCGATATGGCGGGGAAAACCCCCTTTTTAAGCAGGGAGGCTGATGTCCGGTGCGCCTTGAGATGTGTTGCATCAATCATCAGGCGCTTCGAACGGCCAGCCTGTTCTGTCAGGGCGACGAAGATCCGGTCAAAGACACCCAGGCGGCTCCACCGGATGAAGCGATTATACAAAGTCTTGTGCGGACCATACGCTTTCGGGGCGTCTTTCCACTGAAGGCCGTTGCGGATCACATAAACGATCCCGCTCAGAACACGCCGGTCATCCACCCGTGGCACTCCGTGCGCCAGAGGGAAAAACGGCTCAATCCGCTCCATCTGGCTCTCAGATAGTAAAAATACCTCACTCACAGCCTCACCTCCATCGGTAAGCCTGTGAATCACAATGCCCTACTCAGTTCAACAAATTAATAGGTCCTGAGCCTAGGCAGCGCTGGAGTCTGGATTTTGTGTCTGACGCCCTGATCTGTGGCCGCCGGTTCCGCATTCTGGCTGTTATCGACGATTTCAGCCGGAAAAAACCTGGCATTGGTTGCCGACACATCGCTGTCAGGCGCACGTGTGGCGCGGGAACTGACAGCTCTGGTGGAGCGATATGGCAAACCCCTCATGATTGTCAGCGACAACGGGACGGAATTCACATCCCATGCCATTTTGAAATGGGCCGACGGGATGCAGATCGAATGGCATTATATCGCCCCGGGGAAGCCGCAGCAAAACGGGTTTGTCGAAAGCTTCAATGGTCGGCTCAGGGATGAATGTCTCAATGAAACGCTGTTCACGTCCCTGACGCATGCCCGCCGGATTCTGGCTGACTGGCGGGAAGACTACAATACGGTACGCCCACATTCTCAACTGAATAGCAGGACACCGGATCAGGTCGCCAGACAAGGGTCTCGGGGGCACGTCAGCCCGGCAGGTGATAAAAGTGGGTGTTCTGGTTGAACCATAACACAGTGTCGCCGGGGCAGGATGGAATGATCTGGTTTCCGGCCTCAAAAGCGAGCCAAACTACCATAATGGTGAGTGCGGTCATAAATATATAGAATAAGGATATCATATAATTTAGGTTTATCCTTGAATGGCATCATGGGGCAACGCAATAGATGGCGGGATTGACAATCGACCTCCTATCGAAGCTGCATGACTTCGAGAACGCAAGCACCAAACACGATCTTCTAACTGCCTACCTTGACGCCGCCCTGACCGTTGGCGGCGTCCATATAACCATTGTGGAATTAAACAGGACTGAAGACCCTAAGGAAAATTTCATACATGTCGGCTATCCAGAGGAATGGGTAAATTTTTATATTGAGAATAATTATATAATTTCTGATCCAATAATAAAAAAATCTAGATTTATGAGTCATCCGTATTTCTGGCATGAAATACGCAATATAAACAAAAAAGAAAAAAAGATAATCAGGGATGTATCAGAATTTGGTATAAAAAAGGGAATGACAATACCATTCCATACACATGACAGATTGGTTTATGCCATATGTTTTGCATTTACAGACAAAAACTTAGATCAAGAAGTTGAAATTTATCTGCGTGCCTTATCTAATTTTTTCATTACCAGTTATAAAAAGCTGGATGAACCGGCAGATGTGTTGGTCCCTATTCTTACTCCGCGTGAAAAAGAATGTCTGAGATGGACAGCCAAGGGTAAAAGCTCATGGGAAACCGGGATGATTGTTGGTGTCAGTGAGAGAACCGTTAATTTCCATATCAACAATGCATTGCTGAAGCTGAAATGTACAAATCGTATCATGGGTGTGGTGAAGGCCATCTGCGCCGGTCTGATTGAACTGTAAAACCTGTCAGACCTGACAGGTAACCTGACTGTCGATTTTCATGAATAATCCTCTTACCCAACAGCAAGAGGGCGTATCCATGATAGAAGTCGTAACCGTTGAAAACGCCCATTGGTGCGGAACAGCCCTCGCTGAGCAGTTTAGGTTTCGCTACCGCCATTTTGTGGCCAATGAGCAGTGGGAAGTTCCTTTCTACAAAGGTATGGAATACGACCAGTTCGATACTCCTGCCTCCGTCTATCTTGTGTGGCGCGATGTCGCTGGCGTGGTCAGGGGTATGGTCCGTCTGCTGCCAACAAACCGGCCTTACATGCTGGAAACACTCTGGCCCGATATGATGCCCAATCCGATTGTTCTCTCTGGGCCGAACGTATGGGAAATCACCCGTTTTGGCGTCGAGCGCAACATGTCGCTATCCCTGCGCAAGCAGATTTCGGCCGAACTGATCCTGGCATGCATTGAGTTTTCGGTTCTGAATGGGATTGACACCTATCTGTTCCTAACCGCGTGGGGCGTTCTCAAGCGGATTGTACCCGGAGCCGGTGTAGAAGCCCATATTCACATGAGAAAGACGCTTCCATCAGGCCATGATGTCGCTTCTGCCGTAGTGCCCGTCTCGCAGGATATTCTTGATAAGGCGCGAGCAAAGCTAAATATCCACTATGCCGTTCTCAATAATGACAGCATTGAGCACCAGAATGCAGCATAACAATATGAATGAAGATACGAAAACGAAAGCAAACGATATTAAAGCCGCGTTATCGTTTCTGCGCGAAGAAGCAAGAAGGTGCGGTCTAACACAGACTGATAACTCGCTTTCCATCACAGAAATAATAATAAATATTGAAATAAATAAATAAAATTTTAATAGGAGTAATAAATTGTTCATCCGCGACGGTGATATTGAATACCTCGCAAAGAAATTGTTTTCACAACGCTATCCATTTCGGAAATGGGAGGTCACGTCGAATTTCACATCCGGCGGCGCCACAGAAGATGAAAAGGAAAAGTTTATGGATATGGCCCGGCGTCAATTGTCAAGCTGGCATCCGGTGTAAGTTAGATCGCTCCACCTGGAGCCGCCTAGTTTTCTACGCGATCAACTCACGCTTCCTCATCTTCTTCGCCCTCAACGACATGACCTGTCTCCGTCGCAGCTAGTTCTGCCGCGCCTGATCGACGCGAGGGCAGATGCCCCGGTTCTTCTTGATCTTCAGCAGGAACAGGACCGCCTTCATCCTGTCAAGCAGGTTGTCCGGCTCGGCCTGATCGATCCGGTCCCACCTGCTACAAGTTTAATTACTGGCGGCATTGCGAATATGCTGGGCACATTCTGAACGACCTGACAGTTCGAGCGAGCCATCCTATGATCACAGGCTTAACGATAATTTGTAGGATATGGCTCTCAATTAAAATTTTATCTAAAGTTTTGCTTACGTTTTCTGTGCCGTATCCATCTTGCTGTATCAATAACAAAATGCGGAAGTATGTTCCGTATGAGGATTTCCGCTCTCTGCATGGTCGATTGTCCGCTGTTGGATAGATAGATCGTGCTTTGTTCTGTTCTGTCAGCTTTTATTTTTGGTGCCGTATAAAAATATGTAATGAGTGTCCGCCGTAGATACCCTGTTCGCGCCGCTTGGGGGTGTCCATGCCATGAAACAGGCGACTGGAGCATGAGAACGCTGCGTCCGAACCGGGGAACAATTTTTCTGACAGGCCGGGTTGGATTTTTCTGCCACAGTTCCAGCAGGCCGCCATATTCCGGCTTCCAGTCATGATTGAGGTAAGTCAGCAAAGCTAGGCGATTTTCCAGACACGTATGGGGATGATAACGAAAATCGGTATGGACCTGAAAATGTCCCTGCCCCGCGACTTCATGCATGCCGCCCCCATAAAGATAAGGGTCGGGAAGCAGATTCGTGATTCCTGTCAATCTGGTCAGCAGCCTGAGGAACGGTGCACCGTTCACAATATCAAAATACCGTTGTATTGCGGTAGGCATGACGGATTGTGTGCTGGTCGAACGCTTTGACTGAAGCTGGTTCTGGAATACATTTATATTGTTTACATGATCGAGATTAAAAGCCTGCAACGCTTCGTTCAGCAGGGAATCACAGAACATTCCGTCCATGACCAGATGTGGAAATGGCCTGGCTGTCCTGAACTCTTGCGCAAGACTGTCCAGCCGGGAAGAGTCAGATCGGTCCATTCTTTTTAACAGGGGCACGTACGACATCTGCTATCCTAACAATAGTCTTTCCGGGTGCGGCAGGGTGTCGGGTTATTTGTAGAAAATCTGATCTGGTCGAAGGCCGGAAAAATTCAGAAGGGATTTCGTTTCTGTATCTGTGAAGACGCGATTGCGTATTTATGATGTACTGTTCCAACATGGCACCATGCCTTGCCATGCTCGGCAGGAATAGTGCCCCGGCTGGCCAAGGTATTCAACATGCTTTCCAGTTCCGCAAGCAGAAGGGCATGATTCTGCAGAGGTGCCATCAGGGGCACCTTGTAAGGGAGCAGGAAATGACCCGTCACGGGAACGCTCCCCCCCTTCTGTGGCGGTAACGGGTCATTTATGATGGTGCTGACAGCCTCTGTCAATTTCAGAAAACCGCGCAGGAAATCATCATTATAGGCAAAATTTCCAGCCCTGCTCTGTGACCGGATTTCTTTTTCGGGAGAAGGCGCATTGATCCACGCGATGTAATGTTTCGCATGTAAAGTATGCAACCCGTCTGCGCTGGCAAATACGTGGTCAATCTCCACACGTTCGTCTGTTCCAAGTGGTAGGGTAATGCCATGCATTACGGGTAGGCCGCTTGCCACAAGCATCTGCGCAACGGGATCATCTGCGGCAGGCTGTCCGCATAGTTGCTGCCACAGGGCGGCATCTCCGCCAGCAGGGAAATCTGGATTGCGGTGCGCACGTGTCATGTCCGGTCTCCTGCAACAGATAAAGCTCCAAATCCGATAAGAAAGCTTTTATTGTAAAGAATTGGTAACTGGGGAGCGTCTCCCCTTCATCACGCCGTTATTCATGTCCGCATCATGCTGCCTGCCGGACTGTGGTGAACACCCGGTATCGGGGTGCGCCTTCAGCCATGCTTCAAGATCCCGCGCATCCAGGGGTCTGGAAGAGAAATATCCCTGTATCACGTCGCAGTTGATCCGCCGGAGCAGGTCAAGCTGCGCTTGCGTTTCCACCCCTTCCGCCACCACGGTCATGCCCAGGCTCCGCCCGATACCTATGATGGCCGTGACCACAGAGTGAATCTTGCCCGTCGGTTCAAAGCCATCCATGAAGCTCCGGTCAATCTTGAGTTCGTTAAGTGGCAGGTTTGCAAGGTTCGACAGGCTGGAAAAACCGGTTCCGAAGTCATCCATTGAAAGTCCGATGCCCATGCCCCGGATCGCCTGAGCGGCGATGAGGGTCTGATCGTAATTTTCTATCATCGCACTTTCCGTCAGTTCGATGGTCAGACGCTGTGGGGAAATGCCGCTTTCGTGCAGGATCTCGCCAATCAGGCGTGGCAGGTCGGGATTTCTGAAATGCAACGCGGATATATTGACCGATACGACCGGAACGTCCACCCCTGCCTGCATCCATAGGGCCATCTGTCGACAGGCCGCCCGCAGTGACCACAGCCCGATTGCTTCGATCTGTCCGGTTTCTTCCGCCAGGGGGATAAAACGGCCCGGTGATATCATGCCCAAGGTTGGGTCGGTCCATCGCGCCAGGGCTTCCACCCCTTCCAGTCGGCCGGTCGCGGCATGGACCTGCGGCTGGTATACCAGATAGAGCTGGTCCCTCCTGATCGCCTCCTTCAGCGCGTTGGCCAGCAGGATCTGGTCCGCCGCTTGCCGGTTCATTTCCTCGTTGAAGAAACGGTAGCAGTTACGGTTGGCATTCTTTGCCTGCGACAGGGCCGTTTCCGCCTGCTGCATGAGTATTTCCGTCTCCCGTCGGCCGCTGTCATTATCCGCAATGCCGATACTGGCCGTAATGGTAACAGGAACCTCGTCAATCACGACCGGCTCCACTACGGCTTTCATGACGGCATCGGCCAGTGCCGTGGCTCGTTCCACCCCACCGGTCGTGATCAGGGTGAATTCGTCTCCCCCGCTGCGGGCCAGCAGATCATCACTGGAAATGAGACCGGATAGCCGCCGGGCCAACGCAGCCAGCAGCATGTTGCCTGCCGGGCGTCCCAGTCCGTTATTGATGGCCCGGAACCGATCTAGGTTGATGATCAGGGCCAGCAGGTTTTCATGCCGCGCGCGCGCGGCTCGCTGCCTGATACCGTGCCGCAGCCCGGTCCGGTTGGGCAGGCCCGTCAGTGTGTCATACTGCGTAAGCCGCGCGATATCCTCACGCGAGCGCTGCTGTTCGATGGCAAGCGCGCACAGATGCAGGCAGGCATCGGCAATCCGCCGGTGCCATCTGCCCGGTGCGCGCTTGGCACGGAAATAGAAAGCCAGGCTGCCACCTACCCGGCCGTCACGTAGCAGGATCGGCACCGACCAGCAGGCCATGAGGCCATGCGGGATGACAAACTGCCAGAACCCCTTCCATTTTGGATCGGCTTCAATGTCTGGTGTAACCACTTCCCTACCGGTGAACAGTGCCGTGCCGCATGACCCGACCTCAGGACCTATCTGCAGGTCAGCGCAGACTTCGGCAATCTGTGCGGGCAGCCGTGCGCGCGCTACAGGGTGCATGCGCTGTTCATCATCCACGACCACGATCTGTGTTACGACATCCGGGGCGATACGTTCAATCTGGCGGCACATCAAGCCGAGGATTTCGTTGAAAGACAGGTTGCTGGTCAGCGCCCCCATCATATCCTTATGCAGCGCCTTTATCTGCTCGCTGCCCGTAATGTCATTCAGCACCACGATCACTTCGTGCAGTTCCTCATAGGGGCTGCATAAAGGCGTTACGGTTGCCAGAAGCCAGATGTCCTGGCCTGTGTCGGTGCGGGAATAGATTTCCAGTTCGAAGGGCCGACAGCGCTGCAGACGGCGGCGAAAGGCCTGTAATGTTGCAAGATCGCCCTGCTGCCCGGACAGAAAGGCCGAGAAATCAGCCCCTTCCATACCCTCGGCGCAGATGCCCGAAAACCGGGCCGCCGCTGCATTGGCATAGGTAATGCGGCACTGGCTGTCCAGTATCAGGATGCCGCATGCATTGCGTTGCACGATGGTGGCATACTGAAGGTCCTGTTCCCGTCGGGACAGATCCCGTGTCACGTCGCGCAGGGAAATGACAAACACCTGCTGTCCCGCCCCCTCGACCCGTGCCACGGACATCTCGGCAGAAAACGCTGTACCGTCATGCCGCAGCAAGGTCAGGTGGTGGTGGTTTTCTGTAGTGGAACGACAGACCTTACCCCCGGATACGCCGGATGGGCACAGCGCGACATTCGTCAGGTTCTCACCAAAGGTACAGGGCAGGATGTCTGTCCCGGTGGGAAAGAGAATATCGAGTTTCCGGCCGACCAGCCCGGGAGTGGGGCCACCCCAGATACGGGCCGCGTTATCATTGGCAAAGATGATTGTGTTATCATTGCTGACAAGCAGAATACCCGTATCGATGCTTTCCAGCAGTTTGTCCGGAATGGGATAGGTCTGTCGTTCGCCCATTAGTCTGGCCTGCCTGTCTGTTGTGTTCTGGTGGGTAAATGAATAACGACGCCGTTCTCAGGGTTCTGTGTCCGGTAGCGTTTGAGAAAAAGCGGGGACGTGTCTATCCCTTCTTCCCCCTGCTGCCAGTTTTCAGGACGAGATAGCCCGTAGGGGTCCCCATCACAACGTACGACCGCCCATGCCGCGCAGTCCCGTTCCGCCCCACATCCCGCAAGCAGTCCGACCAGCGTGATGCGGGTATCGGAATCATAGGATGCCGTCAGGGTCTCGTTGCCGCGGAATATCAGGCTGAATGGCGCGGCGCGGTCCGGGCTGCCAAATGTGATGTCGATTAGGATAAGGCCGGCTTCGGAATGCTTGGGGCCGAAAATGATTTCTCCCCCCGCCTGATCAATAATCAGGTGCAGCCACAGAACTTGAAAAGGACCAAAACTGTCGATTTCCAGCGTCCCCCCCTGCAGGACGTATTCCCAACTGCTCCACCGGGCCAGGTCGATCAGGTTCGTGCGGACCCAAGCCCGTGATCCTATGACGAAGCGATAGGAAGACAGGTCCGACCTGCGTGAAAGGGGAAGTGATCTGTTTACAACCTCAATCACGTTGTTCCAGTTGAAAAAGCCGTTTCTGACCGCGGTCTCGTCCGCGCGGACTACAAGGGAGCAGCTATTGTCCGTTGCCATCTTCATATGTATCGCCTGTCTCAAAAATACTCGCACCAGCAAGGAAGTTTCGGGGTTTCTGACCGCTGGCTATTGGGCCAAAATATGAAATATTTGTGGCGTGACCTTTCTGCCCGATGTGAAGCCGCATGATGGTGGAGGTGATGAGGACGTAACGGAATTTATTTTTGCATAAGACCCGTCATTTGAAAACCAAAAAAATGCTGGCTATGCGTTCGCGCAATCGTCTATAAAATAAGGATAATGTGCCAATATAAACGAAGAATATGATGCTGATCGGGTACGCGCGCGAAAATGCGGAAGAAGCGACGCTTCTCCATCAGGTAGAAGCACTTCGAAAGGCGGGTTGTCAAAAAATATATGAGGAAAAAGTTCCTACAATGAGCCGAAACTGGCCCATTCTGGGGGGCGTCATGACGGAACTTTCTTCTGACGATACTTTGGTTGTCTATTCTCTGGACCGTCTCGCCTGGTCAACGCCCCACCTGCTGGAGGTGGCTGATCGACTGCGTGAAAAAGGAGCAGGGCTGCGCTCCCTTTGTGAACCCTGGGCCGATACTACCGTTCCCTATGGGAAAATGATTCTTGGTGTTTTTGCCGGCATTGCCGAATTTGAACGCGCATTAAGCCGCAACCTCACGGAAACGGGTAGGAAACGGGCCAAGGAACGGGGTGTCCATCTTGGTCGGCCAGCCAAGCTCAGCGCAGAGCAGATTGCGACGATCCGGAAGCTTGTCCGTGACGAGAACCTCTCCATTTCAGAAGTTGCAGCCCGTTTTGGCGTGCATAAAGCCACCATCTATCGGGCAGTTACCAATAACAAGTAAGAACTGCTTACGATGTGAATTGGACCGAATGTTTTGATAAAGGCTTGCAAGCTGGAATACACGATAAGCCCGCATGATAATTGCCACAAAATACTGTGGCGGAGAGTTTTTTGTGATCGTTTAAACACCAGCGTATATAGGGCTTGTTAGGCTCAGGACCCATTGATATGAGTGGCTGGATGTGATTCAGGCTTCTTGAGGAGACTGAAGATGAGTGACCTGTATTGGCTGACGGATGAGCAGATGGAGCGTCTGCGGCTCTTTTTCCCGAAGAGTCATGGCAAATCTCGTGTTGATGACCGTCGTGTGTTGAGTGGATCATTTTCGTGAACAGAAATGGTCTGCGTTGGCGTGATGCACCCCGGGAATACGGTCCACACAAGACGCTCTACAATCGCTGGAAGCGCTGGAGTGCTATGGGGATATTCATCCGCATGATGGAGGGACTGGCGACCGGCAAGGCAGAGCCTCAGACGACCATGATTGATGCGACCTATCTCAAGGCACATCGCACAGCTTCGAGCCTGCAGTTAAAAAAGGGGATCCAGGCCGTCTGATTGGGCACACCAAAGGCGGGATGAATACGAAGCTGCATGCCGTCACCGACCGGAACGGACGTCCGCTCGACTTCTTCATAACAGCAGGCCAGATTAGGCTCAGGACCTATTAATTTATTGAACTGAGTGGGGCATTATGATTCACAGGCTTACCGATGACCGTCGTGTTCTGAGCGGGATTGTTTACGTGATCCGCAACGGTCTTCAGTGGAAAGACGTCCCGAAAGCGTATGGTCCGCACAAGACCTTATACAACCGCTTCATCCGGTGGAGCCGCCTGGGTGTCTTTGACAGGATCTTTGTCGCCCTGACAGAACAGGCTGGCCGTTCGAAGCGTCTGATGATTGATGCGACACACCTCAAGGCACACAGAACAGCGGCGTCACTGCTCAAAAAGGGGCTTTTTCCCGCCATATCGGACGCACAAAAGGCGGACTGAACTCAAAGCTGCATGCCGTGTGTGATGGCCAGGGCCGGCCTGTCCGCCTGTATCTGACTGCTGGACAGGTCAGTGACTTCAAAGGGGCTGATGTTCTTCTGGCGGACCTGCCGGAAGAAACAGAAGAGGTCATCGGGGACCGGGGTTATGACAGCAACCGGATCAGACGATCTCTTGGCGAACGGAACATTATCGCCTGCATTCCACCGAGGAAAAACCGGAAATCAAAGCCATCTTACAACTGGCACCTGTATAAAAAGCGCCACCTTATCGAAAACATGTTCGCAAAGTTGAAAGACTGGCGACGTGTGGCAACCAGATACGACCGGTGCGCTCATACGTTCATGTCCGCAATTCAGATCGCAGCAAGCTTCATCTTCTATCTCAAAGAATGAGTCCTGAACCTAGGTATCTGGCCCATATGCAGGGTTTGACAAACTCTATTCAAACTTTTCTATCAATAGGGTCTGTCAGGCCTTGATGTAGTCTGCTGTAACAGCGATGAGGAAGAGTGTGGCTGTTGGTTGCAACAGCCAGGAAATCGCAAATATTGTTCGCCGAAGGATTTCCGGTGGGGCCTCGCTCTTCGGATGAACTTCCTTTCGTTCTCATGATGCAGATTAAGCGCCGGATCTCGTGCGAACGGATGCCTGCCGGAAGGACGTGCCGTGCCCGTTATCGTTCATAACCGCGACATCATGCCGGAACATAAAGGGGCATGGAATCCTCCCACAGGCTGTCCGTCAGGATCCGCTTGTGGCTGCCATCGGCGTTCATGATGAAGATCTGCCCGTAAGGCTGGAACGTATTGTCATACAGCGCCGCCTCGTCACGGAAGCCATATATGCCGCTTGACCACATGATGTGGCCATCGGCAGTCCATACGGCATGGCCATCATTTGCGCCGCTGGTGGTCAGCCGTTTCAGCCCGGTTCCATCGGGCCGGATGGTGAAAATATCATAATTTTCGTCATCGACCCGGCGCGTGAATACGATCCGGCCACCATCGGGCGACCAGCCGGGCAGGTTGTCATATGCGGTGGTCAGCACGCGTGTCTGCCGGGTTTGCAGGTCCAGTATGCGCAGGCCCATGTTGTTTTCGCCCCACACCCGGTACACGACCTGCTGGCCATCAGCGGAATAGCTGGGGAAACCGGAATGTATGGTGCCATCGGTCAGGGCTTCGACCGCGCTGCCGTCGCGGCGCATGCGCATGACCGTTGCCTTGCCCGTGCGGCGCGCCTGGAACCACTGGCCCAGCCCGAAGGCGATCCACTGCCCGTCGGGTGACCATGCGGGGGCAAACGCCCCGGCCATGCCATGGTCCACCTGTGCCGGGTTGAGGTTCGTGCTGGAGACATCAAAGATCCGTTTCCGGTCCGATCCATCCGGGTTCATGGTGGCGATGGAGGAATTGAACGCCTTTTCCGTCAGCACCAGCCTGCCATCTCGTGACAGGCCGGGAAAGACATCCGTATGCCGGTAGTCCCGCTGCGGATCCCAGCTATACAGGGGCTGGTTCTGGGCAAACGGGCGGAAACTGACCTTTTCATAGATGACCGTCCGGCCATCGGGGGACCATGCGGGGGAACGCAGCGTCCGGCGCACGCTGGCAATGCCTGTGGTATAGGCCAGCCCCTCATCCGGCCCCCCTTTACGGTGATACCCGATGATTTCCGCCGTAACGAACTGGGGAAAGACCTTCAGCCCCGGGCCGGACGTATGCTGGACCCGTTCCCCGCTGGTGATATCGACGGACACGATCTGGGAGACGACAGATGCCACCCCTTCGGGCCGTCTGGCCCCCCATGTGCTTTCGGTCAGCATTTCATAAAACACCACCCGTCGGCCATCTGGCGACCATTTGGGGGAGCCAAGGCAGTAGTCGGGGCGGGTCGCAATACGGCGGAAACCCTGTCCATCCGCACCGATTATGTAAATGCTGAGTGCCTGCGTATGTTCCCAGCCCCGGCCATTGTCATGCCCGCGCCACGGAGTGTTGCGATCGGAGGAAAATGCCAGCCACCGGCCATCGGGCGACCATGCGGGGCGGAAGAAACAGTCTGGTCCTGCCTTGTCGCCCTGCACGCGGGCCGACCCGGTCAGGTTGCGCAGCCTGCCCGTGCGCAGGTCCATGACCCAGATATTCGCACGGTATCCATCGCGCGTGGAAACGAAGGCCAGGCGCGTGCCATCGGGTGACAGGGCGGCCGCATCGTCCACGGATGGATGGCTGACCAGGGGGCTGATACCGGTGCCGTCCAGGCGGGCGCGGAATATGTCCGCCTGCCCCAGCCTGTTCCGTTCCGATGTAAAGAGGATGGACTGCCCGTCCGGGGCAAAAGACGCATGATAATCAAGGCCATTTCCCGGCATGAATGGCCTCTCGTCACGCCCGTCAGCGTTGGCAAGGTAAAGCTGTGACACTGATGGCCCGATACGGTTCATCAGCATCACGCCCTTCCTGCGCGGGGCCGCCACGGCACCGGCGGGCAGGAGGAGGGCCGCCCCCAGTATCTTCAACACATTTCGACGATTCATGAAGTTTTTCCCTGTTTTGGGACGTTACGGCTAAGATACGGTCTTCGGGCATGGTCGTGCGGCATGACGCGCCCGATACGTCTGATAGTCAGGTGCTATACTATCCTCATATCGTCGTTGCGCAGTGCCCCGGTTGCTGCGTGACCGGACGGCTGCCCAAATAATTCCGGGCACGCTGCGCAAGGGGCAGAAAGATTGAACGTTGCATGATCCCTTCCCTGATCGCCCGACATATATTGCGACAGACCGGGACGGATGAGGGTAATATTATGTAACAAAAAGGATCAATTCTTTCATTCCCCTGATTCAAGAACAAACGAACAGATTTCATATCAATAATTATATAATTTTTACAATGAGAGCCTATTTATATGCAGATACTACATCCGGCTCCTGGTCATGGTAGCCGCGCGCATCAGGATGTCTTGGCTGGCGGACTGGCCGGCTGTCCCAGATTCTTCCGCGCCTGTTCGCGGATGTCATTGCATTTTTTGGTAAACACACTGGATTGCGAAGCCGTCATGAAATTGATGATGAACGCCACCACCAGCGAACAGAACGACAGCGCGATCACGGCCTGTCCCAGCCCACCAATAACAGTGTCATAACACTCCGCCGAATACCACAACAGGATGAGGCTGAGCACCGCGCCCAGAAAGCCAAGCACGCCGGTATAATGGACCAGCGTGTCTTCCTCTTTACTGTAGTCGGCACTTTCCTGCCAGAGCAGATAGAGCTTCTCGTTCACCTCCTCTATCTGGCAGTCACGTTCGAGTTGCTGCGCGCTGACCAGCTTTGCCGGGGCCGTGCGGTACATGCCCAGTTCCTGCTGTGCCTTGGCAAAGACCCGTCGCCGCTCCTTGATCGCCGGCAGGCTGATATCGACAAAACTGAGAATTGCCACGTTAAGGGCCGCTGACAACTGCACGACGGCCTGAAAATCACCCCACGTCTGGCTCACGTCTTTCCTCCGGTCTCAATTACCCGTGAACACAATACGCCATGTCACACCGAAGCAGCAGCGCGTAAAAAAGGCTGACTGGATTGCATTCACTCTGCCTCTGCATGGCACGCACAACCGGGACGTGTCGCGCATGGTAAAATTTGCATCCGTTACCATCTATACGTCGCCTTGCCGATCATATTACGGTTCGCGCCGATAGGGCACAGCTGGTATCGACCCCGCGCAGTTGGGATGGTGCGCTGGTTGAGCAGGTTCCGGGCCGTGACCTGAAACAGCATGCCCTTCAACCGTGGGGCTACGGCATCGAGTGAATATTGTGCCTGCGCATCCACCAGTTGAAAAGCTGCCAGATCGAATGGGGTAATCCGGCTTTGTGGCAGAGGGTGCGATAGAAGCCCTTTTGCAGTTCTGGCACCGGTTAACCGCACTGCCCTCCCCTGCTGGCATATGCCCCTGACCGGGACCGTGACGGGCTGTTTCGTACATGCTGTTGAGAAACGGTACCGTATCGTTTATGTGAACGGCAACAGGCTGCCTGACCATGTGCAGGGTGGCTTTGGTTCTTATGGGAATGAAGGGAACGGTTTATGAGTGCCAGAATGAAAAAATGCGGAAACGCGAAGGCGTTCATAAACATGATGGCAGGCGCGGCTTTTGTGCTGTCTGGCATGAACATATGCCAGGCAGCCGAAACCACCCGCGCGCGCGAAGCGCATGCCTGCGAAAGGGATGCTTTCAAATTCTGCGGAAACGACATCCCCAACAAGAAGAAAATTGCCGCCTGCCTGCAGGCCAATCGTGAACAGCTTCGCCCGGCCTGTCGCGCCCTGTTCCCTGCGCCCGACGCGCCTGTTGAAAACATGACACAGGACGCACTCCGTGCTCCTGATTGGCAGGCTGGTCGATAATGTGACTGGCCCTGCCCGCCCGCCAGGTCTTGCATATTGAAGTTACAGTTCTGCCCGGCAGGCCGAATTTGCAAAAGCAGGCTCAGAAATCGTCTTTGCCAGCATCCTGCCCCGTGCGCATGTTGCGTTCATGCTGACAGAAGGCCAGTTCCAGGCTGTCAGGGTAGCATTTGCCGGTTTCAAACATGGCTTCACGATTACCCGCCTGCGCGGCCTTGAGGAACCACGCCGCCCGTGCCGCGCAATCGCCCTTCCCGGCGGCCTGCTCGAGCAGGGGGATCAGGTCATCAGCCATGACTTCCGGCGTATCGTTCCGCTTGTCAGGGCAAGGGCCAGCCCCCGCAGCAATGCGGCTTCTGAAAGAATGGGAGGAACCATGAGTGCACTTATCCTGCATGTGATGAGATCGATACTCCATGCAAGCGGCATGACGGGAGCACATTTCAGGTCATCATCCAAAACATGAGGGTTATGGTGCAGGGCGGGGGCAAAAACCATCATCGGGCCTGCCGCGCTGCGTTGACGTGGCACGGTGCCCCCCGTAATAGTCCGCCCTCCCGCACCAGCGAAGCCCGAACAGGCGTAGCCTTTACAGAGCGCCGGAGGCGCTGCTTGACCATGTCCATGACCTTTGCCGATCTTGCCCTGGCGCCCGAACTCCTCAGCGCCCTGGCCGAGGAGGGCTACGCCACCCCCACCCCGATCCAGGCGGGCTCCATCCCCATGCTGCTCGCAGGCCGCGACCTGCTGGGCATGGCCCAGACCGGCACGGGCAAGACGGCCTCGTTTGCGCTGCCGCTGCTCCATCGCCTTGCCATGAACCCCCGCCCTGCCCCCAAAGGGGGCGCGCGCGTGCTGGTGCTGGCTCCCACGCGTGAACTGGTATCCCAGATCGCCGATGGCTTCACAGGCTTCGGGCGGCACCTCAAGCCCAGCATTACGACGATTTTTGGCGGCGTCAGCCCGTTCCACCAGATCAATGCGCTCAGGGAGGGGGTGGACATCATCGTAGCCACACCGGGGCGGCTGCTGGATCTGATCACCCAAGGCGCATGCGACCTGTCGCAGCTTGAGGCACTGGTGCTTGATGAGGCCGACCAGATGCTCGACATGGGCTTTGCCAAGCCCATCGAGCGTATTGTCGCAACCCTGCCCGCAGACCGGCAGACCGTGCTGTTTTCAGCCACCATGCCCAAATCCATCACGGCCCTGGCCGAGAGCCTGCTGCGCGATCCGGCCCGGGTCGAGATTACGCCGCCCTCCACCACAGTGGAGCGGATCGAGCAGTCGGTCATGTTTGTCGATGCAGCAGACAAGAAGGCCGCCCTGCTGGAACTGCTGCGCACGCCGGGCATGGGGCAGGCCGTGGTCTTTACCCTGCAGAAGAACATCGCCAACGAGGTCTGCGCCTTCATTACCGAGGCGGGCATTACAGCCGAGGCCCTGCACGGCAACAAGTCACAGGGGCAGCGTGAGCGCGCGCTCGAGGCGTTTCGGTGTGGCGCGGCACAGGTGCTGGTGGCAACCGACATCGCGGCGCGTGGCATTGATGTCGATACGGTGACGCATGTGTTCAACCATGACCTGCCCAGCCTGCCCGAAAGCTATGTGCACCGCATTGGCCGCACCGGCCGCGCGGGCCGCACGGGCTTTGCCATAACGCTGTGCGATGCCGAGCAGCGCGCCTGGCTGCATGGCGTGGAACGTGAAATTGGCCGCCCGCTTGACGTGCAGGCCGACCACCCCTGGCATTCGGAGGCCGCGCGCAACTCCACCATGCGCCCCCCCGTGCTGGGTGGCGGCCCGGCCAAGCAGGTCAAGCCGCCGAAAATACGCGAGCGCAAGGTCTGGACCGAGGAAGAGAAGAACGCGGCCCGCGCGGCGGCTGCCGCAGCGAAGGCTGCAAAAGCCTGATGATGCGTTGGCGCGGCGGTGCTGCCAGCCACCGCGCCAGTCACCGGAAGCTTTTTACCCCATGCCCTGCTCAGGCAGGCACGAGCGCTGCCGGAACAGGCTTGAGCATTGGCGGCGCCTGCCAGTGGCCGGTGTCAACATTCTCGATCTCACCGTCAATCTCGCCAACAACCTGCCGCGCAAACGGCCCGAGATGCAGGTAGAGCGCGCTGGTCATGACCACATAGGGCAATGCTTTGGGGTTATGCAGCGCGCAGTCGAGCATCATCCGCCAAAATGGCCCTGTCGTGCCCGGCCCCGCGCGGTGAATGCGCAGCACAAGCCGCATGAAGCTGCGCAGGTCGCCCTTGATCATCCGGTGGCTGCGCTTGCGCCCGAGCATGCGGCCGAGCCTGCGCACGCGGCCAAAATAGGCGACCGGATCATAAATCGTTTTGAGCACCGTCCTGTAATCGCTCAGCACGTCGCGGCGTGGCCGTTTGGTCTCGAAATTGAGGCCCGCGGTGCACTGATCGCCCGACTGGGTCTGTTCACTACCCGAAAACAGCCGCCCTTCGGCCAGCAGGCGGCGCGTCAACTGGGTTGTGGGCAGCGCGTAAAGCAGGCCGACCATGCAGACCGGGATCGAGGTATCCTCAATGCATTCGATCATGCCCGCGGCGACACTGCCCTTCTCGCTGTCAAACCCTACGATGAAGCCCGCATTGACGAAAATCCCGGCCTTATGGATCGTGTCGATGCTCTGTTGCAGGCTGCGCCGTGTGTTCTGCTTTTTCTGCATCAGCACCAGGGAGTCCGTATCCGGGCTTTCGATGCCCACGAACACGGCGAAGAAATTCGTATCGGCCAGGCTGCGCAGCAGATCCGCGTCATCAGCGAGGTTGATGGAGGCCTCGGTTGAAAATTCGAAGGGAAATTTCTTTTTCTCCTGCCAGCGCTTCAGGTCGGGCAGGAATTTCTTGAGCGCCTTTTTATTGCCGATCAGGTTGTCATCAACAAAATCGACATGGCCGCGGTAGCCAAGCGCGTACAGGGCATCAAGTTCAGCCGTGACCTGTGCATTGGTCTTGGTGCGCGGCACCCGGCCATAGAGTTCGATAATATCGCAGAACTCGCAACTGAACGGGCACCCGCGTGAAAACTGGACGCCCACATGCAGGTACTGGTCAAGCTTGAGCAGATCAAAGCGCGGCAACGGACTTTTTGTAACATCCGTCTTGCCCATTGGCGCTTCAAACACGCCCTGCCGCGCGCCGCTGCGCCAGGCCGCAACGAAATCATCCATGATCTCCTCGGCCTCGCCCAGAACCTGAAAATTGGCGGCGCTGTAAAGCGGCGGGCTC
Source organism: Komagataeibacter xylinus (assembly GCF_031081985.1). Lineage (GTDB taxonomy): Bacteria > Pseudomonadota > Alphaproteobacteria > Acetobacterales > Acetobacteraceae > Komagataeibacter > Komagataeibacter xylinus_E. Next base: position 553,023 of record NZ_JARWSK010000001.1, on the reverse strand, counting down.
GACGTCACATCGGGGCCGCCCACCACCACCGGCTTGCCGCGCGCATGGCATTGCGCGATGATGTGCAGCGCATCATTGCGCTGCGGCAGCATGCCGCCGGTCATGACCATGTCGGCCCAGTCAAGATCGGCGTCGGTCAGGTCTTCGGTATTGCGGTTGACCAGCCGTATCTGCCAGTGCTGGGGCAGCAGGGCCGCGACCGTGACCAGGCCAAGCGGGGCCGCAGGGTAGCGCGCGCCCGCCAGATCGCAGGCCTCCTTGTAGTTCCAGAATGAATTGGCATTGAAAAGCGGGAAGATCATCAGGACCTTGCAGGCATCGGTCATCATGATGAAATCCTTTGGCGTGCCTCCTTCGCATGATCGCAACGGCCTCCCCGATCGGGGCTGGGGCACATGGGAACGGGAGGATCCTGCTGTGGTGAAATGGCGATAGTCCGGCACACGGTCGTCATAGAGATCTTCCATCAGGATGAGGGCCTGCTTCTACACCCCCTGCCGCGCAATAGCGAGAAAAGAGCCTCTGCAATACCTGATATGCCCCTCTCAAAGTGTAACAGCCCGGCAGGTGGCCCTGTAAAAACTTTTGCCCTGATCCCGCATTGTCATGCAGGTGGGGCTTGCATGCGCCACCGCACCAGAGCCCTGGCAAACGCATGGACGGGAGCATGGATCATGCCGCGTGGTGACAAATCCGCCTATACAGGCAAACAGAAGCGACAGGCGCCCTTGAGCCAGCCATGGCTGCCCCATATCGCTTCTAACAGCACCGGCGTTGACGTGCTGGCCATAGGCAGGCTGCTTTTGCCAGAATTCATGGATTACGAGGGCAGCGTGTTTCTGGGCATCCAGTTTACAAAAGACAGTTTTGCCCGATGGATGAGTGTGCTGAGAAACATGAAGGGCGTGGAGAGCATGATCAATCATGTACACGTTTATGATATTATTGATCATGACAATAAAATGTTAGGTCATGATGTCCGCCTTTCTGCCCATTTATTGTAAAGATGCTGTATATTGGCCCTGCATGCAGGATTTCCGGGCAAGGAATTCGATATTGTCGTATCTGAATCGGAAGAGGATTACGGCCCGGTTCTCACCTTTTCAGGCAAATGACGCATGGCATTGCCCGATGCCTCTCCCTCTCTTTTTCGTTGCTGCCATGAGCACATATCCAGATATGAATTTTTTAAGAATATTGAATGAAGTTAAAATGAAATGGAATGGAGCAGTATATAAACCGGATAATGAATTTGTTAGAGAAACCCCGTTGAGACTTGTGCCGGAACACCCCAGGGCAATGCAAAGAGCTTTACTTCACGCGCAATGATGGTCTCTCACGCCATGCCCGGCACTGTCGGTACGCTGACGCATGACCATATCAGCATGCAATCGCTTGCCTTCACGGCTGGCCCCCTGTTCAAGCCATGGTCAGAGGGCACCGAAACAAGATTCCTTCATGCACGAGCCAATCATGACGACACGTAGAGATTTCCTGAAATATGCCCTCCTCACGGGTGCTGCGGGTGCATCTTCCCGCCTGCCCGCTTCCATCGGGCGGGCCTTTGCCATTGCGCCCGAGGTGGGGTCCACCTGGCAGGATGCCGAGCATGTCGTGATCCTGATGCAGGAAAATCGCTCTTTTGATCATGTATTTGGCACCCTGCAGGGCGTGCGCGGATTCAATGACCCGCGTGCCATGCGCCTGCCCAACGGTAATCCGGCTTTTGTGCAGTCCAGCCAGTCAGGCGAGACCTACCTGCCGTGGCGGCTCAACATTCGTGATACCCGCGTGACATGGATGGGTTCCATCCCCCATTCCCGCGACAGCCAGGTCGATGCATGGAACAATGGCGGCCATGACCGATGGATCGACGCCAAGAAGTCGCACCACAAGGACTATGCCCATTATCCGTTGACCATGGGTCATTATACCCGCGAGGATCTGCCCTTTTACTATGCCCTGGCCGATGCCTTTACCGTATGTGACCAGAATTACTGTGGCGCCATGACCAGCACCACCCCCAACCGGCTGCTGTTCTGGACCGGCACGGTGCGCGACCGGCAGGATCCCACGTCGAATGTGTACATGCGTAATGGTGAAATCCTTGAAGGTGGCATGACGTGGCGGACCTTCCCCGAGCGGCTGGAACAGGCAGGCGTTTCGTGGAAATTCTACCAGAACGAACTCTCGCAGGCTGGTGGCATGAGTGCGCCCGAGCGGGCATGGCTGTCCAATTTCGGGTGCAATGTACTGGAATGTTTCGATCAGTACCATGTCACGGCCAATCCCGGTTTTGGCACGTGGCTTGAGGAGCGCATCAGCGAGTGCCAGTCCCATATCGATCGGCTGAACACGCATGAAATGCTTGTGTCTGGCACGCATGCCGAACAGTTGGCCGAAGCGCGCAGCCTGCTGGCCGTGCTCACGCGCCGCCGTGCTGTTGCGGGCGAGACGCCTGAAAAACTGACACCGGCGGAACGCGCCCTGTTCGAGAAGGCGTTCGTGACCAACACGGGCGACAGGCACTACCGCAAGCTCGAAAAACTGAAATTCCACGATGGCAGAAAAGCCATCCACATGCAGGCGCCCAAGGGCGATGTGCTGCATCAGTTTCGCGAGGATGTCAGAACAGGCAGGCTGCCCACCGTGTCATGGCTGGCAGCGCCCGAGCATTTCTCCGATCATCCGACCTCGCCGTGGTACGGGGCGTGGTACGTGTCTGAAATCATGGATATCCTGACCGAAAACCCCGAGGTATGGAAAAAAACCATCTTCATCATGACCTATGATGAAAATGACGGGTATTTTGACCATTGCTGTTCCTACGCCGCGCCTGATCCCGCCCGGCCCGAAACCGGCGCATCATCGCGCAGCATTGGCCAGAAGGGGCTGGAATATACGAGCGCGCAGGATGAAATCGATCGCGGCGTGCCCGAGCGCCTGGCGCGCAGCGGGCCGATCGGGCTGGGCTTTCGCGTGCCGATGGTCATCGCCTCGCCCTGGAGCCGGGGCGGATGGGTCAATTCGCAACTGTTCGAGCATACCTCCACGCTGCGTTTCCTTGAGACCTTCGTGCGGGGCAAATTCGGCAAGGATGTGACCGAGACCAATATCTCGCCGTGGCGGCGGGCCATCAGTGGCGACCTTACCTCATGCTTCCGCCCCTATGATGGCAGCGTGCCGCACCTGCCCTTTCTTGAGCGTAATGCGTATCTGCACACCATCGAGAGCGCGCGCAACCGGCCCCTGCCCGGTGGCTATCAGGCCCTCGATGCGGCTACGATTGCCACCCTGCGCACCGATCCGGCCAAAATGCGCGAAAGCGTGGCGCAGGAAACCGGCACGCGGGTCGCCTCCCCCCTGCCCTATGAGCCGTATTGCGATGGCGGGGTCTCGGCTGATGGCAGGCAGGTGAGCGTGCACCTGCGCGCGGGCAGGACCCGCTTTGGCGCCCGTGCTGCTGGCGTGCCGTTCAATATCCATCGCCACGGCATCGCATCGGAAAGCGGCATGCAGGCAGGCACTTACGCCGTGGCGGCAGGCGATGCGCTTGACGTGGCGTTTGCCCAGTCCACCTTCCACAACGAAGTCTATGATGTGGACGTGCATGCCCCCAACGGCTTTTACCGGCGCTATAGCGGCAGGAAGGGCGGCCTGCGGCTACAGGCGGCCTGCACCTACCTGCGTGGGCCGGGGCAGGATCTGGTCGTGACCATAAGCAATCATGGCACGAGACACGCGAAGCTGACCTGCTCCATGGCGCCCTCCGGCATCACGCGCAGGGTGCATGTGGCCTCTGGCGGCAGCGTGAACGTGGCGTTCGACCTGACGCAGGGCATGCTGTGGTATGATCTCACCATGTCGAGTGCCGATGAACCGGAACTGCTGTATCAGTTCGCAGGGCGCATCGAGACCGGGCTGCCAGGGCGCACGGACCCGGCCATGGGGGCGACCCATCCGGTCTGACTGGCCTGCCCTGCCCGTACCGTGAAAACATGCAGGGTCAGGAGATGAATTGCGACATACGGCTCGATATCATCAGATCCCCCTCTCAAGCGCCGGCATCGCCCGCGCGATGGCGGCATGGCGCGTGAGTGGGAAACATGAGATATTTTTGGTGAAGCTTTTGAAACAAGATTCACCAAAAATGCGCCTCGTCCTTCATGCCTGACGGATTAATCCATGCATCGGCGTTACGGCCGCACCGGGAAAGACCGTGGCCATGCCCGCAGGCTTCAGCCGCAAATGATCGCACAACAGCCCTGCTGCAACACAACGCAGGTCGGTCGTGGGGGCAAGGTCGCGGTTTTCAAACAGTTGCTCCGGGCGCAGGCCGGGCCATGTGCCTGCTACCCGCCCCCCTGCCACGGCGCCACCCGCAATAAAGGCAACCGTGCCCGTGCCATGATCCGTGCCGCCCGTGCCATTGATCCGCACGGTGCGGCCGAACTCGGTCATGGCCAGCACGACGGTGCGCGACCATGCCGGGCCAAGGCCATTACGCAGGGCGGCAAGCCCCCGGTCGAGCTGCGTCAGGGGGCGGCCAAGGCGTTCAACCTGCCGCGCATGGGTGTCCCATCCCCCAATTTCAAGCGCGGCGATGCGCGGGCCGCGCCGGTTGGCCAGCATGCGGCCTGCCGCGGTTGAAAGGGTGAGGAACGCATCGGGCCTGCTGCCCTTGCGCGCGGCGGTAGAAGCGGGCGCGCTGCTTTCCATCACGGTATCGGAAAAACCTCGGGCCTGCAGGGCATTGCGAAGCGCGGGGCCCGTGACCGGATCATCAGCGTTGAGGGCCGCGATCTGGCGGTACAGATCAGGGTCAGGGTGATGGCTGGCCGCAGGCGCGTAACAGCCCACCTCGGCCGGGCCACGCAGCAGCAGTGGCACGGTCAGCCCCATGGCCAGGCCGTAGCCATCCGGCCCCGCATCGTGCTGGGGCATGAGCGATACGGCCCGGTTGAGCCAGCCGCTATCCATGCGTGCATCCGCGCCACTTTCAAGGTAGTCCTGCGCCTCGAAGTGCGAACGGCTGCGATAATTTCCCGCCACGGCATGCACCGGCAGCAACTGGCCTGCAGCATAAAGCGCATGCATGTTCTGCAGTGCCGGGTGCAGCCCGTAAAAACCGCCTAAATCGAGCAGCCCCTTAGCTGCTCCCGGCTCGGGCAGGACAAGCGCGCGGCGATGGCTGGCAAGGCTCGGGTCGCCATAGGGGGTGACGGCGGACATGCCATCAAGCGCCCCGCGCATGACAATGACAACAAGGCGCGGATCATCTTCATGGCTGGACGGGGCTGCCATGGCCAGCGCGGCACGCCCCAGCGCCCAGCCTGTGGCAAGGCCCAGCAGGGCCGTGCGACGAGGGATCAACATGAATTAACGCCTCTGGAATTCGGGTGAGGAGAACAGAAGCGTCAGCGCATCCTGCCTTGAGCCTGCATGCTGCATGGCGGTTACCGTCTGTGGCCGGAGTGCGGGGCCAAGCACGGCATGGGCAATATCCAGCGGGTCACCGTCGCGCACCTGTCCTGCCATCTGCCAGGCCCAGTCGCTGCGGGCCAGCATGTCGGCAGGTGCCCCCCAGTCAGCAGCGCGGTCGCTCCAGCCATTGGGCAGCGGTGCGGTCCATAATGGCTGGCCCAGCGCGGCAAAGGCCGCAAACAGTGTATGCGCGGGCGAATGGGGATCATCCGGCGGGCTTGGCGTGCCCCCCATCGAGAGCGCGCGCATCACTGCCGTGGCATAATCCATGGGCGAGCGGAATTTGCCGCCCTCCGGTGTCGCATCAACCAGCGTGGGCAACACCAGGGCGGCGGCAGTCAGGTCGCCCCCCGTCTGCTGCAATACCCGGCTGACCTGCATGACATCATGCTCATCAGGCGTGTCGGTTATGAAATGGGTAACCATCCGGGTGGCAATATGGTGGTAGGTGGCCGGGTGCGTGCCCAGAAAATGCAGCGCCTGCAGGCCGCCTTCCTCGCCTTCTCCAAAGCGGTGGCCCATCAGGGTCTTGGTGCCGGGCTGATGCGCCTTTTCCCGGAAGACAAAGCCGGGCCGGTCCGTCTTGAGGTCCACGCCCCACCCGGTCAGGATGGCGGCAAAGGCCGTGACATCGGCCTGCGTGTAGCCACCCTGTGGCGAGAGGGTGTGGAGTTCGAGGCATTCGCGCGCCAGGTTCTCGTTCAGGCCGCGATGCCCCCTGCGCCCCGCCGGGCTGTCCGGCCCGATGGAGGAGGTGTTATCAAGATACATCAGCATGGCCGGATGGCGCATGACGGCGAGCAGCATGTCCACGAACCGGCCGGTTACATGCGGCCTTATGGCTTCGCGCATATAGGCGCCAATGATCGCGCGCGTGCCGCCCTGGCGCAGGCTGACGGTAAAATGGTTGAACCAGAAACATGCCAGCCGCTCACGAAAAGGCTGGCGGGTCAGGAGCAGGTTGTCGAGCTGAGTTGCCACCTCGGCCTGAAAGATCGGTTTGACGAGCAGGTTGCCCTGCATCCGGTTCATGCGTTGCGTGCGCAGCGCAACCAGCCCATCCGCCGTGGTGCCCACGCCGGTAAAGCGGGCGGCATCAGGGCCGCGCAGTTGACGCGCCAGCCAGTCTTGTGGCTTGTCCGATACTGTTTCCGTACCGCGTGTTCCCCAGCCAAACCTGTTCGTCATTTCCAAAGACTGCATCAAATTCCTGTCCTGAAAAGCAGGGCTGCCCTTAATGATTGCGGTGAGAATATCACCCTACGGCAAGTAATTTTATGGAATATTTATAAAATGATGGCGTGGCGTTGTGGTGGCCCGGCCCTGTCGGGAACAGCATCATCAGCACTGTTCAGGGCGGCCTTTTCGGGCCGTTTATGAAAAATGCCGCCTTTTTGGTAAAAGGCGGCATGTGAAAACTGTTCCCTACAGGCGTATGGCGTTTTTACTGGCCAAGAGAATTGGCGATATTCTGCCACACGTTGCGGGCGATGATGTCATGCCCGGCCTGGTTGGGGTGTGTGGTATCGGCAAGCCATTTTGTCTGGTCAAGCACATCGGAAAGAGGTTCGCCGGTGGAGAAAAGATCGAGTTCGATATCAGCAGGGATCTTGCCATCCTCGACCGCATTGTGCACCGCGGTGCGCGGTGCGCCCTGTGTCATGGTCTCATCAAGGAGCGCAACGTGATAGCCGGCCTTTTTCAGGCGTCTGGTGATCTGCCCGAGGTTACGCACCGTCTCGCCGGTGCCGATCTGGTGCAGGTGGTCATTGAAGCCGCCAAACACGACCGCAACCTTGCGGCCGGGATGGCGGGCCAGCGCTTCTGCTGCGGGCACCATGTCCAGCATCTGCTTGGTCGTGGCGCCTGATACGGCAAAATTGTAGCTTTTGTAGCGGGCGTAACGCTGCATGAGATAGGGCCAGTTCGTGCCATCGCTCAGGCCGAAGCCTTCCGTCCGGCTATCGCCAATGGCGACGAACGTATCCCGTAGCTGCGGCATGTGGTTGCCCGCCACGGCGGCAGCGGCTTCAAAGTCCTGCTCCTGCCTGGCCGTGGCGGCCTGATCTGCAATGACGATACCAGTCCACTGCCCGGTGTTGCGCCCCTGTTCAAACCAGTCGCCGCCATCGGCATTATACCCGATATACCCGCCAGAAAACGACCCCTCGGGCAGCGCCCCGCCAAGCACGACGTGGTTGTTGCCGTTTTCAAGCCGGTAGCCCGCCGGTGTTGCGCTCAGGCCAAAGGCGGCGGGATCATTGCTGATGATAAGGTCCGTGCGCTGGTCCGGGCTGCGCATGTCAGCCACATGCACGAAGCCATCGAGCGTGTAGCTGCCCATGAATACCTTGAACTCCTGCCCCTGCTGCCCCAGCATGAGCGGCACGGGAAAGGCCGAATAACCGGAATTGGACGAGGCATAGGTGCCCGTGGTGCCAAAAAAGAAGCTGTTGGTGGGTACCTTGAGCGTCTGCGGCAGTACAAGACCGCCCGGCCCGTTAATTTCACCCCAGGACAGGGTCTCCTGCCCCGAAACCTGCACCGCGCCGATATGCACCACATGGCGCCCCGGCGTCGCCACAAGGTGGTTGCCGTGCCCGGTCTGGTCATACACGCGGGTTACTGTGGCGAAGGTGCCCGCATCCCGCGCGGCAAGAACGCGATTGAGGGAGGCCGTATCAAGCGTGCCATCAGGGCGTATGTTCAGCGTGGTGGCAACCGTCTGGCCGCCTGCTGTCGTCTCGATATCCACGGCGGGGCCGGAATAGGTGCTGACCATCCGCGTAGGCCCACCGGCAAAAACGGCATGCGGGCCAAAGGTATCCGCTGGGGCATGCGATGTGGGCACGGCCGTCCACTGCGCGGCCCCTGGCGTAAGCGTGGTTGCGCGCCACACGTGGCCTGCCGCCTGCCACAGGTCGCCTGGCGCGTAACCGCTGCTCACGTCGTCATTCGCACCGGGCGGGCGGTTCAGCCCTGTATTGACGGCGCTATTGGCCGGAATGCAGGTTTCTCCACCTTTATGGTCATCAGCCGGGCATTGTGCCACTACCCCAAGGGCAGGCAGGCCAAGGGTTGCCATGGCGGTGATGCAGGCCAGAACTCTTCCGCGCGTTTCCATGTAATGCTGTTCCCGGATATGAAGTGTAGGGCATGAACCTGCCCCGGTTTGAGTGTATTACTGACCGTCAAATGCGTAATGCGCCATCCACATGCCACTGGTTTCAGACCAGTTGCCTGCCCGGCTGTAGCCGCCTTCCATGCCCACCCGCAGCCGATGGGTAAACTGATAGACAATGCGCCCGCGTATGTTGCCCGCAAGACCGCTCGCGCCACTGCTTGAATATTCGTCAGGCGGGTTCGAGGCCGCAAGCTGCTGCAGGCCTGCACTTGTCGGGTAATAGGGCGCTCCATTGCTGTGATAATGCTGGAAGCCCGCCTCACCGCGCAGGAACCACGTCCATCGCTTGTTATGTCCCGACCATTCAACCGGTACCATCGCGCCGTAATACTGCTGTGGTGAGAAGTAGCCGCCCTGCCCCCATGTAAAGAAGTAACTGTCACGCTTGTAGCCGAAATACATGAGGTCGAGCCCCACGCGCAGCCACTGCCGGTTGTGGGCCTGCCATACCGTGGCGGTGCCGCCGGCGCCAGCCTCCACCTCTGTATTGCTCTGCACATGCGTGCCATCCAGATAGGCAAAGCCGCCACCGGCATAGATGTTCCACCCCGGCGCAGACCATTCCAGCGCGCCGTGGCCGAACATGCGTGTCACCCCGCCCCACACCCGGTTCGTGCCGGGATCATGCATGCCCGCATAGGACAGTTCGCTATCCGTGACCATGCGGCGGCCCCCGCTTATGCGCAGGCCAAGGTTACGGGTCAGGCGCGGCGCGAATTCCACGCCCCCCACCACGTTGGTGATGGGAAAGCCCAGCGGCGAAGACCCCACATCGGCCGAGAACCAGTGATTGACGTAGTTCAGGCTCAGCCCCACGCCCTGCGTGTAGTAATGATGGTATGCCCCCGGCAGGGCGCCATTGACGGAATAGGTGCCAAACTGGTGGGCTGAATAGGCATTGTTCAGCGCATCACCGGTAAACAGCAGCGTGGGCGTGACCGAGAAGGACAGCCGGTGCTCCCATGATTCAAACGGCAGCGTGCCGGTGATGGGAATGGCGAATTCCGTCAGTTGCCCCAGCCCTGCAACGCCTGTGCGGCTGCGCACGAAGCTGTTGGCGTCGAGCTGTGGCGAGATGGAATCACGCAGGTAGACGATCTGCCGATCCATGGCCTCGGCCCCGTCATCTTCGGGGATGTAATGATAGGTTGCAGGCAGTGTCGCGCCCTGCAGGTCGATATAATTGCTGTCGATGAATGGCCAGCGATAATCCGGCAGGAAGCTTTCATGGCCTGCATAGGTGCCTTCGCCATCAAGCGTGCGCTGGGCGCGGCGGGCGTGTTCCACATCGGCGAGCTGCGCGCGCGTATTGCCCGCCACGCGATCGACATCGGAGCGCACTTCCCAGCTCATCGGGCCATCGGGGTCTTCATGCGCCAGGCGGTCGGCATAGCCGCGTGCGAGCGCTACCTGGTTCGTACCGCCCGCATCACGCGCGGCGGCGGCAAGGCCGTAAATATTGTGCGGCTTGAGGCGGAGCGCAATCTGGTCTTCCTCGAGCGCGCGGGCGGGCATGTTGCGTGCCTGGTATATCCGGCCCATGGCCAGATGGGCCTCGGCTGAGTCCGGGTGGGCGCGCAGTATGGGGGCGAGTACCTGATAGGCCTTCGTGGTCTGGCCATAACGGTCAAATTCATCGGCGGTCATGATGGTGAGGCCGATGGCAATGTCGTTTCTTATATGCAACTGTTCTGGCGTGACCGAGCCGGGGTAGTCGCGTGCCATCGCATCAAAGGCGCTGAGGCAGCGCGTGGTGTCGAACGTGGCATGCAGGCGCAGGTACAGCCCGGCATAGGCCAGCATCTGCGCAGGCTTGGGTGGCTGGGTCAGGCGCTCTTCCTCGGCCAGCACCTGCTGGGCCTCCCGCGTGGCATGGCGGTCAAGCAGGGCGCCAGCAATCTGCACGCCCCGGTCGCCCGTGGGGTCGGGCTGGTCGGCCAGCGCCACGAGGGCGGCATTATCCGCGCGCGGCGCGCGGTTGAGCGCCTGTATGCGGTGGGCAAGATCAATCTGGCTGGCAATGCTGGCCATGCCAGTGCTCCGCCCGCCAGAAGGCAGGCGCGCCATCAGGCGCTCGGCCGTATTCAGGTCATGCTGGCCCATGGCGTAGATGATCCCGGCCTGCAGGTCATCTGGCGTGACGGATTTTGCGTTTGTCAGGTCATCCATCAGGCTCTGCGCCTGAACATGGCCGCCTGCATCATCAAGGGCATGGGCAAGCTTGAGGCGGAGCCACGGGTCCGTGGGTTCAAGGGCCGCGGCCTCGCGCAGCAGGGCTACGCGTTCATCAGGGTCGCGTGTGCTGTCGGCGCGGGCGGACAGGTCGGCGGCCTGCAGGTAGGTTGCCAGCGCCGGGCGCAGGGGTTTGAGGCGGGCGATGATATCCTGCGCTTCCGCTCCGCGCCCGGTCTGGATCAGGATGCCGCCCAGATTGAACAGCGCATCGGCATTGCCTGGCGCCTGGGCCAGGATTTCACGGTAGATGCGCTCGGCTTCCGCGTCATGCCCCTGCTTGCGCTCAAGCATGCCTTCCAGCGACAGGAAAGTAAGCCTGCTGCCGGGGCGGCGACCCAGAGCTACGAGTGTGGTGCGCGCGGTATCATAGTGCCCGTCATTGATGGCCTGCAGTATCCGCACCACCAGCGGGTCCACGCCCCCGCCGCCCGCGCCAGATTGCAGTGCCTTGATGGCAGCCCGCCAGTGGGGGGCGGAGTCCGGGTCTGCCTGTATCGCCTGCAGGAAATACTGTATGGCCTGCGCGGGCTGCTGCCGGGCCTGCGCCACCAGCCCCAGCCCGCCCAGAGCATCGGCATCATGGGCATTGAGGGCAAGGGCATGGTGGAAGCGTTGCGATGCGCCTTCCAGGTTATGGTGGGCCAGCAGTGCATAACCCTCCTGGTGGGCGGTAGCGGCATCAATGCCGTTCTGTGTTTCCTGCGCCTTGTGCAGCAGTTCGGTCACCTCCGCATCATCGGGGTGCAGGCCGAGCCATTCATTGTAAAGCGGAATGGTGGGGCCTGTGATCGGCTCCCACAACAGCGCCTCGCGCCATGCGGCAACCGCCCCTTCCCGAATTGGCGCAGGGGCGTTGGAGCGGACGAGTTCGCGCAGGCCATCCAGCCCTTCGGGGCGCGACGTGACACGATAGGTCAGGATCCGGTCCAGCAGCAGCCGGGCGTCGAGATCGCGCGGGTTGCGCTGCACCCAGGCGGTCAGCTTGGTCTGGGCCTCCTGACGGCCCAGAATGGTGGCCCCCAGCACGCGGTAATATTCCAGCGCCAGATCGGGTGGCGGATCGCCATTCTTGAACAGCGCCTTGTATTTGAACATGGCCGGCATCATCTTGCCCGCTGCTGCAAGGGCGCGGGCCTCGGCCAAGCCCTGGGGGTCTATGGGGCCAGCCTGTATCTGTGCCTTGAGGTCAGCCACCAGACCCGGCGCCGCGCCATTGCGCTCCAGCCGGGCCAGCGCGGCCGAAGCCTGCGCCGCATTGCCCTGCGCCATGAGCAGGCGGCCCTGCAGGTAGAGGGCTTCAGGGTTATTGGGCTCGAGCGAAAGCGAGCGTTCTATCGTTTCATGCGCCTTTTCAAGGTTATGCCGGCCCAGCCAGTAATAGCCCTGGTTGAGCAGCAGCTCGAGCACGGCGGCAGCATGCGCCATGTGCGCGCGTTCGGCATCCTGATCCTGCGTGGGCGTGACCGTGATGGCTGTGCCATCGGTGGCGGGACCGGTCTGCGGGGCCTGCGCGTTGGCGGACTGCATGATTTCGCCAGACAGGATGACCCCTGCCATCATGCCGCAGATGAACCGCATCGTGCTGCCTGCCGGGCGCATGGACTGCGGCGCCATGACCCAGGCAGCAGGCGCGCGCCGCCACCCACGCCCCGCACGCAGCGTGCTGGCGATCTGGTATCGTCCCTTTATGTCGTGTCTAATGAACACGGGACACATAAGAGATATAGAACAGGATCGCGGCCAGCGTCATGCACGCGCCCACAAGCAGCACGGCGCCACGGTTGCGCGCGGAAACCGCAACCCGGTCCTCATAATCAAGCCCGGTCCGCTCAACGAACACGTAGCTCAGCACACTGATGACAAGAACGATGCCCAGCACGGCCGCCATCATCCATCCATGCACCTGGAAGAAGAACAGGTAATTCGCCACCACGATGCCCGGCCAGTGCCACAGATAGACCGAATACGAAATGACCCCGAGCGGTGAAATGGGCACGAGGCACAGTCTGCCCACCTGCGTTTCGGGCAGCATGATGATGATGGCTACGGCAACGCAGGGGAAAATGGTCATGTAGGACGGGCAGGCGAACTGAAGGGTATAGAACAGCCCTGCCCCCACGATGACTGCCAGCGCCACCGCATAGACAATATTGGCAACAACCGGGGAAAGGCGCGGGCGCGGAAATACCCAGATCATGGCGCCAAGTGAAAACTGCCACAGCCGGTCGAATATATTGTAATAGGCCTGCGTATCGCCCTTGACGTAGCTCCATGCGCAAAATGCCATCGAGGCGGTGAAAATGCCCGAGAGCATCAGCTTGCGGTGATTTGTCAGCGGCAGCAGCAGCGCCATCAGGAAGATGATGGTATAGAACTGCATTTCCAGTGAGAGCGACCATGTGTGCAGGAACGGGTAGGCAATGCTCTGCCCCTGGAAATACCCGACATGCCCCGAAGCCCATATGTTGGACAGATATACCAGCGCATAGGCCCCGTTGATGGCAATATCGGCCCGGTCACTCTGCAGGACCCACCACAGCATGCCCGCCGAGACAAGGCCAATCATGCACACCAGCGCTGGCAGCAGGCGGTAGAGCCTGCGGCAGACAAACCGCAGGGGCTGGAACGGATGCTGCATGAGCGCCGAGCGCCCCATGAAATAGCCCGAGATCACCACAAAAATATCGACGCCGATAAAGCCGCCCTGCAGCCAGCCTGCATGGAACAGGACCACAAGGGCAATGGCAAGGCCACGCAGCCCATCGATATCGCGCCGACGGTTGAGGGGGAAAAAGTCTTTCTCAAGTATTTCACGCCACCTGCTTGTGGTGGGGGCAGGTTCATTCAGGTGCAGCATCAACAGTTTTCCACGTCTTGTGCCCGTCAGGGGGCAGATACGGAAGCACGCCGCGCGGTGTCGGCCGTGCTTCCGTAAGGGGCGACCTTACTGGCCGGTGGCAGGCGGGGCGTCTTTCAGCTTTTCGAGTTCAGGCAGCGTTGCCTGCACGATCGCGTTGCCCCATACCTTGTAGCTTTCAGGTGTTGCATGAATGCCATCAATGGTGTTCACGCTGCCCTGCTTGAGCAGTGCCGTGCCATCAACATAGGTGCAGGGTGCGACTTCCCCCTTGAGGAAGGTGGCCATTTCTGTTGCGCGCTGGTCGGTCTTGCCATAGCGCGGGCTGAACTGGCCCCAGGTCGGCCCGACCCAGATGCACGCGGTCTTGCCAATGGCATAGGTCAGGGTCTTGACCTGCTCGTCCACCCAGTCTTTCGAGACCGAGGCCTGACCATAGGCTGCCATAGTATCGCCAAGAATCACCATTACCACGTTGGGATGCCACTTGGCCACGAGGTCGCTGATGGGCGGGGGCGATGCGGGCTTCATGTTGGGCGCGCCAATCGGGGCATCGCCAACGCGTTCGGCGGCGCCGCAGCCATTGTTGGGGTTGGGCACGACCCAGTCTGCCGCGGTGGAGGAACACACACCGTATGTTACCACCTTCGCGCCCTGGCGGCTGAATTCATCCGGCAGTACGGACAGGAGGGAGTCCTTGAACGTCACGTGACTGTCACCGATGATCAGCAGCGTGAGGCCAGCAAGAAGAGCACTCATGAATTACTTCTCCGTATAAGAATTTATTTATGGACCGGGGCGGTGCGATAGACATTGCCGCCCATGCAGGCCGCACCTTGCGGGGCACGGTCAGCATGCAGGGACGTTTACCTTATGCCTCGCCGGTCCTGTCATCATCCAGCACGCGCCTGCGTGATTTGGCGCGCAGCCAGCTCCACGCCCCGAAAGCGGTCAGTCCCGCCCCTGATAGACCGGCCAGATAAAGAATGAAAGGATGATAACTCAGATACCGGTCGAGTTGCAGCCACAGGGGTAATGAGCCAACTTTATAGGTCGGCGCGGTGCGGTAACTGGTAAACTGTTCGGCGTTCTTGAGCACCAGATCCCCCTGGATGGAGGATAGATCCTTGGTGTTGCGCAAGCTGAGCACCAGATCATGAATGCGCTGCGGCGTATCACCCACAAAGGCAATGACCGAGCGCTGGCTGTCATAGGGCGACTGCGCGCCGATCATGACGCCTGCCTCGGCAATCGGCGCATTGAGGTGGGCACTCACGCCGTTGAGCAGGCCGGCATGGTCGTGATCCTGAAAAAGATACCAGATCCCTTCCAGCCCCATGTGCTGGCCAACCCGCACGTGCCCGTCCTTGATCACGTAAGGCGAGCGTGACAGCAGGTCAGAGGCCGAATTCAGCCGGTCGGCGGTGGAAAGCAGGATGATATCGCCCTGCGGGGTGGTATTTTTCATCTGGTCCGCCGTCATGACATGCACGCCTGCGGCGGGGTACCACGTTGTCGCGCCAAAGAAGCCCATGAGGTCAAGGAACGAGCCCGCCGTGCCCGCATCGGGGCTTTGCGGCAGGATGATTGTCGTCTCGGACAGATCGGCCATGCGGGAGAACGGAAAGGCCGCCTCGGCGAAATAGGACAGGTTGGGCAGTTCGGCGTAATGGTAGCCCCGGCGGAAATCGAGGGTGGAATCTGAATCCACGCTCATGCGGATATCACCCGGCGTGCGGCGGCATGCACCGCGGTCAATGGGGCGGGCGTCAAAATTGAACTGCAACTGGTTCTGGCCAAACAGCAGCCACGGCGGCAGGGCGGTCATGTGACCCGTGGCCCCTGCATGCTGGTTGACCAGCCTTTCAGACCATTTCTGCCACACGCCCGGCGGCGAGAGCGAATAGCTCTGCAGGTAGTTGTTATTCAGGCTGACATCGACGCGTGATGTCTCGAGGTCCACCACCGGGCCACCGGGCGCGCGCACCCACATGTTCATGAGGTATGGCCGCCCCCGCCAGGTATAAAGGTCAGGCGGCAGGTGGAAGGGCAGCGTCATGCCCGCAGGCGTATAGCCCCCGCCCTGCAGGTCGGCCGCCCCCACGAGTTCACCAAAGCGCACGGGCCGGTCGGTTGGCACGAAGGCAGGCGCATCATAAGCCTGGCGGGGGTCGAGGGTTACGTCCTCCACCACTTTCGATGCAACGCCGCCAAGCGTATCGTGTGAGAAAGCGAGGTTCCGCGCAGCCGCCTCGACTTCCTGCGCGGTGCGTCCGGTTACGATCAGGACAATGCCCCACGGGTCGTTGGGGTTGGCCACCTCGGCAAAGGTGGGGCCGGTGGGCAGCGTGCCATTGGCGTCAAGGGGAATGTTCCGGCCCACTTCAACCGCGTTGCCCGATGCGGGCACGGTTGTGGAAACGGGAAAGGACAGCGCGCGGAAATCGGCGATCTTGCCAAACCATGAGGCGATCACGCCCGCGGCCTTCAGGTCATCCCGGCTCTCGGGAGATGGCATGACGAACGGAACCCGGAGTGCCGCGCGCAGGTTGGGGTCGAAAAAGGGCGCGGGCAGGCGCGAGAGCTTGCGTTCGGGCGCGATCCGCACCGTGGTCAGGGTAATGCGCGAACTGTCGGAAATGCGTGCCCACAGAATCTCGTTGAAGAGATCGTTGCAATCACGCCTGTATTCACCGGCAAAACGGAAATTGAGCTTGTTATCGCCGGTAAAATACAGCGGATCGACATCGAACGTGACGGGGCCGAACTCGGGGTGGTCAGGGTTGACCTTGATCGTGCCGATATACTGCTCGTTGAGCGTGACCGTGACAGCGCTCGCCTCAGGCAGCAGCGAGGGCGAGAGCGCGCCAGAAAGGGTGAGTTGCGCATGCGTGACCACCCGGTTGGCGGGCACGACCACATCAAGCCCCTGTAGCGGAGAATAGCCGCGCAATGTCAGCGGGCCGGTCGTGGCGCCAAGGTCGCGGAATGACAGGGTGCGCGTCACCTCCGTATCGCTGATCCGGGCTGCCGCCAGCGGGTCGACCGCAGGGGCGACATCGGGCACGATGCCGGTATTGCTATCACCGAACGGGGTCTGGGCGCTGATTCCGGTCTTGTCCACCGTGGCGGTGGCGGGCGCAGGCGGCAGCCCCTGGGCCAGGCCCGCCGGCGCGAGGGCCGTGAAGGCCAGGAGGAAAGTCGCGGATAGGGCAGCCCCCCTGCGGGCGCTGCGTTGGGCAGGTTTCAGCACGAGGCTCTGTTTCTCCAGTTTTTCTTCCACCATGGACACGGTGATTTCCTCTGCCTGCGCAATGGGGCGCGGTTTTTCAGGCTTACGCCATTTAAAGAGGTCGCCAATGCTTCTGAACACCATGGCGATGCTGCGGAGCGGGCGGTCGGGGGGAAAATCGGCCCAGTTGGCCCAGGCATCATTGCGCCCGAACACCATGTCGACCACCTGGCGTTCATCGCCAAGGTCGCGGCGCATCCATTGCAGGCGCAGGTTGCCCGGGTGCATGGCCATGACCTCGGCTGGCACATGGGTATGAATGCCGTCACGCTCGTTGTCGTAGCTGACCATGACGGTCTGTGGCGCCTCGACATTGTGTGGCCAGTCCATGTCAACTGACAGTCCGCCAAGCGAGATGTCATGCGTATGGGCATGGAACGCCCTGCCCTGCGCATCGGTAATGGTTACGGGCAGGCGCACGGTAATGCGCGGCGCCGCGCGGGTCTGGCGCGTTTCGCGCCCCACGGCGATGGCGGCCAGCACGATAATGAGGCTTATGACCACCCACAGGGTATTGAGCACGAAGGACTGGAGTGCGAGGCGGTCGTGATATTGCCAGATGATGCCGAATATGCCGCGCCCAAGGGCAGCAAACAGGATCAGTGCCAGGATGATGTTGGGATAGACCGCGCTGAAATCAAAATAGCCGCGCTCCAGTAGGCCGCCTTTGTCGGTTACGTTGAACTTGCCCTTGTGGGGCTGGAGCAGGGTTACGATGGTAATGCGCACCAGGAACAGCGCGAGTGAGGTTTCATAGATCTCGCTCCAGAAGGAATAGCGCCAGCGCCCTTCAACACGCGAAAGGGTCATGATGGAATGGAAGATATGGGGTAGCGCATAGGCGCTGATGGCCAGTGGTGATGCCGCGATGATGTTTTCACCAAGGAAAAGATACGCCAGCGGCGAAACCAGAAAGGTCACCCGTGGTATGGCGAACAGGAAGTGCGACATGGCGGAAAGGTAGCAGAGCCGCTGCTCCCACCGCAGGCCGGGGCCAAGCATGGGGTTGTCAAGCCGCATGATCTGGAGCATGCCGCGCGCCCAGCGCACGCGCTGGCCGATATGCAGGATCAGGCGCTCGGTCGCCAGCCCGCCTGCCAGTGGTTCGCGCAGATAGCCGGTGCCCCAGCCCCTGCGCTGCATCTTGAGCGCTGTATGGGCATCTTCGGTGACGGTTTCGGTGGCAAAGCCGCCGATCCCCATAACGGCGGAGCGGCGGATGACGGCGCACGAGCCGCAGAAGAATGTTGCATCCCAGAAATCATTTCCATCCTGCACCAGACCATAGAACATGTTGCCTTCAGGCGGCACATGTATGCCCGCGGCCAGATTGCGCTGGAACGGATCGGGCGCATAGAAATGATGCGGGGTCTGCAAAAGGGCGAGGTTGGGGTCGGCAATCATCCAGCCGATGGTTCTTTTAAGGAAGCCACGGGTGGGCACATGGTCACAATCAAAAATGACCGCGAATTTTCCGTCCGTTACCTTAAGGGCATGGTTGAGGTTGCCAGCCTTTGCATGGTTGTTTTCCGAGCGGATAATATAACCCGCGCCAGACTCTATCGCAAAATCGCGGAAAGCGACCCGCCTGCCGTCGTCAAGAATATAGACATTCAGCTTGTCTTCAGGCCAGTCAAGCTCCAGCGCGCCCAGAACCGTCGAGCGCACGAGAGACAGTTCTTCATTATAGGATGGCACATAGACATCCACGCTCGGCCAGTCGGCAGGATCTTCTGGCAGGGCGTGCTCCCTGCGCCCCAGCGGCCACGACATCTGGAAGTAACTCAGGCACAGCGTGGCCAAGGCATAGGCCTCGGCCAGCAGGAGCAGGATGGACAGGGCACCCTGTATCCACCCATGGAATTCCAGCGTGGTGGTCAGCCGCCACACGATATAGCGCAGCGAAACAAGCAGCGACAGCATCATCAGGAATATGGTGATGCCCCGCCCCGGCCTGCGGTTGAGCACCAGCAGGAGCGTGACCGTGCCGATGCACAGCAGCCCCTGGGAATACAGGCTGAGTGTTATGGACCCCGCGAACCCCATGATGGATGCACCAACAACAACCGGCACCCATGGGGGCATCCGGCTCAGCGGTGTCTTTTTCATCAGGACCGCGATTTTGTCCGTTATGCGTTTTGCCGCTGCCATGTTCAGCTATATCGCTGCCTTGCTATCGTTAATAATCGAGCCTCCCCAAGGTGTTACGTCATCCTATGGGGAAAGCGGTAATCAAATATGAACAATGTTCACTTTAGGCCTAAAGTCAGATCTCCACCTGGGTTGAGTGGTCACTATGATACAAATAGGGCGAGAGCGTAATCGGCTATGTGGACACGAGACTTTCGCTTTGGCTCATAGTGGTATTAATTTCTGATTAATTTTCTGTCAAGGGAAAATCTAATCCTTTGCATAGCGGGTAATTATTCCATTTTTTCAGTAAAGAAAAAATTTTTGCTACTATATTTTTTAATATACATATCAGGAAGATATGCATCTATTTTTTAAACGAAACACCCTAATATGATGCGTAACTGCTTGTGGCAGCGTCTGTTTTTAATGGGCCTTATATTAACATCGTTCATAATGGCGCATGTTGGTGTTTAGGAAATAAATCCTATTACTTGCATCTACCTTGTCACTGGAGGGACGTTCAAAAGAAGGTATGATTTTTTCCTCTGGTAACAGGCAGGGCCAACGCTGTCGCGCAATGGCTGAAATCCCTGTCAAGAAAAAAATCCGTTCTTATATCAATGCCATGCATCCTGAAGTCAGTTAAAATGACACGTTGCATGTGTAGGCGCGTACGCTTGGTCCCTGCTGGCCCGATAAGATGTTGTTAGGAATTTCAGGACAAAATGTTTTGTATGTAAGGGTTTTGTGACAATTGGCTGGATAAATAGGAATTATTTCATACATTGTATAAAATCTATCATTTTTTTATCATACTCAATCGCAACATAATTTCTGATTATAATCCCACGTTCATACGCTTATGCCGCCTTTTCAGAAGGATGCCTTCCCATTTCAAGACGCTATCATAAAGGAAATGTTCCCGAAGACCTGCGCATCGCAACTGTCAGAATACTTGAATCTGAACGGCTCGAAGCCCTTTCGGTGCGTCGCCTCGCCAAGGAAGTCAAAGTCGCACCGGCCAATTTCTATAATCATTATGGGAGTCTGAATGATCTCCTGCTAGAAATTGCCGTGGAATATTTTCAGATTTTCCGCAAGCAGATCGCCCATATCAACCGCACTTGCGCCAATCGCGCCGATGCGCTCAAGCGTATTGTATTTTACTGCGTGGATTTTGGTTGCACCCATCCCCAACTCTACCGGCTCATGTTCGGTTACATACCGGATGCCTATGCCTATCCGCGCTATCGCATCATCGTCGGTGCCGCGTTCGAAGATCTGATGGAACTGATATATGGCAAGCGGGTTTTTACGTTAACCGATGACTTCGGCCCCAATGATATGGAAATCCTGCGCCGGAAAGTGCAGGCTGGTTATGGCATGTACGCCATGCTCTGCGGTTTAGCGAACCTGTTCGTCATAAAAGCGCCCACCGGGCCTCTTTTTGATGGTGATAACCCGCGTGAAAGCATGGCCGCTTTTCTCGGTGATATTCTCGATGCCTTCATCAGGGGCGATCTGGCCCGCGCGCTCGATGCCAAACCGGACGAAGCAGGAAAATAGCCCGAAGGATTGATCCACGCCCTGCCCCATCAGTTGCGGATTGGAGCGGGATGGGAATCAGGGTTGGGAAGGCGGATCCGAAGGGGCCATGGCACGCGTTTCACGCAGAATCACTTCTATGGCCCAGCTTATGGCGGCGCCTGCCTCGCTGCCGTTCATATCGAACTCTTCGCGGAGCGTCAGCCACGACAGGACATTGTCCAGGCAGGCAATCACGGCTTCTGCCCGGCGTCGATCGGCGGGGGGCACGTCTGGCGTATCGCGCCATAGCGTTCTGCGCCGACGGACGAGAAGTTCATTGCGAAACTTGATCCGCATTGAACGCCCGACCCGCGTCAGGGCAAGAATGCGGGAAAGATTCGGGTGCTCGTCAAACCGCGCTGCCGCGATGCGGAAGCCCTGCACCAGATCATCCGGATCCGTGCCCAACGCAAAGCCGAATACCTGCGTATTCAGCCATTCACCCGTCGCCCGCAACAGGGCATCACGGCAGGAAAAATACTTATAGATAGTCCTTACGGAAAGGTTGGCGCGTTCTGCAATATGGGCAGTGGAAACCGTGACATCATCGCGCTCTTCGATAAGGGCGACAAAGCTTTCAATAATGCGTTGCCGGGTCTGTGCGGCAGCTTTGTCGCTCGGCATATGTCATTCCCCTGACTTTATAAAACGGCTTTGTCATGAGAGCATGTATGATGTCAATGTTGTTGAGGTAATGCCCTCCAACAGCCCATGTTGTCAGTAATTACAAAATTCCCAAATTCAGGCCAGCCTTTCTGATTTTCCTATGGACCGTTTGTTTTCTGTCCCCTTCCGAGGGGTCTGGATGGCATTTTGTGCTTCCTGTCCTGAATCTGAACCCGGATTACCGTGCCACCGATCATTGCATGCGCCAGATATGCATTGTCAGGAGCATAACTGTTACAGGTCCACAGTGATGGAGGGCGTGCGGGCGCGTGAGCAGCAGAGGGCAATGCTGCTGGCCTGTTCCGCCTCGGTCAGCACCATGTCACGATGTGTGCCTTCCCCGGCCAGAAGCGGCACGACACAGGCGCCGCACATGCCCTGTTCACATGAGAGGCTGACCGCAATGCCTGCCGCCATCAGGGCACCGGCAATGCTCTGGTCGGGCGGCACGGTTATGAGCCGCCCGGAACGGGCCAGCACGACTTCAAACGCCTGCTCCCCATCAGCAGGTGCCATTTCCGCAGGGCGGAAATGTTCCGTATGGATCTGCGCAGCCTCCCAGCCCGTAGCGATGGCATGGGACGAGACGGCCTGCATGAAGCCATCCGGTCCACACAGCATGATGGCCGTATCCGCTTCAGGACAGGCCAGTGCAGCGGGGTAGCCCTGCCTGAGGCTCGTGGCCATATGCACGTGGTGCCCATAGGGAGCGGTAAGCAACCGGTCCCTGAACGGTGCCTGATCGGGCTTACGTGTGTAATAGTACAGCGTCCAATCAGCACCCTGATGCTGCAGCCGAGCCATCATGGGCAGGAGCGGCGTAATCCCGATTCCGCCGGCAATCAGTATATGGCGTTGCGCACTCGGCAGCGCGAAGGCATTGCGGGGTGGTGAGATGTGCAGTTCCATCCCCTTCTCCACGCTGCGGCACAGGGAGGCCGATCCCCCGCGTGAGGCCGCTTCGCGCCTGATGCACAGTTCATAAAAACCGGGATCATCCGCATCGTTACACAGCGAATACTGGCGTACCAGCCCCGCAGGGGTCAGGACATCCACATGCGCGCCGGGCGCGAAGCGGGGCAGTGCCCCCTGCCCTGGCGCTACCGCAAGCCGCAGGCGGACACAGTCCGCCCCCTCCGGCATGACATCATGCACGATAACAGGAAAAAGAGCTGACATGACGTTATGCCGTAAAAAACTGGCTCAGGCCCATCGTGCGCAGGGCACGGCGATAGGCAATCGAACTGCGGTCGGCCATGACATGGGCTTCAAGCGTGGGGTCGAGCGGCAGGTTCTCGGGCTTCTGGGCCTCGACAAGCGCGCGGTCTTCCTCGAATACGCGCAGGTTGAAGTCATAGACATCCTGCAGCGGCAGGTCCTTGTCAAAGTTGCGGCACATCGGCGCGAACATACGTGTCTTCCGCGCCGATACAGGTGAAGCCGTATTCATGATGACCAGCCGCCCGTTATCGGGGAAATAAATTTCCAGCGTGGCGGTAAAGGGCACATGCACCCGGAAGTGGCGCAGCCATTCAAAGCCTGGCCGCCCCCGATCCGTCTTGCCAATGGGGTAGTTGCCTACGCTGCTGCGATATTCGGCCTCGAACCCATCGGGCGTGACATGCGTTTTGTAGGGCGGCACTACAGGGTTTTCGGGGTCGGCGAAGGTGTCGGTATGCACGAAGGCGAAATGGGCCACATCAATGAAGCCTTCGACCTGCCGCCCGGCAAAACCGGCAATGTCAATAAAGGGGCAGTTGATCTGCTGATAGGCCGGATCATCCCAGTGCGGCATGGGCGGAATGACGGGCGGCGCCTCATCAGGGCGCAGGCAGGTCCAGATCAGGCCATACCGCTCCACCGCCGGGTAGGTGCGCAGCTTCAGCTTGCCGGGAATGGCGCTGTCGGGGTGGGCGGGCACTTTTACACACCGCCCCTGTTGCCCAAAGCGGAAGCCATGATAGGCGCAGGCCACCGTCTGTCCATCGCCCTTGCCCATGCTCAGCGGTACGCCCCGATGCGGGCACAGGTCATCGGCGACCACAATCGTATCGCCCGCGCGGTAAAGCACCAGCGGGGCATCAAGCAGGGTCACGCCCATCGGTTGCGTGCCCAGATCGCGCACCAGGGCGACCGGGTGCCAGCAACGGGCCAGGATCAGCCAGTCATCGGCATCGAATGTCATGTTGCGGGGCAAGGAAGGGGCAGTGGCGGCGGCGGGCATGGTGTCGTCTCCTGAACGGGCTTTCAGAAAGATCATTTCACATGCTTCATGCTCTCAGATATATCATAATTGATCCTTATTCATTCTCAAAATAAGAACGCATGAACCCTTTTTCGCGCTTTCTGGTCTATTTTCTGGCGGTTGCACGCCATAAATCCATCCGCCGTGCAGCGGAGGAACTGCACATTGCGGGTTCGGCCATCAACCGGCATATCCTGCTGGGTGAAAAGGAATTGCAGACCCCCCTGTTCGAGCGCCTGCCCACCGGCATGCGCCTGACAGCGGTGGGCGAGCTGCTTTATGCCTGCGCCCGGCGCTGGGTTAAGGATCTTGATGACCTGACCCGCCAGATCGATGACCTGAAGGGCATCCGCCGCGGGCAGGTTGACCTGCTCGCACCCGAGGCCCTGTCACGCGCCTTCGTGCCGCAACTCGTGGCAGACATGAAGGCCAGCCATCCGGGCGTGGTGCTGAATGTGAACATCCGTGACAATAAACGGATCTGCCAGGCCCTTGTGTCGGGTGAAGGCGACCTGGCCCTCGTGCTCGACCCCGATGACATGCGCGACATCGTGGTACTGCACCGCATGACCTTCCCCCTCGGCTTCGTGTGCCTACCCGCGCACCCGCTGGCACGGGAAGGGTCGGTCAGGCTGGCGCAGTGCATGGACCATCCCGTCATCATGCCTGAACAACCGCTTGCCATTGCCAGCGTGTTCGACAGGCTGCTGCAAGGCGGGTGCGTCAACCCGCCGGTGGCTGCTCGGGCAAACAATGTGCAAATGATGCTTTCGTTGGTGACGGCAGGGATCGGGATCTGTTTTCTCAGTTCGCTCGATGTCATGGCAGAGGTCATGCGCGGGGAACTGGCCTTCGTGCCGCTTGCGGGCGTACAGGTGCCCCACCTCACGCTTGCTCTGGTACATGACCGCACCCGGCAGCTTTCTCGCCTGACGCAGCATGTCGAGACCATGACCAGAGACATCATGGCCAGCCATGCCCGGCAGGGTGAACCAGACAACACCCTGAAATGATGAAGATTTTTCGTGGAGATTTTTTCAAAAAGCTTTGAAGAACGCCGCCTTCTTGAAAAAAGGCGGCATCCAAGAACTTTTATTATTTTTTTATCAATGCATTGTTTTTAAACAGTTTCCTGGTCGCCGTTATAAGGTGCGGCAGCTTTCGGCAGTCCGCCTTCAATCGGCAATGCC
The DNA here is from genome assembly GCF_031081985.1 of Komagataeibacter xylinus. Lineage (GTDB taxonomy): Bacteria > Pseudomonadota > Alphaproteobacteria > Acetobacterales > Acetobacteraceae > Komagataeibacter > Komagataeibacter xylinus_E. The sequence goes on along the minus strand of NZ_JARWSK010000001.1, from coordinate 528,150 downwards.
GGGTTACGCGACCACTCGTTCCACGAACCCATGTAGATGCGCAGCCTGCTGAACCCGGCCGAGGCCAGCGCCACATAGGTATTGGCAGCACGCGCACCCTTGAAGCAGTAGATGATGATGTCATCATCAGGGTGCAGGTTGCGCGTGGCGGCCAGCGCGCGGATTTCATCAGGCGTGCGGAAGGCGGCGTGGTTGTCGGTCACCTTCATGAAGTCATACCACTCGATCCACACGGCACCGGGAATACGGCCCTTGCGCGGCGCGAAATCGATCCCGTAGGGCGATGAACTTTCCGCCAGCCATTCCACCCTGTCGCGGTTGTCGAGCAGCTTGATGGTGGAAGAACCCAGCGCTGCCCGCACCTCGGCCTGCGTTGCCATGAGGCTGGCATCGGGCCGCAGGGGGAAGTCCGTGCGGGCAGGGGTGATGACATCAGTGGTCAGCATGCCCCCTTCCCTGCGCCACGCGCTCAGCCCGCCATCAAGAATGCCCACCTTGGGGTAACCCAGATAACGCAGGATCCAGTAGCCCCGGCAGGATGCGCCATAGCGGGTGTGCAGCGCGTCTTCATACACGATGGCGGTTCTGGTGCCATCAAGCCCGTAATCGGCAAACAGGGTGGCGAAGGTCTGCTGCAGCTTGTGCAGCCCCTCATGCGAGGTTTCGGCCAGATAGGTAAAGATGTCCGGCATGTTGACGGCACCGGGAATGTGGCCTGCCGCGAAATCCTTGGGGTCGCGCACGTCAATCAGGAGCACGCCGCTCCCTGCGGCACGCACGTCGTCTGGCGAATAAAGAACGGTGGTGGACATGAAACATCCCTGCGGCATGATGATGAACAGACCCTGTTCTCCTACCAGCAATCCGCAGTGTCATGCAGGGTCTGCGCCACGCCCCGGCCATGATCGGCGCGGGACGCACGCACAGGGCGGCCAGGTCAGATCGTGCTCAGCACGCCGCCGTCAACGCGTACCGCCGCCCCCGTGGTGGCCGAAGCCTGCGGCGAGGACAGGTAAACCACCATGTTCGCCACTTCATCCACGCTCGCGGCGCGGCGGATGATGGAAGACGGGCGATGCTGCATCACGAATTCGGCCGCCACTTCCTCCATTGTCCTGCCGGTTTTTTCCTGCTCGGGCCTGAGCATTTCCGCCAGCCCTTCCGACAGGGTTGGCCCCGGCAGCACGGAATTGACGGTGACATTGGTGCCTGCCATTCGCTCTGCCAGGCCGCGGGCGATGGTGACCTGCGCGGTCTTGCTGAAGCCGTAATGAATCATCTCGACCGGAACGTTGAACGCCGATTCCGATGAAATGAATACCACACGCCCCCAGTTGCGCGCCTGCATGCCCGGCAGATAGGCACGTGCAAGCCGCACGCCAGACATGACATTGACCTCGAAAAACCGGGTCCAGTCGGCATCCGGAGTTTCAAAAAAATCTTTCTGCTCGAAAATGCCCAGATTGTTGATCAGGATATCACAATGCGGGTGGGCTGCGACCAGCGCAGCACAGCCTTCCGCCATGCCCAGATCGCCCGTAAAGCCAGCTACGCTGCCCTTGCCCAATGCACCGAGAGCCTTGACCGCCTCCGCTACCGCTGCCGGGCGGCGCCCGTTGATGATGACATGCGCACCGCTTGCAGCCAGACCCCTGGCAATGGCCAGGCCGATCCCGCCGGTTGAGCCTGTTACAATGGCCGTGCGGCCGGTCAGATCAATCTGCATGGTCGGTCTTCCTTTCTTTGCGGGTGGAACGCGCGCACGCGCCTTTGGCTTCACAAGACCATGGATGCTCCACAAGGGCCAGAGGGGCATGGCCATGCTGTTTCGCCCGGTTCCGGCAATTTTTCACCATCACGTTTATTTCGGCGGGACGACCCTGATTACCTGTGGCGCAAGAAGAATAGATTCCTAACAATACCACCATCAGGTCGATCCTTAGCCTCTGCAGAGGGAAAAAGCCAGGGTGCCGCGAAACAGGATTCATACAATCGTCACACTTGTGATGTTCCATATTTGTTAAGCATCCCTGCCTGCGCTTTGGCGGGCTTTTTCAAAGGTTTCCGGATCATGAACGTACAGTCCGATTCCACTCCAAAACCCCGCAAAGAGCCGCATGAAGAGTGGCGTGAAGCCCTGCTGCGCGCGTGGCGCAGCAGGCGCGGTTATGCCCGCCAGCAGGATGCCGCACATACGGTATCCGATGAAGGTTTCCTGTATGATGATGCCTGAAATGCATGGCAGCGTTACGCAAAATTCAGGTATTGACCTTCAGGGATATAAGTGATGCATTCGGTTACAAATGAAATAGCGGTATGCTCTTTATATCATCGGGCCGTTATTTTATAAGGCAATATCTGATTTGAAAAAATCAGTTCGTTAGGAAGGAATAGATTACATGAAAAAAGCACTGCTTTTTGCTGCTGCCCTCGGCCTGGCCCTGCCCGTCGCTGCCCATGCGGATGACAACAACGACCAGCACCACGGTGAGCACCGTGGCCACCATGGCGGCCATCGCGGCGGTCATGACCAGAACGGTCAGGGCGGCGAGCATGGCGACCGTGACCACGGTGGTGACGAGCATGGCGATCGCGATCATGGTGGCGAGCACGGCGACCGTGACCACGGTGGTGAGCATGGCGACCATGAGCACGGCGATCACGGCCAGCAGTAATCTGCGCGCCTGACACCATGTGTCAAAAAAGGGGGCTCCTGATGGAGCCCCCTTTTTTTGTTCTCGATAGACTGTGCTCCGTAAGCACTCCTGTTCAGAACAGGATCAGGTCGATGCCAATGCCCAGCGCCATCATGCTCCACAGGCCCACCAGCATGGCCTTGCGGCGAATGATATGGCGCGACAGGAGCCTGATCAGCGGGTCACCCTCAGTTGCGGCGGTTCGTTCACCGGGCTTGAGCTCCCGGTAAAACCCCCCGTTTTCCGTAACGCCGACCATATTGAGCAATCCTTGGCGGAAGCTGCGCAGGTCTTCTTCGGTATAAAGTGTCTCGCGATTGATGGTGATGGTTTTCGGCCCGCAACGCAGCAGGCGCATGGCGCGCAGGTGGCGCGGGTGGATGCCCAGGTAATCCGATGCTTCTCCTGCAGGCAGAATGGCCCGGCGTGGAAAATGCAGCACGGCTGGTTCCGTATCATTGCCAGGGAGGGGCATCATCATGCGAACCTTTCCGTCTCTTCATGCACAGTAGTGGTTGAGTAACTCCACGGTGCGCCCATGGCGCCGCAATGGCCAGACTGATTTTACATCATGACCGTAATTGTGCGCCTTCCCCCTTTTCTCACTCCGGATATGCCATTAAAGCGGCCCGGTTTTGCCGGATTTGCAGGCGGCCGACATGCCGGAAGCTATGATGCGTATTGTCATGCCCGGTTACATCGGGTTTGTCTGGTCACGGGCTATGCCTCGCTGGTGGCCCTGACGGCCATCCCGCTCACGTGGCTGGTCTCGGGGCCGGACCCGCGCACACTCATGGCCCGGATGGGCCTGCTCGCATCGCATGCAGTGAGACGCTATGGTGACCAGCATGTTTCCCCTGCTGGTGCGCTGCCCTATGCTGTGCCCTCCCCTGACCGGACCAGAACGTCATGACAGAGCATATCGTCTATAAAATCCTGACTGCCCCCGAACATGAAGCATTAGTCCGCGTGGGCCTGTTCAAAGGCTCGCCGGCTGATGTGGCGGATGGCTTCATCCATTTCTCCACCGGGCCACAGGTGCAGGGCACGCTTGAAAAGCATTTTGCAGGCCAGAGTGGTCTTGTGCTGCTTGCGGTCGATCTGGCCCTGCTTGACCCGGCGGCCGTGCGCTGGGAACCCTCACGTGGAGGGCAGCTTTTTCCGCATCTCTATGCCGCCCTGCCTGTTGGTGCGGTTGTCGCCACCACTGCCGTAACTCATGATGCACAGGGCCGTGTGCAGCTACCGGTCTGAGCGGCCCCCTGAGCGGCGCGGTGCAGGCTGTCTATTCGGGGTCATGATCGCCTTCATCGGTTTCCACGCTGATAATGCCATCAAGATCCGATAACGCGGCAACAAGGTGCGAGACAGGCCGCTTGCCGCGCACCTTGAGGAAGAGCGTGACCGTGCCGTGGCCCGGTCTCTCATCAGGTCGTGACAGTTCGGCATCGTGCTGTCGGTCGCGCAGATCCTGCAGGGCCTCGGGGTCGTGCAGGGATTGATCAGGCGGCTCGAGCTTGACGCGGGTAATGGTGAAACGCAGCCTGGTGCAGCGGATCAGGATCGTGCGCAGCAGCCCCCGCCCATCGGGGTAGGACACGAACAGCCCGACCGGGCGGGCGGCATGATCGCGTGGAACAAGGTGGCTGATGCGCGGAAAGCCGAGCATGATGATGAAATGGCCAATGGTTGTCGCTACCGCCAGCGTAATCAGCCCTGCCCCACAGGCCATGCCAAGGGCCGCAGTCAGCCAGACTGATGCCGCCGTGGTCAACCCCCGCACGATGTCGCGCCGCATGAAGATCACGCCACCGCCAATGAACCCGATGCCCGATACCTCCTGTGCCGCGATGCGTGAGGGGTCCAGCACCACCCGCCCCGCATCAAGAATGTTGTTGAAACCGTATTTTGATACCAGCATGAATAGCGCGGACGCCACCCCGACCAGCGTGTAAGTGCGCAGGCCAGCACTTTTCTGCCTGAACTCCCGTTCCATCCCCACCAGGGCCGACAGGATGAAAGCAAGCACGAGTTCACCAAGCTGGAGCCAGCCTTCCCCCGATGACATATTGGCAAAAAGTGACAAGACGGCCCTCCTCTGCTTCAAGCCATGCGCCCGGGTGTTAAACAGCACGCAAGAAGGCCGGGTTGCGTGCCTTCGCGCAGGGTAAGCCCCACTTTATTTTTGGTTATCTGGAGGAAGAGGTGCGGATCAAAATAAAACAATGGCGGGCGCGCGCATGGCGATCATGAACCTTCCCTCACGGCAGGAACTGGCCCTGATGGCCGTAACGCTGTTCTGGGGGGGCACGTTCCTGATCGTGCATGTCACGCTACGACATTGCGGCCCCCTGTTCTTCGTCGGGTTGCGCTTCATGACAGCAGGGTTGATCGGCTGCACCGTTTTTCATCGCGTCCTGCGCCGGATGACCCTGGCCGAGATGGGCGCGGGTATGGCGATCGGCATTGCAATATGGGGCTGTTACACCCTGCAGACCTACGGTCTGCAAACCATCAGCAGCAGCCGTTCCGCTTTTCTGACTGCACTTTACGTGCCGATCGTGCCTCTTGTGCAATGGATCGTGCTGCGCAGGCCGCCACGCATCATGAACTGGGTAGGCATTGGAATGGCTTTTGGTGGCCTGGTGCTGCTGGCAGGTAAGGATGCAACCAAAGGTGGATTTGGCCGGGGTGAATGGGCGACCGTGCTGTGTGCCGTATCGGCAGCAGGCGAGATCATACTGATCAGCCGTTGTGCGTTGGTGGGAGACAGCAGGCGCATCACCGTGGTGCAGTTGCTCGTGGCCGGGATCCTAGCCCTGCTGGCCATGCCGGTTGCGGGCGAGCGCCTGCCCACATTTTCATGGATATGGGTTGCCGGGAGCGTGGGTCTGGGCGTTGGCAGCATGCTTGTGCAACTGGCCATGAACTGGGCGCAGAAAGCCGTCTCGCCCACGCGGGCCACCATTATCTACGCGGGTGAGCCGGTATGGGGGGGTATTGTCGGGCGCGTGGCCGGTGACCTGATGCCAGCCACCTCGATTCTGGGCGCGTGCTGTATTGTGGCAGGCGTGCTGGCAAGTGAGATCAGGGTGCCTGCACGCTCACAACCCGGAAAGTGATTTTGAATGCCGCCTTTATAAAAAGGCGGTATTGCGTGAGGTTTTCAACTGACTTTTCTCAGGTCACCGGCGGCCCAAGGCGTTCGCGCATCATCCGTTGCCGCCGCCAGTGCCGTAACATAAAAAGCCCCCCGGCCAGCAGGCTGACGGCATTTCCCACCACAATGCCGTAAAGGAAGGCAAATACATTTGTGGCATGTTCCATATTGCTTCCCCTGCTCATGATCATTCATGCACCATGTGTTGCCACGAAAACCGTAATCCGCCCGATTGCCTCCTGCGCCGTCAGTGTCGTGCCAACTGTGCTGCGCCGTGCAGTCATGTCCACCATGGCCTTGAGCAGCGAGATCAGCGTTGACGCGGCATTCGCTGCCGTTTTTACCTCCGAGACCACAGTGCCCGACAGGTCAGACGCCATGCCGGTAATGACTGCGATAACAAGTGTATTGATCTGCTCGATATCAGCTATAATACCGTCAAACGCCGTGCGAATGCTGGTACTGTCATAACTGACGATGTGCTCGCCCCGGCGGCATTCCTGAACGTATCGAGAGCCTCCTTGAGTGCAGTTATTACCGTATTGGCCAGCGCCACGTTTGCGGGGCCCATGGCCGCTGTAACACATGAAAGACTGATGGCGGTGAAACATACGTGACTTATTTTTGCCGTAATGAAGGGCAGAATGGAGCATGCAGCTTCGGCTCACATCGGCCATCCACCTAGCGCCGAAGCTGCACCCCTATTCTTGCGGTATTTCGGGCCTGCCCTTCCTGTTCAGAACGGGAATACCCGCTGCGGTCACGGCCTGCTTGGCCGCAGGCTTGTCGGCCAGCGGCACCCGCACGCCCGACTGTCCCGGCTTGAAGTGATTTTCCGCCCAGCCGATGTTCAGCCCGATGGTGGTCATGAACTGGTAGGCCACGGCCCACCGGCTGCCTGCATGCGGCGGCGGGATGATGGCGGCAGCAGGCCTGCGCGGGTATCGGTAATGGTCTGGCCGATGCGGGCGGGAAACTCCATCTGGTCGTCAATGGAACGGAAACCCAGGCGCGACTGCAATGCATCCTGGAACGCACGCGACAGGAACCCCTGCTGGATGACGGGCTGGAGGGCAGCGGGGAAATTGGCGATCGCCATGAATTTCATTTCCTTGAAAAAACGAAAAAAGCCGCCATGCGTAATGCAGTGGCGGCGGGTAACGGGCTATGGCAGCGAGGTGCCATCTATGGCTGGGGTGGGTGGTCAAGGGGGCGTGGCGTAAGGCGCGCCATCATGATGCGTAAGCGATCATGCGCCCCTTGCCTGTTCCGCAGGCGGCCTTGACCGTGGGCGGAACAGGTAACGGGCGGATATGATTTTTAATTATGATTTGAATATTTTCTGAAAATCTTCAAAAGAATGCCGCCTTTAAAAAAAAGGCGGCACCCAAAAACTTTTATTATTCCGCATGGACCATTTTATGGCAGGCAATAAATACCCTGCGCTTCAGGCCGGGCGGAAAATGGCATAGACTTTCTTGACATATTCCCGGCTATCCCATGCACAGTCAGCCCCCTGCTCGACAAAGAAGATATCACCTTTAACGAACGTCTTTTCCCGGCCTGCCCCATCCACGAACGTCACACTGCCTTCAATCAGGTACATCAGTTCGGCATGGCCATAATGCATGGCACGGCGGGCATAAGGCGTAGAGTCCCATGTGCCGCACACCAGTTCGCCATTGGCGGATTTATAGTCATTGAAGCTATGGCATGTCGGTGCGGGACCAAGCAGCAGATCGGCCGAAGGCGACTTGGAAGGTGCAAGCACGGGCGCGGGATTGATCGCCACCGGCGTCTGTGCGCCCGGCGTGCTGGTTTTGCTGCCCATGATGATGGCGCGCGTGCCCGGTGCCGCAGCCCAACTGAAACTGCTCCCCCTGGGCAGCACGATGCTGGCATCGGGACCAAGCACATTCGCACCGATGTTGAGTTCGCCCGCCAGCACGATCACGAATTCATCTTCCGCCATGGCGGTGATGATGCCCGCGCCTTCAGGTGCACAGGCGGCAATGGAAAGACCGCCTTCCTGTCCGGCAAGCAGCGTGCGCGCGTGCAGGAAGTCACCGGGCTGGGGTGCCGATGCGGCGGCAAAGGCGCGCAGGTCGATAAAGCTGCGTGTGGTGACGTTGGTCTGGCTCATGAACAGGTCCTTGCGGCAGGCGGGGCCGGTACGTGTGCTGGGGTTGCGCGCGACCGGCATCCACCCTGCTCCAGATAGTGGATGATCGCCTATTTTAACCGCAATGGGTGAGCAGGATGTACGTTTTGCCTCCCTGCCACGGTACATCCCTGCAAGCTGGGTGCGACTATTGGCATATTATGCCATCTTCCTGTTTATATCCATGACAGACAGGCGTATATTTTACCTGAACGCTATTTGCAAAATCTATCCAGGCAATATCCTGCCATCATAAAAATGATGTTGCGAATAAATTATGTTTTTATTTTAATTGATTTAATTATTTACTCCCATTTGACATCAAACTCTTCCAACTCGCCATTTACCAATGGCATATCTTTGCACCACAAATCATATCCCTCTGTTGGAGATTTTATTATGTATATGTAATATCCACCAGTATCTGATTCATCAAAATCAACCTCTACTCTCCAACCTTTATACTCACCTTCCCTGATGATGCCTCTTTTTATCACAACCATTTTTTGTTCCATAAATTTACATTATTTCTATATATTCTTTACTTTTATATTTTTAAAAAAGCAAATCAGGGAATTATTTTCAAACAGTCTTCTGGTCGTCACGTTCAGGTAATGAACCGCCCTGTGGTCTGTCGGCTCAGGCCCTAATTCGCCACCGGCCAGCGCAGCCCTGCCGCCATGGCTGCGGCTTTTACATCGCGCGTTCCTGCCGTGCGGGCATCGAACGGGGCCGGATCGTCTGCGCGGGGTGCGGGGCCTGCTGCAGTAGTGCCACGCGCAGCGCCCGATGCCCCCTGTGGCGACGCGAACAGGTAGGCCCGGCTTTCACGCGCGGCGGTCATGATCGTGTCCAGTCCCTGCGGGGCGCCATCTTCGCCGAGCGTTACAGCGCTCAGGTCAACAAGGCGGACCACATCGGCAGGTTCCACCGCTCCCATGCGGGCGGCAAGGGCACGGGCCTCGGCGCGGATGATGGCGCGGTCCGCGCGGGTGCGGGCCGTGCTGACCTGCTCGGTAGCGCGGGCAAGGTCGCCCTCCAGCGTCGTGCGGGCATTCACGGCCGCATCAAGCTCGGCACGCAGGGTTTCCATCTCGCGGTGCAGGGTTTCAATGTCGGGGGTCTGGGGCACGCTTGCACGGGTCATCATATCTCTCCATCAACGAAAAAAAATCAGGTCGGGTCGGCTGCATTCAGCCGTGCCCACTCGGCATGCGGGGCCGGGCCACCCGCGCGGGTGGCAAATATGGCGCAGGCAGTCTGCCGCGACAGGAAGCCCCCCTGCACCGCAGCGCCAAGTCCTTGGGCCAGTTGCGCCAGTTCGGCTTCCGTATCGGCAAAATAGGGGGGCCATTGCAGCGCAAGCCCCGTTGCATCGAGCCTGGTGTAATCCTGTCCGCCAATATGCACGCCGCCTTCAAGCATATGCGAAAACGCGCACACCATGCGGTCCACAAGCCACAAAAGAGGCTGATAGAGCATTTCCATCGCCCGGCCCGATGTGGGGGCGGCAAGGCAATCGGCCTGTGCGCGGTTGCCATGGATCTGCTCCATCACGCTGGCACGCAGTTCACGGTAATGGTCGCGCATGGCCCCTGCCGCGTCACCGTTGATTTCGAGCAGCTTGGCATCGCCATCAAGCGGCAGGGTCAGGGCAGCGGATGCACCACCGGTACTGGCGGGCGTGCCATCGGCATAAGGGTCCGGCCCCGCGCGGATGACAAGCCTGGGGTCCGCACTGTATTTAAGCCCCCGCCCCGATTGCGAGAGCAGATAATCGCATTCGATGACCGTATCGATGGCCGGGGCAAAGGTGCAGGGACCATCCACCGTACCTGGTGCCGCCAGATTGGCCATCCACACCCACGGCACGAAGCCAAGGCCGTGATGGGTGCTGCGCGTGCCATCAAGGCGGGTGGGCAGGCCGGCATCCACGCGCTGGGGCACATAAACGTGACAGTCCGCCCGGTCCCACACGCGCAGCCACCAGAAAATGGTGGTGGCATCATCTGCGGCGATGGGCCAGCCCTGGGTTGCCAGCATGGCACCTGTCACCTTGAAGCACTCGGTCACCGTGGCAAGCGCGCCCGCGCCATCCACCCCGCACACAATGATGCCGATTTCATCGGAGCGGGTATCTTCCGGCCCGGCGCAGCCTGACGGGTCAACCGCCACCACGATGCGCCGCATCTGCGTGCCCACATGGCGGCTGGTGGCGGGTGTTATTGCTGCGGCGCGGCGAAAATCCTCCAGGCGCCACAAAGCACCATCGACAGCCTGCTGGTATTCGCCTTGCACAAAGCGCCTGCGTTCACGCTCTGGCAGGGCCGCGAGCTGGGCCAGATACTCCGCCGAGAGATTGGCCCGGTTGCCCTCCGGATTAAGCTGCATGGTGGCGTAGCACGCGGGGTCTGGCAAAGGCTGGCCCGATGAAGGCTCGATACCGGATTCAAACACGCGGTAAAGCCAGTGCGCGGTGGTTGGGGGGTTGGCATCGATATATTCCTTCAGTGCCAGGGGCGATTTCTGCGCCAGCCTTGTAAGCAGCATGTTGCGCGCGCCGTAAGTGACCTGGCTTGCTTCGTTAAGGTAGACGGTGGCGAATTCCAGCCCCAGTATCTTTTCAGTCCGTTCTTCGTCATCCAGCCCGCCAAACATGATGAGCGAGCCATTGGGCAGTGTCACGCTCCAGTCGGTGCGCGAAAGCTGCCACGGCACGGAGGGAAAGCACCGGCGCATGACGGTGGGAAACGTATCGACCACAATGGTGGCCCGCAAAGCGTTGAACCTGTGGCGAAATATGCCATGCCGCGTGCCCGCCGCCCGGAGTGCCCGAACGACCAGCGCGCGCACCAGCACGAATGTCTTGCCCGAACGCGCCCCACCCCGCAGCAGGATATGGGTGGCATTTCCCCCCAGAAGCCGGTTGGCGGCATGCTGGTCGGGCGTGAGGCTAAAGGGCTGCGTCATCAGTGGTGATGGTAATGGAAATGCTGCCTGCCCCCTCGCCCCGCGTGGCGGAAGCCGGTGGACGCAGGCGCGTTGCAACCCACATGCGGGCCTCCATGCGCAGTTTTATGGCTGGTACATCCTCGCGGCCCGTGGCGCGGTCGGCAATGGCTATGATCTCTTCGGCCAGCGTGTCGGCCGCGGCTTCGCGCGCGGTATCATAGAGCGCACGAAAGGCCGGATTATCGCGCAGCCAGCGCAATATGGTGGCGCGGTGTGGCAGCGCCGGATCAGCACAGATGGCGCGCAGGCTCTGCCCATCAGCCAGGCGCAGGCAGATATCATCGGCCAGTCTGCGGCTATAGGCGCTGCGCCGCGTGCCCGTGGCGGCCTGTTCGGGCATGCTGTTTCTCCATAAAAGGCATGACGCCCGGAAACCGCGGAAGCGGTGCCGGGCGTGGGTCTGTCAGGATAGGCTCTTTATGCTGAAAAACCGCGCAGGCAGCAAATACAGTTTCCATGCTCCATCCTGCCAGAATGGTTTGGCGTGCGACTTCGTGCACATTTTATGCATAAGGCATATCTGTATATTCTGCGTTTGATGATTTCCGCTGATGCTTTTCTGTAATTAAGCCGTTCCCCTATGGGCATTATGTGGCCGTGTCAGATACAGAACTGTCAGGATATGTTTCTTATACCTAAAAACCGTGCAGGCAACAATTTTCCTCTGTAGTACAAAACTACATAGGGTGACATAAAGCAGGCACGCTACCGTTGAAAGGGGACAGTGGGAATGGAAGCAGAAGGTAACCGGGATTTCGTGAGATATGCGGGGATCTGATGGGATCGAGAAATACCGGTTTCTCTAGGCGCAGGCTAGTCTGGTGGAGAGTTATCCACAAGATGAAATCGCCATTTGGAAATGTCTGGAAGCAAATGGCGTTTCAGGCATATGGGACATACCCTTTGGAACCGTGGCATGTTCAGATGGCGGCGCGCTCTGAACAATCTTAATGGCCTCTTAGGGCGCTAGTGATGGAAGCCCTGAAGCCACGTTAAGATCGCCACGATAACGCCCACAGACGCTGATGACGCTGGCTTCAATCAAGAGGTCGAGCTTATCCTCTAGCTGCGCAGGCGAAGCGCCTCTTCCACTGCCTGTTTTATCCGGTCAGCCTGGTCTTTTTTCTTAACAGTCAGCAAAGGCTGATCGCCAGATGAATTTTTTACAATTATTATGTATTTATCTAACCCTAACTTTCCAATTATAAAGCATGAAACCACAAAAAAAGCGATAGCAGCATAAGCAGAGGATGCTATCAAAGCTAAGCTTATTGCTGCCACCATAAATGCCAAGAAATTAAATAGACCAGTTTTTTCCTTTTTAATAGATATACTTCCAATTGATGATACAGAAAAAGTGCTTTCTCCAATCTTTATAAGGCTTTTGTCAATATAGATATTTCCTTCAGATAAAATTGCATTATTCATATCTTCTTTCTCCAAAGTAGAGCAATTTTTATATGATTCAATCACGACATCGCCTGCAGTCTGTAGGCTACGCGGCCGATTACGGTGATTGTGTTGTCGCCATCGGGTTTCCCCCAGCGCACGCGGGATATATCCGTGAAAAATGGCGGATAAAGCGGGTTATCCGAGGCTATGCGGACCTTGCCGTCTGGTTCGGCTGACACGCGCTTGACGAGCAGACCGCCGTTTACGACCAGGACATGGACGCCATCAAGGATATGCTGCTGGCGGGTATCGACCACGAGGAGGTCCCCAGCCCGTAGGGCGGGCTCCATGCTGTCGCCACGGGTTTCCAGCATGATGGCGCGGTTGGGCTCAAGCCCCAAGTCCTGCCGCAAGAAACGCTTAGAAATAGCGACTTTCTCGGGCTTTTCCGCCTCATCAGCGCACAGGCCAAAGCCTGCGGACGCGGCGACATTATAATAGTCGATGTGAGTCAAATCATCTGATGGTTCTAGACCGCAGATACTCACTTCTGAACGCGCATGCGAGACTTCATCACCGAGAAGAAGCCAGTCTAGGGATACCCCACATGCACGGGCTATGCGGGATGCGGCTTCTGCCGACATAGATCGGCCCGTGAGATAGTGATTAATCGAGCCGTTAGGAACGCCAGATAGTGCGGATACGTGCTTATTCCCACCAGCACTTTTGATGGCACTGCGTAGGCGCTCCACGAGATGGATCGCATCCAAGTTCGGGTCCGGAACTTGGATGTCACGCTTCCGAACGTCTTTCCCTGAGATTTCTTCAGTCATACTAATGCGTAACCGCACTTATCAACATGATTTCCACAGATAAGAAGTCGGATGCGCACTTTTGCGCTTGCCCTGCACTGCGGATTAGATATTCTCACGGCACACCTCGCGACGAACAACAGCGGCGTAAAGTCGCTGAAACGGGGTTGAAGAAAAGGGCGGCTGGCACCGCCCCGAATCTCAGGAGCTATATATATGGCACAGAAGCCTAGAGGAATGCACGCCGAGGACATCAAGGCGGAGCTTCGGAAGCGATACGGCTCGCTTGCGAAGTTCTCCACCATGATTGGCCGCGATAGCCGTGCCGTGAGCAAAACCATCGGAACCGTGGGATATTCGGTTCCGATTGAACGCGAGATTGCCAAGGTGCTGGGGCGTGAGCCGCAGAACATCTGGCCGGGTCGCTATCATCATGACGGGTCTCCTGTTTCCATGACCGTTATCAGGACACCTACCGCCCTGCCGCATGACGCGCACCGTCAAAACGGAGTGGCGGCATGAACATCGAACAAATCCCTGTAGCCGATATCGAGGTTGGCGAGCGCCTGCGGGCGGTTGACCCAGACTGGGCAGCGCTGATTGCCGCTTCCATGCAGGAGAACGGCCAGCGAGCACCCATTGAGGTCCGCAAGCTTGGCCGGTCTGGCAAGTATGCGCTGATTTCTGGCGGCCACCGTCTGGCTGCGATGAAGCTGGCGGGCATCGACCATGCCGCTGCCATCATCGTGAAGGCTTCCGATCTGGAAGCGAAGCTGCTGGAAATTGACGAAAACCTGTGCCGCCGGGAGTTGAGCCCGTTGGACAAGGCTACGTTTCTGGCCGAACGCAAGGCGGTTTATGAGGAACTGCACCCGGAAACGAAGCACGGTGGCGACCGGAAGTCAGATCAAGAGTGCAACCTTGCACACTTGATCCCTTCCTTCACTAAAAGCACGGGTGAAAAGCTGGGCATTGATGCCAGCACCATCCGCCGGTCCATTGCCCGTTACACTCACATCATGCCGGATGTCCGCGAAAAAATCACGGGCACCTGGCTGGCCGATAGCGGCGCACAGCTTGATGAACTGGCCAAGCAGGAGCCGGACATGCAGCGCCAGATCGCGGATTTCGTGGCCCAATGGCCGGGCGTGCGGAAGGTGTCCGAGATCGTGCGCCAGCTTGCTGGTCGCCCGAAGCCTACGCCGCCAGGTGCACTGGAAAAGACGGCTGCCATCTGGCGCAAGGCATCCCCTGCGGAGCGCAAGCAGATCATTGAGTTCTTCGCGCCACATCTTCCCGGCTATCAGGCAGAAGAAAGGGCAGCGGCATGACCCGGAATGCACCTGAACAGCTTTCCCTGCTGGACTGGGTTCCGCCCAATCCGGTGGTGCGGTTTGACCCGCGCCTGATCCGCGCCAACCAGTTCACATCGCGCCTGTCGCGCGCCATTTCCGTCTCGCTGGACACCTGCGGGCGGTCGCGTGAGCAGATTGCGGCGGCGATGTCCGACCTGCTGGAAAAGCCGGTGTCGATAAACATGATCAATGCGTACGCCAGCGTGCAGCGTGAAGGGCATCAGATCAGCGTGCCGAGATTCGATGCCCTTCTATCTGTTACGCGGGACCGCAGGCTGCTGGAGTTCATGGCGGAGCCGCTCGGCTGGGCTGTGATCGAGCGCCGCTACCTGCCTATGATCGAGCTTGCCGCGGTTAGTGAGCACAAGAAAGAGCTGGCACGTCGTGAAAATGCCCTGCGCCGTCAGGCTATGCGTGGGGGTGACTGGTGATGGCGGTTACTGCACAGCAGCACTGGTTTTCGCTAACCGAACTGGCGGCTATGGCGCTCCCCACTTTGCCTGCCACCGAACGAAACATGCGCGAAAGGTGCAACGCAGAAGGCTGGATGAACCCTGAACTTAAGGGTCAGACATGGCGTGAGCGTAATGGCCGGGGGGGCGGATACGAATTCACCATGTATTCCCTTCCGCTCCCTGCACAGGCTGCCCTGGTCATGCGGATGCAGGCTGCCGAGGCAGCACAGAAGCCGGATGAAGACCGCGCCCGGCGTGAACGTGAAGACCTGTGGTGGCGCTTTGACGCCATGCCGGAGAACAGAAAGGAGGAAGCCCGCCGGGCATACCAGATACTGGATGCGGTGGAGACGCTGATCCAACATGGCGTGCGCAAGAATTACGCGATCATACAGATTGCAGCGCTGCGCGGCGTGGGCACGACCACGATATACAACTGGTATCGGGATGTGCGCGGGCTGAACCGGTGCGACTGGCTGGCCGCCCTGGCACCGCATTACGCCACGGCCAAGTCGCGCGCGGAGTGTCCGCGTGAGGCATGGGAAATCCTGAAAGCCGATTACCTGCGCCTGTCTGGTCCGACCTTCAATGACTGCTACCGGCGCTTGCAGGGACAAGCCAAAAAGGAGGGATGGAAGTTGCCATCAGCAAAGACGCTCAAGCGGCGCATGGACGCGCTGGGACCGGCGCTGCTGACCCTGTGCCGGGAAGGTAACGATGCCCTGCACCGCATGTTCCCCGCGCAGGAGCGTGACCGCTCCATCTTCCATGCCATGGAGGCGGTAAATGTCGATGGTCATGTCTTTGACGTGTTCGTTGATTATCCGGGCATTCAGAAGCCTGTAAGGCCCGTTTTAGTGGCCTTTCAGGATCTGTTTACCGGCATGATCCTGTCATGGCGTCTGGATATTTCCGAAAACAAGGAGATGGTTCGTCTGGCGTTTGGTGACATGGTGGAACGCTATGGTATCCCCCATAAATGCTATCTGGATAACGGGCGCGCCTTCGCTAGCAAGTGGCTGACCGGCGGGGTCGAAAACCGCTACCGCTTCAAGCTTCGGGATGATGAACCGCAGGGCATCATGCCCCAGCTTGGCGTGGATGTGCGGTTTGTTAATCCCTATAGCGGGCAGTCAAAGCCGATCGAGCGTGCGTGGCGCGATCTGGCGCAGGGGCTGGCCAAGCATCCGCTGTTCGAGGGAGCGTATGCCGGGAATAACCCGATGAACAAGCCAGAGAACTACGGCAGCCGGTCCGTGCCACTGGAGTTGTTCATCAAGGTAGTGGCGGAAGGCATTCAGGAGCACAACGAGCGTATAGGGCGGCGCAGCAAGGTATGCGGCGGAAAACTCAGCTTCAAACAGGCTTTCGAAGCATCTTATGCCACCGCTCCCATCACCAAGGCCACGCCGGAACAGCGTCGGCTGTGGCTGCTGGCGGCGGAAGCGATCCGCGCGGACAAGACCACGGGTGAATTCAAGCTGGAAGGCAACCGCTTCTGGGCGGAAGAACTGACCGCGTTGCGCGGGCAGCAACTTGTGGTGCGGTTTGACCCGCAGGCATTGCAGGGATCGGTGTTCGTTTACCGCCTGGACGGCACCTTCGTGTGTGAAGCGCCGTGCCTTGCTGCGGCAGGCTTCGCCGACAAGGGGGCTGCCCAGTCCCACAACCGGGCACGCAAGGCGTGGATCAAGGCGCAGAAGGATATGGAAAAGGCGCAGAACCGCATGTCCATCGCGGAATTGCAGGACATTTACGCCCCCGATCCCGATGCGGCGGAAGAAACGCCCATGGAGGCCAAGGTGGTGCGCCCGTTCCGCCCTGCTGCCGCCACGTCCGGTAATGCCGCCATCGCCATCCAGCCGGATGAAGAAGAAGACGACTATCTGGTGCGAGCCATGGAAATGGAACGTGCCCAGCGACCCGGCCTACGCCTTGTTGACCCGGACGATTACTGACCGTCCGCAAGAATTAACCGACTGACACAACAGAAAAGAACACGGAACGATGGTTAAAGAAACCACGAACGCTACCCCCATGCCTGACGCCAGCAGCCTGCGCAACCGCGCGCGCCTGGCACAGGAAAAGCAGGGCCTGTCGAACCGGCAGGTATCTGATGCCACAGGCATTGCCTACACCACCTACAGCGCCTGGCTGAACAACACCTATGCGGGCAATAACGCCCGCATTGATGAGGTCATGGAAAAGTGGCTGAAATCCTTGGCGACCAAGGAAAAAGAGCGGGAGATGACCCCGATCATTCCGGGGTTCATCATGACGGCCACCGCGTCGCGTATCTTCGCCATGCTGGATGGTGCGAAGTTCGGGCCGGACATGGCCATGATCGCGGGCGATGCCGGTGTGGGCAAGACCGTGGCGCTGAAAGCCTATGCCCGCCAGAACAACAACGTCTGGCTGGTCACGGGCCGTCCGGCCATGCGCTCCCCCACCGCGATCCTGACGCGCATCGCCAAGGAACTGGGCCTGCGTGAACGCGGGAATGGTCTGGATGAAGCCATCATCGAACGCCTGACCGATACCGGCGGCCTACTGATCGTGGACGAGGCCCATCACCTGAGCATTCAGGCGCTGGAGGAAATCCGCTCCCTGCACGATCTGGCGGAAATCGGCGTCGTGATCGCGGGCAATGCCCCGCTGAACGACAAGATCGACGGGCTGGGCCGCAGCAAGGAACATGCGCAGCTCTTCAGCCGCATCGGCCTGCGTCGCTACATCCAGCGTCCGCTGGAGCGCGACATGTGCGCCATCATCGCGGAATGGAACATTCAGGATGATGACGTGAAGATCGCAGCCAAGGGCATCGCGCAGAAGCCCGGCGGCCTGCGCTCCATGAGCAAGGTGCTGCGCAACGCCATGCGCATGGCCCGCATCAGCGGCAACGATCACATCACTACCGACGACATGAAGCGCGCCTGGGCGGAACACATGACCGGCGAACTGCCGAAGTTCCGGCGCGTGGGAGGCTGAAAATGTCAGACAATAGTGGCGTCCTAGTCGGATACTGGCTCCCGGCCACCATTACGGCGGAGCATATCGAAGATGCCTGCGCGGCCCTTGGCTATGAAATTGCGTCCGAGGCGACTGGCGAGGAACCGGCCGCCATGCTGATGCGCATACTCATGGCGATGGGCCAGCCGGTTGTTTTTACCGGAAATGCGAGCGACCACGGCATCAAAATTACTACCAACGAAAGCGGAGAGCAGCGCATCTGGCAGCTTGTCTTCAGGGATGAAATGGAGGTGCAGGTTGCTGCATGGCGGCAGCGCTATGAACGCATTCGCTGGCGCTTCCTTCAAGATGCCAAACTTGAGGGACGCTCTTTAACGGCGGCGCAATTCGATGCCTTGGTAGATGGCGACGACGAAGCCCGCGCAGCCGTCAACGAAGGCGCGGCATCATGAGCGTCTGCCTGAACCCCCAGTTCCCGGCGCGCGTCCGGTGCATTGATCCGGTCATTGCTCCTGTCGTCGTCATGGACGCCCTGCACGAAGTCACGGCAGGCACTCCGTTTGACCACCCGGATCGCTTCGATCCACTGCTGGAAGACCTGATCCTGTGGCTGCGCTCCACGGCGCGCGACCTTTCGGGCGCGTGTGCACCTTCCATCGCTGATTCCTTGGATACCCCAGCACAGCGCGGCGCGGGCGATCGTCAGAAAATCGTTGTGGCGTTCTTCCGATCCCTGCCGCCGCATATGCGTGTGCGGCAAATTCTCTCTGGCCTGGAGGGCCGATAGATGCACCAGACACCACTTGCACAGCTTCGCCACAACACCTGCAGCATGCGGGAAACAGCGATCCGCATGAAGGAAACCACGGGCGACCGCACCCTGACCGCAGCCGAACTGCATGACCTGGGCGACTGGCTCATGCGCCGGTGCATCGAGATCGACGGAGCCATCGGCACCGCAGCCCTTGCCGGGCACCTGCCGCACCTGGGCAGCGTGGTGGTCGAAGGCGAATGCCGGGAGATCGGGGCATGAGCGGGGGAATGGTTGTTACTGCCCCAGCCCTTGCCACGACTGCGGCTACAGCCATCGAATTCATTACCACGGAACAGGAAAAATGGGTTGGAAAGGGACCAAACGATCTGTTGGATGCGATCCATGAAGCCCTGACAAGTGCTGTCAATGCAGCGAATACCATGCAGGTGCATGAGGCCAACTATCAGACGATCCGCGCGGCGGCATATGCCCTGATGCTCGCAACGGCTTCATGCGCCACTGCCTGCCGGCCCCATGCGCCGGGAGTCCACTGATATGACCTGCACCGCACATTGCGACAGGAACGGGATCATCGGCTTTGCCGATGGTCTCCATTTCCCCAACGGCACACTGCCCATCGCCTACGGCAAGCCCGGCGTGATCCGGGGCGTGGTGGAAGTCCTCGCCCGTCATTCCCGCAAAGGCAAACGTCTGTTGGTGCCCGGTATTCCCGAAGCCACCAGCGACCACGAAGCATTCTCCGCGCTCATGCACTTCACCGCCACAGTCCTCACCCGCAACGCCAGCCTGCGCCGCTGGCCGATGAAATCCCCGAAAGGAACCCGCTCATGAACGCCACCACACGCATCGCCGCCGCCCTGGACGCAGGACAGGACGTGTACCAGCCGTCCCGTGAAGGGACGGTGCGCAACGTGATCGGGACCGAAAGCATGCGCCAGCATGTGCAGGTGCGCTGCCTGCTTCAGAACGATATTACGGTGAAGATGGTTGAAGGGGCACGCGCCCTGCGTGACCTGATTGCCGAACAGAAGCGGCAGTTCATGGCTGATGCCGATCTCTACGTCCGGTCCATGCTCGCGCTGTATAACGCCAACCCGACCGGAAAGCGGGGCGGCTTCAACATCGTGTCGTTCGACGACCTGATGAAGGTGGAATTCAGCGTGACGGATTACCGCGCGGTGGACGGGGCGGTGGTCGCGGCACAGGCGCTGGTCAGCGAGGTGCTGAACGACCTGACAGATCAGCTTGAGCCATGGGTGCGTGATTTGCTGAACAATGCATTCAACCGGGATGAAAAGACCGGAAAAATCAATGTGGATCACCTGCAAAAGCTGCGGAAGGTGGATATTCCCCATTCCAAATGGCCCGATGCCTGCGACGCCATTGCCGACAGTATCCGCATCGCCGGGTCACGGTCCTACCTGCGCTTTTACGAGCGTGAGAGCCGCGACAAGGAATGGCGCGCGATCAGCCTGCAATTCTCGGCACTATGAGAGATGTGTGGGCCATGGTCGGCATGCTTGCCCTTCTGGTCCTTTCGTTCGCGGGGCTGCTGTATTTCGGCCTGCCCCGCGACCCCGATTTCGATAACCCCGGCTATGCCGCCTGCATCAGGCGTGGGCACGCCCGATACGACTGCAAGATGCACATCCTCGGCACAGGAAAAGCGACATGACCACCACACAGGCCCGCAGGGCCAACCCGGCACGCGGCGCGATCTACGCCAAGCTGCACATCGCCCGCAAGGAACTGGCGCTGCCGGATGAAGCATACCGCGACATCCTGCACCGCATCACCGGCCACACCAGCGCGAAGGACGCCACCACACCCGCGCTGGAGAAGGTTCTGGCCCATTTCCGCACGCTGGGCTGGAAGCCGAAGAAAGGCAGCCTGTCCAGCAGCGACAAGCCGCATGTGCGCATGATCTATGCCATCTGGAAGGACATGGCCCCGATGCTGACCAGCGGGGGCACCCGTGAAGCCCTGCGCGCCTACGTCCAGCGCCAGACCATGACGGCAGACCATCCCGCTGGCATCACCGCACCCGAATTCCTGGACGGCGTGCAGGGACGGAAGGTGATTGAAGGACTGAAGCGCTGGAAATCGCGCCTTGAGAAAGGTTTGAAATGATGAAGCTACATCCTTGGCTGCCCGCGTCGATATCAACCGTTGCAGTGACTTTCACAGTATGTGCGCTTCTCAGTCGCAATTTTACGCTGATGATGTGCGCAGTATTGGTGAGCATCATTGCGATGGTTCTCCTATTCGGCTTGCGGGCGTTCTATTAACCTCACATGCGGCCACTACAGAAACCGCCCCTATCCGGGGCGGTTTTTTGTTTCTGCATGTTCTCCTGTACGTGCAGGGCAACCTTGCCCTATACGTGTCCCGTGCCGCTTTTGAGCGCTCGGGGGCTGAAGTCAAAGGCCACCAATGTTTAGCGCATTAGTGGCCTTTATTTTTGGAAAGACATGCCGTGACCATTCAGAAAGCCGTGGCGTTTGCCATCATAGAACTTGTCCTGTTCGGGATCGGGTATTGCTTCAAAACCGATATTCTCGAGATTGCGGGCACTATCTGTGCCTGTCTGTTCGTAAAAAGGATTTTCTATCCCACGGACACCGAGGAAAATGTTGATGATTACTGACGACCTGACACCGCTGCGCGATAAAATCCGGTCTATGGTCCGCCAGGCCGTCATTGCCGGGCGGCATGCCACCAGTAGCGAGGATGCCGCGCGTATTCAGGACCAAATGGTCGCGGCCAGCGAAGGTAATCTCATGCGCGATATTACCGCCCTGCTGGAAAAATATGGTAAAGACGTGAAATGACCATTCACCCACCCGCACAGATCGACTGGCTTGTCGCCGCCATAGGCGAAGACGCGGCGCTCCAGTTCATAGAGACTGCGGGTGGGTCACGCCTGAGCGTACCATGCAAGACGGCAGGCAGCAGGCTGGAGCAGACATTCGGCCCCGAAGTGGCCACAGCCCTACAGGAACAGCACGGCGGCACGTATTACGATGTGCCCGTCTGCCGCCACTGGCGCGTGCGGCGCTACCGCCAGATGGGCCTGTCCCTTGATGACAGCGCACGCCGCGCCGGTGTGTCGCGCAGGCGCGTGGTCCAGATCATGGCCACGCATGATGACCCGGCACCGCAGCCACGCACGCGGACCCGGCGCAACGACCCCAGCCAGCTCTCCATGTTCTGAAGCGCGTTAGGGGGAAATCCTTCTCCCTGAAATGCTGTTTCCCGTCCGCTTAATGTTGCGGACATGCAGACCAACTTCCACACAATCATAAACGGAACCGCTGGACAGGAGGGTCTGTACCAGTGCCTACGGGATGACGGGGGCAACTGGACCGGCGGTGCAGTCGGCCACGGCTTTCTCGTAGGCACCATGCGCGGCATTTCCGCGCCCACAATGGTGCGCTGGCTGGGCGGCAACCCCGCGCGGGTGACCAGGGCCGTGATGCAGGCCATTGACGTGCCCACCTTTGCCGCGATTGCCCGCGCCTATTACTGGAACGCCATGGACTGCGCGGCCCTGCCCGCAGGCGTGGACCAGATGGTGTTCGACTTCGGTTTCAACAGCGGCAACGGCCGTTCCATCTGGCTGTTGCAGCAGGCCATCGGCCTGACCGGCAGGCAGGTGGATGGCGATATCGGCCCCGTCACGCTGGATGCGCTGGAGAAGGAACTGACGTTCCCCCCGCACAGCAGCGAGGCCAACGCTGCCCGCGCCATCGTGCGCAGGCTCAATACCCTGCAAGAGACAGCCTATCGCTCTTTTGAAGGTTTTGACGCGTTTGGCGCGGGCTGGCTCAGACGCCTTGAGTGGCGCACCAGCGCCGCCCTTGCCCTGATCGATGCAGTGGCTCCGGCCGCCGCATGACCCATACGGTCATGCGGGCGCGCATGGCCGTTTTCATCATGGCGAGGACGCAGCGCCACAACCAGAGAGAGCCTGATGGCAGTCAACTGGAAAAGCCTTCTTGCGACCGTGTTCCCGCTGGTGGGGACCGTTATTGCAACGGCAACCGGTGGCACCCTTGCCACCTACAACGCCACGGCCCAGACGGCCGTGAAATCCGCCCTGACCAAGGTGGATGGGGGTGTGACCCACCTTCAGTCCCTGTTCGACACGTGGGATGCGGCCAACCCGCTGGCGCAGGAAGCCATTGCAGGCACCGTGTCCATGCTGCGCAACCTCGGCTTCACGGTTCCGACCGAGGATAGCGTGGTGACCCACGTGCAGGCGGCGATTGCCGATCTGGCGGGCATCTATGTCACGCCGGACAGCACCACGGCCACGGCTTCCGCCGCGACTGCAACCCCCGCAGCCGCGACCGCCTGACCGTGCTGATGATGACCCCGGCCGCGCCGGTCATGTCGCCGCTGATGCTGCTCTGTCTGGCGCTGGTCGGGGTCATCATCGTGCTGGGCTTTGCCCTCCTGGTCAGCCGCCAGCGCAACCTTGCCGCCCGGCATGACAGTCTGGTCATCCGGCACGAGGCACTGGCGGTGAAGCATGAGGGGCTGGCGTCGGACGTGAACGTGATCCGCGCCAGCATGACCAGCATCCACGCCGAACTGAGCGAGATACGCAAGGACGGCAAGAACAATAACGAACTGCTCCACACAATCATTCGCGGAACAATCGCGTCCGCCACCGGGAAGTAATCATGAGCGCCGCTGCCGCCATTATTGAAGACCGCCGCCTGCGTGTCCTGAAATCCATCAACGAGATGGGAAACCGCATGCTGAACGAGGAAGTGCTGCTGCGCGTCGTCGTGGCATCCGGTCGCGCCACCGATTTCGACACCATGCGCGCGGACCTCGCATTCCTTGAGCACGCCGGATGCGTGCGCATCGAGAAGATGCCCCGCACGCCCAGCACCGATATGTGGCTCGCCCACCTGACCGATGCCGGTGTCCGCGCGGCAGATGGCCTGCAAAAGATTGCGGGCGTTGCCCATGGGCTGATGTTCTGACCGATGGCGCGCCCTTCATCCATCGAGCGCGAAGACGAGGAAATCCGCGAGGAAATCGCGAAAGCCCGCGCGCACGGCATGACGATTGATGAAATCCTTGCCCTCCTGCGGGAAGGCTACGGCAAGGATTTCAGCCGGTCGGCAATGGGCCGTCACTGCCAGAAGCTGGACAAGCTGGGGCAGAAGGCCCGCCGTTCGCGCATGGTGGCCGAGGCGCTGGCGCGTCAGATGGGTGATGCATCGGTATCGCGTATGCTGCGCGCGAACGTGGAGATGATGCACACGGCCATTCTCGACCTGTTCATGGCGGGCGAGGATGAAGACGGAAAGATCAATTCCGATGGTCTGGCAGCCCTTCAGGGCAACCCGGAAGGGCTGATGCTGCTGTCAAAGGCGCTGGATCACCTGACCAAGGCGAGCAAGACGGACGCCGATTTCGTGGCGCAGATCGAGGAACGCACGGAAGCGCGCCTGCGCCGCGAGGCCGAAACCAACATCCGTCGTGAAGGCAAAAAACAGGGCCTGACGGCTGAACAGGTCGCAGCGCTATCCGCCGGGATGTTCGGGGTCAAGAAATGAACAAGGAGGAATTCTCCGCCCTGTTCCTGTCCTACCAGACGGAACTGATGGCCACCACGGCTATCGAGG
Organism: Komagataeibacter xylinus; assembly: GCF_031081985.1. GTDB lineage: Bacteria > Pseudomonadota > Alphaproteobacteria > Acetobacterales > Acetobacteraceae > Komagataeibacter > Komagataeibacter xylinus_E. The sequence continues at coordinate 503,717 of NZ_JARWSK010000001.1, read as the reverse complement.
CCGTCACGGTTGCCGAAAAATCGCGCCGTATCGGTTACTCCTGGGCAGCATCCTATCGCGCGGCCCTTACGGCGGCAGCAGGCGCGGATGCTGGCGGCATGGACGTGTTCTATGTCGGCTATAATCTGGAAATGGCGCGGGAGTTCATTGATTACTGCGCCGAACACCTGAAACAGATCGACGGTATTGTCGCCACGGTTCAGGAAAGCGTATTCCGCGATCCTGACAACCCGGACAAGGACTGCAAAGTCTTCCGCATTGATCTGGCATCCGGGTTCAAGATACTGGCCCTGCCGTCCGTCCCGCGCGCCCTGCGCGGCATGCAGGGGCTGGTCATCATTGATGAAGCGGCCTTCCACGATGATCTGGAAGAACTGCTGAAAGCGGCGCTGGCCCTGCTGATGTGGGGTGGCCGCGTCCTGGTCATCAGCACGCATGATGGCGACACCAACCCGTTCAACAAGCTGGTGCAGGACATCCGCGCCGGGCGCAAGCCATACAAGCTGCTGCGCGTCACGTTCGACGATGCGCTGAAGGCTGGCCTTTACCGCAAGATATGCGAACGCAAGGGCGAGGAATGGACCGCCGCGAAAGAAGCGACATGGCGTCAGGAAATCATTGATGCCTATGGCGATGCGGCGGACGAGGAACTGTTCTGCATTCCATCACCCAGCACCGGCAGCGCGATCCCGCTGGCGCTGATCGAGGCGCGGCAGGTTCGGGGCACTCCGGTTGTCCGCTGGGCGCAGACGACGGAATTCACACTGCTGGACGAGCATGTGCGTAAAAGCGAGGCACTGCGGTTCTGTGAAACCGAACTGCTGCCGTTGCTGGAAGAACTGGACCCGAAGGCTCCCCATGCGCTGGGGCAGGACTTTGCCCGCAATGGCGACCTTAGCGTGATCTGGCCACTTGCCATTGAACGCTCCCTGCTGCGCCGCACGCCGTTCATTGTCGAACTGCACAACATCCCGTTCGACCAGCAGCGCCAGATCCTCTGGTACATCATTGACCGGCTGCCCTGCTTCCGTGCGGGCAAGCTGGATGCGCGCGGCAATGGCCAGTGGCTGGCCGAAGTAACCGTCCAGAAATACGGCAGCCGGATCGAGGCGGTCATGCTGTCCGAAGCCTGGTATCGGGACAACATGCCGCCGTTCAAGGCGGCGTTCGAGGATGGCAACATCACCGTGCCAGCCGATAGCGGCGTGCAGGACGATATCCGGTCTCTGAAGATCGTGCGCGGCGTGATCCGCGTGCCGGAACAGCGTGTCACCCAGAAGGGCGGCGCGAAACGCCATGGCGATGCCGCCATAGCCGGTGCGCTGGCCTATGCCGCCAGCAGGTCCGACCCGGAAATCTACGAATACCGCTCGGCTGACACATCCCTTTCAGCCGGTGGCGCGCCGTCCAGTGCGGGCGGCTGGTCGATTGAACAGGAAATCGCGGCCGAGCGCTCCGGCATCAACCCCGACAATTTTGGTATCAGAGGAAAACTATACTGATGGATTACATCATCCCGATTGCAACCGTGCTTGTTTTTGGTGGCCTGCTGGGCGGTGCCTACTATGTCAGCCGCCTGTCGGCCAAGGCGCAGACCGCCAAGGATGACAGCACGCAGGTGGCTGAGGCCAATGCCGTGACCAGGACGGAAACCGCCATGGCGCAGGCCGAGGCTGATGCTCCGGCAACCGATGCCGCCATTGATGCGCGCCTGGCAGCGGGGGGCCTGTGATGAACTGGCTTTCCCTACGCTCCGTCACGGACCTGTTCCACCGTGACGTAAGCTGCCCGCAGGCCCCCGAGCCACCGCGTGGCCCGCGCATTGCCGCAGCCCTGCTGGCGCTGGCCCTGACCGCTGCCGCCGTGCTGTGCCTGTCCGGCTGCGCCACGCCGCCCGTGCGTCCGGTCTGCCTGCCGCTCAAGACCTACTCAGCGGCCGATCAGACGGCGCTCAGGACCGAACTGGACGCGCATACCGATACGCCGGTCACGCACCGTGTGGTGGGCGATTACATGGGCATGCGTGATGCGGACCGGGTGTGCCTCAAGGCGGCGCAGTCATGATCTTCGGCATCATTCAGAGCATGAGTGCGCGGCACTACGGCTTGATGCTGTCCATGGTTAGGCGTGAACCTGCGCACTACCCCCAGCCAAATCCGGCAGACCCGCGCATCCTGTTCAAGAAAAAGACCGGCCGCCGGAAGAAGAAAAAAGGCGCGCGCCGGTCATGAGCCGCATTTCGCGCAAGGTGCGGCGGATCGTGGCGGAAGTGGGCGCAATCCCCCGCAGGGCAGTCCAGCCGAACATGCGGCTGGAGGATGACCTGTGCCTGGACAGGATCGACCGGATCGAGATCGTGGTCGCGTGTGAAAAGGCGACCGATGCCCGCGTGGCGGGCGAAGACGACTGGCGCACGGTGGCCGACATTGTCGCCGCCTGCCGTACCGCCGTGATGTATGGGGATGTGCCCTGATGGCCGGACTGATCGACCAGTGGGGCAATCCCCTGCGCGCCAAGACACTGACTACCCCGGTCGCCACGGCCGATATCGTGGGCATGCGCCCCGCCGTTACCCCGCTGTCCATGCTGCCGGGCATGGACCCGGCGCGCATGGGCATGATGATCCGCGAGGCTGATCAGGGGAACAGCTACTACTGGGCGATCCTGTCCAAGGAACTGGAACGCCGCGATCCCCATGTGCTGTCGGTGCTGAACACCCGCAAGCGCGTCGTGGCCCAGAACCCCATCACGGTTGATGACGGCGGTGACAGCCCGGCCGAAAAGGCGGCCGGGCAGTTCGTGCGCGACTGGCTGCGCAAGGGCATCCTTGCCCGCAGCCTGTATGACATGCTCGATGCCATCACCAGCGGCTTTTCAGTGCATGAAATCGACTGGCAGCTGGAGCCGGGCAACAACCGCCCGCGCGCCCTGAATTTCAGGCCCCGCAAGTGGTTCGAGGTCGATTACCGCGACGGTGAACAGATCCTCATGCGCTCGCTGGAAGGCCCGCCCGCCACGTCTGCGGTATCGGACGCGCCGCCGCTGGCCGGGCTGGTCAATATCCCGGCGGAAAAATTCGTGATCCATCGCCACCCCAGCTGGTCGGGCCTGACCATTGAGTCCGGCCTGATGCGCACGCTGGCGTTCCTGGTCATGTTCAAGATGTTCACCATGCGTGACTGGGCGATCTTCGTGCAGAACTATGGGCTGCCCATGCGCGTGGGCCGGTATGGACCCGGCGCCAGCGAGGAAGACAAGGATGTGCTGTGGAGCGCGGTGAACGACATCGCGGGCGGCCTGGCATGCATCATTCCTGTGGGCATGGGCATCGAGTTCATCGAGCCGAAGTTCAGCGGATCGGCCGAGCTGCATGAACAGCGCCTGCGCTATCTGGACGAACAGATCAGCAAGCTGGTGCTGGGCCAGACCGGCACGACCGACAGCAAGGCGGGTGCCCATGCCTCGGGCGCGATCCATCGCATGGTGCAAGATGACATCGAGCGCGCGGACTGCTCCCTGCTGGGGGTGACGTGCAACGAGCAGGTCATCATGCCGATGGTCGCCTACACCTTCGGGCCACAGCAGAATTATCCCGTCATTTCCATCGGCCGGCCGGATGAGGCCAGCAATCAGGAAGTCACGCAGGCATTGCAGTGGCTGGGGCCGCAGGGACTGAAGGCGAAGGCAACCGAACTGCGCCAGCGCCTGAACCTGTCCGAGCCGGAACCGGGTGATGAGGTGGTGGGCGGCGTGATCGCGCCACCGCCGGTCGCCTCACCACCCCACGAACTGCCCGCGCGCACCCAGCCGCCCGAGACCTTGCCGGGCCATGCGCCGGGGGCGACCATCCACACGCCGCCCGATCCGGCGGCCGTGCCCCAGTCCGCCACGCTGACCCTGCACACGCAGCTTGGCCGCGTGCTCCAGCATGTGGCGAAGGCGGATGGCGGGGCGGACATCATCAGCATCATGACGGATGCAACGGCACAGCATGCCGCCCGCGCACTGGGCCAGATGAGCGAGCCGGTGCGTCAGGCCATGATGCAGGCCCATGACCTGCCGGACTTCCGCGCCCGGCTTGAAAAACTGGACCTGCCGCATGCCGAGTTTGCCAATGCCATGGCACAGGCCATGCTGGTGGCGAACCTTGCGGGCGATGCGGCCATGATGGAGCAGGTCCAGGCCGGGCAGCATAATGGCTGACACCATCGCCCAGGCGGCAGCCCTGCCGCCCAGCGAGGCCCTGCAATACTTCCGCCAGAAGACCAACGTGCCATCCGCCACGTGGGACGAGCTGTGGCAGGAGACCCACGCCCGCGCCTTTACCGTGGCCGGTGCGGCATCTGATGCGATGCTGGCGGATTTCCGCAAGGCAGTGGACAGGGCCATATCGGGCGGGTCCACGCTGAAGGACTTCCGCCAGGACTTTGACGGCATCGTGGCCCGTTACGGCTGGCAGCATACCGGCACGCCGGGCTGGCGGTCGGAAATCATCTATTCCACCAACATCGCCATGGCGAACAGCGCCGGGCGCTACCGGCGCATGACCACGCCCGAAGCGCGCGAGATGTTCCCGTACTGGATGTACGAGCATAACGCCTGCCAGCACCCGCGCGCAGAGCATGTGGCGTGGAGCGGCAAGGTGCTGCGGGCGGATGACCCGTGGTGGAACACGCATTTCCCGCCCAATGGCTGGCACTGCCACTGCACCGTGCGGCTGGTGTCCGAGCGGATGCTGCGCCAGAACGGCTGGACGGTGTCGGAAGCCCCGCCTGTCGAGACACGGCCCTGGCGGAACAGGCGGACGGGCGAAGTGGTGGACGTGCCCAAAGGCATCGACCCCGGCTTCGCCTACAACCCCGGACAGGCATGGGCGCGTGGGCAGGCGGCACAGGTGGGCCTGCCGGGCGAACGCTTTGGCCCGGTGCTGCCGCCCGCGCAGGATGCGGGAGCGGCGCACCGACCTGCCCGTGCTCCGGTTGCACCGGCCGAAAAAACCACGGCCACCACCACATCCATCGCGGCTGTCGCGCGCCAGAAGGTCCAGCAGCGCAATGTCGTGCAGCTGCTGCACAAGCCGGTCGGCACGGTGGAAGCGGGCACGGTATCTGCTGAAATTAGCAGGGAGCTGGGCACCACAACCAGCAGCGTGCTGCTGTCTGGCGCCACCATGGAAAAGCAGATCAGGAATCATCCCGACCTGACCGAGGCAGATTACCGTGCGGTGCCAGAGGTTCTGGCCCATCCGGTCGTCATTGCCCGCAGTCGCACGCGGCACCTCATGATGTTCTCATGGGCGGGGCGACTTTACCGTGCAGTGATCAAGGTGACGGGAGACGGGAAGGAAATCTGGCTGCAATCCTTCCATCGCACGGAACCCGGCAAGGCACGGGCCGCAGCCTCGAAGCTGACGTTCGTCAAGGGCAGTCTGGCTGATCTGGAAGACGACGCGCCGGAGGGGCCTCCCGACAACCCCCCATAGCGATCCCGCCACAAGGGCGGTCCTACGGCTGGGAGAATAGCACCGTGTCGCGGCGCGTCGCATCGGCATTATAAGACAGACCAGCGAGTATTTCCACTATGTCATCCATGTTCAGCATCGAATTTGATTCCGAACGCATGCAGGGCGCGCTCTCGGCCATTGCCGCCATCGGTCGCAGGCCGGGGCCGATCCTTGCCGCCGTGGCCGATGGCATGGTTGACCTTGTGCGCGACCGCTTCCGCAACGGGGAAGACCCACAGGGCGTCAAATGGGACTCTTACGCCCCGCTCAACCCCCTCTATGCCCAGGACAAGGAAGGGCCATCCATCCTGATCGGCCGGGGTGGCTTCAGCTACGGGCTGGCCAGTTCGATCCGTGGCGGGGCTACAGATCAGGAGGCATGGGTGGGTTCTGACCTGAAATATGCCGGGGTCCACCAGAGCGGGGCGACCATCGTGCCGCGTGAGGCAGGCCAGCTGTCGTTCATGATGGGCGGCAGGTTGTGGCACCTTGCCAGCGTGAAGATACCCGCACGGCCCTACCTTGGTTTCGGGCCGAAGGAGCGCGACCTGGTCGTGGGCGAACTGGAGGCATTTCTCGCCCGCGCCATGCGCGGATGACATCTGCAAGGCCCCGCTGATTTTTAAGAGGGCCGTAAGAGGGTTTAAGAGGGGGGCACAGGCGTTTTTGGCGCGCTCGCGTCCGATCATGCGCATGATGACCCTGCGGCCCTCCTGCGGCGTAAAAATCGGGAAGGCCCCGCCCGGCCGGTTAGGGGGAAATCGTTCTCCCTGAAACCGGCAGCCCTGATCCGGCATCGTGCCGGGGATGACACTGCTCCATTGCCATACCGCACTGCCGGAAGACGCCAAGGACAAACTACCCGAATGGCTGCACCTGCTGCCCGCCGGAACCTTCAAGGGAACTGACGGGCGCGGGCCGTATCATGTGGCAGACCCGAAAGCCCTGATCCTGCACAGCATGCAGGCTGCTGACGGCAAGCTGCCGCTGGATGAGAACCACGCCACCGACCGCGCGATGATGATGGGCGGCCCGGCTCCGGCCGCCGGCTACATTGTCGAGCTACAGAGCCGCGCAGACGGCATCTGGGGCCGCGTGGACTGGAACCGCTTGGGCGCTGCCCTGATGCAGGACCGGGCCTATCGGGGGCTGTCGCCCGCTTTCACGGTCGGACCGGATGGCACCGTGACGCAGCTGGTGCGCGCATCGCTCACCAACACGCCAAACCTCACCCTTACCCACATTCACAGTCAGGAGCCGGGCATGACGCCTGAAGAACTCCGTCAGGCGCTCGGTCTGTCTCCGACCGCGTCGTCCGACGATGTCAATCGCGCACTCGCCACAGCACGCGAGAATATCACGCTGCACACGCAGGTTGCCCAGGTGCTCGGGCTGGAGGCTGCGGCCCCGGCTGCCGAACTGGTGACCGGCCTGCGCGCACGGATCGAGGCCAGCACCCATTCCGCCCTGCCGCAGGTCGTCACACTGGAGGGACAGGTGGCGGCGCTGACGGCGCAGCTGTCGCGCCGTGACGTGGAAGACCTGATGAACAGGGCGGCCGCCGAGGGTGCCGTGATCACGCAGCCGATGCGCGACAAGTTCATCACGCTGCATTCCACCAGCCCCGAACTGGCGCAGGAGCTGATCACCGGGCTGCCCCGCATGGGCAAGACGCCCACCCTGCACACGCAGGAACCTGATGCCGGTGGTGGTGAGGTGGACAGCATGTCCGCCGCCTTCGGCAATGACCCCAAGGCGGTGAAGGACATGATCCGCAAGCAGGGAGCCGCCTGATGCTGAGTGCTGATCGCGTTCTCAAATACAAGATGGGGCCTGTTGCGGTCGAGTTCGCCCAGCCCGTGGCGGCCGGTTGCAGCGTGTTCCGTGGGTCAATCACCGCCGTGTGCCAGGACGGCACGCTGGTGCAGGCAGGTGCTGCGGCACCCCCTTCGCCCATGGTCGGCATTCTGGGCATTGCCCAGCACCAGCAGATCAATACGGCAGGCGCGCCGGGCACCGATGCCTTCTATGGCGGCGGCACGGTGCGCTGCCGCAAGGGCACATGGGCGCTGCCGTTCGATGTGGCTCCCACCTGGGCCGACTTCGACAAGCCGGTTTACGCGGTCGATGACGAGACCGTCTCCCTCACCCAGACGCCCGAAGGCGGCACGGCACGGCTGCTGGTCGGCACCCTGTGCGGTCTCGACGCTGACGGCACTCCCTACGTAGAAATCTGAGGTTAAGCACACATGCCCGAAATCAATGCGGCGAATCTTCAGATTCTGAACGCCAACGTCAACACGGCCTATAACCGGTATCTGGAAGTCGCGCCTTCGCAGTTCGAGCTGATCTCCATGGTGACCAGTTCCACGTCCCGCGAGAGCTTCTATCCGAAGATGGACGAAATCCCCGGCCTGCGGAAATGGGCTGGTGACCGCGTCGTTCATGACCTGTCGGCCAGCAACTTCACCATCATCAACGAGCCGTTCGAGGAAACGATCGGCATCGACCGCGATGACTTTGAGGACGATGTCTTCGGCATCTTCAACATCGCCATCCAGCAGCTTGGCTACAATGCCGGTGTGCTACCTGACCAGCTGATCTTCAGCCTGCTGGCCCAGGGCGCGTCCACCAAATGCTATGACGGGCAGAACTTCTTCGACACCGACCATGTCAACTATGACCAGTCGGGCAAGGTCGTGTCCTACAGCAACAATGCAGGCCCCGCGCAGGGCGAGACGGCAGGCCCGGCGTGGTATCTGTTCGACACCCAGCGCCCGCTCAAGCCGATGATCTTCCAGAAGCGGCGGCCGTTCGTGATCACCCCCAAGACCAGCCTGTCGGACGAGAACGTGTTCCGCCAGAAGCGGTTTGAATGGGGCGTGGACGGCCGCTGCAATGCGGGCTTTGGCATGTGGCAGCTGGCCTACCGCTCGACCCGCCCGCTCAATGGTGTGACCTATGGGGCGGCCCGCGCGGCCATGGCGGCCCTGCGCCGGAAGGATGGCATTTCCTACGGGATCACGCCGAACATCCTGATGGTGCCCCCGGCGCTGGAAGGTCAGGCGAACTCGCTCATGAAGAATGACCTGATCGCGTCCCTGAACGCGGATGGCACGACCTACACCACCACCGGCAACGAGTGGAAGGGCACCGCAACGCCTGTCCGCTGCACCTACCTCTCGTAAGGAGACCGCCTGAATGACTACCGCTCCCAAGGGCGGCAACGCCGCCACAGCCAAGGCGTGCGTGCATGTGCTGTCCAATGACTGCGCGCGCGACATCGGGCCGGAAAGCCTGATCGTGATGAGCCGCGACCCCGGCCAGCGCCGCGCGGGCGTGGCGCACCCCGCATTCGCGGTCTATCCGGCCGGGCATTTCACGCCCGAGCAGATGCGGCTCATGCGGGCTGACACCAACCTGTGCCTGATCGCGGTGGACTGACCCATGCCCTATGCCCAGCTGTCGGACATGGTGCAGCGCTTTGGGGAAAGCGAGCTGATCGCAGTCACCACGCCCAAGGGCCAGCCGCGCGAGCGGATCGACACCGACAAGGTGCAGGCTGCGCTGTCCGATGCATCGGACGTGATCGACAGCTACCTGCGCCGCCAGTATGCGCTGCCGCTGTCAACTCCTTCTCCGGCGCTGGTGCGCGTGTGCTGCGTGCTGGCCCGCTACAGCCTGAACTCGACCAGTGAGACAAAGCCGACCGAGCAGATGGATACGGACGTGAAGCGGGCCATGGCGTGGCTGTCCGACATTGGCAAGGGCAATGCCACGCTGGATGGCGATGAGGCCCCGAACCTGGGCACATCGTTCTCCCGCGTGCAGGGCCGCCGACCGGCCTATAACGGCGGGGCGTTCTGATGGATACGAGACAGGCCCTGCTGGAGGCGCTGCGGGGTGGCAATGTCATCACGCAGGCATTCCGTGCGCTGCGCGGGAAGCTGGGGGAAATCTTCCCTGACACCTATTACAGCCATCGTGTGGTGCCGCCCAAGTCCTCGCCCGCCATGTGGAAAGACCTGATCCGCACCGCCCCCATGATCGGGCTGGGCTGGGCCGGTTTCACGCCAGACCGCGACTGCGGGAAGATTTACCGGGGCGACCTCGTCTTCGTGATCTTCTGCCTGAGCGAGGCGCGGGAACTCGAGGACATCTACACCGGGGATGCCAATGTGGCCGGGATCATGGGCGAGGCCGCGATGTGCCTGCACCTGCTCCAGGGCTGGAAGATCGCGGGCATCGGCACCTGCCACGTGCGGCAATGCACCACGGCCGAGGTGGCGAACTGGGTGGATGACGGCCAGGGCATTGTCGCCATCGAGGTCGTGGTGCGCAACGTCGCGTTCGATGATGCCACCTACATCGCCACGCTGAACCGCTTTGTCAGCATGAACATGAGCATGCCGGTGAATGGCGAGAAAGTCGCCACCACGGGCATCGACACAACGGGAAGCCAGACATGACCGTGCAGAGGGTGGTGGCCGAGGGCCGCCGCATCATCGACCCCAACCGGCGCACCTACACGCCCAAGGACAAACCGTTCCCCGTGGACCTGCGCAACCCGTTCTGGGCCAAGCGCGCGCGCAGCGGCGACATTGTTGCCCCCGAACCCACGGCGACGGCTCCGGCCGCTGCCCCCAGTGCGGCAGCGCCTGCGGCCGCAGCCAAACCAGCCAGCACGAAGTGAGCGGTAAATGGTAGATTTTACGGAAATCCCGACCGAATGGAACGTGCCCGGCGCGTATGGCGAGGTCACGATGGTGCCGTCCGGCAACCAGCTGACGGTCATGCCGCTGCGCATCCTTGCCATCGGGCAGAAGGGCGACGGCGCTGGCACATCGCTGGTGTGCTACCGGAATGTCTCGCCTTCCCAGGCGAAGATGCTGGCCGGTGCCAATACCATGCTGGCCCGTTCGGTAGCGCTCCTGGTCGGGGCCGCGCCCTATGTGCAGCTTGACCTGATCATGGTGGACCCCGAAGCGGATGCGACGGCGGCCACCGGCACCCTGACCTTTACCGGCACGCCTGCGGTCAACGCGACCATGGCGGTGGTGGCCAAGGGCGTGAGGGTGCCGTTCGTGGTGACCCCGCAGATGGCGGTGGGTGATATGGCGGCTGCCGTGGTGGCCGCGTGGACGCCTGCCGTGCAGCTCAAAACCGGCCTGACGGCTGCGGCTGCGCTGGGAGCGGTGACGTTCACGTCCGTGGAAAAGGGCGTGTTTGCCAACGACATCGACCTGCGCATGAGCACGCTGCTGGGCGATGTTGCGGCCGGTGTGTCGGTTGCCGTCACGGCCATGGCCGGTGGCGCGGGCACGCCCGATATCTCGGCTGCGGTGAACATGGTGTCCAGCACATGGTACACCGACATGTACACCTGCCTGAACGACGCGGCGAACCTGTCATGGCTGGGCACGGAAACCGCGCGCCGGTATCAGGCCATGACCCGGCTGGATACGCATGTGTATTACGGCTTCCGGGGCACGTATGGCGAAATCCTGACGCTGGCGGGCACGCTGAACAGCCGGTTCATGTCCTGCCTGCCCGCGCAGAACCCGCGCTGGCATCCGTCCGAGGTCGCGGCCGTGCTGTGCGCGGTGTGCGCCACCTCGCTTAATGCCAAGCCGTCGCGGCAGATGAACACGGTGGTGCTGACCGGGCTGACCGGCTGCGCGCCGGATGAGGCCGACCTGTTCGATGATGACGAGCGCAACATCCTGCTGGAAAGCGGGATGAGCACCATCCGCGTGCTGCAGGACGGCACGGTGGAACTCGAGCGCGTGGTCACGAACTACCAGCAGGATGCCGAGGGCAACCCCGATACCAGCTGGCAGGACATCATGGTGCCCAAGACGGCAACCCGGGTGCGCTACGACTTCCTGACCTACATGCGTGACACGTATCCGCGCTTCAACCTGGTGCCGGACACGTCCGACATTGCAGCGGCCCAGCCCGGCGTGATGACGCCATCCATGGCCGTGGGCAGCTGGGTGTCGCGCACCAAGCTGTATGAGCAGCAGGTCTGGCTGGAGAACACGTCCACCCTGTCGAAGCTCGCCAGTGCCGCGATTGACGACACCAAGCCCAACCGGCTGAACGGCGCGCTGCCCATGCAGATCGCGGGATCACTGATCGTGCAGGCGTATTCCTTCCAGATCCAGAGCTGAGGATTTTGAGTAAATGACCGATGCCGTTGGCATAGTTTCCTTCATCTGGCAGGGGCAGAAATATGACGCCATCAAGGGGTCATCGCTGCGCCTGCCGGACATGCAGAACGTAACCCAGATTGCGGGGGCTACGGGCTACCCCAGCAAGCAGTTCCAGATTGGCGAAGCCAAGGCCACGCCCCTGCTGCTGGAGGGCATGAGCCTTGCCGCCTTCACGCCGCGTGACCGTGGCGAACTCCAGATCGTGGCCGATACCGGCCAGAAATGGGTGATCCCTGCGGCCTACATCCTGTCCGCGCCGACCATGACCGATGACGGCGGCAAGATGCCGATTACGTGGAATTTCGCGACCTATGAGGAGATACTGAATTGAACACCCCCGAGAACGCGGCCGAGCACGTGATCATGATCCCCGAACATGCGGGCGAAGGGGCTGGCGCGTCATCCGTGCTGGTCGATGGCGGCGCGGTTTCCCTGTCGGCCGATGATGCCGGTGAGGCTGGCGTGGTGGTTGACGAGACCAGGCCGAAGGATGCCACGCGGGAACTGCCCGAAGGCGCGGAGAAGCTGGATAACGGCACGATCCGCCTGATCCTGTCCACGCCGGTCGTGCTGCGGGTGAAAACGCAGGACGGCGTGCAGGACGTGCCTTACAACGAGGTGACGTTCCACCCGCTGACAGGCTCGCAGATGCTGGACGCCATCGGCAAGGGCAACGCGGCCAAGACCACGCAGGCCCTGATGGTATCCAGCCTGCGCATTGTATCCACCCGTGCCGATGCCATCGTGCGCAACATGGATGCCCGCGACTTCTTCAAGGCGAGCAAGATCATTCAGGTTTTTACCGGGAGTGGCCAGAAGACTGGCCAGTAAGAATGGCAGCGCTCGCATCCAGCCTGCACTGGGGCGAGCATGAACTGCTGGCCATGACGCCCCGCAGGCTGGCGTTCTGGTCACATGCCAATGCCGAACTGGCGGAGCTGATCAGGGCGCAGACGGAAAACAGGTAGTAACGATGTCTGAAGCGCTGACAGCCTCCTTCCGGCTCCGCATGCAGGATGAACTCTCCAGCCCGCTGGCCGGGCTGGAAAAGCTGCTGCAGGAAATACACGAGACCATCCGGCAGATCGCGGCCGTGGCTGACCCGTTTGCGGGGATGCTGGAGCCGGTGGCAGCTGCCACGACCGGTACCGAAGAACTCAACGCGGCCCTGAACGAGACCGCCGCCGCAGCGACCAAGGCGACCGAAGGGCTGGACGTGCTGGGCGAGAGCGGGGCCGCTGCGGTGACCGGCGCTGCCGAGGCTACCGAAGTCCTGAACGAGGCCATTATCGAGACCGGGCAGGCCGCGAAGGCCAGCACGGCCGGGATCGAGACCATCGGCACCGCGACCGAGGCGGCGGCGGCGCAGTCCGTATCCGCGCTGGGGCGGATCAGAGGGGCAATGGCCGCCCTGCGCGACGGGCCGGTGGGCGGCTTCATGTCGTCGGTGCATGGGGCGGCGACCAATTTCAAGGAATCGATCGAGAAAGGCATGGGAAACGCCATGGGCGCTGCCATGGCGGGCTTTGGCCTGATCGAGCCGGTCAAGGCGGCATCCGAGTTCGACAACACGCTGCGGCATATCGGCATCGGGCTGGATATGCATGGTGCGGCGAACGACAATTTTACCGCCAGTTTCGGCCGCGAGATTGACGCCCTGGCACGCCAGACCGGCCAGCGGGGCACGGACCTGGCCGAAGCAGCCGGGTATTTCTCCCGCGAAGGCTACAGCCTGGACGAAATCCGCGCGGTCATGCCAACCGTCGCCCATATCTCAACGGCCTATAATGCCCAGCCCGATGCCGTGGCCCGCACCACGTTTGCCATGCAGGAGAACCTGCATGTAGGCGCGCAGGACATGCCCGGCGCGCTGTCGGCCATGGCGCTGGCGGGCAAGCAGGCGGATATCCCGTTCGAGAAACTGGCCCCGCTGTTTCCGCAGGTGGCGGCGCAGGCTGGCGCGATTGGCGTGCATGGGCGCGAGGGCGTGAACGACATGGCGGCCGCACTGGCCGTGATGCGCAAGAACACCGGCACGGAAGGCGAAGCCGTGACCGACATGCGCGCCTTCCTTCAGGCCATTACCTCGCCTTCCGCAGCGAAGAACTTCGCCAAGTATGGCGTTGATCTGCTGGACACGGTCAAGCATGCCCGCGATGCGGGCGTCGATCCCATGATCGAAGTACTGCAGAAGGTGAACCGCATCAGCAATGGCGGCCGGGACATGAAGGTGATCGGCGAGCTGTTCCACAACGAGCAGGACCGCGGGTTCGTGAATGCGCTGCTGGGCCATCTGGACCAGTATTTCTCGATCCGGGGCAAGGTTGCGGGAGCCGACCCCAACATGGTCAACCAGGACTTCGCCACGGGCAGCAAGTCCATGTCCATCGAGCTGCAATCGTTCGAGGAAACGCTGGCCCAGCTCGAGCGCCGGATCGGCACCGGGTTCGCGCCGATCCTTGTGGTGCTGACCCATGGGCTGAACCATGTGATCGAGGCGTTCGACTGGCTGGACAAGCATGTGCCCGGTGCCACCACCGGCATTATCGGCACCGTGGGAGCCATGCTGGCCATGGCGACCATTCTGGGCGCGCTCGGGGCCATCTGGCCGCCGCTGGTGGCGGGCTTCGGGCTGCTGAAGACCGTGATAGCCGGGCTGGGTGGCCCGTTCACGCTGCTGGCCGTAATCGTGACTGCGTGCATTATGGACATCGTGCGGCACTGGGACCGGTTTGCCGCGAGTTTCCGCCAGAGCACCCACGGGATTCAGGATATGCTGCGTGGTGTCGGCAATTTTATTGCTGGCGTGTTCACCGGCAACTGGAAGCGCGCAATCGCGGGCATTCAGCAGGCCGGTCGGGGATTGGTAGAATACTGGCGAGGCATGTGGAGCGTGGTGCGCCAGCTGTTCGCTGACTTCACAGGCTGGATTGATGGCTGGACCGGCGGCTTTGTCTCGCGCCTCATGTCCAAGATGACGAGCGCATGGGGTGCGCTGGTGGGCCAGTTCACGGCGCTGATCGCGCGGCTGAAAGCGCCCTGGCAGGACTTTGAGAAAGAGATCGCCAATAGCTGGGTGGGCCGCCACCTGGGCATGTCTGGCGGTGCGCCTGCCGCGCATGCCGCCGCGCCGGGGCCTGCTACGGTCGCGACCGCAGGCCAGAGCAGGTCGGTCATACAGCTGGAGCTGCCCGAGGGCGTGAAGGCCAAGCAGGTGGACGGCCCGCAGGGTGCCGTGACCACCAGCACCCGCACGGATCGCGGCCGGATGGTGGCGCGGCCATGAGTGGGCTGGATATCACGTCCATGCTGGGCATGGGCACGGGCGCGCTGCCGGGTGCTGCTGGCATGGTGGGCAGTCTTGCCTTCCCTGAATTGCAGTCGATCCTGTCGGCAGCGGCGTGGCGTGGCGTCACGTTCGACATGGTGGATTCACAGGATACGGTCGGCCGCCGTGTGATCCAGCTGCTGTTCCCCGGTGTTGACCAGGCGCAGTATCAGGACATGGGCGCGCTGGAAGGCCCGATGCGCGTGACCTGCCTGATCATGGGCGAGGATTATGTGATCCGTGCCCAGCGGCTGCGCGCGGCCCTGATGGCACCCGGACGGGGCACGCTGGTGCATCCGTGGTGGGGGGAACTGACCTGCCGCGTGCTGGGCACGTCCTCCATCACGTTTTCCGACCGGCATTACGAGGTGGCGCGGGTCGAGGCCACGTTCATCCGCGACCAGGACACGCCGGGCGTGTCCGATACGCTCTCGGCCGTATTGCAGAAGGCGGATGCGCTATGGGACGCAGGTATCCTGACCATGCGCCAGCTGCTGTCTCCGCTGGTGATCCCGCTGGCGATGGCCGAGGGGCTGAACACGGTCGTGGCCCAGACCGCAGGCATGTGGGATGCGGTGACCGCAGCCCAGTCCCAGCCGGTGCAGGCCGCCGTGGCCGCGCCGCTGGCCACACTCACGGCCGGGTTCCCCGTGCCGCAGCAGAACACCGACACGACCTATGCCGATCAGGTCACCACCGGCATCGGGGCGGTGCCGCAGGCGGTCGCCAGCGCCATGGCACCGCAGGACAGCCCGGCCGTGGCCTCATCGGGCAGGATCAATAACGCCGTGACCGCGACCGTGGACCCGGCCACCGCGACCACGGCCCTGCTGACGGCTGCAAGCCAGATGGAAAGCGTGACGGCGGCAGCGGCGAATAGCGCCATGTCCGCGCCTGCCGTACGCAGCGTGGGGCTGGTGGCGCGGATGCAGATGCTGGTGCAGGCGGTGGGCACGATGGCCGCCATTGCCTTTGCCAGCCAGACCGATGCGCTGGCATGGCGCGACCGGATGGTGGCCGCACTGGACAGCCTTGCGGGCGATGCCACGGCCGTGGCGGCAACCACGGCCCCGATGCCCATGCTGGCCGACCTGTATGCCGCGATCCGCGACCTGCGGGCTGCGGTGATTGCCGATATTTCATCGCGGCTGGGGCGTCTGCCCGTGGTCGTGTCCGTGCCGGTGGCGCGCCAGATGAGCGGATGGGCGCTGGCCTATGCGCTGGCGGGAGACAGCCCTGATCAGGTGCAGGCGCTGTTTGATGACATGGTGACCCGTAATGGCATCATCCAGCCCGCGCTGACGGGCGGCGGGAATATCGACGTGCTGGAGAACCCCTCGTGACCGACACCACCGACATCATGACCGTGATCGTGAACAACCGCACGCTGACCAGCTACGTCACGGCCGAGACCATGACCGACCTGATGGACATCACCGGTTCCTTCCGCATCGACTACAGCGATCAGGGCCGACTTGCGCCCATTGAAGGGCTGATGCCGGAATGGGGACCGATCCGCGAGAATGATCCGGTGACCATCCTGATCAACGGCCACCCGGTCATGCTCGGCTGGGTGGATGAGGTGGATGGCGAGATTGATGGCAACATGGCGCGGTGCGAGATCATGGGCCGTGACGTGACGGGCGACCTTGTGGACTGCTCGGCCAATGCCATGGGGCCATACGAATATCGCGGGCTGGGGCTGCTTGAGATCGTGACCCGGCTGTGCGCGCCGTTCGGCATCACCGTGACGCAGGATACCGATCTGGGCGCGCCGTTCGGCGTGGTGGCGGTCGATCCGGCCGAGCCGGTCATGGCGACCATCGAGAAGCTGTCGCGCCAGCGCGGCGTGCTGGTCACGTCCAACGGCATTGGCGGGCTGGTGCTGACACAGGCGGGGCGCAGCCGTGCCGTTGATTCCATCCAGCTGCCCGGTAACTGCCTGGGCACGCGCTTCCAGCTATCCAGCCGTGAACGCTATAGCGACGTGTATGTGAAGGGGCAGTTCAAGAGCCTCTTAAGACCCGCCAAAGCCACTCTTGATTCGAGCGTGGAGCCTCTGGCGGAACTGCCGCCGCAGCAGGCATCAGCCCCGACGCCCGCGCAGAATGAGGCGGCATCCATCATCCGCTGGGGGCATGCCTATGACCCGTCCGTGGGGCGGTATCGCCCGCGCGTGTGGCTGGCCGCGACCCAGAGCGGCGGCTCGGCCGAGACGCAGGCAGCGCCCAACCCGCCGCTTGATTCGAGCGTGGAGCCGCTGGCTGCGGTCTCGGCCGGTGGTGCCGTGGCGCGCCAGCATCAGGCGCGGCGGCGGATCGTGCGGCGCAAGGCGCAGAAAGCCCGCACCGATTCCAGCCCGTGGACATTGCAGGATCAGGCCATGTGGCGCATGCGCTCGGGGCTGGCGCTATCCACCCGGCGCGAATATGCCATGCCCGGCCTGACCCAGTCAGACGGCACGCCGTGGCGGGGCAACACCATCGTGTGGGTGAATGACGGGTATGGCGCTGTCTGTGCCGACCGGCTGATCGGCGGGGTGGGTTTCATGTGCGGGCAGGACGGGGTGCGCACGCGGCTGTCGACGGTGGACCCGCTTTCCTACGACCTTCAGGGCGATGAGGATGGATCGCACATGGGCCGCAAGCACGCCGCCCATCTGAGCACGTGGAGCGGATCGGCGGGGAAACGCTCATGAGCTATGACCATCTGTGGATGGCCTATCGCGGCATGCATGTGCGCGCCGTGGTGCAGGCCATTGATGACACTGGCGGCGAGCAGGTGGTGAGCGCGCAGGCCCATGCCGGTGGCGGCCGCAGCCAGATACCGGTGCATCAGCCGTTCGGCTTTTCCTCGCACGCGCCGCTCGATGGCGCGGTGACGCATGTGGTGGCCGTGGGCGGCGACCATGCCGACCTTGTGGCGCTGCCGCCTGCCAACCCGTCCGTGGCGCGTTTTGGCGCTCTGGCCGAGGGCGAGACGGTCATGTACGACGCGTGGGGCCAGCGCATCCACATGATTGGCGGGAAGATCGTGGCCATTGACGCGGCGCAGGAATTGCAGGTCAACATCGGCGGCGCGCTGATACTGGACCTGACGGCCAAGGGCGCGCAGCTCAATGTGCCGCTATCGGTCAAGGGCACGATTACGGCCACCGAAGACATCACCACCCAGGGCGACGTGAAGACCGCGACGGTCTCGCTGAACGAGCACCCGCATGGTGGCGTGACAGCCGGGTCCGACCAGTCTGGACCGCCTGCCGGATAGGGGGAAATCCTTCGCCCTGAAAACCTGAGCGGTATTTCGGGATGATGCGGGACATGGCCGCAATCGTTCCCTTTTCCACCACGCAGGTCGCCTATCGGGCGTCCCACCGTTCGTGCGATCTCCAGATCGCGCCCACGGCTGCGGGCCGTGGCACGGTGGCCATCGACACCACCCCGGCATCGGAAATGCTGCTCGCAGCCGGAACCGACCGGCGCGCGCGGGCGGATGATGACCTGCCCGGTGGGGGCACGGCCCCGCTGTCGCGCCGGGGCTTTCAGGGCGATGTTTACCTCCCGGCCGGGCAGCGGGCAGGATCACGCATGTGGCTGCTGGTGCGGGCCAACAGCACCGAGCAGACCCGGCTCAATGCCCTGTCCTATGCCGCCGAGAGCATGGCGGCGCTTGAGGCGCGGCATAATGTGAGCGTGGACATTGCGGCGCAGTATGTCCGGCCGGGCATGATCGGCATCACCTACGCCGTGAACGGCACGCGGGTGGCAACGGCGGTGACGCCGTCATGACGCTGGCGATCCCGACGCCTGACCAGATATTCGCCCGGTTCGCGGCGTTTCTGGATGGGCAGACCTTCACGGCTACGGATGGCACGCTGGTGACGCTCGATGCCCGCCAGCCCAACACCTATGAAAACGTCATCGCGGCAGCGCATGCTTCTGGCCTGTATGAGGTCTATACCTTCCTGCGGCAGGTGGCGGCCGAGCTGATGGTCACGACCGCGACGGAGGATGGGCTGCTGTCGCAGCATGCCACCCAGTGGGGGATGCCGCGCGCATCCGCCACCTATGCCGTAGGCAACGTGAACTGCACGGCCTCGGCCGACCTGACCGTGCCCGAGGGCACCGAGCTGTGCCAGGGCAACATGCGCTGGAAGACCACGGCGGCCGTGGCCATTGCAGCCGGGGCGACCGGGTCGCTGCCGGTGCAGGCCGAGGATGCGGGCACCGCAGGCAATCTGACTGCCGGGACCACGCTCACCCTTGTTTCCCCTCTGGCTGGCGTGGTGAGCCTTGCCGTTGACCAGGGCGGCATTGAGGGTGGCGCCGACCTTGAGGCTGTCGAGGTATGGCGTGCCCGCATCATTGATGCGATCCGTAACCCGCCTGCGGGCGGCAATGCGGCTGACTACCGTAAATGGGCCATTGCCGGGGGTGCCACCTATGTGAACGTGGTGGCCAACTGGGTTGGCACGGGCACGGTGGGCATCATCGTGCTGATGGCGGGTGCTGTTGCGCCCAACGCGGCCGAACTGGCCCAGATACAGGCATATATCGACAGCCAGCGCCCGGTGCGTGGAAATGCCTATGTGGTGGCAGGGCAGACGCAGGCTGTGGATATGGCGATTGTGCTGAACCCGGACACCCAGACCGCCCGTGCTGACGTTCTGGCGCAGCTGGCCACCTATTTCGAGCAGCTGGACATTGGCGATACGGCTTACAAGAGCCGGATTTCCGACAATGTCTCGGCCGTGGCGGGCGAGACCAGCCACCGCATCTATGCGCCCGCAGCTGACGTGACCCCTGCGAACAACGTCAAGCTGGTGGTGGGCACCGTGTCGTGGACGGCCCCCACATGATGGCGCGCGACACGCAGCAGGTGCTCGATGAATGGCTGCACGGGTTGCAGCCATCTGGCTGGGCGTGGTCGAAACGGGCGGACAGCAACAATGCCGGTTTCATGGCCCCGTTTGCGGGCACGGTGGCTGATCTGGAAACGGCCATCGAGGCGATGGTCAAGGAAATCGGTCCTGGCACATCAACCCTGCTGCTGGCGGATTATGAGGCCGTTCTGGGGCCTGATCCGTGCGGCCGTGATGCGCTGGCCGAGACCGTGGACCAGCGCCAGGCGCTTGCGGCCCAGCGGTGGCTCGGCAGGGGTGGGCAGCGGATTGCCGATTACGTGCAGATGGCGGCCCAACTGGGTGTGACCATCACCATTGACGAGCCGCAACCCGCCATCTGCGGCGAGGCGGTCTGTGGCGCGGCCGTGTGCAGCACGCTGGACGATTATTTCGTGTGGGTGGTGAACATCCATACCGGCTCCCCCAGCCTCGTGCCCGATGCCGCGATATGCGCGGAAGCGGTGTGCGGCGCGTCTGTCTGCGGGGATGTGACCCCGCCTGTCGATACCGATGCGGCCGCGATGATCATGTGCCCGATCACCCGCCAGCATCAGGCCGATACCGATGTTGTCTTCAATTTTGTGAGTGCCTGATGGTCGATTACACAACAGCCAGTGGTTTCGTGACGGACGCGCAGGGCCGTCGCCAGTTCGTGGATCGTAACCTGCAATCCGGCGTGCAGGGCACGGACCTGGTCGAAGCCGATTTCAACATGAACCGCAACGAGCTGGTCAATCTGGTGCTGCTGGCCGGTCTTGTGCCCAACGGGTCGGACCACACGCAGGTGGGCAAGGCGGTGCAGGAACTGGCAGCCGCTGCTGCGGCGGCAGGTGTATCGGGCACGCTGGGCAAGGCTTCGACCGATCTGGCCGGGGTGGCGCTGTACTGGTCCACCGCACTGTCCTCGCCCGTGTTCACGTATGGGACGGGTGACGGGCAGAAAACGGTGGGTCTGCTGACACTGGGCGGCGGCAACGTGGCTGGCGATATGGACTGGGGCAGCAAGGCCGCTGCGGGCACGGTCACGCAGCGGTTCTGGTCGGCAGGGCCGCCTGCCACGGGTGACGCCACGCCGGATGCCACCCTGACCGTAACGGGCGGCACGCCGGGCACTGCGAACGCGGGCACGCTGGCGTTACAGACCGGCACGCTCGATCTGTCCGGGGTCAAGTCGACGCTGCTCCCGAACGCCACGCTGCCCCAGCAGCCGGTTGTGATGGGGCAGGTTGCCACCCTGACACCGGGACGGCTGCTGAAAATCCAGCGCTTCGATACGGCCGGAACATTCACGTTCACCCCTACGCCCGGCGCAAATTTCTGGCGCGTCCGGGTGCAGGGTGCCGGGGGAAGCGGCGGATCGGCAGCATACAACGAGGGTGCCAGCGTATCCGTGGCGCATTCGGGCGGCGGCGGAACATTCGCCGAGGCCGAGTATTCATTGGCTGATATCGAGGCGGCACTGACAGACGGGTCCATTCCCGTCACGGTCGGGGCAGGTGCCCCGCGCCTGGTCACGTCAGGCGCGATCAATGGGCTGCCCGGCAATAACGGGGGTGCCAGTTCCTTTGGCTCCCTGCTCACCTGCGTTGGCGGTTACGGCGGCAACGCGGGCACGTGGTCCAATAGCGCGGGCTGGTCATCGTCCAACAGCATCCAGTCGGCGGTCGCCACAGGCACGAACATAAAAAGATGCATTCGTGGCGGCTCTCCCGGTGCCGCCATGTGTTTTGCCATGTCGTCGGCCGGTCTGCTGTCATTCCCCGGCGGCGGCAGCGCCTACGGCGACGGCGCGCCCGCTGTTGATGGCGCGAGCCAGAATGCATGGGACGCCACCAACCCCGGCACGGGCGGGTCAGGCATCTGTCTGCCCCAGAATCAGGCCAGCGCGATGCCCGGCGGCGCAGGGGCGGATGGCCTTGTCGAGATCGAGGAATGGCTTGTGGATGAAAGCGCGTAACCCATGACAGCAAAAACCTATGCCTGGATCAGCCCGCAGGGCACGGTCGGGCAGATCATCACGACCGAGGCTGATCTCTCAACGCTCTACGCCCCCGACTTCGTGGCGGCATGTGTGGATGTGACTGGCGTGACGCCAGTGCCTGACCAGCACTGGACGGCCACAAAATCGGCTGCAGGAGCGTGGGCATTTGCAGCGCCTGTTGCGGCCACGGTTTCTCTGGCAACGCAGGCGCAGGGTGCGCAGGCATGGATCATCCAGCAGGCCAACCTTGCCACTGCGATGGGCGAGACCTTTACGGCGGACATGAAAGCCTACGTGACGGCCGTCACAGCGATCGCCAGTGGCACCGACACCACCAGAACGGCGCTGCCTGCCCAGCCCACGGATGTGATGACGGCCAGCACGGCTGCTGTGGCGGCAACGTGAACGGGTTTATCCTGAAACAGGGCACTACGTTCCTGCTGGCTGCCGCGATCCGTGATGGCGCAGGCGGCCCGGCCGACCTGACCGGCTGCACATTTGCCTGCCAGATGCGTGACAGCCTGAACAATCTGGTGGCCACGGTTACGGTCAAACCCGTGGCAGGCCGCACAGGCGTGATCCAGATGACGGCTGGCGATACGGCTGGCTGGGCTGCCGGAGCCTATTTTGTCGATCTCCAGACCACATGGCCGAACGGCGTGGTCAGCCAGACTGGCACATGGCGTGTGTTTGTGGTTCCGGCCATCACGCAGCCGGAGCAGCCGACAGGAGCACAGGCATGAGTGCCGATCTGCTGACCAACAGCCCCATGGTGGTGGAAATCAGCCCCGGTGGCGCAGCTACGACCCCCGTGTCGATCCAGTCCGTGGCATTTGACCAGGAGGGGCAGATGACCGTGACCCTGAGCGATGGAACCGTGCTGCCGCCGGTAGCTTGTGGCGCGCTGCTGGCTGCGGCGGCCGGAGGCAAAAATCTGGTGGCGGTGGATGACAGTGGCAGGTTGTGGGCTGGAGGCAAGCAGATCGGTCAGGCGACAGCATCGTGATCGGGCATTTTTTCGATGTAGTGAATGCCTGGTCTGGCCTGATCGAGGGCGGACTGGGGCTGATTAGCGGCTGGTATGGCAATGTGGCCAAGAACCGTCTGGCCAAACGGCAGGAGCAGCTATCCGCAGGGCAGCAGGCGCTGGAGTTGGTTGCCCAGACCCATGAACTGCTGGTCGATCATATGCACCGTGTTGACGTGCTGACCCAGCAGCGGTGGGCGCAGGATGACACATTGCAGGAAGTCTATGCGCAGGCCATCGCAGCGCGGCTGGTGGTGCATAAACTGGATGCACAAGACGGGCGGCCACTCCGGCAGTTTGAGCCGCTGCCGTCCTATCCTATCTCCGCCGAGACGCCGGACGCGGCTGAGACGGCGGGGGTTGCAGGTGTTGATGCACCTGAACCGCGTGCCGGAAGCACGCACGGATAAACCGCCCCGCCACCGCTGCAGCGGCGTGGGCTATATCGGTGACTGTTACCTATGGAGTCCAGACTGGAAGCCTGTCGGCCTGTAAAACCGGCAGCGCCTTATATCGGTGGAAAACGCAACCTGGCCCGTCGACTCGTCGCGCGGATTGGAGGCATTGAACACCGCATTTATGTCGAGCCTTTCGTGGGCATGGGAGGTGTGTTCCTCAAGCGGCCATTCCGGGCAGAAGTCGAGGTGATCAACGACTACAGCCGCGACGTGGCGAATCTGTTCCGTATCCTGCAGCGTCATTATGTGCCGCTGATGGATATGTTGCGCTGGCAGGTGACCAGCCGTGATGAATTCGAGCGGTTGAAAGCGGCAGAGGCAGAGAGCCTGACTGATCTGGAGCGTGCAGTGCGGTTCCTTTACCTGCAGCGCCTCGCTTTTGGTGGAAAGGTCAATGGGCAGAACTTCGGGGTGTCGCTCCGTCCAGCCCGGTTCGATGTCCACACGCTGGAACCTGTCCTGGCGGATATTCATGCGCGCCTAAGTCGGGTGACGATTGAGTGCCTGCCATTTGCTGACGTTTTGCGTCGGTATGACCGGCCTGATGCGCTGTTCTACCTCGATCCGCCGTATTGGAATTGTGAGGACGATTACGGTGCGCCGTTCCGGCGTGAGGACTTTCAGGTGCTGCTGGATGGGCTGGCAGGACTGAAGGGCAGGTTCATCATGTCTCTGAATGATACGCCAGAGGTGCGTCAGTTGTTCGGTCGGTTTGATATCGAGGCTGTTGACGTGTCCTACTCGTTAAGCAGAGAGGCGCATGCTCGCGGGCGACGTGGGGAAGTGCTGATCTCTAACTAGTGGATGAGAGGCCGCTTAGACGCGTCTTAGAAGAGGAGGAACCCCCTTGTGTGGGGTTCCATTTCCTATGTCCCGCAGTTCCAAACCTGATGGCGCGCTACAACCGTCTGAAAAACGCAATCGCTGGCCCACAAGCATAGATCATGTCACACACGGTAAACAGATGCATGGCTCAACCTGTCGGCATGGCCAATAGGAGCGTATTAAAAGTCACGCGCGCCCTATCATAGTCCCGCTGGCAGTATCGAAACCCGGTGAGTGCGTAAATGAGTTCCACAGGTATGTCGAAGTAGAAATCAATCATATCCGGCAGGTAGCCGCTATCCGCCTCCTCCTTGCGCATGGCCGTGACAATCGCGGCCAGTTGCGCAGGCGGCGTGCCGGTGACGTGCAGGTCATGCGGGCCACCGGGTAGCGAGCGGGTGCGTGACGTACCAACATGGCGCACGGTCCACAACCATGCGCCGTTGGCATAGCCGGTGGCTTCCGTCACATAATCCGGTTCATCGACACATAAGGCAAGGGCTGTGCACCCCGCCGCATAGTGTTCCATATGCGTGGCATGATGAAGGGCTGCGGCAGAATCATTGAACCATACCACCGTCCATCCATCAGCCAGGCTGGCAATGGCGGCAGGTGCCGGACAGTCGGCCTCTGGCCTGCCGGTATCAGCAAGGTGCATGCGGTGCAGCACGGTCTCGCGGTCGATACCGTGGAACAGGAACAGGCCCACCTGGTAGCCAACCGGGCGCGGCGGGCATGTTTCGCGTATCCACGGGCGCAGGCGGATGGGCGGAAAGATGTCCTGCGTGCCTTCCGTCATTTCAAGCGGCGCGAATGTGACCCTGCCGTTGGTTATGGTGTAGGGATAGACGTAATGCGCCGCCGTGCCATCGCGATGCGTGCACATGAGCACGGCAGCCTCGGCCTGCTTGCCACTACCGGGCAGCAGCACGGTGCAGTTGGCCGCCACCACCGCCGCGCGCTGGTGGCTACAGGCCACCCTGTTACGCAGGGCCTGCTTGAGATGGTCAAGCTGGGTGTTGCCGTCCTTTTTGTCCGGCATTGGTTCATCGAACAGTTCAATGGCGCCGCGATACGGTTCGCGCGCCATCAGCGCGCCCAGGGGGGCAAAAACGCCATCGCGCCCCAGCTTGGCTTCTATTTCCGGCATGATGAAGTCGACAAGCGCGGTGAAGTCCTGCGGCGGCACGCTGAGCCAGTAGGGCCGATCCGCGTCATCCCCAACGTCATACTGATCCATTGCGCCGTCCTTGCTGCCTGTAGCGGCGTTCAGGCTACGTTTGGCATGCGAAACCTGTCAATCCGGCTTCCATGCATGGGCGGGGTATGGGCACGACCTTGTCAGGTCGGCGTGGCGATCTCATCCCACGCCGTATCGGGCATGTTATCGAAGCCGGTCAGCCAGTTCAGCGCCGCGTGCCGCTCCATCATGATGTCGGGGCTGAAGCCGCAGGCAGCCCCGCCCGCCTGCCGGGTGATCCAGTGCTGCCGCCATGTCATGTCGAGCAGGTCAAGGATCTCGCCTGCCGGGCGCAGCGCAAGTCTTTCCCCTGCCCCGATGGCCTTGCGAACATGCACGAGATTATCCACATCCAGCGCGCCCTCGGCAGGCCCGAGTGATACGGATGATGGCGAAAGCGCCCAGGCCAGCGTGCTCGCCGCTTCCACGCGCCATGACATCTGCTCGGCCATGACCGGCGTCGGGGCATCGATAAATGCTTTTTCTTGTGGCGTCAGAATGCTGGCATCTATCGGCAGGGTGCGGCAGGTCTCGCTCAGGATATTGTCGGGCGTGCCACACAGGGCAACCCCTTCCGCTCCGACACGGAACAGGCCCAGCAGGCGGTGTTCCATTTCAGCTACGTCGCGGAATACCACCTCCCCTTCCCCCAGCACGGGCGGCATGATGGGCAGGGCCGCAAGCGCCAGCCCCGCAAGTGCATCGAGGCTCCGTTGCCGCCGGGCAATGGCATCGGGCGGATAGGGCAGTTGCGCCGCTTCATTGATCGTGCCATCGGGTGCCATGATGATGGTCAGGTCAGGCGTGCAGATCGTGATATCGGGCATGACCAGCACGGCATTGGCTGCCAGCGCCCAGGCCGACAGGGCCGCCATGTCCTGCACATCAACCTCAAGGCGGACATTATGCCACACGCGCTGCACATGCCGCCACAGGTGGTAGCGCTGTGCCTGCATGGGGCCGCCTGCGCCATGCGTCATGATGTAATGGCCCAGCCCGCGCAACTGGGTGCGCAGCGCGGGGTCGGACAGGTCGCGGCTGTCCATCAGTTCATGGGGAAAAACCAGTGGCGGCAGGTCGCGCAGCGTGGCGTAGACATCAATCTTGAGGGCGGGCTGTGGACGTGACGCATCAGGCAGGGTCATGACGGGTCTTTTTTCTCTTGCTGTCAGGCGGCGTGGCTGTGCCCGTCCTCATGGTCGTGGCGATGATGCAGGTCGGGATAATGGGCGTGACTGTGCTCGAGCCGCGTGTGCACGTGGTAATGGGTGTGCGGCTCGCCCGGCGGGTCATCGGGGCCGTGATCGTGCTGGTGGTGCGCGTCATGCACGTGGCGATGGGTATGGGCCATTTGCTCATGCACATGCGGGTGGTCATGGCGTTCGGTCAGGTGCAGCCACAGACCAATGCCCATGAGCACTGCCGCCACAAGCAGCCGCACCACGCCCTGCGCCGGGAACAGCGCGAGTGACACCACTGCCCCCACAAATGGCGCCAGCGCAAAATATGCCCCCGTACGCGCCGCCCCCAGATGGCGCAGCCCCAACATGAAGGCCACGAGGCTTACCCCATAACCAAGAAACCCCACGACTGCCGCCCCTGCCACCAGCGCTGGCCCCGGCAGATGCGCGTGTTGCAGCACAAGGGCCGCGAGCAGGTTGACACTACCCGCCACAATGCCCTTGAGCATGGCGATGCGCACGGGATCAACTGCCGAGAGGCGATTGCTCAGGTTGTTATCAATGCCCCAGCACACGCATGCCGCAACGATGTAAAGCGCCCCCGGCGCCAGCACCGCATGGCCCTGCCATGACAGCACGCCCGCCCCCAGTACGATGCACGCAGCACCGAACAGTAACCTGCGATCCACATTTTCACGAAATACCACCCATGCGATCAGCAGCGTTGCAATGCTCTCGACATTGAGCAGAAGCGAGGCGCTCGCCGCATCCGTGCGGGCAAGGCCAAGCATGAGCAGCAGCGGGCCAGCCACGCCCCCGGTCGCGATCACCCCCAGCAGCCAGGGCAGGTCGCGGCGTGCAAGGGGGGCTTCATCATGCGTGGGTAGCCGCAGGCCAGCGCGCGCGGCCAGCACCAGTGCCAGCCCCAGGCCGGAGCCAAGATAGAGCAGGCCCGCCGCCATCTGGGCCGACATGTCGCCAAGCAGCAGCTTGGCAAAAGGCGTGCTTGCGCCAAACAGCACGGCAGAAAGCAGGGCAAGGCAGAGGCCGGTGGTCTTCATGCGCCAGACATATCATGTCATAACCACCCCTGTCATGCCGGGGGAAAGACAACAGATGTTCGAGGGGCGTATCAGGATTGCGGGGCACCAGATCAGCCTGTTCGACAGTCGCTCCGGCCTGCCATCACAGGATTGGAATGCCACGCAACGCAAACAGGGCTTTGCCTGGCAACCGGGCAGCGTTTCGTTCTACCTGCCCGAGAATGCCGAGATGGCTTTCGTGGTGGAAGTGGATAAAAGCTACAGGCCCGACCCGGCCGCCCGCACCATCATTGCCGTGCCTTTCAAGGTTGAGGAGGGCGCGACGCTGGTGCTGGGCAGTCATGGCAGCACGCCTGCATTGCCCGTCCCGCCGGGGAATTATGACCTCTATTTTGAATATGACGGCAGCATGGTCACGTTGATTTTCGTGCCGGCCACGAGCACCCTGCCCACGCCAGAGGTGATCCGTGATGCCGATGCCTTTGAGGCACGCATGCTGGATCATTATACCCGCTACCTTGGCCCTGTGGCGCAGGACTGGCGCGACCGCACGCCCGGCTGGCCCATGCGGCTTGTCGCATTTGACGGAACGCCTGCACGCAATGAGCGCTTTTTTGCCACCTGCGGGCTGGGGCAACATGACGCCCGGATGCCTGATGGCTGCAACCTGCACTGCGAACTCATCTTCGCGACCCATCAGGATGCCCCGATGGATGATGTCGTGCGGATGATGCTGGGTGTGTCCGAACTTGTTGGCCGATCAAAAGACGCCCTGCTGGCGGGCGATGTAATCAAATTCACGGCCTCCATCCTGCCCGGCACGCAGTTGACCGGTCTTTATTGCACGATGCCTGTTTTTTGCCTCCCTGGCTTTGCCAGCCTTGAACCGGCAGATGGCGGGGCGCCGATTATCATGATCTGGCTGATCCCGGTTTATGAATGCGAGAAAGCCTATATCAAGACGCATGGCCGGCGCCGGTTCGAGGAGGAACTTGACCGTCTTGATCCTGACCTGCTCGATCTGCACCGGCAGCCGATCGGGTCAGTATCGGGCACCTGATAGACAGTTCCGGGTCAGGCTGTTCGGCAAGAATTATAAAAGGTCACCGCCATTTTTCATGCAGCAGGTCCAGTGCCCTATGCAGGGTGCGGATGCGGGTGCCGGGGTGTTCATCCAGGCCGCACACGGCGCAGACCACGCGCGCCCGGGCAGGCGTGAGCAGGGCCAGCGCACGGTCAATGGCGTGCCGGGCGTTTACGCTGATTTCAGTTTCTTCCAGCGTGCCACCACCCTGCCCGGTTTGCGGGCTGTAACGCTGCACCAGCCGCCCCGTGCGTGTGCAACGCTGCCAGCAGGCCCTGAAGCGCAGCCCAACCGCATGCTGCTCGGCGCTCAGGGCAGCGTTGGCGCGATAGAACAGCCGGTCGAGTTCGCATGTATCCGTCAGGCGGCGTACGGTATGCGGCCGCGCGCCGGGTGCATGTTGCACGCGGACCTGCTCCACCGGGCGCATCAGGGCCGCAGGGCCATCGGTGCCCATGTCCGGTTGCAGTCCTGCTGCAATATCACGCATGCGCAACCGGGCACGGCGTTCAGCCCGCAGCACGGCGGCAGCATGGACAGGCGCGGGTGAAAAAGGAGTGCGTGGGGTGGGCATGGCAATTCCTGTACGACTTTGTGCAACAAAGCCATACTATCGCCACAATATGCAGGCAGGCAGTTTCACCCGCCTGCTCCGCCGCTTAACACCAGCCCGTCAGGTTACCCGCCCCATGCCTCAATGCGTGGCGTGGGCGCTCATGACATCAAACGAGCACGAGGCCCCATGATAGGTTATGCAGCCCGGCCCTTCATCGCTGGACGTGATATCGCCCTGGGCATTGAGCGTAATACCAAGCTTGCAGTTTGTATTCCCGTCATGTGCGACTATTGCGAAGCCGTTGGCCGTGGGTACCGCCTTGCCCTCAAGGCTGGCGAAGCACATCTGCCCCATGGCCTGTACCGAGCCGGTGCCCGCGATCGTATCATACTTGATTGTAGCGGAAGTGGTGCCCTCGGTCGTGCCTTTCCATTCCCGCTGCGCGGCATGGGCATAGAGGGGGCAGGCCAGCAGCAGGGTCCCCATGAACAGACCCTTACGCATGCAGATGTCCTTTCAGGAAATTGCGTATAACCATGAGAACATATTTGGTGAAGATTTTTTAGAGACGGAAAGCGGAATTTCCGTAATGGAAAAAATCGCGCCACACACATGGCAGCTTGCCGTCCATGCCTCCTGCTGTCATCATGATGATGCACACATCGTGACACGGTGTTATTCAGCCTGCCGTAGGGCGTCCGTTTATATGATGGATGTACCGCTTGTGGGGTTTGTGGCTGGCCCCACCGATGCGTCGCCATCCAGAAATGCGGGCTCACGCAATGCCACGGAAGGGCGGACAAAGCCAAAAAGCGGGATAATTCCCATCAATTTAACATAATGGGATATATCCCCCCTACCTTTTGTGCCAATGTTGTGGGATATTTCCCATTATGGATGATACACGCTCCCCCGCCGCCGTCGAGATTGAACGCCGCATGGAGCGGCTTAACCTCAATAAAAAACGTCTGGCCGATCTGGCTGGGCTGAACGAAACCTACGTGCATGACATCCTGCGCGGCAAATCCCGCAATCCCGGAGGCGACCGCCTGGAAAAAGTAGCCGCCATTCTGGGCTGCACCGCAAGCGATCTGCTGCGTGGCGGCAGTAGCGGGGGGGCAGGTGCCGCAGCCTCGCGACTCAAGGCCCTGCGGGAGCGGGCGGGTTACACCGTGCGGGCGCTGGCGCGCGACCTGGGCATGGGGGAGAAATTTTCCAGCTATGCTTTTTATGAGAACAAGCTGAAAAAGGACTTCATTCCCGTTGAACTGGTGCGCAAGCTGGTGCCCCTGCTGACTGATCGTGGCGACCCACCCATTGCTGCATCCGAAGTCTGGGCCCTGTGTGGCATCGTGCCAGGCGCTACGGACCTGAACGAGAGCATAAGCCGCGCCGAACGCGCAAGCATGCCGGTGCATAACGAAGATGGTGCGGTAACCGTGCACGAATACGATATTTCGCCCCAGGCCGGTGCTGGCGCAATCGTTGACCACACGGCCTGTGGGGATGGTGAAGGCCATCCCACGCTGGATTCATGGCGCATCCCGCGTGATTTCATTCGCACCTACCTGCCTGATACCGGGGGGCTTGCCATCATCCGCGTGGCGGGCAATTCCATGGAGCCGGAATTCGTGGCAGGTGATCGCGTGCTGGTCGATACGGGCCACCGTATTCCCTCGCCCGACGGCGTGTATGTGCTGTGGAACGGCATGGGGGTGGTCATCAAGCAGTTGATGCTGGTGCCCAATTCCCGCCCGCCGCGCATCCGCATCATCAGCGTCAACCCGACCTATCCGGTGGATGAGGTTGATGCCTCTGACCTCGTGATCAATGGGCGCGTGGTTGGTAAATGGGTTTGGAAGTAAAAATATGCCTTTTCATGATCTGGTAGCCTGCATAAAAAACAATTCGTGTAATTCTCTTGAGGTTGGTGATGAAAGCCTTGCCCCGACCCCTGAAGATATTGCCGAGGTCGAAAGCATATTGGGCCAGAAACTGCCGCCAAGCTACCTGTTCCTTGCCGAGCATTATGGCTACGCATCTATTTTTGGCGATGAAATATTTTCCATCTACCCTGGGTTCGATCGCAACACGCCCAGCGGTGACATTGCCGAACGCACCGTACTCTACCGCCGCCAGAACGCCATAAAACCTACGGAAATCGTTCTGTGCCGGACGGATTTCGCGGAAATATTCGTGTTTGACACAACCCGTGCCGATGCACGGGGTGAATACCCGGTTCTGCGCACGGTCGGTGATGAATCCACCCTGTACGCACCCACATTTGCTGATTTTATTGTAAAATACAGCCACGATGTCATGGCCTGACAGCGGGCGCGTGCCCTGACATAAATCCTGCCTACGCCCCCTTGCCCTACTGGCGCCGCATTCGGGTTGTAGACAGGCGTTCATGCATCCTGTCACGCCTCGCCCCGCGCGTGGTCACGGCCCCATCGGGGGCTGGTGATCCATGTTCGCACAACCTCACGCGGCACCGTGCGTTAAGCCTGCCATGACAGAACATGCACAACGCCCTGCCCCGCGCCGGGCGCGTCCCTTTGCCTTCCTTGCAGTAATGCTGGGTTGCCTCGGGCTCCCCACCCTTGCGCGCCAGGCCCATGCCACGCCCCAGCATCTCACGCTTACGCCTGACAATACCGCCGTGCTGCTGCACGCGAGCAGTGTCATCGGTGCGATGGACGGGCAGTTTGGCAAGGTCTCCGGCACGCTGGACTATGACCTGTCGCGCCAGACCTGCCATGTGGATCTGAGCATGGATGCCACCACCGTGCACATGGACACCATACTGGAGCGCAAGGCCGCGAAATCAGGCGGCATGCTGGGCACGGATCGCTGGCCCACCGCGCGTTACGTTGGTGACTGCAGGCCGCACATCGTCAATGGCGGCGTGGCCTCGCGCATGGTGGGGCAACTGACCCTGCGCGGCCAGACCCACCCCATGACATTTGAAACCCGGATGGACTTTACCGGCAACACGCTCAGCGTGCTTGACAGTACCGGCACGTTCGATGGGCGCAAATGGGGCATGTCCACCATGCTGCATACCGTAAGGCAGCCCATGCGCACCGAAACGCGCATCACCCTGCCCAATTCACCCCACTAACCCCGCCGCGCAGAAAGTGCACGACACATGACCGATGAGACGACCGCCCCCCGCACCCTGGCCGAGATTGCAAGCTATCATGTGCATGTCTATTTTGACGATGCCACGACACGGCAGGCTGCAAGCCAGTTGCGAGACCGTATTGCCGAGCGCTTTGCCGTCAGGCTGGGGCGCTGGCATGATGTGGCGGTCGGCCCGCATGTGGCGCCTATGTACCAGATCGCGTTCGAGACAGGATTATTCGCAACCTTCGTGCCCTGGCTCATGCTCAATCATGGCGGGTTGAGCCTTCTTGTGCACCCGAACACAACCAATCCCCGCCGCGACCATCTGCGCGACGGCATGTGGATCGGTCGCCCCCGCGCCCTCCTTGCCGACCGCCTGCCCGAACTGACCGATGCCCCCGATCGCGCGGGCGAGGTCAATACACGGCCCGATGGCAGCAAGGCGATCTGAAAGATCGTTTGGAACAAGTCATTGATGGAAATAATAAAAGTTTTTGGGTGCCGCCTTTTTCAAAAAGCTTCACCCAAAACTTCCTTATGATGGCTGGATGTTTTCAGAGCTGACTTTTCACGCGCTTCTTGAGAGCCGGAACTGAGAAACGACCTATTGATACAGTTTTCCTGATACGGCCTTATTTGTAAAAGGCGGTATCAGGAATGTTATTATCGGGCATCGCCATCGACTTCTAAATGGATGGCCCTGGCCGTTGTTTTGCAAAATCGTGCAGCCGTGTCGCAGGCATTGTTGCAATCGGTTCACCTTGGTAACGCACCGTAACATTATCCTGCAGGATAATGACTGCATCATTATCGGATCCGTTTCCCATGCAAACGCTGTTGCAGCCTGTGCTTCGTGTCAAAATGTCCAGCGATGTGCATGAGCGCCTGAGTGAACTCCGTATTGCCTACCCGCCAGGCCCCAAACGGCAACGGCGCGCGGCAATGGTGCGCGCGCGCGGCCTTCTGTTCATTCATGTGCCCAAAAATGCCGGCACATCCATAACCCGCGCCCTGTACGGCATGGATGTGGGGCATGAAACCATACGCTATTTCCAACGCCGCCTGCCCGATCTGGTGCGTTTTCCGTCATTTGCCATCCTGCGTGATCCGGTCCAGCGTTTTCTTTCGGCGTATCGCTATGCCCGCGCGGGCGGTAGCGGGGCGCGGCAGGTGGCGCAAGGGTTCCGCGCATCATATATGGCGCTCCGTGACCTTGATGATGCGCTCGATCTGGTGGCGCAGGCACGCAATCCCTACCATATCGACCATATTTTCCGGGCACAGACATGGTACCTCACCGGGCACGATGGCACCATTGCGGTCAACCATCTGTTCATGCTTGATGAAATGGCGCGCATCGAGCGCTTCATCGCACCGTTTGGTAGCGGGCCGATTGCGCATGTCAATGCCACCGCAGCCAGTGACAAAAGTGAAGTGCCGACCCCTGAGCAGATCCGGCGGATCAGGCAGCTTTACCACGCCGATTATGACCTGATCGACCGGGCCCGGCAGCGCCATTAAGGCAGATTTCATCCTGCCTTGATGCATTGGCCCCCACCATGACGGGAGGAGGCCGGTTGAAGCGGGTTCAGTCGCCCGCCGCGCCAAGCGTTGGGTAGTCGATATAGCCTTCCGGGCCATGAGTGTAGAAAGTGCTGGGGTCTGGCGGCGTCAGTTCCGCGCCCGTGCGCAGGCGCTCCGGCAGGTCGGGGTTGGCAATAAAGGCCTGGCCAAAGGCGATGGCATCGGCCCAGCCTGCCTCAACAGCTTTTTCCGCGCTGGCGGGCGTGAATTTTTCGTTGGCAATATAGACGCCCCCGAACTGTTTTTTGAGTTGCGGGCCAAGGCTGTCCGGCCCTTCCGCCTCACGCGCGCAGATGAACGCAATGCCACGCCGGCCGAGTTCACGCGCCACATAGCCAAAAGTGGCGGCGGGGTCGGAATCCCCCATGTCGTGCAGGTCGCAGCGCGGCGAGAGATGCATGCCCACCCGGTCTGGTCCCCATACATCAATCGCCGCATCGGTCACTTCAAGCATGAGCCGCGCCCGGTTCTCGATCGGGCCGCCGTACTGGTCGGTGCGGTGGTTGGTGGAATCCTGCAGGAACTGATCAAGCAGGTAGCCATTGGCGCCATGAATTTCCACGCCATCAAAACCGGCAATTTTGGCCAGTTCCGCCCCACGGCGGAAAGCTGCGACAATGCCCGGTATTTCATCGGTGCGCAGCGCGCGCGGCGTAACATAACCACGCTTGGGGCGCAGCAGGCTGACATGGCCCTTGGCGGCAATCGCGCTTGGGGCCACCGGGGCCTCGCCATTGAGAAAATACGGGTCTGAAATGCGGCCAACATGCCATAGCTGCATGAAGATGCGCCCACCCACCGCATGCACGGCGGCAGTCACCTTTTTCCACCCTTCCGCCTGCTCTTCCGACCAGATGCCCGGCACATCCTCATAGCCGATGCCCTGGGGCGTAACCGGGGTTGCCTCCGACAGGATCAGCCCCGCGAGCGCGCGCTGGGCATAATACTCGGCCATCAGATCGTTGGGAATATGATCAGGCCCCGCGCGCAGGCGCGTCAGCGGCGCCATGATAATGCGGTTGGGCAGCGTAAGGGCACCGACCTTAAGCGGTGTGAACAGAGTTGGCATGTCACGTCTCCACGGTTCAGTAGAGGCAATGATGGGCGCATAGCCAGCCTGTCGCAAGAGTACGGTGCCGCATGGCGGAGCACACGAATCTTGCACCCAGCAATGGTTGAAGGCAGGTGGGCGGGAAACGGGCGGGCTGCATCATGAGCGCCCGTTCCGGCTGGAAGGGGCGTCTAGTGGCCGCCGTTCACGCATGTAGCGGGCATTTGGGCGGCCTGCATGCCCCGGCCCGGCGTGCAGTACCACGAAATATGTTTCTGTTTGTTGATGCGGGGCATGATCAACATGCTTTTGTTGTGGGATGTCACCGTAATGGCCATGTTGTAGTCATTCAGCGTCAGGGTGTTGCCATTATCCAGATGGTCTTTCTGGCCAATCTGGGCCAGCGAAGCGGGAACATCATGATTATTGATGTAGTAATCCTCCAGCGCGGAGCGGGCCATGGCTGTTTCGCCATACATGAAGTGCGCGCGCAAACCGGGCAGCTGGTCACGATAGATGGGCAGGCCGACCATTATGATGAAAAAGATGATGTAAAAATAGAGGATCATCACCCCTGCCCCGCCAATTCTGCCGCCATAGGGCACCATGGCGACCAGCACGCCAGCCCAGCGGTTACGGCGCGGCAGGCTGGCCTCATGCCCCATGACACGGGCCACGCGCTTGGTCAGCCACGGATAGCCGCCCGTCAGGTCATGAAAGGACATCCAGAAGCCTGCGGTCTCGGACACCTGCGTGCCGTAACGCTCAAGGTTGATGTCCTTCCACCGCGCCCGCCCGGCAGCGAGCGCCACAGGGCGCGGGCTGCATTTTCTGGCTTGGTGGAACATGCCGCGCCATGGCGGTCGCACGTGCTTTCCTTCGCGCGGGAATAGCCTGTGCCGCCAGCAGCGGCAGCCAGAGCGCGGGGAAGCACAGGAAATGCTACCAATATGGCGCATGCGCAGGCGACCCAGTTCATCCCTCTCTGCGCTGGCCATGTCAGTATACCGAAAAATTAATTACCGCAATCGCATCTGTATTTTTATTTCATATTAAAATTAACAATATAGTCCATTAATTGTTCCCATTATTTACAATAAAACCATATCAGGAATTTTATCAGAGCGGTGGTCTGAACGCCTATGGCACGGCCCTTTCGGGAGCCGTGCCATAAGTGATCCGTCATGTTTTATGTGTAAGTCAGATTACCATGTCTGACATTACAGGCATTTTACAGGCCTTCATGCGTCTTGACGTTGGAGGATGACATGACGTGATGCCAGACCACATCTCCGTTATAGATGATATCCAGGGTTTTTTCCTTGCCATGCGACCCATTGGAGAACGCGCCGTAATAGGGAATGAAATTCGTGCCGTTTGCCTTGGTGGTAGCGAAGCTGTACTGCCACTCTTCATGCCCGCTATCCGTAAAGTGGGTGCTCATCGGATCACCAAACATGGCCCGTACCTGCTGCTTGGTTGTCACGTTGTCATGAATCTTCTGGTCGATGGTGTCGGCCGTTTCGTTCTTGATGGAAGTATTGCCGGAGGAAGCACAACCGGAAACCAGAAGAACAGCGGTAAGGCAGCCCGCAATGGCGAATTTATTCATTAATAATTTTTCCATTAACTTAACAAAAGTAAATTGTATCTTTGACTTACATCAAGATATTCTTTTTCCTGAAATATAGGTCTGGACGATAAAAATCCAGAGCAAAAAAATGCACTACTACAGAATTTTCAGGAAAAATGACGCATTTATCTTTAAACATATATATTTTTTACGTTTTATTTAAAAAAATTCAGTAATAATAAAGAAATTTTCAAAATCTCTCAGGCGCATCACAATCAGGCATGCCACATTTTTGCCACAGTTCGTAACAATTACGTCAAAGCTTATATAATCTACGGTCCTGCCGGTGGTGGCAGGGTAGCGCGGATGGCAGTGGAATAATCCGGTCCGATCACCGCATGTTCGGGCCGTCTGATGCGGCTGGCATCATGGACTGCGGCAAAATCGGGGTAGCGCTTCGGGTCATAGGGGCCAAGCAGGTTCATGTCATAGGCCATGCTGGCGGTGTGCCCGCTCAGTATGATGCGCCAGTCAAAACGGTAGCGCAGTTTTGCACCCGCGCGCGCCAGAATACCCGTGGTACAGTTATCGCTCAGCGTGTTGTACCATAGCGGATGGCGAATAATGTCATGGATCGCACCCACATAGCTCAGGAACAGACGCTCACGCACGGCAGGCGAAAGGTCAAGCCGGTACAGATAGACCCGCTCGCGGCGCACATCCGTGCGCACGCCAATCAGGTCACGCTCATCGGCTGTTACATAGAACAGTTCATAATGATGGAAGAAACCCGCAATGGTGGAATAGGAAAAACGCGCCTGCCTGCGGGTTTCAATCGACATGGCAAGATGCTGCCCGTCGCTGAAGCCAAAGCTCAGGAAGACATGGGCAATATTTTCACCTGCCCAATAGGAGGTTACCAGATCGACCCGATCGAGTTTACCCAGGTCATATGTCGCGTCATACCATGCAGGCAGGTAATCGGTGACCGAGCGGTAACGGAAATTGCGCACGTTACGAACATGCACCATATTGCCCTCACGCCATGCATCGGCCGGTATGGCGTATTCCTCCGCCCAGACCCGGTCATTGCGCGGCGGGTCGGTCACGTACCAGCCCGTGAGTGCCACGACCGCAACACCCCGCGCCGCATGCCCGAGCCGGGCCGGACGCAGCCACCCTGCCCCCACCATCAGAGCGGGAAACGCAGCACTCAGGCCCAGCCGCAGTGCATCGGGCATGAGGGTGGAATAGTACAGCGCCCCCGTGCCCAGCACGGTTGCCACGCCCAGAACGGACCGCAGGCCAATCATGCGCCATCGGTGCGGCACAGGCACACTCATGGCAGTACGGCGCTGCGCGCGCCCTGGGGCGCAGGCGGCGGATACTGGGCAAGCTGTTCAAGCAGGATGCGCTGCACTTCGGCTATGGTGAAGGGATTGGACTGCGTGGAATGTTCCGAATGCCGCACGACCAGTTCTGATTCCACATCAGGAATATGCGCGCTGGCATAGGAGACCACGCCATCATCGGCATGAGCCAGATCCCGCCCTGCCCCGCATACGGGAATGATGGAATGCACATGCACATCGGGCATGATCGGAATGGTGGGCAACGTGCGCATGAACGCGCTGTGCGGCGACATGGCATAGACGCTGCCCAGGCGGGGAATGCGGTTATCGACATGCGTGCTGTCACCCGACCCGGTCACGATCTCACGCGCCGTTTCAGTCACCCGCAACGGCAGGCTGGCCATGCCGCCCACGAACTGCGCGATCGACTTGCCCGCAAGGTAACTGCCATGCTGCGGGGTGGAGATGAACACCACCCGGTCGATCTCGGGCATGGGGGTGGGAAACATGGTCTGGCGGATCAGCGCCATGGTATCGGCATTGAGGTGGAAGCTGGAAAGCGGTCGGCCCGCCGTGCCATCCCACAGCCTGTCACCGGGGTTGATGACCAGCATGCGCGCCAGAAGCCCGCCCTGGCTGTGACCGATCAGCGTAATGTGCCCCAGCGCGGGGTCGGCCTGCACGCCGCCCAGGCTGATCACGGCCTCGGTAATGGTATGGCGCAACTGCCACGCCGAATACGGGATGGGATTGGCCGTGGCATAGGAGAAGAACCAGAAATCAAAATGGTCGCGGATGCGCCTGTCCTCCAGCAGGTCATTGACCATGCTGGCCCAGCGGTACGGGCTGGAGGCGGTGCCGTGTATGAACACCACCGGCATGCTGCCATGGTGGTGCGGGTTCATGGCGATCAGGCGCGGGCGGGTGCCGTCATAGGTCGTGCCGTCAAAGAACCCCCGGTATTCCTTGGTGCCCAGCGCGGTATCCACCAGGCTCAGGGCGCGCGCGGTGGTCTGGTCATAGGCGGCGGGCACGCGGGCATGGGCTATGGGGGTATCGGGGCTTTCATCCATTATGCGCAGCATGAGCCGCCCGCTGGGGTGTTCGCCCAGCACCTGCGCGCGCGGGTTATCCATTTCCAGCACCAGACTTGCGGGCAGGCGCAGCTTTTCTGATATGACGAAGCTGCCATCAGGCGTGCCTTCAGGCTCTGGCTGGTTCTGGGGCACGGCGCGGTTGCGCGTCGCGTCATCCTGCGCCGGTGCCGCGATGTCAGCCACGGCGGATGGCGCGTGCGCGCCTGCGTGCTGCAGCGTCTGGCCGCTGCTGGCCGGGCGGGCGGGCGCATCGGGCGTGGCGCGGGCCAGCACGGTCAGGGCCTCGCCAAGGCCGGGGGTGTGATAGACGTTATTGATGCCGCCCACCCCAAGGGTCGCGGTGGGGCGGATATTGTCCAGCACGCGCCCATGCCAGCGCAACTGGGCGGGGTCAGCACTCAACTCGAGCGTGCCAAATGGCAGCGCGCGGCTCTGGCTGGCAATATTGACCGGGGCCGGAAAAGCTGCCGCGAGACCAAGATTGTACAGATCGCAGGCCTGCCGGAAACGTAAGTCATACGGGCTGGGACCATCCGCCTGCCCCGGCTGCAAAAAGGCATAGGCATAGAGGCTGGCTGCCAGAAAATCCTGTGCATGGTGGTGGCGCAGGCCCTGCCGGTAACTCAGTTCGGCTAACGCAAACAGCACATCGGCCTCATCATCGCGGCCCGCCGCCTGCGTGCGCAGGGTGGCTATGGCGCTGTCGGGCCTGCGGCGCCACAGCGGCAACAGCCCGTGGCGGCGCAGCACGATCAGCGTGGTATCGCTTGCTTCGCGCCCCGCCAGCGCCGTGCGCGTGGCGGCACGATAGCTGTGCACCAGCGAGACCTGCCGCACGCTGACCGGCCCGGCACACCCTGCAAGCAGGGCTGCGGCCAGCAGGCTGGCGCAACGCAGGCGGCGGTTGATACGGGCGGGGGCTGCAGGCGGCAGGCCGGGGGCAATCGGTTTCATCTCCGCAGGTTAAGCACCCCTTCGGCTTGCAGGGAACAGACAATCGCCATGCATGCCCTTCGAGACACATATTTCGGCCCTACCTGCCCGACAGGGTCAATCCTGCAGGAGATGCACTCGGCCTGCGCGTAAAATCGGGGCAGGATCCGCCTTTTACCATCTGACCATCAGGAATTCGGTGAAATCAGGGGTGGACCCACGCCCCGAACCCCTTGAAGGGCTCCTGACATAACCCGCCCCGCAGGTCACTATGCTCACCTGATATTGCGTGCCCAGTTCGCGTTGCAGCCACGCGGCCAGTTCAATCCCCTGCTGGTCAAAAGCATCACGGGCGTCTGGCGTTTCAAACCCGGTATTGGGGCCACCGGGGTCGTCCCAGTCCAGAATGGCATCGAACGCACGCTGCCATGCATCGAGAGCCTGCTTCAGATCATCGGAAATCGGCAGGGTAGCGGGATCAAAATCGCCGTCCCCCGCGCGGGGGCCAGCATGCCATAGCGGGTAGCATGCATAATCCGCCATGACCTTGATGTGCTTCACGCTGCCGCCCTGCGATGTCATGGGCACCATGGGTGCCCTCACCCGTTCATCAGCGCCAGCCCTTCCGCCACGGATACGAACTCACCGCCCATGTCCACCCTGTCTGCGCCAAAGCGGCGGGTGAACAGCGCGCGTACGGCGGGAACGAATGATGTGCCGCCGGTCAGGAACACGCGGTCAATGGCGCTTGCGGGCAGATTTGCGCGTTCGAGTGCTGCCTGCACCGCCTCATCAAACCGCGCGAGGTCAGGCGCGATCCAGCCCTCGAATTCCGCACGGGTTATGGTGCGGTGAATGCGCACATCGCCATATTCGTAATCCAGCATGGCACTCTGCGCGCTGGACAGGTCCCGCTTGGCCTGGCCTACGGCGCGGTACAGCGCCTGGCCCTGCTGGGCCTCGATGATATCGATCAGCGCCTGTATCTTTTCTGGCTCGGCGGCGGTGCGGGCCACATCCGCCATGTCGCGCAATGTCTGGGGTGTGCGCATCAGCGCCAGCCGGTGCCACCGGCCAAGGGCTGCATACCATTCGGCGGGCACCGGCAGCGGCTGGCCACCCATGACGCGGTAGGTGGTGTTGCGGCCCAGTTCGGGGGCGATCACGTTGTCGATGATGCGGTAGTCAAGCTGGTCGCCTGCAATGCCCACGCCCGCATAGCCCAGCGGGGTCGCCCCCTGCCCGTTTGCGGGGTCGAAACGCAGGATGGAAAAATCGCTCGTGCCGCCGCCAAAATCGCCAACCAGAACGGTGGCAGGGGCCGTGAGGCGCTGGGCAAAGTGCCAGCCTGCCGCTTCAGGCTCGAGGGCTACGTCAACATGATGGAAGCCCGCCTGCGCAAAGCCTGCCCGCAGGCGGTCCTCGCCAAAGGCGTCATCGGCGCGGACACCGGCAAAATGCACCGGCCGCCCCACGGTGGCGCTGACCTGGGCCGGGTCGATATCGAGCGTACGCATCAGGCATGACAGAAAACGCGCCACCAGTGATTCCAGCGTCATCACCTGGCCCAAAAGCCGCGTCTGGCGAAAGGACGACTGCGCCAGATAAGACTTCATGGACATGATGAGGCGGCTTTCCGCCGGGTCTTCAAGGTAGGCATCCACCGCCGCTGCCCCAATGGCTTCCTGTAGCGCGGCGCCACGGGACTGCATCTCGTCATGCCACAGGCATAGCAGCGTGCGGCATGTCTCGGTGGGCGGATGATGGGGAAAATGGAAGCGCGCGGGCTGCGGCTGGCCCTTGGCGTCGAGCACCACCACAACGGTATTGGTCGTGCCGAAATCTATGCCAAGCCGCACGCCATGGGGGGGCTTTATGGAAGACATGCGGCCTCCCATACGCGCCGATGCGGGCCGTGTCCATCGGGGTCATTCACATTTTGCGTGGGGTGGCGTAGGGGTTGGCATCATGACCGAGCCGTTTACCTGCGCCAACGCCCGCTATCGCACCGATACCCGCCACGGCCACCCGCACGGCCCGGGGCAGGTCCGTGGCAGCGTGCTGCCCGCGCCACTGGTCACACAGGCAGATACCGGCGATACGCTGTGGCTGGAATATGTGCGCGGGCCGGAAGGTGCGCGGTTCTGGCTCATGTGGTATGACGCCCATGGCCTGCCGCGCCTGACCAACAGCGCGGTGATGGACCATGCCAACCTGGCCGTCATGCTGCGCGCCTTAGGCCATGGCGCGGCACTCGGCGCGGTGCAGGCCGCCCTGCCGCCCGCCGCCCACGCGCCCTGACCGGTTTGGCCAATGGGCCTGGGCCTGTTATCAACACCCCAACCATTTTTTGCTGCATGTGGCACGAAACGAGATGATGAACCTCTTCCCCACCCCGGTCCGCAGCGCCCTGATGCGGCTTGCAGCCCTTGGCGCAACTGTTGTGCTGGGGGCCTGCACTGCCCGTCATGACCCGGCGCATGCGGCGCGGATCGGCATGCCCAACCCGGCTTCCGCCTATTGCGTGCATCTGGGTGGCAGGCTTGAACTGCGCACGTCCCCACAGGGCACAACGGGCTGGTGCCACCTGCCTGATGGTACCGTGATGGAGGAATGGACCCTGTTCCGCAGCCATCATTCCGCCCGGCCGCAGTGAAATCACGCAGCCCTGCCTGTCTCGCCCTGCTGGGCCTGCTCGGGCTTGCGGGCTGTGGCGATGCGTTGATGGCGCGCAACCTGCCACCCGCCCAGGACTGCAGACAGCGCGGCGGAACATGGCGCGTAACGCCTGATGGCCGCACCGGGCTGTGCACCCTGCCGCCGGGCACAGGCGTGGCTGGCGCGCGCATCGTGCCACGCCATCGCAGCACGCCATAACCGCTGCGGGCACGCCGCATGCAACTGTGCCCCGGGTTACCCGTTGTGAATTAGACAGGCTGTTTCATAAAGTCCCCTGCTGGCCGGTCCCTGTCTGTGGCAGGACTGAGCTGTTCATGGCCCGGCAGGGTATTTTGTGAAACAGCCTCCTGAAGCAACAAGGAGGAACCCGTGCCCGTAGCCGCGACCAGCAACCCGCCCCGCTTCATGTCCCTTGGGGTTATTGCCCGTTCATGCGCGCTTGTGGTGGGCATCGGGTTTGCCTTGCCGCTCACGGCCTGTAGTGGCCGCATTGGGGAGGATGCCTGCATTTCCTGCTCGGCGGAAAAATCGGAAGAGAAAACGCAAGCGCCTCCGCGCGATTCCGCAGCCCCCTCAGGCAATGCCGTGGGTGAAGGCGTGGGCGGTCCCACCGGCTCGCCCCAGCAGGCAGGACAGGATCAAAGCCCCGGTGCCGCCAGCGCGCCGGGCATGTAATACCGTGGCGAGGGCTGCGCGATTATTCACGGCAACGTGTTTTTTATCCCTTCAGGCGGGGCAAACCCCCTGAAGCCGGGCGCGTTTGACCCTTGCCACCCTATTGAAAAAACTTAAGGAGGATACAGGATGCGGTTTACCGTTCTTCCCGCCCTCCCCATCGCATTAGGGTTGGGGATCGGGATGGCTACACAAGTCTATGCCGATGATCCGGCAACACCGCAGCAGGTCGCGGCCTGCAAGGCCGATGCCCTGCGGCTTTGCCCGCTGGACATACCGGATACAAGACAGGTTGAAGCCTGCATGCACCGCAAGGTCACCCGTCTGTCGCCTGCATGCCGGGACACCGTGCAGGGTAAATAACACCGTCCCGTGACCGGGGCACGCCATGGCCTGGCGACGCCCCGCTACCGTTTCCCGGAGGTTCACATGACGATTTCACGTAACGTAACCGACATGACCACCCGCATCGGTGATTTCCTGACAGGCGCGCAGGGCGACCGTTCTGGCGCACTGTCGGTGCTCAATGACATTCTTGGCCCCCTGCCCGCGCCAGACGAGCCCAGCATGCTCGAGCATCGTGCGGAGGAAGCAGGCATGCTGCCGCTAATCCGTACATGGCAGGAGCACGACACGGCCCCGCATGCCGATGAAAGCACGATCATTGCCCTGTTCCGCCCGACGGAACTCGAGCGTTTCTCCACCCAGACAGGGCTCTCCTCACAGGCCGCGATGAAGATTTTGCGCGAGATGCTGCCTTCGGCCATCCGCCACCGGGCAGTGAACGCCCGCGCAGGCTGGCAGCCTGAAAACACGGCTGACCCCAACCTGCACTGACACACGCGGCACTCAGGGCCACTGGTTTTTCAGCCTGCCCACCGGGATGTTTTCCTCCCGGTGGGCAGGCTTTTTTTTAGGCTCAGGACTCATTTTAAGATAGAAGATGAAGCTTGCTGCGATATGGATTGCAGACATGAATGTATGTGCGCAGCGGTCGTATCTGGTCGCCACACGTCGCCAGTCTTTCAGCTTTGCGGACATGTTTTCGATCAGATGACGCTTTTTATACAGATGCCAGTTGTAAGGCAGCTTTATTTTCCGGTTCTTTTTCGGAGGAATACAGGCAGTGATATTGCGTTCTGCAAGCGATAACCTGATCCGGTTGCTGTCATAGCCTCTGTCCCCG
The DNA here is from genome assembly GCF_031081985.1 of Komagataeibacter xylinus. Classification (GTDB taxonomy): domain Bacteria; phylum Pseudomonadota; class Alphaproteobacteria; order Acetobacterales; family Acetobacteraceae; genus Komagataeibacter; species Komagataeibacter xylinus_E. The sequence continues at coordinate 459,114 of NZ_JARWSK010000001.1, read as the reverse complement.
ATGACTTCTTCTGTCTCGTCGGGGAGAACTGCCAGCAGCACGTCTGCGCCCTTGAAGTCACTGACCTGGCCTGCTGTCAGATGCAGGCGAACAGGCCGACCCTGACCATCGCACACGGCATGAAGTTTTGAGTTCAGGTCGCCTTTTGTCCGTCCGATATGGCGGGGAAAAGCCCCTTTTTGAGCAGGGAGGCCGATGTCCGATGCGCCTTGAGATGTGTTGCATCAATCATCAGGCGCTTCGAACGGCCAGCCTGTTCTGTCAGGGCGACGAAGATCCGGTCAAAGACACCCAGGCGGCTCCACCGGATGAAGCGATTATACAAAGTCTTGTGCGGACCATACGCTTTCGGGGCGTCTTTCCACTGAAGGCCGTTGCGGATCACATAAACGATCCCGCTCAGAACACGCCGGTCATCCACCCGTGGCACTCCGTGCGCCAGAGGGAAAAACGGCTCAATCCGCTCCATCTGGCTCTCAGATAGTAAAAATACCTCACTCACAGCCTCACCTCCATCGGTAAGCCTGTGAATCACAATGTCTCGCTCAGTTCAATAAATTAATAGGTCCTGAGCCTAGGTTGGAATTTAAAAGACAGAAGTTTTTGGTGAAGCTTTTTTCAAAAAGCTTCAAAGAACGCCGCCTTTAAAAAAGGCGGCACCCAAAAACTTATATCAGTCCTTAATTTTTTCATGAGCCTCGCGGCTGCCCGATTTCACGCAAGGGGTAACCCGCGTTGACACGCTGCTCGATCTCTTCAAGCGAGCAGCTGCGCGTTTCAGGCACAAGGAAGTAACCAATCAGGAAGAAAACCGCATTGAAACCAGCCAGAAGCCAGAAGATACCGTAATCCCCGATCAGACTCATCACGGACAGGAAAACGTTGCTGATGAGCCAGTTGGTCATCCAGTTGGCGAAGGTGGAGCACGCTATGGCCAGCCCGCGCCCCTGCAGGGGCTGGATTTCGGTGCACATGGTCCACGGTACCGGCCCTTCACCCAGGGCATAGCCCAGCGTGAACAGCACCAGCAGCCCGATGATGGCAATACTGCCCATGCTGCCCCCCACATGCGCGAACAGCACGAACCCGAACGCACACAGGCTGAGCGAGGCCATGAGCGTGCTGAGCAGCAGCAACGGCCTGCGCCCCCAGCGGTCGATCAGCACAATGGCAGCACCGGTCGCCACCATGTTGGCAAGGCCGAGCAATGTCGTGCACCATACTGCTGCCTGCGCCGAAAAACCAAGATGTTCAAGCAGATGCGGGGCGTAATACAGCAAGATATTGATGCCCGCGAGTTGCTGGAACATCTGGAGCGCCATGCCTAGGGCCAGTGTCTTGCGAAAACCCCTTGAGGTTTTGAGGAGTTGGAAGCCATTTCCCTCGGTTTTGCGAAGGTTCTGTTCAATCCGGTCAAGTTCGTTATTGGCGCGTTCGCGGGAGCCACGCACTTTTTGCAGCACGCCACGGGCTTCGCGCCTGCGCCCATGCATGGCCAGCCAGCGCGGTGAATAAGGCACCCGCGTCGTTGCCAGGATAAAGAACACCGTGGGCACGGCCAGAATGCCCAGCATCCACCGCCAGTGCCCGCCATAAGAAAGCAGGCTGTCTGACAGCAGGGCCAGGAGCATGCCTGCGGTAATGACAAGCTGGTAGAGCGAGATCATGGTGCCGCGCTGGCTCTTTTCCGTAATTTCGGCAATGTAGAGCGGTGCTGAAAAAGACGCGAAACCAACGCCAATGCCAAGGCAGACACGCCCTGAAATCATGACGGGAATGGACGGGGCCAGCGAACACAGGGCGGTGCCAAGCAGGAACAGCAGGCCAGCATAGAACATGGCCCCCCGCCGCCCCCGGTAATGCGAAACCGGGATGGCCAGCAGCGAACCCCCTGCGGCACCCAGCATGAGCGAGGAGACAATCCATTCCTGCGCGCGCTCATTGGCCCCGAGGTCAATGCCCATGAATTTGAGCGCACCGGCAATGACACCGGTGTCGAGGCCAAACATAAGCCCGGCAAGCCCGGCGGCCCCTGCAAAAAGAAAGGCGTTCCGGCGTCCTTGTTGCACGCTGTCCCGATAGGACAGGTCATCATGCTTCAATGTATCGTCATTCACGATGAAAAGCCTTTTTATCGTTATAGTTACAATATAAAACGCTCCTTATAAAAAATAGTTCTATTGAATGTGGTCACTCATCCATGATCGGCAAGGCGCGAGGTACTCTGTTGTGCTCTGCCTTGAATATAGTGTTATGAGAGTGCCAGAAAACAATGATTCTTACAGGCAGGCACATTAGATCTGGCAATACAGGCCTGTCATGACGTCGGTTCACGCCGGGCATGTCGGCTTGACCGAAAATGGGCCCCGTATTTTTACACGTTTAAAACAACTTGTTCTATTTTATGATTTATTTTATATTTTATTAATAATAATATTAAAATAGTAATTATCATAATGTTAAAGTAAATCGTAAAAATAAAAGGTTATAAAAACATCTTTATTGATTTTTTTCGCCTCCCTGACAACCCGCCCCTAAAGGGCACCGTGTTTCATATTGATCTGACAATCAATTATAACCTTGCAGGTCAGTAGAATCAGCCGCGCGGCCGCCGTGTCCGCGTTTGACCGGGCGGCTTCCATTCCGCATGGTCGCGATCTGCGCATATGAAACCGGGCAGGTCCATCGGGCGTTGAGCGTTCTCCTTACCCACAGGTGACCCATGCAGCCTGACTGCCCTCTTGTCGCGGCCATTCCCGTGCGGAACGAGGCTGAGCGCATCGGCCCCTGCCTGCTTGCGCTCACCCGCCAGCACGCAGCCCGCCTGAGCCATGTGGTGCTGCTGCTCAACAACTGCACCGATGCGACATTACCCAACGTAAAGGCGCTGGGCAGCAGGCTGCCTTTCGGCCTGCATGTGCTTGAACGCACCTATCCGCCCGCGATGGCCCATGCCGGCACCGCACGGCGCGCAGCCATGGCCCGCGCGGCTGAACTTGCGGGGCAGCAGGGCATCGTGCTCACGACTGATGCCGATGCCGTGGTGGCGCCGGACTGGCTGGCCAAGACGCTTGCCGCCTTTGCCAAAGGGGCCGATGCCGTGTGTGGCCGCGCATTGATCGACCCGGTGGAAGCTGCCTGCCTGCCCGCCTGCCTGCATGATGATGACCGGGCGGAAACTGCCTATGCCACCATGCTTGACCGGATTCATGACCTTGCCGACCCTGATCCGCATGATCCGTGGCCACGCCATGTCGAGCATTCGGGGGCCAGTATTGCGGTGCGGGTTGGCCTGTACCACCGCGCAGGCGGCATTCCCGCCGTGCCACTTGGCGAGGACCGGGAATTTCTGGCGGCCCTGCGCCGCGTGGACGCCGCCATCCGCCACGCGCCTGATGTATGGGTGAGCGTATCAGGCCGGATTGCGGGACGCGCGCGCGGCGGCATGGCCGATACCATGGCCCGCCGCATGATCCGTCAGGACGAAATGCTCGATGAAAGCCTTGAACCGGCCATGACCTGCCTGCACCGCGCCCAGGCCCGCGCGGCCCTGCGCCCATTATGGGGCCGTCATGGTTCCTGGCGGGCACGGGCTGAAACGCTTGCACGCCAGTTGATGCTGCCCTCCGCCACGCTGATCGCGACCTGTGCTGAACCATTTTTTGGCCTGGCATGGCACAGAATTGAGGCAGCAAGCCCCCTTCTGCGCCGCCGCCCCGTCCGGCGTACCGATCTTGCAGCCGAGCACCAGCAGGCGGCCCGGATTGTGCAGCGCCTGTTACCGGCACAGGCTCCGGTTCTGCCCGCGCTTGGTGGGTGATGGCGGTTTAAGGCGGCATTTTTTGAAGCTTTTTTGAAAAAAAGCTGCACTACACACTGCTGTTTTATTGATTATCCGCTTTTGCAACAGGGCCCAGCATGTCCAGCCGGTAATGTGCATGATGCTGGGCATGCATCACCTGCAGCCCGGCGGTAAGGCAGGTCGCTATGAAATAGCGGGCGGCTTCGTTGCCATTGCATGGCGTGTCGGTCGGCCCGGTCCAGTTGACCAGCACGATAGGCGCTGCGGCCTGCCGCACATGCAGGCAATGGGTCGCAAGCCGCGCAATATCGGCGCGTGAAAGGAAATACAGCAGTTCCGAAATAATGATCAGGTCACATGACGCTGCTGGCAGGTCAGGAAAGTCATCAGGCAATTGCCCGCGATAAAACCTCACCCCTTCCATCTCCGCGCAGCGGCGCCGTGCCTGCGCAAGGGCGGCTTCGGCCACATCCACGGCCAGCAGGTGGTCGCATTGCCGCGCCAGGCGGGCGGTCATGACACCAATGGAACACCCGAGTTCCAGCGCATGATGAAACCGCTGGCCCGCCAGCAGCGCAAGGGTGTGGCGGTATTTATTGCGCTCATACGGGCGGCTTCCCACGCCCCACGGGTCGGTGCTCCGTGCATGAATGCGCTCGAATACGGCACGCGGCCAGCTTGCCCCGCTCATGGCGCAAGAAACACTTCAAAATCCGTTATCAGCGCCGCCAGCAGGCTGGCGGGCAGGCTGAATCCGGTGGGGTCATCGGTAATCAGGCCGCCATACTGGCTTTCATGCGCGCTGACGGCACGGGCCTTCAGCGCGCGGTAGGGCGTAATGTCCAGCCGCACGCCCACGGGCGGGCCAAGGTCAAGCGCCGTCTCCGCCGCAACAAGCCAGCCCCAGACCGGATAGGCCAGCAGCGGCAGGGCATGGCGGTGGCGCAGGGCCAAGCCCATTTTCCATACGGCTTCATGATCGCAATGTGGATCAAGCGGCGATGGCGCAAAAACCGTGCTGCAACCATGCAGCACAGCCAGACGGGCCAGTTCCCGCACAAGATGGTCAAAAACCGGCCCCTCATGCGCGGTGGCGGCATCGGGCTGGTTGAGGAACACCACGCGCCCGGCCTCCAGCCCCAGGCAGGCCAGCGCGCGCACGGCCTCCTGCCGGCGCTGTTGCCGCAGCCTTGCGGCAGGCCACTGGCGTGAATGGGGGTGCGAGGCCGCGCCATCGGTCACGATAACGACAATGGGCGGCCGCCCGGCCTGGCAACATGCGGCAATCAGTCCTCCACAGCCCAGGCTTTCATCATCGGCATGCGGGGCGAGGATCAGTGCCCTGCCGGGTGCGATGGTGGCCAGAGGGGCCAGCGGCAGGTTGCGCCACGCCGCATGCATGCTGGCGGCTTTCATGCACATGCCTCCGTGGGGGGCAGGTCGCGCTGCGTGAACCATGCAGCCGCCTCGCACAATGCTTCATCCGGGGCGGGCTGGCGCAAATAGGTGGCCAGGTCGCGGGTCAGCCGTTCGGCCACGTTTGTCTTGATGAAGGCCGAAAGCCCCAGACCGCGCTGGGCCAGCCCGATCACCTCCAGCCCTGCCCGCTCCACCGCAATGCGCGCCAGATTGACGGTGGCGGTGACATCACCCGCCTCGTAGCGGTCCTGCATGGTGGCGACATGAGCGGCCCTGCGCGTCCAGTCCATGGCGGTCTGGGCAGCAATCAGCGCCTGGCCAATGCGCGCGAGCTGGGCCGGGGCCTGTGCCCGCCCGCGCGCGGCAAGCTGCGCGCGCAGCACGGTGGTGAGCCGTTCAATCCCGCCAAGGGCCACGGCCATGGCCCGCCAGGCTCCGGCTGAAAATTCCGGCTGGCGCAGATAGTCCCCATCCTGCCCGATAAGGTTCTCGGGAGTGACGGCCACCCCCGCGAAATCGCACTGCCCCGTGCCTGCCCCCCGCATGCCGCTCAACCCGCCGACAGAAGGATGAATGACACAGCCCTGCCTTACAGCAACACGCAGCATCACCGTCGTATCCGCCTGCGTGCGGGCTGTAACCAGCGCCTGTGTCACATGCCCCGCGCCTGAGGCAAAGGCTTTCTGCCCCCGCAAGATCAGGCCCTGTGCTGTCTGTTCAAGATGCAGGGGATGCGCGCCATCCGTCACCCACACGCCAAGCAGGGCGCCGCTGCGCACATCGGCTGCAACAGCAGCGCATTGGGCCGCAGAACCATACCGGCTGACAAGGCGCAGCGCGTTGACATGCCCCTCCACTACCCGGCCAAGCGCCAGGCTGCCCTGCCCCACCAAACGCAACAGGCGCAGCAGGCCGTTAGCAGCCGCAGGCGTTGCATCGGGCCATTTGCCACCCAGTGCGACTGGCAGCGCTGCTGAAAGGACACCAAGCGCTTGCAGCCGCGCCAGCCCGTGCGTGGGGAAAATTGCCTGCGCGTCATTCGTGCTGGCTTCTGCCTCGAGTTCAGCACGACAGGCCGCGAGGGCCTCAAAGGGAAAACTCATGCAGGCATGCTCCGTATTCCCGAAAAAAAACAGGAAAACGCAGCAACCGGATCAACCCGTCAGCCCTCTTCCCTGCCTGCAGAACAGCGCCAAAGCGTGATTGGTTCCCCTCAGATCATGCGCGCAGGCTTTGCCAATGCCCGGCCGCGCCAGTCAGGCTAGCGCCGCCCGATCATGTCCGCCACTTTCACGGCATAGCGATCGATCATGCCCGATACGAAATCGGTCAGCGCATGCAGCGCATCATAGGCGTTGGTGACATGGGCGACCGGCAACCGCAGGGCGCGCACCAGTTGCGCGTGATAGGCCCTCAGCCGGGTGCAGTCCCATTCCACGGCGCGCAGTTCATTGAAGAGTGGCAGCAGGCCATCAAGAATGCGGTAGACGACATTGCGCCCGTAAACCTCAAGTTCCGTCTTGCGCGCCGCATTGAAAATCTCGGTTCGCGCCACCTGCCTTATGGCTTGGAATTCTTCGCCCAGCCGTGAGGCTTCGACCAGTGAACGCGGGAAAGTGCCATCCATGATGGCCGCGTAATTCTCACGAAAGGCGTCCACGCAGGCGGCAATCGCGCCGCTGATGGCCTTGGCGCGGTAAATGGACACGATGTCGGCACGGCTGCGTTCAGGGTATTCCTTGCCCGAGCGGGCGGTGAGCGCGCCAAGCAGGCCGGTTGCTACCTCGAAGCTGATATCTTCCGAAAGGAAGGCATCTTCAAGGTCCATGATGTTGTAGCAGATATCGTCCGCCGCCTCCATCAGGAAGGCCAGCGGGTGCCGCCGCCACCATGAGCCGATAACCTGCCCGCTGCCGTCGCGCATATCCGTGCGCCGCAGGCCAAGTTCAGTTGCGACATGCGCGAAGGTGGGCACGTCATTTTCAAAAAATCCATATTTCTTGAGGCCGATATAGGGCGTGCCTTTCACCAGCCCCTCAGCCCCTGCCTCAAGCCGCACAGGCGCTGAAACCGGATATTTGGTAAAAGCCCCAAGCGAGCCGAGCGCAAGCCGCATGCCGCCTTTGTTCCTGTACATCTCGGTACGGGTAAGGATGCGAAAACCCTGCGCATTGCCCTCAAAGGCTTCGAATTCAACACGCTGCAGGGGCGGGATATCGCCCATGATATCGTGATCTGCTGCAAATTTTTCCTTGAACCATGATCCGATGGCTTCTTCACCGGAATGGCCAAAAGGTGGGTTGCCAATGTCGTGCGCCATGCACGCCGTCTGCACGAGGCCCGCCACGACCTTGACCTGATCGGCCGTAAGCGCCTTGAGGTCATCGGCCAGCCATGACCCTACTTCGGTGCCCAGCGAGTGCCCCACGGTTGCGGCCTCCAGGCTGTGGATCAGGCGATGATGCACATGGTCATTATCATAAAGCGGATGCACCTGGGTCTTGTTCGCCAGCCTGCGGAAAGGCGGTGAGAACAGGATGCGGTCCATGTCCTGCATATAGGCGGGGCGGTGCTTTTCCTGCCTGTAGTCAGGGTCGTTGAGGCGTTCGGTCCTGAGAAGCGTGTTCCACTGCATGCCCGGTCAATCCCTGGTGGCAATATGCGCGCCATCATCCGTGCTGCCCCTGCCCCGGTCAAGAAGCAGGCGCACGGCCTTTACTCATCACCACCCGAGCCGAACAGGAATTCGATTGCCCACATGGCCAGCCGCATCACCGCCCATGTTAAAAAACACAGCAGGATGCCGTTACGGATTACGATGGAAATCTGATAAATCATATTCCATTGGGTCACGCGTCATTGTTCCTTCGAGCCAGGAATTCTTGCTTCGTGATATGCGTGTGCACCCTCACGCCTTGATTTGCCAGCATTTATTGCCCCGCGCAAGCAATGCTACCTTATCAGGCTACAGGTTGTATCTGCAAAAGTATATGTTCCTGAATCGGAACGACTGGTGCGCAAGACAAGGATGCGCTTTTCCAACAAGGCCTTAACGGATGGTAGGGCTGCATTTTTTTCATATGACATCATGTCATAACAACCATAAACTAAATGGTATGTGTTGGTCGACACATCCGTGATGAAGAAAGACCATGCGGCAGGAGTTTCGGCTCCTGCCGTTTCTGTTTTTCCACCCTGCCCCTGCCCACGTGCCCTATGGCGGTTTTCCTTGCCGCCCGTTCGTGGCACGGTGGGGCGCATGAAACCCAACCTGTTGATCAGCGGCTGCCTGGCGGGGCTGCCCGTGCGGTATGATGGCTCGGCCCGCCCCCTGATGGAGCGTGGCCTGGCGCGATGGCAGGCGGAAGGGCGCGTAACGGTCTGCTGTCCTGAAACGCAGGCAGGCCTCATGACCCCCCGGCCCCCGGCTGAAATTGTGCAGGGCCGCGATGGCGCCGCCGTGCTGGAGGGGTTGGGCCAGGTTCATGAAGCGACAGGGCAGGATGTATCGGCCGCGTTTGTGGCGGGTGCTCATCTTGCACTGGCCCTGGCCCGGAGGCATCACTGTACCCTCGCGCTGCTTATGGATGGCAGCCCTTCATGTGGCAGCAGTTTTATTTATGACGGTACATTCAGCGGCACGCGCCATGCCGGGGCGGGAGTGACCGCAGCCCTCCTGCGCCAGCACGGGGTGAGTGTCTATGCACCCGCGCAATTTGCGCTTGTCGCCGCCAGGATGGATTGCGCGCTGCCATGATGATAGGGCCTACAGTCTGTTACGTTTGGTCAGGTTTATTCACACAGTGCCGCACAGGCATGACGTATCATGCTGCCCGCGGCCCCGGCTTGCCCGGCCATCCACCTGCGCCGGGGTCGCACCCGCCGGTTGCGTCCGGTGCGCGGGACAAGCCAGTAGCAACTGCCATGCGTCTGGCCCCGCGCTTTTTCCTGCTCCTTGCCTGTCTTGCCGCACTGACTGCCTGCGCGGACAACAATCCGCGCCTTGATGACAATGCGCGCGCGGCATCGGATCACGGCAATGGCGGCCCGCAGGGCGAATGGGGCAGTCTGGGCGGTGGCTGGAGCGGACCGGGTAATATGGGCTGGTAGGACCGGCTTTTATTGCTGCAAGATGAATAATATATAATCCATTTGAAACAAAAAAGCGATACCGGCATATAATTCCGTAACATTGCTTCCTTACAAGTGGTGCAAACCCAATCGAGGTATTGCTCATGCTCAAAAGGATCACCGTCGTGGCGCTGTCCGTCACGATGCTTGCCGCCCTGCCCCGGCCCGCGGCCAGCCACAGCTATCATATCGGCCTGCCCGCGCGCTTGCGCGCCCATAACCATGCCAATTCAGTTTATGGGTACATGACGGGGCACCGGGCCGCCATCCCGACAGACAGCAGCCGTTACCGTAACGCCGAGGCCAGATGCGAGGGCCGTTCGCTTGGCAGTGACTATACGGCAACGACCGTCGGGGTCAGCCAGGCATCGCACCGCAACTTTTTTGCAGAATGCATGACACAGGCCGGCGCATGGCAATAAGGCAGGGCCTGTCTGTTCACGCCGGAGGGAACGCGCTACCACAGGCAGCATTATTGCTGGCACAAAGGCGCATATGATGGACGAAGCTTTCTGGCAGGCGAAGTGGGAACGCGGCGAGACCGGCTTTCATGAACCCCGCCCCAATGCCCTGCTGACCCGCTACCTGCCCACCCTGCACCTGCCTGCGGGCGCGCAGGTTTTCGTGCCCCTGTGCGGCATGAGCCTCGATATTCACTGGCTGCTCGCCCAGGGATACGCGGTGGTGGGCTGCGAACTCAGCCGCATTGCCGTCACACGCCTTTTTGCGGCACTCGGCCTGGAGCCGCATGTCACGCCCCTTGGCCCACTTGAACGCTTCGAGGCAGGTAAGCTCTGCGTTTTTGTTGGCAATATCCTTGACCTCACCCCGGCACGGCTTGGGGCGGTGGATGCCGTTTATGATCGCGCGGCACTGATCGCCCTGCCCGCTCCCATGCGGGTGGCCTATGCCCGCCACCTCGTTGCCCTGACCCATGCCGCGCCGCAATTGCTCATCTGCCTGGAATATGAGCCGTCATGCCGGGCGGGGCCACCCTTCGCGGTGGATGAAACGATGGTGCGCCAGTATTACGCCACGACATTCCTGCCAACCCTTGTGGTCCGGCACGCCGTGCCCGGCGGCCTGAAAGGCGCCTGCCCGGCCTGGGAAAGCGTATGGACCCTCACGCCCCGGCCCTGAGTCTGCACCGGGGGGCTGCCATCCATCCTTACTTGCCCGAGGGGTTGCCCGTTGCAATCCACAACACCAGCGCGGGTATGAAGAAATACAGCGCCGTGGCCGCCAGCATCCAGGGCATGAGGAAAGACATGTCCGTATGCAGCACGTAGTGACAAACCAGATTGGCAAGCCCCAGCATGACCACAACGCACAGGCAGGCACACAGATTCATCACCGGTGTGCGCTCCGCGTTGATCTGCCTGACGTGTTCTATAATCGATCGCATGATTCCGCCTGTATCCGTATGGGTGCCGGGGTCGTATCCGACCGGGCCAGATGAAGGCCAGAAACCCTGATGGTGCGTGCCACCCACGCCCGGCCCCCGTGTTGCCCCTTTCTATAAAGCCCGCGGGGCCGGAAGTCACTTCCATGAACAGGCCCGTGTAAAAACCGTTTCCCCCGGTGGCGTGCCTTCCGCCACTGATTTTTTTGCTGTAGCGTGCGGGGATGTTAACACGCGCTTCGCTTACGGCTACGGATCTGGCTCGCGTTCTTGAACAGAGCACGGATTGCGTCAAACTGCTTGACTGCAATGGCAACCTGATCTGGATGAATGCCAATGGCCTGTGCGCCATGGAGATTGACTCCTTTACACAGGTTGCGGGCATGCAATGGGCCGCGCTATGGCCCGATGCGCTCCAGGCCGATATAGACAGCGCCTTGCGCGCCGCCCGCACAGGCGAGACCGCCCGTTTTCGCGGGGCGTGCCCCACGGCCAAAAACGACCCGCGCTGGTGGGAAGTCAGCATAACGCAGGTATGCGATGATGGCGGCAGGCCAATCGGTTTCCTGAGCATATCACGCGATGTGACCCAGGCCGAGAACGACCGCGAAGCCCTGCGGGTCATGATCGGGGAAATGCGCCACCGCCTGCGCAACAGCTACACCATCGTGTGCAGCCTGCTGCGCCGCTTTTCTGGCAATGACCCCCGGCTTGGTGAATTCGTGGCGGATATGGAGCAGCGCATCATGGCGCTGGCCCGCGCGCAGTCCCTGTTTGATGATGACACGACGGCAGCCGACCTGCGGGAACTGATCGAGGTGCTGGTCACCCCCTTCTGCGGCGCGGCGGAAGACTGTTTCACGTTGGATATTCCCCCCGGGCTTGCCCTCGACCGGCGCACGGCCGATGCCGTGGCGCTGGTGGTCGGGGAATTATGCGTCAATTCAGCCAAATACGGCGCGGTCAGCACAGGCGGGCGCATCAGCCTGCACTGGCGGGGCGAGCCGGGCGAAGTGCGGCTGGAATGGGTGGAACATCCAGCCCTGCCCGCCCCCCTGGCAACACCTGATGCGCGCGGCCAGGGCCTGCGTTTGATCGGCCGCATCGTCAAGGCCTGTGCGGGCACGTTCGACATGCACTGGCGTAAGGACGGGGTCACGGCCACCATGTTCCTGCCCCTGCCGTCATGAAAATTTATTGTTTATTATCAGCAATTTATTAGGAAATATATTTCTGCCCAACGGCACCCTTCACTTCCCGGAAATGAAGCGTTTCCAATTTTGGCGTATCGGCAGGCCCACAGGGCCGTATTGTCGAGGCTCCTGCCGGACTCAGCCGGTAGTGCTACGTGCAACATAGCGGAAGGTCATGACGATGCCCAAGGTTCTCGTACTGTATTACTCATCCTACGGCCACGTGGAAACGATGGCCCATGCCGTGGCCGAAGGCGTGCGCGAGGCCGGGCTGGAAGCCGTGGTCAAGCGCGTGCCGGAACTCGTGCCCGAGGATGTTGCCAAAAACCATCATTTCAAGACCGAGCAGTCCGCCCCGCTGGCCACCACGGCGGAACTGCCGGAATATGATGCGATCATCGTAGGCGCACCCACCCGCTTTGGCCGCCTGCCTTCGCAGATGGCCAATTTCTGGGACCAGACCGGCGGGCTGTGGCTCAAGGGCGCGCTGGTCGGCAAGGTGGGCGCGGTGTTCACCTCCACCGCAACACAGCATGGCGGGCAGGAAACCACGCTGTTTTCGTTGATAACGAACCTTTTGCATCATGGCATGGTCATTACCGGCCTGCCCTACAGCTTTCAGGGCCAGATGCGGCTCGATGAAGTGACTGGCGGCGCCCCTTATGGCGCCACCACCATCGCGGCAGGCGACGGCTCGCGCCAGCCCAGCCCCACCGAGCTTGATGGCGCCCATTATCTTGGCCAGCACGTGGCAGGACTTGCACGCAAGCTTTCCGCCTGATCTTCCCTTCCCCCGGCCTGCTGCGCCGGGGGGAGCTCCTGCCGCCTAAGCGCAGTCCCCATCCTGTGCCCAGGGCGGGTGGCCAAAAGCGCCTACCAGATAATCAATAAAGGCATTGACCCGTATGGGCCGCAGCCCGCTTGCGGGTGTGATCAGGTACAGGCCCACCGGCGGCGCTTCCCAGCCGGGCAGCATGCGCACGAAGCGGCCCGCCTTCAGCCCCTCCCACACCATGAATTCGGGGAACAGCCCGAACCCCAGCCCCGCCTCGAGCGCGGGCAGGAAGCCCGCCGCATTATCAGCCCGCAGCCGCGCGGTTTGCGAGAGCACGAACTCCCGCCCATCGCCTTCATGGCGTAGGCGGATCATGCCGGGGGCAGCGGTATTGGTATAGACAAAGCTCTTGTGCCCCTCGAGCGCATGCGGATCATCGGGCGCGCCAATCCGCGCCAGATAGGCTGGCGTGCACACCAGCGCCAGCCGCACGCTGCACAGCCGCCGGGCACGCAGCGATGAATCGGCCAGCGCCGCAATCCGCAGCGCCAGATCGTAGCCACCCGCCACCAGATCGACCAGCGCATCGCTGTAATCGATGGTGAGATCGATTTCAGGGTAGCGCCGCAGGAATTCGGGCAGCACGGGGGCAAGGTGCTGTATGCCAAAGGTCATGGGGGCCGCCATGCGGATCAGCCCCGAAGGCACGCGCGTGCCGCCGCGGGCCTGTGTCTCGGCGGCCTCGGCTTCGGCCACGATGGTGTTGGCATGGCCGAGCAGCAGGCGACCGGTTTCGGTCAGCGACATCTGGCGCGAATTGCGGTTGAACAGGGCCACGCCAAGCGACTGCTCAAGCCGGCTGATGGCTTTTGATACGGTGGGCTTGGAGAGCTGTATATCCTCCGCCGCGCGGGCAAACGAGCCGCGTTCCGCCACTTTTGCAAAAATGGCCCAGGCCTCGAAATCCGGCAGTCTCATCGGCAAACTCGGTAAAGGGTGCGGGCCATGTGTTTCCCTAACCTATCTGCATGCTCCTGTCTCTACCCCGCCCTGTCGTGCGTTGATGATGCAAAAATGGGAAATGAAATGTTTCATTCATTTCCATATCAACACCGGACCCGGTCCGATACCATGAGGGCAACAGAAAGGAAGAAACCCGATGATCGAAGTCCGACCCTTTGGCCAACTGGGCCACGCCGACCATGGCTGGCTCGATGCACGGCATCATTTCTCGTTTGCGGGGTATCATGATCCCGCCCGCATGCACTGGGGCGCGCTGCGGGTATGGAATGATGACATGATCGCACCCGGCACCGGCTTTGGCACCCATCCGCACCGGGATATGGAAATCATCACCTTCGTGCGCGAAGGTGCCATTACCCATACCGACAGCCTGGGCAATACCGGGCGCACCGAGGCGGGTGACGTGCAGGTGATGTCGGCTGGCACCGGCATCCGCCATAGCGAATACAACCGCGACACTGTCGCCACGCGCCTGTTCCAGATCTGGATCATGCCCGACCGCACGGGCCATGCCCCCTCATGGGGCACGCGCGCCTTCCCGCGGCATGAGCGTGCCGGGCAGTTCGTGGTGCTGGCCTCGGGGCGGGCGGGCGATGACGATGCCCTGCCCATCAACGCCGACGCCCGCGTGCTTGGCGCCACCCTCGCCAAGGGGCAGACAGCCACCTACAGGCTGGGTGCCGATCGGCTGGGCTACCTCGTGCCTGCGCGCGGCGCAGTGGAAATAGACGGCGTGCGGGTAAGCGAGCGTGACGGCGCGGCCCTGTCCGACATCGAGACCGTGCATGTGCGCGCGCTGGAGGATGCCGAGATCATTCTGGTCGATACCATCGCCTGAACCGCCAGGGGTGTGTATCATGCAGTCCGGGGCGCGGTATCATGCCCCGGACTGTTTCACTCCATGACCGGGACCAATTGATCCGTGACCCTTCCCGCCTACCACGCCACATGGTCGCCTGATGGCGCGCCCGCTGCCACTCCGCCTTATGATGCATCCTATCCGGTGCGACTGCATGATGGCTCTACCCTGACCCTGCCGCTGCGGCCCCTGCCCGGCGACGCGCAGGCCATTGCCCTGCTCATGGCCAACCAGACCAGTTTTGCCGTCGAGCACCATCTCATCCGCCTGCTGGCTGAAATGGTCAGTCCGCTGGCGCCCGAGGCGATTGTTGGCGTGCCCACCATGGGGCTGGCCTATGCCCGGCCCGTGGCGGAAAAGCTTGGCATGGGTGACTACGTGGCGCTGGGGCACTCACGCAAATTCTGGTATGATGACAGCCTTGCCATTCCGCTCACCTCATCAACCAGCCCTGACCAGACCAAGCATCTTTACATTGACCCCGCGCTGGTGGACCGCGTGCGCGGCAGGCGCGTGGTGGTGATTGATGATGTGCTCAACACCGGGCGCACGGCGGCGGCTGCCGTGCAACTGCTCGAGCGCGCGGGGGCATCCGTGGTGGCCATTGCAGCCGTGCTGACCGAAGGCTGGGCCTGGCGGGCGGCACTGGTGGCAGCCTGCCCTGCCCCCGTGCCACCGGTGCACGCGCTGGGCCATATTCCGCTCTTTGGCAGGCAGGCCGATGGCTGGCATCCCCTGCCCGGCACCTGAAACTGCCCATTGTCTTGCCGGGGGGTTTGCGGCATGACGACACTATCAAATTCACTTTTGCCCGCAGCAGGTCGCCTTATGTCAGAACATACGCCCATCGGTCTTGAAAACCCCACCGCTCCCGTCAGCGCGGTGACGCATTCAGGTAACTTCCACCTTGATGAGACGCTGGGCTATGTGATCCTGCATTACGCGCTTGCACCCGATGGCGACCTGCGCGGGCGCGTGACGGGCACCGGCCCCGACGGGCGGCTGGCGTTTGCGCGCACCCGCTCGCCCGAGCGCATTGCCGCAGCCGATATCGTCTTTGACGTGGGCGGTAAATACGACCCCGCCACGGGCCGCTACGACCACCACATGAAGGAAAAGCCCCTGCGCGAGGATGGCACGCCCTATAGTGCTGCCGGGCTGTTGTGGAAGGATTACGGCATGGCCGCGATCCGCAGCATCCTCAAAAACCCGGTGCCGGAACCAGAGGTTGCCGCCATCTGGCAGAGCCTTGACCGCTCGCTCGTGCTGCCCATCGACCTTGATGATAATGGCGTGACCAAGATGGGCAAGCTCTCGCTGGCCGATATCGTCTCCGCCTGCCGCCCCACATGGGATACGGTAGAACTGTACGGCCCCGATGCCGCCAAAACCCGCGAGACCGAAGGCTTCGCCAACGCGGCGGTGGCGGTGGCGGGGCATCTCGTCAACATGATCGACCGCGTGCGCGCCAGCCTCAAGGCGGAAAGCCGCGTGCTGGCCGCCTACGCGCAGGCGGAAGACAAGCGCATCCTGCTCATGGAAACCGGCATGCCGACCGAGAAGGTCATTTTCGACCACGACCTGCCGGTGGTCTATGTGGTTTCCCCCGCCGCACCCGATCGCTGGAACGTCAAGGCCATCCCGCCCGTGCGTGGTGACTTTGGCCAGCGCGTCTCCCTGCCTGAGGCGTGGCGCGGCCTTGATGGCGCAACGCTGGCCAGCGTATCAGGCGTGGCCGATGCGGTCTTCGCCCATCCGGCCCGCTTCATCTGCGGGGCCGCAAGCCGCGCGGGCGCGTTGAAAATGGCGCAGCTTGCCCTTGAAATCGACGCCGCACAGGCAAAAAGCTGAACCAGCACGTGCCCCTGAACCACAGGGGCACGGCCTTTTGCGGCCATCCGCCGCCCTGTTGAAAAAGGCGGCGGACACAGGCCACGCGCCTGCACCAGATGATGCCGCAAACGTGATGGAATGGGCCTGTCATCCGGCCTTTCCCCCTCTTTCCGGCAGCCCCGGCGCATCCCACGTGATCTCCAGCGGGTGGGACATGTCCCCCCGCAAGGGAGGTTGCCATGAATATGGGAACACGGTACCGCACAAACCCCGGTGTCATGGATCTGGTTGGCCTTGGCATGGTCCTGCTGACCTTGGCGTTATGGCTGTCCTTTATCTTCATCTGAACACGCAGGCCGACAGGCATGCCTGATCATCCGCATGCCCCGGATACAGGAGGCGTCAATGCAGCTTCATCTCCGTCGTGCCTTTTCTACCGGCACGGATAACCCCGGTCATGCCAGCCGGTGGGACATCATGGGTCCTGCCCTGCTGGCCATCGCCTTCGCGCTCTCGACGGCGATGATCTTCTTGCTTTAGGCAAAAGGTCTCTACAACGGGCTTGCCGGGTCAGGAAAAGCCGGGCAGGCCCGTTTTGCGTTGGTTTGCCCAAGTGCAGGATAGCGGGTGTGCCCGATATTCCTTCGCACCGGCTCAAACCTTCCGCCTCCTGCCACGTTGCCATCCGGCAGTCACAGGAGATCCCCATGAGCCGGACCCTACAGATCCTCGCGATCCTTTCCCTTACCCTGTCCATGACCAGTTGCGCCGATGGGCGGCATCATCACCGCCACCATCGGGAATGGCAGGATGGTCATTACGATGATGGCTACGGCCCGCATGGCGCGCGCATGCGCGGCGGCCCCGGCGGGCGGTGGTAGCACCACGCCGGACGGACAGAAGGCAGGCAACATCCTGCACGGTGCATGCGTTAGGTGGAGGCGGGGCATGGCCCTGCCTTTCCTCCACCACAACGGAGCGCGTGCATGACCACCACCATTCCCCCCCAGAGCCAGCCCCACCAGCCCGGCGTCGAGCGGTTGATGAACCCGCAGGCCGAGCATATCCGCGAGAGCTATCGCGGCAGCGGCAAGCTGAAGGGACGCCGCGCCCTGGTCAGCGGCGGTGATAGCGGCATCGGGCGGGCCGCCGTGCTGCATTTTGCCCGCGAGGGTGCCGATGTTGCCATTCTCTACCTTGAAGAAGATGAAGACGCGCACGAGACAGTGCGCCTGGCCAAGGCCGAGGGCGTGCGGGCGCTGGCCATACGCGGCAATGTGGCCAACAGCGCCGTGTGCGATGATGCGGTCAAGCAGACCGTCGATACGCTGGGCGGCCTCGACATATTGGTGAACAACGCAGGCGTGCAGTATGTCAGCGAGGATCTGACCGATATTACCGATGATGTGTGGCAGCACCACATGGATGTGAACATCAACGGTTATTTCTACCTCACCCGCGCCGCCCTGCCGCATCTGGGGCGTGACAGCACCATCATCAACACATCCTCGGTCAACGCGTTTGCAGGCAATGCCTCGCTCGTGGCCTATACCACCACCAAGGCCGCGGAAATGGGCTTTACCCGCGCGCTGGCCCTGCAGCTTGCGCCGAAAGGCATAAGGGTGAATGCGGTGGCCCCCGGCCCGGTTTGGACCCCGCTGCAACCGGCAAGCTGGGGGCCGGTTGACCCGGACTCGGTTGCCCATCTGGGTGACAAGACCGCCCTTGGCCGCGTGGGCGAGCCCAGCGAGCTGGGGCCAGCCTATGTGTATCTGGCCGCGCAGGATTCATCGTTCGTGACCGGGCAGACCCTGCACGTCAATGGCGGCATGATCGTCAATGGCTGAGCCGCTGCCCGCCCTGATGCTGCCTGCCGCATCATGGCTGCGCCTCTCGCCCCATCGCCGCTGGCTCGACATGCAGGGCCAGCGCCTGCTTGATTTCTCCAAGCCATCACGCGTGGCGCAGGGGTTTGCCGCCCTTGATGACGACGGCAACCTGCCGCCCCCCGCCACGGCGGACAGCACGCTCAGCGCACGCATGACCCATGTCTATGCCGTGGCTTCAGGGCGTGGCCTGCCGGGCTGCGGCCCGCTTGCTGCCCATGGCGTGGCGTGCCTGCTCGGCCCCCTGCGCGACCATGGGCATGATGGATGGTTCCTTACGCCCCCCACCGATGGCGCACAGCCAGAAGATGCCCGCAAGCAGGCCTATCTGCACGCCTTCGTGGCGCTTGCCGCCTCATCCGCAACCGTTGCGGGCGTGCCGGAGGGACGCGCGCTGCTCGATGCGGCATTGAAAGTATGGGAAGAACATTTCTGGAGCGAGGCGGAAGGCGTCTTTCGTGAAAGTTTTGCCGCTGACTGGTCGGATGAGGAAAACTATCGCGGCGCCAACGCCAACATGCACTCGGTCGAGGCCTGCATGGCGGTGGCTGACGTAACGGGCAACCCCGTGTGGCGGCAGCGCGCGCTGCGCGTGGTGGAGCGCTTCATTCACACACTGGCCCGCGAGGCCGACTATTTCCTGCCCGAACATTACGACCGGAACTGGACACGCCTGCCCGACTACCACCGCGACACCCCAACTGACGCCCTGCGCCCCTATGGCATGACGCCGGGGCATTTTGTGGAGTGGTCGCACCTTCTGCTCAAGCTGGAAGCCGCCCTGCTGCGCACGCAGGGCAATGCGCCATCGTGGCTGCTGGATGATGCCGTGGCCCTGTTCCACCGTGGCATGAAAACAGGCTGGGCGCGCGATGGCGCGCCGGGGCTGGTCTATACCATCGACTGGAACCACCAGCCCGTGGTGCATAACCGCCCCCACTGGTGCCAGGCCGAGGCCATGACCGCCGCCGCCGCCCTGCTCAAGCGCACGGGGCACGCGCAGTATGAACAGTGGTACCGCACGATATGGGATTATATCGACCTTTACATGATCGACCGCAAACGGGGTGGCTGGATACAGGAACTTGACCGTAACAACCGGCCATCCGCCGTGGTCTATGCAGGCAAGGCCGACCTGTACCACGCCTGGCAGGCCACCATCACTCCGCTGCTGCCGCTTGCGCCAAGCTTTGCTACAGCCATATCATTACTGGAAAATTAGGGCCTGAAAGGCACGCCATGCCATAAAGCCCTTTGCTGGCGATTTTCAGGAAATGAGCATATGAACGGAACTTACGGATCAACCACAGCTGCATTGAAGAAGCAGCTTGAAGTGGAGAATCCGGATACATTGGCTGTAGATCAACTGGTTACGGAACTTCATAAAAACTTTATCACCGTTCCTGAATTTGTTCCAGATATGTTGGGGTTACTGTCAGACAAAGACGAAAGGGATGAAGCCAGTTTCCTGATACTCAAAGCCGCAGAAGATCTGGATGAGCATGTTTATATAAAAAAACTTCTGGAATTCTTCCCTGAATTAATAAAAATTGCCCCTGAGTGGTCTACATTGCCGTTATTAAGAGTGATAAATAACCAGAAGTGCAAGAAAATACTCCTATCTCAGCTCAGCCTGGCCTCAAAAAGCATCAAGGAAACAGTATTTGCCACATGCAGACGGATAAATGATGAATCGCCTGATTTTATGGAAAGAACCCGCGCTGTCATCGCCTGTTGCGAAGTCTGAAAAGTTAAATCTGTGCTTCAGCCTGATGACAGGCCCTTGCCTGGTTCAGGCTGAGTTTATTGGCCCCGCCTGAATAGTCCGGGTCTGCTGACTGCACGGGGTTATCTTCCCAATTACAGACGCGACAGATTTCATAATCCCCATACCCTGAAATTTCCAATGATTTACAGCACGGGCATGGTAGCAGTTCCGTCATGGCCTGTTCCTATCAATAAAGCAGAAACCGTTTTGTTAGCAGGGTCGGTTTTATGATAACAGGATACTTTCTGAAAGATATTTTCAGGTCATATACAAGGGCGCAGTCATGTTTGATCTTTCTTTTACCGGCGAAGGCCATATGTTCGGTGAAACAGGATATTATGGCACCATAAAAATTGGCACTTTCTCTGAAAATTTCTTCTCCAATAATATATTTTTCAATGCACGCCAGTATCAGGAACAGTGGCTTGCGGCAGCGGAAAGGGTGCTGACAAACGGGAAATCGTATTTTCTGGTAAATGTTTATGACCCCGACATGGCCAATTTCTTTATGTCCTGGCCCTGTTCCGTAATTGATGGAACAGTTTATATCCAAAATGAAATCATTTCTGCCGATCGGCATTGCCTGAATGACATTCTCTCTTTCCATACCGATCTGGAAGAGATGGAATTTACTGATGAAGACGGACAAAAGATTTCCACATGGCAGACAGACCTGCACGCCATGCAGCAGTTCAGCACGGAAATGCGCCGCCTTCTGGCCTGAAAACGGCGTTCACGCCCTGCCCCGGTCCGAGGCCGCAGAAGCGCGCGTGACATAAAATCATGGCAGGCACTCCCGCATGCGGGTCAGGTCGGGTTATAGTGGCAGGACCAGTCCTGCAAGCCATCGGGGTGCGCCGCCAACCATGTCTTCGTCTTCCCCCCCGCTTCCATCCGGCCCGTGGCGGCAGGCCGTGCGTGCGTTCGGGCGCAACAGGTCGGCAATGGGCGCGCTGGGTGTGCTGGCGTTCATCACCTGCGCCTGCCTGCTGGCCCCGCTTTATGCCCATGACGTGGCCCACAGCGATCCGTTCGCCTCAAACGTGGCGGGCAGCATCGTGCTGGGCGGGCAGGAGGTGGACATCATGCAGCCCAATGACAACCCGCTGCATCTCGGCCTCAGCCCCATAGGCCCCACGGGGCATGCAGCCTACCTGCTGGGTGCTGACAGCCAGGGGCGCGACCTTGCCGCCCGCCTGCTCTATGGCGGGCGTAACTCCCTGCTCATTGCAGCCTGCGCCGCCGTGCTGTGCCTTGTAGCGGCAACAGTGACGGGCATCGTGGCCGGTTTCTGCGGCGGGGTGGTCGATGCTGTCCTGTCACGCATCATGGACATCATGTGGGCAGTGCCGGTCTATCTGTTTGCCATCTCGCTTTCCATCGTCATGGTCAGCCAGACCATCCATCTTGGCCCGTTTACGCTGGGGGCGGACAGCCTGCTCATTCCCATCTTCATCATAGCGCTGGTTTATGTGCCCTATGCCGCCCGGCCCATACGCGGGCGGGTGCTGGCGCTGCGGCAGGCGGAATTCGTCCTTGCCGCGCGCAGCCTTGGCGTGCCGGGATGGCGCATCATGCTGCTGGACATCGTGCCCAATATCAGCACCACTCTGGCAACGCTCGGCCCGCTGCTCATGGCGCTGGCCCTGCTGGCGGAGAGCGCGCTGTCCTTCCTCTCGCTGGGCGTGCAGGCGCCACAGGCCTCATGGGGCACCATCATTCAGGATGGCGAGGGCCTGATCTATACCCGCCCGCTGGTGGCCGTAGCCCCGGGGCTTGCCATCGTGGCGGTTGTGCTGGCGCTCAATATCGTGGCCGATGGCCTGCGTGATGCGCTTGACGGGCGCGAGGGCGCACGATGATCCCTACCCTGCTCCGTCGGCTGGGCCAGACGCTGTTCGTGCTGTTTGGCGTGTCGGTGCTGGTCTTCGCGGTGTTTTTTGCAACACCGGGGGCCGACCCGACCGCGCGCATCGCAGGCCGTAACGCCTCGCCGCAGATCATGGAAAAAGTGCGCCGTGAATACGGCTTCGACCGCGCTCTGCCGGTGCAGTACATGACCATGATGAAAAAGCTGTTCATCACCCGCGATCTCGCCTCCTATGCCGACCGGGGCGAGCTTGTGGTGCCCCAGATCGAGCAGGCCGCCCCGGTCACGGCCTGCCTGGTGTGCGGGGCCGCGTTCATCTGGGTGAGTGCTTCCATCATCATGGGCACGCTGGCTGCGGCCTTCAGGGACACATGGGTGGACCGCACGCTCATGCTGGCGGGGCTGGTGGGCATTTCCATACCCGTGTTCTGGCTGGGGCAGGTCACCAACCTGATAACGCAGAGCCGCTATCATGACACATGGCTGTTCTCATGGGTGCCAGGTCTGGGCTATGTGCCGTTCAGCGAGGACCCGGGCGGCTGGTTCCGCGCGCTGGTCATTCCGTGGGTGGTGCTTGCGGTCATGTTCATCGGCATCTACAGCCGGGTGCTCCGGGCTGATCTCGTAGCCCTTGCAGGCGAGGACTTCATGCGCACGGCCCGGGCCAAGGGGCTATCGCCCACGCGGGTCATGCTGCGCCACGGGCTGCGCACAGCACTTGTCACGTTCGTCTCGCTGTTCGGGCTGGATTTCGCGCAGCTTGTGGGCGGCGGCGCATTGCTGACCGAGGTGGTGTTCGGCCTGCCCGGCGTAGGGCGGCTGACCTATCGGGCGCTCACCAATCTCGACCTGCCGGTCATCATGGCCACGGTCATGTATTCCGCCATTTTCGTGGTGGTGGCCAATGCGGTGGTGGACATGGTCTATTTACTCCTTGACCCGAGGGTGCGTGATGCCCGCTGATCCCATGCCCCTGCTTGATGTGCGCAACCTGTGCGTGAGCGTGCCCGCCAATGGCGGCATGATCAGGCTGGTGGAGAACGTGTCCTTTTGCGTGGATGAAGCCGAAATCGTGGGGCTGGTGGGTGAATCCGGCTCGGGCAAGTCGGTCACTGCCATGGCGCTGATGGGGCTGATCGACAGCCCGGGGGTGCAGGTCCGTGGCTCGGCGCGCTTTCGCGGGCAGGAACTGGTGGGCATGGCCCCGCGCGCCCTGCGGGCCTTGCGCGGGCGTGACATCGCCATGATCTTTCAGGACCCCATGACGGCGTTCACGCCGGTCTATACCATTGGCTGGCAGATTGATGAGCAGATCCGCGCACATGAGCGCCTCTCGCGCCGGGCCGCGCGGGCACGCACGGTGCAACTGCTGGCCGAGATGGGCGTGCCCGACCCCGCCCGCACGGCGCAGCGTTACCCGCACCAGCTCTCCGGCGGGTTGCGCCAGCGTGCCATGATTGCCATGGCGCTGTCATGCAACCCCACATTGCTGATTGCCGATGAACCAACCACCGCCCTTGACGTAACCGTGCAGGCCCAGATCCTTGAGCTGCTGCGTGGCCTGCGCCACAGCCACGGCTCCTCCGTGCTGCTCATCACACACGATATGGGCGTGGTGGCCCAGACCTGCGCGCGCACGCTCGTGCTCTATTCCGGCCGCATGGCGGAAAGCGGCCCGACCGCCACCCTGTTCGCCCGGCCTGCCCACCCCTATACCGCAGCCCTGCTGGACTCCATCCCCCCGCTTTACGGCCCGCGCCCGCACCGCCTGCCCGCCATTGCGGGCCTGCCGCCCACGCCGCGGGAGCGCCCGGCAGGCTGCGCCTTCGGCCCGCGCTGCGCGCATGTGCATGCCACCTGCCTGCCTGCCCCGCCAGCCCTGGCCAGCATCGGGCCGGGGCAGCAGGCGGCCTGCGTACTCCCCGCCGAGGGCACGCCCCTGCCACCCCGCGCCACCGCACAGGCCACGCAACCATGACCCCATTCACCCCCGTGCTGGAACTGCGCGACGTGCGCAAGACCTACCGCCTGCCGCGTGGGCAGAAGCTCAAGGCGGTTGATGGCATATCGCTGCGCGTCATGCCCGGCGAGATGCTGGGGCTGGTGGGCGAGTCAGGCTGCGGCAAATCCACGCTGGGGCGGTGCATGCTGCGCCTCGATGATGTTTCATCAGGGCAGGTGCTGTTTGAAGGCCGCGACATCACCACCCTGAGCGAACGAAAGCTGCGCCCGCTGCGTCCGGGCATGCAGATGGTGTTCCAGAACTCCACCGCAGCGCTTAACCCGCGCCGACGCGTTGGCGACCTGCTGGCCGAGCCGCTGCGCGTGCACCCTGGTCCCGACGGGCGCAGACGCACGGCGGCCACGATCACCGCGCGGCTGCACGAACTCATGGCGCTGGTCGGCCTGCCTGCCTCGGCGCTTGCGCGGTATCCGCATGCCTTCTCGGGCGGGCAGCGCCAGCGCATCAATATTGCCCGCGCGCTTGCGCTCTCGCCCCGGCTGGTGGTGGCCGATGAACCGGTCTCGGCGCTTGATGTTTCGGTGCAGGCCCAGATCGTCAACCTGTTTGCCGACCTGCGTGCGCGGCTGGGGCTGACCTATGTGTTCGTGGCGCATGACCTTGCGGTGGTGCGGCAGATCTCCACGCGTGTCGCGGTCATGTATCTTGGTGCGATTGTGGAATGTGGCGAGACGGACGCCGTGCTGCATGCACCCGCCCACCCCTACACCGCAGCCCTGACCGCCGCCGTGCCGCGCCCCGTGGTGGGAGCCGCCCCTGCCATGCTGCTGCGCGGCGACGTGCCCAGCCCCGTCAACCGGCCTGCGGGCTGCCGGTTTCACACGCGCTGCCCGCAGGCGCAGGTGCGGTGTGGCGTGGAGGAACCCCTGCTGCGCGCCATCCGCCCCGGCCATGAAGTGGCCTGCCACTACCCGCTTGGCGGGGAACACCGGAAGGTTTGAAACAGAACAAGGTTTCTGGTGAGACTTTTTTCAAAAAGCTTCAAATAATGCCGCCTTTTTGAAAAAAGGCGGCACCCAAAAACTTCTATCCGTTTTTTTCAGGATTCGGCAGGTTCCACTGCCTGCCCCAGCGTGTGCATGAGCCGGTTGGCCCAGCCAAAAATGGCGCTGGCCAGCACAAGGTCGAGCGCCTGCAGGGCGGTAAAGCCCAGATCGCGCACATGGTTCATGTCAGCCTGCGTGGCCGCAACCGGCGTTTTGGACAGGGCAACCGCGAAGTCGAACAGGCCCTGTGAATATTCATCGATTTCAGCCTTGGTGCCATCGGTAAAGATCGCATCCATCACCTCAGGGCGTTTTGTCAGCTCGATATAACGCGCGGCATGGACCGAGCCACAGTAAATGCAGTGGTTCACCACCGATGTCGCCACCGCTGCAAGTTCGCGCTCCGCGCGTGGCAGGCCGGCCTTGCCGTACATGATCAGGTTGAACAGCGGCGAGCGGTATTTCAGGCTCTCGGGGTCATGCGCGAGCGTGAGCGTGTATTTCGAGACCTTGCGGTGCGAAGGGGTTTCCTGCAGAGCCTCGCGCTGCGCAGGGGTTGCCGTGTCATAATCCACCGGGGTGATGTACGGCTCCCAGCCAAGCGTGTCGGTGGTAAAGCGGGTAACGGGCTTCATGCGAATGTCTCCTCGACCAGGCGGACGCCTGCCAGCACGCGGGCCTGGAAATTGATGCACGCGACCAGTTCGGCCAGGCTGACCACGTCGCTATCGGTCAGGCCCGCGCCCAGCAGGGCATCAATATGCGCACGGCTGGCCTTGGCTGGCGTGAGCGTAACCGTATCAACATAGGACAGGATGGCCGCCTCCCGCGCATCCGCACCCCCGGCACCATCCGCAATGGCCGCGACCGCGGGGGCGGGCTGCATGGTGGCGAGCAGGGTAGCGTATGTCGTGGCCAGTTCTTCACTGCCATTGGCCCGCGCAATGCGGATGGCAATGGCGCAGCGCTGGGCATGGGGCAGGTTGCCGCACGCGGCGGGGGTGACGACGGCCTGCCCGCTGGCATCACACAACTGCATGATCTTCGCGCGTTCCGCCAGCGCCGCCTTTACCTCAGCGGAACAGGATCGTTCCGACAAAGAACCGAATGTCGAGAATGGGTTGGACATTGCTTTCCACTTCTTGATGGGCCGCTGCCCGCAGGCGAGCGACAGTGGGGTATGGGCGCAGGCTATCATGCGCTTCCTGCATCGCAATACATTAAATGCCCGCATGCTGCATTTTATTATTGATTATCATGATGCGCATCTTACTATGCAAATATGGATATTGAGACTCTCGACATAAAACAGCTCGATGCGTTTGCGGCGGTCATGTCCACCGGCAGCATCACCAATGCTGCCCGCCTGCTGGGGCGTTCGCAATCCACAATGAGCCGGGCCATACAGGACCTGGAAACCAACCTTGGCTTTCCGCTGCTGTACCGTAATGGTCCGCGCATCTTCCCCACCGATCAGGGGGTGCAGTTCCATGCCGAGGTCGAACGCTTCCTCATGGGGCTGAACCACATCAAGGAACGTGCCGAAGCCATTGCCCTGAGCGAGGTCAGTCCCATCGACATCGCCGCCATTCCCGCCATCTGCGCCTCACTGGTGCCGCAGGCACTGGTGCGGATGACAGATGGCGACGTCGTTCCGCGCAAGATACAGATCCATTCCATGCTCGCCGAAAGCGTGGTCCAGGCGGTCAGTTCGCGCAATTCCGATTTTGGCGTCTCCAGCCTGCCTATCGATAATCCCGGCGTCGATATTCAGTGGATCGGGGAAGCAGCCTGCGTCGCGGCCCTTCCCGCCAATGCCCCGCTGGCCAAACGCAAGAAGGTGCGCCTGCTCGATCTGCAGCACCACCACCTCATCGCCACGGCCAACCCGTTCCGCCTGCGGCCGCGCATTAATGCCGCGTTTCGCGCTGCAGGCCTTTCAGCTGATTCCATGATCGACACGAACGCCAGCGTGACTGCCCTCGCGGCCGTGCGCGCCGGGCTGGGTGTGGCGGTCATTGATCCGGTCTCGGCCTGGGGCCTGCCGATTGAAGGGGTCGTGATCAGGCCCCTTGATATCGACATCCCCTTTTACTTTGGCGCCATTTCTTCGGGCGGGCGGCCACTCTCGCCCCTGCTGGCGCGCCTGTCCGATGCCCTGCGCGAGACAGCCGCCGCCATGCTGCCTGATTTCATGGAACACCCCCTCTCCCGCCTCGAAGAAATCATGCGCCGCCAGTTTGACCCCGATGCCTGCTCCGGCACCAACGTGACCTTGTAAAAGGAATTGCTCATGCACGATACGGCACACAAACCCGCCTCCCCATCCGGCCTGCCCGCGCTTGAAGCGCGCCTGCGGCAGGATATGGAATGGCTCCAGATCCCGGCAAAGGAATGGGTGCCCCCCCGCACGGTGGACGGCGAACGGATATGGGATGTCGTGGTGATTGGCGGCGGCATGGCAGGCATTACGGCCAGCGCGATGCTCAAACGCTACGGTATTCATAACCAGGTGGTGCTTGACCGCGCGCCCGCAGGCCGGGAAGGTCCGTGGATCACCTACGCCCGCATGGAAACCCTGCGCTCGCCCAAGGACCTGACCGGGCCCGCCATGGGCCTGCCCGCGCTGACCTTCCGGGCTTGGTATGAAGCCCGGTTCGGGCTGGAGGCATGGCGCGCGCTCGACAAGATTCCGCGCGCGATGTGGATGGAGTATCTGGTCTGGGTGCGCAAGGTTCTGGAACTGCCGGTGCGCAACGACACGACAGTTAAAATGATCGATGCAGGCAACCCCGATTATGTGCGCCTGACGATTACAACCGGCACCGGGGAAGAAACGATGCTGGCACGCCGGGTTGTTCTGGCCAACGGGCGTGATGGCATGGGCGGGGCCTATATTCCCGCCATCGCCCGGACCATACCCAAGCGCTACTGGGCCCATTCGATGGAAAACATCGACTTCGCGGCGCTGAAGGGCAAGCGGGTTGCCGTAATCGGGGGGGGCGCATCGGCCATGGATAACGCCGCCACGGCACTCGAGACCGGCTGCGGGCGGCTGGACATGTTTGTGCGCCGCCCCGACTTCCCGCGCGTGCACAAGTTCAACGGCATCGGCAGCCAGGGCGTGGTGCATGGCTTTGCCGGGTTGCCTGATGAATGGAAATGGCGCTTCCTTGATTACACGCTCTCGGCCCAGACGCCGCCGCCACGCGCCAGCGTGCTGCGCGTGTCACGGCATGCGAACGCCCATTTCCATCTGGGCAGCCCGATCCGCACGCTGGCCGAGGAAGGCGGGCATGTGCGCCTGACCACGCCCAAAGGCACGTATGATGAGGATTTCATCATCTTCGCAACCGGTTTCTGGGTCGATATCAAATCCCGCCCGGAACTGGAGAAGATCGCCCCCTTCATCCGCTTCTGGGGAGAGCGCTTCGTGCCGCCTGCCGATGGGTCGCTTGAGGGAAAGGCCGATATGGAACTCAAGGCCTCGCCGGACCTGGCGCCCGATTTCTCGTTTCAGGAAAACGTGCCCGGTGCCTGCCCCGGCCTGAAGCATGTCTATTGCTTCACGTTCCCCGCAACACTGTCACATGGCAAGGTGAGTGGTGACATTCCCGCCATCAGTGATGGCGCCGACCGTCTGGCGCGCGGGGTGGTGCGCAGCCTGTTTGTTGAAGATCGCGCCATCCATTTTGAAAACCTGCGCAACTTTGCCGTGCCGGACCTGCAGGGCGATGAATGGACGGATGCGGACGCCCCCGTTACGGAAACGGCAGCCATGGGTTCATCCTGAACCCATGGCTACGGCTGCATATTTTTGCGCCCACATCATTACGATACTGTAATAACTTGCAAATTCATCACAGTCATGAAGTCTGGATAACAGGAGGCCGGGATGTCAGGGTATCGCATAACTGTTCTTACAACTACTGTCCTGGCTGGCATGGTCGCCACGGAGGGCGCCACTGCCCGAGCCGCCACGGCCACGACGGGCACACAGGCCAGGGCACAGGCGCTGCAGGCCAGCCCGTCCGCAAAGGCGGAAAGCATTTCCGTTACGGGCAGCCAGACGGTCAACCGCGCGGGATCGGTCAGCACCCGCCAGCACAGCACCACGAGCGTGCAGGTCATTTCAGCCGATGAACTGAAAAATACCGGCCAGACGAATGTGATTGCGGCACTTGAACAGCTTGCGCCCTCGGTCAGTTCGCCCTCTTTCAGCGGCATTGGTGCCAACGGGTTCGTGCGCACCATGCAGTTGCGCAACCTCTCGGCCGACCAGACGCTGATCCTCGTCAACGGCAAGCGCCGCCACCGCAGTTCCAACGTCAACATCAACTCAGGCCCCAATTACGGAACGGAACCGGCCGACCTCGCCCTTATTCCCATGAGCGCCATCGATCATGTGGAAGTCATCGAGGAAGGGGCAACCGCGCTGTACGGGCAGGATGCGATTGCGGGCGCGGTCAATATCGTGCTCAAGCACAATACCTCGGGCGGCTCATTTTCCATACAGGATAGCGGTTATTATGCCGGTGATGGCGTGGGCGTGGATGGTGCGGCAGATTATGCCGTAAAGCTGGGGCATTCCGGCGGTTACCTCGACTTCGCAGGGCAGGTCACCCACACCCAGCCTGCAAACCGCTCGGGCCCCTATACCGGATCGACCTTCCTGCCACTGGCCAATGGCAGCCCCGACCCCCGGGCTGCGGCAATGGGCACGGACATCAACCGCATTCTCGGCTCGGGCCGCACCATGCTCGAAACATTCAGCATGAACGGTGCACTGCCGCTGGGCCACAACATGGAACTCTACACCACCGACACATATTCCCACCGTGATGTCACCACTCCCCAGGCCGTACGGACCCAGTCCAATGATTCCACCGTGCGGGCCCTTTATCCGCTTGGTTTCGCGCCGCAGATGGGCATGACGGAAAACGATTTCGAGGTAACGGGTGGCGTGCGGGGCAGCTTTCGCAAGGCATGGCACTGGGATGCGTTTGTGACCTTCGGCCGCGATGACGAGCGCGACAGCACCCTCAACTCTGATAATCCGACCTACGGCCTGGCCTCGCAGAAGAATTTTTATGATGGCTCCTACGTCAACTCGGAATTCGATTCAGGTTTCAAGATCTCGCGCAATTTCAATACCGCGCTGCTGCCCAAGCCCATCAACTTCGAATTTGGCGGCGACTACCGCCATGAAAGCTACCAGTTGATCGCGGGCGAGACACAGTCCTGGGCCAATGGTGGCGTGGCCATCCTTGATGGCCCCCATGCCGGCAACCCGACCACGGCAGGCGCATCGGGCCATATCGGCACATCGCCTGAAAATGCCAGCGCCACCTCACGCGATATCTATGAGGGGCATGCCAACCTCGACTTTTACCTCACCCCGAAATGGGAATGGTCGCTCGGCGGGCGCGTGGCCAGCTATTCCAGCATGGCCACGGTCGAGACCGGTTCTGTTGCGACGCGCTACAATTTTACCAGACGGTTTGCCATACGCGCCAATTTCAACACCGGATACAGGCCGCCTACGCTTGGCGAGATGAATTATTACCTGACCATTACCTCGCCCACCTATGCCTCGGCCCAGTTGCCCAGCAACAGCAATGGTGCGCGCGCGCTCGGTTCCAGCGGCCTGTCTGGCGAGTATTCGCGCAGCTACAGCATCGGTATTGATTCAACGCCCGTCAACAACATGCATATTACCGCCAATCTGTACCGTATCGCCATCAATGACCGTATCGCCAATACAACCAAATTCGGCGGCAGCGCAGTGGAGAACATCCTTGCAGGCCAGGGCATCAACGGGGTGCAGTATGTCCAGTATTTCGCCAATCCGGTCAATACAGTCACCAATGGTGGCGATGTCAATCTCGACTATACTTTCCACCCCAGGCACGCGGGCACGGTGCGCGTGAACGTTGGCGTGAATTTCTCGGATACCGAGATCGGCAGCTATAATGCCACGCCCTCGGTGCTGCAGAACCTCAACCTGAGCTATTTCAACAACGTGGCGAAAAGCGTGCTGCTGGATTCCTCGCCCCGCAACCGTGAAACGCTGGGCGTGCTGTGGAATATCGGCAGGCTGTCGGTCTCGGTGCAGGAGCAGCGTTACGGGCAGACCGTGTTCATCGCCTCTCCCTCGCTTGCCACCAAGGACTGGACGCTGACACGGCCGGGCTACATCACCAACCTTGAGGTCGGTTACAACGTATTTGACCGGTGGCATATCGCGGCGGGTGCCAACAACCTGTTCAATTATTATCCCAACCATACGTCACAGGCGGCGGCGGCATCCTATTCCGGAGCCTTCATCTATCCCTATTCGTCGCCTTACGGGTTCTTTGGCGGATATTATTACATAAAGTCATCGATCCGGTTCTGATTTTGAAATAAGGCAATACCTTCACATGCAACTGGCGGGAAACATGCCATGCTGAAAAACATACTCTCGGTGCTGTGCGGCCTGGTCCTGCCCTCTGTCGCGGTGCTTGGCGCCATTCCCATGCTGGGCAACAGCACCCGGGTGTTCATCGGGCTGCCGATCATCATGTGGTGGGTGTTCGCATGGCTTTTCCTGTCCAGCCTGTGCATGGCGGTCAGTTGGTATTTCATTGACGCGCGCACCGACGAAAAAGGCTGACACCATGGCTTTACTGACCTTTTCCATCGTTATCGCGCTTTCACTGGCGCTCGCCCTGTTTGCTGCCCGCGGGCATGGGCATGCGAGCGCGAAGGAGTTTTTCATTGCATCGGGCGGCTTTGGCGGTTTCCTGCTGTTCTTCCTGTCGGTGGGTGAAAGTTACGGCATTGGCACCGTCATTGGCCTGCCCGGTGGCATCTATGCGCATGGCCCGGCTTCCATGGTGTGGTTTCTGGGCTACATGCTACTGGGTTACTGCGTGGGCTATTTTCTGAACCCATGGATATGGCGCGCTGGCAGGCAGTACGACGCCATTACCCTGCCCGACCTGATCCGTGCGCATTTCAACAGCCGGGCGCTCGAGATTATCTTCGGCATTTTCTGTCTGCTGATCATGCTACCGGTGGGCCAGATGCAGTTTACCGGGCTCATCCTGGCGTTGCAGAGCCTTGATATTCACCTGCCGCAATGGAGCGTGCTGGGCTGCGCCGCCCTGCTTGCCTTCTGTTACGTGGCGTTTGCCGGTATTCGCGCCCCTGCCTATGTATCGGTGATGAAGGACGGGATCCTGCTGCTTTCGGTCATCGCAGTGGGCGGCGTGGCGATCTGGAACCTGGCGACGGGCCATGTAAAACCTACCGCATTCCATGCCACAAGCCTTGACGCGCATGAGCAGGTCTTTGCCATCACCACCATCATCATGCAGGCCGTGGCGTTCAATATTGCGCCCAAGAGCTTCACCTTCCTGTTTACCGCGCGCTCGGACCGGACCATCCGGCGCAACCAGATCCTGATGCCGCTGCACATGCTCATGTTTCCCGTGCTTATCATTGCCACATGTTTCGCCAAATGGAGCAACATCCCCGTCAATTCCGCCAATGACGTGTTCATGGCGCTGGCGCGTGCGCTCTTCTCACCCTGGCTGGTCGGCATCGTGGTGGCAGGGGCGGCGCTGTCAGGGCTGGTGCTGCTGGCGGGGCTGTGCATCGCCATCGGGCCCATCATGACCCGCAACCTGCTCAAGAACCTCAATGAAGACCAGCAGCGACGCGGCACGCGCCTTACGGTTGCGGTTTACCTGCTGCTTTCGGTTGCAGGGGCATCACTTTCCTCACAACTGGTTTCGCATGTCATCAACCTGTATTACGCAGCACAGAGCCAGCTTATTCCGGTGGTCCTGGCTTTCCTGTTCTTCAGGGGCATCAAGGGCGAGGCCGTTGTGGCGGGCCTGATCGCGGGGGTTATTGTCAGTGTCGGGCTGATGGCGTGGCCGCTGGACCTGTGGGGTATGAATCCGGGCTTTATTGGCGTGGCGGTCAATATGGCCGTGATGGTGGCAGGTTCCATGCTCATGCGCACAAGGGCACCGTTGCCCGTGTGCCTGCAAAAGTAAACGGACGGGGGGGATGTATGGTCTTGCGCGGGGCGATATGCCACCATGCCGGTCACAAACATAACGGCGACCCGGAAAAGAGACCCCATGCCCCCTTCTGCCCCGACCAGTCTGGCCGACCTGTTTCTTGCGGTCAGGCAGCGCAAAACCGATCCTCTCGCCAGCGTGCATGAAGCGCTGACCCCGCGCACCCTGGCCGATGCCTATGCGGTGCAGGATGCGGTGGGGCTGCATCTCGGGCCAATACGGGGGTGGAAGGTGGGCGCCGAAACCCCGCAGTCCGAGCCGTTCGCAGCCCCCATCCATGCCGCCACGATCTTTGAAGATGGCGATACCGTGCCCGCCTATGTCTGCCGCCACCTGGGCGTGGAAGCCGAAATCGGTTACCGCTTTGCCAAGGCCCTCCCCCCACGCGCGGCGGAATGGACGGCGGATGAGGTCATGGCGGCCATCGGCTCGATCCACCCCATGATCGAGATTGTAGATACGCGGTTTGAAAAACCCGGCTCGCAGCACAAATTGCTCCACACCGCCGACCACCAAAGCCATGGCGCGCTGATCGCAGGCCCCGGCCTTGCGGACTGGCGCGGCGTCAACCCCACCGGCGAGCCCGTCAGCCTGACCATAAACGGGCGCACGGTGGTCGAGCATGTGGGCGGCAACAGTGCGGGTGACCCGCTGCGCCTGCTGGTGTGGCTGGCCAATCATGCCGCGCGGCGTGGGCCGGGCATCGAGGCGGGGTGCCTGGTCACGACCGGCTCGACAACCGGCACGATGTTCGTGGTGCATGACACCGATGTGCGCGCAAGCTTTCCCTCCATTGGCACGGTGCATGCCCACCTTGCCTGACCCTGCGGAAGACATGGCCATGAAGCCCGAAATCCTGCTGCTTGAACCCATGATGGACGCCATCGAGAAACAGCTTGAGGCCGCTTATGTCGTGTACCGGCCTGGGCCTGCCGGGGTGGCGGCGGATGTGGCCGGGCGCATACGCGGCATTGCCACCGGGGGCGGCACGGGCGTGCCCCGTGCGGTGATGGACAGCCTGCCGGGGCTTGAAATCATCGCCATCAACGGCATTGGCACCGATGCGGTCGATCTGGTTGAAGCCCGCAGGCGGGGCATCCGGGTCACCACCACGCCGGGCGTGCTGACCGATGACGTGGCGGACATGGCCATGGGGCTGCTGCTGTCGCTGCTGCGCGGCCTGCCTGAATCGGATCGCTACGTGCGCGCGGGCGCATGGGGCCACGACCCGGCCCCGCCGCTGGGCCACAGGGTATCGGGCCGCCGCATGGGCATTTTTGGCATGGGGCATGTGGGCCAGGCCATAGCCGCGCGGGCACGGGCATTCAACATGGCCATTGCCTATACCGACCGCCATGACATGCACCTGCCGGGCTGCGTGTTCGTGCCGGACCTGCTCACGCTTGCACAGGGCGTGGATACGCTGGTTGTGGCGGCATCAGGGGGCGCAGGATCGCGCAATCTGGTCAATGCGCCCGTGCTCGCGGCCCTTGGGCCGGATGGCGTGCTGATCAATATCGCGCGCGGGTCGATCGTGGATGAAGCAGCACTGGTGGCCGCGTTGGCGGCAGGCACGCTGGGCGGCGCGGGGCTGGATGTCTTTGCGCATGAACCCGACGTGCCCGAGGCCCTGCGCGCATCACCGCGCACCGTGCTGCAACCCCACCGCGCCAGCGCCACGGTCGAAACCCGGCTGGCCATGGGGCAACTGGTGGTAGCCAACCTTGCCGCCCACTTTACTGGCAAACCCCTGCCTACCCCTGTTGTCTGAGCCGGTTGCCCAACAGGCATGCAGTACTGAAAAACGGAAAACGCCCCTGTGCCACCGGCAGCTTGGCGGAACCATCCATATGGGACCACGTTGGGTCAGCAGGCATTTTGCGGAGTACATCCCATGCTGACTCTTCTTATCATCGCACTCATCATCTTCGCCATTGGCGGGGGTGGGTATGGCTATCGCTCCGGCTGGTACGGCGGCCCCCGAAGTACGGGGTTCAACGGGCTGGGGCTGTTGCCCATCATCATCCTGATCGTAGCACTGTTCCTGCTGTTCCACACGCCGAACACAACACCCATGCCCTGACCATCCCATACGGGCGGGGCATGTGTTGCGGCATGCTCCGCCCTGTCGCGGCCTGCACCCGGAAGGTTATTCCGACTTGCGGGGCGGCCGCCCGGCCCACAAAGCCGCCAGCGCCGAGCCGGATATGTTGTGCCAGACCGAAAAGACCGCGCCGGGCAACGCTGCCAGCGGCGAGAAATAGACCCGCCCCAGTGTCGCGGCCAGGCCCGAGTTCTGCATGCCCACTTCCAGCGCCAGCGTGCGGCATACGCTTTCATCAAAGCCCAGCAGCCTGCCCCCCCAGTAACCGCCCGCAAGCCCGATGGCGTTATGCAGTATCACGCCCAGCAGCACGATGGGGCCGACACTGGCCAGGGCGGGCCGCACGCCAGCCACGATGCTGCCAATGATGATCATGATCGACACCATGGCCACCAGCGGCAACGCGGGCGAGATGCGGCGGATGAAGCGCGGGCACAGCGTATTGACCGCAACACCGCCGCACACCGGCAGGGCCACCATCTCCATGATGCTACGAAACAGGCCCCAGCTATCCACGCTCACGCCCGCCGAAACATAAAGCCGGGTCAGAAGCGGGGTTGCGATGATGCCCACCAGCGTGGACAGCGTGCTGATACTGACCGAAAGCGCCACATCGCCGCGTGAAAGATAGATCATGACATTCGATGCCGTGCCGCTCGAGACACAGCCCACCAGCACCATGCCCGTGGCAATCATGGGCGGCATGCGCAGCATGTGCGCAATACCCCATGCCGCAAGTGGCATGACAAGGTAATGCAGCCCCACCCCCGCCAGCACCGGCGCGGGCCTGCGCGCGATGCGTGCGAAATCAGCAGGCGTGAGGGTGACCCCCATGGTGAACATGATGAAGGCCAGCAACGGGGTAATGGCGGGCGTTACGCGCAAAAAGGGGCCGGGCACCAGAACGGCCGCGAGCGAAACCAGCACCGCCCAGACGGGAAAAAGCCGCGTCAGCATGCGCCTACCCCGTACGTTCGCCCTGTCCCGACATCCATCGCCATCATTGTCCTGCCCCACGCCCATCGACCAAGGGGGTGTGCATAGCGGCCCGCCCTGCGCGTGAACAGCCTGTATTGCGCCGATCCTGACGTTACGGTGGTTTACGCAAGCACCCCGGCGTGCAACCCTGCGCCCCGCTGGCGGTTGAAACAGGGGTATGAGCCGGGGCAATGCCATCAATACGCCGCAATACTGTCCCGTCATGTTATCTGCCTTTTATCCCCCTGGAGACCTGCGTGCCCGATACCATCTACCGCAATGCGCTGTTTTTCGATGGCACGGGCGCAAGCCCCACCCGAACCGACATCGCCGTATCAGCGGGCAGGATCTCCGCCATAGGCCATATGCTGGTTGCCGACAGCCACACGACCGAGATCGACTGCGACGGCCTGTGGCTCATGCCCGGCCTGCTCGACATTCACACCCATCTCGACCTCGAGCTTGAACTCGACCCCGCCCTGCCCGAAGTCGTGCGCCACGGCACCACCACGGTCGTGATCGGCAACTGCTCCATTGGCGTGACCTATGGCAACCAGCGCCGCGAGGGTGAAGACCCGATCGTGGACTGCTTTGCCCGCGTGGAGAACATGCCCAAGAGCGTGCTGGCCAAGGTGGCCGATGCATGTGACTGGTCGGATTCACAAAGCTATCTCGATCATCTTTCGGGCCTGAAGCTTGGCCCCAACGTGGTACCGCTCATTCCGCATTCCATGCTGCGCATCGAAGTGATGGGCCTGCGCGATTCCATCTCGCGCCGCCCGACACGGCGCGAGCGCGCGCGCATGGAGCGGCTGGTCGATGCGGGCATGGCGCAGGGTTATGCCGGTTTTTCAACCGATGCCCTGCCCTTTCATTTCCTGGCGAACGACCCGCACAAGAAACGCAAGATTCCCACGCAATATGCCAGCTTCCGCGAACTGAAGCAGTTGACCGGGGTCGTGCGCCGCTACGGGCGCGTGTGGCAGGCCACACCGCCCAAGGATGATATTGTCGATGCCGTGCGCAGCTTCCTGCTCACCAGCGGCAGGCTGTTTGGCCGCCCGCTCAAGACCACGGTGCTCGCCGCGATCGACCTGCAGACCAACCGCGCTGCCGTCTCGATGTGTCTCATGCTCTCGGCCATACTCAATTCAAGGCTGCTCGGCGGCATGTTCCGCTTTCAGGTGCTGGCCGCCTCGTTCCGCATCTGGAGTGACGGGGCGATCAACCCCATTGCCGATGAAATACCGCAACTGCGCGCCCTGAATGAACTCGAACTTGATGACCGCGCGGGGCGGGCGCGCATTCTCAACGACCCGGAATGGATCGCGGGCTTTCGCGAGATGTGGCTCAAGGGCAAGTCTGGCTGGACATTCGACCGCCTGCGCCGCCTGATGCGCCAGGAAGAAACCGTGCTGACCCGCAGCCTGGCCGACATGAAAGTGGCCGAATGCCCGCTTGCCAACTGGCAGGGCGAGACGCTGCTTGCCCCCTATGAGCGCCTTGTGCGCTGGCAGCACACCAAGGGCCGCCAGGGTGCCGCCAATACGGCGGAGGCTGCATTCTTCGCCACCTTCCCCGACCCCGTGCGCGATGATGCCACCTTCCTCCTGCACCTGCTGCGGCAGTGGGATACGGACCTGCGGTGGGAAACCACTTTCGCCAACCGCAATCCCGCGCAACTGAAAAAGCTGCTGTTCAACCCGCAGACCCTGCCCGGATTCAACGATAGCGGGGCGCATCTGGCCAATATCGCGTTTTATGATGGTAACCTGCGCTTCCTCAAGATCGCCGAGCCTGACGGGCCCGAAAAGGTGGCGCTTGCCATCCACCGCCTGACCGGCCTGCCGGCTGACTTTTTCAACCTCAACGCAGGCAGGTTGCGGGTGGGCGCGCAGGCCGATCTGTGCGTGATCGACCCCGAGGCCCTGCGGCGATGGAACCCGGAGGAAACCTATGAATTCGTGCACCGCTCCGAATTTGGCTGCCGACAGGTCATCAACCGCCCCACAGGCGTGGTGCGCCACGTCATGATTGCGGGCCAGCCCGTGTGGACCGAAGGCCGTTATGAGCCCGGTTTTGGCACGACACGCCACGGCAGGGTGCTGCGCGCCAGTGACCACCCGCTCGAGCATCAGCAGGCCTGCGCGGTGGACGGGCGCGTGGTCAATGACAGGCCGGTCATCACGTAACCTTCACCCACGCGCGGGCCGTCCACGCAATTTTTTGATAGATACCCTGCCCTGCCTGTCATGCTATCCCGCCCCATCGGTCATGGCTGGAGAAAGCACGCACCTTGGCATGTCGGCTGCAAACCGGATGCTTGGCATCCCTCTCGGTGGCAATGGCGGCAGCTTGTGTGCCGGTGGCGGCCCCGCATGCCCAGAGCGTGCCCGTGGTCAGGCTGCATGGCGTGACAATCCGGCCCTATGCCACCGACCAGCTTGATACGGGGGGCTTTGTCTCGGCTGGCCCCGCCCACCCCGGCACCGGCGCGCGCGGGGCGCGGCTGCGCAACGGCGTGCGCGTCAATATCCATGACCAGGTGGAAATTGGCGCGATATGGGATTTCGGGCCAGCCCCCAATGGCCCCATGCGGCTGTTCGAGGGGCAGGTCTCCTATACGGGGCTGAGGCATTTCGTCTTTACCGCCGGTATCTTCAAACCCAGCTTTGGCCTTGAATCCATGCAGGCGCAGGGCGATACGGTTTTTGTCGAGCGCTCCAGCATTTCCACCATTACCCGCAACCTCGCCACCGGTATCGAACGCCAGGCCGTGCAGGCGGAGGCCTATGGCAGGCGCTACCATTTTGCCCTTTCCGCCACGGCTGGCACCGCAGGCCCGGGCGAGGATGGCAACCAGCGCGCCATGGCCTTCCGCCTTGTGGGGCTGCCGGTGCGCAGCCATGACGTGGTGGTGCATGCCGGCATTTCGGGGGAATGGGTGTTCCGCCCGGCTTCCATGACGCATAGCCCCCCGGCCATTGCCTTATCTGACAACCCTGAACTCAATACCGGCACGGTCTCGAAATACCTCAATACCGGCCGCCTTGCCGCCACATCCGCCGGGGCCTTTGGCGCGGAGGTCGCCGTGGCGTGGAAGCGGCTGCTGTTTCAGGGCGAGGGTTATGACATCATGCTCGACACCAGCCCTGCTGCTGGCAGCCAGAACCTGAATTTTCATGGCTGGTATGGCATGCTGGCCTATACGATCAATGGCGCGCCGCGCCAGTGGAAAGGGCGTAGCGCCGCCTTTTCCTCCCCCACATGCGCGCGGGGGCAGGATGTATTGTGCAACGGCTATGGCGTGTTGGAAGTCGCGGCCCGCTATTCCGAGGTCAATCTGGATTCAGCCACCGTGCATGGCGGCAGCCAGCAGACTGGCTCGCTCGCCCTGAACTGGTGGCCCACCGCCATCATCCGCACCACCGTGCAGTATGAATACGGGCAGGAAAACGGCGGCAGGGCGCCTGAGCATTTTCATGCCGTCATGTCGCTTTTCCAGATCAAATTCTGAGCGGTAGCGGGACGGCCCTATCCTGAATATGAGGTTTGTAACTTTTTGTTGCCAAACACTCGCCACATTTACCCATGCACACTCATCAGGTCGATGAATCGACAATAACCAGCAAATAAATGAGGAAGACTGACCATGATGATCCGCTCTGCTTCCATTCTCGCCACCGTAGCAGCCATCGCGCTGGCCACCCCGGCCTTCGCACAGGGCCACCCCGATTACTGCAAGTCCGTGTCCAAGGAGCCTTCGGGAGAGTGGAAAATCAATTCCGACACCACCGTCACGGTTGGCGGCGCGCGCGTGGACCTCAAGCCCCAGTCGGTCTATCGCGGAGAAATAAAAATCAACGAGCAGGACGTGCATAACGAGTTCGAAAAAAGCTGCGGCAAGTAAAATCCCGTGACAGGGCCGGTATTGCTTATCCGGCCCTGTCTGCCATGAGTGCGCTCCGCATGGCCTGCCGTTGAGAGAACCTGCATGGTGTCAAAAACGTTTCTGGTGAACAGACGCGCCACCTGAGACTTTTTTCCGAAACAGGTTATTTTCAAACAGCATCCTGTCATGACCCGACAGCGGGAGAACGCCCTCATGGAACCATCCCCACCCCGCCAGCCGGTGCTGTTCGTGCCGCATGGCGGTGGACCGTGCTTTTTCATGGACTGGCCCGATACGTGGGACCACATGGCCGCCCATCTGCGCGGCATTGCCGCCACCCTGCCTGCCCGGCCCGATGGCATCGTGGTCATGTCCGGCCACTGGCAGACGGGGGTGCCAACGGTGACTTCAGCCGCGCACCCGCCGCTGATCTATGATTATGACGGCTTTCCACCCCACACCTACCACCTGCAATACCCCGCCCCCGGCGCACCCGCGCTCGCTGCCGAGGTGCTTGACCTGCTGGCCCGCGCGGGCATGCCCGGTGAGGCCGATGCCGGGCGCGGGTTTGACCATGGGGTGTTCATTCCCTTCATGCTGGCCTTCGCGCAGGCGGATATTCCCGTGGTGGAACTCTCGCTCCCGCGTGAATGCAGCGCGGCCCATACCCTGCACATGGGGGCCGCCGTGCAGCCACTGCGGGCGCGCAATATCCTGATCGTGGGCACCGGCATGAGCTACCACAACGTGCGCCACCTGATGGGGCGCGACCCGCAATCCGATGCCCCTTCGCGCGCGTTCGACACATGGCTTGCGCGGGCGGTGGAATCCCCGCCCCCCATCCGCGCCGAGGCCCTGACCCACTGGGCGCAGGCACCGGGCGCGCGTATCTGCCACCCCACGCCAGAGCACCTTCTGCCGCTGGTCTTCGCCGCCGGGGCGGCAGGAAATGACCTTGGCAGGCGTGACTACAGTGATACGATCATGGGCAAGGCACTGTCCGGCTTCCGCTTTGGCTAAGGCGTGCTTCCCCTTCGCCTGTAAGGACAGGATGCCCATGAGCCTGAAATTCCCCCTCTGCCTGCTCACGGCGCTGGCCATTGCCCTGCCCTCTGCCCCGCTTGCCGCCGCAACCCCTGCGGCCGATGTGCGCCCCGGCCAGTACCGCGTCGAGCCAGACCACACGCAGATTGCTTTCTCGCTGCTGCATATGGGCTTTACGCCGTATGCGGGCCTGCTTGCGGGGGCATCGGGCACATTGCGGCTTGACCCCGCCCTGCCCGCCGCCTCACGCCTGAACGTAACCGTCCCGATAGACAGCATCATCACCACTAGCCCCGTGCTGACCACCGAACTCAAGGGGCAGGACTGGTTCGATACCGCCCGCTACCCCACCGCCACCTTTGTTTCGAGCCGCGTGGTGCCGGTCGGCGCCGACCATGCCAGCGTTACCGGCGACCTGACGCTGCATGGCGTCACCCACCCCGTGGTATTGCAGGTGCAGTATGTGGGTGCGGGCATCAACCCGCTCGACAAGGCCTATACGGTCGGCTTCCAGGCTACAGCCACCATCCAGCGCAGCGCGTTCGGCATGAATACCTACCTTCCCATGGTGGGCGACGAGGTCACGCTGTCCATCGCTGGCGCATTTGAAAAACAGGACTGATCATGCCCCTGCCCGCCCGCCCAGGCCGTGCAGGAAGAATTGCCACGTTTCATCAACATAAGCCGCGCGCGTGGCCGTATCGGGCAGCGGGTTACGCCCGAGCAGGCGCTGCTGTATGGCCCAGCCGGTCATGAGGCCGGTCAGCAGGCGGGCGGTGTGTTCAGTATCATGGCCGGGCGGGATCTGCCCCGCCGCCCCCGCCGCGCGTAGCAGGTTGATGATGCGGCGGTGAAAGGGCGCCACGATTTCATTCATCGCATGGTCGATCAGGGCCGGGTAGCGGTAGCCATCGGCAATCATCATGCGGTAGGTCGCGATCACGTCTTCCTGCATGATGAAGTCGAGCAGCATGCGGCAGACCGCATGCAGGGCCTGAAGCGGATCACGCAGCGAAACCTGCGTATCGTGCTCCAGAAGCTGCGCGCATAAATGGGTAATCACCGCCTTGAACAGCGCCTCCTTCGAGGCATAGCGATGATACAGCGTCTGTTTGCTTGCCCCTGCCGCGCGCGCGATCTGCCCCATTGACGTGCCCGCATAGCCATGGGCGATGAACAGGCCGCCCGCCACTTCAAGCAGGTAACGGTCAAGCTGGGCTGAATCCGCAGGCGTGGGGCGGCCTGAACGGCGCGGTCGGGTCATGGCGTTTGACATCGTGAAACTTCCGGTCTGCGGCGGTCAGGGCAAAGGCTCCGCGCTTTATGTGGCTTGACCGGAGCGTATTGTCCATCCTAACAGAACCGTACCGACCCGTTCCATAAATGGTGGCGCATGCCTGACACCCCCCCGACCGATCCTTCCCCCGCAGGCCAGCCTGCCACACCCAAAAAACCGGCAGACCCGCGCAAGGCCACCATGCGCAAGATGGTGCTCGCCGGTATTGGCGGCGTGGCACTCATCGCCTTTGCCATATGGCTGGTGCATTGGTGGATGCATGGGCGCTTCATCGAGTCCACCAATGATGCCTACCTGCAGGCCGACCAGGTCACGGTTTCCACCCGTGTGGCGGGATTTGTGGATGAGGTGCTGGTGGCCGAGAACCAGAAGGTGAGCAAGGGCCAGGTCCTGTTGCGCCTTGATGAGCGCGACCCCCGCGCGCGCTTCGAGCAGGCCCGCGCGCTCGCCGATCAGGGACAGGCCGCGATTACCCAGACCAAGGCCCAGATCGATGCGCAGGATGCCCAGATCGCGCAGGCGCAGGCCCGCGTGCAGGCGGCCCAGGCGCAGGCCGATTTTGCCGACCGCGAGGTGGCCCGCTACCGCGCCCTTGCCGCAACCGGCGCCGAAACCAGCGAACATTACGACCAGTTGCGCAACAGCAGCGCGCAGGCCCATGCCCAGCTTGCCCAGGCCACGGCGGGCCTGCAATCGGCCCAGCGCCAGCTTGCCACCTACAGCGCCGAGATCCTTCAGGCGCAGGCCCGCATCGAGCAGGCCATTGCCCAGCAGCGCACGGCCCAGGTTGATCTTGACGCCACCACCATCCGCGCCGCCATTGATGGCCGCGTGGGCGACAAGACCGCCCGCGTGGGGCAGTA
This sequence comes from Komagataeibacter xylinus, assembly GCF_031081985.1. GTDB lineage: Bacteria > Pseudomonadota > Alphaproteobacteria > Acetobacterales > Acetobacteraceae > Komagataeibacter > Komagataeibacter xylinus_E. The sequence goes on along the minus strand of NZ_JARWSK010000001.1, from coordinate 415,891 downwards.
CGCCACCGTGGGCACGCGCATGATGACCATCGTGCCGGTGCAGGACCTCTACCTCGTGGCCAACTTCAAGGAAACGCAGATCCGCCGCATGCGGCCCGGCCAGCCGGTTGAAGTCTCGGTCGATGCGCTGGGTGGCACGAAAATCAAGGGCACGGTCGAGAGTTTCGCGCCGGGCACCGGCGCGCAGTTTGCGCTGCTGCCGCCCGATAACGCCACCGGTAACTTCACCAAGGTGGTGCAGCGCGTGCCGGTGCGCATCCGCATCCAGCCTGAAGGCAGCGAACGCGCCGTGCTGGTGCCCGGCCTGTCGGTTACCGCCGCGGTTGATACGCTGGTCGAGCCTGCGGCGGATGGCGGGCCATGACCGCCGCCCCGGCTGAAGAGCAGGCCCCGCCCGAAAAGGCGGATGCTGCCGCCTGGCTTGCGGTTGCGGCAGGCACCATCGGCGCGCTCATGGCAACGCTTGACACCTCCATCGTCAACTCTGCTCTGCCCACCATCCAGGGCGAGATCGGGGCCAGCAGCAGCGAGGGCACATGGGTCACCACCGCCTATCTGGTGGCCGAGATTGTCATGATTCCGCTGGCGGGCTGGTTCGAGCGTATTTTCAAGCTGCGCAACTTCCTGCTCATCGCCGCCGTGCTGTTCACCATCTTTTCCATGTGGTGCGGGCTGTCGCCCAATCTTTTGCACATGATCATCGGCCGCGTGGGCCAGGGCTTTACGGGGGGTGCCATGATCCCCACCGCCATGACCATCGTGGCCACCCGCCTGCCGCCCGCCCAGCGCCCGGTGGGCATTGCGCTGTTTGGCATGACCGCCGTGCTTGGCCCCGTGATCGGGCCGGTGATTGGCGGCTGGCTGACCGAGAACCTGAGCTGGCATTATGCCTTCTTCCTCAACCTGCCCATCAGCATCGGGCTTGGCGTGCTGCTGTTCGTGGGCCTGCCTGCGGGCAAGATCGACTGGGGCGCGTTTCGCGAGACGGATTATTACGGGCTGGCTGGCCTGATCATGGGCCTTGGCGGCCTGACCGTGGTGCTGGAGGAAGGGCAGCGCGAACGCTGGTTTGAATCCGACATGATCCGTGAACTCAGCGTCATGTGCGCCATCGGCATGGTGCTGCTGGTCATTGGGCAATTCCGTTCGCCCCGGCCGGTCATTCACCTTAAAATACTGCTGCAAAAAAGCTTTTTTGGCGTTTTCATCCTCAGCCTGGGCGTAGGTGGGGCGCTTTACGGCATCCTGTACCTCATACCGCAGTTCCTTGCCGCCGTGCCGGACTACAATTCCGAGCAATCGGGCATGGTCGCGGCCATCAGCGGCGTGCCCACGCTGCTCATGCTGGCGGTGTTTCCCATTCTGGTGCGCAAGCTCGACATCCGCTTCGCCATCGGCTTTGGCATGTTCCTGTATGTGGTGAGCTGTTTCATGAACGCCCATCTCTCGCCAGACAGCGCGGGCGAGCACTTCTTCTGGTCACAGATCGTGCGCGGGTTTGCCCAGTTCTTCTCGCTGCTGTTCCTCAACCAGGCCGCGACCAGTGCCGTGCCCATACAGTATGCCGAGGATGCATCGGGCCTGTTCAACGCCGCGCGCAATCTTGGCGGCTCGTTCGGGCTGGCGGCGGTCGCCACCCTGCATGACCGCAGGCTGGACCTGCACACCGCCCGCCTCGAGGAAACAGTCACCGCCAACTCCCTGGTCGGGCAGGACTTCGTGCAGCATTTTGGCCTTGCCCGCCTCAGCGCGCTCATTACCCGGCAGGCCACGGTCATGACCTATAGCGACCTGTTCTGGATATTTGGCATCGCATTGCTGGCCATGCTGCCGCTGGTCATGCTGATCAAACCCCTCCCCAAAGACGCCGGCATGACGGTGGGATGATAGATATGACGCGCCTTTTCCCCTCCCTGTGCCGCACGCCACGCTGCCTCGCGCTGGGTGTTGCTGCCAGCCTCCCCCTTGCCGCCTGCTCGGTCGGGCCGGACTACAAGGGGCCGCCCCATGTGGCCCCCGTGGCGGAACACGCACGGGCCTTCAACCGCGCTGACCCCACGCGCACCCCGGCGCAGGAGCCGCTGGCGCAGTGGTGGACCGGACTCAATGACCCGATCCTGAACACGCTCATCACCACCGCGCTGCATAACAGCCCGGACGTGAAGCAGGCCGCAGCCCGCCTGCACACGGCCCGCGCTACCCAGCGCGAGCGCTTTGCGGGCTTCTTCCCCGGTGGCGGGGCGGCCGCCTTCTGGGACCGCACGCGCATCCCCACCGGCGATATCACCTCCGTGCTGGGCGGCAGCGGGGCCGAACAGGCCATGACGCTGCCACCGGCCATCAAGTCCGATTCCTATGGCGCTGGTTTTGACGCCAGTTGGGAAATCGACCCCTTTGGCGGCAACCGGCGCGGCTATGAAGGCGCGCGCGCCCAAAGCGAGGCGCAACTGGCGCAGATGGCCGATACAAGGCTGCGGCTCGTGGCCGATGTGGCCCGCAACTATGTCAGCCTGCGTGATGTGCAGAACCGTCTGGCGCTGATGGAGCGCACGATCACGATCGAGCGCCAGATGCTCGACCTGACCCGCCAGCGCCGCGCGCAGGGCACCGTATCGCAGGAGGACGTGGCCCGCTTTGCAGGCCAGCTTGCGCAGGTCGAGGGCGCCATTGCCCCGATGAAGGCCCAGCAGGCCAGCTATATGGATGCGCTCGCCACCCTTGTGGGCCGCGAGCCCGGCCAGCTTGACGCCATGCTGGCCAGCCCGGCCCCCGTGCCGGTGCCGCCTGCGGTCGTGCCGGTGGGCAACCCTGCCGACATGATTCGCAGGCGGCCTGACATTCGCGTGGCCGAGCGCGACATTGCCGCCAATAATGCCCAGATCGGTCAGGCTATTGGCCAGTATTTTCCCAAAATCAGCCTGTTTGGCACGGTGGGCTTTACCGGGGCGAACGGGCAGCGGTTCTTCTCGGGTGACAGTTTTTCCTACATGGGCGGGCCGACACTGGAATGGAGCATCCTGAACTTTGCCCGCACCAATTCGCGCGTGGGGCAGGCGAAGGGCGGGCGTGACGCGGCATTGGCGCATTACCAGAGCGTCGTGCTCGCGGCCCTGCAGGATGCGGAAGGCAGCCTGTCGCGCTTTGGTCACCAGCGCGAATACGTGCTCAAGCTCGATGAGGCCCGCGCCGCTTCCGACCAGTCATGGACACTGGCCCAGCAGCGCCAGCGCGCGGGCACGCTCTCGGTCATCGACGCGCTGGATGTTGAACGCCAGCGCATCCAGATCGAACAGCAGCAGGCGCAGGCGCGCGCCAGCATGACCACGGATTACATCGCCGTGCAGAAGGCACTCGGCCTGGGCTGGCAGGCAGCACCTGCCGCCCCGGCCACCACGCATTGATGGATGTGCCTGTTGCGTGCTTCATGCCGGGGCATGCATGAAGCACGTGGCAAGTCGTTACAATTTGCAATGCAACTCCGGCACCGAAAGCCATGCCCGCATCTTGCCAGCATGCCTGATCTGAATTCATAACGGCATGCAATAGCACCAGGCAGGAGACCGGGCTTTGCGATTTACCCACATGCGGGGCTATGCAGCCGTAGCCCTCTCGGCAATGCTGTGCTGCGCGTCCACTCCTCCCCTCTGGGCCACGACGCCTGCAGTCCCTGCACAGACCGCCGCCCCCACGCCCGCCACGACCGGGAATGCCGACACCATCATGGTCAATGACCTTGAACGGCGCACCTTCCAGTGGTTCTGGGATTCAGGCGACCCGCGCACCGGCCTCATACCCGACCGCTACCCCTCGCCCCAGACCCTGAGCAGTGTCGCGTCCGTGGGTTTCGGGCTGACGGCCTATGGCATCGGGGCCGAGCGTGGCTATATCACCCGCACGCAGGCGGTGCAGCGCACGCTTGCCACCCTGCGCTACCTGATGCAGAGCCCGCAGAATGACAGCCCGGACAGGGCCGCTGGCTATCACGGCTTTTACTACCACTTCCTCGACCGCACGACCGGCCTGCGCTTCAACCGCGATATCGAACTCTCCAGCATCGACACATCACTGCTCATGCAGGGCGTGCTGTTCGCGCAGGCCTATTACACCCGCGATACCGCCCCCGAGCGTGAAATCCGCACCCTGGCGGATAGACTGTACACGCGCGTGGACTGGCAGTGGATGCGCAGGCCCGATAACCGTCTGAGCATGGGCTGGAGTCCCGAGCACCAGTTCATCCCCAATTACTGGGAAGGCTACAGCGAGGGCATGATGGCCTATATCCTTGCCCTCGGCGCGCCAACCCACGGGCTGGAACCCGCCTCGTGGCAGGCCTGGCTTGCCACCAACAACCAGCGCTGGGGCGATTATTACGGCCAGACCTTTCTCAACTTCGCCCCGCTATTCGGCCACCAGTACACCCATGCATGGATCGACTTTCGCGGGTTGCATGATGCCTGGACGCGCGAAAAGCAGATCGACTATTTCGAGAACAGCCGCCGCGCGGTCTATGCCCAGCAGGCCTATGCCATTGCCAACCCTGGCAAATGGCAGGGCTACAGCGCCACGATGTGGGGCCTGACGGCGTGTGATGGCCCAGGTGACGCCACGCAGCAGATTGATGGGCAGCCACGGCATTTCCTGGCCTATTCCGCCCGTGGCGCGGGGCGTGACTACACGCTTGATGACGGCACCATTGCGCCGACTGCCGCGGCCGGTTCCATAGCCTTCGCGCCCGAGATCGTGCTCCCCACCCTGCGCGACATGAAGGTGCGGTACGGCCAGCAGATTTACGGCAAATATGGTTTTGTGGATGCGTTCAACCCCAGCTTTCACGATGGAAAGACATTCTGGACCGACCACGAATATCTTGGCATCGACCAGGGGCCGATCCTGCTCATGATTGAAAACTGGCGCAGCGGGCTGGTGTGGAACGTGATGAAGCGCAGCCCCTATGTCCGCACGGGACTTGAACGCGCGGGCTTTGAAGGCGGCTGGCTGCCTGCGCCCCCCGTTGCCGCCACCGCCCCGCAGCCCAAGACACAGCCCGCGGCAATGGATGGCGCGCATGCAAGTGCGGTGCTGCCTGCTGCCCCCCATCCGTCGTAAAGGCAGCATCCGCAGTTTTTGTCAGGAGATCATGGGGCCGCGTCAATCGGCACCACGTCAATCAGCTTCTTGTTGACGAATTCCTGAATGCCGAGCGAGGAGAGTTCGCGGCCGAACCCCGAGCGCTTGACGCCGCCAAAGGGCAGGTCACATGTGGTCCATGTCGGGTGGTTGATATAGACCATGCCGGTCTCGATCTGTTCGGCCACCCGCACGCCGCGCGCGGTATCGCTGGTGAAGACCGAGCCGCCCAGCCCGTACGGGTTGTCGTTGGCAAGCGCTATGGCCTCATCATCATCGCGCACGCGGAAGAACATGGCCACAGGGCCAAACAGTTCCTGATGAAAGATCGGGTTCTCCGGCGTGACGCCGGTCAGGATGGTTGTCTGCACGAAAGCGCCGGTCTCGGGCGGGGCCTCGCCCACGCGGATGGCGATGGCACCATGCTTGACGGCAAGTGCAACCTGATCGTTCAACTGGTCTGCCGCCGCCTGGGATGACAGGGGCGGCACGCCACTTTTCTCATCCATCGGGTCACCGGGCACGAGTTTGGCGAGGGCGGTCTCGAAGCGGTCAAGAAATTCATCGGCAATCGCATCCGCTACGATGATGCGCTTGGAGGCAACGCAGCACTGTCCGCCATTATTCATCCGCCCCCACACCGCCCATTTGACGGCTTTCTCCATATCGGCATCATCCAGCACGATAAAGGCGTCGCTCCCGCCAAGTTCCATAGTGGTTTTTTTCAGTGCCTTGCCCGCCTGCGCCGCCACAATGGCCCCTGCCCCCTCGCTGCCGGTCAGCGCCACGCCAATCACCCGGTCATCGGCAATGATCTCGCCAAGCTGGTCGCGCGTGGCATACAGGTTGGTGTACAGCCCTTCCGGCGCACCGGCATCGCGGAAAAGCTGCTCGAAAGCGGCAGCCGATTGCGGCACGTTGGAGGCATGCTTGACCACCACCACGTTGCCCGCCATGAACTGCGGGCCAACCACGCGGGCAAGCTGGTAATACGGGAAGTTCCACGGCTCGATGGCAAACACGATGCCCAGCGGCTGGCTGATCAGCATGGCGTTGTCGCCCCGGCCGCTTTTTTCGGTCAGTTTCTGGGGGGCGAGGAATTCTTCGGCATGATCGGCGTAATATTGCAGGATATCAGCCGAGAGTTCGACTTCCGCCAGGCTCTCGCGGTACAGCTTGCCCATCTCGAGTGTGAGCAGGCGGGCGTAATGGTCGTTGTTCTGGCGCAGGAGCTGGGCCGCGCGCCCCACAATGGCCGCCCGTGCGCTGAAGGGTTGTTTTGACCACTGTTTATAGGTTGCCTGGGCGCAATCAAGCTTCTGCGCCAGTTCGGCATCTGTCAGGTCAGGGAATGTGGCGAGGGTCTCGTTGGTAAACGGATTGACGGTCCTGTAGGCCATTGCTCTGCCTCCGTACGAAATGATGCAGGCTTTCGTGCAGCAGCGCCCCGATTGACCGATGAGAGGGCACGGGATGGCCCCTGCATGCTGCCTGTTCTGGCCCAACGGCAGGCAGCTACGCGGGTTGCCTTCATATGACTGGCAACGGAAACTTCTTTAGGGCCAGCCCTGTTCAGGCTGGCACCTTCTTCTCAACCGGCGCCGGCACGCGGATCAGGTAGTCAAATGCCGAGAGCGCCGCCTTGGCACCTTCGCCTATGGCAATGACAATCTGCTTGTAGGGCGTGGTGGTGGCATCGCCTGCGGCAAACACGCCCGGCACCGAGGTCGCGCCGTGGTCATTGACCACGATCTCGCCAAACGCGTTGCGCTCCACCGTGTCCTTCAGCCAGTCCGTATTGGGCAGAAGCCCGATCTGCACGAACACGCCTTCCAGATCGACATGATGGTCCGCCCCGTCGCCACCGCGATAGGTCAGGCCGGTCACGTTGCGGCCATTGCCCTCGATGCGGGTGGTCAGCGCCTCGGTCAGCACGGTCACGTTGGGCAGCGTGGCGAGCTTGTCGCACAGCACCTTGTCGGCCTTGAGGTGCGAGCCACGCTGCAACAGCGTGACATGGGCCACGATACCGGCAAGGTCGATGGCCGCCTCTACCCCGCTATTGCCACCGCCTGCCACCGCCACACGCTTGCCCTTGTAGAACGGGCCATCGCAATGCGGGCAGTAGGCAACACCTTTATTGCGATATTCCTCCTCACCCGGCACGCCAAGGTGGCGCCAGTGGGCACCGGTGGCCACGATAATGGTGCGGGCATGCAGGATCGCGCCACTTTCCAGCGCCACGCCATGCAGGCCGCCAGGGTGGGCTGCGGGAAAGAGTTCGGTCGCAACCTCGCCCGGTACCACATCAACATCATAGGCGCGGACATGGGCTTCGAGTGCTGCCGAAAGCCTGGGGCCGGTGGTCTCGGGCACGGAGATGAAGTTCTCGATGCCTTCGGTATCCATCATCTGGCCACCAAAACGCTCGGCCACAAGCCCGGTGCGCACGCCCTTGCGCGCCGCGTAGATTGCCGCCGAGGCCCCGGCAGGCCCGCTGCCGATAATCAGCACGTCAAAGGGTGCGATATCCTTCAGTTTTGCCGCAGCGCGTTTTGGTGCATCCGCATCCAGCTTCGCCAGGATCTGGCCCGCATCGGTGCGGCCGGTCTCGAACAGGCTGCCGTTGAGGTAGACCTGCGGCACCGACATGATGTTGCGTGCCGTCACTTCATCCTGAAACAGCGCACCGTCGATCGTCACGTTGCGGATGTTGGGGTTGATGACACTCATGGCGTTGAGCGCCTGCACCACGTCGGGGCAGTTCTGGCATGACAGCGCCACGTAGGTCTCGAAATTGTATTCCCCCGGCAGGGCGCGGATCTGGGCCACCATGTCATCGGAGAATTTGGGCGCATGCCCCCCCACCTGCAGCATGGCGAGCACGAAGGACGTGAATTCATGGCCCATGGGGATGGCGGCAAAGCTCACGCCCCCCGTCTTCGCCCCGGCCTGCTTGATGACAAAGGAGGGTCTGCGCGTGGCCTCGCCCTGTTCACTGACCTGCACCCTGTCGGAAAGGGCGGCGACCTCGTGCAGCAGTTCATGCATCTCACGCGAGGGCGGGGTGTCATCCAGCGAGGCTTCGAGCACGATGGGGTGCGCGAGGCTGGCGAGGTAACCCTTGAGCTGCGTCTTGATGGAATCTTGCAACATGGCACGTCTCTCCACTTTTTCAGGCAGGGTGTGCGGGGTTCTGGCCCGGTCCACGCCTGCGCGGGGCCGGGCCAGAGGCCGGGATCAGATCTTGCCTACGAGGTCGAGCGAGGGGGTCAGCGTAGCACTGCCTTCCTTCCACTTCGCGGGGCAGACTTCACCGGGATGGGAGGCGACATACTGAGCCGCCTCGATCTTGGAGAGCAGTTCGGTGGCGCTGCGGCCAACGCTGCCTGCCGTGATCTCGATGTACTGGATCTTGCCTTCGGGATCGAGCAGGAACGCGCCGCGATCGGCCACGCCCGCTTCCTCGATATACACATCAAAATTACGTGCGATATGGCCCGTCGGGTCGCCGAGCATGACATACTTGATCTTGCTGATGGCGGGCGACGTGTCATGCCATGCCTTGTGGGTGAAATGCTTGTCGGTCGAGACCGAGTAGATTTCCACGCCCAGCTTCTGGAAGGCGGCGTAATTATCAGCGAGGTCCTCGAGTTCCGTCGGGCAGACGAAGGTGAAATCCGCCGGATAGAAGAAGAAGACGGACCATTTGCCCTTCACGTCGGCATCGGTCACCTTGATGAACTGGCCGTTATGGAAAGCGTCGGTCGTAAACGGTTTCAGCGAGTCATTGATGCGTGCCATTGGAATGCTCCTTGGTTTCGCGTGTCAGTTATCGACGGGGTCTTATCCCACGCCCACGAAATGCGCAGAAACAGTTTCTGTCAATGTCTGTGATAGGAAAAACCTTTTTACAAATGGGTCAAAATAGGTTCTATCTATACGCATGACCTACATTCCTCTCTCCGGCCTCTCCCTGCGTGATATCGAATATGTTGTGGCGGTGGACGACCTGCGCAACTTTTCACGCGCTGCCGAGCGGTGCGGCGTGAGCCAGGGCGGCCTGTCGGAGCAAGTGCGCAAGCTCGAGGCCCTGCTGGGCGTGGTCCTGTTCGAACGCTCACGCCGCCACGTCGCCCCCACGCCCGATGGCGCGCGGCTGATCGGCATGGGGCGCGAGGTGCTGGCAGCGGCCCGCGCCATGATCGAGGCCGCGCGCGTGCGCACCGGCCCGCTTGAAGGGCTGCTGCGCATTGGCGTGATTGCAACGCTTGGCCCCTATTACGTGCCCAACCTGCTGCCGCTGCTGCGCCGCAACTACCCGCAGTTGCAACTGCGCCTGACCGACAGCCTGACCGACATCATGCTGCGCATGCTGCGCCATGATGAACTCGATATCGTGCTTGGGGCCCTGCCGGTCAGCGGCGAGGGCTTTCACAGCGTGCCGCTGTTCAGCGAGCCGTTCCTCGCCGCCTTCCCCGCCGAGCATGCCTTGGCCGAGCGCAAAAACCTGACCATGCCCGACCTGAAGGGGCCGGACCTGCTTTTGCTGGAAGACGGGCATTGCCTGCGCGACCAGGCACTCGCCCTGTGCGGCATGTCATCAACAAGCCACGAGCCCGAGCGCCTGGCCGCGAGCCTTGAGATGTTGTGGCACATGATTGGCGCGGGCGAAGGCTATTCGCTCATTCCCCGCCTTGCCCTACGCAACCGTGGCGAGTGGGAAGGGCTGATCACGGTCCAGCCCATTCCCGCCGCAAGCCGCACGATCGGGCTGGTCTGGCGCGCATCCGACCCGCGCGGGGCCGCCTTTGCCGACTTCGCCACATGCCTGCGCAACAACACGCCCGAAGGCTGTACCCCGCTGCCGCATTTCCCCGCCAGAACTTGCCAGCCCCCCGAGCCTGACATGCCGCAGAAGGACTGATGGGGCCATGCAGGGACAGGCTACAGGCGCAGTAAAGGCCGCATGGCTTTGGCGCCAGCGCGTTGGACAATCAGGGAATTCCGTTTAGAGTAGGCTTTGCCACGTGGATGAGCGCCGTCTGCCGGTGTTCGGTTCGCCCCTTCCTTTCAACACAAGCCCGGAACCTGATATGCGCCGCACTGTTGTCTCATGGGCTAATATCTTCACATCGTCATTCATCATTCCTGCTTGCGTTCTCTGTGGTTTTTCAAGCCCGAGCCATGCGGGCACTGATAATGACACCAGTCTGGTTATTAAATACTCCGCACCAAACTACACGACTACTGTAGATGACGGAGCCGATATTACGCTCAAGGGCACAATAGAGTTTGTTGAAACCAGGGACAAACACTCAGGTTCTTACTATAAATACGCCGTATTGAAAACGGATACGCCTTACCGGCTCAAGGAAGTTGAAAACACGGGAGAAGGCGACTTCATTGACGACAGCAACGTAACGCCTACGACGTTCCTCCCGATCACGGAACATGACCCGAAGAATTCAATCGGCGAGTTCACGTCTTATCTGGGGCAGTCGGTCACGCTGACGGGCAAGATAAAATCAACCCCTCACGACGGTCCGGTGCTGGAGTATCAGTCCATCACCATGCTCCAGAAAGATAACTGACGCCTGCGGGCAGGCCCGCTACCCGTTCAGGCGGGTTACGAGAAGCTGGTTGATGCGAAAGCCTTCCACGTCCACCACTTCAAAGCGGAAGCCCATCGTCTCGACCCGGTCCGCCTTGCGCGCCATGCGCCGCAGGCGGTGCATGATGAAGCCGCCGATCGTATCGAACGGCCCTGCTTCATCAAGGTCGCTGGCGTCGAGTTCACGCCGCACATCCCCGATCGAGGCCGCGCCATCAATCAGCCACGAATTGGTATCGCGCCGCACGATCAACTGCTCCTCGAACGGGTTGGCCACGCCCCCCATCAGCGCCCCCATGATGTCCTTGAAGGTGATCAGCCCCACTACCAGCCCGTATTCATTCACCACCAGCGCAAAACCCACGCCGTGGATGTCGAACTGGGCCAGCGTGTCCCACAGGTTGATGGTTTCGGGCACCGAGAGCACGTCGCGGCGCACCTGAAAGATCGGGCTCCCGGCCGAAGGGTCACCCTTGCGCACGGGCGGCAGCGGGCTGGCGGGGTCGCGGTCCACCACGGCGGCCAGCACGTCTTCCGCCCGGATGGAGCCCACCACGTTGTCCAGCCCGCCATTGCATAAAGGATAGCGGGAATAAGGCTTGGCGCGTACCTTGACCTTCTGCATCTCGGTGGTTTCCTGCAGGTCGAGGAACACGATCTCGTCACGCGGGGTCATGGCGGAGGTGATGGAGCGGTCCTGCAACCCCAGCACGTTCTGGATCATCTGGTGCTCCTGCTCAAGCAGCACGCCCGAGGCGGTGCCGGCAGCCAGGATGGCCCGCAGGTCTTCGGGCGTGACCGGTTCCACCGCCGAGGCCGCGGGAATGCGCAGCGCGCGCAGGATTGCATCCGACACCTTGGAAAACACCCACACGATGGGAAAGAGCAGCCGCAAGGCCAGGGCGGGAAACCACCCCACGGCCAGCGCGATCTTGTCGGGCGCGTTCATGGCGATGCGTTTGGGCAGCAGATCGGCAAACAGCACGAACAGGCCGGTGACAAGCATGAACCCCAGCACGGAGGCCAGCGTCCCGGCCGTGGCCTCGCTCAGGCCCCACTGCGTAAAGCCATGCGTGAGCGAGGGCGAGAGCATTTGCGAACTGATCATGCCGCCAAGCACGCCCACGCCGTTGAGGCATATCTGCAACACGGTCATGACCTGCCCGCTGTTGCGCCGCAATTTCAGGAAGGCGACAGCCCGCTCGTCCCCTGCCTCGGCGCGGGAACGCAGGCGGGCATCACGGGCGGCAGCAAATGATATTTCCGATAGCGAAATAAATATATTGAGCGCGACCAGAAGCACAAGCGCAATCAGGCCAGAAAAAAACAGGACCACCAGAACACCCACAAAATAAATGCAGCACTGTATAACACGCGCCCTGCCCTATCGGCAGGACAATATGCGCGCAACGGATATTTTTTTACTTGCCTTGTCATATCGTAAAAACAACAGACCCGCAGCCTGCCGCGCTGCGGCCCTGATGACCCGGCAGGCGGAAAAGTGACCGGAACATAAGCGTTTTCGGGCTGTTGTCGTTTGGGCGTATAATCTTTTTTTCCGCTTTGCAGCCCCCGGCCTGCCCGCATACTTTTATGATTTCAGCCCGACCGGGCCGAAACGGCACTCCTTATGGAACCATTAATTATGGTGAAACCATAAAATCACTATTGATAGTGTTATAATTCTGCCGTATCTGTTCAGGCACGAGATATGGCGCTTGTCACGCCAGGCTTCTTCTCCCCGCCAAAGGGGGCATTTGGTACCATCTGCGTGCTTTCACCCACACGCAGGCATGAACAGCCGTAGCAAGGAAACAGGTGATCCATGAACGCAACAACCGCCCCCACCCCGGCATGGAGCAAAGCCACCCTGACGGACATGGCAACCCGTTTTGCGCAGCGCGCGGCGGCTTATGACCGGTCGGGGGAGATTGCAACCGACAACCTTGATGACGTGCGCGACGCGGGCCTGCTGGACCTGACCATAGCCCGCGCCGATGGCGGACAGGGGGGCGGCCTGCGGCAGATTGTCGAGGTGATTGGCACGCTGGCGAAAGGCGACCCCACTACGGCACTGATTGTTGGCATGCATTACCTGCAGCATGCCGTCATTGCCAAGGCCACCAACTGGCCTCAGGCCGCGCGCAGGCAGGTGATCGAGACCGCCCTGCGCGAGGGCGCGCTGATCAATGCATTGCGGGTCGAGCCTGAACTGGGCACGCCCTCACGCGGGGGGCTGCCCGGCACGCGCATTACCTGGGTTGATGGCAAACCCCAGCTGAACGGGCGTAAGATCTATTCCACCGGGTCCACCGCCCTGCGCTGGGGCACGGTCTGGGCTGCGACCGATGAGCCGGAGCCACGCGTGGGGCAGGTGCTCGTGGACCTGAACCTGCCCGGCGTGAGCATAGAGCGCAGTTGGAACCAGATGGGCATGCGCGCTACCGGCAGCCATACGGTCGTGTTCGATAACGTGGAACTGCCCGACACGGCGCTGGTGGACCTGCGCGCGCCTGAAGAATGGCACAACCGCGACGGCTCGCTGGTGCTTGGGCATGTACTGGCCATTGCCAGCCTGTATGATGGCGTGGCCCGCGCAGCACGTGACTGGCTGATTACGTTCCTGCATGAGCGCGTGCCAACCGCGCTGGGCAAGCCGCTGGCCACGCTGCCGCGTTTCCAGACCCTGCTGGGCGAGATCGATGCCCTGCTGATGGTCAATGAAAGCCTGATTGAAACCGCGCTGACCAGAGCCGAAAGCGGCAACTACCCCGCGCATGAGGCCAATCTGGCCAAGTACGTGGTCACGGAAAACGCCATAAAGTCGGTTGAACTCGGCCTTGCCGCCATTGGCAATCCGGGGCTGAGCCAGGATAACCCGCTCGAGCGGCATTACCGCAATGTGCTCTGCGCGCGTATTCATACCCCGCAGGCCGATGTGGCGCTGGCCGCCGCTGGGCGGATCGCGCTCGACACGGGGCGATAAAAAGATATTGCACGGGTGCCATTTTATTCACGTATGATAACAGCAGACACGTCTTATTACGAAAATTATTGAAATTGCCATATTTCAGATATGAATATACCTGTATATATTAGCGCAATGGCAACGGATTGAGTGAATAATGCTGATACCTTGTTCCTCTCGCCTGCCGTGATGTCCGCATGACGCTGCACGGGGCAGCAGACGGCATGGCAGCATGACCATGCGGCAATCATAATCGTTTTCAACCCTGCCTGCACTGCGCAGGATCAGGGTTGACCCAACACTCAGGATCAGGCCTGTAAACATAATGAAAAAACACTCTTTTCTGGCGCTTGGCGCAGCATGCCTGCTGGGCTTTGCCACATCTGCCCAGGCCCAGCCTTTTGGGGGGCCGCAGGCACCCGGTCCGGGCGGCATGGGTGGCTCCGCTGGCCATGAAGGCCCGCATGAAGAACACCGTGCAGGCCCCGATCATCGCGGCCCCGCGCCCCGCCCTGCCCCGCATGGTGGTCCCGACCACCGCATGGCAGGCCCCGGCGGCAACCGTGATGGCGGCTGGCATGACAATAACCCGGACATGAACCGCGTGTGGCATCAGGGTGAGCGTTATGATGGCCCGCGCAACAGCCGCTGGATTGTCAATGACTGGCAGAGCCACCGTGGCCTTTCCGCCCCGCCTTCAGGCTACCAGTGGATGCGCTATGGCAACCAGTACCTGCTGACTGCTGTCACCACCGGCGTGATCGCGGGCGTGGTCAGCGCCACGCTTGGCAGTGGCATGCGCTAAAAGCAACAGAACGCATATGGCCACGCGGCAGACCCATGCCCCGTGGCCATATGGATGCCTAGCCGTACAGGCTGGCAGCACCCTAAGTGTTGATTACAGAATAATCGCAAATACAGCTATTTTTTGAAATATACGCGCATTACGTAAGACCTGCTACGGCCGGTTTCTTCATCAGCATGATTGGGGCTTACCTCCCCACATGCGCTTAATGGCTGTCATTTTTCCATTTGTTGTAAAATATACGAATAATCGACGTCCGATTTCCCAAAAAAATCTTTTACTGCATCGCGACGATAAGTATTATATTCATAAATATTGACTTCATCCGTTATCTGAATTCTAACTTTATCTTTTTATTTTCTATTTTATATAGAATTATTCTCCATACATTTTGCGTATCGTTATTTTTGCATTCATACCAGAAATCAGACAGTAAATCCTCCAATGCGTCAGAGCACATTCTCAATTCGATCGTGCCATGATCATTGAGGAAGTAAATGGCATCAGAAATATATCCTTCATCGCCTTCTACATACAAAAGCGTCTTTTTTGATGCGTCCCCGACCGCCTCGACCAGTGCGTGACCTAATTTCCTGATAAAAAATTTCTATTTATTTTTTCATATTCTGTCTCTCTATAAAATATATTTACAATATTCAGCCGAATATAATCCTTGCAGGATTTTCATTCTGCGCCAAGGCAGAAAAAACCATGTTTTACAAGGGATGTATCGCCTGCCCCTAAACATACCATAGCCTGATAATATTTTCTTGTGCTATTTAATATAGCGTATTGCATATTGTGAGCGGATACGATTAGCTCACTCCATGCCTCCTGACCACCCTGCCCCGCCCCGCTCCACCCAACACACCGCCTGGCGGTTTGAAAAAACATCCAGCCCCGACCAGAACAGCCTGCCCGAAGTGTTTGCCTCCGTGCAGGTGCCGCAGGCCGGGGCCTCATGGCTGCGGCGGCTGCTGGCCTTCATGGGGCCGGGCTATATGGTCTCGGTCGGCTACATGGACCCCGGCAACTGGGCCACAGACCTGCAGGGCGGCGCACAGTTTGGCTATACGCTGCTGGCGGTTATCGGACTGTCAAACTTCATGGCCGTGCTGCTGCAATCACTCTCGGCCCGGCTGGGCATCGCCACCGGGCGCGATCTGGCGCAGGCCTGCCGCGATCACTTTCCCCCTGCCGTGAACATCGTGCTGTGGCTAGCGTGCGAACTGGCCATCACGGCATGTGACCTGGCGGAAGTCATCGGCACGGCAGTGGCGCTGCAACTGCTGTTTGGCCTATCCCTGCTCATGGGGGCGGTCATATCGGTGCTTGATGTCTTTATCGTGCTCTTTCTCATGAACCGGGGCTTCCGTTACCTCGAGGCCTTCGTGATCGGGCTGCTCAGCATCATCGCCCTGTGCTTTGCGGTGCAGGTTATTGCAGCCCACCCGCCGCTCGCCGCCATGCTGGCAGGGTTCATCCCCCGCACCACGATCGTGACCAACAGCCAGATGCTCTATATCGCCATCGGCATCATCGGGGCGACGGTCATGCCGCATAACCTCTACCTGCATTCCTCCATCGTGCAGACCCGCGCCTTTCCCCGTACCGAGCCGGGGCGGCGCGACGCAATCCGCTGGGCTACATGGGACAGCACGATCGCGCTCATGCTGGCGCTGTTCATCAACGCCGCCATCCTCATCGTGGCGGCAGCGGCCTTTCACACCAGCGGCCATCAGGACGTGGCCGAGATCGAGGATGCCTACCGCCTGCTCTCCCCCATTCTGGGGCTGGGCATTGCGTCCACGCTGTTTGCAGTGGCGCTACTGGCGGCGGGCACCAACTCCACCATTACCGGCACGCTGGCAGGCCAGATCATCATGGAAGGCTTTCTGCGCCTTCATATGCCCCCCTGGGCGCGGCGGCTGCTCACGCGCGGGCTGGCCATTGCCCCGGTGCTGGCGGTAACCGCCCTTTATGGCGACCAGGGCGTGGGGCGGCTGCTCATGCTCAGCCAGGTCGTCCTGTCCATGCAACTGCCCTTTGCGGTCGTGCCACTGGTCATGTTCGTATCCGACCGGCGCAAGATGGGTCCTTTTGCCATATCGCGACCCGTGGCCCTCCTGTCATGGATCGTGACGGCGGTTATCCTCGTACTCAATTTCAAGCTGCTGTTCGATACGGTTTCCTGAATACGGCACGGACCCGTGCAGGGCAGTATTGCAACAATGAACCGCCCCTGCCTCTTCTGTGCCGTGCCAGACAGGCTATAACGCTCACATCCCGTTATAACATGCGGGAACGTGTCAATATCTGCCAGAATGGAAAACAGCCATGTCCGTTGAAAACATGCTTCGTGACGCCATCAGCAAGAAAACCGTTGTCGGTTTTACTTTCGATGCCAAGAACTACATCGGCTCCCCCCACGCACTCGGCGAGCGCGACGGCAAGCCGCAGGTGCTGATCTACCGTGGCGAGGATGCCCACGAAAAACGCGTGCCCCCCATGGGTGAATGGAGTGTCCTGCCGCTCGACACCATTACCGACCTCAAGCTGCTGCCTGCTGAAGCCTTCCATGCAGGCCACCCCGATGCGAAGGTGGAAAAAGAACTGCACAAGGTAACGCTGCGCGTCGCGTAACGCAGCACAACCTGCAAGGCCCCTGCCCGGTTCGTGGCAGGGGCTTTTTTTGTCAGCCCTGGCCCTGCTGTGGGGGCGCCTTGGGCGCGGCATCGATCTTGAGTTCGTTGCCTGCCCAGTTATCCACGAAGTTGAGATAGCTTGGCACGGGGAACTTGATGCCCTCGGCATTCATGCGCACGGCAACACGGCTGTAATACTGCCGGTACACGGTCCATTTCGACCCCGGCGCCGTGCGGATGGAGCCAAGAAAGCGCGCGCCATTGCCATCAGCCTGTTCAATGCCCAGAAACGTGAAGTCAGACAGGATCAGGTGCGTAAAACGCGGGATCTTGCGCAGGGCGGCCAGCTCTTCTTGCAGTATTCTGGTCAGTTGCTCCGTATCCTGGCTGAGGTCGATCATGACATCGACCACAACAAGGTTGTAATCACGCGAAGTATTGGCAATGGACGACACCCCGGAGAACGGGATGATATGCAGGTCGCCATTGACCGAGCGCAGCCGCAGGGTGCGGATGGACAGATGCTCCACCGTGCCCGACACGCCGCCCGCCGTAACCCAGTCGCCCACCTGTATGGCGTTTTCCACCAGCATGAAGAAGCCGGTGATGAAATCCTTGACCAGGCTCTGCGCGCCAAAGGCGATGGCCGCACCCATGATGCCAGCACCCGTGAGCAGCGGCGCCACGTTGATGCCGATCTGGGAAAGCGTAGTCACCGCGACGATGATGATGATCAGCGCGAGCAGCACGGTCTTGATAATGGGCAGCACGGTGCGCAGGCGGCTCGCGCGCCCCTGCTGTGATGAATTCTCGAAGCGCGCGATCTGGCCCTGCAACACCGCATTGACCGCCTCCCATATGAACACGGCCACCGTATAGGCAATGATGACCGAGCTGATCGTGCCCATAATTTTCTGCCCCAGCTTGCCGTGGAACAGGAAGTTGATGGCGGGCAGCCCGAGTGCCTGCAGGAACAGGATGGCGGTGGCGAATGACAGCAGGAAGGACAGTATCTTGCGCGCGGTCGGGTAATAATAATTCACCCGCGCCTGCAGGCCGGGGTAACGCGCCTCCATGGCGGGCGAGATCTGGAACAGCCGGTTCTGCACATTATAGGCCAGCACCGAGAACAGCCGCGACAGGATCACGACCGCCGTGGTCAGGATGACCGTGCGGATGATCCACGCATAGCCACCCTGGATGTGGGTGGCCCAGATCAGCCACAGCGCGAAGTTGAAGAACATGGCCGGCACCCACCACAGGTACACAAGGCGGCCCATGAACGCCCAGAACGGCTGCTGGAGCAGGTGCGCCGAAGGTTGCAGCGCCGAGGCGACATGCCTGCGCACCCGCCACGTAAAGATGGCCACCAGCACGTGCTCGATCAGCACGACCGAGCGGATGATGGCCTCCGTGCCGCGGGCTGGCATGTCAAACACGCCGCCCAGCGTGGACAGGCACACCACGACCGAGGGAGCGGCGACCAGAAAGTTGAGCCAGCGCGTGACCATGAAGGCCGTCTGGTCACTGGCGCCGCACAGCCGGATGGCAGGCGAGTGCGGCACGAACAGCGTTTCCATGAGCAGGTAGACCACCCGCGCCACTACATAGGCGTTGGTCAGCGTCAGTGTGACCAGCATGGCCTGGTGGGTGGTGGTCAGCACATAGGCAAACCCGGTGCCCAGACCAAAGAACAGCCCCACCGGCACCAGCTTGATAAGCAGGTGCATCAGTGAATAGGGCACGCGCGCCAAAAGGCGCAGGGTGGCGTGCTGGGCCTGCATGTCCTGCTCGGTGGCAGCCTGCTGGCCGGTGCCTTCCGCGTCAGGCCCGGCTGTTGCGGCGGGAGCTGGCGCAGTCGTTGCGGCATCTGGCAGGTTGAGGCGTTTTTCAGTTGCCAGCGCGCGTGCCGTCACCCCGCGCAGCGGCTTGCGCAGCAGCAATGACACGCCATGCTCGGCCGCCAGCGCCAGCAGCAGGATCAGCGTCGCCCTTCCCACCGCATCAAGCAGGATGCCGCGTGATTGCGGGTCGGCAAAGATGGTATGGGTCCAGTGAACAACGAATGCCAGGTCCCCGAACAGGGCGACAAAATGCTGCGCCTGCACAATCAGGCTGGCCCGCAGGGCTTCGGTGTCCTGCACAAGGTCGCTGCCCAGGCTGTCAGGCTGCACGGTCAGTTCCTGCGCCGGGGCAGCCGCGTGCGCAGGGGCTGCGGGGGCCGGGGCAGGTGCTGAGGGAAGCTGTGAGGCAATAGCGGCAAGCGTATTTTCAAACTCGGCGCGACGGGCAGGGTCATTGATCACTGCCAGCACCTGCCGCGCCTGATCGGGGGTCATGCCATGCGTGGGTGCAGGTGCCGCAGCGTCATCCGCCGCGCAGGCCGCGTGTGGCCCATAGCTTCCCAGCATGACCAGCAGCCCCAGAACAGCCGCGCGCAACAGGGCTGCACAGATCTTGCGCCACCGGCCCCGTGGGCAAAAATGCCCCGCCTCGCCCCGCTGGCCGGTCTGTGTTGAATGGCGCATTTTAAAATTCCGTCCCGACTGCTCGATCCTGCCGATACCGCCGGGAAGACACGGCGAGAAATGCGCCGCCACCCGGACAGATGGCGCGTTTTATCGCAGAGATGCATGCAAAAGCGCAGGCTCGGGGAAGCCGGGCAGATATGCAATAAATTGCCCTACCCTTTTGTCCTATACTTTGTATCAGTCAAAATTACTTGCTATACTTAATTTTTATTTACATAATAGTTATGCAATAATTCTATACCAATGTATCTTATATCCGCAAAATCAATCTACCCCGTGTGCCTTTACTGTTTGCCCACATGCTTGCGAATAAGTGGTATGGCTTCAGGGTCATGCTGCACCGCCCGCGTCAGCAGGTCCTGCCCCAGCGCCTTGAGCGCCAGCGGGTGCATGGTCTTGACCGCGCTATCAAGGCTGCGCCGCTCCGTATCAGACAGGTCGGGATCATCGACAATGCGCTGGCGCAGCGCTTTTATCGTTTCAGGCCCCGATAGCGTGACGTGCATGTCATCAGGCCGGTCAAGGTAAGCGCGCCCGGCAGGCGTCAGGCTGGTTTCGCCCGTAATGCCAAGGCCCGTGGGCCGTATGCCCACCCCGCCCTTGCACAGGCCCTGCAATTCAAGGTCCATCAGGTTGCGGGCGTATTTTTCTTCATCAGCCGCCTGCACGGGCCGCAGGGTGGCCATGCCGCCCTGATCGGCCATGTGGCGTAGCAACTGCCCCTGCAACTCACGGTCAATCACGCCCTGCCTCCATTCATCATGCCTACACGCGCCATGATGGCCCGGCAGGCTCAGGCAGACAACAGCCGTGTGAATACATATGGTTATGCAGCATCAGTCACAATCGGGCGCATCGCGGCACCATTGGGGCACATGCGCGCGGGGCACCGGCTCACGGGCAGCCCGCGTCACTTCAGCCAGCACGCCAAGCGCATGGTCACGCACGGCGCGGGTGTTGACGCGGCTGGCGCCGTCGCGGCCTTTTGTCATGACCTGCCCGAACTGCCCGAGCCGCCGCAGCAGCGCCGCGCGCTGGGCTTCATCAAGATCCAGCACCGCTGCACGAAAGGCATTCTGCCAGATCTGCACGGCCAGACGCTCCTTTTCGAGCGCGGGCAGCGGGTCGTGGCCCTGGGTCATGTCGGTTTCATATCCTGATCCATAAGGCTTTTTGCAAAAAAGCTTTGGCAGGAACGTTTACAATTCCAGGGTATTTTTGAAAAGGCCGATGCCGCATCAGGGCCGGGCCACAGGCCATGTGGCGGGCAGGCCCGTCTGACACGGTACATCATAGGTCAGGTGGTCGGGCTGGATATCGCGCAGGATTTCCACGTTGCGAAACAGTTCGCGCCGGTCGGGCCGCAACGCCTGGCGCGACAGGAATTCCCGCGCCTCGGCCTTGGCCGCCTGCATGGGGTAGTCCTGCCCTGCGGGCTTGAGGTGCTCTATGGCCGTATAATCCACAATGCCGACATTATGGTGATTGTGGCGTGCCGCGTTGCAGAACGCGATGTCCGTCGCCCACGCCCAGCGCAATTCGGGGAAAGGATAGACATAGGCCATGGCATCACGGTGGAAGGCGGTGACCGGCCCATCTTCCACATACCGGGTAATGCGCCCGAGGCTGTTCCATTTGCGATAATTGAACGTAAAGGATGTATAGGAATGGTAACGATGGGCGGGCTGGGATATTTTCAGCCCCATGACCTCGCAGAGCGATATGAACCCATCGAGAAAACGCGGCGGCAGGGCAACATCATCATCAGTAATGACCACCCAGTCATAATCCTGGAGTTTTACTGTTGCGAGGGCTGTATTGATATTGACAAACTTGCCCCTGTCACGCATCTGGGCTGTAACGAAATCCACCTTGTGCTTTGTATTTCTCAGCCGCCTGAACACATCATGCAGTATGCGCTCGCGTTTTGGCACCCGCACGGATGTAACAAGAATTCTGCGCACCGGCTGCCTGCGGGCAATATTCCTGACATGGCGGGAATACTTCCGGTTATGAAAATCAAATACCATATCCGTCAGGACGGAAACCTTACGTTTTTGCCAGAAATTCTTGTGCTGGCAGAAATCGGAATCAAAGAAATCCGTTTTTTCCCGTTCTGATATTGTCATGTCTTGCTCTCCATTACCATTTCAGGGGTGGCAGACGATGGATGACATACGCTGTCACCAAGGCGTGGATATGGCAGCACAAACATGATCGCATTCATGAAGTTTCAAATTATTTCTGGGAAAATCATATTCCATAATATTCAGGCCGCAACCGGAACTGTGCCCGCGCCTGCACGATACGACCAGCAGGGCGCCTGCCCCGAAGCCATTTTCACCCATGCGTGCTTCTTTACACAAGAAAAGAGGACAACATGCGTATTATTTCTGCCCTTGCAGTAACGGGCGTGGTGTTCATGGCCAGCGGGCCTGTGGCCCTGGCCCAGAAACACCCGACCGACAAAAGCGTGGACCTGCCGGGAGATAATTCCCCCTCATCCATAGAACGGGCGCATCCACAATCCCGCAAGACCGTGCCGCTGCCCGAAAAGAGCGAACGGCCAGACCCCACGAACCAGCCCGACCAGCCCCTGACCCGCCAACCCGCCGCCAATAAAGGCCCGGACAGTCCCGGCATGTCTTCCAACCACCAGAACCTGCGCAGTCCGTCCGCCCTGCAATAGGGCGTGACGCATCATGACATGCCTTTTGCGGGGCTGCTGCGCGCAGCCCCGCTTTGTCACGCTTCAATCAGAAACAGGAAACAGTTTACCCTGCCCCAGCTTCACGTGCAGCTTTTCGCTTGCGACATGGTCATGGCATGGGTGGCGAGATAGCGGAACTGCGCCTGTTCTTCAGGAAAGGCGGGCATGCCCTGCAGGGCATGCGTGGTCCTGCGGTAGCGATGCAGGTTGCTCAGCCGCCGCCACGGGCGGTCAGGGTGCTGTTTGTTCCACAGGCTGATCGCCCGCAGTTCAACTTCCTGAATGTTTACATCATGATCTGACTTCGGCATGTCCATCTCCCTTGCATCTGCGTTGTGGGTATTGGAACTGTCACGAGGTTTATGCTGGTGCGGTGGGGTATTCCCGCCACGCGTATCCAACGTCGCAGCATAGCACGGGTTCCGGCCTGAGGCTGCAATCTCTCTGTACCGTGATGCAGCCCCCTTTTACACGACGCAATCAAACATCACGTTTCGTTACGGCTGTT
Organism: Komagataeibacter xylinus; assembly: GCF_031081985.1. GTDB lineage: Bacteria > Pseudomonadota > Alphaproteobacteria > Acetobacterales > Acetobacteraceae > Komagataeibacter > Komagataeibacter xylinus_E. The sequence goes on along the minus strand of NZ_JARWSK010000001.1, from coordinate 392,983 downwards.
GCGCAGCCGCACCCGTTAAGATCGCGTCAATCGTGGGCAATGACGTGGAGCGTGCATGTTTTTCCTGGTTCGCAGGGCAACAGAGACAATGGCTGTATCAGACAGCCAGATCAACAGGCCGGGTTGAATGCGGGCTGCCGCCATGCTGGCCTGTTTCATGATGGTGGCCGGCTGTACTGCCCGTTCCGTGCCGCTTGATGATGACGGGCTGCCCGTTACAAACGGCCGGGAAATGGACACCCCGGCCGAAGGCGGGCCACCGAGCGGCAGGAACGGCCTGTGGTCTGACATGCTGCATACCGCCATGCAGGCGGGCATGGGCATGCTTCACCATTAGCCGCGCCCTGCCCTGTCTTTACTTCACGGTGGCGGCAGTCATTTTAGGAAATATCATGGTTTTCACCCTCTCGGGGGTAAGATCACGACTGCCTGCGGGCGCGCCGTTCTCACGCAGCATGAACGCCAGCAGATCCGCATTCTGCGCAGGTGTCAGCGTGCCGGGGGCAAAAAGCGGCATGGCTTTTGACATGTAGTCAAACAACTGGCCCAGCGGTGCGCCTGACCAGTTGGCGGCAAAGCGCCCCACAAGCGGCGGCACGTCAAAGGCCCCGCCCAGATCCGCCCCGTGGCACACCGCGCAGAACTGCTGGTAGGCCGTAGCCCCCCGCCCGGCCTGCGCGGGGGTGTAATAGGATGTACCAGCCCGCGCCGGTGCCGCATGGGCCATCTGCACGCTCAGCGCCAGCAGCCCTGCCCCCAGCGCGGCATCACGCAGCCTTGCGAGCAGGCCGCGCATCAGCCCTGCCCCGCGGGAAAACGGGCAAAAAGATTTTCAAATATGCCAATCGCCTTTTCCGCCTCGCTACGGTCGGCATGTTCAAAACTGTTGCCCACGCCGTCCATTTCACCCAAGCCCGACATGTCAAACCCCTGTATCATCAAGCCATCACTTTTCGAAAGCGCCGAGGCCCCCTTGTAACGCACCCCATAAGCCACATCGGGTTGCGGCGGCAGCCACGCGGTCTGGCCACGCACGGGAATGAGCGAGCGGTCCCCCCACAGGTCACGCGCCGCATAGCCGGGGCAATTGATGATGACCGGCTCGGGCAGGCTCTTCATGTCGGCCGGTGTATGGAACTCGCGGATGACGATCCGCCCCCCCGCCTGATAAAATTCGGACAGCAGGAGATGCCCATACGCCCCGAAATTAAAGATCATCAGCGGCGCGCGCCGGGCATAGGGCACCGCAAACGGATTTTCCTGCGCGGAGAGCAGTTCGGATGCTGGAATGATATCGCGTATCCGTTCGCCATAACTGGCAAACTCGCTTGATTGCTGCGGCATGCCGGTCGTGGCATAGTCGCCCTTGTGGTCCGGATTTTCAGGCTCGGGTTCCGGCGCGTCAAAAGGCGTGTCGGACAGCACATAACTGTCCCGGAAGTCGATCGGGTTGCCGGGCAGGCCAAGGTAATCGCGATAGCTTTTCCATGAATAGCGGGCCATCCGCTCCCACGTGTCGGCAAATTGCGACCCTGCGGGGGCGGTCAGCGCCACGCGTGAATCCGGCGTCCAGCTACCATTGGCACGGACCGAGCGGGTATGGGGCAGCAGGTCGCGCGTATAGATCGTGACATCAAGCCCTGCGCGCTGCGCCGTCAGCGCCGTGGTCAGGCCAATCACCCCGCACCCCACAACCGCCACGCGCCGGGGCGACAGGGCCGCCGCCTTGCCCACCGCCATCTCGGCCGAGCCCCATGAAAGCGACCACCCGCTGCCGCCATGGCCGTAATTGTGGATGACCACCTTCTCGCCCACGCGCTCGACATCGAGCCGCGGGCCTGCGGCGCGGAACGGGCGCAGGCAGACCTTGATATCGGTTATCTGGTCGGCATGGGGGCGCATGGGCACAAGCAGGGGCACCGTGCCGGGCACCGCCGTGCGCCGCAGGGCCGCGGCGGCGGCAGGCACAGACGCCCACCGGCCACCGGCGAGCGCGCCAAGGGCCAGGGAACCGGCAAACAGCCCCCTCCGGCCCAGGCGGGGGGGCATGTTTTTCGGGTCGTCAGGAAAACCGTTCACGTTCAAACCTCTGCTTGCCGGGTGCCTGTCACGAAAAATCCACCAGTTTCATGACAGGATCATTCATGCAAATCCGTTTTTGAAAATATTCTGTATGCCGCTTTTTCAAATCCGTCATCATGGCCTGATACATGTATGACGCGGCAGAGTAAATTTTCCCTGTCGCGCCGTCAAACCAGAGCCGGGCAAAAACGCGCTCGGCACTCATTACGTCATGCAGGCACAGGTAATGGGCATGGTTGCGTGATTATTAATATTATGGCATTTTATATATGTTGAATATAATATTCAGGATTTAAGTAATGGGTTTTAATGCATCCTATCTGGCGTTCCATGGCGTGCGCCGTGAAGAAATACTGGCCCTTATGGAATTTGAGGATACCGGGATCGAGGACGAAGCACGCGAGGCCGATTTTTCCATCGCCGACATGCCAACGGGGTGGACCATCCTGTGGTCCAGCCAGTGTGAATACCTGCCAGACAGTGAGCCGCTTCACCTGCCTTTCAGGTGCAGGCATAGCATCGTGGGCTGCTGCGTGCTGGAAACAACCATGATGAGCGTCGGCTTCGGGCATGACTATGACGACCAGGGGAAAATGTACAATAGGTGGAACATTTCCCACGAGGCCGCCAAGGGGCACGATAACCTTGAGTGCACCGGCACCCTCCCCCCTGAAAGCAGCGCCATCATCGAAGCCGCCCGCGCCGAGGCGGGCACGTGCAAGAACGTGGATGTGTTTTTTGACATACCGGTCAGCGTGATCGAAAGCCTGACCGGCTTCCGCTACGACCGGCCGGTTTATGACGGCAAGGAAATCCTCTTTACCGAACTGCGTTCCCTCGCCACCGCCTGATTCAGGGCAAGCCCCGACCACCCGCATCATGCACGAGGCAGACAAGGGGCACCTGCCCGCGCGTAAACGGCACGGCGGCCTGCACCGGTAAGGCACCCAGCAGGCTGTGCCATGGGCCGACTGGCTGCGGCAGGGTCACGCGCAGCGCCATATCACGCCCCAGCGCCAGCGTATCGGCCTGTATTTCCATGCCCAGTGGCAGGCGCGGGGCCACCACCAGCAGGCTGAACCCGTCATGCTGCCGCAGGAAGGCAATGGCATGGTCGCGGTCCGCCCCTTCCACCGCCAGCGGCTGGTAGTACCCCCTGGCAAACAGGTCAGGATAGCGTGCCCGAAACGACAGGATGCGCCGGATCAGGTCAAGCTTGACCTGGCCCGTGCGCCATGTGGCGGCGGAGGCATCAAAACTGCCAGCGTGTTCGAGCAGCGCATGGCGCAGGCCGAAATCAACCGGGCGGCGGTTATCGGGGTCAACGAGGCTGAAATCCCATAAATCACAGCCCTGATACAGGTCCGGCACGCCGGGCGTGGTCAGCCGCAGAAGGGTCTGCGCCAGCCCGTTGAGCGCGCCCGCCGGGGCAATCTGCGCCACCACCCGCTCCATCTGCGCCATGAAAGCCGGGTTGGCGACAAGACGGCGCACAAAGGCCGTGCAGGCTTCCTCATACGCCATGTCGGGGTCGAGCCAGTTCGTATGGCGCTTGGCCTCGCGCAGGGCCTTGGTCTGCCATTGCACGATGCGTTCGCACCACGCCTCACGCACGCCCTCGCTGGCGAAAGGGGTGAGTGGCCACGCACCGAGCATGGTCTGGTACAGCATCAGTTCATCAATGCGGTCTGGCCCGATCGCCGTTTCCGCGCCGTTTTGGGCAAACCACGCGCTGACCTGTCCATGCCACGCGGGCGCCATCTCGCTCAGCACGGCCAAGCGGCCGCGGCTGTCCTCGCCACGCTTGTGGTCGTGGGTCGCGGTGGTGAGCATGGCGGCGGGGTGCGCGCGGGCACGGGTGGTGCAACCGGCATGGAAATCCGCAACCGCAAGGCCGAGCCGTGCCGGGTCGGACCCCACCTCGTTGCGCGAGATCAGGCGCCCGTAGCAGTAAAAGGCCGTATCTTCCGTTGATTTGGCGGCCAGCGGCGCGGTCAGGTGCTCGAATGCCTGCTCGGCGCGGCGCACGCAGGCCGCAGGCGCATGCTCCGGCCGGGCTGACAGGATGCTCACGACCGTATCAAGCACCGGTTGCAGTTGGGCTGCCAGCCGTGGCCGGGCGGCGGTGCTGGCCGCGTGCAGGGCCGCGCCATCTTCGGCATGGTCATGCATCACCTCATCGCCAAAATAGGTGCGGTAGAGCGCGAAGGAGACCAGCACGGCCTCAAGCACGGCCCGCAGGTCTGCCGCAGGCATGCAGTCCGCCCCCCGCGCCTTCAGCGCCGTGGCCAGCAGGCGGGTCAGGTGCCCGAATTCGGCGGCAAAGCCCCCGGCCAGCAGTTGCGCGCGGGCTGCGCGCGCAATCAGGCCGCAGGCTTTCGCATCTGGCCCGCACGCCGCCCACAGCCGATCCAGCACAGGGGCCGCGCGCGCATCATGCAGCACGGCGGAGACCTGATCCATGAAGTCATAGCCCGTGGTGCCTTCAACCGGCCAGGCAGCAGGCAGGCTCTCATCGGTGGCAAGGATTTTTTCCACGTAAATGGCAGCCCCCGGCAGGGCGCTTTCGGGGCGCAGGCGGGCCAGTGCGTCAAGTCGGGTGCGCAGGCGCTGGCAGTAGGCGGCAGGCGCGGTCAGCCCGTCAATATGATCGACCCGCACGCCGTCAACCAGTCCGCGCTGATACAGCGAGAACAGATAGCCATGCACCGCCTCGAACACCTCCGCGCGCTCCACGCACACACCCACAAGGCCGGTAATGTCAAAAAACCGCCGCCAGTTGATCCGTGTCGCAGCCTCACGCCAGCAGGCCAGACGCCAGGGCTGCGCGGCCAGCAGGCGTTCCAGCCGGAGGCGGCCTGCGGGGTCGCATCCATCATGCAGGCTGGCAAGACGCGCCATGGCCGCCTGCCCGCGCTGTGTTGCCGCCCAGTGGCGCAGGGCCGCCAGCGCGCAATCCGCTTCCGCCCCCGGCCCGCCGCGCAGCGCCACGGTGGTAAACGCCGCAAGCAGCGCGCCGGGGGCCTCCACCTGCGCCAGCAGGGCTGCATAGCTGGCCGGGCTGAGCGGAAAGCTGTGCTCATGGTGATGGATGTGGAACAGTCCCCCATCCCCGTCATGGCGCAGGACAAGGCTGCCTGCCGCCACTGCCTCGGGCAGCGGGCGATCAAGGAAGGGCAGCAGCACCCGCCCGCGCAGATCCGGGTCATGCCAGTTGATGTCGAACCATGTGGCATGCGCCGAAGCCTGCCCCCAGGCCAGCACATCCATCCACCACGCATTATGGGCATCAACGGCCATGTGGTTGGGCACGATATCAAGGATCAGCCCCATGCCGTGGGCATGCAGCCGGTCAGCCAGGCGGATCAGGGCCGCCTCGCCGCCCAGTGCCGGGTCGATGTGGTCATAGGCCACGGTATCATAGCCATGGGTCGAGCCGGGGCGGGCGGCAAACAGGGGCGAGGCGTAAAGATGGCTTATGCCAAGGCGGGCAAATTGCGGCACAAGGGCGGTTGCGTCATCGATTGTCATGCCCGCGCGGAACTGCAGCCGCAGCGTGGCCCGCACTAGGGCGGCAGGCTCACGGCTATTCATGGGCACGCCCCGCGCGCAGGCGGTTGAAGCGCCGGCGCGTATCATGCCCTGACAGCAGGGTTGCGGTCATGCCAGGGTAGCGGCGCTGCCAGTTGGGGTGGCCGCTCGTGGTGCCGGGCAGGTTGGGCTGTTCGGCAAGGCCGAGCATGTCCTCCACCGCCATGAGGGCAAGCGGGCATGCGGCCCGGCCCACGAAGCCGATGGCCTCCTCCACCACCCTTGCCGCTCCCGTGGGATCTGGCGGTGGCTTCTCCCCACCCCTGCCCCGCGCGGCGGATGCAGGCCGGTCGTCCATCAGGGCGGACCACAGGGCGGTGCGGTCATTTTCACGCTCGTCACGCACGGTATTGGGGTCGAGGCCCACGGGGAGCTGATGCAGTTTCTCGCGCCATGCAATGTCCGTTCCCTGCCACCAGCCTGCCACCGTGGGCAGGTCATGGGTGGTGGTCATGGCGGTGGCCTGGGGCGACCATGTGGCGGGTGGTTTGAACACCCCTTGCGGCGTGCGCTCGAAAAACAGCACGTTCATGCCCATGATGCCATGCGCGCCCGCCGCCTTGCGAAACGCGGTGGTGACAGTGCCCAGATCCTCGCCAATCACCATGGCATCGGCCCGCATGGCCTCAAGGGCGACGAGCCGCATGAGGTCGCGCACGGGAAAGGACAGATAACTCCCTTCAGCCGAAGCGCCGCCCTGCGGTATGATCCACAGCCGTTCCAGCGCCATGACATGGTCGATGCGCAAGCCCCCGCCATGGGCGAAGCCCGCACGTAGCGTGTCGATAAAGGCGCGGTAGCCCGTGGCCCGCAGCCCGGCGGGGGAAAACGTGGTCAGCCCCCAGTCCTGCCCCAGCGGGCTGAGCGCATCGGGCGGCGCGCCAATGCCTGCACCGAGCAGGAACTCGGACTGGCGCGCCCAGCATTCGCTGCCCGTGGGGTCCACGCCCACCGCCATGTCCTTGATCAGGCCGATGCGCATGCCCGCTGAACGCGCGCCTGCGCAGGCACGGGCAAGGCTGGTGGCCGCCAGCCATTGCACGAACACATGGAATGTCACGTCATGGGCGAATTCCTGCGCAAACCGCGCCACTTCCGGGCTGTCTGGCTGGCGCATGGGCACAGGCCAGCGCCGCCAGTCGCCGCCGCGTTCGCCACGGGTGGAGAAATAGGCATGCAGCGCCTCGAACAGGGCATGCTGCTCGAGCGCCCGCCCCCCGGCCGCGCGGAAGTCGCGCATGGCCTGTGGCGGACTGGCCGCGATCCGCTCATCATACAGCCGCCTGAGCAACCGGTAGCGGCATGTGCTGGCCCGCGCCCAGTCAATCAGCGGCGCATCCTCAAGCTGCCTGAGCGTATCGACATAATCCGCCCCCTCCCTGACCACGGCGGCCTGCACGGTTGCCGCGTCGAACACCGCATGCGGGTCAGCCAGCAAACCATTAAGGAACAGGCGCGAGGAAGGCGAATACGGGCTGTACTGCCCGGGGCGGGCTGCAAACATGGCATGGGCCGGGCTGATGGCCAGCGCATCCGCCCCGCGTGCCGCAGCCGTGCGGGCCAGGGTTTCAACCGCGCCAAAATGGCCAATCCCGCCATCGCCCGCCATGCGCAGGCCATAAACCTGCGCGCCCAGGCCCCATGCCCGCACGCTGCCGCCTGCGCAAATCCGGCTCACGCGCGGGCAGGACGGGGGCGCAATGGCCAAGGTTGCGGGCGTGTCGCCCACTTCCAGCCGGTGGTAGCCGCACACGCCCACGGGGGGCAGCGCAGGGTGGCCACGCATCAGGCGCAAATTGCCTTCAATTTCCGCGCCATTTTCCAGCACGAGGCGAAACCGGCCCCCGGCATCAGCAGGTGGCAGGGGCAGCACGGTCGCCTGCCCTGCAACGCCCACCACCATGGCGGGCAGCGCCCCGCGCGGGCGTGGCGGCGGGGCATGACCTTCCAGCACGGCCAGCAGGCGGCGCAGGCTCTCGTTCGAGACGCGGTGCATCTCGCCCGCGGCATCGCGCCAACGCAGGCTCAGCCCGGCATGGCGGGCGCGCTCGACAAGGGTGCGGTTATTCATCCTCGGCCTCGTTCAGGCAGGCCATCATGGCACAGGGGGGCAGGGTTGCGCAGAACAGGTCCACCCCGTGCGGCAGCACCGCATGCAGGCAGCGCCCCTGCGGCATGTCTGGCAGCGGCACTGCCGCATCGCCCAGGTTGAGGGCAATGGACAGCACCGCCCCATCGCCCATGCGCCACCGGGCAAAAACCGCCCCCCTGCCCAGCACCTGCGCCCCCATGGCACGCGCGCCGGGCAGGCGGGGCGTAATCTCGGCGTGGCGCAGGGCCAGGAGCTGCGCAATCTGTGCGTTCCATTCCCTGTGGGCCGGTTTATCGCGCTCGAGGGGGTCGAGGCGCGAGGCGGCATAGGTTTCAGGCGCGTTGGGATCGGGGATAGTATCGCGTTTTTCCGCCGAGGCGAAATGCGAGAAACCGGCAAATTCCTGCCGCCGCCCTTCGCGCACGATCCGGCCGAGCGCCGGGTTGTAGTCGGTAAAGAACAGGAAGGGCTGGCGCGAACCCCATTCCTCGCCCATGAACAGCATCGGGACCTGCGGGCACAGGAGCACCAGCCCGTAGGCCGCGCGCAGGGCCTGTGGCGTGGCCAGCACGCCCAGCCGCTCGCCTAGTGCGCGGTTGCCGATCTGGTCATGGTTTTGCAGGAAGATGATGAAGCGGTCCGGTGCAAGGTCAGCGCTCGGGCTGCCCCTCGCCTTGCCATTGACCGGCTGCACCTCGCCCTGAAAGGCAAAACCTTCGGCCAGCACGCGCGCCAGCGCAGGCGCCGGTTCGGGAGCGAAATTGCCGTAATAGCCCTCGTCCTCGCCGGTCAGCAGCACATGCAGGGCGTTATGGGCATCATCATTCCACTGGGCCCGATAGCCCGCACGCAGCAGGCCGGCATCATTGTTTTCATTTTCAACGATCAGGTGCACATGCCGCCCGCGCTCGACATGGTTGCGGATGATGGCAGGCAACGCCATCAGCCAGTCCCGGTCCACAATGGCCTGCACGGCATCGAGCCGCAGGCCGTCAAAGCGGAATTCCATAAGCCAGTACAGCGCGTTATCAATAAAGAACTGGCTGACCGCCTCCTGCCCGAAATCAATCGCCGCCCCCCACGGCGTTGCCGTGTCATACCTGAAGAAGGGCGTTGCGTAGTCAGCCAGGTAATTCCCGTCCGGGCCGAAATGGTTGTACACCACGTCGAGAAACACCATGAGTCCCAACCCGTGCGCCGTATCAACCAGCGCCTTGAGCGCATCGGGCGGCCCGTAGGCGGATTCCGGGGCGAAAGGCAGCACGCCGTCATAGCCCCAGTTGCGTCCGCCCGGCACCTCGGCCAGCGGCATGAGTTCGATGGCGGTCACGCCAAGGGCGGCAAGGCGCGGCAGGTCGCGGGCTACGCCTTCATAACCACCCATCAGGCCCACATGCACCTCGTATATGACCACCTCATGCCATGGGCGGCCCGGCCATGCGGCGTGCTGCCAGTCATAGGCGGCGGGATCGACCACCTCGCTTGGTCCGCGCACGTCGTCGGGCTGGTAGCATGAGGCGGGGTCCGGCACGGCAAGGTCACGGGCCACGCGGTAGCGGTAGCGCGTGCCCGCCCCGCAGGGGAACACGCATTCAAACCACCCCTCCCTGTCGCGGGCCATGGCAACAGGCGCGTGGCCCTGCGCCTCGAGCAGGACCGTGTGGCATGAGGGCGCCCAGAACCGGAAGCGGGTATGCCCGGCATCGAGCAACGTGGCCCCGACGTAGCGGTCAGACTGGAAATGGGTGCTCATGCGGCATCCTCCGCCTCATCATCGCTGCCAGGCACGAAAGCCAGCAGCACAAGCCCGTGGGCGGGCACGGTAATGTCATGCACATCCGCACCCAGCGCCTGTTCCGCCCGCTCGGGCTGCGTGGTGTCGAGCAGCAGGGTCCACTGCCCTCCGGGTGCAGGCAGGGTCGCGTTCACGTCGCTCCCGCCGGGGTTGAGCAGCATGTAGGTGATGTCGACCGCGCCATCGGCCCCGGTGCTGGCGCGGCGCACGCCAAGCAGGTGGAATGTCTCGTCATTCCACTGCTCCACCCCCATGGGCGTGCCATCATGGTCGAACCAGCCGATATCGGGCATGTCAGGCAGCGGCCTGTGGCGGCCATGCATGTAGCGCGCTGCCCGCAGCGAGGGGTGGGCACGGCGCAGCGTGGCAAGGCGGGCGACAAAAGCGGTCATCAACTGGCCCTGCGGCGAGGCGGCGCGCTTCCAGTCCAGCCAGCTTGTGGGGTTGTCCTGGCAGTAGGTGTTGTTATTGCCGTTCTGGGTCTGGCCAAACTCATCGCCCGCCAGCAGCATGGGGGTTCCGTGCGAGAACATGAGGGTCGCCATCATGGCACGCTGCACGCGGGCGCGGAGGTCGAGGATGGCGGGGTCATCGGTCGGGCCTTCCACACCCCAGTTGGCGCTGTTGTTGTCGGCGCTGCCATCCTGGCCATCTTCCCCGTTGGCCTCGTTATGGCGCTCGGCGTAGCTGACCACGTCCTCGAGCGTGAAGCCGTCATGCGCGGTAATGAGGTTGACCGAACTCCACGGCCTGCGGCCCCTATGGTCGAGCAGGTCGCCCGAGCCTGCGATGCGGGCGGCGATATCGCCCTGCTGCTGGCCATCGCCGCGCCAGAAGCGCCGCGTGGTATCGCGGAAGCGGTCATTCCATTCGGCAAAGCCGGGCGGGAAGTTGCCGAACTGGTAGCCGCCGGGACCGGGGTCCCATGGCTCGGCAATCAGCTTGCGGGTGGACAGCAAGGGGTCCTGGATGATGGCATCGAAAAAGCCTGATCCCTGATCGAAGCCATAGGGCTCGCGCCCGAGCACCGGAGCGAGGTCGAAGCGGAAGCCATCAATGTGGAATTCGCCCGCCCAGTAGCGCAGCGAGTCCAGCACCATCTGCAACACGCGCGGGTGCGACAGGTTGAGCGTGTTGCCGCAGCCGGTATCGTTGATGAGGTGCCGCTCATCACCGGGCACGAGGCTGTAATAGGTGGCGTTGTCCAGCCCGCGGTAGCACAGGGTGGGGCCGAGTTCGCTGCCCTCGCAGGTGTGGTTGTAGACCACGTCCATCACCACCTCGATGCCCGCCTTGTGCAACCGTCTGATGGCCGCGCGCAGTTCATGCGCCGAGCCGCTGGCCAGATAGCCCGCATGCGGCACGAAAAACGCCAGCGTGTTGTAGCCCCAGTAATTGGTCAGCCTGCGCTCGATCAGGTAACGCTCGGGGGCAAAGCACTGGATGGGCAGCAGTTCGAGCGTGGTCACTCCCAGCCTGTGCAGGTGCGCGATCATTTCGGGCGCGCCAAGGGCCTGGAACGTACCGGGCTGGGGGTTGCGCTCCATCGCGCGCTGCATGGTCAGGCCCCTGACATGCGCCTCCATGATGACGGTATCCGCCCACGGTACGCAGGGCAGGATGTCATCCTCCCACTCATAGGCATCGTTCACCACCACGCATTTGGGCATGGAGGGCGCGCTGTCACGTCGGTCGAAGGACAGGTCGGCGCGCGGCGAGTGCAGGCGGTAGCCGAACTGCGTGTCCGACCATGAAACCGGCCCCGTGAGCCTGCGGGCATAGGGGTCGATCAGCAGCTTGTGCGGATTGAAGCGGTGGCCGTTGGCGGGGTCGTATGGCCCGAAGGCCCGGAAGCCGTATAACAGCCCCGGCTCGGCATCGGGCAGGTAGCCGTGCCATATCTCATCGGTATATTCGGGCAGACGAAAGCGCGCGATCTCGCGCCGGTCGCGCGGGTCGAAAATGCACAGGTCGATCTGCTGCGCATTGGCCGAGAACACCGCGAAATTGACGCCAAGCCCATCCCAGCACGCGCCGAGGCGGGTGGGGCTGCCGGGCGAAAGCGCGGGCGGGAAGCGCATCATGATCCTTCTCCCGCAGGCTGAAGGTAAAGCGCTGCCAGCGGCGGCAGGGTCAGCACGCACGAGCAGGGCTGGCCGTGAGAAGGTTCGGGCTGCGCCATGACGCCACCGCCATTGCCCACGCCGCTGCCGCCATAGGCCTCAGCATCGGAATTGAGGCGCTCGCGCCACGGCCCGCCCACCGGCACGCCCACGCGGTAGCCATGGCGCACCACGGGGGTCAGGTTGAGCACCACCAGCACCGGGGCATGGCCCGGCGCCAGCCGCAGCCAGGCCAGCACGGCGTTGGCGGTGTCATCACCAATCACCCACGCAAAACCGGCGGGGTCGCTGTCAAGCGCATGGAGGGCGGGCAGATCGCGATAGAGGCGGTTGAGATCGGTGATGAGACCCAGCATGCCCGCCTTGAGCGGATCATCCAGGCTGCGCCATGGCGGCTCGCCCTCATGTGACCATTCCGCCTCCTGCGCCAGTTCGGCCCCCATGAACACCAGCTTGCGCCCCGGATGGGCCCACATGAAGGCGAAAAACACCCGCAGATTGGCATGGCGCTGCCAGCCATCACCGGGCATGCGGGCCAGCAGCGAGCCCTTGCCGTGGGTCACTTCATCATGCGACAGGCACAGGATGAAATGCTCGCTGAAGGCATAATGCAGCCCGAACAGGATTTCATTGAGGTGATGGCCACGCCACAGCGGGTCACGCGCAAAGAAGCGCAGGCTGTCATGCATCCATCCCATGTTCCATTTATAGGAAAAGCCCAGCCCCCCCTGCGCCACCGGGCGGGTCACGCCGGGCCAGGCGGTGGATTCCTCGGCAATCATCATCGCATCGGGGCAGGTTTCGCGCACGGTCTCGTTGAGTTGGCGCAGGAAGGCAACGGCCTCAAGGTTTTCACGCCCGCCATGGATGTTGGGGATCCACTCCCCTTCCCGCCTGCTGTAGTCGCGGTACAGCATGGAGGCCACGGCATCGACACGCAGCCCGTCGATATGAAAGCGCTCCAGCCACATCAGCGCGCTGGCGATGAGGAAGCCACGCACCTCGTGGCGGCCGAAATTATAGATATGGGTGTTCCAGTCACGGTGCACCCCCTCGCGCGGGTCCTGATGCTCGTACAGCGCACAGCCATCGAAACAGGCCAGCCCGTGCACGTCATTGGGGAAATGGGCGGGCACCCAGTCCAGGATCACGCCGATGCCCGCTGCGTGGCAGGCATCGATGAAGGCCGCAAAATCAGCCGGCGTGCCATGCCGGGCGGAGGGCGCGAACAGCCCGAGCGGCTGGTAGCCCCATGAGCCGCCAAACGGATATTCCATGACAGGCATGAGTTCGACATGCGTAAAGCCCGCCGCCTGCACGTAGGGAATGAGTTCGCCCGCAAGTTCGCGCCACGACATGATGCGGTCCGGGTCGCCCTGGGGCCTGCGCCATGAGGGGACGTGCAGTTCATATATGGCCAGCGGCGCATCGGTAGCCTGAGCGCGCCCGCGCGTGGCCATCCAGTCCGCATCGGTCCAGGCAAAAGGTGCAAGCGATGCCACGACCGAGGCGGTGGCGGGCGGGCGCTCGGCAAACCGGGCGAAGGGATCGGCCTTGTGGGGCAGGATATGGCCCTCGCGCGTCATGATCTCAAATTTGTAGCGCTCGCCGGGGCCGAGGCCGGGAATGAACAGCTCCCACACCCCTGCACTGTGGCGCAGGCGCATGGGGTGGCGCCTGCCATCCCAGAAATTGAAATCCCCGATGACCGAAACCCGCCGCGCATTGGGCGCCCACACGGCAAAGCGCACGCCTGGCGTGCCGTCAACCACCATGGGCTGCGCGCCCATGAGGTGATCAAGCTGGCGGTGGCTACCTTCGGCAAACAGGCGCAGCTCCGCCTCATCAAGCAGCAGGCCGAATGAATACGGGTCGGCGGTTTCCTCCACCGCGTCGGCCCAGACGATTTTCAGGTGATAGCGCGCCCCTGCGGGAATGGTGCCGACATGCAGCCCCGCCTCGTTCATGCGCCGCATGGGGCGCTCGATCGGGCTGGCGCGCGGGCGCTCGACCACCAGCCTTACGCGCGCCGCATCATGGTACAGCACGCGGATGACATCGACACGCCCCATGTTGTGGCGGCCAAGAATGGCAAACGGATCAGAACTGCGCCCATGCACAAGATCATCAATACCATCGGGGAGGACATAGTGGGCTGCATCGTGCCTGATCCGCATGCCGGGGCCTTTACTGTGCTGTAGGGGTTTGGCTGTGAACGTTGGGGGCCAGACGCATCAATGGGGAACGGCCAGCGCGCGTGACAGGCGGGGCGGCCTGCGCGCAATGCGCCGCCTGCGGCCCTCACGCAGGCCACGTTGGCCTGCTGGCAGGCTGATCACGTTTGAATCCGCCCGGCCGCCCGCATCAAGGCCCAGCATCTCGGCAAACAGCCTGACATAATGGGCGGCCTTGTCGTTCCATGACACGTCATAGGCCGCACCCGTAAGCTGGAGCTGGCGCCACATGCGGCGGTTGCGCCGATAGAGCTGGCGCGCGCGCGCCACGGTAGCGAGCAGGGTCTCGCCATCAACGGGCGTGAACAGGAAACCCGTCGCAGCGCCCTGGACCACGGCTGCGGGATTGGCGTTGACAATGGTGTCGGCCAGGCCGCCCACGCGGGCGGCAATCGGCACCGCGCCATAACGCAGCGCGCCAAGCTGGGTCAGCCCGCAGGGCTCGAAGCGCGAGGGAATGAGCAGCGCATCAACCGCCGAAGGCAGGCGGTGGCCAAGGAATTCACTATAGCCGAGATGGCAGGCGAACCGGCCGGGAAACTGGCGTTGCAGGCCAGCGAGGCGGCGCTCGATCTCGCGGTCGCCCTCGCCCACAACGATAAGCTGGGTGTTGCCTTCCAGCAGGCGCGGGGTCACGTCAGCCAGAAGGTCGATACCCTTCTGCGCGGTCAGGCGGCTGACCACGCCCACCACAAAGGCATCGGGGTCAGCCCACAGGCCGAATTCGGCCTGCAGGTCGCGCTTGTTGGGCGCGCGGCCCACGGTATCGCCCACCATGTAGGGAAAATGCACTGCCGGGTCGGAGGCCGGGTTCCATGTGTCGGTGCTGATGCCGTTGAGAATGCCCTCCAGCCGGTCGCTGCGATGGCGCAGCAGGCCATCGAGGCCCATGCCGCCTTCGGGCGTCTGGATTTCCTGCGCATAGGATGGCGAGACGGTGGTGATGCGATCGGCATGGTACAGCCCCGCCTTGAGGAAGCTGATGGCCCCATAGCACTCGCATCCCTCGACCGAGAACGCCTCGGGTGGGAGGCCGAATTCGGTCAGGCACCCGGCGGGAAACCGCCCCTGAAAAGCAAGGTTGTGGATGGTCTGGACCACCGGCACGCGGGTGACCACGGGCAGGCCGCCACGTTCAGCCGCCTGCTGGTCATGATGCAGGTAGGCTGCGGTAAGCCCGGCCTGCCAGTCATGCGCCTGCACAAGGTCGGGGCGCGGGTGCGGCGTGCGGCCTGAGGCAATATCCGCCGCCATGCGGGCAAGGGTGGCGAAACGGATGCCGTTATCGGGCCAGTCCTGCCCCTCGGGGCCGAGATAGGGGTTGCCAGGACGATCAAACAGGGCGGGCACGTCAAGCACCAGCAGGTCCAGCCCGGCCACATGGGCCGACCACAGCGTGGCCTCGTGCCCCAGCAGGTCAGGATGGTGCATGACGGACACGCGCGCAGGCAATGCCGCCATGACGGCGGGGTAGCCGGGCAGCAGGGTTGTCACCTCCACGCCATAAGGGGCCAGCGCGTGTGGCAGGGAACCCACCACATCGCCCAGCCCGCCGGTCTTGACGAAGGGAAACATCTCTGCCGCGACTGAAAGCAGGCGGATCGGGGTTGAAAAAGGCGTAACCGCATTCATCATCGGCCTGTTTCCTTGCAGGAGGAGAAACCGGTGCCATTTCTGGATCTGTATCGGTTAACGGGTTATTAAACCCCTAGTCTCACCCACACGGTTAAGTGATCCTGTCCATGGAGTCGTTTTACTTGCCCGGTTTAATAAAAGTGGCAATTTCATGTCATTATTTGCAATATATACGGATGTGGTTATTATTGTCCCCAACAGGGCACCACATGCAAATGGCAGGATATGACCGCAACCATAAAAATCATCAAAAACGGCCTGAGCCTGCACACATCGGGACTGCTCGACAGTAACGGCCATGAATTACGCGCCACCGTATCGCAGCCCCGCCTGCTTGCCGGGTGTGAAAACTTCCTGTGCCACGCCATCGAGCGCATCACCATAAAACACAGGCCCATAGAACCGGACGACCCGATCCGTTACGGCTACTGGGCCACGTGTGGCGCGCTTGCGGCTGACGGCTACCTTGATTTTCATGAACCCGTGCCCGCCTGCCCCACCTTCGGGCTGGAGGAACAGAGCGGCGTGGATGCCTGCGTGACCTACTGGGAAGAACAGCACGCCACCTGCCGCAGCGTACAGGCCGTGTTCACCCCGCCTGGGCCCGAACAGTTGATCGTCATCTCCGATGGGGTTTATGAGGGCGATGAAGTACAGGGCGTGCGCTATGCGTCCCCACCCCATATGTCAGGCTGGTGGATCACCACCGACCGCTATGATGATGACATCGCCAGCCTGAAAACCGTCCACGCCTGTCATGTCACCGCGGCACGGCCTGAGCTTGCGCGGTATCTGGCCCTGCCGCCCGGATGGCGGTTCGATACAGCGTGGAACGACATTGCCTTTGACCCTGAAGCCAGCCGGCTTGGACAGGAAGGATAAAGCCGCCCTGATTGAAAAAAGGCGGCTTTACAGCCAAGGCTGCCACGATCAGAACCGTGGCAGCGGGATATGGGGCGCGAAAAGGCATGTCAGCACGATAAGCGTTACAAAAAACACCACCATGCCCCCCACAATAAAGACATGCCGCTTTTCCGCCGGGGTGGCGAGGGGCGTATCACGGCGCGGGTCGCTCGCCGCCCCACCGCGCAACTGTTTGTCTTGACCGTATTGCATCGGAAACACTCCCTTGGCAGACGTTGATACAGGCTGCCTCCCGAACAGGAAAAGCGCGTGCCTGATGTTTTACCGGGGGTTTTGACCGAGGTTTTTTTTACCTAGGTTTCTTTACTTAGGTGTTTACTGGGGCAGATCCTTGGCCATCTGCAGGTGGTTTTCAAGCGTGGGCAATGTATTGCCTGCCCATGTCTTGAGGGCTGCGTTATCACCGCTCTGCGCGTAACGGCGGAAGAGCGAGACGGCATCTTCATGCCCCGCGATCTGGTCGGCGCGGTACTGCAGGGCGAAGTCGCGGCCATGCAGGGTCTTGAGGTGATCGAGCTTGTCCTGATGCGCCTCGTCAATGCCAGTGGGCGGACTGACCTGCACGTTACTGCTCTGGAGGAGGTCTTTCAGGGCAGCGGATGTTTTCTTGTGGTCTTCTATCATCCGGTTGGCAAAGGCGGCCAGCTTGGGGTCGTTGCCCTGCAATGCCAGTTCGCTGGACTGGATCTCGAACATGTCGCTGATAGTGGCAATCTTGATGAAGTCCTCCGTGCGGGGCGCAACACCCATCAGCGAATTGATGCCTGCCTTTTCGGGTATGGACTGGGCCAGGACCGGCGCGGGCACGCAGGCGATCAGCCCGAGTATCACCATCATGCTTTTTTTCATTGTTTTGCTCCAGATGGATCAGAAATCCGTGTTATCCCGGCCCCGCCGGGCAATGACAGGAGGCGGAACCCGGCAGGGATTCCGCGCCCCCGCATCAGTCAGGACTTATCGTGATCGTGGCTATGCTGGCCGCCCTTGCGCCCGGCTTCCGCCGCACGTTCGGGGTCCTTGGCAAAATTGCCGTCACTGTGCTGGCCGCCCTTGTGGCCTGCCTCGGCGGCCCTTGCCGGGTCATGGGCAAAATTGCCGGGGCTGTGCTCGCCCCCCTTATGGCCCGCTTCGGCTGCGCGCTCGGGGTCCTTGGCAAAATTGCCCGAACTGTGCTGGCCACCCTTGTGCCCCGCCTCGGAGGCTTTCTTGCGGTCATTGGCGAAGTTGCCGGGATTATGCCCGGCACCCCCACCGCCCCGGCTGTCAGCCGGTGCGAAGGAGGCAGTACGGGTGCGTTCTTGCATGGGAATGCGATAAGCCATGATCATTCACCTTTTTCAGATTACAGCACGGATACGGAATCCTTGTTTTTTCTCGCCGCCTCATGGGGCCGTGGTGAGAAAGCAATCCCGGCAATATGCGCTGTGGTGGGTTCAACGGGGCAACCGGCAGGCGGTTTCGGCATGACCGTGGAAAATAAAAAATAAATATTCAGGACCAGAAACGCCTCATATGGGCCAGATCCATAATAAAGCGAAGCGGCAGCCCCAACTTTGCCCGCAACCCGTCTCCGCACCATGCGATAGGAAGTCCATGCCCGTGGGCTACCGCATCAGGATAAAGAGAAACATGCAACACCTGTCCCGCCTCGCCTTTGCCTGCGCCAGCCTGCTGCTCATGATGCTGGCCCTCTTCCTGCTGACATTTGGCATGTTCGACCTGCTCAGGGCGCTGGGGCAATCATGGCATATGGGGCGCAACGCCATATTGCAGGCCATCAGCTATGTCGTGATTGCGGTGGCGGTATTTGACGTGGCCAAATACTTCGTGGAAGAAGAAGTAATCCAGACCAGCGGCAAGAAAAGCCTGGGCGAGGCACGGGCCAGCCTGACCAAGTTCATCACCACAATTATCATTGCGGTGTTCATTGAGGGGCTGGTTGGCGTTTTCGAGACCAGTACAAGCGAACCGGCTGCCATTCTCTACCCTGCCAGCCTGCTGGTGGTGGCTACCTTCATTGTTCTTGCGCTTGGGGCATTCCAGCGCATGAGCGTGGATGCCGAGCGTGAAAAGAAAAAGGTGGGTGGCGGGGAGGAATAACCACCCTGGCCTTTGGGGCTTGAGCGTTTCAAAAGTAATGCCGCCTTTTTGAAAAAAGGCGGCACCCAGAAACTTTATCTTAATGATCCAAACGGCCTTTACATCCGGAGCAGGTTATTTCTGCGCAGGTGCCGCCGGGGCCTTGGCGCCGGGAGGGGCCAGCGTCTCGGACACATCTTCCGAGATGAATACGACGTTATCAAGCACCTGCTGGAGGGCTGCGGAAGCCTCCTGCGGGTGACGGGCCTCAGTAAAGACGGTGGCGCGGTTAATCGCCCCCTGCGTGGGTTCAAGGGCGGTCAGCGCCATGATGAAATCGGCATCCTCGCCCACGACCTGCAGCGTCTGCGCAGCCTGTTTGGTCTGGCCTGCCTTGAGCTGGGTGTTGGCGGTAGCAATGGCGGCCTTCTTCTCGGGGGCCAGTGTCTCGCTGCCAATGATTTCACCGCCAACCGGAATCCAGGTCACGGGCGTGGTGCCAGCCACATGGCCAGGGGCCGCCGGGTGCTGCGGGGCGGGGTGAAGGCTGGTTTCGGCGGCGATGAACTGCGTGCTGGCCTTGCCTGCGGCGGTCAGGCGCTTGGTCGCGTCATACAGCGCGGGAATGGCGGCATCGGTCTGGCCTGCATCGAGCACCTGCTTGGCGTTGAGCACGTCGAGCATGGCGCGCTGCCCATCAGCCGAGAGATGATTGAACGCACGGGTGGCCTTGAACTTTTCCCAATCCGTATGCACCGATGCCGCGTGGGCACCCAGTGGTGCAGCGAGCAGTCCCGCCACGGCGGCCAGTGAAGCGATAAAACGCATGGTTTCCCTTTTCAGAGCAATCTGTCTGTCATGTATTCCGTGGCCCGGATATCCGGGCCTGGGCGGAATGTTACAAAAAATGGCATGCGGGGTCCATGACTATTCCCATCGTTACGACGCGCATCGCGTTGGGGCGGTTGTCGGCCCGCAGCACGCCGTGCCATGATTGCCCCGGACTATTATCGTTCAGGGAGAAAATGCATGTTCAGCCATATTGCCGTTGGCGCAAACGACATTGAAGCCGCGAAGAAATTCTACGATAGCATATTTGCAACCCTTGGCGTGCCCGCCGCCACCGTCAATGCCAGGGGCAAACTGGTCTATAATGGCGATACGGGTTTTTTCCTCGTAACGAAGCCGGTCAACGGCCAGCCCGCCACGGCCGCCAACGGGGGCACGATCGGCTTTGCCGCCCCCTCGCCTGAAGTCATCGATGCATGGCATGCCGCGGGCGTGGCCAATGGCGGCACCACCTGCGAAGACCCGCCGGGCATCCGCCACATGCCCAATGGCGACCTGTACCTGGCCTATCTGCGCGACCCGACCGGCAACAAGCTGTGTGCGCTTTATCGCGTCCAGTCCTGATCCCGGCCAGCTTATCGGGCGCCGCTTTTTTTGAAAGGCGGCGTTCTTTTGAATCTTTCTACTGCGCTACGCCCCATAACGGGCAGGACGAATACAGACCATGAGTTGCCAGCCCATTGTTTTTTCAAGGCGATGGTGCCTGCCTGCCGCCACCATTGTGGCCAGTACGGTCGCATGGTGCCAACCCGGCCACGCAGGCGCACCACAGATGCCTGCCCCCGATCCGCTACAGGTCGCCTGCACGACATTGCAGGCAACGCCAATGGTGCAGGTCTCGCTGCTGTTTGGTCTCAACCGCCCTGATGGAAGCCATGTCAGCCAGCATGACTGGACCCGTTTTGTGCGTGACGTCGTCACCCCGCGTTTTCCCGACGGTTTTTCGGTCCTGCGCATGACCGGACAATGGCGGGATGAACACAGCGGGCGCATCATACGCGAACCTTCGCGCATCATATGGGTGGCAACCCCTCTCACTCCCGATCTCAGGTTGCGGCTTGAGGCGATACGCCAGACCTATCGCCAGCGCTTCGGGCAGGATTCCGTGGGGCTGGTCATCACACCGGGCTGCGCTGCGTTCTGAAGCGATATTTTTGGACTTTATGATTGGCAATTCTTTTAGATTGTTTGAAACCAATTTATTGATAAATAATAAATTTTTTCAGGTGCCCCCCTGCTTCAAATAAGGCGACATGATTTGAAGCTTTTTGAAAAAAGCTTAACCAAAAACTTTTTTATTTATTAATAATCTGCTTTTAAAAAATATATTATTGCGATTACATGCCTATAACTGGAAAAACGTTGTTTCAAAATAGTCCTGCGCTATGGCGCATTGCCCGCGCAGGCGCACAACGCAGCTGAGCAATATGAGTGGCTCATCATCCTCATAAACTGTTGTCAGTTCATGGGCATGCCTTTCAAAATAGGCCCGATTGCGCCACATAGCCTGCTTGGGACGAACAAAGATACTCAACATGCCATTGAGGGCCGCCATCAAAAACAGCGCTGCAACAGGCAGATCAGGCTTGCAGCGCAACCCCGGTTTGTAATGATAGACAAGGCACAGCCCCCCTTCCGAGCAGTAGAGATAGGCCAGTTGTTCCATGGCGTTGCACATGCCATATTCTGCCGCGCGGATAAGCCAATACATGCTTTTTTCACGCATATCGACAAGGATTGTGAGGAGTCTCATTTCGGGAAAGAGTTTCATCTTTTCCCAAAACTGCGCATCTGCAGTCAAGAAAAGTAATAATAATATATATACCTTTATGCCGACGTTCATATCATAATTTTATTTATGAATACCGTAACATTACATATTTATATGACATTACAGGATCGCGGCATGGGGCTCATCACCGGCCCGGGGCGGCCCATTTCATGCGCGGAGTTCGCCATGTGCGCATCAGCCAAGCCGATCCGCGCCGCTATATGAATTTTTCATGAAAGGCAGCCCCCCTGCATTTCCTTCCTCCAACAGGTCTTTCATATACACCAGGCGTTACGCTGACAGCATTCGAGACTTCATGGCCCATCTGACCCGCACCCTGCTCCGTTTCACCCCCATTACGGCCCTGCTGGCAGGCATGCTGGGTGCCTGCACCGGTCAGGCCAGACCTGCGGGCATGAAACAGATCGAAACGGTCGTGGTCATTTTTGCCGAGAATCGGTCCTTCGATAATCTCTATAACGGCTTTCCCGGCGCGGATACATCAGGCGCCAGAGTGGCGCGGTTACGGCCCCAGCGCGACCGTGATGGCAGCGTGCTGCGCGAACTGCCGCCCGTATGGGGTGGCCTGACAGCCCGCGGTGCGGCCGATCCCATAACCCAGGCCATGAGCGCGCACCTGCCCAACCAGCCTTTCCACATTGATGACCCTCAGGGCTTCAACCGCCCGCTCAGCACGCTCACGCAGGACCTGTGGCACCGCTTCTATCAGAACCAGATGCAGATCAACGGCGGCCGTAACGACAGGTTCGTGGCCTGGGCCGATTCAGGCGCCCTCCCCATGAGCGAGTGGGATGGGTCGCATATGCAAATGTGGCAGATCGCCCGCCGTTACACGCTGGCCGACCACTTCTTCATGGGGGCGTTTGGCGGTTCGTTCCTCAACCACCAGTGGCTGGCCTGTGCGTGTGCGCCGTTCTACCCGCAGGCCGATACCAGCGCAGCGCGGCCGGTCATTTCCACCGTAGCGCCATCGGGCACGGCCCTGCTCGTGGCGGCCGATTCACCGCATTCGGCGCTGGAGGGCATTCCCAAATTCGTGCGCGATGGCAACCTCACGCCTGATTTTTATGCCGTCAACACCATGCAGCCCCCCTACCAGCCCAGCGCCAACCCCGCAGCCCCCGGGCAGGACCCGCATTATGCCGATCCCGCACACGCCACCACCCTGCCCGCACAGACCGCGCCCACCATCGGCGACCGGCTGAGCGAGCGCGGCATCACATGGGCATGGTACGCCGGAGCATGGGGCGATGTGCTGGCGCACGGCAATCATTACCCTGCCCCGGACTTTCAGTACCATCACCAGCCCTATAATTACTATGCCGCCTACGCCCCCGGCACGCCCGCGCGCGACGAACACCTGCGCGATGGGGGGCTGGCTGGCGCAGGCTTTATCGCGGCCATTGACCACGGCCAGTTGCCGCAGGTCAGTTTCTACAAGCCACAGGGCAACCTGAACGAACATTCAGGCTATGCCGATATCCAGTCAGGCGATCATCATATTGCCGACCTTGTGGCCCATCTGGAAAAAAGCCCCCAGTGGCCGCACATGCTCGTTATTGTCACCTACGATGAAAATGGCGGTCTGTGGGACCATGTGGCCCCGCCCAGAGGCGACCGGTGGGGGCCGGGTTCGCGCATTCCGGCCATCATCATCTCGCCTTATGCCCGGCGCGGATATGTCGACCATACGGTGCAGGATACAACCTCGATCCTGATGTTCCTGACCAAACGCTTTAGCCTGCGCCCGCTTGATGGCGCCATGACCCGCGCGCGCGCCATACGGGCGGCTACCGGCCACCCTCTTGGCAACCTGACGGGCGCACTGAACCTGAAGCAATAAAAGCTGCTGGTGAAATTTTCTACTGGCGCGACATCAGGCTGAAGTAACCATCCGTCAGGGTATGGAGGAAGGCCACGATCGCATCAATCTCATCATCCGACAGGGCGGGCCGTCCTTTGGGGCGGGGGCCGAAAGGCGGGTCCATGTTGATGTTGGCGTGATAACGGGCAGGCAGGTCGTTATAGATCTGTATCCTGCCATCCGGGCCAGTCGGGTACCAAAGCGCGGGGCGCACATCACGCAGCGCGTAAAACGCCACGGCCTGCCGCAGCGTATGAATAACCCCGTTATGAAAGAATACATGCCGTAGCGCCACGTTGCGCAGCGACGGCGTGCGGAACAGCCCGCAATAGTCGTCGCGCCCCCTGAAATCGGTGCGATCGGGGCCACATAACCCCATATCGTAATAGGCCGGGTTGCGGTTGAGGCCGATGGCGCCGTTACGCGGCACGCCAAGGGCCACCAGCCCGTAATCACTGAATTGCGGCGGCGTGCCGTCATGCCCCGGCGCGCTGACATGGCATGAGGCGCAATTGCCCTTGTCCGCCCGTTCAAACAGCGCCAGCCCCTGCGCCTCACGCGCGGTAAGACGGGCCCTACCCGCCAGCACCGCATCATATTTGCTGCTATAGGGATAAAACAGCCGGGCATCCTGCTGGTAGGTGGCCAGGGCCTCGGCAATCAGGGCAAAACGGGTGGCCGTATCATCCGGCCGGGGCGGCAGCAGGGCCTGTAGGCGTAGGCCGTAGCCTGCGGCATTGGCACGGCGCACCACGGCTTCAGGGTTGGCATTGGCCATTTCGTAAGGGGAAAGCAGCGGTATGCTGGCCTGACCCTGCGCGGTATCGGCCCGACCATCCCATGTCAGGCCGCCGGTGGGGCCGTTATCGATGCTTTCATC
Organism: Komagataeibacter xylinus; assembly: GCF_031081985.1. GTDB lineage: Bacteria > Pseudomonadota > Alphaproteobacteria > Acetobacterales > Acetobacteraceae > Komagataeibacter > Komagataeibacter xylinus_E. The sequence goes on along the minus strand of NZ_JARWSK010000001.1, from coordinate 369,043 downwards.
GGCTTCATCTTCCGAATCATGAAAATGTTCGGTGAACTGCGGCACGGCCTGCAGATAGGTGAGCGATGCCACCGCACGGTGCCCCCCTGGCTGCACCGACAGGTCATTGCCCTGCGCAAACGCCGCATTGTCCTGATGGCACGATGAACAGGCCATATGCCCCGAAGCCGACAGTCTGGGATCATGAAACAGGTCACGCCCCAACTGGCCTAGCGCCTGCGCGCGGGCGCCTGCCTGCGGGCGCGACAGGACGGGGCTGGTACCATCCACCCCCTGCCCCCATGATGCAGCCCCGCCGCCAAACAGGGCGACCGCCATGGCCAGTCCATGCAGATTGGCACGATACAATGCCCGGCTGGCGACGGCGCAACCATGCGGTCTTGTTGAAAAAAAGCGGCACCAGAACCCTTTTTTCTTTTTCAATGCTCTGCTTCTGCCGGTTTTCAAGTGGGCTTTCTTTTTCTCACTCCTGCGCGGGCGGATCAAGCGGGGAGAGATGAGCGTGGCTTTGCCAATTCCGATTCAATCAGGCTACGTATGGCAGGCAAACGCCGTAGAGCATGAAGGACCGGATGACCGTGACCCCACGCAAGATCATCATCGACACCGATCCGGGGCAGGACGATGCAATTGCCATCATGCTCGCCCTTGCTGCCCCCGGCCTTGACGTGCTGGGCGTGGTCAGCGTGGCGGGCAACGTGTCGGTGCAGCACACGACCACCAATGCCTGCAAGGTGCTCGAACTGGCCGGACGCACCGACATTGCAGTGCATGCAGGCTGTGCTGGCCCCCTGCGCCGCACGCCCGTTACCGCAGCGCACGTGCATGGCCAGACCGGCATGGATGGCCCCGCCCTGCCCGACCCCGTCATGCAGCCTGGCGCGCAGCATGGCGTGGATTTCCTGATCGATACGATCAGGGCGCACCCGCCGGGCAGCATAACGGTGGTGACACTGGGGCCTATGACCAACCTGGCCATGGCGCTGGTCAAGGCGCCCGATATTGCGCCGCGTATGGCTGGCATCGTTTCCATGGGCGGTGCATGGGCGCAAGGCGGCAACATCACCCCGAGCGCCGAGTTCAATGTCTATGCCGACCCCGATGCCGCCGATATCGTGCTGCGCCACGCCACCGCGCACACGCTTGTGCCGCTGGATGTAACCCATCGCTTTCTGGTCACGCCACCCCGGATGGCGCAGCTCAGCGCGCTGAACGGGCGCTGCGCCCGGACGGCCGCGGCCATGCTGGGTTTTTCGGGGCGGTTTGACCTGGCCAAATATGGGTGGGACGGTGCGCCCCTGCACGACCCCTGCACCATTGGCTGGCTGCTCGCCTCCCACCTGTTTGCAGGCCGCGAGGTGAACGTGTCGGTTGAGGTGGGCAGTCCGCTCATGCAGGGCGCTACCGCCATTGACTGGTGGCATGTGACCGACCGGCCCCGTAACGCGCTTTTCCTCAACGAGGTGGATAGTAACGGGCTATGGGCACTGCTGCTGGCGCATCTGGAACGCCTGCCCTGAAGTCTGGCAAGCGACAGTTTTCTGAACCTTTTGGAAAAAAAGCTTCACCCGAAACCCTTATCATTTCAGGATATTCTCGGGGCCGGCTTTTCACGCTCCTGCCCGCATGCCGCCTCCCGGCGTGTTTATTGCATTGTGTAAAACAACCATCGTGATCCTGCCGCAATCCGGGGCTTTCCTGTCAGCAGGAGGACGGCATGAAAAAGATGATTCTGGCTGTTTTTACCGCGCTGCTTCTACTCGGTGCCCATGGTGGGGCGCAGGCCCAGCCCTGGCGGGAACATGACCGGCCACGCTGGCACGCACCCTATCGCGATGGACCACGCCACCCTTACTGGCGCGAAAGTGGCTGGCGTTATGACCGCCCGCCGCCGCCCCGGTGGGCCTGGCGCGCACCACCGCCGCCCCCGCCCTATTCCTACCCTTACTGATGATGGAACCCGGCCTCGCGCCGGGTTTTTTCTATTTTACACGATACCTGCAAAAATGACGGGGCAGCTTATTAACGATCAGGCTTGTGCATGGCCATAATTCCACGTAGAAAATTGATCATGCGATCAATTATTCACTTTATTTTGTCGTATTTTTAGCGCCAGGCGATCAGAAACGGATAACCCGCCATCATGCCCCTGCTTGAATCCATCAACCTGCTTTATGTTCTCTCCGGCCTTGGCGTTGGCTTCCTCGTGGGCATGACCGGAGTAGGCGGCGGCTCGCTCATGACGCCGCTGCTGATCCTGCTGTTCAAGGTGCATCCACAATCCGCCGTGGGCACCGACCTGCTCTATGCCGCCCTGACCAAGACGGTGGGCACGCTGGTGCATGGGCGCAAGCAATCGGTGGAATGGCATGTGGTGGGCCTCCTGGCACTGGGCAGCATACCGGCAACATTGCTGACCATTGCCGCCCTGCACTGGGCAGGCAGCCCCTCACCCGCGGTCACGCATGTCATTTCGGTCGCACTGGGCATTGCCCTGCTCATTACCGCGCCGAGCGTGCTGTTCCGGCACAGGTTGCAGGATCTTTCACGCCGCAAGGCTGCTGCCATCGCCCCTGCCACCACCGCGCGCCTGACCACGCTGCTTGGCGCGATACTCGGCGTCATGGTTACGCTGTCCTCTGTCGGTGCGGGCGCGATTGGCATGGCGGCACTGATCTTTCTCTACCCCGGACTGGAAATCCGTCGCCTCGTGGGCTGCGACATTGCTCACGCCGTGCCGCTCACGGCCATTGCGGGCATGGGGCACTGGTGGATCGGGGATATTGACATGCCCCTGCTGACCTCCCTGCTCTGCGGGTCTGTTCCAGGCATCATACTGGGCAGCCTGTGCATCGGGCTTGTGCCTGACCGGGTGCAGCGGATCATCCTCGCCGCCATCCTCCTGACCGTGGGCCTCAAAGTTATCTGACAGGCATGTGCAGGCCGGGCGTCATGTCGGGTTCAATCGGATTGTTTCTTCTGCCCCAATACAACAAACACCCGCTCCGTTACCGGGGCGGGTGTTTTGTACTGACGTAACGGGCTGGCTCAGACCAGTGTGCCGTCCGCGTTCTTCTTGCTGCGGCGCGTGCGGGTCTTGCGGGCAGGCTTTGCAGCGGGTGCTTCCTCGGCTTCCTCGGCCACGGGTTCCACCACGACTTTCCGGCCAAGCCCGATCTTCTGGGCCAGCGACGAGCGGTGCGCGGCATAGCTCGGGGCGGTCATGGGGTAGTTGGCGGGCAGGCCCCATTTCTCGCGATACTGCTCCGGCGTCATGCCATAAGCGGTCTGCAGGTGGCGCTTGAGCATTTTCAGCTTTTTGCCATCTTCAAGGCAGATGATGTAATCGGGGAAGACCGACTTCTTGATGGGCACGGCAGGCTGCAACGGTGCGGGTTCAACCGCCTTTTCAGCGCCAAGCGCCTTGAGTGCAGTATAAACCGTTTCGACAAGGGTGGGGATCTGGTCAATAGCCACCGTATTATGATTGGTGTGCGCGGCCACGATCTCGGTGGTCATGGATACCAGTTCGGTATGCGGGATTTCTTTATTATCCAATGTCGGTACTTTCCTTGGTGGTCGGGTCATCAGGGGATGATTGACCCTATGAGTAATAATCATGCGTGTATTATGCAACCACAATAAAGCATTTTAATCCGTAATTTTTACGCCACCCCCATTACAGCGTCGCCTGCTTTTACCCCCTGCATAGGTTGCATAGGGCGTGCCATGCTTTTCTTGCAGGTCATGACTACATCATAATAATCCAACCATTATCCTGCTCCCAACACATATGCAATTATTTTGTTTATAATAATCAGACATGACATGCCCGGCAAAGGGCAGGTTACTGCTTTTGCATTAAGGAATTTTCATTGTATCCGTATCAATAACAGGAACAGAGTATAAACACAGGATGTTACGACAAATTTTAGTGTTTATGGTTTATATTGCAATGAAACGCAGCAGGCTACGCCTGTAATCGCCTGCCCGACCATCGTCACATCTTGCCAGAATGCTTTTACATATCAGCACTTTTTCCAGTATCGCGCCTGAATACAGTATTCGGAACCGCACCATGCCACCCACACCCGCGCGCGTAATACAGGCCCCCCGCTTCCTGGGCAGGTTCACGCTATTGTAATGCACAATATAATGGGCTGCCTTGCAGGCATTGCCCATCGGGGCCTGCCCTTCAATGTTGTTATGACAGGCTGTGCGTTACTTATGATTCACCCCTGCCCTCCACAGGCAGGCTGGCGAAATATCCATTATGTCACGAATTGTAATTTCTATCGGGCTTCGAATCCCGGCTTAACGCAGCCCATCAACCATAACGTGTGGAAGACCCCGGCTGCATTTTTCCACCCGCGCCACAATATCATAAGTGCGGGCCAGTGTTGCAGGTGTAATGACAGCCTCGGGCGCGCCTGCGGCAATGATCAGCCCTTCGCGCAAAATTACGTCGTAATCGGTCATTCGCACGGCAATATTGAGGTCATGCAGCACCATTACGGTCACGATCTGCCGTGCAGCGGTTTCGCGCCGCAATATCTCCATCACCGCAAACTGGTGGTGCAGGTCGAGTGCGCTGAGCGGTTCATCAAGCAGCAGGGCATCGGGGTGGCGACCAAGCGCCTGTGCCAGCCCCACAAGCTGCCGTTGCCCGCCCGAGAGTTCATCCATATAGCGCATGGACAGATCGGCTATGCCAAACACATCGAGCATATGCAGGGCGGCATCGATTTCATCGCCCTGTACATCGGATGGAACAACACCGGTGGCATGCTGGGCCGCGAGCATGGATTCCAGCACCTGCAGGTGCACCATGGCAGGCAGGGCCTGCGGCAGGTACAGGCAGCGCCGCGTGCGCTGAGCCAGATTGAGCCGTGTCAGGTCATCAACGCCCAGCATGACCCTGCCCGTCGCCTCGCCCAGCCCGGCCAGCGCGCGCAGCAGCGTTGACTTGCCGCTGCCATTGGGGCCAAGCAGCGCCGAGACCCGGCCGGGCGGAAACGGGCCGACACTGATGTCATCCAGCACCGTGCGCCTGCCGTAGCGCACGGTCATGTGCTCACAGTACAGCCCCTCCATCAGCCCATGCTCCGCCTGCGCAGCACGATGCCCAGAAAGAACGGGATGCCCACCAGCGCCGTTACAATACCGGTGGGAATGACCACGCCCGGCAGCAGGTTACGCGCCGCGATGGATGAGAGCGACATGACCAACGCGCCCACCAGCATGCTGCCTGGCAGGTAGAAGCGGTGGTCCTCGCCCAGCAGGCGGCGGGCGATATGCGGGGCTACCAGCCCCACGAAGCCGATGGTGCCCACGAATGATACGGCCAGGGCTGACAGGATGCTCACCCTCAGCAGCGCGCCACGCCGCACGCGCGGCACGTCCACGCCCAGGCTTGCTGCGCGTTCCTCGCCCATGCGCAGCACGGTCAGCTTCCATGAAGCCGCGAAAGAAAGGGGAGCAACAACCACGCAGGCAGCCGCCAGGAGGCCCAGCTTGGGCCATGTCGCCCGTGTCAGGCTGCCCATGGTCCAGAACACAAGGTCCTGCAACGCATCTTCATTAGCCACGAACTGCAGCAGCGACACCAGCGCATGAAAGGCGAAAACCAGCGCGATGCCAAACAGCACCACCGTGCCGGTGCCCGCATTACGCCTGCGCGAGACCATGTCGAGCAGCAGCACAGAGCCTATGGCAAAGACGAATGCATCGCCCGACACCACCCATGCATCGGGCACGCCGGGTAGCCGCCAGCCCAGAATGATGGCGAGCGATGCGCCAAACGCCGCCGCAGCCGAGACCCCGAGCGTAAACGGGCTTGCCAGCGGGTTGGCCAGCACGGTCTGCATTTCCGCCCCCGCCAGGCCGAGCGATGCGCCCACGCACACGGCCATGAGCGCATAGGGCAGCCTGATCTGCCACACGATCACGCCCTGGCCTGCGGGCACATGATGCGGATGCAGCAGGGTGCGGATAAGGGCCGAAGGCGAAAGCCCCGATGGCCCGAGCGAGAAATCAAGCACCACCGAGGCCACGATCAGGGCAAGCAGCAGCCCAAGCAGCCCCATGCGCCGCCGCAGCAGGCCTTGGTAGCGCCCACGCACCTCACGCGCATAATCAGACAGGCCAGCGGAAGGAGAAACAGACGGCGTGCCAACCGATTCATCAGGGACGCGCATCAATCCAGAAGGTCCCTTCCTGCTTTACGGGGAGGAAGCGGCTGTACAGCTCCTTCTGCGTGGCATTGGGGTCGATATCGGCAAACAGGTCGGGGTGGAACCACTTCGCCATGACTTCGATGGCAAGAATATTGTACGGTGAATCATAAAACGAATGCCAGATGCCATGGGCATGCCCGTCCGTTACGGCACGCAGCGATGAAATGCCGGGCCGTTCCATGACTTTCAGCAGCGAGGCACGCGCCACGTCCGGCGTTACTTCAGCCCCCATGCGCACGCCCGGGCCGCTGGCCTTCGGCCCCTTGGTGCCATCGGCAATATAGATGTCGGGGTCAGAGGCGATCACTTTTTCGAGGTCGATATCGCCAATATAGCCCGGCAGGAGCGGGGCCGCGATGTTCTGGCCGCCAGCGGCTGCAATAAACGCCCCCATATTGCCCTTGCCCGCCGTGTGGCAGCAGCTCTCGCGCATGGCGGCCAGCATTTCAATGAACACCTTTGGCTTCTGGCTTTCGGGCAGCGGGGCGACACGATCGGTAATGCGCTTGAGGTGTGACTGGTAGAAGTCAAGGTAATCAGCAGCTTCGTGCTCGCGGTGCAGCACCTGGCCCAGGATCTGCATGGAGCGGATGGTATCCATCACCGGGTCGGCGCGGAAATCGACAAAGATGACCGGAACATGCGCGCTTTCAAGCTGGCTTACGAGTTCGCTCGCCTTGCCCGGCCCGTGGCCCGACACGGTCAGGATGGCAAGGTCGGGGTGCAGGTCGAGCACGCGCTCGGGGCTGACGGTATCCGCCGTGGTCTTGCCGATCAGCGCAATATTGGCCGCCTGCGGAAAGCTGGCGACATACTGGTCATAGCTCTGCGTATCCGCACCGCGGAACTCGCCCTGCCAGCCCACGATCCGGTCGAACAGGTGCTGTTTTTCCAGCGGGGCAAGGGCGTAGATCAGCCGCCCTTCCCCCAGTATGATGCGATGGACACTGGCCGGAACGTCCACCTTGCGGCCTGCAAGGTCGGTCACGGTATCAGCCCGCGCGGCAGGCGCGTGGGCCGCGAGCCCCATGGCCATGACCGCGCCACAGGCAACGGCACGCCATCCGTCCAGTATCCGTTTCATGATGATGCCCTGATTATTTCTGGGGATAGGCGAAGTTGAAGGTCTCGCTGAACGGCTGCCAGAAGCCCGGCGTACCGGTTTCCTTATCCACATGGTGCAGGAAGCCGTTCTGCTCGGGCGAGGAATAGGTCAGCACCACCGTATAGCGGCCCGGGCCGTTCATCTGCACGTTATCGGCATAATGCGGGCCATCCTTGGCGGTCATGAAGTGCATGGTGCCTTCGGCCTTCCACGCCGTGCCATCCTTGGTCAGCTTGTAGCCGATGTTCAGATACGGCACCCAGGCGCCATCGGGGTAGCCCCACACGTTATCAGCCGTGGCATGCACGTCGGTTTCAAGGTGGATGGTGTCGGGCTTGGTGTTGTCCATCATGCCAGCGGGCATGGGGTCGACCATGATGCCGGTCAGGTAGCTTGAGGCAATTTCCATGTCATGTGCATGGACCGGACCACCGATCGGGTATTCACGCGCCTGTGCAGCAGTAGCGAGGGCAGGCAATGCTGCTACGGCAAGAGCCAGAATGGAATATTTCTTGTTCATGATGACGGTTTCCATAACTTCGATAAAAAGTGAAGTCCGTGCGCCAGCTAGCATTGATGTTGTTATTTGCAGTCGCGCACGGGCCTGATCGCAGCTTCCCATCCGAGTGATCTCCCGGTTCTGTTAATGATAATTGTTATCATTGTCAACGGATGGTATGCCCTCCTCAAGGTAACGGAGAGCCACCCGCCATGATCACCCACCCCTTAGCCTTCATGCGCCTGCCCTATGCGGTTCTGATGGCGCTCGACAGCCGGATGTTCCACTTCTGGCTGCAGCCGGTCCATTACCTGATCCGCATCGTGCACATCATCAGCATGGCCATGTTCTTTGGCATGGACATGCTGTTCGACCTTGGCGTGCTCAGGCCCCGCATGGCCGCCCGGATCGCCCCCGCAGCCCAGCTCATGGTGCGGCCGCTGCACGTCACGTTTGCCATCGCCATGGTCTCGGGCGTGGTGCTGTTCTTCTATGATCCGGTGCATATCGGCAGCCGCGCGTATCTCACCCCCAAACTGCTGCTCATCACGCTGGCCATGCTCAACGCCTTGTGGTGCCACCGCAGCGTCTATCTGCCCGTGCTGCGTGGCAATGCCGCCATGAGCATGCGCGGGCGCATCGGGGCCAGTCTTTCGCTGCTGCTGTGGAGCGGCGTGATGATCATGTCCTGCCTCAACAGCGAGGGCGTGCCCAAGGTATTCCTAAGATAATGGCAGTATTGCAACACGCGCATGGCGGTTTGAATTGACGGCTTCGTATCAAAATGTGATTGAGAACCATTATTAATGATATTGATTCTCAATACGGCGGACCCCCAATGAGCCCCTCATCCCTCGCGACTGCCATTGCCAAACATGCCCTTTTCCCCTCCAGCCTGACGCGCCACCGCCTGCGCGCGGGTTCGTGTCTGGTCTGTTTCGGGCTGGTGCTGCCTGCAACCGGCTTCGCGCAGGTCCAGACCCAGATCGAGGAAGACCGGGCACGCCTCGGCAACTCCACCCCACTCGTTGAACAGATCGACCCCGCCACGGTGCGCGATTCAGAACGCGCCACCGCCGAAGCGGAGGAAAAAGCCGCAGGCGATGGCGACAGGCTCGACACCAGCGGCAACCTGCTGGGCAATATGTGGGGCGCGCGGCCATGGCTGTACAAGCACGGCATCAGCTTCGACATTCAGGAAGTCGATGAAGTGTGGGGCAACGGTACCGGCGGCACGCCATCGGGCAATGATGGCGCCAGTGGCTCGGGCACGGGACCATCCTATGATGGCGTGACCATGCCCACGCTCACCGTGGATACCGAAAAGCTGTTCGGGCTGAAGGGCGGCCTGTTCAATGTCAGCGCGTTGCAGACGCGCGGGCGCTCGATCTCGCAGGATCATCTGGCCAATTTCAACCCCGTCAGCGGGTTCGAGGCCGACCGCTCCACCCGCCTGTTCGAACTGTGGTACCAGCAGTCCTTCCTCAAGGGCAAACTTGATGTGAAGATCGGCCAGCAGGATCTTGATACCGAATTCCTGATCAGCGATTACGCCTCGCTCTACCTCAACGCGAACTTTGGCTGGCCCATGGCGCCTTCGGTCAACCTGTATGGCGGCGGCCCGTCATGGCCGCTGTCGTCGCCTGCCATCCGCATCCGCTACCGGCCGAGCGAGAAGTTCACCTTCATGTTTGCCGCAGCCGACGACAACCCGCCAGGCAACCGCTACAACTCCCTGCCCATCCAGCAGGCCACCGGCTCGGCGGCCGGCAGCAACTCCGACCCCACCAGCCAGACCTATAACGGCGCCAACGGTACCAACTTCAACATGGGCACCGGCGCGCTGCTCATCACCGAACTGCAATACGCGCTCAACCCCCAGCCCGCCGATATGGCGCACGCGACCAAGAACCCCGGCCTGCCGGGCGTGTACAAGCTGGGCGGCTACTACGATACCGCGAAGTTTGCCGACTACCGCTACAACAATCTGGGCCAGGCGCTCGGCAGCCCGAATGACACCACCGGCATACCGCGCTGGGACCGGGGCAACTGGATGGTGTATGGCATCATCGACCAGATGCTCTGGCGGCCTTCCATCACGTCAGCGCGGTCGCTGGGCCTGTTCGTGCGCGCTACCGGCAATAGCGGCGACCGCAACCTGATCAGCTTCGCCATTGATGCGGGCCTGAACCTCAAGGCCCCGTTCAGGGGCCGCGATAACGACACGATCGGTCTGGGCTGGGGCATTGGCCGGGCGAGTTCGGGCGAGCGCCAGTTCGACCGCAACTCGGCCCTGAGCGCCTACACGCCTGTGCAGGGCAATGAAAACCACCTTGAACTGACCTACCAGGCACAGGTCACGCCGTGGATGGTCATGCAGCCTGACTTCCAGTACGTGTGGAACCCCTCGGGGGGCGTGCCCGATTATGGCGTGAGCTACAATCGCCGTGTGGGCAACGAGGCCATTTTTGGCCTGCACAGCAGCATTACGTTCTGACAACCTGTTTTTTTACACGCAGTCCTGAAAACAGCCTTCAATCTATAAGACCGCTCTGGAGCGCCGCCTTTTTTCAAAAGGCGGCGTTTTTGGTGTCTGGAGCGTTTCATAAGCAGGATTTATCAAAATATCATGACAAACGATTGGACCCTTCCATAAGCCTGCCTTCATGTTCCGCCACACCCAGCCCTTCAGGCTGAACTAGGCACATGATGTAAAGGTATGAGACCAATGGGGGGACAGAGCACCGCATTTCCCCTGCACGACGCGCCTGATACGGGCCTGCTGCGCCATATCCGGCGTTTTTCGTGGATATATGCGCCGTCGCTGGCTGATCTGGGCTTTGCGGTGCGCACGTCATGCGCCGCCATCCTCTCGCTGCTTATCGCCATGTGGATGGAACTCGACAGCCCGCAATGGGCGCCGCTTACCGTCTGGGTCGTGGCGCAGTCCTCACGCGGGGAGAGCCTGTCAAAGGCGCGATGGCGGATTGTGGGCACGCTGGCGGGCAGCGTCGCCGCGATTACGCTCATGGCCGCCTTCCCGCAGGCCCCGGCCATGTTCTTTGTCTGCCTGGCACTCTGGATCGGGCTGTGCTGCGCCCTTGCCACCCTGCTCGACCAGTATCGCGCCTACGGGCTGGTGCTGACAGGGTTCACCTCCGCCATCATCGCAACCGGGGCCATCGTGCAGCCGAATGATGTCTTTGCCGTCAGCGTCGCGCGCAGCAGCTACATCATACTGGGCGTGCTGTGCGAAGCGGTGCTGGCCGTGCTGTTCATGCCCAACATGGTCGAACGCACCCGCGCGCAGCTACTGGCCCGGCTGGATGATACATTCAGCGCCACCTGCGCCGCCATTCCGCACCTGCTGGGCATGACCGCGCCCGCTGCGCGGCAGGCCGCAACCGGCAGGCTGCTCGACCGGATCATGGCCTTCAGCGGGCAGATCGAATTCGCGGCCCTTGAACTCGGGCCGCGCAACCGGGTGGGCGACCACGCCCGCCGGGCGCTTGCGGGCATGCTGGTCATGCTGGCCCATGCCCGCGCGTTGCAGATCCTCTCCCCCCGCCCCGATGCCAGCGCCCTGCCCGCGCATGAAGCACCCGAGCGCGCGCTGGCCACATGGCTACGTGACCACGCGCCCCCACCCGGGCCTGACAGCATGGCTGCCAGCGCCTGGCAGCCGGTTGCCGCGGCCCTTACGCATGAAACCGCACGGGTGCATGATGAAATGCTGGCCTGCCACGCCACCCGCCCTGGCGACAACTTCCGTTTCAGCCTGACCTCGCGCCGCCATGCGCGTGAGGCCATGCATAACGGCATCCGCTCCAGCGTGGCCATCATGGTGGCGGCCGTGCTGTGGGAGATCACGGCATGGCACCATGGCCCGGCCTTCATCTCGTTCGTGGCGCTGATCTACGGGTTGATGGCCACGCGCGAGAACCCTTTGGTCGCGACCCTTCCCTTCCTCAAGGGCGGGCTGTGGTGCACGGCCATCGCCGCCGTCATGGCGCTGTGGGTCATCCCTGCCATTACCACGCCCGAGATGCTGCTTGCAGCCCTGCTCGTGCCCATGACCATTGGCGGGCTGGCCGCGCGCCGGCCGCAGCTTGCGGGCTATGCCTTCTCGTTCAACATGTTCCTGCCCGTGCTGATCGGCCCGATGAACCAGGGGCGGTATGACGAGGTCGGCTTTCTCAACAACGCGCTGGCCTTCGTGGCCAGTATCGTGTTCGTGCTGCTGACCTACCGGCTGGTCATTCCTTTCCGGCTTGACGTGCATATTCGCCGCACCGCCGCAGCCATGAACCGGCGGCTGCGCCATCTGGCCCAGACCCGCGACCGCACCAGCGCCCCGGCCTGGCTGGGCGCCTGTGCCGCGAGCCTCGTGCGCATCCTGCACCAGGCCACAGCCGTGCCGCCGTCCACCGTCAATGCCTGCCTGAGCCAGCAGATCGGGGCGATGACGGTGGGCCTGTACATCATCCGTCTGCGCGAGATGCTACGCACGGGCGCCCTGCCGCCACGGGCCACGCGCATGATTGCCCTTTTCCTGGCACGGTGGCAGCGCGGACAGGCTGGCCCCACCACCGCGCATGTACTGGCCTGGCTGCACCACGAACAGGCCCGCCCCCATCCGGCGCGCGACCGCGCCAGCCTGGCCGAGGCCCTGGCCTGCCTGCACATCATTGACGCAAGCCTGCACGAACATGAGCCGGGCGTGCCCTAGCAAGGTGACAAAACATGTCGTATCGGATATGCCATGAACGCATTATGCGCATTCATGCACAAAAGGGGTCATTTCATGCGTAAGATTGTTACCGCTGCCGCCATCGCGGCCATTACATGCGTCACCGCTACCGCGCAGGCCGAGCCCGGCGGCTGCCTGAAATATGGCGCCGTGGGGGCCGTGGGCGGCCATGTGGCCGGTGGCCACAGCGTGCTCGGTGCCGCCGCTGGTTGCGTGACCGGCATGTACAAGCGCCACGAATACCGCAAGGAAGCCAAGGCCAAAGCCAAGCTGTATGATCAGGAACACCCCGGCTCGAAGGGGACCTACATGGAGAAGGCAACAGCCTATGACGTGGAGCACTCGACCACGCCGGGCAAGATGACGCCAGACACCCCGGCCACCACCGCCGCGCCGCAGGGCAACGCGAATATGTAAACCGCCAGGTCCGCAGGCAGGCACCATGCTGCCTGCGGATACTGCTCCCCTGCCCCACACGGTCAAGGACCGCCATGCGCGCCATTACATTCCTGTTCCGCTCGACACTGGCCATTGTGCTGGTGGCAGGCTGCATAGGGTGGCTGGCTGGCCCCTTCTTTCACATGCCCACACTAGGCGTGGCGCTGGCCGTTGAAGCCGTTGTATTCTGGGTATGCGGGCTGCTCTACACCGAGGATTATCCACACCACATGGCCACCTTCGTGGGCATGACCATTGTGCTCGGCCTTTTGAGCATTGGCGTCATGCTGCCCTTTGCGCGGCAGTATGTAATGATTCACCCGGCCTGAACGGCAGGGACAATTATTTTTCCATATTGGCTCAATTTAAGGAAAACCATTATCCATAAATGGAGTTAATGAGGCGTGGCTTTCGTGACACCACAACGTCTCCCAATCCCTAAACTTGGCGTCCCGCCCCCCGGCGGGACGTCCTTTTTCCGTTCAGGCTTTCTGCAGGCCGGGCTGGCCGCGTTCTACCTCAAAGCTGGCATAGGTGGATAATCTGCCATCGCGTTCCATCACCTTGTCGAGCACCTTGAGGTCGGCGCGCCATACATCCGGCCCTACATCACACAGCACATAGCCACGCTGGTCGGTCGTGGCCTTGAGGTGCGGGTTTTCGCGCCGGACGGAGCGGCTGAAACTGTCATCATCGCCCACGCCATCCGCGCCTGACGTGACGGATGTGGCCAGGAACTCGACCGAGACCGGCTTCTTCCGGGCCGGATCAGCCAGCAAGTCCCCCGCAAAGTGCCGATGCGCATCACCCGTTACGTTCACCACGTTGCCAGGGCAGTGCGTGCCAATGAACTCAAGCAGGCGCCTGCGGCTGTACATGTAGCCCGACCACTGGTCCATGCTGTAAAGCAGTTCACCCTGCGGGGCGTGCCTATGGGCAAGGTTCATCATCATCACCTGATGCGCCAGCAGGTTCCACCGCGTGTCGGACCTGCCCAGCCCGTCAAACAGCCATTGTTCCTGCGCAGCGCCCATCATGGTGCGGTTGGGTGACCAGACATCGGGCCCCTGCGCTGCCACGCCATCACCATAGACCTGATCGCTACGATACTGGCGCGTATCAAGCACGAAGGTGTTCATGAGCGTGCCATAGCGCAGGCTGCGATAAAGCTGCATGTGGCTGCCATCGGGCAGGGCTGAAAGGCGCAGCGGCATGTGTTCGTAATAGGCCTGCATGGCGGCCTGCCGACGCAGGCGAAAGATCTCGGGCGGCGTGCCGTCCTGGTCGGTGTCGCCTGCCCAGTTATTGTCCACCTCATGGTCATCGGAGGTGACGATCCACGGCACGGCGGCGTGGGCGGCCTGCAGGTCGGGGTCAGTCTTGTACTGGGCGTAGCGGCGACGGTATTCATCAAGCGAATAGCATTCCGGCCCGACATGGCGGCGCAGCGCCTGGAAGGGGCGGCCGTTCATGTCATGCACGCGGCCCTTGCTGTCGGGGCCTTCGTAAATGTAATCGCCATAATGAAAGACAAAATCGATCGGCTCATTGGCGATGTTGCGCCAGGCGGTATAATATCCTTCCTCATAATGCTGGCAGCCTGCGGCGGCAAAGCGCACCCGCGCAGGTGATGCGCCGGGCAGCGGAAAGGTGTGGCTGCGGCCGACAGGGCTGTAATACCCCGCGATGCGGAAACGGTACCAGTACGGGCGGTCCGACCTGAGTCCCGCGACTTCGACATGAACCGAATGCGCCAGTTCAGGATGCGCCAGCGCCTGCCCTTTCCTGACGACATGGCCCAGTTTTTCATCCTCCGCCACTTCCCAGTCCACCAGCACGGGGCGATTGCGGTTCATGCCACCTTCCAGTTCAAGCGGGCGCGGGGCCAGCCGGGTCCAGATGACAAATCCATCAGGCGCGGGATCGCCTGACGCCACGCCAAGCTGGAAGGGCGATATGTCGAATTTCGGTTTTTCATCCAGATTGCGCGGGGTTGCCGCCCGCAGCGCCCGCACCTGCGCCGAAAACAGCAACCCCGTGCCAAGCCCCGCGAGCATCTGCCTGCGCCTGATAAACACCATGGAACATATCCTTTTGCATCCCGGCCGACTGCACGGCCCCTATCGAGTCATGACAAACAGGGGGGCTTACGCGCGTGCGCCGGGCGGATTTTGTCACCAAAGTTTCATACAGGCGCGATTTCCAGCCCGTCGGGCGCGCGCACCAGGCGGACCGGCAGCAGGCGGGGCAGCATTTGCAGAAAACTGTCGCCACGGCTGATGTAATAGACCCCGCTCAACTGCCGCCCGCTCAACAGGGGCGCGCGGAGCATGATCTTTTGCGGCATGTAGCGATTGATCTCGGCCACCACCTCACCCAACGGGCAGTTACGGAACACAATCCGCCCCTGCTGCCAGGCCAGCAGGGCATCAAGGTCCGGGGTATCCTGCCGTAACGGGCCATTGGCGAAAAAGGACAGCCTCTGCCCCGGTGGCAGCCACGTCCTGCCACCTGCCAGCGAGGGATCATGCACCAGCAGTTTGTCGTGCACGGCAGTGACATGCACGCAATCGGGATCAAGCCGGATATTGGCCACCCCCTGCCCGCCAAGACGCAGGTTGACCGGCCCTGTGAACAGCCATAACGGCGGCGCCTGCCCCAGGGCCGAGAGCACGATCTGTCCTTTTTCCAACCGGCCGCACTGGCCGTCAGGCAAGAGAACCAGCCTTGTATCGGTATCAAGTTCGCAGCGCACCGCCCCTTCCAGCGTAATGCCTGAAAGCCTGCCTGCCGGGGTCTGCAGAACACGGGCGGCCTGGGCGCGGCGGGGCATGGGGGGCAGCAGCAGGCTGGCACCCGCAAGGCCGGCCAGCACCTGCCGCCGGGTGGGCCGCAGAGTGCGGGCGGGCGCATGCGGCACGGATGCAGGGCTGCGGCTGCCGCCAAGTTCCCATAATTCGGTCAGTTGTTCGAAGGCGCGGGCATGGCGCGGGTTACTGTACAACCACCGGCGGAAGTGCTGCCTTTCCGCATCCGTGCAGTCATCGGCATGCAGGCGCGCCATCCAGCGTGCTGCTTGATACCTGATGGACGAGCCACGCCACCACAACAGGCTCACTGTTCCATCCATGTGGAAAGAAAGACCAGCGCCTTTGCAATGTGTTTTTCAATACTGCTTTCACTGATGCCCATCTGGCTGGCAATCTCGCGATAGGTCATTTTTTCCACGCGATGCAGCACGAAAGCCTGCCGGGTGCGGCGCGGCAGGCGCTGGCAGCCCGCATGAAAACGGATCAGGCGTTCACGCGCCTGATAGGCTTCCTCCTGCGTGGGCGCGGTATCACGCACATCGCCAAGCATGTCATCCCAGCCGCCAGGTGCAATGCAGCCAACCTGTTCGCGCCTGCGCGCATTGTGGGACAGGTTGACGGCACTACGCGTAATATAGGCCTCCGGGTGGCCAATACTGCCATCGGGGCGTTCAAGATAATTGACGAAGGCACTCTGCAGGTGATCTTCCGCATCATCGCGGTGCGTCAGGGATCGTACGCGCCGGTAGAGGCGAAGCCACTCCTGCCGGCAGGGCAACCATTTTTCACTCAACGGCTTTCTCGTCCCATCTGGGCTGCTGAAAAAGATCGTTGCTGTGTAAGGGATTTTAAAAGGAAACATTTGTGACAGTTTCATGAAAATTGCATGTTCATGACGGGACGCGCGTTTCCTGCGCGTGCCATTGTGTCATGATCCGCCTGTCAATCTTCACCGGGCAGGAACCCCTTTCACCCGTCGCAACCCTGAATTGTCCAAGCCATAGCATGACCCGATCCAGCCTTACCGCCCCCTTTTTCCGCCCTGCGTCACGGATGGGCCTGCCCCTTCTGGCGGGGCTGCTTGCGGCCGCAGCACTTGCCAGCACGCCTGCCCGCGCGGCCGACCCGCTTGAGCCTGCAACACCCGAGCCGGGATATTTCACCCCCGCCACCCAGCCGGACGCAACGGCCTACCTGCCACCCCCACCTCAGCCCGGTACAGTGCGGCAGGCGAATGATGACCAGGCTTTCACCGCCACCCGCGCCTTACGCGGCAGCCTGCGCTGGGCGCTGGCCACAGCGGATGCCGACCTGCATGAAAACGCGCTGCTGCACAGTTTTGCCTGTGCGGCGGGCCTGCCCCTGAGCACCACAAATGCGCCAGGACTGAGCGCGCTCATTCACAAGATGGATGTGTCGGAAATTGCCGACATGCGTAAAAGCAAGGCTTACTGGCACCGGCCACGCCCCTTTGTAGGCAACAGCCAGCCCATCTGCACCGAAAAGGATCGGGCGCATCTGGCCACGTCAGGCGCCTATCCATCGGGCCATACCATGCTGGGCTGGAGCACGGCACTTGTGCTGGCCGAACTGCTGCCAGAGCGCGCCACGCAGATCCTGCAACGCGGCCGGGTGTTTGGGGAGAGCCGGATCATATGCGGCGTGCATTGGGAAAGTGACGTGCAGGCAGGCTACATGCTGGGCTCGGCCGAGATTGCCGCCCTGCATGGCAGCCCTGCCTTCCGCACGGATATGGATGCAGCTCGAACGGAACTTGCCGCCCTGCGCCGCACGGCGCCCAAAGCCACTGCGCATTCATGCGCCCTTGAGCAGGAGGCCGCCGAGCATTCGCCCCTGTAAGGCAATCTGTCTTTTGCCGGATGTGGATTTGTGAACACAGGCGCGAGGCAAACCACGCGGGAGCCGCCGCCTGCAGGGGCTGCGATATAGGCAGCGCGCCTGCTTTATAATAGGATCGACAGGGAAACGATTGAAAAGCCTGTTTTTGGGCAGGATTCAAATAATTGCCTTACTTGGAAACGATCGATGAAAAAACGACTGCTGGCCGCTCTCTTCTCCCTTTCCCTTCCCGCAGCGCCCGCGCTTGCGGCTGATGGCGCAGCCCTGTTCCAGACCAATTGCAGCGCCTGCCACCAGGCTGATGGCCAGGGCGTGCCCGGTCAGTTCCCGCCGCTGGCCGGACGCGTAGGCAAGATTGCCGCCACGCCGGAAGGCAGGCAGTATGTCATCGCCGTGGCGCTGAATGGCCTGATGGGACCGATTACAGCCGCAGGCAATACCTATGCAAGCTTCATGCCGCCGTTCAAGACGCTGCCCGATGACCAGATCGCCGCCGTGCTGAACCACGTGGCAGGCCTGCCCTCTGGCCCTGATGCAACCGTGTTTACCGCTGAAGACGTTGCAACAGGCCGCAAGGAAGCCCTGACGCCGCCTGCGGTGGTTGAAAAGCGCAAGGCGCTTGACGCGCAGCACCCGCTGCCCTGAGCCACTGACACAAAAAGGGGATCCAGCCGATCCCCTTTTTTTCAGGCATATGCCCTGAATACGACAATGTTAAAGCCTGTCTGAAACGTTAGCTCAGAAAACATCCACAAATCATAAAGACGTTTTTGAAAAAAGCGACAACCATACCGTCCTGCTTCATGGCAGAGAGGGCGCACCAAAAATATGCGACATCTCCCGCCACTTGATATTGAGCGGAAATGGTGTCTTTTCAAAAAACGCCTTAAAAGCCGCCACAACATCATCTATGAATAAAATTTCATCGGGCTGTATTTTTACTTGTCCGGCCCCAAACATCAAAGTCTGTTCGCCAGTATAACAAACATGCGGAACGGACAGGTAAGCCCGAAACTGCCTGTCTTGATTTTTTTCTCGAAGTTCAAGAACGCATGTGACCCTTCCACCCGCAACCTGTATGTAAGAGCCATCATCATTTTCTAAAATAGCATAAGAGCATGGCCCATAGCTTTTTAATGACCTGAGCGATTTTTCTATTTTAGAGAAATTATCCACTTTGACCGGATCTTTATTCTCTACTTTCATGACCATTGCCATATAATGCGTATTCTCATATTTGAAAAAACATGGCCACCATTGTCTTTGACAACATGCGCCTGAAGCATATCCAGTTTGAATGGACACATTCAAACTGGTGAAGATGCTCTATAAGCAATGAGTTAAATTAATTCCACTGAACCGGAGTTCAGTGGAATTGCTCTGGCGGGGAACACGCTACAGGAAAAAGAACGGTTCCCATAAAATTTTCTGAAAATATCAAAAAGAATGCCGCCACTGGCAAAGCGGCGGCACCCAGACACCATTACTGTTTTCAATAATTTTTTATTTACCCGGCGCGCGCACGGCCGTGGTCTCGATTTCAATCAGCCATCCCGGATTGGCCAGATGCGCCACGCCAAACGCCGAGCGCACCGGCAGGTTGGGCTGCTTGGCCGAGGGGCCATAGAACTGGGTGTAGGCTTTCATCATGCCCTCAAAGTCGAGCTTGCCCAACTTGGGGTCTTCCACCATGTAGACATGCATCTGCACCACGTCGCCCATGCCCAGCCCCAGTTTTTTCAGCTCATCGCTAATGCGCTGCAGGGCAGCATAGGTCTGGGCCTGCGTATCGCCATAGGCCGCGAGGCTCTTGGGGTCGGCCTTCTTGTCCTGCACCGGCGCGCCCATGCCACTGAGATAGACGGTGGTTGCCCCCGCAGGCACCTCAATGGCGGTGGAAATGGGGAATTTCCCCTCCACATGACGCACGATGCCATCATCGGCATGAGCAGGCATGGCAGCCGCCATGCCGCCAAGAACCGCCACGGCGGCAACGGTTTTCCTGAGGTCGAACATTCTCTTACTGCTCCTTTGGTGTTGCGGGGGGCCGCTGGGCGGCCACGTCAGCCGCAGTGACGGCATCGGTGTAATGATTGCCAAAATGGGTGCGGATATAATTTACCACATTGGCGATCTGGTCATCTTTCAGCATGCCTGAGAACCACTGCATGCCGCCATATCCGTTCAGGATGACATAAATCGGGTAGGCGCTGCTCTGCAGCTTGGTGTTGCCTGCAAAAGCCGGGAACTGCGCGCCCGCGCCCATCGCGCCCTTGCCATCAGGCATGTGGCAGCCCTGGCAGACATGACGGTACACATCCTCGCCCGTGGTCATGGGCTGCACGTTTCCCACCACGGCGGCGGCACTATCGGCACGCGCCGGGCCGGAGGGAGCGGCAAGCAGCGGCAGGGCCGAAAGGGCGGCCAGAAGAAGGATCTTACGCATTAGCTGGCTCCCTGCGCGCGCTTGTGCAACTGGGTTACGGCATCGAGGGCGGAAAGGATGGCGCCTTCCTGCCAGCAGCCCACATAGGATGCATGCTCACCGGCCAGCACCACGCGGTTATCCATGGTGCACAGCGCCTTGTAGTGGGTCTTGCGGGCCTGCTCGCTCCACATCGAACAGCAGCCCATGGACCAGGGCACGCGGCTCCAGGCAAAGCTGACGCCGTTGGAGAATTCCTTGCGGTAATGCTTGGGATGGAACACCTCGCCCTGCGCCAGCGCGCGCTCGATACGCTCCTGCGGCGTCATGCCCGCGAAATCGTAGGCCGCCGGTCCAAACATGTAGCCGCCAAGCAGCACCGCCGGCCCGCGTGAGAAGTAGCCCGTACTGGGATAGGAGATCTGGCTGATCGGCTGGTCGGTAAAGCTGATGCCGCCGTAAATCTGGTCCTCTTCCTCCCAGAAGCGGCGCTTGAACTCCAGCCCGAGCTTGACGGAAGAGCCATAAGGCACTGCCATGATCGCAGCCTTGAGCGGCGCACTGACCTGCACGTCAAGCTGCGAGAGTACGGGCAGCGGAATGGTGCATACGCAGTAATCGGCCTTGGCCTCGCGCACGGCGCCGCCATGGTTCATGTCGTTATAGGTAACGCTCACGCCCTTGTCGTCCTGGTGAATGGACGTGACCTTGCAGTTGAGCGTGATGAGGTCATGCACCTGACGGTTGAAGCCCTTGCCGATCATGTCCATGCCGCCTACGGGCTGGAACATGGTGGTCTGCATCTCGAGGCGTTCGTGGAAGGCCATCCATGTCCACAGGCCCGAAGACAGCACATCCTTGCGGTCGAACGGATCAGAGGGTACGGGCTCGCCATTCAGGCCGCCACCCTGCGCCTTTTCATAACCACGGGTTTCGGAGCTGATGATGCCCTTGCGGTAGTTCAGACCGGAATCAAGGTTGCCCCACTGGCGCATGGCCGTGAGCACATGCTCGCGCTCATCGGGCGAGACCGCATCATCGAGCTTGTGCTGGTCGATCGCCTTGCCCAGCAATTCGGCGGTAAAGCCATTGAAGTCAGCGGCATATTCGCGGTAGCGCACTGCCTTGCCGCCAAATGCCTTGCTGGAATGGAGCCAGGTGTTGTGGTTGAGCTCGATAAACGGCTCGAGTTCCACGCCAAATTCGCGGCAGTAATGCAGCAGGCCCTGATGGTGGTAGGGAATGCGCCATGGGCCGGGATTGATGTAGTTGCCCGAGGCGAAACCGACTTTCTGGGTGGCGCCGCCCAGTTCGGCCACCGTGTCGCCACCACGCAGGCTGATGTTGCGGCCACCGGCGCGGCCCTGGAACTCCAGTATCTGGACCTGATAGCCTGCCTTGCGCAGTTCGTAGGCAGCGAGCATGCCCGCAAGCCCCGCACCAAGCACCAGCACGCGGGTGCCACGCTTTGCACCTGACAGGACAGGTGGCGCGGTAAAATCCGTGCCCTGAGCATGCCCCATGGATGTCATGGCCTGATACAGCGCGGCGCTACCGGCCAGCGTACCGATACGGGTAAGGAGTTGCCTACGCGTGGGGGCTTTACGCGGATGAGCGTTTGTCATCAAGAAATCCCAAGCAATCAACGAAAACAGCTCTCTACCCTTAGCCAACAAACAGGGGCTTAACCATATCCATTCCGGAATAATTTCTTATCGAAACGATTGATGTTGCCATTATGCAACATCAGCCTGAAGCCACGCGCCTTTCAGGCAGCCCCTTCCCACCGAGATGGAAAATAATGCTGATATTACCGTAAATTTTCTTGTATCAGGACGCACTGCATGCATGCGGGACCGCACCCCTTACATCCCTGCCCCGGCATGACGAAAACAGCCTGCCTCATGGTCATGGATCATGCCGGCGGCCTGCATCCAGGCATAGGCCGTAACCGGACCGACAAAACGAAAGCCCCGCGCCTTCAGCGCCGATGCCATGGCCTGCGACAGGGGTGACTGTGCCTGAACCACAGGTGTCGGTTCATGCACTGGCTTGCCGCCGGGCAACATGCCCCAGGCAAAGGTGGCAAAGTCCTCACCCGCTGCCCGCATGGCAACATAGGCACGGGCATTGCCAATCGCCGCCACGATCTTGGGGCGGGCGCGGATAATGCCGGGATCGGCCATGAGGCGGGTCACATCGGCCTCGGTAAACCGCGCGACACGATCAGGATCAAACCTCATGAAGGCACGGCGAAACCCTTCACGCCGCCGCAGGATCGTGCGCCATGACAGTCCCGCCTGAAAGCTTTCAAGCACCAGCATCTCCCATAACTGGCGACTATCATGCACGGGTACGCCCCATTCCTCATCATGATAGGTCATCATCATGGCATCGGCCTGCGCCCATTTGCAACGTGGGCGGGCGGGATCGGGTCTGTTCATGTCTGATTCCATGCGCCGAATGGCATGCTGTCCGCTCCCGATCCTATGGCAGGGTAAATGCCAGCGTGTGAGCCAGATGCTGGCGATAACGCGCGATATCCGCCTCGATGGACGGGTTCTTGATCACGTCCGTCGCCAGGAAGGTTGGCAGGGCCGAGAGCGCGAGAAACTGGTTGGCCTTGTGGAAGGGAAAATAGACAGCATCGATCCCCCTGTCCTCAAAAAACTGCGCGGGGTCAGTAAAGGCTTCTTCCGGGGCGTTCCACGTCAATGAAAGCATGTAATGCTTGCCCTGCAGCAGGCCGCCGGAGCCATATTTGCGCTCGGGGTGAGCTCGGCTGCGGCCATCACTGGCGTACAGCACGCCATGACCGGCGGTAAAGACCTCATCCATGTATTTCTTGACGATCCACGGCGCCCCCATCCACCACCCCGGCATCTGGTAGATCACAAGGTCGGCCCACAGGAAGTTCCGCACCTCCGCCTCGATATCATAGCCCAAATCAATCTTGGTCTGCCGCAGGACAAAGCCTGCCGCAGTCAACGTCTGTGCCGCGACAGCCTGCAGGGTGTCGTTCAGCCGACCATGCGAATGGGCAAACTTTTTTCCGCCGTTCAGAAGCAGGATGTTTTTCATGCTCTGTCCCCTCATGTTCGATCATCAGGGATAGGGCCAGCTTTCGCGCCATACAATGAGCGAGATGAAGCCTGCACACCACGGCGCACAAAAAAACCGGGGCCGCATTACACGGCCCCGGTCGGGTCAGTCAGGTTATGACAGATCCGGTCAGTTCACGTTATCCAGCGCATAGACCACAAGGTCATCCGTCACCGGCGTCATCATGAAGTGGTGGCCACCGGCCATGATGGCGACATACTGCTTGCCCTTGTATTCATACGTCATGGGCGTGGCCTGGCCGCCACCGGGCAGCACGTCATTCCATACTTCCTTGCCGGTATGGATATCGAAGGCATGGATCATGTTGTCGGTCGTGGCCGCAACAAAGATCAGCCCGCCAGCGGTAATGACCGGGCCGCCATTGTTGGGCGTGCCGATGGTCAGCGGCAGGTGCGTGGGCAGGCCGAACGGACCATTGGCGCGCGCACTGCCAAGCGGGTGCTGCCACAGCACTTTCTGGGTGTGCATGTCGATGGCGGTGATCATGCCATAGGGCGGGCGGTTGCACATCATGCCCGTATATTCATCCCAGAACGGCGAGACCACGATGCCATAGGGCGTTTCCGCCATGGCGCCAGCACCTTCGGCACCACCGCCGCCGGGCTTGAAGTTGGGGTCATCCACCGGCATCAGACCCAGCTTGTCGGCCTTCTTGCGGCTGACCAGCTGGTCATACATCGGCGTGTTGTTCCAGTTGGCGATCAGGATGCCGGTCTTCTCGTCATAGGCCACGCTGCCCCAGTCCGAGCCACCGTTATAGCCGGGATATTCCAGCCAGGGCTTGTCGATGCTGGGCGGGGTGAACTCACCCACGTAATGCGCGCGGCGGTATTTCAGGCGGCAGTAAAGCTGATCGATCGGCGACATGCCCCACATGTCGGATTCCTTGAGCGGGGCAAAGCCAAGGCGTGGCATGCCAACCGACCAGGGCTGCGTGGGCGAGCGCGTATCACCCGGCACCATGCCCGGCGAGGGCGCGGGCCGTTCTTCAACCGGCAGCACCGGGTCGCCCGTGCGGCGGTCGAGCACGAAGGTCTGGCCACGCTTGGTGGGCATGATCAGGGCCGGAACCGTCGAGCCATCGGGCTTGGTGAAGTCCATCAGCGTGGGCTGCGAGCCGATGTCGTAGTCCCACACATCCTTGTGCACGGTCTGGAACACCCAGCGCGGCTCGCCGGTCTTCACGTCAATCGCCACGACGGCGGAGGAGACCTTGTTTTCTTCCGGGCTACGCATGGCGCTGTAGTAATCAGCCGCCGAGTTGCCGGTAGGCACGTAAACCAGCCCCAGCGCATTATCGCCAATCATGGCGGCCCAGGAGTTGGGGGTGCCGCGGCTGTAATGCTCGCCTTCCTTCGGCTCGCCATGTTCATGCGGGCGATTGACATCCCACGCCCACAGGAAGCGCCCGGTCTCGGCGTCATACCCACGGATCACGCCCGAGGGCGCCCAGCGGCGCTGGCCATCGAGAATTTCCTGGTTGGTGATGATCGCGCCATTGACGATGGGCGGCGGCGCGGTCTCGGCCACGAAGCCGGGCACCGATTCACCCATGCCCTTCATCAGGTTGACCATGCCGTGCCAGCCAAAGCCCTCGCACACCTTGCCGTCCTCGCTGTCCACCTCGATCAGGCGTTCATCGAGCGTGGCTTCAAGAATACGGTGATGGCAGTGCTCGCCTTCGGGCACGGTGGAGGAGGTATAATACACCACCGCCTTACACGCCGCCGTGTAGGGGATGCTCTCGTATTTCTCGTTGGCGTGGAAATGCCAGATTTCCTTACCGGTAGCCGGGTCGATGCGCATCATGTCGTTCAGCGCGGAACACATGTACAGGCCGTCACCCACCTTGATGGGCGTGGTCTCCGCCGCCCATTTATTGGTCTGCCCCGGCCCCGGCTTGCTGCCGGTGTGGTAGATGAAGGCGCGCTTGAGGTGGCCGATATTGGCAGGCGTGATCTGGTCAAGCGGCGAGAAGCGGGTTGCCTTGTCATCACGCCCGTAGCCGGGCCAGTCATCATGCGCGGGGTTGGCCGTGACCTGGTCCACCATGGGGGTGGCCTCGCTTGGCTCGGCAGGCGGCCCGTCGGGGATGTTGGCAGCGTTCACACCAGGCGCCTGCGGCGCATTGGCTGAAGGCGGCGAAAATGCATCGGCCGGCGGCGTGGGCGTGCCGGGCGAAACCGTAGCATTGCCGTTACCGGGCGGCTGATCGGCCGGCGGCACCTGTGCGAGTGCTACGGAAGCCGCAGTGCCCGCGATAATGGTGGCGCCAAGTAGCAATGTGCGGAGCATGGGGCTTTTGGCGGACATTATGCGACCTCCCGCACGGATGTTGAGTGAGCGTTTTCCATGCGGCGCAGGGCGGGCAGGCACAGAGCAACGGCAATGGCGAGGATGCTCGGCCCGAACACGCGGGGCAGCAGGCCCCAGCCGTCAAACCCGACCTCCCAGAAGGCCCACAGCCACGTCACGCCAACAGCGGCCAGATACAGCATGGCCCCCATGGCCCGGCCCATGGCCATGAGCACCCCGGCGGCGGTGACGGCTATGCCAATAATGACATAATACCATGACCCGCCAAGGAACATGAGTTCGGCACCCATATAAGCAAGGGGCAGCCCCAGAAGAACGATGACAACCGCAAGACCTAGGATCGCCCACGCGGCGGGGGTCTGTGGTTTTATGAAAGCTGACATGATGGATATTCCTCCAGTATCATGTAACGGAAGCTAATCCTGTTAATATCACGCATGAAAAAACTTAATCGTGAGGTTGGTAACGGATTTATTATAATTGTATCAATAGCTACAGTAATCCGCCAAAAAAACGGTAGACTCATGCCACTTTCGGCAACCTGCCCTGCAAGAGAAGCGTAGTGGAGAAATATTTTTTACTTCGGAGTGCCTCCCGATGGAACCATTCCGGCTTTACCGTAAAACCGTCGCCCGCCATTGGCCGCATCAACGGGTCATGCCTGTAGTTACGGAACAGTGTTGCGCTACCAGATCACCGGAGTGTCAGGAGCGATAAAATCCGGTGTTTTCAAATGGTTCTGCAAAGACATAACGCAAATAACGCCTCCCTTAGAACTGGCATGCGATGGCCGATTGCATGATGCAGGCATTAAAAACGATACCAAAGGATGGCGTTGCAGAGGGGTACAAATATTTTCTTTTTTATTGATAACCGTAAGCCAGATGGCACGTGGCAGGCCTATGACAGGTTTACATAGACTGCGACACCCGCCTTTATGATGGGCGAAACGGCACTCTTTTCACCATCCTGGGTTATCCCCGTGCCAGCGGGGCAGATATCATGCCTGTCAGCCCCCCCCACGCAGCATACCTGATGATGCAACACCCAATACCGTCAGCTCGTGGCCGAACGGGGCGCGGATGGGCATGGCCATTCCTATCTCACGCTACGGGAATTGCTGGATTATGACCGGACATATAGCGTGCGGCCAGGAGGCTTGCTCAACTTTAAGGGATGGGCGACATGGGCCGACAATAACAGGGCAAAAGCACCGGGCAACTATTGCGCCGCCATAATCGGTCGCTCCATTCGCCATGTCAGTACAGGCATAATGGAAAAACTGCCTGAACAGTATCACACCCTTTCGCCCGGCCAGGAGCGCGTGTCCTTTCTGGCGGAACATGCAGACACTGACGCACGGGCGACATGGCATCTCCCCGCTTATGCCGCGACCAGCTTTTTCTGGGCAGAAACAGTACCGGTCCTGCTGCACATCGCGCGCGGCACTTCAGGGCTCGACAGGGTGCGGATCGTGTTTTTCTTCAATAACTGACCCGGCTGCCAATGAAGCAGCAAACCAGACCAGCCCTCGGAGGCTGGCCCATGGGCGGCGGGGCCGGACCAGCATCGTCTATATATGTACGTATATAGACGATGCCAGACCTGTCCCTCATCATGCGCTGTCATGTCAGGCTGCCTTGCGGGGCAGGAGATCATGCAGCGTGGTCTGGTCCAGCACATCAAGGAAAGCAGTCAACGAACGGGCCAGCAGATGGCGTAGGCGGCACATATCGGCAAGCACGCAGGCCTGACCGTATTCTGGCTGGCAGGCTTTCATGGAGAGCATGTCCGCCTCCATCATGCGCACGATGTCGCCTATGACGATTTCATGCGGCATGCGCGGCAGTTCCAGCCCCCCTGCCCGCCCCCGACGGGTATCGACAACCCCGTTGGTAGAGAGCCGATTGACCACCTTGACGAGGTGATTATGGGAAATGCCATGATTTTCCGAAATTTCATGCACTGAAACGCGTCGACCAGGGTTTTGCCCCAGATAAACCAGAACACGAATGGCATAGTCGGTATGAAGGGTCAGGCGCATAGTATCTCGGCTCTGGCTCCCTGTCTTTTAAAGGCCGCCTGCATGATGCAGGAGCAGACGGTAGGCCAAGGCAACGGCGTGCGGGGCATGGTGTTCCTGTTATTACACTGTGTGAGCCAAATTCCTCATGCCACACCAAAAAAGACCTATGCCGTCCTTATTGCAACCAGAAAATGTAGCCTTCCTGACTTATAGATAAATATTATCTCATCATAAGTCAGGCTTATCATTGGATGACACTGAGCATTCCGATACGCGCGATTTTTCAATCCCATGCGCATCGCATGCACAGCGGGTCACATGCCTTCAGCCTGCCTGCATGAGCCTGATTTTACAGTTTCTTAGGCTCATGCAGGATATCATGCAACGTAATGCGATCGAGTACCGACATGAAGGCATTGACCGATTTGGCAAACAGTCCTTGCAGGCGACATGCATCAGCCAATACGCACGCCTGCCCGTTTTCAGGATTACAGGACACAATTTTGCCCATATCCGCCTCCATAAGGCGGATGATATCGCCAATAATGATCTGGTGCGGCGCACCGGCAAGTTCCAGGCCGCCACTGCGCCCGCGCCGCGCCAGAATGACACCGTTGCTGGACAGACGGTTCACCACCTTGACCAGATGATTCTGGGAAATGCGGTGCGTCGCAGCAATCTCCTGGATCGCAACCCGTCTACCCGGGTTCTGCCCAAGGTAGATAAGGGTTCGAATGGAGTAGTCGGTGTATAAAGTAAGGCGCATGGCGTGTCATGACGCCTGTAACGTGATCTCGGTATGATCTGGCGCAATGATGTGCTCCGCAAGCACAAGATTCGCAGCAGAAATCGGGGGAGAAATATAAAAACCCTGAATTCGGTCGGCACCCATCTCGCGCAGGACCTCCATCTGGCCTTTGGTTTCCACGCCGCTCACGGTCACGCTCAGCCCGAACGCATGTGCCAGACCAATCAGATGCGCCACCACGCCGCGCGCCTGCGGGCTGGTTTCAATGTCCTTGACCAGCTTGCGTGATATCTTGGCCTGCGTGAAGGAAATCGTGCGCAGAACCGAGATTGGCAGCGTCGCCAGCCCGAAATCATCGAGCGTTAGCTGGAAGCCGAGTTCGCTCAGTTCCTGCAGGCGCTGCAGCACACGATCGGAGCGCCTGCCCGCCAGCACGCTTTCCGATATTTCCAGCACGTAATCGGCCGCCTTGCCACCCTGCCGCTTTATTTCAGCCTCAAGGTCATTCTGGAAGCCGATATTGAGCAGGTCCAGCCGCGAGAGATTGATGGTCAGGTTGGGATACGCGTCGAGGCTTGTATTCCACATCCGCATGTCATTCTGGAAGGACTTGACCAGGCGCGGGCTCATGACCTGCGCCAGAGCCGCATCAAGGAATACATCGCGGAAGCTTTCCGCCGCCAGCAGGCCGCGCTGCGGGTGGTGCCAGCGCAGCAGCGCCTCGATCTGGTCGCACTTGCCGGTGCTGAAGTTCATGATCGGCTGGTAGTAAAGCTCGAACTGGTCCTTCATCACCCCTTCACGCGCATCATTGAGGATCTGCGCCCGCTCCAGCGCATGCTGGTGCAGGGTCATGTCAAACATGCGCGCCTGGTGGCCACCCGCGCGCTTGGCGGCATAAAGCGCGATATCGGCATTTTTCTGCAGCGATTCGGCACTTTCCTGGCTGGCGATGGGGGTGACCCCGATGCTGCCCGACACGTTGACCATGGTGTTGCCCACCTCGATCGGCGCTTCGAGCTCGGCCAGCAGCTTCTCCAGCATGAGGGAAAGCGGAAATTTATGCAGCGTATGGTTGAGGATGAGCGCAAACTCATCGCCCCCCAGCCGGCAGACCGCATCTTCAGGGTGGACAAGCGCCAGAAGGCGGTTGGAAATCACCTTCAGCACCACATCGCCCGCATGGTGGCCATGAATGTCGTTGATCTGCTTGAAGCCATCGAGATCGAACATGACCAGCATGATGTCGCGGGTAATGTTCTGCGATTTATCTTCCACTGCGGTCTGGAGCACGTTGTTGAAGCCACCACGGTTGAACAGCCCCGTCAGCGGGTCGGTCGCGGCAAGCGACTTGAGCCGGTCGCGGGTGTTCATCAGTTCGGTAATCTCGAAACGGGTCGCGACATAGCCCTCAACCGCGCCAAGCGAGTTGTGCTTGGGCATGATGGTGGTGGCCACCCAGTACAGCGTGCCATCCTTGGCCCGGTTGCAGATATTGCCGCGCCATATCTCGCCCCCCCGGATGGTGCGGTACATCTGCCTGAAGAAGCTCGCATCATGATACCCGGAATTGACGATGCGATGCGTCGCCCCCAGCAGTTCTTCACGCGGGTAGCGGCTGATCTCGCAAAAGCGGTCATTCACATAGGTAATCACACCACGCACATCGGTAATGGCCACGATCAGGACATTGTCCACAACATCGGCCCAGAAATCCGAATCCTGGTGGGTCAGCGCGCGCAGGCGATCATCGTGCTTGAGTGACATGGCGTATGGCTCCATCTATCCCGTAGCAGATCAGGACTTTTCGGGGGTTGCGGGGCTTGCAGCAGCAGGCTTGGCTGCAGGGGCACCGTCTTTTTTGCCGCTGCTTTCGGGCTTGCCACCCTTCTTGGCGCGGGCTGCCTCAATTTCACGAATGACCGCAGGCGCTCCGCCACGGCGCACCCAGGATTCAAGATCCTGCGGCGCCAGCGGCTTGGCGAACAGGTAGCCCTGCATCACGTCGCAGTTGAGTTTCTCCAGCAGGTCGCGCTGCTGCTCGGTCTCGACGCCTTCGGTCACGACCGTCATGCCCAGCCGCGAGCCGATGCCGATCACCGCCATGGTCACGGCCTGGGCGTTGGTGTCGTATTCAAAATCGTTGATGAAGCTACGGTCGATCTTGATCTCGGTCAGTGGCAGGCGCGTGAGCCGCGAGAGCGATGAATACCCGGTGCCAAAATCATCCATCGACAGGCCACAGCCGATATTGCGGATCGACTGGAGCACTTCCTCGGTGTCGCGGCTGTTATCCATCATCACGCTCTCGGTAATTTCCACCGTCAGGCGCGAAGGCTTGAGGTTATGGTCCTTGAGCAGCGCCGCGATGTGCTCGGGCAGCGCGCGGTTGCGGAAATGCACGGCAGACAGGTTCACGGCCACGGTGGGCACATGGATGCCGTCGCGGTCCCACTTCACGATCTGGCGGCAGGCCTCGAGCAGCGACCAGCGGCCAATGGCCTCGATCTGGCCGGTCTCCTCCGCCACGGCGATGAAGCGCGAGGGGAAGATATTGCCAAGATGCGGATGATGCCAGCGTGACAGCGCCTCGACACCGCTGAGTTCGAGCGTGTGGGTGCGCACCTGCGGCTGGTAATGCAGTTGCAGCATGCCCTGCGCCAGCGAATCACGCAGCGCCGAGCCGAGCACCAGCCGGTCCTGCGCCACCTGGTTTTTCTCGAGATTGGCGAAGCGGAAGATGCCGCGCCCGTCTTCCTTGGCCTGCCGCATGGCGGTATCGGCATGGCTGAGCAGGGATTCGCTGTCCGGCCCGTTGGCGGGGAAAGTGCTGATGCCGATCGAGCACGAGATAGACAGCGTATTCTGCCCGATCTGGAGCGGGCGACCGATGGTTTCGAGCAGCTTGTGGGCAATTTCCTCGATCTGCTTGCCTTCGCAATCCGGCACGACCACCACGAACTCATCACCACCCGAGCGGCTGAGCACGTAATCGTCCTTGGCGATGGAGCGGATGCGGCCTGCGATCTCGACAAGGAACTGGTCGGCATAGACATGGCCGAGCGCATCGTTGATATCGCGGAAACGGTCGATATCGAGCATGAAGATGGCCAGCGTGCGGTTGCCGGGCTGGGCGATGATGTCTTCCATCACGCGATGCAGCGCGCCACGGTTGAGCAGGCCGGTCAGGCTGTCATAGCGGGCAAGCTGGGTCAGGTGGGTCTTGGTGGCGTGCTGCTCCAGCGCCAGCGCGCAGAAGGGCAGGCACGCCCCCACAAGGCGCTGCGGCCACGCGCCAAGCTGGTTGGGCTCGCGCAGGTACAGTGCGAAGATGCCCGTTACCCGCCCGTCACCAGCCATGACCGGCGCCGCATAGCACGACTGCAGCCCCAGCGAGCGGCACATGGACTGGTAGTTGTTCCACACTAGGTGGCCGGTATAGGAGGCATTGGCCTTGAGCTTTTCCACATCCGAAGGTGACGGCACGGTGGTTTCAAGCGCATTGCGGATGCGCGGCGGCAGGGCGGAGGTGCAGATCACCCGCCAAGGCTGCGCATCATCGAGCACCAGCAAGGCCGCGACCGAGTTGGGCACGAAGGCTTCAACCTTGCGGCAGATCAGCTCGCCAATATCCTGGATCAGCATGTCGCTGGCCAGCGCCTGCAGCACGTCGTTCTGCAGGATCAGGATCTTGCGGCGCTGGCTCTCCTCCGTGACGTTCTTCATCACGCCCATGTAGTAGGTGAGCCGCTTGTCGCCCTGGCCGATCTGCACCTTGGAGAGCGAAAGCTCGCCACAGATGTATTCCCCATCGGCGCGGGTGAACTCCACCTCGCGCGATGTGCCGACAATGCGGTTATGCCCGGTCTCGCGGTTGCGGTCGATGTAGCGGTCATGCTCATGGCGCAGGCGGGTGGGCACCAGGCAGTCGACATTGCGGCCGATCACGTCGGCGCGGGGAATGCCCCACAGGGATTCCGCCGCCTGGTTATAGAAGATGATCTCGTTTTCCTGCCCGATGATGACAGTTGCATCAATGGCCTGCTCAAGGGCGGGAAGAAGGATTTCTGTGGTGAGGGCTGTGATGTCGGGCATCGTCGTGCTGTCTTTCTTCGCTGTCATTCTGGGTGGGCCACGATCGCCCGCAAGCGGTCAGGATCGAGAATATGGATGGCGCGCCGTTCCCGGCAGATAAGCTGCTCCCGATGGAAGGCACTGAGCAGGCGGCTGACAGTCTCGGTGGTCAGGCCAAGGAAATCGGCCATG
The DNA here is from genome assembly GCF_031081985.1 of Komagataeibacter xylinus. Classification (GTDB taxonomy): domain Bacteria; phylum Pseudomonadota; class Alphaproteobacteria; order Acetobacterales; family Acetobacteraceae; genus Komagataeibacter; species Komagataeibacter xylinus_E. Next base: position 336,441 of record NZ_JARWSK010000001.1, on the reverse strand, counting down.
TCCGCACGTGAAATGGACGGATCAACGGGCCAGAGTTCACCCGGCCCCATGCGCGTGCCCTGACCGAGCAGGAAGGTTGCCAGGCGCTCGCGCGCGGTCTGGCGGCCAAGCATGAGCAGCCGGGCATGCAGGCTGACCAGCAACTGGCGGGCGGAATTCAGCGAAGCCGCGCAAGCACCGGGCGAGGTTTCATGCAGGTGGCTCAGATAGGGCGCGGGCACGCACACCACCTGCAGGCTGCGCATGGCTTCGGCGCTGTAATGGTAGCGGGTGCAGGGATAGGCGGGGAGCACATCGCCTTTATGGGCAAAACCGATAATCTGCCGCCGCCCGTCAGGCAGGGATTTGAAAAGGCGCGCGCCTCCGGACACCACATGGAAATGCATGCTGGCGGGCATATCTTCCGTCATGAATTCCTGACGTTCGGAAAATGTCCGTTTCGTTCCATCAGAAGACAGAGAAGGCTGCACAAGAGACATGTTAATTTTTTTCTGTTCTCAACGCGATTACGAATGATCTCATTAATGACATATTTTCGCCATAAGTTAATTTGTAAAATAGATACAGAATATCCGCCCCGGATTTTGGCCCATTCCTGACAGTTTATACTTTCAGTTAATGGTTAACAGGATATCAGAGCATATGATGTAAGCGTCCGTTATGGGCCGGGACTTCGCTTCCCCCATCGCGATAGCCCTTGGGGGCATGACGCGACACGACCTGACCAGATTGTGAACAGATACGCCTTTGCGTGCGGCCTGCGCCCAATCCGTATCGCGCACGGCATGCCATAAGCATGGGTGTGTTATCACTGATTCCTATCATTGCGACAGGCTTGCTGCCGTCTGTCAGGTGGATGAGGTCCATATCATCCTGAAGGAACCGGGGTCGCCTCTGCCTTCTCCTGTCAGGGCCGGGCGGGACATAACCCGTTATCCGGCACCTGATGCGTTGCCTCGCCTGTATGCCGCAAGGCGTATGGGCCCCGTGGCGTTCTGCCGCCCCCTGCATGGCCTGTCGGACCGGGGGCCTGGCCGCGCACACCCGCGTGGTCAGTGTGCAACGGAACGAATGCGCCTGTCAGCGCACCGCCATGTCTTGCATGCGGGAAGGAAACAGCCCTGCCACGATGCCGGGCAACCCGGCCCGGGACGTAGCGGTCAGGCGGTTCATCCCCCTCCCCCATGGTGCAACCATGAGCCTTCAGTCTCATGGTGATGATTTAAGATTTTATGAAAGTTTTCAGGAATTTCCAAAATATAAAATATAGGGCGTATAATATGCATCTTATTGAAAAGACCGGGTATTTTTATAAAAATCGCGCAAAACCGCCATAATTCCAAAATCGTATCGCAGCGGTCCTTTTTTTGAACAACAGGACGTGAACAGTCCTTTATCCACCCCTGCCCGTCACTTCCGGCCTGTTGCCCCTGTGGGCAGGCCGGTGAGAATCATGGCCGTGGTGGGCCGCGTGGCCGCGACATAGAGCAGTTGCTGCGCTTCAAGCACATTGGTGGCGGCGCGGCGGCTGATATCACCCACATCCACGAACACGCGACCAAACGTACTGCCCTGCGCGGTATGCACGGTCATGGCGTAAACCGCCTGGAGCCGCCCAATATTGCGGCGGAACACGAAGCGGTGCTGCCAGCGCGCGCGCTCAAGGACAGCCTCGCGCTTCAGGCGCTGCTCGATCGCCCCCATATTCGCCCCGGGGCGCAGGATGGCCACCGGTGTTTCATCGCCCGCCAGGGTGCGCAATACCACATCATACACCGGCAGGTCGGTAGTCCATCCGGGCACCTTTGATGTGGCGGGAAAGGCATGACGCAGCACGCCGGGGCGGATATCGGCAATTTCCGCCTCCTCGTTGGTGGCCACCATCACGCGGCGGCCTTCCACATCCATGACCGGAACACGGGCAATCACGCGCTCGCCCGCCACAAAGGGCATCGGCGTCTCGCCCCCGTGCACCCACCGGCGCACGGTGCGGTTGACGGCATCGACCCGCGCATTGGTCCAGCACAGGTAGCGGAACGCATCGCTATCGGCGCGGAAGGCATCGGAGGTGAAAGCACGCTGCATCCATGCATCAGGCGTGCGTGGCACGAACAGACCCGCGCCCTCATGGTGGCTGGCGCGGCACCATGACCAGTCCAGCGGGCCGCCCTGGCTTTCGCGGATGGCGGTGGCGGCGGCTACGAGCGGGTTGTCCGCCGCCTGCCGCACCACGGTTTCGAGATGCGAGGCCGAGCGGATGGCGAAGGACGGGCTGATCGCCTCGCCCACCGGTGGCAACTGCGCCGGGTCGCCCACAAACAGCACGAAGCGGTCTGGCACGAGGTCGCGCACCCAGCGCATGAGTTCGGAACCGACCATGGAACATTCATCAATGATGATGACATCCGCCGTGATCGGCTCGGGTCGATCGGCGCGCTGCAACACCTCACGGCCATCCTGCGCGCCGGGCTGGAGCGAGAGCACATTATGAATGGTGCGACACGGCGCAAGCTTGCCCACCCGCGCCTTGAGCACGGCGGTGGCCTTGTGGGTGGCGGCGGTAAACACCACATCCGCCCCCTGCTTGTGCAGCGCGCGGGCCACCTGCTGCATGAGCGTGGTCTTGCCCGTGCCCGCGTAACCGGTCAGAAGATGCGTGGCCGAGACCCCGCGCGCGGCCAGGATTTCAGCCAGCGCACGCTCCTGGCACGCGGTCAGGACCGTGCGGGACATGGCAGGCGGGAGCCTTTGGGGGAGCAGGACGGGCGCATCAAGGGGGGAAGCGTTCCTTCTGGGCAGGGCATGGCCGGGGCAGTATTAAGCCGCCCCTTTCAAACGGGCCAGCACAAATGCATCACTGATGGATGAAAGGCCCCGGCACTCCCATGAAGAATGGACATGGCTTGACGCGTCACGATCCCCCTCGTTACGCTGAACCGGTCCTGACGGAATGCGTTACAAGACACATGATGTGCCCTGCCCCCCAGCATGTTGAAACCGGCGCGGTCATCTGTCGCGCAGGCGACGTGCTCCGCGCCTTCATGCCCCGACGCCTGCCGCATCCCTGTCACACTGACGGCCCCTCCCGCTCATTTTTCATGCAGGCGTCTCATGCCCATAACCCTGCCCGTTCCCCGCAGCCCCTTTACGCCATGACTGGCCGCAATGCCCGCATCCATGCCAACGGCACGCGCGGCCGACTTGCCCAAAACGAAAAAACCGGCATGACGAGCGTATAAGCTGCCATGCCGCTTTCCTTCGCTTTTGGCACCCGCGCCCTGCGCTCGCTGCGCCATCGCCATTACGCCATCTGGGCCAGCGGGGCTGTCCTGTCGAACATTGGCACCTGGATGCAGCGCACGGCGCAGGACTGGCTTGTACTGACCCAACTGACCGCGCATGATGCGACGGCGGTAGGCATGACCATGGCTTTCCAGATGGCGCCGCAACTGCTGTTCCTGCCCTGGACGGGCTATGCCGCCGACCGTTTTGACCGCCGCGCCCTGCTTATGCTCACACAGGGGTTGATGGGTACCCTGTCGCTGGGACTGGGCATCCTGACGGTCAGCGGCACGGCGCGGCTGTGGGAAATGTATGTCTTTGCCTTCCTGTTTGGCAGCGTGGCCGCCTTTGATGGCCCGGCACGCCAGACCTTCGTATCGGAACTCGTCGGGCGCGATGACCTGCCCAATGCAGTGGCGCTCAATTCGGTCTCCTTCAATGCCGGGCGCATGCTGGGGCCGGTCGCAGCGGGGGCATGCATTGCCGCGGTGGGTACGGGGTGGGCGTTCGTGCTCAACGGCATTTCGTTCATTGCCGTGCTCATGTCGCTGCTGGCGCTGAACGGCAGGGCCGTGACACCCCCAGCAAAGCGGGGCACACGGGGCCTGCTGGAAGGGTTCCGCTATGTGTGGCGGCAGCCCGACCTGCTCACCATCGTGCTGATGCTTCTGCTCATTGGCATGTTTGGCCTGAACTTTCCACTGTTCATTTCCACCATGGCGGTCAGCGTGTTTCAGGTCGGCGCGGGGCAGTACGGGCTGCTGAGTGCGTGCATGGCGGTAGGCACCATGATGGGTGCCGTGCTGGCAGCGGGTCGCGAAAAGGTCTCGATGGCAACCCTGCGCACGGGCGCGCTGCTGTTTGGCGTGGGGTGCCTGCTGGCCGCCATCGCCCCCGGTTACGGACTGTTTGCCGCAGCCCTCGGGCTGGTGGGACTGGCAACCCTGACCTTTACTACAACCACCAACAGCCTGATGCAGCTTTCAGCCACACCCGAGATGCGGGGCCGCGTCATGGCCATCCGCCTGGCCGTAGCCCTTGGCGGCACGCCGGTGGGCGCGCCGGTCGTGGGGTGGGTGGCCAATCATTTTGGCCCACGCTGGGGGCTGGGACTGGCGGCGGCCTCCGGCTTTGCTGCCGTGCTGGTAAGCCTGCAGGCACAAAGGCCTATTTCAAAAACAGACCCGTGACCAAAAATTTTTCAGGATGTTCGCCAGCATTGCCCTCAGGCGCAACGGCGGCCGTTCACCCACACTTCCTGCACGCTCAGGTCAGCCCCCATCACCACAATATCGGCCCGGCGGCCGGGCATGAGCACGCCACGGTCATGCAGGCCAAGCCAGTTGGCGGCATGGGTGCTGACCAGTGCAGCCGCCTGCGGCAGCGAAGCCCCGGCCTGCATGGCATTACGCAGCGCCTGGTCCAGTGTCAGCACGCTGCCCGCCAGCGTGCCATCGGGCAGCCGCGCCACGCCATCGGCCACCATCACGTTCTGGCCGCCAAGTTCGCTCGGGCCATCGCCCGCGCCGGTGGCGCGCATGGCATCGGTTACAAAGACCAGCCGGTTCCCCATGACCCGATGCGCCAGCCGGAACAGCGCGGGGTGGACATGGTGGGTGTCAAACACCATCTCGGCATAGGCCGTGTCACTGCACAGCAGGGCCGCCGCCGCCCCCGGCGCGCGCGCCATGACCGGCGGCATGGCGTTGAACAGATGCGTGCCCCCTGCCGTGCCCCCCATGCCGCATATGCGGCATATGGCCCGCTCCGCCTGCTCGTAACCGGCCAGCGTATGACCGATATTGACCCTTATGCCCGCATTGACGAATTTCTGGATGGCCGCATCGACCAATTCGAGTTCCGGGGCCAGCGTCACGACCTTGATGGCGCCGGTCTCGATTACGGCACTCACCCGCGCGGGCGTGGGCAATACGGTAAAGGGCGGCTGCGCGCCGCGCTTGTGCGGGTTGATGAACGGCCCTTCCAGATGGGCGCCGGGAATGCTGGGGCCGCCATAAATGCCAATGTGCATGACATCGGCCACGGCATGCAGCGCCGCCATCACGTCAACCCACGGTGCCGTGATGGTGGTGGGCAGCAGGGTGGTCACGCCATGCGCCAGATGGAACATGCCCATATGGCGGATGGCATCCACCCCATCCATCATGTCAGCCCCCCCGCCGCCATGCACGTGCCCGTCGATAAAGCCGGGCAGGATGTAGCGATCGGGCACAAGCGAGAGCGGGCGCACATCGGTAATGGCCGTATCAAACACGACACGCCCCGGCATGACCCGGTCTGGCAGTACGATGTGGCCATCAATATTCACGGTGTGGCGTTCCCTATCAGGCAAGGGGTGAAGACATTATGGCTCTGTTAACCCACTACACAATGAAATGCCATATGTTGCGTGATAAGCCCGCACCCCGGAGCAGAATAAGATATGTATCAGATACAATAAATCTCCTACGTATAAAGAATATGGCCATTACATGACGGGTTCATATTGCCCGCGCCATGAGATGCGCCACCCATATGCGCAATGCACGGACAAAAGCGCGTGTCATGCACACAGGACGGCCGGGCCGGTTTCATATCCACCTGCAAGCAGAACATCCCCGATGGCGCAGTCCTGATAGATCCATCGGTTCCAGTTCCGTATGATCCATCCGGTGCCCACGCCCCCGCCAGCACCCTGACTTTGCGGCAGCAGGAAACAGCATACGAGACCTGACCTTGTAGCCCGTCGTCACCATCAGGCCGAAGGGCCTTTCGATCCGGCATGTCAAACAGCATGAAATCGACCAGATCTTCATAAGGGTATTGTGCCGGAAAGCTGAAAATGGCCTCGCGCCTGATATTGTCTTCGCTGTAATGCAGAATTTTTACAAATTCCGTCATTATTGAAGCAGGCTAAAGCCGTGATCTTCCCCAATCAACAGTCCAATGCCTCAAACCATGCCTGGGCAACTTCAAGCCCAACAAGCCTTGCTGCCACGCGAAGGCGATGACCCCGCCCCGTCCAGCGCGGGCAGGAAGCGCATGCCAGCAACGCTCCGGTTATCCTTTACGCGCCACGGCCGGGCCAGCGCGGCCCGCCCGTGCGCCCCTCAGTTGGCCACGCCGCCTGGCTGATAGGCGGAGAACCAGGCCGCCAATTCCTCCGCTGGCAGCGGCTTGGAGAACATGTAGCCCTGCAGCACGTCGCAATCCATGTCAGCCAGCAGGCGGCGCTGTTCTTCATGTTCCACGCCTTCAGCCACCACGGTCATGCCCAGGCTCTGGCCAATACGCACCACGGCCATCACCACCGCACGCACCTTCTCGATGCTTTCCAGCCCGGTCATGAAGCTGCGGTCGATCTTCACCTCGTTGACCGGCAAGCCCGCAAGGTTGGACAGGCTGGAGAAACCGGTGCCAAAATCATCCATCGACATGCCAACTCCCATTTCACGCAGCTTCTGGGCCACGCGGATGGTGCGTTCGTAATTGTCGATCATGGTACTTTCGGTAATTTCTATGGTCAGGCTTTCGGGCGGGATGGCTGTCTCGGCCAGCAGTTCGGTCACGAACTGCGGCAGTGTTTCATCGCGGAAATGCAGCGGCGAAAGGTTGACCGAAACCACCGGCACCTCCACACCATCGCGAATCCACTGCGCCATCTGGCGGCATGCCGCGCGTAGCGACCATTTGCCAATGGCCTCGATCTGCCCGGTTTCCTCCGCCACGGTAATGAAGCGCGCGGGCGAGACAAAACCCAGCGAGGGGTCGATCCAGCGCGAGAGCGCCTCCACGCCATACAGCTTGCCGCTGCTGGCATGAACCTGCGGCTGGTAGAACAGGCGCAGCCGGTCATGGGCAATGGCATCGCGCAGGGCGGCGGCCAGAATGAGGCGGTCGCTGGCCTGCTGGTTCATGCGCGGGCTGAAGAAGCAGCAATGCCCGCCGCCATTCGCCTTGGCCTGGAACATGGCGGTCTCGGCATTCTTGAGCAGGGTGTCGCCGTCCTCGCCATTTTCCGGGTGAACTGCAACGCCAAGGCTGGCCGAGAGGCTGACCGGCACATCGCCAATATGCGATGGCACGGCCAGCACGCGCAGGATGTGGGCGCTGAGCGTGGAGGCATGCTGCTGCTCGCCATTGGTCACGATGGTGAACTGGTCGCCACCGCTGCGCACCAGCGTGTCGTCTATGCTCAGCACCTCACGCAGCAGGCCGGCAATGCGGGCGATCAGGTCATCGCCCGCCGTATGGCCGAACACATCATTGATATGCTTGAAGTTGTCTATGCCCACGGTCACGAGCATGAGGTTGCCCCGCACGGCGCGGCGCAGCATGCGCGGCATGTTCTGGCGCAGCCAGCGGCGGTTGGGCAGGCTGGTCAGCAGGTCAAAGTCGGACAGGCGGTTGATATGTTCCTTCGCCTCGTGCCGCTCTATGGCCAGGGTGCACAGGTGCAGACTGGTGGCCACGGCCTTCTGGCAGGAGGCATCGGGCAGCGAACTGGTGCGCGAGTAGCAGGTGAACACGCCCGCCACCCGGTTGTTGCGCAGGATGATGGGCGTGGCGCGCGCGGCCTTGATGCCGTTATGCAGGGTCTGCTCGCGCATGTGCTGCCAGCGCGGGTCGTGGGCAATGTCCGGGCTTTCGGCAATGGAGCCGGTGCTGGCGGCAACGCCCGAGCAGGCGGCATCGAGGCCGATGGGCAGCGTGTCATACAGCTTGACCAGCGAGAGCGGCAGGCTGGCGCGGCCCTTGCATTTGAGCCGGTCGTCTTTCTCCACCAGGTAGATGGCGGGCATGACATCGGGGATGTAATGCTCGATGCGGCGGCAGATGAAGTCCATCACCTCATGCAGGCCCAGATCGCTTGAAATCGCTTCCAGCGTGTCGCGCTGCAGGCTGTCAAGGAAGTGCTGCTCGGTAATATCGGTCAGCACCACCACGATGTTCTCGATCTCGCCGCTATCATTGAACACGGGGTTCATGGCCGCCGAGACCCAGATATCGCGGCCGCTGGCGTGGCGGGCGCGGATATCGAGCGTGAAGCCCTTGGCGTTGCGCGCGCCCTCGTGCAACTGGTTGAGAATGCCGATATCGGTCGTATCGCCTGCAAGGATGACCGACAGGCCATGCCCCGTCACCCGCTCGGCGCCAAAGCCGAACATGTCGCTAAAGGCGCGGTTGACATAGATGATGCGGAATTCGGGGTCGAGAATGGCCACGCCGCGGTCGGTCTCGCGCACCACGAGCGAGAGCAGGCGGATCTTTTCGCGGTCATCAACTTCCTGCGAGATATCGCGGATCAGCGCCATGTAGCCGATCTTGCCATCCACCGCGATGCGCGACAGCGAGAGGTTGGCCCAGAAAGTCGTGCCATCGAAGCGCTCGACACACACCTCGCGGCTGGTGCCGACGATCTTGTTGATTCCGGTCTCGCGGTTGTGGCGGATCAGGTCATCATGGGTGGAGCGGATGTTGCGTGGCACCAGCACGTTGACGTTGCGCCCGATCACATCCTGCCGCGAACAGTGCCACAGGCCTTCCGCCGCCTTGTTGAAAAAGGTGACGGTGTTATGTTCATCAATCAGGACAACGCCAAGAATGGTCTGTTCCAGCGCGGGCAGGACGGTTACCTGCATGTCGTCTATCATGTCGCGGGGCATCTGGCTGTAGGTCTCCGGCTGGCTGAAAGCGAACGGGGGTGAGGCTGAAATCGTGACACCTGATTTTATGTTCCGGGCCACTGTAATAAGTGACAGCCAGCATGATGTTTCATACCCATGACTGTATTAATAAAGAGTATATGCCACGTCGTATAAAACATTGTACCAATGATGCAGTAATAAACAGGGGCCGTGCAGGCAGGAAGGACGGCATGCAAGGGCGGGAATATCCGGCCAGGCTCCACCGCGACGGATGACAGGCCCGACGCAGCCCCGGGCAGCAGCACGCAGCGCGTTCCACCCTTTTTGCGCATCACCTCACTTAATGGTGGGGTCGCGTGCATTGCTGGAAAAACCGGTACCGCAGGTCTATCATAATACCCCGCCCCACATGCAGGAGCCTGTATGGCACAATCAAGGTCCCGTTACCCCACCGGGCAGGCCGCCCTGTCCGGTTCTGTCCCCCACCGCATGACCCGCCGGGGCACAAGGGAAATGACGCAGCATGACTGAACAGGCATCCCCTCAGGCAGGCGACGAAGGCATCCAGCCCCATGGCTGGCTGCTGGCATGCGATGCGCGGCTGGGGCATATCGTGCGCTGGTCGGCCAACGCCCCGGCGCATCTGGGGCGTGAGGGGCTGGAGGCAGGCCTGCCGCTGCGCGACGTGATCGGCCGCGACGCCACCCACAACATCCGCAACGCGCTGGCCATGCATGGCGAGGCCCATCGCAGGCCGGCCCTGGTCTTCGGGCAGGCCCTGCCCGGTGGCGGGCGGTATGACGTGGCCATCCATACCGCAGGCCCCGACATCATGCTGGAATGGGAACCAGCGCTGAGCGAACGCGACGGGGCGCACCTGTCGCTGCTGCGCACCATGATCGACCGCATACGCGAGATCAGCGATTTCGACCGGCTGTTCCGCACCGTCGTGCGCCTGCTCTCGGGCGTGCTGCGCTATGACCGCGTCATGCTCTACCGTTTTGCCGAGGACGGGTCAGGCAAGGTCGAGGCCGAGCATCACGGCCCCAACCTAGAAAGTTTCCTGGGCCAGCATTTTCCCGCCTCCGACATGCCCGCCCCCTCGCGCAGGCTGTACAGCACCAACCTCATCCGCGTCATCGGCGACGTGGCGGCCGTGCCCGTGCCCGTAATCTCGCCGGGCAATCCCCTGCCGCCCGACCTGTCGCACACCCATCTGCGCGCGGGCACGCCAAGCCATTACAGCTACATGCGCGGCATGGGCATCGCCGCCTGCGCATCGGTCTCGCTGATGGTGGATGGCCGCCTGTGGGGCATGATCGTGTGCCATCACTACAGCGCCCATGTGCTCAACATGAGCGAGCGCATCGTGGCGCGCATGTTTGGCGAGTTCGTCTCGCTCCAGATCACCAACCTGCTGCGTACCAAGCGGCTGGACATGACGCGCCAGACCCACGGGCTGATCGAGACCTTTCTCAAGGGCGCCGCCCCCGTGGCGGACATGCCCGCCTACCTCATGGCGCACCTGACCGACATGCTCACCTTCGTGCAGTGCGATGGCGCGGCATTGTGGGTGGGCGGCCAGTGGACCTATACCGGCCAGCACCCGCCGCCTGCCGCCATGGCGGCCGTGCTGGAACTCGCCCGCACCCGCGCAGGCACCCAGATCTGGCATACAAGCTGCCTTGCCGCCTACATCCCCGATGCCGAAGACTACGTGCGCGAGGCGGCAGGCGTGATGATCGTGCCGATCTCGTCGCAGCCGGGCGATTACCTGTTTGTGTTCCGTGGCGAGGAAATACGCAGCATGAAATGGGCCGCCGACCCCGCCGCCCCGCCCCGGAGCGAGGAGGAAGACGGCTATTTCGGCCCGCGCAGCAGTTTTGCGGTCTGGACCCAGCAGGTCACCGGCACCTGCCTGCCGTGGTCAGGCGATGACATGGAGGCGGCAACGCTGGTCCGGTCGGCACTGATCGAGGTCATGGGGGCCTACCACCAGTTGCAGTTGCGTGAACGCGCGCATGCCGACCTGCGCCAGCGCATGCTCAACGAGGAACTGAACCACCGGGTGAAGAACATCCTTGCCGTGGTGCAGTCGCTGGTCAGCCAGCCGGTGGAACCCGACATGACCGCCGCCCAGCATGTAGAGCGCCTGCGCGGGCGCATCCGCGCGCTGGGGCTGGCGCATGACCAGGCCGTGCGCAGCGATGGCGGCGGCCTGCTGCGCGCCCTGCTTGATGCGGAACTTGCACCCTACCGCGAGCGTTGCTTCATCACCTGCACCGGCCCGCGCATCTGGCTTACCGGCCAGGCGCTGTCGGTGCTGGCGCTGGTGGTGCATGAACTGGCCACCAACGCGGTCAAATACGGGGCGCTGGGCCAGGCGCGCGGGCGGCTTGATGTGGCGTGGTCGCATGACCCGGCACGCGATGAATGGTGCATCACATGGCGCGAGAGTGGCGGCCCGGCCATGACCCGGCCCCGGCACCGGGGTTTTGGCTCGGTGCTGCTGGAGCGTGGCTTCCCGCATGAACTTGGCGGGGCCACCCATGCGCATTTTCATCCCGACGGGCTGGAAATGGTCATGCACCTGCCCTGCCGCCATGTCAGGCCCGCCCCGGAGATGGAAACCCCGGATGCGCCCCCTGCTTCGTCCCACGCCTTGCCCCCAAAGGAGAATCCCGTGCTCGATGCTGACATCCTTCTGGTGGAAGACCAGTTCCTCATCGCCATGGAAGCCGAAAGCGCGATCGAGGAAATCAACATCGGGCAGGTCCGCACCGTCGCCTCCGTCTATGAAGCCATGAATGCCATCAGCTCGCGGGTGCCCGACGTGGCGATACTCGATGTAAACCTTGGTGGTGAAAACTCGCTTGAGGTCGCGCGCATCCTGCGTGCGCGGGGCGTGCCGTTCATCTTCGCCACCGGCTATGCCGACCGCACCATGATCCCGCCCGAACTGCGCGACGTGCCGGTCGAGCGCAAGCCCTATTCAGCGCGTGCCCTTGCCGAAAGAATACGCCAGATCGTATCGTGATCGGAACGTTATTCGCCTCAAGGAGATTCTCCACTGATGAAACGTCTTTCCGGCCTTCTTCGCGCTTCGTTCTCCGGCATGGCCTGCATGACAGCACTCAGCCTGTGCGTTCCCGCCGAGGCAGCCCCCCAGCCTGAGTCCCTGCAGGTGCCGCCGGGATTTCACATCAGCGTGGTGACGGACCAGGTGCCAAACGCGCGTGAACTGGCCCGTGGCGCGCGAGGCACCATCTTTGCGGGCACAAGGGCGGTGGGCAAGGTCTATGCCATTACCGGCGTGGATGGGGGCGGCCCGGTGGTGGTGCGCACCATTGCCGAGGGCCTGACCCTGCCGGTGGGCGTAGCCTACCATGATGGCGACCTGTATGTGTCCGACTCACAGCGCATTGTCGTGCTGCGTGATATTGAAAACCACCTCGACAAGCCGCCCAGGCCCGAAACCGTGGCAGGCAACCTGCCCTACCGCATTGGCGACCATTCCTGGAAATTCATTGCCTTCGGGCCGGATAACCGACTGTATGTACCCATCGGCGCGCCCTGCAACATCTGTGACGTGGGGCATGACTTTGGCAAGATCATCAGCATGGCCCCTGATGGTACCGACCGGCGCGACGTGGCATTCGGCATCCGCAACACCGTCGGATTTACATGGCAGCCCGGCAGCGGCACCATGTGGTTTACCGATAACGGGCGCGACAATATGGGCGATGACATGCCATCGGATGAACTCGACCGGCTTGACACGCCCGGACAGTCCTTTGGCTACCCCTACTGCCATCAGGGCAACGTGCCGGACCCCGAATTCGGCAAGCAGCATGCCTGCTCCGAATTCACGCCGCCCGCCCTGCTGCTTGGCGCGCATGTGGCGGCACTCGGCCTGCGGTTTTATGAAGGCACCCAGTTTCCTGCCGCCTATCACGGCAACCTGATCATTGCCGAGCACGGATCATGGAACCGCAGCCAGCTTGCGGGCTATCAGGTCGTGAACGTGGCGTTTGGCGCGGATGGCAAACCCATGACGCCAAAGGTGCTCGTGGGTGGGTTCCGGCAGGGGCAGCATGCATGGGGGCGGCCAGCCGATGTGCTGCCCCTGCCCGATGGCAGCGTGCTGATCAGCGATGACCTGTCCGGCGCGCTCTATCGCCTGAGCTATGGCGGGGCCGCACCCACGCCGTAAACCGCACCATCAGCCTGCCCCCTCCGCCGAAGGAATGCCGCGCCCGTGCCTTGCGCAACGGCGCGCCACAACCCGGCGGAGGCGTGCCGCAGGCCCATCCAGTCCAGCCAAGGAGGCATGTCATGTCCATGCGCAAAACGCTCATGCTCGCCGCCCTGCTCATTCTGCCCGGCATGGGAGCGTGGGCTGCGAGCCCCCCCACGACACCAGCGCCCGCCATCCTGCCCGATACGACCCAACCGGCCCCGCCGCAGCGGGTTTACCGGCATCTCTGGGCTGATGACAGGGGCGTGAGCCACATCGCCACCTGCCCGGTGCACGCCTTCTTTCTCAAGAGCATGTCGCCGCCTGCCGGGCCGCAATGGCAGGACCCCATGGCCCCGCAGATGGCAACCATCATGATGACGGTGCAGCCCGCGCACTGGAATGGCACCTGGCACCCCGACCCCAGGCCACAATGGATCATTCCGCTACAGGGGCGGTGGTATGTGCAGGCGATGGATGGCACGCGGGCGGAAATGGGCCCCGGCGATATCCTGTTTGGCGAGGACCAGGCCGTGCGCCCCATGGCCAATGGCCCCTTTCGCGGCAAGAAAGGCCATGATGCGGGCAATATAGGCGATGGCCCGGTCACGCTCATGGTGATCCAGTCCGATGCGCCGCCGGTTACGAACCAGCCCTGCCGCTATAATTAGAGGGGCGTGGCCTTATCCACAGATTCCGGGGATAGTCAGAAAGATAACCCTGTGGAAAAAACATGAAGATTTTCATTCATGCTTTAAAATAAACGATCTTTAAAAAGGACGTATGGTTTCAGGTCCCGTTCCGCACAGAGGTGAGACCACGCATGGAGGGGGCGCTGCCTCCATGCTGGCCGCCCCGTCAGTCGAGGCGCTGGATGCGGCGCGCCTGTCGGGCATGATCGCGCAGGATCCCGCCAAGCCCCGGCAGGCAGGGCTCGCAGTTCTCAACCAATATCCGGCCATTGACAATCGTGGTGCCCGCCACGGCGGGGCCACAGCGCAGCCAGGCCTCGACCGGATCGGTCAGGGCACCCGCCAGCGCCACATCGGACATATGCCAGATAACAAGATCCGCGCAGGCGCCGGGGCGCAGGTGACCGATCTCGTCCTCCCACCCCAGGCAGGCGGCCCCGCCGCGCGTGGCCATGTCCAGCGCCTCGCGCGCACCCATGGATTCCGGGCCACCCCGCATGCGGCCAAGCAGCATGGCGTTGCGGGTTTCCATCCACATCGAGCCATGATCGGTCGTGGCCGAACCGTTGCAGCCCAGCCCCACGCGCATGCCGCGCTCCTGCAGGTTCTGCACGTCGGCGCTACCGCCGCCAATCATCATGTTCGAGCCGGGGCACTGCACCACGCTCACCCCAGCCTGCGCGAGGCGGTCGATCTCGGATGAAGACGGATAGATGTAATGGGCCACCCATGAGCGCGGGCTGGCCCAGCCCATCTGCTCGAAATGCTCGGTCGGGGTGCAGCCATAAACGCTCAGGCTGTAATCATCTTCCTCCATGTCCTCGGCCAGATGGGTGTGCAGGCGCAGGTCATGGCGGTCGGCCAGCGTTACGGACTCCCTCATGACGCGCTCGGAGGCCGAGAACAGCGATGCCGGGCCAAGGGCCACCCGCCCCATGGCACCGGGCGCGCGGTCATGGAACAGGCCGACCAGCCGCTCGCAATCGGCCATGATGGCCTCTTCATCCTGCACGAGGGCGCCGGGGGGCAGGCCACCATCTTCCACCGAGCGGGTCATGCTGCCGCGTGTCGCGTAGAAACGGAACCCGATGTCACGCGCCGCGCTGAACTGCGCATCGATCAGACGGGGCCGGGGATGGACATACATATGGTCCATCGAGGTGGTACACCCGCCCAGGAGCAGTTCCACCATGGCCACGTAGGTGGAAAGGTAGGTTGCCTCCTCATCAAGCACGCTCCACAGGGGGTAGAGTCCCTGCAGCCACGTGAAGAGCTTGCAGCGCGTGACCGGCGCGTATGAACGCGTCAGGTTCTGGACCATGTGATGATGGGCATTGACGAGTCCGGGCGTGACCAGCCGGCCGCGCGCACTTATGACCCGACGGGCTGCGGGACGGGGATCGCCCGCCGCGCCAACGGCATGGACGCGGTTTTCCCTGATCGCAATCCAGCCATCAGGAATTTCCCATTCACGGTCAACATAAAGGTGGGCATCACAAATCAGGATATCGATCATTACTTACCCATGCTGCCCCAGTGCCGATACGCGCAGGCTCAAAACAGACCCGCTGCATCCCGGTTTTCTGGAGGCGTAAACGCTTCATCATCACTTAAGTAAATTCATTAGGTATTTTTTCGGAACATGCCATCATCATGCGTGCCTGTCCATATGTATAGATCAGAATATTGAAGTGGCAAAATGAGAATAACAACCCGCGATTGCAAAAACAGACCTGAAAAATCCAGCCTCTTTCCCTTTCAGGTTGTATGACAGGGATAGAATTAACACGGAAATCGAGTTTTCTTGCAAAAAGCTGAAACAAAATATTAAGTTAACATATATTAATTTTATGATTTACATTTTTATTCATTAAAGTCCATAAAAATCACTTAACATATCTCCATTAATTTTCAAAATACTTAGACTCTGAGAGGGAAATTAACATTTAGGTATATCTTCCTATAATATGGACAAGGCTGGCATAGACACAGACCATACCTCGGAATGGCAAGATCATGACCTTGAAAAGCTATCGAATTATGAACATATATTCATATATACGCTATCAACATTCATGAAAGCGTCCGCGCTCAGGCTTACCATAATCGTATAATCAAATGGTCCGGTTAAAAACGACTGTGGAAATA
Organism: Komagataeibacter xylinus; assembly: GCF_031081985.1. Taxonomy (GTDB): domain Bacteria; phylum Pseudomonadota; class Alphaproteobacteria; order Acetobacterales; family Acetobacteraceae; genus Komagataeibacter; species Komagataeibacter xylinus_E. The sequence continues at coordinate 320,434 of NZ_JARWSK010000001.1, read as the reverse complement.
TGGCAGAAATCAGGCAGGGCATGCGCCCGGCACCAGATCCTAATGGCGGGACGTGAGCGCGTGGGGGGCACGCAGCGCCGCGATAAGAAATGTTTCTGATACCACCAGAAAACACTACCCGAGGTTGCAAAATTCTTTCTGAAGTCTCGCGTCCATGTGATCCTGCCGGATCCAACCAAGGGGGCGTACTGGTATTGCAGGTTGCATTTGCCGCGCCCCTTGGCCGATACCACCGTCATGGCGCGGACTGTCCCGCACCACGCGGAAGACGGATATGCTGGTTCACGAAGGCCCATCACGCACTATCAGAACCGACATCAGGCTGGGCTGCACGCTCGCCGCGGTGGCAGGTGGCGTGAATGTGACCGGTTTCCTGGCGTTCGGCGCCTATGCCGCGAACATGACCGGCAACCTCTCTGTCGTGGCGACAGGGCTGGCATCGGGCGGGGTCATGACCATGCTGCGTGGCCTGGGGCTGGTGGCGGCCTTCGTAGTGGGAGCAATTGTGGCAACGCTGCGCCTGATGGCGGGATGCAGGCGGGGCGTGGCCTGCATGCATGCCCGCATCATCGTGCTGGAAGGCGTGGCGCTCATGGCGCTGGGGCTGATGACGGGCTGGCTGCCTGCCGGGCCAGGCGCCGGGGTGCTGGGCTATGGCCTGGGTTTCCTCATGGGAATGCAGAACGCCACGGTCACCCATATCTCGGGCGCGCGGGTGCGCACCACGCACATGACCGGCATGCTGACCGATCTCGGGCTGGAACTGGCCCAGTGGATGGGGAACCGCACGCCCCCCTCGCCTGACGTGGCAACGCGGCTGCGCCTCCATGGCGCGATCATCGCCTCCTTCGTGCTGGGGGGCAGCGCAGGCGCGCTGGGTTATGCGTTTTGGGGCACGCGATCGCTCATGGGGCTGGGAGCCGTGCTGATCGTGCTCGCGCTGCCTGCCATTGTGCGGGGCGCAGGGCGGGCATAACGCGCGGGCCACCTGCTGTTGCATGGCATGCGGGTGCCATTTTATTCTTGGCGTTGCAGCAGGCGGCATGGACCGCCCCACAGGGGATGAAAAACAGACAGCATGACACAACAGACAAAGGCTACCGAATTCCTCGCCGCCAGTGGCGTGCCGTTTTCAGTGCATCAGTATGAATACGCGCCCGGTGGCGGGCTGATCGGCATGCAGGCCGCATCTTCCATCGGGGCGGACCCCGCCTGCGTGCTCAAGACGCTGGTGGTGGAGGTGGACCGCGCAACACCAGTCTGCCTTGTGGTGCCAGCCGATCACAAGGTGAATTTCAAGGCGGTGGCGGCCCTGTTCGGGGGGCGCAATGCACGCATGATGCCGCCCGAGAAATCAGCAGAGCTGACCGGCTTCCGCTCCGGTGGCACCAGTCCGTTCGGCCAGGCCAGCCCCATGCCTGTCGTGCTCTCGGCTGCGGCCATGACGCAACCCACGGTCTATATCAATGCGGGCGACCAGGGACTGGTCGTAGCCCTTGCCCCGGCTGATGCCCAGAAAGCCGTCGCCGCCAGGGTAGCCGATATTTCGGCCCCGCCCGCCAGCAAGGACTGACCTGCCCCTCATGGCAGGGCAGATCAGCGCCGGGCGTAAATCCATTCCCCTTGCGTTTCAAACCCTGCTATGCGGAAAGCATGAGCAACAAGACCCTGGCAACCCGCATGCTGCCGCTTGCCGTGGCAACGGCCATCCTGTCGTGGGCCAGCGCCTACCCTGTGGTGCGCATTGCGTTGCGCGACATGCCGCCGGTGCCGCTGGCCGCCATCCGTTACGCGGTAGCGGCAGTACTTGCGGCCCTGTGGCTGGCCTGCAGGCGCATACCGCCCCCTGCCTGGCGTGACGTGCCGCGCATACTCGCCTGCGCGGGCATTGGCATTTCACTTTATAATGTACTGTTCAACATGGGTGAGCTCACGGTCTCGGCCGGGGCGGCGAGCCTGCTCATCAGTTCGTGTCCGCTCATGACCGCGCTGATCGCCATGCCCGTTCTGGGCGAGCGGCTGACCGCGTGGGGGTGGGCGGGATCGCTGCTCAGTTTCTCGGGCGTGATCCTGATCGCGGGGGGGCAGGCAGGCGGCATCGCGTTTGGCTCCGGAGCGACACTGGTGCTGGGCGCCGCCCTGTGCTCGGCCATCTACACCATCATGCTGCGCCAGCTCATGCCGCGCTATGGGGCGCTGCCCACCATTGCCTATATCCTCATTGCAGGCGGGCTGCTGCTGCTGCCGTGGCTGCCCCGCGCCTGCGTGGTTGTTGTCCATGCGCCGTGGTCGTGCATGGCAGCGGTGGTGGAACTCGCCGTCTTTCCCGCGGCGCTGGGCTATGGCGCATGGACCTTCGTAATCAGCCACATGGGGGCCGCGCGTGGCTCCGCGCTGCTCTATACCCTGCCCCCCGTCACCATGCTGCTGGCCTTTGCGCTCACGGGGGAAGTCCCCGCAGGCCGCACGCTGCTTGGCGGTGGCGTGGTCATGCTGGGGGTCGTGATCATGAACACATGGGGCCACCCGGCGCGGCGGCTCGCGGCACGGGGCTGATGCCGCATGATGGGCGGCCTGTTCCAAAAACCGGCGTTTCAAACCGTCTCTTAACCTTTTGCGGGCATAACGCCGTGAACAGGAACGAGACAGGGATTGATGATGGCTGTTTCCCCCGATCATGCGGAAATGGCTGCCCGCTGGGCCAGTTTCGATGCCGCATGGTACCACGCCCGCTACGCCGCGGTGCTGGACCTTATGGGCATAACACCCGCACAGGCGCGCGATTTCTACCACGAGCATGGCGCGGCCCTGCACCACGCCCCCAACCCGTTCTTTGATGAGGCATGGTACTGCGCCACCTACCCTGACGTGGCGGCCCTCGTGGCGCAGGGCGTATGGCGTAGCGGGTTCGACCATTACCTGAACGCGGGCCTGAACGACCACAACCCCCACTGGCTGTTTGACGAGCACGCCTACCGCGCCGCCTACCCCGACATGACGCAGGCCAGCCTCGAGCAGGCCGGCTACCGCAATGGCTACGACCATTACCTGCGCACGGGCGATGCACAGATGCGCACCGGGTCGTGCTTTTTTGACCCCGCCACCTATCTCGCCGAGGCCCCGGAGGGAGAAGGCAGCGCCCTCGCCCACCCTTTTGCCCATTACCTGCTGCATGGGGCGGCGGCCCTGCCGTGGCGCACGCTCTCGCCCTATTTCGATGCCGAATGGTACGCGCGCACCTATCCCGACGTGCAGGCGGAAATTACAGAGGGATTATGGCAATCCGCCCTGCACCATTACCTGTGCAATGCCACGCCACTGGAATTTGATCCCGGCCCCCTGTTTTCCGAATCTTTCTACTGCGCCGTCAACCCTGACGTGCTCGAGGCGGTGGAGCGGGGCGAACTGCGCAACGGCTATGCCCACTTCCTGCGCCACGGCGTGCATGAACTGCGCAAGCCGTGCTCGATGCTGGACTTGGCGCAGTACATGCGCGACCCCGCCATTCAGGCCGACGTGAACGCAGGCCGCGCGCGCGATGGTTTTGGCCACTACCTTGCGACCCGCCCCGACCTGCGCCCCGCCGCGCCGCCACCCGTAACCGAGCCGCAGGCCCGCGCCCTGTTCCGCCACATGTGCGCCGTGCGCCTGCCGCTGCTGCTGGCGGCGGGCATTGATTTCAGTGCCGACGGACCGCCCGCGCTGAGTGTCATCATCATCGCGCATGACCAGTTTGCCATGACCATGTCCACGCTGGCCTCGCTGCGGGCCAATTACGCGGGCGCGCTTCAGGTGATCGTGGTGGATTCCGGCTCGCGTGATGGCGTGGCCCATATCGAGCAGCATGTAAAAGGCATCGAGGTACTGCGCTTTGCGGGCAATATCGGCTTCGTACGCGGGTGCAACGCGGGCCTTGCCAGGGTGGCGGCCCCTGCGGTGCTGTTCCTCAACAACGACGTGGACCTGCAATACGGCGCGATTGCCAATGCGCTGGCCCGCCTCATGGCCGATGAAACGACCGGGGCCGTGGGCGGGCGCATCATCCGCACCCATGGCGTATTGCAGGAGGCAGGCAGCATCGTCTGGCGCGACGGCTCGGTGCAGGGCTACATGCGCGACGCCCACCCCGCCGTGCCTGAAGCCGGATTCGTGCGCGCGGTTGATTTCTGCTCGGGCGTGTTCCTCATGGTCCGCACCGATGTGGTGCAGGCCCTTGGCGGGTTTGATGAAGCCTATGCCCCTGCCTATTTCGAGGAGACGGATCTGTGCCTGCGCATCCGCGCGCAGGGCTACCGCATTCTGTATGACCCCAACGTGTGTCTGGTGCATTATGAATGCGGCACGTCGGACGCCACGAGTGCCGCGCGCCTGATCGCGCGCAACAGCGCCCTGTTCACGCGCCGCCATGGCCCCGAACTGCGGCGCAGGCCCCTGCGGCACGACCCGCTCCAGGCCCGTGCCCGCCATGCTGATGCACGAAGCAGGCATGTGCTGTTCATCGAGGACAGGCTGCCACTGCGTTATCTGGGCTCAGGCTTCACGCGCTCGAATGATATCATCACGGCGCTGGCGGGTTTGGGCTACCGTGTCACGGTTTACCCCATTTTCCGCCCGATTGAGGATCTGGCCACGATCCGGGCGGCCTTCCCCGATCAGGTCGAGGTCATTCATGATCGCGAACTGCCCGAACTGGGTGCATTTTTGCACAAGCGCCGCAGTTGCTTCGATGCCATCTGGATCGCCCGCACCCATAATGCGGCCCGCCTCGCCTCCATCTTCAACGAGGCCGCTTCCAGCATTCCCACCGACCGCATCGTGGTCGATACCGAGGCCCTGGCAACCTGCCGCGACGTGGCCTACGAGCGCCTGTACGGCCTTGCCAGCCCCCAGCCCTTTGCCGCGCGGCTGGCGGCAGAACTGGCCCCGCTGTTCCTTGCCCGCCGTGTGGTGGCGGTAAACGAAGCGGAAGCCGACCTGCTGCGTGAGGCGGGCTTTGATAATGTCTCCGTTCTGGGCCACGTGCAGGTGCCCCGCGCCACGGGACCGGGGTGGGACGCGCGCCGGGACATCCTGTTCCTCGGCGCGGTGCATGACCAGCAGGCCCCCAATCTTGACTCGCTGGCCTGGTTCAGCGCCGAAGTGCTGCCCCTGCTCGTGGCCGAACTCGGGCCGGATATCCGCTTTGGCGTGTGCGGTCATGTCAACCCGCGCGTCGATCTTGGCCCGTTGCGCCAGCACCCCAATGTGCGCATGCTGGGCCAGGTGGCGGATACGGCCCCCATTTATGACCGGTTTCGCGTGTTTGTCGCCCCCACCCGTTTTGCTGCGGGCATTGCCTATAAACTGCACGAGGCGGCAGCCAATGGCCTGCCCGTGGTCGGTTCGCCACTTCTGTGCCAGCAGGCAGGCTGGCAGGACGGGCATGACATGCTCTGCGCCGACATAACCGACCCCGCCGCCTTTGCAGCGCAGGTCATCCGGCTGTATCGTGACCAGACGCTATGGAATACGGTGCGTGACAATGCGCTGCACCGCATTGCCACCGAACACGCCCCCGATGCCTATCAGGAACGGATTGCTGAAATCATGCACAGCCTGTTCACGCCAGACTGAGACTGTTTTAACAGCCGTCAATCATAAGGAAGTTTTTGGTGAAGCTTTTTTCACAACGCTTCGCAGAACGCCGCCTTTTTGAAAAAAGGCGGCGCCCAAAAACTTTTCATCATTGCAGGATGCTGGCTGAACTGACTTTTTAACCGTCACTGAGGCCGACCGTTTTCGCTGGCCTATGGCATGGAGAGGCCGGATGACCGATATTTCCTTTGCTCAAGGCATTGATGCCGCCCTGCAGGCCCGCGTGCTGGCCGCCCCGCATTTCCGCCGGTGGCATGAGGCCATGCGCACCCGCTTCACGTTACGCCATGTTCTGGTGCGCGATGCGGTGGCCTTTGGCCCGGAGCGCATGGGCTTCATACTGGTGGAGGCCGATGCCCTGCATGAAGGCAAGGCCGTGCCCGGCCTCGCCCTGCTGCGGGGTGATTCCGTATCGGTCATGGTCGTGCTGCAATGCCCCGGCTACCCTGACCGCACCATCCTCACGCGTGAGGCCCGCGTGCCGGTCGCCCAACCTGACCTGCTTGCCCTGCCCGCGGGCATGCTTGATGGCGGCGCGTTTGTCAGCACGGCACTACGCGAACTGGCGGAGGAAGTGGGAGCCGACCTGCATGTGCGCGCCGAAGATCTGGTGGAACTGACGCATGTCTGGCTCTCGCCGGGCGGGTGTGACGAGGCGATTGGCCTGTACTATACCGAACTGCGCATAGACGAGGCCTTGGCCCAGAACCTGACGGACCGGCAGACCGGGCTTGCCTGCGAGCATGAACATATCCGCCTGCGGGTGATCGACATGGCGGACCTGCCCCATATTGGCATGACGGACGCCAAAACGTTGCTTTCATGGCACATGTATCAGGCACGAAAATGAACATACGTTTTTTTGTTGACACAACAATGTGAGGGTTGTCATAACGGCGGGAAGCAGACCTGCCTTGTGCAACTGCTTCTTGGACGTTTCCTCCCTAAACTCAGCGGTGCATATGCACCGCTTTTTTTTGTCCTGTTTTATATAAATTTCCTATAACTCTATGTCGTGTAGTATAATGCGGCACAGACCAAATGACATGACGGGAACAAAGCAGAATGAGCGGTATCTTCAATGATGTTATGGGCAAGCTGAGCGATCTGGCCGGTGCGGCGGGCCTGTCGGAGCAGGTGCATTCCTACCTGGCCGAGCTTCTTACCCCCGCCACCATCACCAACCTGCTGACCCAGGCAGAACAGGCCGGGCTGGGCGACAAGGTGCGCTCATGGATTGGCGATGGCCACAACCTGCCCATCTCGACCGATGAACTGCGCTCGCTGCTGAGCAACCAGCAGGTTCAGGCCATGGTGGACAAGACCGGCCTGCCCGCCGCGACCATCCTGCCCGTTCTGGCCCATCTGCTGCCCGAGGCCGTCAACGCCCAGACCCCGGCGGCTGCCGGGGAAGCCCCTAAAACCGCCTGAACGCAAAACGGGGCCGGTCACATATGACCGACCCCTTCTTCATGGCAAGTTGATCATGATGCAGCATGAACCGCCTTGCATTTTTAAGGTGCTGCCAGAAATGACGGCAGGGCACACGGTCCTGACATTGCGCGCCGGGAGCAGAAATAACTCCACGGATTTTCCACAAATCAGGGCGATAACACATACGCCAGCCGATTGATAACGCCGCAACGCGTGTTGTTTGCGTGTTACCTACGCGCTCCGCTGCGATGAGCGGTTACACATATTCTATAGGAAAATCAGGGGATAAGATCGAGGGACGATGGTGGGCGCAACAGGGATTGAACCTGTGACCCCTACCATGTCAAGGAAGTTATCTATCCTTTTTTATACAATAAAATCATATAGTTAGAACATATTATCGGGAAAGTTCACGGATTTTCCACCGATTCGGTTGCTCCACCTTTCCCTTGTACCCTGAGTCGTCCTTCCCTATAATGCCCACGCCGCGACGGTCCCTATCTCCGTTGGTGGTGAATGGCTCCCGGCCGTCGCGGCACATTGGTGTAGGGTAGTTTAGTTCAAAATAGGTGACCGCCATATCACAAGCCGCAGGTTCGAACCCTGCCCCTGCAAACGGTCGTCCGGCGGACGGTATACAGTCGGAGTGCTCGTTGGTTGAACTCAAGCAGCCATCAGATAGCCGAGTAGTCGGTGAGCGGCGGGTGGAAGCCCCGCACTATTCCGGTGCTAGGCGCATGACGGGGAAGCCAGTAGGGCCTTGGCTATCAACGCCACTAGAGGTCCGAAGCCCTGTCTGGTTCAGCATATGAACCGCCGGAGCCAGTTTCAGTTGTCCGGAAATACCGGATAATTCACAGGTCGCGCCGTAGCGAAAAGCGGCACAAACGCTGGGGTTCGCTCCCGGCGGCACAAAGATGCGGACGCCCGCACAGTTGGCCGTAAGGTCTGAACCTATACGGAACCAGAGGCGTGACAGCAGGGAGAGACCGCCGCCCCGGTGCTACCAACGGGGCAACAGAACGGCAGGGCCTTCGGGTTCCTGCCGTTTTTAATGCAAAGTCAGTTGCGTTAACCGAATGCCGATCTGGCTAACACAAGGTTCGGACATGTTAGCGTTGTCGATCAATCGTTAACATCAAAGGCGTTTGTCGATCACTTTCACGACTTTTCCTCTGACCTTTCCAGTGGCATCGCCAGAATGGTCTCGGGGATTTTCCCGACACCCTCTCCGCAAACAGAACAGCCGATGTAGCCAGCGCCAGATCATCGCCGCACACCCACGAACGGCGCGACCGGCGCACGCTCGGCACACTCGCCCTCGGTCCAGGTATCAATCGTCGCCTGCACCCTTCCCCGCAGTTCCTCGCGGTCGGCGATAAGGCGCTTGGCCTCAGCATGCCGGGCATCATCGTTCTGGGCGAACATGGACGCCTCGTAGCCAAGCTGCCGCCCCATCTCCACATCTGGCATGGACGAAAGCGGCGCATAGGCCACCGGCAGGCTGATGGCCTGCCCTCGCGTCCGGCTGGCATCGGCCTGCACCCCGAACGTGGGCACTGTGGTGGCCGCACCTACGCTGAACTGCCCTCCCTGCGTGAACTGGCCGGAGAGCTGCAGCGTCACATCGCCTGCAATCGTGCCAACCACCGGGTCGGGCGTATGCTGCCTGCACTGGTCGGCACGCACGGCGCGCGTGAACCGGGCGTCCTGCTCCGCCGTCCATTCTCCGGCATGCGAGACCGACACCACCCCGGCCTGCGCTAGGCTGGACTGAATGGAAGCCATAGCTGCCGGAATCGTGGTCTGCACGGGTACCTGATGGGCGCAGGCAGACAGGCCAAGAGCACACAGCAGCCCCAGAACTGCCCTCACGACACGCCCCGCAGATACGCAGCATTGGCCTCGACCAGCGCCGTCCAGTCGTCACCAGCCGGATACAGGGCGCCGGGCGCGTGCAACTGCCCCCATGCCAGCCCGTGCGCCTCCATGATGCGGGACCGAACCCATCGCCATGTCGCTTTCTGTTTGCTGCCCCATGTCAGGAGCGTGACCAGATCGGTGTCGGCGGTGCCCGCGTAATCCCACAGCAGCAGGCAGTGGCCTCCCGCGCTGCCCGGTGTCGGATCGCCGTGATTGGCCGGACTGTCCGTGTCCCACACTGGCGGCAGATTGCCGTCCTGATCTTCCCACATATCCGACTGCGCGAGCTGCACGCCCAGATAGGCGGCAGACAGGCCAGCAGTGATATTGCGGATGCCGTTCAGGTCGCCCGGGTCGGCGCTCCCCCAGCACGGATACAGGGTCTGGGTTTCGAGCGCGTATCCGTCTCGGGAAGCTGCGGTCAGCACATCGACCTCAACGCCGCCATTGTCTGTGTTCGGGTTTCCGGGCACGTAGCCGGTGGAGCGGCTGTAGAACCGTACCGCGTCGTCAGGCGTCACGGCCACGTCAAACCCGCCCAGCGCTGCCGTGGCGTGCAGGTGATTGCCGATGCCAGCACTTGTGCAATCGCCCAGAGCATCATTGCCCAGCATGCCGGGGTGTGGGTCGATATGGTCGCGGATCAGCCGCGCCGGAGCACGCCGGGTACAGAAGCCCCGCATGGCGGACAGATGCGGCTGGCCGGGTCGGTGTTCAGCCGGGCGGCAGCCGAGTTTGCGATTGGTCATGGCTGGATGTTCTCAAACACAGTTACAAAAATGCACTGCCCTTTGGGGATATTTTCAGAACGACAATCCTTGTATGTCGCGCATCCCGAAAGAAAAATGGCCGCCAGAAGCAGGCACCCGAGAAAGCGTTTTGTCATGATTTCTCCAATAAAAAAGGCGGCTCCGAAGAACCGCCTTGTGGTTAAGCTATTTCCAGCCGTTTCATGTCGCACCCCGGCACCATCAACCGCATTGCAGCGGGCGGTCGTGACTTCCCTTCCCTGTCCGCGATCATACGCGCCACGGCTTGCACATACTCGGTCATGGTCTGCCAGACCACTTCGGCAGGCCGATGCCCGGCCAGATAGTCCATCGCATAATCTGATGAACGGCCAGCGAGAAAGCCGAGGTGCGATTTGGTGAGGGGCTTTGCCGTCGAAGCTACACCGGGGCCGACTCCTTGGCCTTGGCGAAAGGGCGCGGCGCATCCTTATCCGCCAGCATGGCGGCGCGCAGAATACCCACCAGATTGGGCGACCACTTCAACTGCTGCTGCGATCCCTTGCCGTGGCGACGCGTCGTGTCGAACATCCGGCCATGCTTCGCGCCTGCATCGGTCATTGAATAGTCGCTCGAAACGCTGGAACCGACCGACTTCACCTGATATCCAATGGTGGTAATCAGCTTGTTCGTGGCAATCGGGCTCAGGCCGATTTCCTTGCCGATCTGCGTGGGCGTCAGGTAATTATCCTGCGTCGGCGCGGCAACGGACGTGACACCCATTAATTCCAGAGGATTGACACCGGACAGTTCCTTCGTGCCGCGAGCGGCCATCAGAAGGCGCTGGTTTTCATCCAGATTGGACAGGTGCGATGCGACACGCAGGCAGCGCTCGAAGGCTACATCGAAGGCAGGCTTGCGGATGCGCTTGGGCTTCTGTTCCGGGGCTTTGATGGCACCATAACTTCCAGTCTTGCGGATGGAAGGCAGAACCTCATCAAACACCCAGCGCTCAAATTCTTCCGCCTCGGGCAACTTGCTCTTGATGATAAGGCGCAGTACGTCAGGCTCGAAGATGATGCGTGCGTTCTGGGTGCGCCCAAGGGAATCAACGATGGGGTGGCGTTTTACCACCCCACGGCAATGCAGCTTCATAGCGTTGGTAGGGTCGGCATATCCGAGACGTTCGCCCACATCCTTTCCAACAAAGGCAGGTTTGCCATCAACCAGAACGGTACGGATTTCATGCCCCTTGAACGCGAAGGGAATGATATTCTGGGTCATACCTCTACTCCTTCACCAATCAATGTGCGGAAGTGATCAGCTATGCGTGTGCATAGATTGGACTGATGACGATGAATCGCCGCCAATTCGTGCTTTGAGGGATCTTTCCAAGCGTTTGATTGGCAAAGACGGTCCACTTCATCCATGCAGATGAAGGCATTTTCACTTGCATATTCCTCACAAACCTCAATGGCCTTGCGAATGCCCGGAATCATTGCAGGCGTGATGCCTGATGTGATAATGTCACTCATAGGAATGGTTTCCTTGCGGTTACTGTTCAGAGGCATCGGGACTAGCTGCCAGGCGGCCCGGTGCCTTTTCTGTTTCCATTTCCTGCTTGAGCAAGAAAGTGATGTGAGCGCCCATCGTTCGCTCTTGATTCTTCGCTCGGTAAGCAAGGAAATCTTTAACTTCCGTTGCCAAGCGAATGTGGATCATTGGATCGCGGCGTGCCATATTCTCCCCTAACACCGTGTTACAAATCATAGGTAACACCGTGTTATCATTGAAGTCAATATCACTGTGTTATAAATAGTTCGTATGGCTAGACGCGACCCCATGATTCATGTCCGCATGTCGGACGAACTAAAGGCAACGCTTGAGAAATCAGCGAAAGCGAACGGACGTTCCATGAACGCCGAGGTCGTTTATCGTCTGGAAGAAAGCGTTAATCCTTCAACAAAAATGGATCTGACCTTGAGTGGTATGGATGCGCCAGCACCCCAAAAACCATTCCGCGACAAGCAGGGTAATATTACCGTGGGTTTGAAGGTTATTGACCATCCCACAAAGGGCCATCAGATCAAAATAACCCACCTAAATGATATAGACCCAGACTAGGGCGCAGGAGGCCCAAGCGTGTCGTCAATCTGCCGTTCGCGCCGGTATTCCCGCCACGCGGCGATGCCGAAAGCCAGCACCTGCGAGAACGCTGCGCCGGTCAGGAACAGGCCTAGACCGGCGAGCGTGTGGGTGGTCATCCCTGCGAGGCCGAGAAAACGGCAATCTGCCCGATGGCCGCATCACCGCTCAGGGGCGACACACCACGCAGGCGCGGGCCAGTCATGTCGATCATGGCCTTGAGCAGCGAGATCAGCGTTTCAGCCGCACCCGCCGCCGTCTTGGCCTCGGACACCACGCTGCTGGACAGGTTTGCTGCCGTGCCTGTGATCGTGGAAATGATGAGCGTGTCCACCTTCTCCACATCGGCAAGGATGCTGTCGAACGCGGTTTTCACGCTGGCGCTGTCGTAGCTGACGGACGTGCTCGACCCGGCGGCAGTCGAGAACGCGGACAGGGCCGATTTCAGCGACGCAATCACCGTGTTTGCGAGTGCCAGGTTCGCGGTCCCCATCGCGCTCGCCACGAACGAGACATTGATGGCCGTGTTGGCGAATGACAGGATCGCGTTCCCGTAGTCTGTGACCTCGGCCACGTTGAGGGTCAGCGTGGTGGTCGTGCCGTTCTTGGTCACGGTGCAGGCTGCCAGCAGGCCAGCCGCCAGCGTTCCAGCCCCGGCACGCAGCAGGGACCGGCGGGAGATATTCTGGTTCATGGTGTTTTCCTTTGTTGATCAGTTAGGAAACAGTGGTGACGGTCGGGGTCGCAGTCGTCGCGGGCTTCGTCTCGATCGCTGTCTTGAGATTGGAAATGCCGCTCAGGATCTGGGTCAGAGCCGCGTCGATGCCGGACAGATCAAGGTTCGGTGCGGCTTTCTCGACGATGACCGGCAGAAGCGTCTGCAACAGGTTGCCTGCCAGAGCGATATCGGCCTGCGTCGTGGCCGAGTCCTTCTTGCCCAGCGCGGTTTCAACGAGACCTTCAAGGGCCGGAATGGTGGTGATGTTCGTATCAGGCATGTCTGCCGCCTCCATATGAAAAAACCGCCTCGCGGGCGGTCGGGGAATCAGGATGATCGAGCCGGGACCGGCCAGTCACGTAGGGGTTTCAGGGCGCCCCTTCTTGTTCAGGACCGGAATGCCCGCTGCGGTCACGGCCTGCTTGGCCGCAGGCTTGTCGGCCAGCGGCACCCGCACGCCCGACTGCCCCGGCTTGAAGTGGTTCTCCGCCCAGCCGATGTTCAGGCCGATGGTGGTCATGAGCTGGTAGGCCACGGCCCACCGGCTGCCTGCATGCGGCGGCGGGATGATGGCGGCGGCGGCGCTGCACGCGAACACGAAGATCGCAACATACAGCGCGTATTGTTCCGGCACCTCGGTCAGCAGGAGCGTGATGACGGCCCCGAGGCCGCCGAGTTTTGCGGTTGTGATCATGTCATGCCTCGATGGGATGTATGGTGGCCGGTCAGGGGCCGTAGCCGAAGGCGCGCTTGCAGAAGGACCACGCCGCATCGCCAATCTGCCCCCAGCCGAGCAGGCCGGTGGCGAGCACGATGAAGGTCATGGTGACCCATGACGTCAGCTTGATGCCGCCTTCGATGCGGGCCAGCCTGCCCGATATCTCGTTGTTGCGTTCGGTGGCCGTGTCGGTCATGTCGTCCACGCGCTCCATGATCTCGCGGCGGGTCTGGGCGGCGTTTTCCGTGACGGACTGCGTGAGGTCGCGCCTGAGATCGGCAAATTGCTGCGAGAGCGTGTTCAGCCCGTCGCGCAGGTTGTCGTGACCGCCCTCAACCTTGGCCAGCCGCTCGCGCACACGGGCCAGATCCTCGACCGTGGCACAGCGGACGGTTGCCACCGGGCCGCCCTGCGTCAGGGGTGTGGTTTCGTTCATTCGTTTTCTCATAAAAAAAACGCCCGGGTGGGCGGCATGGCAGGCGCGGACTGTGCGGGGCGGTCAGGTTGCGGCAGGTGTTACGCCAAGCGCCTGGTCAATCCGGGCTGGCGTGAGGTGGCCGGGGCCGTTCTCGATGGTCGTGATGCCGCCGATCAGGGCCGCCATCGTGGCCGGATCGTTCAGGTCCAGCACGGTATCGGCCTGCACGCCCATGTGGTGGCACAGGGTGGTGATGTAGGCGGCGGTCTCGTTTTCGGTTGAGGGCGCATAGACCGAGATGATGCTGGAAACCGTGGTCAGGCCGCGTGCCGCGTAGCGCAGAAGCTGGTCGCGCAGGGCGCGGATGCCATCCGCCATGGTCGGGAATGCCGCAAAGCGCGGGTTGCTCACGCCGGTTTCCAGATACGCGCCGGGCTGGTGGGCAAAGTTTAGGTTGCCGGGGTTGTTGTTGCGGATGCCGCGCGGGGTCATGTCGTGCTTCCTGTCGTCGTGGTGGTCGTGCCGTTCAGGTCGGTCGGAGCCGCAGGCAATGCCGTACTGGTCGTGTCCGTGCCATTGGCGATGGCCTGCAGGGCTTTGAGATAGGTCACGACATCGGCAGGCGTTGTCTCCCCATACATGCCGTAGGCTTCCCATGTGGCGGATGCAGCAGCGGTCAGGGCGTTTTTTGCCTGCGTCGCCAGAGAAACCGTGGCCGCAACAGGCGTTGCAAACGACCACACCCCTGCAGTCGATTTCGTAGCCGTCCAGTGCTGGGCAGGCTGGGGGGTAACGCTGGTCACATCCACGCACGCCGCCACGAAGTCGGGGGCGTAGAGCGTTGAGAGATCGGCATCGGTCGTTATGGTTTGCCCGACAAGGCCCTGCGGGTCGATCCAGGCATAGGTTTTTGCTGTCATGGGTTACTCGCTTTCATCCAGTATCCACTCCTCGACCCAGACGAGGCCATCCGCCCCCGCGCCTCCAGGCATCGCATTGGCGCTGTTCTGAGGCAGGCAGACGCCAGAGCCGCCCGAGCCGGGGTTGATGGCGTCGTAGACATTTCCGCTTGCGCCATCGACAGCCGGAGCGCCCGGACCAAAAGCGCTCGCGCCACCCGGCCACGACAGGAGGCCCGCCTGTGAGAATGCGTAGCTGGTGGATGCGCCGGGAGAGCCGCCCCGGATCTGCTGCACGATGCCGCTTCCGGTCGCCGCTGCGGACTGGATGCTATTGGCCGATGCCCACTGACCGGAGTTTGACCATGTGCCCGCATTCCCACCTAAGCCACCCGGACACGTAAGAAGCGACCCGAACGAACTGGCTTCACCGTTATTTCCGGGCAGTCCATCGATGGCCCCAGATGTGACCAGACGGGCACCGCCTGCGCCCACTGTGACGGTTATGCCTGCCGCGATGGCGCTTGCCATGTCGGATGCGGTGTATTCGGCCATGGCGTATGTTCCACCACCGCCCGCATGAGCCACTGATACGCTGTCGCCTTCATTGTAAGCGGCGGAGCCACCACCACCGCCTCCTGCCTGTACGTGGACACGCCAGAAGTTTGCACCGGATGTCGGGGTGAATGTGGATGTTCCTGCCGTATTGAAGCGTTGGACTTTCAGCAGCCGCCCCGGCGTCAGGGTGGCAAGCTGGCCCAGGGCCACAGGGTTCTGCGCCGCCGTGGCATTAGGAACAGTGGGAGATGTGTCGAACGCCACCGGGCCGGTCACGGTCTGGGTAGATGAATATGACAGGCGCAAATATTGCAGATTGGCCCACGCCTGAGATGCGTATCCATTGAATAGGGATTGCCATGCCGCACCATCATCGCCGGGCGTTGTCGTGTTGTTATCGGCAGTAGAAACCCAGAAGACGCCAACCGTAGATCCAGAAACGATTGCTCCAGAGGGGTATCCGCCTATTTCTGCGGCAAAGGTTGCGTCAAACGGCCCCAGATACCCGGCCTGTAACGGCTGTATGGCCGCCGAAATCAGGTTTAGGAACCCGTTCATATCCTTTCCGTTCGGCGGCTCGCCCCCAGCCGCCCGTGCGATAAATGACTCAGGCGGAAACGCTAACGCGATTGAGGCTGATCCATCACCCGCCGTTGATTGAGTGGCTGGGATTGTTGTAATATCAGACGACGAGGCGGAAGCCCCGATCAGGGTGCCGAACTTATTCAGGCTGTCGGTGCTTTTCATGTTAGCTCTTGATTTGGTAGGAGATTGCAACACCAGCAGCGCGAGGCAGCACACCACTGTTCTGAATAATGCTGACCTGGACATCAGTAGGAACGAAATCGAAAACGTAGGTCATCGTCATGTCCATGTTATCCTTCACATAAACGTCCCCTTGATCTGGAAATAAAGTCATCAAGACGGCGTTTGTAGAGGTGATGGAGCAGTCGGATATATTGGCGAGTGCCTTGGCATAAATCAGTTGCCTAAATCCTGCATCTGACATCCTGTAGTTCGTAGTCGCGGCCTTTCCCGAATACCAAGGGGCCTGATTAAACCCGACTTCCGTCAGGTCGTTTGCCTCCCTCCACCCGAGATAATCCGTCGATGAAATTGTCAGGACACGTGATACGCCAACAATCCGGCCCCATATGTCCAACCCATATCCCTGCGCCGTCTGCACGTTCCATATCAGGTCATACCACTGGTCGATGAGACTGGACGGGTCGATGCACTGATTCCATGCGTTGATAATCGTGCATAGCGCCGGGCTGTTCGCGTATTGCGATAGAACTGTCTGCTGTATGTTTTCCATCAGGAAATCGTCACGGTTATGTCGGACGCATCGAGCGTGGGGATCTGGTCGATATCAAGGGCCGCGGTAAACCCGGTCGGGCTGGCCGATGTGCCAACCGTTATTTCAACAATCCTGACCCATGAACCGAGCGCAGCAACAGCCGAGTAATAGGTGCTGGCATAGACGGTCCCGCCGATGATGGAGCCATCCCCGTCATCTGCCGTGAAGGCCGCCACGATAGCGGCCTGTATATCGGTGGCTGCTGTTGACGGAACGCTAGAGCCACTTTTGATCGTCACGACAAAATACAGGGCGGTATCAGTGGCCCGTGTAAACGACACGCTATAGGTCGGAGCGGTCTGATATGCGCTGTTCGGGTCCGCCACCGTTACCGTAGTTGTGCCGGTATAGCCGCAGCCCGGTGGTTTTTTGGTCAGGATAGCCAGGGCAACGGCTTCATCCGTTCCGCCATTGACGCACACATACAGGCTATTCGCGGCGAGGCTGACACCGCCAGTCGTAACGGCGGTTGATGTGCTGTTATCCGCGACGTAGCTGGCCGTCACACCATCAACCGCGCTTACCGCCCCCGCTATAGCATCAAGCGTCCCTACGCTGTTTGATGCTACAGAGGCGGCGCGCCTTGCCTCGAATGCCGCCCGCCCCTCTTCCGCCGATCCGGTTGAACCAGCGGCGGGGTTGGTGGCGGACGTAAGGCCGGTTACAGCCTGATAGACGCTGATGCTATTGGCCGCACAGTCAATCGCGCCAAGGGTGGTGCAGGAAAATGTTCCTGTTCCAGCGCCGGTGGCCGCGATGGTTATCGCCCCATCAGCCGCATAGTAGTAGCCGCTGACATCCTGAACCAGAGTCCCCTCAGGTATGACCGTGCCGGATGCGCCGGTGCATACGACCGTCACAACCGTTGCGGTCGCTCCCTTCCGGCTCATGAAATAGATGTTGCCGATAGCATCCTGAAGGCGACCAAACGCACGATCAGGGTCAACACCGTTCAGGACGTTGAGGATCTGCGCATAGGCATCCCCTAACGCCGCCGTGAAGGAGGTGGCAAGCTGCCCCTGCGGTGTGGACAGGGCCGTATTCATGTTTCCACCCATGGCGGCATTGAGGTCAGCCAGTGCGCCGGAGAGAATATCCGTCTCAGCCGGGGCTGCGAAGCCTGCATCCGTAAAGGATGGCGCGGGAACGGACGTGGTTCCGGTATCAGAGGTTGACATTGCCAGTGCTTCCGCTGGTAGTGGTAAAGAGAATTGTTCCGGACATCTGCCGCGATGCAGTCAGGCCGGACACCAGGCATTGCGCGTCGGCAACGCCGGTCACGGTCAAGGCCACCTGCTCAACCTGCTTTTCGAATGCTGCCACGGATTGGCTGCGGCCCAGGATATTCTGCCGGTAGGGCATACCCTGAGTGGTGTCGTACCAGCATTCCCCCAGAAACACGCGCACGGCGGACGATATGTCCTGCGCGATCGCATACACGTCCGACGCCACCGCTATGTTGCCGCTGGCATCAAGCAGCAGATCCCACGTTGAGCGGTCCAGAAGGAGCGTGTTCATGTTTTCTCGGGGGCATAAACGCAAAAAGCCGCCCGGATAAGGGGCGGCTTTGGCGCATTTGTTGCAGTGTGTTTGAAATCTAGCAGTCTGTTTCGAAAAGTACAAGTGAAGTTTGCTGGCCGCTTTTATAGAGCGGCCAGCGTGTTTCCTACGCGATCAACTCAACGTCCAGCCTATCGCTTTATTGCGATTACCCTTCGCCGGATGGATTATCGTCGGATTGTTTCGACGCATCTGGTTTTTTCGTGTTCGGTTCATTCTCGCTTCCGTCTTTCCGTACAAAAGCGTAAATCACTGCGACGATGGTTGAGCCGCCAAGGAACGCGCCCGCAGCACCATGCCCGGATTGAATGACCCATCCAGACATGCCAAGCATCGCTAGTAGCGCAAGGAGGGCGATAAGCCGCCGGAGAGCGGAATCGGCAAACTGAAAAATCTGATTCCGCTCCCGCAGCTTCCTTTCGGTTACCGCGTTGAGTTCAGCCATTTTCATTATGCGGTCTGGCAGATCCTCACCAACATCCTTATACCCCATCATTTCAGATGCGGCCGGAATGGGTCCAGAAATGCGCTGGGCAGCGGCAACCACCACCTGCCCGTTTATCATCGTCGGAGCATATGTTGGGTTTTGCGGAATATGGGATGGATTAGTGATTGGCGACGAATCTACCGTCGGAGTGGATTTCTCCATCAACCTGCTGCATTGCTGAGCGCATGGATCTGCCGGTTGCCTCCCAAGCGCTGCGATTGATCTCATCAGCCGTTGAGACATTGTAATGCCTTACGGGTGCACTAAAATTCAGAAGGTCACCGAAGGCGGCGAGGATCGACCGCGCAAAATAAGTCTTGAGCATTTTCCCCTCCCAATCAATTAACGTCTGCGACTGCCCTTCGACTGCACATTGGTTGCTTGAAGGGCAGCCGTCAAGTTAACTTCTGTCTACCCGATCAACTCACGCTCCTCTACCTTCCGCGCCCTCAACGTCACCACACGCCGCTTCTGCAACCAGTTCTGCCGGGCCTGTTCAACATAGGAGCGGATGCCCCGGCGGTCCCTGATCCACCTCCTGAGCAGGTTGATATGCATGAGCGCTTCCATATCCCGTGGCTTGTCCGCGTTCACACGCTCCCATCCCTCACACTCCGCCATCCAGATAAGAAGCTCTTCATCTGGCGGCAGGTGTCCGCTGATGGGGTTTTCTGTCAGGGCTACGCCGGGGCTCGCTCCTTGGCCTTGGCGAAAGGGCGCACCTCCATGCGCCAGCGCAGCACGTCAAGGGTTCGGGCCGACCACAGGATCTGCCGCTTGGTATGATGAATGCCGAAGAACTCGCCATTGTCCGTGACCATCCATGGCTGGTTTGTCGTGCCAGTCGACTGCAAGCCAAGATCGGCCAGCATGGCGTTGACCTTCGCAGCACCAATGCCAAGGCGACGACCGATCTCACCAACCGGCAGACGGCACGTTCCGGTGTTCGGGCGGCGCTTGGGGATCAGGTTAGCCGGGATGGGAAAGGCTGCGATCTGGCCGGGCACGCGGGTTTCGACCAGAGCCTGCTTTTCGGCAACCTTTTCCTGCACCACGGCAACGGCATGGTCGGAAAGTTCCCGCTGTGTCGGTGTCAGCTTCTCGCGGATTTCCACATTGAGGGCCGCCAACATGCTGGACATCTCTTCCAGGCGCTTTTCGCTCTCGGACACACGCTTATTGACGATACCCTTCACGATGCCACCGACTTCCTGCGCCGTCAGGTGATGAGGGGCGGATTGAGCGCCACGTGCTAGCGCCTTACCGAAGAAATGATCGAACAGAACGCGGGCGCATTCGGTCTGGTATTCAATGACCTTCGCGCGGGTTGCTTCATTCTTGATCCGGTCGGGGTGGATCGTGGCGAGCCAGAAGTTGAGGAGGTCGAGGGAGAGGCAGGTTCCGTCCTGTTCGCCGCCGTCAGAAGGTATCACCGTCATGGTGATACCCTTTTTAAGCACCGAATGAGACATAATTTTCCTGTGCTGTGGCTGCCATGACAGCCCCATCCCCTCAACCACCGGCTTCATCGCCACCAGCGTTGTTTCGGGACGATCACCGGGGATCGCAATAAGGTTTGAACCGTGGAAGTCGATTGTGGTAAGAGCGGTCATAGTGATGTTCCTTGTAAGGTCATTTCTGAGGGGCGTTGGGCTGGCTTTGCACGGCGATGCCCAACGCCTTTTCTGCTTGCTCAAGATGTTGAGCATAAAACTTCAATCCAAAAACAATCTCTGAATTGACGGATCGGCAGTTTGCCTTTGCGTTCGCTTCCAATGCGTCCTTCATGGACTGCGGGATGCGGACGTGAATTTGCGGGTCTCTCTGTTTCATGACCTCTCTCATGTGTTTACCCATACCACTTCCTACCAATAAGGTAGAATTGTCGTCAATACCTTTTTGGTACACTGTGGTTGCATGCGAGAGAAAGCTGCACAGTTCCATGTCCGTTTCCCAGCCGAGTTAAAGCGCTGGCTTGATGAACAGGCTGCCCGAAACGGCAGATCTGTGAATGCCGAACTCGTCTGGATGATCGAGTTCATGCGCGACGGCTATCAGAAGGAAATCGCCACGCGGGATAGCGAACTGGCAGAGATTAAGAAGATCGCGCTTGAGGCTCTTGAGAGGGCGAAGGATGCGCAGGGGAAAACTGAGAAATGATATTTAGGTATGTGTTATTGGCGGCATCAATATCTATTCCATATTCGTCTCATGCTTATGCGGGTGATTCAATATCTGATTTAAAGCCCACATCAACTTGCGAGCCAATCGGGCCCGCTGATGGTTCAGTAGATCAAAACCGAATAGTAAAGGCTCTTATGTGGTATGATGATTACATAAAAGGAACTGTATTCGAAAAAATAGCGTGGGGAAATATGGACCCGCTAGCCCCTGGAAGCGCCCTTAAGATGGCACAAAGAATCCAGCAGATACTCTCAATAGAGGCTCAGGCACCAATAAGATATTCAGACGATTGGTATATATATAATGCGTTACTTTATGGTTCAAATCTCTCTTACGAGATAATAAAATCATCAGGTAATAAGGACCAGAACAATAGTAAGGAAATTGAAGATTTATATGCACAAAGGGTAATAGCGTGTGTTCATTTTGTTGGTGATCCAGAAAAGTCTAAAATATATAAAAAACTATTTGCCATGTATAAAGATATACATTCATATTCACCATCCACACCATATGGCAATGACTTATACGACGCCTCAAAAGAGGTGTATTTATTAGAATACAAAAAAACTCATGGAGAGGTTTATTTTTCACCAATACCAACCCTAGTAAATAACTCAATTTCTGATGAAAATATAATTGGGTATCGTCAAAAATTTATTTTTAAATGCACACAAAGCGTATCAGGAGAATACGTTCCATTGTGCGTTGATTATTCCAATATAATAATTCATCAAGGTTTCTATGACCAACTAAAAGAATCTGGAATTCCTGTTTATTTATTAAAATAATATATATAATTAATACTGAATAGAAGAAGCTATGAAACACGCCTACGCGATGTGGATCGGTCCGAAGACGGCTAATCTCTTGCTATCTTCCGCTTAACGTTCAATACAGTGGCGGCTGAATAGCCCCTATCCGCCATATTCTATAATCCCGACTCTGGGGCGCGTGGGAGGGTGCCTTTTTTATGGAGGCACCCTTGAGCGATAAAAATCCAGTACCGAATAGTCAGGCCAAGGCGCAGCAACCCGCTCGCACTGAATTGCTGGAGCGCATGACCAAAGCCACCCCGCCTATGGCTATGGATGAATCGCTGAAGAAAGAAGCTGATAAGCCTTGAGTGCAGCCGAGGAGCCCGCAGCGGTAATTGCGATGGCAACAATTGGCGTTATCGCTGCTAGAACCCAAGATGCCTTAAGCCATCTTCGATCATAAGTCAGGCTCTCCCGGTTCAGGAAATTGACTGCATCAATGGCATGGGCCATCCGCTCCGTCCCTGCTGCTTCGGTGCGCCCGGCAATGTCGCGCAGCACGTCGTCCACAACATCGGGAGCGACATTTTTCGTGTGCCATGGGGTCGAATATAGCGTGCGGATACAGCAGAAAGCGCACCCCCCAAAGCCAGCCACAAACGCCCATGCCATAGCCCTGTGCCCGTCATATTGCGTTGCGGCGAGCGCCCCGGTTGTAAGGGTGACGCTCCAGCCCAGCAGGGAGGACGCCCGGCCCTTCATCCGGTCGGCTGCGGCCTGATTTTCGGCATAAGCCGCATCGACAAGGGCGCGTTTTTCCTTGGCTAGCCATAGATGAAACCCGTCTTCGCGCTCAGCAATATCCGGCTGAAAGTCTAGCGACACATCGACGGTGAATGGTTCGACCTTCTTCACTCTGGGGCTCCTGTCGTTCCCGGCGCGTCTGTGACCGGGTGCGTGTGGCTTTTGCCGGAAATGCCTGCGGCCTTCACGTCTGTCTGGCCTGTAACGGTGCCCTGCGCCGTAATGTCGCCGGTGGTGGTGATGGCGCAATTCACCTGCATGCTGGCGGCGTCCACAATGAACTTCCCCGCCGTGTGGACATGCACGTCATCGCCCACCCAGCCGATATATTCGGTCGGCGCGGCGTTCAGCAGGCCGCCCACATACACGGCGTCTGACACATCATGATGCCGGTATGATCCCGGAACCGACGCCGCCCGGTTGACCTTGACGTTGGATATGTCGCGGCCAGACACGATTGCATATCCGATATCGCCCACCTGCGGGTCACAGATGATGGCCCGGCTGCCACCCTGCATGCGGATGTAGGGCACATCATAGATCACACCACGCGGGGTCGGCTTTCCTGTCCCGTCAACCTGATGCACAAGCGGCTGAACATCGACAAACCCGACCGGGTTCAGGCCCACGCCATTAACCGCCAGCACCTTGACTGGCAGGTTCGCGCCCATCCGTCCCATTACGCGGCGGATCATGGCGTTGAACACGTTGAACGTGCAGCCCGCGTCCTCGGGCCGGTTCGTTCCTATGTATGTGTTATCGGGCAAATACCGTCCCCTTTGCCAGATCCTGACGCTGCGCCTCGATGTAGGTGGTCCATTCCCCGCCGGGGATTTCAGATTGCAGGTCGTGCTGCACGCGGTAGGCTACCCATATGCCATTCGATGCCGGGAAGATGTTATTCCCGCCCAACTGGTTAAGCTGCCCCATTTCGTTAACCCATGCAGCCGGGGCATATTCGCTTTCCAGCTTGATGACGCTTTGAAAGCCTATGGCGCTGTTGAACAGCGTGCGCAGCGTTACGCCATACTGCGCATAGGCCGGGTAACCTATCATGCCTGTTTCAGATGAAATCGTGACCTGCGCGGTCGTGCTGGTCGGGCCGCTTGCGGGCCAGATGCTCAGGACATTCGTGGCGACGATATAGGTTATCTGCGCAGCCTGTGCGATGGCCTGAATCTGGTCCGCGCCAGACCCATTCAGCGTGACGCTGCCGTTCATGACTGCCGTCACGCCGTTGTTCTGAAATGACAGGCCAACTTTCTCGGCTATCGCTTTCATGATATCGGCCACCGCCACACTGCCCTTGAAGGCCGTTGGCGTGATCGGCATTGCGGATGGCTGCGCCATGCTCTGGGCCGTAACCATAAAAGCGGTGTTCGGAGCGCTGTTGAAATCTGCAAACGCCCCGACCACGCCACCGGAAAACACCATCTGCCACACATCGTCACCAGTATCACACGCCTCCACCGTAACGGTGTTTGCATTCTGGGCCACCACGCCAGCCTGAACCATGGACAGGCGATTCATGTGGTTGATGTTTACACCCTCTATGCGCAGGGAGCACATTACGCCGCCCTCAAGACCTGCATTGGCAACCTGGCAGGCTACGCGCAGATCCGTCAGGGTTATGGCGGAATATCCTGCCTCCTCATGAATCAGGAATTTCACCCGCAGACGCTTGCGTGTGAAACTTCTGTCAGACATTTTTGCCCTCCTGATAATACAGGCACCATCGGTCATTCAGGCCGCTATAGTCCGGGTCTGTCGTGCCCTGACTGTCGATAAAGACCAGATCACCGGGGAAGCCGTAATATGCCTTGCGGATGATCCATGTCCGGTCCTGACATAGCAGGCCCGCCATGATCAGGGTACCATCCAGATAGATATCCATGAACAGTCCGGTATCAAGCTGGTATATGTTCAGCTTGGCCGTGTGGCTGGACAGCGGCACGGTCAGGGTCTGACTCGCTACTGCGCTGACGGGTATTGTGACGGCGGCGGTCATGATGTGGTGGTCCCATTGGCGTAGGTATCTGTCTGCGCGGATGTCAGGCTTTGTGACTGCACATTGCCGCCGTTTGTCTGGCTGGCGCCGGACGGCTGTGAGGGGCTGGTGACAGAGACAGACTTGCTGTGCTGCAACCGGACTTCCTCAAGCATGATTTCTGCCCGGACCATGGTTACGCCGCGATGCGTTTCACGCCTGATTGCGTAGCCGATCACATTCATATTCGAGTATGTAGCCTCTGGCGTAACCACCAGATAGGTGTTCAGGTCCGCGACAAGAGAGTCCAGCGCAGCCAGGAACTGCTTGCGCACGGTCACGCCCTGCGTCGTGCCGCCTATGCCTGCCACCGACAGCAGGCTGGTGATGGCGCTTACGTTGCCGTAACTCATGGCGGTGCCATCGCACAGCACCTCAAGCATCACCTGTCGGGGCATCTTGACCTTGTTATAGGACATGAAGCCGCCGTTCTCCTGCGGGGCATCGGACTTGCGATACTGTGACCGGATATCAATCGCCCGCACCCGCGCCGCCGTCAGCACCGGCTTGCTGTAGGTGTTGAACAGCCCCCATTGCGTGGCAGCATTGCTGACCAGATAGCTTTGCAGCAGGGTGTCCAGTTCAACGGACGCCACCGCCTCGGCATCCGACATGACCGTTGACCACAGTTTGGGAACGCCCGTGCCCGTTCCGACATTTGCCGTTGTGGGCTGGGCTACCAGCGTCATGACCATTTTTGGGTTCCTATGCCGGGAATGCGCTGTTTGCCTGTCTGGCAAGGTTGCTGTGGCTGTCCTCTACCGCACGGCGCGTCGTTTGCGGATCTGCGCCGTTAAAGACCATATGATAATTCCCTGTGATGTGGGCGTTGTTGTTCACCGTGCTGTTTGATGTGGAATTGTCCTGCGCGGCCTGCAGGTTTTGTGCCGTGGCATCCACAGCCGCCCTTGCGCTGTCGTGCGCCGCCTTCCCCATGGCCTTGGAATAAATCTGCGCGGTCAGTGTGTCGTTATAATTCCCGCCCCGATTTTGGCCCATGGACAGGGCGCGGTCTATCTGCGCCTGGCTGATCTGTCCGTGCCCTATCTCCACCCCCGCAATACCGGCGATCATCTGCTTCTGGATTGCAGGATTTCTCAGGTCAAGATGAGCGTCGGGTGACACCCCCATATGCCGCGACAGTTGCGCGATATACGCGGCGGTGTCGTTCTCCTCCTTTGGGGCGTATTTGGAGATAATGGCATCGACCGAATCAATGCCACGGGATTTATACAGCACCAATTGATCGCGGAGCGCCTGAATCCCGGCCTCCATCGTGGGAAATGCAGCGTAGCGTGGCCTGGCAACGCCCGTTTCCATGCGCGCGCCGCGCTGCCCCTGGTATTCAAGATTTCCGGGATTGTTGTTACGCACGCCGCGCGGGACATAGCCGCCCGGCTGTCGCGCTGCAACGTCCCACTTCATCTGGTCTTCTGCGGACATTGACATAGCGGACTGGCCCGACTGCTGCTCGATCCAGTTTTCCTCGTCCTGCCCCCACTGGAACATGCCGACAGTGCGGCCATTATTGCCGATGGCCTGCGTGTTGAAACCGCTCTGCTCCTGTATCCGCTTGATCAGATCAGCCACTTCCTTGGGGTCAAGGTGCAGTGTTTTCGTGCCGTATTCCGTCAGTGCCTGCCGCCGCTGGGCCTGCTCCAGATCGGTGTATCGGTTTGATGAATAATACGGGTCGTGCCTATTGTAGATCTTCCGGCGGTTTTCCTGCTTTCCTTCGTCGGACGTGTCGTGGTCAATTTCCTGAATCAGCTTCAGACCCTGATAGGTAGCGAATGCCCCCGATGCTCCGGTAGCAAGCACTCCACCTAAAACTCCACCACCAATCCCCAAGGCTCCCTGAGCGCCTTTCGCGCCAAACCCGCCGAGAGCGGCGAACTGACGAACTGCGGCTATAACCTTGATGAACTTGGACCCTAGCCAGAGATCAAACAGGATACGAACTGCCTCGGACCAGCCGCCAACAGCTTGGGCTGCCGTATTCGCACCAGATGCAAAACTCTTGATGCCGTCCCCTACCGCTTTCCAGTCGATGGAGCGCAGATAATCCCACATCTGCTTAATCTGGTCGCCTACAGACTTCCAGTCTACCGCCTCAACGGCATCACCAATCCGTTTCACATAATCATCAATATGTGTTCGGATTGTATCCTGATATTTGTCCACGAGACCGGATACCAAACTCAGAAGATGATGCAGTTCCGGCGTCAGGCTGGTCATGATGGTGCGGCCAAATGCCTCGGACTGTGCCGTCAGCTTGGTCCAGTCCATCATCAACTGGCCGGATGCCTGTGTATCCGCCTTGGTGGGGGCGTATTTTTTCAGGGCCGCATACATGGCCTCGATCTTTTGCGGCCCCTGCTCCAGCATATTGATGAATCCCTGCGACAGTCCGGCCTGAGAACCGAGGGCAGAGAACATCTGTGGGCCCAGGCGCTGTGCCGCGCGGGCCAGATCGGGCAGCATTTCGTTCATGTCGCGCAACTGGCCGTTGGCGCCCTGTAGCCGCACGCCCATCTGCCCAAATGTCAGGGCCAGATTCGTGCGCCCCTCCACAGTCTGGAACTGCGAAACGAGGGACTGCATTGAGCCGGACACGTCCTCTGCCGTGCCGCCGAACGACTGCGCCACTTTCTGCCACGCACCAAGGGACTGCGCCGACACGCCCAGATTGCGCGACAGGTTGCCAAGCGCCACGTTGGATCGGGTGTTGTCCTGCACAAACGCCTTCAGGCTCTTGCCCGCCGTCAGGACTGCGAAGAACGACAGGGCCTCGCGCGACATGGTGCGTATGGCCTGCGCGCCACTGGTGGCTGCGGCGTCAACGCTCTTCCCCATATTCTGGGCAGAAGACTTGACCTTTCCGAACGAAGTGTCAGCCTCTTTCTGCCCCTTCTGCACCCCTTTCGGGTCAAGGCCGAGCGTGACAACAAGGGCGTCAATTACAGTGGCCATTACCCGTTAAACCTCTTCACAATCGCGGCCTCAAGCAAGTCCTCGAAGTCCTCGCTATCATATATGGTCTGTAGTTCATGGAGGGTTGCCAGCCCCTCCATAATCACGGCTGCGTGCCGTTCGTCTAGGTTTCGGACACGGGCACAGGGGCGCTTTCTTCCGTCCCCAGCATCAGGGATATGAGGGAGAACAAGCGGCCTGCGCCCTTGAAAAAATCCACATGCAGCTTGAATGCCTCGGACTGAAGCCAGCCGATTGTGGGTATTTCCTCAATCTGGGTTTGCGCGATGGTCCAGTTCAGGCGCGTGGCCGGATTGCCCGGATCGGGCTGCATCTCGATGCACTGCATGAGCCGGTCAATCAGCGCGTCCATGCGCACCGGGTCCATGGCAGCGAAGATGCCGATGCCCGCCGCCGCGACGGCAGCGACCCCGCCGCCCTGAACCACGCCGGGAATATCGCCACCAGAGGCTGCTGCCGCCTGAAGGCAGTGACGCCCCCAGCGGTCGGCATCCACGGCGGACATGCGGGTGATGATGAACCGCTTGCCCTTGTCCGCGCCCTCATGCGGGCACGTGACAGTCACTTCCTTGCGGGCCATATCACACCCCTGCCGCAGTTACGGACTGCCAGCGGATGGCGAATGTCCGGGTTTCCAGTACGCGTCCGGCGGCGGGCAGCACACTGGCGGCGCGCAGAAGGCCATTGACCATGGTATACTTGCGCCCCGTGCTGGTCAGCGTGATTTCGCCGCCGATGCGATAGAGGGAGCGTGCAGTCTGCTGGGCTGCGATGATCGCCTCAAACACCGGCACGCTGGAACTGGCTGCGGACAGGGATACGGTCTGGTCAACCGGGTTCGGCACCCAGCCCGCATTGAGATATCCGTCAATAGACATCTCAGTTTCTGCCATTTCCAGTTCCGGCGCATCCCACGCGCGATCAGCCGCGTAGTTTTCCAGCCGGACGGGGGCGTTCAGCAGCGACGTGACGGTTATCACAAAGATGCTATTGGCCGCCGTGATATCAAGATCAGCCATAATTACTGCACCTCAATGCTGCTCAGGTTGATGGACTGCACGCTCTGGCCGTCGGAATACCAAAGCTGTGCGGGCGGGGTTGTTCGGCTCACGCGATAGGACGCGGCAGCGGTGCTGATCCCCGGCTTGAGGTAATACCCGTAGTTGATCACATTATCCGCCGCGGTCGTGACCCCGGCGGCATTGTTGATCTGCTGCTTTTGCAGCGTGGTCAGGTTGACGCCCGAGCGGATCATGCCGAAGGAAATGGCCTGCGTGATGGTGTCCTTCATACCGGCCTCAACCAGCGTATCGCCCTCGGTATTGTAGGGGATATTGCCCGTGGTCAGCAGCAGATTAATCATATCGCTGGTCAGGTTGGAATTGAGCCAGATCTGATTGACGAAGCTATCCGCCCACAGGAACTTGCCCGATACCTGACCGGGCCGCATGAAAATGAACTGGCTGGCCCCGTTGGCATACTGCCCGTAGAACGAATAGCCATTCGTGATCAGGGTCGATGCCGTAGCGCCATCTGTCACGTCAGCGGAAATCAGGCCGGAAGCGTCTTCGACAAATGCCAGCGTCTGCCGCCCGTCTGCCGTATCAAAAGACAGGGAAGCCATCCATGCCATGGCCAGCGCGCCCGGCAGGACGGATGTGGAATAAATTGCCGTGACGCCGTTGATGGACTGGTTGCCCAGCCAAACCCCGAATGCAGTCTGGCTATCGTTGGTCGTGGCGCTGCTGTCGCTATCCACGATGGCCGCAAACACCTGGTCATTCTGCGTTCCGACCCACTGTGCTGCCGCCTCCTTGTCGTCTGCGGACAGTTCGGTGTCAAATGCCAGTCCGTTCCAGCCACCTTCTGCCGCGCGCAGGGTGTCAAGCTGGGTGCCGATATCCGCAACACTGGCGGGCGTCAGCGTCACGGTCGGGGCCGATGTGTAGCCAGAACCGGCGTTGGCGACGGTGAAGCCGGTCACGGCACCGCCAGAGACAGACGCGGTAGCCGTTGCCCCTGTTCCGCCACCACCGGACAGCGTTACGGTCGGGGCCGTAGCGTAACCGGACCCACCGGCAGAAACCGCGATCGATGCTACGGTTCCGTTCGAGGCACTCGCCGTGGTGGACGTGGTCGTAACCGTAAGCCCTGTGCCGCTGCCGCTGGTCGTGGTGGCCAGACCTGTCCCGGCGGGGTCAATTGCCTGTGCCGTGGTCGCGCCGAGCGTCAGGGAGCTAACGGCCCCAGCGGTCCCGATGGCTGAAACGGTTGCCGTGCCGCCGGTGAATGTGACGGTATCCCCCTTGGCATACCCGGTGCCAGCGGCATCGATCGCGGCGGCAGAAACGGTGTAAGTGCTGGTTGTGCCGAGGACAGCCGTGGCGGACGCCCCGGAGCCAGCCGAGTTGATTGCCCCAACATACAGCGTTCCGGGCGTCATGACCGCCGTTTCATAGCCGGAGAAATAGACCTCGGCCATTTTATACACAGCGGACGTGGTGCCAAATGCCGTCCCTACATCGCTTGCGGATGTGAACGACTGGACCGAACCGGCGGCCAGTGCAGACGACGCGGACGTGACGAACAGGGCGGACAGTTCATCGAGGCCAGACCCGGCGGCGAGCACGCCGGGCGTGACCTTCACCACCTGGGAAATGGGGATGGATGCCATGAAATTACTCCGTTGTGCGAGCGCCCGTAGTGGCCTCGTTCAATTCTATTGATGGGATTTGGCCTGAGAACGTCTGGGGGATTTTGACGGTCAGGTTGACCTGCATGGACAGATCAACGGACCAGCAGTCCTCGTACTGGCGTTCGCCGGTGATAAAGCCGAGTTGCCGGGTGGTTGATGTGGTCAGGGGGCAAACCGGAACGGACTGGTTGCGGAAATAATCAACCGCCTGCATGTCGCGCCACAGGGCCGTTACAAGCTGCATCTGGTTGCTGGATGCCGGTCCGAACAGGCTGATCTGCATCGTGATGCGGATCTGTTCCGTCACTGTCCGGGTACTGGTCCCGTCATAGGTCCAGCCGTTGGTGGCAATCCGCTCACGCCCGATAATGGTCATGACCGCAAAGGGGTCACGCGGGGCGGCCTGCCGGTTCTGCTGACCCTGGATGACCCGCATGCCAGACGGCAGGATTTCCAGAAGCCACGCACGCATGGCTGTGTAGATCTCGCTTTCGGTAGGGCTTATGACGTAGTAATCTGCCGTGTCACCAGAACCTTCGTCCATTCGCCGTCTCCCCATTCTTCAAGCTGTTGGGTTACGAGCCAGTCCGACCCGTAGAATGTCAGGATATCGCCGCCGATCTGTAGCGGCCTGTTCAGCGCATTCAGCACGCCGAACACGTAAACAGAGCGCATGTCCGCCTGCTGATTGATGTTCTCAATCTGCTTCAGGTCTTCCGAACTGACCGCCTGAACCTCGACTTCGACAGACGCGGTTGAGTAGGTCGGGTTGGGTGAGCCATCGGCATTATCCGTGCTGCCGGTGCTAAACCGGATCGGGATGGTGATATGCGGGTTGACGGCCTGACAGACGTTACCGGCTGCTCCGAAGATGTTAAGACTCATCGGGGCCGTCCTTGACTTCGTGAGATACGTCCTGCCTCATGAGGCCCGACCAGACCAGAGGCTTTCCTTCGGGCGCTGTCTCGCCATTTTTCAGGTCGTGAACCGCCTGAAGGAAATCTTCAGTTGAATAATCCCCCCTTGGGAAACGATCCTTCAGCAGGTTGGTCAGGGGGGCATTGGGAGGGTCGTTAAGGTTCGAAATCTCGTCGCGAATCTGCCCCTCAATAACCATTCCCACGACTTCAAGCGATTTTTTCGCGTCGCAATCCGTGCTCTTCAAGGCCGCCGATAGCGCATCCCCCCATTGCCCAGAATGAGCAGATATTGTGTTTCTCATAAATGGTCGGGGAGGAGCCGTTTTAGTTCCGAACTCATTCCACGCGGCCACCTGCGCAACAGGCGTTCCGTCCGGGTATGACTTACCCTCAAGGAAGCCAACCCTCACATGCCCCCCGTCCTTCACCTTCTGCGACAGCTTTTCCAGCGCCGCCTTCAGTTTCGAACCACCATTGAAGTTTACGGCCATGTCTGCCTCTGAATCCGTGGGATGTGGACGTATCGCGCCGTGCGCAGCCATATCGTGGCCTGCCAGAACGCGGCTCCGTATTGCGTTTGCAGGAACCACTGCGCCGAACCGGGCTGCGCGCCCATGTCCGTGCCAATCGAAACAGAGCCGCGCGTGGCGTTCGACACACGCCCCACCAGACCCGCCCCGTTCCCGCCGCTGGCTGTCGGCAGGTTCAGGTATGCGATGTGCGCCACCAGCATGTAGAGCAGCATCGTGCGCTGCATGATGTTACGCACGGGGCTGCACTCGGTATTGTCCAGATAAAGCTGGGCCTCCCCGAAATACAGGTCAGCCAGCGTCTCAGGAACCTTCGCCGCAAGGTCGGGGTAGCGCGCCGACCATGTGGCATAATCGAACGTCGCTACCGCCATGGTGCCCTCACAGCTTGCTGATGCCGTTCTTCTCGTTGTCCGGGTCCAGAGGTTCCAGACCCGTGCGTACGCCCTCCTGCTCCTTGGCCTGCCCCTCAGCCTTGGCCGGAGTAGCCTGCGCGAACACGATGCGCTTCTTGATGAACGGGGTATCAGCGTGGCGCTTCGCCCAATCTTCCCACAGGTCGGACGGCACGGAAGTCAGCCCGTAACCGCCAATCACGCGGGAGGAATTGGCGCCGGACAGCACCACCTTATGCTCGCCGGAGCGCAGCACGAGGCCGTTGGGCAGCTTGCAGCCGACCGTGACAGGGTTTGCAATGGTCATGGATCAGATCCCCGTCATGGTTGCCACGCCCAGCGGCATGTAGATGATTGCGCCCCAGGTGCCCTGCGACATCTTCTGCTCCCAGCCCGACGCCTTCACGACCACGGAATGGGTGCGCAGCTTTTCGGTAAAGGCTGCTTCGGCAACCTGCTGCCCCTCGATCTCCTTGGCGATGGCGATCATGGACTGCACAGTCATACCCGCCGCGTCGCCAAACTCGATGGCCTGAACGAAGCGCAGGTTCGGATACTGCTTCTTAAGCTGGTCCCATGCCGACAGGCCGTACATGTTCGGCTTGGTCATGATGCCAGCGCGTGTGGGGGAAAGTCCGATGGTGATTTCGGAATCCGTATCCACGTAACCGGCGGACTGCGAACGAAGCTGATTGATGAGGTCAATCACGTCGTCCGTGACTTCCTCGGGCGTCGCCTTGTTCCATGATGTTCCGCCAGCCGTCTTGGCCGCCGCCACTTCCGACGCGGGCAGGCGCGGGTCGTTCAGGTATCCGTAATTGCGCAGCCCCTTCACGCCATAGAAGTAGGACTGGTTCTGAAACTTGTTCAGCTTCAGGGCAGCAGCCTGACGCAGACCGGCCACCCACGAAATGCGGGCCGCCCCCGCCATTTCGACTTCTCGCTCGCCCCAGCGCGCGAACGCCTGGTAGTGATAGGACTGCCGGTCCGGGAAGTTGGCGTTCAGGTCAACAACGCCGTTGTTGTTCCAGTCGCCATAGCTGGCAACGCGACCCGTGCTTTCAATCATCGGGAAGATCGCGGTCGGCGTGACCCAATCCCCCTTCTTGCTCTCTCCGTTCAGTTCCGCGCCCCGCATGGGGGAGAACACGACATTGATCAGCTTGGGATCAACATAGGTCGCCATGAAAGCCGGGATACCGGCATTGGCGGTGGTGGACAGGGTCGGGGCGGCATCCATCGCCAGCCGGTCGGACGCGATGACATCATCGCTCGGCAGGATGTGTGCGCCCTCGGGCATGACAAAACCGCGCTCGGCAAGGAGCGCGAATTCGGTTTCAAAAGGCATCAGTTGTGATCCCACGTGCTGATGGTGATCGTCTCACCGGCATTCCCGCCGATTGCGACGTAAAATTCGGTCTCAAGGGAACCGGAAACCGTGCTTCCAGCAGCCGCCGTGCTGATCGTGCCATCCGTGGTGGAGGCAAAGACCTTCTGGCCGCGCGTGGATGCGGTCGTGGACACAGCGAAATAATCGCCCTGCGCCTTGAGATCGAGCATGTAGCCCTGCGGCATGACCATGGTCGCTTCGTCGTAGATGTCGGCAATCCACGCGCTGCGGTCATTGAACACGAAGCCATCGGGCGCGCCGGGCGTCACGGCCTCCTGCGTGATGGTCACGGTCGGGGCGGATGTGTAACCAGAGCCGCCATCGGTCACGGTCACGCCTGTCACGGCGCCCCCGTAGATCGTGGCCGTAGCCGTGGCGCCCGTGCCGCCACCACCCGAAATGGTCACGGTGGGAACAGCGGTATAGCCTGAACCGCCAGCCGACACCGTGACAGATGCAACGGCGCCGTTGGACGATGTGCCGGGGGTCGCTGTCACATCCAGCGTCAGGCCCGTTCCGCTTCCGCTGGTCGTGGTCGCAACGCCGGTCGCCGCCGGGTCCGTGGTCTGGGCCGGGGAGGTCTTGAGCGTAACCGCCGTGACTGCGCCGCCGGTCCCGATGGTGGACACCGTCGCCGTGCCGCCCGTGAACGTCACGGTATCGTCAACAGCGTACCCGGTGCCTGCCGCGTTCACAGCCAGAGCCGAAACGGTATAGATCACCTCGGTGCCGAGGGTTGCGGTCGCAGTCGCTCCGCTGCCAACGCTGGTTCCGGGCGGTGCGTTCAGGACGGTCTGGCCGTCCCCCTGAATCCACCCGAACGCCGCGATCGTGCATCCGCCGGTGCCCGCGACAAGCGCGCCCTCACCCGCCAGCACGCTGGCCGACGGGTTGTTGGAGGCATACGTGCCCGGAACGCCATATGCGGGTTCCTGATAAACCTGATTCTGGAAAGGCATGTGATTATCCCTTGATCTTCACGGCCTTGAGGCCGGGGAACTTGTCCAGCAGCCCAAGCCCGGCCTTGCTGTCCGCCGCGATGGTCGGGCGCTTGGCGCTATCGGCGCGACGCGCATGCTGATCGAACATGGAGCGGTATGCGGTCGCGGGGATGCCGGACAGGTCGTAGCCAAGCTGGCGCAGGGTGAAGCGGTAGACGCCTTCAGCACTGTCCATCGCCACGGTGCCCACGAACGGCTTCACGGCGTCCTGCGCGGTGTGAAGCTCCCGCATGGCGGCCATCGTTTCCGCCACGGCGTCCGACTTCGCCTTGCTGATGGCGGCGTCCATCGCGGCCTTGGCCCCGGCGGATTCACGCTCACGGTCGCGCCGCTCACGCTCCGCACGCTCCTCATCGGCGCGACGCGCGCCTTCCGCCTCATCGCGACGGTCCTTGCGTTCACGTTCCGCACGGGCCTTGTCGGCCTCGCTCGCACCTGCGGCCTCACGCGCGCGATCCGCTTCGGTCTGGTCCGTGTCCTGTGCGGCCTGCGGTGCGCAAAGGGCGCGGCACGCTTCGATGTCCTCCTCCGACATCCCGGCCTTGCGCATCTTCTCCGCCATTTCGGCGAAGTCGTCGTCATCGTCCTCTGCCACATCGGCAAGGGAGGCGATCACCTTGTCGATCTCATCATCGGACAGGCCTGCCGCGCGCAGCTTTTCGCGCCGCTCCGCTTCGTCGGAATCCTGCGCCGTGTTCAGCGCGCCGCCAGTGGACGCATTTTCGAACAGGGCAAGAACCTGGTCCATGATTTCGTCAGGAACGCGGCCGCCGAGCAGGTTGCGCAGCGTTTCGCATGCGTCATCCTTGCCCATTTCATCGCAATCAAGCGCCTTCTTGGCGGCGTCAATATCGGCATCCTGCGCCAGAAACGGGCGCAGTTTTGCGAACATCGCACGCCGCGAAGCGCGGGGGATATACTTCATGTTCGTGTTTTCCATTTGGGAGTCTGCAACCAGAACGTCCGGTCCGGCGCGTCCTGTGGGAACGACCGCCACGTGAGAACCGACAATGTCGCGCATCACGCCGTCGTATTTCTGCCCCTCGTATTCACCGGGGGTCATGTCAGCCGTGTAGCGATAGGCACTGGACAGTTCGCGCTGTTCGCCGGTTTTGATCCGGCTGATGGCTTCACCGTCCCACACCACAAGGCTGTTCATCAGATAGGGCGCGTCAAACGCGGCTTCATTCCCCGTCGTGCCCACCACCAGATCACGGCGCGGATTTGCTGCCGTGACATGAAAGTGCTCCTCAAGAACAGGGAGGCCATTAAAGCTCGGCGCGGCCTTTTTCAGTTCGTCAGGATCGCGCAACATCTGGTATATTCGTTCAGGATCAAGGCCTAGCTTCTGCCCTTCCGGGATTTCCTTTCCCATATACGGGCAGATGTTGGCTTTGCTGATCGGTGTCTTGGCTACACGCAACCGCCCTTCCACGTCAGTCGTGCGGACGGTCCCCATGCGGTCATAGGCGAGGAT
The DNA here is from genome assembly GCF_031081985.1 of Komagataeibacter xylinus. GTDB lineage: Bacteria > Pseudomonadota > Alphaproteobacteria > Acetobacterales > Acetobacteraceae > Komagataeibacter > Komagataeibacter xylinus_E. The sequence continues at coordinate 284,657 of NZ_JARWSK010000001.1, read as the reverse complement.
GTTGGTCATTTTTCAGAAAATCCAGATGGCAAGCAGCGGGCTGAAAACTCATACATGGATGATCTTTCCCTCATGTATTCAGATGCCGCCTTCTGACACGACTCCCCACTGTTCATTGGGAGTGTGATCATCTGCGTGCCCCAATAAGTGAGCACCAAATAAAACGCAGCTATGGGGATCATTTATCGTTAAACCCTCGAAGGATTACCCGGCTTGAGCATCTGCAATTCGGCAGTTGCCCCGGCCATATGCGTTCACCGTCAATCAGCGCACCTTCGCGCACATCGAAACGCAGGCGCTTGCGCCCGGCCTCCACATGGCTTTCGCGCGGATGCTTTCCGCCTGCCGAGTGAACCCATTCCGACTCAAACAGACCGGTCTCAATCTGGCGCTGCTTATTGATGGCGCTTGTCACCTTGGCGTTCTGGTCGCGTGCGATGTTCGCGGCCCGGCGGCGAGTGATGCCGAAACGCTGTTGCAGGCCATCTGTCAGTTCCCCCAGATCACCGCCATGCGCCACGGCGCGCATCACCATCTGGTTCACTTCGCTCAGGTGATGCTCGCCGATGCTCTTGATCAGCAATACGTTTTCATTGACGCATGCCTTCATCGCATCGGTCACGCCCTCGGTCGGCCGGAACTGGATCGTGAACCCTGCGGCCCGGTCCAGTTCCCGCTTATAGGTCCGATCGATACTGGCCGTGGCCCTGTCCACGAAGCGTGGCGCCAGACTTTCGGCCAGTTCATCGAACCGCGACCGCCAACGTTCGGTCAGCTTGTCCATCAGGCTCTGCAATTCTGCCGCCGGGCTTGCGTCCTGCGTTATGCGGTCCTCGACCTTTCGATACCTGGCTCGCAGCCAGCGTCGAATGCTCCGCTCCATTTCATCAATAAGCGCGATAAGGCTCCGCTCATAAGCCGATCCCACCCCAGCATTCGGGCGGATCGGCTTGAGCATCTTGGTTCTTCCGGCCATCAAACACCGTCATTATCCGTATGGGCGGCTGGATTATTGAACAGGTGAATTCCCCCGTTTTCAGGGTCTTTCCCTTCCTGTTCGGCCAGAGGCTCATATCCGGGGCCACCAAGATCGGCCCCGTCAAACAACCCATCTTCATCTGTGCGCAGGGAAGAACGCACCTCGTCGTTATTGACCGCGCCCATTTCCTCGTAGACGGCACGCGTGTCAGCGCGCGTCTTTGCGATCGCGGCCTTTGCGGCTTCATCCAACTGCCACAGGGGGATGAACCTGAAATCGATATCTTTATCGATCTCTCCCCATATGTTCAGCATGGCCGCGTGCATGACATGCGTGAGGCCGGGTCGGAAAAACGCCTCCTGATAGGCCGCAACGCGGTCATACCAAACGCGAATTTCACCTTCTGCCGATGCGTTCAAGCCTGACGGGGATATGCCCGAGAACTTGACAAGCGGCATCTGCGCGACCACGCAAATCTGCTCGAGCGCCTGATTTTGGAGTTTGTCCAGACCGGCCAACTGCGCAGACAAAATCTGGAGTTCTTCGCTATCCTTGTCGGACAGGAACACGCCACGGTTATCGCGGAACTTGATGAAATTCTGGACCCGATCGATCAGGCCGCCGATGCCCGCATTTTCGTATACGGACACCATGTCAGTCTTGAGACTGACAATCGAACAGCCGTTGATTAGGTCGCTCACGGACTGACGTGTGCGCACCCAATTATCGACGTAGGGCTTGGCAAGCTGGATCAGGGGCACGCCGCCGAAATTGTAGGTTGGCGCGAGGATCTGGCTCGGCTCACGCGACACGAACCGCAACAGTCGCGTATGATGGACGGTCGCCCCCATAACCCACCATTTCGTGGGTCGATAGAAGTCCAGGCGCAGCGGGTTTTCTGAATTGTATTCGTTCGGGCTGGTCCAGATCGGCTCTATAGGAACAATTTCCTTTAGGCTGCCCTTGGGGAATGTCTCCGGCGTGAGAAGGAGTGGCGTCGCCAGATCGTCGGACAGGTGCGGCAATCCTGTGTTGAGGAACAGTTGACCGATGCCGAAAGCACCATCCAGATCCGACAGCATCTTGAAGTGCTCGCGCACCTTGAGCCGGACAAATTCGGCCTCAAGCTGCTCGATGCGCTCCTTCTTTGCTTCGTCACTCGGGCCGTGAAACTCGATCCATTCGCGAGTGGCCTCCTCAGACAGGGTGCCGACGATATGCCGGTATTCAACGCGCTGGGACCACATTTCCGCCAGTCGCGGATAGCCAAGAAACACCACGCCGTCGGCAATGGCGTTGTTGATCGACTGGGCAACTCCGGGACCATACGCGCTGTCCATCGCCAGAACCTGACCGTCAGGGATGACGCCGGGTATTGGCTGGTATGGCTTTGCGATCTCTCTAGACGCGACGGGCTTGCGGTCTACCTCACGCCAGTCCGTGTCCCGCATGACCATAGGATTGCGATGGGCGCGCGTAAGCACAGGCTCAACCCGCACAGGCACGGGAGCTGCTTCTTTCTTGCGCCTGAAGAACATTTGTCGCCTAAATCTGGTCGTTGTCTGCTGAACTGAAAACCGGAACGGTGCGCCTGTTCTGGATTACCCCATCAAGCGCATAGCGCAGGGCGTCTATCCAGTGATTCCACGCATCCGCAATGACAGGAAGGACTTCCTCAGTCCTCTTGTCCACCTTGTATGAATACTTCCTGAACTCTTCTGCCACCCGCTTGCAGCGAGGATGAACAATAATGCGCTTGAACGATTTCAGGCGCGCCACCCCGTCCTCGACACTTCCGGGCCATTTCTTCGCCGCACTGATGCGAAACCCAAACCTGTTGGCAAGAAAACTGATCGTTTCCGGCCTCGCACCGTCCGCCTTCCACGGCCAATCGAGCGCGCCAGGTATCTGACTCAGGATGGCTGGAGTATCGTCCAGTTCTATCCCGACGCCGCCCGCCTCATGATCCACGTAAAGGCACCCATCCGACACAAAGCAACGCACCGCCGCCGTCGGGTCTTTCGCAAAACCCCAGTCAACGCCGTAGTAAAACCGCATGTCATCCGGGGTTTTGAATTCCTCGACCGATACCCGGTTCCTGAATATGATCGCATCCGTGATGCTGACGTAATCGCCTTCCCAGATGTGCCCATATTCGTCCGGTCGCGCCCTCTGGTCCTCGATGCGTTCCGTGGGGAGGGTGCCAGAGCGAAACCACGGGTTATCGGACCAGTTCGCCCGAACTGAGATCAGGTCAGGGCGATCAGACCCCGGACCACGAAAGAAGTCATCTATAGGGTCATCGGGGCTGGCCGGGTTCCAACTGGCCCATATTTCCGACCCCGCCTTTCGCATAGTCGGACGCAGCATGCGCCACGAATAGGCACTGATCGACTGCGCTTCCTCAATCCATGCCCGGTCAAACCCCTCAAGGGACTTGATGCTATCCGCAGTATGGTTTTGCATGCCCTGAAAGATAATCAGGCCGCCACCGGGCGTTTTTATCAACTGATCCTGAACGTCAAACAGGCCGTTCAAATTGAACTTGCTGATCTTGTCCACGATCAACTGCTTTGATGATCGTTCGATGGATTTTTGCACCTCACGGATACACACCGTTCGGTGCCCTGGGATGCGCAAATGCTCCTCGACAATGCATTCACCAAAGAAGTGCGATTTACCAGATCCGCGACCGCCGTATGCCCCTTTATACCTACGCGGCGCAAGCAATGGCTCGAACACGCGCGCTGTAGGAATATCCAGAGGTTTCATCGTCAGTCTTTAGGGGCATCCACTATTACGCGACGAATTTCACTGACCTGCATGGGGCCGCCGTCCGGTCCTGTATGCTCCTGCGTAACCTTGTCGCCGTATACCTTGGGGGCGCGCTTTGACATCACCCATTTCAGGGTATCGACATGAAGGCGCTTGGCGGCGGCATCCTCGGCATTTGCTGCACGCGCGACGTCAACAATTTCATCCTCAAACGCCTCAGCGGCTCGCGCGCGTGCGTGCGCGTACCTGGCGCGGAAATCCTTATGCGCGTCGTTGTCAAGCCATTCAAATACCGTTCTTCGGCCCGGCATATGATCGTCTAGACATATCGCGCGAAGGCTTTCCCCATCCATGATTCTCGCGCAAATTTCGTCCGCAACAGCAGTTGAGAAACCAGACGGCCTGCCCGCCTTCATCTTCTCGTCCACATCACCCTCGAACAAAAAAAGGCCACCAACCGGCGGCCATTGAACGCAATTAATCTAATGTAACGACAAAGCACCATATTTCTTCGAAAAGGGCAAGTGCTATTTTTCCGACATCTCTTTGGACAGCCAGCAGTCGCCCCGATCCTGCCTGTGTGACTGGTTTTTTACCCACCGGTCATATGCCTTGAACGCGCCGGGAAGCTGGGACAGGACCATCGCACATGCCGCCGATGACCGCGTGATGCCGGTGGTGAGGCCGAGCGACGGAAAAACAATCTCCGCGATCTGCCCGAACGGCTTTTCATCAACTAGCATCAATTCGAACAACTGATGTGCCTGCCGCCCAAGATGTGACCTGACAAACGCCACCTCGCGCCACGAAACCGCGCGTAGCATCTGCCATGACACCTCATCGTGCTTCACGGTCGTATTCATCACGTGGTTTTCGTCATATTCCACGTAATCGTTCTTGCCAAGATTGTAAGCCCGCAACCATCGTTCGGCAGCGTCCGCCGCATCCTGTTCGATATACTCGCTGTTCAACAGTGTCTTGACCGCTGAGCGCACACGCGGAGCGCCGTGCTGTAATGTCCATTCCGACCGGCGCTGGCGTTCGGGCGTGACGACTGCGTTAAGGGTCCTCTGGGTTTCTTTGGAGATGGTCTGAGTCATCGGCGCTTATCCTGAAATTTCCCACATTGCAAACATCGGCGTGTCTGCCATTGATATTCATGACCGGATAAAGGTTCCCACATTCCCCATTTATGAACCATGAAGCATCGGCGCGCCTTGGCGTCGCGGATGCCTTCATTCCATGCCTCACAGACAAGGCCTTCCAGTTCAGAGACTGTTTTCTTGCGGCGTAAGAAAGGGTTTTTGACGTGCACTCCCTAACCTTTCATAGCCCGATGACGGACGTTCATGATCGAAACTGTGACAAACAAAAACCAGCAAACAAAAACTGACCCGACAAACAATTCCAGAGGGATAAGCCATCCTGATTGCCACAGCCAGTATTCGGCAGGGCCAGCCATCACCAATGCCTGCACGCTCACTTCTCCAACCTCCTCATATCCGCCCGAGCGTTCTTCACTGCCCTGCGGTCACCCGGCGTTCCTGCCGAGAAATAGATTGCGCCGTTGCTGTGGGTCCATTTCAGGTGTCCGCCGCGTGAGATGGTGGCTGACCCCCCTCGCGCCTGCATTTCCTGCTGGAAGTGGCGTTGGCGTCTGGGGATCATGCTGTCACCCGTTCAGAAACATCTGGAAGAAAGCCAATAATAGGCGCGCCCTTCCATCCATGCTCAAACACGAACCACGCGTAAGCGATCGCGCCTCCCTTGGCGGGGATATCCGAGCCGCCGGGCGGCATGGACATTCGACGCGACGACACCCACACGCGCGCCAAAGGCACCGATTTGAACCACTCCCGGCGCGCGATCCCCTCCAGAAACGCCAGACGCAACAGCACGCAAACGCGATCCGCTGTATGTGCGAGTGCGCAGTCAATGAACTCCCGCGCTTCACCATAGGGCGGATTGCTGATGATACTATTAGGGCCAACTGCCGGTATGGCACTACGGAAATCACCAACCATATCAACCGGCCACACCCCACGATCATGCACATCCGCACTGACGGTATAAACACCATCTCGCGCCAACTGTCTGGGGATATTTCCGCCTCCACAACACGGGTCCATAACGGGGCCAATAAAACGGCGCTCAACCTGGAGCAGCGCGTCCACGGACCAAGCGGGCTCTACGTACCAATCGCTGGTATTTCGTTCGTATCCAGATGCCCTCATGCTCCGTTCCACTTACGCCACTGAATAACCACCCAGCACACAGCCGACACAGGCACGATCAAGACGAGGAACAGAACCCAGATCAGGGCGATTTTCAGCGCGTCACTCATCCCGAACGAACCTCCCGTCCTTCCCGCGTGGGCGCTCGTATTTGTCGAGGCGCATTTGCAGATCAACGATCTGGGCGCGGAGATCAATTATACGCCCTTCCGCACTGCACCAGTCTTCAAGCCGACTGCTAGCGATGCGCCGACCTTGCTCAATCTCCGACCACGGCCATACGTGGCGTTTCAGGAAGCGGATCATCTGGTTTTCACCAGAAACCACGCGACCGCCCAAACGCAGCCTATTACCCCAACAGCCATGGATGCGTTTTCGCTGATCGCCGCGATGGCCTGCCATTTGCTCATCCCCGAACCTCAGTCACTCGGTAAACGACACCATCCAGCGAGATTAATTTCCCTGCCTTGGCTTTCTTGGAAAGCGAACTGAACGCCATGTAGCACCCGAGAAACCAACCGACGCCAAGAGCGAGGCATATTTCCGCAATCATCGTTCTTCGCCTCCCAATTCACCCACACGCTCTCGAAGCGCATAGGCATCCCAACGGTCACTGCCCGGAGAATAATCCGGTTCCTCGAAAATCATGCCGTGCCGCTCAGCCAGCGCGGGCACATCAACCCAACACAGGCACTCGGCAGCCTCAATAGGACCGCGCGGGTCAGGGCAGTTCAGGGGTAAGTCGCGAAACTCCATACGGAGCGCCGCAGCCAGCTCGCCGCAGTCTCTAGCACGTATTTTTGACCCGTCAGAGCGGGATATGTCGCAATCAAGGCACATTGCCATACCCTCCATATTCGTCCGCACAGCGCCCTTATCGTCTCGCACGGTTAATCTCCCATATCAGACGCTGAACCGCCCTCAGCGCCAATCCTAGAAGCGGAAACAGCCATGTCACGCTCACACCGCGCCCGACATCTCGCAGCCGCCGCGTTCCAGTCGATTGGCGGCGCGAGGTTGGCCACGTAGTCGGCGCCGCAGCGGTGCGGCCATATTTCGTCGGCGTTATCCATGCTGGATAGTACCACCCCGGCGCGCGGATTGGTACTGTTTTCGTGTTGGTTTTCAGCCATTTTTTGCATCACCAAGCTTCTGATCTTTCGCCATCATTCACATCCCGGAACCAGGTGCAGGGGCCGTCAAACAGCATGTCCACGATGCCAGTCCGGCCGCCGCGGTTCTTCAGAACGATCGCCTCAGCCTTCCCCTTCGAGCGCTCCAGCGCGGCATGAAACTCATTGCGGCGCTTCTCGTAGGCCGCCTCAGCCTCGTTGGCGTTCCGGGCAAGCTGCCCCTCGCTGCTCAGACGCGTCCGCAGCGTTTCCTCCTCGCGGTAAAGGCCGATCACGCATCGGGCGTCCTGCTCGATCGCTCCAGAGTCCCGCAGGTCGGAAAGCATTGGCCGCCTATCCTCGCGGTTTTCGGACTGCCGGTTGAGCTGGGACAGGGCAATGACCGGGACCTTCAGTTCGCGCGCCATCCGGGCAAGGTCGGCGCTGATCTCGGTCATCTCGGTCGTGCGATTGCCCGACTTGCGTGCGATGGCCGATGGCCGGAGAAGCGCCATGTAATCCACCACGACGAACTGCAGGCCCTGCTTCGAGCGCTTCATCTGGCGAGCGCGGGAGAGTAGCTGCGGAACCGTGATCCCCTCGCGGTCATCGATCGAAAGCGGGATTTCTTTCAGCGCGATCGAAGCATTGACCATCCGAGCCATGTCCCGCTGCAGGACGCGCTCGGGCTGCCCCTCTCGGTCATCCATCCCGGTCAGCACCATGTCCAGCGGCATGCGGACCTTGGCAGCGATCGCGCGCCCCATCAGCTCCTCGGCCGACATCTCGCCCGACCAGAACAGCCCGCGGCCATTCCGCTGCGCCATGCGCACGGCCAAGGACAGCGCAAACGCCGACTTGCCCATGCCTGGGCGAGCAGCAACGACATACATCGCGCCCGGCCGAAAGCCGCGGATCTTGTTGTTCAGTTCCGCGAAGCCCGTGTCGAGGCCAGACAGGTAGCGCCCTTCCTGCCAATTCGCGTTGGTCTCCTCCATCAGCGCCTGTCCGGCCGCGTAGGCCGAAACTGCCGGACGGCTCGCATCGGCCCCTTTCGCCAGCGCCTCCAGATGTTCCAACGCTTCGGTCAGGATATCGTCTGCCGTGGCTTCCGAATTGGCTGCCCGCGCGCGCATCTCGTCGGCGTAGGACTGGATTGAACGCTTGACCCAACACGCGGCCACTGACCGCGCAGCCTCGCGGGCCATGCGCACATCGCCAGCCGAAATGATGCGAGGCAGGTTTTTCGCCTGCCACTCGGCGCCGAGGTATTCGCTGGCGCGGATCTGAGGCGCGATGGTGACGGGTGAGACCTTCCGGCCTGCCGTGATTTCGCCCTGCACTAGCCGGAACATCTCGGCCATGTCGGTGTGGTAGAAATGCTCCGGCTTCACCACGTCCGCCACGCTGTCGTAGGCCGCGTTGTTGAGCAGGATCGACCCGATCACGCAGGCTTCGGCCAAGGCGTTGGCGGGCGCTTCCTGCGCCGCGGGCTCGAAATGCAACGCCTCAGGCATCGACAGCCTCCTTCAGCGGGAAATGCTCAGGAAGCGGCATGCTACCCTCGAAGCCGCTCTTGGCCCATTTCCGCGCAGCCTCCTCGTAGGCTGGTAGGTCGAACTGCGCCTTGGCTGCCGACTGCTGCAGCAGAACACCCTCATCCGCCCAACGCTCGCCGTTGAGCCAGGTCGAGGCGTGGGGTATGAACTTGTGATCCTCGGACCAGCTCGTCCCCGCAATGGCGTCGAGGAGGGTCTGGACGTCGACGCGCTGCCGGGCCTTTTCGAACGCCTTCAGCGCAGCACCCTTGCCAACCTTCTTCGGGTAGGCTGACCAGAAATCTTCGAAGCCCAGGGTCTGCTCATCGGCATCCGAAATCAAAGGGACTATAGGGTTATTTCTAGCTTCTAGCTTCTTGAGTTTATCCCTCGGCTTATCCGCCCCCTTATCGGGGGGGTTAACCCCTCCCTTGCTATTTTTGTCATCGTTTTTTGTCAGTGAGGGATTACCCCCCGAACGACCATATTCTGCCGAAATGTCAGAGTTTTCCTTGTCTCTGACCATGCGGCGCGAGAAGATAAACCCGTCTTCATCGACGCTGAACACGTTGTTTTCCTGCAGTTCGGAGAGTAGTTTTCTGACTTCCCGATCGCTTCCATTTGTCAGTCCGGCAAGCTGTTTTATTCCAACTTTCTTGCCAGAAATCTCAAAAAAACCGATGCGTTCTGCAGCATGCATGATGGCCAACATCTCCATCCAGAGGCCACGCGCAGCGTAGGAGCAGGACTTCAGGGCAAGGTCATTTTGCCAGTCCTTCCACCAGAACTTGGACCAACCGTAGCGCTTTTTGTAGGTGGGTTTGCTCATCGATCCCACCCCTCGATCTGCATCAGGTAGGACAGCATTCGGCCGGTATCGTCGGCGTGCTCCTGCATCTCCGAAAGGTCTGAAGCGCTCTTGATGGCTGCCTGAAAGGCTGCACTGAACTCCTGGCGCAGCATGATCATTCGGGCCACGTCAGCCTTGTGTCCGCCCTGCACGATCATGCTCGATAGAACCGGATCGGCCGCGAAATGCTTGGAATTGTCACCAATCTGTGCAATAGAATTCGTGTTCATTTTTGATCCTATTGGCCCGGCCGCATTACTGCGTGCCGGGTCATTTTTATTTATGCTCAGTGATGGTCACGACCGTCCGCTGTTCACACAGCTTGCTCTTCACAGATTGGACGGATTTGTTAGGGCACTTTTCTGGCAAGATATTTTTCTTTGTCCCATCCTCCCATCCCGGAATAATCATGCTCATTTTTTTCTTCAGATCGGCATAAGATTTACCGTCGATAACTCTTAAAGAGATCTCGGGATAATAAAGCCTCATCCGCGCTATCTTTGTTTTACTTTTCGCGTCCATCCATCCCTTAACTTCGTAATATGTTAGAGAACCTGGTAGTTCTGTTACTACAAAGTCAGGAAGATAACTGACGACACCGCGCCTAATGCCGCCGAGTCGTTTCCCATCGATCGTTTTCTTGGGCTGGTCAAACCAAAATGTTTCCGGTTCATGTTCCCATTCTGAAATCTCCCCTTTCTCCTGCAGCCAATTAAGATATCGCGCAAAATTTGCTTCCCACGCAGACCGGAAATATATCCTTTTTCCACCTATCTCTCGCCACCCAGCCTTCCAAGAGGAAGCCCTTCGGCTGGGGTAGAGCGTCCCGTTTTTTTCTCGAGTTTTCATTCGCTTCAATACTGCAATGTTCTTATCCTCATCGGACAACGCTTCCCACCATGCAGACGCACTTTTCGATATTGCATGTCTTGCCTTGTCGGAATGCCTCATGCCTAAGGCGCCTCGTGGATGGGGATTTATATCCCACCGGTTCGCAGTTTTTTTTACGCCTAAACGAACGCGCCATTTTTCAATTGTGCTTACGTAAACCGAAAAATGCTTGGCTAGATCCTTATCGGGCAACGAGTTATGGATTGAGAGGAATTCAGCTTCCATGCCGATAATTTTGGAAAATTTTTGACGCGGGGGGGGAAATCTTGATTCCAAGCCGCCTTTTCGCCCTTGAGACACAAATTTCGGAACATCCGAAATAAGAAGACAACTGCGCAAGTGTCATCGTCGCGGATAAGTCTCTAAGTTCGCCTTCTCTACCGTCAAAGAACGATGTCCCTCTGGGCACCCCCTTCCTAGATTTTGCGCTAGATACGGGCGTCGATCGTGCGAGGGGAAAGGAAATGGTGCTCATGCCGCCATCTCCCTTGGCGGAAACGGACAGGCGCGGTCGCCCGGCCCTAGCGCCTCATAGCGCAGCCCGGTTACGCGACCCCGAATGAATTCCACGTTCTCAAAAAGGAGCCACGCGCGCGCCTCGATATTCGTGCGCACGTTGTAGATCCCCACGAAATACGTGCCGTCCCGGTCAACGCCGGACACGCGGGTCCATGTGCGGTCAGGCATCTGAGCGCCCCCACTGGTCTGCCATTGCATCGGCAATCCCCTGATAGGTTGCGCTTCTCAGTTTTCCGCGGTCAGCCGAAGGCGGCATCCGGTGGATGCGCGCCTCGCGCCCATCGACAATCCGGGTCGGCTCAAGAAGCGGCAGGTTGTTCAGCCACAGGCACGTTGCCTTGGTCTCTCCATGCCCGAACTGCCAGGGCTGGACGATCTGGTCCGGCCGACGCCATAGCGAGGACATGATGCAGACCGGGTTTTCGATCGCGACCCGCGGTATGCCGGTTTTCGTCAGGCTCATGAAAAACGCGACGGATGCCTGCTGCCGGCCGTCCAGGCGCTTCTCCTTGAAATGGCGCGCGCCACTGACGGACAGGTCCGTGCACGGCGGATGGAAGATGGCCAGATCCCACGGATAATCCAGCACGTCCCTCACATCTCCCGCGTAATGAGGGCCAGGACGCTCAGAAGGCAGCAGGTCACACGACATGGCATCATGACCGCGGGAAATGAACGCATCGCGCACGATGCCGCTGTATTCACAGCCAACAAGCACCTTCATGCGTTCTGCCCTTTCATCGGCAGGCAAACGGTCCGGGTCACGTATCCCAGCGCATTGACGATGTTCTCCGACACGTCGCGGCGTCCGCTCAGCGTGAGCGACACGACCGACTGCGGAATGCCGGTTTTCCGGCTCCACGCGTGCTGGCCGCCTGCCAGTTCCACCGCGTCGGCCAGAACTGATTTCATTTCTGCAATCGGGCGGCCGGTTATTTGGTGCGTCACTCTCCAGCCTCCCTCTTCAGTTCATTGGCCCGGCGCTCAAGCCGGTCAGCCCGTTCGCTCAGGTATTCAGCCCATCGCCGCAGGGAGATGGCGCGGCGGAGTGCGCGGCTGGCGCGCCATCGGGTGATGGCTGCGCGTCGTAGGAGGATGTATCGCTCCACTGTTCGTCCCATTCAGTGCTCAGGGCGCGGTAGATGGCGGCCTGGTGCTCGGCCTGCCGCTCTGCGCGCTCCATGTGTTTGCGGTATGATTTCTGGACAGCCAGGAACACATGCGCCGGGATGACGCTCCATTCCCCGTACCAGAGCCGCTTGACCTGCCCGGCGGTCAGGCCGGTATGCAGGGACAGGCGGCTGAAAACTTCTTTCAGGCCAGCGCGGGCGCCGAAGGTTCCGGCGATCACGTGAAGGTTCGCCTGAACGTTGCTCGCGATTGCTTCAGGCGTGCTCATTTCCACCCTTTCTGCTCTCACGGAAAAAATTTCTCTCTGCTTGGACAACTGTTTCTCCATCTTCCGAACAGCGACGGACGGAACTGGAGAAACCCTTGTTGGAAAAACCGCCCATAGAAACAGCGGACGGCATGAAAGAAGCCGACCGCACCCTGTCAATTCCACAGACGCTGGTCCTCATGGCGCGGGTATGGGCGGTCACCCATCCCTTCGCGACCATTGAGGTCCGGCAGCACCTGGCAGGCATGGTGGCCACTGAATTGGCAGGGCGCGGGTGAGGCATCAGAAAGGAATTTCATCATCCAGATTGTCACCGGACGGCGCATCCCATCCGCCCGAACGCTGCTGACCGCCCTGCTGGCGTGGCTGGGACTGCTCAGGGGGTGAATTGCCATCCCCACCACGTTCGCCACACAGCACCAAATTGCCGCCAAACTTCTGGATCACAACCTCGGTCGTGTAGCGATCCTGCCCACTCTGGTCGGTCCACTTGCGGGTTTGGTTCTGGCCCACAACCTGCACCTTTGCCCCCTTGCGGACGAACCGCTCAATCACGCTGGTCAGGCCCTCATTCCAGCACACAACGCGATGCCATTCGGTCTTTTCGCGCCGCTCGCCAGACTGCTTGTCCTTCCATGTTTCGGACGTAGCCACTGTGAAGCTGGCAACCTTCTGGCCGCCCTGATTGGTCCGGATTTCCGGATCTTTACCCACGTTTCCGAGGATGATTGTCTGTGAGAAATGACCAGCCATTATCCCATCGCTCCCTGCGTCATTTTGTCCACGTCGCGCTGTATCAGCCGGTCATAAAGCCGGACTTCGGTGAAATTGGAGAAACGGATGCAGTTGTCGGGATGGATTTTGTCACCATTCGCCAGCATTGTTCGGTATTGGCGCTCAATAGATGTTGGCTTCTTAGATGCGGGGATGGGGGCTGGCCTCACCGTCCGTGCGCGCGGAGCATTTTTTTTATGCTGATCCGGCGGAAATGCACGCATCGTCTTGATGCGGAGAACATTTGCGCATCCACGGCATCGCAATGATGTTCCTTTGATCAAATTGCCTGCGGGTGAAATGTGATCGGCACCACAGTCGCATTTGCACAGCCAGCGTTGGACGCGGTGTTTGGATGGTTCGGCCAAATCAATAACTGTCAGGCTGCCGAATTTTTTTCCTGTCAGGTTCTGGATCTTTCTCATCACCGCACCCCCTCCCCTTCAGGCCGCACGACCGTCACGCCTCGGAACAGGTCGGGGCGAGCAATGCCATCGGGCCACGCAGCGTCATGGGGCCAATTATCGCTTAGCCATGCGACGGCGCGCTGATAACTCCGCGTCTTAAGATCCCCACCGGATTTCACTCGTGGAAGGGTTCGACTATTTTTGAAAATAATCCCCGAAACTGTCGCGACCGATACACCACGCGCCTCGCAGTAGGCATCAGTCAGTTTCGAGAGTTTCTCTGTGAGTTCCATGACGGAACAATGCGGTCATTTGACCGCTTCGTCAACAAGAAAGTGCGGTCGTATTACCGCATGCAATTTTCCTCAAAAAACGGCAAAAAGACCGCATGAGCGTAGAGGAGTTCTTCAGCGTCTATGACGCAGCCCTGAAAGCCGCCGGTTCACCGTCGGAGTCGTCAGTCATGCGTGCGGCTGGTGTGGGGATCGACACCATGCGAAACGCTCGGCGCCGCACCACTGCGCCTGATCTTCTCGCAGTGGTAAAAATAGCTCACACCTTGAACGTGCTGCCATTTGAGTTCCTGAAGCCGCTGGGGCTGACCCCTAACATGCTCTTCAGTCCTGCGCCGGATCAGTCGGGTGGTGATGTGGCTCATGATAGATTCGAGGTTCTTCTCCTCAAGATCTGGCGCGCTATGAGCGAGGAAGAGCGTTTCGGTCTGATGGCGCTTCTCAAGGCCAGAATCGACACCAATGCGGCCTGACCCATCTTCAAGCACCCGTAGGTCTTTCGCCGCGTTTCCGTTCATTGTTTCCCTTTCGTTCTCATGGAACGATAGCAGAACATGTCGGGTGGTTTATATACGTAATTTGGATATGGTCTATTCATTATAGTATCGGAAATTTTACATGAACAAAAGCGATGTAAAAATATTACTGTATATCTTGGAACTTCATTCCAGGGCCGATGATATTCAAAAGAAACTAGTAGAACTATCAATGAAAGTAGTAGAAATAATAGTTTCTTTAAAAAAGAACGGAATTGAAGTCAGCCATGATATTTTATCAACAGATGATCTTATGAAAGGGATAAGCGAATCTCTTGAATCTCTGCGGGAGCAGTCTTCGGAGCAAAGGAATTTGATAGCATTAATTCGTAAGGAATACCCTGAGGCGGTAATTAATGATGAAAAATAATCTGGCTGAACTTCAGGAGAAATTTAAGGTTTATTCGGCAAAAAACTTCCCTGGCGCCGCCGACCAAGATTCCTTGCATTCACTCGGAAATGGGCCATATGATCCAGACATGGATGCACGTGTTGCAAAATTAGAAGCGATTGCAGAAAACACCAAGGATTCGCTCAAGGATCTGCGGACAGATTTGCGCGACCTTCGGTCAGATATAAAAGATCTTAGGAAAGATGGTCTTTCTGCCGTTAAGTGGCTACTGGGATTAGGAGTGACGGCCACTGTAGCAGTTGGAGGGATAGCTCTTCGAATTTTAATGACAATGCCCAATCACTAATATGCACCCCGCTCCGGCGGGGTTTTTCATGCCTGGACGACAGCCACCTGCCCCACTTCCTCCAGCGTCTCGGTCAGTGGTGCGCCATCATCCCCCACAGAGAACCGAAACACGCTGGCTCCCACATCATCGGTCAGCCCTGATCTGACCTGATAGAACCGCATCATGGCCTCTTGGCGCGACTGACAGTGCACGAGACCTGTTGGCCATGGATATTGCGCGCCTGGCTCCCCTTTCAGCCTGTAGGATTGGAACACGTAGGCTTCGGTCTCGGGTGCGGGCATGGCGAATCCTTTCCTCTATGTTCTTATTGTGTTCCGCATGATTCGCGAAGGCGGTTTTTGCACGCCCGGACAATTGACCAAAAAAATTCACTGAGCGGTCATTTGACCGTTGACTGTCGCGGTCATTTGGCCGCATGATTACCCCATCACCAACACGGAGATGGGAAGTGTCAGACGATATTGGCTTTGGTGCCGTATTCGGCTTGGGAATGGTCGTGGCGCTGTGCGCTGGCGCAGGGCTGTATGGTTGCCCTCAGTATTCTGTCTATTCGGCCAAAATGAGCGGAGAGGCCGAACTGGCGCAGGCGACGCAGAACCGGCAGGTGCTGGTTCAGACTGCACAGGCGGAGCGGGATGCGGAGGTTCTTCGTGCCGAAGGAACTGCGCAGGCCAACAAGATCATCGGCGATAGCCTGAAAGAGAACGCAGACTACCTGCGCTGGCTCTGGATCAGCAAGCTCGACAATCAGACCAACAAGACCGTGGTCTATGTGCCGACAGATGGCATGGTCCCGCAGCTTGAGACGGGCCGTATCGGGGAGGCGCACTGATGACCCACACACAGCCCGAGCAGCAGACTGCTCCCGAAAACAACCCCGCACAGATTACCCTCCTCAAGATCCGAAAATGGGGCGCGTGCTCCGACGGTCGCTACTGGTTCCGCGAGAAGTTCCCCCAGGGCGGCTCGTATGGCGAGGTCATGAATGGCCTTTATGCTGACAAGCGTTACGATGATGCGCATTGGCTGGCCAATATGGCGTTCGATGTAAAGAACATCAGTGCTGATTTCATCAAAAGCGACGTTCGTTCGATCATTGCCGTAACCGAAGGTGTTGATATTGACGAGAACGACGGCGCGCGGATCGGTTCCTCGGGCGACGGCACGCGGATCGGTTCCTCGGGCAACGACGCGCGGATCGGTTCCTCGGGCGACGGCACGCGGATCGGTTCCTCGGGCAACGACGCGCGGATCGGTTCCTCGGGCTACGGCGCGCGGATCGGTTCCTCGGGCTACGACGCGCAGATCGGTTCCTCTGGCAACGGCGCGCAGATCGGTTCCTCGGGCTACGGCGCGCGGATCGGTTCCTCGGGCTACGGCGCGCGGATCGGTTCCTCTGGCAACGGCGCGCAGATCGGTTCCTCGGGCTACGGCGCGCGGATCGGTTCCTCGGGCAACGGCGCGCGGATCGGTTCCTCGGGCGACGGCACGCGGATCGGTTCCTCTGGCAACGGCGCGCAGATCGGTTCCTCGGGCGACGGCACGCGGATTGTATGCTCTGGGGAGAATGCCACCATAGCATTTGCAGGTCGTCGCGGATCGGTAAGACTGGGCAAAGGCGGCGCCGCCTCTTTGGTCTGGCATGACGGCATCCGCAATCGCTTCATCAACATCTACGAAGGCGAAGATGGCATTGAGGCTGGCGTTCTCTATGCCATCAAGAATGGCAAAATGGTGAGGCAGTAATGCCTCCCATACCCGACAACCACCTAACCCGCTTCATAGGCATGGCGCTGCTCGGCGCCATGCTTCTGGGAACGCTGTTCTACGCATTCGCCACTGTTGCAATGCCCTGACACGCCCAGGCCACCGGGATTGCGGTCCCGGCAGTCTGGCCGAGTTGGCACGATATGGAGACCATGATGAGCGAAACTATAAATGCTATTGAAGTAATCCAGACCTTAACCCCTCAGGTTGTTTTCCAGAAGGGCGGCGTTGAAGATGTAATTAGTAAGTTAGAGCGCGATGTTCGTGCAATGCGAGTTGATCCGACGACTGAAAAGGGCCGGAAAGAGATCAAGTCTATTGCCCATAAAGTCGCGCGGTCAAAGACGGCTTTAGATGGCATGGGTAAAGAGGTTCAGGCCGAGGCGAAGGCCATTGTTGATCGCGTAAACGAAGATCGCCGGGTTATCCGTGATCGTTTGGATGCCTTGCGCGATGAAGTGCGCGCACCCGTCGATGAATATGAGGCACGGGAAAAGGACCGCGTTGAAGCGCATCAGTCTGCCATTCGTGAGATTGAATACCTGGCGCGCTTTGATGCCGAACCAAATGAGGAACTTGTCCGTCAGCGTCTGGATGCTTTGGCATCGTTCAGTGGTCGGGACTGGCAGGAATTCGCGGCGCGCGGCGCACAAGCCTATGAAGACGCAGAAAGAAACCTGAACGCGCATTCCATTGCTGCCAAGGAGCGACGTGAGGCGAAGGAAGATGCCGATCGCATTGCAGCGATAGAGGCTGAGAAGCAGCGCGTCAGACAGGAAGAAGAACGTAAGGCCCGTGAGGAAGAGATCGCACGGCAGGCCGCGGAAACCGCCCGTATAGAAGCCGAGCGCCGGGCGAAGATTGAGCAGGATCGGGTTGAGCGCGAACGGCAGGCAGCGATTGAGCAGGCACGGCGTGCCGTGCAGCAGAAAATTGAGGCGGCTAAGCAGGCGGAAGAGCAGCGCAAGGCTGCGGAAAAGAAGGCAGAAGAAGACAAGCAGGCGGCTATTGCCGCCGAGAGAAAGCGCGCTGAAGACGAAAAGCGGCGCGAACAACAGGAAGCCGAGCGCAGGGCAAACGACCGCGCCCACAAAGCTAAGGTCAATGGTGATGCTCTGCGCGCCCTGATCACTCTGGGATTATCTGATGATCAGGGGAAGGCCGTAATCACAGCAATCGTGCAGGGGAAAGTCCCGAACGTCATCCTGTCCTACTGACACGCCCATACGCATCGGCTCTTACGGGAGCCGGTGAAATGGCCGAGTTGGCCGATTATTTTCCAAGTAATGAGAGGAATTGATTATGTGCAGTAATCTTCCTGACGGTTGTTCGCAGGGTGATATTGATAACGCTCTGGGCGGCTACTGGCCCGCATGGGCCGAGGACGAATATCAGCGGCTGCGTGAGTATCAGTCATCTTTGATCGCTCTGCGCGAACAGGCGAAGGGTGTTGATGCCCGCTTTCATGACGTGAGCGACATGACGGGCGGTGTGCATGGTGGCGCGCTGGATGATGAAATCGTCATGGTGAACAAGTCCATCAAGGACTTCCCGGAAACGGTTGAGCGCATTGAGGCAGGCGAGCGGGAGAGCCTCGCTTTTGACCGCGCCGATATTCGCCGGGCCGAGCGTATGGAGTTCGCGGCATGACCAGCCAGTATGAACAGCCCCTCGACAACATTTACGAGGGTCTATCGCGCGCTGAAATCGTTCTGCGCCGCGACGTAGAGAAGGAAACGCGGCCCGAGATCAAAGCCGATCTTGAGGATGTTCTGGCGCGCCTGTGCGAGGCCCGTAAAAGCCACTCATTTCTTGCGGAGATGCTGCCATGACCTTCCCCCTGACCGAACACCAGCGCGTGCGGATCAACCGGCGCGTGATGCAGAACCATGTAGGGAGGAAGGGGCTGTGACGAACGCACAGAGGCAATCCTTTATCCGGGGCATGCAAGAGCAGTATGGCGGCGAATGGGATAGCAAGATCCGGCGGCCATCAGATGATCTGACCATCCCGGCATGTCCGTTCCCTGATTATAGCGCACTGTGGCTTCCTGGTGGTCAGCGGGCGGCGTTTGTTGAGGGGTGCATGTGATGGCCCTCACGGTTTATGATGATCTTGAGCAAGGAACGGATGAGTGGCTTCAGGCGCGCTGTGGTGTGCTGACGGCCAGCGTAATCGGTAAATTGGTCACGCCTACCGGAAAGATCGCCAATAACGAGACCGTGCGCCGTCTGGTCGCCGATCTTCTGTCCCAGCGCATCACCGGGATTGTTGAGGAAACGCCCCAAACCTACGCCATGCAGCGTGGTCATGAGGACGAGATTGAAGCCAAGATTTACTATGCTGGTCACGTCGCACCAGTCAGTGATGTTGGCTTCATGGTCGAGGACAAATGGGGTTTTAAGATCGGCTATTCCCCAGATGGACTGGTTGGCAGCAAGGGGCTGCTCGAATGCAAGTCCCGAGCCCATGGTTTGCAGCTTGAAGTGATCTGTAGCAGGTCAGTGCCAACTGAATATATGGCTCAGATACAGACTGGCCTTATGATCTCAGGCCGAGAATGGCTTGACTTCATCAGTTTTCCTGCCCGAGGCGGCGGAAAGATGATGATAAAGCGAGTTCTGCCTGATCCGCAATACCAGGCGCTTCTGATAGACGCAGCCACACAGTTTGAAGCCCGTCTGGCCGAGAAGCATACCGAATATTCTGAAGCATTGGCTGACCCTGCGCTCAGTTTTATTTACGTTGAGCGAAGGGCGATGGAAGAGGACATCGTAATCTGATGGACATGAGCAAGACGATTATCGCCAAGTCTGATCAGCTTAATGCTGATGATCTACTTGGTGGCCCGCGCACAGTTGAGATTGAGCGCGTAACCGAAGGCAATGCGGATCAGCCTGTGGCAGTGCTCTACAAGGGTTGTAATGGGAAGCCATACTATCCGTGCAAATCTATGCGCAGGGTTATGGTTCATGTCTGGGGATCGGATGGTCACAGCTACGCCGGGAAGGCTATGACCTTGTTCCGCGAGCCCAACGTGAAGTTTGGTGGCATCATGGTGGGCGGCATACGCATAAGCCATATGAGTGGCTTGCAAAAAGATATGCCCATAGCTCTGCAGGTCACACGCGGAAGCAAAAAGCTTTATACGGTCAAACCGTTGCAAGCTACCCAGACGGAAAAGTCTCAATCTAAGGCAGCACCGGCAGAAAATGAAACCAAGCAAGTGGTAGATGGCTTGGCGGAACAGGTACGCTCTGCTCAAGAAGCGGCAGAAAGGGCAATTAATGCCATGAATGCTGCTTCCGACATGAAGGCCCTTGAAAGAATCAACATGTCTAATCGCTACAAGGAGTTGATCGAATTTGTCGAAAAGCACGACAAGGCAACGTTTTCTGCTCTGACCAAATGCGCAACCGATAATGCTCAGCGTATCAGCGAGGCAGAGTTCGCATGAGCCAGATCTCCGACGCCGCCGAACCCGAACACCTGACCCGAACCACATCGTGGCTGGAGCAGGTCAAACTCCACATGCGGGCGCATAATTCTGCGCCCCTAACCGCCCAGCAGCACGAGAGGCTCCAGATTGCCCGCGCCAACGGGGTCGAGCCGTGGGCCGCATTCGACCAGATCGTGGGGGCTGACAATGTGTGGTTCTGAAAACGAACTGATAGCTGATGCTCGGCAGGTTGATTTGGAAGATGTGATTATGAAAAACGAAGAACAGTTTGTGGTGGTGCGGTTTCCGCTGTCGGACGAGCAGGTCGATAAATTCTGTGATGGTGCGGAAAGGGAGATGGTGGTTTCTCGCGATGACCGTAAGGTGGCAGAAGCTGGTATTCGTAACGTTGCCGCCCCCATCCCGCCGTGCGCGGATGTGGAGACGGTTGGATGGGCACGGGATTACGTTTTCGCCGCCCTCAAGAACCCCGGGTGCTGCGCAGTTTCAATCCACAATGAATTTGAAGGTGGCGTGCCCCTCGTCCGCCGCACCGACATGGAGGCGCAGGTTGCCCTCGCATACGAAAAGGGATGGGCTGCGGGGAAACGTGACGCATGCAATCAGCAGGCCCGTGTAGCGGCTGAGAAGGATGCGGATATTAAGCGACTGAAAATGGCCCTGTCAGACATTTGGTGCACGCTTCTGCAAGCCACAGAGAGCGAAGCCCCTACGGATAATTTGGTCTCCTCTGCCCTGAAGGTTTTGCGCTGGTCAGATGCAGCCATCAACGGAAGGCCAGTGGAATGAGCGACTGGAACGGCCTGCCAGACCAGCCGGAGCGGAGTGGGTGGCATTGGGTGAATTGGGACGGTTATGAGTTGCCAGTCCTTTGGAAGGCTAATGTAAAGGCATACATTACTGCTGCTGGACCCAAAGTTCTTGAAACAGTTATTTATGAGGAGTGGCAATACATCTGCCCATGCCCAGACCCATCCGAACTCGCGCAGATGCGGAAGGATGAGCGGGAGCGGGCTGCCAAAGTCGCTCAGGAAATCAGCGTTCATTATTACGCACTGGGTGACGCGGCGGAAAATGATGTGGATGTCGTGGCATTTGAGGAACGTATGTTTGCCGCAGATGAATGTGCCGTCGCCATCCGCGCCCTAACCGACGATAAAGGGAAGAAGTCGTGACCAGCCGAGAATATGCCGAATATCGTCGGTTGATGGAATTGCCTGTCGAAGAACAGACAGAAGAAACCGAAGACGCCTTGGGACAGATTTTGGATTGGATAGACGGTGATCGAGAGGATTGCCCGTATTTTGAGGGATTGCAGTCGTGAGAAGTCGGGAAGAACAGATCAACGACCTTGCCGTGGTAATGATGGATGAAGGAGGCAAAAAAGAAGCCTCCTATGCATTCGCTCAAGAGACGATTGATGCTGCCATCCAGCGCGGGCGTGAACTGGAGCGTGCGGAGATGTTCGATGTGGCGGTCCGCGTTGCCCGGGATGTTGCGGAACTTCCGGACCGGACATCGCCGGATGGAAATCCGGATATGATGCTGGTCACAGCAGAGGAACTGACCGAAATCGTTCGTCGTGCCCTTGGTGGCGTTGGTGACGGCCACGATAGCGACTGCGCTACACATAACGAACCGGCGTTTCCGAATGGCCCCTGCAACTGCACGAAGCGGGATACAGAGCGGTTGGATTGGCTGGAAAAGCAGCGTTTCCCCGAACTACGCGCTTTCGATGATGGCTTTCTCGTAGCCACGGATCAGGTTTGTCGATCAAGCGGCATGGATACGGCGCGTGATGCCATTGACGCCGCCATGAACGCGGAGAACTGCCAGTGACCATCACAGCCACCTCAATCCTCGCCAGCATTAGCAATGCTGGAAAACGTATCGACACGCTTCTCTTGCGGTATCCTCGCTTCATCCATGCCGAATTCATGACGCACCGGCAGTTCAGCCGGAACGCCAGCAGCAGCAGGGCTATACCGGTCGAGCGATTGATTGTGGACGTTGATCGCGATCAAGCCGTGCCTGTGTTCTGGGGGATGAACCAGACAGGGATGCAGGCGCGTGAGGAAATGTCAATCGACGATAGGTCGGCCACAGAAATGCTTTGGCATGACAGTGCTAAATATGCCGTCGAAACTGCACGCCTTATGGCTGGACACGGCGCTCATAAACAGATCGTCAACCGCATCCTTGAACCGTTTGCCCACATCAACGTGGTGGTGACTGCCACAGAATGGGACAATTTCATGGACTTGCGTGACCATGAGGATGCACAGCCGGAAATCCGTGCGCTGGCACAGACAATGAAATCGGCTATTTCAACGGCGGATACGCAGCACCTCTATACAGGGCAATGGCACCTGCCGTTCGTGACGCCAGAGGAAATCCGCGAATACCAGGGCCTCATGGACCCGACACGCAACCTTCGTGCCGTGTCGTCGGCCCGTTGTGCCCGCACGTCCTACCTGACACATGATGGCCGCCAGTCATCGCTGGCTGAGGATGTGGCGCTTGGTGAACGTCTGACCAAATCAAGGCCATTCCACGCCAGCCCGTTCGAGCACCAGTCCACGCCCTACGTGCCCAGCTTCCACGATGAAACCGACCAACGCAATTTCCGGGGCTGGGTCCAGAACCGATCCCTGATGGAGAAAAGCCTGTGACCGAACAAACCCACACCCCATACCAGCGCGGCCGCCGGGCTGCTGAGCGTGGAGCGCCGCGAGTGGTGCCTGATGACATCCACAAGGCCGAGACCGGAGAAGATGACTGGTATCGCGGCTGGGATAGCGTTCCAGCCAATCCACCCACTGAAGATCGGGCGGAACGCCACAACCATGGGAAAGCACGACTGGATTACCTGCCCCCTGACGTGATGACCGCCCTTGCTGAGCACATGACAAAAAGCATGGGGCCGGGAAAGAAATATCCTGAGCGTAACTGGGAGAAAGGCATGCCGCTCATGACGTGTTACGCATCGCTGTTGCGACACCTGTTTGCCTGGGCTCAGGGAGAAGATCGTGATAAGGAAAGCGGTAGCCTCCATCTAGTTTGCGTGCTGTGGAATGCGATGGCGATGGTGGCTTACACGCTGCGCGGCGTTGGGAAGGATGACCGGCCTTCCAGCAATCGGGAGGCGGCATGAGGCTCCGCGTCGATAGCCATTTTGGCTTTTTCTGCAAAGGCTACCGAGTGGAATGCACAAGCAACGTCGCGCGGATTTTTCTGCGCGACAAGCTGGTCGGACAGTCTCGGGCTATCTCTCGCACGGCCATTGAGCGGGACGTGGAGCGCGTGATTGCCGGGGAGAAATTGGCATGACCCATACCTTGAACAACCCTGGTGGCGATCCCGAGCCGCTGGAACTGATCATGCAGGGCCCGCATCGCGTTCTGGTGCGCCATCGGAAGGAAATCGTGGCGATGGAGGCTGTCGTCTGGCAGCGGCTCGTTGATAGCGGGCGTGTGGTGGAGGTGGGGAATGGGTGAAGCAGACCTCATGACCCTGCGCGATGTTCTAGATCGGCTAAAGGGCCGTATCGGCCGAACGCGACTGCTGTCTCATCTGCGCTCATATCCGGAGCATAACGGCGCCCCTATCTGTCGCCGGTGGGGAAAAAAATATCTCTTTTCCCCGGATGATTACATAAGACTTATTGAAAGCATCGAATGCCCCTCAAGCTCGTCACCAAGCCGAGATCCAAAAACTTCTACATTCGCGGCACTGTCTCCGGACAAAGCATATATGAAAGCACGGGCACGGCTGACAAACGGCTTGCAGAAGAAATCCGGCGCAAACGCGAGGCCGAACTCTGGAATGAGACGATCTATGGCAAGCGGGCCGTCATCACATTCGCAGAGGCCGTAACGGCATATCTGGATGACAGTCCCAGGTCGCAGGCCACGCAACGCTATCTTCTGCGCCTGCTGGAACATTTCGGAACAACAAAACTGGGAGACATCAACCAATCATCCCTGCGTCCTGCTTACCGCGCCATACTGCGTGATGGCGAACAGGCGGCAGCATCCACCAAAAAGCGATCAATTCGCACGCCATTGCAGGCGGTTCTTGAGTTTGGCGCGATAAATGGCTGGTGTGACCGGCCATCATTTGCTCCCATCTCTGTTCAGAGCAGGCCAAAAAAATTCATGCGGCCCGATCAGGTTTCGCAACTTGTTGTCTGTGCTGCCCCTCACCTGCGACCCCTGATTGTGTTTTTGGCATCAACAGGGTGCCGACTTTCGGAAGCGCTGGATCTGGAATGGAAGGATGTTGATCTACACGGCAGGCGGGCGGTGGTTTGGCAAAAGCAGGGGCGCGAGCGCCACGTTGATCTGCCGCCAGCCGCTCTGGAGCGATTAAAGGGCATCCCGTATCGGGACGGATTTGTGTTTCGCCCCATCATCAAAACCCGATACGGTCAGGAGTTTGGGGATCGGTATCACAATTCTGAGCGCCAGTATGGCGGCCAGATCAAAACCGGATGGGCTGGGGCGTGCAATCGGGCCGGTCTGCCGGGTCGCATTAGGGAATGGGTTCCCAAGGGCAGCAAGATACCAAAACAGGTCTATGTGCCTGATTTCACCCCTCACACTCTGAGGCATACGTGGGCGACATGGCACTATTGCGTTTACCGAGACCTATTGAGGCTCAAGGCGGATGGTGATTGGAGCAATACGAATACGGTTGCCGGATACACAAAGCTCATGCCGGATGCCTACCGTGAGGAGATAATCCGATGGTGGGACCACGGGCCAGACCTGCCATCTCGCAGAAAATGACTGCACGGATTTTGCACGGATAGGGGCGATTTCAGGTGAACTGATACGGACTATAGCGGACTTTATGAAAAAGGGATGAAAATAGAAAAACCGCCAATAAATGGCGGTTTTCTAAGGTTTTCTCCGGAACCGATGGTGGGCGCAACAGGGATTGAACCTGTGACCCCTACCATGTCAAGATAGTGCTCTACCGCTGAGCTATGCGCCCATCGTCCGTCGATGAAGAGGCTTTTACTGGCCCTTTCAGGCGGATGCAACCCCCCTTTTTTAAAAAAAACGCATTGACCCCCGGCGTGCCGCCTGCCCCTATGGCGGCCATGCGCTGGCCTGCCTTTTCCTTCCCGCTACCTGTTCCCATGTGGCTGTTCCCTATAGGAAAACCCGCATGACGGAACGCGCCGTGCCGCCCTTTCATATCATTGAACCCCAAGGCATCCATCGGCCGGTTATCGTGGCGTCTCCCCATTCGGGGCGTAACTACATGTCCGAATTCCTGCGCCTGTCCCGGCTGGGCGCACTTGCGCTGCGGCGCAGCGAGGACTGTTACGTGGAGCAGTTGTTTGAAGGCGCACCAAAGCAGGGCGCTACCTTGCTGCACGCCACCTTTCCACGGGCCTATTGCGATGTGAACCGTGAGGCATGGGAACTCGATCCCACCATGTTCCGCGAGGCCCTGCCTGCGTGGTGCAATACCACCAGCCGCAAGGTCAGGGCCGGGTTTGGCACCATTGCCCGCATCGTGTCGCGTGATGGGCCGATCTATGCCCGCCCGCTCCCCTTCGCGGAGGCCGAGAAACGGGTCCGCACCTGCTGGCAACCCTATCATGATGCCCTTGCCCATCTGGTGCAGGACAGCGTGGCGCGACATGGCTTCTGCCTGCTGCTTGATGCCCATTCCATGCCCGTGGTGAAGGGACGCGGGGACCAGCCGGATTTTGTTCTGGGTAATGCCTGGGGCACGGCCTGCACCCAGCAGATGACGGCGCTCGTCGAGCATGTGCTGACGGCCCACGGCTACAGCGTTGCGCGTAACGTGCCTTTTGCAGGGGGGTATGTAACCCGCCATTACGGGCGGCCACGGCGCGGCGTGCAGGCCCTGCAACTGGAAATGAGCCGGGCGCTGTATATGGATCAGGACAGCCTGCAACCCCATGAAGGCTTCACGCGGCTGCAAGCCGTGCTGATGGAAGTCGTGGCCATGCTGGCGCAGTATGGCGACACGCTGGCCCAGATGGCAGCCGAATAGGCCGCACAGACGCGGATAAAGCTGCGCTTGCCACCCACATTCCCGGTTTGTCGCCCCGATCCGGGCAAAATCCGCACCAACATGAACCGGGTCACGGCAGGGCCGATGCCCGTCGCGACAGATCGGCAGCACAGGGAGCCGGGTATATTGACGCCCTGAACCCGCGCCTTGCGCAATACTTTTTCTCCTACTGCCCCTCCCCGTCCCGTTCTAGTCTGAATTATAAGGTCCATGGTCTTAATTTTATTATGACCGGACTCATTCCGATATCGACTCTTATTGTAATGGCTACTTTTTTATTTTATACGGCCCGGCTGCAACCGGGAAAGGAATGCATCGTTGATCTCCTCACAGCGGATGTCCCCGGGATTGCTTCCTCAGTAAAACCCTATGATGGAGCGAGGAAAAACAAGGATCCCCTGTAGCCGCTGCCAGCGAAAGGTGAAGATCATGAATTCTCATATCTCCCTGCATAACCGTATTGTCCTGTCCCCTGCCGATAGTCGCGGCGGCGGCGGTGCCGCGCACAACCCCGGCAACTTTGCCAATGACCGCGCAAAGGCGGCCGAGGCCGGGCACAAGGGGGGCCAAAACAGTTCTGGCAACTTTGCCCGCGACCCCGAACGCGCCGCCGAGGCGGGCCGCAAGGGTGGCCAGCACAGCCACGGCGGCACGGGCCATGAGGCGGAAAAAACCAACCAGGCCAGTCACAAGGGCACGGAACACCGGTCCGGCAATTTTGCCGATGACCCCGAGCGGGCGGCGCAGGCCGGGCGCAAGGGCGGCCAGCACAGTCACACCAAAACCTGAACCCACCGGCTCAGGGCAGGAGGAGGCCATGGCGGTGCCGTGGCTCCTCTCCCTTTGCAACAGGCCCCGCGCCACAGCCACACGAGAAGGCAGGCATGCCCCTGCGTGGCGCGGCACGAAGAACCGGCAAGGAGAAGTTACATGTCTGCTACGGCAAGCAACACAATGACCAACAAGCATGACCTCATTTCGTCCGACCAGGTTGAAGGCACGGCCGTGTATTCACCGGCGGGCGAAAAACTGGGCACGGTCAAGTATTTCATGGTCGACAAGATTTCAGGCGATGTCGCCTATGTTGTCATGAGCTTTGGCGGCTTCATGGGCATGGGGAACAGCTACCACCCCCTGCCCTGGAAAGCCCTGCATTACGACCCCCGCCAGGGCGGCTATATCGTGTCGCTCACGCGCGAGCAGCTTGAAGGCGCACCGGCCTATGCGCAGGACATGTCGCCTGACTGGAGCAACAGCACCTATGGCCAGCAGGTCGATACCTATTACGGCGGATTACCCCACGCCTGAATCAGGCCGTAATCCGTAAACTGGAACCGCAGGGAACAG
Source organism: Komagataeibacter xylinus (assembly GCF_031081985.1). Classification (GTDB taxonomy): domain Bacteria; phylum Pseudomonadota; class Alphaproteobacteria; order Acetobacterales; family Acetobacteraceae; genus Komagataeibacter; species Komagataeibacter xylinus_E. The sequence goes on along the minus strand of NZ_JARWSK010000001.1, from coordinate 257,018 downwards.
CCTTGGGCCGTAACCTGCGGTTTTTTAAATTTTCAACAGCCTGAAAGTTTTTGGTGAAGCTTTTTTCAAAAAGATTCAGAGAACACTGGTTGGAAAAAAAGACCTTACCAAAAACCCGTTATCATTTTCCCCCCAGGTGCCAGGCCCGCTCCCGCGCCAGAAGGGCCTGCTTGCGGGCCACACCCCAGCGATAGCCCGAGAGGCTGCCATCGTGGCGGATGACGCGATGGCAGGGCACCACCACGGCCAGCCGGTTGGCGGCACAGGCTCCGGCCACCGCCCGCACGGCAGTCGGGCGGCCAATGCGGGCGGCCAGTTCGGTATATGTCACGGTGTGGCCACAGGGTACTGCGCGCAGGGCCTGCCAGACCTGATGCTGGAAAGGCGTGCCTTGCAGCGCAAGTGGCAGGTCGGGCATGGTCCACGGGGCCTCGATGCCGGCAGTCACGACCTCCAGCCAATGGGCCAGCGCCACATCATCCGCGCCCCCGGCCCGTGCCGTGGGAAAAGACGCCACGGCGGCCCGTCGCAGCGCGCGCTCATCCGCATCGAGCATAATGGCCGCAATCCCTTCCGGCCCAAGTGCCACCATGACCATGCCAAGACCTGAAGGCCCGGTGATGAAACGGATGTCGGCATCCTGTTTTGATAGTGTCATGACCGGCCAGCCCCTTTGTGCGTAGCGGATATTGCAGCAAAGAGCGGGGAATCATGCAAAAGTTTTTGTTGGAGGCACAAAAAAAGACGCCGCCTTTTTGAAAAAGACAGCGCCCAAAAAGTTTTTATTTTTTAAAACAGTTCCTTAACGCAGAATTCCGGTATGCCCGATCGAATAGCGGCCCGGCTGCGGCCATACGGTCAGGCCATGAGGCTCCAGCCCCACGGGGATCTTGCGCATGGTGCCCGTGGTGGTGTCGATGGCATAGACGACATCATCAAACCGGCCCGAAAGCCAGAGCGTCCTGCCGTCATTGCTGACATTGCCCATGTCAGGGCTGCCGCCACCGGGAATGGGCCAGTTGGCCACGACCTTGTCAGTCGCGAAATCGATCACGCTCACGCCACCCGCCTTGCCATGTGGCGGCCCATGAATCTTGTGCGAGCCACGGTTGGCCACGTACATCTTCGTGCCGTCACGGCTGGGATACAGGCCATGGGTGCCAATGCCGGTGGGGATGAAGCCCGTCTCGCGGAAGCTGTCGCCATCAATCACGAACACGCCATCGGCATGCATGTCGGCCACGTAGAATTTGTGGCCATCGGGCGCGGTCAGGATATCCTGCGGCATGCCCCCGGCCGAGAGCTTGAGGTAGCCGATGACCGTGCGGTTGACCGTATCGATCTTGGCCAGATAGCCGCCGAACTCACAGGTAAAGATGGCGTAACGCCCGTCGATGGAGAAATCGGCGTGGTTGACGCCCTTGCACTGCGGCACCGAGACCGAGCCCTGCAATGCCATGGTATGCGGATCGCGGAAATCGAGCCTCTGGCGTGCCTCGGCCACCGTGATGGCGGATTTGCCATCGGGGGTGAAATACATGTTGTACGGATCATCCACCGCCACCTCGGCCAGTGGCTGGGTGGTGCGCGGGTCGATGGGGGTGAGCGTGCCGTTGGTCGTGCCTTCGGCATTGTTGGTCACCCACAGGGTGCGCAGATCCCACGAGGGCACGACGTGCTGCGGGCTCTGGCCCACCTTGAAGCGCGAGATGACCGTATAGGTCTGCGGATCGATCACATACACATTGTTCGAGCGCAGGTTGGGCACGTAAATGCGTGGCGGATCCTTGGCAACCTCGGGGTTGAGGTTGTTGGCCTGGGTCTCGCTGTAAATATTGTGGGGGTCGAGCACGGGCGGCATGCCGGGAATGGTGTCAACAGCCTGTGCGAGGGCCACCCCACCTTGCAGCAGCAGCATGCCCAGCCCCAGAACCGGTAGTTTTTTCTTGTGTGTCATAGTGTGATCCTGTTCGTCGCGGCCCCTATAGCACGCCATGGCAGCAGCGCAATCAGGGCGAATTCCGTCCTGTTAGGTCGTGTTGCATGGCCGCAACCGTGGCGTTGACCTGCATGTCCGCCCCCACCTGCCCAAGGGCTGCATCGGCGCGGCGCGGGTCGCCGCCATAGACGCCCTGCGCTGCGCCAGGCAGGGGGGCGGCCTGCAGCGCCTGCGTGCGCACAAGGGCGGGGTCAAGGGCCAGCATCAGTGAAGTGTCAGACAGGTCGGCATGCATGCCGACCTCCGCCGCATGGCCATGCTGGCGCAGCCAGGTGGCATAGGCGCCCGGCACCACGTCGTAATAGGCGGGCACGTACAGCACATGCGCCCCCGTGCCCTGCCAGCGGTGGTTGAGCGTATCGGCCACGGTGCGCAGATCCTTCTGGTAGCCGCCATGATCGCCAATCAGCACCACGCGCGTAAACCCCTGCACGCGAAAGCTCTCGGCGGCATCGCTGAGCAATGCGCGGAAGGTGGCCGGGGTTATGCTGATGGTGCCGGGAAAGCGCATGTGCGACGTGCGCGGCGACGTGCCACCTTCAGGCACGTAGGCCACCACCGGGGCCACGAGCGCATGGCCCGCCGCGCGCGCAATGCGGCGGGCAAGCAGCAGGGCGCGCACGTCATGCTTGCCCACCGCAATGTAAGGCCCGCTCTGTTCCGTGCCGCCCACCGGCACGATGATGGTGGTATCGCCCCCCTGCACCGCGTTGCGGATTTCGGTCCAGGTCAGGTCCGTGAAATCGACCGTGCCGGGGCTGGGGCTGGGGCTGGGGCTGGGGCTGGCCACGGCCGGGGCGCACCAAAGGGCGGCAAGCAGGCTGCCTGCGGCCAGAAGGGCTGAACGGTTACGCATGGATGGCAGGGCTCTCTGGCTGCTGGCGGTTCATGCGCCCGTGTGCCCTGTCGCCGCGCAATTGGCAACCGCCATCAGCAACGGCCCCGACATCACCATGCAACTCACCCCATTCCGCCCCGTTGGGAAAGCACATCCCTTCATCTCCAGCCTGGACACACCCCCATCATGACAAAAACACCCAAAGCCCCGAAAGCCGTGGCGACCCACGTCGGCGCTGGTGGCGAAACCCACCAGACCGCCGGCAATGATACGCCCGTCATGACCACCCAGCAGGGCCTTGCGGTATCAGATGACCAGAATACCCTGCGTGCGGGGGCACGTGGTCCGGCCCTGATGGAGGACTTCCATTTCCGTGAAAAGATCTTCCATTTCGACCATGAGCGCATCCCCGAGCGCGTGGTCCATGCCCGTGGCTACGGCGCGCATGGTTATTTTGAACTGACCGACAGCCTTGCCGATGTGTGCAAGGCCGATCTCTTTGGCGAGGTAGGCGTGCGCACGCCCGCCTTCGTGCGGTTTTCCACCGTGGCGGGCAACAAGGGCTCGGCCGATGTGGTACGCGACGTGCGCGGCTTTGCCGTCAAGCTCTATACCAGCCAGGGCAACTGGGACCTGGTGGGCAACAACATCCCCGTCTTCTTCATTCAGGACGCCATCAAATTCCCCGATTTCGTGCATGCCGCCAAGCAGGAGCCGGACCGCGACTTTCCGCAGGCGCAGACAGCACACGACAATTTCTGGGATTTCGTCTCGCTCTCGCCCGAGGCCACGCATATGGTGTGCTGGGCCATGTCGGACCGCGCCATTCCCCGCTCCTTCCGCTTCATGGAGGGGTTCGGGGTGCATACCTTCCGCCTCATCAATGCGGAGGGAAAGTCCACCTACGTCAAATTCCACTGGAAGCCAAAGCTGGGCCTGCAATCGGTGGTGTGGAACGAGGCGCTCAAGATCAACGGCGCCGACCCCGATTTCCACCGCCGCGACCTGTGGCAGGCCATCAAGACAGGCAACTTCCCCGAATGGGAACTGGGCGTGCAACTGTTTGATGATGCATTTGCCGACAGCTTCGACTTCGACATCCTCGACCCCACCAAGCTGATCCCCGAGGAGCTGGTGCCCGTGCGCCGCGTGGGCCGCCTCGTGCTCGACCGCATGCCGGACAATTTCTTTGCCGAAACCGAGCAGGTGGCGTTCTGCACCCAGAACGTCATCCCCGGCATCGACTTCACCAACGACCCGCTGCTGCAGGGGCGCAATTTCTCCTATCTCGATACCCAGACCAAGCGCCTTGGCGGCCCCAACTTCACGCACATCCCCATAAACGCGCCCAAATGCCCGTTCGCCAACTTCCAGCAAGATGGGCATATGGCCATGCACAACCCGAAGGGACGGGCCAATTACGAGCCCAATTCGTGGTCGCAGCCCGCCGGTGGCCCGCGTGAGACCCCCGCAGGCTACACCTCCTACCCCGAGGAAGAATCCGGCCCCAAGCTGCGCCAGCGTTCGGAAACCTTTGCCGACCATTACAGCCAGGCGCGGCAGTTCTATATCAGCCAGACGCCGGTGGAACAGACCCACATGCGCGATGCCTTCGTGTTCGAGCTGAGCAAGGTTGAAACCCCCGCCATCCGCGCACGCATGGTCAGCCACCTACTGCATGTCGATGCCGAACTGGCCCAGGGCGTTGCCAGCGGGCTTGGCCTCTCGCCCCTGCCCACACCTGCGCCTGCCGCCCGCCCGGTGGTGGAAGGGCTGGAGCCGTCGCCCGCGCTGAGCATCCTCAAAAACGGGCCGGACAGCTTTGCAGGCCGCAAGCTGGGCATTGTGGTGAGCAATGGCGTCAATGCGGACCTGCTCTCCGCCCTGATTGCCGCGACCGAGGCGGTGGATGGCACGGTTGAACTGATCGCCCCCACCGTGGCGGGCATTACGGACAGCGCGGGCAACGAGGTTGTAGCGCAACAGAAGATCAATGGCGGCCCGTCCGTGCTGTATGATGCCGTGGCCCTGCTGCCCACGGTGGAAGGGGCGAACCTGCTGCGCCATGAGGCCACCATGCGCGACTTCATTGCCGATGCCTTCGCCCACGCCAAGTTCATCGCGCATAATGATGCCGCCGAGATCCTGCTCGCGGCAGCGGGCCTGCACCCGCGTGCGCGCGATGCGGGCGTGATTGCGCTCGAACGCGCGGATGACGCCACGGCTTTCATCCAGGCCTGTGCGGCGCTGCGCCTGTGGTCGCGTGAAAGCCAGGTCCACGCGGTCTGACCACGCGGCACCCGCCCTTCCGGCTGCCTGAGAAACGGGTTGAAAAAACTATCGATAAAAAATGATGAAGGTTTCGGGGTGCCGCCTTTTTTCAAAAAGGCGGCATTCTTCGAAGCTTTTTGAAAAAAGCTTCACCAGAAACGTCCTTATGATTTGTGGAGGTTTTCCGGGTAAAATTTTCAGACAGTCTCCGGGGGCGGGTCAGTCCAAACTCGACCCGATCAGGCTCGTAACAAATGTATTGCCTGTAAAAAACAAGGGTAAAATCCCAGAAAACGCGATAGGCAGGATGCCCTTGCCGGAACCTGAAAGTTTCCACCCGGGTCGCTGATTCCACAATATTTGTAACCCGCTCCCACACGTTGTGAACTGCCCTGCGGAATTCCCGTGACGACAGGGAAGCTGCAGATGGTCCGGCCCCAAATCTCCGGCATAATGGAGTGAACTGTCTATCATGCATGGACGTCTTCCTTCCTGATTTGCCGAAGATCGTCTGTGACAACACTTTCCTCGGAATATCTTCTTTATCGTCTCGACTGAATCCCTGTTTTCATTTCCATATCTCCGTCACTGCATTGATATGTGGGGGCACATGGCCCGCAAGGTTTCCGGTGCTTCATGGCCTGAAAGGCGCTATATCCATTCATGGTGCATGATACCCATCAGGGCAGCCGGGCGGCCCCGTCCGGCTGGATGAGACAGGAGGAACGCCCATGACTGCCCCGATCCCCATCACAGGCCGCCCCGATATCTCCATCCTTTACTGCACGCGCTGCAACTGGCTGCTGCGCGCGGCATGGATGGCGCAGGAACTGCTCTCCACCTTTGGCGAGGAACTGGGCAGCGTCAGCCTCATCCCGGCAAGCGGCGGACGGTTCGAGATCACGGTCAACAGCCAGCTTGTGTGGGAGCGCAAGCGCGATGGCGGCTTTCCCGGCCCCAAGGACCTCAAGCAGCGCGTGCGCGACGTGATCGCGCCGGGGCGTGACATGGGTCATATTGATCGCGATGGGGGCGCGTCCGGCTAAGGGCGATATCGGGCCTCGATGAAATCTTTTAGCCGCTTTTAAAGCGCGCGCCATGAAGCCTGCCGCATTGTAACGCCTCAGGGCACACCCCATAATAACAGCATGAACGCTTTTGCTTCTTCGGTCGCCGGCGCGCGGCCTGCCGATATCCGTGCTGAAGTTGCACGGCTGCGGAAACTGGCGACCCTGCTCGATGCCGCCTTCCGTATTCCCGGCACGAAGGCGCGCTGGGGGCTTGATACGGTGATCGGCCTGCTGCCGGTGGGCGGCACGGCGATCATGCTCATCCCTTCCCTCTACATTATCTGGAAAAGCGCGACGCTCGGTGCCAGCCAGAAGGTGCTGGCCCGCATGCTGGCCAATGTGCTGATCGAGGCGGCGGCAGACCTCGTGCCCGTGCTGGGCGATATTTTTGATACCGCCTTCAAGGCCGACCTGCGCAACGTGGCGCTCCTTGAAGCACATCTGGGCCTGGCCACGCCCTAGACGCAGGCGGCAAGGGCGCTAGACTGGACGCCCCACGCTCCTGAATCCAAAGAAATCCGCCGCCATGCTCCTCTTTTTTTTCCGTGCCGCACAGCTTGGCCAGCCCGGGGGCTGCGCCTGTCACGTCGCATGCCGTGGTCATGGCGTGACATGAACAAAAAAGCCCCCCGCACGGTCACCGCCACCAACGCCATGCTTGCCGATGCGCTCGGCCTGCTGCGCCAGGGCCAGTTTGCCCAGGCTCGTGCCGTGCTTGAAAGCTGTACGTCCTCGCCTGAGGTCGAGATTCTGCTCGCGCATGCCCATGCAGGATGCAACCGGGTGCAGGAGGCGGCCCGCCTGCTGTGCCGGCAGGCCGTGGCCAATCCCGGCGCCCGCCACCCGGCGCGCGACATGCTCGACCTGCTGCTGCCCCATGAGCGCGTGGATGAGGCCGAAGCCGTGCTCCGCGCCGTGCGCCAGCGCGCGGGGCAGGATATCCGCACGCATGACATGCTTGGCGAACTGCTGCTGCAACGCGGCCGCACGGCGGAGGCGCATGCCGTGCTGACCGACGGGCTGAGCCTGTCACCCGCCCAGCTCACCACCGGCAACCTCATGGCCGTATGCCTGATGGAACAGGGCGAATACGCCGCCGGGCGCGACCTGCTGCTTTATATCCTCGAGCATCACCCCCGCAGCGCCATGACGCATGCCAACCTTGCGCACCTGCTCGCGGGCTGGAACCGCACCGATGAATCGCTCACAATCCATGCCCGCGCCCTAGCACTCCGCCCCGATGATGCCAACCTGCGCCTGAACCATGCCCTGACCCTGCTCAAGAACGGGCAGATGGCCCGGGGCTGGGCCGAATATGAATGGCGGCGCAAACTCCCCGGTCGCGCCCGCCTGCCTGAAGCACGAACCCTGCCCGTGCTGGCGCCAGATGCCGACCTGCGGGGCAAGACCATCCTCATCACGCGCGAAGGGGGGCTGGGCGACATGCTGATGATGCTGCGCTTCGTGCCGGTGCTGGCAGCCCTGGGCGCGCGCGTGATCGTGCAGGCTCCCGACACGCTGCACGGCCTGATCCGCCGCATGGATGGCGTGCGCCGCGTGTTCAATGACCGCCAGCCCGTGCCGTTTTATGACTGGCACTGCCCTTTCCTCAGCCTGCCGCATGTACTGCACCGCATGCCGGGCCATGCAGGTGTTGCCGTGCCCTACCTACATGCCGATGCAGGGCGCGTGCAGGCCTGGGCGCCCTTCCTGCCGCAGCGCCCGACACTCCGGGTAGGGCTGGTATGGGGCGGGGCCAGCAGGCCCGACGTGCCAGCAGCCCACGCCATGGACCGCAGGCGCTCCATTCCGCTACGCAGCCTGGCCCCGCTGGCGGGCGTGCCCGGCATTTCGATGGTCAGCCTGCAGATGGGCACCTACGCCCGGCAGATGATGGATATGCCAGCCGGCATGCGCCTGCATGACCCCATGGAAAGCGTGCGCGACATGGATGACACGGCAGCCCTCATCGCGGGCCTCGATGTGGTGGTGTCGGTCGATACGTCGGTCGCCCACCTCGCTGGCGCACTGGGCTGCCCGGTGCTGCTGCTCGACCGGTTTGACAATTGCTGGCGCTGGCTCTCGGGCCGCACCGACAGCCCGTGGTACCCCACCCTACGCATCATCCGCCAGATCCGCGCCGGGCAGTGGGATGATGTGGTGCGCCGCCTGTGCAGCATGCTGGCCAAGCGCGACCTGCCGCCATCACGCCTGCTGCCAGCCATCTGAAAAGCGCCTAGCCCTGATAGACCGGCCCCGGCGGCAGCAGCTTGCCGGGGTTGAGGATGTTGAGCGGGTCCATGGTGTGCTTGAGCGCGCGCATGACCGCAAGCGTGCCCGCGCCGTGCTCGGTCTCGAGAAATTCCAGCTTGCCCATGCCCACGCCATGCTCGCCACTGCATGAACCACCCAAAGCAAGCGCCCGGTGCACGATCCTGCGGTCAAGATCCAATGCGCGGGCATGGCCTGCGGGCGTATCCTCGGTGATGATGAGGGAGTGAAAATTACCATCACCCACATGCCCCAAAAGCGGCACGCGGAGGCCGGAGGCCGCAATATCTTCCCGCACGCCCGCGATCAGTTCGCCCAGTTTCGAGATCGGCACGATGCAGTCGGTTGAAATGACGCGCGCTGTCGGCTCGATGGCCTTGGCGGCCCAGAAGGCATCGTGCCGGGCCTTCCATAGCCGGGTGCGTTCCTCTGCCGTATCGACCCAGGCAAAGGCCAGCCCGTTATTGGAAAGCGCAATGGCCTCGACCGCCGCCACCTGCTCCTGCACGCTGGCAGGCGCACCGCCAAACTCGAAGAACAGCGTGGTGAGATCCTGATAGCCATCGAGCTTCGAATACCGGATCGAGGCCGCCATCTGCACGTCATCAAGCAGTTCCACCCGGCTGATGGGAATGCCGCACTGGATGATCTCGATGGCGGTCTGCACCGCGTCATTGAGGTCGGCAAACTGGCACACGGCGGCGGAAAGCGTCTCTGGGCGGCCATGCAGGCGCAACTGCACCTCGGTAATGATGCCCAGCGTCCCTTCCGAGCCGATGAACAGCGATGTCAGGTCATAACCCGTGGATGACTTGCGCACGCGCCCGCCCGTGCGAATTACCTCGCCCGTGGCCAGCACCACGGTCAGGCCCAGCACGTTCTCCTTCATGGTGCCATAGCGCACGGCGGCCGTGCCCGAGGCGCGCGTTGCGCACATGCCGCCCAATGTGGCCTCGCCACCCGGATCAACCGGAAAGAACAGCCCCGTGTCACGAATCTGGGCATTGAGCGCCTGCCGGGTCAGCCCAGCCTGCACGCGGCAGTCCAGGTCCTCGGCATTCATCTCGACAATGGCGGTCATTTCGGACAGGTCAAGGCTGATGGCGTGTTCGGCAGGTGTTACGTGCCCTTCAACCGACGTGCCCGCCCCAAACGCCACCAGCGGTACCGCATTGGCATGGCAGGCGCGCAGCACGGTAGCCACATCCTCGGTCTTGCGGGCAAAGACCACGGCGCCGGGCAGGCAGGCGGCTTCCATGGCCTCGCCATGGCTGTGGGCCTCGAGCACCGAGGGCGAGGTGCTGACCTGCCCGCCCAGCCCGCCTGCGCGGATGGCGGTCAGGGCGGCCTGAAGACGGGCTGCGGGCGAGGCGGGCGTGTCAGTCATGCAAGGTGTCCAGGTAGAAAAATCAAACAGGTGGCCCTAGTGTAACAGCATATGGCGGCACACGGCCAGACGGGGCGGCTGGCGGGTCGGGCATGTCTGTTTTTTCAGGCACATGCAGGCAACCACCCCTTGCGCCCGCCCGCCTGTGATGCGCAAATGCACGCCGCAAAACGGGGGGAAACAGATGAACATGGCCTTTCTTACCTCGGGCATGATGCTGGCCTTTGCCGCATTTTCCTCGTTCTCGATCAGTGATGCCTATTCCAAGCTGCTTGCAGGCCAGCTTGACCCGTTCGAGGTCGCCTTTTCCGGTGGCGTGTTCGGTTTTCTCATCATTCCGTTCATCCGTGGCAAGAACGAATCCTACAGGGATATTTTTGCGCCCACCCACCCGCTGATGTGGGTGGTGCGCGCCGTGGCCACCTTTGTCGCAACGGCTGCCAGCGTGGAGGCCTTCATGCTGCTGCCAATGCCTGAGGCACTCTCGCTCATGTTCCTCATGCCGCTTTTCGTCACCATCCTGTCCGTGACGCTGCTGCATGAGAAAGTATCGGGCTGGGCGTGGCTTTCAGTCATACTGGGTTTTGTGGGCGTGCTGATCGTGCTGCGGCCAGGCGTGCGGGCGCTGCATCTGGGGCATCTGTGCGCGCTGGTTGCCGCCATCGCCAATGCCGTGGGCGTGATTGCCTACCGGCTGGCAGGCAATGACACGCCCCGGCTCTCGCTGTTCGGCTCAAGCCTGTTCGGCCCGTTAATTGGCGATGGCGCGCTGATGCTGGCCCACGCGCACTGGCCGCACGGGCTGAAAACATGGATGTTCCTGTTTGGCTACGGCTTTCTTGCCGCCCTTGGCCAACTGTTCATGATGATGGCCACCGCCCGCGCGCCCGCCAACCGCGTGGCCCTGCCCCAGTACAGCCAGATGCTGTGGGCAGTGGCGTTCAGCTACTTCCTGTTTCATCAGCCGCTTGATGGCTGGACGTTCGCGGGCATTATCGTGGTCACGCTATCGGGCATGATCAACTGGATCCGCCAGCATATCCTTTACGGCGAACTGGTGCTGAAGGAACGCCGCGCGGCCCGGCGGCGGGCCGAGACCTATGAACCCGATCGGGGCTGAAGGCGACCCGCCCCATACGGGCGGCCTAATGCTGCGTGGTGAGCAGAATGAACAGCACCATGGTCAGCACGGAGGCCACCGCGCTGAGAAACAGGGTTGAAGCTGCCTCCTGTTCATCCGTTCTGAAGCGGACCGCGAGAATGACCACGACCGTGCCCACGGGGATGGACAGCGTCAGCACGGTGGCGCGAATGACATCATGCGGCAGGCCCAGCACGGCCAGCACCAGCCATGCCACCGCAGGCACGACAATGTTGCGCGCGAGCACCGTCATGACCACCGGCAGCGTAATATGCACGCGCTGCAGGAACAGCACCACACCAGACGCAAACAGCGCCACACCCGTGGCGGTATTGCCCAGCAGCCCCATGGCGCCAAGCAGCGCAGGGGGCAGACGGACGTTCAGCACCACCAGCCCTGTTGCCAGAAGCGGCGCCCACACGATCGGCTCTTTCAGCGCGGCCCCCACCTGCCCCACGAAACTGACCGATCCGCCATCCGTAACCGTTGCATCGTGGCCCAGCATCATCATGCAGACCGGCGTCTGGACCAGCACCATGGCGAAGACCGCGGCCGATATGGCAACCGCCGTGCTGTCATGCCCGATCAGGACCGGCAGCATGGCGGAACCGATAAAGGGCACCGAGGGCGCGCCAATGGCCAGTCCCTGCAACGCCGCCGCCGCCCCGCCACGACGCGCCACATACCGCGACACCCCATACGCCACCGCAAAACTTATGCACATAAGCCCGAAGACCGAAGCCGCCAGCGGCATCTGGCCTGCAAGGATGTTACGCGGCATGTGGGCGATGCCTACGAACAGGTTGAGCGGAAACGCATAGAGCATGACCAGCCGGTTCAGCACAGTCACATGCGTGCCATCAAAATCATGGTGCCACCCGGCACGGTAGCCCAACACAAACACCACGATGAGGGGCAGCATCGCGGCAATAATGGTCGAAAGCATGGAATGAAACGGCCTTATCCTACGCACGCCCCCACCACGCGTGACGGAAGCGCTGCCAAAAACAATCCTGAGCAGACCTGCGGGGATATGGCAATGGCATCCCGGATATTCAGGATGATGTTTCTCGTTTTGTAAGAAAATAAAAATATACTCAAATCAATGATTTAAAAATGAATACTTTAAAAAATTTTCCCTAATTATCATGCACTTATACAGCCAGTCGTTCTAAATAGGCCCCACCTATTTTCAATAAATACATTAAATTAAATATATTTATTATTAAATGACAAATAATTACTTTATTTCATATCAAAACACATCATCTGATTATACAAATCCATACATGTGAATTTTTCAAAAGCGGCTTTGGTTTTCTATCTCACCGCATGCATTGCCGCGCAGCATCCAGGCCGGCGGTAGCCAGTCTTTTTACAGGCATGCGAGGCGTGCGTTTATTAATCAATAAAAAATAATAAAATAAAATTTACGTGAAGCAACAGGGAAGAAAAACTCTGAAACAATACTGGCGTTTGCGTGCAGCTATTCCCCTCCCCTGAACCGTGCCTGCGCACCGTTCACTGCCGCACGAAAAGAGCCGACCAATGGCCCCTGATCCCTCCCGCCGCTACCGCCGCGATATTGATGGCCTGCGCGCCATTGCGGTTACCGCCGTAGTCCTGTTCCATGCTGGCCTTTCGCCGCTGAAATCGGGTTTCACCGGCGTGGACATTTTTTTTGTCATTTCCGGCTTTCTCATAGGCGGCATTGTGTACCGTGATGTCGGGGCGGGGCGCTTTCGCTTCGATGCCTTCTATGCCCGACGCGCCGCCCGCATCCTGCCCGCGCTCATGGCCGTCATCGCCTTTGTCACGATCCTTGGCGTCGTGCTGGCCAGCCCGCAGGACTACAGGCAGATTGCAATCGGGGCGATGGCGGCCCTGAGCGGGTGGTCCAACATCCTGTTCTGGCGGCAGGTCAACTATTTCTCGCCCGATGCCCATCTTGATCCGTTTCTCATGACATGGTCGCTCGGCGTGGAAGAACAGTTCTACCTGCTGTTTCCCTTCCTGCTGCTTGCGCTGCGCCGCATGACGCGCCCTTTCGTTCTTGGGGTCATTGGCGTGCTCTGCCTGGGTGCCCTTACACTTGCCGTCATTGGCATGAGCCGCTGGCCCACGGCGGTCTTCTACCTCCTGCCCACGCGGGCATGGGAACTCGGGGCCGGAACCTTCCTGGCCATCGCCCGCTCAGGGGCGACAAGACCCCTGCCTGCCCTGCCCGCCAACATACTGGGCTTTACCGGTATCGGGCTTGTGGTGCTGTCAGTCTGTCTTTTTAACGAACATACCCCCTTCCCCGGCCTTGCCGCGCTGCTGCCGGTGGGGGGCACGCTGGCGCTCGTGCTGGCGGAAGGCAGTGTTTTCAACCGCCTTGTCCTGTCCGCGCGCCCATTCGTGGGGGTGGGGCTTGTTTCCTATTCATGGTATCTGTGGCACTGGCCGCTCATGGCGTTGACATGGCTGTGCATGGCGCAAGCCCCCCGGCCCGCGCAGCTCGTCGTGGTGGCCTTCGTGTCACTCGGGCTGGCCGTGCTGTCATGGCGTTATATCGAACAACCCTTCCGCCATGCCCGCCTGCCCAGCCGCGTGGTCCTGCTGCGTTATGGCAGTGCGGCTGCATTATGCGGGGTCGTGCTGTCAGCCATTTACATGAGCCACGGCTTTCCCACCCGTTTCAATCCCGCCCTTATGGTGACGGAAGCCAGCCTGGCAGAAGGGCGCGGCGGGTCATGCCTGGCCAATTATGGCGATGCCCGGCCCAATACCAGTTTCGCCTGCATGCACGACACCGGACGCCTGCAGATCGCCCTGCTCGGTGACAGCCACGCCGCCGCGCTTGCACCTGCCCTTGCCCGCATTGCGCGCGAAGGCGGGTATGATTTCGTGCAGTTCACCAAGTCATCCTGTCCGCCGCTGATGGGCGCCACGCGCCTCATGCCGCAGCATCCGGGACACGCGGCCGCCTGCGCGCTCTATAACGAACGCGCCATAACACTGGTGGCCAACAACCCGGAAGTGCAACTCGTGGTCCTGACCGGCTACTGGTCCGCCCCCTTTGAGGCCGATGCGGGCGATGATGCCTATGTTGACCCGCAACATCCGGTGAATGATGGCGTGGTGGCTGGCATCGCGCGCATGCGCGCCGCCCTGATCCGCACCGAAACCATCCTGACGCACGCAGGCAAGAAAGTGATCGTGCTGGGTGATGTGCCGCATTTCCGCCTCGACCCCGCGCGTGAGGCTGTTACGACGTTCATGCCCGTGCGCTCATGGATTGAACACCAGCTTGACCCTGCCCTGGCACTCGCCGGGGGGATCGCGCCCCCGCCCCTGGTCGTAACGCCCGCGCCTTCCATTGAAAATGCCGTGCATGCGGCCGCAACCGCGGTTGGCGGCCTCACCTATGCCTCGTTACATGAGCGTTTCTGCACGCCCCAGGGGTGCCGGTTCAGCCGCGGGGCCGCCTCGCTTTATGTAGACTCCCAGCACCTGTCAGGCGTGGGAGGTGAAGTCGCCCTCAATGGGCTGATCGATCTCGCGCCCTCCACAATGGCGGACAAGTAAACACAAAGGTCCGCCCACGCGCTTTCCTGCATGCCCGCCTGCCACCGACAGCCACGCCCGCCGTGGCTGTTCGCGTATGCAGCCTTACGCCCCCGATACGGGAAGACAGCCTGAAACCATAAAATATTTTCTTTTTGATAATTGTATAACCTATTGATTTATATACAATTACACTCCGGTTCTAATGGCACTTGATGCATATATCACGGTTACGTTACCGGCCTCTCCCTTGCGTGAGGGGGGGCGTCTATATATCAATGAATACAGATGATTCTCCGGCTTTCCACCGGGGCATATCCAGAACTGTCCGGTTTGCAGGAAAGGCATAGACTTATGCTTTACATGACCATGAGAATGAATTTCCGAATATCTGGCATTCTGGAACATCATAAAAAGTAAAAACCAAAAAAAAACGAAATATTTTTACTTTATTTTCTTCACGCCGGGCTTGCTGCACTGTGCGTAATGCGCTTTTGCGCCCCCGGTTCGATAAATAGACCATTACCCTGAAGGAAAATCACCGTGTCAGCAGACAGCATCACGGCAGCCCCGCCGTTCAAGTCCCGTTATGGTAACTATATTGGTGGCAAATGGGTTGCCCCCGTCGATGGTCATTACCTGACCAACACCTCCCCCGTTGATGGCCGCGTGCTGTGCGAAGTGCCCGCTTCCACCGCAGCCGACGTGGAGCTGGCACTTGATGCAGCCCACAAGGCAAAGAAAGCCTGGGGCGAGATGGCGCCTGCCGACCGCGCGCTGATCCTGCTCAAGGCAGCCGACATCATGGAAAAGAACCTCGACCTGCTCGCCCGGGCCGAGACATGGGACAACGGCAAGCCCATCCGCGAGACCCTGACCGCCGACATCCCGCTGGCGATCGATCATTTCCGCTACTTCGCCGGCTGCATCCGCGCCCAGGAAGGCACGCTGAGCGAGATCGACGCGACCACCATCGCCTACCACTTCCATGAGCCGCTTGGCGTCGTGGCACAGATCATTCCGTGGAACTTCCCGCTGCTCATGGGTTCGTGGAAGCTGGCGCCTGCGCTGGTCGCCGGTAACTGCGTGGTCATGAAGCCTGCCGAGAGCACGCCTGCTTCCATGCTGGTGCTGATGGAACTGATCGGTGACCTGTTCCCGCCCGGCACGCTGAACATTGTCAACGGCCTGGGCAAGGATGTGGGCGCTGCCCTGTCCAACAGCGACCGCATTGCCAAGATCGCCTTCACCGGTTCGACTCCCACCGGCAAGATGATCGCGCATGCTGCTGCCGAGCACCTGATCCCGGCAACGCTGGAGCTGGGCGGCAAGTCGCCGAACATCTTCTTCGCCGACATCATGGACAAGGACGACGACTACCTCGACAAGGCGGTCGAAGGCTTCACCATGTTCGCCCTCAACCAGGGCCAGATCTGCTCCTGCCCCAGCCGCGCGCTGGTGCATGAATCGATCTATGAGAAGTTCATGGCACTTGCCCTGCCCCGCATCAAGGCGATCCGCCAGGGCAACCCGCTTGACCCCAACACCATGATGGGCGCGCAGAACTCGCACGGCCACCAGGAAAAGATCCTGTCCTACATCGACATCGGCAAGGGCGAAGGCGCCGAGTTGCTGACCGGTGGCGGCCGCCCCGACCTTGGTGGCGACCTGAACAACGGGTGCTACGTGCAGCCGACCGTGTTCAAGGGCAACAACAAGATGCGCATCTTCCAGGAAGAGATCTTTGGCCCGGTTCTGGCCGTGACCACCTTCAAGACGGAAGAAGAAGCGCTGGCCATCGCCAACGACACCCCCTTCGGCCTCGGCTCGGGCGTGTGGAGCCGTGATGCCAACACCTGCTACCGCATGGGCCGTGGCCTTGAGGCCGGTCGCGTGTGGGTCAACTGCTACCACGTCTATCCGGCGCATGCGGCCTTTGGTGGCTACAAGAAGTCCGGCATCGGGCGCGAGACCCACAAGATGGTGCTCGAACACTACCAGCAGACCAAGAACATGCTGGTCAGCTACAGCGAAAAGAAGCGCGGCTTCTTTTGATCCGCTGAGGGGGTGAAAACCCAATAGCCCCCAAGGCAGGGCGCGGCGGTCGGGCTGGTTTACCGGGTCGGCCGCCGTGTTCCATTGTCCGGGCCATTCGCGTCGGGCCCGCGGCAGGACAGTTTTCGATATTTCAGGATATGCGACAGGGTTTTTCCCACGGGACCGGGACACTGTGCGGCAGAAGTAAAAAAGAGGCATAGGATGGCACAAAAGTTTCGGGTCGTAATCGTAGGTGGTGGCGTGGCTGGCCTGGCGCTGGCAACCCGGCTGGGTGACAAGATTGGCAAATCTGGCCAGGCTGAAATCACGCTGGTTGATAAAAGCTTCGCACATGTGTGGAAGCCCATGCTGCACTGCTTTGCCGCAGGCACCGCTGCCAACGAGAATGACCGCATCAGCTTCCTGTCGCAGGCAAGCCGCCATCATTTTGAATTCTGGCCCGGTGAGATTTCGGGCATGGACCGCAAGGCCAAGACCATTACGCTTGCCCCGGTTGTCGAGCCTACGGGCGAGGTGATCCTTGATGAACGCAAGCTGGAATATGACGCGCTGGTGCTGTCGATTGGCAGCCGCGCCAATGATTTCGGCACGCCCGGCGTGGCCGAGCACTGCCTGTTCATTGACAACCTCGTCGATGCCAACGGCTTCAACGACCGCTTCCGCATGGAACTGCTCAAGGCGTTCGGCAATAACGAGCAGCTTGACATCGCCATTGTGGGCGGGGGCGCCACCGGCACGCAGCTTGCCGCCGAACTGCACAAGGCGCTTGATCTCGCCTCGCTCTACAGCTTTGGCAAGAAGCCGCCCAAGCTGAACATTACCCTGCTTGAGGCAGGCCCGCGCATCCTGCCCGCCTTCCCTGAGGCGGTATCGGCTGCAGCGCAGAAGGAGCTTGAGGCGATCGGCGTCAAGGTCCAGACCTCGGCCATGGTCAGCGGCGCTGATGAAAAGGGCTTCATGCTCAAGGACGGCACCCGCATTCCCGCCACCCTGCGCGTGTGGGCGGCTGGCGTGAAGGCGCCTGACGTGACACGCAAGTTTGGTGAACTCAAGCTGTCGCGCTCGGGCCAGCTTGAAGTGCGGCCCACGCTGCAACTTGTGGAAGATGACAGCATCTTCGCCATGGGTGACTGCGCCTTCATTGCTGAAAAACCCGTCGCCCCCACCGCGCAGGCCGCCCGCCAGCAGGCCCATCACCTGGCCCGCTACATGCCTGCCTGGATTGGCGGCAAGGCGCTGCCGCCTTTCGCCTTCCACAACAAGGGCGCGGTTGTTGCGCTTGGCGATTATAACGGCTGGGGCACCTTCCCCGGCGGGCGCGTGTTTGGCGGCGGCTGGCTGCGTGGCATTACCGCGCGCATGGTTCACCTCATGCTGTATCGCCAGCACCAGTTTGAACTCTATGGCGTGTTCCGCGGCACCATGTCGTGCCTTGTGGACTGGCTGGACGTGTTCGTGCGGCCTTCCGTGCGGCTTGACTGAAGCATACAGGTTTCGGGGGGCCGTCCTTTTCTCAAAGGCGGCCTTTCCTGAAGCTTTTTTATGATTGCTATGCCAGCAGGGCGGGCGCCATTGGGTCCCGCCCTTTTATTTATGGGGCGGCCGGAGCCGGTGCGACCCAGAGCGAGGATTGCAGCGCGTAGGTGTTCTGTAGCAGCGGCACCAGCGCCGGGCGGCCTTTCAGCCTGATCCACTCATCAAGTGCCGTGCGAAAAATGGCAATGCCACAGCGCGCCATGAGGCGGGCGGCGGTCTTGCGGTTCTTGCGCTCGGCAATGCGTTTGGCCAGCCCGTCTGCCAGGCAGTCTTCCCACTTGCCGTATTTCTGCAGGCTTACGGTCTGGAGCGAGGGGGTTTTTTCAATCAGGAACACAAAGGCATAGGTATCCTGCCGGTTGGCCGCGATGCGTGGCACGAGCGAGGTGAAGGCATGCATCATCGCATCGGCAGGCGGCATGTCGGCCGGGCAGGCCGCGAGGGCCTCGGTCAGGGTCTGGGTCATGCCGCGCGTCCAGGCCAGCACGATGTCGCCCTTGGTTTCGAACATGCGGAACAGGGTGCGGCGCGAGACTTCCGCCGCATCGGCAATCTCATCCACCGTCGTCTCGTCATATCCCTTGGCGGAGAACAGCCGCATTGCCTCGGCAATCAGCGTATTGCGCGCACGCGCCTGCTTGCGTTCGCGCAGGCCGGGCTTTGGCTGATCGTCAGGGGCGTCGGGCTTCATGCAATCTCCTTGTGGGCATTCCCATCATGCCGCAGGGTATTACGCATATTCAAGATGCGAGGAAGGGCAAAACGGTTTGCGGTTACGCCACAAGGAACTGGCGATGATAGGCATGCATGTCATCAAACAGGCAGAATTCCGGCGGGCCAAGATCAATTTCGGGCAGGCGCGCGGCCATCCGCCCCTGAAACCGCACCATGACATCCGTATAGTCACGCGCTTCGCGCGCGGTAAAGCCTTGGATTTTGTAGCCGATCGTGGTGTGAAAAACATACCGGTCCAGCCAGGCATCATGCATGCCCAGATGGGCGGCAAGGCTGGCGCGAAAGTGGCGCAGCGCGGTCGCACCCTCACGGTCCACCGCTTCAAGCCGGATGCGGCAGCCCTGCCTGTCACGCAGCGGGTCCGGCCGCGCGGGGCGCATGCGCAGGGGATCGGGCAGCTTGCCGGGAAAGGCGCGGAGCCTTTCGCCCGCCCACGCATCGCATTGCGGCATGGGGGTATCACGGGCCAGGTCGCACGGCCATGTGCGCTTGCTCCGGCGGGTATTGTTCAGCCCGTCAAAAACCGTCATGTGATAGCTTGAAGGCGGCAGAAACGCGATTTTGGCGGCAAAATCGAACTGGCTCATCTGGTCGTGCAGATCAAGCATGGCATGGAAAAACGCGCCGTCGCGGGGCAGGTGGCAGATGACCGTATTGCCGGGAAAGTATCGGGGCGTGCCATCGGAATGAAATTTATTCTGATTGAACAGCACTGTTTTCTTCTCCTACGGCTGGTCGCCACCCTTTTTGCATCAGTGCCATGTTTTTACCGGCATTCTTTCAGGCAACTGCATGCTTTTACCGCAGGGGCAGCCATGCCCTGCGCCGGGCAGGCCGGCTTTATTGCCGCCTGCCGCTTTACAGCGCCGTGATGGGCTGGAAATATGAACCCGATAGGGCAAATGCCGCAACAGCAGCCCCCAATGAAGGACTGATCCCGACATGACCCTGCCTGCCCGAATCCTTGGCACGCTCATGGCCAGCCTGTGCCTGGCCAGCCCCGCCCTGCACGCCCGCGCGGCTGAAACCCCTGCAAAAACTCCCGCAAGTCCCGGCACGCCTGTCGGCACGGCTCCGCTGGCCCCGGCCCTGAGCCTGCCCGATGCGGGTCGTGCCCTGCGCATGACCTATCTTTCAACCGATGGGGTAACCGGCAAGGGCACGGTGCCCGTCACGGCGGAAGTGATCGTGCCGCCGGGCAAGGCCCCTGCGGGCGGGTGGCCCATCGTGGCCTGGGCGCATGGCACCGTGGGCATCGGGCAGGGCTGCACGCCCTCGCTCCACCCCTATACCGTGCGCAACAGCACATATCTGGCCGCCTGGATGAAGCGGGGCTTCGCCATTGTCGCCACCGATTATCAGGGGCTGGGCACGCCGGGGGTGCATCCTTACCTCAATGCGCGCGCCGAGGCGTATAACGTGCTTGATGGCGTGCGTGCCGCTGTCGCCGCCGTGCCGGGGCTGCGCAACACGGTCATGATCGTGGGCCAGTCGCAGGGCGGCGGGGCCGCGTTTGCGGCAGCGGCATTTGCCGCCACCTATGCGCCGGATGTGAATATCCGCGGCACGGTGGCCACCGGCGTGCCCTATTTCACGCCCGAACTCGGCGCGCAACTGACCGCCGCCGCCCACGCGGCAGGGCCTGCAAAATATGACCCGCTTGTTGTCTACATGCTCTATCTCGGTGCCTCGCTTGCCGGGCGTGACCCGGCTTTCCACCCTGAGGAAGCCTTCACGCCCCGCGCCATGGCCGCCTACCACGCCGCATCGACCACCTGCGTGGGCGACATGGAGCAGAAGATAAAGGATGAAGGGCTGACCCTGCCCAACGCCCTGCAACCCGACTTCCCCAAGGCGCTGGCCCCGGCTTTTGCAGCGATGGCCTATCCCACCCTGAAGCTGGCCCAGCCCCTGTTTGTGGGCACGGGCACCGATGACCATGACGTGCCGCCCATGCTGCAACTCTCGCTGGTAAAGGCGGCCTGTGCGGCGGGCAGCACGGTTCAGGCGCATCTGTACAAGGGGCTGGACCATTCACAGACCGTCAACGCCTCGCTACCGGATTCCGCAGCCTTTACGCAGGCGGTCATGGCAGGCCAGCCGGTTACGCCGCAATGCACGCCGGTGCCGCAGTAAGGTTCTCCCTACCCTGTCACGCGCAGGAATTCCTCGACCACGCGCAGGAATTCCCAAGGCTGCTCGGCATGCAGCCAGTGCCCGGCCCCTTTCAGCCGCACCAGCCGGTAATGGGGAAAAAGCTGGCGCATGAGCGGGTAATCACGGGGCTGGACATAGGGTGAAGCCCCGCCCGCCACAAACAGCACCGGGCCGCCATACTGCGTGCCCGGTGGCAGGGCGGGCCAGCCCACCACCTGCGCCATGCCCGTCACGATCTGCTCGATCCCGATCTGCCAGTGCGGGTTGGCGCCGGGCACGATATTCTGCTTCATCATGTCGCGCACCGGCTTTTCGGCAATGACGGGGGCAAGCCAGCTATCGGCCTCGCCCAAGGTGAGCGTGGGCGGAAAATGCAGCCCGGCCAGCCCTGAAGCGATTGCGCCGGAATGCGCATGACCACCCGGCCCCGGCGCAATATCGGCCACGAGCAGGGCATGCACGCAGGCAGGAGATTGCAACGCCAGCATCATCGCCACCTTGCCCCCCATGGAATGCCCGATAACCGTTGCGGGCAGCGCGTCATGCGCGGCCAGCGTTTCGTACACGTCGGCTGCCATGGTGGGGTAATCCATTGGCCCATGTGGGCTGCTGCCGTGGTTGCGCAGGTCAAGGGCAAGGATGCGGCGGGTGGCCGCAAGGCGGCGCTGGAAAAACCCGAAATTGCGCGCCCGCCCGAACAGCCCATGCAGGAAGACCACGGGCGGCAGGGTGTTCGTGCCATCCTCCGGTCCACGTTCAATCACATCAAGCAGCACGCTGGTCCGCTCCCTCATCCATGCATCAGGACTGCAAGCATAACCTGCGCGCCAGGACCGCGTGGTCATAATTCCGTGCCCACGCAGCCCTGCCCTGCCAGGCATCGGCCTTGAAAACCCCCATACCCGGACCGACATGTAAACCGTTACGCCCGACGAAGATGATCGGAGCGATGTTTTTAATAAAAACAGGACTGGAACAGACCATGAGCGCTGCTGAAACCCTCCGCAAACTCAGCCCCGAAGATGTGCAGGAAATTGCCAAGCACCTTGAGGGCACGCTGCACCAGCACAAGGCCGACCTGCACAAGCAGATTGCCGAACACCTGGCCAGCCTGAAGGGCGAGGTCACGCTGCATGAGAACAAGATCCCGACCTCGTGCAAGGTTTACGGGATGATGTTCCTGCTTGCGGCCTCGCTGGCCAGCTTCATCTTTGGCCGCAAATCGGCTGAATGAACCCCGTGGGCACGGGCTGCCCGGCGGGGCGGCCCGTGTTCAGAAACGGAAGACGAAATTAGACTGGTAGTAGGTGCCGCTCGCGCCACCCGCCTCATTGAGCGCGCGCGATGTCATGAAGCGCGAGACATACTGCGTCCATGACAGATGGGTATTGATCTGCCACGCAACCGACACCTGTGGCGCCATACCCACGAACCGCCCCCGGAAATTGCCCGCGAATTTGTAATAACCCGATGATTTGTAAACCGGGTCATTCACGCTATCACGCCAGAACAGCGGGTATTTGAACTGGATGCTAACGGACTTGAACGGCGTTATGCGCACGAGCGGCGCAAAACTGATCAGGTTCGAGCCGGTCATGTAGGTTGTGGTGTCGAGATAGTTGGTCTGCGGGTTGAAGGGCGAGAGATAGGTGCCCACCGTCCCCTGGCTTTTCGAGGCATTACCGCCGGAATACACATCCGTCTGGATACCGGCGAAGGTGTGTAGCGCCTCATCGGGCAGGCGATAGCCTACCGTACTGTTGATGGCATAGGCGCTGACCCCGCGCGGGGCGTTGTTGCTGGCGTTACGGAATACGCCACCCTGCCATATGCCGCCCACCGAGAATTCGATCGGGCCTGCAATACCATGCCAGCGCATGCCGAAATTGTTGCGCGTGTCCGACCCGTTGACCGCGCCCTTCGGCCCCACAATGGCACCAGCCGCGCCATTAAGCTTGTAGCCGATATAGAACGCATCGACGAAGGAATATCCCTTCTGCCCCATGAAGGTGAAATCCGGCGGCGCCCAGGTGGCATTGAAGCCATACAGGCGGCTGGCATAGTTCTCGACATCGTGGAACATGCGCCGGTCACTATCATCGGTCTGCACGAAATCCCATGCATCGATGCGGATGCGCTGCCACACCATATAGGCCCGGAACCCATCCCATGACAGCGGCACGTTGGGCGTCTCGCGTGCATAGAGCATGTAGGATGGCGCATCGAGAAACTGCTGGCGGCCAAACATGAAGCCGCTTTTGGCGCCCAGCATGTTCCACTTCACCTCGACAAAGGCCTGCTGTGCGTCGAGCCGCTTGCGGTAGGTCGAGCCATAGCCATAACCGCCCCACCCCCCTGCATCGGCATTGACCAGTTGGCCAAAAAACCGCAGGTGCTCGCCAATATGCAGGTCCGCGCCATACAGGTTACGCACGCCAAAGCGGCCGGAATCATTGGGTTTCTGCGTGCCCAGGGCAGGACGGGTTTCAAACCAGTTGCGCAGCCGCGTCTCGCCTGAAAAGCTGATCCACACAGTCCCGCTGCGGGTGAGCGGAATGTATTTCAGCGCATCGAACAGGTCGTCATGCTTTTTGGGGTCGCGCAGGTTGCTCCAGTCCTCGGCCCAGGGGCTGACGCCATAGCGCCCCACCGGCCCGAAGCCCGCGGCCTCGCCATTGCCACGGTTGAACACGCCCCAGTCATACTGATGGCCGCTGCGGCGGTTTTCCTGCCCGCCTATGCGGATGGGCTGCCCCACCGGGTTGGCATGCGGAAAGGTGAGAATGGGGGGGCGCTGGGTCATGTGCACCACCATCTGTTCCGGCTGCCCCGGCGCGTTGCTGCCGGACACGACCGGATCAGGCGCCGCCTGGGCTGCATACACCCCCAGCATGGATACGCACAGGGCACCCCCACGCATATACCGGTACCCCAGTCGTGTGGCTGAATGGAGGGTGGACATCATGTTCATGCACCACATGGCATGCCGGGAAGCGGCGGCAGCGGGTTAAATACTGTCAATTATCGTATTATGATGAAATAATCCGGTCAATATCGTATTTTATAATCCCCTCCCCCTCGGGGCCGTATGAAACAGTCGGGCAATAGAAAGCCACAATGCAACCACCCCATTGAAGAATCTTTGTTAAACCGTAAAAAACAGGTACAACACCATTGCACGAAACCGATCGTATGATGCAGGAACAACCTTGAAAAAAGAACGCATTCCTGCCCACCGCATCCCCTCCCGCGCAGACTGCCAGCGCCGCATGCCCGTGCCGCAGGGCATTAATGAACATTATATATCGTATTTAATGTTGACGCACGCAGCCTCTTGTCTCTTTATGCCTTTCCGCTGCCTGCATGCCATGCAGCCCATCAGGGGCGTTGTCAAAAAGACCATCACGCCATAGTGGTGCTGCATCGTTGCTCTTCTTGCGATGTACCGATCAGGAATGCCATGAAACAGATTGCCCCCCTCACCCGTCGCGCCCTGCTCAGCCTTGCTGGCGGCCTCGCCTGCCTGCCCCTGGCAACACGGGCGCGGGCCGCGGATGGCAAGCTGGTCCGCATCGGCATCATGGCAGGCGAGGACGAGGATCTGTGGCGGGTCATTACGGCCAATGCCGCAAAAGAAGGGCTCAATCTCGGCATCGTGACATTCTCCGATTACAACACGCCCAACGAGGCGCTGGCCGAGCACGAGATTGATGCCAACGCCTTTCAGCACGCCCCGTTCCTCGATGCCCAGAAAGCGGCCCGTGGTTACGACATCGTCAGCGTCTGCCCGACCTATTTCTCACCCATCGGGCTGTATTCGGCGCGGTGGAAGGCGCTTTCCGACCTGCCGGACAAGGCGGTGATCGGCGTGCCGAACGACCCGAGCAATGAAGGCCGCGCCCTGCGCCTGCTCGAAGCGCTGGGGCTGATCAGACTTGATTCCGCAGCCGGCCTGCTACCCACCCCGCTCGACGTGACCGAAAACCCCCATCACTTCTCCTTCCGCGAGCTTGATGCGGGCATTGTCGGCCGCACCCTGCCTGACGTGGATGCCGCCGTAATCAACACCAACTGGGCGCTGAAGGCGGGCGTGGACATACAGAAGCAGCGGATCGGGGTGGAATCGCTGCAAAACAACCCTTACGTCAACTTCGTGGCGGTCAATGCCGCTGATGCGCATGCCCCGTGGGTTGAGGCGCTGGTCCGCGCCGTGCACCAGCCCGCCACGCGCGAGGCGATTGCCAGCATCTTCCACGGCGCGGTTGAACCGGCATGGACGTGAATGTCGTTGACGTACGCCATGTCAGCCGCCGCTTTGGCGGGCATGTAGCGCTTGATGATGTGTCCTTCTCGGTAGCAAGGGGTGAAATCCTTGGCGTGATCGGGCGATCGGGGGCGGGCAAGAGTTCGCTGCTGCGCTGCCTTGGCGCGCTTGACCGGCCTGATGCGGGGCAGATCCTGATCGAAGGCCAGGACATCACCACCCTGCCGCAGGCGGGGCTGGTGGCGTTGCGGCGGCGTATCGGCTTCGTGTTCCAGCATTTCAACCTGCTCAGTTCGCGCACGGTGGCGGGCAATATCAGCCTGCCGCTTGAAATCGCGGGCGTGCCACGCGCGGACCGCCCGCAGCGCATTGCGGAACTGCTGGCGCTGGTGGGCCTCTCGGCGCATGGTGATAAATGGCCCAGCCAGCTTTCTGGCGGGCAGAAGCAGCGCGTGGGCATTGCGCGCGCGCTGGCCAATGACCCGGCGCTGCTGCTGTGCGATGAAGCCACCTCCGCCCTCGACCCCGAAACCACGACCGCCATTCTCGACCTGCTGGCCGAAATCAACCGCGAACTGGGGCTGACCATCATCCTCATCACGCATGAGATGGATGTGATCCGCCGCATTGCCACGCATCTGGTGGTGCTGGACCAGGGCCGCATTGTTGAAAATGCCCCCACGCTGGCCATTATGGGGGCCGCTACGCAATCCGCCGTTACCCAGGCCCTGCTGTCGGAAACACAGCCGCAGGTGCCCCCCGCCCTGCGCGCGCGGCTGGTGGCCGAGCCTGCGCCTGATGGGTGGGCGATCATCCGCATCCAGCTTGCGGGCGAGGCCGCATGGCAGCCCCTGCTGTCGCTGCTCGGCCAGCAATATGGCGTGGAGGCCACCGTGCTGCAGGGTGGCACCACCGAGATCGCGGGCCAGCCCTTTGCCGACCAGATCGTGTCGGTGACCGGTTATTGTGCCGAGATCCATGATTTCCTGACGCAGTTCGACCCCTCACTGAAGGTTCTTGGCCATGTCCCGGCTGATCATTGACCTGATCGCACGCGCAACGTGGGAGACGACCATCATGGTCGCCTGTTCGGGGCTGCTTGCCGTGCTTGGCGGCCTGCCGCTGGCGCTGCTCATGGTAGCGATGCGGCGCGGCGGGCTGATGCCCTGCCCGCCCGCCGCCCGCCTGCTGGGGCTGGTGGTGGACATCCTGCGCGCCATCCCCTTCATCATCCTGCTGGTCATTCTCATTCCCGTAACCCGGATGATCGTGGGCACCTCACTGGGCACGGCGGCAGCGATCGTACCACTTTCGCTGGCGGCCATTCCCTATTTCGCCCGTATTGCCGAGGTCTCGCTCCGCGCGGTCGACCCCAATCTGGTCGATGCCGTGCGCACCATGGGCGGCACGCGGTGGATGATCGTGCGCCATGTGCTCATACCCGAGGCCCTGCCCGGCCTAGTGGCGGGGTTCACGGTCACCCTCATTACCCTGACCGGGGCCTCGGCCATGGCGGGCGCCGTAGGTGCCGGGGGCCTGGGCGACCTTGCCATCCGTTACGGCTACCAGCGCTTCAACACACAGGTCATGTCGCTTGTCGTGGTGGTGCTGATCGTGTTCGTGGCCATCATCCAGGCGGCGGGCAACGCCCTGTCGAACCACCTGCGCCACGACTGAGAGGGAGCCTGCGCCCCGTGGCCCTCAGTCCAGCCGGACGGAGGGGCGCACGAACACGTCAAGCCAGTCGACAAGGCACGAGATCGTGCCGCGCACCGGCCCATACAGTTCGAACTGATGCTGGCGGTAGAGCATGAGATGCACCATCCGCGCCGACAGGCCATGCAGCCAGCCGCCACCGAACACCGTGCCACCGGGGAAGGTACCCCAGCCATTGTAATCGCCCAGCGCCACGACCGCCCCCTTGTTGTGGAAGGTGAAGGCAGGCATGGGCTGGCCACTCATCATCCACCCCGGCAGGTGGCGGGCCAGGTGATGGGCCTGCTGGCGGGCGGCCTGGGCGGTAGGGGCAACGGGCTTTTCAGCAATGAAGGCGCAGTCGCCCATGGCGAAGATGTTGTCATCATCGAGCACCTGCAATGAGGGCCGCACCTCAAGCTGGCCCGAGCGCGACAGCTTGAGGCCGCCGAATTTGCTGGTTACATCCGGCGCCTTGACACCTGCGGCCCACACCCGCAGCGTGGCGGGCACGCGCGTGCCATCCTTGAGCAGGAAGCCGTTTTCATCCGCACCACTGACCATCGCGCCTGCACGCACGCTCACGCCAATCGCTTCAAGCTGCTTGACCGCCGCCGCCGAGACCGCCTCGGGGAAGGCAGGCAGAATGCGCGGGCCTGCCTCAAGGAGCGTGATGCGCAGCTTGGGCGGCTTGCGGCCAAAGCTGTAGAGCGAGGCGAGATCAAGCGCCTTGTGCAGCTCGGCGGCGAGCTGCGTGCCGGTGGCGCCACCACCCACGATCGCGATATCGAGTTCGTTGTTATTGGCAAAGGAGCGCAGCAGCTCCATGCGAAAGCGGTCGTTGAAGCCGTTGGCATCGACAAGGTTGTCAATGAACAGGCAGTGCTCGGCCACGCCGGGCGTGCCGAAATCGTTGGCGCGACTGCCGATTGACAGCACCACCGCATCATAATCGAGCGTGCGGGCCTCGACCACCACCTCCCCGCTCAGCGGGTCCTTGATGGGAGCGAGCGCTATGGTCTTGGCCGCGCGGTCGAGCGCCGTGATCTCGCCGGGCCAGAACTCGAAATGGTGCCGGCTGGCCTGTGACATGAAGCTGATGCGGTCATTCTCGTTGGCGGCGGTGCCTGCGGCGAAGCAGTGCAGCATCGGCTTCCACACATGCGCGAAGCTTTTATCGACCAGCGTGATTTCCGCACGGCCCGACTTGCCGACCGAATTGCCCAGCCGGGTTGCCAGCGCAAGGCCCGCAACGCCACCGCCTACAATAACGATCCGAAACTTCTGTGCCATCTCGATAATGCTCCAAACCCGCTCGCACGGCGTGGCCGGTTTTTCGCATGGAAAACACCGCCCCGCCACATTCATAACAAACCATGTTTGTGGCGAGTATATGTGATCCCCCCCTTGGCTGAAACATGCCCGGGCCCGAATTCTGGTGCAACTTCGTAACCAATGCCCCTTTTCCGTGCCGCCTGACCGCGCCAGAGCGGGAAAAACAGGCCGATCACCCCCACCCGATCAAAAGAACCCGATCAGCCCGGCCCATGCACCCTGCCTCTCCCTTCAGGCCGGGCAACATCTTGACACCCCCCGCGTTAACCCGCCTGATGCCAGCGACAAGCAGGAGACCCCATGACAGCCACACAAACCGGACGCATTGCAGGCAAGGTCGCCATCATTACAGGTGCTGCAAGCGGTATTGGCCGCGCCACGGCGGAGCGTTTTGCCGCCGAGGGCGCACAGCTTGCCCTGACCGACCTCAACACCGATGCACTCGATGAACTGACCAGCCAGCTTGAAAAAAACGGCGTGGACGTGATCTCGGTGCCAGCCGACGTAACCAGCGAGGCCGACATTGCCCGCGTGGTGCATGAAACCATGAAGCATTTTGGCCGCATCGACATTCTCGTGGCCAATGCGGGGGTCATCCCCGAGGCCGATCTCGCCTCCGCCACGGCGGATCTGTGGGATCACACCATGGCGGTCGATGCACGCGGCATGTTCCTGTGCTGCAAGCATGCCGCAGCCGAGATGGTCCATGCAGGACAGGGCGCGATCGTGTGCCTGTCCTCCATCTCGGCCTTTGCCGGGCAGAAGGGCCAGGCGGTGTATGGCCCAGCCAAATTCGTGGCCTCGGGCATCACCAAGCACCTCGCCATCGACCTTGCTGACAAGGGCGTGCGGGTCAATGCCGTGGCACCGGGCACCATCGACACCCCTGCGGTGGCGGGCATGGATGCGGAAGGTATTCGCAAGGTGGTCGAGATGCACCCGATGGGCCGCATGGGCAAGCCCGCGGAGATTGCCAGCGCCATCCTGTTCCTGGCCTCGGATGATGCATCCTTCATTACAGGCGCGGTGCTACCGGTTGATGGTGGTTATCTGGCACAGTAAGTTACTGATAAAATTATGGAATTTTTCTGAAGCTTTTTTTGAAAAGCTTCAGAAAATGCCGCCTTTAACAAAAGGCGGCACCTCAAAACTCCTGACCCGACTTCAGGCGATGTGCAGTTCCACATCATGAGCGCGCAGCATGGCGCAGATCTGCTCGGATGGCTGCCGGTCGGTAAAAAAGCCATGCACATGCGAAAGGTGCCCCAGCCGCCCCATGGGCCTGCGGCCGAATTTGGTCTGGTCGGCCAGCAGGTAGACACGCCTTGCATTGCGCATCATGGCCTGGGCCACGCTGATCTCATCGGCATCGAAATCAAGCAACGTGCCATCATCCTCGATGCCACTGATGCCGATCACGGCAAAATCGGTGCGATACTGCTCGATGAAGGTGCTGGCGGTGGAGCCGGTAATGCCGCCATCATAAAACCGCACCTGCCCCCCCGTCACGATCACCTGGAAATCGGTCTGGGCGGAAAGCGGAGTGGCCACATGCAGGTTGTTGGTAATGACCCGCAGCGCCTTGTGCCGCCGCAGGGCCTTGGCAAAGGCTTCGGTCGTGGTGCCGATGCTGACAAAAAGCGATGAGTTATCAGGGATCTGGCGGGCTGCAAGGGTGCCAATGGCTTCCTTGGCCCGCCGGTTGAGCACCTGCCGCTCAGAATAGGCGATATTCTCGACCGACGAGGCCAGACCCGCCCCGCCATGATGCCGCGCCACCAACCCGCGACGGGCCAGGAGGTTGACATCACGGCGGATGGTCTGGACCGCAACATTCAGCCTCTGGGCCAGATCCTCGTTGGAGACATAGCCCTGGGTACGCACCAGCGCGGTAATTTCCCGGTGACGTTCTTCTGCTGACACGTTGCCAGATACTCCCCCTTCACATGTGGTTTTTATACCGCGCGCGCCACGCTGCGCCCGGTGGCTCCCAGATCGGCAAACGACTGCTCGAGCCGCGCCACGATGCCCTGCTCGCCCACGCGCAGCCACTTGCGCGGGTCATACAGCTTCTTGGTCGGCTTGCCGGTGGAAGGCGCGATCTGGTGGCTGAACGCCTCCGCATGCTCCTGCACGTAATGACCCACGCTGCTGGCAAAGGCGAACTGGATGTCGGTGTCGATGTTCATCTTGAACACGCCGTAGGAGACCGCCTCGGTAATCTTGGCCTGCTCCGAGCCTGAACCGCCATGAAACACCAGTGCCAGCGGCTTCTCGCCAAGGTTGGTGGCCTTGGCCACCGCCGCCTGCGAATTGCGCAGGATCTCGGGCCGCAGCTTGACATTGCCCGGCGCATACACGCCATGCACGTTGCCAAACGAGGCCGCGATGGTCACGAACCCCAGCGGGGAAAGGGCCTCATAAGCCTTCAGCACATCCTCGGGCTGGGTGTAGAGATGCGCGTTATCGGCGCCATCATCAAGGTCATGGCCAATGCCGTCTTCCTCGCCGCCGGTAACGCCAAGCTCGATTTCAAGCCCGATGCCCAGCGGCGCCATACGGCGCAGGAAACGGGCGCATTCGGCAATGTTGTCTTCCAGCGGTTCAGCCGAAAGGTCGATCATGTGGGACGAGAACAGCGGGCGACCGGTTTCCTTCACCGCCTCCTCGCTGGCATCGATCAGGCCGGAAATCCATGGCAGCAGCTTGCGGTCGGCGTGGTCGGTATGCAGGATCACACACACGCCGTAAGCAGCAGCCACAGTATGGACATGACGGGCCGCAGCCACCGCACCGAGCACGCGGGCCTGTTCGGCATCCTTCATGCCCTCGCCCGCATAGAACCGCGCGCCACCGTTGGAAAGCTGGATGATGACATCCGCCCGGTTGCGGGCTGCCGCCTCAAGCACCGCGTTGATGCTGTCGGTGCCCACCACGTTGACTGCCGGCAGGGCATAGCCCTCGTCGCGGCAGGTCTCGACAAGGCGGCGGTAATCCGCGCCCGTCACAACGCCGGGGCGCAGGCCCAGTCGGCCCGAAGCGGTGTGTGCTGTATTGGTCATGTCGTTCCTCTATTGCCTGTTCTTGTTGTTATGCAATCGATGAAATACTGCTCACCAGGTCTTGGTCTGGTAATCGTGATGGCCTTCCACAAACCGGATGGTGCCGGATTTGGAGCGCATGACCAGCGAATGCGTGACCGTGCGGATGCCGCTGCGGCGAATGCCGTGGAGCAACGCCCCGCCCGTCACCCCGGTGGCGGAGAACAGCACGTCACCGCGCGCCATGTCCTCGAGCGCCAGCTTGCGCGACGGGTCGGCGCCGGGGTTCATCTTGCGCGCGCGCGCCACCTGGTCGTCATCTTCAAACAGGAGGCGGCCCTGCATCTGCCCATGCACGCAGCGCACGGCGGCGGCAGCCAGCACGCCTTCTGGCGCGCCGCCGGAGCCGACATAGATGTCAATCTCGCTGTCATCGAGGCAGGCGGCGATGGCGGCGGCCACGTCGCCATCGCTCAGCAGGGTGACGCGCGCGCCGGCAGCACGCGCGCGAGCAATCAGTTCCTCATGGCGCTCACGGTCGAGCGTGCAGAGCATGAGGTCGGACACCGCGCATTTCTTGGCCTGTGCCAGTGACTTGAGGTTGGCCTCGATGGTGCTGTCCAGATCCACCACGCCTTCGGGCAGGTAGGGGCCGACCACGATCTTGTCCATGTAGATGTCGGGCGCATGCAGGAAGTTGCCGCTTTCGGCCAGCGCGACCACGGTCAGCGCGTTGGGCAGGTTCTTGGCGCACAGGTTGGTGCCTTCAAGCGGGTCCACGGCAATATCCATGCCCGGGCCGCCCGAGCCGACCTTCTCGCCAATGAACAGCATCGGCGCTTCGTCCATCTCGCCTTCGCCAATCACCACGGTGCCATCAATGGCCACCGTGTCGAACGCGCGCCGCATGGCTTCCACCGCAGCGCCATCGGCTTCGTTCTTGAGGCCACGACCGGTCCAGGCCGATGCGGCGACCGCGGCCGCCTCGGTTACGCGCACGAGTTCAAGGGCAAGATTGCGGTCGGTAACCTGATAGGGATTATGCCGTGTGGTGGTCATGAAACACTCTTTTCCTGTTGGTCAGTAGTCTTGATTACGCAGCAACGGTGGAACTGAGCGTGCGGCGAACTGCCACATGCCATCCGGCCACCATAGTATCGCGCTGCGCCTTGTCCATTGTCGGGCGGAACAGATGCCCGCGTGTCCAGGTGCCCTCCAGTTCGGCAATGCTTTCCCACACCCCTGTGGCCAGCCCCGCGAGGAAGGCGGCCCCGAGTGCGGTGGTCTCGACCTGCCGGGGCCGTTCAACCGGAGTCTGGAGCATATCGGCGAGGAACTGGCAGAACCAGTCATTGACCGACATGCCACCATCAACACGCAGTGCGTTGAGCTTGCCGCCGCCATCCTCATGCATGGCGTCCATCAGGTCCATGGTCTGGTAGGCTACCGATTCCAGCGCCGCGCGCGCAATATGCGCCGCCGTGGCATCGAGCGTAAGCCCGCAGATCAGGCCACGGGCGTCGGGGTCCCAGTGGGGCGCGCCAAGGCCCACGAAGCCGGGCACCATATACACGCCGTGGCTGTGCGGCACGCGGGTGGCCATGTCATCGGTCTGGGAGGCATGGGTGATGAGGTTCAGCCCGTCGCGCAGCCAGCGGATGGCCGCCCCCGCCACGAAGATCGAGCCTTCGAGGGCATAGGTCATCTCCGACCCGATGCGGTAGGCGATGGTGGTGAGCATCCGGTTTTCGGACATGACGGGCGTGGTGCCGGTGTTGAGCAGCGCGAAGCAGCCCGTGCCGTAGGTGGCCTTGGCGGTGCCGGGGCGGAAACAGGCCTGCCCCACCATGGCGGCATTCTGGTCGCCTGCCATCCCCGCGACCTTGAGCGGCTCGCCAAACAGCTCGGGCGTTGTCTCGCCAAACACTTCGCTGTTGGTTTTGACTTCAGGCAGGATGGCGCGCGGCACCTTGAACAGGGCCAGCAATTCATCATCCCACGCGCAGCTATGGATATTGAACAGGAGCGTGCGGGCGGCGTTGGTGGTGTCGGTTGCATGCACGCGGCCGCCGGTCAGCCGCCACAAAAGGAAGCTGTCGATGGTGCCGCAGGCCAGTTCGCCCTTCTCGGCCCGCGCGCGCGCACCTTCCACGTTATCGAGAATCCACGCGATCTTGGTGGCCGAGAAATAGGGGTCGAGCAGCAGCCCGGTGCGCTCGCGCACGAAGGGTTCAAGCCCTTCCTCATGCATGCGCGCGCAGATGGGCGTGGTGCGCCGGTCCTGCCAGACAATGGCGCGGTGGATGGGCCTGCCGGTGCTGCGCTCCCACACCACGATGGTTTCACGCTGGTTGGTAATGCCGATACCCGCGATCACGCCGGGGCCGCCTGCCTTTTCAATGGCCTCGCGCGCGGTGGAGAGAACGTTGGACCAGATCTCCTCCGGGTCATGCTCGACCCAGCCCTGGCTGGGATAATGCTGGGCAAACTCGATGCGGGCGACCGAAATGGCCGTAATATCGCGATCGAACACGATGCTGCGGGTCGAGGTCGTTCCCTGGTCGATGGCGAGAATTCTGTTCTTCTTGTTCATTATCTTCTCCTGCCCCAACAGGGCGGATGCGCGTTTGGGCCGCAGGCGTATGACACCTGCGGCCTGACTGTTTTTATTTATGCGGAAGTGGGCGCCGTGCCCGGCTTGCGGGCCTTGAGGTAGGCCTCGAGGCGGGCCGTGTCCTCATCGGTCACATGCAGGCCAAGGCGGGAGCGACGCCACAGGATGTCCTGCGTGGTCTGCGCCCATTCGTTCGCGATCAGGTATTCAACCTCCCGCACGCTCAGCCCCGCGCCAAACAGTTCGCCCATGTCCTCCATGCTATGGGCATCGCCCACGATCTCGGTGGCGCGCGAGCCGTAATTGCGCACGAGGCGCCAGCTCAGCTCATCCCCAAGGAAGGGAGCCTGCGCACGCAGGCGGGCCAGTGCGCCCTCGAACCCGCCCTCGCCCAGGTCGCCGCCGGGCAGCACCTTGTCCGCCGTCCAGCCCGGTGCCGACAGCACGGGCAGGAAGGGCTGGAGCTTCTCGATCGCATGCTCGGCAAGGCGACGGTAAGTGGTGATCTTGCCGCCAAAGATGGACAGCATGGGCGCCTGGTTGCCCTGCGTGTCGACATCGAGCACGTAGTCACGCGTTACGGCGGAGGCGTTCTTGGCCGCGTCATCATAAAGCGGGCGCACGCCGGCGTAGCTCCACACCACATCAGCCGGGGTTACGGGCTTGGTGAAGTAGCGGCTCACGCTCTCGCACAGGTAGCTGATTTCCTCGGGCGATATCTCGACATCGCCGGGGGCCTGCGTCCACGGTACGTCGGTCGTGCCGATCAGGGTGAATTTCTGCTCGTAGGGAATGGCGAAGACGATGCGCTTGTCCGGGTTCTGCAGGATGTAGGCCTGCGGCCCGTCAAACAGGCGCGGCACCACGATGTGACTGCCCTTGACGAGGCGCACGTTCTTGGTGGACTGCACCTGCGCGCGCTCACGCAGCACTTCGCTCACCCACGGCCCACCGGCATTGACCAGCACGCGGGCACGCACGGTGGTCTTGGTGCCATCGAGCATGTTCTCGATGTCGGCTTCCCACACGCCATTGACACGGCGGGCAGCAACCATGCGGGTGCGGGTGCGGATATCGGCGCCACGCGCCTTGGCATCCATGGCGTTGAGCACGACGAGGCGGCTGTCCTGCACCCAGCCATCGGAATAGGCGAAGCCGCGGGCGAGCTTGCCATTGAGCGGCTGACCTGCCGATGACGTGCGGAAGTCGAGCGACTTGCACTTGGGCAGCGTCATGTTGGGTGCGAGATGATCGTACAGGAACAGGCCAAGGCGCAGCATCCAGGCCGGGCGCGCCTGCGGCGTGTAGGGCAGCACGAAACGCATGGGCCAGATGATGTGGGGGGCTATGCGCAGCAGTTTCTCGCGCTCGATCAGCGCCTCGCGCACCAGACGGAATTCATAATATTCCAGATAGCGCAGCCCGCCATGGATCAGCTTGGTGCTGGCCGATGAGGTGTGGCTGGCCAGATCATCCTGCTCGACAAGCAGGACCGATGCGCCGCGCCCGGCGGCATCGCGCGCAATGCCCGTGCCGTTCACACCCCCGCCCACGACCAGCAGGTCGAGCAGGCCACCCGGTGCCGCGGTGGTGCGGAATGTTTCGTCCATGGACGCCATAGTCAATGTTCCTCCTGATGCATATGTTCGTAACCGAACATTATGATCGATTCAAGAGGGCACGCGCACATTTCTGCATGCGGCACGTCTAAATAATTCCTTCTTTTTCCATGCATGATAGTGCCCGGCATTAGCCACAAATTCGCCATTCCGAGTAATTTATATGCCGGAGCGATTTTTGTGCATGTGCGAAATCGCACATCTCGTTCCGCAACCCCACTCCTCACCTTTCATCATCACAACAACATCACCTGCCCCCGAATCTGGAATGTTGGAGAAATTTCATGAAATATAATGAAATATATGGAAAAAGGAGACTCTCTTACCCGACGGATCGCGCAGGCCCCTTCCCCGGTGAAGAATGTTCGTTTAAGAACATTCCCGGGCTGCAAACCGGCCACAAGGCCAACAGCCGTTTCCCATCAAATGATAATAAAAGAATAAAGTGGGTTAAAATGCTGAAAAACAGACAATTTCTGGGTGAACTCATATCAGAGTGCATCGCGGTCATGATCATCGTGCTGATCGGTGATTCGGTCGCCGCGATGTACGCGCTGTACGATCCCAGCCCGTACAAGCAGGCCTATTGGGGGGTGGCCATTGTGTGGGGGCTTGGGGTTACGATCGCCATCTACATCACCGGCAGCGTGTCGGGCACGCATGCCAACCCGGCCGTATCAGTCGCACTCGCGCTCTACCGGGGCTTTTCGTGGCGCAAGGTGCCCGGCTACTGCGCAGCCCAAGTGCTGGGGGGCGTGATCGGGGCAGCACTGGTCTATACGCTGTACCAACCCGTGATCGACCATTACAATCAGGCGCATGACCTCACCCGCGCCGCTGGCGGGGCGGCGGGCGTGTTCTTCACCCATCCCGGCGAGGGCATTACGCCACTGCATGCCTTTGTTGATGAAATCATCCTGACCGGGCTGCTGGTCTTCGGCATTTTCGCCATAACGTGTGAATACAATACCGTCGCACCCCAGGCCAATTCGGGCGCGCTGATCATCGGGCTGCTTGTGGCCAGCATTGGCGCCTGCTCGGGTTACCTCGAGGCCTGGGCCATCAATCCCGCACGCGACTTCGGGCCGCGACTGTTCTGCCTTGTCATGGGCTGGGGCGACTCTGCCCTGCCCGGACCGGACCATTTCTGGTGGGTGCCCATTGCCGGGCCGCTGGTTGGCGGGGTGGTGGGCGCCGGGGGCTACCAGTTCCTCATCCGCCCGTTCATTCCGCGCAGCGCCACGCCATCCATCCCGCCCGCGCCATGAACCACCGCCCCTGCGACACAGTGCGCGTATGATGTGATAAAGCTTTCGGGCGCCTTTTTCCAAAGAGGCGCCCTTGCGAATTTATTACGTTGTGCGGCATTTTTGCAGGCGGATTCATGGACTGGGCAACACGACAGCATCACTTCAAATGGGATGGGGCGCTGCGCGATATTTACGTCACACCCGCCACCATGGCGGACTGGCAGCGCGTGCTTACCAGCCTGCGCCACGAACCTGCCCGGCTGGACTACCGGCTTGATGGCATCCCTGCGCCCCTGCCCGCTACCGTCAATGCCATATTCGCGGCCACGCGACACCATGCGGTGACCCTTGCCTGCCATATGGGCAATATAGTCTATGCCTGTCACTTCTTCAGCACCGAACGAATCGAATTCGACCTCGACCCGCGCAGCGTGCAATCAGGCCACAACCTGCCTGGCTTGCGGCACTTCATGGCCATGCTGGCCCGCGCCTGTGGCAGAACGTCCGTCCTGACCCATGAAAACGCGCCCGGACAGGTCATTGCCCGCGTGCAACCCACCGGGCAGATGCTCTGGGCCTGAGCGCGCCAGCGATCATGCCGCCTGTTTTAACAAGGATTTCATATTTTTATAATGCTGATATGTTATTTTATATAATTAATGATAATACCAATAATTATCAGATTTTATGCCACCACAATGATAATAGGGGTTGACAAAAGCAATAAAAAAATGTAGTCATCTGTCCATGCACTCCCCTCCACTGAATATGCAGTCAACTGCATCAGATGGCACATCATGCGACAGGGGGGAGGCGACAATTTCAAAAGACACTTTAAATTATTTCAGATGGAAATACTCCATAGCGCGCGAAAGAACAAAAACAGCGCTCGAAAGATTTGACTTCGCCCTTGGGCAATCCTTAACGGACCTGGAACGGTTCAGGCAATACTTCAGAAATGATATTGTCGCCTCGCTTATGTTCATGGGGCGTGCTTCGCGTTCCCTGCCTATCATGCCACGCCCCCCTGAAGCCGCAATGCGTGACCTTGAACGGCAATCCGTGCGCAATGCCATCTGCGATTATACGGACCGGTTCATCCGTGAATACCGGGCAGCAAACCCCGTCTCCAAAATAAAAACGTCCCTGACTGAAACAGGCGATGCACAGTCACCTGCCCCTCCCGATCCGGACTGCGATATCGACCTGTCGCTGCTGATTACTGCCATTGTTGATAAACTGCATGAATCCCGGGTCAGTGTTTTACTGCGTCCGAACAATATGTATGTGCTTGACCACACGCCGCATGGCAACACGGCGCAGGATCCGGTAACCGCATGCCTGTATGTCAAGAATCATACCCTGCTCTGTCATGTCATGGATGCGCTTCTGACCTATTGCGACAATAAAGAGCGCTATCAGGTCGCGTGCCTGCGTGATCTGCACAAGACCATGCACATGAATACCAGTTACGACCATGATACATATAAGGTCAACCTTGCCGACTGGGCGCTGGTTATTGAACGGCTCATGCTTGGGCTGCACAGGACCAGGGAATACATCAACTGCGTGCAGAACGAGGACACCGATGACCTTGTCCTGTTCAGGAATATGGTCAAGGCGCTGGTCCTGTATTCAGAACTCGGCATCAGCCCATATGACAGTACGGGCACTTATCCGCCCCCCCGCCATGACATCGACGAGATAGGCATATGGTGCTTCATGCTTGTTGATGGCGATGAATACATGGTGGATATGCCTTTTTACCCCGGATGTACGGAAAAGCTTTCTTTCTTCAAAATGATAGATGAAAGAATGATATTCTATGACACGGCGCTGCACGACGGGTATCTGCGTGATATGGGACGGGCAGCCTTTATTCGTACGTCCGAACCGGATTACACCATTCGCGGCATCATAAGGGAGGCAGCCCTCGCCGCCATCGCTTTTGTTGGCCCGGACGCCGGGCACACGCTCATCGGGCAGATCGATGAATCCTTCATGCTTAAAATCATAACCCATGTCTTCGATCAGTATGATTACATCAATGTAGAGCACGACACGGGCCACATTCTTAAAGCCCAGTGCCTTGACCGTATCTTTCCCGCGCCATGCCTGAACAGCGACAGCCTGGCGCAGGCGGCGGTAGCTCTTTTCAAAACGTTCCATTCCGGGGCCGACAGGAGACATCTATTTGGCAAGATGCACATAATACCGGCTTTCTTCGAGAATCTTATTGAATTCCGGGAAGCGCTTGATCGTCAGACCCATATCAGCAGAAAGGCCATTGAAGAAATCATGAATGATCACGACAATAATGATCGCGAAAACAATGATGACGATGCGTCTTTCCCCCATTTTGAGGTAATGGATAACGATGATCTGCTGAAGGATTTCTTCTCCGATGAGTCTGAAGAAGTGCCGGCTCCCTTTGCCTCCTTTGGCATGGCTACCAGAGCGAAGGCGGAACCCGAGGCACCACCCGCCCCAACACCTGCTGATGCAACGTGCGTAACCATTTTCCCCACACCCGTGCCGCAGGACATTATCAAGAAGCATGCAGGCCGCAAGGGCACCAATAACCGGATTGGCCTGTTTGCCGAACTGAACCAGCCCCTGCCCCTGGCCGAGCCGACAACGCTGGACATGGCGCCGCTGGTCGCACGCTTTCCGCATGCGGCGCATGCCATTAACGAAATGGCCCGGGTGTTCAATAGCAGGCAGCGCTTTGGCAAGTTCATCCGCCCGCGGCCCATCATGCTCGCAGGCCCCTCGGGCTGCGGCAAGACCAGCCTGGCGCGCGCGTTTTTTGAACATATCGGCCTGCCGTTCGATACCAAGAATGTGGCCAGTATTCATGATACGTTTTACCTGACCGGCAACCACAAGGGTTTTTCCGAATCAGGGCCGTCACAGGTCATCGAGCGCATCGCCATGACCCGCTGCCCGAACATGGCGTTCATCCTTGATGAAGTGGACAAGGTCTCCAACAACCTCCAGCACGGATGCCTGCAAGATGCGCTGCTTGCCGTGGCCGACAAGAAGGAGGCGGAGCATTTCCGCGATTACTGGCTCGATCTGGATGCCGACCTGTCCTGGCTGTCATGGGTGTTTACCGTCAATGACCTTGACAGGGTCAGCCCGGCGCTGCGCTCGCGCTGCACCATCATCCCGCTCGAGGCCCCGAAGCCTAAGCACATGCCTGCCATCGCTGCGAACCTGATGCGCGAAATCGAAGCCGAACGCGGCCTGTGCCCCGGCTGGTACCATCTCTCCACTTTTGAACTACGCGCGCTGGGCGAAGTCTTTCGGGGCGACCTGCGCACCTTCAAGCGCTACGTGGAGGCCGTGGCCGATGAGCAGGAAGACAACATGGCCCGCGCCTGAACCACGCCACTCCGCGCACCATGGCGGAGCGTGCCAGCACCGCAGTTGCGTTCCACAACGCGCATGCCGTGCTAACGCTGCACGACGGTGCGGATGGCGAAATTGCTCTGTATGCGGGCCACGCCGGGCATGCGCGAGAGTTCCTCCTTATGGATGCGCTCATAGTCAGCCGCGTCACGTGCCTCGACGCGCACGAGGTAATCGGCGTCGCCCGTCATCAGGTAGCATTCGCGCACATCGGCGCATTCACGCACGCGGGCTTCAAAACGGCGCAGGCATTCCTCCGTCTGCCGCTCCAGCGTGATCTGCACAATCACGGTGGTCATGCCATGCACCGAGCGCTCATCCACCAGGGCGCGATAGCCCCGTATCACCCCTTCTTTTTCCAGCATCCGCACACGCCGCAGACACGCCGAAGGCGACAACCCCACCCTTTGGGCCAGGTCCGCATTGCTCATGCGGCCATCATGGCGGAGGTGACGCAGGATGGCATCTGTCAGCCGGTCGAAGGGCATGGTGAATTTTCCGCTTATTTTCGTATATAATTGCGCACAGGCGCGCATTAATCGCATGATCATGCACAAAACGACAGGACATTTTGTTACCACACGCATACGATCAGTCATGTTCCGCCCGATGGAGTAAGCGCCCCATGCCTGATTTGCCCTTCCCCCTGCCCATAACTTCAGGCTGGGCCCTTGCCGGTGCGGGTGCTGCGCTGGAAATCGACCTGGATGCCATCGCCGCCAATTACCGCCTGCTCGATGCCCGCACGGGCGCTGCCACCTGTGCGGCCGTGGTCAAGGCCGATGCCTATGGCCTGGGCGCCGACCGGGTTGCCCCGGTGCTGGAACAGGCCGGAGCGGGGGTTTTCTTTGTCGCCCATCTGGAAGAAGGCATTCGCCTGCGCCCGCATGTTGCGCCCACGGCACGGATCTTTGTGCTGCACGGCCCCATGCCCGGCACCGAGGCGCTGTTCACCCGCCACGCCCTGCTGCCCGTGCTCAACAGCATGGAGCAGGTTGCCGGCTGGCGCGCCCATGCCACACAGGCGCAAAAGGCGCTGCCCGCCGCCCTGCAGGTTGATACCGGCATGTCGCGCTTTGGCCTGTCGGAGGCGGATGTGGCGACACTGGCCCAGACCCCTGCCCTGCTTGATGGCATCGACACGAAGCTGGTCATGAGCCACCTCGCCTGCGCCGACACGCCCGAAAACCCGGCCAACGCCATGCAGCGCGACCGACTGCGCGCCATGGCAGCCCGGCTGCCCGCCGCCCCGTGGGCGCTTTCGGCCTCATCGGGCATTTTCCTTG
The DNA here is from genome assembly GCF_031081985.1 of Komagataeibacter xylinus. GTDB lineage: Bacteria > Pseudomonadota > Alphaproteobacteria > Acetobacterales > Acetobacteraceae > Komagataeibacter > Komagataeibacter xylinus_E. The sequence continues at coordinate 215,488 of NZ_JARWSK010000001.1, read as the reverse complement.
GGCCGGACTATCATTTCAACCTCGTGCGCCCCGGCGCGGCGCTATACGGCCTTGCCCCCAATGCACAGACCCCCAACCCGCTGCGCCCCACGGTCAGGCTGCGCGCGCGCATCGTGCAGCGCCGCGCCATTGCCGCGGGCAATGGTGTGGGCTACGGCCTGACCTGGCGCGCCACCGGGCCGCGACGGATTGCAACGCTGGGCATCGGCTATGCCGATGGCTTCCTGCGCAGCGGGGCACAGGGTGGCTGCGCGTGGCTGGGTGACTACCGGCTGCCCATCCTGGGGCGCATTTCCATGGATTCCACCACGGTGGATGTCAATGACGTGCCCGAAAGCGTGCTCGATGCCGCAACCCATGTGGACATGATCGGCCCGCGCCGCAGCGTGGACGACGTGGCGCATGATGCAGGCACCATCGGTTACGAAGTGCTGACCGCACTGGGTTCGCGTTTCCATCGCACATACCGGCAAGCTGTCGCGTGCGATGCTTCTCCCCGCCAGAACAAGGCCTCCGTGTAATGAAAATCATCGTACTGGGTAGTGGTGTCGTTGGCGTGACATCGGCATGGTATCTCGCGCAGGCGGGCCATGAGGTCACGGTTGTTGACCGGCAGCCCGCAGCCGGGCTTGAAACCAGCTTTGCCAATGCCGGGCAGGTCTCGCCGGGTTATTCCTCGCCATGGGCGGGGCCGGGCGTGCCGCTCAAATCCATCAAGTGGCTGCTGATGAAGTACCGCCCCTTCGTGTTCTGGCCCATGCCCGACCCGCATCTGTGGAAGTGGCTGGTGCAGATGCTCGAGAACTGCACCACGAGTGCCTATGACCGCAACAAGGGCCGCATGGTGCGCATTGCGGAATACAGCCGCGACATGATGATGGACCTGCGCGCCAACACTGCCATCACCTATGATGACCGCCAGCAGGGCACGCTGCAGGTGTTCCGCACGCAAAAGCAGCTTGATGGCATTGCAGGCGATATCCGCGTGCTTGAGCAGTATAACGTGCCCTATCAGGTGCTCACGCGTGAAGGCTGCGTCGAGGCCGAACCGGGACTGGCCGCATCGGCGCATAAATTCGTGGGCGGCCTGCGCCTGCCGGGTGACGAGACGGGCGATGCCTTCCTGTTCACCCAGCGCCTCGCGGCCAAGGCGGCTGAAGCGGGTGTCACCTTCCATTACGATACAAGCATCCGCACCATGACATCCGAAGGCGGGCGCATTACCGGCGTCGAGACCAGCCGGGGCCGCATGGTGGCTGATTCCTATGTCGTGTCGCTTGGCAGCTACTCGCCCGCCATGGTGCGCCGCCTGGGTCTTGACCTGCCGATCTATCCGGTCAAGGGCTACTCGCTCACCGCCGATATCGTGAACGAGCAGCGCGCCCCGGTCTCGACCATCATGGATGAAACCTTCAAGATCGGCATCACCCGCCTTGGCGGCCGTATCCGCATTGGCGGCACGGCGGAACTCGCGGGCTTCAGCACCCGGCTGCGCGCCCCGCGCCGCGAAACGCTGGAGCATTCGGTGAACGACCTGTTCCCCGGTGGCGGCAATATCCCCGCCGCAAAATTCTGGACCGGCCTGCGCCCCATGACACCTGATGGCACCCCCATCATCGGCCGCACCAAGTATGACAACCTGTTCCTCAACACCGGCCACGGCACGCTGGGCTGGACCATGGCCTGCGGCTCGGGCAAGGTCCTGGCCGACATCATGTCCGGCCGCATGCCCGACATCCCGCATGAAGACCTGGGCATCGTGCGCTACGGGCAGTAATCCCTCACGGGCCTGACGGAGGAGCAAACCCTTCCGGCAGGCCCCCGCCCCGTTCGCGCACCACCCGATACACCGTGTTGCGCAACCAGCGATGCACCGGATCGCCATCGCGCCGTGGGTGCCATGCCTGAAAGGAATGTACCGTGGGCAGGGCGAAGGGAAATTCGAACTCGGCCAGGTGCATGGAGCGGATGGGCAGATAATCAATGGCGATGCCCGGCAGCGGCAGGATCATGTCGGTCATGCGCAGGGTCTCGACCATGGCGTAATAGGTGGGCACCACCATCACCACCCGGCGGCGCAGGCCAAACTGCTCCTTGAGCACCGTATCGATCGGCCCATGCAGCCTGCCCCGGCGCGATACGCTGATATGCTCATACCGCGCGATGGATTGCGGCGTGATCCCTTCCGCCAGGATGGGGTGATCGGCCCGTACGAGGGCGCGGAACGCAGTGGGGAAGATGCTCTGGCGGCGTATCTCGGGCCGCATGTCATCCGATGCGCCGAGATACAGGTCGATATGGCCTTCGCGCAGGTCGTTGCTGGGTTCATCATCCGTTTCGGGCACGAAGGTCAGGGTGCAGCCGGGGCAGTCATGGCGCAGGGCGGCAAGAATGGCCGCGCCAAAGGCGCCCACGATCAGGTCATTGGCGCGCAGCATGAAATGCGGTGACAGGCTGGCAATATCGGGCGTGTCCTGTTCTTCGAGCAATGAATCAGCGCCATCGACAATGGCGCGCAGCCGCTCGCGCAGGCCGAGCGCAAAGGTGGTGACCACCATGCGCCGCCCCGATGCCACCAGAATGGGGTCATTGAACACCACGCGCAGCTTGGCAAGGCTGCGGCTCATGGCGGCCTCGCTCATCTGGAGCCTGCGCGCCGCGTGCGAGACGCCTTCCTCCTCGATCAGGGCCTGAAGGCTGCGGAGCAGGTCGAGATCATAGCGTTTTCTCATGCCCCGTGCGTTTCCCCCTTGCCAGACCGGACCGGATGCGTTGCGATTATCCTAAAAAACCGGATTTGACCAATCCGCAACCTGACCAGACCCAGTAAAAAGTTTTTGGGGGCCGTCTTTTTGAAAAACAGCTTCACCAAAAACTTTTGCAGTTGTCATTCCACCCCGGCTTCCATCGCGCTCAGGCAGGCCGTGACCGTGCGGGCAATGCCATCAAGGCAGGCCAGCACCTCAAGCAGCCTTCCGTTGCCGGGGTCGGCTTTTTCCAGCCCGGCCAGCCGCCTGCGCGCCGCCCGCACCACGGCCACCCCGCGCGGGCTGATGGGCCGGTAGCGCACCAGCGCGCGCAGCAGGGTGGTGATGATGTCGGTTGCGCCGTCGCGTCGCTGCCGCTTGAGTTCGCGCAGCAGCAGGATGTTCAGCCCGACGGAGGAAAACATGAGCATGAGCCGGATGCCGCCACCCGCCGTATGATCGCCCGCCTGGGCCGCGTGGCGCACCATGCGCCCGATCCGGTCAACACTCGTGCCGATCCACCATTGGGGCGAGGGCGGCAGCGGCACGAGGCACAGCCGCCGCAACTCGCCGCGCATATGCGCGCCAAAACGCAGCCGCTCGGCCCGCGCCCTGAATGGCAGCACCAGCCGGAACACCAGCACGCTCAGCCCGACAGCCAGCACCGTGTGCAGCGCGTTGTTGAGGAAGGCGATCTCATCCACCCGGCTCTGGTTGCCGGTCATGAGCAGGTTGGGCATGAGCAGCCCGTAAGCCGCCGCTGCCCCCGCCGTACCCCGATTGCACTTGGCCAGCCCGCCCACGAACAGGAAGAGGCCGAGCACGAAGGCCAGTTCCTCATAATCGCTCAGATACGGGATCAGCCACAGGCTGAGGCACCCCGCCGCCACGGCCGACCACACCGCGCCCGACAGGAAGCGCGTCGTGGCCACCACCGGGTTTTCGCGCGTGGCGAACAGCCCGCACACCAGCGTGGTAATGGCAATGAACCCCATGCCGCCAGGCCAGGCCGTGCATTCATAGACAAGGGCGGCGAGCATGATGGCGGCAGCCCCCCGCAGCCCGTTATGGAATGCAAGGCGGATATCGCGGTGCCCGCCAAGGTGAAAGCGAAAGCGGTCATGCGGCGGCGGGTTGAAAATGGCATGGGCGTGGTCCAGCGCTGCCTGCAGGTCCTCCATGGTGGCGGCCAGCACGCCGTGGGTCACGCGGGCCATCTCGTGCGCGCCGCGTGCGGCACGCTGCTCGAACAGGGCATGCAGATGCGTGACCTGCTCGTACAGATCATCCAGCGCGCCGGCTGCAAGGCGGCAGGTAGCCAGCCGGTCGCACAGATGCAGCAATTGCCCACGCGTATCGGCCAGCGCCGTATCATCGGCCAGCATGGCCCGCTCCGTGCCGCCAGACAGGCCGACAAGGCGGGTCACCAGAATGGAGACTGCGGCCAGAACCGCGCGGGCATGATCGCCCGCATGCACCTGCCGCCCCATCTCGATGGCCGGGAACTCCAGCCCCTGATGCACCGATACCAGCATGTCGGAAAACTCGCCGGCATGGACCAGCGTATCGCGCTCATGCAGCACGATCTCGCGCAGCAGGCCACCGAGGCGGTGCAGCACATCTTCCACCTGCCCCACCATGGTGGCCTGCGCGCGTGTGGCAAGATTGAAGGTGAACAGCACCGCCATCGCCGCCTCGCACACCACACCCAGCACGATATAGCTGGCGCGCGACATGGCGATGAAAAACACGTTATCGGGCTCGGATGCGGCCGCCACTGCAATGATGGAGCACGTATAGCCCGACAGCACGAACGCATAGGAGCGGAAGTTGAGGCAGAACGTGGCCAGAAAGCTGCACAGGCCGATCCACGTCGCAACGGCGGGAAAAAACAGCCATGACTGCTGCGGAAACGCCCCGATGAACACGACCGCCGCCACCGCGCCGACCAGCGTGCCCACAATGCGCCACCGCGCCTTGGACATGCTCTCCCCACGGCGCACCTGGGCCACCGACCACACGGTGGCCACCGCCCATTGCGGGCTGTCGAGTTCCATCCACAGCGCAATGGCAAGGGCGATGAGCGAGGCCGCCGTATTGCGCAGCGCAAAGCCCACGGCCTGTGGCGTGGGGCAGACCAGCCAGCGCAGCCAGTCCACCCCGGGCGGCCAGCGCAGGCGGGCGACCGGATTGGGCATGATGAGGCGGGATAGATCCATCTAGGCAGCCCTGCCCCGACGCGGCTGGTCGCAGCCCCTCCTCGCGCGGGGCGCTTTGACGCGACTGCATGGCGCCCTCAGAGCGCTGCTCCGCATCGGGCTGGAGCGCAGGACCAGGGGCATGTCACGGCAGGTATGGGCTTTAGGCAAAACCTGCCCGCGCAGTCGCCTGCACGGCACAGGCACGTCGCGCCAATGTTTTTGACATAGCCGCGCAGCAGAATGCCGCATTCGTGAAAAAAAGGCGACAGAGGTGGCCTTTCATCATCTGGCATCAAGACGTTGCCTGCACATGCTTTTGTCCGGCAATATCGAAATTCAGGCTTTCTCGTACGGGCGATAGCAGGCGGTCCACACCGCGTCGCGCAGGGCGGTCTCGACTTCATGGGCCGGGGCCTGCGGGGCCACGCCTTCCTTCTGCCCCTGCGCAATGACGGCGCGAGCCACGGCGGTGGCAACAAGCCGCAGTTCCGATACGGGAGGCAGCAGCGGCGCGGTGGTGGGGTCGGCAGCCTTTGCCGCGGGCGAGAGGGCGGCAAGCGCATGGGCCGCAGCCAGGAACATGCCATCAGTCATGCGCGTGATGCCACCGGCCACCACTGCCAGCCCCACGCCGGGAAAGACGTAGGAATTGTTGATCTGGTCAACCGGGCGCAGGCGACCGGCATATTCCACCGGCGCAAACGGGCCGCCCGTGCCGATGATGGCGCGCCCCTGCGTCCATGCCAGCAGGTCGGCAGGCGTGGCCTCGATATTGGCGGTGGGATTGGACAGTGCGAAGATGATGGGCCGCGCCGCCTGCTGCGCCATGGGGGCCACAATCTCGCGCGTAAATGCCCCGCCCTGCCCTGATGTGCCGATCAGCATGGTGGGCTGCACATGGGCCATGACCTCGGCAAGGGTGATATGGGCGGCATCATCCACGCGCCAGCCCGATGCCACATCGGCAGGCTGGGCGAAGGGCTGCTGGCCCTCGGTAACACCCGCCATGCCCTCGCGCACAAGGCCATTGATATCAACCATGAAGAAGCGGCGGCTGGCCTCCTGCGCCGTCATGCCGCCTGCCACCATCATCTGCGCCAGCAGGTCGGCAATGCCGCACCCGGCACCGCCCGCGCCAAAAATGACGATCTTCTGCGCCTCAAGCGGCGCGCCTCCGGCCCTGATGGCCGCGAGCAGCGCTCCGGCAGTAACGCCCGCCGTGCCCTGAATGTCATCATTATAGGTGCACATCTCGCCGCGATAACGGCGCAGGATGCGCAGCGCGTCAGCGCCCGAAAGATCCTCCCAATGCAGGGCGATGTTGGGCCAGCGCGTGTTCACGGCCTGCACGAATTCGGCAATGAAGGCATCATATTCCGCACCGCGCACGCGGGCATGCCGCCAGCCGATATATTCGGGGTCGGCCAGCAGGGTCTCGTTATCGGTGCCCACATCGAGCAGGACGGGCAGCGCGCGGGCCGGGTCGAGGCCGCCACAGGCGGTATAGAGCGAGAGCTTGCCAATGGGGATGCCCATGCCATTGGCCCCCTGGTCGCCAATGCCAAGGATGCTGCCGCCATCGCTCGCCACAATCACGCGCACGCCATCAAACTGCGGGCTGGCCAGAATCTCGGCAATGCGGCCACGGTGGTCGGCATAGTTCAGGAACAGGCCGCGCGGGCGGGTCCAGATATGGCTGAACTCACGACATGCCCGACCGATGGCGGGCGTGTAGATGATGGGCAGCCACGCCTCGAGCGCCTCGTCTATGATGGCATAGAAAAGCGTTTCGTTCCGGTCCTGGATTTCGCGTAGCGCAATATGTCGCGCAAAATTGTCCGGCAGGGCAGCGAGGCGGGCGCGGGCAAGGTCGGCCTGCTCGGCCAAAGTGGTGACGGAAGCGGGCAGCAGGCCATGCAGCCCGAACAGGTCACGTTCGCGCCTGTCGAATGCATTTCCCTTGTTCAGCACGGGGCAATCCAGAAGTTCCCTGCCAGACAAAGCCGTTTTGAGGGAGGAGGAAAGCATGGCCCGCGCTGTATCCGACATAATGACCCGACATTGTGATAACGATTGAACGGCGCGCAGGATACGGATCTGCACATCTTCGTGTAGGGCATGGGCATGCACGCCAACCGTACGCCAAACGCAATCATGGAGCCGACAGTTGCCCGATGAGATCAGTGACCTGAGATTTTTCTGCATCCTGGCCGCAGCGGGCAGCATTGCGGGGTGCGCGCGCGCCATGGGCCTCTCGTCCGCTGCCATGAGCCGCAGGCTGAGCACCATGGAAGCCCGGCTGGGCACGCGGCTGGTCACGCGCACCTCGCGCCATTTCGCGCTCACGGCGGAAGGGCAGCGCCTGCACGAGCATGCCGTACGCATCATGCAGGAAGTGGAAGAGGCGGAAGCCGAACTGACCGCACGCGCGGGCATTCCGCGCGGGCTGCTGCGCGTGGGCGTGCCATCGGAGATCGGGCGCAAGATGCTGGCAGGCGTGGTGGCGGCCTTCGTGGAGCAGTACCCCGAGGTGACGGTGCAGCTTACCCTGTCCGATGCCGGGCTGGACGTGATTGATGACGGACTGGACATCGCCATCCGCCCCGGCATGCCGCCCGATCAGGAGGTGATGACCACCAGCCTTATCAACAGCCGCCGCGTGGTCTGCGCCTCACCCGAATACCGTGACCGCAAGGGCCTGCCCGCCACGCCGCACGACCTGCTCAAGCATGACTGCATCTGCCTGATCCGCCGCCAGCGCATCTTTAACGAATGGGTGTATTTTGATGGCAAGGCCCGCAAGGAAGTGCATGTCACGCCCCGCCTCGCCACATCAAGCAGCGAGGTGGTGCATGACTGGGCAGTGAGCGGGCGCGGCATTGCGCTCAAGGTATTGTGGGACATTGCCGATGACCTCAAATGCGGCCGGCTGATCGAATGCCTCAGCACCTACAGGTGGGAGGACGTGACCCTGTGCGCGGTCTACCCCTCGCGCACGCACCTGCCCTCGCGCACGCGGCTGTTCCTCGATTTCGTGCGCAAGGAACTGCGGCAGGCCTATTTCGGCACATAGGCCCGGCCAGCCGGGCGGGAAATGGCAGCTTTAAAAATAGTCAGGATTGATAATTACACGGCATTCGCGCTGCCTGGCAGCCACACCGTGCAGCAGGTGCCCTGCCCCGGCGCGCTGGTGATGTCGAGCCGGCCGCCATGCCGGTCAACGATATGGCGCACGATGGCCAGCCCAAGCCCCGTGCCCTGCTCGCCACCCGCCCCCGGCGTGGGCGAGACACGGTAGAAGCGCTCGGTCAGGCGCGGCAGGTGCTGTGGCGCGATGCCCGGCCCGTTATCGCGCACCGAGAGCAGCAGGCCACCATTATCCTGCCATTGCGCCGCGATTTCGATGCGCGGCTCGACGGGCGGCTGCGGCCTGCCATAACGCAGGGCGTTCTCGCTCAGGTTGACGAGCACCTGCAATATCTGGTCCGCATCGCCGCGCAACGTGCCTGCGGGGGCGGGATGCAGCACCAGGGCCGCGCGATCCGCCTCGGGCTTGCCCTGTACCTCATCATTGAAGCGGGCAAAAAGCTCGCTCACCACAATCATGCCCTGCGGGCGCTGGTGCTCGAGCATCTGCACGCGCGACAGGTAGAGCAGCCGGTCGATCAGGCGCTGCATGCGGCTGGCCTGCCGGGCCATGATGGCAAGGAATTTGTGCCGCGCCGTGGCATCATTGGCGGCCGGGCCCTGCAGGGTCTCGATAAAGCCGATCAGGGCGGCAAGCGGGGTGCGCAGTTCATGGCTGGCATGGGCCACGAAGTCGCTGCGCGCGCGATCAAGCGCGTCACGCGCCGTGGCATCGAGCAGCACCACGACGCAGGCAGGCTGTCCGTGCCATATCCCGGCCCTGACAAAGGCCTGCACCACGCGGCGCACCGGCACGTCGGCTTCGATGGTCACTTCCGTCACCCCACCGGGGCGCAGTTCGGCCACGGCACGCTGCAGCGCGGGGTGGCGCACGAACATGCCCAGCCCCTCGGCAAATTCCACCTGCGCGCGGGCGCCGGCATGCAACAGCCGCCCGCCCCGTGCCAGCACCAGCAACGACACGGGCAGGTCATCGACCGGCACCGTATCCTCATCCGTGCCCGCGGGTTCGGCCTGCAGGCGCACCGGGTAGCCCGAAAGCCGCCCCACCGCGCCATAACGCCACGCGCCATACCCCCCGAGCAGCGTCCCGGCCACGAAACCCATCACCACAAGCACAAGCGCCGACACACCTTGTCTCCTCTTCGCGGGCCTGCCCCACGGCACCACAGGCGCGATACCATGAATGGGAGAACAGCGGAAACCAGAATGAGATACGAAATAAAATTACAATTTGTGCATCGCAAAATTAACATAGTTATTTTCTGTTTGATAATTTTATAATTTTAGTCCATCATACCTGAAGATCGAAGAGTATCCGAAAAAAGCCTGCCTACAAGGCACCCGCAGGCCGCATGGCGATTGGGAGAAAGTTTTTTACGAAAGCTTTGCCACAAGACCGCCTTGAAAAAGACGGGAGCTGAAAACTTTTATTCTTACCAGCGGTTTGTTCTGGATACTCTTCTAAAAAAACAAGAACAATGGTGCCTCAAATCATGATCCACTCCCGCCCGCGCAACAGCGCGCCAGTCGTTTTTCCCGCCACGTTCGTAGGCCAGCCGCCCGGCTAAGGCCCGCATTCCTTTATTCCCGGCATCCCCGCCCCGTCCCGTGCTGGACCGGGCCGCGAGAAAATCGACAGACATGACAAGACATATCTCCCCACACGCCAATGGGCGTGCGCGCGCGCCGTTCCCTTCCGGCTGGGGATGGCTGCTGGCCGCAGGCGCCACCGCGCTGGCTCCGGCCCAGCACGCCCATGCCCAGGCGTCGGTTGACCCCGCCATGAAGCCCGTGCCCTCCATCATGGCGCCCGGCGCGGTCTCGGCCATGCCGTCAACCGGCATGACGCAGGAGGAACAGATCAGCATGCGCCTCGATGCCGAGCGGCTTGGCCCCCAGCCACAGGCCATCCGCCGGCCGCCCAACACGCCCATCCCGCCCAGCGGCGTGCCGGCCTTTCCGTCCGCGGGCCTGGCCACCATGAGCGTGGCCCCCGTCAGCAGCCCCGGTGACAGCAAGGCCTTCCACCAGATCGAACTTGATGCGCTGAGCCACCACGAAGGCCCCTCCGGCCTGCTGCCCGGCTGGATCGACGCCCAGCATGACAGCGACCTTGAAGACCCGTACTACGTGCCCACCGCAGGCAGCGGCCACCTCGTGCCACTGCTCGACCCGCTGCGCAAACGCCTGCGCGACCACGGCGTAAGCTTTGCCTTTACCTACAAGGGCGAGGCGATGGGCGTGATTGATGGCGGCGTGCAGCGTGGCATGAGCTACGTGCATGAGCTGACCGCGCAGGTGAACTTTGACCTGGAGAAAATGGCCGGAATCAAGGGCTGGTCGGTCCATACGCTGGTGATGGAACGCGCAGGCCGCGCCGTGAGCCATGACCGGGTGGGCGAATATTACGTCAACCTGCAGGAAGTGTATGGCCTGTCGGGCAACGTGGTGGCGCATCTGGTTGATTTCTATGCCGAAAAGAAGCTGCTCAACAACCATCTCGACATCAGCTTCGGCCGCATGGCGCTGACCCATGTGTTTGCCACCTCGCCACTGCTGTGCTCGTTCATGGTCACCTGCTCGGCTCCCGTGGCGCTCAAGCTCGACCCCGGCTTTTCGGTCTATCCCAAGGCCACATGGGGCAGCCGCCTGCGCCTGCGCCCCACGCGTGACACGGCCATCCAGTTCGGCGCCTATTCCGTCAACGCGCTGACCGACAACCCCAGCGGCTGGTCATGGGGCAGCGAGAAGGCAACGGGCGTGATGCTGCCGGTCGAGTTCACGTGGCAGCCCTTCCTGACCCGTAACCGCCTGCCGGGGCATTACGTGCTGGGCTACGCGCATGACACCACGCGCTACCCTGACGAGATCGGCATCGGCCTGCCCGCCGCCCTGCGCACGGCGGCAGGCCACCAGCGCTCGGCGCCGATGGACATGTTCTGGTTTGAAGGCGACCAGATGGTCTACCGCCGGGGCGGGCGCAACCAGATGGCAGGTGGCTACCTGATGGCGGGCTACATTCACAACACGCCGCATGTCACGTCCATCTCGGATGAAGCCTATGGCGGCCTGTCCTTCGCGGGTGTCATTCCCTCGCGCGTGACCGACCGGCTGGGCATCATGTATTCATGGTACCACGTCAGCCACCGCAAGGAGGAAGGGCAGATTTTGCGTTACGAGGCCGGTTATTCGCTCGGCGCCTCCGTGCGCGCGCCGCAGACTGACTCCCACATCATCGAGGCGTATTACGCCATTGACGCCATGCCCGGCATACTGGTGCAGCCGGAATTCGAATACATGATCCGCCCGGGCGAGACCAGGCACATCCCCAACGCGGCCCTCGTGGGGCTGAAGGTCATCGCCAACCTCTAGCCATGTGGCCCCTGCCCCGCGCCCGGAACGGCGCGGGGTTTTTCATGCACCGTTAATGAGAATGTGAATTTGTTGCAATTATGTGACACATCATGACAAACCCCACGCGGGTATATTGCGACTAATTATCAGAATCGATATTGCAACCTCCTGCAATTAAGAGGCTGTTGCAATATGACCGAAAAGACCATCCGCCAGAAACTCAGGCCATTCTCCCTGCTCACCGCCTCCATGGCCCTTGCCTGCGCCACCACCAGCGCGCATGCGGCACAGGACACGGTGCCCGCAACCGATACGCAGGCCACCACGCCTTCGGGTGATGCCACGGCAAAGAACGCCAAAAAGCAGGATGCCTATAACCATGAGGCGGAGCACGGGTTTGACGTCACCCACGTCACGGCCTCGCCCATGAACGTCCTGCATGAGTCCATCGGCCTGAGCCGCATGCCGCAGGACGCCATGCACACGCCCCAGAACGTGAATGTGGTGCCGCAGGTGCTCATGCAGCAGCAGAACGTCAAATCGCTTGATGAGGCGCTGAAGAACGTGCCCGGCATCACCGCATCGGTGGGTGAAGGCGAAGGCGGCATGGCGGGTGATCAGTTCCTGATCCGTGGTTTCGCAGCCCAGAACGACATTTATGAAAACGGCCTGCGGGATTTTGGCGTCTATGCGCGCGACAGCTTCTATTATGACCATGTCTCGGTCATCAAGGGTCCGTCATCGGAGGTGTTCGGCAATGGCACCACGGGTGGCGCCATCAACATCGTGACCAAGACGCCGCATCTGGGCAACAGCTACCAGGCCAGTTTCTCGGGTGGCAGCGGGTCGTATTATCGCGGCACGCTGGATGTGAACTACCAGATCAACAGCACCACCGCCTTCCGCCTGACCGGCATGGGCAACGAGAACAACGTGGTGGGGCGCGACTACATCTATTCCCATCGCTGGGGCATTGCGCCGTCCATCGCGTTCGGGCTGGGCAAGAAGGTCTCGTTCGTTCTGGAATACTTCCACCAGAACGATAATCGCATCCCCGATTACGGCGTGCCGGTTGTCACCCCCACCGGCGGCATCGGCTACCCGGTAACCGAAAGGGGCGTGAAGCGCACCAACTGGTACGGCACCACCTACGACCAGGACAATACCAGCGATGACATGATAACCGGCCGCCTGACCGCCAAGGTCAGCCCCCTGCTCACGCTGTATAACGACATGCGTGGCGGCATCTTCCACCGCTATTTCTCGGCATCGCAGGAGGCATGCTCCAATTTCAGCTCTGGCGCCACGCTGACCAACAACACGATCAACGGCGTGGCCCCCTCCTCCACCTGCCAGTCGGATTACCTGTCCGGCAACGCGGCCAATGCGCAGGTGGCGCGTAACGGTGGCGTGGGCGGCCCCGAACCCTACCGGCAGAGCGACTGGTCGATACAGGACGTGTTCTCGGGTGTGGCGCATCTCAAGACCGGGCATATCCGCCACGAGATCATTGGCGGGTTCGACATCGAGTATGTGACCGACCACCGCCAGAACTACGCCTATGGCTCCAACCGCCCCAGCACCAGCCTGCTCGACCCCTCGCCCTACGTGCCCGGCCTGACGCTGGGCGACTGCAACCAGTACCCCAACCGGCTGGTCAATATCGGCAACGGCGTGGGCCGCAAGTGCTACAAGGACAGTTCAGCGCTTGATGTGGGCTTCTTCCTGTCCGATCAGGTGTGGCTGACGAAAAACCTGTCGGTCAAGGCGGGCTTCCGGTGGGATCACTGGAACAGCACCTACAGCGCCACCGGCGGCAGCACGGCCACGCCCGATGTGAGCTATGGCCAGAACGAGACCACCATCAACCCGTCGGTCAGCATCATGTACACCCCGCGCAGCAACCTGATGGTGTATTTCAACTGGTCGGAATCCACCACGCCGCTCAGCCTTTACGTGACCAACAGTTCCGAGCCGATGACCTCCAAGAGCCAGAGCGCCGCCCCCGAGCGCAGCAGGCTGTATGAGGTGGGCGCCAAATACAGCGCCTTCCATGACCGTATCGGCTTTACGGCGGCCCTGTTCCGGCTCGAGAAGAACAATTCCACCCAGACCGACCCCAGCACGGGCGATGTCAGCGCCACGAGTGACCAGGAGCGCAACCAGGGGCTTGAACTCAGCGTATCGGGCACGCTGCTGCGCAACTGGATGTTCTATGGCACCTACGCGCTGTATGACCCCACCATTACCAAGGCGGGTTCCACCTCATCCAAGCAGGGCGGCCAGATCCAGTACGTGCCCCATAACCAGGCCACCGCCTGGACCAGCTACGAGATTGCGCCGCGCAAGCCGTGGAACATGACCATAGGCGGCGGCATTACCTGGCGGCAGGGCGTGTGGCTTGACCAGCTCAATACCGCCCGCGCACCCGCCACGGTGGAGTTCGACGCCATGGTCGCCCACCGCTTCAACAACAACTGGAAAGTGGCCATGAACGCCTATAACCTTGATAACCGGCTCAATTATGGCAGCCTGTTCTCCAACCGCGTCACCCCTTCCGTCGGGCGGTCGTTCCTGTTCAACATCTCGGCGCAGTACTGACCCATCCCCCACAACCAAGGCCCTAGCCCATGCTGCTGCACATTCCCGCCCTGCTCAACGCCGATGAACTCGCCCACTGCCGCGCCCGCCTGCGCGATGCGCAATGGACCGATGGCCGCGAGACGGCGGGCGTGCAGTCGGCGAAGACAAAGAACAACCTGCAACTGCCCCGCGATTCCGAGGCATGCCGGGAACTGGGTGAGATCGTGCTGCGCGCGCTCGGGCGCAATGCCCTGTTCAATAGCGCGGTGCTGCCCTACCGGGTCAGCCCGCCGCTGTTCAACCGCTACGAAGGCGGCATGCGCTTTGGCGCGCATGTCGATAACGCCATACGCGGCATCCTGGCAGGCGGCATCCACACGCGCATCCGCACCGATGTGTCCTCCACGCTGTTCTTCTCCGACCCTGATGAGTATGACGGCGGCGAGCTGACCATTCACGCCAATGGCAACGAGCAGGCCATAAAACTGCCCGCGGGCGACATGATCCTCTACCCCACCACGGTGCTGCACAGTGTCACCCCGGTCACGCGCGGGTGCAGGCTGGCGGCATTTTTCTGGTCGCAGTCGATGATTGCGGAAGAGAGCCGCAGGCAGATCATGTTCGACCTCGACATGCAGGTCACATCCCTGCGCGAACGGCTGGGGGATGCCGATCCTGCCGTGCTGTCACTGACCAATATCTACCATAACATGATGCGCCAGTGGTGCCTGCTGTGAGCAATTATCCGGTGGGGTAGCGGAAATATTTCCGATTTTTTGAATATTTTACGTGCTATTTCCGGATAACCTCTATAGGAAGGTCCTCACGGCTGGACTTTTCAGCTACGGACAAGATTTCAGAGCAGCTACACCAAGCGGCCTTATGGCATCCCCGATAAAACGAAAAGTCTCGATCCCATGCATGTTCGCGTGGGGGTGCCGGTTATTCTAAGGAGGCCAAATTATGGCCGCAGGAACAGTTAAATGGTTCAACGCCCAGAAGGGCTTTGGATTTATCCAGCCTGATGACGGAAGCGCCGATGCTTTCGTGCACATCTCTGCCGTTGAGCAGGCTGGCCAGCAGACCCTGTCCGAAGGGCAGGCCGTGACGTATGACCTCGAACGGGGCCGTAACGGCAAGTCTTCTGCAGTCAATCTCAAGATTGGCTGATAAACGCGGCAGGAACTCCGGTTCCTGCCGTTTTTATTTCTTCCCCCTTTTTCGCCTCATGCGCGCCTTCCGGCTGATCGTGACAGCCCTGCTCTGCCTGCCCGCCCCTGTGGCCCGGGCGCAGATGCCCCAGCCCGGTGGCTGGAACGGGAGCGTGGCCCTGCCTGCCGCCCCCATGGCGCCAGCCTATGCCGCACCCTCACTGAACCATTTCGCCCCCCTGCCCCATGCAGGCATGCCGCCTTCGCGCAGCCTCACGACCGGGCCAGATACCCCTTACGCGGGTAATTCATCACCTTCCCCCCAGCCCGACCGCTATGAGCAGGACTGGGCGGCGTTCGCACAATCCGAACGCGCCATTGCCCGGCAGATGGGCCGCAAATAGCGACACCGCACCCTTCGGGCTGCCTGCTCGTGGTGGAAAGGGCTGCAGTACTATTCAAAAAACGCGAAAAGACCGTACGCCCGGTGGTATTGTCCGTGGTGCGTAACATAGTCGCTGCATACCGCGTCCTTTTGCTCATCGGATTCTTGTCTCACGTTCCTTTTTTTCTGGATACCGTTTCATGGCATGTGCTCTATTTTCATACTTGATATGAACTGAGCCCCTGCAGACCGGCTGCTGCGCTACTGGATACTTACCCAAAGGAAGGCATGACGTGCCCCCTCCCGCAGACAAAGACCCAACATCATCCGGCCTGAACCTGCTGCGTGGATGGGTGGATGATATCGCCAAGGGGAAAGGCCCCCGCCCTACGCCCACGGTCTATGACAGGGCGGCGGAGGCCGGTGAGAAGCATGTCGAAAATTTCTTTTCCCAGATCGCGAAAATGGGCGGGGATATGGATGTGGCACGCTCGCATGCGGAAAACATCTTCTGCTCCGGGTTCAACACTTATCTGGATAATGAAAACGTAACTCCCGGAACGCCCGAAAGCGCCGCGGAACTGGAACTGGCGGTCATGGTGTGGAAAAGCCGCAACCCCTGACCTGCTTTTAGTCCGCCGACGCACGGAACGCCTTGATGGGCCGTATCCTGCGGCGCGAGGGCCTGTGCCTGCTTAAAGCTCGGCCAAGAGCACTATCGCCACGATAGGAAAACACGGGGCATGTTTAAAAAGAGGCCTCCGGTGCCCATACTGTCCTGATTGTAGGTCAGGGCTCATGGCGCGCGGCAAACGTCGATTGGCATCAGTCCTGTAGTGCCGCAAGGGCCCGCGTGTTGGCCAGGGCGGGCAGTTCAAGCAGGTTGATCGCAGCGCCTCCGGCCTGCAGGGCGCGCGCCATGTCGCGTATGCTGTCGTGATGGGTGAACAGCAGCACCTGCGTGGTGCGGGCAAATTCGGCCAGTACGTTCAGCGTGCTGTGGCTGCGGGCATCATCAAACTGCACCAGCAGGTCATCGGCAATAAACGGCAGCGGTTCGGTGGCGCGGCAATAGGTCTCCACGCTGGCCAGGCGGAAAGCCAGAAAAAGCTGGTCGCGCGTGCCAGCACTCATCTCGCTCACCGCCACCGTACTGCCATCAGGGCGCACGCCACGCACCACGGGCTCGTTACTGGCATCAAGTTCCGTCTGTATGCCACTAAAGCCGCCATCGGTCGCCTGTGCCATAAACTGGCCTGCCTGCCTGACCAGCGGGTCCTGCACCTGCGCGCGCACCCGGTCCATGGCGGCTGCAATCAGGTTACGCGCCAGGGTCAGTTCGGCATATTCCTCCACAATGCGGTGCAGGCTGGTTATGGCCGCTTCGCGCCGGGCGGCGGCCTGCGGGGCCTCGGTATTGTGCTCAAAGGCGGCAAGGGCGCTTTCGGCATGCTGCTCCGTGCGCACGGCATCGTCACGGGCGGCGGCAAGCTGCTCCTGCCGGGCCTGCATCGCCGCCATTTCCGCCTGAAGTTCCGGCCCGTCACGTCCTGCAAGGGCTGCATGAAGCTGGTCGGGAGACTGGCCATCGGTCATGCAGGACAGGGTATGCAGCGCCTGGGCGTGGGCCGCCGCCACGCTGTCGCGCTGTTCCAGCCGGATGGCAAGCTGGCGCAACGCCTCATTGCCCTGCGCATGGGTGCGGGCCTGAAGCGCCTCGATCACGGCGGTGGCGGCCTTCACGCCCGCTTCGCCTTGGGCTAGCATATGGTTGGCCTTGTCGCGTTCGGGTTGCAGGGCTTCACGCTGGTGGCGGGCCTTCTCGGCCTCGCGCCAGTGCTGTTCCAGTTCCTCGGCGGCCAGTGCCGCGTCAGCGGGCAGGCTTAGGGCAAGATCGGGGCGCAGCCCGTCCAGCCCGCGTGCCAGTTCGGTTTCATGTGCAGCCGCCCGCGCCGTGGCTTCATCGAGTTCGGCCAGTTGGGCAATGGTGGCGGGCGCTGCCGCCCATTCATCGGCCAGGTTGCGGCCCGTCATGGGCAGGGCATCGGCATTCAGGCCAATGGCCTGCATGGCGGGTGCCCAGCGGGCGGCCCAGTGCTGCCGTTCGGCCTCAAGCGCCTTGGCCTGCTGGCCAAGCTGGACGCGCTGGGGCAGCAGGTCATCATGCTCGCGCCGCAGGCGGTCATATTCCTCATATGCGCTGGCATGCAGGCGCAGGGCGCGGGTCACGCCCTCCACGCAGGCGGCGGGCGGCAGGTCAGGGTCAACGCCCAGCGTGCGGGCCAGATGCGCAAGCCCGTCACGCTGCACGGCCAGCCTGATGCGCTCTTGTTCAAGGGCTGCGTGCTCCGTGGCGGCCTGTTCGGCCTCGGCCAGCACCTCACCGCGCTGCTGCACGAATGCCCCGAGCGCCGCAGGCGTGGCCGCATGGGCCATGATGGCGGAAAACGGCGCGATG
Source organism: Komagataeibacter xylinus (assembly GCF_031081985.1). Classification (GTDB taxonomy): domain Bacteria; phylum Pseudomonadota; class Alphaproteobacteria; order Acetobacterales; family Acetobacteraceae; genus Komagataeibacter; species Komagataeibacter xylinus_E. The sequence continues at coordinate 197,459 of NZ_JARWSK010000001.1, read as the reverse complement.
AATTCCTGCCAGTGCCGGGCAATCTGCTGTGCCGTATCAGTCAGGTTACGCTCATGGCAGGCAATTTTGTCGGTACACTGGGCCATGTCGTGGCGCAGCGCCTCGATGCGGGCAAGGCGGTCAGCCTGTGCGAGCAACTGCCGTGACAGGCTATCCGCCTGCGTGATGGCACGCTCCAGCATCGTGGCATTGTGCTGGCGCGTGGTGGGTGGCGTCGTGGTATCAGCACTCAGATAGGCATCACGGATTTCATGCCAGGCGCTATCGCGCTGCGCGCGGGCGGCGTGCAGCATGTCGGGCGTGATGGTGTTGCCCGCGTGCTCGAGCCGCGCAAGGGCCGGGCGCAGGCTGGCCAGCCGTTCGCGCTCGGTGGCAAGGGCCTGGGTGATGCGCTCGTTGTGGATGTGCAGCCGCTTCTGGCCCTCGCCTGCCGCGTGCAGGGCCTGCGCATCAGGGCACGGTAGGGCCTGGAGGGTCGCCACCGTGGCCACACCGAGCGCCCCAAGCCGCGCATCAAGCCTTTCCTCAAGGGCAGCAAGGCTGCTCCTGCGCAATTCAAGGCGTTTGATCTCGGCAGGCAGGGCGGCAAAGATGGCGGCATCCGCCTCTACGGGCCGGTCGTGTCCCTGTGCGCGCAGGGTGTCGAGGCGGGCCGCCTTGCGGGCAATGGCAAGGTCGATCTCGGCGATCCGCTGTTCCAGCGCCGTGGCCGCGTTGCGCCACTGCATCTGGGCATCGGCCATCTGGCGTATTTCTTCAAGCACCACGCGCGCGGGCATGAACTGGCGCAGGTCCGCATCCGGCCCCTTGCCAAGCCACTGGCGCAGGCTGGCCAGGCTGAGGTTGATCTGCTGGCGTTTGGCGTCGCGTTCGGGCCGGGCCGCGCGATCGCGACGGACCACCTGCCCCAGCGCGATCACATGCGCCACGCGCGCGCCCTGTGCCATGAGCCGGGCCTGCGCGGGGGGCACGTCTGTCTGGTGTTGCAGGCGCTGCGCCTGCGCGCGGGCCGTGGCAAGGCTGGCCTGGGCGGCAGTGCTGGCCTCAAGGGCTGCGGTAATCTCCGCCCCCATGCCGGTGGGCAATGCAGCGAGGTCGGCCAGGCCTGCGCGCTCGGCTTCCAGCCGGGTCAGGGCGTGAAGCTGGGGCAAGGCCCTTGCCAGTTGTTCGAGCCGTGCATGAAGGCGGCGAAGATCGGCCTGTTCACGGTCAAAATCGGCCCGTTGCTGGCGGGCCGCGTCGCGCTGCTGGCAATGGCTGGTATAGGCCTCATGCGTCAGCGAAGCTTCCTTCAGGCTGTCCTGTGCCGCGCGGAAGGCATCGGAGGCCTTGTAGAAAGCCCGCTCCGCCGCACGACGGGGTGCAAACAGGGCCGCGCGCCGTTCATCAATCTCGGCCAGGCGTGTCATGAGGGCACGCAGGCCGCCGCCCGCCTCCACAATCAGCCGCCCGATATCGCCATTGGCCCTGAGCAGGGCCGCCCCCCCGCTGCGCAGGGTTTCATCATTGAGGCCGAACAGGGCGGTAAAGCGCTCGCGCGTCATGCCGCCAAGGGCCGGGGCCAGCACGTCATCGCTGACCGGCTGGCCATCAAGGCTGGCCAGCGTGCGGGTGCGGCCCTTGCGGCGGCGCAGGTCGAGCGTGGTGCCATTGGCCAGCACGAGGCTGGCCTCAAGCCGGATCTGGTCATTACCGAACACCGCGCCCGCATCGGACTGGTTGGGAATGCCGAACAGAAAATCGGTCATGGCGGAGAGCGTGGTGCTCTTGCCCGCCTCGTTCGGGCCATGAATGACATGCAGGCCGGGGGTCGCGCCAAAATCCAGTTCCATCTCCGCAATGGCGCCATAGCGGATGATGCGCAGGTTACGAATGTGCATCGCGGCTTTCTTCTGGGTTTTCCACCAATGACAGGGCAAGGTCCACCGCGCGGGCGGGTATGTCGGCTGCAAGCCCCGCGCGCAGGGCCTCGGTGCGGGTATGGGCGGGCATGCGGTCGATCACGGCGGTGAGGATGGCATCGAGTTCCGCACGCAGGGCCTCCGGTGTTGCGCTGGCGCGGATATCGGCGGCAATGCGCCCGCCGGTTGAAGTATCGAGCACGGGCGCGCGGGTGGGCGCGTGGGTGTGGACCTTGAGGCGTTCGAGCCAGATCTCATCGGAGATGCTGGCCAGAACGGTCTCGACTTCAAGCGTCAGGTCACGGGCATTGCGGATCAGTTCGGCATGCAGCCCGGTTGCCCCCGCCAGTTCCAGCCGCAGGGCGATGGGGCGGCCATCCGCCTCGCGCACCACGCCCTCGACCGCATGGCGGATCAGGCCACTCATCGCCCCCCGCGTGGTGGCGGTGGACAGGTCAACCCGCACGCTGGCCCAGCGCACCACGTCAAGCACCTGATGGGCCACATCCACCACAGCACCCGCGCGCACGCTCACCAGCGAGGCCCCCTTCGGCCCCGTCTCACGCGCGTGGCGGCCCTGCAGGTTGCCCGCATAGACCACATAGGGGTCGCGATGCAGGATCTCGCGGGTGTGCACATGGCCCAGCGCCCAGTACTGGTAGCCATGATTGACCAGTTGTTCGACCGTGCAGGGCGCGTAAGGCTCATGCCCCTCGCGCCCCTGGCAGGCGGTGTGCAGGATGCCGATATTGAACAGGCCGGGCACCGGGGGCGGATAGTGCCGGGCAATATTGTCGGTCACGTCGCGGCGACCGAAACTACGGCCATGCACGGCCACGCCAAGGTCGTCCATTACCTGTGTTTCGGCCTTGCGGGTATCGAACAGGTGCACGTTGTTGGTGACGTGCAGGTGGCGGACAAAGCGGTTCTCGGCATCATGGTTGCCCAGGATCATGAACACGCGGATGCCCGCCTGCTTCAGCCGCGCCATGCCGTTGACAAAAAACAGCCCGCACTGCGCATCACGCAGGTCACCATCAAACACATCTCCCGCCAGTACCACGAAGCGGCATTTACTGCTGATGGCAAGGTCGATCATGTCCGTAAAGGCCCGGCGCGAGGCATCGGCAATCAGGCGGGCATAGTCATCCGACCGCGCACCCAGGCCGCGTAGCGGGCTGTCGAGATGCAGGTCGGCGGCATGAAGAAAGCGGAATTCGTTCATGCCACCATCGTACTCCATTGAAAGCGGATGTAAATGTAATCAGGCACCAGGGTCGGTGATATCGGTGCAGACGTATTTCATCTCCATGTATTCATCCATGCCATAACGCGACCCCTCGCGCCCCATGCCCGACTGCTTGATGCCGCCAAACGGGGCGACCTCGTTGGAGATCAGGCCGGTATTATGGCCCACCATGCCGTATTCCAGCGCTTCGGCCACGCGGCAGGCGCGGGCGTGGTCGCGGGTGAAGAAATAGGCGGCAAGGCCATATTCCGTGTCATTGGCCATGGCGACGGCTTCCGCCTCGGTGCCAAAGCGCATGAGCGGGGCCACGGGGCCGAAGGTTTCCTCATGGGCAATGCGCATGGCGGGTGTGACATCGCGCAGCACGGTGGGGCGATAGAACAGCGCGCCCGCCCTGTCGCGCGTGCCGCCACACAACACGCCCGCGCCCCTGGTCACGGCATCACGCACGAGGGTTTCCACCTTGTCGCGCGCGCCAGCACTGATCAGCGGGCCGATGGCGGAATTGGGCGCGTTGCCCGGCCCCACATGCAGCTTTTCCACCACGCGGGCGAAGCGGGTGGCGAAATCATCATAGATGCTGTCATGGACCAGAAAGCGGTTGGCACACACGCAGGTCTGGCCAGCGTTGCGGAACTTGGCGGCAATGGCGCTTTTGATGGCCTGTTCGATATGGGCATCCTCGAACACGATGAAGGGCGCATTGCCGCCCAGTTCAAGCGACAGGCGCTTGAGCGTGGGGGCCGACTGCGCCATGAGAATGCGCCCCACCTGCGTCGAGCCGGTAAAGGACAGCTTGCGGATGGCGGGGCTTGCGCACAGCGCCTTGCCCAGCCGCACGCCATCGCCGGGCAGCACCTGCACCAGCCCCGCGGGCACGCCTGCCTGATGGGCAAGTTCGGCCAGCGCAAGCGCGGTGAGCGGGGTCAGTTCCGATGGCTTGATGATCATGGCGCAACCCGCCGCAAGAGCGGGGGCGGCCTTGCGGGTGATCATGGCGGCAGGAAAATTCCACGGCGTGATGGCGGCACACACCCCCACGGGCTGGCGGATCACGCTCAGCCGGGTGGCGGGGTTGGTGGGGGGGATCACATCGCCGTAGCCGCGCATGGCCTCGGCTGCAAACCATAGCAGGAAGCTTGCGGCGTAACGGATCTCGCCTGCCGCTTCCGCGCGGGGCTTGCCCTGCTCGGTCACGATCAGCGTGGCGAGGTCATCAAGGTTATCCATGACCAGATCATGCCAGCGCGCCAGGATCACCTGCCGCTGGGCGCCGGTGCGGTTGCGCCACTGTGCCTGCGCCGCCACGGCCGCCTCAATGGCGCGCGCCACATCAGCCGCCCCGCATTCCGCCACTTCCGCCACTTCCGCGCCGGTGGCCGGGTTGTGCACGGCCCGGCGCGCGCCATTTGCAGCAGGCGTCCATTCGCCATGGATGAACGCATCCTTGCGAAAAAGCGATGTATTGGCGAGAGGCACGGTCATGTCAGGCTCCGATCGGACGCGGGGACGGATTGAGTAATGCTTATGCCTTCATCAAGGATCATATCCGATGTCGTCAATGCCGCATGAGGCCGGAACGTGGCGCAACCTGTGGCTGCACCCCCGTTTCGCCTGCACGGGCGCGGATCATGGCGAGCATGCCGCCATAACAGCCGTGCCATGCGGCCCAAGAATACCCTTTCCGCCAGCCACCCGCATGCCGGTGCACAGGGCGCATGAACGCGGGCAGTGGTGCGCCATGCCATTGTCAGATAGGTATGAGGCCGTTTTTATCAGGATGGATGTGGCGTGTTTCTGCGGCAGTTGACCTATCTCATAGCGCTTGATCGCTACCGGCATTTCTCCCGCGCGGCGGAAAGCTGCGGCGTGTCGCAGCCTGCGCTCTCCTCGGCCATACGCCAGCTCGAGACCGAACTGGGCATTACCATCATTCGCCGCACCCGCCGCTTCAATGGCCTGACCGATGAGGGGCAGCGCGTGCTCGACTGGGCACGCCAGACACTGGCAGCCCTTGATGGCCTGCGGCAGGAAGCCGCCTTCGCGCAGGCGGTGGCAGGCGGCTCGCTGTCGATTGGCGTCATGCCGCCAGCGCTCCAGGCATCACCCGTACTGCTGGAAAGCTTCCGCACCGCCATTCCCGGCCTGCACCTGCAGGTGCGCCTTGGCTCATGCGCCGATACCATCCACCGCCTGCGCCAGCAGCAGCTTGACCTGGGGCTGGTCTATCTTGACCAGATCCCCGCCGATGGCCCCTTTGAAGCCCTGCCGCTCTATACCGAGCAGCATGTGCTCGTGGCCGCCGAGCCGTTCGTGCTGCCCGCAGGGCGGCGCGAGTGGCACACGCTGGCCGACCTGCCTCTGTGCCTGCTCAGCACGGAAATGCGCACCCGGCAGATTGTGGATGCGGCCTTTCGCGGGGCGGGCGTAACGCCTGCCATTGTCATGGAAACCAACTCGCTCGAAGTGCTGTATGCCGAGTTGCTGGCCGGGCGGCTGGCCAGCATCCTGCCTGTTGCGGCCCTGCCCACCCATACGGGGCATGGCCGCCTGCAGGTGCGCCCGCTGGGGCCATGTGCAACCCCGGAAGTGGGGCTGGCGCGGCTGGCGCAGTCCCTGCCCACCGCATTGACCGTGCGGGTATGGGAGATTGCGGCGAACATGGACATGCGCGACATCTTCGCCCTTGGGTAAAAGCGCGGGCGAAGTGCCGCGATAAAGACCCGACCCTACGCCACGGCCCGGGCGGTGCTTATCGGCCCCATCCCTGACCGAACTGCTGCATCTGCTGCTGCTGTTGCTGTTGCATCTGCTGGCGCTGCTGGCCAAGCTGTTCCTCCTGCTGGCGGAACTGCTGGTCCATCTGCTGGCCCTGCTGTTCACGCTGCTGGCGGATCTGCTCGCGCTGGCGCTCGATCTGTTCACGCCCGCCGGGCTGGTTGCCCATCTGCCGGGCCTGCTGGTCAAGCTGCATGTCCTGCTGGCGGAACTGCTGATCCATCTGCTGGCGCTGCTGCTCACGCTGCATGCGCATCTGCTCGCGCTGCTGGTCAAGCTGCATCTGCTGCTGGCGGAACTGCTGGTCCATCTGCTGGCGCTGCTGGTCGCGCTGCATATGTATCTGCGCGTCCTGCTGCTCACGTTGCATGCGCTGCTGCATGTCGGGCTGGGCATGGGCCAAGCCTGCGGCCATCAGGCCGCCTGCAACCGCAAAGGCTGCAAGGCGGTGCGAATATCGGGCGGAAAGACGGGCCATGGTTGTTTCCTTATGTTACAAACCCCTTCCTTCCTACAGGATCAGGGCTGGTAATCCAGCCCGATATCCATGACGCGCACGGTATGCGTGAGCCATCCCAGCGAGATCAGATCCACCCCGGCCTGTGCCACGGCGGTGACCGTATCGGGCGTAATCCCGCCCGAGGCCTCGGTTATGGCGCGGCCATCCACCAGTTTCACGGCTTCGCGCAGCGTATCGGGCGGCATGTTGTCGAGCAGGAATACATCCACGCCGCCAACCTCAAGCCCTTCACGCAACTGATCCAGCGTGTCCACCTCAAGTTCGATGCGCACCAGATGGCCCGCCGCCGCCCGCGCGCGTTCGACCGCCGGCCTGACGCCACCGGCAAAGGCGAGGTGGTTGTCCTTGATCAGGATCGCATCATCAAGGCCAAAGCGGTGGTTGCTGCCGCCCCCTGCCCGCACGGCGTATTTCTGGATGGCGCGCAGGCCGGGCATGGTCTTGCGCGTGCAGGTGATGCGGGCGCGGTAAGGCCGCACAAGGTCAGCCACCGCAGCCGTGGCCGTGGCGATGCCGCTGAGATGCGACAGGAAGTTCAGCCCCACCCGCTCGCCCGACAGGATGCCGCGCGCCGGGCCTTCCACCGTGGCCAGCACGTCACCCGGCCCGACCCTGCCGCCATCGCGCAGCTTTGGGGTAAACGTAATGCGCCGGTCCATCAGGGCAAAGGACAGGCGCGCCATGTCCAGCCCCGCGATCACGCCGTCCTGCCGCGCCACGAAGGCGGCGCGGACAATCGTATCGCCCTCCCCGATCACGGCATCGGTGGTGAGATCGCCCGCGCGGCCCAGATCTTCGAGCAGGCCCGCGCGCACGAGGGGTTCGAGCATGATGTCGGGCAAGGGATGGAGCATGGGGGCGTTTCTTTCCTTCATGGGGGCGTAGTGGCCAGGGGCGTGTTCATCTGCGCGCTCAGGCGGGCAATATCTGCCAGTGTCAGCCGCGAGGCATGGGCCGTGGGCGCTGCGTGCGGATAATCGCTGCGAAAATGCCCGCCCCGGCTTTCCGTGCGCATCAGGGCGGCATGCATGATGGCGGCACAGACCAGCCGGGCATCGCTTTCAGGCTGGGCCAGCACCTGCGCCAGCCCGGCCTCAAGCTCCGCCCCGCTGCGGATGACACCGGCATACCGGCTCATGAGCCGCCGCATGCCTACCGGCGGGGGCGCCCAGGCGGGCGCATCGGCCTTCACGCTGGCCACGGGCCGGACCGGGCGGTCATGGCCATCAAGCGCCTGCCCGATCCATGTGCCGAACGACACGGCTTCAAGCAGGGAATTGCTGGCCAGGCGGTTGGCCCCGTGCAGGCCGGTGCAGGCGACCTCGCCCGCAGCCCACAGGCCCGGCACGTCGGTGCGCCCGGCATGGTCAACCACCACGCCGCCCATATGGTAGTGTGCTGCGGGCCGCACGGGGATGGGCTGCGTGAGCGGATCAATGCCATGCGCCGCGCACAGCGCCGAAATGGCGGGAAAATGCTGCGTGAAGGCAGCGCCAATGGCCTTGCGGGCATCAAGATAGACCGTGTGCCCCGCCATCATGTGCCGCCACACCGCACGCGATACGGCATCACGCGTGGCAAGTTCCTCAGTAAAGCGGGCGCCGGTTTCATCAACCAGCGTGGCGCCCTCGCCCCGCACGGCCTCGCTGACAAGGCACAGGCGCTGCCCATCCTCCCCGGCGGAAAGCGCGGTGGGGTGAAACTGCACGAATTCCATGTTGCCCAGCACGGCGCCCGCGCGCGCGGCAATGGCAAGCCCGCCGCCCGTGGCCCCTGCCGGGTTGGTGGTATCGGCAAACAGGCCGCCCACGCCGCCCGTGGCCAGCACGATGGCGGTGGCGGGCATGGTCACCTGCGCGCCTGCAATGACGGCCTGCAGCCCCGCTACCGCGCCATCATGCAGCACCAGATCACGCGCATGGGCATGCTCGATGACCGTAATGCGCGGGGTGCGCCGCACGCGGGCGGCGAGCGCGCGCATGATGGCGGCCCCCGTCGCGTCCTCGCCCGCATGCACGATGCGGCGGCGCGCATGCGCGGCCTCAAGCCCGCGTTGCAGGCTGCCATCGGGGTTGCGGTCCCATGCCACGCCGAGGGCTGCAAGGCGCTCGACTACGGCGGGGCCATCATCGGTCACCCGCGTCACGATTTCGGGGTCGCATAGCCCCGCCCCTGCCGCCAACGTGTCGGCCGCGTGCAGGGCGGGGGTGTCATCCGCGCCCACGGCGGCAGCCAGGCCACCCTGCGCCAGCCAGCTTGCGGCGTGGGGGGGGCGTATTTCATCCAGCCGGCCCGCGCATAGCAGCACGCAGGGCCGCTTAGTGGAGAGCGCGGTCATGACCCCCGCCAGCCCCGCCCCCACGATGAGCGGCTGCCCCACGAGTGACGGCAGGGCCGGGCGGGCGGTCATATCGCCAGCATGCGCTCGACGGCACGACGGCCACGGCTGGCCATTGCCGGGTCGAGCGTGACCTCATGCGTCATGTTTTCGAGCGACTGGCGGATATTGGCCAGCGTGATGCGCTTCATGTGCGGGCACATGTTGCACGGGCGGATGAACTCGGTCTGCGGGTAGCGCACGGCCAGGTTGTCGCTCATGGAGCACTCGGTCACGAGCAGGATGCGGCCGCCCTTATGGTCGCGCACGTAATCATCCATCATGGCGGTGGAACCGCTGAAATCCGATACCGCCACGACCTCGGGCGGGCATTCGGGGTGGGCGAGCACCACGAGGCCGGGATGGTCGGCGCGCATGCGCTCGATCTCGCCGGGCGTAAAGCGCTCATGCACCTCGCAGTGGCCCGCCCAGGTGATCATCTTGATGCCGGTCTCGGCCTCGATGTTGCGGGCAAGGTATTCATCGGGGATCATGATGACCCGGTCCGTGCCCAGGCTCTCCACCACGCGCTTCGCGTTGCCCGAGGTGCAGCAGATATCGCTCTCGGCCTTCACCTCGGCGGAGGTGTTCACATAGGTCACGACCGGCACGCCGGGGTAGCGCTGGCGCAGGAGGCGCACATCGGCCCCCGTGATGGAATCGGCCAGCGAGCAGCCTGCCTTGAGGTCAGGGATCAGCACGGTGCTGTGCGGGTTGAGCATCTTGGCGGTCTCGGCCATGAAATGCACGCCCGCCATCACGATCACGTCGGCATCCGTATTCTGCGCCTCACGCGCAAGGGCGAGGCTGTCGCCACGGATGTCGGACACGCAATGGAAGATTTCCGGCGTCTGGTAGTTATGCGCCAGAATGACGGCGTTGCGCTCGCGCTTGAGGGTCTCGATCGCGCGGATATCCTCGACAAAGGTCTCCCATTCCATTTCGGGGACCAGATGACGCACCCGGTCATACAGCCCGTCCGTTTTGCCACGTGGCGCAATCTGGTTCATGCCTGTTCTCCCTTCCCATTCCCGCATGCCATTTATGCTCATATTGAGTATAAGTCAGGCCGCAGGGACCGGCCCCACACTTCCAGAGGGAAACAGCCCGCTTGTCAATCAGGATTTTCGTGAGGTGTGCTTTGCCCGCTCAGGGCTGCACCAGCGGAATCTTGGTGCCAACGAACTGCCGCGCCTGCCGCACCTCGCCACAGAAGCGGAACAGGCGGGCCGGACGGCCGCCGGTACGTTCCTCGATTTCGCCCGTTTCTTCAACCAGTTGCTGCTGCATGATCAGGCGGCGGAAATTCTGCTTGTGCACATGCACGCCCGACAGGCTTTCCATCACGCGCTGGAGCTGAAGCAGGGTGAAAGCCTCCGGCATCAGTTCAAACACGACCGGACGATAACGTATTCTTGCACGCAACCGCGCCATGGCCGTTGCCAGAATGCGACGGTGGTCATGGTGCATGGACTGCCCCGGCACGGCGCGATCGGGCGGGCAGCCTGCCTCGGCCACCAGTCCCGCCTCATACAGCAGTTCATAGCGCTGGAGCACCAGTTCGTCATTCCAGGCCACCATGTCGCCAATGGCGAACAGGCTGACACAGCGCTGCCACTGCCGCACGCGCTCGGCCGCATGGCCCATGCCCGCAACCCAATGGCACAGCAGGCGCTCGATCAGGGCCAGGCTGGCGCGGCCCTCGTCGCTCTTGCAGTTCTCCCACGGGAAGTAGTCGTACCAGTCGCGCCACCCCGTCTCGCCCGCGTGGCTGCGCGTGAGGGCGAGATAGGAGATGGCGATCATCCGCCCCTGCGTGGTGGCAAGGATGCGATCATGATCGGCAAAGGTGTAGAGTTGCTCGACATGCCCGATGGGGTGGCCGGTCTGGCGCTCGACCCATGCCCTGACGCCCGCCTGCAGCGAGCGATGCGTGCTTTCCAGCGGGCCGGAAGGCAACTGCCGCCCGTGGTCGATGGTCATGACCTGGGGAACATCCCCCCGCACGGCCGTCAGGACAGCGATCAGCTCGATCATCATATGGGTTGTCATGGCGGGCGGAAACCTATCACGCCATGGCCCGGTTTGGGGAGGGATTTTCCTATCTTGCCGCGCGCGGACAAATGGCGACGCGGATGGGCTGGTCACTGATCTCCGCGCGTATGGCGGTCTGGCCATGCGCGTCGCCATCGCTCTGCACGGGTAGCCCGGTGGGGGCGGGGATGGCGACGGTGGTGGCCCGCAGCACCGTCACATCCTTCTGGCGGGGCAGCGTGCCGCGCAGCAGGGCCAGCCCGTAGCGCAGGGTCGCCCACGGCCCGGCGCTGCCAAACAGCACGACGGAGAACGCCTTCTCCGCCTGCATGGAAACGGGTGCGAGCACATGCTGGCCCGCATACAGCGCACCTTTGGAGATGATGGCCGATGAAGCTTCATGCACAACGCCATCCACCTCCACGCGCAGCGCGGGGTAGCGGTAGCGCCACAGCGCCCGCAGCACGGACACCACATAGGCCGCGCGGCCCACCGCCTTTTTCAGCCGTGGCGAGACGGTCTGGACCACATGGGCATCAAACCCCACCCCCGCCATCTGCACGAAAAGCGATGCGCCCTGCGCCGTATGCAGCACGCCGGGCCACACGGTCATGCTCGTACCCGCAATGATGCCGCGCGCCAGCAGGCCTTCATCAAACGGCAGGTCGAGTTCACGCGCCAGCACGTTGGCCGTGCCAGCGGGCAGCACCGCAAGCACCACATCCGACCCCGCAAGCCCGCGTGCCACTTCGGCTACGGTACCATCGCCGCCAATGGCCACGACATGGCTGCACCCGCCGTGGCGCACCGCGTGGCGTGCCAGTTCGGTGGCATGACCCCGGTCGCGCGTATGGGCAACCTGCACCGCAACACCCGCGCGGCGCAGGGCTGCGGCAAGACGGGTGGCATGGCCTGAACGCCGCCGCCCTGCGGTGGGGTTGACGATCATGGTAACGGATCGTGACGTCTTCATGACCATAGCGTGTAGACCACCCCGCGCACACTGGCTACCGGGCTGGTTCAGCGGACCATGCCGCAGGGTAGCACGGCACAGCCGCCCTGCCGTTGTGCTGCAAAACCAGCGTGTTATGACTTCATGCCCCGACCCCGCTCCCCTTTACAGACGGTGTGGCTTCCTGTCCTAATGGTCGGGATGAAAGTGAAACGATTACAGAGGCGCGGGCAGCACCATGGCTGTCCGGCATTGACATGGGCCCGCCCGGCCGGGGCCGGTTTTTCCCCGTGGGCGAGCGGCCCGTTGCATGCATGGTACGGGCACGATGGCCGGCGCCATGACTGAAGTCACGCCCCCCTGCCCCGCCCGGCCTGCCTCCGTGCTCAGGCAGCGCCACATCATCATGATTGCGCTGGGCGGCGCCATCGGGGCCGGGCTGTTCGTGGGCAGCAGTGCTGCCATTGCGGCGGTGGGGCCTGCGGTGCTGCTTGGCTTTGTCGCGGTGGGCATGCTGGTCATGCTCGTCATGCGCATGTTGGGGGAGATGGTTGTTGCCAGCCCCGGCAAGGGATCGTTCGTGGAATATATCCGCGCGGCGCATGGCAATGGCGCTGCATTTACCACCGGGTGGCTGTACTGGTTCTTCTGGCTGGTGGCGCTGGGCAGCGAGGCGATTGCAGGCGCGATCCTGCTGCATGACTGGATCAGGCTGCCGGTGTGGGTGCTGGCCACGGCGCTGATCGTGGCGCTGAATCTGGTCAACCGCATGGCGGTGCATATTTTTGGCGAATGCGAGTTCTGGCTCTCGCTCATCAAGGTGGCCAGCATCGTGGCCTTTGTGGTGGCGGGTGGCCTGTACGTGGCGCATGTTTTTGGTCCCGGCGTGCCGGTCGTGCATAATGTAACGGGTCATGGCGGGATTTTTCCCCATGGCGCGATGGGGGTGCTGGCCATCATCCCCACCCTTCTGTTCACCATGATCGGCTCGGAAATCGCGACCGTAGCCGCCGGTGAATCCGCTGAACCGGCCAAGAACGTGGCGTATGTAACCCGCAGCCTCGGCACGCGCATCATGCTGTTCTACAGCCTGTCCATCGCGCTGATCCTGATGATCGTGCCGTGGTGGACCATCGAGCCGGGCCATTCGCCCTTCGTGGCGGCCATGCAGGTCATGGGCATTCCGGGGGCGGCTGCGTGCATGCGGGTGGTGGTGCTGACGGCGGTGCTGTCGTGCATGAACTCAAGCCTTTACATCACCTCGCGCATTCTGGCCGAACTCTCCCGCCATGGCGATGCGCCTGCCCTGCTGCAACGCCGCAACAGCCAGAACACGCCGGTCAATGCCATCATGGCCAATTCACTGGCCGGGGGCGTGGTGGCATTTTCCTCCATCCTCGCGCCGGACACGGTGTTCTCCTTCCTGCTCAGTTGCAGCGGGGGCGTGATCCTGCTGGTCTATTCACTCATCGTCACGGCCTATGTGGTCACCCGCCGCGCGGCCACGCCCGCCATGCGGCAGGCATATTTCCGGCTGCCGTTGTTTCCCGTCATCAACATGGCAACGCTGGGGGGCGTGCTGGTCATTTTCGGGGCGATGCTGCTCAACCCGTCGCAGCGCATGACCGCGCTGGCCAGCCTGGGCACGACAGTGTTTTTCGTGCTGGTCCACGCCCTGCGCCGCAAAAACCAGGCGTGATTTCAGGCTGAAGCCGGGCGGGCCTGTGGCAGGATCTCGAACAAAGTCTCCTTCGGGCGGCACGGTCGGGCCTGCGTGTCGGTCATGACCACGGGGCGGTTGAGCAGGATGGGATGGGCGGCGATGGCGTCAAGGATCTGCCCATCGTCCAGCGCGGGATTATCCAGCCCGAGTTCGGCATAGGGCGTACCGCGTTCGCGCAGCAGGTCGCGCACCGGCACGACCAGCCTGCTGGCCAGCACATCGAGTTCGGCCCGCGTGGGCGGTGTCCTGAGGTATTCCACCACGACCGGCTCGATCCCGGCGGCGCGGATCAGGGCAAGCACGTTGCGTGACGTGCCACAGGCACGGTTATGGTAAAGGGTTACGGTCATGGCATGCCCCACATGGCGCAAGAGGAACAATCTGATGGGCCTTGCGGCCTGCTCCGGTCGTCCCCCATTTCCGCGCGGACGTAAAGGGCCTTCTGTTCAGAAGGGAATTTCATCCGGGCCAACCTGTGTTTGCGGTGCAATGCTGTAGGCATCGATGAAGGCTGCATCACGCGGGAAGTGAAACTGCCGCAGCGGTGGCGGCACGGAGGCGTCATCTTCCGGCACGTCAACGGGCAGGACAAGGCCTGCTTTCAGGTTCTCCCTGACCATGTCAGCCACAAACGGAATTTCCCTGTCATTGATGATATTTGCCGTTGCGATGACATGCGGCCCCTTGAGCACGTAAGCATTATACTGGCTGTCAAAGCATACGTGCAGACCGGCATCCACGCCGCGCACGGCCTTGCAGGTGGCTGCGCGGACATGCGCCATCTCCTGCGTAAAGCCCATCCATGCTGCCCTGATGGCCTGCATGTAGGTTATATGGTGGACAATCAGGGTCCGCATCGGCGCGACATGCGCCCGGACCTCAATGCCGGAAGACGGGAAGACGATGCATCCATCCTTTTCGAACGCAATGAGGGCTGCACCCCGCAGGGCCAGCTTCCGGCCATTGTAAAGGAGCAGGTCAAAATCCCCGGCAGCGCCCGGCGGATAGACCTGATCGACAAACGTGCTGATATCGGAAAAATCTCTCCCCGAGACCATTTCCAGCAGGAAATGCTCCCAGTCATCATGCCGGTAGAAGATATTCCGTGTCAGATCGTCCGTCATGCTTCCTCATCCTGACCCGGCACAGGGCCGCCTGCCATGCGCCCGCTCACCATCGCGCGGAGGGTGCATTCAGGCCGGGGTTCGGTTATATCATGGCGCCATGTATCCGCATGCCTGCATGTGGCCGTTTTTAACACAGGGTTGCCAGTGTGACAGATCCATCCCTTTCTTCCGCATCTTCCGCGCCGCAGGCGGATCTGCCCATCCGTGTCGCGGCGCTTTATCATTTCACCCCGTTTGCGGATGTTGCCGCCGTGCGCGAGCAACTGCTTGCCGCCTGCCACGAACTGGGCATACGCGGCATATTGCTGGTGGCGCATGAAGGGATCAATGGCACCATTGCCGGAACGGATACGGCGATTGACGCCATACTGGCCATCATCCGCGCCCTGCCCGGCTGCGCCGGGCTTGAGGTCAAGTTCTCGCGTGCGCCTGCGCTGCCGTTTCACCGCATGAAGGTGCGCATCAAGCGCGAGATCGTGACCATGGGCATTGACGGCCTCGACCCGCGACGCGACGTGGGCCATTACGTGCCACCCGAGGAGTGGAACGCCCTGATTGCCGATCCCGATACCATCGTGATCGACACCCGCAATGATTACGAGGTGGCGATTGGCACCTTTCGCGGCGCGATTGATCCGGGCACGAAAACCTTCCGCGAATTTCCGCAATGGTTCCGCGAACGCAGGGCCGCGCTGGAGCATGAAGGCCGCACACCCAAAATCGCGATGTTCTGCACCGGCGGCATCCGCTGCGAGAAAGCCACTGCCTTTGTCCGCGCCGAAGGGGTGGAGGACGTGTTTCACCTGCAGGGCGGCATCCTGAAATACCTTGAAACCGTGCCCGAGGCCCAGAGCCTGTGGGAGGGCGAATGCTTTGTGTTTGACCAGCGCGTAAGCGTAGGCCACGGGCTTGCACCGGGCACGTTCGACATATGCCACGCCTGCCGCACGCCGCTCAGTGCTATGGACCGCCAGTCGCCCGACTATGAGGAAGGCGTGTGCTGCCCGCATTGCACGACGGACCGCACCGGGGCGCAGCGCCAGCGCTATGCCGAACGCGAACGCCAGATCAAGCTGGCCAGAAGCAGGGGCACGCACCATATAGGCCTGCCCCTGCCCGCAAGCGCTGATGCTGACGGGAATGGGCAGGCGGAATCAGGCCCTGCGGTACAGCACGAAAAACCGGTTTCAGAGTAAAGCTTTACGGACGCTTCTAGCGCAGCGTTTCAAGCAGTCGGCGCAGGAGTTGCTTGCGGGGCTGGATTGAGGAAATCTGTATATGTTCATGCAACGTATGCGCCCCTGCGCCAACCGGCCCCAATCCATCCAGCGTTGGCACACCGAGTGCTGCGGTAAAATTGCCGTCGCTGCCGCCACCGGATGACACATCACGCAGGTCGATGCCCAGCTCCGCGGCAAGATGCGCTGCATGGTTGAACAGAGCCGAAACACCCGCATCCTTGCCGTAGCCGGGCCGGTTGATGCCCCCCGTTACCGTAACCGTAACATCGGGGTCATAGGCCCGACACGCCAGTATGCGCTCGACAACGGGCATGCCCGTAGCATTGTCGGGCATGCGCATGTCAATCTCCGCCGTGGCTTCTCCCGGCACCACGTTGGCGCCCGTTCCGCCATGAATGATGCCGACATTAACCGTAATGCCACGTGCCGGATCGGTCACGGCTTCCAGATCGAGAATCTGCCGCGCCAGCTCTTTGACCGCACTGCGGCCCTGGGCATGATGCGTGCCCGAATGCGCTGGCCTACCGGCCACATGCAGGCTGAAACGGGCCGTGCCCTTGCGCCCTGTCACCACCTCGCCACCAGGGCGGGCGGGTTCCGTAACCAGAACATAGCGTGCCTTGCGGCCAAGAGTTTCGATAAGGCCGCGTGAGGACGTGCTGCCGATTTCCTCATCCGACACAAAAAGCTGCCGGATCGGCAAGGGGGGCGTGCTTCCTTCGGCAATCAGTTCGCGCCATGCCGCAAGCGCCATGAGCGCGCCGCTTTTCATGTCATAAATACCGGGACCAAAAGCCTGGTCGCCTTCAACACGGCAGGGCAGCTTATGGCTGAGGGTGCCAAGGGGATGCACCGTATCCAGATGGCTCAGCAGAAGGATGCCGGGCCGGGTGCGATCATCATCGGGGGCAAAGACAAGAACGTGGTCCCCATAGCCCTGCGTGCCGGCAAATCGCTCATGGCCCAATCCCGCCCGCCGCGCGGTATCCTGCGCCAGGTCCATCATGCGGTTGACGGCAGCACGATTACTGGTCGGGCTTTCAATTTCAACCCATGATTTTATTTCGTCGAGCAAGGATGTCATGATTTTATCCCGTATGGTTTACTGGCGCAGAACGTCAAATTGTTACGTAAAATCATGATGAGACCAATACAGGCCATCCCATCGGGTCATGACACTTCATGCCCCACACGTTCATGTCCATCTTCCTGTGTGGCAGGCATGCGCCACAGGAACACGAGAGACAGCGAGGAAACGAGCAGCATGCCCACGACAAAGTATATCCATGACAGGTTATTGCCGGTTTTGGAGATCAGCAGCGTGAATATGGGCTGCGCCGTGCCGCCAAAAATGGTGACGCCGAGCGAATAGGACAGGCCGGTGCCAAGCGTGCGCACGCTCATGGGAAACAGATCAGGCAACACGCGCAGGCTGGCCCCGCTTGCCAGGGCATGCAGCGTCATGAGCGCCATCAGCACAACGGTAAACACAAAAGGCGACGGATAGGCCAGCAGGAACATGAAGGCCGGAAAGAACAGAATGCACAGGACCAATCGTGCCAAGAGCGTGATGCCATAGGGATTGTAATGATCACTCAAATACCCCCCCAGCAGCGCGGCCGGAACACCGACCAGGCCAAGGGCGATATTGATCGATATTGCAAAAGTGGCCGGAAAGTGAAGATCGTGGATGGCAAAAATAGTGCCGTAAAGGAAAAAATACTGTGAAATGGTCGCCCCCGCCGTAAGCAGGACGCAAAGGCAGATCCGCCCGGGCATGTGTGTGAAGATATGCCGGATGGTGGCCCCCATGCTGCGCAAGGTCTGGCCAGGCTGAAGCGTTTCATCCACGTTGCGGCGTATCCAGAACCCGACAGGCGCGATGATGGCCCCGAAGATGAAAGGCAGGCGCCACCCCCAGCCCGCAATCTGCGCCGATGACATGGTCAGCCCCAGCGCAATGCCACAGACGCCGGAAATGATCGTGCCGACATGCTGGGTGGCAATCTGCCAGCTTGCCGCAAGACCAATGCGTTCCTGCGCTGAGGATTCGACAAGGAATGCCGTGGTGCTGCCCATTTCGCCGCCAGTGGAAAAACCCTGTATGAGGCGCGCCACCGTCAGCAGGATTGGCGCGGTCAGGCCAATGGTGGCATAGCCCGGCAGCACGCCAATCATGAGGCTGCCCAGCGCCATGAGCCAGATGGTCAGCGTCATGGCCCGCTTGCGCCCGTACTGGTCGGCAAATGCGCCCATCACGACCGCCCCGATCGGACGGGAGAGAAAGCCGATGCCAAAAATGATGGTGGACAGAAGCAGCGCCAGCCCGGGATTGCCTACGGGGAAGTAAACCTGCGATATGATGGTAGAGAACGCAGCATAAACCGTGAAATCATAGAACTCCAGCGTATTTCCGATTGTTGCTGCAACGAGATTATGAATTTTCCTCGACTGACCCTGCAAAACGGCGGCTCCCCTGGATCTTGCGCACGCAATATGATGGCACGCGACGTCTGTTCCGGAAAATAATGATTTATCCTGTTTATAGATTATTTATCTCATTCTTTTATCGTTATGAATATCATCCGGGCGGACACATAATGTTTTTTTGATCCTCTGACCGTGTCTGTTGCCTGAAAACAACAGGAAGCCTGCACTGAATGCCCTAAAACAGAGTGCATTTAAATTTTTCAATGGCTGCCTTCACAGACATGCAGGGCAAACTCATTGCTTGCCTATAACATATGTGAAATACTTTACTTTTCCGTGTGCAATCATGTCGAATGATTCATGCTTGCTTTCAGTATAAATAAAACAGGCCAGGAACGAATGACCCCTCTCGAAAAAATCGGTACCTACCGAAAAGACCTAATGGATATCCGTCATGATTTCCATGCCCACCCTGAAATTGGCATGGAGGAATTCCGCACGTCCGATATTGTTGCCGGCCTGTTGCAAAAATGGGGTATTGCCGTGCATCGGGGCATTGGCGGCACCGGCGTTGTGGGCGTGCTGAAAAATGGCGCCTCGCCTGCCTCCATTGGCCTGCGGGCAGACATGGATGCCCTGGCGATGGATGAACTGGGCGCTGTTCCCTACAAAAGCCAGAACGCAGGCCGAATGCATGCCTGCGAGCATGACGGGCACACGACCATGCTGCTCGGCGCTGCGCGCTACCTGGCGGAAACCCGGCAGTTTGATGGCACTGTCAACTTCATTTTCCAACCTGCGGAAGAAGGGCGCGGGGGCGCGAGCGCCATGATACGTGATGGCCTGTTCGAGGATTTTCCCTGCGATCATATTTTTGGCATGCATAACTGGCCCGGCCTGGACGTGGGAAAATGCGCCATCAATACCGGGCCTGTCATGGCGGGAGGCGGTTTTTTTGAAATTCTGGTCAAAGGCAAGGGCTCTCATGCCGCCCGCCCCGAAAGTTCCATCGATCCGATGCTGACGGCCTGCCACATCATTACCGCGCTGCAATCCGTTGTTTCACGCAATATTCCCGCATCAAAGGAAGCCATCATCAGCGCAACCCGCATTGAAGGAGGGCATGCCTCAAACGTTATACCGGATTCCGTTACCATCAGCGGCACGTTGCGCTGCCTCGACACAGAGGTGCTACATCTGATCCGCGAGCGCATGAAGGACATCGCAACAGGCATTGCCAATGCTTTTGGCGCCACGATCGAGATTTCTTATCCGGTCGAGTTCCTGCCTACCGTCAATGATCCTGCCAGCACCGATATGATGATCCGGGCTGCAAGCAGTATTTGCGGCGCCAGCAACGTGAAATGCGATATGGAACCGGTCATGGCATCAGAAGATTTCAGCTATATGCTGCACAAGGTGCCGGGGGCCTATATGTGCCTTGGCAATGGCGCAAGCCAGATGCTGCATCACCCGGAATACAACTTCAATGATGAAGCCCTGGTTTACGGCGCTTCCATTCTGGCTGAAATCACCGAGCAGGGGCTGCCTGCCAGATAACTCAATCCTGTAATCCCTGCCTTGCCCGTTCGACGTGCAAGGCAGGGTCATTGTTATTTTTTACTTCAGTCGGCGTGTATTGTTTCATAAAATATCGTGCGGCCTGTCTTGATGGTGGTTAAACCTGTTTTTCAGTACTGGAAGCCAAAGCGGCCACCGACAAAACGCGGCGTGCCCGGAATCCAGAAATAGGTGGTCGTCGCCATGCCGCCCGTTGTGTAGTAATCGCGATTGAGCAGATTGGTCGCATAGACAGACACCGTCCACGGCCCCTTGGTGGGCTTGAAGGTCGCATGCGCCCCCAGCAGGAAATAGGCTGGCAGATGATAACCATAAGTATTCAGGCCACCAGGAATCATGGCCTGCTGCCCACGATACATCCAGTCAACACCCACTTCCCAGGTATAACGGTTTCCAAACGCCTTGCGGCGGTAATCTGCCGTGCCATTGAGCGTAAGTTTCGGAATACCTGAATCCGTGTTGTTATAGCTCATGTAAACTGGCGACCATGCCCCCGTCGAGGCATATTGGGCATTGGTTGCGCTCAGGTTGACGCTCTGGAACTTCTGGTATTCACCCCGTTCGTAACCTAGGTTCTGCGTAACATACACATTTTTGAACGGATGGATCTGCGCCGTGAATTCAATGCCCCAGATCTGGGATTTGGGCACGTTGATGTAGCGGCCAAGCGGGCCGTAGCTTGGCACCACGTAATAACCGAGAATCTGCTGGTCATGATAATCGTAATAAAAAGCCGATGCATTGAGGCGAAAACGGTTGGGAATCAGATCCGCCTTGAAACCGACTTCATAATCCAGAACCGTTTCAGGCTTCATGGGTTCGAGCTGGGCCTGGACAACCGTATTGTTGGCCGTAAAGCCACCGGGCTTGAAGCCCTTGCTGATCTTGAAATACGCCATGAAGTCTTTTGTGGCCTGCCACTGCACACCAATCACGCCTGAAAACTGGTTGGTGGCCGAACCCGAATTCTGGAAAATTTCTTTCTGCGTGGTGGGCTGGTAGATGGTACCGCTTGCAAAATGCGTAGTGGCAAGATGCACGAGTTGCCGGTCATCGGCCTCGTGGTTGATCCCGCCAAACAGCGTGACATGATGGGGAAAACGGTAGGAAAGATGGGCAAACTGATCAAATGTCTGTTGGTTCTGCCCAAAACTTGTCAGTGATATGTAACCGCGCTTGGGCACGTAATCGGTAAAGTCAAACCACATCTGCTGCTCGGAGCGGACCCGGTTGTAATGCATGCCCACCAGCCACTGGAAACGGGAGTCACGCTTGATGTTGCGCAGTTGCACTTCCTGCGAGAAGGAATTGGCCGTGATGTTGCGATACGTGTCGCCTGAGCCAAGCGCCGTGGCGTCGGCATCGGTGTATTCACCCTCGCGCTCGGTTTCATAGGCGCTGATGCTCTTGAATTCCGCAAAACCGAGATTGCGCGTGAATTTAACATCCGCCCCCCACATGGTATTATGTTCGCTGGGCTGTAGGCTGGCACTGCGCCCGATCATCTTCGCAAACTGGGGGCGTATGTCCCATTCCGCCTCTTTGTAAGGCATGCCATTGCCCAGCAGGTCCCGGTCTGCGTGGCCATAAAGGCTGTCAATGGCCGGGCGCCCCGTTACCACCTCCGAGTCATCCTGCATCCAGTGGCCCGTGATCATGACGGTAGTCTTGTCGTCTGGCGTCCATTTGATCTTGCCCCTGATCGCGCCTTCATCGGCATCGCCCAGGCGCTGGTTAGTATAGGGGTTTGTCTGCCATCCGCCGCCATGCATGGTCTGCGCTGCAAGGCGGAAGGAGAGGTTTTTGGTAATGGGGCCGGAAATGAACATGTCGGTCCGGCTGCGCGCGTAGCTGGCAATATCTTCCATCACGCCGCCATGCCACGTACTGGTCGGGTCAGCCGTGCGGATCATGACCTCGCCGCCCGTATCCGCCTGGCCATGCTCGGTGCCGACCGGACCGGGATTGATATCGACACCCGCGAGATCAAACATCATGCCCGATGCCATTGTCGAAAGTGGATAGACCACATCATCGACATAGGTCATGACGGACTGGGTGTTATTCTGTGTCAGATCCTGCATGCCGACGCCACGAATGTAGAAGTTCGTGGTCGCGCCGCCATTTTCACTCTGGATCGTGACGTTGGGGGCGAGGTTCTGCAGGTCGGTAATGCCGACCACGCCTTTCTGGCGGATCAGGTCGGGAGTGAGATGCGTGGCTGAATCAGCCTGATGCTGTGCAGTGACGAATTTGAAGGGTGAACGCGCCTGGACAACCGATATCGCTTCCGGTTTGGGCGGAGGCGGCGGTTTTTGTGGCGTGGCGGGCGTATTCTGTGTCGATATTGGCGCGCCATGATGCACAGGCCCGCGTTTTTGCATTTTGCCTGCGGTGACTGTCTGGGCATGAGATGTTGACCACAAGGAAGTGCCCAGCAACAAAGCGGAAACCACACGCATCCTATACCGGGAACGGAATATACCCCTGCCCCCAGTTTCTTTGTACGGTATACCAGTTTTCATCACCATTTCCTTAATGAGATGTTTGAATACCCATCAATTCAGCGTTGCTTCTCGTAACTGTATTTTACAATTATCGACTGAATATATTCCCTTTCATTTTGTTTCTGATGGAAATTACCAGTTTCTATGGAACCATAAATATACATGAAAAATTACTTTGAACAAATTCGGTATACAGAGATAATAGAAGTAATATACAGTAATTCAGTATAAAAATATTCTTAAATCGAAATCAATAAAGTTTTAAGCCTGATTTTATATTTTAGGGTCTTATGGCAAAAAAAGCACAACAGGCAAATCCAGCCCTGTACGCCTTGCATGATATTTATTACGTTCAGCCCCCATATCCCACCGGTAGTGTCCGCTCCACAAGGCTGGCCAGAATGGCCGCTCCATAGGGAATGGAAGCATCATTGAAGTCATAGGACGGGTTATGCAGGGGCGCGCTCTCTCCATTCCCCACCCGCAGGTACGCGCCCGGCACGCGTTCGAGCATGAAGCTGAAATCTTCAGACCCCATGACCGGGGTGGTTATGCGCGCCACCTTTCCCGCCCCCATGACCATTTCGGCCGCATCCGCCGCAAAGATCGATTTTTCAGGGTT
This sequence comes from Komagataeibacter xylinus, assembly GCF_031081985.1. Lineage (GTDB taxonomy): Bacteria > Pseudomonadota > Alphaproteobacteria > Acetobacterales > Acetobacteraceae > Komagataeibacter > Komagataeibacter xylinus_E. Next base: position 174,417 of record NZ_JARWSK010000001.1, on the reverse strand, counting down.
ATTGTATAAAGGCGCGAAATATATCCTAGGCTGCATGACCGCCGTGGCGCCAAAGGCTTCGGCAATGGTGGCGGCTCGGCACGCAGGCCGATCGTGCCCGCGCCATTGCCCGCGCGAAGCACGCCCACCACCCCGGTGCGGCCAATGCCGCGATGCACCTCGATTCCAAGAGACTCAAGCGCGCTGGCAACCGCCTCGGATGTACGATGCTCCTCAAGCCCGAGTTCGGAGTGCGCGTGAATATTGCGGCGGAATGCTTCAAGAAACGATCTATCGTGTGTAATTTCGCCCAGCACTGTCATCATCATTTCCTTTCGCTACGGGTGCCGCAGTGGCACATCAGGCCGCTTCAGGCTCTTGCAGGGCAGGCCCGACCTCAGGCGGAATGGAACTGACATAAGGCGTAACCGCCAGGCGGTCGGCATGATCCTTCTTGGCCCGCAGCAGCAGCGCCTCATCGCTCAGCAGGTCAACCGCCGTGGCGGCCATGACCTTGGCCACATGCACCATGCCCTTATGCGCCACCGACGACTTGCCCTGCGCGGTCATCTGCCACGAATGCAGTTGCGTGCCGATGGCGCAGGTCGCGCCAAATGCCTGCACGGTTGGCACGGTCCAACTGACATCGCCCACATCGGTTGACCCGATCGAGGCACGCGTGTCGGAAAACGGCAGGATGAAATCACACAACGGCGTGTCAGGCCTGGGTTGCAGGCCCACATGGCGGAAAGCGGAAATGATGTCGCCTGGCGGAAAGGTTTTTTGCATTTCGCGGGCGAAGGCACGATCCGCATTATCAAAAATCGGGGGGCCGAGGCGTTCGAGATTGGCCTGCATGGCCTGCTCGAGCGGGGGACAGGTCAGCAGGTTGGCCATGCTGCTGACAATCTGCTCTTCAACCGTCGTCTCGGTCATCATGGCCGCGCCACGGGCAACCTTGCGCACCCGCTCGGCGAGTTCGAGCATGTCGCCCAGTTCCAGCGCGCGCACCGTATAGCGGATCACCGTCTTCGACTGCACGACATTGGGCGCCGTGCCTCCCGCATCAAGATAGGCATAGTGAATGCGCGATGTAGGCAGCATGTGTTCGCGCAGGTAGTTGACGCCCACATTCAGCAATTCCGCTGCATCAAGGGCCGAGCGCCCCAGAAACGGCGCCGCCGCCGCATGCGCCGCCTTGCCGTGGAAAGTGAAATCCATGCGGATATTGGCCAGCGAGGTGGGCGGAAACACGCCGGCAAAGCATGTTGGGTGCCATGACACGGCGGCATCCACATCATCAAACACGCCCGCGCGCACCATGAAGCTCTTGCCCGCGCCGCCTTCTTCCGCCGGGCAGCCATAATACCGCACGCGGCCGGGCTGTCCGGTTTCGGCCAGCCAGTTCTTGACAGCCGTAGCCGCAAGCAGCGCGGCCGAGCCGAGCAGGTTATGCCCGCAGGCATGGCCATTGCCGTTACCGGGCAGGGGCTCGTGCTCCATCACGCCCGCTGCATTGCTCAGGTTTGGCAGGGCATCATATTCGCCCAGAAACGCAATGACAGGCCCCCCCTCCCCCGCTTCGCCCATGACGGCGGTGGGCAGGCCACCCACGTTGCGCGTTACGCGAAATCCTTCATCTTCCAGCGCTTTCGTGTGCAGGGCGCAGGACTTGAACTCCCCATAATTCAGTTCAGGCACCTCCCATACGGAATCACTGAGCCGGATCAGCGGCGCGGCATGGCGATCAACGAAGCTCCAGATGGCATCGGCATTTTTCATGATATGATTTTACCTCGCAGGCGTTACAGACATCGTGCAGGCATGTGGCAAACTCGGGCGCAACCGGCACCTCAGGCAGACAGGGCCTTCATCTCCACAAATCGTTTCATGTCCGATATATAAGTTTCACGAGATAAAGGTGTTGGGAAAGCGAAATGATGTTATAGGCTGTCAACCACATGGTTGACGCAAAAGAGGCCTGGTCTTTATGTCACAACCACCACTCAGCAGTGTACAACTTGGGCGACTCCTGAAATTCCGCCATTTTCGCTTGCTTGAAATGCTCGATACCACCCGCAGCATGCGCCGCGCGGCTGAACAACTCGGGATCAGCACGGCGGCTGTCTCGAAAAGCTGCCTCGAAATCGAATCAATCCTTGGTGAGAAACTGTTCAAACGCGATGGCGGCTGCCTCGTGCCCACACCGGTGCTGAAACGCATCGTCACCACCGCACGGCGCATGGATACGGAACTGCGCCTTCTGAGCAATGATCTTTCAAAAATAAAGGGCACGCTTTACGGCAGCGTGCGGATCGGGTTCCAGGCCCCGATCATGGAGGCCATCCTCCCCCGCCTGTTTGCAGAGATAAAACGCGAGCAGCCATTCCTCACGCTGACAATCGAATATGGCATGCGCGCGCGCCTGATCACGGACCTTGAAACCAAACGCATCGATTTCATTTTCATTGACCTGCTTGGCGTTGAATCGCGCTTCCGGCTCAATACCCACCCGCTGGGCTATGACCGCTCCATTATCGTAACCCCTGATGGCATCATGGAATTCAGCGATGTTCTTGCCAACTGGGACCAGTATGTGGATGAAGTCTGGATCGTGCCCTACCAGGGCATGGCCATGCGCGACAAATTCGATTCCATTCTCGTTGCCCGGGGGCTGCGCGCACCTGAACGGCTGATTGAAATAAGCACCCCCGTGCTCCTTAACGAGATGCAGGCCGCCTGTGGCGCGGTGGCTCTCGTGCCACAATCGCTGCAACCCGCACACCTGCCCAAAATAGCTGGCACGCCAAAGGACAGCACCCTGCTCAACACCATTGTCATGGAAATTGGCGTCGTGTGGTCCAATGATGCGCAACTCAGCGCGCAATCGCTTTTTGTCCTCAACAAGATATTATCATATCAATATGAAGAAGATAACGCGCAGGCTGCCTGCGTGAAAACGCAGCCCTGAACTCTTCCGCTCCGGGGCAGCCTGCCGCCCGATTCCTGCTGGCTCGGCCACGCAACCGTGCCCAAAGCCGCACCTTGAAACAGGCGGCAGCCGGGAATCCACATTTTTATCAATAGGTTAGTTTAAAATTTCTTTAAACCTGCCCTTTCAGACCGTCTCTAAAACATTAAATGGATATTACAGTTAGAATTTGTCGCTCGTTAAAAAAAATCTTTTCCTGACTTTATGTCAGCACCAAATTAGATGAATATAACATACAGGAGAGAGATTATGTTCAAACATTTTGATGAAAAGTTCAAAAAAGATCAAAATTCATGCAAAAAAGAAAATAATACCGATACATTCCTTATAGATATTTCAGAAAGTCTATGCCGTCTGTTTAAAAAATATGGTGGAGACTCGTTTAACGGTGGTTTGTACAGAATTGCAAAACCGGAAGACATAAAGACATGGTCAGAACGCATTTGCGAGGCATTCCCCGCTTTCGAAAAAACAATGATATGCTTTGGATATGATTGGCTCGGCAGGGCATTTGCAACCGAAAACCCAGAAAAAGGCGATCATATATTGCTGCTTGAACCAGAAACAGGCGATGTATTCAATATTGAAGGTGATATTATTTCATTCCACAATGACGAACTGGTAAGATATGGCGATGCTACACTGGCAGAAGGTTTCTTCGCAGAATGGCAGACAGCAACTGGTTTATCATTGAAATACAATGAATGCGTTTCCTATAAAATACCCCCATTCCTGAGCGGAAAGGATGAGATCGATAATTTATACGTAGAAGATATTGACGTCTCCTGGAATATTATTGGTCAAATCCTAAACAGGATACGTGGATAAAAAATAAACACCATTGAGCCTCTGCGCGTAAATTGCATGGCGTTCACCGGACTGGTGTCTTGCAAGGCGCGCGGCTTTGAAAAAAACAGACGATGTGCGAAAACCTTTTTATACAACAAGTTATTTTCAAAAAGCTTTTTATCGGGAGCACAGACTGATTGAACGCTGAAACCGAACCCTCACGCCCGTCTTCGCCCCGGCTGCACAGGCCGTGGTCCATGCGGCTCAGGCGGCGCTTTGGTGTGTATGCCCATGTGCCACGCATGTTCCGCCAGATATGGCGGTGCAGCCCGGCGCTGACGGTGGCCAGCATCTGCCTGCGGCTGGTGCAGGCCATACAGCCGCCGCTGGCGCTGTATCTGGGCAAGCTTATTGTTGATGAGGTCATTCACCTTGGCGGCCATGCCATGCCCACAGGCTCACTGGCCGACTGGGCGCTGCATGGCCCGGCAATGCGGCTGGAACTCTGGATCGCGCTGGAATTCGCGCTCATCATCCTGTCCGACCTGACATCACGCGCCATCTCGCTGGTCGATGGGCTGCTCAATGAGCGCTACATCAATTCGGTCAGCCTGGCGCTGATGGAACATTCCGCAACACTCGACCTGCAGCAGTTCGAATCAAGCGCATTGCAGGACCTGCTCGAGCGCGCGCGCCGCCAGGCCTCGGGGCGCAACAACCTGCTGGTGCAACTGTTCAACATTGCCCAGACCACGGTCACGGCGCTGGTGCTGGCGGCGGGTGTCATGGCGTTTGCACCGTGGCTGGTGGTGGTGCTGCTCATCGCCCTGCCACCCGCCGCCGCGGGGGAAGCGCATTTCAATGCCGAGGGCTACCGCCTGATCCGCGCCAAGACCGCCGAACGCCGCGAGATGGAATATCTGCGCCACGTCGGCTCCAGCGCGGAACATGCCAAAGAACTCAAGCTGTTTGGCCTTGGCGGCTTTCTGGTCGGGCGCTTCAGCGCGGCTGCGGCAACCGTGCTGGAACAGAACCGCAAACTGGCGCTGCGCCGGTTTGCATGGAGCGGGGCGTTCGCCGCCATCGGCTCGGTGGCGTATTACGGCGTCTATATCGTGATTGTGTGGGATACGGTGCGCGGGCACTTTTCGGTGGGTGACCTGACCTTTCTGTCAGGCTCGTTCCTGCGGCTGCACGGGCTGCTGTCGAGCCTGCTGCTGGGCGTAACGCAGACCGCCAGCCAGGCGCAGTATCTCGATGATTTCTTCACTTTTCTCGACCTGCGCCCGGCCATTCTCTCCCCGCCCGTGACAGTACCCTTCCCCTCGCCCATCCGCCACGCCGTCCGCTTCGAAAACGTGGGCTTCCGCTACCCCGGCACGGACAGGTGGGCCCTGCGCGGCCTCGACCTGCATATCGGCGCGGGCGAGACGGTGGCGCTGGTGGGCGAGAACGGTGCGGGCAAGACCACCATCGTCAAGCTGCTCACCCGGCTTTACGAACCCGATGAGGGGCGGATTACGGTTGATGGTGTTGACCTGCGCGACATGGACCTTGCCGACCTGCGCGCCCATATCGGCGTGATCTTTCAGGATTTCATCCGCTACAGCCTCACCGCATCGGAAAACATTGCCGTGGGCCGCATCGAAGCGCTTGATGACACCGCGCGCATTACCGCTGCCGCCCATGAGGGGCTGGCCGATGATGTGCTGGCCAAGCTGCCCATGGGCCTTGACCAGCCTCTGGGCAAGCGTGTGGCGAAGGGGCGCGAACTGTCAGGTGGCGAGTGGCAGAAAATCGCCATATCACGCGCCTACATGCGCGATGCCGACCTGCTGATCCTTGATGAGCCGACCTCAGCCCTTGATGCCCGGGCCGAGACCGATGTGTTCGAGCGCCTGCGCGCCCTGCGCTGCGGCAAGGCGGCGCTGGTCATCTCGCACCGTTTCTCCACCGTGCGCACGGCAGACCGCATCGTGGTGCTCGAACACGGGCGCGTGCTGGAGGCAGGCACGCATGAACAGCTTCTGGCCCATGGCGGGCGTTATGCGGAACTGTTTGAATTACAGGCGGCGGGGTATCAGTAGCCCCCGCCGCCCGCGGCCTACTTGGTGGTGTAACCGCCATTGACCAGAATGGTCTGGCCGGTCATCCACCACCCTTCCGATACGATGAAACGGATATAGGGGGCTATATCCTCGATCTCGGTCAGGCCGGTCCGGCTGAAGGGGGAAAGCGCTGCGGCAGACTTGTGGTAGGCCACGGCCTCGGGCGCTTCCTGCCCGTAGAAGAAAGGCGTATCCATCGGGCCCGGCCCGATCGCGTTGACCGAAATGCCACGCGCGCCATATTCCTTCGATGCCGCGCGGGTAAAGTGCTCAACCGCTGCTTTCGAGCCCGCATAGGTGGAATAGAACGGCGTGTACGCCCCGAGCAGCGAGGTCACGAGGGTGAGCAGCTTGCCGTTATCGTTGAGGTGAATGCCCGCTTCCTTGATGAAGAAATACGCAACCCTTGTATTGATCGCGAACATGGCATCGAACTCGGCCTCGGTCGTCTCGGCAATCGGCTTCTTGAGCACCTGGCCCACGGTATTGATGGCAATGTCGGGACGGCCGATAGCGGCCACCGTATCGGCAAACAGCTTGGCCACTGCGCCATTTTCGGTCAGGTCGGCCTGAAAGGCCACGGCATGCACGCCAGCAGCCTTCAGCGCCGCCAGTGTTTTCTCGGCCTCGGGCTTTGCGGCGGCGCTGTGGTAGTGAATGGCAATGGCCTTTGCGCCATGGGCCGCAAGGTCACGGGCCACGAGCGCGCCAAGGTTCTTGGCCCCACCTGTTATTAGAACCGTCTTACCCTTGATCGTGTGATCTACCATGTCGAGCCTCCGTTCATGCGTGGCAAGCGCGGGTGGCGCTTTTGCTCCCTGCACAGTATCAGCTAGGATCAGGCTATAAAGTTCCCACTCCTGACAACACCTGTCAGGATTGACGAACAAACACCCAATGCATGCCGGGGTTGCCGTGGACCGTATCGACCTGTTCCGTATCTTCACCCGCGTGGTGGAAACCGCCAGCTTTACCCGTGCTGCCGATACGCTCAGCATGCCGCGCTCCTCGGTCTCGGCCGCCATACAGGAACTCGAGAACCGGCTGGGCACGAGGCTGCTTGCCCGCACCACCCGCTCCGTCACCCCCACGCCTGATGGCACCGCCTTCTATGAGCACTGCGTGCGGCTGGTCACGGATGTGGAGGAAGCCGAAACCCTGTTCCGCAAGGACCGCACCGCACCGCGTGGCCTGCTGCGCGTGAACCTGCCCGGGCGCATCGGGCGGCTGATCGTGGCCCCTGCCCTGCCCGCCTTTTTGCGCGACTACCCTGATATCGACATCGAACTTGGCGTCAGCGACCGCACCGTAAACCTGATCGAGGACGGGATTGACTGCGTGCTGCGTGTCGGCCCGCTGGCGGACTCAGCGCTGATTGCACGGCAGTTGGGCGAGTTGCCGCTCGTCAACGTGGCCAGCCCCGCCTATCTGGCCCGCAAGGGCACGCCCCGCACGCCTGCCGACCTGCCGCTGCACGAGGCCGTGCGCTATGCCTCCCCCGCCACCGGCCGGGTCGAGGCATGGGAATGGATGGCGGGCGGCACGGTACAGAGTTTGCAGATGCCGGGCCGGGTTACGGTCAACAGCGCCGAAGCCCTCGTGGCCTGCGCCCTGGCCGGGCTGGGGCTGATACAGGTGCCCGCCTATGACGTGCGCCACCATGTTGCCGCGGGCGAACTCATTGATGTCATGCCCGACTGGCGGCCCGAACCCATGCCCATGGCGTTGCTCTACCCACACCGCCGCCATCTGTCGCGCCGGGTGCAGGTATTTGCCGACTGGCTTGCAACGCTGCTTGCGGCAGCAATGCAGGGACACGCCAGCGAGGCGAATGGATAAAGTAAACGTTTTATGATGGCCTGCCCCCGAACCGCAGCCACACCCAACCCGACAGCGCCGCAACAAGGGAGCCCGCGTAGATGCCCAGCTTCGCAGTCCCCACCACAGCAGGGTCCATAAAGGCAAGGCTTGCAATGAACAGGCTGATGGTAAAGCCAATGCCACACAAGAGCGAAAGCCCGAACAGCATGTGCCGCGGGGTTGCCTCCGGCACGCTTGCCACCCCCAGCCTGACCGCCAGCATGCTCGCGCCAAAAACGCCCACGGGCTTGCCCACCACCAGCCCCAGCGTGACCCCAAGCGGCACGGGCGCCAGCAACATGCCCATATGCGCCCCCGCAAGCGACACGCCTGCATTGAGGAAGCCAAACAGCGGCAGCACCCCCCATGTCACAACCGCATTCAGCCCCGGTCGCGCCAGCGCGGCAGGCAGGCACGCGCCAATCGCCACACCCGCCAGCGTTGGCTGCACGCCCGCGCGCACGCACAGGCCCCATAACAGCACGCCACCCAGCCCATAAACGCCAGCGTTGACCACCCCGCAACAACGGGCCACAACCAACCCCGCCAGCACCATGCCTGCACCTGCGAGCGCGGGCCAGCAGGGCGCGGAACCGTAAAAGATCGCAATCACCCCGATGCCCAGCAGGTCATCAAACACGGCCAGCGCCATGAGCCACACCCGTGCCGCAGGGGCCACGCGCGCGCCCAGCAGCAGGATGATGGGCAGGGTAAAGGCGGCATCGGTCGCAATCGGTACGGCCCATCCGCGCGCCGCCTCCGCCGTGCCACGGGTTACAACAGCGTAAATGAGTGCCGAAACCACCATGCCGCCTAGCGCGCCAATCAGCGGCAGGGCGACCTTGCGGGGTGAGGAAAGATGGCCATCGCTGATTTCGTGCCGGATTTCGAGGATGATGGTCAGGAAAAACAGCGCCATCAATCCCTCGGACACCCAAGCACTCAAGGTGCGTGGCCCCTGCGCGCCCAGCATGGCAACGCTGAACGGGCAATGCGCTACCGCCCCGTAAGCCCCGGCCCAGGGCGAATTGGCCAGCCCGAAGCCCAGAACGGAGGCCAGCAGCAACGCGCACGCACCCCCTGCGGGGGAACATAAGAAAGCCCGCAGGCGCTGTGGCAGGAGAGTGGTCGGAACGGTCATCTGGCTGTCATTGCACCCGAATGCTGCCGGATTGCAATAAGCTGCCCGCCGCGCACCTACTGGCGCAAACCATTCAGAATTTTTTGGCGAAGCTGATTGAAACCTACTCAGATCAGAGCCCCTTCCGCCGTCATCTGCTGCAAATCGAGTTCATGCTCAAGCTGGTGCAGCACGGCATCATGGATCTCGCCACTGCGGTGCAGGCGCAGCAATTCGGCGCGGCCCGCCTTTATGGTGGCCAGCAGGGCACGGTAATGGGCATCCTGCCGCCCCTGCAGGGCCTCCTGTTCATGGCTGAAACGCTCGGCCAGCTCCGCGCGGTAGGCATATTGCTCAAGCAGGCGGTCATGCACCAGTTGCCCATCCGCGTCATAGGCCAGATGCTGCATGACACGCTCCTGCACGCGGGCGATCAGCGCGCGCGCCTGCGATACCGACAGGTACTGCCGCTGCCCTGCCACCTGCCCGCGCGCGCCCTCCGTCATGCGGATCAGCCAGCCAATGGTGGTGCCCTGCCCCAGCACGGTGGCCAGAATGACCACGAAGGTCGCGATCTGCATGATGTCACGCTCGGGCATGCCCTCGGGCAGCGCCAGCACGATGGCCAGGCTGACCACGCCACGCATGCCACACCACCCCATGACCGCAACATAGGTCAGATACCCCCGCATGCCCGGCCGCCGTGATGGCGGCACGCAGGCGATGCGCAGCCCCTCGGTCAGGGCCATCCACACAAAGCGCGAGATCATGACCGCCAGCACAATGCCCATGACGGGACCAAACACATCCTGCGCCACCCAGCCCGTGCCCCTGTGGCGCAGCACGATGGCATGCAGCGCCATGCCGATCAGCACAAAGACAAGGGATTCGAACAGGAACACCAGCACTTCCCACACCGCCGCCCAGCGCAGGCGCTCATCGGCGCTGAACACGTCATGCTGCCGCCACCCCAGCACCAGCCCCGCCACAACCGTGGTGATGACCCCCGACGCCCCGAGCCATTCCCCCCCGATATAGGCCACCCAAGGCAGCAGCAGCGTCATGGTAATGCTCAGGATCCGGTCGCGCACCCGGCGCAAAAGCCTGATCCACAACCACCCCAGCCCGCCGCCGAGCACCAGCCCGCCCATGGCCAGCCACGCAAAGGTGACGGTGGCATGCACAAGGCTGAACGAGCCGGTCAGCACCGCAACGGTGGCAAAGCGGTAGATGACGAGGCTCGCCGCATCATCGAGCAGGCTTTCGCCTTCCAGCAGCGTCGTGATCCGCTCCGGCAGGACCACGTGCTTGAGCACGGCCTTGGCCGCTACCGCATCGGGCGGGGCGACAATGGCGCCCAGCACGAAACACCCCGCCCACGGCAAGGAGGGAATGAGCCAGTGCGCGGCCAGCCCCACGGCAAACGTGGTGAACGCAACGCCCCCCACCGCAAGTTGCAGGATGCCAAACAGATGCACACGAAACGCATGCCAGACCGAAAAATACGCCCCCGCCAGCAAAAGCGGCGGCAGGAACACGATCAGCACGAGGTCAGGGTCGATTTCAAGCACCGGCAGGCCGGGGGCGAGTGCTATGGCAATACCACCCAGCACAAGGGCTGCGGCCGGCGGCAGGCGCATCTTGCGCGCGGCAAGTTCCAGCCCGACGATGAGCACGATCAGCATGAGGATATACTCAAAGCGCGCTACATTGGACATGAATGCCATACCTGTCTCAGCCGGGCCTGCCCCTTTAACGCACAGGCCGGGCCATCGGTATCTGACAAAATATTCATGCCCATGAACGACAATAATTCATGTCTTTTTGGTGTCGTGTCGCGCCCCTCAATCAGTCATGACCGCATGAATGAAATAAAATACCGACACCGCCATGAAACGGTGCCGCACGGTGCCCGTTCATGCCATGCAGGCCGCCCTTGTGCGCGGCACCCCTGCACCACCCTTTACATGTAGCCACCCGCTCCAGACAAAGGAGAACAGCCGATGGATGCATCCCGCACCCGCCCGGCACAAGGCCCGGACAAGCCCGTGGTCCAGCCCCCATCCGTCACACTGGCGCCCACACGGCCCGGTACGCCACCAGCGCAGGCCCGGTCCGGCCTGTGGCACCGTCTTGCCAACCCGGCGCAACAGCCCCCGGTGCAACAACCAAGGAAAAGCCTTTTCCGTAAATAAAAACACGCGAGCGCGTGGCGGTTGCCTGCCACGCGCTCCGGCTGGAGCATGACATGAACGCCACCACACGCCCCTCTCGACCCGGTGGTGCGTTGCGCTCCTGGCTGGCGCGCCTGCCCCGATGGACCGCCCGGCCAGCATGGCAGGAGGATGCCACACCCATCAGAAGCGAGATTTTTGGCCCCGAACGGCTCGAAGCCCATGCCAGAAGCCTGGCCGTCGCCCAGACCATAACCCCTGACCCACGCGGGTACGGGCAGCCCCTGGCACGCAGGCTGGCGCAGAACGGCGCCTTCCTGCGCGCGGCGGATGCCCGCATTGCCGAGGCCATGCAGGCGGGCAGGCAACTGACCCCCGCCGCCCAGTGGCTGGCCGATAACTACGCGCTGATCGACATGCAGATCCGCGAGACGGACCTTGACCTGCCGCCGGGCTACTACGCGCGCCTGCCCAAGCTGGCGGGCGGCCCGTTTGCGGGCCTGCCACGCGTGTTTGGCGTGACATGGGCGCTCGTGGCGCACACTGACAGCAATATCCAGCCCGCCATGCTCTATGCCTACCTGCTGGCCTACCAGAGTGTCACGCCACTGAACATTGGCGAACTGTGGGCCGTATCCATCACGCTGCGCATCGTACTGATCGAGAACCTGCGCCGGGTCACGGGCGCGATCATGGCCAACAATGCCAGCAGGCGCGAAGCCGACGCCCTTGCCGACCAGCTTGCCGCCTGCCGCAAGGATACGCCCGCCACCCTGTCCGCACTGCTTGCCTCGGTGGCGCCACACACGCTCACCCATGCCTTTACCGCCCAGCTTGTCCACCGCTCACGCGGGCTGGACCCGGAAAAGGATCCTGCCCTGATCTGGCTGGCGCAGCGCCTGGCCGACCGGGGCACCACAATGGACAACGCGGTGCATGACGACCTGCTGGAGCAGGGCTCGTTCAACGCCACCATCCGCAACATCATTACCAGCCTGCGCCTGATCGCGGGATTTGACTGGACCGACGCCTTCGAGCGGGTCTGCCTCGTCAACCGGGTTTTGGGGGCCTATGACAGCTTCAGCAGGGCTGATTTTGCCAGTCGCGACCTGTACCGCAAGGCCATCGAGGAACTAGCCCACGGCAGCGAACTGGGCGAAATCGCCATAGCCGAACGCGCGGTAGCCCTGGCCCGGCAGGCCGGGGAAGCAACACCCGATGACCCCCGCCGCGCCGACCCCGGCTATTACCTGCTCATGGCCGGAAGGGCGCAGCTTGAGCACGCCATCGGCTTTCGCCCCACCGCAAGGCTCACCCTGGTGCGGGCGTTCTGCGCACGGGGCATCATGGCCTACAGCGCAGTCGTCACCACGCTGACGCTCCTGTTCCTCGCCCTGCCACTGTGGTTGTGCGATGCCGCCATGGGGGGCGCTTCATGGCTGCTGGCGGCCCTTGCCTTCGTGCCCGCATCCGAGGCGGCGGTCGCGTGCGTGAACCGCCTGGCGCTCGAGGTCATACAGGCCACCGCCCTGCCGGGGCTTGAGTTCAGGGAGGGGATTCCGTCCACGCAACGCAGCATGGTGGTCGTGCCCGCCCTGCTCACCACGCCCGCCACCGTAGCCGCCCTGCTGGCCCGCCTTGAGGTGCATTACCTTGCCACGCGTGATGACGAAGTGCATTTCGCCCTCCTGTCCGACTGGCCCGACACCCCTACCCCGAACGCGCCCGATGACCAGCCCCTGCTGGCGGCAGCACTGGCGGGCGTGGCGAAACTCAACCACAAATATGGCCCTGCCCCGGGTGGCACGCGCTTTTTCGTGCTGCACCGCAGGCGGGTCTGGGTGGAGAGCGAACAGGTCTGGATGGGCTGGGAGCGCAAGCGCGGCAAGCTGCACGAACTCAACTGCCTGCTGCGCGGCGCGACCGACACCACCTTCATGCCAGCAGCACACCCCCTGCCACAGGCCATACAATACGTCATCACGCTTGATGCCGACACGCGCCTGCCGCTTGACACCGTGCGCCGGCTGATCGGCAAGATCGCCCACCCGCTCAATGCCCCGCGCTTCGACCCCGTATCGGGCCGGGTGCATGAAGGCTATGCCATCCTCCAGCCACGGGTAACGCCTGCCCTGCCGGTCGGCCACCACAGCACGCTGTTCCAGCGCATCTATGCCAGTGCGAGCGGCATAGACGCCTATTCCGCCGCCGTGTCCGACCTGTACCAGGACATGTTTGGCGAAGGGTCATACGCAGGCAAGGGCATATACGACATCGATGCCTTCGAGGCGGCCCTTGCACGGCGCGTGCCGGACTCAACACTGCTCAGCCATGACCTGTTCGAGGGCATATTCGCCCGCGCAGGACTGGCATCCGACATCGAGGTGGTGGAGGATTTTCCCACCGACTACCTTGTCGCCGCCCAGCGCCTGCATCGCTGGACACGCGGCGACTGGCAGCTTCTGCCATGGGTCATGTCGGGCGCGGGCCGCACGCCACGCAGCCATGTATCAGGCATCGCACGGTGGAAGATGCTCGACAACCTGCGCCGCACGCTCAGCATGCCGCTGGCAACTGCCGCACTGGTGGGGGCATGGTTCCTGCCTTTTCATGTGGCCCTTGCCTGGACCGCCTTCATGCTGCTGGCCATCGCCCTGCCCGCCTTCCTGCCCGTGCTGGCCGATTTCGTGCCCCGGCGGGAATGGATCACGCTGCGCAGCTATTTCAGCGTGCTCGGCGCTGCCAGCGCCGAGGCGGGGGTGATGACCTTCCTCAACATCACCTTCCTTGCCCACCAGGCATGGTTCATGGCCGATGCGATCGGGCGCACGATGGTGCGCGTGTTCATAACGAGGCGGCACATGCTGCAATGGGTGCCGGCCGACCAGTTGACCGACCGCATGCGCCCCGGCCTTGCGGGGTATTACGGGCATATGCTGTCCGGGCCGGTTCTGGCAGGTGGCATCACGCTTGCCACATGCCTGTGGGCGCCGTGGAGCCTGTTCATGTGCGTGCCGGTGGCGGTGCTGTGGGGGCTTTCGCCCGCCATTGCCATGTGGGCCAGCCGCACGCCGGTCATTGCCGCGCGCTCGCGCCCCTCGCGCACCGATATCCGCGCCCTGCGCATGACCGCGCGGCGCACATGGCGCTTTTTCGAGACCTATGTCACCCCCGCCGACAACATGCTGCCCCCTGACAATTTTCAGGAAGACCCTGCCCCTCTCCTGGCGCGCCGCACCTCGCCCACCAATATCGGCCTCTACCTGCTATGCACCATCAGCGCGCGTGACTTTGGCTGGACCGGACTGGCCGATACCGTAGCCCGGCTGGAGGCGACCTTCGCCACCCTGGCGCGCATGCCGCGCTACCGGGGGCATTTTTACAACTGGTATGCAACCGATGACCTGCGCCCGCTTGACCCTGCCTATGTGTCGAGCGTGGATAGCGGCAACATGGCCGGTCACCTCATCGCGCTGGCCAGCGCGTGCCAGCGCTGGGCTGAACGCGGGCCGGAAACCGACCCGTGGCGCGCGGGCATGACCGATGCGCTCAACATCGCCATGGCCGATCTCACCTTCAGCAATGGCGCGCGCCGCAACCATAGCGCCCCCGAACGGCAGTTGCTGCGCCTGCTCACGGGGCTGAAAAACGCCATCCTGTCCGACACAGCAGCCCGATCGACCGCCGAACTCACCCGCCTGCGCCGCCAGGCGCAGGCCACGGTCGATCATGCTGCCGTGCTGTACAGCAACCTGCCCGACACCGCGCCTGACAGTGCAGCCGACCCGCTGTTCTGGATCGCGGCGCCCCTGCGCACGCTGGAGAGCCACGCGCGCGACCTTGACCAAGGCCTGCACGCAACCCTTGCCCCGCGCCTTGTCGCCCTCGCGCAGGCGGCGCGGCACATGGCGCAGGAGATGGATTTCAGGTTCCTGTGCGACCCGGCGCGCAAGCTGCTCTCGATCGGCTACCTCGTGGCGGAGGACACGCAGGATACAAACTGCTACGACCTGCTGGCCTCGGAGGCGCGGCTGGCGGTGTTTTTCGCCATCGCCAAGGGCGACATGCCCGCCCAGGACTGGTTCCGCCTTGGCCGCTCCATCACGCCGGTGGGCAACGGGGCGGCGCTGGTGTTGTGGTCGGGGTCGATGTTTGAATATCTCATGCCCTCGCTGGTCATGCGCGCGCCCATGGGCAGCCTGCTCGAGCAGACCAATACGCTGATCGTGCAGCGCCAGATCGCCTACGGGCAGGCGCGCGGCCTGCCATGGGGCATATCGGAATCCGCCTATAACGTGCGTGATCTGGAATATACCTACCAGTATTCCAACTTTGGCGTGCCGGGGCTGGGGCTCAAGCGCGGGCTGGGGCTTGACCGGGTCGTGGCCCCCTACGCCACGGCGCTTGCCGCCATGGTCGACCCGCAAAAGGCGGTGGCCAACCTGTACGTGCTGGAAAAAACCGGCGCGCTGGGCCGGTACGGGTTTTATGAATCCCTCGACTACACGCCCGGCCGCGTGCCGGACCGCAGCCCTGTCGCCATCATCCGGGCCTATATGGCGCACCATCAGGGCATGTCGATCCTTGCAGTGGCCGATACACTCATGGGCGGCATCATGCGCACGCGCTTTCATGATGATCCGCTCATGGCCTCGGCCGAACTGCTGCTGCAGGAACGTGCACCGCGCAGGGGCGCCGTAGCCCGCCCCCTGCCACTCGAAGATGACAGCAAGGCTCCCGCCCCACCCGTTACAACGCCCGCGGGCCGTTACCTTGACCGGGCCGACACGGTGCAGCCGGTCACCCACCTGCTTTCCAACGGACGGTACACGGTCATGCTCACGGCGGCAGGCTCAGGCTACAGCCGCTGGCTCGACCATGCCGTCACGCGCTGGCGCGAGGACGTGACATGCGATGAATACGGCCAGTACATCTACCTGCGCGACCGGGGCACGGGCCGGGTATGGTCGGCCACGGCACAGCCCTGTGCAGCACAGCCGGATGAATATGGCGTGGCCTTTCATGAAGATCGCGCCGAGTTCGCCCGCCGCGACGCCAACCTGACCACGACGCTGGAAATACTGGTCTCCGCCGAGGATGACGCCGAGACCCGCCAGCTTTCACTCTACAACGCAGGCAGCGAGACGATGGAGATCGAGGTCACCAGCTACAGCGAACTGGCCCTGCTGGGGCAGAACGCGGACCTGGCGCACCCGGCCTTCACCAAACTGTTCGTGCAGACCGAATACCTGCCTGAAGCCCGCGCGCTGATCGCCACCCGCCGCAGGCGCGCGCCCGAGGAAGCCGGGATATGGGTGGCGCAGATGGTAGTGTGCGACAGCGCGGTCGAGGTGGAAACCGACCGCGCCCGCTTTATCGGCCGCCGCCACGATGTGCATGACCCTGCCGCCTTGAATGCGCATGCGCGCCTGTCGGGTGCGACCGGCACGGTGCTCGACCCGGCCTTTGCCATCCGCACCACGCTCTCCATCCGCCCCGGCGCGGTGGCCCGCCTCACGGTGTGGACCATGGCCGCCCCCACCCGCGCCGCCCTGCTGGACATGATCGACACCCATCAGGATGCCACGGCCTTCACGCGCGTGCGCACGCTGGCCTGGACGCAGGCACAGGTGCAGTTGCGCCATCTCGACATCAGCCCCGCCACGGCGGACCTGTTCCAGCGCCTTGCCGCCCACATCCTTTACGCAGGCCCCGCCCTGCGGGCCGATGCCACGACCATTGCCCGCGGCGCCGGGCCGCAGCCACTGCTGTGGGGGCAGGGCATTTCAGGCGACCTGCCGCTGCTCGTGCTGCGCATCAGGGCCGCCGATGACACGGCTGTGGTGCGTCACCTGCTCGTGGCGCAGGAATATCTGCGCCTCAAGCAGGTGGCGGTGGATCTTGTCATTCTCAACGAACATCCATCCTCCTACATGCAGGACCTGCAGGTAGCACTCGACCAGATGGTGCATGCCACACTGCGCACGGCCAGCACGGCGGGTTCGGTGCGCGTGCTGCGTGCCGATCTCGTCGCGCCCGTGGTGCTGGACCTGATCCTGTCGGTCGCGCGCGTGGTGCTGGTGGCAGGCCAGGGGCTGGCCGAACAGCTTGACCGCGCCGATGGTGCGCAGGCACGCCCCGGCCTTCCCGCGCGCGCCATGCCGCGCCAGCCCGCCACCGCCTTTGCCGTGCCGCCCGTGCCCGCGCTTGAATTCTTCAACGGGCATGGCGGATTTGCACAGGACGGGCGCGAATACGTGATCGTGCTTGCCCCCGGCCAGACCACGCCCGCGCCGTGGGTCAACATCATCACCAACGAGACATTCGGCTTTCAGGTCACGGCGGAAGGCAGCGGCCATACCTGGTGGGGCAACAGCCGCGAGCACCAGCTTACGCCGTGGTCGAACGACCCGGTCAGCGACCATTGCGGCGAGATCATCTACCTGCGCGACGAGAACAGCGGCACGCTGTGGTGCCCGAGTGCCGCGACACGGCGCGACGCGGCGGCAACCTACGTCACCCGCCACGGACGTGGCTACACATGCCAGGACCGTGTGGCCCACGGCATTGCCAGCACGCTGTTGCAGTACGTGCCACCCACGGACCCGGTCAAGATCACGCGCATACAGTTGCGCAACCTCTCCGCCCAGCCGCGCACCCTGTCGGTTACGGCCTATGTGGAATGGGTGCTTGGCCCCGCGCGCAGCAAGGCCGCACCCTTCATCCTGACCGAACGCGATGGCGAGACGGGTGCGCTGTTCGCGCGCAATCGCTGGCAGGCGGAATATGCAGGCCGGGTCGCGTTTGTTGATATGGGCGGCTACCTCAGTGCCAGTTCAGGCGATCGCACGGCCTTCATCGGACGCAACGGCAGCGTGGAAAACCCAGCCGCCTTCACCCGCCCCAACGGCGTGCAGGGCCGCACAGGCGCGGGGCTGGACCCGTGTGGCGTGGTGCAGACCATGGCCACCGTGCCACCGGGAGGCCGTGTGGAGATCGTCTTTTTGCTCGGTGAAGGGGAAAACGAGGCCGACGCCCGCCGCCTCATCACCCACTACCGCACGGCCAACCTTGATGCCGTGCTTGAAGCCGCAACCAGCGCGTGGGAGCAGGTGACCGGCTCCATACAGGTCAGTACGCCCGACCGCGCGCTCGACATCATGCTCAATGGCTGGCTGCTGTACCAGACCCTAGCCAGCCGGGTGTGGGCGCGGGCGGGCTTCTATCAGGCCAGCGGGGCCTACGGCTTTCGCGACCAGTTGCAAGATGGCATGGCGCTGGCGCTGTGCCGCCCCGCAGCCGTGCGCGCCCACCTTTTGCGCGCGGCCAGCCGCCAGTTCGTGGAGGGCGACGTGCAGCACTGGTGGCTGCCGCTGACCGGCGCGGGCGTGCGCACCCATATCTCCGATGACCGGGCCTGGCTGGCCCATACGGTGGCGCATTATGTCAGCACGACGGGCGACGGCGGGGTGCTTGACGAGATCATCCCCTTCCTCGAAGCGCCGCCCCTGCCGCTGGAAGAACATGACCGCTTCATGGTCCCGGCGGTCTCATCGCAAACGGGCACGCTGTTCGAGCACTGTGCCCGCGCGCTCGATCAGGCGCTGGCCACGGGCGCGCACGGCCTGCCGCTGATGGGCACGGGTGACTGGAACGACGGCATGAACCGCGTGGGCGAGCATGGCCGGGGTGAGAGCGTGTGGCTGGGCTGGTTCCTGCACGCAGCCCTAGGCAGCTTCATTCCGCTGGCGCGCAGCCGGGGCGAGCACGCCCGCGCGCAGGCGTGGGAGGCGCACAGGCAGGCCCTCGCCACCGCACTCGAGGCCACTTGGGATGGCGACTGGTACCTGCGCGCCTATTTTGATGACGGCACGCCACTAGGGTCACATACCAGCGCGGAATGCCAGATTGATGCCATATCACAGTCATGGTCGGTGCTGTCTGGCGTCGGTGCGCCTGACCGGGTGGCCCACGCCATGCGCTCGGTGCGTAAGTTGCTGGTACGCGCCGATGAAGGACTGGTGCTGGTGCTTGCCCCGCCTTTTGACACCATCGGCCCGGATCCGGGCTATATTCGTGGCTACCCGCCGGGCATACGCGAAAATGGCGGCCAGTACACCCATGCCGCCCTGTGGACTGTCATGGCCTTCGCAGCCCTGGGCGACGGGGCGCAGGCGCATGCCCTGCTGCACATCATCAACCCCATCAACCACAGCCTGACCCCCGAGGCCGCCGGACGCTACCGGCTGGAACCCTATGTTGTCGCAGCCGACGTCTATTCCCGCCCGCCGCATGTGGGGCGCGGTGGCTGGTCGTGGTACACCGGCTCAGCCGGGTGGATGCAGCGCGTGGGCGTGGAAAGCCTGCTTGGCCTGCGCGTGCTGGGCACGACGCTGGTCGTTAACCCATGCATTCCGCCCGGATGGCCCGAATTCACGGCGCGGCTGCGCTGGCGCACCGCAACCTATGCCATAACGGTCAGCAACCCCGCGCATGTCAGCACGGGCGTGCGCCATGTCGTGCTTGATGGCGCGGACCTGCCCGCCACCGACCCGATCGGGATGGTGGATGATGGCGTGACCCATATCGTGGCCGTGACCCTCGGGCCACCACCGCAGGCCGCGACATGATGCAGGGGCTGGTTGCAGGCGCAGCGGCATCACTTATTAATTTACCACCACCCGCGCAAAAGGCCCGAACCATCCCGCCCGTGTGCCGTTGACTGACTGACAGCAGGACACGATGCAGTTGTGACTGTTGCCTTTTCCATAAAGGACAGGGATCATGTCTTACCTTACGCACCAGCACGCGCGTGGTGGCGCTGCGCCTTCAACCCCCGTGGATGAAGGCCGCGCCGCCCCGAAAGCTGAAGGGCACGGCAAGCCCCGCAAGGGCGAGGACGAGCCGGAATCCAGCCTCGACAACGACGAGCGGGTCGAAGCCACCAGCCACAAGGGCACGCAGCAGCACTGCGCCGAAGGCTGCGATGAACACGCCCGCCCCGAAGGCCAGCCCGACGCGACACCCGCCAGGAAACCCTGACGGCAACCGGGCAACCCTTACAGTATTCACGCCCACATTCAGGCCACGCATAAGTATTCACACGGCAGACGGGTGCATGCTGCAACCCTTGCCTCGTGTCATGCCTTCAATGCGTGGTGCATCCCCTCAATGAAAGAAGACACAACCATGAAAAAGATTCTGCAGTTCACCTTGCTTGCAGGCGTCGTGGCAAGTGTACCTGCCCTTGCCGTAGCCCAGTCATCTGCCATGCCCAGCGAGCAGCCGGCGCCCACAGCCAATTCAGCGGCCTCGCAGGTGGGGCGCAATCCGCCCTCGGCCACCTCCACAAACGGCCAGCGCGTCGAACCGTCGGACAAGCTGTGGAACAACCCGCGCACCGTGGGCGAACAGCCCGGCACGCAGCCACCGGACAATAATGATTCCTCTGGCAGCGCCACCCCGCATGGCCACAGCCATACTCACCCCGGATCGGAGGGGCGCAGCAGCCGCGGTGGCAACAAGACCCCCTCACCCGCCGATAGCAGCGAACAGTAAACCATGCAGCCGCACGGAACCTGCGCCCGATACCGCGCGGTTCCGTGCCTTATGTGAGAACAGGCATGTATATCCCCTGTGGCCAGCCCCCCATGCCCCCACCAGGTCCACCCCCGCCATTGCGTGACCCGCCGCCAGCAGGGCCAGACGGTCCGGACCCGTTTGATGATCCGCCGCCCCCATCACCGCCACTTCAGCGCAAGGATGCATGATCATGTCCAGCAACCCCGACCCCAAGGAAGAAAAAAAGCCCACCCCCGCCGAGGAACATGAAGACGAGGGCCGCGACGAAGCGCTTGACGAGAGCTTTCCGGCCAGCGATCCGCCATCGCAGGGGCGCACCACCGGGCCACGCTCGCAGCCGCATGATACGAAGTGACCCATCACCCTTATCTGGAATGATAACACCCATCAAAAGGGTGCCTGAAAGTAAAATCATTCATAGCAAATGATAAAAGTTTTCGGGTGCCGCCTTTTTCCAAAAAGGCGGCGTTCTTTTGAAGCTTTTTGAAAAGGGCTTCACCAAGACCCTGTTTTACAGCACACGGAGAACAGCCATGGCCATCCATGCATCCGGCGCGATGTCAGCCTCATCCACCCACAATTCGAGCCCGCAGGCCCCTGCTGCCCATGGCACGCTGGCCGGACGCCGCATTGCCTTCCTGGCCACCAATGGCGTGGAAGAGGTGGAACTGAGCGAACCGGCGGCGGCCCTGCGCGCGGCAGGCGCCCACACGGTGCTTGTTGCACCCGAAGCGGGTGAAATCCAGGCCATGAAGGCAGATGTAAACCCCACCCGGCGGCTGCATGTGGACATGCCGGTCAGCTTCGTGCGGGCCTTCGTGCAGGCGGACAAACCGATTGCCGCCATCTGCCACGGCGCGTGGACGCTGATCAACGCCGAGGGCGTGCGCGGGCATACGCTCACCTCATGGCCCTCGCTGCGCGTGGACCTGACCAATGCAGGCGCGCACTGGGTAGACCGCGACGTGGTGCGCGATGGCATGCTGGTCACGTCGCGCAATCCGCATGACCTCAAGGCTTTCTGTCCGGCCATCATCGCCCTGTTTGCCAAAGCCCCTCACCGCGCGGCGCCGTAAAGGAAGGGCAGCCCGATGATGAAGAACCTGACTTTTCTGCGCTATTACGCCACCACCATGCTCTGCGCGGGCGCTGCCACGCTGGGGGCCGGTTTTGTTGCCTGGTGGCGCGGGCGCAAGGTTGCAGCCGATGCGCCCATGGCCACGGCGCATGCATCCCCGCCAGCCTCCCACCCCGAACCGCATGAGCAAGCTCCCGCCGAGACCGACACGACACGGCAGGTCGCACGCAAGATGATCCAGTATTTTGTGATTCCGCTGTGGCTGACAGCGGGTCTGACCGACTGGTGGTGCCACCGCCGCACGGATATCGAGCACACGACCGGACTGAAGGAAACCGGCATCCATCTGCTTATGCTCGGCGAGGCCGCCTTCCCCGTGCTGGCGGGCCTGTTCCTGGAAATTGACGCGCCCGTGCTGTCGCTGATGATCGCCTCGTTTTTCGTGCATGAAGCGACGGCGATGTGGGATGTAAGCTACGCCGTAACCCGGCGCGAGGTGCAGCCGGTGGAGCAGCATGTACACAGCTTCCTCGAAATGGTGCCACTGCTGGCCGTTGCGCTGATAGCCGTGCTGCACTGGCCGCAGCTGCAGGCGCTGCTGGGGCGCAAGGTGATCCGCTCCCACCCCATCCGCCTCAAGCGCATGCCACTGGGCCTGCGCTACGCCCTGGGCGCACTCGGGGCCATGGCCGTGTTTGAAGTGCTGCCCTATTGCGAGGAAGCCCTGCGCGACTGGAAAGCCAATCCCGGTCGCCTCACGCCCCCTGCAGGGCAGCCGGCGTAAATTACAGCTAGGCCCCGGACTTATGAGAAAATTTGTTCTATAACGCTTCGCCAGACGCCGCCTTTTTGAAAAAAGGCGGCACCCAAAAACTTTTATCTTTAATTCGATCAGGGCAACTTCACGGCCTTGGGCACCTGCATGCTGAACAGAGCGGGAGCGGGAAAATATCGCTTCCGGGGGCTTCGCAGGGCGGGACATTGTGTGGCATAGGCATAATATGCAAATGCGTCGCATTAATGAACCTGTTCCTCGCACAAGGCCCTCTGACCGGCTTGCGCACACCACACGCCTCAACCGCAACAGGGTGGCCTGCGCCGTGGTGGCCTGCCTGCTGGCCTATGGCGTTGCCCGCCTGCTGGTGGCCGGTATTGCCGCAGGTTCTACCACGACAGACCGCGTCCATCTGGGCCAGATGATCGCGCTTTTTGGCCTGCCGGTCATGGTGGTGTTCGGCTTTGGCGCATGGAAACGGCATGCGGGGTTGCTGATGGTGGGGACCTGTGGCGGCCTTGCCGCGAGCCTGATCCTGTTTGCAGCCTGATGCGCGAGACCCTGCGCACCCGCCTTGGCTGGCTGCACGGCTGGTTTGGCTATGGGGCCGGGCTGGTGCTGACCTGCATCTTCGCCACTGGCAGCGTGGCGGTGTTCAATATGGAAATCACGCGCTGGATGCAGCCGGAAGTGCGCCTGAGCGCTCCTGTGCCACCCAGCCCCCCGGCGCTGGATGCGGCGGCACATCTGGTCGCGGCCGGGCAGGCCCGTGGCGTATCGGCCTTTATCGCCCTGCCCTCGGCCCGCTCGCCCACGCTGGACGTGCTGCATTATAACGGCCATGAATTTGTTGGCACGCGGCTCGACCCGGCCACGGGCACGGTCATACCGGCACGGGTTACGGCAGGGGGCGGGCTGTTCTATAATTTCCACCACACCCTGTTCCTTGGCCCGCAGGCGGGCACGATTATTGTCAATATTGCCGGAATGATCCTTCTGGTTGCCATTATATCCGGCGTTGTCATTCATCTTCACGCGCTGGTGCCTGATATTATCCTGCTGCGCCTGTCCGCGGCCCGGCTGCGGGCATGGCTTGATGCGCATCTGCTGATGGGCGTGCTGTTCCTGCCCTTCATGGTCATGATGGCCTATACGGGCGTGCTGGTTAAGGCGGACATGATCGTGCCTGTGGCGCCACGCCCCGCCGCGCGGTCTGTGCAGGTGCCCGCACTCCCCCCTGCCCCGATACCGGACATGACGCGGGTGCAACTGGCCCCCCTGCTGGCCCAGGCGCGCGCGAGCCTGGCGGGGCAGGAACCGGGTTTCATCCTTTTTGCCCCACAGCGCGTATCCATCTTTGCAGGTGATGCCAGCAGCGCGTTCCTGACCCGTGACCATGCCGATTTCAGCCTGCCCGAAGGCCGTCCCCTCCCGGTTGATGCAACCGCCACCTCCATTGCCCGCACCATGCAGTTGATGCACGGGCTGCATTATGCCCGTTTTGCCCCGCCGGGTTTGCGGTGGCTGTATTTCCTGTCCGGCCTGTGTGGCACTGCCGTCATGGCTAGCGGGCTTGTGCTGTTCGTGATGAAGCGCCGCTGCCATGCAGGCCACAGATGGGCGCACCGGCTGGCTGATGGGCTGAACGTAACGGTTATTGCCGGGCTGCCCGCCTCCATGCTGGCTTTTCTGGAAGGCAACCGGCTTTTACCCGCCAGCCTGACCGGGCGTGAAGACTGGGAAACGGGAATTTTCTTTACGGTATGGGCGCTATGTGCGTCGCATGCCCTTTTTAATGCCCTGCGGGTACAGGCACACCACGCATGGCGGGTGCAGCTTGGCCTTGTCGGGCTGCTCGGCACAAGCCTGCCGGTACTTGACCTGCTTTGCAGCCCCGCCGCGTTCCATGCGCTGCCGGGGCTGCACATGGCGGTGGATGGCATGGGATCAGTTGCCGCAATCGTGGCGCTTTACGCCCGGCACCGGCTGGGGCGGCAGGGCGCATGACCTTCGTGCTTCTTCTCGCGCTGTGGCTGGGAGCTTTCATGAATCATGCTGCCCTGTGGCCCGCACGCTATGGCCTGCCGGCTCCCGGCCCCACAGGCCAGCGCCTTGCCCGCATGCTGCGGCTGGGGCTGCCCACCGGGGCGCTGGGGCTGGCCGTGGGCGTTCAGGGGCCAGTTACGGGGCTGCTTTCATGGTTTGCCGCCCTGTCATTTGCCGGGCTTCTGGCGGCCAGCCTCCTTGCCCTGAGAGGCAGGATGGCCAACCGCCCGTAAGAGACGAGAAACAGACGATGTTTACGCGCGAAGGCTTTTTTTCAGGAAGCCTCAGCCGGACTTACCAGCCGCCCCACCCCCAGCCACCGACATAACCACCATACGGGTAGTAATAGCCGGGATAGCCATATCCATACCCGTATCCTTCATACGGATAGGGCGGCGGTCCGTACCAGCCGGGGCCACGATCCCAGCCGCCGCCCCAACCGCCGCGATCCCAGCCCCCACGATCCCAGCCACCACCGCGCGGGCCACCACCCGGACCACCATGCGGGCCGCCGTGGAAACCGCCGCCACCGGGACCACCAAAACCCGGGCCACCGCCGTGGCCGCCCGGTCCACCGCCAAATCCGCCGCCATGGCCCCCGCCGGGCCCTCCACCGGGGCCACCACCACCGGGGCCGTGCTGGGCATGCGCCATGGATGAACCCGCTACGGGTGCCAGCGCGAGGGCCATCGCAACAAAGGCCACGGTCCATGATTTTGTACGAGTCATCATCCTTACTCCTTATGTTGCCATCGTGCTGGCCCGACACGACAAAACAATGGCGGATTGTCACAGTCCTGTATCAGTACTCCGCCAAAGGCCGGGTGCAGGCATGCCGCACCTGCATGACCCGCCGCGTTACGCCGCACGACCATCCGCCACGCTTACCCTCGCACACTCCCCCCTGAACACAAAGGCAGGCCGGAAGCCGAATTTTTCCATTGGCCCCACCCGGTAGACGCCCCTCCCGTTTACGGCCTTGCGATATAATTAACGATTCCAATAGTAAAATTGTTCCACCTGCTGATCCATGCCCATGGCGACCATGAAAATCTGATTCAAAACGAAACAAGCGAACGCAATCACCCCTTGCCCGTTAAGAAGGATACAGGCTGAATCGGTAAACGGCGCCATGATGGCTACACAGCCATCATGCACCTTTACAATACCATTCAAGGCTGGTGATGGTCCGGGCCGCCGGGTCATCCCGCCCGGCTTTCTGGCTGCCGGGCTTTTTTATTTCAGCAATGTGGCGCGGGCGCAGGGTGGCATGGTTGCCGGGGTGGGTGTGTCTATTATGCACACCGGGCATCATAAATAACGTAATTACACGGTAAAAACATATTTGCGCGTTGACCGGGTTATTTTTCGTGAATTATACACAAATTAATGTTGTGGAATTAATATAGCACGACAGCGAACAGGACTCTGCACCAGGCCCGCAGTCGGGCTTCAGTCTAGGAAAGACGCAGGATGAACACGCACACAAGGCCGGTACGGCTCTCGAAAATTGTCCTTCTGACCGGTGTGGTCTCCGTGTCCTGCTCCCCTGTCTGCGCCTGGGCCGATCCGGCGGTCGAACGCATCACCACCACCAAGGATGTAGGCGATGTCTCGCCCGCCTTCCGCACTTCCACCCCGCGCCACAGCACCACGCGGGTGGCGATTGTGACGGGGGCCGACCTGCTCAAGACCGGGCAGACAAACGTGATCGCGGCACTCCAGCAGTCCTCGCCCGAGATCAATGCCCCTCCGGGTGGTGGTGGCGGCGGTTATTCCACCACCCCTACCCAGACCGTCATCCTGCGCAACCTCAACGCGGATGAAACGCTCGTGCTCGTCAATGGCGTGCGCCGCCATGCCAGCGCGATTGGCAACTGGAACTATGGCCCCGCCCAGGGCACGGAACCGGCTGACCTGAGCCTGATCCCGCTCAGCGCGATCGACCATGTGGAAATCGTGACCGAGGGCGCCACCGCGCTGTACGGGCAGGACGCCATTGGCGGCGCGATCAACATCGTACTCAAGGCGGGCAACCGCAATGGCGGCACCGCCAACATCCAGAACAGCGGCTATTACAGGGGTGATGGCCAGGGCGTTACCGCCTATGGCGACCTTGAGCGCCAGCTTGGCAACAAGGGTGGCGGCATGGACCTGGCCTGGCAGGTGCAGAACCAGCTCCCCACCCACCGCGATGGCATCAACCCCACGCTCGGCGATGTCAACCGCATCGAGGGCCTGAGCCGCTCGCTGGCCGAACTGTTCAGCTTCAACGCGCACATGCCCATCAGCCGCTCGGTCGAGGCCTATGGCACCGCCACCCTCGCCCATCGCAGCACCGACCGCATCGGCTTCATTCGCGGGGCAACCAACATCAACAACGTGCCATCGCTCCACCCCAACGGGTTCGAGCCGATCGAAACGTTCGATGAAATGGATTTTCAAGTCAATGGCGGCCTGCGCGGCACCATGCCCGCGGGCGTTGCGTGGAACACCTATGCCTCGTTCGGGCGCGAACAGGTCAATGAGGGCGTGTATGACGACAACAACCCCACCTTTGGCGCGCTGAGCCAGACCAGCTTCAACCAGGGCAAGATCGTCAATGCGGAGCTGATTGGCGGCGCCAAGTTCTCCAAGCGCTTTTCAAGCCGCGCGCTGCCCAAGCCCGCCGTGCTCGACTGGGGGCTGGAATACCGGCACGATACCTACCAGATCGGCGCGGGCGACTACCAGTCATGGGCCACGGGGCCAGATTATAACGGCAGCAACTCGCCGGGTGCGACCGGCTATAACGGCTTTCAGCCCAGCAATGCAGGCAACTGGTCGCGTGACATTTTCGATGGCCATGTGGGGCTGGACATTTTCGTCACCCGCAAATGGGAATGGACGATCGGCGGCCATGTGGTGAACTATTCCGACACCACCACCGCCCCCACCGGCTCGATCGGCACGCGCTACAACTTTACCAAGAACTTCTCGATCCATGCCAACGTCAATACCGGCTACCGGCCGCCCACGCTGGGCGCGATCCATTACGACGCCACGAGTTCGGGGCCGGGCTATACCACCGTCAACCTGTCACAGACCAACGATGTCGCGCGCCTGCTCGGCTCGCACAACCCCAAGGGCGAATACTCGCGCAGCTACAGCATCGGGCTGGACTGGAAGCCGGTGCGCGACCTTCAGCTTTCGGTTGATGGCTACCGCATCGACATCAATGACCGTATCGAGAGCACCAGCGCCTTTTCCGGCACGGTCATGGCCAACTACCTCTCGGCCCATGGCGTGGGCGACAACATTACCTATGCCAGCTACATGACCAATGTGGGCAACACCACCACCAACGGCTTTACGGCCAAGATCAGCTACAAATTCCCCATCAAGCCCTCTTACGGTGTGCTGATCGGCTCCGTGCAGGCCAATGCGGCCGATACGGAAATGACCCATTACGCCTCCACGCCCGCCATCCTGACCACGCTGGGGCAGACCTACTTCTCCAAGGCGGCCGAGACGGAACTGCTGCGTTCCTCGCCCAAGAACAAGGAATCCTTCTCGCTCAACTGGAGCAAGGGACGCTACAGCGTGTTTGTGCAGGAGCAGCGCTACGCCGGGGTGGCGTGGCTGGTTTACCAGAGCGATCCGGGCGCCTACTGGACCCATGTGCGCCCGCAGGTGATAACAAACCTTGAAGCCTCGGCGCGGGTGGGCCATGGTTTTGTCATCACGCTGGGGGCCAACAACCTGTTCAACAAATACCCAACCCGCACCAACAAACAGGCGCTGAAGGAAAGCAGTGGCGTGTTTGCCTACCCCATGACCGCGCCTGGCGGGTATGAGGGTGGTTATTACTACGCCCGCCTTGGATACACGTTCTGACTGGCCCGCACCGCATGCCTCATCCGTTTCGTGCTGTCATACCCCTGTCGCGGCCAGTACTTGCGCTGGCCGCGTGCCTGGCTTTTCAGGCCCCTGCCCCCGCGCGGGCAACCGATGCCGCCACTCCCGGCGGCACGCTGCTCTACCTGGAAAAACAGCCCCATAAAAACCTCTACCCTCCCGCTGGCGGCTTCTACCCCAATGGCGGCATCCTGGCCCAGATCACGGACCGGCTGACATGGCAGAACACCGACACGCTTAAAATCGAGCCATGGATCGCAACCGCGTGGAGCGTGAATGAAAACAGCACTATCTTTACCTTCACGCTGCGCCCCGGCGTCACCTTCTCTGACGGCACGCCGGTTGATGCGGCGGCCGTAGCCCTCAATTACGATACATTTGGCAAGGGCAACCGCACGCTGCACCTGCCGCCTTCCGAGGTCATCAACAATTACGAACGCAGCGAGGTCATCGACCCGCTGACGGTACGCTTTTACTTCAGCAAACCTTCGCCCGGCTTTCTGCAGGGCACGTCGGTCATTGGTTCGGGTCTGGTCTCGCCCGCAAGCCTGCGCCGCCCGCTTGATGAATGGGGCGACGCGCGGCATGTGATCGGCTCCGGGCCGTTCGTGGTGCGCGACGAGGTGCCGGGCAAGTCGGTCGACCTGGTCACGCGCGCCGATTATGCATGGGGGCCTGACCAGCTTGCCCCGCAGGGGCCAAGCCGGCTGGCGGGCGTGCGCATCATCGTGGTGCCTGAAGACAGCATCCGCATCGGCGCCTTCATTGCAGGCCAGGCCGACTTCGCCCGCGCGGTCGAAGCCTATGATGAAGAGCAGATCACCCGGCATGGCGATACGATCTACGCCGCCTCCACCCGTGGGGTGAACAACAGCGTGGTCTTCCGCCCCGACAACCCGCTGGTGGCCGACCCGCGCGTGCGCCTTGCCCTGCTGCACGCCACCGACCGGCCCGACATCCTGCGCACGCTCTATTCCCCCCATTACCCGCTGGCGCGCTCGGTCATTGCTGCTGACGCGCAGGGTTTTGTCGACCATGCTGCCGACCTGACCTATGACCCCGCCCTTGCCGCCCGCCTGCTCGATGAGGCCGGATGGACGCTTGATGGCGATGGCTGGCGGCGGCGCAATGGGGTGGCCCTTGCGCTGGCCGTGCATGAGGCCCTGCCCCAGCCGCAGAGCCGGAGCATGCTGGTGCTGCTGGCCCAGCAATGGCGCAAGGCAGGCGTGCGGCTGACCATCCTGTCAGGCAGCCCGGCCATGACGGTGCTCGACAACCTCAACCCTGCCGTAACCCCCCTGTTCCATGCCGAGGTGGGCCGCGCCGACCCCGATGTGATCAAGAGCGCGTTCTACCCCACCAACCGCAACGTGCTTCTGCAAAAAGGCGGCCAGAGCCGCCATGTGGAACACTTTGTCGACCCCGAACTCAACGGGCTGCTCGACGAAGTCGCCTCCGACACTGATCCCGCCACGCGCCTTGCCGACCTCGCCCGCGTGCAGGCCGATATTCTGGCCAAAGGCTACAGTATTCCCATATTCGAGGAGCCACAGGTCTATGCGGGGTCGGCCCGCGTGCATGACATGCGTTTCGAGGCCGTGGGGCGGCCTGTTTTCTACCGCACCTGGCTGGCAAGGCCGTAGGATGAGGCGCCACCCATGATACGTTACATTCTCTCCCGCGCGGCCCAGGCGCTGCTGGTGCTGTGGGGGGCGTTCACGCTCTCGTTCGTGCTGTTGCAGGTCATGCCGGGCGATGCCGTGCTGATCAAGTTCCAGGACCCCGAACTCGGCCTGAGCCCGCAGCAGATCAGCGATATACGCGCAAGCTATGGCGCTGATGAATCCGCCTTCGTGCAATATGCCCATGTGCTGGGCCGCACGCTGGCAGGCCAGCTTGGCTATTCCATCGAGACCGGGGTGCCGGTCAGCCGCATGCTGCATGCCGCCTACCCCACCACGCTGCGCCTTGCGGTGGTGAGCTTTGGCGGCGCGATCATGCTGGCAGCCGCTTTTGCCACCGCCGCCCTGCTTGCGCCCCTGCGCCCCCTGCGCGCGGCCCTGCGGCTGGTGCCGGGGCTGGCGAGCGGCATTCCCGTCTTCTGGCTCGAGATCGTGGCAATCCAGCTTGTCTCGTTTCACTGGAAGCTGGTGCCGGTGGTGGGCGTTTCTGGCTGGGCAGCGGCGGTGCTGCCGGGGCTGGCGCTGGCCATTCCCATTTCGGCGCCACTGACGCAGGTGTTCCTGAGCGCGGCAGAGCGGGTCATGGCCCAGCCCTTCATTGACGTGCTGCGCGCGCGTGGCGCCTCGCCGCTGCGCATTCTTTATGCCCACGTGCTGCCCAACGCACTGCCACCCACGCTCACCATAAGCGGACTGGTGTTTGGCGAGATCTTGGCCGGCGCCGTGGTGACCGAGACCGTATTCGGCCTGGACGGGCTGGGGCAACTGGCCCAGCAGGCCGTGGCCAATCAGGACGTGGCGGTGCTGCAGGCTATCATCCTCATTTCGGTGGCGGGGTTCGTGGTCATCAACTTCACCGTTGATGCGCTCCATCCGCTGATCGACCCGCGCATCCGCCGCACGCAGGCAGGAGGGGCTGCATGAACACGGCCCTTGCCCGGTGGCGCCAGCGCCATGACGTGACACTGCCGCGCCTGCTTGGCGTGCTGCCCGTGCTTATGCTGGTGCTCGTGGCACTCTGCCCCGGCCTGTTCACCCCGCTTGACCCGCTGGCCGGCCAGACGGATGAGCGGCTCATGGCACCGTCAGCCACGCACTGGTTTGGCACGGACCAGTTCGGGCGCGATGTGTTCTCGCGCATCATGCATGGCAGTTTCTCCACCCTTTCCGCCGCCATGCTGGCCGTGGCGATCAGCCTGCTGGTGGCCATTCCACTGGGGCTTGCGGCGGGGCTGGGCGGGCGCAGGCTGTCGGGCGCCATCCTTGCGGGGGCGGACATGGTGCTGGCCATCCCCGAGCTTTTCCTCTCGCTCAGCATCATCACCCTGATCGGGCCGGGGGCTACGCATGTGGCCTTTGCCGTGGGCATAAGCCAGGTGGCAGGCTTTACGCGCATGATCCGCACCGAGGTGGTGCGCGTGCGCGCGACCGAATATGTGGAGGCAGCCTTCGGCATCGGCTCCACCTTCTGGCAGGTGGTGTGGCGCCATATCGTGCCCAACAGCCTTGCGCCCGCGCTGTCGCTTGCCACGCTGCGGCTGGGCACGGCCATCCTTGCCATATCGACCATCTGCTTTCTGGGCTACGGGCCATCGCCGCCTACGCCGGAATGGGGGCTGATGATTACCGAAGGCCGCAACTACCTTGCAACCGCCTGGTGGCTGACCACCTTCCCCGGCCTTGCCATCATCTTCTCCGCATGGGCGGCAACGCTGCTGTCACGCGCCATAAGGATGGACCCATGAACGCTGCTCTCCCCCAGCTCAGCATCCGTGACCTTGATGTGGTGTATGAAAGCCGGGGCAGCGCGCACCACGCGCTCAAGGGGGTCTCGCTGGAGGTCCGCGCGGGCGAGATGCTGGCATTGGTGGGTGAATCCGGCTCGGGCAAGTCAACGCTGGGCCGCGCCATACTGGGCCTGCTGCCTGAAAGTGCCCACATCCAGCGCGGCTCGATCAAGGTAGGCGATACCGAAATCGTGGGCCTGCCCGAGCGCGCGCTGCGCCGCATCCGTGGGGCGCGGGTGGCGCTCATTCCGCAGGACCCGGCCCATTCGCTCGACCCTGTGCGCACCATCGGCGCCCAGCTTGTCGAGGCGGTGCACCTGCATGAACCCCGCAGCAATATCGCCACAACGCGGCGCATGCTGGTGGGCCTGCTTGAGCGCGTGGGCATAAAGGAGCCGGAGCGGCGGCTGCACCAGTACCCGCATGAACTCTCGGGCGGCATGCGCCAGCGCGTGCTGATTGCCGCCGCCATTGCCCAGCGTCCCGCCCTGATCGTGGCCGATGAGCCCACCAGCGCGCTCGATGTATCGGTGCAGGTGCAAATCATGGCGCTGCTGGCCGAACTGCGCCACGAAATGGGCACGGCCATGCTGTTCATCACCCACGATCTGGGCCTGGCCAGCGAGCAGGCCGACCGCGTGGCCGTGCTGCAACATGGCACGCTGTGCGAAACCGGCGAGACGAAAGCCCTGTTCGCCAACCCGCGCACGCCCTACACCCGCCGCCTGCTGGCCGACCTGCCCCTGTTCCATGAAGCCCGCGCGCCCCGCCGCGCGGAAGGCCCGCGTGAGGATGCGATTGTCGTCTCGCACCTGACCTATGCCTACAAGGGTGCTGGCGGCAGGCCGGGGCACAAGGCGGTGCGCGATATTTCCTTTAACGTAGTGGCCGGGCAGACGCATGGCATCGTAGGCGAGTCCGGCTCGGGCAAGACCACGCTGCTGCGCTGCCTGCTGGGGCTGATTACGCCTGATAGTGGGTCAGTGCATATTCTGGGCGAGAACCCGGCACGGGTTGAAGGCGCCACCCGGCGCGCGCTGCGCCGCGCGGTGCAGTTTGTCTACCAGAACCCACATGTCTCGTTCGACCCCCGCAACCGGGCCGCTGACATTCTGGCCGAACCCCTTATCAATGCGGGCCTGCGCGACCGCAGCGTGCGCGCAGAACGGGTCCGGGCCATGCTGGAGCGGGTGCAGCTACCGCCTGCCGTGCTGGAGCGCAGGGCAGCCAATATGTCTGGCGGACAGAGCCAGCGCCTGGCCATTGCGCGCGCGCTGTTGTGCGACCCGAAGATCCTGATTCTGGATGAAGTAGTCTCGGCACTAGACGTATCGGTGCAGGCCGAAATCCTGACCCTGCTCGAAACACTGCAACGCCAGCTTGACCTGACCTATGTGTTCGTATCGCACGATCTGGCCGTGGTGCGGCGCATTGCCGACACCGTCTCGATCATCCGCGCGGGCGAGCAGGTCGAACATGGCCCGACCGAGACCGTCTTCTCCACCCCGCATGATGACTACACCAAGCGCCTGCTTGCAGCGATACCGGGCCGCGACCTGATACGCCCGGCCGTGCTGGCGTGAAAGAAGACCCGATAAAAGTTTTTGGTGAAGCTTTTTTCAAAAAGCTTTGAAGAACGCCACCTTTTTGAAAAAAAGGCAGCACCCAAAAAACTTTTATCATTTTTCATCAATGCATTGGTTTCAAACAGTGCTTTATCAGGCGTCCTCAACAGGCTCCGTGCCGTAAAGCGCGCTTTCAATCAGGTCCGCACTTTCGTGCGTGTAGCGCCTCAGGTCGGGCATGAGGCTGCGGGCGGCGTCCTCCACTGCGCGCGACAGGGCCTCGAGCGCGGGTGATGGGGTCAGGCCCGTCGGTGTGACCACGCCAAAAAAGAATGGCAGGTTTACATCCAGCGGGCGTATGGCCAGGTCAGGCTGGTCGAACGCAGCCGCCGTAACGGGATCGACAATGCCAACACCAAGCCCGGCCCGTGCCAGCCCCATCAAGACCATGGCCATGTTGGAATCCATGATGGTGGCAGGCGTCCAGCCCATCTGCGCAAAGGCGCGTTCGATCGTGTTGCGTATCCTGAACGGGTTGGCCAGCGTGAGCAGCCTGCTTTCGGCCAGGTCATGCAGGCTGACACGCGCATTGGCAGCCAGCGGGTCATCCGCCCGCATGACCGCGACACAGGGCGCCATGCCGATCCATTGCAGGGTTACGCCGGGGTGGTTGAACGGAAAACTGACCAGCCCGAATGTCGCATCCCGGCGGCCCACGGCACGCACCACTTCATCCGCCGGAATGCTGCGCACATGCACCTCACGCGGCAGGGTGCCCTGTTTCAGGCAGCCGAGCGCGCGCGGCAGCAGGCCCGCCGCAAGTGCCGGAATGGCGCAGATATGCAGGGAATTTTCCACATCATGGGCAATGGCATGCACATTCTCGCGCAGGCGCTGCACGCCGCCGAGCAGGGCCAGCGCCTCGGGCTGGAACCGCAGCGCCTGCTCGGTGGGGGTAATGCGCGGCCCGTTGCGGTGAAACAGCGTAAACCCCAGCCCGGCCTCAAGGTCCTGGATCATGCGCGTGACCATGGATTGCGACCGGCCCACCAGGCGCGCGCCCCCCGTCATGCTGCCCGTGGCCATAACGGCGCAGAAGGCCTCAAGCTGTCTCAGATCGGGAAGGGCTGCATCCATGTCCATCATGCTACCCACCCACGATCATGCCAGCAAACGCAAACGCGGCAGGGCTCCCCTCACCCTATCGCAGGGAGCGGACTGTCATGCCATTCATCGCCCCTGAGTTCGGGCGTGTCGAACGCCACGAGGTTGGCATAATGGGTTTCGCGGTCCTCAACGAACAGGGCGCGGGTGATGTGGCGCGCAAGGCGCTCGGCCCCGTCGCTGATGGCGGGAATATCGCCACTGACTTTGCCGTGTGACAGCGTGGCGGGGAAGCAGAAGCAGTGCACGTATTTCAGCCACGGGCACGAACCGGGTACTTTCTCCAAAAACTCGAACCCCGGCCCGAGATCGGGCGAGGTTGCCAGTTCCGCGCTGACATGGCCCGAGGGCATGTCCTGCGCGGCAGGCGTAAAGCGGTCTTTCCACAACCGGATATGCGGCGCCATGGCTGCAAGTTCAGGCCGGCGGGACAGATCGGCGCAGAAGCCGGTGGCGGCGATGATGAAATCGGTTTCCATCACGCCGCGCGGGGTATGCAGGCGCACGGCATTGCCCGCCACCTCAATCCGGTCGATGGGACACGACAGATGGAAGAATGCATTAGGGTGGCTTGATACCCGCAGCACGCTTGGCCGTGGCGGCGGGGTCTGGGCATCGAGCACCGTATCCATGAAGCGCCATTTCCACCCGTCAGGCAGGCCGACAAAACCCTGCACCACGCCCATGCTGCCAATGCCGGTGAATTTGTTGACGGCAGGCAGGGTTGCGCGCCGTATGACCATATCCACCCGCGCAGCCCCCGCCTCGAGCGCCGTGGCGGCGTTATCCATGGCGGAAGCACCCGCACCCACCACCACCACCCGGCGGTTCTTCAGGGCTTCAAAATCAATCGGATCGGCTGAATGGCGCCAGTAATCACGCGGCAGGCCGGCAATGACCGGCGGCACGTAGCTGCCGCCCAGCCCGTCACGCCCCGTGGCCAGAACCAGATGGCGGCACAGAAGGGTTTCGGTTACGCCATCCTGCACCACCGTCAGCGCCAGCACGCCATCAGCCGCGCGGGCCACATTGGTCAGGGTAACGCCATTGCGCACCGGCAGGTCGAGCACATGGCGCAGCCACTCCAGATAGGCCATCCATGTCTGGCGGGGGATCTTGTCCAGCCCATCCCACGCGACCGTGCCAAAACGCGCTTCATACCACGCGCGAAAGGTCAGGCCCGGCAGCCCCATGCACGGGCCGGACAGCGTCTTGGGCGAGCGCAGCGTAGTCATGCGGGCATAGGTAACCCACGGCCCCTCCTGCCCTGCGGGTGCCTGGTCAAGCACGACATGGTTGAGCAGCCCGTAGCGCCTGAGATAACCCGATGCCGTAAGCCCCGCCATGCCGCCACCGACCACGACCACGTCGAGCACATGCCGCCCGTCCACGCTGCGTTCGGGCACCCACGAGCGGGTGGGCAGGTCCAGCCAGGCCACATCCTGCCGCACGCGGCTTTCCAGCGCTGCAAGACCGCCGGGAATTTCGGGTGGCTGAGAAAACGTCATTGATCGTGATTCCTAAACACTACGCTTGCTGGCCCGGGCATCAGGCCATGGCGGAGAGAGCCGATTATACTGATGGCAAACCTAAAAATTCCTTCCATACAGATCAAGACAAATTATGCTTTTTTTGCGTTTAAAGACGCCTTCATTGCAAAAAGTGCATCATAGGTACGAACGGGATAGCCCGGTGTCACCGGTGGTCCTCAAGGCGTTCGGGCACATCAGGAACCGCCACCTTTGTGGAAACACGCATCCTGATCCAGCCTTGGGTCAGGTCGGGGAGATACGATTGGCCTGCCTGCGGCTGATCAGAACGGCACCACCCCACAGGGCCAGAAAAACCAGCACGATGCCCGCGCCCAGCCCGGCCAGATGATCACCAGCCGCCATCAGCCCCCGCATGAGCAGGTTGCCCCCCGCCGCATTGCCCGGCAAATTCTGCCCCAGTTCGATCGCGCCAATACCTGCCGCTGCGGCAAGGGAGACAAGGCTGATGCCCAGATCATAAGCCACGCGCCTGCGGCCCGAGCGCATGCCCCAGCCATAGGCCCGGCACATGAGCAGGGTATCCAGCGTATCAACCAGCGCCATGCCCGCCATAAAAAGCAGCGGAAACGTCATGACCCCCGCAACCCCCAGCCCATGATGGGCCTGAACCGCCGCCATGCCCAGCAGGCCGATTTCACTTGCGGTATCAAAACCCAGCCCGAACAGGAAACCGAGCGGGTACATCTGCCAGCTCCGGCCAATCCACCGCCCTGCCCGCCCGGACACAAGACCCGCGGGCGGCACGGAAGGCAACCGGGCAGGCTGGCGCAGCGCCCGCCACTGGCCAAGGGCCATGCGGGCATTGGCCGTGACGGCTGCAAGCATGAACACCGCCGAGACCAGCGTACCGAAGCCACCGCCCACCAGATGCCATCGCTCCAGCCAGCCCTGTACGGGCAGTGCAACCAGCGCAAGGGTGGCGAGCATGACCACGGTGGAATGCCCGAGCGAGAAGAACACCCCCACCAGCGCAGGCGCGCGCCCCGCCTGCATGAGCCGGCGCGTCACCACGTCGATCGCCACGATATGATCGGCATCAAGCCCGTGCCGCAGGCCGGATGCCCATGCCAGCCCGGCTGCGCCCAGCAGAACGGGCGCGCTGCCCAGCGTGGTCATGGCCCACGCCCATGCCATAAGGTTGGCCAGCAGCAGGGCGCATGCAATGGCGTATGTTCCATGCCGGGTAGCCGTAAACATATCGATCGCGTTCCGCCTGCCGGTCAGATGGTGATGTAGGCGCGCACATCCTCCGC
Source organism: Komagataeibacter xylinus (assembly GCF_031081985.1). Lineage (GTDB taxonomy): Bacteria > Pseudomonadota > Alphaproteobacteria > Acetobacterales > Acetobacteraceae > Komagataeibacter > Komagataeibacter xylinus_E. The sequence continues at coordinate 137,013 of NZ_JARWSK010000001.1, read as the reverse complement.
CACGAGGTCGCGGGCCTGGCCTGCCAGCACCACCTTGCCCCGGTCGAGCACGGCAATTGTGTCCGCCAGTTCATAGGCAAAATCGAAATACTGCTCCACCAGCACGATGGCCATGTCGCCCCGGTCGCGCAGCATGCCGATGATGGTGCCGATATCCTTGATGATGCTGGGCTGGATGCCCTCGGTCGGTTCATCAAGCACCAGCAGGCGCGGGCGGATGACCAGCGCGCGCGCAATGGCAAGCTGCTGCTGCTGGCCGCCCGACAGGTCGCCGCCGCGCCGGTCGCGCATTTTTGCCAGCACGGGAAACAGGTCGAATATCTCGTCCGGCACCCGGCGCTGCCCGCGCGGCAGCAGGCCGAAGCCGGTTTCAAGATTTTCGCGCACGCTGAGCAGCGGAAAGATGTCGCGCCCCTGCGGCACGGTGGCAATGCCGCGCCGGGCGCGGTCATAGGCTGCAAGCCGGGTAATATCTTCGCCCTCCCACATGATCGTGCCAGCGCTTGTGGCATGCATGCCGGTTATGGCGCGGATCAGGCTGGTCTTGCCCACGCCATTGCGGCCGAGCACGCATGTCACGGCCCCTGCCCTTGCGGCAAGCGAGACCCCACGCAGGGCAATCGCCGCGCCATAATGCAGGTGCACGTCGTTAACCTCGAGCATGCGCGTAGCCTCCCTTCACCCCTGTGCGGCGCCCCTCAGCGCCCAAGATAGACCTCGATCACGCGCGGGTCGGCGCTGACCGCATCCAGTGTGCCTTCAGCCAGCACGCTGCCTTCGTGCAGCACCGTCACGTCCACGCCGAGGGCGCGCACGAAATCCATGTCATGCTCCACCACCACCACGCTGCGGGTGCGGTTGATCTCGCGCAGCAGGTCGGCGGTGGCCATGGTCTCGGCATCGGTCATGCCCGCCACGGGTTCATCCACCAAAAGCAGTTCAGGCTCCTGGCCCATGAGCATGCCGATCTCGAGCCACTGCTTCTGGCCGTGGCTCATGCCGCCTGCGGGCTGGTTGGCCACAGCTTCCAGCCGGGTCAGGCGCAGGAGGTGCTCGATGCGTTCGCGCTCCTGCGCGTTCATGCGCGCCATGAGCACGGCAAAGGGCGAGCGCACGCCCTTGAGCGACAGCAGCAGGTTCTCTGTCACGCTCAGCGCCTCGAACACGGTGGGCTTCTGGAACTTGCGGCCAATGCCCAGCCGGGCAATGGCCGGTTCATCCAGCCGGGTCAGGTCATGGTTCTGAAAGCGCACGGTGCCGGTATCAGGCCGGGTCTTGCCGGTGATGATGTCCATCATCGTCGTCTTGCCCGCGCCGTTGGGGCCCACGATGGCGCGCATCTCGCCCGGGCGCAGGGCAAGGCTGAGGTTGTTGATGGCGCGAAAGCCGTCAAACGTCACGCTCACATCGCGCATGTCGAGCACGAGGTCACCGGTCATGCCTCTTCTCCCTGCGTATCCGCCACTTCGGGGGTGACTTCCTCCGGCGGTGCCTTACGGGCATGCCGCCACAGCCCCATGAGCCCGTTGGGCAGGAACAAAGTGGTGCAGATGAACAGCAGCCCCAGCCCGTACAGCCAGAACTCCGGCAACCAGGCGGTGAACAGCGTCTTGCCCATATTGACCAGTATGGCCCCCAGCACGGCGCCGCACAGCGTGCCACGCCCACCCACCGCCACCCAGATGACGGACTCGATGGAATTGGCGGGCGCGAACTCACCGGGGTTGATGATGCCAACCTGCGTTACATACAGCGCGCCCCCCACCCCCGCGATCATGGCCGAGAACACCCACACCAGCAACTTGGCCTGCTCGGGGCGGTAGCCCAGAAAGCGGGTGCGGCTTTCGGCATCGCGCACGGCCACGAGCAGGCTGCCAAAGCGGCTGCCCACCACAAAACGCGCGGCGAGCAGGCTTGCGGCCAGCAGCAGGCCGGTCACCAGCAGCAGCACGGCGCGGGTCAGCGGCGCATGCAGGTCGGCGCCGAGGATGTCCTTGAAGTCGGTCAGGCCGTTATTGCCGCCAAAGCCCAACCCGTTCTGGAAAAACGCCAGCATGAGCGCGTAGGTCAGCGCCTGGGTGATGATGGACAGATACACCCCCGACACGCGCGAGCGGAAGGCAAGCCAGCCAAACACGCCAGCCAGCAGCCCCGGCACCGCCACCACCAGCACGGCGGCCCAAGCGAAATGTTCCGAACCCCACCAGTACCACGGCAGGTTCTTCCATGAGAGGAAGATCATGAAATCCGGCAGGTCGGCATTGCCATAAACACCCCGCGCTCCGATCTCGCGCATGAGGTACATGCCCATGGCATATCCCCCCAGCGCGAAGAACGCAGCATGCCCCAGCGTAAGGATGCCCGCAAACCCCCATACCAGATCCACCGCCAGCGCCAGCATGGCATAGGACAGGTATTTCCCCGCCAGCGACACCACGAAGGCGGAGGCATGCAGCGGATTGCCCTCGGGCAGCAGGCTGGCCACGGCCAGCCCGCCTGCCGCCGCCACCACGGCCGCTGCCATCCAGATCACGCCACGCAGGGAACGCGGGGCATGGGTTGAAAACGGGTTCATGATTCAACTCCCCGCCCGCGCACGGGAAACATGCCGCGCGGATGGCGCTGGATGTAAAGGATGACCAGCACGAGAACGGCGATCTTGGCCGAGACCGCGCCTATGGCAGGCTCCAGCACCTTGCCGCCCATGCCCAGCGCAAGGGCGGCCGCCAGCGTGCCCCACAGATTGCCGACCCCGCCAAACACCACCACCATGAAGCTGTCGATGATGTAGGACTGCCCGAGATTGGGGCTGACATTGTCAATCTGGCTGACCGCAACGCCCGCAAGCCCCGCAAGGCCAGCACCCAGCCCGAAGGCCAGCGCATCCACCCGCGGCGTGCGGATACCCATCAGCGCCGCCATGCGGCGGTTCTGGGTTACGGCACGCATCTGCAGCCCCAACGGCGTGTGGCGCAGCACCAGCATCAGCCCGCCCAGCACCAGCCCCGCAAAGACCAGAATGGCCAGCCGGTTGAGCGTAATGTCCATGCCGCCCACTGCAACCGAGCCGGAAAGCCAGCCCGGCGTCTGCACCGCGATGTTGGTCGGCCCGAAAATGGAACGCACCGCCTGCTGCAAGATGAGCGACAGCCCCCATGTGGCCAGAAGCGTTTCAAGCGGGCGGCCATACAGGAAGCGGATCAGCCCGCGCTCGATCACGATGCCAAGCGCCCCGCACACCACGAACGCCACCGGAATGGCCACAAGGATCGCCACCGGCTCCAGCGCGGGCACGGTGGCGCGGATGGCCTGCTGCACCATCCACGTCACGTAGGCGCCGATCATCATCATCTCGCCATGGGCCATGTTGATCACGCCCATCACGCCAAAGGTGATGGCCAGCCCCGTGGCGGCCAGCAGCAGCACGGAGCCGTAGCTCAGGCCATAAAAGGCATTCTGCGCCACACCCCAGGCGCGCAGGTGCCAGTCGATGCGCGACACGGCGGCCTGCGCCTCATGGCGCAGCGCTGGCGCTTCCGCATCCGACCCGGCAACACCGGCAAGGATGCCACGCGCCTGCGCGCCACCAACCGCACCAAGCGCGCGCACGGCCTCAAGCCGGGAGGCAAGCGCATCGGGGGCTGGAGGCTGGCCGAGAATGGTCGCGGCCCGCACCTCGGTCAGCCGGGTGCGCACGGCGGCATCCTTTTCCACCGCAAGGGCATGCTCCACCAGCGGCAGCATGGCCGGGTCGTGGCGGGCGTAAAGCGCATCGGCGGCCCTGAGCCGGGTTGCGGGCTGGGGGGCGAGCAGGTCCCTGCCCGCCTGCACGCCCGCAAGTGCCGTGCGGATGCGGTTGTTCAGACGGATCGGCTTCAGCCCCTCCGGCACGGAAGCCTGGGGCTGGCCCGTGCGGGCCTCCACGTAACTTTCGCCGTGGCGGATATACACGCTGCCATCGGGGGCGGCGAACAGGTTCCGCTCGCCCAGCGCCTGCAACGCCACCCCTGCCTGCGGGTCAGGCGATGCCGCAAGGGTTGAAATCGCTGCCGTCACCGCCCCGAGTTGCGGGCTGGCCAGATCAGCGAAGGCATCCGCCCGCGCGCCGTGGCCCGGCAGCAGCATGACCCCAAGCCATAGCGCCGCCAGCAGGCAGGTGGTGCTGACCCTACGCATGCCTGTGCCCGAGGCAGGTCTTGGTGGCGGTGTTGTAATTGCCGCAGGCAATGGGCTTGCTCCAGTCGCCAATCAGGTTTTTCGTTTCCGGCACCCACGGCGACCAGGCCTGCCCGGGCACGAGGGCCGGGGTTTTCCACACCACCGAGAACTGCCCGTCATCCTGTATCTCGCCAATATAGACCGGCTTGGTCAGATGGTGGTCGGGCAGCATCTCGGCCACGCCACCGGTCAGGTTGGGCTGGCGGATGCCGATCATGGCGTCAATCACCCTGTCATGATCGGTGGTACCTGCCTTGGTCACTGCCTGCACCCACATGTTGAAGCCGATGTAATGCGCCTCCATCGGGTCATTGGTGGTGCGCTTGGGGTTTTTTGTGAATTCGTGCCACTGCTTGATGAAGGCGGTATTGGCCGGGGTGTCGATGCTCTCGAAATAGTTCCACGCGGCAAGCTGGCCCACCAGCGGGGCGGTATCCATGCCGGCCAGTTCCTCTTCCCCCACGCTGAAGGCCATGACCGGGATGTCGGTGGCGGAGATGCCCTGATTGCCCAGTTCCTTGTAGAACGGCACGTTGGCATCGCCATTGATGGTCGAGACCACGGCGGTTTTCCTGCCCGCCGAGCCGAAGGTCTTGATCTGCGAGACGATGGTCTGCCAGTCCGACTGCCCGAACGGCGTGTAGTTGACCATGATGTCGGCTTCCGCAATGCCCTTGGCCTTGAGGTAATTGACCAGGATCTGGTTGGTCGTGCGCGGATAGACGTAATCCGTGCCCACCAGCGCGAAACGCTTCGCCCCGCCGCCATCCTCGCTCAGCAGGTAGTCCACCGCCGGTATGGCCTGCTGGTTGGGGGCCGCACCAGTGTAGAAGATGTTGCGGCTGCACTCCTGGCCTTCATACTGCACGGGATAGAACAGGATGCCGTTGAGTTCCTCGAATACCGGCAGCACCGATTTGCGTGAAACGCTGGTCCAGCAGCCAAACACGGCCGATGCCTTGTCCACCGACAGGAGCTGGCGCGCCTTCTCGGCAAAGAGCGGCCAGTTCGAGGCAGGGTCCACCACCACGGCTTCAAGCGGGCGGCCAAGCAGCCCGCCCTTACGGTTCTGCTCGGCAATGAGCATCAGCATGGCATCCTTGAGCGTGGTCTCGCTGATGGCCATCGTGCCGGACAGCGAATGCAGGATGCCAACCCTGATCGGCTCGCCGCTCGGCGCTGCCGCCCGCGCTGGCGCCGCGCGCCACATGCCCCCCACAGCAGCCGCCGATGAGGCAAGGGCGAGACGTCCGAACGCGCGACGGGAAAGGTGAGGCAGTGTGACGGGCATGATGAATGGTCCTTTTGCTGCTGCCTGCATTGTCGGCGCACATAAAAGCGCTTCCCATACGCATTCCTGCGTATGTCCCCCACGGGCATTCCGTTACGATCATGCACGCTGCCACCCGTAACGCCCGAAAGCCGTGATCTTGCCACACCCGACCAGCCGCCTGCGCATCGTGCGCCCCCGCCGGGCCTACAGCCGCTGGGCCGCCGACCAGACATTCGAGGACTACGCCCTGCGCTTTACCGCGCGCAGCGCGCGTATGGCCACGCCCATGCGGGCAGCACGCACGGCGCTGGGCTCCATCTCGTTCCTGGCGCTCGAGGCCATGGGCGGCACGCTCACGCTGGCCTTCGGCTTTGCCAACACGGCAGCCGCCATAGCCCTTGTCACGGCGGTCATCTTCGCCATTACCCTGCCGCTATGCGCCACGGCTGCCCGCGCGGGGCTGGATATCGACCTGCTCACGCGCGGCACCGGCTTTGGCTATATCGGCTCGACCATCACCTCGCTGCTCTATGCCATTTTCACCTTCATCTTCTTCGGGCTCGAGGCGGCGATCCTGGCGGGCACGCTACATGGGCTGCTGGGCATGAAGCTGTGGCTGGCGTACCTGCTGTGCGCGGTCATCATCATTCCGCTGGTGACATGGGGCATCACGTTCATCGCCCGTTTCCAGATCGCGACACAGCCGGTCTGGCTGGCGCTCAATCTCGTCCCCCTCGTGGTAATGGCGGGCCTGCACCCCGAACTGCTGGGGCAGTGGACCCATTTCAGCGCGCCCTACGGGCCACCGGGGCATATCGACCCCCTTGCCGTAGGCACCGGCGCATCGCTCATGATCGTGCTGGTGTGCCAGAGTGCGGAGCAGATCGACTTCCTGCGCTTCCTGCCTGACCCCACGCGTTGCAACCGGCGGCAATGGTGGGCAGCTCTGGTGCTGGGCGGCCCGGGCTGGATCGTGCTTGATGCCTTCAAGCTGCTGGCGGGCTCGTTTCTGGCATGGGTGGTGCTGCGGGCAGGCTTTTCGCCGCTGCAGGCGGTGCAGCCCGGCGTAATGTACCGTTTTGCGTGGGGCAGTTTCACCCCCGCACCGGTCGCGACCGTGCTGACGATGGCGCTGGTGGCGCTGGCGCAGGTCAAGGTCAACATCACCAACGCCTATGCCGGATCACTGGCGTGGTCGAACTTCTTCTCGCGCCTGACCCACACTCATCCGGGCCGGGTGTTCTATGTCATCTTCAATGTCATGATCGCACTCCTGCTGATGGAGGCCGGACTGGTCAGCACCATCCAGACCGGCATCACGCTATATGGCGTTCTGGCCTGTGCGTGGATCGGCGCGATACTGGGGGATGTGGCGCTGTGCAAGCCGCTTGGCCTCAGCCCGGCCCTGGTCGAGTTCAAGCGCGCGCTGCTGCCGGACTTCAACATCGTGGGACTGGGAGCGTGGGGCATTGCCGCCGCCACGGGCGTTACGGCCTTTGCGGGCTATCTCGGCCCGATGGCCGCGGCCTATGCGCCTTTCCTGACGCTGGGGGTAGCCTTTGCCGCGGCCCCTGTTCTGGCGTGGCTGACCGGGGGGCGCACCTATCTCGCCCGCCCCCAGCCCGCAGGCTGGAACGACCGGCCCGCCATGACATGCGTGATCTGTGAACACACCTTCGAGGCGCGGGACATGGCGCCCTGCCCTGCCTATGGCGGCACGATCTGCTCGCTGTGCTGCTCGCTCGACGGGCGCTGCCGCGACCGCTGCAAGCCGGTCTCGACCCGCATGGGCAGCCAGCTTGCCACCCCGCTGCGCGCCCTGCCGCCGCGCCTGCGCCGCTGGCTCATAGCGCCTGCGGGGCGCTTTGCGCTCATGCTGGCGGGCATGATTCTGGGCATGGGGCTGCTGGCATGGACAACGGGCCATGCGTGGAGTGGCATCATGGTGCCAGTCTTCCTGGCGGGCACGGTGGGGGCGTGGCTGCTGGTCATGGCGCAGCAGGGGCGGCGCACCGCCACGCGCGAGACCCTGCACCAGACCCGCCTGCTCATGAACGAGATCCGCGCCCGCCGCCGCACCGACCACGCTCTCAAGCTGGCCCGTGAAAAGGCGGAGGCGGCAAGCCTGGCCAAGACCCGCTACATCAGCGGCATCAGCCACGAGATCCGCTCTCCGCTCAACGCCATCATGGGCTATATCCAGTTGCTGCAGCACGATACGCGTCTGCCGCCCGAGCGCCACCAGGCGCTGGGCATCATGCGCGAAAGTGGCGAGCACATCACCAGCATCCTCTCCGGCCTGCTTGACATCTCGCGTATCGAGGCCGGGCGGATCGAACTGCATGCCGATACCATCGCCCTGCCCGCCTTTGTGGAATCCGTAGCCCAGATGATCCGCCCGCAGGCGCAGGCGCGCGGGCTGGAGCTGGTATGGCGGCCGGGCTACCTGCCCGCCGTGGTCACGTGCGATGAGCACCGCCTGCGCCAGATCCTGCTCAACCTGCTGTCAAACGCGGTCAAGTTCACCCGGCAGGGCACGGTCACGTTCGGGGCCAGGTGGCAGGGGCAGATTGCGGAGTTCATCATAGAAGACACCGGCCCCGGCATTGCGGCGGAAGATCATGCCCGCATTTTCGAGCCCTTTGAGCGCGGGAGCGCTAGCGCGGGCGTGCCCGGCACCGGGCTGGGGCTGACCATCACCCGGCTGCTGACCGAGATTCTGGGCGGCGAACTGACCTTCACCAGCACACCGGGCAAGGGATCGCGCTTCAGGGTGCGGCTGTTACTGTCTGACCGGCAGGTGGAACTGCCCCCGCGCCTGCCCGCCTTCCCCACCGGGTATGAAGGGCCACGCCGCACGGTGCTGGTGGTGGATGACAATGCCGAGCACCGCCTGATCATGCGCGAAATCCTTGAACGCTGCGGCTTTGCCTTTGAAGGCGCGGAAAGCGGGGCGGAATGCCTTGACCGCCTGCCGCTGGTGCAGCCTGACCTGCTGCTGCTCGACCTGTCCATGCCGGGCATGGACGGGCGTGACCTTGCCCTGCGCATCCGCCAGTCCCCTTATGCCCGCGTGCCGATCATGTTCCTGACCGGCAACCTCGTGGAGAGTGCTAACCGCCATGTCCCCTCTCTTGAGGACTGCCCCGTGCTGGGCAAGCCGGTGAACCTGTCGGTCCTGGTCACCAAAATGGGCCAGATGCTTGACCTTGAATGGATCTTTCCCGCCGAGGGGGACGACAGCACGCAGCCTGCCCCGCCCGACACACCCGCCACCCTGCCCGAGGCGGAACGCGTGGCCCTGCTTGCCCTGCTTGATGGCGGCAACCTGCGCAACCTGCGCGCCCACCTGACCACCCTGCGCGACCAGCATCCGGCCCTTGGCGGTGCAATCGAACCGCTGCTGGCCCTTGCCGCGTCCTACCAGCTTGAAGCCCTGCGTCACCATTTGGAGCGACCCACGCCATGACCGTGCCCGATCCATCCCGCAAATCCGTTCTGGTCATTGATGATGACCCGGCCGTTCTGGGCCTGATGGACGAGAAACTGACCGATGGCGGCTATACGGTGCTGCTGGCGCAGTCCGGCATGGCAGCGCTTGCCGTCGTGGCGCGCACCTTGCCCGACCTGATCATGGTCGATGCCCTCATGCCCGGCATGAACGGGTGGGAGGTGTGCGCGGCCCTTCATGATGACCCGCGCCTGAGCCTTGTGCCCATCATCTTCATGACCGGCCTGACCGAGACCGAGCACGTGATCCGCGCCTTTGAGGCAGGTGCTGCCGATTACGTGACCAAGCCCCTGCGGCTGGAGGAAGTCATGGCCCGCATTGGCGTGCGCATGGAATCCGCCGCGCGCATCCGCGCGGCACATGGCGCGCTTGACCATGCGGGCCGCTTCCTGCTGGCCACCAGCCATGCGGGCGATGTGCTGTGGGCCACGCCGCAGGCAGGACTTGTGCTGCGCGAGCTTTCAGGTGCGAATGACACGGACGCGACCCTGCGCCTGCCCGCGCCCCTGCCTGCGCCCGGCGGCGTGCTCATGCGCCATAATGTAGGTGAAAACGAACTTGTGCTGACCCTTGTGGGCGTGAGCGGCCCGGATGAACTGCTGCTGCGCATCAGCCGCCAGCCGCTTTTCCCCCAGCGCATATTGCAAGACAGGCTGGGCCTGAGCGCGCGCGAGGCGGAGGTGCTGCTATGGATATCACGCGGCAAGACCAGCCGCGATATTGCCGATATTCTGCAAGTTAGCCCGCGCACGATCGACAAGCATATCGAGCAGATCTACAACAAGACCGGACTGAGCACGCGGGCCGCCGCCGCTGCCACCGCATCGCGCCTGCTGCAGGAGCGCTAGGCGCGAAAGGTGTGGCCTTCTTTCAAAAAGGCAATGTTTTTCTGTAGCTTTTATGATTTAGGGCACGGCCCTTGCCGCATCATCCGAAAGGCGGTCCTGCTGCATGTCCGGCGCGCCGATTTCCGGGCACATCCTGCGCTGCTCATGGCCACGGATGACGGCCAGTTTCTGGCGGACCTGGTCAAGGCTGCGCTCGGTGGCATCCTCCTTGACCGGGTGGCCCGCTGGCGTCAGCGTCGCCCCTTTCATGATGCCAAAACCCGGCACGGGATCAAATTTGACGAAAAAGCCCTTCTCCGCCGGGGCCTTGTCCTGCGCCTCGGCCTGGGCTTCGCTATGGCTGAGGGCGGCGAGCCGGTCAGACAGGCGCACATCCTCGGCCAGCAGGTGGCGGCAATCCATTTTTTCAGGGGCGGGCGCGGGCGCGGCCTGTGCCAGGCCCGCGCCTATGATCCCTGCCAGCAGGACGAAGCCATACGTGGCGTTTTGCTTGAGGGTCAGCATTCCGATCTCTCCTGGCGGTGGGTCAGCCCGACCGCCTGATAAAATGACATGAACAGGCCAGCCGTTTTCAGTACTGGAACTGCATGCCCAGCAAAAAAGCCCCCACCGCGCGCGTGCCCATGGGCTTGTAGCGCACGTAATCGAACGTAAAGCGCAGGTTGTGGCCATCCATGACATAATTGCCCCCCAGATCAAGCTGGGTGGTCTTGGGGTGGCCGGGGCCGTACATGTCCTTTTTGAAGCGGAACTGCTGGTAACGCACCAGCGGCTGCAGGCGCCCCCAGCCCACCCGGTAGGGAATGAGATACGCCGTGCTGGCCAGGAAGGCCGTGCCATCATTCACGCCACCCACATTACCGTAATCGGTCGAGCGCTGGCCGTAACCTACCGCGATGTCCTTCACGCCGCCGGTATAATACTGGTAATACGCTCCCTCGAGCGTATAGACGCCGTATTTCGCGCCCTCGCCAATGCGCTTTTCAAACAGGCCATCAACATTCCACGCCTTGTAGTCGCCCTTGTCCTGCGCCGTGCCCACGCCATCGGTCTCGTACTGGCCCGCAAGACCAATGGCCAGGATGTCAGCCTTGCCGTAATAGGTGCTGGCCGTGTAGTAGGCGGGCGACGGCTCGGGATCGAGGAAGTTGTATTCCATGCGCGCGGCAAAGAGCGGGTGCTCGCCATAATTGGAGCCACCGTGCACCCAGTTATGCCCACGATAGACCCCCGCTACATAACGGAAACGGTCCTTGAGCAGCTTGCCCCATACCGAGATGCCATCATCACGGCCCGACCATGCACCCGGATACTGTGACACCATCGGAAAGGCATAGGTGCTGAGGAAGTACGGCCCATCAAGGTTTGAACGGTCACTTGGCGTGAGCATGCGCCCGCCCCAGATATTGAACGCCTTCCACCGCTCGACCTGCAGCACGCCGTCAAGCACGTTCCAGTTGCCATCGCGCAGGCGCTCGAGGTTGAGCGTTGACTTGACGTATTTATGGAACTGCGCGCCCATGTAGATACGCAGGTCACTGGCACTTGCCGCATCCTTGTTGCCGGGCATGGTGGTGTCATGGCTCAGATACTGCGCGCGCACGCCCAGACCCAGCGTAAAGAACTGATCCTTGCCAAAATTGACCGTGGTGGCCGCGCGGGCATGGGGCATGCTGGCGCCAAGCGCCACGCAGGCCGACAGGATACTGCCGCAACGCAGCAGCTTTTTCTTCCGGCTCATCCTGAACCGGGACACAAGCGCAATCATGAACATCCCCTTGTGGCTGCGGTCACCGACCGGCGACAGGGAAACATTACGAAATTGCACCATCAGGACGGGATGCGTGAAATTACTTATAATGGCCATTTATGAGCTTATTCATGGCGCCATGGCAGGCTCCGGCACATACACCCGATGGTGGCCACAGATGCACAGACATAAAAAAAGCCGCCTTTTTAAAAAAGGCGGCACCCGAAAAATTTTATTATTTTAAAGCAATGGCTCTTACAGGCCACCCTGTTCGATAATGAAACGGGCGATATCCTCCACCCCCTCGCCCGCGCGGATATTGGCGAACACAAAGGGCCGCTGCCCGCGCATGCGCCTGCTGTCACGGTCCATCACCCCAAGGTCTGCGCCCACATGCGGGGCAAGGTCGATCTTGTTGATGACCAGCAGGTCGCTGCGCGTAATGCCGGGGCCGCCCTTGCGCGGGATCTTGTCGCCTGCCGAGACATCAATGACATAGATGGTCAGGTCAGCCAGTTCGGGGCTGAAGGTCGCGGCAAGGTTGTCGCCCCCGCTTTCCACCAGCACGAGGTCCAGCCCGGCAAAGCGCTCCGTCAGTTCCGCAATGCCGGCAAGGTTGATGCTGGCATCCTCGCGTATGGCCGTGTGCGGGCAGCCACCGGTCTCGATGCCCATGATGCGCTCGGGCGGGAGCGAACCCGCGCGGGTCAGGAACTCGGCATCCTCACGCGTATAGATATCGTTGGTGATGGCGGCGATATTGTAATCATTGCGAAAGCGGCGGCACAGCGCATCCATCAGTGCTGTCTTGCCCGTGCCCACCGGGCCGCCAATGCCCACGCGCAGCGGGCCGTGCTTTGGCTTTGTCATGTTCTGAACAACCTCGTTTCCTGGGTTTCGTGATGCATGGCGGCGATGTCGGCGGCAAAACAGGCTCCGCCCACATCATCCAGCGTCTGGCGCGCAGCCTGCGCTGCGGCCTGCGCCAGCACGGATTCAAGCCGGGCCAGCGCGTGCAGCCCGTCCGTCTGGCCCAGCGGCACCAGCCGCACGGCAGCCGACACCAGGGCCGCCACCGCCGCATACCCGCCCGACAGCACGGCCTGCGGGGCAGCCACGCCGCCACGCCGAAACACCAGCCCCTGCACGACCGGCAGCGGCCAGCGCGTGCCCGCCAGCGCTGCCTTGGGTGGCACGACATGCCACACCGCTGCTGCGCGCAAAAAGGCCTCGCCCTGATACACCGTCTCCTCATAGCGCTCGCGCGAGGCGGCAGAGGCGCAGGCAAAGCGGGCAATCTCGCGCAGGCGGCCATCATCCTCCCCAGCCTGCCATGCCGCATGCAAAATGATGAGATCATTGCCAAGACTGCCATGGCGCAACAACGTGCCAACCCACGCGCACAGGGTTTCCACATCACGCACGTCACCGCGCTCGACCGCCCATTCCAGCCCGTGGCTATAGGCATAACCGCCAGTGGGGAAAGCGGGCGACACCCATGAGAGCAGCCGCAGGAAGTCCTGCCCGGCCGTGCCTGGGGGTTCAGTCATGCGAATGGGCATGACCGCCATGATCATGCGGGTGGGCATGGTCATGAGGGTGCGCATGGGCATGCCCTGCCCCGCGCCCCGCATAGGCCCCGCTTTCGGGGTCAAAGGGGGCCTGCACGGCACGGACATGACCGCCAAGGCCCGCGATCATGTCGGCAATCACATGGTCATGCCGCACAAGGATGCGCTGCGCCGTAATGGCGGCGGGCAGGTGCCGGTTGCCAAGGTGCCACGCCAGCCGCAGCAGGTGCAGCGGGTCATGGGCGGTGACTTCCATCAGGTTTTCCGGCAGGGCTTCAACCCGAACGATGCGGCCATCATCAAGCACCAGCCCATCGCCATCGGCCAGCAGGCGGGCATGTTCAAGTTCAAGCAGCACGCGCGCGCCAGAGCGTAGGGTGAGCATCATGCGCCTGCGGTGGCGGCCTTCGTAATCGGCGGCGAACACATCCGCGGCTTCGGCCACGGGCCAGCTTCCCGCTGGCAGGATTTCGGTTACATGCGTCATCAGAACAGGAAATACCTCTGGGCCATGGGCAGGATATCGGCGGGCTCGCAGGTCAGCAGCACGCCATCGGCCCGCACCTCATAGGTTTCGGGATCGACCTCGATATGGGGCATGGCATCGTTATGGATCATGCTGCGCTTGCCAATGCCGCCACGCGTGTCCGACACGGCGGAAAGGCCCTTTTGCAGGCCCAGCCTATGCCCGATATCATCCTCCAGCGCCGCCTTTGACACGAAGGTCAGGCTGGTATGGGTCCGCGCCCCGCCATAGCTGCCAAACATCATGCGGCCATGCACCGGCTGCGGCGTGGGGATGGAGGCATTGGGGTCGCCCATCATGGCATAGGCAATAGCCCCCCCCTTGATGACCAGATCGGGCTTGACGCCAAAGAATGCAGGCTCCCATAGCACCAGATCGGCCAGCTTGCCCACCGCGATCGACCCCACCTCATGCGACAAGCCGTGGGCGATGGCCGGGTTTATGGTGTATTTGGCAATGTAGCGTTTGACGCGGTTGTTGTCGGCCGCGCCATCACCGGGCAGGGAGCCGCGCTGCGCTTTCATTTTATGGGCCGTCTGCCATGTGCGCAGCGGCACCTCGCCCACCCGGCCCATGGCCTGGCTGTCGGATGACATCATGGACAGCACGCCCATGTCGTGAAAGATGTCCTCCGCCGCAATGGTCTCGCGCCTGATGCGGCTCTCGGCAAAGGCAATGTCCTCTGGCACCCTGGGGTCGAGGTGATGGCAGACCATGAGCATGTCCAGATGCTCGTCAAGCGTGTTGCGGGTATAGGGCCGCGTGGGGTTGGTGGAGGACGGCAGCACGTTGGGGAGTCCTGCCACGCGGATGATGTCGGGCGCATGGCCGCCGCCCGCGCCCTCGGTATGGAAAGCGTGGATGGTGCGGCCCTGAAAGGCTGCGATCGTGTCCTCCACAAAGCCGCTCTCGTTGAGCGTGTCGGTATGGATCATGACCTGCACGTCCATCCGGTCGGCCACACTGAGGCAGCAGTCGATGGCGGCAGGAGTTGATCCCCAGTCCTCATGCAGTTTCAGGCAGCTTGCGCCCGCGCGCACCATTTCCTCCAGCGCCTCGGGGCGCGCGGCATTGCCCTTGCCCGCGAAGGCGAGGTTGACCGGAAAGGCATCGGCGGCCTGCAGCATGCGCGCGAGGTGCCACGGCCCCGGCGTGCAGGTGGTGGCCGCCGTGCCCGTGGCAGGCCCCGTGCCGCCACCGAGCATGGTGGTGACACCCGAGGCCAGCGCCTCCTCGATCTGCTGGGGGCAGATGAAATGGATGTGGCTGTCAATGCCGCCCGCGGTCAGGATCCTGCCCTCGCCCGCGATGATTTCCGTGCCCGGCCCGATGATGATGTCCACGCCGGGCTGGATATTGGGGTTGCCCGCCTTGCCAATGGCGGCGATGCGCCCGTCACGCAGCGCCACATCCGCCTTGACGATGCCCCAGTGGTCGATGATCAGCGCATTGGTGATGACGGTATCCGCCGCTCCCTGCGCGCGCGTGGCCTGTGACTGGCCCATGCCATCGCGGATGGTCTTGCCGCCGCCAAAGCGCACTTCCTCGCCATAGATGGTGAAATCCTTTTCCACCGCCACGAGCAGGTTCGTATCGGCCAGCCGCACGCGGTCGCCGGTGGTGGGGCCGAACTGGCCTGCGTAATCATGCCGGGTCAGGCGCGTCATTGGTCCACACTCCCCATTACATCGCCCCGAAAGCCGATCACGCGCCGCAGGCCGCGCAGGGGCACCAGTGTGACGTCACGCTCCTGCCCCGGCTCGAAGCGCACGGCCCCGCCCGATGGCACGTCAAGCCGCCAGCCCAGCGCCTGCGTGCGCTCAAAGCACAGGGCGGGATTGACCTCGGCAAAATGATAATGGCTACCGACCTGCACGGGGCGGTCGCCGGTATTGGTCACGCGCAGGGTGCGCCGGGGCTGGCCTTCATTGAGGGTAATCTCGCCCTCATCGGTCAGGATCTCGCCCGGCACCGCGCCTTCGGGCAGGGGGTCAGCGTATCGGGTCATGGACTGTCACCAGTTTCGTGCCATCGGGGAAGGTCGCCTCGACCTGAACATCATGAATCATATCGGCCACGCCGGGCATGACCTGCGCGCGGGTCAGCACATGGCCGCCACTGGCCATGAGTTCGGCAACACTCAGCCCGTCGCGCGCGCCTTCAACCACATGGTCGGTAATCAGGGCCACGGCCTCGGGGTAGTTCAGCCGCACGCCACGCTCCAGCCTGCGGCGCGCCACGATGGCCGCCATGGCAATGAGCAGCTTGTCCTTTTCCCTTGGTGTCAGCTTCATGTCGTGCTCCGCCTCCTTGCCTGCCTGTGCTGTATCATGACCGCCATGTAGAGGGCATGGGCCGCCCGGCCCGCAATACCGGCAGGATATGGCGCAGCGCTCCTTCCAGCGCCCAGCCACCCGCGCCCACGCCGCGCACCACCAGCATGCCGTTCCACGCCGAGGCGGCAAATCCCGCGCATTGGGGCGCTGCCAGCACTTCGCGCACCGGGGTCAGCAGGTCCATCGCCTGCGGGCTGGCCAGCACCAGTGTCGCCACCGCCCCCTGCCCTGCGGCCACGGCGGGCTGGGCCAGCAGGGCGGTTACGTCGGTGCTTTCCAGCCGCAGCATGTCTTCAAGCAGCAGTTCGCCGTCTCGCCTGATGGTCAGCCGGTCGCGCACATGCAGGCTGGCAAGCTGCTCGCCCGCGCCAAGGCGGCCGAAGATCCGGCTCTCGAGAAACAGGAAGGTGGCGGACTGCGCCATATCCACCACCATGTGGCGGCGCAGGCGGCTGCCATCGAAAAAGATCGTGCCATGCGGCAGCCATTCCAGCCGTGCTCCGGCGCTGACATGGCAGGAAACCGTCATGTCCGCCGGGCCCTCTTCAGGGCGGGCGCGGTAGATCCGCTCGGCGGCCTGCGATGTAACCAGCAGCTCCGTGCCGGGGCCGCAGGCCAGCCGACCGGTAATGCAGTCACCCGCTGCGATGCCGCCCGATATATTGACCGTGGCGGCTTCCACCCCATTGCCCTGCACGCGCGGAAACAGCAGGCGGCAGCAGCCTGCCTGCACCAGATCGGCCATACGGGTGCGGGCCCCATCGGCCCTGACTTCCAGCCCGAACTGCCCCCTTGCGCGCTGGAGTGGGGTTATGCCCGCGTTCATTTCGGTCCTGACAGCATCGGGACTATTGTAACAGCAGGGCGAGATACGTCCATTGCGTAGAATTACGTAAGCGCCGCTGCACGGCCACGGGCCTGTTTTTTTTGCCAGCTAGGCAGCGTTTTTCGACGCCTTTACATGCATGGGGTCAATCGGGCTGCGTGGCCTGAACCAGTTGGCCAAAGCGCGTCATGTCCACATTCCCGCCTGATACCAGCACGCCAATGCGCCTGCCCTGCCACCGGGGCGCTGCGGCAAGGGCGGCGGCCACGCCAAGGCAGCCGGTCGGCTCGACAACAATTTTCATCCGCTCGGCAACAAGGCGCATCGTGGCGACAAGGGCCGCGTCATCCACCGTGACGAGATCACGCAGATACTGGCGCATGATGGCAAAGGTCAGCGGAGAGATGGCGGTTGTCTGCGCGCCATCGGCAATTGTATGGGGCACTGGAATCTGCACGATATGGCCTGCCGCAAGCGACTGGCGCGCATCATCGCCTGCTGCCGGTTCCACGCCAATGACCGCGCAGTCGGGTGCCACCGCATTGGCCACGAGCGCGCAGCCCGAGGCCAGGCCGCCGCCACCCACGGGCACGAACAGCGCATCAAGCGGGCCGGTTTCCTCAAACAGTTCGAGGGCTGCCGTGCCCTGGCCTGCTATGATGTCGGGATGGTCAAAGGGTGGCAGAACGGTAGCCCCACGCTCGTTGGCAATGGCGGTGGCAATGGCTTGGCGGTCCTGCGTATAGCGGTCATAGAGCACCACTTCCGCGCCGTAACCCTGCGTTGCGGCCCGTTTCATGGCCGGGGCATCGTGGGGCATGACGATGGTGGCAGGTATGCCCGCATCCTGCGCCGCACTGGCCACGGCCTGGGCGTGGTTACCTGATGAAAATGCCACCACCCCGCGCTGCCTTGCGGCCTGCGGCAGGGCGGCAATGGCGTTTGCAGCGCCCCTGAACTTGAAGGCCCCCACGCGCTGGAAATTCTCGGCCTTGAAGAACAGCGTCGTGCCGCTTGCGCTGTTGAAATACCGTGATGTCAGGACCGGCGTGCGGTGCGCCCGCCCTTTGATCCGTGCTGCTGCCGCAACCACATCTGCAAATACCGGTAGTGCGTGCATCGCCCCCTCCTCCAACATGGCAAGGCCACCAGAATGACCCGGTTCCGTCGCGGCGGCTAGGGGGATGTGTCAGGATGATCGCCCCCACCGCATGATGGGAGCGATCGGTGCCTGATGGCTCAGGGCGTGTGAACCAGCTTACGGTTCAGGAATTCCTCAATGCCGAATTCCGACAGTTCACGGCCATAGCCGGAGTTCTTGATGCCGCCAAACGGCAGGTCGGGGGCCGTGCCGGTCACGCTGTTGATGAAGACCATGCCCGTATCGATCCTGGCGGCCACGCGGCGACCACGTTCGACATCGCTGGTCTGGATGGAGCCGCCAAGCCCGTATGGCGAATCATTGGCCAGCGCTACGGCTTCGTCCTCGCTGCCCACCGAGTAGATGATGGCGACGGGGCCAAAGATTTCCTGGTAGAAAATGGGGTTGTCCTTGGTCACGTTGGTCAGGATCGCGGCCTTCATGAAGAAGCCCTCGCGCTCGATGCGCTTGCCGCCCACAACAAGGCTGGCCCCGTGCGCCACGGCCTTTTCCACCTGGGCTACGGCATGTTCCATCGCCACCTGGCTGCTCATCGGGCCGTGGGTTACGCCCTGCTCGAGCGGGTCGCCGTATTTGAAGTCATTGATCGCGACCTTCAGGCGCGACGTGAATTCCTCAACGAGCGACTTGTGCACGATCATGCGCTTGGCCGCCGTGCAGACCTGGCCGTTATTGGACATGCGCGCCTGCACCGCAAGCGGGATGACCGTGTCGAGATCGGCATCATCAAGCACGATGAACGCATCGGAACCGCCGAGTTCCATCGTGCTTTTCTTGAGTGCGCGGCCTGCCTGGCCCGCCACGGCGCTGCCGGCGCGTTCGCTGCCGGTCAGGGCGACGCCACGGATTTCGGGGCGCTCGATCAGCTTTTCGGACTGGTCATTGGTGATGAACAGGTTGGTGTAGGCCCCTGCGGGCGCGCCTGCCTCACGGAACAGCTCTTCGAACGCCACGGCGCATTGCGGCACGCCCGGCGCGTGCTTGACCATGACCACATTGCCCGCCATCAGGTTGGGGGCGGCCACGCGGGCAAGCTGGTAGTAGGGGAAGTTCCACGGCTCCACGCAGTAGATGATGCCCAGCGGCTCGCTGGTGACACTGGCATGGCCCTGCGACACCGGCAGCTCGCGCGGGGCGAGGAAGGTCTCGGCCTTCTCGGCGTAATAGGCCAGGATGTCGGCTGAAAGTGAGATTTCGGCAATGGCTTCAGGCAGGATCTTGCCCATTTCGATGGAAATCAGGCGCGCGTGCTTTTCCTTGTCGCGGCGCAGGATCTCGGCAGCCTTGAGCATGATGTCACGGCGCTGGGCAATGGTGCGGCGGCGCCAGTCACCCTCCCAGAACTGATGGGCGGTTTCGAGGCGTGCCAGCATTTCCTTATCGTCATGCAGGTCAAAGACCTTTTCCGTCTGGCCGGTGGCGGGGTTAATGGTGCGATAGGGACTCATGTCATCATATCCTTAACAGGGTGCGGGCATGGATGGCCTTATAGCCGGACAAGGGTTGGCGTTGTGTGAACGCGCCAACGGATTGCCACTCTTTGGTTGCAGATTGCGCCATGCCCTGCGTGTTGATGCAATACTCGCTCTATCGTGACTATATACGGCCGTAGCGTGTCAATGTCCGCGCCTGACAGGGCAGCCCTGCGCTCACGCAGCCGTGGGCAGGCGGGATGGCAGGTTTCAGGGGGGCGGGCGGGCGTTTGCAGGGCGCATGGTGCGGTGTGGCATCACAAGAGTTTGAATTTGCGAGCAAGACCAGCGTGTTCCATCTGCCCTGCACGATTCATAGATATGAACGGCTGCCAGCCCGCCTCAGGTGCTGGCTCCAAACTGTTCCTACAAGCAATGGCTGGGTTTATTATTCGTCGTAAAGCTCATTCATCAGATGAGCGTAATCGCCGTCTTTCATAACAGGACGCCACCCGGATGATGGATAAAACATGTTCAGATCCAATATCTGATACATATCATCTGAAATATGCACGATCGATATTTCTCCGTTTGCATAGTGCAGATATTGCCCTCCCGTACCAGCCGGAACCCTTTCGTCAATCAATTCTATATCCCAGTCGAATACAATTCCGGTCGCAGGTTGTAGAGGAACCTTGAATTCTATTTCAAAATTATTTGATATTTTACATAAGCAGGGAATAAACTTCTGCTCAATAATAATTTCTGATATACAGTTTTCAGGAAACGATATTTTTAATTTCAATACCAAGATCCATATATAATTGCGCCAATATATGATTTTGTCTCTTCATCCCCCTGACAACAGGAATATCATCAGGGGGCATGTCGGGTGGCAAAAATGGTCAGGGCGCAGGATTACAATGCACCTGATGGATCGCGTTAATTTTCGCCTCGAGTTCCGGCGTAATCACCAGATCAACAGAACCGAGAATGGTCTTGAGTTGCGCGATGCTGGTGGCGCCAATGATGTTTGAGGTCACGAACGGTCGCGATGTGACAAAGGCAATGGCCATCTGCACCGGGTCGATGCCTTCCGCCTTGGCCAGCGCAATATAGGCGCTGACCGCTTCCTCCACGCCCGGCTTCTCGTAACGGTGGCCGCGATTGAACAACGTGGTGCGCGCGCCAACAGGCCGTGCGCCGCCGAGGTATTTGCCGGTAAGGTAGCCCTGTGCCAGAGGCGAATAGGCCAGCAGGCCCACCTTTTCGCGCAGGGCGATCTCGGCCAGGCCGATTTCGAAGGTGCGGTTGATGAGGTTATAGGCATTCTGGATCGACACCACGCGCGGCGCGCCGTGTCGGGATTCAGCCAGATATTGCGAAACGCCCCATGCCGTCTCGTTAGAGAGGCCAACATGGCGGATCTTGCCCTCGCGCACCAGGTCACCCAGCACGCCCAGCGTCTCGGCAATGGGCACCTCGTCGGCTTCGGGCAGGCTGGTAAACGTGTTGTCCCCTGCGCCAAACAGCCCCACCTTGCGGTCAGGCCAGTGCAGTTGGTACAGATCGATGTAATCCGTGCCAAGGCGGCGCAGCGAGCCATCAAGCGCGTAACGGATCTGCTTTGGCGTCAGGCGGGTTTCCTCACCGCCGGGACGGAACCATGGCGATGTGCCCCGCCCCACCACCTTGCTCGCAATGACCAGCCGGTCACGGCCACCACGCGCCTTGAGCCAGCTACCGATGATGGTTTCGGTAGCGCCCTGAGTCTCGGCACGGGGCGGAATGGAATAAAGCTCGGCGGTATCAATGAAGTTGATGCCGTGATCGAGTGCGAGATCAAGCTGGGCATGGCCTTCGGCTTCCGTATTCTGCTGGCCGAAGGTCATGGTGCCGAGACAGATCTCACTGACCATGATGCCAGTGCGACCGAGTTCACGTTGCTGCATGTAAAAAACCTTGCCTGATTGGTGGAGTGCTGGTTGCCTGTCAGGGCAAGTGTTGCAAAAGACAGGCGGCAGCGCAATCACGCAGGGCCAGGCAGGGATCAGGCAGTCGCTTCAGTCAAACGTACCACCGCGCGGGCGGATGATGGGCAGGATGCTGCCGGTGACGGAGTAATAGACGCGCTCGGAAATATTGGTGGCATGGTCGCCAATGCGTTCAAGGTTCTTGGCAATGAATAAAAGATGGGTGCATGGCCCGATATTGCGTGGGTCTTCCATCATATAGGTTACGAGTTCGCGGAACAGCGATACATAGAGTTCATCCACCGCCGTATCGGACTGCCAGACAATACGCGCGAGTTCGGGGTCGCGCTGGTCCATCGCATCGATGGTGCGGCGCAGGTTTTCCTGCACAAGCCGGCCCATGCTGTGCAGCCCCGTAAGCGATATGGGGCATGACAGCAGTTCGTTGCGCATGGCCCGGCGCGCGATGGAGGCCGCGCAATCGCCAATCCGCTCCAGGTCGCCCGACATCTTCAGCGCCGCCACCACCTCGCGCAGGTCGCCCGCCATGGGTGCGCGCAGGGCGAGCAGGCGGATGACCAGCGCCTCGGTCTGGCGTTCGAGTTCATCAACATGGGGGTCCATTTCCGGCGCATCGAGGGCTGCGACCTCATCATGCTCGACCACCGCCGTAATGGCCTGCGCCACCTGGCGCTCGACCATGCCGCCCATCTTGTTGATGAGCGAACGAAGCTGTTCAAGTTCCTGTTCGTAACTTTGAACAGTGTGCATTGATTCCTGTGGCATCATCACGTCTTTCGTCATCAACCGAAGCGGCCGGTAATGTAATCCTGGGTGCGCTTTTCATGTGGCGCGGTAAACATCTTGTCCGCCGTGTCCACTTCAACGAGTTCGCCCATATAGAAAAAGGCCACGCGATCCGCACAGCGGGCCGCCTGCTGGAGGTTATGGGTGACGATGGCAATCGAGAATTCCTGCTTGAGTTCATCAAGCAGTTCCTCGATCCGCGCCGTCGAGATCGGATCGAGCGCGCTGGTCGGTTCATCAAGCAGGATGATCTCGGGCCGGGTGGCAATGGTGCGCGCAATGCACAGGCGCTGCTGCTGGCCGCCAGACAGGGCTGCGGCGGAGGCATTGAGCCGGTCCTTGACCTCGCCCCACAGGGCCACGCGACGCAGCACGTTCTCCACGCGCTGGTCCATCTCGGCGCGTGAGAGGCGCTCATGCAGCCGCATGCCAAAGGCGATGTTGTCATAGATCGACATGGGGAACGGCGTTGGCTTCTGAAACACCATGCCAATGCGCGAGCGCAGCACGTTCACGTCAATACCGGGCGAGAGGATGTTGCGGCCATCAAACAGCACCTCCCCCATGGCGCGCTGGCCGGGATAGAGGTCATACATTCGGTTGAGGATGCGCAGCAGCGTTGACTTGCCACACCCCGAAGGCCCGATCATGCCGGTCACCTGCCGGGTGGGGAAATCAAGCGAGATGCCGCGCAGCGCGTGGTTCTCGCCATACCAGAAATCAAGGTTGCGAATGGCGATGGCCGGGGCCATCTGCGCCTGGGCGGGCCTGTTATCCATAAGAACGGTATTCATGATGATGCGGTTCCATTACGCGAGAGCCACCAGCGGGCGAAGATGTTGGTTGCCAGCACCGCAACCGTAATCAGCAGCGCGCCGGTCCAGGCCATCTGCACCCAGTCGTCATAGGCCGAACCGGCATATTGATAGATGGTAACAGGCAGGCTTGCCATCGGCGCGTTGAGGTTGGTGGACCAGTTCAGGTTGCCAAGAGAGGTAAAGAGCAGCGGCGCCGTCTCGCCCGAGATGCGGGCCAGGGCCAGCAAAATGCCGGTCATGATGCCGCCACGCGCCGCGCGCAGGCAGATGCTTACAATCACCCGCCAGCCCGGCGCGCCCAGCGCATAGGCGGCTTCACGCATGGCGCGGGGCACGAGGTGCAGCATGTCTTCGGTCGTGCGCACCACGATGGGAATGAACAGGATGGCCAGCGCCAGCGTGCCCGCCATGCCCGAGAAATGCCCCGCAGGCTCCACCACCACAAGATAGACGAACAGCCCGACAAGGATGGAAGGCACGGACAGCATCATGTCCGACACGAAGCGCACGAACGAGACAATTTTCCCGTCATGGCTGAATTCCGACAGGTAAATGCCGGTCAGCATGCCAACGGGCGTGCCGAGCAGGGCGGCAAGCAGGGTCTGTTCGCAACTGCCCACGATGGCGTTGGCAAGTCCCCCGCCACTGCCGGGCGCTGCCGTGCTGTGCAGGAAGGTTGAAAGCGACAGCCCTGCCGCGCCGCGCGTGACCAGTGTCCATAAAATCGAAAACAGCAGGAACAGGACAACCACGGTGGCGATGGAACACGCCACGTTGACCAGCCGCTCGACAATCCTGCGCCGCACGGCCTGTGCGCCACCGCGCTGCCACCCGTCCGTGGCCCCGGCCTGTACTTTCTGGGCTGACATGTAAGGCTACTTCCCTAGTTCTTTATGCCGCGCTGGAGAAACATGCGCGAGCAGGCCAAGGTAATGAATGAAATGACCATCAGGATCGCACCCAGCGCCAGCAGCGCCGAGAGCTTGAGGCTGCCGGCCGAACTTTCAGGAAATTCCAGCGCGATCAGCGAAGCGATGGTGTTGCCCGGCGCGAACAGCGACCAGCCCAGCCGGTTGCTGTTGCCGATCACGAAGGTCACGGCCATCGTCTCGCCCAGGGCGCGGCCCGTGCCCAGCATGATGCCACCCATCACCGCCTGCCGCGACCACGGCAGCACCACCTTGCGCATCACCTCCCACCGGGTTGCCCCAAGGCCAAAGGCGCTTTCCTTGAGCACGGCGGGGATGGACACGAACACATCGGCCATGACCGAACAGATGAAGGGCGTGACCATGATGGCCAGGATGAGGCCGCCGGTCAGCAGGCCCGTGCCATAGGGCGCGCCCCGGAACAGCAGCCCGATGCCCGGCACATGACCCAGGTAGCGCGTGGCCACGGGCTCGACATAATGCGCCATGAACGGCACCACGATGAAGAACCCCCACATGCCAAATATGATGGAGGGCACGGCGGCCAGAAGCTGCACGGCCATCCCGATGACGCGCGCAAGTGCCGGGGGCGCCATTTCAACCAGCCAGAACGCCACGCCAAAGGCGAAGGGCACGGCAAACACAAGGGCCACGACCGTGGTGACCAGCGTGCCGAAAATCGATGTCGCCGCGCCAAAATGGTGCGTGATGGGGTTCCACGCCTTGCTGGTGATGAATCCTGGCCCGAAGGTGGAAAAAGCCTGCCACCCACCGCTGACCAGCACGATGATGATGCCCGCCATGACCAGCAGGATGGACCACCCGGCCAAGCGTGCCAGCACGCCAAAGGCAATATCACCGGCATTGCCCCCTGCGTTGCGCCCGGAGGCAGCCGCCTCCTGGCCTGCTGTGGTGGATGACGCTTCCATCATGGAGTTCCTGATATGCATGACATGAGTGCAGCACTAAGCGAATTGACTGACTCGTGACAATAATAACATGCGGATTTTTTCATGAAGTTTTTATGACGCCTGCCATTACATGCATGTATGCCTGATATCTACTTGCGGCACGTCATATAAAGTTCACATATTTCAGGTTGAAGCCACCCGAAAAAATGCGGCATAGCACCCGCAACGGGCAGGCCGGCAAGGACGGCTCCGCCCCCTAAAAGGACAGGCAGGAACGAGCCTCATGTTTGAATCCAGCGTTATTGAAATTGATGGTGTGTTCATTGGCATCGTGTTTCAGGATGGCCCCGATGAACCCTATACCTTCCGCGCCATGCACGAACGCGTGACCCAGATGGATGGCGATATCCTCCCCTCCTATGAAGATGCGGTGGCCCGCGCGCGCACCCGCTTCCGCCTCGGGCGCTGCAAGCCTGCCCGCAACCTCGACACTGCCCGGCGCTATGCCTGAAAGCGGCATTCCATATTCATAAATATGAATATTATATTAAATAAGAATGAGTATTATTTATTTTAAGAAACTTTTTACTTAGACTGGCATGACAATAACTTCTGGTGTGTTGTTTCATGCTCCATTTTGCACCCTATTCAACTTTTTCCATCCTGGCGCTGATCGTATGCTTTGCGCTGGTGTGCGTATTCGAATTCGTCAACGGCTTTCATGATACGGCCAACGCGGTCGCCACCGTCATCTATACCAAATCGCTCAAGCCACGCACCGCCGTGATCTGGTCGGGGCTGATGAACTTCGTGGGCGTGGTGCTTGGTGGCATCAGCGTCGCCTACGGGCTGGTGGAACTGCTGCCTGCCGATGTGCTCTCGCCGCCCAATGGCGACCCGGCGGTGCCCATGCTCATTGCCCTGTTTGGCACGGCGCTGGCGTGGAACCTGTTTACCTGGTGGTTCGGCATCCCCAATTCCAGTTCGCACTGCGTCATTGGCGCGCTGATCGGCATTGCCATTGGCGATGCGCTGCTGCACACCCGCGCCATTGGCAACAGCGTTGACTGGTCACAGATCTGGAAGATCCTGCGCGCTCTGGCCATCTCGCCCCTGCTGGGGCTGATTGGCGCGGGCGGGCTGTATTTCATCCTCAGGCACCTGGTGCGTGACCCCGAACTGTATCAGCCGCCGCAGGGCGACAAGCCCACGCGCGGCTGGGTGCGCGGCCTGCTGATCCTGACCTGCACCGGCGTCAGCTTCTCGCACGGCAGCAATGACGGGCAGAAAAGCATCGGCCTCATCATGCTGACCATCATCGGCATCCTGCCCGCAACCTTTGCCCTCGCCCCCGACAGTAAGCCCCAGATCAGCCATATTGCCCAATACGCCACCGACGCGGTCCCGCTGATTACGCAATACGACCATGACGGCCTGCGCGATGAAGCCATTGCCTCGGTCAACCGCCTGGCCCAGACCACGCCCGATGCGGTCGTGCCCTCGCAGTTGCGCGCCGACCTGTATGAAGTCGTGGCCGGGCTGAAGGCTGTCTCGCTCAACACGCAGGCCTCGGCGCATGACCGCGCCAGCGCCAAAACCCTAAGCAACCAGATGCGCCCGGTAGTGGAATACGCGCCGTGGTGGGTGCGCCTGCTCAGCGCGCTGTGCCTGGGCATTGGCACCATGATTGGCTACAAGCGCATCGTACACACGCTGGGCGAGAAGATCGGCAACACGCACCTCACCCCCGCGCAGGGCGCCTCGGCCGAGCTGGTGGGCGCAGGC
Source organism: Komagataeibacter xylinus (assembly GCF_031081985.1). Lineage (GTDB taxonomy): Bacteria > Pseudomonadota > Alphaproteobacteria > Acetobacterales > Acetobacteraceae > Komagataeibacter > Komagataeibacter xylinus_E. The sequence goes on along the minus strand of NZ_JARWSK010000001.1, from coordinate 110,357 downwards.
CTGATCGCAACGGCGGGCTATACCGGGCTGCCGGTCAGCACCACGCACATCATCACCGCCGGTATCGCGGGCACCATGCTCGGCTCGGGCTCGGGCATCAACCGGGGCATGCTGGTCAAGATCGCGCTGGCATGGGTCTTTACCCTGCCTGTCACCATCACCATCGCCGCCGGCCTGTTCTACGTGCTGAGCTGGTAAGGCGCACTGCAAATGGAAACGACACCTGACATGAACGACACCCGCAACGCCCCCAAAGCCCCGTCAGACCGCGACCGCCTGCGCGAGGAGGTGCTTGATGACATTGACGAGGAAATTGAACTCGAACTCGATGATGCCCGCCTCGGTTCGGAAAATGGGGCGGAAGACACCGGGTTCAGAAAAAACTACTTCCGCGAACTGCTGCGCCTGCAGGGCGAACTGGTCACGCTGCAGGACTGGGTGAAGGAGACCGGCCACCGCCTTGTCGTGATCTGTGAAGGGCGTGACGCGGCGGGCAAGGGCGGGGTGATCAAGCGCATTACCCAGCGCCTCAACCCGCGCATCTGCCGCGTGGCCGCCCTGCCCGCCCCCAATGACCGCGAGCGCACGCAGTGGTATTTCCAGCGTTACGTGGCCCACCTGCCCGCCGCAGGCGAGATCGTGCTGTTTGACCGGAGCTGGTACAACCGCGCAGGCGTCGAGCGCGTGATGAATTTCTGCACCGATGAGGAATATGACGAGTTCTTCCGCTCCGTGCCAGAATTCGAGCGCATGCTGGTGCGCAGCGGCATCCAGATTGTCAAATACTGGTTTTCCATTTCCGATGACGAGCAGGAACTGCGCTTCCGCGCCCGCATGGAAGACCCGCTGAAGCAGTGGAAACTTAGCCCGATGGACCTTGAAAGCCGCCGTCGCTGGGAATCCTACACCCTGGCCAAGGAAATCATGCTCGAACGCTCGAACATTGATGAAGCCCCCTGGTGGATCGTGCGCGCGGACAACAAGAAGAAAGCCCGCCTCAACTGCATCAGCCACCTGCTCTCGCAGGTGCCATACCATGAGGTTCAAAAACCCGAGGTGCGCCTGCCCGAGCGGGTTTACAGCCCGGACTACATTCGCCAGCCCGTGCCCGAGACCATGTTCGTGCCGGAGAAATACTGAAAATTTTTGGGTGCTGCCTTTTTTCAAAAAGGCGGCGTTCTTTGAAGCTTTTTGAAAAAAGCTTCACCAAAAACTTCTTTATGATTTCTGGATATTTTTTGGGCCGACTTTTCAAATAGTCTATAAAAATGCAGCCTTTAAATAAAAAAGGCTGCATTTTTATTGCGCTGGTTTTACAGGATGCCGCCTGCAATTGGCAGGTTGACGCCGGTCATGTAGCTGGAATCATCACCAAGCAGGAATTCCACCACGCCGGGAATTTCCTTTATGTCGCCATAGCGGCGCATCGGCACGGAATTGATCATCTGCTCGGCCACGACCTTGGGGTCGGTCGAGAAATACTGGCTGCCCGCCTTGGCCTGCAGTTCCACCTGCCGGTCCCACATGAAGCCGGGGCCCATGAAGGCCGGGCTGATGGCATTGACACGTATATTGTAAGGCGCCAGATCTTTCAATGCTGTCTGGGTCAGACCGACAATGGCGAATTTCGAGGCCCCGTAAGCCGCCATGTTCGGCGGCCCACCTACCCCCGCCATGCTGGCGGTGTTCACGATGCGGCCAAATTTGCGCGCGACCATATGGCGCGAGACTGCGCGCAGCACATGAAACGCGCCACACACATTGATGGTCATGACGCGGGCAAAATCCTCCACCGGGTAATCCTGCACCGGCGCGAAGGCCCCCTGATAGCCCGCATTGTTGAACAGGAAGTCGATCTGGCCAAAATCAGCCGCCACCCGGTCCACCACCGCCTGCACGCCCGCCGCATCCGTCACGTCACAGCCATAGCCGCGTGCCGTCACCCCGGCAGCCGCCACCGTGCGCACGGCCTCGTCAAGCTTGTCGCCCGCAAGGTCAAGCAGGGCGATGGCCGAGCCTGATGCCGCCAGGCGCTGCGCCGTGGCCAGGCCGATATTACCCGCAGCCCCTGTTACCAGCGTGACCCTGCCGCCAAAGCGTTTGCTGTCTGTCATGTGCCGTGCTTTCTCCGTTCATGCATTTGGCAGCACGGCATGGCCGTGCGTGCCGCTTCATGGCTCCCATCATATCGCGTTGGCTCCGCGCGGGTTCAACAGCTTTTTCAATGCTGTCCTGCCGGGCTGGTCCGCAACCCGCGCCGCAACCATGAAAACCGCCGGGCCATAGCCTCCCTCGCCAGCGGCGCGAAGGCTCATTTCAAAGCTCACGCGGTCACGTTTCATACCCACCTTATCGGGTTAATGATAATGGATTGCATTATTATATCGCGCATCAAAAGCCCGGTCCTGCCTGCCACGAGCTTCACGCCTCGCCTTTCACAATCGTGGCATCGGGAAAACGAACGGAAATGAGGAAGCCCCGCTCCCGTTGCGGCAGCGGAGAGACAATATGCAGTTCGGCATCCATCTGTCCGGCAATGTTACTGGCAATGGCAAGGCCGAGGCCACTGCCCTGCGTCGTGGTTGAACCGCGCACGAACGGGCTGGTCAGGCGCGTCAGGACAGGCCCCGGCAAGGGCGGGCAATCATTGGCAATGTCCACCGTGCCGTCATCGCGCAGGCTGATGCGTACGCAATCCGCCCCCGTGCTATGCAGCAGGGCGTTTTCAATCAGGTTCCGCAGCAGGATGCCGGTGGCATCCATGTCGCCATGGACAAAGATGCTTTGGGCATCGCCCACATCGATCTCCACGCGATGCATACCTTTTGCAGCATTGTCCATGTCATCAAGCAGAATATAAAGCACGGCCAGCAGGTCAAAACGCTCACGCCGGAACGCCACGCCGGACATGGCCCTTGAAAACTGCAACAGCTTTTCCACCGTCCGCCCCAGTTGCCGGGTGCGCCCGGCAATGACCTGCACGCGCGCTGTCATGGCCGAACCCGGCGCCAGGCTGGCTTCAAGCATCTGTATCTGTGCCTGCAGCCCTGCAATGGGGTTGCGCAGTTCGTGCGCGGCACTTGCCGCGAAGGCGCGCTCGGTGGCCAGCGCCTTTTCCAGGCGGTGCAGCAAGGTGTTGAGCGATGTCTGGATGGAAATGAGTTCCACCGGCAGGTCAAGCGGGGGCACGGGGCGCAGGTTGCCGCTGCCGCGTGACTGCATCTCGACAGTAAGCCGGTCGAGCGGCTGCAACGCGCGGCGCACCGTCAGGCGCACCAGCAGCCAGATAACCGGTATGAAGATGGGAATGGGCAGGAGGTGGATGATCATGGCCCGCCGGATTGCCCCATGCCGGTGGCGCATCGGCTCGCCAATCATCACCCGGTAGGATGTGGCATCGGGCCCCGCCACATAAACACGAAAGTGCTGCGTATCGGCAAAGCCTGCCTGCGCGGGCCATACAAAAGCCGCTACCGGCGCATTTTGCGAGCGCAGCACCACATGGCCCCCGGCATCCACGATCTGATAGGCCAGCGCCCATGCCCCCGCCCCCGGCACCACCGCAACCGTGCCGGTAGGGGCCGCATGAAGCTGGGTGACGACCGCGCTCTGCAACCGCTCGGACACCTCCTGCAGCGAGTTGTCCAGCCGCTCGATCATTTCATGGTGGGTGAAAAACCCGATGGCGACGCCAAGTGCGAGAAGGCTGATGATGACAACCGCCAGCACGCTGCTGATGATACGGTTGGCGAGGCTCCAGCTTTTCATACTGGCGTTCCCACAGCCAGGCAGTATCCGCGCCCCCGAACGGTGCGGATGGCCGCGTTGCCCACCTTCTTGCGCAGGCGGCTGATGAACACCTCGATCGTATTGCTCTCCACGTCATCGCCAAACGAATACAGGGCCGTCTCGATCTGGCTGCGCGAGTGGATCATGCCCGGCCTGCGCGACAGCAGTTCCATGATGGCCCATTCCCGCGCTGTCAGTTCAAGCGGTGCGCCATGGCGCCGCACCACGCGGTTCTGCCGGTCAATCGCAACATCGCCCACCCGCACGGGCAGCGCATGCTGGCGCGGCGCGAAACGCCGGGCGATGGCGGTGATACGGGCCACAAGTTCATCAAGGTCGTAGGGTTTGACGATATAGTCATCCGCCCCATCCGACAAGCCTGCAATGCGGTCGCTGATCTGGTCCTCGGCGGTGGTGATGAGCACGGCAATGTCAAGGCCGCGCGCCCTGACCGTGCGCAGCAGGTCGCGCCCGTTCCCATCAGGCAGGCCAAGATCGAGCAGCATGAAGTCATAGGCCACCGCCGCCAAAGCGGCGCGGGCCTCCTTGATGGTGGCAGACCAGTCCACCGCATGGCCTGCCTGCCGCACGCGCTCAAGCACCGCAGCCCCCAGATCGGCCTCGTCTTCCACAATGAGGATACGCATCAGTCCTGCTCCCTCTCGCGCATGACCCGCGCGTACAGTGATGGCAGCACCAGCAGGCTCAGCAATGTGGAGGAGACTAGCCCGCCAATGACCACGCTGGCCAGAGAGCGGTCCACCGCCGCTCCCCCACTTTTGGAGAACGCCGTGGGAAAGAACCCGAGGCTCGCCACAAACGCCGTAGCCATGACAGGACGGCTGCAAGCGCTGCCTGCATGCGCGCGGTTTTTCATGTGCCGGGGTTATTGGGAAAAATAAAGCTGTCCATCTCGTTCACGCCCATCGGGTCGATGATGCTGACCTTGACGGGCAAGGTAATGAGCTTCCCCACCTACTCGCTGGCAAGGACGGGGGCCACGACCGAGACCAGAACCTGCCGGGGCAAAATGTCGGGCACGGTCTCCACCGGCAGGCCCGTCAGCGCAAAGCATCCTGGTGCCAGCACAAGGCCAAGCACGCAAGCTCGGCCGGGCGCATGCAGGGCCAGCCTTCATGGAACAACCGGGCCGCCTGCCTTCATGCGGGCGGCCAGATCATCCCACATGCGCTGGGTGGCGAGGTTGATGTCGTTTGAAACCACAAAGGGCGACTGGCTGTGCGACAGGACGGACAGGCCCATCCGCTCACCGATCACGAACTGCCCGCGCGAGAACAGCATGACCGAAATCGACCCCTGCTGCCCCTGCCCGATGGGGCGGATCACCGATACCCGCAGGTGCGGGGCAGGCTGCGCGATCTTGAGAAAGGCCGCATTTACATCTGGCCCCGTAGGGCAGGCTACGCTGCGCAAGACCGCCTGGCGCAGGACGGAATGGGGATAACCGCCATACAATCCATCGACATGCAGCCTGATGCCCGCAGCCTGCCCTGTGCAGACCAGGTCCGTCTTCGCGGCTGCAGGCACGGTCCATGCCCACGCCACGAAGGAAGCCAGCAGAACCGGGAGATAACGTAGCTTTACGCGCATGATGGCCTGTCAGGCTCCCTCTGTCGATCAATGGTGCCGGGCACCGGTCAGGACAGGTTTAGGGCGCGAAGCTGACGTGAACCTGAACGCGGACCGACAGAAGGCACAATATGACGCCGGGCCCGACCGTGCGGGCATCAGCGAACCGGCCTTTGATCCGGACGGGCAGCCTGTGACAGGGGTTACAGCCCCAGAGCGGAAAGCCCCGGATGGTCATCCGGGCGGCGACCGCGTGGCCAGTGAAACAGCCGGTCGGGCGCCGTAATCGGCAGGTCATTGATTGACGCGAAGCGGGTACGCATCAGGCCGTTTGCATCGAATTCCCACAACTCGTTGCCATAGGAGCGAAACCATGCGCCCGTGGCATCATGCCACTCATAGGCGAAGCGGACAGCCATGCGATTATTGCGAAACCCCCAGAGTTCCTTGATCAGGCGGTACTCGTGTTCCCGGCTCCATTTGCGGGTCAGGAACGCGATGATGTCCTCACGCCCATGGATGAATTCCGTGCGGTTGCGCCACTGGCTGTCTGGCGTATAGGCTTGGGCCACATGCGTGGGGTCCTGGGTGTTCCAGGCATCTTCAGCAAGGCGGACCTTGAGGGCGGCGGTCTGTGCATCAAACGGCGGCAGGAGAGGACGGGACATGCAAAAACTCCTGTATTCAACATAAAACAAGCGTGTGGGATGAGTGTGGTTCCTGAACCGCATTGACGAAATGACAATGATCCCTCATTTCAGGCCATGACACGCTCCATCGGCTTTGTGCTCTATCCCGATTTCCAGTTGCTCGACGCTGCCGGGCCTGCCACGGCATTCGAACTTGCCGGGCGTATCAGCGGGCAGGACTACGCGCTCAGAATGCTGTCGCGCCATGGCGGGCTGGTGCTCTCCTCTGCCAAAATTGCCGTGCAGACCCTACCGCTCGATGCGGCAGACATGTTTGACACCCTCATTACCGTTGGCGGCGAAGGCCACGGCACGGCCATGCACTGCGCTGACCTGCGTGCCTTCCTTCAACACCACGGCAGCCGCACGCGCCGCATGTGCAGTGTGTGCTCCGGCGCATTCATGCTGGCCGCAGCAGGGCTGCTGCAGGGGCGGCGCGTGACCACGCATTGGCAGCAGGCGCAGAAATTCAGCCATATGTTTGCCGATATCAGCCTCGAGCCTGATGCCATCTTCATCCATGACGGGCCTGTCTGGACCTCGGCTGGCATCAGTGCGGGCATTGACCTTGCCCTGGCACTGATAACCCAGGACCATGGGGAAGATGTTGCCCGCCAGACAGCACGGCAGATGGTTGTGTTTTATCGCCGCCCGGGCGGGCAATCACAGTTTTCAGCCCTGCTGGACATGGAAGGGGGCGGCGCGCGGTTTGATGCCCTTCTGGGCTGGATACGGGCCCACCTGTCGCAACGCCTGACCATAGAGGTGCTGGCAGGGCGGATGGCCATGAGCCCGCGCCATTTTTCCCGCGCCTTTCAGGCCGCTGTCGGAACCAGTCCGGCAAAGGCGGTTGAACGGCTGCGCGTAGAGGCCGCGCATGAACGGATCGTGCATTCCACAATGCCAATCGAGGCTATCGCCATCACCACGGGATTTCATGACCCCGAGCGCATGCGGCGGGCATTCGTGCGGGTGTTCGGGTTGCCGCCACAGGCGATCCGTCGCGCGGCACGATGACCCCTGCTTGCCAGCCCGGCCAGGCCATGGGGAATAATCATCATGCTTCCCGACGGGGCAGGTGACCCTGGCCTTGAACCCGATGGCCGCATCCGGCACGGCGACAATTTTGTCGTCTGGTGGCTTTTGGTCATCGTGGGTTTTATTGGCGTGCTGATTGTGCTGCGGCCTGGCCTGCGTGCGCTCCCCTTCGGGCATCTGTCTGCGCTGATCTCGGCGGTTGCCAATGCCGTAGGCATTATTGCCTACCGGATGTCGGGGCGTAACACGCCGCGCTGATGGTGGCCCATGCAAGCTGGCCGCAGGGCTGCGCGTAAGCCCTTAAAAAACTGTTAAAAAACCACTCATTGATAAAAATGATAAAAGTTTTGGGTACCGCCTTTTTTTAAAAAGACGGCGTTCCTTGAAGCTTTTTGAAAAAAGCTTCACCAAAAACTTTCTTACCTGTCCCACAAAGATCGTCTGAACACCAAAAGCCGCGTGGCCACAACGGATATGCTCAGGTTTTGGGAATCTGACTGCTCAGGAATGCAAAAGCTGCCTTTGAAACATGCTGTTCCGCTCAAAAAAATGCCGCCTCTGAAAGGCGGCATATAGCAGCTTTTATGTTCTAGTTCATCTTGCAAACGTCATCCGGCAAATGGCCGGATCTGCCGGACCAACGCACAAGGCAGGGGCCATGAGACCCCTGCCCCGCCATGTATCAGATGCTCTTTGTGTTCTGACGCATTGGCTCAGAAATCGAGCGACGTCTTGACATAATACATGCCGCCATTGAACCCGTAGGGGGAATAGGACGCGTATTTGGCAAGGCCCTGCTGCGTGTTGGCAATGGAGGAGGAAACACGGGTCGGGTATTTGTTGCCCAGGTTGTTCGCACCGATGCCAATGGTCCAGCGTGGTACGGGCTTGTAGTCAACTTCCATGTTGGTAATGAAAGCCGGGTTCTGCTCGAACGGCACGGAACCCGGGCCCGTGGGGGCCGCCATGTAGGTAATGGAGCCATAGCGCATTTCCTGCACGAAGACCGACCACTTCTTGTACTGCCAGTTTACGCTGATCTGCTCGCGGTTTTTCGGTGCGGCGTGCAGCACCATTTCCTTGGTGTATTCGTTGACCAGGTTGCTCTTGCTCGAACGGATTTCGTTATCCGAGAAGTTGATGCCCATGGCAAAACGGAACTTGCCGTATCGGTGGGTATTGAGGGTGTAATCGGCAGTCAGGTCACCACCAAATGTCTGGGTATTATATAGGTTGGCATAGTAACTGAGCGACGTGACATTACCTAAACCATACACGTTACCCGACGTGACTGGAAAGCTCGCAGAACTGCCCAGACGGTCATTGATGGCGATGTAGTACAGGTTGCCCGCCAGGTGAAAACCATCCACAGGGTTTGCATCAATACCAATGGTATAGCTGCGTGAATACTCACCCTTCAGGGTGGTCGCGCCATAGGACTTGGCTAGCGCACTGGTGGATGGAAGCTGATCCACAACATAACCGGGATAGGGCGCCGAATAGAAATACGAAATCTCACCCAGCGTTGGCGGACGGTAGCCGGAATTGATGTTGGCACGGATGGCCCAGCGCTTGTTGAAGTTATAGCGCGTGCCGACCGAACCTGTCTCGACGGTTGCGAGGTTGCTGTAGTTGGCAACGCGGCCACCCAGGGTCCATTCCCACTTCTTCGTCACATAGAAATCAAGGTTGGCAAAACCTTCGTACACGTCACGGTCCGTGTTCGATACGGCCAGCGCCGGGTTACCGGGGTGATCGGTTGCACCCTGCCCACTCCACGAATTGGGCTCACCTTCAGTCATCTGGAAGGTATCATGACGGTATTCCGCACCGAAGCGCAGGTTGATGTCCTTGGGCAGCAGGCCGGTATGGAACGAACGTGACCCCCTGAGCCCTGTTGTCAGCTCGGTCGAGATCGACTTGCCATCATAAAAGGATGTCTGGGTCGGGTCGTATGCATATCCGCCGCCAGTCGCCAGCGAAGCGTTTTCGGAATCCTTGGTGCCGTATGTCTGCTGATCACGCCCGAACGTTACGTACGCATCCCATGCAAAGCCGAATTTGCGCGTACGGATGCCGTCATCGGTCTCGAAGTCGTACTGATCCATGGTAATATAGGGCTGGTTACCATTGGGGTAGAGCGACGGATTGATCCATATATCATTGCCGTTATTGGCGCGATAGGTTTCAGCCACATTGGCGCGACGGTGCGAGAAGGTGGACGTGCTGTAGAAGTTGAACCCATGCCCCAAGGGCACGGACATGTTTTCGCTCAGGGTTTCAAGCGTGCTCTTGGGCAGGCCCAGGCCACGCTGCACGTTACGGTCCGCCGTGGCGTTACGCGCGTCATTGAACAGGGTGCCATAGTAATCGCCGCCACGGGTGGTGGGCAACTGGTGGGTTACCTGTGCTGCAAGGTCTAGATAGCCGCCCTTGTTGCCCAGCGCCATGGCGTAGCTGGCCGAGCCATCAAGCGCCTGGCCGTCGCCCGCGTAATAGCCGCTGTTCTTGAAATTGACGGTGCCACCATGCGTATCGCGCTTGAGCACGATGTTGACCGCACCCGCAATGGCATCCTGCCCGTAAAGCGCGGAGGCCCCTTCGGTCACCACTTCGATATGATCGATCGCGGTAATGGGGATCAGCGAGATATCGGCCGGCTCACTACCCCAGTTGGTGCCCGCATTGGCGTTGAAGTTGGCGCCAATGTGGCGGCGATGGCCGTTGACCAGGATCAGCGTATCATCGGGCGACTGGCCGCGCAGCTGCATGGTCTGGACAAAGGAACTGGCACCACCACCGGGCAGGGCTGCGGTGGTGATGGCAGGGTTGGCCTGTGCCAGCGCGGAGAGTACATTGGTCTGGCCGGTCTTGAGCAGTTCAGCACCCGTTACGACCGTCACCTGCGTGGTGCTGTGCCGGGGCGTACTGGGGGAAAAGACGGAATTGGTCTGACGGCCGCCGACATGGATTTCTTCGGGGTGGCTTGATGCCTGAAGGGCTGCGGGCATGGCCTGCCGGGGGGCGGGCGCCTTTTTATCGGCAGCGATCCGGTAATGTTTTTGCGCCGACGAAACGGTAGCGGTCGCGGCTTCACCCGCAACCGGCATGAATGTGCCAAATGCCACCCCGGCCACCAGATATAACTTGCGCTTTGACAGGCCTGACATATGCCTCTCCCCCCTGAAACTCGACCGAAACGTTCCGTATGAATATGTGTAATGTTATGATGCGCGTTCGTTATGATTTGGCGTCATATGAATTATTGATATGTTCGGAATCCGGATTGGTTCTTACTTGCACATGACAAATTATATAACTGAAAACGCTCTTATTTTTCAGATGTGTTGCTTTTTTGCATAATAGTCTCAAGTATCAGAGGGCCTGCCGCATGCATGTCCGGGCGCGCCTGTAATGCGCACCTGCAGCAACCGTGCCGCGCCACCTTCCATATGCACCGGCTATGGCACAATATGTTGACAGTTAAAGAAAAGTCCCTAATGTCAAGGTTATAAATCCATAGCCCATAACATTTACGGAGCTCCCGTTGGATATACGCCGACTACAGGCTTTTATTAAGATTATCGATCTTGGCAGCATTTCGCGCGCGGCCGACCTGCTCAATATTGCCCAGCCTGCACTGAGCCAGCAGCTCGCCACACTTGAGAATGCTTTCAAGCAAAAGCTTGTCATCCGCAGCAAAAGCGGCGTAACCCCCACCACCGCCGGGGCGGAACTGTACCGGCACGCACAAACCCTGACCAAACAGTTCGACCGGGCAATGGTTGAAATCAGCCAAGGCGCCGGGCCGCTGGTGGGCAAGGTCTCGGTCGGGCTATCCCCCTACAGCGCGGGGTCCACGCTTTCGGTCAAGCTGCTGCAGCTCGTGCGCGAGCGCCTGCCCAATATTACCCTGCACCTGACCGAAAGCTTTGATGACATATACAGCGAACTGATCATGACCGGGCGGCTGGACATGGCCGTAATCCATGGTGCAGGCCCCATCAAGGGCGTTATTTTCACGCCGCTGATGAAGGAAGAATTCTTCCTGCTCGCGCCGCATGATCTGGAATTTCCCCAGAATGAAAAAGGGGCCGTACAACTCGCTGATATAGCCGACATTCCCCTGCTGCTGCCGCCCAAACATAATTTTGTCCGCAAGAGCGTGGACATGGCCTTCATACGCAAGCAGCTTGAACCCCGCATCGTGGCCGAAATCGAGGCGCTGATTACCCTGCAGGGCGCCATAGAACAGGGCATTGGCAGCACCATCCTGCCCTGGTCCGTTGCCAGCCGCATTGTCGTGCCGGGCAAGTCGCGCATCTTTCCGCTGCACAACCCCGTCATTCAGGAAGACGTTTCACTGTGCATTCCCGAGATCATTCCAGAAACCGAGGCGTCGGTGGCCGTGCGTGATCTGCTTATCGACCTCGCCAAGGCCATGGCCGCCTCGCATAACTGGCCGGGTGCCCAGCCTTTCGGCTAAAATACTGTTTGAAAACAACCGATTGATAAAAGTTTCCGGGCTGACTTTGCAAACGGTTCATCATGGTTCAGACCGGCACGCACCCGATATTGGGGCGGGTCAGCGCAGCAGGCTGCAACAGGGCCGCAAGCTGCTCGGGGGAAAGCAGTCGCGCCTCCTCGATCAGGTCCGTCACCTTGCGGTCTTCCGCCAGCGCGCGCTTGGCAAGGGTCGAACAGACATCATATCCCAGCACCGGCACCAGCGCGGTAATGATGCCGATATTAAGGTCAAACAGCGCCTGGCACCGCGCCCGATCAGCACAAATGCCGCTGATGCAGCGCGTGGTCAGGGTTTCGATGGCCGCGCGTAATGTCTTGATGGATGTAAACAGGCAATAGCCGATCATCGGTTCAAACGGATTAAGCTGCAACTGCCCGCCATCGGCGCACATGGTAATGGTCAGGTCATGGCCCGCCACCAGATACGCCACCTGATTGACCGCCTCGGGTATGACGGGATTGACCTTGCCCGGCATGATGGAAGACCCGGCCTGCACCGCAGGCAGCACGATTTCACCCAGGCCCGTGCGCGGCCCGCTTGAAAGCAGGCGCAGATCGCTGGACATTTTTGACAGTTTGAGCGCCAGGCGCTTGAGCGCGCCTGAAAACAGCACAAAAACCCCCACATCCGATGTCGCCTCGATCAGGTCGGGCGAACTGCTCATGGGCCGCCCGGTCAGGCTACGCAGCTCCGCCATGACCATGGGCGCATAACGCGGGTCGGTATTCAGCCCCGTGCCAATGGCGGTACCCCCAAGATTGACCTGCTCAAAGGCCGCCGCATGGGCCTTTATGCTCCTGATTTCATCCGCTACCGCCGTGCGGAACGCCCCGAATTCCTGCCCCAGCGTCATGGGCACGGCATCGCGCAACTGCGTGCGGCCAACCTTCAGGATCTTGTCAAATGCCTCCGCCTTTTCATCCAGCGCCGCATGTAGTCCCTCAAGGGCCACCAGCAGCGGATCAACCGCAAGCAGCAGGCCGAGGCGGAGCGAAGTGGGGTAAACATCATTGGTGGACTGCGCCATGTTGACATGGTCATTGGGGTGCAGCACGCCGTAGGCGCCCGGTTTTTCGCCCAGCAGCCCCAGGGCGACATTGGCAATGACCTCATTGGCGTTCATGTTTGTCGAGGTACCCGCCCCGCCCTGCATGGCATCCACCACAAACTGCGCATTATAGGCGGGATCTTGCAGGATGCGCTGGCAGGCAGCGTCAATGGCACCGGCACGCGTGGGGTCGAGATAGCCCAGCGCGAGATTGGCCCGCGCTGCTGCCTGCTTTACCACCACCAGCCCCTGCACCAGTTCGGCAAAACTGCCGATCGTGATGCCGCTTATGGGAAAGTTGTCCAGCGCGCGCTTGGTATGCACACCCCATAGCACGCCGGGCGGCAGCGTGACCTCGCCCAACAGGTCGCGCTCGACGCGGGGGCCGAACTGCCCATTCTCCGCTGCCGCAGGGGCCGCCTGCCCCATTGTGGTGCAGGTCGCGCTATCTCGCGCCGGAGCGGGCATATTAATCATTTCGGTCTATCCACATTAAGAATAATGCCGCGACGCAGGCGGAGAAAAACCGCACCACGCCTGTGTTCGCATGTCATGACACGACAGCAGGCCAGAAAAAACACGGCGAATACAATGTGCGAACCGCCGCGATACCCGGCCTGGCGTATCAGTCCGGCTGGATCTGCATGATCGCGGTGCCATATCCGACCAGTGCACCGGCCTGCCCCGTCACCTCGGCAACCGTGCCCGCTACCGGTGCGGGAACGGGCACCTGCAGGCTGTCCAGCGTAAGGAGCGCTACAGTATCACCCTGCGCCACCTTTGCGCCCACCGGGGCAAAAGCACTGTCGCGCTGCGGATGGGTCAGGCACAGATGCCCAAAATACGGTGTTTTCACCGCCACCAGTCCGGCCCCGGCATCCGGCTGCGATACTGCCGGGGCATGGGAAGTGGCTGCCGCAGGTGCAGCCTGCCCTACGCGGATCCGCAGTTTCAGCCCCGCCGCCTCATTGCACAGTTCCAGGCTTTCAAGCCCTGCCTGCGCCAGCCATGTTGCCATCTGGCCAATCTGTTCAGGCTCTGGCAGCCGATCAAAATGGGGCACCAGCGTTTCGGACCGGTTGCTCATGAGGCCGTCCTTTTTGCAAGCCAGCGTTCAAGGTAATGGATATCCACCCCGCCACGCGCAAATGCGGGGTCGGCCAGCAGGTCCTGATGCAGGGCGATGTTGGTTGACACCCCTTCCACCTTCATTTCCGCCAGTGCCACGCGCATGCGCGCAATCGCCTGCTCACGGGTGGCGCCATAACTGATAATCTTGCCGATCAGCGAGTCATAATAAGGCTGCACCGTGTAGCCCGCCACGACATGCGTATCGACCCGGATGCCCGGGCCACCAGGCAGGTCCCAGCGCGTGATGGTGCCGGGCGAAGGCATGAAGGTGAACGGATCCTCGGCATTGAGGCGGCATTCAATGGCATGGCCCCGCAGCCCGATATCCGCCTGCGCGATGCCAAGCTTTGCCCCCTGGGCAATGCGCAACTGCTCGGCCACGATGTCGATGCCCGTTGTCTCTTCCGTAATCGGGTGCTCGACCTGCACGCGGGTATTCATCTCGATAAAGGCGAACACGCCGTCTTCATACAGGAACTCGAACGTGCCCGCGCCACGGTAGCCGATACGCCTGCACGCTTCAGCGCAACGTTCGCCAATTTCGGCAATGGTCTCGGGCAATATGCCGGGGGCGGATGCTTCCTCCAGCACTTTCTGGTGGCGGCGCTGCAGCGAGCAGTCACGCGCGCCCAGCCACAGTGCTGTGCCGTGCGTATCACACAGAACCTGAATTTCGATATGGCGCGGCTTCTGCATGAAGCGCTCAAGATACAGCGTCGGGTTACCAAAGGCCTGCTCGGCCTCCTTGGCGGTCAGCGTTACGGCCTGCGCCAGGTCCTCCACGCGCTCGACCACACGCATCCCGCGCCCGCCGCCGCCGCCTGATGCCTTGACGATGACCGGAAAGCCGACATCGAGCGCAATGGCCTTCACGGCATCCATATCGGCAGGCAGCGGCCCGTCCGAGCCGGGCACGCAGGGCACGCCCGCCTCGCGCATGGCGCGCTTGGCGGTAATCTTGTCGCCCATCATGCGGATGGAAGCCCCAGTCGGGCCGATGAAGGTCAGGCCCGCCTCTTCCACCGCGTCGGCAAAATCAGCATTTTCCGATAGGAAGCCGTAGCCGGGGTGAATGGCCTGCGCCCCGGTCAGCCGGGCTGCGAGCAGCAGCCCGTTGGGGTCGAGATAGCTGCGGGCCGCAGCGGCAGGGCCAATGCACAGGGCCACGTCAGCCTCGTGCACATGGCGGCTGTCGGCATCGGCTTCGGAATACACGGCCACCGTCTCCAGCCCGAGCTGGCGGCAGGCGCGCTGGATGCGCAGTGCAATCTCGCCGCGATTGGCGATCAGCACGCGGTTGAAACGTGGGGTCTCACTCATGCCAGCCGGAACAGGGGGGTGCCTGCCTCCACTTCGGTGCCGTCTTCCACCAGCACGGCGGCAATCCTGCCAGCCTGTGTGGCACGGACGGCGTTGAACACCTTCATCGCCTCGACCAGCCCCACTTCCTGCCCGGCCTGCACGTCCTGCCCCACCGTAACAAACGGCGGCGCTCCCGGCGCGGGCGAGAGATGGAACACGCCGTAGGACGGGGCGGCAATGACCGCCTCCTCCACCACAGGCGCTACGGCTGGCGCTGCCACCGCCGCTACGGGCGCATGAGCCGCCACGGCGGCCGGGGCGGATGGCGCAACCTCAGGCTGCGCGCCGCCGCCACGGGTGATGCGGATACGGCAGCCGCCCTCCTCGACCTCCAGCTCCGTAACCGGAGCCGTGGCCAGCAGGTCGATCAGCCGCCTGACATGCGTGAGATCCACTGTTCTTACGCCGCGCCGGATGTCTTTTTGGCGAAGTTCAGGCCGCCCACGACCTGCATGGTCGGCAGCACTTCCATGAAGCTGACATTCATGCGCTGCGGCGACATGACGGCGAAGGCGACGGAATTGGCGATATCCTCGGGCAGCAGGGACTCATATTCATCAAAGAAACGCTTCTTCGCCTCTTCCATGTTGCCGATCAGGCGGCCGAACACCTCGGTTTCGCAACGCGCGGGCGAGACTTCGGTCACGCGGATGCGGTGGCCGAACAGGTCGCAGCGCAGCTGCTGCGAGAGCGAATGCACGCCCGCCTTGGTGGCATGATAGACCGTGTTGCCGCCAGCAAAGGCATAATGGCCTGCAATGGAGGTGATGTTGACGATATGGCCACGATCACGCTCGATCATGCCTGCCACCACCAGCCGGGTCAGTTGCAGCACCGCGCGCAGGTTCACATCCACCAGCGCATCGATATCCTCGGGCGTGGTGTTGGTGATGTTGCCCGTGCGCGACTGCCCGGCATTGTTGACCAGGATGTCGATCTCGAGCGTCTTGACCAGCGCCTCGATCCCGGCCTGGTCAGATACACTGACGGCATGCACGACGCAGCCGGTTTCCTTCGACAGCTGCTCCAGCCGGGCCGCGTCACGCGCCAGGGCATGAACCTCGATCCCTTCCTGCGCCAGGCGGCGCACGATCTGCGCGCCAATGCCAGAAGAAGCGCCAGTGACGAGGGCGGTACGGTACGGCTGGTTGCTCATGGTAAGAAAACCCGATCGTGGACAGAGAAACTAACACCACCCGGCCCCACAACGGATACCGGATGCTCAGCTATTGATTTTTATGCTAACGACCACGGACAACAAGTGCCAAGAGCACTTCGTTCTCACGCCATAACATAATATGATGGCCCGGCTATCATGCTGAGCCATAAGATTATTCAATAGCCTCACAACCATAATCGCACTGGCCATCGTTACGTGAACGGTCATACTCTTGCATCTGGCACTTCATGCCACGAAACCTATATTGTTACGGTTCAGGCTCAATAACCGGCGCCGTTGCAGGGACTGTGTATTTTGAACACGGATATAAAGAACGATGTGGCGCGCGATACGACTGCGGCGCCTGCCATAAACATGATCGGCACGCGCGCCATGCTGTTCGAGGCGCCCGGTGATTTCACCATGGCCCACCAGCGCCGGGTCTGGGCGTTGATGGATGCGGCACAGGCGCGGCCCGACGTGCTCGAACTCATTCCCGGCGTGACCAACCTCATGCTGATCTTTTCCGCCCCGCCCGAGCGCCCGCAGGCCGTGGCGGAGTGGCTGTGCCATGCCTGGAACACCCTGCCCGAGCGGCATATCGAGGGGCATCTGTTCGAGATCGGCGTGCGCTATGGCGGCGCGCTGGGCGAGGATCTTGAAGCGGTCTGCGCCCATTCGGGCCTGTCCGCGCAGGATGTCATTTCCATCCATCACGGCAGCGAATACACGGTCTGCGCCATTGGCAGCGCGCCGGGCTTTGGCTACCTGCATGGGCTTGACCCCCGCATCGCAACGCCGCGCAAGACCGTGCCGTCGCTGAACATGCAGGCCGGGACCGTCATCATTGGCGGCATGCAGGCGGGCATTTCCGCGCTGACGGGGCCGAACGGCTGGAATTCCATCGGGTTTACCGACCTGCGCCTGTTCGACCCCCACAAACAGCCCCCCGCCCTGTTTGCCGTTGGCGATCGCATCCGCTTTTACCCCGAAAGCATCGAACTGTGATTACGATCCTTGAAACATCGGCCCTGAACACGGTGCAGGATCTCGGCCGCCCCGGCTACCGCAACCTGGGCGTGGGCACGTCGGGTGCCATGGACGCGCTTGCGCTTCAGGTCGGCAACATCCTGCTGGGCAACCAGATCGATGATGCCTGCATCGAACTGCAGACCTATCCCTTCGTGCTGCGCTTTGACGCCCCCGCCACCTTTGCGGTGACGGGCATCGACGCCCTGATCGAACTTGATGGCCGCACGGTCCTGCCCTGGATGGTCGAGACGGCGGCTGCGGGACAGGTGCTGCGCATCGGGCCGCCCAAGGCGGGCGCGCGCGGCTATATCTGCCTTGCAGGCGGCATTGAGGTGCCGGTCGTTCTGGGCTCGCGCAGCACCCAGCTCCGTGGCAGCTTTGGCGGGCTGGACGGTCGCCCGCTGGAAGCAGGCGACACGCTCGGCACCACGGGCACGACACTGGATATAGCGGGCTACGGCGCCCTGCCCCCCGCTTCGGCGCTCGATGCCGTGGCTGAAGCGCAGGACAGCAAGGTCATTCACCTGCGCGCCCTGCCCGCAACCGACTACGCCCTGTTCACGCCCGAAGCCCAGAAGCGGCTGTGGGAAACCGCATGGCGCATCACGCCACAGAGCAACCGCGTCGGCTACCGCCTGTCGGGCACCCCGCTTGAACTGCGCCACCGGGTTGAACTGCGCTCCTATGGCGTGATTGCGGGCCTCGTGCAGGTTCCACCCGCGGGCGAGCCGATCGTGCAACTGGCTGATGCCAATACCGTGGGTGGCTATCCGCGCATCGCCACCGTGATCGAAGCCGATCTGTGGCGGCTGGCGCAGGCGCGCATCGGCATGCGCATCCGTTTGCATGAATGCAGCTTTGCCGAAGGCGTTGCCGCCATGCAGCCAGTCAATGCCTATCTTGACGACCTGCGCACGCTGGTTGCCCGTTACCGCTCATCCGCCCGCTGCCGCGCTGGCATGAAATCTGGAGCCAAGGCATGAAGATCGACCTCAATTCCGACATGGGCGAAGGTTTTGGCCGCTGGCGCATCGCTGATGATGACGGGCTGATGGACACCGTCTCGTCAGCCAACATCGCCTGTGGTTTCCATGCCGGTGACTACGCCATCATGGACCGCACCGTGCGGCTGGCGAAGGAAAAGGGCGTGGGCATTGGCGCCCATCCCGGCCTGCCCGACCTGATGGGCTTTGGCCGCCGCACCATGGCCGTATCCGACGCGGATATGGAATCCATGATGTGCTACCAGATCGGCGCGCTGCAGGGCATCGCCGCCCGCCACGGCCACCGGGTCACGCATGTCAGCTACCATGCCGCTTTTGGCAACATGGCCAATGCGGATGAGGGCCTTGCCCTGCGCCTGACCCGCGCCATCGCGGCTCTTGACCGCAACCTGAGCGTGTTCTGCATGCCCGGCCAGGCGACCGAACGCGCTGCCGAGAAGGCCGGCCTGCGGGCCCAGACCCTGTTCCTGGCTGATCGTGCCTATACCACAGCCGGCACGCTGGTGCCGCGTGGGCAGCCGGGTGCTGTCATCCATGACCTGGCGGGCGTGCGTGCGCGCGTGAAGCAGTTCCTGGATGACGGATCGGTCACGACCATTGACGGCGCGCGCCTGCCGGTCAGGGCGCAGTCCATTCTGGTGCACAGCGACACACCCGGATCGCTGGAACTCGCCCGCGCCATCCGCGCGGAAATCGAGGCGAGTGGCGGCGTGCTGACCCCCGCCTGCCAGCTTTAGGCAGCGGGGCCGCCCGCTACCCATAAGAATTTTCTATCGCACCGCAACGAACGCCTATGACCCGGAATCCGCCTCCTGCGTTACGGTGTCGTAACATGAAGCACGTGGGGGCATCTGGCAGCATTGATCGATGAAGCGCGCCGCCATCCCTGTCGTGCATTGAGGTACGGATAAAATGAAGCATGACCTGAAACGTGGTGCCCTTCTTCTGGCATCGGCAACATTTTTCACCGCTGCCCTCAATGCCCTGCAGAAACTGACCGGCTCCACGCTTCCTGCGCTCGAGATCATTTTCTTCCGGAACCTGTTTTCGCTGCCCTTCGTGCTGCTGATTGCCTCGCGCTCGGGCATTGTCCTGAAAACACGTCATTTTGGCGGTCATGTCCTGCGCTCGGTCGTGGGGCTGATCAGCATGATCATGGTCGTGATCACCGTGACCCGCCTGCCGCTGGCCGAACAGCAGGTGCTGTCCTACACGCAGCCGCTGTTCCTCGTCCTGCTCTCGATCCCGCTGCTGCATGAACGGCCCTCGCTCCAGCGCTGGGTTGCGGTCTCGATCGGGTTTTCGGGCGTGATCGTGGTGGCCCTTGGCAAGGGGCTGCTGCATGGCCACGGCGCAACAGGCGCTGCCGTGCCGAGCTGGGCGTATTTCGTGGCCCTGGCGCAGGGGGCTGTCGGCGCGCTGACCACCATGCAGATCCGCCAGCTTTCGGCTACGGAATCCAGCACCACCATCGCCCTGTGGCAGGCCATCCTTATGACCGTCATGACCGCGCTGCCGCTACCCTTCATCTGGACCACGCCCGGCCTGACCGAAGCGGGCTGCCTTGTTGCCGTGGGCGCCTTCGCCGGTATCGCGCAGGTGCTCCAGACCGAGGCGTTCGCCTCGGCGCAGGTCTCCGCCATTGGCCCGTTTGCCTATTCCGGGCTGCTCTGGGCCGCGCTGATCGGGTGGTTCGGGTTTGGCGAGATACCCGGCATCGCCATGGCCATTGGCGGGCTGCTGATCATTGGCTCCGGCGTGTGGATGCTGCGCAGCGACTGCCCGGCCAGGCAGAAAGTGGTGGCGGAAGGCACGATGGATGCGGCCACCGGCACCCCGCCCTGATCGCGGCACGCCACCGCCGCACGTCCCCTCCCCTCCCGTAATTCATGGCACACCAGGAGTCCTACAGCGTGACAACAGGTGAAATGACCACCGACGCCCGGAGCAGGCGCGCAATTCCTGCCCGCTACGTGTTCTTCTTTCTTGTCTTCCTGATGTACGCCATCAGCTATGGCGACCGCGCGGCGCTCTCCATCGCCCTGCCCACGATGGGCAAGGAGTTTTCGCTGACACCGGTGCAGATGGGCTGGGTCTCGTCGAGTTTCCTGTGGTCGTATTTCCTGCTCAACCTGCCCTCGACCATCGTGCTCGACATGGTTGGCGCGCGCACGATTGGCAGCCTTGCCGTGGGCGTATGGTCATTTGCCATGCTGCTTGGCGGCATGGCGCAGAACATTACCCAGTTCCTGATGACCCGCGTGCTGCTTGGCGTGGGTGAGGCGCCGACCTTTGGCGTGGGGGCCACGGTGGTGCGCAACTGGGCGCAGCCGCGCGAACGCGGATCGGTCATGACCATGCTGCTCACGGGCATGCAGCTTGGCCTGGCGGGCGGCACGATTGCGGGGGCATACCTGATCACATTCTTCGGTTGGCGGTGCGAGTTCATGGCGCTTGGCGCCATAGGCATCGGCTGGGCGCTGGTGTGGTGGCTGGTGTACCGCAACCCGAAGGAAAAGCCCGATGCCGCCCCGCGCAGGCCGATTGCCGTGCGCGAGATCAGGAACCTGTTCCGCTCATCCTCCTTTCTGGGGATACTGGCAGTGCAGTGCACCCAGAACTACCTGAACTTTCTGGTCATGTCATGGATGCCGCTGTACCTGATCCATGAACTGCACATCAACACGACCGGCACGGGCAACAGCACGGCCCTGTGTTATCTGGCCGCAGCCATTGGCGCGGTGGTTATCGGGCGCATTCTCGAACATCTGGTCTTTCGCAGGGGCATTCATCCGCCCAACCGGCGTTTTGTTGTTGCAACCTGCCTGCTCGGTGCCGCCACGATCGGGCTGCTGCCGCATTTTCACACCATGATGCCCATCCTGCTGGTGCTGTCTGGTGCGCTGGCCTGCCTGATGGCGGCCAATGGCGCCAATACCGCGCTGCTGACCGACATGGTGGAAGACGGCAGCAAAATGGGCGCCGTAACAGGTGTCACCCTGACATGCAGCAACTCGCTGGGGCTGCTCTCGCCCATCCTGACCGGGTACATCGTGTCATGGACCGGCAGTTTTGACATGGCATGGTACATGTGCGCTGCCGCCCTGCTCGTTGCAGCCGGGCTGTCACTCGCCATGGTGCGCAACCCCATCCGGATGGACGGGTGAGGAAAACACGCGGGCCTTCATAGGATTGTTGTATGGGGCCATGCGGTTTTCACCGCTATCTAATCTGTAGCGAAACGATCTACGATCGCTATGAACATCTAATATGCTGTTGCATTGAGTGAAATTGGAGAACGTGTCTGATGCCCGGGTTTGCTGATCGACTGAATGGAATTGGGATTTCGGCTTCCGCCGCGATGACCGACAAGGCATCGGCACTGAAGGCTGAAGGGGTGAAGATCATCAGCCTGTCATCGGGCGAGCCGGACTTTCCCACGCCCACACATGTGGTGGATGCAGCCTTTGCCGCAGCCCGCGCGGGCGATACCAAATACCCGCCGCAGGACGGCAAGCCCGCGCTGAAAAAAGCGGTCCAGGCCAAGTTCCAGCGTGAAAATAACCTTGATTACGCCCTGAACGAAATTCTGGTGGCCAACGGCGCCAAGCAGATCATCTATGATGCCATGATGGCGACGATCAACCCCGGTGACGAGGTGGTCCTGCCCACGCCGAGCTGGATCAGCTATGCTGATATCGCCCGCCTTGCCGGGGCCTCCATCGTGTCCGTGCCCTGCCCTGCCGAAGGCGGCTTCCGCCTCTCGGCCGCGGCCCTTGAGGCGGCCATTACACCCAAGACCAAGTGGCTGGTGCTCAACTTCCCCGGCAACCCGACCGGCGCGTGCTGCCCGCGCGCGGACATGGAAGCCATTGCCGCCGTGCTGATGAAGCATCCGCAGGTCTGGATCATGACCGATGATATCTACGAGCACCTGATCTATGACGGCTTCACCTTCTGCACCATCGCCGAGGTCGAGCCGCGCCTGAAGGACCGGGTGCTGACCGTCAATGGCGTGTCAAAGGCCTATGCCATGACGGGCTGGCGCGTTGGCTATTGCGGTGGCCCGCGCGCGCTGATCGCTGCCATGAACAACATGCAGGGCCAGTCCACAAGCGGCATCAACACGCTGGCGCAGGCGGCTGCGGTCGCGGCGCTGAACGGCCCGCAGGACTTCCTCAAGGACCGCGCTGCCGAATACCAGGCCCGGCGCGACCTGGTGGTTTCCCTGCTCAATGCCATTCCCGGCGTGCAGTGCCATACGCCGCAGGGCGCGTTCTATGTCTATCCCGACATCAGTGGCTGCATGGGCAAGACTTCGGCCGGTGGCCGCCTGATTGCAACCGATGCCGATTTTGTCATGGCCCTGCTTGAAGAGCAGCAGGTTGCCTCCGTGCAGGGCGCTGCCTACGGCATGAGCCCGTTCTTCCGCATTTCCTACGCCACCGACACGGATACCCTGCGCGAAGGCTGCCGCCGGATCGCAGCCTTTGTGGACGGACTGAAGTAAGATTTGCTCCAGACCAGAGGCACGCCACCATAAAGCTGTGGCGTGCCCCTTCCGCTCAGGCCGTATGGTTATTTCTTTTCAGCCTGACCGGATGCTGACTGTTCCCCGCACGCCCTGCGCATTGCAGGCATGATCTTGCGGGGCTGCCTGAACCATGTTTCCAGATCTTTTGGCGCCATGGGCTTGGCAAACAGATAGCCCTGCATGACATCACAGTGCAGGCTTTCCAGAAGCGCGTATTGTGCTTCCGTCTCCACCCCTTCTGTCACGACGGTCATGCCCAGGCGGTTGCCGATGCCAATCACGGCCGTTGTCACCGCCTGCGCATTGGCGTCATGCTCAAGGTTCATGATGAAGCTGCGGTCAATCTTGATTTCCGTCAGCGGCAGGCGGGTCAGCCGCGACAGCGATGAGTAGCCCGTGCCAAAATCATCCATGGACAGGCCAACATCCAGGGCACGAATGGCGTGTAATACGTCCATCGTATCCTTGTTTTCATCCATCATCACGCTTTCGGTAATTTCCACCGTAAGGCGCGCCGGGGCAATGCCGAAGCGGGTCAGCAGGTTCGAGATCATTTCGGGCAACTGACGTTTGCGGAAATGCCCGGCCGACAGGTTGACCGATACCGCCGGGATCATGACCCCATCGCGGTCCCATGCCACGATCTGGCGGCAGGCTTCTTCGAGGCACCACGCGCCGATCGCCTCGATCTGCCCGGTATCCTCGGCCACCGCAATGAACCGGGAGGGGAAGATATTGCCCAGATGCGGATGATGCCAGCGCGACAGGGCCTCCACGCCATAGAGCGCGCCCGTCTTGGCCTCGATCTGCGGCTGGTAATGCAGGTTGAGCAATCCCTTCGCCAGTGAATCACGCAGGGCGGAGCCAAGGACAAGGCGGTCCTGTGCCGCGGCATGGTCTTCTGGCGTCGCGACGCGGAACGTGCCGCGGGCATCTTTCTTGGCAAGGCGCATCGCGGCTTCAGCATGGCCGATCAGGGATTCACTGTCCGGCCCGTTTTCAGGGAACATGCTGATTCCGGCACTGATCGATGCCGTGATGAAGTTGCCACCAATCTCGATGGGGTCTTCCATGCCCTTGATCAGTCGCTCGGCAAATGCCGTGGCAGGAACAGCCTGTGTATCGGGCAATATGATGACAAACTCATCCCCGCCCGCGCGGCTGAGGATGTAATGGCTCCGGCACAGGCTCTTGATCCGCGCCGCCACGGCCTTGAGGAAGTCATCGCCATTGCTGTGCCCGAGCGCATCGTTGATATCGCGAAAGCGGTCGAGGTTGAGCATCAGCACGGCGAAATGATTGTCACCCGGTTTGCCAACAAGGTTCCTGAGAATTTTATGGATGGCGGTCCGGTTCAGGAAGCCGGTCAGCGGGTCGTAATTGGCCAGTTGGGAAATATGGTGACGCGCTTCATACTGCTCGATCAGCACACTGCAGAAGGGAACGCAGCCCGCCACGATTTTCTGTGGCCAGTCGCTGATTGTGCTGGTGTTGCGTGAAAACAGCGCGAATATGCCCGATATCTTGCCATTGCTGGCCTTGATTGCAGAGGCCCAGCAATCATGCAGGCCCAGCGATACGCCAAGCGAGCGGTAACTTTCCCATACAACGGTCGCCGCCTCGTCAAGGTCATTGGACAG
The DNA here is from genome assembly GCF_031081985.1 of Komagataeibacter xylinus. Classification (GTDB taxonomy): domain Bacteria; phylum Pseudomonadota; class Alphaproteobacteria; order Acetobacterales; family Acetobacteraceae; genus Komagataeibacter; species Komagataeibacter xylinus_E. Next base: position 85,813 of record NZ_JARWSK010000001.1, on the reverse strand, counting down.
GGCCATGATGTCCGCATCGGAAAGTGTTACGTTTTCGAGTGCCGCGGCATAGCGCCGTGGCAGGCCGGGGCCTGACAGGACATGAAGCCGGTGGTCCTCATCGATCAGGACAAGGATGGCGACCGTATTGGGAATGAAGTTTTCCACCTCCCGGCACACAAGGTCAGCCACATCTTGGATCTGCATATCGGTTGAGAGGGACTGGAACACCGTATTCTGCAGGTCCAGCAGTTTCTTGCGATGGTTTTCTTCCGTTACCGCCTTGATGGAGGCAAGATAGTACGTGCTGCCTTTCGGGCCGACCTTGCTTGAAGAGAGCGTCAGTTCCCCGGTGATGTAGTCACCGTGCCTGTTCTCGAAGATGATTTCGCGCGATGTGCCAACGGTGGCGTCGAGACCCGTCGCGCGGCGGCCGGCGTCAGGGGCATCGTGTTCATGGCGGGCAAAATCGGGGATCAGCATCCGCACGTTCTGGCCACGCACTTCATCCTGCGCGTAACCCCAGAGTTTTTCCGCCCCTTTATTGAAAAAGAGGACGTCATTGCGGTCGTCAGTCACGATGATCGCTTCGGTCGCGTCAATCAGCAGAGCCAGGGCGGCATCACCCGACAATACAGGCTTCGGGGAGGACGAGGTAAGGAGCAACTTGTTCATGATGATAGGCCACGGTTCACAATTTGACAGGCAGGCTGCGAGCCTGCACGGAATGGAAAAGGCATGCGGGGGCGCTGTGGCATCAGGCCGGTTGCAGCCCCAGTGTTTGCGGGCAGGCCGGGCGGCCGATCAGGAACCCCTGCCCCGCCACGCAGCCCTCGCCACGCAGAACTTCAAGCTGCCGGGGCGTTTCGATCCCTTCCGCCAGCACGGCAATGTTCATGGTGCGGCCGAGCGCCAGGACCGAACGGACAATGGCAGCTGCATCGGAATTGGTTTCGATCCCCTGCATGAAACTGCCATCAAGCTTGATGCGGTCGAACGGGAAGGAGCGCAGTGTATCAATCGACGAATAGCCCGTGCCGAAATCATCCAGTGCAATGCCAACGCCGAGTTCCTTGATCCGGCGTACGATTTCAAGCGCGCGCTGCTTGTCCTCGATAATGGACGTTTCCGTTAATTCCAGCTCGAGCCGGTCGGGAGAAAGGCCGGTATTTTCAAGCGTTTCCTTGACCAGACGATACAGATCAGGGTGAAAGAACTGCACCGGAGACAGGTTGACCGCCAGCTTGCACGCAACATCCCACTTCGCCGCCTGTGCGCAGGCCGTCTGCAATACCCATTCACCGAGCGGGATGATGAGGCCGTTCTCCTCGGCGACAGGAATGAACAGGGCTGGCGGCACGTCTCCGCGTTCGGGGCTGCTCCAGCGCAGCAGGGCCTCGTAGCCAAAGACCTCACCCGTCGCAATGGCAGTCTGCACCTGGTAGTGCAGGCTCAGTTCACCTTTTTCCATTGCCGTTTTCAGGTCCGCCGCCAGCGCGCGGGCCTCGCGCACCGTTTCATCCATAGCAGGCTCGTAATAGGCCACGGTGCGCAACGGATCCGCCTTGGCGCGATACATGGCAAGGTCGGCGCGGGTTACGAGCGTTTCCTTGTCGGTAGCATCCTTGGGGAACAGGGCCAGGCCCACGCTGCCGCCGGTCGTGACTTCGTAGTCCTCGATCGGGATGGGCAGGTTGATGGCTTCCTCGATGCGGGCGACAAAGGCATTGAGTTCATCGGGGTCACTCGTCAGGTGGACTGCTGCGAATTCATCCCCACCCAGACGGGCCACGAACTCGCCCTCACCCAGCATCTCGGTAAAACGGTTGGCAATGGTAACCAGCACGACATCGCCTGCGGCATGCCCTCGCACGTCATTGATTTCCTTGAACTTGTTAAGATCAATGCCGATCAGTGCGAACTGTGTGCCCTTCTCTTTCGCATCCTCGATCACCTGATCGAGGTGATCGTTGAAGCTCACGCGGTTGGGGAGCGCTGTCAGGGCGTCATGCAACGCCATCTGCCGCATGCGCTCATAGGATTCCGCGCGCGTCGCATCATCGATCGAGAAACTGTTGCCACCTGTGGCCACGAGCAGAAGGGTCGTAATGGCCAGCGCAACACCCAGCACGACAGGCGCATTGCCAGTTGCCATAAGCTCGGCGGACATCATGTGCGTGCGCATGGCGGACACACCGACAAAATGCAGCCCCGCGATCGCCGCGACGAACAGCACCGTGGCCAGAATTTCACGATGCCGGTTCCCGCTACGCAGCAGGCATTGGAGGGACAGCGTGCCAAAAATGGTGCCCAGAAACAGGGAGAGCGCGATTGTGGGCAGGCTCCAGGCCATATGCTCGCCAAATTCCACGGCATACATGCCGGAATAATGCATGCCTGCAATGGCAAGACCAAGCACGGCGCCACCAAGTGCTGGCCCCATCCGGCTTTTGCTGGTGGTGGCGATGACGGTTGCCGCCAGCACGCCTGCGGCGGCAACGATGAACGAAAACAGCGTAAGCGGAATATTCAGAAGGCCCGCAACGCCCGGCATATATGCCAGCAGTGCCAGAAAGTGGGTGCACCATATGGTTGTGGCCCCTGCGGCCGCGCATTGCAGGTACCATGAATGATTTTGCCGCCCCGGGGTCGCGGCAATGCGCGCCATGATGCGGACAGTGATCCATGAACCCGCGATACACACGATGAGGGCAGAAATAAGGAGGGGCATGTTGGAATCCATCATTATTTTAAGTAATTGCAACACGGCATCATTCCATCGGGGAGCGCATGGTTAAGTATAGATACCGCCTGCGCGACGGCATGAATCCCGTCATGTCAGATGGTATTTATTTACATAACTGATATATTATTGATTATTTTTATTGTTTTATATTTGCGAACTGGTCTTTTTACGATCTATATCATTTATTCCTGATATAAATAATTTGTTGTACGCGATCTGCTGCTTTCCGATCGCCGATCAGGGGTATTTCATACAAATCAACAAAAAGTGATATTCTATTTATTCAATGTAGTACAATTAGTTTAATTGATTTTACGATCGTGTCTTTTGACTGCTTTTTTCTTGTTACATAAAAAAACAATCATCTATATCCCGCGGTTTTCCGGTATATTTTTTATACCTTTTTGGCCCTGCGCAGGCGGCCTGGCCGCAACCGCTTCCAAAACCAACCGGGCTTATAAACAGTTTTTTCAATATGCTTTTTAAGGGCTGATGACCTGCATCCTCCTAGGGTCATACCGATTCACGACATCAGGCCCTGTCAGATTCGCACCATCTGGGCAGAAGATGACTGCCCGCACGCCACCCCAGCAAAATAGGAAACCAGAGCTACCCTACAAAACGCGACATAACAACAAAATAAACCCGAAAATCATGTTATTTCAGGTATTGTTTCCTATCCGGAAAATGCGCCCTGATCTTCTGCCTGATAATCCATGACGGAAATTTCTGGATTGCAGCAGCCCCGACTGCGCCTGCCCTACTCCTACCCTGCCCTGTTTCCCAACGCAGCCTGACGCACCATCAACCCAACGATCAGCAGGAACGCGAGGAACATGAAGCTGCTGCTCACGCTCAGGCTGGCGCTGATGGCGCCTTTATAGGCCTGCGTTACGTCTTTATGTGTTGCGGGGGAAAGCGTCTGGATCGCGGCCATGCCTTTTTCCAGGAATTCGGGCACGTCAATTTTTTCTGGCAGCCCCTTCAGGCGGTTCTGCAAGGTCAGCGCCATCACGCCGCCCGAGAGGGCCACGCCAAGCGAACCGCCGAGCGAGCGGATGAAAGACATCATGGCCGTGGCGATACCGAGTGAGCCCGTTGGCACGGCATTCTGGATCATGACTGTTGCATTAGGCATGCCAATTCCCATGCCCACGCCAAGACAGCCGAGGCTGAGCAGGAAAAACAGGGCAGGCGCGCCATGATGGGCACAGAGCGCAATCAGGGTGAGTGAAGTGAATTCAATGCCAACACCGATGGAAAGCAGGAGCGTGTAGCGTTGCGTGCGGGACGAAACATAGCCGCCCAGCACCGAACTGATCATCATCGTGCCGACCTGCGGCAACATCATCAGGCCAGATGCCGCCGGTGTCTCACCAAGCACAAGCTGGTAATAAAGGGGCAGGAAGATCATCGACCCCATCATCGCGAAAGACATGATCCCGGTTGCGGCGACGCATATGGAAAAGGTCGGGATACGCAGCAGGTCAAGACTGATGAGCGGCTCTGGCGCCCGTCGCTCCTGCCAGATGAACGCCACGAACACAAGCGTCGCGCCCCCGAGCAGGAGAAATGTGAGCGGCGATGTCCATGCCAGGGTCGTGCCGAGGGCGTTGAACAGCAGCAGGAAGCCAGCCGTGGCAATGCTCAGGAGGGCCGCGCCGGGATAGTCGATGCGCGGCCTCGCCTCGATGCGGCCAGCAGGCAGGCTCAGCATGATCAGCCCGAATGCGAGAAGCCCGATCGGCAGATTGACCCAAAAGACCCATCGCCAGGACAGCGCACTTGTCAGCACGCCACCCAGAAATGGCCCCGCGACACTGCTGACCGCAAAGGCCCCGGTAAACAGCCCCTGATAGCGGCCCCGTTGCTGGGGCGATACCATATCGCCGATCACCGTCTGCGATAGTGTCATCAGGCCACCTGCGCCCACGCCCTGAAGGCCACGGAACACGACAAGCTGCCACATGCCCTGCGCAATGCCGCATAACAGCGAAGCACCGAGAAACGCGCCGATGCTGAACGCCAGCAATGGCCGCCTGCCAAACATGTCGGACAGTTTGCCATACATTGGCGTGGCGATTGTGGAGGTGAGCATGAACGCCGTAACGACCCAGGACATATGCGCCAGACCACCAAGGTCACTGACAATCGTGGGCAGTGCGGTCGAGACGATGCTCTGGTCGAGTGCGCCCATGATCATGGTCAGGATAAGGCCGATGAAAACAAGCCGGCGCGTCGAAGGGCTATAGGCAGAAGCCGTCTCTGCCACGGAAGATGACTGCACGAAAAAATCCTGTAACGACGAAAATGGATCGCATGTGATGTGACTTATGACGAACGCATGCGCTTCCGGTTGCTTCAGTTATCATAGCAAAGCCGGTTTAACGCGATTCCAAATCCGGCTTGAAGAGACTGACCCGGGTCCGCATGTGTAGCGGGGCGTTCGAGACACCGGCTAATACATGCATGCCGCTGCCATAGCGCTGCATGCTCCCTCCCAAGATGCCATTCCTAACGCCATCAGGAGCGATAATCCCGAATTGGACTACAGGAACTTGTAGGGACGCTCCCAGCAAACCCGGAAGCCCGTCCCGACACTTAAAGCGCATTATTGCCCAATAATGCCAGCGCAGGCTTTCATCAGTTCAAACCCGTTCTGCACGGCGGCCCCATATGTGGTGTTGTCATAGATCGTCCAGACCTCGGTGCCGCGTGCGGCAAGGGCTGCAACGTCTTTTGCATGGGCCTCAATGGCTTCGTGCGTATAACGGGACTTATAGATGTCCGGGGTGCCATGCAGCCGGAAATAGGCCAGACCGCTCCAGCCGCCGGGTTGTGCCGCAGGAGCAGGACGGGCCGGGTCCGCCGCAACGCGTGATATCTGTAGCTCTGTCAGCATATGATCTATCGCTGGCCGGAACCAGCTTGCATGTCTGGGTTCTACAACGATGGCCCCGGCCAGCCTTGCCCGCAGATCATGAAAGAAACGCACGGCAGGATCACCGGGATAGGCAAAACCGGGAGGAAACTGAACCAGGACAGGACCGCGTTTTTCGCCAAGGCCATCCGTTTCCTCGACAAAGCGGTCAATCAACGCCTGGCAGTCAACCAGACGGCGTTCATGCGTAATGGTTCGGGGCAACTTGACCGAGAAGCGGAACGCAGGCGGCACGCTGGCAGCCCAGCGCATGTAAGTCGTGCGCCGATGGGGACGATAGAAGCTGGAATTGATTTCAACTGTTGAGAAATAAGCGGCATACCGTTCAAGTTGCGTACCGGTAACGGGCAGATGCAATACTTTAGCCATTGCGGACAAAGGCGACCAGCCCGCAATACCGACACGAATGGACATGATCGCTTCCTTCGCCATAAAGACAATAACGGCCTAACATAACCCATCACCCGCTACGGGCCGACATGTAACGGGCGTGATGCACGGATCATGGCATTCCTGCGCCCGAAACAGGCGAAGGATCGTGCGGCAGTCCGTTAACGTGGTCGCACGCGCATTACAGCAGCCGACGCACGTTTTTCACTACGTCATGGCGCACACGCTCGGCCAGAGCAGAAGGCAGCAGATCGAAGCCATGCACCGCATTGGCATAGACGACGAGGTCAGTCGGCACGGCCGCCTGCCACAGGCGATGGGCAAAGGCCACGTCTTCATCACGAAACAGGTCCAGCGCGCCGGTGACAATAAATGTTGCAGGCAACCCGGACAGATCACGCATGAAGGCGGGCGACAGATAGCCAAATCGCGGGTCATCAGCCGCCAGTTCGCCCCGCACGGCAGACCATGCATGCTGGTTCTGGGCGCGCGTCCATACAAATTCCCCTGTCATGGGGTCATCAGCAGGTGCATCTGCCCCACCTGTGCGCAGGTCCAGCATCGGGTAGATCAGGACCTGTGCGCGCAACCGGACCTTGCCACGATCGCGGGCCAGAAGGGCCGTGGCCGCCGCAAGGCATCCCCCTCCGCTATCCCCCATGACCGTGATGCGATCAGGATCGACACCCAGTATGGCGGCCTGGTCCTGCAGCCACACCAGGGCGGCATAGACATCTTCCAGGCCACCGGGAAAAGGCGTCTCGGGTGCAAGCCGGTAATCGACCGAGATGATCAGGGCATCCGTTTGCGATGCCAGCCGGTCGAGCATACCGGCCTGCATGTCCGGTGTGCCAGCAATCATGCCACCGCCATGAACATAGAGAATGGCGGGCAGCGCGCCCTTGGCAGTCGGGGGGCGGAACATGATGACACGAACATCAGGCGCTCCGTCCGGCCCCGGGATCATGCGGGCCTCATAATCGACCGATCCCGACTTCAGGAGCGCCGTTGTCCCCTCGACCAGATCACGGCGGAATGCCACCAGATCACCCTGCCCGGGGCCAAAGGATGGAAACAGAGCCACCCTGTCACGCTGCTCCATATCGACCAAACCAAGGGTAGTCATGGGGAAAATGCTCCATTTCTCTTACCAGTCCAACCGATCATAAAGAGCCATTTCCCGGGACGACAGTGACCCTTACAACAAATTGAATTGTCCGGATTTTTGTAAATTTACAGTCTGATCTGAAACAACGCTGTCAGGCGGCATTCCGTATCTGGCCCTCAGGGACTGCTTGAAAAGTCAGTCCAAAAAACATCCAGAAATCATGAGAAAGTTTTTGGTGAAGCTTTTTTCAAAAAGCTTCGAACAACGCCGCCTTAAACATAATAGACCGACACACACCCAAAATAACGGGATGCACCCTTATGGCCATATTTTGCCAACAGCCCTTGAACCCAGAGCACAGATAAACATCACGATCACACCCAGCGGAACCAGCCACGTAAAGGCAATCGTCGCTCCATAAGGGTGCCACAACATCATGAGGCCACAGACAGTCACGACAGTCATGACAAACGCTGGCAGGACCTCGCGCGTAAGCGCGTGCCTGCTGAACATGGCAAACACAAAAGCCCCCAGCATTGCCCCGTACGAACACGACGCAACCGACAGCCCGAACACAACCGCAGGCCCATGACACCGGGCAAATGCCAGCGCGGCACATACCAGCACCACAGCCCATAGCAGGGTCACCACGCGGGCGAATGCCAGCGCTGACAGGCCCATACACCGCGCCAGTGCCCGGCAGGGTGCTGCAAAATCCAGCACCGTAGCACTGGTCATGGCATTGAGCGTGGCGGACAGGGAGCCCATGGTCGCACTCAGCAGCCCTGCAATCAGCAACCCGGCAAGCCCCGGTGGCAGGTCATGCACGATAAAGGCAGGGAACAGCGCATCCGATGCCTGAAGCCCCATTGCAGCCAGCGGTTTTTCATCATTGCGCGCCCAGAGCAGCATGCCCACGAGCGAGAGCATGGCAAACAGGCACCCCACCATGACGCCACTGCCAACCAGCGCCTTTCTGGCATCATGCAGGTTGCGGGCGGCCAGAACGCGCTGGACCAGAAGCTGATCCGTGCCATGCGATGCCATGGCCATGATCGCCCCCCCGATCATGGCCGCACAGGGAGTATAGGGATCAAGAAAAAATTGGGCCGATTTGTGGAACAGGTGGAACCTGTTGGAGTGGCGCAGCGCATGAATCTGCATGTCTGTCGCCTGATGGTACAGCAGCCCCATGCAGGCCGCCGCTCCCACGGCATAGACAGCAAGCTGCAGGGCATCGGACCACACCACGGCCCGCAGCCCGCCAAACATCGTGTAAAACAGCGTAAGGCCGGTAATGGCCAGCATGATCGCCCATTGTGGCAGGGGCAGGTGCATGGATGCCATAATGGCTGCGACCGGCAGCATGCCCGCAAACAGCCTGATGCCCTCCGCCAGCACGCGCATGACGAGGAACGTGGCGGATACGGTTCGCTCCATCGCTGGCCCGAACCGCTGGCCCAGATATTGATAGACGCTGCTGACCTGCCCGGAAAAATAACGCGGCAGAAACAGCCATGCGACCAGTGCGCGGCCAATGACATACCCCACCGCCAGCCCCACGAATACCATGCCGCTGCCATAAGCAATGCCGGGTATGCTGATGATGGTGAGGGTCGATGTTTCGGTTGCGACAAGTGACAGGCAGATAACCCACCACGGCAGGTCATGGCCACCACCTACATAGGTGGAAACACTGTCCTGTCGCCCTGACAGGGCGAATGCGATGAATGGCAGGGTCAGGCAATAGAGGCAGATAATCGCGATATCGATTGCGGACATACCGGTTCCATCGGGTCGGAAAGGCCAATCATATGACCGGATGAATACCATATGAAAGCCAGAAATATCCGGTGCGAGGCCTGGGCCTGACCGGCAGCGCATGCCGCCACGCCCGGCTGCGTCAAGGCGGGTCGTTGTCATGGTGGGGGAAGATGGTATTGTTCGTGCATCAGGCATCTGGCATGCCGTCTTTTAACGGACCCTTTGCTCATGCATGTTTTCCCGGCCGCCCTCTGGCTGAAGCGCCGCCATGTCCTGATGCTGGCCGGTGGCGCAACCCTTACGGCATGTGCACCCCATGCGCACGGCGCGCACAACGCCACACCCGACATGAGCGGCGTGGACCGCAGGCTGCAACAGACCGTGGCCGCAGGTGAAACACCGGGCGTTGTCTGCGCCATCGGGCACGGGCGGCAGATCGTGCATCGGGCCGTATTTGGCAGGCGCGCCCTCACCCCCGTGGCCGAACCCATGACGTGGGATACGGTATTCGACATGGCATCCCTGACCAAGGCGGTCATAACCGCACCGTGCGTCATGCAGTTGTGGGAACAGGGGCGCTTCGGGCTTGATGACCCTGTCTCGCGCTATCTGCCGCAATTTGCGGCGGCAGGAAAATCCACCATTACCATCCGGCACCTGCTGACCCATTATTCCGGCCTGCCGCCCGACCTGGACCTCGATCATCCATGGCAGGGGCGCGAGGCCGCCTTCCGTCTGGCCATGGAGGTCTCGCCATCACAGCCACCGGGCCAGGGCTTCATCTATAGCGACATCAATTTCATCACGCTGGGGTTTGTGGTGGAAAAACTCACGGGCATGACGCTCGATGCCTATGCCACGCGCTTCATTCTCACCCCGCTGGGCATGCGGCAGTCGCGTTTCCTGCCACCTCAAACATGGCAGCCACGCATTGCCCCCACCCAGCCGGATGAAAACGGTCATATGCTGCGCGGGCAGGTGCATGACCCCTCTGCCCGCCGCATGGGGGGCGTTGCCGGTCATGCGGGCCTGTTTTCCAACGCGGATGACATGTGCCTGTATGCACAGGCCCTGCTCGACCGGCGTGCGGGCAGGCCATCGGCCTACCCGCTGCAATCCCGGACCCTCATGCTCATGACAACCGCGCAGCAGCCAGAAGGAAAATCCGACCTGCGCGGACTGGGATGGGATATTTCCACGCATTATTCCTCCGTGCGCGGAGACAGGTTTCCCGTAGGCTCCTTCGGGCATACCGGCTTTACCGGCACATCGCTGTGGCTTGACCCCGGCAGTGACAGCTATGTGCTGATCCTGACCAGCCGCCTGCACCCCGCGGGCCGTGGCAATGTCGTGCGCCTGCGGCACGATGTGGCCACCGCCGCAGCCCTTGCCCTCCTCCCGCCGCAGGGCTGACCCCTTCCTTATCCCCCGGAGTTTACGGTACATGACCCCGAACAGCAGCGCCCCCGTGTTGCCCATCGCCACAGAAGGACAGGACCCACGTTACGCTGATGTAGATGTGTGGCCCGTTGCGTCCGTGCTGGAGGCGCTGGTGGAATCACAGATGAGCGCCATTGCCGCCGTGCGGGCCGCGACGCCGGAACTCGAACGCGCCATCAACGCAGCCCTGCCGCGCCTGCTGGCGGGGGGGCGGCTGTTCTATGTCGGCGCAGGCACATCGGGGCGGATCGGCATGCAGGATGGGGTGGAACTGCTCCCCACCTTCGGCTGGGCGCCCGAACGGCTCGTGCTGCTTCTGGCCGGTGGGAACGATGCCCTCCATCAGGCGGCGGAAGGGGCAGAAGACCGCGAAGACGTGGCGCGCACGGACATCCTTGCCCACAATCCCGGCCCTGATGACGTGGTGCTGGGTATCGCTGCAAGCGGCTCCACCCCCTATACCTGCGCTGCGGTTGCGGCCGCGCGCGCGGCGGGCAGCCTGAGCATTGGCATTGCCTGCAATCAGGGCGGCAGGCTCATGGATGTTGCGGAACTGGGCATTGCGGTGGTGACGGGGCCGGAAGTCATTTCCGGCTCCACCCGGCTCAAGGCGGGCACGGCGCAGAAAGCCGCCCTCAACCTGATTTCCACCACGCTCATGATCCGTATGGGCCATGCCTATCGGGGGCAGATGGTGGATATGCGGGTGGTCAATGCCAAGCTGCGCCAGCGGGCCTGCCGCATGGTCCGTACCCTGAGCGGCAGCACCGAACAGCAGGCCCTGAGCGCGCTCGAGGCCACGCGGTTCAATGTCAAACGTGCTGTCATGCTCTGTGCCGGCATTCCCGCCAGCCAGATCGAACCACTGCTTGTGGCGCATGATGGCAACCTGCGCGCGATCCTTGCGCAGGCACCACTGCCTGGGCAAAGGTAGCGGGGCACCCAAAATCGCTTTTTACCGCGATGCTGCCCCCATGGCGCAAACTGGCGGGCCGGATACAGCATCGCGATACGCCAGAAACCTTGCCAGATATTGCAAAGACGCGCCTTTGTGCCCGATGGCCGGGACGGAACACTACATTTTTTTTCTATCGTGCTGACCTTGATGATGTCATGGCGGCACTCAGGACTGCGGCAAACACAGGAATGAATCGCATGCTCACGGTTATCGGCCTGATGAGCGGCACGTCGCTCGATGGGGTGGATGCCGCTGTCATCCGCACGGATGGCGAACGGATTGAGGGATTCGGGCCGGATCTGAGCCTGCCCTACCCGGCTGCACTGCGCCAGCGTGCCCGGAAAATTCTGGACGAAGCGCCGACCCTTTCCCCACGGGACCCGGAACTGAAGGCCGTAGAGCACGAGATAACCCGGCACCATGTTGACGCCGTGCGGCAGTTGCAGGCCCTTGTGCCAGAGGTCGACCTGATCGGTTTTCATGGCCAGACCATCCTGCATGATCCCGCGCACCGCCACACATGGCAGATCGGGGATGCGCAGTTTCTGTCACGCGCAACGGGGCTGGCTGTCATCCACGATTTCCGCAGTGCCGACGTCGCAGCCGGTGGCGAAGGTGCGCCGCTGGTCCCCTGGTTTCACGCGGCCCTGTTGCGTGATGTGCCCGGACCGGTCGCCGTGCTGAATATCGGGGGGGTTGCAAATATAACGCTGATTGAGGCGGATGGCACGATCCATGCCTGTGATACCGGGCCGGGCAATGCCCTGCTTGATGACTGGGCCTTGCGCCATACTGGCACGGCATGCGACGTGGATGGGAAACTGGCGGCCATGGGCACGGTCAACCAGACCGTTTTGGAAGACCTGCTGGCTGATCCCTATTTTGCCCGCCCTGCCCCGAAATCGCTGGACCGCCAGACCTTCGTCGCGGCACTCGACCGGGTTGCGGGCTGCACGCCAGCGGATGGTGCGGCCACGCTTGCCGCTTTTAGCGTTGAAGCCATCCGGCGCACGCCCCTGCCCGCTCAGCCGATGCACTGGTATGTCTGTGGTGGCGGGCGGCATAATCCCGTCCTGATGCACGCAATGCAGGCAGCACTCGGGGCTCCGGTCGAACCGGTGGACCGCCTTGGCTGGAACGGAGATGCGCTGGAGGCGCAATGTTTCGGTTTCCTTGCCGCACGCAGCGTGCGCGGCCTGCCGCTCTCGGCGCCAACCATTACAGGCGGGCCTGACAACATGCCTGGCGGCCGCCTGACCTGCGCGGGCTTTATGCCCATACCCTCATGGATATGTAAAACCGGAGATGCTGGAGGCACCTGAGCGCGGCATAGCCAGAGGGTGTTATGTACTTGCATGCCTGATTGGTGCAGTAATGCGGGATGGCGCCTGACCGGGCTGATTTGGAGCACACAGATCGCCGGCACGCCGCGCGCCTGCCCTGGACGGACGCCTATCTGGCCGAAACACGACAATCCCGCACGTTGCCTCCCCCACCGTGCCCGCCCGGCAGACCCTGCCACAGCAGGAAACCGGCCAGCGCCCGGCACGTGCCCTGCCCTACCGATTGCCGCGTCCGATCACTGGTACGACCTGCCCCTTCTCGACCCCCATTATGCAGTCCAGCAGATCGAACTGGCCGGACACATGGAAAATGGCAGGCCAAGCCGCACGGCCCTCACATGGGCCAGTTTCGGGCATGACAGCAGGGTCTTGACACGGGCATCTGCCCCAAATGTCAGGTCGTCACGGAACGTGAGGTGTCATAGGATCCGGTCATGAACAATCGATCCGACAACGATACCCTGACCGTATGGTACGATGGCGGCTGCCCGCTCTGCCTGCGCGAGATCGCGATGATGCGCCGGCTGAACGGTGCGAAGCGCATTCACTTTGTCGATGTTGCCGACCCCGCACAGCCCTGCCCGCTTGACCGGCAATTGCTGCTCGATCGTTTCCATGCCCGCAAAGGCACCGTAATCTACGATGGCGCTGCCGCCTTTGCCGCCATGTGGCGTGCCATTCCGGTGTTGCGGCCACTTGGCGAACTGGCCCGGCTGCCACCGGTGCTGTGGGTTCTCGAGTCAGCTTACCGCCGGTTCCTGCGGGTGCGGCCAACTCTGCAACGCTGGGCAAGATGAAGGTTGCCGCCGTGTTTGGCGCAGGCGGCGGCATTGGCCATGCCGTTGTCGGCCGCCTTGCGCAGTCCGGCTACTATGCGCGCATCCATGCCGGGTCACGTCGGCCCTGCGCAGGCTTTGGCTCCACGGTAACGCCATTCACCGTCGACCTGACGGACGAGGACAGCATTGCCGATGCTGCAACCGCGATTGATGCTCCCCCGGAACTGGTTCTGGTCACCACCGGCATGCTGCATGATGCCGCAAGGAACATTTCCCCCGAAAAGACAATGCGCGGCCTCAATGCCGCATCCATGGCCCGCGCCTTTGCCATCAACGCCACCGGACCGGCGCTGATTGCCAAGCACATGCTGCCCAGCCTGCCGCGCGACCGGCGTGCGGTATTCGCGGTTCTTTCCGCACGGGTCGGCTCGATTGGCGATAACCGGCTGGGGGGCTGGCATGCCTACCGTGCCAGCAAGGCGGCACTGGATATGCTGGTGGTCAATTTCGCCATCGAGATGCGGCGCACCCACCCTGAAGCGATTGTGGTAGCCCTGCACCCCGGCACCGTCGGCACTGCGCTTTCGGCCCCCTTTCAGGGCGGCGTGCCAGCGGGAAAGCTGTTTTCGCCCACCACTGCAGCAGACCACCTCCTGCGGGTGATCGAGACCCTGACCCCTGCCAATAGCGGCACCCTGATCGCATGGAATGGAGAAAGGCTACCATGGTAAAGATGCGCAGGAAAGCCGACCTGCCCAGCAAGCCCTGCGCCACCTGCGGGCGGCCCTTCGCGTGGCGCAAGAAATGGGCGCGCGACTGGGAGGCCGTGCGCTACTGCTCAGACCGCTGCCGCTCAGCCAAGGGTAGCGAGAAACCGCCCGGCGTCACGCGTTAGCCGGGCCTGTTTTTCGGGCGTGAAGCGCTCCCATGTGCGCACCATCTGCACCATGCGTGGATTGTGGCGCAATTGGTCGGCATGCCGCGCGATGAAATGCCAGTAAAGCAGGTTGAACGGGCAGGCTTTCGGTCCCTCCTTTGCCCTGACATCGTAGGTGCAAGCTCCGCAATAATCGCTCATGCGGTCGATATACGCACCGCTGGCCGCATAGGGCTTGCTGGCCAGCAGACCGCCATCGGCAAACTGGCTCATGCCGATGGTGTTGGGCAGTTCGACCCACTCGAACGCATCCGCATAGACGGCCAGATACCATTCATGCAGCGCATGCGGGTCGATACCGGCAAGCAGCGCGAAATTGCCGGTGACCATCAGCCGCTGGATATGGTGGGCGTAGGCTTCCTCACGCGTCTGGGTCACACAGGCCCGCACGCAGTGCATGGGCGTGTCGGCGCTCCAGTAAAACGCTGGCAGGGGCCGATGGGCATCCAGCACGTTGCTGTGCGCATAATCCGGCCCGCGCCACCAGTAAACGCCGCGCACGAACTCGCGCCAGCCGATGACCTGGCGGATGAATCCTTCCGCGCTGTTGAGCGGCACCCGCCCGGCACGCCATTCGATCTCGACCGCACGGCACATTGCCAGCGGGTCAAGCAGCCCAAGGTTGAGATAGGCCGACACCACCGAATGACACAGAAAACGATGCCCGCTGAGCATGGCATCCTGGTAGTGGCCGAAATCATGCAGCCCATGGCGCAGGAAATGGGCAAAGGCGGCCTCGGCCCCGGCGCGGGTCGCGGCGAACCAGAAAGGTGTCAGATCCCCGAAATGATCGGGGAAACACGTGGCCACCATCTCCAGCACCTCACGGGTGATGGCATCGGGCTCAAAACGCAGCGGCTGTGGCAGGCCCAGCGGACCGGGTGCGGGGTTGCGATTGTCGTGGTCGAAATTCCATTTTCCCCCGGCAGGCTGGTTGCCTTCCATCAACAGGCCAGTCTTGCGGCGCATCAGCCGGTAGAAATGCTCCATGCGCAGGCCCGCGCGTTTTTCAGCCCAGGTGGCAAAGCCGTAGCGGTCGGCCACAAAACGGTCATCAGGCAGCAAGGTGGTGGATGGCCATTGGGCCATGTCGCGCATCAACCGCCACTCGCCGGGTTCGGTTGCCAGCACATGCGTTGCCCCATGCCGGGCGCAGGCCCGTCTGACCTCCCCGCCCAGACTGCCGGAATTGGCCGGATCGCACAGGGTGACGTAGTCGACATGCCAGCCGGCTTCACGCAATTCCGCCGCGAAATGCCGCATCGCCGCCAGCACCAGCGCAATCTTTTTCTTGTGATGGCGGATATAGGTGGTTTCAGTGGCGACCTCCGCCATCAGCACCACATCGCCTGACCGGTCAGCCGCCCGAAGGGAGGAGAGTGTCGGCGTCAGTTGATCGCCCAGAACAAGGACCATGCGTTTCATATTGAAAGCCTAGCATGCAGCCTCCCCGCGCGAAGCCTGACCTTGGGGGCAGGTTTCCATCAGAACCCCGCTTCGATCGCAAGGCGCATGGCATCGGCGGTCGTCTGCACGCCCAGGGCACGCAACATGGCGGCACGATGCATTTTGACCGTACGCTCGGACAATGCCAGCGCATGGGCGATCTGCTTGTTGCGCTGACCCTGTGTCATCGCCAGCAACACGGCGCGTTGACGGGGCGATAGCCGTTCGACCTTGACCCGCGCGGCCACCGCGCGCCTCTCGCAGGCCTCATCTGGAATCTGCATCTGGGAGCCGAGGAAATACTGAAGTTTCCCCTCGCTGTCGAATATCGGCGCCACCATCACGGCATTGCGAAAAGGATGGCCGTCCTTTTTGTAGTTGAGAATCTCGACCATGACCGGGCGCTGCGCGCGAATACCTGCACGCAGGGCCTCGACCAACTCCGGTTCCGTTCCCTGGCCGGTCAGAAAACGGCAGTTGCGACCGATGACTTCTCCGCGCGTGTAGCCGGTCAACGCCTCGAACGCCGCGTTGCACTCTATGATCGGATTGTCTGGCAGTCTTGGATTACTGATAACGGCGGCCACCATGCTGTCGGCGATCATGTCGGAAATAGCCATCGGCCGCTACTGTCCCTCTTCGACGCCAGAAGCCGCCATCGCCCCCTGACAGGCGATCATACCCCGTTGGCCATGTTACCGACAACCGCCCGGTGTCCACAGATGCAAGCGCATCAATCACGACGGCTTCACATTGCCTTCATACGCCACGATTGCATCGCAAGCCGACACCCATCCATTCACTTCAGGCAAAAATTGACGTAGCTGTTCATTCGGGACAGTTTCTGATCGGAAAAATATGGAGGCAGGCAACGGACTGGCCGCGGACAGGACGGGCAATGCCCAGGCTCTGGATCTATTAATTTAGGGGCTGGCATAGGTAAGCGTTTCTTTCGAAGCTTTTTGCAAAAAGCTTCACCAAAAACTTCTTTACGGTTTACCCCCTGTTACAGGGGCAAGCCATGATTTTCGGGCGCAATCTGCTACCCGAAAAAAATGGGCGCGTCATATAAAATCCGCTGCACAAAACGCATGACTGGATTTACCGACAAGCGCTGGTCTTTCCCCTCTGGCATCCATATCTGCGCCTGAACAATTTTTTCGTGAGCAGTGCGGATGAAGAATACCGGTCTTTCGGCGGGCATGATGCTGGCATTCGCGGCATACGCCTCGTTTTCGATCAGTGATGCCTATTCCAAGCTGCTCGCGGGGCAGATCGACCCGTTTGAGGTCGCGTTTTTCGGTGGTGTTTTTGGCCTGCTGCTCATCCCCTTCATCCGGGGGCAAAACGAATCCTACCTTGACCTGTTCGTGATCCGGCAGCCGGTCATGTGGCTGGTGCGGGCGGCCGCCACCTTTGCTGCCACGGCAGCAAGCGTCGAAGCCTTCATGCTCCTGCCCATGCCGGAAGCCTTTTCGCTCATTTTCCTCATGCCGCTTTTCGTGACCGTCCTCTCGGTCGTGCTGCTACGGGAGAAAGTATCCACGCTGGGGTGGCTGTCGGTCATCGCGGGTTTTGTCGGCGTGCTGATCGTGCTGCGGCCCGGCCTGCGTGCGCTCCACTTCGGGCATCTGTGTGCGCTGATCTCGGCGGTTGCCAATGCCGTATGCGTCATTGCCTACCGGATGTCGGGGCGCAACACGCCGCGCCTGTCCATGTTCAGTTCCAGCCTGTGCGGCCCGCTGCTGGGCAATGGCGCCCTGATGGTGGCCCACGCAAGCTGGCCGCAGGGGGCCACGATCTGGATGTTCCTGTTCGGCTATGGCTTCCTTGCCGCACTCGGGCAACTGCTCATGATGATGGCCGCGACCCGTGCTACGGCCAGCGCGATCGCCCTGCCGCAATACAGCCAGATGCTCTGGGCCGTGGCCTTCAGTTTCTATGTCTTTCATGAACCACTGGATGAATGGACCTTTGTGGGCATCGCGGTGATTATCGCGTCAGGTGTGTTCAAATGGGCCTATCCTCGTGTTGCCACCAGGATCGCGATCATAAAGCAGCAGCGAGTAGTTCAACCGCCATGTGGCCCCTATCCGTTCGCCTGAAATACAATACACCAGCCATACAGCCATAAGCCCGACGACCGTCATGAAACACGTGGTCGTCTTTTTCATGAGCCCACGCTGCTTTCGCCGGGGTGAACTCGCCTCATGCCATATGCCATAGGCCCTGAGGCAATCCAGCCGCATCCGGTATGCGGCCTGAGAAGATCACCTGGCGCGGATGGTTTATTTCGCGCCTCGCCGTCCAAAGCGTGACATGACCGGATTTCCAAATTCGATCGTCTGGTTGAACTGTAGCAGCCGGGCGCATGCCATCACGTCAATAATGATATCACGGAGCAGTGCGCCTGTTCCTTGTTCTCCCTGATCATGGTGAGCCTGATGCAACTGTTTCGGATTCTTTCCGTTGCGGTTTGCATGGCGTCTTTTCACGCCAGGCAGCCAAAGCCTCGTCGGATACAAAATATTGCAAAGTGCCGAAGCGGCATTCACGTTCGTGCATCTGCTGCGGCCCGTGATGCATCCCGGATTGCGTGTAATGGCCGGGACCCAGGCAATAGCTGCGGATAAAGCTCATTAACGTCAGCGACATGACGGGCTCTATCGGAGTTAGGCCTGATGACGAATTGCGGGCACATGAACCGGCATGGCTGCTCACCTGCTATTGCAAATTACTATCAATTGCGAAATAAGGGACGGACACATCATTCTATGAGCTTTGATAATGAATCCTCGTGCGCTTTGCCTGACCACCGTCCTCGCATCCAGCCTGCTGCTCGGCGTTGATGGTCGGGTGGCAGCGACCGCTGCCACAGACGCGTCTGATCCCGTGCATAAAAAAGCCCGGTCTTCTTCTCCCGCCGATGCATCACCTGGCAATGTTGTGGCAAAGGGCGCGGATGCGAACGCCAAAGACACGCCTGACGCCGCGCCCGGCCAGCACGAGGACATCGTCGTCACAGCGGCCCGCCAGAACCGCATGTATGTCAGCAGCGGGGGGGATCTGGGCGCACTTGGAAAGAAGAAGGGCCTCGACGTGCCCTTCAACATCCGCAGCTACAATTCCAGCCTGATCCTGAACCAGCAGTCACAGACACTGGGCGATGTGCTGCTGAACGATCCCACCGTGCGCACCACCATGGGGTATGGCAATTACGCGCAACTGTTCCAGATCCGCGGGTTCACGCTGTATGGCGATGACGTAGCCATTGACGGCCTGTATGGCGTGACCCCACGCCAGCTTGTCTCGCCCCAGCTTTATGATTCAGTACAGGTGCTCAACGGCGCCAGTGCCTTCCTCAATGGCGCGGCCCCCGGCGGGTCGGCCGTTGGCGGCAATGTCAACCTGATCCCCAAGCGTGCGGCAGCGACGGATATCACGCGCATTACCGGCGATTACACCAGCAGCGGTCAGGGTGGTGGCGCATTTGATGTAAGCCGCCGGTTTGGCCACGACCATGCCTTCGGTCTCCGCTTCAATGCTGCCGGCATGGATGGGGAGACGGCGATCAGGGGCGAGCGGCGCGACGACGTGGCCCTTGGCGTGGCCTTTGACTGGCATAACGACAACACGCGCATCGACATGAACATGAATTACCAGAAACAGCAGGTCTTTGGTGGGCGTAGTGCCATCATCGTCTCCAGCCTGGCAACCGGCATGCCTGCGCCGAAGGCCACCTCTCCTTCCGCAAACTGGGGCCAGCGCTGGGCCTATAGCGACCTGAGCTACCTGTTCGGCACACTGAACATCGAACATGATTTTGGCAGCCACATTACCGCATATGGCAAATTCGGCGCGCAGGGCGGTAATGAGATGGGTAATTACGCCACCACCACGTTGACGGATTCCGTAACCGGGGCAGGCAATGTCGGCGCCATGGCGGATGCGTACAACGTCATGAACGAGGCCACGCAGGCCGGTATCCATGCGCATGTCACCACCGGTCCCATCAGGCATGAAATCAACGCGGGCGGCTCCGCGATATGGGAGGAATCGGACGCCGCCTACGCCATGAGCCTGACATCCCAGGCAGGCAACATCTACAGCCCCACGCAGTTCACTCCTGCGGAAACCTATGCCCGGGGGAACATGAATGACCCTGGCCGGGTGGCATGGAACAAGCTGTACAGTCTCTTCCTGTCGGATACGATGACCTTCTGGCATGACCGCATCGCGCTCACGGGCGGCTTCCGGTACCAGGATATCCTGTCGGATTCCTTTGCCTATGGCACCGGCACGTTGAGCAGCCATTACGATGCGGCGGCGTTCTCGCCCGTCATCGGCCTTGTCATTCATCCGGTCAAACATGCAGCCTTGTATTTCAACCGTATTCAGGGCCTGTCGGCGGGGCAGACGGTGGGGGCAACCTACGTTAATGCCGGGCAGGTCTTCGCCCCGTACCAGAGCACACAGTACGAGGTGGGCGCCAAATATGACGTGGGCCGCTTTGCCGCCGGTGTCGCGTTTTTCCAGACCGCCATGCCGCAGGGCATGACCGAAGCCTATGGCAATACCGGGCAGGAAATTTACACGCAGGACGGCCGGCAGCGGAACCGGGGCATGGAACTGACCTTCAATGGCGAGATCCTGCGCGGCCTGCGCTTCAATGGCGGGCTGACGCTGATCGATGCGAAGCAGATGCATACGGCAGGCGGCACATATGACGGCAAAACCGTGATCGGCGTGCCGAACTATACCATCAACGGCAACCTTGAATATGACGTGCCGTTCGTGAAGGGGCTGACGCTGGTCGGCCGTGTCATCAGTACCGGCAAGCAGCAGTTCAACAGCATGAACACGGCGCACCTGCCTGCGTGGTCACGTTTCGATCTTGGCGCGCGCTATACCTTCCTTGCGGCAAAAAAACCGCTGACCGCGCGCTTCGAGGTCGATAACATTGGCAACCAGCGCTACTGGGCATCGGTTTACCAGAGTGACCTGGTCATGGGTGACCCGGAGACCTTCAAGTTTTCGATCAGTGCTGATCTCTGATCCAAAAAACCGTATTCAAAAGATACAACATGGGTAATATATAAAGACACTACGTTTCTTTGGTTTGGTCTCAGTATCCATTGATTCGACTACGGAAATCTGATCCAGTTATACTGGTGCTGCTACCCTGCTGGACAGTCTTCCTGCAGCACAATGGATGCTACGAGATCGCAGGTATAGAGAAAATATAAACACCGCAATTACATCCAGATCATGTTCGGAAGGTTCAAGGACTGGCGGCGGGTTGCAAGCCGCTACGACAGATGCCCGTCCGTATTCTTCCCAACCATCTGCCTCGCCACAACCGTCATGTTCTGGCTATGCGTCCTGAACCTAGGGGCGGCCAGTTCCCGCCTTGCCCAAGCAGACAGGTGCGCGGATCTGCCCATGCAGGGCACCGAATATCATCTGGAACTGACCTATCAGACCCAAGTCACGCCATGGATGGTCGTGCAGCCTGAAGGCGGGATACCGCGGGCGGACATCATCAAGAACCCGCGCCAGATGCCATGGAACCGTGCGCATCAGGCGATGCCGCCACCAGCGCTGTCCCGGCCCCTGCGGCAAGATCGTGTATGCTCCATCCATGGCCTTTGCCGTCACATGGCGCAGCCGGCAGACATCAGCCAGAATACATCTGCGGCCGCGACAGGCTTCAGAAACATGCTATTCAAGGCAAACAGCTTTCCACAAGGCTGTTGAACAGGGACGTGGCGCGCGTGAACAGGATGCGCCCGGCATATCCGTTCCCATCGCCACAGGATCATCATGCAACCTCGGCAGCGGGAAAGGTAAGGCATACGCCAAATCCCCGCGCCGACCCGGGCAGCGGGGAGCGCAGGCGCAGGGTCACGTCCATCTGGGCTGCGATATTGCTGGCGATGGCCAGGCCAAGGCCGCTGCCACGTGCCCCGCTGCCGCCGCGCACGAACGGGCTGGTCAGGCGCGCCAGCACGTCCGGTGGCAGCGCGGGGCAGTCATTGGTGATGTCAATGCCACCACCAGGCAGGACAGCCACCCGCACGGGTGCGCTGTCCCTCCCATGCAGCAGGGCGTTCTCAAGCAGGTTGCGCAGCATGATGCCGGTAGCGTCCATGTCGCCATGCACGAATATATGGTCAACACCATTGGGTGTCAGGCCGATACTCCGGCCATCATGCGGGTTATGGCCAAGGTCATCGACCAGCACATGCACAACGGTCAGCAGGTCAAAACGGTCACGCCGGAAGGCGACACCGGACGAGGCGCGTGAAAACTGCAGCAGCTTTTCCACCGTGCGCCCCAAGCGGCGGGTCCGGTCGCCAATGATGTCCACCCGCCTGTACGCATCCGATCCTGCGGGCACCATCCGGCCCAGCATCTGCACCTGTGCCAGCAGCGCGGCCAGCGGGTTGCGCAGTTCATGCGCGGCGCTGGCGGCAAAAGCCCGCTCGGTAGAAAGCGCCGCCTCCAGTCGCGCCAGCAACGTATTGATCGCGCGCTGGATGGAAATCAGTTCATCAGGCAGGTCAAGGGGCGGAATGGGCTGGAGGTTGCCGCTGCCACGTGCGCGCATCTCGTCATGCAGGCGGTCCAGCGGGCGCAGGGCGCGCCGCACGATCAGGCGCACCAGCAACCAGATCACCGGCAGGAAAAGCAGCATGGGCACGACAGAGATCAGCATCGCGCGCCGGACGGCCTCGCGCCGGTGGAAGGTCGGTTCCCCCACAAGGACACGGTATTTCTCCGCCACGGGTGACGCGACATAAACGCGAAAATGCGGAACATTGGCAAACCCGGTCCGCCACGCGCGCTCGAATGCATCCTGCGGGGCATTCTGGGAACGCAGCACGACATGCCCGGTCACGTCCACGATCTGATAGGCCAATGTGCGCGGCCCGACCTCCGGCAGCCAGGCGATGGATGGCGCCGCGCCGGAATCGTGCAGTCGCGTCGCCACCGCCGTCTGCAGGCGCTCGGAAACCTCCTGCAGGGAATTGTCCAGCCGTTCCGTCACCTCGTAACGGGTAAATCCGCCCACGGCGAAGCTGAGGACAAGCAGCCCCAGTATGACGACCATGAGTACACTGCTGATGATGCGTGTAGACAGGCTCCAGCTTTTCATTCCGCCATTCCGTCCGCCAGGCAGTATCCGCGCCCGCGCACGGTCCGGATGACGGCATTGCCCACCTTCTTGCGCAGGCGGCTTATGAATACCTCCACCGTGTTGCTGTCCACGTCCCGGTCCAGCGCGTACAGCGCGGTATCAATCTGCTGGCGCGAATAGATCCGGCCCGGACTGCGCGACAGCAGTTCCATGATCGCCCATTCCCGCGCGGTCAGATCCAGCCGCCCGCCGCCACGCGACACCGAACGGTTTTCCCGGTCTATCGTGATGTCGCCCACGCGGCAGCGCGCCTGCCTGCGCGGTGATGCATACCGGCGGCCCACGGCGGCGATGCGGGCCACGAGCTCGTTCAAGTCATAGGGCTTGACGATATAGTCGTCCGCCCCCTCGCTCAGCCCTGCAATGCGGTCGCTGATCTGGTCCTCCGCCGTGGTGATGAGGATGGCGATATTCGATGATGTCCGGCGGATCTCGCGCAGCAGGTCGCGCCCGTTGCCATCCGGCAGGCCAAGGTCGAGCAGCATGAAGTCGTATTCCACGGTGGCCATGGCCGCGCGTGCGTCTTCGAGTGTCGTGAACCGGTCCACGGCATGCCCGTCCAGCCGCACGCGTTCCTGCACGGCCGCCCCAAGGTCATGTTCATCTTCCACAATAAGGATACGCATCAGTCCTGCCCTTTCTCGCGCATGACGCGGGCATAAAGCGATGGCAGCACCAGCAGGGTCAGCAGCGTGGAGGTGACCAGCCCGCCAATCACCACGCTGGCCAGCGGGCGTTCCACCTCCGCCCCGGCGCTATCGGAAAACGCCATGGGAAAAAACCCGAGGCTGGCCACAAGGGCCGTGGCCATGACCGGGCGGAAGCGGGATTCGGCCGCCGCAAAGGCCGCCTGCGCCACCGCCATGCCGCGTGCCCTCAGGGCCGCGATCTCGCTGAGCAGTACCACGCCGTTGAGGATCGCAACCCCAAACAGCGCGATGAAGCCGATCCCTGCTGAAATGCTGAACGGCAGGCCGCGCAGCGTCAGCGCCACGATGCCGCCGGTCGCCGCCACCGGCAGGTTGATGAAGACCAGCAGCGCTGGCCGTATGGCCCCGAACGCCACCACCAGCAGCGCAAAGATCAGGCCAAGCGCAATGGGCAGCACGATTTCCAGCCGCTGCATGGCGGATTGCAGGTTACGGAACTGCCCGTCCCACTGCATGGCATAACCTGCGGGCAGTTTTACGTCGCGCGCTACGCGGGCCTGCGCCTCGGCCACGTAGGATGCCAGATCCCGCCCGCGCACGTTGGCCTGCACCACCATGCGGCGGCGCACCCGGTCGCGGCTTATGCGCGGCGGCCCATCGACTTCATGC
Organism: Komagataeibacter xylinus; assembly: GCF_031081985.1. Lineage (GTDB taxonomy): Bacteria > Pseudomonadota > Alphaproteobacteria > Acetobacterales > Acetobacteraceae > Komagataeibacter > Komagataeibacter xylinus_E. The sequence goes on along the minus strand of NZ_JARWSK010000001.1, from coordinate 61,462 downwards.
ACATGCGCCACCTGTGAGAGCATGACGCTGCCCTGCCCGTCCATGCGCCGGACCTGCAGCGCACCGATCGCGGCAGTCGAACCGGCAATGCGCAGGTCAAGACGCACCTGCGTGCTGATGATGGCGTTATCGACAATGACCGGCCGGGCGCCGATATGCCCGCCAATCGCCTCCACCGTATCCAGAATGTCCTGCACCGCCACGTTGCGGCTTGCCGCCTGCGTGCGGTCGATGTCAGCCACGATCAGCGGCACGGTGCCATCGCCCGCCGCCGACACGTCCGCCGCACCCTTCACGCCTGACATGGCGGCCACGACCCGGTCGCCCAGTTCGGCCAGCGTGGTCAGGTCATCGCCAAAGATCGAGACGGCAATCTGCGTGCGCACGCCAGAGAGCAGGTCATCCATGCGCATCTGCACCGGCTGGCTCCATGAATACAGCGCATCGGGCAGTTCGCGCCGCAACGTGTCGTCCATCGCGGCGACAAGCCCGGCCTGCGTGCGGGCGGTTTTCCATGTGGAGGGCGGGTTGAGGAAAATGAAGCTGTCGGTCTCGTTCATGCCCATCGGGTCGGTGGGAATGGCCGATGTGCCGGTATTGCTGACCACGGAGCGCACTTCGGGGAAGCGGCGCAGGATCTGCTCCTGCTTCGTGACCGAGGCCAGAACGGTGTCAAGCGAGGCCGAAGGGAGCCGCGTGGTGGTGACCGCCAGCGCGCCCTCGTCAAGCTGGGGAATGAACTCGCCGCCCAGCCGCGTGGCCAGCCCCGCCGAGAGGACCAGCACCGCGATCGTACCGCCAAACAGGATGCGCGGATGCCCCTCGCCCCATGTCACCATGCGCGTATAGGGCCGGCGCATGAAGGCGATCAGCCGCGTATCGCCCGCAGGCCGCACGCCCCCCAGCGCTAGGCTGGCCAGCACGGGGATGCAGATGAAGCAGTACGCAAGCGACGCCAGCAACGCCATGATGACCGTCTGCGCCATGGGGCGGAACATGTGCCCCTCGATCCCCTGCAGGGTGAGGATGGGCAGATAGACCATGATGATGACCAGTATGGCGAACCCCACCGGGCGCATGACCTCCTGCACCGAGGAGATCACCAGCGGCATGAATTCCATCTCCGGCTCTTCCTCGCGCCGGGAGAGCACATGCTCGATCACCACCAGCGAGCCATCGACGATCATGCCGAAATCGATCGCGCCAAGGCTGAGCAGGTTGGCGGAAATGCCGAACTGTCGCATCCCCGCCATGGCGCAGACAAGGGCCACCGGAATGACCGAGGCGATGACCAGCGCCGCCTGCCAGTGGCCGATCACCACCACCAGCACGCCTGCCACCAGCACCGCGCCCATAACCAGATTGTCACGCACGGTGGCGATGGTCTGCCCGGTCAGGGTGGCGCGGGTGTAATAGGGTTCGATCGTAACCCCGGCGGGCAGCGCCTGCCTTATGCCCGGCAGGGCGCGGTCTATCGCGGCAAGGGTGGCGTTGGAACTCGCCCCGCTTTCCATCATCACCACGCCGATCACGATCTCGCCCTGCCCATCACGGGTCACGGCCCCCAGCCGGGTGCGCGCGCCGGTGGTGATGCGCCCGAGGTCGCGCAGCCGCACGGCGGAGCCATCGGGGTTGGTGCGCACGGCGATATTGCCAAAATCCGCCAGGCTGCCCACCAGCCCGCGCCCGACCACGCTCTGCTGTTCGGCATGATGGGTGATCCACCCGCCGCCCGATGCCGCATTGCTGGCATCAACCGCGCGATAGACCTCGCCCACCGACAGGTTGCTGCCAATCAGCCGCGCAGGGTCCAGCGTCACCTCGTAGGTTTCTTCCGCCCCGCCATTGACGTTGACATCCACCACGCCGGGCACGAGGCGCATCTGCGGCACCACGGTCCAGTTCATGATGCGGTTAAGGTCCATGAGCGAGCGCCCGGCGCCACGGATCTGGAACTGCATGATCTCGCCCATGCCAGTGGCCAGCGGCCCCATGCTGACCGTAATGCCGGGCACGGATATGCTGGCGCGGGCCTGCTCTATACGTTCATTGACGCGGGTGCGGTCCAGGTTGATGTCGGTCCCGTCGGCAAACTGCACATACACCACCGACACCCCGCCACGGGAGACGGAGCGCAGGTCGGTCATGCCGGGAATGCCAGTCATGCTGGCCTCAAGCGGGAAGGTGATGAGCTTTTCCACCTCTTCCGTCGCAAGACCGGGGGCAACGACCGAGACGAGCACCTGCCTGGGCGAGATATCGGGCACCGCCTCCACCGGCAGGCCAAGCACCACCATGATGCCTGCCGCCAGCAGCAGGCCAAGGCCGCCCAGAACCAGCATGCGCCCGCGCAGCAGGGCCTCGAGGTATCTGTGCGCCATCAGTCCGCATCCATCCCGGCAAGGCCGATGACCGAACGCAGGGCGAAGCTGCCATGGGATACGACCGGCTCGCCGCCTTCCAGCCCGGAACGGATGACCGCCCGCACCCCGTCATCAAGCGCCACATCGACCACGACGGGCCGGTAATCGGTTTCGCTCACCCGCACGAACACGGCACTGCGCCCGTCAATATGCTGCAGGGCTTCGGATGGCACGACAATGCCCGCCATGCTGTCGCGCTGCGCCAACGTGGCATCCATTACCATGCCGGGCACCAGGGCGCCGCCAGGGTTGGCCACGGCGCTGATGACCCGGACCAGCCCGGTCAGCGGGCTGGCCATGCCATCCACCGTATCGATACGTGAGATGAGCGGGCCACCGGGCGCTTGTGTCACCTGCTGGCCGCCTGATCCGATCCGCGCCGCCTGGTCGGGCGGGATGTCGGAGACAAGCCATATGCCGGACAGGTCGGCCACGGTCGCCACATCCACGGTCGGGTCCACGTCGCCGGCCACCGATGTATTGATCGCCTGTACCGTGCCATCGAGCGGGGAAATCAGGGTTGAGGTCTCATCCTCCACACCCTTGCTGTCCTGTTCCGATGATGAATTGAACTCCTCGGCAAAGCGGTGGCCCAGCGTGTCCACATCCGCCTGCCGGGCGCGCAGGGTGGCGTCTGCCTGCGCCAGCACGTCCTGCCTGCGGCGCAGTTCGGCCATGGAGATGCTCTCGCCCGCCAGCGCTTTCGCCCGCTGCACGGCACCGGCGGCATCCGCACGGGCCGCGATGGCCGCCGTGAGTGCGGCGCGCATCTGGGCTGCCTGCAGGCGCGCGACATGCAGGGAATGGTCCTGATAGCGCACCAGCGCCTGCCCGCGCGCCGCATGCGCGCCCGGCTGCACCAGCACCGCCAGCACCTTGCCGCTGCCTGCGGGATGGATATGCACGACCCGTGTCGTATCGGCCGTGACCCGGCTCATGACCGGCAGCACGGGCGCAACCGTGCCGGGCGTGGCCGTGACCACGCTGATGCCTTCATTGGTGAGTGCCGCCGCATCCAGCTTGACCACGGGCGGCAGCGTGGCTTCCTCCGCCCGGGCCGCAAGGCAACCGGGCATGAGCAGCAGCAGGGCGAGGGTAACGGGCTTCATGGCACGATGCCTGTCGCGACCAGCATGCGGATGCTGGCCACATGCCACTCCACCTCCGCCCGCGCGCTGGCCAGTCGGGTATTGGCTGCCGCCTGCCGGGCGGCAAGTGCCGTGTCCAGGCTGGCTTCGCCTGCCCGCCAGGCGCGTTCCTGTGCCACGGCGCGCTTCTCCATGCTTTCAGCGGCGCTGCGGGTGGCCTGCCGTGCCGTGGTGGCTGTAATCAGGCGTTCGCGCACGCGTAGCAGTTCCAGGTGCACCATGCGTCGTGCCTGTGTCTCCTGGCTGGTGGCCGTAGCCAGCCGGTTATGTGCTTCGGACATAATGGGGGTATTGCGGACCTCGCTGGGCAGGGGAATGCTGAAATTCAGCCCCACGCGGTCATCCCACGGGCTGCCGTACTGCTTTTCATGGATGGCATCCACGCCAATTTCCGGGTTGGGCATGAAGGAACGGCGCGCCAGCTTCATGTTGGCCTCGGCAGCTTCAACATTGCGGTGCGCCACCCTGATGCGGGGATCATTGTCTTCCATGTCGCGCGGGGCGATGAAGCGGGCGTGGGTGACGTCGCCTTCGCCGTAACGCGCGAGATCCGGCACGACCGGGCGACCGAGGAGGACTTCCAGCGCAGCGGTCGCGTTTTCGGCCTCCTCCTGCGCCAGGGCCAGTTCGTTGCGGGCATTTTCCATCGCTGCCTGCGCCATCTGCCCGTCGGTCGCGGCCAGTTCGCCCCCATGCACCGCGTGCGTGGCGCTTGTAGCCATGCGCGCGGTCGCATCATACAGGGTGCGGGCCACATCCACCCGGCTGCGCGCGATCAGGGCGGCGGCGCCAGCGTCGAGCACCCGGATGGACAGCGCCATGTGTTCGACATTGAGCTGTTCATCAATCGACGCGGCTTCCGCGCTGGCGACCTGTTGCGTGGCGCTGCCCTGTCCCGGCAGCCACAGCGGCACGGACACCCCACCCTGATAGGTTGTATAGCCTTCGTTACTGCCCAGCATGTGGTCATCCATATATTCACCCGACAGGGTTGGACCACCGGCAAACCATGACCCCGCCGCGCTGGCGCGGGCACGGGCGGAATGGTGGCCGACCTGCAGTTCGGTGCGGACGGGATCAATGGCCCAGGCCATGCCGACCGCTTCATGGAATGACGGGCCGGACTGCGACATCTGCGCCCGCGCGGGCTGACCCCACGCCACGGCGCAGGCTATGGCGATGGACAGAAGCGGGCGCATGGTGCGGTTCATGCTTCGGTCCATCATGGAATGACAGGCGCGCCATCATGATGTTGATGTCGGACCTGACCGAAAGCAGGGACTACGTCATGCGGTCCCGCATTATAATAAGGCCTCTGTGAAAACCGATGGGAAGACATTGTCCTGCGCCCCCCATGGCAGATGAGGCTCGCCACTTGAATGCGCGGGCAGGGAAACGGGTCAGAAATCATGTCAAAGACACGCTGTTTCGCCACGTCAGACGAGCACGCCATGCGTGGCGGCATGGCGTTGCACAGCGCAGGCTATGGGCATGGTCATCATGCACATGCCACCCACCTGCGGGCGGATGGCCTGCGTCAGGGTCATACATATGTCGTCTGTTCCGCTTTTTTTGCCCGGACGATCTGGACATGCAGACAATCAATGCAGGCTGCATACAGACAGCTTAACGGTCTTCTTTGCATGACCTATATGTTTATTCCCCCATGATATATAAACCTACGCCATCATGATAATGACTTGACGCTGATACCAGAGAAACCTGACGTGAACCTGAATATTAGGAAGATAAGGGCAGATTTTTAAAAAATCCGCCCAATGAAAATGATTTTCATTTAAAATAGTATATTCCCTGGATTGCGATGCGACCATTTTAGAGAACTATATCGATCTTATTGTCGGTCATGTTCGGAAATTACTTTTTTATAATACGTTTTATGTGCCGGTGCGCACGGGCTCGTTCAGTCATAAAACAAGAAAGAGACGACCGGTCTAATTTTTGTCTGGACATCTAGACCGGTCACCCGTATATAGACTTCCATGAAGATCGCAGAGAAACATCGCGCTGCCCGGCAGCACATTCTGGAAGCGGCCCGCCCGCTTATCGGCCAGCGTGGTTTCTCGGCCGTCGGTCTGGCGCAGATACTCGATGTCGCGGGCATCCCCAAGGGGTCGTTCTACCATTACTTCGAATCAAAGGAAGCCTTTGGCGAGGCCCTGCTCCAGACCTATATCGACGATTACCTGATAAAGATGGATGACATCCTGGGAAACGATGATGAGAACGCCGCACAGCGGATTACCCGCTACTGCCAGTTCTGGCGCGATACCCATATCGAAGGGCAGATTGGCAACAAATGCCTCATCGTAAAGCTTGCAGCGGAAGTCTCGGACCTGTCCGAACGGATGCGCGCCATTCTCGATGTCGGTACCCGCACGGTCATTGACCGGATCAGCACCGTCATTGCCAGCGGGCAGGAAGAAGGGTCCATCGGCAGCACACAGCCCGCGCTGATGCTGGCGGCCTCCCTTTACCAGCTCTGGCTGGGGTCAACGCTCATGGTAAAAATCACCCATAGTTCTCCGCCGTTTGATCATGCCTGGGAGGCAAGCAGGCGGCTTCTGGAAATCTAGCGTGCCGGACGGGCCACAACGGCCTGTCCTGCGATTTTAATAGATGACCGGTCTAATAGAGACGACCGGTCCAATAGGTGTAAAGATGCAGAATTTCGAATTCTACAACCCCACGCGGGTCCTGTTTGGCAAAGGCATGATTGCGCGCCTTGATGACCAACTGTCGCCCGAAGCCCGCGTGCTCGTGCTGTATGGTGGTTCCAGCGCCGAGCGCAGCGGCACGCTGAACGAAGTCCGTGCGGCCCTGGGCAACCGGACCTTCCGTGAGTTTGGTGGCATTGAAGCCAACCCGACTTACGAAACCCTGATGAAGGCCGTGACCATGGTGCGGGCGGAAAAGCTCGATTTCCTGCTGGCCGTGGGCGGCGGGTCGGTCATGGATGGCACCAAGTTCGTGGCTGCCGCCGTGCCGTATGAAGGCGAGCCGTGGGACATTCTGGTCAGCAAGGGCGAGGCCGCGAAAAAGGCGCTGCCGCTGGGCACCGTTGTCACCCTGCCCGCCACCGGGTCCGAAATGAACTGCCTGAGCGTGATTTCACGCCAGTCCACGGGCGACAAGCTGCTGTTCTCCAACCCGCTGGTCTATCCGCGCTTTTCCGTGCTGGACCCCATGCGCACCATGAGCCTGCCCATGAAGCAGGTCATCAATGGTGTCGTGGACTCCTTCGTGCATGTGATGGAGCAGTACATGACCTATCCGGTCGATGGCATGGCACAGGACCGCTTTTCCGAGGGGCTGCTGTCCAGCCTGGTGGAAATCGGGCCGCGTATTGTCGCAACACCGGAAGATTATGACCTGCGCTCCAACCTCATGTGGGTTGCAACCCTGGCGCTGAATGGCCTGATCGGCGCGGGCGTGCCTCATGACTGGACCACGCACATGATCGGACATGAAATCACGGCGAAATACCATATCGACCACGCCCGCACGCTGGCCATGGTGTTCCCTGCCCTGCTGAAGGTGCGCCGCGCCGAAAAGCGCGCCAAGCTGCTGCAATACGCCGCACGGGTGTGGAACCTGACCGAAGGCACGGAAGACGAGCGGATCGATGCCGTCATTCGCAAGACCGAGGAATTCTTTGAAAACCTTGGCGTGCCGACCCGCCTGTCTGCCTACGGCATCGGGGCGGAAGGCATCAACGACCTGGTTGGTCAGCTTGAAGATCACGGCATGACCCACCTGGGCGAAAACGGTGATGTCACGCTTGATGTCAGCCGCCTGATACTTGAAGCCGCTGCCTGATTTCCACTGAACAACCACCGGGATACGGCCACACGCCGTTCCCGGACATAACTGGCTATATTAAGGGACAGATATCCAAAATGGCTTACGCATCAACCAATCCCTATACCAATGAAGTTGTCGCCACCTTCACCGATGCCACGGATGCGGAAGTGCAGGCCGCACTGGCCGAAGCGCATACCGCTTTTGAAAGCTGGCGCGACACGTCCTTTGCCGACCGGGCAAAGGTCATGAACGCGGCGGCCGCCATCCTGCGCCGTGACATTGACAAATATGCCCGCCTTGGCACGCTGGAAATGGGCAAGCTGTTCGAAGAGTCAAAGAAAGAAGTCATTCTTTCCGCCGAGATTTTCGAATACTACGCAAACCACGCCGAAGAACTGCTGAAGCCGGAAATACTCCCCGTCGCCAACCCGGCGGAAGGCAAGCCCGTTCTGGTTCACGAACCGCTGGGCATCGTGCTGGCGATCGAACCGTGGAATTTTCCTTTCTATCAGGTCGTGCGCATTATCGCGCCGCAGCTTTCGGCTGGTAACGCCGTGCTGCTCAAGCATGCCTCCAACCTGCCGCAATGCGCTGCCGCCTTTGATACGCTGATGGCCGAAGCGGGGCTGCCCAAGGGCCTGTTCCGCAACCTGTATGCGGCACGTCCCCATACTGCCATGATCCTGAACGACCCGCGCGTATGCGGTGTCGCTCTGACGGGTTCGGAAGGTGCTGGCACCGTGATTGCCGGCATTGCGGGCAAGGCGCTGAAAAAGGCGACCATGGAACTGGGCGGCGCGGATGCCTTCATCGTTCTGGATGACGCCGATGTTGAAAAAGCGGCCCGCTGGGCGGTTATCGGTCGCCACTGGAATGCCGGTCAGGTCTGTGTCTCGGCCAAGCGGCTGATCGTGGCGGATGCGGTTTATGACCAGTTCCTTGCCCTGTACAAGGAAGGTGTCGCCGCCCTGAAGGCCGGTGACCCGATGGACCCGACCACCACACTGGCCCCCCTGTCCTCACAGGCCGCAGCGGACGACCTGCGCGATCAGGTTACGCGGGCGATGGACCTGGGTGCAAAGGTCGAGATCATCGGCGCGCCGGTGCCCGAACAGGGCGCGTTTTTCCAGCCGCTGCTGATGTCCAACCTTGATGGGAAGAATGCGGCCCGCCACTGGGAATTCTTTGGCCCAGTAACCCAGATCTACCGTGCAAAGAATGATGCGGACGCCATCCGTATCGCCAATGACTCCCCTTACGGGCTGGGTGGCTCCGTATTTACGCAGGATGAGGCCCGCGGTGTACAGGTGGCGCGCGCCATTCGCACCGGCATGGTGTTTATCAACCATCCGTTGTCGCCCAAGGCGGACCTGCCGTTCGGTGGTATCAAGAACTCGGGCTATGGCCGTGAACTGATCGGTCTTGGCATCAAGGAGTTCATCAACCACAAGCTGATCAACGTGGTCGATATCGACGCGGCGTTCTGACGAAACAGGCGAGATCGGGCACAATGATGCGTGCCCGGTCTCTCCCTCAACGGGAACCGGCAATAAGAAGCAACCTGTTGCCTGCCTATTTTATGTCTGTTGAACGGTTTGTACTAATTTATATTGGGGCAGACTGAATCCGGGCGTCCAGATCGAAGCCTGAAGAAATCTGATCGGGCTGTTCCGAACCGGGCACCCTCATCGGCTTGCAGTCTGACTGGCGATGCGGCGCAGGTCCGCGTTGTCATATGTCCGGTATCCATCACCTGCCTGCCCCACAAGTCTGGCAATCGCCTTCGCAACGGTTTTCGCGTCAATGCCACCATATTTGGAAAGCCTGCCGATCATGAGCGGCGCTAGGGCTTGAATAGCCCCTAGATTTCTGGACGCCCAGGCTCCCAAAAATGAGGACAGGAGGCGTTGATGGGGAAGCCCAATTTCAGTGATGAGTTCAAGCGTGATGCGGTGGCGCAGATTACCGGGCGGGGATATCCAGTAGCGGAAGTTTCGCAGCGGCTCGGGGTCAGCACACATTCGATGTATGCGTGGAAGCGGCAATTCGCGAAGGTGGTATCGGGCGATGCCGGCAAGGATTCCGAGATCCGGCAGTTGAAACGCGAACTGGCCCGGGTCACCGAGGAGCGCGACATCTTAAAAAAAGCCACCGCGTATTTCGCCAGGGATGCAAAGTGAGATACGCCTTCATTGCCGAGCATCGCGATCATTTTGGAGTTCGGGCGATGTGCCGCTGTCTGGCCGTGCAACCCAGTGGCTACTATGCCTGGCGGAAGGAGCCGTTGAGCCGACGGGCTTGCGAGGATATCCGACAGACTGAATTGCCCCGGGTTTTGTGGAGACGTTTTTATCTGAACTACGCAGCTAATGCATGTGATTTCTGTTGTGCATAAAAGCGAGCCTCAGCTTCTGCTGGGGGGATGTTTCCAATGGAGGACAGGATCCGTCGATTGTTGAACCAGTCGACCCATTTAAGTGTTGCCAGTTCAACCGCTTCCCTGTTTTTCCATGGCCCCTGCCGATAGATGAGTTCAGTTTTGTAGAGACCATTTATGGTCTCAGCCAGAGCGTTATCATAGGAATCACCAACGCTTCCGACAGAAGCAACGAGACCCGCTTCAGCCAGTCTTTGCGTGTAGCGAATGGACACATACTGACAGCCGCGGTCCGAATGATGGGTCACTTTTCCCTCAGGCTGCCTCTGGCACAGAGCCTGCTCCAGGGCATCCAGTACGAAGTCGGTATGGGCAGTGGACGAGACGCGCCAGCCCACAATCACGCGGGCAAACACATCAATGATGAAGGCCACATAAACAAAGCCCTGCCATGTGGAAACGTAAGTAAAATCCGAAACCCAGAGCCTGTTGGGGGCTGGAGCATGAAACTGGCGTTGCACCAGATCCTGCGGACACGGACGTTGCGGATCAGGCCGTGTGGTTCTGATCCCCTTGCCACGAATGACGCCTTCAAGTCCCATCTGGCGCATCAGCCGCTCTACCGTGCAGCGGGCGATAGTCCTGCCTTCGCGTCTGAGCTGATGCCAGACCTTGCGCGCTCCATAGACACAAAAATTATCGTTCCATACTCTACGGATTTCATTGCACAACTCTTTGTCTTTCTGGCTGCGCACACAGGAATTTTTCTGCCTGGCAACGGTTGCATAATAGACAGATGGTGCAATCGGCAGGATCTTGCAGATTGACCCGACACCATATGTCTGCCGGTGCTCCTCAATGAAGCGCGTCATGGCCTGAACCGGCGGTCGAGTTCCGCCTGGGCAAAATACGCAGAAGCCTTACGCAGGATTTCATTGGCCTGCCGCAATTCGCGGTTCTCTCGCTCCAGTTGCCTGATCTTCTCCCGATCAGGCAACTCACTCACCGCAGGCGCATTGGCCCGCTCATGCAGACGGGTCCATTTTGACAGCGTGTCAGGGTGAATATCCAGCTTTGGGGCGATCATCATCACCGCAGACCACCGCGAAGGATGGTTCTTCTCTTCCTCCAGAACCATGCAGGCTGCACGTTCACGAAATTCAGGCGGAAAACGCTTCGATTTGTTACTCATGAATTCTTCTTACCTCTCGGGTCTTGCTGTCTCCACAAAACCCGGGGCAATTCAGACCAAGTTGATCCGTCAGGCCTGGAGCGACAGTGGCAGGGTTTATGGCTACCGTAAGCTGCACGATGATCTGCTCGATCAGGGCGAGACCTGCTGTCCGAACCGCGTGGCACGCCTGACAAAACTGGCGGGCATCAAAGCGCAGATTGGCTACAGGCGACGGCCAGGTAGCCATAGTGGCAGGCCATCCCCCGTAATCGACAACACGCTGGCCCGGCAGTTTGATGTCGAGGCGCCCGACAGGGTATGGGTCACAGACATCACTTATATCCGCACCATGAAAGGGTTTGCCTACCTGGCAGTCGTGCTCGACCTCTATTCGCGTCGTGTCGTGGGCTGGTCGATGCAGAGCCGCCAGACCACGGATGTGGTGCTGCAGGCGCTCCATATGGCCATCAGGCGACGAAAGCCCAAAAGCCGGGTGCTGATCCACCCGGATCAGGGCAGTCAGTTTACCAGCATGGACTGGATTGCCTTCATACGGGCTCACAATCTGGAACATTCGATGAGCCGCCGCGGTAATTGTCACGACAATACTGTGGCGGAAAGTTTTTTCTCATCGCTCAGATGCGAGCGCATCCGGCGTCGAACCTGTAAAACGCGCCAGGGAGCCCGGCAGGACGTGCCTAACACCATAGAAATGTTCTATAATCCGGTACGCAAGCATGTCAGGAACAGGATGCTGTCACCCGTGCAGTTCGAACAACAGCAGATTTTGAATGCTCAAGGCGTCCAGAAATCTAGGGGCTATTCAAAGCCATAAGACCTTATACACTCAAAGACGTGGCCAGAAAAATCACTGCTGACGTCCTGATCCTCGTTGGCGAACATGACCACTTCGTCCCTGTCTCTCAGGCTGATGATTTTGCAAAGGCCTGCACCACCGCACGATCCGTCGAAACGGTCACCTTCGCCACCCTCTCCGGTGGGGCGGAACACTGCCAGCTCGGCGCCCAGACGCTCTGGCACGCCACGTTTTTCAGCTGGTTGATCAGTAAGTTCAGTTAAGGCACCCAATGACGTCACGTGAAGACAGCAGCAAAGCTCTGCTGCTACGGAAGCCAACAGGATGTCAACGAAAAGCCTCCTCAACCAGCTGATCGATCGTGAGGGCTGTGCCGCTGTGCCGGATCAGTGCCGCAAGTAACCCGTCTATCGCAAGCACGGCCAGTCCATGAACCTTCGCCCAGAGACAGGCCATGGCTGCTTCCGGAGAGATGCCGGGCTGATCAGATGCCGGAAGAGCCGCCAGTCTGGCAAATGCTCCGGCTGACGCTGTCGCAAGGGCCGGATGATCCGAGTCGACGGCGTCACTGCGAAACATAAGTGTGAAGAGCCCCGGATTGGCGATCGCAAAACGGACGTAGGCCAGACCGACATCTCGGGGCTCTTTGGCATATACGGGCGACATGGCTTCGGAAAGCTCATCGAAACCCTGTGCGGCTAGCGCGCTCAGCAGACCGGTCAGGTTGCCAAAATGCGGGGTTGCGGCCGTCGCGGAGACGCCGGCATTCCGGGTAATCGCCCTAAGCTTCAGGGACGCAATGCCATCTTTTTCCAGCATGAGCCGGGCAGTGTACAGCAGGGCTTTTTGCAGGTCTCCATGATGATAGCTGCTTTTCGTGGGCGTCTTCATCCTGATCCTCCAGACGTAAATTTACACTGTAAAAATAACTTGACGAGCACTTTCTTCATCCATCAGTCTTTACGTCGTAAAGACCGGAGAAGATGATGGTAGCCAACAGAGCGCCGATCGAGCAGGAAATCGACGTATGTGGACTTGCAGTGCGGGGAAAATTGCCGTCCGGCCTGCAAGGGACGCTGTATCGTAACGGTCCCAATCCTCGTCCGGGAACGCCAGAAGGACACTGGTTTGTGGGTGATGGCATGATCCATGCCGTCTCGTTCGCGGATGGGCGATGTTCCTACCGCAACCGTTGGGTCCTGCCACAGACAGAGCATGCTCTCGGGAAAGCCAATACGCATGCCGTTTTCCATGCGGGCTCACTGATGGCCCTGGAAGAAGCGCATCCACCGGTTGCCCTGACGCCGTCGACGCTGACACGCTCGGGCGCGTGTTACCAGCCTGGTCCTTTCACGGCGCACCCGAAGCATGATCCTTTAACGGGGGAACTCGTCTTTTTTGGCTATGCTGCTGACGGAGCTGGATCACATGCCATCCGTTGTGGAACTCTGGACAGGTCGGGTCACCTGAACTGGGAAACACGCTTTGAAGCGCCATTCAGCAGCATGATCCATGATGCAGCCGTTACAACCCGACACATTGCCCTGCCGGTCTTTCCACTTGTCAGGGAGTCTGTCGACACGTTCAGGTTTGCGTGGCGTCCTGATCTGGGCAGTTATCTGGCTGTGCTGGAACGTGGGGAGTCTGGCGACGCCGTGCGGTGGTATGAGGCACCGACCGTCTACGCCTTTCATATTGCCAATGCATGGGAGGATCACGAACGCCTCTATTTCGACCTGTTCGTATATGACACGCCGCCACTGTTTCCCGGTCCGGACGGACAACAGCCCACGCAGAGACAGGGGCGCCCCTGCAGATGGAGCGTGGCGCTCAACGGGCATGCACCGGTTCGGGTCGAACCCTTGCATGATATGTGTGGCGAATTCGGAAGGATAGATGATCGTCTCGCGGGAAGCCGGTATGACCAGATCTACTGCACAAGCCGCGTTTATGCGGAGCATTCGGGCTTTCAGGCCATCGCGCGGCTCAATCCAGGCGATGGAACAGTCGATCAGTTCGATTTCGGAATGCAGGCGTCGGTCTCGGAACCGGTCTTCGTACCGCGCCACCCCTGTGCCAGATCAGATGACGGCTGGCTTCTGAGCGTGATCTGGCGACCGGATTTTCCTTCGTCGCGACTGGCCGTTTTTGATGCAGCCCATGTCGCTGATGGTCCGGTCGCTTCCGTAATCCTGCCGCAGAGGGTTCCTGACGGCTTTCATGGCAGTTTTGTGCCGGATGTTCTTCTGACCGGAGGGCTGTTGCGATGAGCCGGGCTGCTACTTTAAAGGCCCTTCTGCTCGAAACCGGCGGATTGCTGCTGTTCTGGGGCTGTGACGCGCTCGGCTATGAGCATTATGCCTCCATGGCGGTACTGGCTTTCGTTCTGGCTGACGGACTACGTCGCTGGCAGGGCGCTCTGGGCTTTCCACGGGTCTGGCATCTGTTCAACGGGCTGGCTCTGGCACTGGCCGCGCTGGACCTCGCGACAAGAAGAGAGGCCTGGGCTTCGTTTGAGAGTGTTGCTGCCAACCTGCTGATTGCGAGTATGTTTGTCATCGGCGCACTCGGGCGCAAACCACTGGTGCAGGACATTGCCGAACAGCGGCAGGGTAAACCCTTCCCCACAGACCGGCATGATCTGCAGACGTTCTTCCGGGCGTATACATGGGTCTGGGCCGCTTATTTTGCGGTACGGGCTTTTGTCTGGTTTTGGATGGCGCAACATCTGCCTGTCGCGCGAGCCCATGCGCTGCAGGGCATACTCGGTCCCGTCACCCTCTTTGTTATGATCGCACTGAGTTTTCAGGGACAGAGGGTGTTCCGTGGTTTGAACCGGCTGGGATTGTTTCGGGAGTGAGTTGCTATCAGTAAGGCAAGCAAGCGTCCGCTTAAGAGTTCGCTTGGCGATATACTAAATCTCCGAGATGAGGCGACTATCGCGTGTCCGTTTGTTCCATCGAACGCCTGTGTGATAGGGTTCTGCTTCAAGAAATAGGGATTTTTCTCAAATATGAAATTGCGGCAACTTGGTAAGAGCGGCCCTGAGGTATCCGAAATCGGTCTTGGGTGTATGAGCATGTCCGGCATGTATGGTCCGGCTGACCGGAAAGAAAGCATCGCTACCGTCCATGCCGCGCTGGACGCTGGGATCACGCTTCTCGACACCGGCGATTTCTATGGCATGGGCCATAACGAGATGCTGATCGGTGAGGCGATCAGGGATATTCCTCGCGACAGATTCCTTGTCAGCGTCAAGTTTGGTGCAATGCGGGATCCGGGCGGCAACTGGGGTTCCTACGACGCGCGGCCTGCCGCCATGAAGAACTTCCTGGCCTATACCCTGCAACGGCTAGGGCTTGATCATATCGACATCTACCGGCCTGCACGGCTGGACCCGGCAGTGCCGGTTGAAGAGACGATTGGTGCCATTGCCGAGATGGTTCAGGCTGGTTATGTCCGGCACATCGGCCTTTCCGAAGTTGGCCCGGAAACCATCCGGCGCGCGGCTTCCGTCCATCCGATCAGCGATCTTCAGATTGAATATTCGCTGATCTCGCGTGGCATCGAGGACAAAATTCTTCCTGCCTGTCGTGAACTCGGCATCGGCATAACGGCGTATGGCGTGCTCGCGCGCGGTCTAATCAGCGGGCACTGGCAAGGAGCGAAGGGGCCAGGGGACTTTCGGGTTCGTAGCCCCCGCTTTCAGGAAGGCAATGTCGAGCACAATCTGGCCCTTGTGGAAACATTGCGCGAAATTGCAGCCACCAAGGGCGCGAGCGTGGCCCAGTTGGCAATTGCCTGGGTGGCCGCACAGGGTGACGATATCGTACCACTTGTAGGGGCCCGTAGGCGCGATCGGCTCTCCGAGGCGCTGGGTGCGCTTGATCTTGTGCTGACGCCCGATGATCTGGCTGCTATCGAGCAGGCTGTTCCCAAAGGGGCGGCGGCCGGAGAACGTTACGATCCAAAACAGATGGCGTTACTCGACAGCGAGAAAACTAGAACCGTCGAAGGCTAAAACCAAGCTAGGGTCGATGCAGGTATTTAGCCTGCGCGGCCCTATCTTTGCTACCAAGTGCGCCGACGTTCTTCAGCCGCTTACGGATTGCTATATGTCGATACTGATGTCTGCTGTTCGGAACGTACCATTGATCGTCTTTCGTCTTAGATGAGGGCGTATTCTGACGGCAGTTTCTGTTTCACGAACAGCGTATTCGCTTGATGGGGTAATGATCCATTTGTCCGTCTTCCGAAAGGAATGTGGCGTGTTCAGCTTGCGCCTGCGCCATCAGGAGATGGTCAAACGGATCACGATGATGCAGAGGCACAGACATGAGGATCTGCTATGATCTCCCGTGCATTCTCCCCAGCCTGTCGGAGTCCGAAAGCTACCAGAGCAACGCATGCGTATCGAGCAGAACCTTCACAGGTTGCGTTCCATGCTTTCAAGAATGTCCGGCGGTGTCTGATCAAAATCTTTCGCTCATTCTGATCCTCCCGCGAAGAGCTCCTGGCTTACGACGGGAACGATAGGAAGGAGCAGACGGACGCAGTTCAGCGACAACCAGATCGTGAGACGTCACGAGGATCTTGCCACCCTGTCTGACCTGACGCAGATACGCTGTCAGGTTTCCCCGGAACTCCCGAACACCGATTTTCTGTGGGGATGGCGCGTTATCTGAAAGATGCTCGCTCATGGTCCCCTCCTTATGTGTCATCATATCATGTACACAAAAGGAGGAGATAGAAAATTCCTGAGGCATATTCGATTTCAGAGATCAGTGACTTCCGACAGCGCTAGAGCGTCCTCGACATTCACCACAAGGTATCAAACCATACTGTCCAGTTTTGAATGAAGTTGGCAACGCCGGACAGCTTAGAGCGATTATGTCTCTAAATAACGTGCCCTATGCAGTTCTTCCTTCAGTTTGTCTATGAGTTGACCCACTGGCATAGCCCGAGCCAGTGGGGCGCCTTGTCCGGCCCAATAAGCACCAAAACCACTTTCACCACAGTTTCTGGCGACCTTGTTGAGTGTTTTCCCCGCATCATAGGCAATGGGGTAATCGGGAACCGGTGGAATGTCGGCACTGTCACTCAGACCCGTAAACCGGTTTGAAAGACAGCGCGCAGGCCGTCCTGAAACGAGATCGGTCATGCGTGTATGAAACGCGGCTGGTCCTGCCAGAGCCTTTCGGTACGCTTCGTCCGCATCTGTCTCCGGGCAGAGAATAAAGGCCGTGCCCATCTGTACGGCGACGGCACCCAGGGCAAGGGCAGCCGCCATGCCTGCTCCATCCATGATACCGCCTGCGGCAATCACCGGAATGCGGCATTTGCGCACAAGAAGGCGGGTCAGGGCAAATGTTCCCAGAGCATCATCGTGCCCCGCCGGATCGAAAATGCCACGATGGCCGCCCGCCTCGATCCCTTGCGCTACAATCGCATCCATCCCTGCGGTCTCCGCAGCGCGGGCTTCCTCCAGACTGGTGACTGTTGCCAGCAAGACGGCACCTGTCGCCTTCAGGGTCGTAATCTTCTCGGTGAAAGGAAGCCCGAAATGGAAACTGATGACCGGTGGCTTCATGTGCACAAGCATGTCGAGCATGTCCGGATCATCATTGAAGCTTCGGTATATGGGATGCAGGCTGGCTGGTGGGAGAGCATTGAACTCGGCAAAAAGCGGTTTCAGCCATGCTAGCCAGACCCTGTCACGGGCCGGGTCGATTTCGGGTGCCTTATGCGCGAACAGATTGACGTTGAAAGGGGCCGCCGTCTGCTGGCGTATCTGGCAGATCATTTTATGCGCGACTGCAACACCAGCGGCCCCTACCCCGATTGAACCAAGTGCCCCGGCCTGAGAAACAGCAGCAGCAAGGGCCGGCGTGGAGACACCGGCCATCGGTGCCTGTACCAACGGAATTGTCAGGCCGAGATGTTCAGGCCAGTTCATCATCGTTTCTCATCGTGCAAACCGGTTTTCTTCTTGCCCTGATGGTAGTTCATATTGCTGGATACGGCGTTCAAAACCATATCATCACGCTTTTCCCCAGTGCGGTCTCATCCTCACGGGCAATGAAGTTCTGGTGCAGCCGATCATACTATGCGCATACGTGTTCACTGCGTAAAAAGAGGTCCCCTGCAGGACCGGACGGACAGGATCCATCACTCGAACGACACAGAAAAGCGCATTAGAATATTGAAATTTTCAAGAACAGGATAAAATTTCCCCTTATCCTGCACGCAGGATGAAACGGGTGATTTCGGATGGCCTGCCCAGCCGGAGCGCGAAGCCCGGCCACAGCCCGGTGCCATTGCTGACGTAAAGCACCATGCCCCCCAGATCATAGCGCCCGGAGACAAACCCGCTGTTGCCGCGTGCGACAAGGCGGTCGAGGCCAACAATCATCCCGCCGTGTGTATGCCCCGACAGTTGCAGGGCAACACCCTGTACGGCAGCTTCATGCGCATCACCGGGCTGGTGATCAAGCAGCACAATCGGGGCACCGGCAGGAATCCCCGCAAGGGCCGCAGCCAGATCAGGACCAGCCTGCCCATGCGCGGGTGCCGACCGGTCGGTAACGCCTGCAATGACCAGTCCGGCCCCTGCCCTCGTTATGACTACATGGCGGTTGAGCAGCATGTGGAAGCCCAGTTCCGACAGGTGCTGCATCCAGTCGCCATAATCGAAGAAATATTCATGGTTTCCCGGGATCGCCAGAACACCGTCCAGCGCATGTAGCCCCGCAAGCGGTGCCACGTCAGCACGGCGCATGGCCACTGAGCCGTCAATGAAATCGCCCGTCACGACAATCATGTCGGCACCGGCCGCGTTGGTGCGCTCGACAACCGCCCTTGCCCATCTGGCGGGGAACAACCGGCTGATATGCATGTCGGTCAACTGGACCAGCTGATAGCCGTCAAATGCTGGCGACAGGCCGGGAATGGTCACACTCACGTCCCTGATCGGCGGCACCCGCAGCGCATTGGCAACGCCGATAGCGGAAAGCATCCCGGCAAGACCACCCACGGCCGCCCGCGCCGCCACCGGGATATGCACCGGCTGCCACGTTACCAGCGCAACGAGCAGCGCACCGAGATCAAGCATGACCTGGAGCAGGGTAAGAAAAAGGATCGCTCCGAATGCCCAGTTGAACAGGATAATGACAGGCTGGGGAAATTCGGGAGCAAAGATGGAACCTGAGGAAAGCCGGGACCAGTAGTGGTAAAGTGCGGCCACGACCACCAGTGCCGCAGCAATCCCCTTCAGCCCCAGCGGAAGGGGCAACGGCCAGAGCCAGTTGAGGATCACGACAAGAAGGGGCAGGCCGAAAACAACAAGGCGCATTCAATATCCTCGCACGGAAGCGTAGGGAGACATCTTCCATCCCCCTGCGCCCGGGCCATTCATATCGGTAAACTGTCTTATGGGCGTCAGGAACATCCATTATGCCACAAACAGGAACATGGATGCTTCAGGAGAATTTCTCCCCGACCATTTCCTCGCTTTTTGCCCACAATGCCTCGGCATGCTCGGGATCGACCGCATAGGCCCTTACGCCCGCACTGACCAAGCTGATCGGCTGGTCATCGGGCACGACCGGGCTTACGTGGCAGTCTTCACAGTAATGGCCGCCGACCGCGTCAGCAGCCCCCACTACATCCGCCCAG
This sequence comes from Komagataeibacter xylinus, assembly GCF_031081985.1. Taxonomy (GTDB): domain Bacteria; phylum Pseudomonadota; class Alphaproteobacteria; order Acetobacterales; family Acetobacteraceae; genus Komagataeibacter; species Komagataeibacter xylinus_E. The sequence continues at coordinate 42,027 of NZ_JARWSK010000001.1, read as the reverse complement.
ACGGACGTGGCCGCCCCCTGTGGAATGGTCTTGAACTGGAACGGCGGTTTGCCTTCAGCCGCAGCCTGTTCATTGATCCGCGCCACCATCGCCTCAATGCCGCCTGCTGGCATGTAACGCGTCAGTTCGGTCAGGATTCCACCCGGATGCACCGCTGTGGCGCGCACGCCGTGCGTGCGGTGCCGTGCGTCAAAGGCTATGGCAAACAGGATGTTGGCTGTCTTGGAACGGCCGTAGGCGATGAACGGATCATACGGCGTATGCTCGAAATTCGGGTCCTTCAGGTCCACATCCGCAAAGCGATGTCCGGCCGAGGATACATTGACCAACCGCGCACCGGCGTGCATCAGCCCCGCAATGCGGTTGACGAGGACGAAGTGCCCCAGGTGGTTGGTGCCGAACTGTGTCTCGAACCCGTCCTTTGTATGACCAAACGGCGTGGCCATCACGCCCGCATTGGCGATGACCAGATCGAACGGCAGACCGGTTGCGTTCAGTTGATCTGCGCAGGCGCGGACACTGCCCAGATCCGCAAGGTCAAGGGCGACCAGTTCAAAGCTCCCTCCCCCACGCGCCGCATCCGCGCGGACCTGCGTGGTGGCATGCTCTGCTTTTTCCAGATTGCGCGCGGCACCCACCACATGGGCACCATGTGCGGCAAGGGCACGTGCGGTTTCAACGCCCAGACCGGCAGAAACGCCAGTTACAAGGACCCGTTTGCCCTTCAGCGATACGCCGGAGAGGACATCTTCTGTTGTCGAGCTTGCGCCAAAAGTCTGTGTCATGAGGGAAACTCCCTGAAAGGATGCATCCGTTTTTTGCCAAAATGGCCTGCGGGATGTTATATGGAGCATGGCTCCGCTTTATATATGCGGAGAATTACTCCGCTTAACAAGAGGGAAACCGGTGACCGAGGAAAAAAAGCCGCGCCGCCGACCGCGCAGCGATGGGCAGCGCAACAGGACAAACCTGCTGAACGTGGCCAAGGCGGCCTTCACGGCGGGGGAAACCGATATTCCGCTGGATGAGGTCGCCCGTCGTGCCGGTGTGGGGATCGGCACGCTTTACCGTCATTTTCCCAATCGCGATGCGCTGATCGAGGCAGTCTATCGCGCTGAACTCGACCGCCTTGCCGATGCTGCACCGGTCCTTGCTGCGCAGCATCCGCCCGTGGAGGCGCTGCGGGCGTGGATGCGGCTGTTTGTTGACTATATTGCCGCCAAGCTGGTGATCGCCCCTGCCCTCAACGGGCTGGCAGGCGGCACGAGTGCACTTTATGCCCAGTCCGGCACGGTCCTGCAGGGTGCGATCGACGGGCTTGTGGCCGCTGCCGTTGCCAGTGGCGACATCAGCGCGGATATCGAGCCTGTTGACCTGCTGCGTGCCCTGGCCGGGGTTTCGAACTACGCGGCTGGTCCCGGTTGGGAGACCAGTGCGAAGCGCCTTGTTGATATTCTCATTGCCGGGTCACGGGTGTCGGCATCGTAATTGCGCGGGGCGCGCAGAAGCCAGCCTGACAATTATATCGGGTATGTTCCCGAACGGGCCGTTGCCCGCGTGATGGATCTGTCTGAACCGCCGTTCCTTGCAGATACGTCCAGCTTCCTGTAATGCCCGGCTTCCGCGAAAAACGACTGTCCGTGGCCTACTTTCAGTTCCCGAGGCTGTCGCACATACGTCCTTCATGCCGTGGCATGATCGGCCAGCGTCTCCGAAAAACACAGCCCGCATCGGCAGATGCCGATGCGTTACAGGGAGCGCGATCATGCGACGGACCATTGCGATCATCGGAGCGGGCCCTGCCGGCCTGATTCTTGCCCGTATCCTGCACCTGCACGGGATCGAGGCCACGGTCTACGAGGCCGAGACATCACCCGCCGCCAGAAAACAGGGCGGCCTGCTTGATATCCACGAACATAACGGCCAGCGCGCGCTGAAAGCGGCGGGGCTGCATGATGCTTTCCGCCGCCTTGTCCGTCCGGGCGAGGATGCGAAGCGCGTTGTGGACAAGAACGGGATCATCCTGTTCGACCGGGCTGGACAGACCCTGTCCCCGCGCCCGGAAGTTGACCGGGGCGAGCTGCGCCACATGCTGATTGCTTCCCTGCCCCCTGCTGCGATCCGGTGGGGCCATAAGGTCATGTCCGTATCGCCAGTTGCCAACGGCCAGCATGAGATCGTTTTTGCCAATGGTGCCAGAACCACAGCAGATCTGCTTGTCGGTGCCGATGGTGCGTGGTCGAAGGTCCGGCCGCTTCTTACCACTGCCCGACCCGTTTATTCAGGCACCTGCTTTATCGAGATCGCATGTCCTGTGGCCGATGCGCATAGTGCGATAATCGGCACAGGCACCCTGATGGCGGTGGCACCGGGCAAGGGTATCATCGTGCATCGCAATGCCGATGGAAGTGTGACGGGATATGTGGCGCTGAACCGGCCGGAAACATGGCTCGAGTCCATTGATTTCAGCGATAGCCACGCGGGACTGGACGTAATCGCACGGCAGTTTGCAGGCTGGGCACCGTACCTGACACGCTTCATTACCGACAGTATTACCGAGCCAGCGATCCGCCTGATCCATGCCCTGCCGCCCGGACTGCGCTGGCAGCACCAACCCGGCATGACCCTGATTGGCGATGCCGCACATCTCATGTCCCCATTCGCGGGTGAAGGGGCCAATCTTGCCCTGTATGACGGCGCGGAACTCGGCCAATCGCTCATCGCCTACCCCGATGACATGAACGCGGCTGTAGCGGCCTATGAGGCGACGCTTTTTCCCCGAAGCCACGAAGTGGCGCGCCGGTCCGCGCAAAATCTGGCCCTGTTTTTTGGACCGGATGCACCCGGCAGCGTGGTCGATCTGTTTGACCGGTTCGCGTGAGTGATACGTTCCTTCAGAGGACAGGCAGATGCTTCTGAAACACTACAGGTCCGTCAGGCATCATGCCGTGCGACCCAGACGTTACCGTCCTTGACGTATTTACGCTTCACTGCCGCCCACGCCACGCGATTGGCCGCTTCCTCGGGGTCTTCACCTTTTGCACCATATTCGGTCCAGGCATTGTTGAATGCGGCCCGGAAAATTTCCTGGGCATGGGTGGGCAGATGCAGACGGACACGGTCTGGCAGATCGTTGATTGATGAATAGGGCATCACGGCACTCCATTGGTCAGGATTTCATCTTTCGCGCGGAGACATCTCAGGTCATACAACGCCGGATCGGTTGCAATAACCTGTGCTGAAGCAGGTCAATCCAGACAGTTTTCGTGGTTCGCAGGCAGTTATACCGAAAATGACCTAGAGTGGAGGAAGTTGCCTATGCGCGGCGACGCAACGCCATGCCACGCGCACAATCCACGCTGAGATTATTCCAGAAGTCCGCTCTTGCAATAACTGTCAATAATCTTGTCGAACAGCGCAATATCCGCGCGACTTCTGGCCATAAGCTACGCACCAGACACGGCGGCAAAGATGGTATGGGTCCTGTGTCGTGGAAGGCATCGCTCGATGCGCTGCGCCGCTCTGGCACGCTCTGCTGGTTCTGCCCGGTGGAAATCACCAGCATCCCAAACAGCGTCAAGATCGGCTATGCGGTCTTCAGGAACCACGTCCCTACGCCGGACCTGCTGCACGCCCATTCGGCGCAACTTTTCAACTGGATCATCGAAGGCAGGCTGAAGGTCCACATCGGCGGCACCTACCCGCTGGCCGACGCCCCCCATGCCGGCATGGAAAGCTGCAAGACGACCGGCAAGTTCCTGCTGATTCCCTGAAAAAAGCCGGAAATCCGCCGCCCATAACCAACATTTGCGGTTTTATGCATTATATTGCGTTTTTGTGCGGCATTTGTTAGTGACCGCATATGAGCAAACTTTCACGGCAACATCGCCTGCTCGCCATGCTGACCGACACGGGCGAACTGCTCGTGTCCGAAGCGGCGGCGGCTCTGGGCGTGTCGGATGACACCATTCGGCGCGACCTGTGCGAACTGGAAAAGCAGGGGTGCCTTCACAAGACACACGGCGGGGCCGTGTCGATTAATCTTGGCGGCATGGCGCGCACGACACGCTCCAGCCTGCTGCCCGAGCAGAAAAAACGGATTGGTGAAGCAGCGGCGGCGGCCGTTCCGGCCGGGACCACGTTATTCCTTGATGCCGGCAGCACAACGCTTGCAATGGCCGAGGCACTGACAATGCCAGCAACGGTCATCACCAATTCGCTCGATATCGCCAGCCGGATCGAGGGACGCCCAGCACTCCGGCTGATTCTGGCGGGTGGGGAATGGGATTCCCGGCAACGGCTGTTCTCCGGTGCGGCCGCCCGGTCCGTTCTGGGCCTGTATCGCGCCGACATTGCCATCCTCGGGGCCTGCGCGGTCAGTGCCCGCGGATCGGTGACAGCAGGCGAGGAACGCGACGCCGACATGAAGCGGAGCATGATCGACGCTGCCAGCGAAGCCTGGCTGCTCGCCGATCATCTCAAATTTGGTCGTGTCGAGCCGCACAACGTCGCAGACCTGGCGCAATTCTGCCGTGTCTATTCGGACCGCTCCCCGGCCAGCGCCGACATAGGGCAGGCGGGGCCGGAATTCATCATAGCATCCTGAAGGGCATCGGATCATGAGCCAGTTTCCTCCCCTTATCCGCGTCGGCCTGATTGGCTATGGATTTGCGGGAAAGACATTCCACAAGCCCCTGCTGATGGCGGAACCGCGCATGCGGATTACCCGTGTCGCATCGAGCAACAGCGAGAAGGTGCATGCCGATCTGCCTGACGTTGCGGTTGACGCTGATCCCGCAGCACTCATGGCAAGTGAGGATGTCGATCTTGTTGTCATCGCAACCCCGAACGAGTGTCATGCACCGCTGGCACGACAGGCGCTGCTTGCTGGCAAGAACGTCGTCGTGGACAAGCCCTTCACGCTGACTCTGGCGCAGGCGCGCGAACTGGTGGCGCTGGCGGCCCGGCAGGACAGATTGCTGTCAGTCTTCCATAACCGGCGCTGGGACAGTGATTTCCTGAGCGTGAAGAATGCTATTGCCGGCGGACTGATCGGTCGGGTGACGCATTTTGAATCCCATTTCGACCGCTTCCGGCCCGTGGTCCGCAAACGCTGGCGCGAAGGCAACGAGCCGGGGGCCGGCCTGTGGTTCGATCTTGGCCCGCATCTGGTCGATCAGGCGCTGTGCCTGTTTGGCCTGCCTCTTGCCGTGCATGGCGACCTGATGATGCAACGTGAAGGCGCCCTGTCGGATGACTGGGCGCATGTGGTGCTGGAATATGACCGACATCGCGTGATCCTGCACGGCAGTATGCTGGTGGCAGGCGGGGTGCCGCGTTTCATCATACACGGCGAGAAAGGCAGCATCCTCAAACGCAGGCCGGACGGTCAGGAAGCCCAACTCCTTGCAGGCATGACACCCGGCGATGCTGGCTGGGGGCATGATCCCGACCCGCTTCTTGCCTACGGTGGAAATGGATCGGAACAGGAGATTCCGGCACTCATGGGCGATCAGCGGCGTTATTACGCTGGCATCGTGGATGCATTGACAGGGATTGGCCCGAACCCGATACCGCCGATTCAGGCACTGGCCGTGATGGCCGTTATCGAAGCCGCAAACCGCTCCGCCCATGAGAAAGCATCCGTCGGGCTGGATCTTACCAATGAGGAAATCGCCGCATGGCCATAGCAGATGACCTGCGCATGATCGCGCAGCAGGAACGCGAACTCGCCTTTGCAAAATTCGACGAGGCCGATGCATGGCAGCTCGGCCAGTTCCTGCGGGAATGGGGACAGACGAACCGGGCACCGATCGCCATAGATGTCCGGACCTTCAACCGTCCCCTGTTCTTTGCTGCCCTGCCGGGATCGACGCCGGACAATACCGACTGGATCCGCCGCAAATCCAACATGGTCGATCACTATCGGCGGAGCAGTTACGCAATCGGGCTTGAACTGAAAACAAAGGGCGTGACGCTAGAGGAACGCTATGGTTTATCGCTCCGGGATTATGCTCCCTATGGCGGAGCCTTCCCGATCGTACTGGACAAAACCGGCGTGATCGGCTCCGTAACCGTCTCGGGACTGGATCAGCGTGACGACCATATGCTGGTTGTCACAGCGATCTGCGCGTTTCTCGGGCTGGACGCGAAGGAATACAGCCTCGAAGCCGTCATGACCTGAGATACTGATCGCTCCAGATACGGGCCTCGATGACGCCGGTTCCTCTTTTTCAGGTAACCTTTCTCCTGATGCGTCAGTTCTGAACGGATCTAAAAAATGAGCCGGGTGCGGCCAGTCTGCACCCCACTCATTCGGCGGTGTTACCGGACACACGCCACACAACACCACCCACATCGTCTGCCACCAGCAATGCGCCCGACCTGTCAACCGTGAGGCCCACGGGTCGACCATGCACATGCTCTTCGTCGGTCGTCAGGAAACCCGTAAGTGCATCAACCGGCGGCCCGGACGGCTTCCCATCGGCGAACGGCACATAGATGACCTTGTAGCCACTCTTGGGGCGACGGTTCCACGATCCATGCTGTGCGACGAACAGCCCATGACGCCAGGCATCCGGAAGCCGGGTGGCATCCTGAGAGAAGGTGATGCCAAGGGAGGCCGTATGCGGGCCAAGCGCGTAATCCGGCGCAATTGCCTGTGCCACAAGGTCCGGTCGCTGCGGCGAGACCCGTGTATCAACATGCTGGCCGTAATAGCTGTAAGGCCAGCCATAGAATGCGCCTTCCTTGACCGAGGTGATGTAGTCGGGAACGAGGTCGCTGCCGATTTCGTCACGCTCGTTGACCACCACCCACAGGGCACCGCTCTCCGGCTCAAAGGCCAGGCCGTTCGGGTTGCGCAGCCCGGTTGCATAGGGCGTCAGCTTTCCCGTGTTCAGATCAAGCCTGTCGATCCGCGCCCGCCCCTCTTCGACGTCCATCCCGTTATCGGCGACATTGCTATTGGACCCGATGGTCACATACAGGAAACGCCCGTCCGGGCTGGCGAGCAGGTTTTTTGTCCAGTGATGGTTGTAGCCTGCCGGCAGGTCCACAACTTTGGTTCCCGGCGCATCAATCCGCGTATCACCTTCATGATAGGGAAAACGAAGGATTGCGTTGGCGTTGGCGACATAGAGATCATTGCCCACCAGCGCCATGCCGAAGGGCGAGTAGAGATGGTCGAGGAACACCGTGCGGGTATCCGCTGACCCATTGCCCTTTGTGTCGCGCAGCAGGATAATCCGGTTCGGGCTGGCCTCCCCCGCGCCAACCTTGCCCATCACAAACCCCGCAATGCGATTCTTGAGCGTCTGGACATCCGTTTTGGGCGAGTTGCTCTCGGCCACCAGAATATCGCCATTGGGTAACCGATAAAGCCATCGGGGATGGTCAAGCCCCTTCGCATAGGGCGCAACCGCCAGCCCCTGAGCGGGTGTGGGTACCTTTCCCTCCGCCCAACCCACAGGTGTCGCGACATTGACAGTCGGAAACAGGGTATGGTTGGGCTGCGGCAGATCTGGGTGCGGGCCTGTTCCTGCCGTCACGGGAAGGGATGCGGTTTCCGGACGCAGGATGAGTTCCCATGTCGCTGCACCCAGCACTGCAAGGCCGATCACTCCGGCACTCCCCCAACGTATCCATGTCTTCATGTTATTCTCTCGGTTCCATGTTACCCGGAAAAAACCCTGCGATTCGTGCTATGCTTCAGCACCGCCCTCTGGCAGGACAAAGCCAAGAACGTCTGCAAGATGGGCACGGTAGCGCGCGACGGTCCGATCAACCGCCGGTTCCTTCATAACGTTTGACGCAAGATACGTTGCAAGCGGTGCCATACCCAGAAACTGGTTCGCCTTGTGGAACGGGAAATAGACCGCATCAATCCCCTTCCCTTCAAAGAACTGTGCCGGATCGACAAAGGCCTCTTCCGGGGCGTTCCATGTCAGGGAAAGCATGTAATGCTTCCCCTGCAGCAGGCCGCCTGAACCGTATTTGCGCTCAGGATGCGACCGGCTGCGCCCATCATTGGCATAAAGCGTGCCATGACCGGCGGTGAAGACTTCATCAACATACTTCTTGACCGTCCACGGCGCGCCCATCCACCAGCCCGGCATCTGGTAGATGACCAGATCCGCCCACAGGATATTCTCGACTTCGGCCTGAATATCATAGCCAGCATCGATTTTTGTCTGCCGCGTGTTGAAACCCGCGTTCGACAGGAGTTCAAGGGCGGCGTCATGCAACGTGTCGTTCAGACGACCATGAGAATGGGCGAAAGCCTTGCCGCCGTTCAGAAGAAGAATGTTTTTCATCGTAATAATGTCCTGCAAAAAGCATCCCGGATATGCCTGCTCAGAATTCAGAACCATTGTCCGGAAGAATTTTCAATATGACGGCGCATCAGTGGTGCGAGCGGCATCTGTTCCCTACGCAACATGATAAACTTGACAGGCTTTGATAATCCGTTGCTTCTCCACAACACTTGTGAACCTGTTTCATCAAAGAGGTGCTGATGGATAACCGGATTGGCGAAATGCAGATGTTTCTGCGTGTCGTGGAAAGCGGCAGTTTTTCCGAGGCAGCCCGCCTGTCAATGACAACGCCCTCGACGATAAGCAAACTGATCGCCCGCGTTGAAACACGCCTTGGCGTACGCCTGCTCGAACGTTCGACACGGCGGCTTTCCGTTACGCCGGAAGGGCAGCTTTACTACGAGCGTGCTCAGGCGCTGATCGCCGAACTTGACGATATGGAACATGCGCTCACCACAGGATCGGTTCGGCCGGGCGGCACTGTGCGCATCAATGCTTCGGTGGCCTTTGGAGCGCTGGCGCTTGAGCCTCTCCTTCCCGAATTTTGGGATGCCTATCCGGATATCGTCATTGATCTGTCGCTCTCCGATGAACTGACGGACCTTTATCTTGACCGCACGGATATCGCCTTTCGGGTCGGACCGTTGCAGGATTCAAATCTGACAGCCCGGCGTATCGGCACGGCACGACGCAAGATTGTCGGATCGCCGGATTACCTGAGACGGTTTGGCACACCGCAGCGCATTGATGATCTGGACCAACACAAATGCCTTGGCTTCAATTTCCGGCGTGCCGCCCCTGTCTGGCCGCTGCAGGAGAAAGGCCGCATTACGGATCGTATCGTCCGAGGTCCCCTACTTGCCAATAACGGCGAGACAGTCAGACGGCTGACGCTACGGGGTGCAGGGCTGGCGCGGCTCGGCGACTATCATGTGCGCGATGACATCAAGGCCGGCCGTCTCATTGAGGTTCTGGCTCATGCGGACGCGCAGGACGAAGAACAGATCCATGCGCTCTATCTTGGCAGCAAACAGACACCCCAGCGCGTGAGGGTGTTTCTCGACTTTGTCATTCCGCGCCTTCAGGCGTATTTACGTGCCTGAATGTTGTGCATTCTGTCAGATCAGAACGGAAGAATTGATCTCCAGACGATGCTTTCAAGAACGAGCCAATATAATTGGCAGCCCGCTTCGCTTCCATCATCTCCAGCATGATTGGTGAGAGATCTTATGCAAAGCTTGCGTTCTTGACCTTCAGGAGAGGAATGTCGGTCTTCATACTTCGCACGCCTTTGATCAGCGCAAGGTATTCGCTCTGAAAACGTCTCAGTCCTGGAAGGTCTTCGGCGACAACGCGCAACTGGAAATCACAATCTCCCGCAAGGACATGCGCTTCCGTCACCTGTGGAAGTTTTCCAATTTCCTCGACAAAATGCTCGGACTGCCGTTCGTCTTCTCCCGTCAGCCATATCCTGACAAAAGCCGTCACGCCGAACCCGGCTTTTGCGGGATTCACAACGGCGACATATCCTTCGATAACGCCACTTTTTTCCAGCATCCGCACCCGGCGCAGACATGGCGAGGGAGAAAGCCCGACGCGCCTGGCAAGTTCATTGTTAGGGCAGCGGCCATCTTCCTGAAGAACGTGAAGAATACGCCGATCAATCGCATCCAGTTTCATTGGCATTTTATATCATGCATAAACATTCTGGCGCAATCATATGCCAGATATTGGCGGAAAAATTGGCATAAACGCAACCCCATATCCGCTGGTCCGCGCTATCCTGCCCTCTCTCGCGTCGCAGGAATGGTGATCCGGATCATAATCGGAGAGCATGAAACGCCGTGGGACCTTGTGAATTTTCTTCTAAAGCGACGCGTCTTCGATGATTTTGCATACACTTCTTGCCTTCTGGACGATCTCCATCCTCCTTGCCGCAACTCCTGGTGCTGACTGGGCGTATGTCATTTCCGCTGGGATACGTGCTCATGCCGCAGTCATTCCCGCGGTATTTGGCCTGTTTGTGGGATATATCGCCATTACAGGAACAGTCACTGGTGGTATCGGTGCGCTTGTGGCCAGCATGCCGCTTGCAGTCACCATTCTGACATTTGCAGGCGCGGCCTATCTCATAAAACTCGGCATTTCCCTGCTGCGTCATCCTCCCTTGCCGAAAGAGGGACAGGAACGGGAAACAAGCGCACGGCGCTGGATTACCAAAGGGTTCGCCATCAGTGGCCTGAACCCCAAGGCTCTTCTGTTTTTTCTTGCCCTTTTGCCCCAGTTTACAAATCCGGGTTCATCGTGGCCGATCTTTTTACAGATCGGGATCTTGGGCATCATTCACACAATAAACTGCGTATCCATCTATCTGATGGTCGGATTTGGCGCGCGGACAATATTAAGCAGCCGCCCCAGAGCATCCATCGTGACCGGCTACATATCCGGAGCGATCATGATTATGCTTGGTCTGGGTCTGGCGTCGGAAGACATCATGAAATTACTCTACTCATGACGATGGAATACGGATAGCGAAGATATTGGAAGCAGCCTCTCTGCATAGGTTACATGGATTTAGAGTAAAGCCCGCTGTATCGATTTCCCGATTTCCATGAATGTCGAGACTGCGGGGTTTTTTGTAGTAATCGGCGCGCGAAGGACAACGTCCAGTTGAGGCGCATTTGTCAAAGCCCGTGATATCAGTCCTGCCCCCAGTTCGGTACACAGCGATGCGGGGATAAGGGCTACGCCCAGCCCTTTTGCAACAAGCTGGATGATCGTGTGCTGCAACCGCGGTTCAAGCACGACATGCGGGACAATTCCCCTGGCCGAAAAATAGCTGTTGATCGCGGATCGCAGAGCCGGCGCCGTCGCGGCAGGTGCCGCGATGATCTTCTCCTCGCGGAGTTCCTCAGGGCCGATCTGGCCGACCGTGGCAAGGGGATGGTCCTTTCGCATGATGATGCGTAATCGCTCCCTGGCCAGCAGCACGGTCTGCAGGTGCGGCGCATATCCGCAGTCAAATGTTACGGCGGCATCCAGTGTTCCTGCCACCAGCATCTCATCGATTTCTGTCGGCGTGCGTTCATCAAGCACAAGGCGGACATCCGGCCTTGCCTCCGCATAAAGCTGCACAAGTTGCGGCACGACGCTGTGGGCGGCGTGCATCATGAATCCAAACCGCATCTCGCCTTTCATGCCGCTGGCAATCAGCCCGACATCCCGGCAGGCCTCCTCAAACTGCCCGAGCACGTTTCGGCAGTCTTTCATGAAGTGTTTTCCGGCTGGGGTCAGCGCCACATTGCGCGAGTTTCGTTCAAACAGCTTCACGCCCAACGTGCGCTCGATCATGGCAATCTGGCGACTGAACGGCGGCTGGCTCATGTTCATCCGCCCGGCGGCCCGACCGAAATGAAGCGTCTCCGCCAGGGCCATGAAATACCGCATATGCCGCGTGTCCATCTGATACCCTGAAAGCATTGATCGTGAACCATATGAGCATTGGATTATATCAATAGCCTCCGGTAGCGTCACGCTTTTGCTGACCGCCCGAGATCCCTGATGCTGAACAATCTGCTGATCGTCCTGCCTATCTTCGCCCTCATCCTTACCGGATGGATCGCACGCAAATCAGGCGCGCTGGGTCCCAATGCCACGCGCGAGGTCAATCGGCTCGTCGTCTACCTTGCGCTGCCCGCGGTGCTGTTCGACATCGTGGCGAATGCAAAAATGACTGATCTGTGGGAGCCGGGATTCATTGCGGCGTTCACGCTCGGCTGTTTTATCGTGTTTGCCGGGACGCTGTGGTGGCGGGTATCAACAGGACATCATCTTGCCGATGCCGCCATTGACGGACTGAACGCGAGCTACGCCAATACGGGGTTCGTCGGTTTCCCGCTCGTCCTGTCTCTTGTCGGCGATACCGGCATGGCGCCGACGCTCATCGCCACGATCGTGACGGTCTGTGTACTGTTTGTTATAGCGATTGTCCTGATCGAGGCCGGATTGCAGACTGAAGCACGACCGCGCGACATCGTTGCGAAAACGCTCTTTTCGCTGGTGAAAAATCCTTTGCTGGTGGCGCCAGCCCTTGGTGGCCTTGTCATGGTATCCGGTGGGCATCTGCCGGGACCCGTTCATGCCTTCCTGAAGCTTCTCGGCGGGGCTGCATCCCCCTGCGCCCTGATCGCCCTCGGTCTGTTCCTTGCCGGGAATTCGGCCGGTGGTGCGTCTGCACGCCCGTCGACTGCCGCCATTCTTGTCGGCCTGAAACTGATCGCCCAGCCTCTGGTTACGTGGATCATCGCAGCGCCCGTGCTGCACCTGCCGCCGGCGATGACACATATTGCCGTGCTTCTTGCCGCCCTCCCCACGGGAACCGGCTCGTTCATGCTGGCGGAATTCTATGATCGGGAGGCAGCCCTTACCGGACGGGTCGTTCTGGCCTCCACCGTGTTCTCGATTGCCACGATCTCGCTCTATCTCGCCTTCGCGCCCGCGTAGGGACGCTTACGCGCATTGTGGATGAAGGCGCGGGCCAATAATCTCCACCAGCCAGTCCACGAACACCCGCACACGCGGAGAAAGCTGCCTGTTGCTCGGGTAAAGCACAGAAACCGGCGTTGGCGTGGGTGGGAAATCAGGGAGGACTTCGATCAGCGTGCCATTTGCAAGGTCATCCTCAAGGCCATAGCGCGGCACCTGCACGAGGCCAAAGCCGAGCCTGGCCGCTTCGGCGCAGGTATCAACGCCGCCGACCAGCAGGCGTGCGGGAAGCGAGACCTCAATCACCTCCTCGCCGCGCATAAACTCCAGTGGCAGAGGCTGACCGGTGCGTGAGGATACGAAGCCGATCATCTGATGTCCATCGAGATCGTCAGGAGAGGCGGGCATTCCGTGCCGCGCCAGATAGGCCGGGCTGGCGACCGTCACCTCTTCCATCACACCCAGTGGCCGGGCGATCATGTCACTGTCCGGCAGGGTTCCGGTCCGGACCACGCAGTCCACCCCTTCGCGCACCAGATCGACAAACCGTTCGCCCTCGCCAACATGAACGGTTAGCGCCGGATGGCGCGCAAGGAAGTCCGGCAATGCTGGCAGCAGGGTCATACGGGCCAGACGCCCAATGACGTCAGCGCGCAACAGGCCGGCCACAGCGCCACTCGCACCACGATCGGCATCTTCAAGGTCCGCCAGGATCGCCACGCAGCGGCGATAATAGGCGGCCCCTTCCTCGGTTGGCCGGACGTGGCGGGTCGATCGGTGCAGCAGTCGGGTGCCGAGCCTCTGCTCCAGCGCCTTGATCGCAGCGGTCGCAACCGGGCGGGAGACGCCGCAATCTGCTGCCGCGGCGCTGAAGCTGCTGCGGTCAACAATGCGGACGAAGAGGTCGAGTGTAGCAAGCCTGTCCATGGGATTATTCCATGGCGCAAAACAATGCTGGCGGAAAGAGCGATCTTATCGAACAGGCGGCGTTGTGACCAAGATCGGTCCCTCATCAGATGGAGAGACCCATGCCAGACGCGAACACCATTGCCATTGTCACCGGCGGCAGCCGTGGACTGGGCCGCGCCACCGTTGAGGCTCTCGCCCGACGCGGCGTCTCGTCGATTTTCACCTACCACACCAACAGATCCGCAGCCGATGAGGTGGCCGAGAATGTCCAGAGCAGCGGCACCCGCGCGGTGGCCCTGCAACTCGACACCGGCGATACACACGCCTTTCCTGCCTTTGCCAATGAGGTCCGACGCGTGTTGGGCGAATGGGGAGCCGCGCGTTTCAATTATCTGGTCAACATGGCCGGTACGTCCCATGAGGGGCTGTTCGGCGAGGTGACCGAAGAGGATTTCGATGCCGCCTACCGCGTTCACGTCAAGGGTCCGTTCTTCCTGACGCAGACCCTACTGCCGCTGATCGCGGATGGTGGGCGGATCGTGAACATCTCATCCGGCCTGACGCGCTTTTCCTATCCCGGCTGGATTGCCTATGCCGCGATGAAGGGCGCGGTGGAAGTGATGACACGCTACATGGCCAAGGAACTCGGCTCCCGCCGCATTGCCGTCAATACGGTAGCGCCAGGCGCGATCCAGACCGATTTCTCGGGCGGCATGGTACGGGACAATCCGGACATTGCCCGCCATATTGGGGAGATCACTGCACTTGGGCGTCCCGGCCTTCCTGACGATATTGGCCCCATGATTGCCTCGCTTTTGTCCGAGGATAATCGCTGGGTCAACGCGCAGCGGATCGAAGTCTCTGGCGGTCAGGCCATCTGAAGGCTGGCCGTTCCACAAACGGAACGCCACAATGATATATGAGGCGGCTCGGAGACCACGTCTGGTCTTCGGACCATGAGCAATAATGGGCCTGGGCATTGGGTGAAATGATCAGAAGCAGTCAGCACAGGCCCATGCCGAACTATCTGTGCTGCACGATTATCGTGCTGGCTGCCTGCGTTCTCCTGCCATGCGTGGGATTTGCCGGTGATCGCACCGCACTAGGAATGACTGGCAACATTCCAGATCCGGGCATCACTGAACGTGTCCTGAATATACCTCTCCGTGCAGGCGGGTCTGTCCGGGCCATTTTCAGTTCCCCGGAACGGCCATTGGCAACGATCATCATGTTCCCGGGCGGAACTGGTGACATTGGCCTCGGGCAGGACGGGCACATCCGTCATGGCGACAACTTCGTCGTGCGAACGCGTGCCGCGTGGAACAGGCAGGGGTTTGCGGTTCTCATTCCCGATACAGTTGGCCGTCTCAATCTGCGCGGGCAGCGTAGTTCCGCGCATTATGCCCATCTTGTCGAGGATATCATCGCTTTCGTGCATAGACAGGACTCAGGGCCTGTTTTTCTACTTGGTACAAGCCAGGGTGCCATTGCTGCCGTCAATGGCGCAGCCCATGCCGCTTCAGGGGATATTGCCGGTGTTGTGCTGACTGAATCGGTATCCGTTATGGGCGGCAGCGGAGAAACCGTTTTCAGCGCCCATCCGGAGAAGGTGCAGGCGCCTGTTCTCGTTGTCGCCAATTACGATGACCGATGCAATGTTGCCCCGCCACAGGATGCAAAGCGAATTGGCGCGGCCATGACGGGCAGTCGTGAAGTCACCGTGTTAATGGTGGCAGGCGGCATAACCCGGTCTGAAAAGAAGTGTAGTTCGCTTACGCCACACGGCTATTTTGGCATTGAGGCAGAGGTCGCGACACGCATTAGTGCTTGGCTGGAGGCTACGATCCGGGCCGCTTCCTTGAAGTAGAACAGCACTCCTGTCGGCATACGGCGTGATGTCTTTCCCCCATCAGGCATTTCTTACGGCGGTAGCCAGCCAGGTCGCGACCGAGTAATCCGGCAATGTCCAGCCTCTGCCTGCTCACGTCCTGAAGGCGATCAATACTTCGGCGATAGATAATCACCAAATATCGTATTTCCCGAAATCTCGGGCTGCCTGATTATG
Organism: Komagataeibacter xylinus; assembly: GCF_031081985.1. Lineage (GTDB taxonomy): Bacteria > Pseudomonadota > Alphaproteobacteria > Acetobacterales > Acetobacteraceae > Komagataeibacter > Komagataeibacter xylinus_E. The sequence continues at coordinate 26,253 of NZ_JARWSK010000001.1, read as the reverse complement.
GATTATTCCATCGCGAGGAAAGTGAAGCCAGCCGTCTCCTTGGTTTTTTGCAAACATTCTCAGCCAATCTCAATCAGCAGCTTTGTTCCGCTGGACAGAATGGGCATAGCGATCTCCCCACATCTTGAGCGCCTGAATGACCGGCTTCAGCGTCTTGCCCAACTCGGTCAGGGCATATTCCACATGCGGCGGCACCTCGGGGAAGACGGTGCGTGACACCAGGCCGTCGGCTTCGAGTTCTCGCAACTGGTTGGTCAGCATCCGCTGCGTGACGTTGGGCAGGCGGCGGCGCAGTTCGCCAAACCGCAGCACCCCGTCCTCGAACAGGTGGTACAGGATCAGCGCCTTCCACTTGCCCCCGAACAGTTCGAGCGTGGCTTCCACCGTGCAGCCGGGACTGCAGGCCAGCGTGGTATGACGGATGCGGGGCATGGTATCATTCCTGACACTAGTGGCGGTTTATGTGCGTTCTTGCGCACACCGCAGGCTGGGTCAATGTTTACATGCGGGCCGGACGGATGGCCTGCATTTGTAAACAGGGTTGATCATGTCTTCATCTTCTTTATTCGGACCTGTGCGGCTGGGCGACCTGTCGCTGGAAAACCGGATCTTCCTGCCACCTCTGACACGCTGCCGCAGCACCCAGCCCGGCGATATTCCCAATGCGCTGATGGCCGAATATTACGCACAGCGCACGCAGGCGGGTTTCCTGATTACCGAAGGCACGCAGATCGAACCCCGCGGGCAGGGCTATGCCTGGACACCGGGCATCTACTCCCCTGAACAGGTCGCGGGCTGGAAACTGGTCACTGACGCGGTACACGCAAAGCGGCGGCCCATCTTTGCGCAGTTATGGCATGTCGGCCGCGTGTCCCACCGCGCATTGCAGCCCGGTCATGAGGCCCCGATCGCTCCGTCGGCGGTTGCGGCAACAGATGTCAACGTATTCATCCCCACGGGGCCGGGCACGGGAAAACTGGTGCCACCCGACATGCCACGCGCACTGTCTATTCCTGAAATCCACGAACTGGTGGAGATGTATGCGCAGGCGGCGCGCAACGCGCTGTCCGCCGGGTTCGATGGGGTGGAGATCCACGCGGCCAATGGCTACCTGATCAACCAGTTCCTATCCGAACGGACCAATTTCCGCACCGATGCCTATGGCGGCAGCCTGTCCAACCGCCTGCGCTTCCTGCACGAAGTGGTGGAGGCCGTCGCCGCCGTCGTCACGCCCGACAGAATGGGCGTGCGGTTTTCCCCGCTGTTCAGCACGACCACGGAAGAACGCGTCTATCTCGGCCTGCTGGAGGACAATCCGGCAGAGACCTACACCGCAGCCGTGCGCGTGCTGGCCGAGGCAGGCATCGCCTATGTCTCGCTGGCCGAGGCCGACTGGGACAATGCACCCGAAATGCCGGACGCCTTCCGCGCCAGCGTGCGCGACATCTTTGGCGGCCGCATCCTGTGCGCGGGCCGCTACGACCTGCACAAGGCACAGCATGTGCTGGGCCATGGATGGGCGGACATGATCGGCTTTGGCCGGAAGTTCATCGCCAATCCGGACCTGCCCGCGCGGCTGGAACAGGGCTGGCCGCTCAATCCGCTGGACCCGGCAACGATGTATGGCGGCGGCGCGCATGGCTACACCGACTACCCTTTCCATAATCAATAAACAGGGAAATGTACCCATGAGTTTTTACCAGACCCTCAACCCGACCACGGAAACCGTGGAACGCACGTTTGAACTGCATACCGACGCGCAGATGAAGGCGATTGTGGATCGCGCGGATCATGTGTGGAAGACCGACTGGAAAAAGCGCGACATCGCGGCCCGCAAGGTCATCATGTCAAAGGCCGCCGACCTGCTGCGCCGCGACCGGGTGGCCCATGCGCGCCTGATCGCGACCGAAATGGGCAAGGCGCTGCCCGACGCGCTGGAGGAAATCGACATCACCGCCGATATCCTGTCCTTCTATGCCGATGGTGCGGCAGAATTCCTTGCCCCCACGCACCTGAAGGTCAAGGAAGGCCATGCAAAGATCATCAACCAGCCGCTTGGCCTGATCTACTGCATCGAGCCATGGAATTTCCCCTATTACCAGTTGGCCCGCGTGGCGGGGCCGAACCTGATGGCGGGCAACGTGGTCATCGCCAAGCACGCGCCCAACGTGCCGCAATGCGCGCTGGCGTTTGAAAAGCTGTTCCACGATGCGGGCGCGCCTGCTGGCGTCTATACCAACATCTTCCTCGACAATGACCAGTCGGCTGAACTGATCAAGGATGTCCGCATCCGTGGCGTCGCCCTGACGGGCAGCGAACGTGCGGGCCAGACGGTCGCGGCCGAAGCTGGGGCGGCGCTGAAGAAGGACACGATGGAACTTGGCGGCAGCGATGCCTTCATCGTGCTGGATGATGCGGACCTTGAACTCGCGGTCAAGTGGGCGACATGGGGCCGGTTCGCCAATAACGGGCAGGTCTGCACGGCGGCCAAGCGGATGATCGTGCATGAGAAGGTCTATGATGCCTTCCTCGCGGGTCTGAAAAAGGCGATCACACAGTTTCGCATCGGCGACCCGCTGGCCGAAGGCACGACCCATGGCCCGATGAGCAGCAGGAAGGCACTCGACACCGCACTGGCGCAGACCGACGAAGCCGTCAAGACAGGGGCGACGCTGGTGGCCGGGGGCAAGCGGATGGAGCGGACGGGCTTCTTCATGGAACCGACCATCCTGACCAACGTGGCGAAGGACAATCCGGTCTTCTATCAGGAGATTTTCGGTCCCGTTGCCGTCGTGCATAAGGTCGTAGGCGAGCATGAGGCCATCGAACTGGCCAATGACTCCCCTTACGGCCTCGGTGGTTCCGTGTTCTCGCGTGACCTTGGCCGGGCGGAACAAGTGGCCGAAGCGGTCGAGACCGGCATGATGTTCATCAACACGGCCACGGCCGCAGCCCCTGAACTACCCTTTGGCGGGATCAAGAATTCGGGATTTGGCCGCGAACTGTCCTTCCTCGGCATCGAGGAGTTCATCAACCGCAAGCTGATCCGCGTCGCCTGATAGGGGATGTATGTTTTCTGCCCCGGATAAAATCCAGTCAGGAGCAGAAAGAGAGATTCCAAACCCTGAGCCGACCCGGTTGATCCGCTCACACCGCATGTTCAGGCACGAGAAGATCCTCCAGCCCATTACGATACTGCCAACGTCAGGAGACCAGCAGGCGCTTCCGCGTGATCTTTCCGGACACGGTGGTCGGCAGTTGCCTGACGAAGCGGACTTCTTTCAAGCCAATCCAGCGCCCGAGGACTTCGTTGACCCGCGCAACGATTTCCTCGGAAGAAGGCGCGCATTCCGCTTCGGGATCTGGAACCACATAAGCGACAGGTCGCTGCCCTCGCAGTTCGTCCGGAATTGCAACTACGGCACACGCATGAACGGCTGGATGGGTGGCGATGATCTTTTCGATCTGCACGCCCGAAATCCGCCGTCCTGCGACCTTGATGACATCATCGGAACGCCCGAGCATATGCACGGTGCGACTAGCCTCGATCATGCCTTCGTCAAAGGTGCGATAATACTGGCCGGTCTCGTCCAGATAAGCTGCAGGAACATGGATCGCCCCTTCTTTCCACACTCCTGCCAGACAGCCGGGCGGCAGCGGCAGCGAAAGGACAATCTCGCCGCACTGTTCACCGGGTATGGACGGCACAATTTCCGGGCGAAATCCCGGTGCAGGCCGCCCAATGTCGTTCATGAGCGAGACCGGCTCGCGCTCGGGCAGGCCAAAAAAATGAGCGGTGATGCTCCACCCCGTTTCAGTCTGCCACCAGTGATTGACCACGGGTTTGCAAAAATAGGATCGTGCCCACTCCAGCAATGTCGGATCCGCATATTCCCCAGCCACGAAAATGCGGGCAAGTGCTGGCAGGATGGCCCCTGACAGGTTGCGGCTTTCCTGCCGCATGAGGCGCATCTGGGTGGGTGTGGTGAACAGGCATTTCACCTCGTGCTCATGGCAAAGCGCGCGGATAGCGGAAGCCGATGCGCCGCCTTCCACGATCACGCTGGTGCAGCCGCTGATCAGCGGCGCATAGACGCCGTAGGAATGGCCAACCACCCAGCCCAGGTCCGATGTGGTGAAGAACGTATCGCCGGGTTTGCAGCCATAGATCAGCTCCATGGACAGGGCGAGGGCCACAGCATGCCCGCCATTGTCACGCACAATGCCTTTCGCATGCCCCGTCGTGCCGGACGTGTGAAGAATATACAGGGGATCTTCGGAGCGCAGCGTGACCGGCTCTGCCGGTGCGGACTGTTCCAACGTGCGAAAATCATGATCCCGCACTGGCAGAAGCGATGCCGGACAGGCTTCTCGCTGCACGATCACGCAGGCCTGTGGTCTGTGCGTCGTTTTGGCCAGCGCCTCATTCAGGGCAGGTGCGGATGGAATGGGCGTCTGCCCCTGAAAGCTGCAACTGGCAATGATGATGACCTTCGGTGCTGCGTCATCAATCCGTCGTGCCAGTTCAGGCCCGGCGTAACCGGCGAAAACCACCACATGCACGGCGCCGATCCGCGCACAGGCCAGCATGGCGATGGCCGTCTCGATCATGGTCGGCATGGCGATCAGGACGCGGTCGCCCTGCCCTACCCCCAGCGCGCGCAGGCCACCGGCAAACCGGGCCACCCTGTCCTGTAGTTCCCGGTAGGTTACCACCTGCCGTTCCTTTGTGGCGCAGGAATGCCAGATCAATGCTGCCTGTTCACCGCGACCATTTTCAACATGTCGGTCCACGGCGTTATGGCAGGTATTAAGCGTGGCGTCGGGAAACCAGTCATGCCAGCCATCCGCCCGCGCCCTGCATGCGCTCACAGGTACCTGCTTCCATGTGATGCGTTGCGCCGCAGCCAGCCAGAACTGTTCTGGCTGGTTCCGTGCCGCATCATACATTGCCTCATATGTTGTCCATGGAAGCATGGCGGTTACTCCGTTCAGGCTACAGACACGTCTTTGCCGGTGATCTGGCTGGCCAGCCACGCGGCATCGCGCGAAACGCCTGAGAACCGTCCCGATCCCCAGGTGTGCAGCCATGGCAGGCCGAGGAAGTAGAAGCCCGGCGCATCGGTCACGCCGCGATGCCAGACCGGCTTGTTGGCCCCATTGAAGACCGGCACGTCGATCCAGCGATAGTTCGGGCGGAAGCCGATGCACCAGAGGATCGAAGTGATCCCGGCAGCCTTCAGGTCGAGCGGGGTGTTACTGCCATCGGGCTCCCACACAGGCACATAAGGGGCTTCGGTCGGAGCCGTGATCCCTTCACGGGCGATGTAGGCGTCAATGGATTTCTTGATGTCGGCATTGGTCTTGTCCGCATCATCAAGGTTTTCCGCAAGATCCGGCGCGAAGTGCGCCACCTCGTCACGGATTGTCTCCAACGTGCCGTGCAGGCCCACGCCTTCCTTCGCGAACTTGCGCAGATCAAGGTCATGTCCGCCATTTCGGCCCGTGACATAATGATTGGTCTTGTCGCGTGCGCCGTCACGCAGGGGGTGATTATCCACCGTCAGGTCGTAGAAGTACATGTCCGCAAGCCAGTCCACAACATCACGGCCACGGTAGAAGCGCGAGACGCGCGGGGCGGAGCCGACACAGAGATGGACCTTGCGTTTTTCAAGGAACAGGTCCTCGACAATCTGCGCGCCGGACTGGCCGCTGCCCACGACCAGAACCGCGCCTTCAGGCAACTGGGCTGCGTTGCGATAATCCTGCGAATGAACCTGATGAATGGCGGGGTCGATGCCGCTGGCATAACCGGGGATGACCGCGTCCTGATATGCGCCGGATGCGATAACAACATGTTTCGCGTGCCACGTCTCACCACCTGCTACCACGCGATAGCCACCACCTTCATGGCGGGTGATGGAGGTGACGGCCGTGTGTTCACGCAGGGGCGGGTTGAAGGAGGCAACAAATCCCTTCACGTAGTCAATAATTTCCTGCTTCACCATGAAGCCGTGCGGGTCTTTCCCCTTGTAGGGATGACCGGGAAGTTCGCACTGCCAGTTCGGTGTGACCAGGCAGAAATTGTCCCAGCGCTCATCATCCCACGAATGGCAGGCGGTCTTTGCCTCAAAGACGATGTGCTCCACCTTCTCGCGGCAGAGATACCAGCTCATGGAGAGCCCGGCCTGTCCGCCACCCACGATGATGACGGGGATGCTTTTCTCGTTCTGTGTCATGGTCGTTCTTTTCGTCTCAATAACTGAAAGACAGGACGCGCACCTGCGCGTCGGACTGGTTCAGAAAAGGCGCACTGGCCTGCCTTATGGTCTGAAGCTGGCCAAGGGCGCGGCTGCATGGGAAGCCGTAGCGGGCGCGAACACGCTCGCTGGCGTCCGTCAGGGCGGTGTCCGCCTTTTCAAGAAACTCCCGGACCGGATAATCCTGACCGGGCGTGAAGTGGTCCCTTATGACCAGCGAGGGGGAGTAACAGTCAGTCTCCTTCCCATCGGGCCAGCGCACGCGAAAGGTCATTTCGGGCATGGTGACAAAACTCCTGAAGCAGGGATGCCAGCGTGCGGCAGCGCCGCTAGACGCCGGTATGCGGGGAGGTGACGGCTGGCGACGCTGCCCCAGTCGAAACGGCGGGCGGTTGCGGGGCCGCTGGCCCGGAAATGGTCACGGCTTTCGACGCGTAGGGCGTCGCGCAACGCTCTGAACAAAGTGTCGGGGTGCGCCGGTTGGCACCACAGCGCATCCGTTGCCGAAAAATGCTCCGTGAAAGGTGCGATTGCCGGCACAATAACAGGCGTGCCGCAAGCCAGGGCTTCCAGCGGGCACAGCCCGAACCCCTCGGTTACGGATGGATAGGCCAGCACGTCCGCCTGCCGGTAGAATGAAGGCATGTCTTCATCCGCAACCGGCCCGGTGATGGTGACATGATCGGCCGCACCGCTTTCGCGCAGACGCGCCATGAACCGGGTGCGGTAGGCAGAATGATCCAGCAGCGAGGCCCCGCCCGCCACAACCAGATGCACATCAGGCCGCTCGCGGCGAAGGGCCAGAAATGCGTCGAGCAATTGCAGCGTGTTCTTGCGCCGCTCGATTCCGCCCACGGACAGAATCAGGTGCTGATCGGCAGGCAGATGATACCGCGCCCGCAACGCGGCATCGTGCGCAGTTGGTAGGGGCGAAAAGCGCACGGGATCAACCCCGTTGCCCACGACCGGGGCTTCGCGGCCATGGTCGTTGCGCAGGACATCTTCCCACATTGTGCTGACGGTAAACAGTTTGGCCGCCGCCCTGATCCCCCGTTCCTGCCGCGCGGCAAGGACCGGGTGCGTGAAATGGTCAAGATGGTGGACCGTGCGGGCAAAGCCCGGTATCCGTCCCTCTTCCACCAGTTCGGCCAGTGCATTGGCGCTGATCGGGTCCTGCGCATGCAGCACGTCAAAATGCTGCCCACGCAGGGCGTCCCTGATCTCGCCAATGCGGCGCTCCACCAGCGTTGGCAGGTCGGTCTCGGGCACGGCCGGGATACAGTTTGTGGCGCAGCGGGGCGTGCGGAAGAAACCGGCCCCGGTTACATCCGGCGCGATGAGCGTGGCGTCGTGGCCTGCGTCGCACAGGGCTTCGGCCAGCGCCATGCCATGCACCACGCCGCCACGCGGATTGGTGGAATGGGTCAGGATGCCGATGGAGAGGCTCATGGCGCACACCCCATGAGCGGCATCCGGGCGAGATCCCAGAAGGTTTCCTTCTCGTTCGCCCATGTGACATCCAGCCGCTGCGTGCTGTTACACTGACCGATGACAGAAGCCGCTATGCCCCGCCCATGAAAGCGGGCCATGATTGCCCCGGCCGCCTCGGGCCGGGCCGTCAGCAGATAGCCATAGCTGGGGAATGCGGACAGCCAGCGTTCCATTGGTGCATCGTCGGGACGTGGAATGTCATCGAGCGTGATGGTCATGCCGATACCCGAACATTCGGCCAGCATGAGCGCGGTGCCCAGCAGTCCGGCCATGCTGATATCCTTGGCGGCGCGGCTCAGGCCGTCCTCGGCAATGCCGGGCAAGAGATCGAGATCATCTCGAAGGCGTGCCGCCCCCTCAGTATGACACAGTGCGGAACTGGCATCCCAGAACGGGTGCGGGTCGTGCCAGCGGCCGCGCAGGTCGAGGGCGGCGATCAGGACTTCGCCCGGTCGGGCATCGAAACTGGTCAGCAGATGACGGGCACGGCCAAGGATCGCGACTGACAGCGAATTATGGGTGCTGCGCATGTTGGTATGGCCGCCGACAACCGGCACGCCATAGGTGCGCGCACCTTCATGCAGACCGGTCAGAATGGACGCAGCCGCCTCGGATGTATCGCTCCACAACGCGTCCACTACAGCCACAGGGCGACCGCCCATGGCCGCGATGTCACTGATATTGACCATCACGCCGCAATACCCGGCAAACCACGGCATGGCGCGCACGAAGCTGTCCTGAAACCCCTCGCTGGCCAGCAGGAGATAGCCATCGCCATCCGGTATGGCGGCGCAGTCATCGCCAAGTCGGATACCATCGCTTGTATCACGACCAAGAATTGCGACGGTTTCGGCAATATCCTGTTTGCCCGCAAGGGCCCGACCGTGTCGAAGCGTGCGCAGCAGTGTCGTCAGTTCGTGTGCCATCATGCCACCTGCCGGTTACGAGGCTGCGGGCGCAGCAGCCAGGTCTGGTCCTGGCCATGCGCCGGATAGCGTGAGAGGTCGGCCTGCATGTCGTGATGGGGCAGCCCATGCAGGGTCATGGCTCCAAGGCTTGTCCAGTGCAGGCGGCGGAAGAACAGCACGTTCTGTTCCTGTACCTGGGCCAGGAAGCGCGTGGCCCCAAGCCCGTGTGCCGTGCTGACCGCCATGCGGATGAGTTCCGCGCCGATCCGCCCCAGTTTGCGATGGTCTTCATGGACGACCAGACGGGAACCGCGCCAGACGCCGGGTTCGGCTTCATGGATGCGCACCGCGCCCACCACCCGGTCCGGCATACCCGCCATGCAGCACGCCGCGATGATGGGAATGGCAACCGCGTCGATTGCGTCCCGGTCATCATCCGCAAAGACCTGCTGTTCGGTACAGAACACGTCGCGGCGCAGCGCATGGTAGCCCGCCCGTTCCCACGGCGTGCGGGCCAGACGCACGACATATTCCGTAGGGATGAACGGGCGGTCGTCCACGCCTTCGAGGATCGTGGTCATTATTCGTACGCCGAAAGGGAGGAACAGGCGCCACACCGGCCACACCCGGCGCGGATGTCGGTGGATTTCATGTTCGCCTCGCGCAACATCCGCCCGAGTGGTGCGAGCACGGACTTCATGAAATCGGCCGAAGGCGGCGCATGATTTTCCAGCGGTGTGCCGGAAATGGGCACGAACGGCACCACGAAGGGATAGACCCCAAGTGCGATCAGCCGTTCGGCCAAGGCCAGAATGTCTCCAGCGCTGTCGCCAAGACCTGCCAGAATGTAGGTATTGACCTGTCCGCGCCCGAAGATCGGCACGGCGCTGGCAAAAGCGTCCATATAACGATCGACGCTGACCGTGGCCTTGCCGGGCATGATCTTCTCACGCACCGCCTGTGTTGCGGCTTCGAGATGCATACCCAGGCTGTCGGCCCCGGCGTCGCGCAGGCGCTGGAACCAGTCGTGATCGCGCGGCGGTTCGCACTGCACCTGAAGCGGCAGATCCACAGCCGTCCGGATGGCACGGGCTGATTCCGCCAGCACGGCTGCACCCCGGTCCACCACGTTGGGCGTGCCGGTGGTCAGCACCATGTCGCGCACGCCGTCGAGTTCCACGGCGGCCTTGGCGACCTCGGCCAGTTGTGCTGGCGTCTTGTAGGCAATGGTGCGATCGGCCTCCAGCGACTGGCCGATGGCGCAGAACTGGCAGGATGTGCGCCGGTCGGCATAGCGGATGCAGGTCTGGTGCACCGTGGTCGCCAGCGTGTCACGACCATGCAGCAGGGCGATCTTCCAGTAGGGAATACCATCCGCCGTGCTCAGGCCATAAAAGCGCGGGGCGGCTGGGAAATGGATGGTGCCCAGTGTCTGCCCATCGCGTAGCAGCGTGCTGGCCCCGTGCTGGTCCGGCGGGCTGGCCTGAAATGGTGAATGCCGCGCGCCAGATGTATAGACCGGGACCATGACGGTCTGGCCTGCAATGGTAATCGTCTTGTGATCCGAAGGACCGGCGCCTCCCTTGCGGGCGATGCCGCCGGTCTGCTCACCGATCTGCAGTCCGAAGGACTGTAGATCGGTAACGAGCTTGCGACCAGAAAGTGTACCGAGCGTCGGAATGGTCATGACGCAGCCTCATCTGTAGATGTGGGAACCGGATTGGCTTCCCCAACGTAATGAACAGTGCGGGCGGGTCGCCGGTCCTGAAGCAGGCTGAGCAGTTCGGGCCGTGCGTAATGCCCCACGGAATCCATCATCCGCTTGCGCTTGGTAATCAGGGCGAAGTCGAGATCGGCAATCACCATCCCCTCGCCTTCCGTCAGCGGTGTGCCGAGCAGCTTCCCTTCAGGCGAGACGATCGCCGTGAAGCACCCACCCCGCAGCGGCCCTTCCAGCGCAGGGTCGCGGGCTATTTCCTTGATCTGCTCTTCCGTCAGCCAACCCGTGGCGTTCACCACAAAGCAGCCGGATTCCAGCGCGTGGTGCCGGATGGTGACTTCCATCTGGTCGGCAAAGATCTGCCCGACCAACGAGCCCGGAAACTGGGCGCAATGGATTTCCTCGTGCTGGGTCATCAGCGCGTAGCGGGCGAGCGGATTGTAATGCTCCCAGCAGGCCAGTGCGCCAATGCGACCGGCTGCGCTTTCCACTACTTTCAGCCCGGAACCATCGCCCTGCCCCCAGACCATGCGTTCATGATAGGTGGGCGTGATCTTGCGGCGTTTGAGCAGGATTTCACCCGTGGCGTCGAAGATGATCTGCGTGTTGTAGAGCGTGCCGAAATCGCGCTCGTTTACGCCGAGCACCACGACCATGCCGGTCTGGCGCGCGGCCTCGGCCACCATGTCGGTGACCGGACCGGGAATGACGACAGCGCGCTCGTAGAGTTCCAGATGCTCGCCACCAAAGCGGAAAGCCGGCTGGATGAACGAGAAATAGGGGTAGTACGGCACAAAGGTTTCGGGAAAGACCGCCAGTTTCACGCCTTTTTCGGCGGCCTCGCGGATGGCCTGACAGACTTTCCGGGCAGTTCCCAGACCATCGTCACCAAGGACGGGGCTGATCTGGATGGCTGCGGCGCGAACGATACGGGACATGGCGTGCGGTCCTCCCTTCGGCCTTCAGAGGGTCCAGGTATTGAGGATGAAGGCGTTGTCGCGCCGGGCCAGCAGGATGATGTCGAGTACGTCCTGCGGGTTGATCGGCGTGATGCCGGGGATCAGGTTCTGCTCGCCGTAGCCGTAGAGGGCCTGGAGCGCGAAGCGGCAGGCATAGACTTTTCCGCCTTCCTCAAGGATTTTCACGATCTGCTTGTTGCAGTTCATGTGGCCCGGAAAGGCCTCATCGCCCAAGCGGGGAAAGCCGCGCTGCACACCAAGGGTCACGCCCGGGCCATACAGCAGCACCGAGGTTTCAAATCCTTTGCGGATCAGGCGGGTGGCCTGCAGCAGGTTGACGAACCCGACCGAGCCTTCATTGGCGACGGTGTGGAAGGTGATGAGGGCTTTTTCGCCGGGCTGGGCTTTGACGTCCTCAAAGACCTTGTTTTCATAATTGACGAAGCAATCGCCGTCTTTGTACGGAGCGTGTTCAACTTTCGGCATGGTATGTCTCCCGTGTGCTGCGGTCTCCGGCAGAGAGCCGGGACTGACCGCGTTGCCGAGGCAAACGTGGCACGGGATGGCAGAGAGCCAAAATATTGTATGCTTTATGAAAAAGGTACAAACGGCTCAAATCAGATTACATGCCGCCATCCTGCCAAGACAGAGACATACAAAAAATATACGACAACCATACAATCGTAAGGGGCAACCATAAGGATCTGTTTTAGCGTGATTTTATAATCACGCAGTCGTGAATGAAGTGCCTTTTTGTTTTTCCATGTGCCCGCATGACGTGCCCCGGAATCAGATGTTCCCATCGATTCCAGACACTGCGCGCAGGTCACACAATATCGGCGAAGCCGGGTGAGCGCTTGTGCTGCAACACCGACAGCACGCCATGCAGGGATTCCTCAAGGCTTGCAGCATCCGGTGCGCTGCCCAATGCAATGCGCGCCCGCTGCGGCGGCTCGCCGCTGATGGTGAAAACGGTGCTGGGCACCAGCGCGAGGCCTCGCCTGCGGGCATAGGCCACAAAATCCGCACTGCCCCACCAGTCCGGCAGTTTCAGCCACACATGCGGCCCGTCGGGGTTCATGCAATGCCCCTCCCCCAGCACCCTGTGGGCAATGGACTGGCGCAGGCGCAGTTCTTTCTGGATGGCGTGCAGGATTGTATGCGCCTGCCCTGTCTGCATCCATCGCGCCGTGAGCGCGCTGAGCAGGCCGGCATTGGTGAGCGCAATGGCCCGGATGGCCGCCGCGACCCGTCGGGTCATGTCCGCATTGGGCAGGGCAACATAGGCCGTGCGTAGGCCCGGGCTGAGCGTCTTGGCGAGCGTGGCGACATAGCTGACACGGCTATGGTCGAGAGCCGCCAGCGCTGGCAGCGGATTGTCCATCAGCAGGCTGTAGGGATCATCCTCGGCGATATGCAGATGGTGGCGCTGGGCGACCTTCAGGATGTCCTTGCGTCGTTGCAGGGACATCGTGGCCGTGGTGGGATTGTGGATGGTCGGAATGCAGTAGAGCAGCCGGGGATGATGCTCGGCGCAGACCCGATCCAACTGCTCCGGCATCATGCCTTCCATGTCGCTATCCACACCAACCAGAATAAGGTCAAACTGCGCCGCGATGGTCCGGATGCCGGGATAGGCAATACGGTCGGTAACAATCATATCGCCCGGCTGGGTATGGGTGCTGACGATGGCCGCCAGAGCGCTCTGGGCACCAGGCGAGACAAGGATTTCCTCCGTTCGCCGCTGACCGATAATGGGCGCGATCCATTTCGCGCCAAGCTGGCGTTCTTCCTGTGTGCCACCCGTCACCCGGTAGGACATCAGGCTGTTCAGATCCTGCTGCTTCAGGATGGCTGCGATGTCGCTCTGGATAATCCGCTGAAGCGGCGGTTCCTGCGGGATGGGCGGCAGGTTCATGGTCAGGTCAACTACGGCTGGACCGGTATGGCGCCAGTGGCTTTCCCCCGCACCGACACGGACGAAGGTGCCTCGCCCGACCGTTGCGTCAATCAGACCGCGTCGGCGGGCCTCGGTAAATGCCCGGGTCACGGTCGTCAGATTGGTGCCAAGATATTCTGCGATCATGCGCTGTGGTGGTAGCCTGTCGCCTTCCCTCAGGTCGCCCTTGCGGATGGAAAGTGCCAGGGCATCGGCCAGCGTCATGTAAATCGCGTTCGGGCTGCGGCTGATCTCTTCTTTCCAGTGGGCGAGATACGGGTATGCTGACATGGGATGGAATTTCCATACATTCGATGAGATTCCATTCGACCATATACCATACAATCCGTGCAATAATGATCGATACAGATTATGGTTGCGTGCTCCGTGCAGATCATCACGCCAATTCGTCGCGTTAATGTCCTGTCCAAAGAGTTAAGTTCACATAGTTCTATCACTCACCGTTTAAAGCGATCCGACCAGACCCACATCCGTTCGATCCGAAGCCAATAGGTTCACAGGCAGAATGTATCGTTCCGTTATCTCTTTGCTGGTCGAAGTTGACGCTGCGTCCGGAATGCGCTCCTTGAATATCGTGGTGGCCCTGATTCCACAGCGCGTTCCCAAACAGATAGCCTTTGCAAGTAGCTGTAGGACAGCGACGGATAGCAATCAAAGCAAAGTCTTCGTAGGACTGGCCACATAAACGCTTCACATGTCCATATCGTCAGATGACGGCAATGTGGGGGCAATGGAATGTCCGGTTTCGGACACCTGTCTTCAAACTCAAACATTTTTGCCGATGGCAACTAAGGCTTGGAATTCAGTGACTCGATGAGCGAGTAGACCGCCTTCACCCGGGCTTCATTCGGATAGTTTTTGTTCGCCAGGACAACTATGCCGATATTTTCACTGGGCAGAATCGCAATATAGCCGCCAAAGCCGTTCGTTGATCCAGTCTTGTTCAGGAAAACGTTTTTCTGGGGGGAGAGCGGCGGGCTCAACTTCTGTTCTGGTTGTGGCTTCATAATAAAGTCATAGCCATTGCCCAGTATCATCTTCTGCAGCTCAGTGGGCCAGGTGTATTGCTCCCAGATCATATCCTGCGTAAAGAACGCTGTTTTGTACTGTCCTTCTTGGGTTCTCCTGACTGCCTTACGCAATTCTTCCGAATCTGTCCCCTGCCCCATCTCCACATCCAGAACCTTCAGCATGTCCCGGGCGCTCGATTTTACGCCGTAGGCTTCATCTGCCAAAACGCCAAGGGTCATGCGGATTGGTGCGTTGGTCTTTCGGTCATATCCCCAGGCGTACTGGGCCATTTTGCTCTCTGGTACGTCAATCCAGGTATGCTGCAGCCCGAACATCGGAAAAAGCAGGTCTTGAACGACCTGCTTATAGTTCGAGTTCATGGTCTTGCCGGTGATGTAGCCGAGCATTCCGATGCTGATGTTGGAATAGCTTCTTGCTCCCGGTTCCGGCGGGTGCCAGTTCTTGAGCTAGGTCACCAGCCCATCGACGTCGGTTATGTTGTCTGGCACCTGCAAGGGCAGTCCTCCCGAATGGTGCGTTGCCAGATCCATGAGGGTCAGCCGATTGCCTATCGAGCAGGCGTCTGCACAGACATGATGTGCCACTGTGTCATTAAGGCTGAGTTCACCGCGTTCCTCGGCCAATGCTGCAAGCGTTACATTGAAAATTTTGCTTATTGAGCCGAGTTCAAACAGAGTATCAGGTGTGGCAGGACGGTTATCGGCTCGTGATGCTACGCCAGCGGCATAAAATTCATGTTTGCCGTTGCGGGTAATGCCGACAACAAGGCCGGGTATATCGTATTCCTCCATTACGGGTTGGAACGCATCGCGCGTTTGTTCAGCAAAACTGTCAGCTTTTGCAGGCGAAATATTTGACGCGATCATGGCAATGGAGAGCGCCACAAGGTACGACCGCTTATTCATCTATACGCTCCACACTTGGATTCCTCTCGTGGGTTCGTGAGAATATAGAGCGATCTGGAGTAAAATTGTGGTGCTCCCGGTATCACAGGTCATAGCCCAGACATGAAACTACACAGCAATTATAACTGATTACTTGTGATCATAGGTCCGCTTACCGAATGGTCGAGCAGCCTTCTGGGCGTCTGAAATGAGGCGATTGCTGCCTGTCCGCTGCCCTATTTACGTTTAATCGACAGGCGGTTTGTAACAGACGAACGGAAATGTCCGGTCTCACTAGACATAATGAAAAACCGGACATTTTTAATGTAATGCACCTTACAGTTTTTTGAGATTATATTAACCTCAATTTCAAAATATTACCATTATTCCTCAAAATATTTTTTTAAAGAATCAAAGGTCTTCAAAGAAACAACAAAGTGACCGATTCCATCTTCGTCTTCATTCCAATCGTCAAAAGTGAATAAGCAGGCATCTTCATCTCCTGTAATTTTTCTTAGACGACGGTGAATACCGGACTGAAAAGAACCATAGCTGGAAATTCCTGTCTCATCCAGATCCCTGGCATCAATTGCAGGACCTTTACTTGCAATCACCTTTAATGCATTACGTGACGATTCTCCAAGACCAGCTACTAGTCTTTCAATCTGCTTCTCCGTCAGATCATAAACGTTGTCCCAATCATAATTTTCGTAACCTTCAGGCTTCCCTGCGCCTTTAGGAAACAGAAGTTCCTGAATTTCCTGTCGCGCAATGTCAGAAAGTGCGTTAAGGTCATTAAGTGTGAGCGTTACTTGCATAATGAGTTCCTCAGTTTTCAGCAGGATAGATTGCAGCTAACCTGCTTTGATTGTGTTTGTCGCTCCCTACCTTCACTTAAGGAGTATATAGACGCAATCAATCATACATTAGATGAAATGTAAAGGGCCATTGGTGGCTTTTGTAGAGAGCTTGGTCTGATCTATCTGTCACAGTAGGCAGATCTGACGAATAATGACAGGATAGTCAGCTCTTCAATGACCGCTTTACGCAAGAAGGCAATACTCATTGAATATCTGATATGAGGCGGGAGCAGCCGGTCGGACTTATCGCCTCGCGGCCAAATATCCTCGACGAAGAACGAAATCTTTCGTTCTTAAACAGACTGATAATCAGATCATTCAACCTGATCACGAAATCGACTGGGCGGACTGCCGAGGGTCTTGCGGAATGCAAACGCAAACGCGGATGCCGTGGAATAACCAAGTGCGTGCGCGACCTCTCCAACTGGCAGGCCTGATGCCAGCATGCCAACGGCGGCCTGCATCTGCACCTGTCGGCGATAGTGACTGAAGCTCATGCCGACCTCAGCTTCAAACAACCGGGCCAGCGTCCGACTGCTGGCCCCAGCCACATCCTGCCATTCGGATAGTGAGCGGCCATCCGCCGGAGAGGCCATCAGCGCATCCGTGACACGCCGCAGCCGTGCATCCGAAGGACGCGGTACACCCAGAGGTTCGGAGTGTGCCAACGCGATCTGGTCCAGCAGCACCGACACCATGCGCGACGCCGGTGAAGGAACGGGATAATCTGATGGGCATCGAGCCACGGCATCGATCAGTGCCTGCAACAGCGTTGTAATGGCGATGATGCGACAGACTGGCAGAAAATCCTGACACATCTGCGGCGCAATCAGCACGGCACGCAACCTGCTTTCCTTGGGGCTGTGAACGGCATGCACCACACCCGGTGGCAGCAGGAGCGCCCGACCGGGCGGTACCAGCCACTGGCTATTTTCCGTCGTGACGCGGAGTACGCCATGCGTGGTTGCCAGAAGTTGCCCGAGATCAGCGTGACAATGAGCTTCAACATCCGCTGCTTCCACATGATGCTCCGCATGCACGCGCACTGGCCGTAACTCTGTAGGAGGCGTGCGATCAGCAAGACTGCTGGCCTGCAGGGATCGGGATTGCTTCATCTGGCATATTTTCGACAGTTTATGGCATCCTGTCGAGCGCCGGATAAAAAATCAGCCTGTATAGCAGAGGGCATGACACGTTCCGCCAAAACGCTTTTGCCCTGGCTGATGATCTTCGGTGCCGGTATCTGCCTGCGTACCGGAATTGCATCCCTCTCTCCCATTCTCGACCGGATCGAACGAACTCTTGCCATCTCCAACGCAGAACTGGGCTTGCTGACCACACTTCCAGTCCTGTGCATGGGCGGACTCTCTCCGCTCGGGCATATGCTGGAACGGCAACTTGGCCTGAAACGCTCCATGATAATGGCATTGGCGCTTCTGACGATCGTCCTGCTCCTTCGCCTCGATGGTGGCAGCTATGGGCTGCTGCTTTTCACGGCTGTCGGGGTAGGCGTAGGCGACGCGATCATCCGGCCACTGCTGTCGGGTTTCATCAAGGGTGAGTTTGCCGCCCGCGCGCCTGCGGCCATGAGCGTCTATGCTGCCAGCATGGGCGTGGGATCGGCCGTGGCCGCATTCGGAACGCCCCGCATCAGTGACGTCACCGGGAGCTGGCCGCTGGGGCTGGCTATCTGGGCGCTTCCCACGGCACTCGCCGGGTTCTGCTGGATACTATGGCGTGAGGATATCGCTGCGCCTGCGCGCTCCGCGTCACAGTCCTCTCTCACGATCAGCCAGAGCGGCATTCTGGGACTGACGCTGTTCTTCGGTCTTCAGGCCGGAATCAATTACATCGCAATAGCGTGGCTGCCGTCGCTGTATGGTGCCTTGGGCTATTCCGACCATACGGCAGGGCTTCTTGTCGCCATCATGATGCTTTTCCAGACGGGCATCAGCTTTGGCATGCATGTCATCATGCGCGCTCTAAAACTTACAACCATCATGGCAGCTCTGGCTTTTTCCGGCCTCGCCATTCTGGGTACGCTCAGCCTGCTGCTTGCAAAGTCTGTGCCATGGCTGGCGCCCGTGATGATCGGGATTGCGACTGGGGGCCTGTTCCCGATAGCGCTCATCCAGCCTCTGGATTTCGCGCGCGACAGATCAGAGGCGACACGACTGGCCGGGCTAACCCAGACGGGCGGTTATCTGCTTGGCGGTATCCTACCGTGGATTACAGGTCTGCTGATCGATCAGCTTGGCGTTGCCCCAGCACTCCTGACGTTGCTGACTGGTAGCGCAGGCCTGCTTGCTGTGGTTACGGTGCTGATCCAGCGCACTTATTAAAATGATATTGCCCGCCACGAATGCCTGCTTTCATCTCCCTTCTGGAAATATCCGGGTATCCCGAATGAGGACAGACGCTATCTGTCCGTTCGGGATTACTTTGCGCGTCAGTGCTTTGGCGGAACAATTGCCAGTTGCGCCCGGACACTCGGACGCTCCTGCATCCGCGCGAACCAGGCTAAAAGTGCTTCGCACTCCTGTGGGATCGGCAATTTTACGGCTTTGGCGAATATAAAACCGCCGATAACTGCAATATCCGCCATTGAAAAAGCCTCACCGGCTATGAAGGGCTGTTTTCGTAGCACCCCATCAAAATAATGCATCCCGCGCAGGGCCTTATCGCGCTGGCGCAGGCCCCATTCCCGGTTCTGGTAGACTTCCACATCGGGACCAAGACCCGGTGTGGCATGATGAAAATACACGCTGATGGCGTCCAGCATCTCGATCTCGGCACGTTTTGTCATCATCTGGATCATGCCCTTCTCAAGCGGCGTTCGACCGGTCAGTGTGGGTTCCCCGACAAGCGCATCAAGATAGACCGTGATCGCCGTACATTCAGCGAGGCAAATTCCGTTGTCCAGTTCAAGAACTGGCAACGTTCCGGAATAATTCTTGGCAAGGAAGCCCGGAGTCTTGTGTTCCCCCTTCCACAGGTTGATCGGCACGAATTCGACGCTGGATGCGAGATTCTTTTCTACCAGCGCAATCCGAACACGGGCTGGATAGGGCCCGGTGGGCCAGTCATAAATTTTCATTGGAGCAGCCTTATTGGCATCGAAAGCGAAAATGTCAGGCGTCGTCCGGACAGTCACACCGGCCTTTCGGCGCCAAGACTGTGACTGTCCGAGGGGCCTCCCCTACCGCGATGACTGAAACGCCTTTCGTCCTTCTGAGTCCAATGCCGCGAAATCTTCATCGGACAGTGTGATGCTGGCAGCAGCGACATTCTGCTCCAGATGAGCGACCTTCGAGGTGCCGGGGATTGGCAGCATCACCGGGCTGCGTTTCAGAACCCAGGCCAGTGCGATCTGGCTCGGGTGCGCGCCGTATTTCCCTGCCATGGTGTCCAGAATTGAGCCGGGCTTGGCGAGGTCGCCGGCGGCGAGCGGAAACCAGGGGATGAACCCGATGTTCTGGCCAGCGCAGTAGTCGAGCACGTCCTCGCTGGTGCGATCGACGAGATTGTAGCGGTTCTGGACGGTGGCTACGTCAAAGAACTTTGACGCAGCCTTGATGTCGTCGACGGACACCTCGCTCAGTCCCGCATGACGGATCAGTTTCTGGTCGATGAAGGACCTGACCGCATCGAACTGCTCATCGGCCGGGACCTTGGGATCGATCCGATGTAACTGCCACAGATCGATCTGCTCGACGCCGAGGTTACGCAGGCTCTTGTGCACCTGCTGCAGCAGGTATTCCGGCCGCCCGACCGGCTTCCAGATATCCGGCCCTGACCGGGTCAGACCGCCCTTGGTCGCGATCACGAGGCCCTTGTGGTACGGGTGCAGCGCCTCCCTGATCAGCCATTCCGAGACATCCGGCCCGTAGGAATCCGCCGTATCGATGAAGTTGACGCCGAGTTCGGGAAGCCGCCGCAACGTGCGAATGGCCTCGTCGTGATCGGCAGGCGGTCCCCATATGCCCGGGCCTGTGATGCGCATCGCACCGAAGCCAAGCCGATGAACGGCGAGATCGCCGCCAATCCTGAAAGTGCCCGCGTCGGCGGCATTAGCGGATGAATGGGTCATGGCCCTCATTCCTTTTTTCCAGCGAATGGGTGGGGATCAGTCATTCCGTCAGGCCGCGAAGCCACCATCAATGTTGTATGCAGCCCCCGTGATGATGCCAGCCTCTGGCCCGGCAAGATACGCGACCAGCCCCGCGATCTCCGCGCCCGTGGCATGGCGCTTGATCGCCATAAAGTCGTGCATCACGTCCTTCAGCGGCCCGTCGGCAGGGTTCATGTCGGTATCGGTGGGACCGGGCTGGACAACGTTGACGGTGATGTCGCGCGCCCCGAAATCGCGCGCCAGTCCCTTGACCATGCCTTTCAGTGCCGCCTTGCTGGCGCTGTAGGCCGCAAGCCCACGCATCGGCATCCGGTCTGCATTGGCTGAGCCGATCAGGATAATGCGGCCGCCGTCGGGCATGGTCCGTGCGGCGGCAACTGCCGCGTGATAGGGCGCGAGGGTATTGATACGGAAAAGCCGGTCGATGGCATCCGGCGGCATATCCAGCGGATCACCCGCGCCAAGAATTCCGGAATTGACGACCAGCACGTCCAAGGGGCCGAGCGAGGCGATCAGCGCGATGAGGGCATCGCGGTCGCCACTGTCGGCGGGCAGGGCCCTGCTTCCGGTCTCGGTAGCCAATGCCTGGGCATCGTCAGGAGATGACAGATACGTGAAAATAACTTTCGCGCCATCGATTGCGAAGCGACGCACGATGGCGGCCCCAATCCCGCGACTGCCGCCCAGCACGAGAACGGATTTACCATGAAAGCTGGTCATGACCGTGTTTCCCTCAACGCCAGAATTTCCGCCAGTCTGTCGAAAGCCGGCTGATAGATGTGTGTCGGCATCCGGGCCTCCATGCTGGCTGCGTGCTCGGCCGATGCTTCGAACTGGCCGCGCCACCGGATAAACGTGCGATCGCCATCCGTGATGGGCAGAAGCATGATGGTCGAGCGGTAGTTCCGGATCGGCAGGGCCGATTCAATGATCGAGAACGTCACCGCATGCTCCACGTCCGACAGCGCCAGAAGCTGTTCACGGATCACACCGACATCGCCCATTTCAACACGGCGGATCGCGCCGACACGATCACCGGGATCATCGCCTTCGATCACGCAGTTTTTCGCGCCCGGCAACCAGCGACCAAGGGCACCAAAATCACGGATTACTCCCCAGACGGACGAAACGGGTGCATTGAGGACGCTGCTGGCCATAACGTTGATCATACGGACTTCCCCTGCCTTTTTCTGTGTGGGATCAAAGCGACTGGCCTCCCGTCACCTCAATGCGCTGGCCATTCACCCAGTGCATGTCGTCGGACAGGAGGCCACGGACCGCGGCCCCAATGTCGTCAGGTTGGCCGACGCGCCCCAGCGGCGTGATCTCTGCGAGGCTTTTGTTGATCGTGGCATCGTCACGGACCAGGCCACCGCCAAAATCGGATGCCACCGCGCCGGGTGCGACCGCGTTGACGGTAATGCCCCGCGCACCCAGTTCCTTTGCCATATAGAGCGAGATGACTTCGGTGGCAGCTTTCATGGCCGCGTAGGGCCCATGATCCGGCAGGTAGAAGCGCGTCGCGGCAGAGGTGATGTTGAGAATGCGGCCACCATCACGGATCAGGGGCAGGAGTGCTACCGTCAGCAGGTACGGGCCCTTGAAGTGGATGTTGTACTGATTGTCGAGCTGTTCGGATGTCGCGGCATCAAAGCGGGTGTGGATGATGTTGCCCGCGTTCTGGACAACATAATTCAGTTCCCCCTGCCCGAACTCATTTGCAAGAAGGGTTTTGACCTGCCCTGCAAAATCCGTGAACGACGCATGGTTCGCGATGTCCAGCTGCAGCATGCGCAGCTTTGCGTCCTTCTGGCTGAGGGCGGTTTCAGCAGCCTTCGCCTCATCTGCATTGGCGTGATACGTGCCGATCACGTTGATGCCGACGGCCGTAAGATGCCTGGCAATACTGTATCCGATGCCACGATTGGCACCCGTGACGAGGGCGATTTTTGATGGGCTCATGATCGGATTCCCTGAAGAGGCATGGCGTCGGGTTCCGAAGACACCATTTCCATATCGACCGATCCATAATAGGGACATGAAGCAGGGTCAAGGATTTGTGGACCGACCGATATGGAATTTTGTGCCGGGTCCGGATCGTCTCGCCGCTGTCAGTCCGTCAGCTTTTTCTTGGGCCGCTTTGCTGTTTCCCGTTTCACCGCGTTGATATCCCACAACGTCAGCAGCGACGTGACGGCCGCATCCAGAGTGTCCGGACGCATCCCGTCCCGGGCTTCGCATGTCATGCCGTGGAAAAAAGTCGTGAGAATATCGGGCAGCACATCTGTCGCCGGGGACGCGTTCAGTTCACCATTGGCGATGGCGCGCTCCACACAGGCCCTGATGCCGGTGCGCGTGCGCTGTCGTTCCGCCGCAAGAAGCGCCTGAACGGGTTCATTTTGAGGTGAGCAATTGCTGGCACCGCACACGACCAGACAACCGGCAGGATGTGTACGAGCGGACTGCATACGCGCCGAGCCGCGCAGCGTCCGTTCGATGGCCTCGCGCGGCGACAGGCTTTCATCCCATAACGGCGCCATCACCTGCCCGTATGTGTCCAGATAACGCTGCACGACTTCGCGGAACAGGGCTTCCTTCGAGCCGAAGGCGGCATAGAAACTCGCAGGAGAGATATTGCCCATGCAGGCCTTGAGCTGGTTCAGGGAGGTCGGCTCATACCCCTGCGCCCAGAAGAGCGCCGTGGCGGCGTCAATCGCCCTGTCGCGGTCAAACTCACGGGGACGCCCGGTCCGCGCCATGTCATCGTTCCTTCCGAAAGACTTCCATATTAAGTGATCCATAAGTGATTGCCAAGGCCACTGTCACTCTATATGTGTATCGAACGATCCATATATGAGCACCCCATGAACCCGACCATCACTGTGCCTACGCAAAAAACCGACGCACGCTTCCCAATTGCTGGCCTGCTCGCGTTGGCCATGACCGGCTTCATCTGCATCATGACCGAAACCCTTCCGGCAGGTCTGCTGCCTCAGATCGGTGCGGGCCTGCATATTTCTCCGGCGCTCGCCGGGCAGATGGTGACGGCCTATGCCATAGGCTCGCTGAGTGCGGCAATCCCGCTCACACTCGCCACGCAGCGATGGCGGCGCAGGAAGGTCCTGCTGCTGGCGATCATAGGCTTCGTGGTATTCAATTCCATCACCGCGTTTTCGACGCATTACGGCATGACCCTTGTCGCCCGGTATGGAGCAGGTGCGGCGGCGGGTCTCGCCTGGGCATTGCTGGCCGGCTATGCACGCCGGATGGTGACGCGCGCCCAGCAGGGCCGCGCCCTGGCGATTGCCATGGTCGGCACGCCAATCGCGCTCTCGCTAGGGGTGCCCGCCGGGACATGGCTGGGCGCTGCCGTTGGCTGGCGGCTGGCTTTCTGGATCATGTCGGGTCTGACCATGCTGCTGATCGCATGGGTGCTGGTGAAAGTTCCTGACTTTCCGGGTGCCGCGCATGATGAGCGTCTGCCGTTCCGGCATGTTCTGTACATGCCGGGCGTGCGGTCTGTCCTCGGTGTCGTGATGGCGTGGATGCTCGCGCACAACGTTCTCTATACCTACATCGTGCCGTTCGTGACACCGGCCGGACTGGCGGGGCAGGCAGATCGTATCCTGCTGCTGTTCGGGGTCGCCGCGCTTGCCGGCATCTGGCTGACCAGCCGCACGGTCGATCACGCCCTGCGCCTGTCCGTCCTGCTCAGCCTTGCCATATTCGCTGTCGTGGCAGCGGCTTTCGCCATCGGCTCAGCATCGCCTGCAGTCATCATGATCGGGGTGACGGTATGGGGGCTGACATTTGGTGGTGCTGCGACATTGCTCCAGACAGCACTGGCTGATGCAGCCGGCGATGGCGCGGATGTCGCGCTGTCGATGAATGTGGTGGCGTGGAACAGTGCCATAGCCGGTGGAGGCCTTCTGGGCGGCGCGCTGCTAGACACATGGGGGGCGGCATCATTTCCCTGGGCGGTGATGGGGCTTGTCGCGGTCGGCTTCCTGATCGCATGGCAGGCCCGGTCCCATGGGTTTCGACCCGGCCATCGGCTCGGGCATGGGAGCTAAGGATGCAATGGGGGTGTCAAAGGCGTCCTGCTACCCTGTGTAGGGCTATCGCTTTCACCATCACTTTTAACCCTGCTCAAGCACACGTCCTGCAATTCTGAAGGCTGTGGCGGAACCCGCCGCATCAGGCATCTGGGAATCCGGATAAAGGACAAAGGCAATGGATCCGGTCATGTCCTGAAACGAGGGATGACTGTCATTTCGTCAGTGTCGTGAAGGAAACACAATGCTGCAATAACCATGACTGCTACACCATACAGGGCTTATCCATGTCACGACCGCCATTCCCGCCTTTTGATATTGAAAGTGCGACACGCAAGGTCCGGCTTGCCGAAGATGCCTGGAATTCCCGGAACCCGGAACAGGTGGCACGGGCCTATACAGTAGATAGCCAATGGCGCAACCGGGTGGAATTCATCCATGGGCGCGATGAGATCGTGGCCTTCTTGACACGCAAATGGAACGGGAAGCACGAATACCGCCTGATCAAGGAACTCTGGGGTTTCCGAAATAACCGTATGGCTGTCCGTTTTGTCTATGAATGGCATGATGGTGCGGGTCGGTGGTTCCGGTCGTACGGCAATGAACTGTGGGAATTCGATACCGCCGGGCTTATGCGCCGCCGGGTCGTATCAATCAATGACCTGCCGATAGAGGCCGGAGAGCGACTGTTCCATTGGCCTGCGGGAAGACGCCCGGATGAATAGCCCCTAGTTTTCTAGACGCCTTGAGCATTCAAAATCTGCTGTTGTTCGAACTGCACGGGTGACAGCATCCCGTTTCTGACGTGCTTGCGCACCGGATTATAGAACATTTCTATGTAGTCAAACACGTCCTGTCGGGCTTCCTGGCGCGTTTTGTAGGTTCGACGCCGGATGCGCTCGCGCTTGAGCGATGAAAAAAAGCTCTCCGCCACAGCATTATCGTGGCAATTGCCGCGTCGGCTCATCGAGTGTTCCAGATTGTGAGCCTGTATGAAGGCAGTCCAGTCCATGCTGGTAAACTGACTGCCCTGATCCGAGTGGATCAGCACCCGGCTTTTGGGCTTTCGTCGCCAGATGGCCATGTGGTGCGCCTGCAGTACCACGTCCGTGGTCTGGCGGCTCTGCATCGACCAGCCCACGACACGACGCGAATAGAGGTCGAGCACAACTGCCAGGTAGGCAAATCCTTCCAGAGTGCGGATGTAGGTGATGTCTGTGACCCATACCCTGTCGGGCGCCTCGACATCAAACTGCCGGGCCAGCGTGTTGTCGATGACAAGGGATGGCCTGCTACTATGGCTACCTGGCCGCCGCCTGTAGCCAATCTGCGCTTTGATGCCCGCCAGTTTTGTCAGCCGTGCCACGCGGTTCGGACAGCAGGTCTCGCCCTGATCGAGCAGATCATCGTGCAGCTTACGGTAGCCATAAACCCTGCCACTGTCGTTCCAGGCCTGACGGATCAACATGATCTGTCGGGCGTCCTCGCAAGCCCGTCGGCTCAGCGGCTCCTTCCACCAAGCATAATAGCCACTGGGCTGCACGGCCAGACAGCGGCACATCGACCGAATTCCAAAATGATCGTGATACTCGGCAATGAAGGCGTATCTCACTTTGCATCCCTGGCGAAATACGCGGTGACTTTTTTTAAGATGTCACGCTCCTTGGTCACCCGGGCCAGTTCGCGCTTCAGTTGCCGGATCTCGGCATCCTTGCCGGTATCGCCTGTTGCCACCTTCGCGAATTGCCGCTTCCACGCATATAGCGAATGTGTAATGACCCCGAGCCGCTGCGAAAGTTCCGCTACCGCATATCCCCGTTCGGTAATCTGCGCCACCGCATCACGCTTGAACTCATCACTGAAATTGGGCTTCCCCATCAACGCCTCTTGTCCTCATTTTTAGGAGCCTGGGCGTCTAGAGGGTGTTATGTACTTTCGTGCCTGATTGGTGCAGTAATGAGGGATGACGCCTGCACGCAAACCGTATCCCTC
>NZ_JARWSK010000016.1 GCF_031081985.1 Komagataeibacter xylinus | reverse complement strand
GGCCAGATCATCGAGATCGGGCGCGGGCGAATCGTGCGTGAAATGCAGCGCCAGTCCGGCCCCGAGCAGGGCGGCATAGCCATCCTCTCGCTCGGGCCGAGGCTTGCCGATGCGCTGAAGGCTGCCGACATGCTGGCCGCGCAGGGTCTTGCCCCCACCGTGGCCGATGCCCGCTTCGCCAAGCCGCTCGACACCGCGCTGATCGAGCAGCTTGCGCGCAACCACGCCGTGCTGATCACCATCGAGGAAGGTTCGGTGGGCGGATTCGGCTCCTTTGTCATGACGCATCTGGCAAAAACCGGCCTGCTCGACCGCGTGCGCTTCCGCCCCATGACCCTGCCCGACCGCTTCATCGACCATAA
>NZ_JARWSK010000015.1 GCF_031081985.1 Komagataeibacter xylinus | reverse complement strand
GAAAAGGGCCACGGCTACAGCCCGGCCGAATCGGCTGGCGACAAATACCACGCCGTCTCCAAGTTCAATGTCGTCACCGGCGAGCAAAAGAAGGGCCCGTCCGGCCCGCCGAGCTACACTTCGGTGTTTGCGAAGGAACTCGTGCGCCAGGCGGCAACTGACGACAAAATCGTCACCATCACCGCCGCCATGCCCTCGGGCACGGGTCTGGACAAGTTCGCCAAGGCCTATCCCGACCGGTTCTTTGACGTGGGCATTGCCGAGCAGCATGCCGTGACCTTTGCCGCTGGCATGGCCACGGAAGGGTTGCGCCCGTTCTGCGCCATCTATTCCACCTTCCTGCAGCGCGCCTATGACCAGGTGATGCATGACGTGGTGCTGCAGAAGCTGCCGGTGCGATTCGCCATCGACCGCGCGGGGCTGGTCGGCGCTGATGGCGCGACCCATGCCGGCTCCTTCGACATTGCCTATCTGGGCTGCCTGCCCGGCATCACGCTGATGGCGCCGAGCGACGAGCTTGAACTGCTGAACATGACCGCCACCGCCATCGCGTTTGA
>NZ_JARWSK010000014.1 GCF_031081985.1 Komagataeibacter xylinus | reverse complement strand
CTAGAGGGTGTTATGTACTTTCGTGCCTGATTGGTGCAGTAATGAGGGATGACGCCTGCACGCAAACCGTATCCCTCTGATGTATCAGACGAAGAATGGTCTCTGGTTGTCCCGTATCTGGTCCTGATGCGCGAGGATGCGGAACAACGACATCACGCATTGCGCGAACTGTTCAATGGATTGCGTTACGTGATCCGTTACGGCATTGCCTGGCGCGCCATGCCGAATGACCTTCCACCGTGGTCGGCGGTCTACCAGCAATCCCGTCGCTGGATGGAGGCAGGCTGTTTTGACGCGTTGGTATCTGATCTGCGTGCCGTGCTGCGTATCGCTTCTGGCCGCAGGGCGGAGCCAACGGCCGCCATTCTCGACAGCCGGACATTACGTTCGACGCCGGAAAGCGGTTCCCGCGCCGGATATGATGGGGCCAAGCGCAAAAAGGGATCAAAGCTGCACATGGCTGTGGACACGCTGGGACACCTGCTGGCCCTGCATGTCACACCAGCCAGTCGGGATGATCGCGCCGAGGTGGGACGTCTTGCTGCCGCCATTCAGGACGCGACAGACGAGAGCGTTGAACTGGCCTATGTCGATCAGGGATATACCGGCGAGAAACCTGCCGGGGCAGCACGGGCCCAGGGGATTACCCTTGAAGTTGTCAGGTTGCCCGAGGCCAAACGTGGCTTTGTCCTGCTGCCGCGCCGATGGGTCGTTGAACGATCTTTCGCATGGGCAACACGCTGCCGCAGGCTCGTCAAGGATTACGAGCGTTATGCCTCAACCCTCGCAAGTCTCCATGTCATCGCGTTCGCGTGCTTCATGCTAAGAAATGCAGCTATGCTCGCCCAAGGTGCATAACACCCTCTAG
>NZ_JARWSK010000013.1:2500-5450 GCF_031081985.1 Komagataeibacter xylinus | reverse complement strand
TGGTTGCGGGGGCAGGATTTGAACCTGCGGCCTTCAGGTTATGAGCCTGACGAGCTACCGGGCTGCTCCACCCCGCGTTTGTGGGGGAGACTGGAAGACCTGGCGGCGACCGACTTTCCCGTGCCTTAAGGCACAGTATCATGGGCGCTGGGGGTTTTCACGGCCGAGTTCGGGATGGGATCGGGTGGATCATTCCCCGCCATGGCCACCAGGTCATCGAGTCTCCCCTGTGATGGGGTTGGACTGGATGTGGATGGGTTGGTGTGTATGGTGATGTGTTGAGAGTGGATGACTGCTGTGCATGTGTGTTGCCCTTTTGAGGGGGCTTTGGAATGAGCCTATTGGGCGATTAGGACCAGTCAGCTGCACGCATTACTGCGCTTCCACACCTGGCCTATTGACGTGATGGTCTATCACGGCCCTTGGGGAGACCTTGTTTTGAGGTGGGTTTCCCGCTTAGATGCTTTCAGCGGTTATCCCGTCCACACTTAGCTACCCGGCTGTGCCGCTGGCGCGACAACCGGTGCACCAGAGGTATGTTCATCCCGGTCCTCTCGTACTAGGGACAAATCCTCTCAAGTCTCCAACACCCACGGCAGATAGGGACCGAACTGTCTCACGACGTTCTAAACCCAGCTCACGTACCACTTTAATCGGCGAACAGCCGAACCCTTGGGACCTGCTCCAGCCCCAGGATGTGATGAGCCGACATCGAGGTGCCAAACCTCCCCGTCGATGTGGACTCTTGGGGGAGATCAGCCTGTTATCCCTAGAGTACCTTTTATCCGTTGAGCGATGGCCCTTCCACGCGGGACCACCGGATCACTATGGCCGACTTTCGTCTCTGATCGAGCTGTCACTCTCACAGTCAGGCGGGCTTATGCCATTGCACTCGACAGCCGGTTTCCGACCGGCCTGAGCCCACCATCGCGCGCCTCCGTTACACTTTGGGAGGCGACCGCCCCAGTCAAACTGCCCACCATGCAGGGTCCCGGACCTGGCTAACAGGCCTCGGTTAGACATCAGAAACAGTCAGGGTGGTATTTCAAGGATGGCTCCACCGGAACTGGCGCCCCGGTTTCAAAGCCTCCCACCTATCCTACACAGAATGTCTCTGATGCCACTGCAAAGCTGCAGTAAAGGTTCATAGGGTCTTTCCGTCTGACCGCGGGTACCCCGCATCTTCACGGGGAATTCAATTTCGCTGAGCCGATGCTGGAGACAGCGGGGAAGTCGTTACGCCATTCGTGCAGGTCGGAACTTACCCGACAAGGAATTTCGCTACCTTAGGACCGTTATAGTTACGGCCGCCGTTTACCGGGGCTTCAATTCAGTGCTTGCACACCTCCTCTTAACCTTCCGGCACCGGGCAGGCGTCAGGCCGTATACGTCGTCTCTCGACTTCGCACAGCCCTGTGTTTTTACTAAACAGTCGCTACCCCCTGGTCTGTGCCACCCGCCGATGGTTGCCCACTGACGGGTCTTGCTTATCCCGAAGTTACGCAAGTAATTTGCCTAGTTCCTTCAGCATCGTTCTCTCAAGCGCCTTGGTATTCTCTACCAGTCCACCTGTGTCGGTTTCGGGTACGGTCTATATGCCAGAGCTATTTCCTGGAATACGCCAAAAGCCAGATCAATCCGATAAGACCTGACAACATATTGTATTCGTCACTTCTGGCAGGCCCGGGAATATTTGCCCGGTTTCCATCGACTACGGCTTTCGCCCTCGCCTTAGGGGCCGGCTCACCCTGCGCGGATTAACCTTGCGCAGGAACCCTTGGACTTTCGGCGACAGTGTTTCTCGCACTGTTTGTCGCTACTCATGTCAGCATTCGCACTTCCGATATCTCCAGAGAGGGTCACCCCGTCTCCTTCACAGACCTACGGAACGCTCCGCTACCGCGCATACATAGTATGCACCCACAGCTTCGGCACGTGGCTTGAGCCCCGTTACATTTTCGGCGCAAGGTTTCTATTAGACCAGTGAGCTATTACGCTTTCTTTAAAGGATGGCTGCTTCTAAGCCAACCTCCTGGTTGTTTTGGAATCCTCACATCCTTTCCCACTTAGCCACGATTTGGGGGCCTTAGCTGGTGGTCTGGGCTGTTTCCCTCTCGACAATGGACCTTAGCACCCACTGTCTGTCTGCCGAGCTCATACTTCCGGGTATTCGGAGTTTGGTTAGGTTTGGTAAGGCTTTGGGCCCCCCTAGCCCATCCAGTGCTCTACCCCCCGGGGTAATACTCGACGGTCTACCTCAATAGATTTCGCGGAGAACCAGCTATTTCCGAGTTTGATTGGCCTTTCACCCCTAGCCACAGCTCATCCCCGACTTTTTCAACAGGCGTGGGTTCGGCCCTCCAGTGCGTGTTACCGCACCTTCAGCCTGGCCATGGCTAGATCACTCGGTTTCGGGTCTTCTGCCAGCAACTCGTCGCCCTGTTCAGACTCGCTTTCGCTGCGCCTACACCTAACGGCTTAAGCTTGCTGCAAACAGAAACTCGCTGACCCATTATACAAAAGGTACGCCGTCACCCCATAAGAGGCTCCGACTGCTTGTAGGCATTCGGTTTCAGGTCTCTTTCACTCCCCTCGTCGGGGTGCTTTTCACCTTTCCCTCACGGTACTTGTTCACTATCGGTCACCAGGGAGTATTTAGGCTTGGAGGGTGGTCCCCCCATGTTCAGACAGGATTTCACGTGTCCCGCCCTACTCAAGGACTGTTCCTGATATTACGCATACGGGGCTATCACCCGCTCTGGCCGGACTTTCCATTCCGTTCTGCTTCTTCAAAAACAGCCACTGGCCTGTTCCGCGTTCGCTCGCCACTACTAGCAGAATCTCAATTGATGTCTTTTCCTCCGGGTACTTAGATGTTTCAGTTCCCCGGGTTCGCCTCATGTCCCTATGTATTCAGAACATGATACCCATCGCTGGGTGGGTTGCCCCA
>NZ_JARWSK010000011.1 GCF_031081985.1 Komagataeibacter xylinus | reverse complement strand
GCCCCATGACCCTGCCCGACCGCTTCATCGACCATAACAGCCAGGAGGCCCAGTACCACGAGGCCGGGCTGGATGCGGTGGCCATTACCAATACCGCCCTTGATGCGCTGGGTGTCGGAATCAGCATGACGCAGCCCTTGCTAAAGACGGCAAACGGACCGAAATCATGAACATTATGAAACATGCCCTGAAAACCACCGCACTGGCGCTATGCGCCGGCCTGATGGCGGCACCGGTCATCCCTGCCGTCTTCCCCATTTCCGCAGCCCATGCGGCCGCCGCGTCCGACGCGCAGGTGCAGGAGCCGATCAAGGCCCTGTATGCTGCCCTCGACCGCGTGCAGGCCAAGGGTAGCGGCACGTTCGAGCAGCGCTCGCAGATGCTGGCACCGGCAATCGACCGCGCCTATGACATGGAGGCCGTGCTCGCCTCCTCCATCGGCCCGCGCTACGCCGCCCTGCCCGATGACCAGAAGCAGCAGCTTCTGACCACGTTCCGCCAGTTCACCATTGCCCGCTATGTCTCGAGCTTCAAGCCGGGCAGCGATGCGCGCTTCACCATCGAGCCTTCCGTCACGCCCTCCCCGGTGGGTAACGACCGCATTGTTATAACGCGCATCGGCTCATCCGATGACCCGAACGGCACCGAAATCAATTACGTGATGCGCTCGGGTGCAAAAGGCTGGCAGATCGTTGACGTGCTGCTCAATGCCCATATCAGCCAGGTTGCGGCACAGCGTGCAGATTTCAGCTCCGCCCTGTCTGGCGGGAATGTGCAAAAACTGACAAATCTGTTACAGAAGAAAATCAAGACCTTCTCGGAAGAGTAACCTGACTCTTCCCTGTCGTCTTTTTCATTTTGTTTCACGCGCGGGACCTTGCCGGAAAAATAATGTCTGTTTTTAACGCTCTTGTTTCACCCGCCGGACTGGCTGCGACTGTCGCGGCCGCCGGGTGCATGCAGGCAGCGATAGGCACTTTTCTGGTCTCGCGTTTCCGCTGGCAGGAAAAACGCGTTGACCGGGAAGTACCCCTGCCCCCGGTCTCCGTGCTCAAGCCGCTGCATGGCGATGAACCCCTGCTGGAGGAAGCCCTCGAAAGCTTCTGCACCCAGGACTATCCGCAGATGCAGATCGTCTTTGGCGTGCAGGCCGAGGATGATGCCGCCATTCCCATTGTCCGCCGCCTGATGGAACGCCATCCGGATGTGCAGATGGAACTGGTGATCGACCCCACCTTCCATGGCGTGAACCGCAAGATCGGCAACCTGATCAACATCATGAGGCGGGTTAAGCATGATGTGCTGGTCATTTCCGACTCGGACATTCATGTGGCACCCGATTACCTGCGCCATGTGGTGGGCGCCATGGTGCCCGACAATGTGGGGCTTGTGACCACGCTCTATGCAGGGCTGCCTGCCTCGAACACCGTGCCGCGCCTGCTTGCCGCCTGCCAGATCAACCACAACTTCCTGCCCGGCGTCATGCTGTCGCGCTACCTCGGGCGTCAGGACTGCCTTGGCGCCACCATGGCGCTGCGGCGCTCCATGCTCGACGCCATTGGCGGGCTCGAAGCCCTTGTGCCCCATGTGGCCGATGATGCAATTCTTGGCCGCTACGTGCGCGAGCATGGCAAGGATATTGCCATTGCCGCGTGCATGACATGGACCACCGTGGGCGAAACCTCGATGCGTGAGGTGCTGGCGCATGAACTGCGCTGGGGCCGCACCGTCAAGACACTGGAACCGGCGGGCTATGCGGCCTCGGCCATCCAGCTCCCCCTGTTCTGGGCCACTGTTGCGGTGCTGCTGGCACCGCACGCGGCATGGACATGGTTTTTCTTTCTTGGTGCGTGGGGATGGCGGGGCGTATGTTCCTTCATCCTTGACCGGACACTGGCGCAACGCAGCCTGCTGCCGTTGCTGCTGCTTCCCCTGCGTGACTGGATCTCAGCCGCAATCATGGTGGGCAGCGTTACGGGCACGAGGGTTGCCTGGCGGGGGCAGACAATGCATGTCACGCCCCATTCGGTCATGACACCACGATCGCAACCCGCCTCCCCCGGTGACTGACCCCCGCCGGACCGTTTAAAAACCCACCCTGTAGTCAATAAGAACGGGTATTAAGGGAACCCCGTTCCCCGCCAGAACCCGAGGATACGCGTAGCATGATGAAAACCCTGTTTCTCCAGCCGCCTTCGTTTGACGGATTCGACGGTGGGGCCGGTTCCCGCTATCAGGCCAAGCGGGAAATCAAGTCGTTCTGGTACCCGACCTGGCTGGCGCAGCCCGCCGCCATGGTCGAGGGCAGCCGCCTGATCGACGCACCGCCTGCCCGCATGGGCATGGAGCCGATCCTCGAAGACGTGCGCAACCGCGACCTCGTCATCATGCACACCTCCACGCCTTCCTTCGCATCGGACGTGCGCGTGGCCCAGATGCTCAAGGATGCCAACCCCAAGGTCAAGATCGGCATGGTTGGCGCCAAGGTGGCGGTGCAGCCCGAAGAGAGCCTGCTCAACGCCCCGCCGGTAGACTTCGTGGCCCGCAACGAGTTCGACTTCACCATCAAGGAAATGGCGGAAGGCCGCGAGTGGAAAGATGTCGATGGCATCTCCTGGCGCGACGCCGATGGCAAGATCGTGCACAACCGCGACCGCGCCATGATCGAGGACATGGACAGCCTGCCGTTCGTGACCGAGGTGTACAAGCGTGACCTGAAGATTGAAGATTACTTCATCGGTTACCTGATGCACCCCTACATCTCGATCTATACCGGCCGTGGCTGCAAGTCGCGCTGCACCTTCTGCCTGTGGCCGCAGACCGTGGGTGGCCATCACTACCGCACCCGCAGCCCCGAGCACGTGGCTGCCGAAATCCGCTTGGCGAAGCAGTATTTCCCGCAGGTGAAGGAATTCTTCTTCGACGACGACACCTTCACCGATGACCTGCCCCGCGCCGAGGCGATTGCCAAGGAACTGGGCAAGCTGGGCGTGACCTGGTCGTGCAACGCCAAGGCCAATGTGCCCCGCAAGACGCTGGAAGTGCTCAAGGCCAATGGCCTGCGCCTGCTGCTGGTCGGTTACGAGAGCGGCAACCAGCAGATCCTGCACAACATCAAGAAGGGCATGCGCGTCGAGACGGCCCGCGAGTTCACCAAGAACTGCCACGAACTCGGCATCAAGATCCATGGCACCTTCATCCTCGGCCTGCCGGGCGAGACGAAGGAAACCATTCAGGAAACCATCCGCTTTGCAACCGAGATCAACCCGCACACGCTGCAGGTCTCGCTGGCAGCGCCCTATCCCGGCACGTTCCTGCACCAGCAGGCGACCGAGAATGGCTGGCTGGATGAAAAGAACGCCGAACTGATCGATGATAACGGCGTGCAGATCGCGCCGCTGCACTACCCGCACCTGTCGCACACCGAAATCTTCCAGAGCGTGGAAGAATTCTACCGGAAGTTCTACTTCCGCGCGCCCAAGATCGCCTCGATCCTGAACGAGATGGTGCGCAGCCCGCAGATGATGAAGCGCCGCCTGCGCGAAGGGGTGGAGTTCTTCCAGTTCCTGCGCGAACGCCGCGCGGCCTGATCACGCCACGCCACATGCCGGAACCTTCGGGTTCCGGCATTTCTTTTTTCAAGCCACCCGGTTTTCCAGCATGAAGCGCGTCATCATATCCGCCGATGATTTCGGCCTGTCGGAAGAAGTCAACGAGGCCATCGAGATCGCCCACCGGGATGGATTGCTGTCAACCGCAAGCCTCATGGTATCCGGCCCTGCCGCCGCCGATGCCGTGCGCCGGGCGAAAAAACTGCCTGACCTGCGGGTGGGGCTGCATCTTGTGGCCATTGAAGGCCCGGCCACCCTGCCGCCTGCCGATATTCCGCTGCTGGTGCCGCAGGATGGACTGTTCCCCTCCGACCAGCTCAAGCTGGGGGTTGAGTATTTCTTCCGCCCTGCCGTGCGCCGTGAACTCGCCGCCGAAATCGAGGCGCAGTTCCGCGCCTTTGCCGCCACGGGGCTGGCGCTGGACCACGCCAACGCGCACAAGCACATGCACCTGCACCCCACCGTGGGGCGCTACCTGATTGAAAGCGGCCTGCGCCACGGCCTGCGCGCCGTGCGCGTGCCGCTTGAGCCACCCGAGCCGCTGCGGGCGGCCGGCACCTATGCCGATACGCTGGGCGATGCCGCCCTGCGGCGCTGGACCGGGCTTTTGCGCCATCAGGCACACAAGGCCGGGCTGGTGACGAATGACTGGTGCTTTGGCCTGGCCTGGAGCGGGCACATGACCACCGAGCGCGTCTCGGCGCTGGCTGCCCACCTGCCTGATGGCCTGTCGGAAATCTATTTCCACCCGGCCACGGCCAAGAACAAACTGTTGCAGAGGCTCATGCCGACTTACGAGCATGAGGCCGAGTTCCGCACGCTGTGCGCGCCGGGCTTCCGCTCCGGGCTGGCCCATGCGGGGGCAACACCCACCACATGGACCGATGTCGCCTGTGGGCGCTGAACAAGCAGGATAAAAGTTTTTGGGTGCCGCCTTTTTTCAAAAAGGCGGCTTTTTTTGAAACTTTTACTGATGATCAGCCCAGCTTGGATTCAACCCATGCCTTGAGCTGGCTCTTGGGCATGGCGCCGGTCTGCTGGGCCACGGGCTTGCCGTCCTTGAACAGGACCAGGGTGGGAATGCTGCGCACGCCATATTCATTGGGGGTGCGAAGGTTGTTGTCGATATCGACCTTGGCCACCGTCATGCGGCCCTTGAACTCGCCGCCGAGTTCCTCAAGCGCTGGCGCGATCATCTTGCACGGGCCGCACCATTCAGCCCAGAAATCAACCAGAACCGGCTCTTTTGCGTCAAGAACCAGGGTCTTGAACTGGTCGTCGCTGACCGCAATCGTGTTTTCGCTCATCACTTAATTCTCCCTTTAGGGCAGCCGGGGCCGCCCTGGTGCGTGCGTCCTGCTGACATGGCAATCACCCGGCACTCGGTCAAGCCTGTACCGATTTCTTTAAGGCAACCCTGTCCGGTGCATAATGATCGAGCAACGCCGCAGGCAGGATGTCAACGCGCACACCCTCGGTCCAGACCAGCACGCACACAACCTGCCTGCCAGGATAGACCCCGCGCAGCAGGGCGCGGTAGGCCGCCATCTGCCGCAGGTAGAGCACCGGGGTCTGGCCAATATCGGCGGGCGGGTGGCGGTTGGTCTTGAAGTCGCACACCGTAACCGTATCGGCATTGACCGCCATGCGGTCCACCTGCCCCACGATCACCTGCTCGCCCACGATTCCGGCCAGCGGCTGCTCCACGCGGCTGCCGGGCGCAAACAGGGCCGCAAGCTCCGGCCTGTCCATGACTTCGAGCACCTCCGCCACCAGTTCATCACACAGATCTGGCGCAAGCCCCGCTGCCGGGCGCGACAGCCAGGCATGGGCCAGGTCCGCCCGCGCATCAGGCGCGCAGTCGGGCAGGTATTGCAACAGGGCATGCACCAGTTGCCCGCGTTGCAGGGCGCGGGCGCGGCGCGCCGTGGCATCCGCCCGGTCGCGCACCGTGCTGGCCGCAACCAGCGGCGAGCGCACGGCAGGCTGCGGGCCAAGGGCCACGTCATCGGGCCGGCTGGGTGCAAGCGGGCGGGCCAGCGGCCCCTCCGCCACGGGCAGCACGGGCCGCCACAGCGGCGCGTGGCCCATCCAGTCCGGCAGGGCAACCGGCTCCGCATCCAGCGCCGGGGCCTGCGCCCTGGGCATGGGGGCAGGCACGCTGCGCTTTTCCTCCAGCACAAGGCTTTCGCCCTCCCAGCCCAGATCGAAGGGGCGGGCCTCGGCGCCCGCCTGCTCGAAGCCACGGTGGCACAGGTCGTACCAGCAGCCATCGGGCACGCCCCGGCTCGGCTTCCAGCCGCAGACCACCAGCCGGTCGCTCGCCCGGGTCAGCGCCACGTAGAGCAGGCGGTTATATTCCTCTGCCGCCTCCTGTTTTATCTTTTCCTGCATCGCGGCGGTCAGCTCAGTGGCCAGTTCGCGGCGGGGTACCCAGATGGGAATGTCGAGGCCGGTCTGCCGGTCCTTTTTCCACAGGATGTTGGTGTCCGAACGCGGGCTGGCGATGGTATCGGGCAGCACCACCAGCCGCGCCTGCAGCCCCTTGGCCCCGTGCGCGGTCATGACGCGCACCATGTTGGCCGAGGCATCGGGTTCATGGCGCACGGTCTCGTCCGATGCATTGAGCCAGTGCAGGAAGCCCTGCAGCGAGATGGCATGCGCCTCCTCGAAACGGAGTGCGGCGGAGAGCAGTTCATCCACCGGCTCCACCGCCTCCGGCCCGAGGCGGGCCAGCAGCCGGGTGCGCCCGCCCAGCGGGCCAAGGGCCTCGGCCAGAAGCTGGTAGGGCGTTGCGTAATCCACCTGCCGGAACAGCGTGTTGAGGATATGCCACGCCGCCGCCCAGTCGGGCCGCTCGGCATGGCGCGCGCGCAGCACGGCCCACAGCGGCTTGCCATCACGCCCCGTTGCCAGATGCATGAGCGATTCATCATCCAGCCCGCCAATGGGCGAAGTCAGCACGCAGGCCAGCGTCAGGTCATCCTGCGGCAGGAGCAGGCACGCGCACAGCGCCATGAGGTCCTGCACCGCAAGCTGGTCGGTCAGCACGGTGCGCACGAGGGTGGCCACCGGCACGTCGTTGGTCTTGAGCGCACGGATCAGGGCACGGGCAAAGGCCGAGCGGCGCGGCACGAGAATCAGCACATCCCCCGGCGCAAGTGGTGCCTCGCCCGGTGCGGGCGGCCTGCGCAACTCCGCTGCGATCCAGGCGGCCAGCGTATCGGCCAGGCGCTGCTGGGCGGTGGACTGGCCCGCATTGTGGGTGGGGGCCTGCCAGGGGCTGACCGCCTCGCCATCATCTTC
Source organism: Komagataeibacter xylinus (assembly GCF_031081985.1). Lineage (GTDB taxonomy): Bacteria > Pseudomonadota > Alphaproteobacteria > Acetobacterales > Acetobacteraceae > Komagataeibacter > Komagataeibacter xylinus_E. Next base: position 54,503 of record NZ_JARWSK010000011.1, on the reverse strand, counting down.
CACCGGCACGGGGGGCCAGATCTCCACCCGGCCGCCCTGGCCGGGGCGGGCGGTGACATGGGGGGGAATGGTGCCATCAGGCTCGGCCACGCCACGGGCGGCGGCAGGATTGGCGAATACGCTGTCCACCAGTTTGAGCACCGGGGCGGTGGAGCGGAAGGAGACGGTCAGGGCCGGTTCGCGCCACAGGGCCTCGGCTGCGGCCGCACGCTGGCGAAAACGCTGCCGCCACGCGCGGAAGGCCTCGGGATCGGCGCCCTGAAACGAATAGATGGACTGCTTGTAGTCCCCCACCGCGAAGATGGTGCGCGGCGTGCCTTCGTCCTCATGCGTGCCCTCGCCTGCGAAGAACTCCGCCGTCAGGCCGCCTGCAATGGCCCACTGGTCGGGCGAGGTATCCTGCACCTCATCGAGCAGCAGGTGGTCGATGCCACCATCGAGCTTGTATAGCACCCATGCCGCACCGGGGTCGCGCAGTAGTTCGAGCGTGCGGTCGATCAGGTCGTCATAATCAACCATGCCCTGCGCGCTCTTGCGCGTGGCGTAACGCTCGAGCACCGGCTGGGCGACCGAGAGCAGCGCGCAGGTGAGTTCAAACACCGTGATGGCGCGCATCTGCTGCTCGATGGCGATGATGCGCGTGGCCTCGGCCAGAAGCTGCTCGACCAGAACCGGGCGCAGGGTGGCAAGCTTCGCATTCAGGCCGCCACGCTGCCGGGGGGCGCCATCGTTCTTGAGCAGTGCCTTGCGCCACACGGGCCATTGCGCCGCGCGGGTGGTCGCATCCTGCCCCAGCCAGTCCAGCATGGTTTCGGCCTGCGTCCTGACCGTGGGTGATCCTTCCTGCGCCGCGAAACGCAGGCCATCACGCAGGGCGTCCTCATCGGGGATGGTGGCGCAGGCCTGGCGCAGCACCTCCTCCACACTGCGCCCGCTTATGCCCAGCAGGCGCATCAGGGCGGCCTCGACACTGGCCCGGTCGCGCACCCATTGCCGCGCCACCGGCAGCATGCGGCGGGCATGCGCCTGTAGCCGCGCAATCAGGGACGTAAAGTCACCCACGCCAATCTGGCCTGCCAGCAGCCCCACGGCGGGGCCACCCGCGCCCACCACGTCCTCAACCGCGGCACGCTGGGCCAGGCGGGCATCGGTCTCCTCGATCAGGGTGAAATGCGGGCTGATCGCGGCCTCGATGGGGAAGCGGCGCAGCAGCGACTGGCAGAAGGCATGGATGGTGCCGATGCGCATGCCGCCGGGCAGGTCGAGCACGCGGGCAAAGAGTTCGCGCGCCACCTCCCGCGTGCGGTCATCCACCGGCACGGACAGGCGGGCAAGCTCGCCATCAAGCGCCGCATCGGGCAGCATGACCCACTGGCCCAGCCGGTCCTGCAGGCGGATCGACATTTCCGCCGCCGCCGCCTTGGTGAAGGTCAGGCACAGGATGCGACCGGGATCGCTGCCCGCAACGCGGGTGGGCACGCCGTCACGGTCGGGCACGTCACGCGGCAGCATGAGCCGCAGCAGCCGGTCGATCAGCAGCTTGGTCTTGCCACTGCCCGCCGAGGCAGAAACGAATACCGAGGCCTGCGGGTCGGATGCCTGGGCCTGGCTGGCATTGGCAAGGCCGATGGCGTCCATCGTGCTGTCGGCCTTTTGGGGGGAGGCGTTCATCCGCCATTCTCCTCACGCGCCGCACTCCATTCCGCAACGCGGGCCAGATGGGCGTAATCGGCAAAGCGGGGTTCCTCGCCGGGATAGGGGTGCGACAGGTAAGGCTGGCCGGGATTGTCATACCCGGCCACCAGAGCGCGCAGCCCCGCGCGGCACGATGCGATCAGTTCGGTCAGTTCCGCCCCGCGCGCCACGTCAAGCACCAGGGCGGGCACATGGCCACCGGTCAGGCGCCAGTACACCAGTTCCGCCACCGTGCCCGCCACGGGAGGTGGAAAGCCGCCACTCTCAATCATCGCGGCCTCAAGCACCAGTTGCGACTGCCAGCCCTCCAGCACGCTGCGGCGCGTGGGCAGGGTGCCGGTCTTGTAATCGAACAGGCTCAGCGTGCCATCATCGTGCCGGTCGATCCGGTCGGCCCGGCCACGCAGGGTAAAGGGGCCGCCGGGCAGGTCTTCAAGCTGCATCCGGCCACCCAGTTCGGTCAGCACCGTGCGCTTGCCACCCGCCATGCAGCGCGCCTGTTCGGTCGCAGCACACCATGTGGCGATGCGCTCCAGCCTGGGCGCCCACCACGCGGCAAGTGCGGGGCGCAGTTCGGCCGCGCGCAGCACATCGGCAAAGATGGCCTGCATCCGTGCTTCGCCATCAGCAGGCCAGCCGGTGGGGTGGGCGCGGAACCAGCGGTCAAGCGCCGCGTGCACGATCTGGCCGTAATCCGCTGCATCGGCCAGTTCCTCGAGGTCGGGCAGGCGGTTGAGGCGCAGGATGCGGCGGGCATAGATGGCGTAGGGGTCGCGCATCCATGTCTCGATCTCGGTCACCGACAGGCTGCGCGGGCGCAGGGAAACTGCCGGGCAGGGGCGCGGCGGGCTTGCGGGCTGCACCAGCCCGCCGGGCGGGCGGTCGAGGCTGTCCAGCCAGCGCAGGGCGGGGTGCGTCGGCAGGGCATGGTCGTGGCCTGCCAGATAGGCATTGAGCCTGACCAGCCACCGCGCGGGCACGGTGGGCGCGCCCTGCCGCCGTGCCGCCATGGACAGCACCACCCTTGGCGCAGCACAGGCGCACGCAACAAAGTCATGCGCGGCCTGCCCTATGGCCCATTCCGGCGAGGGCAGGCCCACGCGGGTGCGCATGGGGCGGCTCATCCATGGCCCCGGATCGGTGGCGGGAGGCCAGACGGTTTCCACAAGGCCGCCGAGCACGATGGTATCGGCGGTCTGCAATCGCGCCTCGAGCAGGCCCCAGATGAACACGCGCGGATGCACCGCCGTGCCCTCGCGCCCGCGCACCGCGCGCCGCCCCTGCACCGTCATGCCTGCAAGCGATGAGGCCAGCAGCCCGTCAAGCGCGCCAAGCCGGGCCTCGGGCAACACGTCGCACCATGCCAGCATGGCACTCATATGCTGGCCCAGCGCATTGCCTTCCTCGCCTGCCCAAAGGCGCTCGGCGCCATCGGTGGTATCGGTCGCGGCAAGGGCCTGCGCGGTCTCGATCAGGGCGGCAAGCAGGGTGGAAACCGGCACCAGACTGGCGCGTGGCAGCGCCAGCAGCGGGCCGAGGGCCGTTTCGAGCCGGTTGATGAAGGCGGTGATTTCCTCCGGCGCGTCAGGCGCATCGGCCAATGCGCCGTGCGGGTCTTTTGCCGCCCGGGCCAGCGCGCCGCGCAGCCCGGCAATGCCCGGTGGCGGGGCGGGGCCACGCAGCACCAGCCGCTCGAGCTGGCGGGCGCTGGCGCGGCAGTTGCCCGGCGCAAGGCCGCACGCCGCCAGCGGGTGCTTGATGACCGAAAGCAGCGCCACGGGCGAGAGCCCGCCATCCACCGCCTGTATGATGAGCCGCAGGAAGGCGGTCTGCGGTATGGTGAGCAGGCTTTCGCCCGCGCTGTCATCGGCAATGACGCCCCAGCGCACCAGCTCGGTGGCAACGCGCCCGGCCAGCGCGCGGTCGGGGGTGACGAGGGCGGCCCGCCTGCCCGGCTGCTCGAGCACCTGGCGCAGCACCATGGCAATGGCGGCGGCTTCCTCCTGCTGGTCGGTGCTGCGCAGTACCGACAGGCCATCGGCCATGACCGGGGCCTCGGGGTCGCGCCAGCCCGCCAGCGCATGGGCGGGCAGCAGGGCGCGGGCCAGCAGGCTGGCGCGCGCGATGGGGCTGCTGGCGACGCACCCTTTGGGCACCTCCCCCCACCGTTCCATGCAACTCCGCTCAAGGCCGAGTTCGGCCAGCATGTGCGCGGTGCCCGCCTGCGGGTGGTCCGGCGGCAGGTTGCACCAGACGTTATCGGCGCAGTCCATGTCCACGCCCGGCAGCACCAGCAGCCCATCGGGCAGCGAAAGGACGGCACGCAGCATGGCGATGGTGGATGGCACCGCATCGGAAAAACCCGCCGCCCAGATGGGGTAGCCTGCAGGGGGGGGTGTTTCCAGCCACCGCGCGGCCTGCGCGTGCAGCAGGGCGGTCTGGCGGGCGACGGGGTTCATTACCCCCTGCTCGGCCAGCCAGGCGGGCCAGACCTGGGTGATGATGGACAGGAACTGCACGGTCAAATGCCAGTGCTGGGCAAAATCACCCTCGGCGGCATGGGGCAGGCGGTCATGCAGGTCGCATTCGGCCCATTCCGCCTCATCCATCAGCTCGGCCAGCGCGCGGGCAAGCGGCCAGGCCTGGTCCACGCCCTGCACATCACCAAAAGCGCGGCCCGCCTGCATGACCAGCAGCGTAAGCGTGGCAAGGCGGCGCACGGGATCGACCGCCGGTGGCAGGTCGAGCGCGTTGCGGCCCGACAGCGCAAGGGCCGCCTCATCAAGCCCGGCAATGGGGGCGATGCGCGGCAGCAGGATGGGGCGGCCATCGACCTGCCGCACGAAGGCCTCGGTCAGGGCGCGGGCGGCGCGGCGGCTGGGCAGCAGGATCAGCCCGTTGCCACAGGCCTGCGCGTCATGCCCCGCATGCGCCAGCCAGCGCGCGGCGATCTGGTCTACAAACGGCACATGCGGCGGAATGACGGCGGCGCGACCACGCAGGCAGGTCGCTTCGGGCTGCGTCATAGGCCGGTGTCCGAATCCGGGTTGAGGGTTGAATGCAGCACGCGCTCGGCGGCTGCGATATCGGCCGGGCGCGAGAGGTGGAACCACAGCGAATCATGCACGATCACGCCCAGCCGGCCCGCCTCCATCGCCCGGTCCCACAGGCGGTTCATGCTGAAGCCGCCCTCGGGTGCGGCATCAAACAGCCGGGGCGAGACGATCTGCACGCCGGTAAAGACATAGGGCGTGATCTCACCCGCGCGCGGGCGGCGCGGCCTGCCGTGGGCATCAACGGCAAAATCGCCATGGCCCACCTCGCCCACCGCGCGCGTCATGCTGCCAAGCAGCAGCATGGCGTCCATGGAGGCGGGGTCGAACGCTGCCGCCAGCCGCCGCAGGGCGGGCACCGGGCCATTGAGCCACATGGCATCACCATTGAGCAGGAAGAACGGGTCCGGTCCGATCCGGCCCGCGCGCAAAGCACTTGCCGCGCTCCCGCCGGTTTCCAGCAGGGTATCCTCGACCTGCTCGACGGTGCGCGGGCCGCGATGGGCGGCCGCACGCGCGGCAAGGGCTGCGTGGATGGCATCGGGCTGCCAGTGGGCATTGACCACCACCTGCGCAACCCCCGCTGCCTCGAGCCGGTCGAGCACGTGGTCCAGAATCGGCTGGCCCGCCACGGGCAGCAGCGGCTTGGGCACCGATTCGCTCAACGGCCGCATGCGGCGGCCCAGCCCTGCGGCAAAAACCATGGCAGTACGGGGCATGTTCACGCTCATGGGGCATCTCCTGTATCGGGGTTCGTCAACGGCGCCAGCCGGGCCGCATTGCCTGCCAGCCGGGCCACGCGCCCGCCCGCGGCATCGGGCACAAGGCTCACGCGCAGCGCATCAGGGGGCGTAAGGACGCCCAGCCGGTCTGGCCATTCCACCAGCACGATGCCCTCGCAAGCCTCATCCCACCCCAGCTCATGCAGGGCGTCAGGCCCATCAAGCCGCCACAGGTCAAAATGCGAGACCGGGGCTACCGGGGCCTCATACACCTGCACCAGAGTATAGGACGGGCTGGGCACTTCCATTTCCCCGTCCGCACACAGGGCGCGCAGCAGGGCGCGGGCCAGCGTGGTCTTGCCAGCGCCCAGATCACCTTCGAGCAGCACGACATCGCCGGGGCGCAGCACTGCGGCCAGTGCCCGGCCCAGCGCCTGCGTGGCCCCGGAGTCGGGCAGGGAAATTTCATGCCGGGAAAAGTTTGCATCCATGCCGGCCAGTGTGCCCCTGCGCCGCCCCGGCGCACAAGGGGCATGACAGGGCGCGCGCGGAAAACCACGTTCCTGCCCCACGCCCCGATTATGTTAAGGAGAAATGTCTTTTCAATAGTTTAGCGCCATTGCGCACGCCATCGTCATGCGCCGGGATGCGCCGGGGCACGCCCGAGGCTTGCGCCAGCGGGCACAACCAAGCAAAACCGCACCTGACATATGCCTTTACCCAGACCATGGACTGCAGGACAGCCGAGCCGGACATGACCACGCCCTCCCCCACCCACACCACCGATGTCGCCATTATCGGCGCAGGCCCTGCCGGGCTGTTCGCCGCCTTTGAATGCGGCATGCTCAAACTTGGCTGCGTGCTGATTGACGCGCTTGATGAAATTGGCGGCCAGTGCGCAGCGCTCTACCCCGAAAAACCGATCTATGACATTCCCGCCCACCCCGCCATCGAGGGTGGCGCGCTGATCGAGGCCCTTGACCGCCAGATCGCGCCCTTTGACGTGCCACGCCTGCTTGGCCGCCGGGTTGAGCGCCTTGAGGGCACGCGCGGCAGTTTCCGCCTGGGCACCACCAAGGGCGACGTGATCGAAGCCCGCGCCGTGATCATTGCGGCCGGTGCGGGCGCATTTGGCCCCAACCGCCCCCCGCTTGAGGGGCTGACCGCGTTCGAGGCCACGGGCAGCGTGCAGTATTTCGTGCGCCGCCGCGCCGATTTTGCGGGCAGGGACGTGCTGATTGCAGGCGGTGGCGACTCAGCGGTGGACTGGGCGCTGTCATTGCGCGAGGTGGCGCGCAGCGTGAAGCTGGTGCACCGCCGCGACCGCTTTCGCGCCGCCCCCGAAAGCCTGCGCCAGCTTGACGAGGCCGTCAGCCGGGGCGAGGTGGAAAAGATCATCGGCTACCAACTCCATGGCCTGCACGGCACGAACGGCGCGCTTGCGGGCGTGGACCTTGCAACGCTTGATGGCACGATCAGGCATGTGGCGTGCGACCACCTGCTGCCCTTCTTCGGGCTGGCGACCGACCTCGGGCCGATTGCCCAGTGGGGGCTCGACACCATGCGCGGCACCATTCCCGTTACCCCTTCCACCTGCGAGAGCAGCCTGCCCGGCATTTTCGCGGTGGGCGATGTGGCGACCTATCCCGGCAAGCTCAAGCTGATCCTGCAGGGCTTTACCGAAGGGGCCATGGCGGCCCACGCCATCCACCCCATCGTGCACCCGGATACGGCGCTGCATTTTGAATATTCAACCAGCAAGGGCGTGCCCGCAGGCTGACGGGTGGCGGATTCCAGCCATCCGGTCCTGTCATAACTCAAACGGTTGACCATTGCTTCCGTGTGGCGCATCCCCGATGTGTTGATGACGGAAGAATAAGGGACAGACCGTGAAAGTTATCGTTCTGGGCGCAGGCGTGGTTGGCGTGACGGCGGCATGGTATCTCGCCAAGGAAGGCCACGAGGTCACGGTCATTGACCGCCAGCCCGCCGCCGTGATGGAAACCTCGTTTGCCAATGCGGGCCAGATTTCGCCGGGGTTCTCTTCCCCCTGGGCCGAGCCCGCGCTGCCGCTCAAGGTACTGCGCTGGATGGCCGGGCCGCATGCGCCCATCGTCGTGCGCCCGCGCCTCGACTTCGCCATGATGCGCTGGCTCGAGCAGCTTCTGGCCAACTGCAACGCGCATGACTACGATATCAACAAGTCCCGCATGCTGCGCATCGCGACCTACAGCCGCGACTGCCTTGATGCCCTGCGCCGCGATACCGGCATCACCTATGATGACGAACAGCGTGGCCTGATCCAGCTTTTCCGCACGCAAAAGCAGGTGGACGCCGCCGCCCGCGACATGAAGCTGCTCGACCTTGCGGGCATCGCCCACGAGTTCCTCAGCCCTGATGACATTGCCCGCCACGAGCCGGGCCTGATGGAAAACCGCCACCTGTTTCAGGGCGGGCTGCGCCTGCCCGGCGATGAATCGGGCGACTGCCACATGTTTACCACCCGCCTGGCCCAGAAGGCGGAGGAAGAACTCGGCGTCACCTTCCATTACGAGACCAATATCGAAGCCCTCGATGCCTCGGCGACTGACATCCTCGGCGTGCGCACGTCTGTGGGCCGCATGACGGCGGATGCCTACGTGGTGTCGATGGGCAGCTATTCCCCTCTGCTGCTGCGCCCGCTGGGCATCAAGCTGCCGGTCTACCCCACCAAGGGCTATTCGCTGACGCTGCCGGTAACCGATCCCGCCCGCGCGCCGGTTTCCACCGTCAATGACGCGACCCACAAAGTCTCGATCACGCGGCTGGGCGACCGCATCCGCATTGGCGGCACGGCGGAACTGACGGGCTACAACCTGCGCCTGAGCCGCGACCGGCGCGAACTGCTTGAACTCTCGTTCAGCGAACTGTTCGGCACGGGCGGCGACCTGTCGCAGGGTGCCTACTGGACCGGGCTGCGCCCGAGCACGCCCGATGGCACGCCGGTAATCGGGCCTGCAGGCCGCTTTGCCAATCTGTGGCTCAATACCGGGCATGGCACGCTGGGCTGGACCATGGCCTGCGGCTCGGGCCGCGTGCTGGCCGACCGCATGAGCAACAAGCCCACCGAGATCCCCTGCCTCGACCTGTCCATCGACCGCTACGCCACGGCCTGAAGCCGGACAGGCCTTTCAAACAGGGTGCCGCCTTTGCGCAACAAGGCGGCACCGCCCGGATTTGGCGCAAAAAAAGCCCGGCATAAGCCGGGCTTTTTTCTTGCCGCCGTAACCAGCCCACAACGGAGCCGGTTACGGGCATGCGGGAATTACTGAGCGGCCGGGGCAGCAGCAGCCGGAGCCGCCGCGTCCTTCTTGGCACCATGATGGTGCGTGCCATTGTGATGGCGGCCACTGTGATGCTTCTTCTTCGCACCTGCTTCTTCAGCGGGGGCCGAGGCATCGGCTGCGTCAGGCACGTGCTGCGGCGCGGAAACGGCCGGGGTGGTCGGCTCGGCGGTCTGCGCCATGACAGGTGCTGCAACGCCCATGACGGCAACAGCGGACAGGGCAGCCAGGAAACGACGGGTGGAAACGATCATATAAAAATACTCCAGGACTCAGGACTGTATGTCCCAATAGGCCAGTGGGCTGACGAATCGTGCCAACCGGTCTGGCTTCCCTGATCTAACATGAAGCAGGAAAGCCGTCCTGAATTAAAATTCTTAAATTTATGGATATGTTCTTACTTCTGCCGCAAGGTGACCGCAATCTCAAGAACTGAAACGTTACTAAAGATTGCAGCCACCCTCATGCCAGGCAGAAATCAGTCAACCGAGCCCGAACGCTCGCGCTTCTTGCGCTCGTGCGGATCAAGGTAGCGCTTGCGGATACGCACGGCGGACGGCGTAACCTCGACAAGTTCGTCATCCTCGATATAGGCAATCGCCTGCTCGAGGTTCATCTTGCGCGGCGGGATCAGCAGCAGGGCCTCGTCCTTGCCGGCGGCACGGATGTTGGTCAGCTTCTTTTCACGCACCGGGTTCACTTCAAGATCATTCTCGCGCGAATGCTCGCCGATGATCATGCCCACGTAAACCTTCTCGCCCGCATCCACGAACAGCGTGCCACGGTCCTGCAGCGAGAACAGCGAATACTGCGTGGTCGCCCCGTCTTCCGACGAGATCAGCGAACCGTTGCGACGGCCTGCAATCGGCCCGACATAGGGCTGATAGCCATGGAACAGCCGGTTCATGATGCCCGAGCCGCGCGTGTCGGTCAGGAATTCGCCATGATAGCCGATCAGCCCGCGCGAGGGGATGAGGAAGCTCAGGCGCACCTTGCCACCGCCCGAAGGCTGCATGTCCTGCATGATGCCCTTGCGCAGCGCCATCTTCTCAACCACGACGCCCGAATACGGCTCGTCCACGTCGATCAGGACTTCCTCGAACGGCTCTTCGCGCTCGCCGGTTTCCTCATTGGTGCGGAACAGCACGCGGGGGCGGCCGATGGTCAGCTCGAAGCCCTCACGGCGCATCTGCTCGATCAGCACGCCAAGCTGGAGTTCGCCACGACCTGCAACCTCGAAGGCCTCGCTCTCGGGGCTTTCGGACACGCGGATGGCGATGTTGCCTTCCGTTTCCTTGAACAGGCGGTCACGGATCTGGCGCGAGGTGACCTTCTTGCCTTCGCGGCCGCCAAGCGGGCCATCGTTAAGGCGGAAGGTCATGGACAGCGTCGGCGGATCAACCGGGGTGGAGGGCAGCGGCTCCTTGACTTCAGGGGCTGCAATCGTCTCGGGAATCGTCGCTTCCGACAGGCCGGCCACGGCCACGATGTCGCCTGCTTCGACTTCTTCCACCGGCACGCGGTCAAGGCCACGGAAGGAGAGCAGCTTGGTCAGGCGGCCGGTCTCGACCACCGAGCCATCGGGACGCAGCACATGCACGGGCATGTTCATCTTCGCCACACCCTGCTCGACACGGCCGGTCAGCACGCGGCCAAGGAAGTTGTCGTTCTCCAGGATGGTGGCGACCATCGCGAACGGTGCGTCCTTGTTGACCTTCGGCGCCGGCACGTGGCGCAGGATCAGGTCGAACATGGGCGAGAGGTCCTTGCGCGGACCGTCGATCTCGGTATCGGCCCAGCCCTGGCGGCCCGAGGCGTAGAGCATGGGGAAGTCGAGCTGCTCGTCATTGGCGCCAAGGGCCGCGAACAGGTCGAAAATCTCGTTATGCACCTCATCGGGGCGGGCATCGCCACGGTCGATCTTGTTCACGACCACGATCGGCTTCAGGCCGCGCGCAAGCGCCTTGCCCACCACGAACTTGGTCTGGGGCAGAGCGCCTTCAGCGGAATCGACGAGCACGATGGCACCATCGACCATGCTCAGGATACGCTCGACCTCGCCGCCGAAATCGGCATGGCCCGGGGTGTCGATGATGTTGATGCGGGTATCTTTCCACACCACCGACGTGCACTTGGCAAGAATGGTGATGCCACGCTCGCGCTCGAGGTCGTTGCTGTCCATGGCGCGTTCAGCAACGTGCTGGTTATCGCGGAAGGAACCGGACTGTTTGAGAAGCTGGTCGACCAGCGTGGTCTTGCCATGATCGACGTGCGCGATAATGGCGATATTGCGGATATCCATAAGTGCTCTTGACCTGACTTTCCTTGGCGTTACGCCATACGGGTGCGCGGCGGCACATGCGGGCGACACCCGTGCGTGCGGCGGCGGAATGATTGGCTGCTGGCTGCGTAGATAAAGCGGACTGGCGCGGATTGCACGCGAAACTTCGCGCACAACCCTGTCAAACGCCCGGCTCCCTGGCCTTCAGGTCAGAAATCCATGTCCTGGCGCATGTTCATGAGCGGGCGCGCGCCGTAATGCGAAATCACTTCCGAGGCGGCGACACTGCCCAGCCGCCCGCATTCGGCAAGCGTGCGGTCCGATGTCCAGCCGGCGAGGAAGCCCGCGGCATAGGCATCGCCCGCGCCGGTGGTGTCGATCACCTGCGTGCGCACGCTGTCGATGACGATGCGCTGCTGGTCCTGGATGATGACGCTGCCCTTCTCCGACCGGGTCAGGACAGCGAAATGCGTGTCAGCGGCCACAAGGCGGGCGGCATGGTCGAAATCGGCGGTCTGGTACAGCGCGCAGATCTCGTCCTCGTTGGCGAACAGGATGTCGACATGCCCGCGCACGAGGTCAAGGAACGCCGTGCGGTGGCGGTCGACGCAGAATCTGTCGGACAGCGAGAGCGCCACCTTGCGACCGGCCTCATGCGCGATGCGCGCCGCGGTGCGAAAGGCTTCCTGTGCCGCTGGCGGGTCGAACAGGTAGCCTTCCATGTAGGTGACCTTGGCGGACTGGACCACATCGGCAAGCACGTCTTCGGGGCCGAAATTCACGCACGCCCCCAGATAGGTGTTCATGGTGCGCTGGCCATCGGGCGTGACCAGGATGATGCAGCGCGCGGTGGGGTGCGCGGTGCCCGCATCGCCCTGCAGCGGCGATGAGGGGAAATACACGCCCGCGGCCTGCATGTCGGCGCCAAAGGCCTGGCCCGGCACGTCATCGGCCACCTTGCCCAGATAGGCCACGCGCGCGCCCATGTTGGAGGCAACGACGCAGGTATTGGCCGCCGAGCCGCCGCCCATTTCCTTCTCGCGCCGGATCTGGCCGTACAGCGCCTCGGCGCGGGCGGCGTCGATCAGCATCATGCCGCCCGGCGTCATGCCGTTGCGCTCCGGGAAGGCTGCTTCCACCGGCGCCAGCACATCGACGATCGCATTGCCGATGCCCAGCAGGTCAAACCGGCATTCTGCCGCCTGTCCCGAATTTTCCATACCCTGTGTCACTCCCATCGCTGATCAGGCCCGATATGCAGGCAAGGCGCAGGTGCGCCACGAAATAACCCATTTTTTCGGGCCAAAGTCGCCCTTCGCTATCATTGGCGGGTAAATGGCGCAATGCATGAAGTTTTTAATGCCTCTCCCGGCCCCTTAACGCCCTTGTCGACAGGTTTGGGGGGCGTATAACCGGGTATGGGGGCTGCGGCCTGCAACCAGCCCGAGACGCGTTCTTTTTCGTTCCGGAGCGTTCACGCGCTCCGATGCAGCATCTAACCAAGCGGGGTAATATTGTTTAAACGACGCAAGCCAGCAGACACCACGCCACCTGCCCCCACTCCGTCCCCCGCGCCGCAGCAGCCGGGCCGCCCGGTCATGGGCGGTGGCGCCTCTCCTTCTTCCCCATCTGCCAGCAAGGAAAATACATCCATGGCCCGTCCGCCCTTCCCGCCCACGCCGTCCCCCTCGTCCGCGCCGGGTGGCGCACGCCCCGGTGCGCCGGGCGCTGCCGCCCCCGCCAAAAAGGAAAATGAGCGCCGCACCCTGGTGGTCGGGCGTGGCATCAGCGTGCAAGGCACCATCCAGGATGCCGAGCGCCTGGTTGTGGAAGGCACGGTCGAGTCCTCGCTGATCAATGCATCCGAACTGCAGATCGCGCAGGGCGGCGTGTTCAAGGGCGAAGTCGAGGTTGAGGACGCGGAACTCGCGGGCACCATCGATGGCACGCTGACCGTGCGCGGCAGCCTGACCATCCGCTCCACCGGTCGCCTGCTCGGCAAGGCCAAGTGCCGCCGCCTGAAGGTGGAAGATGGCGGCCAGGTCACCGGCCAGCTTGAAATGATCACCACCCCCGCCGCCCCGCAGGCCGCACCCGCTGCCGCGCCTGCCGCTCAGCCCGCGCCCCCGCGCCCGGCCAGCGCTGGCTGAGGCACGCTTCTGCCCGGGCCTGCCGGGCAGATACAAAAAACGCCAGTGGCAGCAATGCCCTGGCGTTTTTTTGCATGCATCTGCAAACGGCCTGCACGCAAGCCGCCTTCCGTAAGGGAGCGCTTGAAAAGTCAGCCCGGAAAACATCCTGAAATCATACGGACGTTTTTGGTGAGGCTTTTTTCAAAAAGCTTCGCAGAATGCCGCCTTTTTGAAAAAGGGCGGCACCCGGAAGCTTTTATCATTTTTTATCAATGGGTTGTTTTTTTAAAAGTGGCTGATGGATCAGGCCACGCTATCGCGCCGGTCGCTCCGCAGCTTTACATAGGCAAGCTGCGCGTGTTCGGCACAGTACGGCTTGCCCGGCAGCGGCGTTGCCCCACAGAAGTGAAAGCCCGGCGTGCCCGGATCGCCCAGCGGCCAGCAGCAGGACTGGCTGCTGCGGCGGCGTGGCTCACTGACCGGGCGCAGCGCGGAACGGGCGGCACGGGCAGGCGCGCGGGCCGGACGGGCGGCTGCTTCGGGTGCCGGTTCGGCGGTGGGCGCCGGGGTCGCTGCCTTCGGCGCGGGAACTGCCACGGTCGCCTTGACCGGCGCAGGTGCCTTTTCAGGCACCGGCGGGGCTGCCACCACGGGCGCGGGGGCCGCTTCCTTTTCAGGGGCTGCGGCGGGGACCGCCGCAACCGGGGCGGCCTGTGTAGCGGCATCGGCAGGCGGCGTGGCCTTGGCGGCACGACGGATGGGCGATGGGCGCGGCTTGAGGCCAAGGCGATGCGCCTTGCCTACAACGGCATTCTTGGTAACAGATAACTGGCGGCCGATTTCGGCGGTCGATAATCCCTGCTGCCACAGATCACGCAGGCGCGCGATCGTCTCCTCTGTCCATTCCATCGCCATCGTTCTGCACTCCTTACGCGGAATGGAGCGAAACTAGGCGTATCTGCCATCTATCTCAACCGCAGAATGATAGAATCTTGTGGACAGTTCTGCCCATAACCTGTTTGCAACCCGTGTAAAACCGTCCGGGCCCCCTTGCTGGCTCAGTCGTGGATCAGTCTGACCTTGCCATCCTCGACCCCCATGGTCAGCCTGCCTGCCTTGAGTTCACGCGCAAGCTTGCCAAACACCGTATTGCGCCAGCCGTGAAAAGCGGGAATATCCGCCGCGTCATCCAGCGCAAAACGGTCAAGATCCTCTGATGACGCCACAAGTTTCGGCGCCACGCGATGGGCCTCGCAGCAGGTGGCCAGCAGCACCTTGAGCAGGGCGATCAGGGCAGGCGATGGGCGTGGCGCGTCCTTGCCGCGCCCCTTGGGCAGGCGCGGCAGGTCGGCTTCGGGTATGGCCTGGGCCGCGGTCACCGCCTCGAGCAGGGACTGCCCGCTACGCCCCTCGGCAAACCCGCGCGAGACGCCGCGCACGCGGGCCAGCGCATCGACCGTGTCAGGCGCGGTGGCCGCGATTTCCATCAGGCTTTCATCCTTGAGCAGGCGCTGGCGCGGCACGTTGACGCGCTGGGCCTCGCCTTCGCGCCATGCCGCCACGGCGCGCAGGATGCCCAGCATGCGCCGGTTGTTGGTGCGCGGGCGCATCTTCTCCCACAGGGTCAGCGGGTCGGGGCGGAAGGTGGCGGGATTGTTCAGGATGTCCAGTTCGGCCGCGACCCAGTCCAGCCGGCCCTCGCGCTCGAGCTGTGCCAGCAGCTTGCCGTAAACCAGCCGCAGATAGGTGACGTCAGCCGCCGCATAACCGATCTGGGCAGGCGAAAGCGGGCGCGCCGACCAGTCGGAAAAGCGATGTGACTTGTCGATCTGTACGCCAAGCAGCGACGCGACGAGATTGTCATACCCCACCTGGTCGCCATAGCCTGCCACCATGGCCGCGACCTGCGTGTCGAACAGGGCGGCGGGCAGGCGGTCGAACAGGTGCAGGAAGATTTCAAGATCCTGTCTTGCGGCGTGAAAGACCTTCACCACCGACGCATCATCAAGCAGTTCGCCAAGGCTGGCCAGGTCAATGCCGGGGGCGATCGTGTCGATCACCACCACCTCGTTCTCGCCTGCAAGCTGCACAAGGCACAGCTCAGGCCAGTACGTGCGCTCGCGCACGAATTCCGTGTCAATGGTTACAAACGGCTCCTGGCGCAGTCGCGCGGTTACAGCCTCAAGCGCCGCCGTGGTGGTAACCAGCACAGGAGCGGGAAATTCGGGTCGGGATACACGTGCCATTCCGTGCAGTTATCATGCCAGCACCCGGTTGCGGAAGCAGGGAAAACCGCATGTCCCCTCCCCGCATTTCCATTGACGCCGCCCGACGCCTTGCGGCATCAGCCCCCTATCCCTTTTTTTCATTGCTGACGGACCCGCCCATGACCTCCAGCCCCAGCCAAGATGATGGCAGCCAGTTCCTGACGCAGCTCGGCCAGAACAGCGCCCAGCCCGCAAGCCCCGAGGAAGCCCGGCTTGAACGCGTGCCCGCCCCCGACCGCGGGCGGCGCTACGTGGTGCGGTTCACCGCGCCCGAATTCACCTCGCTGTGCCCGGTCACGGGGCAACCCGACTTTGCCCATATCGTGATCGACTACATTCCTGATGAATGGATTGTGGAGAGCAAGTCGCTCAAGCTGTTCCTGACCAGTTTCCGCAACCACGGCGCCTTTCATGAGCGCTGCTCAATGCAGATCGCCACCACGCTTGTCGATCTGCTCAAGCCGGTGTGGCTGCGCATCGGGGCCTACTGGTACCCGCGCGGCGGCATGCCGATTGATGTGTTCTGGCAGACCGGCACCCCGCCGGAAGGTGTGTGGATCCCCGCGCAGGACGTGCCGGGCTATCGCGGGCGCGGCTAAATATCTGTTTTAAAATAATAAATATTTTGGGGTACCGCCTTTTTGAAAGAAGGCGGCGTTCTTTCGGAAGCTTTTTGGGGAAAAAGCTTTACCAAAAACTTCTTACAGGTTTTCCGTTGTTTTACAGGCCCGACGGTCTGGTCGCCCCATAACAAAAAAAGCGCCCATAAGGGCGCTTTTCATGTCAGGCCACACATCTACGCCCATGCAGGCAGTGGATGCAGGCTGGCTATCGTGTCAAAGCGACATGCCCGGAATGGCAGACTGCGCCGCCTCGATCTCGGCCCGGGCCGACTGGATCTTGTCCATGAGGATATCAAGCGCGGGCACGTTCATCTTGTCCGCTTCCTCATAGGATTTTTCCAGACCCGCCAGGCGGGCTTCCGCATCGTCAACCGACAGGTCTTCGAGCTTGGTGGCCCGGTCGGCAAGGATGGTGCAGTGGCTTGGCGCGATATCGGCAAAGCCGCCCGCGACGAAGAAGCGATTCGTCACCGCATCGCCTTCATAGATGTCAACCACGCCACCGCGCAGCGTCAGCATGAGCGGGGCATGATCGGGCATGGCCGCGATGTCGCCTTCCGCCCCCGGCATGACAGCCATATCGGCGTCATGCGCGAACAGGACTTTCTCCGGGCTGACAATCTTGACCTTAATGGACATGGTCTATTTTCCTTGCGTCAGGGGCCGGGGTTCAGGCCGATTCCTTCATTTTCTCGGCCTTGGCCACCGCTTCCTCGATCGCGCCGACCATGTAGAAAGCCCCTTCGGGAAGGTGATCATATTCACCCGCCACGATCGCCTTGAAAGAACGCACCGTATCTTCCAGCGAGACCAGCTTGCCCGGCGCGCCCGTGAACACTTCGGCCACGTGGAACGGCTGGGACAGGAAGCGCTGGATGCGACGGGCGCGGGCCACGACCAGCTTGTCGTCTTCCGACAGTTCATCCATGCCGAGAATGGCGATGATGTCCTGCAGGGACTTGTAGGTCTGCAGGATGCGCTGCACGTCGCGCGCCACTTGGTAGTGCTCGTCACCTACGATCTTGGGGTCGAGCGAGCGCGAGGTGGAGTCCAGCGGGTCAACAGCCGGGTAGATGCCCATTTCCGCGATGGAACGGTTCAGCACCGTGGTCGCGTCAAGATGGGCGAAGGTCGCGGCAGGTGCCGGATCGGTCAGGTCATCGGCCGGCACGTAAACGGCCTGCACCGAGGTGATCGACCCCTTCTTGGTGGAGGTGATGCGCTCCTGCAGGGCACCCATTTCCGTCGCCAGCGTGGGCTGGTAGCCCACGGCGGAGGGAATGCGGCCAAGCAGGGCGGACACTTCGGCGCCAGCCTGCGTAAAGCGGAAGATGTTGTCCACGAAGAACAGCACGTCCTGGCCTTCCACGTCGCGGAAGTATTCCGCAACCGTCACGCCGGACAGCGCCACGCGGGCACGGGCACCCGGCGGCTCGTTCATCTGGCCATAGACCAGCGCCACCTTGGAACCTTCGGTCGAGTCGCCATCAAGCTTGATGACGTTCGCGTCCTGCATTTCGTAATACAGGTCATTACCTTCACGGGTACGTTCACCCACGCCGGCAAAGACCGACACGCCGCCATGCGCCTTGGCGATGTTGTTGATCAGTTCCTGGATGATGACGGTCTTGCCCACGCCCGCACCACCGAACAGGCCGACCTTGCCGCCCTTGAGGTAGGGGCAGAGCAGATCGACAACCTTGATGCCCGTGGGCAGGATCTCGGTGGCGGCGGCCTGCTCGTCAAAGGCAGGAGCGGCGCGGTGAATCGGCGCGCGCCCTTCGCATTTGACCGGGCCACGATCATCAATCGGCTCGCCGATGACGTTGAGGATACGGCCAAGCGTGCCCGGACCGACCGGCACCGTGATCTGGCTGCCGGTGGCGGCCACTTCGGCGCCGCGGGTCAGGCCATCGGTGGTGTCCATGGCAATGCAGCGGACTTCATGCTCGCCAATTTCCTGCGCCACTTCGAGCACAAGGGTCTGGCCATTGAGCTGAACGTGCAGCGCCTCGAGGATATGCGGCAGCGTACCTTCGAACTGGACGTCAACAACGGCGCCGCGGACCTGGGTCACGCGACCGACGACATTGCTTTTGGGCGCCTGCGTGGAGACAGGAGCCTCTTGAGTTGTGGTTTCCGACATGGGACAGCTCCTGTGAGCGTGACGATCGATCCTCAGACAGCCTGGGCGCCCGAGATGATCTCGATGAGTTCATTGGTGATGTTGGTCTGGCGCGTACGGTTGTACTTGAGCGTCAGACGATCGATGGCCTTGCCAGCGTTACGCGTCGCGTTATCCATTGCCGTCATCCGCGCGCCGTTCTCGCCCGCCGCCGTTTCCAGCATCGTGGCATAGATCTGCACCTGCAGGTTACGCGGCAGGAGGCTCGACAGCAGCGTGCCCTCATCGGGCTCGAATTCATAGGCCGCGACCTGCGCGTTATCCGCGTTGTCATTGTCCGGCAGGGCGAGCGGAATGAGCTGCATTTCCGTCGGCGTCTGGGTCATGACATTGCGGAACTGGTTATACACCAGCGTGCAGACGTCAAACTCGCCCTTTTCGAGCAGGGATGTAATCTGCTCGCCAAGTTCGGCTGCGGCGGAGAACGGAATCTCCTTGCCCGCCGCCAGATGGCGGTGATCGATGATCAGGTCCGAAAAATCACGCGACAGGAAGTCGTATGTCTTGCGGCCCACCGGCAGGATCTTGACGGTCTTGCCCTCGGCCTGGAGCTTGAGCACCAGGTTGCGGGTCGTGCGGTTGATGTTGGAGTTGAATGCACCGGCCAGACCACGGTCGCTGGACATGGGCACCAGCAGGTGTACCCTGTCCTGCCCCGTTCCGGTCAGCAGCGCAGGCTGTCCGCCTTCGCCCGCAACACTGCGGGCCACTTCGGCCAGCATGCGGCGCATTGCATCGGCATAGGGCCGGGCGGCAGCTGCGCGGGTTTCAGCCCGACGCAGCTTGGCCGCTGCCACCATCTTCATTGCGCTGGTGATCTTTCGCGTCGATTTGACGCTACCGATCCGTGCGCGCAGGTCCTTCAGGGAAGCCATGGTTGCCCGTCTTCCTCAGTTGGCGAACTGACGGCCGAATGTCGTCAGGAAATCGTTCAGGCGGCTTTCGATATCCTTCGTCAGCTGGCGCTGGGTCCGGATCGATTCCAGAATATCCTTGCCCGATGTGCGAACATCATCAAGCAGGCGCTTTTCGTAGCTGGTCACTTCGGCAACCGGCACGGTGTCGATATAGCCACGCGTGCCAGCGTAAAGCACCACAACCTGCTCCTCGACCGACAGCGGCGAGGTTTCGGGCTGCTTGAGCAGCTCGACAAGGCGCGCGCCACGGGCGAGCTGCTTCTGGGTCGCGGGGTCGAGGTCGGAGGCGAACTGCGAGAACGCCGCCATTTCACGATACTGCGCCAGCTCGAGCTTGATCTTGCCCGCAACCTGCTTCATCGCCTTGATCTGGGCCGCCGAACCCACGCGGGACACGGAACCACCCACGTTCACGGCGGGGCGGATGCCACGGTAGAACAGGTCGGTTTCAAGGAAGACCTGGCCATCGGTGATGGAGATCACGTTGGTCGGGATATAGGCGGATACGTCACCGGCCTGCGTCTCGATCACCGGCAGGGCGGTCAGCGAACCTGCGCCGAACTTGTCGGACATCTTGGCCGCACGCTCGAGCAGGCGCGAATGCAGGTAGAACACGTCACCGGGGTAGGCTTCGCGGCCCGGCGGGCGGCGCAGCAGCAGCGACATCTGGCGGTAGGCGACAGCCTGCTTGGACAGGTCATCATACACGATCAGGGCATGCATGCCGTTATCGCGGAAGTATTCGCCCATGGAGCACGCGGCATACGGTGCGAGATACTGCATCGGTGCCGGGTCGGACGCGGTGGCGGCCACGACGATGGAGTATTCCATCGCGCCGGTCTCTTCCAGCGTGCGCACCAACTGCGCAACCGTCGAGCGCTTCTGCCCGATGGCCACATAGATGCAGTAGAGCGACTTGCTCTGGTCACCCAGCGCGTTGACGCTCTTCTGGTTGACGATGGTGTCGATCAGGATGGCGGTCTTGCCGGTCTGGCGGTCACCGATGATCAGCTCACGCTGGCCACGCCCGATGGGCACGAGCGCGTCGATCGCCTTGATGCCGGTCTGCATCGGCTCGCTGACGGACTGGCGCGGCATGATGCCCGGCGCCTTGATTTCCGCGCGCTTGCTGATGACTTCACCCACGAGCGGACCCTTGCCGTCGATCGGGTTGCCGAGGCCATCGACCACGCGGCCGAGCAGCGCCTTGCCGGTGGGCACTTCCACCACCTTGCCGGTGCGGGCGACGGTGTCGCCTTCACGCATTGCGCTGTCATCACCGAAGATGACAACGCCGACATTGTCATTCTCGAGGTTGAGCGCCATGCCCTTCTGGCCGCTGGCGGGGAAGTCCAGCATTTCGCCGGCTTCAACATTCTGCAGGCCGTAGACACGGGCAATGCCGTCACCAACCGACAGGATGGTCCCTGTCTCGGCAACGTCAGCGGCCTTGTCGAACGTAGCGATCTGCTGCTTGAGGATATCCGAAATCTCGGAGGGGCGGATTTCCATCACGCGGCTCCCTTCATGGCATGGTGCAGGCGGGTAAGGCGGGATCTGAGACTGGTGTCATACAGGCGGGCGCCTACGCGCACGACCAGACCGCCCAGCAGGGCCGCGTCAACACGCTCCTGGATATTGACTTTGGAATAGCCGGCCTCGGCAAGGCGGCTGCGAAGCTGGACACGCTGCAGGTCGGTCAGGGGGTGGGCGGATACGACATCCGCCACCACTTCCCCGCGCCGGGCCGCAGCGATAGCCGCCAGCGCGGCAAGAATCTCACGCAGGCGCGGAAGGCGGCGGTTATTCGCCACCACGCCAACAAAATCACGCATGAGGGGGCTGAACCCCTCGGCGTTCAGCACGGCATCAACCGCCCGCGCGCTGTCGCGCAGGTCAAGCGTGCGGTCCGCAAGGGCGGTACGCAGGTCGGCACTGCCGTCGATCAGGCTGGCCAGGGCCGTTGCCTGTTCCAGAACAGGATCAAGCTGCTGGCGTTCAGCCGCAAGCTCATAGAGCGCCGTCGCGTAACGACCGGGAAGGCCATTGGCAATGGAGGCGATCGGTATTGAGGTCGTTCCACCCGAATCCACTGTCCGCTTTTCCAATCCAGAATCTTGATTCAAACACAAGCCGCCTGCCCGGAAACCGAGGCCCCGTGCGCTGCTGGCGCGGCTCTAGCACGCAGCGTAAACACACGCAACAGACAGGCGGCACGCTGGCGCTACGCTGTGCCATACTACCACCCGTTTTCACGCATATGGACACGCTGGTGCCAGAGGTTGGCGGGATCATACATGCCGTACGTCGTTTCGGAAACAGGAAAGCGCCGGTTTTGTCACCTTCCGGCGCGACGGGCTGGCGGGAATGGCCGTCAAGGTATGCATATTATGCATATCAATAATGCATCACACCGAATCAAGCAGTGCCGCGACAGCCTGGGCGCTGCGCCGCGCGCGGAGTCCGGTTGAAACCAGCCCCAGCGCCGCAATGCATCCCGCCCCCACCGCCATGCTCCACCACACGGCATGCGTGGCCTGGGGAAAGGCGCTCCACTGCACCACGCCGCCCTGCACGCTTGATGCGCTCATCGCGCCACCAAGGGCGATGCCGAGCAGCGCGCCCACCTGCCGGCTTGTCGAGGCAATGGCCGCGGCCACCCCCGCCTGCGCCCGCGGCATGCCGGAAATGGCGGCATTGGTAATGGGGGCGTTGCACAGGCCAAACCCGCACCCGCACAGACCGTAAGAGGCCAGTAGCAGGCCGAGCGGGCTCGCGGAATCCAGCCCTGTCAGCAGCAGTGCGCCCGCGCCGAAGCCGATGGCGGAAAGCAGCAGCGGCAGCCGCGCGCCATACCGCCCCGTCAGCCGCCCCGAAAGCGGGGCGCACAGCATGGAGCCTGCCGCGAATGGCAGCGTGCACAGCCCGGCATGCAGCGCGTCAAGCCCGCGCACATCCTGCAAATAAAGCGTGTTGAGAAACAGGAAGGCGCTGAACATGGCAAAAGCCAGCACGGCGATGATGATCGCCCCCGAGAACGGCCACGCGCCAAAAAAGCGCAGGTCGATCAGCGGCGTCGCGGCACGGCGCTCGACAATGACAAACCCCGCGACCGAAAGCAGCCCGAAGCCGAGGAAGCCGGAAATGGCAGGCGACGCCCAGCCGTAATTATGCGCCTCGATCAGCCCCGAGGTGATCATGGCCAGCGCCACGATGGCCAGCAACTGCCCCGGCGCGTCAATGCCGCGCCCGCGCCCGCCACGGGATTCGGGCACGAAGCGCAGCGTCAGCGCGATGGCCAGCAGTCCGATCGGCACATTGACCCAGAACACCGCCTGCCAGCCCACCCAGTGCACCAGCACGCCCCCCACAACCGGCCCCAGCGCAAGGGCCACGCCCGATGTGGCACCCCATGTGCCGATGGCCTGCGCCCGCGCCCGTGGCTCGACATACACGCTTGTCAGGATCGACAGCGCCACGGGGTTGAGCATCGAGCCACCGATTCCCTGCACCGCGCGCGCGAACACCAGCATCTCCACGCTGCGCGCCAGCCCGCACAGGGCCGAGCCCGCGCAGAACAGCGTAATGCCGATCAGGAACATCCGCCGCCGCCCGAACCTGTCGGCCAGCGTGCCCACCAGCAGCATGAGGCTGGCCACCATGAGGGTATAGGCATCCACCACCCATTGCAGGGTGGAAAAGCCGCCATGCATCTGCGCGCGGATGGAGGGCAGCACGACATTGACCACCGTGACATCCATCATGACCAGCAGCAGGCTCAGGCAGCAGGTGGCCAGCACCACGCGCGGATGGAGGGTCGGAGAGCTGGTCAATGCCATTGGAATCACCCTGCCCCGTCATGCCGCCCGGGCGGCACGCGCCCGAATCCGGTCAGGGCTGATACGGATTTCATTATGTGGGGATCATGGAGCGGGCGAAGGGAATCGAACCCTCCTCAGAAGCTTGGAAGGCTACTGCATTACCACTATGCTACGCCCGCCCATAAGGTTGGCCCATCCATACCGTTTCCGCCCTTTGTCGCGCAAGCCCATAAAGGCGTGCGGGATGCCAAACGCACCAAACTTGTATTTTTATGGGCACGCCCCCTTGACTTTCGGCTCGGTTCATACTTTTTTCCGCTTCCTGTGCCGGGTTCGCATGGACGACCCGAAACGGCGCGGCAGATGCCACGCCACTTGTTTCGGGCCTTCGCAGGCGGCTTTGCAGGGGTGTAGCTCAATTGGCTAGAGCGCCGGTCTCCAAAACCGGAGGTTGCGGGTTCGAGACCCTCCACCCCTGCCATTCTTTCCGGTCGGGCATTCCCCTTCCGGCCTGGCACCCGATGGGTCGGGCCACAATGGTCCGCACCGGTTCTTAGGCCCCGCACCGGCTGGTTCATCCGGTTGGTGCGCCGTGGCGTTGCAGGAAGGGTATTTCGTGTCGGTCAGTCCCGCGAAATTTGTTGAAGACGTTCGGGCCGAGGCCAGGAAAGTCACGTGGCCCACACGACGCGCCACCCTGATGACAACGGGTGCGGTGCTGGCCATGGCCGGTCTTGCATCGGTTTTCTTTTTCCTCGTCGACGAGGTGATCGGCCTTGCCGTACGGAAACTCTTCGGACTGGGAGGCTGAGTTCAGCCATGGCCAAGCGGTGGTATGTGATCCACGTCTATTCGGGCTTCGAGAAGAAGATTGCCCAGCACATCACGGAACAGGCCGCCCAGAAGGGGCTGGCCGACCATTTCGGTGAGATCCTCGTCCCTTCGGAAGAAGTGACGGAAGTGCGCCGTGGCCAGAAGGTCAATGCCGAGCGCAAGTTCTTCCCCGGTTACGTGCTGGTCAACATGGAACTGACCGATGAGGCATGGCACCTGGTCAAGGATACGCCCAAGGTCACCGGCTTCCTTGGCAGCAAGACCCGCCCCACGCCCATCCCCAAGGCTGAAGCCGAACGGGCCATGAAGCAGGCGCAGGAAGGTGTCGAGCGGGTCCGCCCCTCCGTTACCTTCGAGATTGGCGAGCAGATCCGCGTGGCCGATGGTCCCTTCACCTCGTTCAACGGCACGATCGAGGAAGTGGACGAGGAGCGCGGCCGCCTGAAGGTCAGCGTTTCCATCTTTGGCCGCTCCACGCCGGTCGATCTGGAATACAGCCAGGTGGAGAAGGTCTGAACCTTCTCTCCCCGCTGAACTGAAAAGCGCCTCCGGGCGCTTTTTTTATGCCCGGAATGCCTTGCAAATCCCCGTAAGGTTCCGGGCGTCGCCTTCTTTCAAAAAGGCGACGTCTCACATCATTATTTATGTAGGGCCGGCTGGGGCGCGGGTGGCAGCGCCTGTAGCGCGGCCGCCGCCATATCCGCCACCTGTCCGGTCAACTGGCTGAGCGAGGCGACCATGGCCCGCATGCCGCTGCCTGCGGGCGTGGCCGTGAGCGCGAGTGGCACCGAGCGGGCATGCTCGGGGTCACCCGCCCGGTGTACCGACAGGCTCCCTGCCAGATGCACAAGGCCCGTGGCATCCCGCGCGAAACGGGTAATCTCGACCTCGACAAACCCCTGGGCGGGCGCGCTCGTGGCATCGTTCTGGGCAAAGACGCTCACGCCGGGCAGGCGCTGCTGCAGGTCGGTGGCCAGCACATGGCCAAGCATGGGGGCGAGCGGCTCGCTCCAGGCCGCGCCAGCGCTTGGCGTCACACTGTAGTCATCCTGCACGCCCACGATGTTCTGCCGGTCAAGCGAGGGTGTCACACCGGGCGTGCGCACCTCGATCACCGCAGGCAGGCCTGCGCCGATACTGCCTGCCTGCGCCGCGGGCACGGGGGCCAGCGTGTAGAGCGTGGGGTCGGTTGACCCGCAGCCGCCAAGTGCCAGCAGCGATGCAACCGCCATGCCTGCGGCCACGGGCCGCGTGGACTGTATGAAATGCCAGAAGGGGCGTTGCATGCTCTTATCGTTCCGTAATCAGTGCCGAGGGGTGGTGGGTCAGGAAGTCTGACAGGAAGCGCAGCGAACGCGCGGCATCGTTGAGCTGCAGCATCATCTGCTGCAGGTTGCGCTGGAAGTCGGTATCGCCGCCATAGCTCGACAGCACCGAATTGGCGTTCTTGAGCGTCTTGTCCATGCCGGTCAGCAGTTGCGGCATTTCGGTGCGGGCATCATGCGATATGACCTGCAGGTTCTGCAACGAACTGCGCAGCGCCGTCAGCGCCTGCTTGGTGTCGGGGCTGTTGATGCGGGCATCGGCATGGGCGAGCAGGCTGTTCAGGTTCTCGCCCATCTGGGTCAGCGGCATTGCGGCAATCTTGTCGCTCACCACCGAGAGCGAATCCATGATGCCCGACATGCCACCCGCCTGGCCGGGCAGCACCATGGCGTCGCCTTCCATCTCGACCTGCGCGGGTGTGGCATTCTTCACGAAGGTCAGCCCGATTTCGGATTCGCCGGTCAGCATGCTGGTGCTCTGCACCGAAGCCCGCAGGCCGGACGCCACCTGCATGCGCAACAGCCCGGCCAGCGCATCGGCTGGCACCTGCCGGTTATCGAGCACGCGTTCGGGCTGGAGTTCCATGGCCACGCGCACATGCGCCCTGCCGGTGGCGGGATCGACCTGCAGCTTCACATCGTCAATCATGCCGACCTGAATGCCGAACATGGTCAGGCGCCCCCCCTTGGTCAGCCCCGTGACCGAACTGGTCAGGTAGGTGACAAGCGGGATGCGCTCGCGGTAGCCCGCACTATTGGCTTCCTCCGCGCTGTCATAAAGCTGGAAGGTGGTCTCCGGCCCGGCAGTGGGGGGCAGCACGTTCTTCTCGTTGCGTTCATCAGGCGGATCGAACGCCACCCCACCCGAGAGCAGCGCCTGAAGCGACTGCAGCTTGACCTTGAGCCCGCCAGCCCCTAGCCCCACCTGCACGCCGGACACGTTCCAGAAGCGCGTGGTGGTACGCAGGTAGCTGTCATAGGGGGCCTGCACGAAAATCTGCACCCTGATCGGCCCGCGCCCTTCGGGCGGCATGGTGTAGCCGAGCACCTCGCCCACCACCACGTCACGGAAGAAGATGGGCGCGCCCTGCCCGAGCGAGCCGAGTGACTGCGTAATGAGCGTATAGGTATGGCCCGGCTGGTCAGAGCGCACGCCCGGTGGTGATTCGAGGCCGGTGAAATGCGTGGTGTAATGGCCACCCGCCTCGCCCGCATCCATGGCGATGTAGGCGCCGGACATGACCGTTTCCAGCCCGGTAACACTCGCGCCGTTGATGCGCGGGCGCACGACCCAGAAACGGGCATGGTCGGTCAGCATGCGGCCTGCCGCCGCCGTCATGCGCACGCGCACCTCGACATGGTGCAGGTCATCGCTCAACCGGATGGAATCGACCGTGCCAAGCGAGACCGCCTTGTTCTTGACCTCGGTCTGGCCGCTGGTCAGGCCATCGGCGGTGTCGAAGCTGATGACAATCAGCGGCCCGCGCCCGGTAAGCCCCCGCCAGCCCAGATAGCCCGCGATGATGATGGCCACGATCGGCACCAGCCACACGACCGAGAAACGGTAGCGCCGCGTCTGGGCCTGCGGCACGCCGCCATTTGAGTTACCGGAAGGAAAATCGTCATTCACGCCAGATCTGGCTCCATGCTGGCCGGGCGTGTTGCCGCCGGCGAAAGGGAAGTGGCCGGGTCATCGTGGTCAACCGTCGCCACCACGCGCGGCGGCAGGCCATCGGTGACCGGGCCGTTGCGCCCTGCCGCATCCCACATGATGCGCGGGTCAAAGCTCCAGGCGGCCAGCAGTGTCAGGATCACGACAGCGGCAAACGCCACCATCCCGGCATTGGCCGTGACGCTGGCCATGAAATTGAACCGCACCACCGCCACCAGGATCGAGATCATGAACACGTCGATCATCGACCACCGGCCCACCATGTCAACCAGCCGGAACAGCCGCGTGCGCGCCACGAGGTGCCCGCGCGCGCCGCGCCATGTCTGGATGATCATCCAGCCCAGGCTCGCGATCTTGAGCATGGGCACGGTGATGGAGGCGAAGAACACCAGCAGCGCCAGCGGAATCATGCCATCGGCCCACAGTTCGAGCGCGCCTTCGATGATGGTGTGCCCGCCCCCGCCGCCCATGCGCGTAAATGTCATGACCGGATAGAGATTGGCCGGAATATAGAACACGACCGCTGCGATGAGGAAGGCGGTGGTGCGGGTAAGCGTTTGCGGCAGGCGGCGCCAGACCTTGTGCTCGCAGCGCGGGCACACCCCCACGCAACGCAGGTTCGAGACCGGGTGCGCCAGCTCCCCCACCAGCCCGCATGAGCTGCACGCCACCAGATGATCGACCGGCGGCATGCCGATGTCATCCACATGCGCGTATTCCACGGCCACCCTGCCACCGCCTTCGGCGCGGGTGAGCGAATCAATGCGGCGGTGCTGCCAGATCATTTCGGTATCAAGCGTCGAATCGGTGGCCGCCATGGTCAGCATCAAAGCACCAATCAGGTACACCGCAGGCCCTACATCGACATGCGCCATGTCGGTCAGCTTGGTGTAGGCCACGAAGATGCCAAGGATATAGACCTCGACCATCGACCACGGCCGCAGCTTGTCATACCACACCAGAATGCGCGGCCCCCAGTCGGGCAGTTGCGGGCGGGCGGCGGCATACAGGATGGCGAACATGAACCCGATCGCCACCGCGGGGGCCAGCACGGTCACCGCGCCCACCAGTATCCCGGCCTCGCCCCAGCCTTCATGCATGAGTTCCATCGGCCCGGTCAGCAGGTCCACGGTGCGTTGCCTGCCATACACATCCAGCGTCATGAGCGATGAGGCGAGGGCTGCAAGGTAGAACGCCGCCGAACTGATGCAAAAGGCCAGCGGCGTTGCCAGGGGCGCCGTGCGCCGCCTGCGCGCAAGCTTCTGCCCGCAGCGCGTGCACAGGGCCTGCTGGCCGGGCGCGAGTTCGGGCAGGCGCTGGTACAGCCCGCAGCCGGGACATTCCGACAGGCCGCCAATAATGCGGATATGGGGCACGGGGCCGATGCCCGCATCATCACAGCGCATCTGCCGGGAGGAAAATGACATGTTCATCTGGCCCCAGCATATAGAGCAAATTAAAATGGGGAATGCTGCAATTGATATATTGCATCATGCCAGCCCATCGTTTATCAGACGCCACAGGTTTGCCGACATAGCTCAGGGGTAGAGCAACTGATTCGTAATCAGTAGGCCCTCGGTTCAATTCCGAGTGTCGGCACCACCTACCTTCTTGAAATTTCTGGTTTTATGAATGTTATCCCGGTCATTAAACGGGCATTGTTCCCCCATGGGGGAACAACAGGGTAACACTTCGGGCACTTCCTGCCCCTCCGTTCACTGTCTGTGGCCCGATGCAGGCGGCCTGACAGGGCGGCAGGCAACAGGCCGCCGCCGGACACGCCCGTTTTCTAAAGTCCGCACGCCTGCATCAGCACGCACATCGCAAGCCCCACCACGCCAATCAGCGTTTCCAGCACCGACCATGTGCGCAGGGTCTGCGGCACGCTCAGCCCCAGCGCATCGCGCACCTGCCAGAAGCCGGAATCGTTCATGGGGCCAAACATCACCGCCCCCGCCCCCGTGGCCAGCACCACAAGCTCGGGCGAGACCGCGCTGCCATGCGCCATGATGGGCGCCACGATGCCCGCCGTGGTGCTCATGGCCACCGTGGCCGACCCCACGGCCACCCGCATGCCCGCAGCCAGCCCCCAGGCCAGCACCAGCAGCGGCACGTGCATGTCCACCGCCGCACGGGCAATGGCGTCGGATATGCCGCTATCCATCAGTTCCGCGCCAAAGCCGCCACCAGCCCCGATCATGAGCAGCAGCCCCGCCAGCGGGCCAAGGCATTCATTGGAATACGCCAACACCTTCTCGCGCGTCATGCCGCGCCGCAGCCCCAGCGTCCAGAACGACAGGAGTGCGGCCAGCGCCAGCCCCACATTGGGGTCGCCCGCAAAGCGCAGCACCTGCACCCATGCCCCTGCCTGCGGCCCCGTGAAACGCGTGGCGGACCCCGCCAGCATCAGCACCATGGGGGCAAGAATGGTGAACAGGGTCATGCCAAAACCCGGCAGGCTCGCAGGATCGCGCGGCGTATTACCACCATGCGCGCTTGCGGCGGCGGCACCAGCATCGGCCGGCAGGCGTGGCACGATAAAGCGCGTATAGAGCGGACCCGCAACAATGGCGGCAGGCAGGCTGACCAGCGC
Organism: Komagataeibacter xylinus; assembly: GCF_031081985.1. Classification (GTDB taxonomy): domain Bacteria; phylum Pseudomonadota; class Alphaproteobacteria; order Acetobacterales; family Acetobacteraceae; genus Komagataeibacter; species Komagataeibacter xylinus_E. The sequence continues at coordinate 25,060 of NZ_JARWSK010000011.1, read as the reverse complement.
GCCCATCCAGATCAGGCGGCCAATATCGGCATGACAGGCGGCCAGCGCGAACATGGTGCCGGGATGGGGCGGCATGTAGCCCTGCACCACCGAAAGGGCCGCCGTAACCGGCAGGGCCACGTGCAGGATGGGCATTTTCGTCTGCCGCGCAATGGAAAAGGCCAGCGGCACCAGCACCACAAAGCCCACCGTAAAGAACACCGACAGCCCGACCAGCAGCCCGATCACCATCATGGCCCAGTCCAGCCGCCGTGGCCCGGCCAGTGCCACCACGGTCATGGCGATGCGATCCGCCCCACCCGACACTTCAAGCATCTTGCCCAGCATGGTGCCCAGCGCGATGACCGAGGCGATCTGGCCCAGCACCTGCCCCGCGCCCTTCTCGAACGTGCTGACCACATGGCTTGCGGGCATGCCGGCAGCAAAGCCGAGCAGCATGGAGGCGAGGAACAGTGCCAGGAACGGATTGAGCTTGCACCGCTCAATAAGGAAAACGACAACGCATATGGCCACAACAGCCAGCAGCAGGGCCATTCCGACCGACATCCGATGCCTCTCCTTCCCTGCCCGGCAGCTAGTGCGCGACCGGCGTTGCCTCCTGCCAGCCCCCGCCCAGAACGCGGGCGAGCTGAATGGTGGCCTGCGTGCGCGAATCCTGATTGGACAGCACCGCCGCCTGCGCATCGAGCGCCTGCATGCGGGCCTGAAGCACATCGCCCAACGTGCGCTGCCCCCCGGCATACAGACCGGCCAGGTCATGCGCAACCTGCTCGGCCTGCCCCTGCGCGCGCGTCAGTTCCACGTCGCGGGCATCAAGGCCGAGGCGGTTTTCATACCCGTCCTCCACCTCGGCCAGTGCATGCAGCAGGCTCTTGTCATAACCCGCCACCGCCGCATCGAGCCGGGCACTGGCGGCATGAATGCGCGCCTGCACGCGGTTGGCGGTAAAGATGGGCAGGTAGGTGGTCAGCGCAATCAGCCCCCCCGTGCCCGACAGGCCGGGAATGCCATCAAAATGCAGCCGCCCGTCGCCGCCAAAGAATTCCAGCCCGAAGCGGGGCAGCAGGTCGGTCTTGGCGCTCTTGAGCCGGTTTAACGCCGCATCCACCTGATCACGCCGGGCGCGCACATCGGGCCTGCGCTCGAGCACGGTGTCAGGCATCTGGCCCACGGGGGCGGGCGGCACGAAATAGGCCGGGGGCGCGGCAGGCGCAGCCAGCCCCTCCGGCGTCTGGCCGGACAGCACGGCAAGCCTGCGGTGCATGAGATCAAGCCTTGCCACCAGAACGGGCCTGCGTGCCTTCATTTCCGAAAGTTTCTGGTCAATCAGCCGCACATCCGCCGCCGTGGCCTGCCCCGATACAAAACGCGCCTGCCCATACGCCCGCAACTGCCCCAGCGTGGCAATGCCCCGGTCGGTCAGGGCAATCTGGCGCTGCACGCCCTGGGCGCGCAGGTAACTGTCAGCGGCATCGGCAGCAATAACCATCTGCACACCGTGGAAATATTCTTCCTCCGCCTTTACGCCATCCTTCGCGGCCTTCGCATCGGCATGGCGGCCGCCAAACAGGTCCGGCTCCCACGAGGCGGTAATGCCCGCAAGGTGGCCATCCGTGCTGCGATTGGAGTCAGGCAGGCCATCGGCATCGCGCCAGTCAATGTCGCCGCCCATCATGCTGCCGGTGGCCCCCACGGTGGGGTAAAGTGCTGAGCGCACCACCGTATGCATGGCGCGTGCCTCAAGCACGCGGTCGCGCGCGATACGGATGTCAGGGCTTGCGGCCAGCGCGGTCTCGACCGCCTGCGTCAGCCCCGGGTCATGCCACGCCTCCCACCAGCGCGTAAGGTCGGTGGGGGCCTGCGCGCCCGCCATGCCTGCCTGCGTGAACTGCCGGGGCACCGTTACGTGGGAGGCGGGCGCATGCGTGCGGAAGGGCGAGCACCCCGCCACAAGCCCCACGGCCACCGCAACACTTCCCATGCGGGCGGCCCGCGCCAATCTGTTCCTCATCATTCCTGCCTTGCCAACATGGATCTGAAGCGCATGAGCGCGAATACAAGAAATACAATGCCCGTCACCGTCACGGTCAGCAGTGGCAGCGCGATCGCCCCCAGCCCCGCATCGCGGTACAGAATGGCCTGCGACAGGTTGACGAACTGCGTGGTGGGCAGGAAGCGCACCACCACCTGCATCACCTGCGGCATGCTTTCCACCGGGGTTGCCGCACCCGAGAGCAGGTAGGCCACCGCATAGACCGGCACCACCAGCAGCCCGAACTGCGGCATGGTAGGCGCAACCGTCGCCAGCATGATGCCCAGCGCCGTGGCCGAGAACAGGTACAGCAGCGAGCACGCGGCAAACAGCGTGACCGACCCCGCAATCGGCACGCCCAGCCACACATGCACCACCAGCCACAACGAGAGGATGGCGCCCACGAAGATGACCAGCCCGTTGGTCACGATCTTGGCCACCGCGATTTCGCTCGCACTCACGGGCATGACCAGCAGGTGCTCGAGCGTGCCGTGCTCGCGCTCGCGGATCACCGCCGCCCCCACCAGCACGATGGACAGGATGGTGATGTTGGTCACGATCTGCATGACCGAGGTGAACCACTTCGATTCACTATTGGGGTTGAAGCGGATGCGGCTCTGCACGGCAAAGGGCACCTGATCGATGGGTGAGGGCACATGCAGCATGTCATCCACCTCCCCCATCAGGATCTCGTTGAGGTATTCCGTGCCCAGCCCGGCCTGCGTCATGGCGGTGGCATCCACGCGCAACTGCACGGCGGGCGTGCGGCCCGCCAGCACATCGGACTGGAAATTGGGGGGAATATCCACCACGAAGATGTAGTCCCCCCTGTCCATGCCCGCGAGTGCTTCGGCACGGTCCACCATGACGGGTGGTTTGAAATAGGGCGGCTGCACCGCATCGCGCATGCGGCGCGACAGGGGGGAATTGTCCTCGTCGATGAAGGCGATGGTGGCGTTTGACACCTCCACCTTCACCCCGTTGGCCACCAGCAGCACGCCCGCGCTGAAGGCGAACACGATCAGCCCGAGCAACACCCGGTCATGCACCAGGCTGCGCAGTTCCTTGCCGCACAGCAGGCCAACATTGAGCAGCCAGCGCATCATCCGCTCAGGCTTCCTGTTTTTTCAGCAGCAGGCGGGCGGCCAGCATATAGCTTGCGCCAAACCCGCCCAGCGCCAGATACATCGGCCCGAAGCTCGCCACCCCCAGCCCCTTGGTAAAGCAGCCCAGGCTGATGAGCTGGTACCACGCGGCGGGGAAGCCCAGCCCCACGAGGCGGCTGATGCCCGTAAGCGTGGAAGCCGGATACAGCAGACCTGAAAAGTTGACCGCCGGGATGAGGCAGATGATGGACGTGCCGAAAATGGCCGCCACCTGCGAACTGACAAAGGTGGAAATGAGCAGCCCCAGCCCGGTGGCCGAGAGCACGAACAGCACGCCCCCCACGCTCAGCGCCAGCAGCGAGCCCTTGAGCGGCACCCCCATCACCACCACGGCCACGAGCACCAGCATGAAGTAGCTGATGGTGGCCAGCGCCACGTAGGGCGCCTGCTTGCCCATGAGGTACTGCCCCACTGAAGCAGGCGAGGCGTAAAGATTGACGATGGAGCCCACCTCCTTCTCGCGCACCACGCCAAGGGCGGTCAGCATGGTGGGGATGAGGATGAGGGCCAGCATGATCACGCCCGGCGTCATGGCGTAGATGCTGCGGAATTCCTGGTTGTAGGAAAAGCGCGGCTCCACGGTGATGGGAATGACCGCGCCCTGCGGCATCTCGCGGCCAAGCGTTGCGGCATAACCGGCCAGCACGCCGGTCACGTAGGCGCGCACATTGGCCGCGAGGAACGGCACCGCGCCATCAATGATCACCCCCACCTCCGGCCTGCGCCCGGCCTCAAGGTCACGCGCAAAGCCTGCGGGGATGTCGAGCGCAAGCTGCACCCTGCCATTGCGGATGTCGCGGTCAAGCGCATCGGCATCGGCCACGGGGGCGAGTTCATGGAAATAGGTGGAGCCACGGAAACTGTCGATCAGGTCGCGGCTGATGGTGGTGCGGTCATGGTCATCAACCGTAAAGCGCACGCCTTCCACATCGAACGAGATGCTCGAGGCCGCCACCACCAGCAGGATCAGCGGGCCGATCAGGGCAAAGGTCAGGCGCAGGCGATCGCGCAGCAGTTCCACCCCCTCGCGCCGGGCAAAGGCCCAGGCACGCGGCAGCCACGCGCCGCCCAGCGTGCCAAACCGCGCCGCCAGCCTGCCGCCCAGCGCGTGCCACCATGTGCGCGCCGCACTCTGGCGCGCGGGCGGGACCGCGTGTTCCTGCGCATCGGTCGCGGCCTCGGCATCCTGCAGGTACGCGATGAAGGCGGCTTCAAGGTTTGGGGCGCTGCGTTTTTTCACCAGTTCGGCGGGCGTGCCCACAGCCAGCACGTGGCCCCGGTGCATGAGCGAGATGCGGTCGCACCGCGCCGCCTCGTTCATGAAATGGGTCGAGACGAAAATCGTGACATGATCCTGCCGCGACAGGCGGATGAGGTGCCGCCAGAACATGTCACGCGCGGCGGGATCCACGCCGGAGGTGGGTTCATCGAGGATCAGGATTTCGGGGTTGTTGATGCACGCCGCCGCCAGTTGCAGGCGCTGGCGGATGCCAAGCGGCAGGGCGGCGGGGCTGACATCGGCGCAGGCCGTCAGTTCGAACGATTCGATGGCCTGCGCCACGCGCTGCGCCGCCTGCGCTGCCGGAATGCGGTAAAGACGGGCCTGCAGCATGAGGTTCTGCCGCACGGTCAGTTCCTCATAGAGCGAGAACGCCTGCGACATGTAGCCAATGCGCATGCGGGTCTGCATGTCGCCCGCCGTGATCTGTTCGCCAAACAGTTTGGCCGTGCCGCTGGTCGCGTCAAGCAGGCCGGTCAGCATCTTCATGGTGGTGGACTTGCCGCAGCCATTCGAGCCAAGGAAGCCGAAGATCTCGCCCCGGCTGATGGTGAAGCTCACATCGCTCACCGCCGTAAAGCTGCCAAAGCGGCGGGTCAGGTGCGCGGCCTCAATGGCGGGCGGGCCGCCGGGATTGGCATAGGGCGGAATGACGAAGCCGCTGGCCTCCTGCCGCTTGCCCTCGGGCAGGAGCGAAATATAGGCGTCCTCCAGCGATTTCGTATGCGTGCGTTCGAGCACCTTTTGCGTCTGGTCGCTGATCAGCACCTTGCCGTCATCCATGGCCACCAGCCAGGCAAACCGCTCGGCTTCCTCCATATACGCGGTGGAGACGATCACGCTCATGGTGGGGCGCTCGCGGCGGAGCTGGTCCACCAGTGTCCAGAACTGCTGGCGTGACAGCGGATCAACGCCCGTCGTGGGCTCATCGAGGATCAGCAGGTCCGGGTCATGCACCAGCGCGCAGCACAGGCTGACCTTCTGTTTCATGCCTCCCGAAAGATGGCCCGCCGCCCGGTCGGGGAACGGGGCGAGGCCCGTGGCATCAAGCAGGCGCTGGATGCGGGCATCGCGCTCGCGGGCATCCATGCCGAACAGGCGGGCGAAAAAATCGATGTTCTCCCACACCGACAGGGTGGGATACAGGTTGCGCCCCAGCCCCTGCGGCATGAAGGCGACACGCGGCAGGAACGCCTCGCGCGCGTGGCGGTCGCCTATATCGGCGCCCAGTACATCAAGCCTGCCCGACTGCAGCTTGCGCACGCCCGCAATCAGCCCGAGCAGGGTGGACTTGCCCACGCCATCAGGCCCCACAAGGCCGATGGTGGTGCCCGCAGGCAGGTCCAGCGTCACATCCGCCAGCGCCGTGACCGCGCCGTAGCGGTGTGTCACCCCGGCAATGCGGATACCCGGCGGGCTATGGGGCGCGGCCTCGCTCATTGCGGGGCATCGGCCACATCGAGGCTTGCGGGCCAGTGCGCGGCACGATCGGTGCGCACGTAGCCATCGCCCGTCATGCCTGCCTTGAGCACGCTGCCATAACGCGCCGCCGTTTCAGGGCTGACCCTCAGCTTGACGCGATAGACCAGCTTGTCGCGCTCGGTCGCGGTCTCGACATATTTAGGCGTGAACTGCGCCTCGGGCGAGACGAAGGAAATGGTGGCGGGAATGACCTGCTGGTGCAGCGCGTCAAGGGCAATGCGCGCCTGGTCGCCCACATGCAACTGGCCCGCCTGCTGGGCGGGGTAGAACACGGTCAGGTACATATCCGCCGGGTTGAGGAGCGACGCCACGCGACCGCCGCCGGGCAGCACGGCGCCTTTCTCCACGATGCGGTATTCGATCCGACCTGCCACGGGGGCGCGGATGGTCATGTCATCCTCGGCCGACTGGGCCTGCGCCACCTGCGCCACGGCGGCATCCGCCACGGCCTGCGCCGCCTCGACCGCGCGCCCGGCGGCCTCGGCCGCTGCGGTGGCGGTGTCGAGATTGGTCTGGTGCTGGGTCACTTCCATGTCAGAGACAAGGTGCTGGCGGAACATGGTCTGCGCGTGGTCCATGTCGTGCTGCGCCAGATGCAGGGTTGCCTGCCGTGCATCGTGCTCGGCCTGCGCGCGGGCCACGTCGGCCTGGGCTGCGCGCTGATGGGCGCGGGCGGCGTCAAGGCTGGCGCGGGCACTGATGTCATCCTCGCGCGCCAGCACCTGATCGGCGGCAACGACATCACCTTCATTGAAATCGAGTTCGGTCACGCGGCCGGGATATTTGACCGCCACGTCAATGCGGGCGAGTTCCAGGCGCCCGTTGGCACGCGCCAGCCCCGGCGGTAGCGCGCCCTGGTGCTGCACCACGTACCACCCCACGCCACACCCCGCCGCCACCACGACAAGGGCCGCGCCAATCGCCGCATCGCGCCACTTCATGCCACAGGCCCCATGCTGCCGGGAAAGCACGGGCCGGTCGCAACGGGGTGGAGCAATACGATCATGGAGGGAACCCTTAAAGCCAATGCTGAAACACCAGAACCCGATCTTCTATACAACCGGGCCGCACAATGAACTGATGTACATCATTTCAGGGTGCGTTATCACCACAGGGGGCGCCCTCGCTCTCACGCAGCACGCCCTCCGCCTGCCGCAGCACCACGGCCAGCACGTCCATCATGGCCTGCGCCTGCCCTGCCCCCACGCCACCGAGCACGCGGGCCTCCATGCCCGCGCAGGTCTGGTGCAGGGCTGCGCATTTGCGCGTGCCGCGCGCGGTCAGGTGCAGGGTCTTGGCGCGGCGGTCAGCGGGGTCGGGGCGGCGCTCGACCAGCCCTTCCTCTTCCAGCAGGTCGAGCACGCGCACGAGGGCCGAACTGTCGGTGTTCATGGCATGGGCGAGCGCGCGCTGGCTGACACCATCGGGCAGCATCATGAGGTAGGCCAGCGGGCGCATCATCGCCATGCTCATGCCATCAGGCCGCAGGGCGCGGTCGAGCACCAGCCGCCAGGTATTGGCCAGCCGCATGGTGAGAAAGGTCATTCGCATGTCCTGAAAACCCGTGCCCTCGATATCGGGCAGTGGCGAGCGGTCGGTCATGAGCATTTCCTGTGCTGGTTGGTCAGGCCCCGGCCACGGCGCCTGCCGCGCGATAGCACGCGGGCGGCGCGGAATCATGACCGTTTATGGAGATGGCTGCCCGGCGGCAGAACCGGTAGCATCAATATAATTGACATGACACTAATTGTCATACAATAAATTCCGGCTTCGTGCGCCTTTCCCTTCCCACCGCCGGGTTTATCAGGTAGCCCCTACGCCGCCGCCGGGAGTTTTTCGCCCAATGTTGTCCAGCCTGAAGCGCATTTTCTCCGATGATGCCCAATGGGCCGCCACCCGCACCACGGCGGCGTTCAGCGCGCGCGCACTGCTTTCGGTGGGCATTGCGCTGTTCCTGGCCTTCTCGTTCCAGCTCCAGTCCCCCATGAGTTCGGTCACCACGGTCATGATCGTGGCCAACCCCACGGTGGGGGCGCTGGTTTCCAAAAGCGTGTGGCGCATCATCGGCACCATCATCGGGGCCACGATCAGCGTGGGGCTGATGGCGGTGTTCGTGCAGTCGCCGGTGCTGTATTTCATGGGGCTGTCGGTGGTGGTGGGGCTGGCGTGCATGGCCGCCACCTTCCTGCGGCTGTTCCGGGCCTATGCTGCGGTGCTGACGGGCTACACCATCGTCATCATTTCCGCCCCCGCGTTTGACAACCCCGATGGCATCTTCCTCTCCGCCATGTCGCGCCTTGCCGCCGTGGTGGTGGGCATTGTCACCACGGCGGCGGTGTTCATGGTCACCTCGCCACGCCGGTCGGACACGCTGTTCACCCAGATCCACGCCCTGTTCCGTGACACGGTCAGCTACATCCTGGCCTTCCACCAGGGCTACAGCAACGTGCCCGCGCAGAACCCCGATGCCCTGCCCGGCAGCACGTTCCGCGCGCTGCCGACCACGTTTCATGACAGCCGCGCCACCATGCTCACCCGCATCGCCCGCCTGTCGGACGCGGTGGAATACGCAGCCGCCGACAATTACGACATCAGCGTGCGCCAGCGCGAGATCAGGGCCGGGCTTGCGCGGCTTTCGGGCATCGTGGCCTCGTACCACCCGCACACCATCACCCCCGCCGATACCGAGCAGGACCGCACCGTGCATGGCGAGATCGAGGCCATGCTGCACACCCTGCTCGACCTGACGGAAAACCAGACGCTCGAAGCGGTATGGACGCAGGGCTGCGCGCGCATCCAGCACGCGCGGACCATCATGATCGATGAGGCGCGCGCGACCCATTCGCCCCGCTCGCTGCTGTTCCTTGATGACATCCAGGACCTGCTCGGCCAGATCGACACGGCGCTGCAGGATCTCTCGCGCCGGGGCAGTGCCGGGCGCAGGCTGCGGCTGCAGCCCTATCTGGAATGGCCCACCGCGCTGCGCAACGCCGCCCGCGGGTCACTGACCACGCTGCTGACCACGCTGATCTGGTACGTGCTGCACTGGACGGCGGGGCCGACCATGATGCTGTACGTGGTGGCGGCGGCGAGCCTGCTCTCCACCCTGCCCTCCGCCTCGCGGGCTGCGGGGATGATGGCGGCGGGCACGGCGCTGGGCATACCGGCGGGGCTGTTGTGCCACATCTTCCTGCTGCCACAGATCGATGGCTACCCGCTGCTGTGGCTCTCGCTGTGCATCATGCTGCTGCCGGGCGTGTGGTTGCAGTTCCACCCCAAATTCGGCGTGGGCGGCTTTGGTTACGGCGTGTTCGCCACCGTGATGCTACAGGTCAACAACCCGATCCATTATTATAACGACATCAGCCTGTTCAATGGCTGGATGGCGCTGTTCATGGGCTGCATCATGCTGGTGCTGTCCTTCCGCGTGATTTTGCCGCCCAACCACCGGCTTGATGCCGCCCGCCTGGTCATGTCGCTTACACGCAGCCTGCGCAGGCTGGCACTGTCGGGCCGCAGGCAGGGCAAGGAATGGCTGGTATGGGAGAACCTGCAACTGCAGAAGGTCACCCGCCTGGCCATGCGGCTGTCATTTTTCGCCCGGCCCGCCAGCATGCATGAATATATTGATGCGGCACTGGCAACGCTTTCGCTCGGGCGGCTGATCGAGCGCATCCGCACCATTGCGGGCAGCCCCGACATTATGGGTGCGCAGCAGGCGGCGATTTATGATGCGCTGGGCACCTTTAGCGAACTGACGCACAACCCGCTGCTCACGGCGGCCAGCCTGCGGCGGGCGGCGACCATACTCTGCCCGCCCGATGCCCTGACCCTGCGCCCCGCAGCCCAGGTCGAGGCCATGGCCTGCCTTGAGCAGGCGGCGCGGATCATAGAGGATATACCCGGTTTTCTGGACCAGCGCGGCCCGCTGCAATGGGCGGAGGACTATCCCGCCGCCCACAGGCCGCCGCTGGCCGCCGTCAGGACGGAAGTCGGCTGAGCACCGAGAACGACACCGCATCCATGACCGTGGTGTCGACTTCATCGCCGGGCTTGAGAGTTTTCAGGAAGTCCTGCATCGCCTTCTGGCGCACCAGCACCACGCGGGTGATGTCATCGGGATCGACAAACACGACCTGGTTGCGCGTGGTGTCCACGCCGGTCACCTTCACGCGCTCGCGCTTGAAGGACACCATCATGCCATGCGGGTGCGGGCCGGTGCGGGTGCCAGCGGCGTTCTCCGTCGATTCCGGCAGCGGCGCGCCCGGCGGCGCAATGGCGGCATCGATGGTGCGGACAATGCGCAGGCCGATCTTGTCACCGGGGTTGAGCACCGGCAGCTTGGCGCGCAGGTCGGGGTCGACGCGCACGGTGTCGAGGTTGCCCGCCTTGTCGCGCAGCAGGATCATGCCCGCCTCGTGGTCCACGCTCTCGACCGTGGCGGTCGCCGTCTGGTTGCCCACGATGACCGGGGCCTGCGCCATGGCGGGCATTGCGGCAGCGCACGCGCCCGCAACCACGCCGGCCAGCGCCAGCGCCACGCGGCGCGATGCAAACAGCTTCACGTTCATATGTGTCGTTCTTCCCTAAATCTCTTGACGGATGTCAGTCCGGGCGGGCGTAAACGCGCCCGTGCCAACGCCCTTATCCCATAACGCACAGGGGCGGTCACGTATCCTACGATGTATGGCTGTACCGGCACAATCGCGCCCCCAACACCTGCGCCCAGCGCATTACCCCCTTCCGCCATGCGGGGCTGCGGGAAGCAGGCGCATGGTGTAAGCCTGCCGCATTGCCAGGCACACAAGTCAGGAACCCGACATGACCGACCAGACCCCGCCCGACGCCTTTGCACAGGGCAAGGCAGCCGCCACCAAGGGCGAGCCGCTGATCGAAAACCCGTTCGATGAAACCCTGCCCGCCTATGAGGACTGGAACAAAGGCTGGTGGAGCGTGCGCGAGAACGATGGCGACTTCGACCCGTTTGCCGAGAAATAGGCCCAAAGCCACAATGGCGTGACATCAGCCAGACGTGAGGGCGTGCCTGTTGTGGCAGGCCCCTGCGCATGGAATGAAGGACGCTGACGGTTCGTTGAAACAGCGACTGTTCTCAGAAAAAGAAGGCGGCATCGGCGACGGTGCCGCCTTTTTTGCGGCCCCTGATGCAGTGAGAAGTTTTGGGTGAAGCTTTTTTCAACAAGCTTCGAAAAAAGACGGCGCCCGAAAACTTTTCGTCCTGCCGTATTTCACGACCGTGCCGACATGCTGCCCGGCGCAGCAGGCTGGGTCTGGGCGGCAGGCGGCTGGCCAACCTTCGCACACACCCGGAAGGCCAGCAGCGCCCCTGCCAGCGTGAGGAAGGCCGGGATCCACATGTCATGCCCCACATGGGTGAACTCAAGGCCCAGCGCCAGCGCGGTGAGCGGCATGGCCATGAACGTGCCCAGAAAGGCGATGCCACCGAGCAGCGCCACCGTGCCCACATCCACCATGGGCAGGCAGGCATTCCACCCCCCCGCCAGCACGGTGGCCAGCAGCGCGCCCATGGTCAGGCTGGGCGTGAGCAGCCCGCCCGCGGCCCCGGCCCGCAACGCCCCCATGATGACCAATATCTTGAGCACCAGCACGGTGGCGGCCAGCTGCGTGCCCAGTTGTGCCGACAGCGCAAGCTGCATGGGCCCGCGCCCGTTGCCCGGCAGTTGCGGGTAGAAGCATGACAGCACGCCCAGCAACGGAAACACCACAAGGCACCACGCAATGCGCGCCCCACCCCGCGCCGCCCGGTTCTGCACCACGGCCATCAGCCGTTTGGCCAGTTGCGCGCCCACGCCAATGACCGGCCCCGCGCACAGCGCCCACAGCACCACGGGGGCCGTGACCGCCATCGGCCCGATGTCATACTGGTGCAGGTTGCCCAGCACCGCCCACGGCACGAATGCCCCGATGGCGGACGCGCCCACCGCGCACAGCACCGCGCGCTGCCCCACCGTGCCGAGCAGCACTTCGAGGATGAACAGCGCCCCACCCAGCGGCACGTTATAGACGGCGGAAAGCCCGGCCCCCGCGCCACAGGCGATGATGATGCGCCGGTCATCAGGCGCAAGCCCCAGCACGCGACCGGTGCCGGTGGCCAGCACCGCGCCGAGTTCACGCGGGGCAACCTCGCGGCCAAGCGGCGAGCCAAGGGCCACCGTCACGATCTGGAGCAGCACATGCACCGTGGTGGACAGCGCGGGCATGGGCTTGCCCAGTCCCGTCTTGCCCACGGCCGCCGCAATGCTGACCAGCGGCCTGCCAAAACGCCCCAGCGCCCACCAGCCCACGCCCGCCACCACGCCAGCAGCGCACAGGGCCGCCACCCGGCGCCACGCTGGCGCGGCACTTACGCCCTGCACGAAGGTATGCGGCCCACCGGGCTGGCCATAGCCATAGGCTGCATGCTGGATCATGTGCAGCAGCACGGACAGCACCGTGCCCCCCACACCCGACAGGAAACCGGTGGCAATGACCGCCATGGCCATGACCGGCCATGCGGTGGGCGCGCCACGGGGCGCTTGGGCGGGAGCAGGTTGGGTCATGATGGCATGGGATATGCCGGATAAGCCGGGGCGCGCCAAGCCGGTTTAACACGCGCGCAGGGCGGGATCATGCGCGCTGGCATGCTGCGCTGGCCTATTGCCACGGATTGGCCCAAGGTATTGACGGCCCTGCACAACCGCCCGTGTGCCACAGGTCAGAAATGGCGAACACGCCACACCGATAATGGCAACACCTACCCCCTGCACAACGATGCTGAAAGGCGCTAGCAACTCCACATTGCTTTGCGATATGGTTGCGTGTACGGAACAGTAGCCATAGCAGGTGGTGTTTCAGGGGCACGCCAGGAAGGGGACGAGATGAAATTCGTTATTGCCATCATCAAGCCGTTCAAGCTCGATGAGGTACGCGAAGGGTTGCATTCCATCGGGGTCGATGCCCTGACCGCAACCGAGGTGAAGGGATATGGCCGCCAGAAAGGCCAGACCGAAATCTATCGCGGTGCCGAATACAACATCCAGTTCCTGCCCAAGATCAAGCTCGAAATCGCGGTGCCCGACGCGCAGTGCGACAAGGTGGTGGAAGTCATCCAGTCCGCGTCATGCACGGGCAAGATCGGTGATGGCAAGATTTTCGTTCTCGACCTGCAGCAAGCCATACGGATCAGGACACAGGAAACCGGAGAAAACGCGCTGTGATCACGAAGATTGGCAAAAGCGCCCGCCATGCCGGGCTGGCGGCGGCAGCTTTTGGCGCGTCGATGGCCAGCATGCCCGCCATGGCGGCCGATGCCCCCCCCGCCATCGACACGGGCGATACCGCCTGGATGCTGGTCAGCACCGCGCTCGTGCTGATGATGACCATCCCCGGCCTTGCGCTGTTCTATGCAGGCATGGTGCGCAAGAAGAACGTGCTCGCCACCCTCATGCAGTCCTTTGCCATCTGCTGCATCATGACCGTGGTGTGGATGGTGCTGGGCTACAGCCTGACCTTTACATCGGGCAACGCCTTCATTGGCGGGCTGTCGCGCGTCATGCTCAACGGGCTGGGCGCGGGCATCAGCAAGGGCAGTGACGTGGCCTTCACCATGGCCGCAGGCACGTCGGCCGCCACGACCATGACCATTCCCGAAAGTGTCTGGATGACCTTCCAGATGACCTTCGCCATCATCACGCCCGCGCTGATTACCGGCGCGTTTGCCGAACGCATGAAGTTCAGCGCGCTGTGCGTGTTCACCATCATCTGGTCGCTGATCGTGTACGTGCCCGTGGCCCACTGGGTGTGGGGTCCGGATGGCTGGGTGGCCGCCAAGATCGGCGCGATCGACTTCGCCGGTGGCACGGTGGTGCATATCAACGCAGGTATCGCAGGCCTTGTGGCAGCCCTGGTGATGGGCCGGCGCAAGGGCTATGGGGAGGACGATCTCTCTCCCTATAACCTGACCTATGCCATCATTGGCGCATCCCTGCTGTGGGTGGGCTGGTTCGGCTTCAACGCAGGCTCCGCAGGCGGGGCCAACGGGCGCGCGGGCATGGCTATGGCCACCACCCAGATTGCCGCCGCCGCCGCTGGCGTGTCGTGGATGTGCGCCGAATGGATCAAGACCGGCAAGCCGACCGTGCTGGGCATCATCTCGGGTGCCGTGGGTGGCCTGGTGGCCATTACGCCCGCAGCGGGCTTCGTGCTGCCCGGCGGGGCGCTGATGATCGGGCTGATTGCTGGCGTGGTCTGCTTCTGGGGCGCCACGGGGCTCAAGCACATGATGGGCTATGACGACAGCCTCGATGCCTTTGGCGTGCATGGCATTGGCGGCATTGTGGGCGCGCTGCTGACCGGCGTGTTCGCCTATGGTCCGCTTTCAGCCACCGATGCCAGCCCCGAGGGCGTGAGCGGGTCGTTCCACCAGTTCATCGCCCAGGCGGAATCGGTCGGCATTACCGTGATGTGGTGCGCGGTGCTGACCTTCATCCTGCTCAAGGCCATTGACCTGACCATCGGCCTGCGCGTGAGCCGCGATGAGGAAATGGAAGGCCTGGACATGAGCCTGCATGGCGAGCGGATCAATTCCTGACCTGACTGCCTGCATGCAACATGACGGAAAAGGGCGGCCTTGCGGGGCCGCCCTTTTTTTCTGGCCCCTGCGCACGGCCAGTGCCCCAAACCGGTTTTCAGGTCCCGCCCGCAAGGATCACGTCACGCACCATGGCGCAGCGGGAACCTGGGGGAAAACCACCAGCTTCCTCATCACGCAACAGGCCTGCCAGACGTGCATCCTGTGCAGCAGGCGGGAGCAGCCGGAAACCTGCCCGCGCATAAAAGGGCCCGTTCCATCCAACAGTGCGGAATGTGGTCAGTGTGATGCGGGCAAGACCCGGCAGGCGTGCAGCACCCTCATGGGCGGCCGCCAGCAGGCTCCGCCCCAGCCCCCTGCCCTGCGCCGGATGTGCGACCGATATTTCAAGCACATGCAGGTCAGCGCCATATTGCCGCGCGCTTAAGAAACCAACGGGCTGATCCCGACCATCCACTGCAACCCAGCACAGGCCGTGGGCAATGCAGCCTGCATGCACGGCAGGTGGCAACCCGTCAGCCTGTGCCAGCCAGGCCAGTGCGGGCACGGCCAGAAAGGCTTTTGCGGCAGAGCGCTCGATAGCGGGCAGGAGACCTGCCTCTTCAGGCCGGGCCGGGCGGATGGAAAAGGTCATGGCAACTGCCCCTCGATCATGATGCGCCGCCCCTGCAGTAAATGGCAGGGCGTTTCAGGGCTGCGCCACGCCTCTGGCCTGCGCGGCCCAGGCCAGTATGCGCGCCCGGTCCTGCGGGCTGAAGAGACGCCATGGATAACAAAAGGACATCCGTTTTCCCTGCTTTACCTCCAAAAAGCGCGGAGTCGAGATGATGCGCACGACCGTCCACGGGGTAAAAAACCTTACGGTGTCCTGGTCCATGTCCAGCAACCTGATGCCCTGCGCATCAATCCGCACCCTTGACATGGGCTGTGCCTTGATCTGACGCAGGTAGTTTACAAACAGGAATACAATACTGAGAACGACACTACCCGCATTGATGCAGAGGGTCTGTGGATCAAGGCCAAGGAGCAGGCGCACCCTGTCAATCATGTCCGTTGCACCGGACAGAATTGCCCTGCGATCCGTTAGCGAGAACATTAAAACCAAATGCAGCATGAGCATCAGCCCCAAAGTCATGAGCGCGGCATAGGGAACAAGTTTTAAAAAGATAGAAAACCGCTCCCCCCTGGTGAACGACAGGGGAACGGTCACTTCATCCTCTTCCGCATCCAACCGTGCCGGGAGAGCCGTGGTGCCGGTAGGGGAGCATGCGGCAACCGGGGCCGCCTTATGCATGCGCACCATCTGGACGAGCGCCTTCGCCCGGGACACGTCCTGCCGGGCGAAACTGTTCCAGGTGATGACAAGCCGCCTGCTCCGGCCCCGCATGCGCAGGACCAGAAGGCGTCGTGTCGGACGTATTATCCTGAAATCATCCCATGCAATGTCGGTATATAATCCATTGGCATCCCGGGCTGAAATGCTCTTGGCAGAGAGGACGTAGGTCGTACCACGCCGGACATTGCGCCGACAGTACACAACAAGACACCGCCAGAACCACCCCGAGGCGACAAGAACAGTAAACGTCAGCGCTGCAGGCTGGAGGGCGCCAAGGGCAATCAGTTCCATCACCACCCCCCATTCCCTCTGGCCTACGGCATGATCGAAAGGAGGATAATCATGCGTCTGCAAACTGATGGACCAGAACAGGCCCAGCAATATTCCATTTGCCAGCAGCTGTTTCCAGCCCAGCAGGATTTCGGCCAGTACATCGAGCGGAGTTGTCCTGAGCCTGCCCGTGATGGGCTGCAAACCGGTTCCGGCCTGCGGTTCGGTTGTGGCATCATCCGTTACGGGGCCGGGCGGAGGCGCATCATCGTGCATGACGGCTTACACCCCTGCCTGCAGCCTGCATGGCAGGCGGAACGGGAAATGGAAAAGAGCGGTTCCGAAACCCAAAATACTGCAATCAATATTCAACAAAAAATTCCCGGTCTTTAAAAATGAAACAGAAGATTCATTTTTATATCAAATACCTGAACCGGGAAAGGTAAATGGATTTCGCCTCATTGTTTCAGGCAACAGATCTGACCCTGCCTGCGCGCATGAGCGTTTTTTCAACCGTGTTTAAAGGAATGCCGCCTTTTTGAATAAAGGCGACACTCAAAACTTTTATTTTCTATCAGAAGTTCTGTGAAATACCGGTCAGGATCGTGCGCCGCAGCCCGTATTGCGGGGCGCCCACGCCAATGCCCGTGCCACTGCGCAGCATGTAGGGGTGGTCGAACAGGTTGGTCACGTCCAGCCGGAACTGCGTGGTGCGCAGGAAGCGCGAGTGGAACAGATCGCGGAAGGACTGCACCAGCGCCAGGTTGAACGTGGCGTATTGCGGGATCACGCCGCCATTAGGCACGGTGTCGGTATCCTGCCGCAGGCCGCTGCCATAGACCATGGTGGCCGAGAGCAGCGTGGGATGCCCGGTACGGTGGAAAAAAGTGTAAGACCCACCGGCCGAGGCAGTCCAGCGCTGGTCATGGTCAAGATGCACCCAGTGCTGGCTGATATAGGCGAGGTCACCGGGGTCAAAATTGAACTGCGCGCTGGTAATGTCCTTGCCGATGGCGCGCGACCACGCAAAGTTGCCGTAAAGCGAAAGCGGCCCGCGGTCGTAGGAGGTCGAGACCTCATAGCCATTCACCTGCCCGCGCCGGTAGTTGAAGCCTGACAGGATGATGGGCGCGCCGAACTGTCCCTCGTCAATCAGGTTATGGGCCAGCTTGTAATAGGCATCGAACGACACGTGCCAGCCGGGCAGGATGACCTGATCGATCCCGGCGTCAAAGTAATGGTCGCGCTCGGCCTTGACGGTGTCGCTACCGGTGCCGGCTGCGGCACCCGAAGTATTCGCAAACTGCTGCAGGTCGGCACCGCCCACCACCTCGAACGGCGGGGGCGTGAAGTAGCGGGAGTAGCCTGCATGCAGCGTTGCCCCCTTCCACGCACGCCACACCACGTTGATGCGCGGGCTGAGCTGGTGCTCGTTGGTGTATTCGCCCACGCCATCAAAGCGCAGGCCGTAATTGACCGTGACATTGCGCAGCGGCCGCCATTCATCCTGCACGTACAGGCCATAGACATCGCCCGTGCGGCCATTGCCGGTGTGGATGGACTGGAGCGCGCCCGTGTCGCTGTTCTGCACCAGTGAATCGGCCTTGGTGATGTTACGCTCGGCAAAGACCTGAAAGCCGAAGCGCACGGTATGGTCGGGCCGCACGCGCCAGGTCACGTCGCTCTGGGTGCCGGTTGACATGACCGAGCGCTCGGCATGCTGGCTTATGCCCATATAGGCCAGGTCGCCCAGATTGGGGTCGGGGCTGTAGCCAAGGCTGCTGTAGCGCGAGAACACCGATGTCTGGAGCGAGAACGCCCCGATTTCCTTTTGCAGCGACAGGATGCCGAAATCGGTGATCTGCTTCTGGCGTTCATTGAGGTTGGACGCGCTTGGCGAACCCGGCACCGACACGCACGGCGAATCATCACCCGCGCAGGGGAAGGTCTGGCCACCAATATTGGGCAACTGGTACTCGGCGTTCGACACACCCGCAATCAGGCTGAGCCGCGTGTTCTCATCAACCGTGTAGCGCACATGACCAAGGAAATGGTACTGGTTGCTCAGGTCATGCGGCGCGTTGAACGAGGGCGTGGTGTTCTCGATGCCCACCCGGTCATGCACGTAATCGGCGGTGAAAAAGTAATCCCACTTGCCATGCTGCCCCCCATACTGCGCGGAGGGGAAGAAGTAGTCACGCGCGCCACCATAGATGGACACGTTGCCACCCTTGTTGGTCGCGCCGTTCTTGGTGGTGATGTCGACTACCGCAGCCTGAAGGAAGCCGTACTGCACCGGCAAGGCGCCGGTGGAGAGCGACAGGTTATCGGCAAAGCGGGTCATGAGCGTCTGGCCGAACACGTTCATGCCTTCGGGCAACTGCACGCCATCAAGGCGGAACTGCACCTCGTTATGGTCGCCGCGCACATGGATCTGGCCGTAGCTGTCCTGCGCCACACCGGGGGCCTGCAGCAGCACGCTGTTCAGCCCGGTATTGTCGCCACCGGGGATGGTCTCGATCGCCTTGCGGCTGAACGCATGCACCGTCGCCCCCGTTGAGGGCTGCAACTGCACGCGCGCGCGGTCGAGGCGCGCGGTGACGGTCATGGTCTCGGGCGCGGAGGAGGCGCGGTCGAGCGCCTGCGCCTGCTCGGTGGTGGCGTGCGGGTCATCGGGCGTTGTGGCGGTGGCGGTGGCGGGCACGCCCTGCGCGAAGGCAGTGGTAACGGGGGTCAGCGCGGTTATGGCCGCCAGCATGGCACGGGAAAGGGGACGGGGAAAAAACCATAGGCGCGTCATGGCGGAAAGGCTCGCATCCGGTGAGGTGGTTTCGGGAGGCGCAGCTTTATTTGGTACAATATAACATAACAACATGAAAAAGCGGTGGCCCTCGCCGGGCGTGCCTGATGTTGTATTTATGCAACATAATGCTTTGGCCAGGGGGACGCATTGCATGACCGCTTCTGCCCAAACGGAAGGCAGCCTCTGTTGCGTCACCTGCTGGTGGGTTATGATGGTTCGCGATCCTGCCTTAATGCGATATTGTTAAAATATATCATCAATACATGTTTCATTTTTACTGAAAATTGCAGGGACTTTTCAGACAAATCATTGTGCAGAATGCTTCAGGAAACGCCTGTTTTTTGGGAAAAAGGCAGAACCCAAAAATTTTTGTTTATTTTTATCTTTGACCTAAGGACTCCAGCATGGCCGATACCCCGCTCCCCCCTGACCGCGAGACCCTGACGCAATCGCTACAGGCCACCGGCCTGCCCGCTGCCATCGTGGCCCATCTTGCCGCACAGACACGGCCTGCCGTGCTCATGCCCACCACGGCGGGGGATGAGCACGCCATACCCGCAGGAGCCTCGAAGCTCGGCGGCCGCCCCGACCTGCCGCAGGGCATGGCCTGGCCCCTGCGCCCGCCCTACCCCGATGCCGACAGGCGGGCACAATACTACAACCGCAAGGCAGATGACCTGCTGGCCAACCCGCCCTCATGGGCACGCACCAAGGGCGTCGAATGGTTCAGCAACGAACACCGGGCCAAGGCGCGGGCAGTGGCGACGGATTTCCCACTGGCTTTCTTTGGTCAGTTCAATCTGGCCGAACTGGCGCAGGCACCGGGTTTTGACCCGATTTTTCCCACCGAGGGCCGCCTGCTGGTATTCTATGATTACTGGATAGAGCCGGAAGAATTCACTCACGAAGCCGCCGTGGGGTGGCGCGTGATATGGGATCCCTCGCCCGTGGCTGAACTGGTGCGCGCGCCGGTGCCGCAAGCCCTGCAGGCGATCTCGAACGATGAGTGGAGTTGCATCTTTCCCCCCGCCCCCGTGACCACGCCGCGCTCCGTCATCACGCCCATGCCGTTCAATGACAAGGGATGGGATGCCTTCCCTTTGGATGATAATGCAGAATTCGCGGTCTATGACGACTGGTTCTGCGCCTTCGGCACACCTGATGAGGGGAAGCGTGACAACCACCAGTTTGGCGGCTTTCCGCAACCCTTGCAGAATGGCCTTCAGGCCCGCAGCCAGCTTGCCGCCAACGGCCTGAACTGCGGGGGCAACGTATGGCACACGGCCCAGGCCAAGGCGCTGCTTGAATCCGCAGCACAGTGGCGGCTTGTCGTACAGATCGGGGCGGACCCGCATGCGCGGTTTGCCGATGTCGGAGCCTATTACGTGATGATGCGCGAGGCCGATATCGTGGCCCGCCGGTTTGACCAGGCGCGTGTGGTCTATCAGTGCGGGTAAAGGCGAAAAGACAGAGCCTGATCCCTGCGTGGGCAGGGCAGAGAGTGCTGCATCAATAAAAGGAAGTACAGATGCACATTCTTTTTGAAATGTTTTATGATGCGCACTGGCACGCGGCGACACGGTAATATTCTGCTGGCCGTAGCACCGCCTTCATGGCGGTCGCGCATTGGAGGGTTCCCGTAGCAGGCCCTCCCCGCGTGCCGCCAATCTGCTTCGTTGATTATTGTGTTGAGGCAGATATTTACCCCTGCCGCGCCCTGCCTGTGTGGGGAACATGACCGGCAGACATATCGTCATAGCCGCAATGGTATCGGGTATGGCCTGTATGAAAGCCATATCGCCCGATATGGAAAAACTTCCTCTTTCCCGCCAGGCATATGAAGCGCGTGCCGGAGACAACGGTGATATTCTCCCTGCCGAAGGACGTCCCGTTCAGGGACGGACCGAATGGGGTTCTGCGGGAGGCCCCACCGGCATGCGTCATTATGTGCCTGACAGCACATCATACCGATAACCTATGGTTCATCCCTGCGTGTGCGGGGAACACTTCATGGAACCAAAGGATCATCGTCAGGGTTCGCACCCCAGCGCAGGCAGGCAACGCCGGGGGCGGTTTTTTCAAACAGCTTTGCCAGAATGCGCCCTCAGCCCTGCATCACCAACGGCGGCAGGCGCGGGCCTTCGCGCAGATAGGCGTTGAGAAAGGTGTGTACTGCCGAGCGGGCAATGAAGTCGATATGCGCCTGATCGGTGCTGACCGGCAGTTGCAGCCGCGAACGCGCGGTAATGCGCGTCTGGCACAGGGCGTAGAACTGCTCGGCGGCAAAAACCGGGTCGGGAATGTTCAACACGCCGGAATCATTATGCTGCATCAGCCACGCCGAGAGGATGTTGATGGCCTTCTGCGGACCATGCTTCCAGAACGTCTCGGCCAGTTCGGGAAAATTGCCCGCCTCGGAAATGATGATGCGATTGAGCATGAGCGACAGCGGCGAGGTCAGCAGCCGGATCATGGCCACGGCCAGATGCTCGAGCGATTCCGTCAGGTTCGCCCCTTCATCAATGCGGCTGAACAGGAGCGGCATCTTCTCGCACGCGCACTGCTCCACAAAGGCGGAGAACAGCGTGGCCTTGCTGTCGAAGTAATTATAAAGCGTACCCTTCGACACCCCGGCATCGCGCGCGATGCCCGACATGCTGGCCCCCTCGTAGCCGTTCTGGGCAAAGACACGCGCGGCACCGGCGAGGATCTGCTGGCGCTTGGCGGCGGAGGCACCCGGGGGCACACTCTCGCCCGCCTGCATTTTGCCTGAATGGCCTGGCGTGGTGCCCATTGAAATCATCCTGCTCCCGCGGTTGGCGCGTACTTTCGATTGACCCCGTGAGGAAAGCCGATAGGCTAGGGGACTGACCGAACTGATCGGTCATTCATGCCATGGTTTGAAAACCATGCCAAGAATGCAGAATTTACATCAGCCGTTTCAGGTACAACAGGGGGGCCATGTTGGTGGGTAGGGGAATTTCATGGCGCACGGCCGTGGTCGGGTTGTCGGTCATGACCGCCGGGTGTGCGGTTGGCCCGAATTTCCATAAGCCCAAGCCATGGGTTCCCAACCAGTATGGCGGCCCGGACCGCATCGCGGCCGCAACCGACAAAAACGGCAAACCTGCCAATGTGGCCAGCCAGACCACGCCTGATGACCCCGATACCGCCTGGTGGGCCCTGTTCAATGATGCCGAGCTGACCAGACTCGAACAGCGCGTGGCCACCGACAACCTTGATGTGCGCGCCTACGCCTACCGCATGGCCCAGAGCCGGGCGGAACTGCGCATTGCCGGTGCCGAGCGCTACCCTGCCATGTCGGCCACCGGCTCCTACGCCCGCCAGCAGTACAGCACCAAGATGCTGCAGCGCATCGTGACCGATGTCGAGAGCGAACACCCGGAACTCGGCCAGGTGGCGGGCACGCCGGGCAAGGCCAAGATCCCGCTGTTCAACCAGTGGCGCGACAGCGTGGACGCCACATGGGAACTCGACCTGTGGGGCCGCGTGCGGCGTGAATACGAAGCCGCGGCCGCAAGTTCGCAGGCAGTCAACGAATCCCGCCGTGGCATGCTCATCTCGCGCCAGTCGGAAGTGGCGCGCGACTACATGGAGCTGCGCAACACGCAGCAGCAGCTACGCATCGTGCTGGAAAACCGCGATGTGGCGCAATCCATGCTGGACCTGAACCAGCAGCGCTACACCAAGGGACTGGCCAGCAACCTCGAGGTGGAGCAGGCGCGTGCGCAGTACGAGAACACGCTGGCCCAGATCCCGCAGCTTGAGCAGCAGCTGGCCATGCAGGTCAATGCGCTGAGCCTGCTCATGGGTGCGCCGCCACGCGCACTGTCCGATGAGCTGCTCACCGCCTCCGCCATTCCGCCCGTGCCGCCGCGCGTGCCAGTCGGCGTGCCCTCCGAACTGGCCCGCCGCCGCCCCGATATCCGCCGCGCGGAGGCCAACCTGCACGCCGCCACCGCCCAGGTGGGCGAGGCCGTGGCCGAGTTCTATCCGCGCGTAACCATCAATGCAGGCTTCGGCTTCGAATCCCTCTCCTTCCGTGACCTTGGCTTCTGGAACGCCAAGGCGTGGAATGTCGGCCCCTCCATCACGCTGCCCCTGTTCCAGGGCGGGCGCCTGCGCGGCCAGCTTGAACTGCGCAAGGCCGCCCAGAAGGAAGCCGCCATCAACTACCAGAAAACCGTGCTTGGCGCCTGGCATGACGTGGATAACGCGCTCACCGCCTACACCGATGAACAGCGCCGCCATGACAGCCTCGAACAGCGCATGCAGGCCAGCCACCACGCGCTGGAACTGGCGCAGAACCAGTACCGTAACGGCATGGTGACCTACCTCAACGTGCTCGACGCCCAGCGCCAGTATCTCGGCGCCGAGTCCGACCTCACCACCAGCACCGCCACCATATCGGGCAATCTGGTGCGGCTGTACAACGCGCTTGGCGGCGGGTGGGAGACGACCTACCCCGACACGCCACGCCACAAGCAGGCCACCGCCACGACCCGCCCCGCAGCCACGGGTGGCACGCCTGCCACCACCGCTCCTTCCACCACGCCGGGCCAGCCTGCCTGATGGCCTGCGTTAAAAGCTTGGCGCGCGGCCGCCTTGCTAGTATAAGCCGCCCCGTTCCCGACTGGCAGGCCAGTAACTGCCACACGGAAGCATGGCGCAGGGACCTGTTCGTATGATTACATTGCCCCCCGACTATCGCCCCTCGGATGATGAGGAATTCATGAATCCGCAGCAGGTGGAATATTTCCGCCTCAAGTTGCTGAAATGGCGGGCGGACCTTCTCAAGGAAGCGGATGAAACGCTGGCCAGCCTGTCGGAAGGCGGCATCCATGAAGCCGACATTACCGACCGCGCCAGCGTCGAGACCGACCGCGCGCTCGAACTGCGCACCCGTGACCGCGCACGCAAGCTGATCTCCAAGATCAACCAGGCCCTGCTGCGCGTTGAAGCGGGCACCTACGGCTTTTGCGAGGAAACCGGCGAGCCGATCGGGCTCAAGCGCCTCGAGGCCCGCCCCATCGCCACCCTGTCGATCGAGGCGCAGGAGCGCCACGAACGCATGGAACGCATCCACCGCGACGACTGACCCCTTCCCTGCCCGGCTGGAATGCCCCAATTTGCCAAAAGGCGATAAAAGGGGGTTGCCAGCCGGTGCAGGAAAAGTTAGGAAGCCCGCATACCGTGCTGCTGTAGCTCAGTGGTAGAGCACTCCCTTGGTAAGGGAGAGGTCGACAGTTCAATCCTGTCCAGCAGCACCATTTTTTTCCTAGATTCTTGGACGCGATATATACGTGTTGTCTGGTTCACGTGGACCAGAAAATGTCCAAGGTAGGGATATGGCTCTTACAGCCAGTCTAGGTTGCGTTTGCCTAGATCCATGCGCTCATATCGACAGTATTCATCAAACACGTGGCGACTATCTCATATAGCATACCTGCCATGATGATATTATATAACACGGGTATGCCTTAGCATATGGAGTGTTACCTTCATGAAGGCCAGCATTTGCGATTCGCTTGGTGAGCAAAAAAATATACGGAATGTTTGCATCACTGATTAGTGGGCCACTCACAAAGAAAAATGTTATGGTCAGCCTTGCCGGAATCGTTCTATCCAGGCGCAAAGATCCGATACCTTTTGAACTACAGTCGATAGCAGATAAGCTGCCTAACTTACGGTAGTCAGACGACACACTTCCAAGGATATACAAAGTTTGCGTTAGCCGGACCGGCCCCTGTCTGGGATACACAAACTGTGCATTAGCCGGACCAGCCCCTGTCTGGGATACACAAACTGTGCATTAGCCGGACCAGCCCCTGTCTGAAGACACAAACTTTGCATTAGCCGGACCGGCCCCTGTCTGAAGACACAAAGTTTGCATTAGCCAGACCGACCCCTGTCTGGGATACACAAACTTTGCGTTAGCCGGACCAGCCCCTGTCTGGGATACACAAACTTTGCATTAGCCGGACCGGCCCCTGTCTGAAGACACAAACTTTGCATTAGCCAGACCGACCCCTGTCTGGGATACACAAAGTTTGCGTTAGCCGG
>NZ_JARWSK010000010.1 GCF_031081985.1 Komagataeibacter xylinus | reverse complement strand
TCTCCATGTCATCGCGTTCGCGTGCTTCATGCTAAGAAATGCAGCTATGCTCGCCCAAGGTGCATAACACCCTCTAGAAATCTAGGGGCTATTAAGCAAGCTTCATCTTCTATCTCAAAGAATGAGTCCTGAGACTAGATACCCAGTGCTGTTTTGAGATCAACGGCATTGGTAAGCAGTGCCACATATGTCCTGGCAAGGTTTGCTTCGCTTTCACTTTCAGAAAGAGAGTCGGTCAATATTTCCTCCTGCGACAGGTCACCATGCTGATAGCGTTTTTGAAGCACTGCCATGCGGGCCTTTTCAATATTGAGCAAAGAGAACTGCCTTTGATATTGAGCCCTGAAAAAATGTTCGTGTGACAGGAGGTTTTCAATCTCAACCCATGCATTCAGAACGACGCTTTGATAAAATATACCCGCGCTCCTCTGTTCAGAATGGCGTAGAGCAAGCTGACTTGACAGACGACCCCCATTAAAGATCGGGAGGGTAAGCGTCGGGCCAAAGGACGTATTGCGTGCATTCCACCCCAGTTCGGCCACTGTCAGGGCATCGAGGCTGATCTGCCCGGTCAGAGTCACCTGCGGATAGAAATCGGCCTGCGCCATGCCAATCGTTGCTGTGGCCGCGTGAAGCCGCGCTTCCGCCGCCCGGATATCCGGACGTTTCCGGGCCATATCGGAAGGAAGGCTGACAGCGACCTCTGGAACTTTCACGTCCAGAAGGTCTGCGGGCTTTGCCAGTTCAGGCATGTCCGCATCCGGTCGCCCTGCCGCAAGCACGGCCAGGGCCCGATGCAACGAAGCCTGTTGCAGGGCAAGTTCATCTTTTTCACCAAGGGCGGCCTGAGTGACGCTTTGCTGTTTCTCCAGATCGACACCCGCAAGCAGGCCGCGCGCATGGACAGCCCTGGTGATGGCCAGAAGCTGCGTTGCCCGTTCCAGCATTTTTTCGGCGCGTTTCAGGCGGTCCGAAACCCACAGCCACTGAAAATAGGTTCGTGCAATTTCTGCTTGTGTCGAAAGATGCATGGCATCCACATCGGCCTGTACGGCAGACAACTCCGCCTTTGCCGCTTCCCTTAGCCGACGCTGGCGCCCCCATATATCCAGCTCCCATGTGGCCACCGCGCCAATACTGTAATTTGTATAGGAAACACCCTCAGGCTCCTGCCTCAGTGCATCCGGAGCAAGACCCAGCAGGGGCTGCAGGACCTCCCCTACCCCTGATGTGGCAAGGCGTTCATGCGTATAGGAAGCCTGCCCGTTCAGTGACGGGAGACTTTCAGCCGATGCGGCGCCACGCTGTATGCGGGCGGCTTTGACCCGTTCACGCGCCAGCGCCATGTCCAGATTTCCGGTTTCGGCACGGAGCATGAGCTGATCGAGCACAGGATCATTGAACATATGCCACCATGGCAGGGATGACGGCCGGACCTGCCCCACAGGCCTGGCATTCTGCCACTGCTTCGGCAATGCCGGCTTCGGCCGCACGAAATCCGGCCCCATAGTGCAACCGGCCACCGCAAGCAGCATGGGTAACAGGAGCATGCGCACCCTGCATTGGAAAAAGCGCTTCTCAGACATGGGCGGTTGCTTCCGCAGTGGTAGCCTTGCGGTCAAACAGGACAGCGTAAAATGCGGGGATGGCAATCAGGGTCAGCGCCGTGCCACCAACAAGCCCGCCGATCATGACAATGGCCATTGGTCCCCAGAACACATTGAAGCTCAGGGGAATGAAAGCCAGGATCGCCACCACCGCCGTCAGGCACACAGGGCGCGCGCGGGTCAGGGTCGCATCAATAATGGCCTCATGCAGCGATGTGCCACCGCAGTGACTGGACTGGATCTGGTCAACCAGCAGGATCGTATTGCGCATGATCATGCCCGCCAGGGCAATAAGCCCCAGCAGGGCCACAAAGCCAAACGGCGCCCCTGTCACCAGCAGGCCGGACACCATCCCGATCAGGCCAAGCGGGGCCGAAAACAGCACGAGCAGGGAGCGGCTGAAGCTTTGCAACTGAATCATCAGCGCCAGAAGCATCAACACCCCGGTCAGCGGGAGGAAAGCGAAGATCGCACTATCCGCTGTCGAGGAAAGCTCCACGTCTCCCCCCGTTTCAATCCTGTATCCTGCCGGTAGCTCCTTGCGCAGGGTCTCCATTGCTGGCGTTGCGCGCTGCACCACAGTCGCGGGCTGGATATCCGTTGCAACACCTGACTGAACGGTCATGCAGAGTTCGCCATTTCTCTGCCACAGGATCGGGAAGTCGGTTGTCACCCGTATAGTGCCAAGCTGGGCAAGTGGCACGACGCCGGTTCCCGTTACAATGGGCAGGTTCGCCCACAGCGCAGGATCAGAGCGCACAGTGCGCGCGGCCCGCACCATGACCGGGATATGATGGTGACCATCGGGAATGTCACCTACGACCTGTCCGGAAATGGCTGCCTGAAGCTGTGCGGCGACACTGGCGCGATCTGTCTGGAAATGCGCGAGTTTATCCAGATTTGCTTCAAAAGTCAGGCTGGGTGTCCGGTTTCCCCAGTCCGCCTGCACCGAGACCGCGCCTTCGGTGCCGCGCAGGATGTCATCTACCTTGCGTGCAATCGCCCGCAGGGTATCCGGGTCTGGCCCTATGATGCGGTACTGTACGGGAAAGTCAGCCGTAGGCCCGAGCGACAGACGCTGTACATGCAGGTGCACGCCTACGGGAAGGGAGATTGCCTCAACCTGCTGGATCAGCTTTTCCCGCGCATCAAGGTCCTGTGCCACCAGCAGGAGTGTCGCGTGGGCGGCACTGGGTGTGGCCGGGGCATACGGAAGGTAAAAGCGCGGCGCGCCATCGCCAATATGGGCCTCCATGTGGCGCAGCGATGGGCTTCCCGCCAGATGCTTTTCCAGAATACTGACGGCTGCATCAGTTTGCCAAATGGCCGTTCCCGGTGGCATGGCAACATCAACGATTACTTCGGGGCGATCGGACTGCGGAAAAAACTGCTGGTCAACAAACATAAAGCCGCCGCACGCCACGATCAGCAGCATGACCGTGCCACCCGCCACGGCTTTCTTGTATCGCAGGCTGGCGCCAAGCATGTGGCGCAGCAGACCCGTCAGCCGGGACTCACGTGATGCTTGTGAGGACTACCGGGCTTCAGGCAGGAGATGAACCCCCAGAAACGGGATGAAAACGACCGCCACAACCCAACTGAACAGCAGCGCTGCGGCACTGACCCAGAAAATTTCACCAGCGTATTCCCCCGTTGTCGACTGCGCCAGGCCAACCGGCAGGAAGCTGACAACCGTCAGCACCGTGCCCGTCAGCATCGGGAACGCAGTGTGGCTCCACGCGAAAGAGGCAGCCTCTTCGCGGCTGCGCCCCTGTTCAAGCTGCACGACCATGGCTTCGATACTGATGATGGCATCATCCACCAGCAGCCCGAGGGAAAGGATGAGGGCACCAAGCGAGATACGGTCCAGCCCGATATGCTCCATGCCCATGTACAGGCTGACCCCGGCAAGCGTGAGCGGCACGGAGCAGGCCACGATAATCCCGGCTTTCAGGCCCAGGCTGACAAAAGCCACCAGAAGCACAACACTCAGCGCCACGACGAACTTGATCAGGAATGTATTCACGGCCTCCCCGATGACCCGGCTCTGGTCTTCCACCTGCGTCAGCGTCATGCCTGCGGGCAGCACGGCTGTAGCCGCCGCCTTCTCAAGCGCCCTGCCCAGTGCAAGCCCGTCCGCGCCATCAGCCATTGCGACAGCAATGACAACGGCCGGCCTGCCCCCGTAACGGATCAGCGAAGGTGCCGGGTCTGCATAGTCACGGCTCACCTGGGCAATATCCCTGACACGCATGGTGCCGGAATGGCCTGCGAGTGGCGTCTCCTCAACGGACTGCACACCGTCGAGGACTCCGGACACATTCAGGGGAACAACCGTTGTAAAATCCACCGAACCGCCAGAAGCCAGGGCCGATCGGCCCTGAAGCGACCTTGCCACCTGATCGGGACTGATCCCCCTTGCCGCAGCCTGTTGCGGATCAAGATCGACATTGACCTGCTGAGGAATCTCGCCGCTGATCTGCACCTTCCCCACGCCGTGAACCGCCTGGAAAATCTTCTTCAGATATTCGGATGTCCTGATGAGGTCTGCATTTTCTCCCCCGGTCAGGGTAAACACATAGCCATAGACATCGGCATAATCATCATTGGCGGCGAGCGCCACACCAGACGGCAGGCCGGGAGAAAGGTCGGACAGCCGGTTGCGGACCTTCTGCCAGATAACCGGAACGCGTTCCTTTCTTTCATCATCGCGCAGGAATATCTGCGTCACGCAGGCTGCCGGAATGCAATATGTGCTTAGAACATCTATGGCTTCGATATCACGCAGGCCCTGTTCAAGCGGTTCGGCAACCTGCCTTTGCATCTGCTGGGCGCCTGCGCCCGGCCATTGGGCGGAAACAATCATGTTCTTGAGCGTGAAAGCGGGGTCTTCCGCCCGGCCAAGGTGGAAAAAACCGTATCCACCGGCGAGGAAAAGGCAGGCCATCATGAAGCTGACAAGTGCCGGATGGCCAACAGCCCAGCGTGAGACGTTGAAACGATCCATCATCAGCGTTCACCTGCCTGCCCGGCGACAAGAACAGCCTGTCCCTGCTGGAACGAACCATCAGTACTGGTGACAATCCATTCACCGTCCGTCAGGCCTTCAACCAGCGCATCTGCCCCTCTCAGCCCGACAATACGGACGCGCCGCAGCACAAGATGGGGCGCCTGCCCATCCGTCAGCCCCCATAGATGGGCATGCGTCTGGTCTGCTGAATCCACGGCAGTAAGCGGCACGCGCACGGCATGGGATACGTCATGCGCGGCAAGGATAACCGTAACAAGGCTGTTGATGGCCACGGGAAGCGGATGGTCAAGCCTGAGCTTCACCTCCTGCATCTGGCTGGTTACGTCAACCGCACCAATTTCCCTGATGACAGCCTGAACGGACTGGCCATCCTGACCGTCAGGCAGGCCGACCTCCGCCCTGTCACCAACACTCCAGGATGAGGGTGCTGGAACCTTGAAATGGACTTCAGGCGCTCCTGCGGACAACCGTATGATTTCGCTCCCGGCGCCGACAAGGCTGCCCGGAACCCCCGTGACGCTCGTGATCCAGCCATCTTCAGGCACCCGGACCCTGCTTTCAGCCACCTGAATCCGGGCCTGCGTCAGGGCGGCAAGGGCTGATCTGTATTTTCCCTGTGCCAGATGCCACGAATTGGCACGTTCTTCGACTGCTCCAGCGGACAGCCCCCCTATGGTGTCCAGTCCCCGGCTTCTTTTATATGTTGCCGCAGCCTGATTCATTTCAGCGCGGGCGGCATCAACCTCGCCCTGTGCCTGGGCTTCCATCTCCAGCAGCAGCCTGTCTTCAAATGAAGCCAGAACATCGCCCTGATGAACATATTGACCGCTGGCAACCGATACTGATGTCAGGCGCCCGGCCTGCGTTGGGGCAAGAGGAATACTTCTTTCGGCCCCGTACCACCCGATGAAGACAGCCTTCTGTGGTGAGGCGCCATGCACCCTGAGGGCCTGCACGGCCGGAAGGGCCGCGTGTTTGACCGGGGAGGATACCGGCTTGCACCCTAAAAGGCATGATGCCGCAAGCAGGGGCAGCACCCTTGTCAGGATGTCTGTGCGCATTCGACAGGACATGTTGATTTCCGAAAAATACAGGCTTTTTTCTTTACGGCAGGGCCGCGATAACCGAAATTCCCAACAGGACAAGAATAATCATGGTGGCCTGTTGCCCATCAAACCGGTTCCGGAAGTAGAACCAGACAGAAAAAAAGATGAAGGACGAGATACAGCCTGCTGTCATGACGGCCATTGGGGGCATTCTGGTAAAACCCAGAACCTGTTTGTGCGCCGCGGTTGCCATGGCACCTGAAACAACCGTCCCTGAAAAAGAGAAAGCCCCCTGCATTTCAGCCAGCTTTATCAGGGGCCTGCGTTAACTGCACCATCAGGTCATGCAGGCTGTCGCGCATCGTCTGGTCTACAATGCCAGCCTCCAGAATGTCCCACAGGGAAAGGCCATCAGCAGCCATGCAGGCGAGCAGAAGGGCTGGTGTCATGTTCTCGAACAGGCCGATGGAGCGGATCACGCTCCAGTAATGCTGGATCCATTCCTGACTGAGTTGCGGATCAATCAGCATGGCTGCAAGCAGATGACGAATGATGACCGGCGTCTCTTTCGCTCCATCATGGTTAAACCCGATATACGCCCGCGCGGACCTGCCAAACGCAACGGGATCATCTTGCATGGAGGCAAGCATCTCGCGCCTGAACAGGTCCATTTCACGCATGAAAAGCCCATCGAGCAGGGCTTTCTTGTTCGGGAAATGGTGCAGCAGGCCGCCTTTGCTGACATTTGCCTCCCTGGCTACCAGTTCCAGTGTAAACGCCTGAATGCCGTTCGTGACCAGTATCCGCCCTGCTGCGTTGAGCAGGTCGTTCTTTACGACTTCGGGTTTGTTGGTGCGTTTTGGTTTTCCGGTCATGTCCCGTTAAATACCGTCCGGACGGTATGTTTTCAAGAAAAAAATAGGGGCTGGCATAGGCTGGACGCCACTGATCTCAACAGCCCCGGAAACAAAACACGCCACCCGTGGTGATCCGGGTGGCGTGCTTCGCATCATCGGCAGGGTGATGCCGTGATATGGCGGCGGGCGTGAGATGAAGAAAGACTCACCGCCATTCCTGTCATGGGAACCAGCGCCGACCGCAGCGGTAGGCAATCAGGTAAAGCCCCATGTAAACCATCGGAATAAAGAAGATGATGCGTTCAAGATCCCCCATCATGGTCAGATCTCCCCATCGGCTGAAAGACCGGACTGGGCATCAAGCATGATCGCCCCGGCCCCGGAAATCAGGATGATCATGACGGTGCCGATCACCCACGCAAAATACCACGGCCCCTGATCCCCCACGAATACGGCAAACAGCAGGGACACGACCAGAACAATGGCCAGACCGGCCAGGCGCAGAAGCTTTGTCATCACGACCTCGCAATCAGTAGCTATGGGTGTCGTTCACGACATCGGCGGTATGGACCTTCCCGCGCATGACGTAATAACACCACGATGTATAGGACAGGATGATCGGCACGAAGATCCCCGCCACCACCAGCATGCAGCCAAGGCCATATTCACTGGCGGTGCTGTTCCACACCGTCAGGCTCTGGTCCGGCACGGTGGAAGACGGCATGAGGAAGGGGAACATGGCGCAGCCAACCGTGGTGATGGTGCCAGCCCATGCGCCCAGCCCCAGCCACCAGCCCGCAACCGTGCGGCCAGCCGCCAGCATGGCCACACCCGCCAGCATGCAGCCCAGCCCCCCAAGCGGCAGCAGCCACAGGGCGGGATGGGCGTGGAAATTATGCATCCAGCCGCCTGCAACCATCGCCACCGACTGCCCGTGCAGCGGGTTGGCCGGCATGGCGGGGTTGACGGGCGCGGTCATGACAAAACCGGGCAGGAACTGCACCCATATGCCACCCATCACGAACAGGCTGGCCGCAACCAGCCCGCCGCCCATGGCGTAACGCCGGGCACGCGACCAGATCGGGTCATCTGCCCGCAGCATGAGCATCGCCCCACCCTGATAGATGCTCAGCCCCACGGACATCAGGCCACACAGCATGGCAAACGGGTTGAGCAGGTAGGACAGGAAGGATTCATCCTGGTAATACTGCCCCGTCCAGCCAAAGTGGTAGCCCACCCCTTCCAGCACGTTGCCGAACGCCGCGCCGTAGATGAACATCGGCACGAAACCTGACACCAGGAAGACCCAGTCCCAGCTTGCCCGCCACAGCGTGCTGTCCGCCTTGGAGCGGTATTCAAACGCCACCGGCCGCAGGATCATGCTGAACAGCAGGGTGATCATGACCACGTAAAAGGCGGAGAATGACGTACCATACAGCGTGGGAAAGGCCGCGAAAATCGCGCCGCCCCCAAGAATGAACCACACCTGGTTGCCATCCCAGTGGGGGCCGATGATATTCAGCGCCGTGCGCCGCTCCCCATCATTGCGGCCGACAAAGCGCAGCAGCGTGCCCACGCCCATATCCATGCCAACCATGGTGCCCAGGCCGATGAACAGCACACCCAGCACCGCAGCCCAGACGATTTTCAGTATCGCGTAAAGTTCCATTTCACCGTTTCCTGTCAGGACGCCATGGGACGCATGTCAAAGGCGGATGCCTGAGGCGTAGCCGGTGCGTGCGGCTCCATGCTGTCATGCTCGGGGCCAAGGCGGGCAAACTTGAACATGAGGTAGAGTTCAGCCGCGATGAACACGCTGTAGAGCAGCACGAAGCCGATCAGCGAAAACACCATGTAGGACACGCCGTGGCTGGAGGCCGAGAGGAAGGTGGGCAGCCAGCCAAACACGGTCCATGGCTGGCGGCCTGCTTCCGCGGTGATCCAGCCGAACTCGGTCGCCAGGATCGGCAGCGGGATCGACCACATGCACAGCTTCAGCAGCAGGCGGCTGCGCTCAAGCCTGCGCTTGAGGCTGAGATAGGCCGAGATGGCAAACAGCGCGAAGAACCACAGCGACAAAAACACCATCAGCCGGAAAGACCAGAACGTGACGAACACGTTGGGCAGGATGTCGGGCTGAGTCGCCCTGACCACATCATCGATCTGGTCTGCCGGAATGGCCGTTACATCCTGTCCGGGGGCATGGCGGGTGGCAAGCAGGCCATAGCCCATGTCCTGCTCATGCGCGGTGAACTGCGCAAGGTCCGTGCTGCTGTGGGTCACGCCATAGCGGCGGAGTGCTGCCACCGCATCGATCCCTGAACGGATGCGCGGGCCTGCCGCCTCCTCGAGTTCATGCATGCCGGTAATGGGCTGGTCAAAGGTGTGGGTGATCAGCGGGGTCAGGACCAGCGGCACGCCAATCTCGTAGTGATTTTCCTGCCTTGCGTCATCGGGCAGGGCGGCGACGATCCACGGCTCGAACGGCGGGTTGCTGGTGTGCCACAGCCCTTCGATTGCGGCGATCTTGGTGGGCTGCTTTTCATAATCCAGCCGCCCCAGCACGTCGCCCAGCGTGATGACCGCCACGGTGGAAATAATGCCGAACAGCGCAGCCATGCGGAACGACCGCGCGGCGAACTGCCGGTGCTGCCCGCGCAGCAGGTAAAAGGCGCTGATGCCCATGACAAACATGGCAGCCGACACATAGCCCGCAACCGAAGTATGCACGAACTTGGCCTGTGCATCGGGGTTGAAGACCAGATTGACAAAGCTTTCGAACTGCATGCGCATGGTTTCGGGATCGAAATGCGCGCCCTCGGGCATGTTCATTCCGGCATTGGCGATCAGGATCCACAACGCCGACAGGTTGGAGCCAAGGGCCACCAGATAGGTAATGGCCAGATGCGCCTGTTTGCTCAGCCGGTCCCAGCCAAAGAACATGAGGCCAACGAACGTGGACTCCATGAAGAAGGCCATCAGCCCTTCAATCGCCAGCGGCGTGCCGAACATATCCCCAAAAAAGTGGGAATACATGGACCAGTTGGTGCCGAACTCGAATTCCATGGTAATGCCGGTCGCTACACCAATGGCGAAGTTGATGCCGAACAGCTTGCCCCAGAACTGGGCCATGTCCTTGTAGATCTGCCGGCCGGTGACGACGTACACCGTCTCCATGGCCGCCAGCATGAATGTCAGGCCCAGCGTCAGCGGCACGAACATGAAATGGTACAATGCCGTCAGCGCGAACTGGAAGCGCGACAGGTCGACGACATCGGGGTTAATGAATTCCACCGTCAGGTCTCCTGATTTCGGTATGGTCGTGAGGGAATTTTCCGGGTTTCAGGTCATCGTCGGGTCATGGTGCCCTCCCGGCCTCATGAAACCGGCCCCCCTCGACATGCACCACCCGGTCCATCCGCGCCGCCACGGCAGGGTTGTGGGTAATGCACAGGATGGTTGTCCGTGGTGGCAGGGCCTGCAGCAATACGGCCATCAGGTCGCGCTCGGTGCGTGCATCCAGCCCTTCGGTCGGTTCATCAAGGATGACCCATTCCGGGCTGCGCAGCACAACCTGCGCTATGGCCAGCCGCCGCGCCTGCCCGCCGGAGAGACGCACGCCCCCCTCCCCGATCAGGGTATCCAGACCGGCAGGTTCCGCCTGCACGAACGCATGTAACTGCGCGACGTGCAGGGCGTGCCACATCGCCTCCTCCGTGGCGGTGGGGCAGGCAATGGCCAGGTTGCGGCGGATACTGCCCACAAACAGGTGAAAGTCCTGCGCCACCACGCCGATATGCCGGGCCATGATGTCCGCATCGACATCGCGCAGGTCCACGCCGCCAAAGCGGGCCGTGCCTTCCTGATAGTCATGGAAACGGAACAGCAGGTTCACCAGCGTGCTCTTGCCCGCGCCAGACGGCCCGACAATCGCCACGCGCTCCCCCTGCGCCACCAACAGGTCGGCATGACGCAGCGCCCAGCGCCGTGCCCCCCGATAGCGCAGGCCAATACCGCGCAGCGACAGGTCCAGCGGCGCCACGGGGCTGCGGGGCGCCGCTGGCGCAGGCACACAGGGGGGCGTATCGCACAGGGCAAATACCCGGCCTGCCGCCACCCGCGCCTGCCCCAGCAACTGCCATGCCGCAGGCAGGGGAATGAGCACATCAAACGCCGCCAGCCCCCCCAGCGCCAGCATGGGCAGGCAGGCCGCAGACAGCACGCCGGTGCGATAGCCCCTGTCCGCCATGGCCAGAACGCCCACCGCGCTCATCATGGCGATGATGGTCATTGCACTCCGCGCGCCGCCTTCAATCAGGGCCACGCGCCGGCGTGCATGACGGATATCGGCTTCACGCGCGACAATCTGTGCCTGCACGGCCTGCGCGGCACCAAGGAACATGAACTCACCCATGCCCTGCAGCACTTCGGTCAGGTCCGCCTGCATGGCATCCTGCTGGTGACTGATGCGCTGCAGGGCACGGGCGGATAACGCACCGGCCATGCCCGGCAGCACACCACCGCACACCACCAGCCCCCCGGCCAGCACCAGGGCCGCCGAAAGGGAAAACGCGCCCGTAACCGCCACAAACACCACGCAGCAGATGGCAGCACTGGCAATGGGCAGCAGCCCTTCCAGATAGAACTGCCCCATCCGGTCCGTATCCGCCACGAAGCGGAACAGCATGTCGCCACTGCGCTGCCGCGCCAGTATGGCAGGGGCCTGTGGGGCGAGGCATTCGAAACTCCACCCCCGCACCCGCCCGATCAGGCGCAGCGTCGCATCATGCGTGACCAGTCGTTCCAGATAGCGGGCCACAATACGCATGGTGGCAAAAAACCGCACACTGACCGCAGGCAGGAACAGGTTGAAGGCGTTGCGCGCGGCAATCCCGCCCAGCCCGGCCACGGCAGCCGCCGCCAGCAGCCAGCCCGACAGGAACAGCAGCCCGAAATTGGCCAGCGACGCCGCAACCGACAGCGCAAGCCCCAGCGCCATCTGCCACCGCAAAGGCCGCATGAGGCCAATAATGCGTGCCAGCGGGCTCATGCCGCGCGCTCCACGGGGGCGTGCGGGCTGGAAAAAACCTGCCCATCCCGCAGGCTTGCAACCTGCGCGGCCTGTGCGATCATGGCTGGCCGATGGGCCACCACAATACCGATCCGCCCCACTGCCGCGCGTGCAATGGCCGCGGCCACACGCTGTTCACTCCGCGGGTCGAGGTTGGCGGTGGGTTCATCCAGAATCAGCACCTGCGGGTTGCGCAGCAGCACACGCGCCAATGCCAGGCGCTGCACCTGCCCGCCCGACAGGCCCGCACCGCGTTCACCCACCATTGTATCGAACCCCTGCGGCAGGGCCTCGATAAAGGACAGGGCATCGGCCTCGGCCGCTGCGGCGCGCAGGGTGTCGATATCCGCCATCGGGTTGGCCAGGCGCAGGTTTTCGGCAACGGTGCCATGGACCAGCCGTGGCTGCTGGGGCACCCAGCCAATCCTGTCCTGCCAGTGGCCATGCGACACGCCACATTCATCCATGGCCGTGACACGCCCCTGCGTGGGGTGAATCAGCCCCAGAAGCAGCCGGATCAGGGTGGTTTTGCCCACGCCGCTTTCACCCGTTACAACCGTCAGCACATTGCGTGTGAACGTGCAGCCTGCGTGCGACAGCACCGGCTCATCGGCCTGATAGCCAGCCGTAACATCTTCACACCTTATGGAGACCAGCGGCGCACCGGCAGTGCTGCCCCATGCATCGGGCAGGGTGGCCGTTTCGGGCAGGGAGAAAAGCTGACTGATGCCCGCCATGGCCGCCGTCGCATTCTGGCGGGCATGATAGCTGGCCGAGAAGGCACGCAGCGGCATGAAATATTCTGGCGCAAGCAGCAAGACCAGAAAAGCCGACTGGAAATCGGCCTTGCCGTCCAGCAGGCGCGCGCCAAACACGACGGCCACCAGCGCGATGGACAGGCTGGCAAAAAATTCCAGTACGGCGGATGTCAGGAAGGCTACCTTCATGACTGACATGGTGGTGGTGCGATACTCATCGGCCATGCCCACAACAGCGGTCACCGCATCACGCGCCCGACCGAACAGCCGCAGCGTGGTCAGCCCCTGCAATGCATCGAGAAAGGCTGAGCCCAGGAGCAGGAGCTGCGTCCACTGCCGGTCCATGATCGCCTGTGCACGATACCCCACCAGCGCCATGAATACGGGAATAAGCGGCCCCGTGCAGGCAAGGATGACAAAGCTCCATGCATCCAGGTGCATGACCACGCCAAGCACCAGCAGCGGCAGGACCACCATCATGGCGGCGCGCGGCACGTATTGCGCAAAATAGGGCTCCAGCGCTGCAATGCCACCACCCATCACGGTCACCATATGGCCCGTCGCCTGCCCGGCCAGGCCAACAGGGCCGACATGGAACAGGTGGCGCAGCAGTTCGCGACGCATGGCTGCGGTCAGGCGCAGAGCGCCTTCATATGCCACCATATCGGCAGCCCATTGCAGCAACGCGCGCCCGGCCAGCAGGGCCAGCAGCATTGCCAGCCCGGCAGACTCATCGGAAACGACGCGGCCATGGAACGCAAGGTCGGACACGATGCGCGCCAGAACAGCCAACTGGAGAACCAGCATGACTGCCGCTGCCCCACCCAGCACGACAGCCGCACCAAGCCAAAGGCCGATGCGCCGCGTAAACCCCATGAGCGTTCTGTTACCGGGATTGTCCATAACCACTTTCACACCATTTATCTGCCCCTATCCGGACAGATAATTACATACTTTATGTATATATGATTATATTAAGTATGTAAATATTTGATGTCAAGAAGGAGCGAGGCGGTCCTCTTTAAAAAAGACCTCGGATGGGCTGGAAAATCCTGGCGGCAGGCGAGACTGTTGCGCGACAACATCACCCCGCGAGCGCCATTCGCTTGGCGGATCAGTCAGCGCCGAATACTCATAATGGACCAAAAAAACTCTATAAAACAGTTCGATGGGTTCATAAGTGCGCACAAAACAGACCGGGCAAGAGGGCACTTGCAATGAACTGCGCGATCGATCGAATGCGCACATACCCAGCGCAGCAAGGGCGCTAAAATTCAAGATGCATCGCCGATATCAGCCTGCAACAACATTCTTGACGACGGACGATACGGGGGATAATATTTACATACATAATATATTTATGTAATTAAAATGCATTCAGGAGGTGATGCCCGGTAGCGTCATGCAGGCAGTAGCCACGCGGGTCGAGGCTGGTTCAG
Source organism: Komagataeibacter xylinus (assembly GCF_031081985.1). Classification (GTDB taxonomy): domain Bacteria; phylum Pseudomonadota; class Alphaproteobacteria; order Acetobacterales; family Acetobacteraceae; genus Komagataeibacter; species Komagataeibacter xylinus_E. The sequence goes on along the minus strand of NZ_JARWSK010000010.1, from coordinate 114,266 downwards.
CATGAACCTCTGCCCTGGCCATGGGGGGCTACCTTCAGGCTACGTGCCATATGTATTAAAAATGGCATGAATACCTGCGTATTTATTTCTTCATACAAAATAAGGATCTGTTCCGTGAACGATTTGGCCCGCGCCCTTACGCCTATGTTCTATGTTGCTCCGCAACTGACTGTGTCCGATATCAACAAGGCAGCTTCTGACGGGTTCAAAAGCATCCTTTGCGCTCGCCCTGATGATGAACAGGGAAATCATGTACCAAGCAAAGAGATTGAACAGGCTGCTTTTTGCCTGGGTCTTGATTTTACAATTATTCCAGTGCAGCAGGGGCATCTGCCAGATGCCAATGCCGTGACCCGCATGCGCGCGGCGCTCAAACTTATGGCCGGGCCTGTACTTGGATATTGCCGTTCTGGCACACGGGCAGCGCAATTATGGGCGATGGCCGAGGTTGGCACCCTGCCGGATTCAGAAATATTGGAAGCCGGGCGCAAGATTGGCATCGATCTTTCTGCCGCCATTGCCGCAGCCCCAAGGCCGAATGCCGACACCTGAGCGATGCAGTTCCGTGGCAGCGCCCATCAAGGGTGCAAGTTCTGCCATACGGTTGGCCCGCAGGCGATATGACGCAGATTTCCTGATATGAGCGCCAAACACGGACGATACGTTCTGATGGCGCGGATATCTCCATGCCCAGTGGGGATATCGTCAATGCAAGGAGGGGCGTTGTCGGGCAGCGTTTGTGAACATGAAACATACCAACGCGATGGCATGGAAACCCGCTCGTGCTGAGGCATAATGCCCGTAATCCTTGACGAGCCTACGGCATCGTATTGTCTACGCAACAGATCGGTCGACTTACCCACCGGCGTGGCAGCAAGACAAAGCCGCGTCCGGCCTTGGCGCAGATGACCGAACGGGGATATCCGCGGCTCGGGGCCAGCATACATTCACCGTATGTGTGGAAGCGGCAATTCGCAAAGGTGGCATCCGGCGATACCAGCAGGGATGCAAAGTGAGATACGCTTGCATTACCGGGCACTCTTTAGCCATGCGAACCGCAGATGCGACGGATGATATCCTCTATCTGCCCACGGTCCAGCTTTGCGTGATCCACCGAGCCATGAATGCCCATGCCCTCGACCAGGGCATCGAGTGCGCGGCAGGTCAGCGGATCGAAGAAGCGCCCCAACGCCTCCCGGCTGGCCTGCATCCAGTCGCGCATGATGGCCGCGAGTTCGGGCTTGCGGGCGGCAAAGGCGTATAATTCATAACTCAGCAGCAGCGTGCGTGGCGTGGACCAGATGTTTCCGGCGATGATATCGACAAGCGCTCCTATCGCTTCCTCCCGGTTTCCGGCCTCGGCCAACCGCCCGACAAAGGCTGCGGAACTGGCCTGAGCCACCTGCGTAAAAGCCAGTTGAAGCAGGTCGTCCATGCCGTTGAAATGGTATGTCATCGAGCCAAGCGGCACGCCTGCCGCCTTGGCCACGCGGCGGTGCGTCGTGCCCTGCACGCCGTGTTCCACGATCACGTCCACGGCAGCATTGATGATGCGCTGCTTGCGGTCGGGATCAGGGCGGCGGATGGCTGAAGGGTTGCTTGACATGAAGGAACAGGTTTAGCCTTGCGCTATGTGTACATTCGTACACAAGATGAATATCTCAACGATGCGGGATGGTAGCAGTGAGCGAGAATACCGAAAAGAACGGTTCCCCCGGCATGACACGACGCACGGTCATCGCAGCAGGCGCGGCAGTCAGTGGCATGGCCTTGGGCGGTCGGGCACATGCCAGCACGCGCAGCCCGTGGCGTGGCGGGGTCTGGCTCAACAAACCACACCACAGCGCGATCAGGGCCGATGCGCTTGAGATGACGACTGACAAGGGCTCCGACTTCTGGCGCGAGACTTTCTATGGCTTCACGCGCGATAGCGGCCATTTCTACGGCATGCATGCCCCTGCCCGCTTCACCGCGCAGCTTCGCATCCGCGCCGAATATGAAAAGCTGTACGATCAGGCCGGTCTCATGGTGCGCATTGACGAGACGCGTTGGGTCAAGGCTGGCATAGAACTCTCGGATGGCCGCGCCATGCTCAGCAGCGTGCTGACCGATGGCCGATCGGACTGGGCCACGGCGCCTTATGAGGGCGACCCGAAGGATTTCTGGATGCGCGCAAGCGTGGCCGATGGCGTGCTGCGGCTTCAGGTCTCGGGTGATGGCAGGACCTGGCCGCTCGTGCGTCTGGCCCCCTTCCCCGTGGCTGAGTCCTATCTGGTCGGGCCGATGTGCTGCACGCCGGAGCGCGAGGGGCTGAAGGTGCGTTTTTCTGACTGGCACCTGACCCCACCGCTTAACAAGCCACTGCATGACCTGACATGATGCCCCACCGCAGCGAAAAACAGAAAATGCTGGCAGGCGAGCTGTATGTGGCCAGCGACCCCGAATTGCAGCACGAACTGGCGCAATGTGCCCAATGGGTTGCCCTGTACAATAGCGGCAACGCCTCCCTGCCCGAACGGCTGGGTGCGGTTGGGGTGAATACCTGCATCCGCCCGCCATTTCATTGTGATTATGGCTACAACATTTTCCTCGGGCGCAACGTGTTCCTCAATTTCAACTGCATCGTGCTTGATGTGGTGCCGGTCAGGGTCGGGGATGGCACGCAGATCGGCCCCGGCGTGCAGATCCTAGCAGCCGATCATCCGCGTGACCCGGATTTGCGCCAGAAAATGCTGGAATCTGGCCGCCCCATTACCATCGGCAGCAATGTCTGGATCGGTGGTGGCGCCATCATCCTGCCTGGCATCACGATCGGGGATCATGCCATTATCGGGGCGGGCAGTGTCGTCACCCGCGATGTGCCTTCTGGCGTCACCGTCGCTGGCAATCCGGCGCGGCCCCTGCATATTGGATCATAACCTCGGCGGACAAGCGGACACCCATGGCTGAATTCCAGTTTCAACAGATCGATGTATTCTCCGCCGAACCGACCAGGGGCAATCCGGTCGCCGTAGTAATCGGGGCCGACGGCCTGACCACCGAGCAGATGGCCGCCTTTGCCAACTGGACGAACCTGAGCGAAACCACGTTCCTGCTCCGGCCCACCACGCCGGATGCGGATTACAGGGTGCGTATCTTTACGCCCCGGACCGAACTGCCGTTTGCTGGCCACCCTACCCTGGGCAGTTGCCATGCCTGGCTGGCTGCGGGCGGCCAGCCACGCGGGAATACGATCGTGCAGGAATGTGGGCTGGGCCTTGTGCCGGTGCGCGCGCATCATGACTGCCTCGCCTTTGCAGCGCCCCCATTGCAGCGATCGGGGGCGGTGGAGCCCGCCCTGCTGCACCGGGTTGCAAATGGGCTGAAGATTCCCGCCTCCTCCATCCGGACTGCGGCATGGACTGATAATGGGCCGGGATGGCTATCCGTCATGCTGGGCTCACGCAGGGAGGTACTGGCGCTTGAACCCGATTACGCGGCCCTGTCTGACCTGTGTATCGGCGTAACAGGCCCTTGGGATCCCATTCTCGATGGACAACAGGCACAGTTCGAGGTGCGTGCCTTCGCCATGGCCTGTGGGGTCAATGAAGACCCCGTGACCGGAAGCCTGAACGCCGGGCTGGCGCAGTGGCTCATCGGCAGCGGGCTCGCGCCCGGGCATTACATTGCCAGCCAGGGCACCTGCCTTGGCCGGGCCGGCCGCGTGCATGTTGATCTGAAAGATGGAAAAATCTGGGTTGGCGGAGTAACAACGACCCTGATTGCAGGCATGCTGCGGTTATGATCCTTCCTGCGGGAAAGGTGGTCTGTCTGCCCCAGCATTGTTGAGCAGGCAGGCGGAACAATGCAAGATGTTTTTCCATCTCAGATGAAGGCGTTAGCGGAATACGCTCTCCAGCACGACATCGAGCGCCTGCGGGGTATCCGTGCCAACAATCCCGTCTAGGCTCAGGGCTCATTCTTTGAGATAGAAGATGAAGCTTGCTGCGATGTGGATTGCAGACATGACTGTATGAACGCAGCGGTCGTATCTGGTCGCTACACGTCGCCAGTCTTTCAACTTTGCGAACATGTTTTCGATAAGGTGGCGCTTTTAATACAGGTGCCAGTTGTAAGATGGCTTTGATTTCCGGTTCTTCCTCGGTGGAATGCAGGCGGTAATGTCCCGTTCGACAGGATATCGTCTGATCCGGTTGCTGTCATAACCCCGATCCCCGATGACCTCTTCTGTTTCTTCCGGCAGGTGCGCCAGCAGAATATCTGCCCCTTTGAAGTCACTGACCTGTCCCGCAGTCAGATGAAGCCGGATCGGTCGGCCCTGACCGTCGCACACGGCATGGAGTTTTGAGTTCAGGCCGCCTTTCGTGCGTCCGATATGGCGGGGAAAAACCTCTTTTTAAGCAAGGAGGCTGCTGTCCGGTGTGCTTTCAGATGTGTCGCATCAATCATCATACGCTTCGAACGGCCAGCCTGTTCTGTCAGGGCGACAAAAATTCTGTCAAAGACACCTAGGCGGCTCCACCGGATGAAGCGATTATACAAAGTCTTGTGCGGACCATACGCTTTCGGGGCGTCTTTCCACTGAAGACCGTTGCGGATCACGTAAATAATCCCGCTCAGAACACGACGGTCATCCACACGCGGAACCCCATGAGCCAGAGGAAAAAACGGTCTGATCCGTTCTATCTGGCTCTCAGACAGCAAAAACACGTCACTCACAGCCTAACCTCCATCGGTAAGCCTGTGAATCACAATACCCCACTCAGTTCAATAAATTAATAGGTCCTGAGCCTAACCAATCGTAGTAGATGCACGTGCGCAGCGATAATGACGGACGACTTGATTCATCAAATCACCTGCTGCACTGACGGTATGGTTATGAAAGGTGCGCACGCTATCATGCGCGGCATAGAAGCGCCGGGTTTTACGGTCAGCTTCCAAAATGAGGGCACCGAGAAATGTGCCATCAATTTCTACAATCTGAGATTCGAGCATGGAAATCCTGTTCCCTCTCTCTCTACACGCTTTCACGCGTCTCTCGAGGTCGACAGTCATTCTGCCGACCATTCTATCCGATTGCCGTCACGTATTGTGCGGCGGTCGTGGTGCTACATCGATTCATGCAGCACATTCGTCTGATGGCATGGATCATATGATCTTAGTCCCAAACTCTGGCACGCGGGTTAAGGGGAGAACGTGGGCACCATACACGCCCCACATTGTAGGTCAACATATATATCATTTTTTTACAGTGGTATAATTTTAATGCATCATTTTTATGTTTTTTATGAAAGGTGATCTCCATTATCGTATAAAATTGAATCCTAACAGATTGTTATGGCGACAGTTTTCTCATGCGCCATGCCTGCCAATTTCTACGCCAAGTATCTGCTCTTTGCTACATCCGGGAGTAGATGGAGGTCAGCATCTGTCGGTTTTGCAGACATCGATCATTGATGTCCAATTTCACTATATACTATAGTTATATAAAAATGAAAACGTCATCGCTTGATACGTCAGGAAATACCATGTCTTCTTTCAATATGCCGCACTACGGCACAAGAACTGATCCCATGACGACATGCGATTTTTTGAGAACATCCGTTCAGGACATCGACCCGAGTGAAAAAGCAGCGGCAGCACTTGCCAGTTATGATGTCGTCATCGTGCCGGGTTTGGATGGATCAAATCCTCGGCACTGGCAGTCTCGCTGGGAAATATTGTTGCAGCAGCATGGAGCATCCGTATATCGGGTTCAGCAGGACGACTGGATGCATCCATTTTATCCTACATGGAAGCAGGGATTATTATCTACACTGCGGCAGGCTCATCGGCGTGTTATTCTTGTTGCGCACAGTCTGGGGGCAATACTGGTGGCTCACGTGGCTGCTGAAGAAGGATTGCCTGAAGTTGCGGGGGCTTTTCTGGTCGCGCCCGCTGATATTGAGCAGTATGAAGGCCCTGCCATCACGCGCATAAAGGCATTCCAACCCCTGCCCAGAAAACCCCTGCCTTTTCCTGCTGTCATCATGGCGAGTGAGAATGATGAGTGGTTATCTTTATCCAGGGCACATGTCCTGGCCACTGAGTGGAAAGCGGAATTGGTCAATGCTGGTACAGTCGGGCATATTGGCAATGTTGCAAATATCGGCATGTGGCGTGATGGTCTGTCGGCATTGACGCAATTTGCTGATAACCTGCCATCCAGAACGCGGACCTGTTAGGTTTTGTATTGCATAGCTATTCGTGGCCGACATGATTCCGTCTGTCTTTACCTGATGAGACAACGCGCCGTGCCCGCCCTGAACGCGCCAAGACAGGCAAAAAGGCAGGCACAGGAAGGGTAAGGCTCTCGGCCCCAGGATCGGTGTCGCCTCAGGTGGTTATGGGCTGGGCGCTCTTTCATCCTGCCAAGGAAAAACGATCCTCAAGTCGCCTGTCCCCCATGGGCTTGCAGGTACCGGCATCTGGCTGAAGACCTGTCGGCTATGCCATGTCCTGATCTTGTTGACTGACAGTAAAACGCCCCTGAAAAGCAAGCTGGTGTAATGCCCGCCGTCCTGATGGCTGTTCGCGCTGCCGCAATGAATCGGGGAGGGTTTTTGTCTCTCCCTGCCGACCTATGATGATAGCGGCATTGGGCGCGTAATCATCGGATAACTCAAGCCCCGCACGTGCCAGTTCCTGATCAAATCCACTGACGGGATGCGTGGCCCAACCTGCCTTGCTGGCCTGAAGCTGGATCAGCACCGAGGCTGCCCCCGCATCGAATGCATGGGTTGGCACGGGCTCGGCCTTTCCCCTCCATGACAGTGTGCGATGCGATATAGACCAGGGCAGATGCATGCTGCGCCCAGCCATGGTTGAACGGGATCAGCCATGACAGGAACCGCTCCCATTCCGGCGTATCGCGCCGGGCATAGATAAAACGCCAGGGCTGCGAATTATAGGCCGACGGCGCCCAGCGCCCGACATCGAGAAAGGCCAGAAGCTCCGCCTCGGCAATCGGGGCAGGCGTAAAGGCGCGGGGCGACCCAGCGGTCAAGGATCAGGCGCTCGACCGGGGTATCGGACAGGCATTCGGGGGCTTGGGTCATGGAAGTCCTGTTTTCAATGCCGTGGAAATACGCGTTCGGGGCCAATGCCCCTTAACCCTGATAGACCGGCCCCGGCGGCAGCAGCTTGCCGGGGTTGAGGATGTTGAGCGGGTCCATGGCGTGCTTGAGCGCGCGCATGACCGCAAGCGTGCCCGCGCCGTGCTCGGTCTCAAGAAATTCCAGCTTGTGCCCATGCCCACGCCATGCTCGCCACTGCATGAGCCACCCAGCGCCAGCGCCCGGTGCACGATCCTGCGGTCAAGATCCAATGCGCGGGCATGGCCTGCGGGCGTATCATCGGTGATGATGAGGGAGTGGAAATTGCCATCGCCCACATGCCCCAGCAGCGGCACGCGCAGGCCGGAGGCCGCAATATCTTCCCGCACGCCCGCAATCAGTTCGCCCAGCTTCGAGATCGACACGATGCAGTCGGTTGAAATGACGCGCGCAATAGGCTCGGTGGCCTTGGCGACCCAGAAGGCCAGTTACAATCATGCTGCGAGATGGCAGGGCACGGGAAAAGTCATGTTCTTTTCCCGGTCCTGGCAAATGGCGTTGCAATCAGGTTATGGGCCATCTTCCAGCACGCTGAAGCCATGTGTCCCGTCACGTTCCAGTTGCGCTACAAGTCCGAATTCCCAATCCAGATAGGCCTGCATTGCGGCGGCGGCATTATCGGTGCCTTCATAAGGGCGCTTGTACACATCATCAGCCCGCGACAGGGCACGGCTTTCATCCAGCCCGGTTTCAAGCGGCAGGCCCGCATCACGCCATGACAAGGTGCCTCCCGCCAGTACGCGTATGTGCAGCCCCTGTTTGCGGAGTTCCGGCGTGGCAATGCGCGCGCCCAGCCCATCGGGGGAAGTCAGGACGATCTCGGTATTCTTCTCCCATGTCTGTGAAGGCAGATCGCTCCGAATGGCGAAGACCGCGCCGGGCACATGACCGCGGCGGAACGTGGGGCTGGATGCGAGGTCAATCACAACCGGGGCATGCGATGTGTCCAGTTCGGCCGCCAGTTCCAGCGCACCCACCGTTTCCACCTCCGGCAGTGGTGCCACCAGCGTGGCGGGTTCAGGCCCGCTGGCGCGCGGCAGGCCTGCCCAGTTATGCAGGACATAGACTTCCTGCCAGCCCAGTTGACGGAGCCAGTGGCCTGTCATGCGCGCGCGCACGCCGTCATCATCGGTCAGCACGATGGTGCCATGGCGCACGCCCACCCATTCATCCGTGGCCTGTACCAGTTGCCCACCGGGCGCGGAACGGAAACCCTTGAGGTGCTGCGTCACGTATTCCTCAGGTGAGCGGACATCAAGCCGATAAAGGGTGCGTCCTTCCCCTGCTTCCAACTGGTCCAGTTCCATGCGCCCGATTTCCCGCACACCCGTGCGGCGGGCAAGGGAGCGGGCTGTCTCGCGCGCCTTTGCCACATTATGGGCTGATGGGTCTCCCGCCTTCCGGGTTGCATCATGATCGAGTTGCAGGCCGGCCAGTGTCCAGCCGATCGTGCCGTTACGCAGCGCAAGGACCGGGTTGGGAATACCGGCATTGACCAGGGACTGGGTGCCGATAATGGAGCGTGTGCGCCCGGCGCAGTTCACCACCACCGTTGTATCGGGCGATGGCGCGATATCGCGCACACGTAGCGCCAGTTCCCCCCCGGGCACGGAGCGGGCGGTCGGAATGGACATGGTATTGTATTCGCCAAACCGTCTGGCATCGAGGACGACAATATCCTCCCCCCGCTCCAGCCGCTCATGCAGGTCGCGCGCCGCGATCGAGGGTGTACCGTGCACGTGTTCCACCAGCTCCCCAAATGCCTTGGAAGGGACATTGACATCAATGAACAGCTCCCCCCCAGCCTCCCGCCAGCCATCCAGGCCGCCTTCGAGCACACTGACATCAGTATAACCCAGCGCCGCCAGAACAGGCAGCGCACGGGCCACGCGCCCTTCCCCATTGTCATACAGCACAATGGGGGCATCGCGGCGAGGGATCAGCCCCCCGATCCGCTCCTCGATGCGGCCAAGGGGCAGATTGACGGCAAACAGGGGGTGTGCCGAGGCAAACGGACCTTCCTCACGCAGGTCGAGCAGGGCGATTTCATGCCCTTCGCGCAGGCGATCGCGCACGAAACTGACGGAAGCAACGCGGGAAGCCGCGGGAATCTGGATATTCATGCTGCCTCCGCACGGCGGGAGCGATCCCACAGGTTGGGCACTTCCTCGCTGGAATAGCCAGAGATGAAGGTTTTCTCCGCCCCCGTGGCCACATCATAGGTCGCGCGGGCAACACCACCGATATTATCCCCATAGACATGGATGGAAATGGAGGCCCGATCCGGCAGGGCGTTGGCCACGAGATGGTAGTCATTCACGCCCGGCGTAAGGGAGGCCACCTGCCCCGGCTCAAGAAACGTGGTCTCTATGGCGCGGAACGTGCCATCAGGATCACGCGCGAACTGGGTCTCGCTCTCCCGCCCCCGCAACATGCCGATCAACCCCCATACACGATGATCATGCAATGGCGTTTTCTGCCCTGCTCCCCAGACAAAACTGACAACCGAAAAACGCTCCAGCGGGTCGCAGTGCAGCAGGTACTGGCTGTACCGCGCCGGGTTGGGGCGGGTAAAGGGTTCGGGCAGCCAGTTATCGTGCTGGACCAGCCTGCGCAGCAGATCGGCGCCTTCAGCCTGAATGGCGGCCGGTGAGAGGCCGCGATCATACAGCCTTGTAAAATCGGTTACGAAATCGCGTAGCGGTGAAATGGTGCTCATGTCATTCAGTCCAGTAAATCGGGTTCAAGGGCCACGATCCAGTCCCACAGGGGCTGGAAGCAGAAATATCCACCCTGCTGGGTGCCCACCTGACTTGCGGTCAGGCGTGCGATGTCGGGGGCAATGGGTTTGACCCGGCCTGCGGCTTCGGCGAGGAGCTGGGTATGGGCGGCGTTGTCCATGCTCAGGAACCACCACGCTGCTGCTTCCACCGTCGGGCCGACGGTCAGCAGGCCGTGATTTTGCAGGATCAGCGCCTTGCGCGGGCCAAGGGCGTGGGCCAGGCGCTCGCCTTCGCTGTCATCAAGCACAACGCCACTGAAAGGATCAAAAAGTTCATGATCCTCATAGAACGCGCAGGAATCCTGCGTGATCGGCAGCAGCTTTTTGCCCAGCGCGGAAAAAGCCTTGCCATAGGTGGAATGGGTGTGGGCCGCCGCAATAACGTCGGGCCGCGCCCGGTGCAGGGCGGAATGGATGGTAAAACCCGCCGTGTTGATGGGCCGGTCCCCCTGCAGGATCGTGCCGTCGTGATCCACCAGTTGCAGATCGGATACCCTGATCTGGGAGAAATGAACCGCCAGCGGGTTGATCCAGTACTGATCGGGAAATTCCGGATCGCGCGCGGTCACGTGCCCGGCCAGCCCCTGATCGAACCCGTAGCGGGCAAACAGCCGGAACGTTGCGGCCAGCCGCTGCTTGCGGTGCAGACGCTCGGCTTCAAACGACGCGGCTGCCGGGCGTGGTTGCAGCCTGCGTGCCCGTGCCTGCGCCTGATTGTGCCGGGAAGAGGGTACTACGTTCATGAAGAAGGCTCCCTGTCAGGAAAGATCAGTAACCACGGTCCGCATCCACCACATCAAGGAGCGGACGATCGCCGAGGAAACGGTTCAGATTGTCCGCGATGCGGCGGGCGAGATTCTGGCTCACGGCAGGCCCTGTCCATGACAGGTGCGGCGTCAGCCGTATGGCGGGATGGCTGTAAAACGGGTGCCCGCGGGGCAATGGTTCAGGAGTGGTGACATCAAGGGTGGCAAACCCGAGCTGCCCGCGATCAAGCGCATCGAGCAGCGCGTCCTGATCGACCAGGCCACCCCGGGCGACGTTGATCAAGTGGCGGCCGGTCCTGGCACGCGCCAGCAGGGCGGCGTTGACGCATAATGCCGTCTGGGCCGTCAGCGGCAGGGCGAGGACAAGGTGATCGGACTGCCCGGCCAGCGCCTCGAGTGTGGCAACGGGCTGCACATCCGTATCCGCATGGTCCCAGGCGCCACGCCGCCATGCCAGCACCCGCATGCCAAACGCCCGCGCACGCACGGCCACCGCCCGCCCGATCGCCCCATACCCCGCCAGCCCCAGCGTCTGGCCTGCCAGACTGGCCAGCGGCGGCATGGCCTTGGCCTCCAGCCACCCCTCCGGTCCGTCCGGCGTCATCGCATCAAGTCGTTTGGCGCGCAGCAGAATGGCCGCAAGCACGTATTCAGCAATGGGGATGGCCGCATCACCACGACCACATGTTACCGTGCGCCCACGCAGCAGCCATTGCGGAAACCCGTCCACGCCAGCGGAAGCAAGCTGTACCCATCGCGGGCCGTGCCGTTGCCATGCCTCTGGCGGATGAAGCGGCGCGTTGCGCCATGCTGGCGTGGGTGCGGTCAGCAGAATATCCGCATGCCCGACATCCCACGGCGCCGCGCATTCACGCTCCCCCGTCACGACTTCTATACGCTCCGCGAACTCAGCCAGCGCTGGCGCCAGAAACGCGCCAATCTGGTTGACCACAACCGGAGCCCTGGCGATTACGGCCATCCCCCTGTTCCTCAGGCTGCCGCAGTCTGGCCTTGCCCATCCTCGGCCGCAATCAGGGCGCGGACGCGCGGGATCAGGTCCCGCCCGTATTCATAGGCATCCTCCAGCGGATCAAAGCCGCGGATCAGGAAGGTGCTGATTCCGATACGGTAGTAATCCAGAAGCGCCTCCGCCACCTGATCGGGCGTGCCAACCAGCGACGTCGAGTTCCCGCGTGCGCCGGTCAGAGCGGCGATGCCGGTCCATAAGCGCTTGTCGAGGCGTGACCCCTGTTCAGCCGCGGCCAGCAGGCGGCGCGAGCCTTCGTTCGGGATGTCGGCGGCACGGGCGTAGCCGGTTTCAGCCTGCAGGGCGCGGGCGGTTTCAAGGATCCGGTCGGCCTTGGCCCAGGCGGCCTCTTCCGTATCTGCCAGGATCGGGCGCAGGGAGAGCGAAAAGCGCGGGGAGCGTCCATGCCTTGCGGCGGCGGCCCGTACGCGCGCTACGGTTTCACTCACCTGTTCATAGGTTTCACCCCACAGGGCATAGACATCGGCATGCTTGCCCGCCACCACGATCGCCTCATCGGAAGAGCCGCCGAAATAAACGGGAATGCCACTTTCACGGTAGGGATGGACCAGCGAGCTGGCCCCGCGCACATTGTAGAAATCCCCCGTATAATCAAAGGGCACGCGACTGTCCCACTCCGCGCGGACGATATCCAGATATTCGCTGGTGCGAGCATAGCGGCGGCCCTTGGTCGTATGATCGCCATCAGCCTGCAGTTCGACATCACTGCCCCCAGTGATGATATGCACCGCAACGCGCCCCCGGCTCAGGTTATCAAGCGTTGCCAGTTGCCGTGCCGCGATGGTGGGGGCGTTGAAGCCGGGCCGGTGCGCGATCAAAACCCCGAGATCGCGCGTAACCGAAGTGACATGCTGCGCCAGAAGAATACTTTCGGGCGAGTTGGAATGAAACGCGATCAACGTACGGTCAAAACCGGCGTTTTCATGGATTTTGGCCGAAGCCTCGATGTGGTTGAGATCCACAGCCGCTCCCTGCGGAGGAATGGTTTCCGACTGATTGCGACTGCCGATAAAGCCGATAAATTCCACAGGCATTGCTGCTACCCCCATATTGCACGATGATGATTCGTCGTTTAGATAAATTTATCACCATAACAATGTTAATTGGCAATTTAAAAACCGTTATATAACGGTTTAATGTCGTTAATATGAGATGCTCTTTCCTGCCTTATGGAGATAAGTCATCGTGTCACATCCCCCTCCCCCGCGCGCGCCACAGCGGATGGCGCGCAATGTGCAGACTGAACTGCTGCGTTCGTTTGTTGCCATTGTGGAGGCGGGCTCCATGGCGCAGGCGACGGAAACAATCTTCCTGACCCAATCCGCACTGAGCCTGCAGATGAAACGACTTGAAGACATGCTGCAGCAGAAGTTGTTCCGGCGTGACGGGCGCAGGCTGCTGCTGACCGCAACGGGCGAGGAACTGGTCACCTATGCCCGCCAGTTGCTGGCGCTGAATGACCGGATCATGCAGAATCTGGGCCAGCAGTCCGACCCCGAGCCGATTACGGTCGGCATGGTCCAGGATTTTGCCGATACCATCCTGCCTGACGTGCTGGGTCGCTTCCGGCTGGAACATCCGCGCGCGCGGTTGATCGTACGCGTGGGAGGCTCGATGGAACTGCTTGAAATGTTTGACCGTTCTCGCCTTGATCTGGTGCTCTGCCTTGGCCAGCATGGCGACCGGGCCGGTGCATCATGGGATGTCGTGGGGCATGACCGGATGGTCTGGCTAGGCGATCCCGCCAATATCGAACGCGAGGAACTGCCCCTCGTGCTGCTTGAGCCCCCCTGCCGTTTTCGTGATGCGGCCCTGCGCACCCTGACGGAAGCGCGGCGGGATTATCGTATCGTCATGGAGACACCCAACCTGCCTGCCCTGCGCGCAGGCGTGCGTGGTGGGATCGGAATCAGTTGCCGCACGCGCCGGTTTGCCGCTGCCGAAGGTTTACCGGTCATAACCGCCAGTTCCCTGCCACCCGTACCCGATATCGAAACCATTCTGGTCCGGCGTGATGGACTGGCGGACAGCGCCCATGATTTTGGTGACCTGCTCGCCGATGCGGCGGGGAACCAATGAGTAATCCTCACATGCAAATTGAGGGAAACTCTTTTGTCGGCTGGGTGAGTGTTAATTCATAATAGCGACTTCTGATCGTGATTTCGCAGGAATCGAGACATGAATGCCGACCATTTCACTACCGGCGCCTCGCTACGGAAGCGTTTTCTTGAGCTGGAAAACGAGCGCAAACGCAGCTGGGCGCCTGAAGCACTGGCCGTAAACGCCAACCAGCGTGCAACACTGGTTGGCGGGCATGGGCTCGAGCCTCATGTCAGCGCGGGCGACACCCTGCCCCCGGCTGGCCTGACCACTGTGGATGGTCACACGATCACGCTGGATGAACTGAGTGCGCAGGGGCCAGCGGTTCTGGTCTTTTTCCGCTTTGCGGGGTGTCCCGCCTGCAATATTGCACTGCCGCATTATCGCGATACGCTGTGGCCCGTGCTGCGGGCGGCCCATATCCCGCTTGTCGCGATTTCGCCGCAGCCCCCTGCCCTGCTCAAGGAAATTGTCAGTCGGCATGACCTGCCTTTCCCCGTCGCAACCGACAGCAACCTCGCCCTCTCCCGGGCACTGGGGATCACCTATGAGTTCGATGCGCCGTCCCGCAGTGCCGCACAGGCAAAAGGCAGCACCAGCCAGGGCCTGAACGGCACGGATGCATGGGAACTGCCCAAACCTGCCGTGATCGTAATCGGGCCCGGCCGGATCGTGCAGTTTGCCGATATTTCACCCGACTGGATGGACCGCACGGAAACGCCGGCAATCCTGTCCGCCCTGGGACTGCCCGCGAAGGAAAGCCTTCATGCAATCTGATACGATCATGCCTGTGGAACAGGTGCCGGATGTCACGGGCGATCTCTTCCGTAACGCCATGAGCCGACTGGGCGCGCCTGTTACTGTCGTAACCACCAGCGGTCCTGCTGGCCGGCAGGGACTGACCGTTTCCGCCATAACCAGCGTCAGTGCTTCACCACCCACAGTGCTAGTCTGCCTTAACCGCGACAACCGCTCCCATATAGCGTTCATTCAGAACGGTGTGATCGGGATCAGCCTTCTTTCACGGGGGCATGAAGACCTTGCGGGCATATTTGCCAGCAGCCGTCGCACGCCGGATGAAAAATTCGCGGTGGCGGAGTGGCGTACCGATGTAACTGGCGCGCCTTTGCTGTCTGATGCGCTGGTTACGCTCGATTGTACCATTGCCCTCATTCATGCCGCCAGCACGCATGACGTGCTGTTCTGCACGGTAGAAGCCATTCACGTTCATCCCGCCGGTGAAACCGGGCTGACCTGGTTCAACCGTCAGTTCCATACCCTGCCGCTGCTCCCGGCCTGAAACGGGCCCAGAACAAGGTTTTCCGATGTCCATATTTTCCCGAATTTCCCGACGGGAAGCCCTGACTTCCCTTACCGGGCTGACAATTGCCGCGTTCGTGTCCGGCCGCGGGCCGTCAGCCCGCGCGGCAGATGAAATGCCCGGCATGGACGCCAATGGAGCCTGCGTGGGGGCAGAAGGGAACGGGGCCATCGCGCCACCGTCTGGACCACCACGCAAGCTGACCATTGCGTGGAATGAAACGGCACTATGTGTGGCGGCCATACCGGTTGCCAGGGAGAAAGGCTTTTTTGCCCGCTACAATCTTGATGTTGATTACGTCAATTTTGGCGGTGCGACCGACCAGTTGCTTGAAGCCCTGTCAACCGGCAAGGCGGATGCAGCCCCCGGCATGGCGCTGCGCTGGCTCAAGCCATTGCAGCAGGGTTTTGACGTCAAGCTGGTCGGCGGCCTGCATGCGGGCTGCATGTACATGCTTGTGCCCCCGGGCAGTGCCATTCGGCAACTGACCGATCTGCGCGGCAAGACCGTAGGGGTTACGGATATTGGTGGGCCTGACCGTAATTTCTTTGGCATCCGCCTCAAACAGGCCGGTGTAGACCCGGAAAGCGAGGTGCAGTGGCGGCAATATCCCGCCGACCTGCTGCCGCTGGCACTTCAGCGCGGGGATGTGCAGGTCATCACGGATTCCGATCCGTTTACCTATGTGCAGAAACGGCAGTTCGGGCTTGTCGAGATTGACAACAACATGAAAGACGCCTGGGCCCATGCGGCATGCTGCGTGATCGGCCTGCGGGGCAGCCTGATCCGTAATGAACCCCAAGTGGCCGTGGCCGTAACCCGCGCCATACTGGATGCCGGTGCGTGGCTGGCGTGCAACCCCGATGAAGCCGGGCGCATCTTCAAGCCATATGCCCCGAAGGTCAGCGCCGAAGATTTGGCGCAGATGATCAGGATTGAAGGCCATCACCACCAGAGCGTAGGGCCGAAATTCCATGATGAAATTGTTCAGTATGCCAATGCGTTAAAGGATATCGGCGTATTCCGCCCTTCCCTTGATAGCGCACGTTACGCCAACCGTGTCACACAGGACCTGTTCAGCGCATGACCCAGACAACGTCCTTCCCCATCCATGACATCGACACCGTGCCGGAAGCCGCCATCTCCCCCCGCAAGGCATGGCCATCTGGCCTTTTACCTTGGCTGGCGGGGCCTGCGTGGTTCGTCGCTGCTTTTGTGACATGGTTCTGGCCGGATGCTGATGATTTTCCGGCCACTGACAGTCTTGCCATTGTATTTGCAATCATGGGTATCATTCTTGTGCCCGCAGCATTGCTGCGGCGCTTTTCGGCAAAAGCACCGTGGATGATCGCCCTCGCCCTCGGCTTTGCTGCGTGGGAAGGAGTGCAGGCCAAACTACTCCTTCTGCCCCGTCCCTTTTTTGGCACGCCACAGGACCTGCTGGATGTGTTCATGACGGACTGGCACAAACTGGGGGACAGCCTGCTCCATTCACTGGGCCTGCTCGCGGTTGGTTACATCACGGGGTCCCTGCTGGGGATTGCCATTGGGGTCGGGCTGGGCCGTTCGGCCCGGTTCCGCTACTGGGTGCAGCCCGTCATAAGGCTGGTTGGCCCGCTCCCGCCTGTTGCCCTGCTGCCTCTGGCTTTTGTGATCATTCCCTCAAGCTGGGCTGCAAGCGAGGCGCTGATGGCGCTGGCCTCGGCCTTTCCGGTCATTGTGCTGACATGGTCGGGCATCTCGGCGGTGGACCCGGCCTATTACGACGTCGCCCGCACCATGGGGGCACGTGACCGCTTTCTGGTTTTTCGTGTGGCGCTGCCTGCGGCGGCTCCGCAGATATTCGTGGGCCTGTTCATGGGGCTGGGCATGTCCTTTGCCATGCTGGTCGTGGCTGAAATGCTGGGCGTCAAGTCAGGACTTGGCTTTTACATGCAGTGGGCACAGGGGTGGGCGGCCTATCCCAACATGTATGCTGCCCTTGTGGTCATGTCCCTTATGTGCACCGGGCTGATCACCATTCTGTTCCGTATACGTGACCGTATTCTTGGCTGGCAGAAGGATGGACTGAAATGGTAAACGCCACCATGACCCCGCTGGGTATCCAGCTTGATAATGTAAGTCACGGCTATGATATCGGGGGACGTTTTACCCCCGTTCTGGAAAACGTGAACCTGAATATCGCGCCAGGTGAGTTCATTGCCCTGCTCGGCCCTTCCGGCTGCGGCAAATCCACCCTGCTGCGGCTGGTGGCAGGCCTTGAGGCACCGCATGCCGGGCGCATACTGGCCGATGGCGCCCCCATAACCGGCCCCGGCCCTGACCGGATTGTCATGTTTCAGGACCCGACCCTTTACCCATGGCGCAGCGTACGGGCCAATGTCGCACTCAGTCAGGATATTTCTGGCAGGGTCGATAACGCGGCGGTGGATGCCACCATTGCCATGGTCGGACTGCAGGGGTTTGAACGTGCCTGGCCGCACCAGCTTTCTGGCGGCATGGCACAGCGGGCCGCACTTGCACGGGCACTGGTCAATAATCCACGCCTGCTCATTCTCGATGAACCCCTTGGCAAGCTGGACAGCCTGACACGGCTGACCATGCAGACCGAACTGCTACGCCTGTGGCAGGATCGGGGCTTCACCGTCATCATGGTCACGCATGACGTGGAAGAAGCATTATTGCTGGCCACCAGGGTTATTACCTTCAGCTCCCGCCCGGCCAGCGTGGTGTCGGATATCAATATCGACCTGCCCTATCACCGTCATCGCGATGATCCACACCTGCTTGCATTGCGCCGCGATATCCTGGTCCAACTAGGGCATAGTGCGGACTGGTAACCAGCAGCGACACCCGCAACATGCGGCCAGAAACCCGATTGACCGGGAGGAAATCACATGGTCGGGGAGCCGTTTACATGACGTTAAATCCGGATCAGGAAAGAGAATATCATAATCAACGAATTAATGGTGTTGTTTTAAAATACGACGAAGATTATAGATGGTTCCATTGTCTGCCCGAGCTATCCTGTTCAAGGGCCATGAGCCGGTTTTCGTGCCCGAAGCCCTTTTATTTTCTGCAATAGAATGAATTCATTCGGGAGCGATATGCATGAATTATTCTTCCCTGCCTCAAAAAATCTTCCTGGCATTGGCCCTGTGCATTCCCGCGGGCCAGACAGCCTTTGCCGCACCGCAACCTCCTGCCTTCGGCACGGACCCCATCATCCCGGTCAGTCACCCCTATGGCGCGGCCGAGGGAGCACAGCAGGCTGTTGATGCCGCCTTTCAACAGGCGCGGCAGACTGGCCGGAAAGTATTGCTTGATTTCGGTGCCAACTGGTGCCCTGACTGCCAGATACTGGCAGGCGTGCTGAAACGCCCGGCCATTGCGGCATGGGTTGACCAGAACTTCGTAGTTGTAGCCCTCAATGTTGATCGCGCTTCCGGCCCGACAGACCCGGGTGAGCGATTCAACAATAACATGGATATCGCACGAAAATACGGTGTCACCATCAAGGCCATTCCCGCCGTGCTGGTCTTTACGCCCGAAGGCAGGCTGCTCAATGGTGACAACGCGCTGGTACTGGGCAATGCGCGCACCCTGTCCGGGCAGGCGATTGTGGATCAACTGAACGAATGGGCACAGCATTCCTGATCCTGCGCTGCGTCACATGATCCCTGTTATCGCCTGATTTTCATTCCCCCTGTCCGGCTTGTGAGCAAACCAGACGGGGACTGCCCTGCACCTTTTTTGCATACTGATACTTAACGCTGCCGGTAATTCGTGTGCGGCGGCATCTGGCATGTCATCTTTCCGAATACCCTGCTTTCGCGCCCATTCCCTGCGCATAGTGCATTCGGCCATGAAAGGTTTGTATTCATTAAGTTTTTCAAATATGACACAGCTTGAAAATTCATTCATTAATGACAAGAAACACTGTTGAAAAAATAATTCACATAATATAGTGCGCTATCTGGATTTGTCTTTTTTCCCAGGAGCTTACTGTGCACTCACGCCGTTCGATCATGGCCCGCCCTGCCCGTTTTACACGGCCTCTGTTTCTGGGGACAACATCCATATTCTGCCTGCTGGCTGAACCGCTACATGCCCAGAGCGCAGGCACTCCCCTGCCTGAACAGCACCAGCCCGAAGGCGAGAAAACAGCAGCGGTATCGCATGCCCGGAAACTGAGCGTGGTTACCCCTCATCATGTAGCCGGACAGGACGCGGCTGGCACCGAGACCATTATCGTGACCGGCACGCGTGAAATCGGCAAAAAAGCGCGCGACAGTATTTCGCCTGTCGATATCATCACGGCACGCCAGCTTTCCGAGACGGGCATGCCCTCCCTTCGTGAAGCGCTGACCCAGCTCACGCCATCACTGACCATGCCCACGAGCGGATATGATGCAGGGGCCCTGACCTCGGCCTTCAGCCTGCGTGGGCTGAGCCCGAACGAAACCCTTGTGCTCGTTGATGGCAAGCGCCGGCATACCACGGCCAATATCTATGCTGATCCCGGCCCCCAGCAGGGCAGTACGCCCGTTGACATCGACATGATTCCACTTGCCGCGATCGATCATGTCGAGATCCTGCGCGATGGCGCCTCGGCCCAGTACGGGTCCGACGCGGTGGCGGGGGTAGTGAACATCATTCTGAAAAAGCAGGACCATGGTTTTCATGCCCAGTCCCTTACCGGCATCACCGCGTCAAAGGACGGGTTCGAACAGGGCATCTACATGGATGGCGGCGCGAAGCTGACGGATCGCGGCTATATCCATATCAGTGGCGACTATGTGCATGAGGATCATACCTATCGCAGTGCGCCAGACCTGCGTACCGGCACCACGGCCAACAAGCTGCTGGGGCAACCGGAACAGACACGCGAAACCGTGGCCATAAAGGCCGGTTACCATATACTGGACAACCTGGAAGCCTATGCGGTGGCAACATACGCACACCGCCACGCGGAATCCTTCCAAAACTATCGCACGGCCAGTTCCCTGCAGGACTACCCGGGTTATGCCGCTCTTTATCCTGATGGTTACTCGCCTGTCATGACCATGGATGAAAACGACTGGGAAGTAACGGCAGGCCTGCGTGGCGAACTGGCGCATTGGCACTGGGACCTGTCATCGGTCTACGGGCGCGATTACGACCGGATCGGGATTGCGAGTTCAGCCAACCTGGGGCTCTCCACAGCTACGGGGCGCACGCCAACGGATTTTGATGCCCAGGGCTACAGTAACGAACAGTGGAGCAACACGTTCGACCTGAGCAGGGCTTTTCATATTCATGGCTGGCCGCATGCAATCAACGTGGCGGGAGGGGCATCATACCGCTATGAAAGCTACAGCATCGCCACCGGCTCGGCTGATTCCATTTATGGCAGCGGTTCAGATGCCCTGCAGGGAACCGTGGCCGCCAATGCCGGCAATTACAACCGTGATGTTATTGGCGGTTATATTGATGTCGCGACCCACCTGGCAAAGAACCTGCAACTCGACCTGGCGGGTCGATATGAACATTATACCGATGTAGGCGATACGCAGACCGGCAAGGTTGCCCTGCGTTATGATCCCCTGCCTTGGCTGGGCCTGCGCGCCACGATCTCGAACGGTTTCCATGCGCCAACGCTGGCGCAGGAATATTACAGCGCCGTTGCGGTTTCTCCTTCCGCCGCGCGCGGCATCATTGCCGCCAATTCACCCGGCGCGCGCGCGAATGGTGCGGGTGAACTCAAGCCGGAACGCTCGACCAGTGTTTCAGGCGGGATCGTGCTCGAACCTGTCAGGCAGTTGCACATCACTGCGGATGTCTACCAGATCAACCTGCGCGACCAGATCCTGCCGGGCGGTAACGTATATGGCACGAATGCCCTCTCGGCACTGCAGATGAACGGGTTCACGCTGCCCGCCGATGCGGCCTCATGGGGCAGTTCGCTCTCCACCCACTGGTTCGCGAATGTGGCAAGCACGCGCACGCAGGGGCTGGACATTACCGCGACATATCCGACAAGACTGGGGAGCAGGATCGGCAAAATCGACTGGGATGTAGGCATCAACCTCAACCGCACGCGCCTCACCCATCAGGCCGACGCATCGGATGGCACATCCCTGCTGACAGCCCAGAGCATTGCCTACATTACAACAGCCTACCCGCGCAGCAAGATGATCTGGGGTGGCCGCTTTACCAGCAGCAATGGCAAATGGACCGTTGGCGTGCATGAAATACGCTGGGGGCAGACCACTTCGGAACTGACTGACTATACGGGGGCAACGAACAGTTCCAGCCTCAGTGCCTATTCATTTACCCAATTCCATAATGCCCCCAAATTCGTGACCAATCTGGACATCACCTACCGGGTCATGCCGCAACTGTCCTTTACACTGGGGGCCAATAACCTGTTCAATGCCATGCCATCGCGCGTGCCGGAGGAAAACCGCTACCTGGGTGTGCCCCAGTATTACATGAGCACATCGCAGCTTGGCATAAACGGTGGATTTTATTACCTGAAGGCGGATGTGAAGCTATAGGCTTGGATATTTCTGGCTGACAGCGAAAAGTCAGTAACGGCCTGATGGCAGTCAACTGACCCTTACCGCCTCATGATGCTTTCTGGGGGCACTCCGTTGAGGACATGCCCGCGCGCAATGCTGTTCTGGAGACGGTGTCTTTTCCATGCAGGCATCGTTGCTAATGACAGATAAATCATACGCGAGAGTAAGTAATACCCTCGCGTATGATACGGTTTTACAACCTGAACTGTGCCGTGACATAAATGGTGCGTGGGTCCGAGTAGGCTGCGGCATACCCCGTGCCCACACCGCCGCTGTAAAAATATGACAATGTCTGCGGGTACCGATGATTTAACAGATTGCGCGCCTGCCCGGTTACGGTCCAGCGCTGATCGGGGCTTGTCCATATAGCGATGGCATTGACATAAGTCTGGTCAGGCAGACGCGTCTGCGCATTTTCATTTCCATCCAGGAACAGTGATGACTGGAATGATACATCTGCGCCAATCCGCAATTGCCCGGCAACGCGCGGCAGTGGCAGACGATAGCTGGTCGAAGCACTCATCTGGAAACGTGGTGAATATGGTAGCACGTTGCCCGCACGTGGTGTTGTATTATAGCTGGTGTTGTTAGCCAGAACGGTGGCGGCAGATGGACGGCCATAGAACTCATCGAGCCTGGAATAGAGGTATGATGCTGTATAATGAATATCCCATGCACGCGTTACCTGCGCTGTTGTCTCAATTTCCGCTCCGACAGAATGTCCTTTCCCTGCATTGAAGCGCTCGGATACGCCGGTAGTGGGATTGTAGGTGGTCATCTGTATATTATCAAAATTATTATAGAATAGCGCTCCATTAAAAGTCAGTATCCGTGGGAGTGGGCTCGTCTTTACACCAATTTCATATGTCGTAACCATTTCAGGATTGTACGGGCTAGTAGCCTGTTGTGGAACACCTGGTGTCTGCGCACGATAGTCGAAACCTCCCGATTTACTACCCTGAGAGATGGAAACATAGGGCATGAGGTTTGGCAGTGCCTGCCAGCTCAATGTACCCTTGGGCAAAAGTTGAAACCAGCTTTTATGGGCTTCCGCTTCGTATGCCCATGCGGCTGCCCCCGGCGTACCAAACAACGTTGCAATATCCTGGGCCCAGCCCACTTCATGATTGGCCGTATGAGCAAGATAATTCAGCGTGGAAGAATTTGAATGGTCCTCCCAGTTAAAACGCAGGGCAGCGGTGGCAGTAAGTCTGGGAGTGATTTTATATTCAGCCTGCCCGTAAACTGCCCAGTTCCGTGTTTGCTGATCGATCACAGAATATACCGGAGTATAAAGCTGATCTGCTGATATGGCAGGGGACGCGGTAGCACCCAGGAAACCGTTGGCAGGCGTATTCGCACGACGGTTGGTATACCAGTCCTCATATTCAAAAAACGCGCCTGTAGTAAAGGATATCTTGTTATAAACACCATGCAGGCTCAGATTCTCGGAATAAGAGCGGTCCGTATATTTCACCCATTGTGAACTCTGGGCATAATATGAACCATAATTGTCGTACATTCCGATATTGTCATATCCCCGGATTCCAGTTGTGGAATGTAGGGAAAGATGATCGTTTATAATATAGTTTATGTTTCCCGTAAAACCTATTTCACTATAATTGTTTTGAGTATAGACAGAAGAATAAAGTCCATATTGGTATGTGTTGTTTATATTTCCGTATCCACGATTGGAACTGTTATCAACCGTTCCGTCAAAAGCTAATGTAATATCCCATCGACTATTGGGCGTGAAGCGAATCTTGCCACGTGCCTGAGAAAAATCGATATCATTTTCCTGTCGGTCGAGCGTGTAATTATGGTCTATACCGTCTCTCGCATGCCGATCAAATGAAAGGCTGGCATATACCTTGTCCTTGACGAGCGCACCGCTCGCCATGCCAGCAATACGATATTCGTTATACGTACCGTAACCTGCCAGAAGACTGAGATGCCGTGCGTTGGTGGGAGCGAGCGTATTGATACGGACTGCCCCGCCCTCTGCCTGATGACCATAATCAAAGCCCACGGGACCACGATCAATCTGAACATTATCAACGTCCAGAAGTTCCTGCATGGTACCTATATTGCGTGGAAGATACACTCCATCAACATATGTGCCCACGGACGGTTCACCCTGCGGATCAAGTTCGCCGATCCCGCGGATAAAATAATTTGTGGCGGAAAATCCTACGGTTGCTCGAGGCTGATACAGATTGGGAGTCTGGTTGCTGAGTTGTCTCACATCCGTGACGCCCAGCTCACGCAAGCGCTCGGCCGACAGGATCGAAACAGATGAAGGCGTTTTCTGGACTTTTTCGCGCAACTGAGCCGTATGGGATTGCTGATGCACATGAATATTTTCTGTCTTTCCTCCAATCCTCCCCCCTGTCGAGCCATTGCCCTGCGAGGTATTGGCAGGTGTCGACGTCTTACGCGCTGCGCTGACCTGGCGCGGCGGCGACTCAGCAGCGAATGCCGAATTTCCTAATAGGAAGATGGGGGAGAGGCTGAAGAGAAGTGCGGATCGGTAGATTTTTACCGATTTTCGTAAGGGAGATATCCTATATAACAGAAATGAAATTCCGGTAACGTTAAATGTATCCATCAGATATCCCCTTCATATATTATTTATGAATAATATATTTTCCGTATTATACTTTATATTTTTTTTGTTATACAATGGTTATAAATGTTTATTTTTTAAAACTTTGACTTTACTATTTTTAATGCTAATTTTTTTGTTGGAATTTGAAATCCCTCATACGTTACAGAGACTGCAGAAGGAGCCTGAACCGGCATTTTCACAGGCGAAACATCAGTGATATGGGAACCTTTGACTAAGGTGTTTCACCCTCGGAGCAAGACACAGTCGCAGGTTCTGCAACGCCTGTTATCGGGGATATTCTGATGTTACGAAATGGCGCAAAATAGCGAAATATTCCACCCGAACCAGGGCCTGTTAGGCCTTGATATAGTCTGCTGTAGCCGCGATGAGGATGACAGAGAGAAAGGACGCGGCTGTTTTTTCGTATCGGGTCGCGACAGCCCGTCACTCCTTGAGCCTTGCCCACAGATTTTCGACTAGGTGCCGGTGTCTGTAAGCCCATTTGGGACAAGCGACTTCTGGATCATTCTTCCTTGGCAGGATGACAGGACGAGATCCGCGGTTCCAAAGATCTTCACGAAATTTATGTGGAGCATACCCGCGATCGCAGACGACATAGATTGGTGGGTGTGGCAGAGCGTCAAGCAGGGCGTAGGCACACGGTAATTCGTGCGCCTGTCCAGCAGGGACAGCGTAAAGGACAGTGCCCTGCCATGACTGTCCGCAGCTACGCAGACCTTGGTGCCAAATCCTCCACGTGAGCGGCCAGGAGCCTCACGATCCTTTCGGCGTTCTCTGTGCCCCCTTTTTTAGCCGCTCCGGCTGCCTTGTGATGGGCACGGATCGTCGTGCCATCGAGAAAGACCATGCCGAGAGCCTGATCCCTGCGGTTTATGCATCTATATTACCAGATTTCGAATGAGAGCATTCTTGCTACGCACGCTGGGTAATCCACGGTCGCTTTCAGGACAGCCGATCGTAGCCCTGCAAGTCCCGGATGAGGCGTTTGCCACCTGACTGATTGTCTGTTTGCTTCATCAAGCTTATCTGGGGGTTTTTCACCAGTCTGCTACCTGACACCTCCACGGCGGCCGCTTAGGGCGCTTGCAGCCCCCTTGCCCGTAAGCGATCATGGTTCTCGCTTATGGGCAATAAGCTCCGCCCCGCTCAAATCGCGGCATTCAACCAAGTTTCATAGACAGTTCCACATCCCCGTCAAACGGCAGGGACAGGTAACCAGATTCTGGAGCCCGCACCCGCGCCAGATAGTCTGGACTGTAATCGGCATTATCCGCGACAATCATCGCGCCGGGTCGCAGCCTACTTTCCAGCAACGCAAGAATGTCGAGATAAAGTGGCTTGGCACCATCGAGCAGTACAAAGTCGATGGTTTCGGGCAGATTGGCGGCGAGCGTGGTCAGGGCATCCCCCTCGCGTATTTCCACAAAATCGTCCAGTCCAGCTTCTTCAACATGCTTGCCGCGCACGGACGATCTTGGAAGGTTCAAACTCGGTGGTAATCAGCCTGCCACCTCCATTGTCGCGCAGGGCAGCGGCAAGATGGATTGTCGAAATCCCGAAGGATGTTCCGAATTCCACAATGTGCTGCGCCCGCATGGCGCGGGCCAGCATGTAAAGAAGCGGGCCTGTTTCGCGTGAGACGGGAAGCCACAGGTCTTTTGCGAGGCCATAGAATTGCACATAATCAGCCCGGCTGCCGACCAGACGCTGCAATTCTTCTGGAGCCAGATTGGAGACGGCAGGGCTCGTGGCGGCATCCGCCTCGGCGAACAGCCGGTCGAGCAGCGGAGCGACTGGTACGCTGATCAGGGTGGGAGCTTTATCAGGGGTCATGATGTGATCTCTGTTCAGTAACGGGATTGCTGCGGCACTTCACCTTGCGCACCCCGCGAAAATACGATTGATTCATCGCGTTTCCTATTCGCATTCCCCGGAACACATGACCGATCGTCGCAATCCAAGGATTTCCGTCCGCAAACAGCCTAGCCAGGTGCGTTCGGCGGCACTTGTCGCCACGATTCTGGAAGCAGCTGTTCGTGTTCTGGCCAAGGAAGGCGCCACGCGTTTCACCACGGCGCGTGTGGCGGAGAAAGCCGGCGTGAGCATCGGCTCGCTTTACCAATATTTCCCCAACAAGGCCGCCATCCTGTTCCAGCTCCAGACCGACGAATGGCGGGAGACGACTGCAATGTTGCACAATACGCTTGACGATGCCAGTAAACCACCGCTGGCGCGTTTGCGCACGCTGGCCCACGCCTTCATCCGTTCGGAATGCACCGAAGCCTCAGTACGTGTGGCACTCAACGATGCCGCTCCCCTCTATCGGGATGCACCAGAAGCCGTCGAAGTGCGGCAGGCCGCGGATGACATCATCCGACGCTTCATGTGCGAGGTTCTCCCCGACACTTCGGATGTCACGCGCGATATAGCTGGGGACCTCATCAAAAAGACTTTTGGTGCGGTCGGCAAGGCATTTTCGGAAACACCCCGAAGCGACGCGAAAATTGTAGCCTATGCCGATGCCATGGCCGATATGTTCGAAGCGTACCTGATACGACTGGCCAAAGAATCATAATCCGGGCCGGCTGTTCCGAACCGGGCACCCTCATCGGCTTGCAGTCTGACTGGCGATGCGGCGCAGGTCCGCGTTGTCATATGTCCGGCATCCATCACCCGCCTGCCCCACAAGTCTGGCACTCGCCTTCGCAACGGTTTTCGCGTCAATGCCACCATATCTGGAAAGCCTGCCAACCATAAGCGGCGACAGCGCCACGGCCAGTCGTTGACCAACCGCCTCCATCGGTCGTGCCACCGCACGGTGACCCAGCAGCATGCCGGGGCGTAGGATATCGACACGGCTGAAACCCAGTGCCCTGATGTCGCGTTCGACCGCGTCCTTGGTCCTGAGGTAAAAACCGGGACCACCCGCCCCCACTGAAGATACGAGAATGAACTGACGCACGCCAAGCGCATGCGCGCCCCTGGCAAAAGCGAGGACGTAATCGTGATCCACGCGGAACATGGCCGCCTGCGATCCTGCGGCACGAATTGTCGTGCCCAGGCAGGAAATCGCCACGTCAGCACCTGTTGGGGCCACGGTCCGTAACGTCACCTCGGGCGCCGTGCATAGACGTTCGAAGTCAATGACATGATCAGAGCCGGATGATTGCCGACGCGTCAGGCTGGTGACGAGGGTATCGAGCCGCGTGGCAAGGTCCGCATCGATAGAATGCCCGATGAGACCGGTGCCCCCGATGAGCAGAATGCGCGTCGTCATCGCAGGATCAGATTGGTGATGGCGTCGGTGAATTTGCCGAAGGGTGGCTTAAGCAGCGTTGCCGCATTGAAACGCCCCTGTCGGTACACGCCACGGGCATGCGTGAGCGCGATGAAACCTTCCTTGCCGTGATATGCTCCGATGCCGCTATCCCCCACGCCGCCAAATGGCAGGTCGTCCTGCACATAATGCATCAATGTGCCGTTGATCGTCACGTTTCCTGAAACCGTGTTCTTCAACACCCTGTCGCGTTCAACGCGATTGTCGCCAAAATAATACAGGGCCAGGGGGCGAGGCCGCGCGTTGATGAAGGCAATTGCTTCGTCCAGTGTGCGGTAGGTCAGCACGGGCAGGACGGGACCGAAAATCTCCTCCTGCATGACCGCCATCTGGGGCGTGACATTGAGCAGCAGCACGGGGGCCAGGACATGATCCGTAGTCGAATCACTGCCCAGCCGGATCACCTGCGCGCCCTGTGCTGCGGCATTATCGATCAGACCGCTCAGCCGTCCGTAATGATGCGTGTTGAGAATGGCCGTATAATCAGGCGACCCCACATAACCGCCCGGATGCAGCTTTTTCACAGCGTCCTGATAGGCTGCGGCAAAAGCGTCTCTATCGTCTTCATGCACCAGCACGTAATCCGGCGCGATGCAGGTCTGCCCGCCATTGGTCAGCTTGCCGAACGCCACGCGATCTGCCACCCGCTGCATGGCAAAGCCGGGCGCGATCACTACGGGCGACTTGCCGCCGAGTTCGAGCGTCACCGGTGTCAGATTGCGCGCCGCCGCCTCGGCAACCTTCTTGCCAACCGCCGTACTGCCGGTGAACAGGATATGATCAAACGGCAGGGCCGAGAACGCGGCGCCCAATTCGCCATTGCCGGTCACGACAGAAACCTGTTCTGGCGGAAAGATGGACTGAACGATCTGGCCGATCACAGCCGATGTGGCCGGTGTGAATTCCGATGGTTTGAGCATGGCCCGGTTACCAGCGGCAATTGCTGTCGCCAGCGGCACAAGGGCAAGCGAGACCGGATAATTCCACGGCGCGATAATGCCCACCACACCCACCGGCTGCCGGACCACCCAGGCACGACCGCATTTGAAATAGGCCGAGACGTGGCGGCGCTGCGGTTTCATCCAGCACCCCAGATGCGCGATCATGTAATTGATCGACTGCACCAGCGGGATCAGTTCCACGATGGCGCTTTCGCGCTCCGACCGCTGGCCGAAATCCGTTTTCAGGGCACGCACGATCTCGGTGCGCCGCTTCAGGATTTCGGCCTTGAGGCGGCGCAGATCGGTCCGGCGCTGTTTCAGGTCGGGTGGTCCGGCATTCATGAACGCGGCACGCTGGCGGTCGAGAATACGGTTCAGGTCAGCAGGCGTAACATCGGACATCGTGTCCTCCATGTTTACAGGAGAAACTTATGCGGGCAAGGTATGGAGCATGACGATCTGGTGTCAATAAAAGTTTCTTGTGTAAACATGGACCTCACGAATGAGTAAAACAAAGGACCGCCCCTACCATCACGGTGACCTGCGCCGCGCCCTGATCGACACGGCGCTGGACATGCTGGCGGCAGACCAGAACTGGACCTTCACCCTGCGGGAAGTGGCGCGGCGCACAGGTGTCAGTCACGCAGCACCCTACAAGCATTTCCGTGATTGTGAGATGTTGTTACGCGAACTGGCCCGGATCGGCTTCATCAGGCTTGGGGAGAGCCTGATAGAGGCCATGTCTCTGGGGCTGCCGTCCACGCGCGCGCAATTCATGGCGGCGGCGCAGGCCTGTATCAGGTTCGCCTGCCAAAATCCCGGCCTTTATCGTCTGATGTTCAGTTCCGATGCCGACAAGACAATAGATCCGCCGCTACATGATGCGGCCATGAAGACCTTTGGCATTCTTCTGGGGCTTCTGGAAAGGGGACAGCGCGACGGCAACTTCCGGCCGGTTGCCGTCAGTGCTTTGGCAACGGCAAGCTGGGCACAGGTGCATGGCCTGGCCATGCTGGCGATCAGTAACCAGTTGCTTGAGGAGAAGGTCGGGCCAGCACCAGTCCCGGCCGCGCTGGACGTGTTGCTGGATGGTATGGGCTGCAGCGATTGATTGAACCACGACGTGTCAGCTTTTTAGAACGATTGGTAATTTTCTTGATGATTGAAATGTTACGGAAGTAGTCTCAGTTCTGAAAATCCTGAAATCATTCCTTCGCATAATTAAGGATATTTTTTCATCTCAATTAAAGATATTCTCGTAATTAACGTATTAAAATAGGCGATTAATAAAATAGGATTCCTATTCCCATTAATGAGGCTTTCCAGCAAAAATCCTGCAATGCACCTACTCCAGAGCCTTTTCCCCATGTCTGTCTACCTGCCCTGCTGAGCGACGTCCAGATCCTCGGCTCCAGCAGGCGGGCGCAGGCCGCGCTGCACGCCCGCGTTGACCAACTGACACGACAGCGTCTGGCCGAAACACAGGATCCGGCGCGTTGGCGCGAAATCCTCTCGACCGCGCGTTTCACCCCGCCCCTGCCCCTGCTTCTGGCGGGCATCAAATTGCCCGACGGTAGCTATTCCCCGGATACCCCCCTCGCCCAGGACGTGCCGTATGCATCCGCCGCCCAGCAGATGGCTCAGGACCATGTGGCCGATATCCCATCAGGGTTTGATGGCCGTCGGGCTGGAAATCGATGATGGCACACCCTGTTTCCTGGCCTGGTTCCGGCCACTCCAGCCCGTAGGCTCCTGTTCCGGGACGGCAGACGCGGCGCCCCCTGCGCCCGTCGGCCAGCCAGCCGCCGCCGTCGCGCAATGGTTTTCCGTCGTCTCGGCACAACCCGTACCCGAACATGATGGCCGCCTGGCTACGGCCCGTCAGGCGGCCGATGCCTATATGCACCGCAGCAAGGCCGAAAACACACTGCGCACCTATCGCACCGCCGTGCGGTCCTGGTGTCGCTGGGCTGCCGGTCATGCCCTGCCCGCCCTGCCGCCCAGCAGCGAGGATGTTGCCGCCTATTTAGCCGACATGGCGCTTCAGGGCCGCAGGACCAGCACCATCGACCTGCATCGTGCCGCCCTGCGCTACCTGCACCATCTGGCGCAGATTACCGTACCCACCGCTCACCCGATGGTGACCGCAACGCTGGCCGGCATCCGTCGGGAGACAAAGGAGACCCTGCCCCGCCAGAAAACCGCGCTCACCTGGGACAGGCTGGTCCGGGTCGTCGAGGCCATCAGTCTCCACGATCTGGTCGGCGCGCGGGACCGGGCCATTCTTCTGCTCGGCTTTGCCGGCGCTTTCCGGCGCTCCGAGCTTGCTGCACTGAAGGTGGACGACCTTACGGTGGACGAGGATGGCATGCAGATCCGGCTGGGCCGGTCCAAGGGAGATCCCCAGCGCAAGGGCGCGCTGATCGGCATTCCGCGGGCCTGACCCGGAACTGCCCCATTCTGGCGTATGAGGCCTGGCTCCGGCAGGCCGGGATCACGGACGGTCCGATCTTCCGGCGCATCTGGTCCGCTCGGGACCGCAGGGCGGGCGCCACTCCCGTCGGAGCCCCGCCCAGGATCGGGCCGCACGCCCTGTCGGACCGGGCGGTCACGGACCTCATCCGCAAGCGATGCGGTGACACCCACCTTGAGGGGGACTTTGGCGGACACAGCCTGCGTCGTGGCGCCATCACCACGGGAGCAAAGGACGGGTATGATCTTCTGGAACTGAAGCGCTTCTCGCGGCACAAAAGCCTTCAGGTCGTCGAGACCTATATCGACGAAGCCAGCATAAAGGCCCGGCACCCAGGAAGATCGAGATTCTGAGCCTGTCTTGACCCCTGCCTTCAGAGCGCTTCAACTGCAGCACGTCAGGGCGGATCAAAGAGAAAAGACAGCGTGATGAACTGCCCCGGGTTTACCGGAGAGTAAAACTCTTGAAGGATGAGCCCTATGATAGAGAAGAAGAAAACATCACGTTATTCGCCTGAGTTACGTGAACGTGCCGTGCGCCTTCTGGATGAGCGGCGGTCGGATTACCCAAGCCTATAGGCGACCTGTCGCGAGATTGGTGGCAAACCTGGATGCTCGGGCGACAGCCTGCACGACTGGTGGAAGCAGGCCCGACGGGACGCTGGGGCGCAACCGGGACCGACCACGGCCGAGACAGCACGGATCAAGGCGCTGGATCGTGGGGTCCGTGAACTGCGTCAGGCTAATGAGATCCTTAAGAAGGCCTCGGCTTATTTTGCTCAGGCGGAGCTCGACCGCCCGTTTCGCAAATGATCGCGTTTATTGAAGCCTATCGTGCCGATTACGGGGTTGAGCCAATCTGTCGCGTTCTGCCGATTGCCCCGTCCAGGTTTTACCAGCAGGCGGTCATGGCAAGAAATCCGGCCAGGGCCAGCCCGCGTGCCCTGCGCGATAGGGAACTGATGGAACATATCTGCCGGATCTGGCGGGACAACCGTGCTGTTTATGGTGCGCGCAAGGTCTGACACAGCCTGCACCGTGAGGGGTGACAGGTTGCACGCTGCACTGTTGAGCGCCTGATGCGGCAGATGGGTCTGAAGGGTGTAATCCGGGGCCGGAAGGTCATCACGACCCGTCCAGATACGGCGCGCCCCTGTCCCGATGACAGGGTCAACCGGCAGTTCCGGGCCGAGAGCCCCAACCAGCTATGGGTCTCAGACTTTACCTATGTCCAGACCTGGAATGGCATGGTCTATGTGGCGTTCGTCATTGATGTGTTCGCCCGCAGGATCGTGGGCTGGAAAGTCTCGACTTCCATGACCACCCGGTTCGTGCTCGACGCCCCTGAACAGGCCATCTGGCAACGAAAGCCCGCAGGAAACAAGGCGCTGATCCATCATTCGGACCGTGGATCACAATACCTGTCGATCCGGTATACCGAACGCCTGGCACTGGCTGACATCGATGCCTCGGTCGGCACGGTTGGTGACAGCTACGACAATGCACTGGCGGAAACCATCAACGGTTTATACAAGGCCGAGGTCATCCATCATCTGGGGCCATGGAAATCCATGGCGCAGGTCGAATGGGAAACCCTCAGATGGGTGGACTGGTACAATAACCGACGCCTGCTGGCGCCAATCGGCTACAGGCCTCCCGCCGAAGCCGAACGCGCCTTCTATGCAGATCAGAGCAGACTTGATCTCGCAGCCTGATTACTGAACAAATCGCTCTCCGGTAAACCCTGGGCAGTTCAGAACTGGCCAACCCGCCGTCAGGCTACTGCCGCCATCTGCCAGTATATCAATGGTTTCTGCAATCCACGTCAACGCTATTCATATCTGGGCGGCATCAGCCTTCTCGCTTTCGAAGCAAGAGTGGCATAATCACTTCCTGACCGGCACAGAACCGTCACAAGTCCATAACCGACCTGATCTTTCCACCTGCCGGGGCTGATCGCATCATGACCTTTCTGAAAATGGCATGACCAGATTCAGGCATATAAAGATAACCCTTCTTGACGGCAACAAATAATCAAAACGTTTTACGATCTGCTTCTGGACGATAAATGGAATATCACGAACCGCTGAATTATGAAGAACCCGCATAGTTTACGGTGTAGCGCCTCATCAACAAAGCCAATGTAGAAAGCCATGAGGCGATGTTCCTGCGGGAAGAAGATCATGATCTCGCCCTACACGATCGACATATCTGACGAACGGCTTGCCGCAATCAGGGCCAATGTCGAAGCTTATCATGATCACACCGCAACTTCCCCTTTACATACGCGTATAAGCGACTGACAGCATATTCCGGCATTCCATACATCCAGCTGGAATACGTAGGGGGTGCCTGTATGCCCCTCCTGAAGCAGTGTCTGGTTATGGCCTGTCAACGCGAATAGCATTATACAGATTGCCTCCGTTCAAAATAAAACCAAAAGAAGCGGAATTGCCAGTTATGGAAACAATGTACAACATATGGTCAGTATTTTCGTATGCTATAGTCATAGGAATACTGCTTGCCGGTATGCTTGGACTGTCTTCCATCACCGGCACCCAGCGAACCGGCGGGAGCATGGGCCGTTCCATGTCTCAACCCTTTGAATCCGGCATCGTACCCACGGGGTCGGCACATCTGCGGTTGCCTGTACAATATTATCTGGCAGCCATATTCTTCGTCATCTTTGATGTCGAAACAGCCATTCTGCTGACATGGGCAACCGTTGTAACACAAACGGGCTGGATCGGTTATACGGCGGCCCTCATCTTTACTGTCTTTCTGGTCATTTCTCTTGTCTATCTGTGGCGTGCCGGGGCACTGGACTGGGGGCCACGGGTCCACCTGCGCCAGGTAACGGATACGCAGAAGGATCATGTATGATGAACTGGTCCCTTTCCTCCCCCCATGCGGCTGGCAATGCCCAACCTGCGCCCAGCTTCAGTGAGACTGTGCGCCGCAATCTTGTCATGGGCCGGTTGCAGGATTTTGTGGCATGGGGGCAGAAAAACTCCATCTGGCCGCTGAATTTCGGCCTGTCATGCTGTTATGTGGAAATGGCGACCGCCTTTACCAGTCGGTTCGATATTGCCCGCTTCGGTTCTGAAGTCCTGCGCGCCACGCCACGTGAAGCCGACCTGATCGTCATTTCCGGCACCGTGTTCGTCAAGATGGCCCCGGTCATCCAGCATCTGTACAACCAGATGCTGGAGCCGCGATGGGTCATTTCCATGGGTTCCTGCGCCAATTCCGGCGGCATGTACGATATCTACAGTGTCGTGCAGGGCGTGGACAGCTTCCTGCCGGTGGATGTGTACGTTCCCGGTTGTCCGCCCCGCCCCGAAGCACTGCTGGAAGGCCTGCTGTTGCTGCAAAAATCCATTGGCGCGCAGCGCAGGCCCCTTAGCTGGCTCATGGGCCCGCAGGGTGCCCAACCCGTAACACCGCCCAGCCTGCGCGATGAAAAACGCGCCGGGCGTCAGGCCATGCGCGACCTGCGTACGCCCGACGGGGTCTGACACCATGGCTACCACCCTTCTTTCTCCTGCCCGCGAACAGGGCCTGGCGGATATCATTTCGCACCATCTGCCAAATGGCTTTCTGGCCACCCAGCCTGCGTGTGACGGCGTGCCCACCCTCTGGATTGCGGCTGCTGACCTCCGCCCCGTCATGGCCGCGCTGAAGGCATCGGCCGCCATATCCCTCATGCTGCTCGACCTGACCGCCATAGATGAACGTCAGCGCACCCACCGTAACGGACAGCCACAGGCCGCATTCACGGTCGTCTATCATCTGATCTCGCTTGCCACCCGCACGGATGAGGTGCGGATCAAGGTGCCCCTTGGTGCAACTGCCCCGGCCCTTCCCAGCATCTGCGACCTGTGGCCGGGCGCCAACTGGTATGAACGCGAGGTCTGGGATCTGTTTGGCATTCACTTTCATAACCATCCCGACCTGCGCCGCATCCTGACCCCGCCCACATGGACCGGGCACCCCCTACGCAAGGACCACCACGCCCGCGCCACCGAAATGCCGCCCTACAGCCTGACGGAAGAACACGAGGCATGCGAACAGGACGCCATGCGCTTTGACCCGTCCGCATGGGGCATGCGGCGGCATAGTGACCATAGCGATTTCATGTTCCTCAATCTCGGCCCCAATCACCCCAGCGTGCATGGGGTGTTCCGCATCATGCTGCAACTGGAAGGCGAGCGGATTGTCGATGCCGTGCCCGATATCGGCTTTCACCACCGCGGCGCGGAAAAAATGGGAGAACGCCAGTCCTGGCACACCTACATCCCCTATACCGACCGGGTGGACTACCTCGGCGGGGTCATGAACAATTTCCCCTATGTGATGGCGGTCGAGACACTGGCGGGGATTACCGTGCCACCACGGGCACAGATGATCCGTGTCATGCTGGCGGAACTGTTCCGCATTGCCAGCCATCTCGTATTCTACGGCACCATGGCGCAGGATGTGGGGCAGCTTTCGCCGGTATTCTACATGTTTACCGACCGTGAGCGCGTATTCGGCATCATCGAGGCGATATGCGGCTTTCGCATGCACCCGGCATGGTTCCGCATTGGCGGCGTGGCCATGGATCTGCCCGAAGGGTGGGAAGGACTGATCCGTGCTTTTCTTGATGACCTGCCGGAGCGGCTGGATGAATACGATGCAATGGTCATGCGCAACCCCATCTTCCGCGCCCGGACGAAAGGGATCGGCGCCTATACCACGACGGAAGCCATTGAATGGGGCGTCACCGGGCCGGGGCTGCGCGCCACAGGGCTTGCGTGGGATTACCGCAGGCATGCGCCCTATGCCTGTTACGACCAGCTTGAATTCGATATTCCCACCGGCACCAACGGCGACTGTTATGACCGGATTGCCGTGCATGTGGAGGAAATGCGCCAGAGCCTGCGCATTATCCGCCAGTGCGTGGACAACATGCCAGCAGGCCCGGTCAAGGCCGACCACCCGCTGACAACCCCGCCACCAAAGGCGCGGACGATGCATGACATTGAAACCCTGATCCACCATTTCCTCAGCGTAAGCTGGGGGCCGGTCATTCCACCGGGGGAGGCACGGGCCAGCATCGAAGCCACGAAAGGCGTGAACACCTATACGCTTGTCAGCGATGGCGGTACCACGTCCTACCGCACCCGCATCCGCACCCCGTCCTTTGCCCACCTGCAGATGATCCCGCTGCTCAGCCGCGGCATCATGATCGCGGACCTGATCGCGATCCTGGGCAGCATCGATTTCGTCATGGCCGATGTTGACCGCTGAAAATCCCCTGCCCGCGCCCGTGCGGGCGGAAATCCTTGCCCTTGCGGCGCAGGAACTGTACCCGCGTGGGGCGAGTGTCGCGGCCCTGCGGCTGGTGCAGGCCCGCTTTGGCTGGGTCAGCACCACGCATCTCCGCGAAGTGGCCGACCTACTGGGCATGTCGGCCGATGATCTGGATGGTGTCGCCACCTATTTCAACCTGCTGTTCCGCAGGCCGGTCGGGCGGCATGTCATCATGCTGTGTGACAGCGTTTCGTGCTGGATCATGGGGCGCGAACCCCTATGCGCCCATCTGTGCCGGAAACTGGGCATAAGACCCGGCGAAACCACGGCGGACAACGCCATCACCCTGCTGCCCACGGTCTGTATCGGGCATTGCGACCACGCCCCGGCCATGCTGGTGGACAACGCCCTGCATGGAGATGTGGACACGGCTATCCTCGATCACCTGATCGACACGCTGAGGGACATGCCATGACACCCCCTTCCGAACGGCCCCTGACCGCCATGATCGACCCGGCTACCGGCCCACCGGACTGTGCTGCATATGAACATGCAGGCGGCTGGCAGGCCACGCGCAAGGCATTGAGCAGCCTTGCCCCGGCCGAGATCATTGACATGGTAACACGCTCAAAACTGCGCGGGCGCGGGGGCGCTGGTTTCGGGACCGGGCAGAAATGGAGCTTCGTGCCGAAGGAGCCCGCAACGGATCGCCGCAAATACCTGATCGCCAACGCTGATGAGATGGAACCTGGCACCTTCAAGGACCGCCTGCTGCTTGAAGGCAATCCCCTGCAACTGATCGAGGGGATGATACTTGCGGCCTACGGCGTGCAGGCAGGCCATGGAATCATTTTCCTGCGCGGGGAATATGATCTGGCCTGCACCCGCCTGCACCGCGCAATCGGGGAAGCACGGCAGCAGGGCTGGCTGGGCGGGAATATCCTGGGCTCCGGCTTCAGTTTCGACATTCACGTGCATTCCAGCGCCGGGCGCTACATATGCGGCGAGGAAACCGCCCTGCTGACCGCGCTGGAAGGCCGCCGGGCCACACCGCGCAGTAAGCCGCCCTTTCCCCAGACCGGCGGGTTGTGGGGCGCGCCGAGCGTGGTGAACAATGTCGAGACACTGTGCAACCTGCCCCACATCATCGCCAATGGGCCCGAATGGTTCGCGGGCCTCGGGCTGGGAGAGGATGGTGGCACCAAGATCTATGGTGTCAGCGGCCGGGTGGCAAAACCGGGCGCATGGGAACTGCCCATCGGCACGCCGCTGCGCCAGATCATCGAGGAGTATGCAGGCGGCATGCGCTCTGGCTACCGGCTGCGCGCCCTGTTGCCCGGCGGGGCATCCACCGCTTTTCTCGACGCAGCCGCCATCGATGTCGCGATGGACTACGGGTCGGTGGAAAAGGCGGGCAGCAGGCTTGGCACCGGCATGGCCATCATTCTCGATGACCGGACCTGCCCCATCGGCATGATCCGCAACCTGGAACATTTCTTCGCACAGGAATCCTGCGGGTGGTGCACCCCATGCCGTGACGGGCTGCCATGGGTGGAACGCCTGCTGGACGCAATCGAGGACGGGACAGGGCAGGATGAGGACATGGACCAGCTTGCCCGTCATGCCCGCATGCTCGGCGCTCCCGGCCGGACCTTCTGTGCCCATGCACCGGGGGCAATGGCGCCGCTTGTCAGCGGGCTGAAACTTTTTGCCGCCGATTTTGCAGCCCATATCCAGCAGGGCCGCTGCCCCCTGCAGGCGGGAGCATGACCATGACCTCCATCCGCATTGATGGCAGGGACTGCCCCACCCGCGCCGGCATCAACCTGCTGCAGGCCTGCCTGGAAGCGGGGGCCAACCTGCCCTATTTCTGCTGGCATCCCGAACTCGGCTCCGTGGGCGCGTGCCGCCAGTGCGCCATCAAGCAGTTCAGCGGGCCCGATGACACGAAGGGCCGCATCGTGATGGCCTGCATGACCCCCGTCAGCGAAAACACCATCATATCCATCGACGACCCGGAGGCCCGCGACTTCCGTGCCAGCATCATCGAATGGATGATGGTCAACCATCCCCATGACTGCCCGGTGTGCGAGGAAGGCGGCGAATGCCACCTGCAGGACATGACGGTCATGACCGGGCACAACACCCGCCGCTACCGCTTCACGAAACGGACCCATCGCAACCAGGACCTCGGGCCATTCGTGAAGCACGAGATGAACCGCTGCATCGCCTGCTACCGCTGCGTGCGCTTCTACCGTGATTATGCGGGCGGGGATGATCTGGCGGTCTTTGCATCGCATGATAATGTCTATTTCGGCCGTGCCGAAGATGGTACGCTGGAAAACGCCTTCAGCGGCAATTTGGTGGAAATCTGCCCGACCGGCGTCTTTACCGACAAACCCTTCTCCACCACCTATAGCCGCAAATGGGACATGCGCGGCGCGCCCTCGGTGTGCGTACATTGCGCAGTGGGCTGCAACACCCTTGTCAATGCACGCGAGGAAACCCTCCGCCGCGTCCTCAACCGCTACAATACGGATGTCAACCGCTACCTGCTGTGCGACCGGGGCCGGTTCGGGCATGGTTTTGTCAACGCACCAACGCGTATCCGCACGCCGCTGCGCGGTATTGGCGGGCAGCAGGTGCCCATTTCCATGGCAGACGCCCTGACAACCTTCGCCCGCATGGCAGCACAGGGCCGGATCGTGGGCATAGCCTCCCCTCGCGCGGCACTGGAAACCTGTTTCAGCCTGCATGCGCTGGTGGGGCCACAGCATTTCTGCACCGGCCAGACGCGGCAGGAACAGGAATGCACGGAACTGGCCCATGCCCTGCTTGCCCGCCATCCCGGCGCCCTGCCCACCCTGCATGAAATGGAAAGTGCCGATGCCGTTGTGGTGCTGGGGGAGGATGTATGCGCCACCGCCCCCCGGCTTGGCCTGTCACTGCGGCAGTCGGTGCGGCAGGCTTCCCTCCATACGGCCGATGAGGCAAAAGTGCCGCGCTGGATGGATGCGGCGGTGCGCACACTGGGCGCCGAATGCCCATCCGCCCTGCATGTGCTGACACCCGCCCCAACCGGCCTGGACGATGTGGCGGCACAAGCCCTTCGCGCCGCGCCGGATGATATTGCCCGGCTGGGCTTTGCCATCGCCCACGCGATCGATCCTGCCGCCCCGCCGGTTACGGACCTGTCGCAAGACGACACGCAGCTTGCCGCGCGCATTGCGCATGCGCTCATGGCAGCGCGCAGGCCGCTGGTCGTATCGGGCATGCAGTATGGCTCTCGCCCGCTTATGCAGGCCGCCGCCAGCATTGCCGCAGCCCTTGCGCACACCACGCCTGAAACCGGCCTGTCGCTGGTGCTGCCGGAGTGCAACAGCATGGGGCTGGCCATGCTGGGAGGGCTGCCGCTGGAAACGGTGATGGAACAGGCACGGGCGGGCGAAATTTCCACCCTGATCATTACGGAAAATGACCTGACCCGCCACCTGTCCCCGGCGGATGTGGCGGAACTGGTGGCGGCGGTTCCCGATATTGTCGTGATCGACCATACGGAAACACCGCTATGCCAGCAGGCCAGTCTTGTACTGCCCGCCAGTGCCTTCAGCGAATGCAGCGGCACGCTGGTCAGCCAGGAAGGCCGGGCGCAACGCTTTTTTCAGGCGGTTTTTCCCTCTGCCCCCATCCAGACCGGCTGGCGCTGGGTTCAGGCGCTGGCCCGCAGCCTTGACCCGTCCACGCTCCATATAACGGGGCTGACCGGCTGGCGGGATCTCGATGATGTCCTTGCCGCGCTCGGGGTGGCATTCCCCCCTCTTGCCCCTGCGGCACAGGCCGCACCGAGAGCGAATTACCGTATGGATGGCCAGAAACTGCGCAGCCAGACCTACCGCGCCAGCGGGCGGACCGTTATCCGTTCCTTCATCAATGTGCACGACCAGCCACCGCCCGGCAGTCCGGACATGCCGTTCAGCAGTTCCATGGAAGGCGCCTATGGGCCGGACATGCCCGCAGCACTGGTTTCGGGTTATCAGGCATCTCCATGGAATTCGGTTCAGGCGCTGAACCGTTTCCAACATGAAATCGGTGGTCCCATGCGTGGCGGGGACTGCGGTATCCGGCTGTTACCCGGCACCGGACACCCTGATGCGAAACCGGCTTATGCCACGGATATTCCCCGCCCCTATGCCCTGCAGGCTGATACCGTTCTGGTACTGCCCGATACGCGCCTGTTCGGTAGCGAGGAACTGAGCATGTTTTCCCCGCCCGTCAAGGCGCGCGCAACCGCGCCAGCGATGGGGCTGCCCGCCAGCATGGTGACATCGAGCCACATGGTGCTGCATCTGGACGATGGGCCGCATGTACTGCCCGTGGAACCCGTGCCCGGACTGCCTGCGGGTATTGCCCTGTGCCCGGCGCACATGGTCGCGCGTGCGTTCCGTTTCCCCTGCATGGCCCGGCTGGAGCGGATAGCGGACGAAGGAGAGCGGTCATGACATATTCAGCGTTCTTCACCATCATTCTCACGCCACTGGTCATCCTTGGCCTTGCCACCGTGCTGACATGGGTTGAACGGCGGCTGCTGGGGTTATGGCAGGACCGGTATGGCCCCAACCGCGTGGGGCCCGGCGGCATGTTCCAGGCCGTGGCGGATGGAACCAAGATCCTGTTCAAGCAGGACTGGATCCCTCCCTTTGCCGACCGGGGCGTATTCATCCTTGCTCCGGCCATCGGCATGATGACGGTCCTGCTGTCCTTTGCCGTCATTCCGGTCACGATGGGCATGGGCATTGCGGGGGACATGAATGTCGGGCTGCTGTTCGTCCTCGGCATGATGGGGCTTGGGGTCTATGCCGTGGTGCTGGCCGGGTGGTCGTCCAACAGCAAATACGCACTGCTGGGCGGCATGCGGGCGGCAGCGCAGATGATCAGTTATGAAGTATTCATGGGGCTGTCCCTGCTGGGCGTGGTCATGATGGCGGGGTCATTCAACCTGCATGATATTGTGGCAGCACAGGCGGGGGTATGGTTCATCATCCCGCAATGCCTTGGCTTTGGGGTGTTCATGCTGGCTGGCATTGCGCAAACCCACCGCCTGCCCTTTGACCTGCCCGAAGGGGAGAACGAACTGGGGGCGGGATTCCATACCGAATATTCGGGCATGAAATTCGGCATGTTCTTCATTGCCGAATATGCCGGGATCGTTCTGGTCTCAAGCCTTGTCACCACGCTCTACCTTGGTGGCTGGCGCGGGCCGTTCCTGCCCCCTGCCATGTGGTTCGCGCTCAAGACCGGGGTCATGATAATATTTTTCATCCTGCTGCGCGCCAGCCTGCCCCGCCCGCGTTACGACCAGTTGATGGCGCTGGGCTGGAAAATCCTGCTGCCGCTTTCCCTGCTCAATGTCATGGCGACCGGAACCATCCTCATGCTGCGTGCGTCTTGATGACACGCCTGATGCAAAGGCATCTCTCATGCTTGATACCCTACGCACCCTGTTCCTGACGGCGCTGCATGCCTTCCACCGGCGCGCGACCGTGCAGTATCCAGAGCAGAAACCCTATCTGCCGCCACGCTATCGCGGGCGGATCATCCTGTCGCGCGATCCCGATGGGGCGGAGCGGTGTGTTGCATGCAACCTGTGCGCCGTCGCCTGCCCGGTGGACTGCATAAGCCTGCAGAAAACCGAAGCGGACGGGCGGTGGTACCCGGAATATTTCCGCATCAACTTCTCACGCTGCATTTTCTGCGGCTTCTGCGAGGAAGCCTGCCCCACCTACGCCATACAGTTGACGCCCGATTTTGAAATGGGCGAATACGCACGGCCCAACCTTGTTTATGAAAAGGACGACCTGCTGATAAGCGGGACCGGCAAATATCCCGATTACAGTTTCTACCATGTTGCGGGCATTCCCGTTCCCGGCAAGGATCGCGGCGCATCCGAACGTGAGCGCCCGCCCGTCGATCTTCATTCCCTGCTGCCGTAACCATCATGCATGCCCTGGCCCTTCTTGCCGCCAGTGTGACCGTTGTGGGGGCCATCATGGTGATTACCCGGCGGGTGGCGGTGCATGCGGTGCTGTACCTGGTGGTAACGCTGCTGGCGCTGGCGGCCGTGCTTGTCATGCAGGGGGCATCGTTCGCGGCAATGCTGGAGATCATCATCTATGCCGGCGCGATCATGGTGCTGTTTGTATTCGTGATCATGATGCTCAATCTGGGCCAGACGGACAGCACGCGTGAAAAGGAATGGCTGCGCCCCCGCGCGTGGCTGGGGCCGGGCATTCTGGCCACCATCGTGTGTGCGGAACTGCTTTATTGCCGCCGTCCACTATCCGGGCCTGCGCCC
This sequence comes from Komagataeibacter xylinus, assembly GCF_031081985.1. Lineage (GTDB taxonomy): Bacteria > Pseudomonadota > Alphaproteobacteria > Acetobacterales > Acetobacteraceae > Komagataeibacter > Komagataeibacter xylinus_E. Next base: position 71,505 of record NZ_JARWSK010000010.1, on the reverse strand, counting down.
GCCCTTGCTCCCATTACGGCGCATGATGTGGGGCTGAGCCTGTTCGGTCGCTACGTACTGATGGTGGAACTGGTGTCGTTCCTGCTGCTGGCCGGTCTGGTCTCGGCCTTTTACATCGGGCGCAACCGGATGGGGAGGCACTGATATGCCCGCCTTTTCCTTCAATGACACATTGCTGCTGGCCACAGCCCTGTTTTCGGTCGGGCTGGCAGGGATTCTGGTCCGGCGCAACATGGTGTTCATGCTGATGTCACTGGACATCATGCTCAATGCGGCAGCCCTGGTGTTCGTAGGTGCGGGCGCGCGCTGGCATGATGCGACAGGACAGGTGATGTTCCTGCTTATCCTGGCCCTTGCCGCCGTTGAAACGGCGGTAGGGCTTGCCCTCATCGTGTGCCTGCATGCTCATGGGCGCCCTACGCTGGATGCCGATACCGGCAACCTTCTGAAGGGATAGGACCATGGCCACATTCCTGATCCCCATCCTTATCCTCTGCCCGCTGGCCGCGTCCCTGATCACATTCGTATCCGCCGGGCGCATGGACGCGCGCGGTATCGGGATGGTTGCCTGCGCCGGGGTGGGAATTTCCGCCGTAATCAGCATCATCCTGTCCGTCATGCTCCTGTCCGGGCCGGTGACGGGCGTACTGCAGGTGACGCTGTGGCCATGGATGCATATGCCCGGATTTTCAGCAGATATCGCCTTCATGCTGGACCGGGTTTCCATGCTCATGATCCTGGTCGTTACGGTCGTGGGGCTGCTGATCCATATCTATGCCGCCAGTTACATGTACCACGATCCGGGAATTGCCCGCTTTTTTGCCTGCATGACCCTGTTTGTGGCGGCCATGCTGGTGTTGGTTCTAGCATCCGACCTCCTGTGCCTGTTTATCGGGTGGGAAGGCGTGGGGCTGTGTTCCTACCTGCTCATCGGGTTCTGGTATGACGATCCCGCCAATACCGTGGCCGCCCGCAAGGCCTTTTACATGACACGCATGGGGGATGTGGCATTGCTGTGCGGCCTGCTGCTGCTGGTGACCGCAACGGGGGGCTCCCTGCGTATCGGAACCGTGCTGGCGGCGGTTGCAAACGGGCAGCTCGCCCCGTCTGGCATCAACATGGCGGCGCTTTTCATACTGGTGGCAGCCCTTGCCAAATCGGCGCAGATCCCTTTCCAGACATGGCTGCCGGATGCCATGGCAGGGCCGACACCGACCTCTGCCCTGATCCATGCCGCCACGATGGTGACGGCGGGTGTCTATCTGATCGCACGGCTGCATGATCTGTTTGCCATGGCGGTACCCGTCATGGCGCTGACGGCCGTACTGGGGGCGCTGACACTGCTCATGGGGGCATGCACGGCGCTGGTGCAGTCCGATCTCAAGCGTATCCTTGCCTGGTCCACGATCAGTCAGCTTGGTTACATGTTCCTTGCCCTGGGGTGCGGGGTATGGCAGGCGGCGCTGTTTCACCTGATGACCCATGCCTTCTTCAAGGCGCTGCTTTTCCTGACGGCGGGCGCCATCATCATGCGCGCCCATCATGAACAGGATATTTTCCGCCTCGGTGGCCTGCGCCACACCATGCCGGGACTGACTGCAGCCTTTGTTGCAGGCGCATCCTCGCTGGCCGGTCTGCCACTGGTCACGGCCGGGTTCTACAGCAAGGAAATGATCCTGTCGGGTGTATGGTCCGCCCATTTCAACCTGACACATGGATGGACCCTGAGCGGGCCTCCATTATGGGGAATGGCCCTGCTGGGGGCCTTCCTGACCGCGCTGTATATTTTCCGCTGCGTATTCATCGTCTTTTGCGGTAAGGCGGGAACCGGGGCTGCAGGCCGGACGTCACGTCTCATGAGCATTCCGCTGGGCTGTCTCTGCATTCTCTCTCTGTGCGGCGGCGTTATTGAAATGCCCGATACGCTGCTTCCCCTGCACCTGTTCAGTGGCCTTCTTGATCCGACAGCAGTGCTGTCGCATACGCATCAGCCTGCCTGGCTTGTGATGGCAGGCGCAGGGGCGCCGCTTGCCGGGCTTGGAGTTGCATGGGTGTTGTGGGGGCGTTCTTCGCCTGTCATGCGCGAAATACCCGGACAGGCACCCGTCATCTGCCCTGTCCGCACGGGTCGGGGCATGGATGCGCTGTATCATTATGCGTTCGTGCAGCCCTTTTGCCTGCTGGCATGGCTGACACGGCTTGATATCCTCAATCATGCCGTTACCGGAACAGGGCTGTTGATACAGACGGCCAGCGCCCGAATATTCAGGGCACGGGCCGATTTTCTGGGCAGACTGGCCATACAGGCAACCCGTATGATCAGATGGGCAGGTCATCTGCTGGGCCTGCTCCACAATGGTCGCGTGCGATGGTATGCAGCATGGATCGCAGGCGGCCTGTGCGCGGGTCTTGCCATGGCGGTGCTGTCATGAACCCCCTTCCCGCCCTTGTGCTGCTGCCCCTCATGGGTGGGGTTCTGGCCTGGGTGGCCGGGCGCATGCGCGCTCCTATCAACCCCTCTACGTCGTGGTGGGTGGTGCTTGCGACCCTGAGCGTGGAAACACTTATACTCGGCATGGTCACATTCGCCCATCGCGCCCATGCGGGGCCATGGCTGGAGCATTTTTCCATGCCATGGATTCCGGCCATGGGCATTGCGGTCAGGCTGGACATGGATGGTCTTTCGCTATCGCTGATCTGGCTTTCGCTTATCCTGTGCTTTCTGTGCGTATTCCTTGCCACACGTCAGGTCACGGCCCATGCCGGGGCATTCCATTTCCTGTTCCTTGCAACCCTTGCGGGCATTATCGGGACATTCCTGGCAACCGACCTGTTTGTGTTCTTCTTTTTCTGGGAACTGATGCTGGTGCCGATGTTCGTGCTGATTGCCGCATGGGGGCATGAGGACAGGCAGCGCGCCGCGATGAAGTTTTTCATGTTCACGCAAGGCAGCGGACTGCTCATGCTGCTTTCCATCCTTGGTCTGGTCATGGCGCATGACCGGCTGACCGGCGTACTGACATTCGACATCTTCACGCTGGCGCAAACGCCGCTTTCTCCTGCTCTTTCCATGCTGCTCATGCTGGGTTTCTTTACCGCCTTTGCCGTCAAGCTCCCTGTCGTGCCGGTGCATGTCTGGCTACCCGACGCCCACACGCAGGCGCCCACGGCGGCCAGCGTGCTGCTCGCGGGTATCCTGCTCAAGACCGGGGGGTATGGCATGATCCGCTTCAATGTCATGCTGTTTCCCGATGCAGCCAGCCGTTTCGCGCCCATTGCTATGGGGCTTGGCGTTGCCGGCATCCTGTACGGAGCGTGGCTGTCATGTGCGCAGGATGATGTCAAACGCCTGATCGCCTACAGCAGCATCAGCCATATGGGCTTCGTGCTGCTTGGCATCTTTAGCGGTTCAGCCATGGGCATGCAGGGAGCGATCATGCAGATGCTGGCCCACGGATTGGGCACGGCAGCCCTTTTTGTGATTGCAGGGGCTATTCAGGACCGGCTGCATACACGTGACATGAATCGGATTGGCGGGTTGTGGGCAGCCATGCCACGCCTGTCTGGTATGGGGCTGTTCTTTGCCGTGGCATCACTCGGCATGCCAGGACTGGGTAATTTTACCGGCGAGTTCCTTGTTCTGCTGGCGACATGGCATGTCAGCCCAGCTACCGCGACGCTCGCGGCCATAGGGCTTGTTCCTGCCGCCATCTATGCGCTGCGCATGGTCAACCGCATATTCCTGGCAGCCCCCCGGGCAGGCCTGCCTTCGCTGGAGGACTTTCCGGTCCGGCATATGGCGGTTCTGGGCTGCATCATGACCTTCCTGATCGTGCTGGGCCTGTATCCACAGCCTTTCAGGACATTTTCCGTCCCATCCCCCCTGTCCGTTACGGCCAGCCAGGAGGATCACACGCCATGACCGGGCATGATGTTTTCCTGCCAATGCCACTGATGGTGGTCTCTTCGGGCATCATGGTCATGCTTGCTGCTACGACGTGGCGACGTTCGGTAGAGCGCAGCTTTGTGGGGAGCATGGTGACACTGGTGCTGGCCCTTGCGGTCATGGGGTACCATACAGGCAGAATGCCCGATACGGGTAGCAGCCTGTTCATTCAGGACTGGTGGGCAGGCTATACAGCCATCCTGACCATATTTTCCAGCCTGTGCATCCTGCTCATGGCATGGCGGGATGCGGGGCATGACCGAACCACGCTGGTGGATGAATATCCCCTGCTGTTCATGCTGGGCACGCTTGGCGCGCTGGCCATGGTGTTCAGCGCAAATTACATGTCCTTTTTCCTGGGGCTGGAAATACTGGGCATCTCCCTCATGGGGCTTGCGGCCTTCCGGCACCGCTCCTTCATGCAGGGGTGCGAAGCGGCGATGAAATACCTGATCCTGTCCGGGGTTTCTTCCGCCATTCTCCTGTTCGGTATCGGTCTGGCCTATGGCATTACGGGATCACTGCGGTTCATACCCCCTATCGCGGCCGGGGATATGCCTGCCGCCCTGCCCGTTGCCGCCACGGTCATGATCCTTGTCGGCATGTTCTTCAAACTTTCTGCCGTGCCCTTCCATATGTGGCTGCCTGACGTGATGGAGGGCGCACCCGTTCCCGTAGCGGCGTTTTTGGCTGTGGTCTCCAAAATTGCAATATTTGCGTCGCTTGTGCGCTATTTCGGCACGGGAAACCAGCCGCCCTTTTTCGATGACATCCTGTCTGTCGTCATTACCCTGACCATTCTGGGCGGTAACCTGCTTGCATTGCGCCAGACCAGCCTCATACGCCTTCTGGCCTGTTCATCCATTGCACATGTGGGGTATCTCCTGATTGCTTTTCTCTGCCCCGGCCGCCTGCAATCGGGGGCCATCACCATTTATCTTCTGGCCTATACCGCCAGTACATTGGGCGTTTTTGCCACCATCACCGCCTTTGCCATCCATGAAGGGCCAGATGGCACGGCTATCATGCAGTGGAAGGGACTGTTTTTCAGCCGCCCGTTCCTGGCTTCGGCCATGTCGCTCATGCTGCTTTCGCTTGCGGGTATTCCGCCTGGCATCGGCTTTTTTGCCAAGTTCGAAATCGTGGCAACCGGCGTTGAATACCCGCGTGGCCTGCTGCTGTGCGTACTCATGATCGGCAGTATTATCGGGTTGTATTATTACCTGAACATCATCCGTATGATGATGACAGCCCCCTCGTTACCATCCCCCCGCCAGAACCGGCATGCCCGCCCGGAACTGACGGTGCTTGTCATCGTTCTGAGCATGATCGTGGTCATCGGTGGGCTTTTACCCGCCCGCGCCATTCATTCACTTCTGCCTGCCCCCGCCGGGCCGCCTGCAGTGCAGGACAGGATGGTGCCTTGACGGACCTGCTTTCGATTACCCAAAACATGGAAAGGGTTCTCCCATGTCCTCTCGTGTTTTTCACATTCTGGCGCAAAAAGGCGGTACGGTCATTACCGTCAGGGCAGATGACCCCATTCTCGGTGTCGCCACCACGCTGACGCAGCATAATATTGGCGGGGCCCCCGTTCTTGATCCTGATGGACAACTCCTTGGCCTCGTATCGGAAAAAGGGATTGTCCACGCGCTCTCCCACCACGGTGCAGACATAATTACCCTGACGGCAAGGGACATCATGACAAAAGATATGCCGACCGCAACACCTGAAGACAGTATTTATGATCTTGCCTGCCGCATGACATATTCGCGCAACCGGCATGTGCCCGTGCTGGAAAACGGCAAACTCGTCGGACTGGTCAGTATTGGCGATATTGTCAAGCTGCGTGCCGAAACTGCAGAACAGGAAGCCCGGGAACTGCAGGACTACGTAACAGGCAGCGACCATGGGGCCGTCCAGCCACCGGCTGACACGCCCCTCCACCAGTGCGGGGAAAAGAAAAACTGATCTCTTTGCTGCCCTTTGGGGCTGCAGGTCAGCCATTCACTGTTCCAATCGGTCGTCGCGCGGCATGAAAATCCGCCCATGGGTCCGTACGCTGCGAGGCAAGCCGTTCCATGGTGTTGCCCAATGTGAACTGGGCCGGGCCCGTAAGGGTGCCCAGTTCCGCCCAGCTTACCGGCATCGAGACAGGAGCGCCGGGGCGTGCGCGGGTTGAATAGGGCGCCACGGATGTCGCCCCGCGCTGGTTTCGCAGGTAATCGAGCAGGATCCTGCCATGGCGCTTTACCTTGGAAACAGTCGTAATAAAACGCTCCGGGCTGTCGGCCGCCATATCCTGCGCCAGAGTATGGGTAAAGGTTTTTACACCTAGCCAGTCGGCCACCGGCTCAAGCGGGGCGATAACATGCAGCCCCTTGCCGCCAGAGGTCTTGACGAAGGCGGCAAGCCCGGAGGCTTCAAGCCGCGCACGCACTTCCCGTGCAGCTGCAATGACAGATGCCCATTCCACGCCTTCTCCCGGATCAAGATCCATGACCAGTTGGTCGGGTTGCTCCCAGTCGCGGCATGAGGCCTCCCATGGATGAATTTCCAGTGCAGTTCCCTGCACCAGCCCCATAAGGCCATCAAGATCATGGATACCGATCAGATGGCCCTGCTGCGCGTTCTGCGGATCATCAAGCGTTACGATATGGGCGTTCATGCCCTTCCATGCGGTTTTCTGAAAGAAGCACGGCCCCTCTATCCCTTCCGGGCAACGCAGCAGCGCCAGTGGCCGGTCAATAATGAACGGAGCCATGCGTGGCCATATAGCTTTATAGTAATCGGCCAGACCTTCCTTGGTTATACCGGCGTCTGGCCAGTAAATCCGGTCCGGATGGGTTAGCGTAACAGTATGCCCGGTTCGGGGCGCGGATGTTTCCATGGCAGGCATCCTGCGTTCGTTCTCGTGTGCGGAGCTGTGGTTGCGCATGGCTGGGCAGGCTGTTGCCATCCCTGTCAGAGGGTAAGATTTTTTACGGGCATTTCCACAAGCTGTAACTGTGGTGTCTTGCCGCCCTGCCATGCGTTGGCACCCGGCACGATCTGCGGTGTCGGGATATCGGCACGGTTCTCTTTTTCGCTCCGGGTGGAAATATCGAAACGCCTGTCCCGATCATCGAGAAAGGACTGACGAATCTGACCGTCTTTGGTAAAGCCCATCATCAGTTGGGGAATACCCAGAGGCAGGTCATGGTCCCGGTCGATCTGCCAGGTGTGCCATGTCTTGCCATATGTGGTGACAAGATCGGCCATGAACGCATGCTCGCCCATATCAGGCACGCCGGGGGCGACAAGCATGCCGGATTTCACCTCGTAGTGATGACTATGCCATAATTTCTTTTCTTCTTCAGGGAGTGTCCTGAATATTTTTTCACTGACAATATATTCGATGCCGATCAACCGGGCATTTTTCTGGTTGGCTTCATAAATCACGCATTGATGGAATCCCTCGCTCAGATGCGTGCAGAAATGATTGGCCTCCACCTGTCGGCCCAGATCATCGGCATAGAAATGGAAACCGTTCAGATACGCGCTCATTGCATCGATGGGCTTCTTGACCTGCAGCGTCTCCGCCGCCGCGTCGAGCACATCGCTGCGCATGGATGTGGGGCCGCCGGGAACGGGCGCCAGCTTTTTGTCCGCCGCACCGGCCCTGCGCCCCGCGATTGCCGAAAGGGGTGCCGCAACAAGGGTTGCGGCAAGCGTGCGATTGAAACATCGGCGGCAGGTAAAGTTATGAAGGAACGACATGGTCTGTCCTTTCATGCAGCACGAAGCATATGTCGCTATAAAGCACACCCGTCGACTGAAGTTTCGTTTAAGGTATCGTGCGCATTACAAAGAACTTTCCAGTGGAGATTTTTTGAAAAAAGGCGACATCCGAAAACTTCCATCAATGCATTATTTTCAAACAGTGCCTGATGAATTGCCGCCGCATGCCCCACAAGCGGCACCAACATGCGGGCAAGGGACCCTATTTCCCTTTCAGCCCATCATGCTCACCCCAGTTACCTCCCATGGCCCGTACAAGGTCGATACCACTCATCAGGCGGCGCGTATTGACCATAATCAGGTCTTCGCGCGCCTGTAATTCCGCCGTCTGGGCAATGACAACCTGGAGGTAGTCAACGGCGCCTTCGCGGTACTGAATGGTTGCCAGATGGTCAGTGCGTGTGGCCGCCTCCACCCCTTCATCCTGCCGCGTGGCGGCATCGGCCAGATGGTTGAGCAGCGCAAGCTGGTCTTCCACCTCACGGAAGGCCGTAAGGGCCGTCTGCCGGTAAGTGGCTGCGGCCTGTGCATATTCCGCGTGCGTGAGTGCCAGATTGGCGAACCGCCGCCCGCCGTCAAATATAGCCAGTGTTGCCAGTGCCGGGCCAAGCGCCCACACACCACTCCCGGCCGAGGCCAGCATACCGGTCGTGGTTTCCGAACCACCGGTCGCCCCCAGCGTGATGTTGGGAAAGAAAGCAGCCCGCGCCACGCCAATCCGGGCATTAGCCGCTGCCATATGCCGCTCCGCCGATGCAACATCGGGCCTGCGTTCCAGCAGGTGGGCGGGTGCGGTTATGGGAATGGGTGGCACGGGCGGCAGACCGTCTGCTGGCGGGATTGAAAAGGTGGAGGGCTGCTCACCGATCAACACCGCAATGGCGTGTTCCACCAGCGCACGGTCGGCCTGCTGCTGTTCAAGCTGGGATTGTGTCGTGGTCAGCTGTGTGCGTGCACGGCCGACATCGAGCTCATTCGCGGCCCCTCCCACAAAACGCTTCGTGGTCAGGTCCAGTGCTGCGGAATAGGCTGCGATGGTCTTTTGCAGCAGGCTGATGCGGGCATCCAGACCGCGTAGCTGGAAATAATCATCGCCCAGTTCCCCCTCCAGGCTGAGGCGGAGCGAGGCAAGATCAGCCGCACTGGCCTGCGCACTGGCCCGCGCCGCCCTGACCAGATTGCGGATGCGTCCCCAGATATCGGGCTCCCATGAAACGGTGCCACCGGATTCATAGTCATGATATTCGTAATAATTGCCGGTGGCCGGAAAGAGGGCGCGTTCGCGCTGCGCGCTGGCCGTCGCATCAATCTGGGGAAAGAAGTCTGCCCGTGCCCGCCTGACCAGTGCCCGCGCCTGATCATATCGCGCCACGGCGGCGGCCAGTTGCGGGCTGCCGTGTTCGATCCTGTCTTCCAGCCGGTCCAGAACCTCATCGCCCATGACCGACCACCATGCCCCGCGCTGCGCGGTATCGGCGGGCCGTGCCGGGGTCCATGGTCCGGCTTCCCTGAATGTGGCGGGCGTGTCGGGCAGCGTGGGCCTGTGGTAACGGGGAGCGAGATTACAGCCACACAGCAGAATAACAAGAAGCAGGACTGCCCTGCCCCGCTCACGCGCCATGCCTGCCCTCACGCGGTTTGACGGGATCCCCATTGTCGATATCATCCGGCGGGTTGGTGATGATCCTGTCCTGCTGTGTCAGCCCCGTGACCTCAAGTTCGGTCCCGAAATCGATCAGGATCGCGACGGGCTGTATCCTGACATGGTCATGCCCGTCCACCACCGCCACGGTTGTCCCGTCCCGGCGGAAGAGCAGGCTGCTGGCGGGTATGCGCACGGTGGGGGGCGCCTGTGGTCCGGGGCCGTGAAACGTAAAGGCGATCTGGGCATAGGCCCCCGGTTTGAGAAGATTTTCCCCATTATCATAGACAAACTGGACCAGCATCGTGCCCGACTGTGAGTCAACCGCATCCGAAGAATGCAGCAGACGGGCATCAAACTGCCGGTTGCGGTAATCGGGTACCGTAAAATGCGCGACAAAGCCCTCATGCATCCGCGCGGCATAGGCCTGTGGCACACGCACATAAAGCCGCAGGCGGGTCACGTCCGATACGGTAAAAAGCGGCTGGCTGGCAGCCGTTCCCGCCACGATCAGCGCACCGATATCGGTCGCACGGCTAGTGACCACACCGGCAAAAGGGGCAATGATGCGCTTGAAGGCGGAGAGCGTTTCAAGCCGTTCGACCTCTGCCGCGGCTTCATGGCGCGTGGCCTCGCTGGCGGCCAGATTGCCCCGCCGCTCATCCGTTTCCTGCTGGGATACGGCATTCTGGGCATTCAGCCGGTCCCACCGGCGTGATGTAATCTGTGCCAGATCGCGCTGCGCGGTCCGGGTGCCCAGCGCAGCCCGTGCGCCTGCAAGCTGCAGATCAACATCAGGTGTGTCAATTTCCGCCAGAAGCTGACCTGCTTCCACCTTCTGCCCGATATCGACATACCATTGCCGCAGGTAGCCACTGGTCCGTGCATAGACCGGCGCGCTGTACCACGCCTGCAGGATGCCTGGCAGGACCAGCGTATCAACAGCCTGACCACCCGGATGCACGATGTTCACACTGGGCACGCGTGCCGCAACATTGGTGGCATGGAGCCGGTGGCGTTCATGGATGCGCGTCATCGTGCCCGCCACGAGTATCACCCCGAAAACGCACGCCCCGCCAAGAACGATCCAGCGCAGGCGGGGGCGGGGTCCGGCATGCATGGCCGTATGGGTCTCAGCCATGGGCCCGTGCCCCGTCATGGCCGTGGCATGCACGCCGGTCGTAGATGATGGCGAAAAGCGTAGGCACAAAAAACAGGGAGGCACAGGTGGCAAATATCAGGCCGCCAATGACGGCCCGCCCCAGCGGCGCATTCTGCTCGCCCCCCTCGCCCAGCCCCAGCGCCATGGGCAGCATGCCGATCACCATGGCCAGCGCCGTCATGATGACGGGCCGAAGGCGTGTACTGCCCGCCGTCAGGGCTGCCCTGAGCGCATCCCCATGCTCCGCCAGCTGCTCGCGGCAGAAGGTGATGACAAGGATGGAGTTGGCCGTCGCCACCCCCATGCACATGATCGCGCCCGTCAGCGCAGGCACGGAAAGAGGAGTATGCGTTGCAAACAGCATCCAGCATATCCCCGCCAGCGCTCCCGGCAGTGCAAGGACAACAATGCACGGATCGGTCCAGCTCTGGAAATTGATGACGATAAGCAGGTAGATCAGCACGATCGCGCCCAGCAGGCCAAACCCCATGCCCGAGAAGGCAGCTGTCATGGCCTGGTACTGGCCGCGCAGCGTGACCGTAACTGTATCGGGCCGGTCGTGTTCAAGCCGGTGCAGGGCCGCCTGTACGTCCGAGGCAATGGCGCCGAGGTCGCGCCCGTCCCCACCGGCAAAAACATCGACCAGAGAGCGGATATCATACTGCGCCTCGACCGGTGAGGTCGTACCGCGCGTAATCGTGCCAAGGGCACCGAGCACCTGCACCTGGGTGGTTGAAAGCCCGGTTACAGGCAGGCCGATGATATCCGCCAGCGAACTGATCCGGTATTCAGGCATCTGCACCGCAATGGGGTATGTGACCATGCTGTGCGGGTCCAGCCAGTACAGCGGGGCGGTCTGCACGGTGCCGGCAATGGAGGTGGCAATGGATGTGGTGACATCACCTTCCGTCAGGCCAAGCTGGTTGATGCGGGTGCGGTCGGCATCAAAACGCAGTTCAGGGTAATGACCGGGCTGCTGGATGCGCGTATCGACCAGACCGTCAATGCCGCGTATGGCGCGCAATATGCGGCCTGCGAACTGTCGCGTCTCATCGGGGTTGGGGCCGGAGACCTGAATGTCGATCGGTGCCGGCACGCCGAAATTGAGGATCTGGGTCGTGATGTCCGATGGCAGGAAGGCAAAGCTGGCTTCGGGGAATTCCCTGGGCAGCTCGCGGCGCAGGATATGGATGTACTGCCCGGTCGGGCGGTGGTTTTCCTTCAGCGCGACAAGGATGTCCCCATCCTGCGGCCCGATGGTGCCCGATGCATTATAGGCGGTGTTGATGGCGCTGGTGGGTAGCCCGATATTATCGGCGATGGAATCAATCTCACCTGCCGGAATCCGCTGGCGGATCTGCTTCTCGATACGCTGGAACAGGGCTGATGTCTCTTCTATGCGCATGCCTGTGGAGCCACGCACATGCAAAGTCATCGTGCCCGCATCGACCTGCGGAAAGAAGTTGCGGCCAAGGAACGGGAGCAGCCCCATGCTCAGCACGGCAAAGCACAGGAAGCCTGCCACAAACCGGCCACGATGGTCCAGAATGCTTTCTAAAAGCGCACTGTAGTGGGCACGCAGCGCCTCGAAATACCGCTCGAAACCATGCTGGAAGCGTGTGAAGATATTCTCCTTATGCCCCTTTGCATCCGCATGCGGGCGCAGCAGGAACATGGCCATGGTCGGCACGAGCGTGCGCGACAGGATGAAGGACATGACCATGGCGAACATGACCGACAGCGCCATCGGCACGAACAGGAAACCCGCGACCCCCGGCAGGTAGAACATCGGCACGAACACGATGCAGATGCAGATGAGCGAAAGAAAGGCCGGGACGATGATCTCGCCTGATCCATCAACAATGGCGGCATGCACGTCCTTGCCCATTTCCAGATGGCGCTCGATATTCTCGATCGTGACTGTCGCCTCATCGACCAGAATGCCGACGGCCAGCGCAAGGCCGCCGAGTGTCATGATATTCAGCGTCTCGCCCAGCGCGGACAACGCTGCAATCGCCCCCATGACCGATAACGGGATGGATGTCGCCACAATCAGCGTGGACCGCCACGACCCCAGAAAAAGCAGGATCATGAGGCTGGTCAGCCCCGCGGCAATCGCCCCCTCGCGCATCACCCCGTTGACGGCGGCCCGGACAAACAGCGACTGATCGTTGACAGGGCGGAGCTTGAGCTGCTTTGGCAGGCCGCGTGTCGCATCAGGGATCATCGCCTTGATCCCCGCCACGATGGCGATGGTGGAGGTAGCGCCCGATTTCAGTACGGTCATGAGTGCGGAGCGCTGGCCATCCACATGCACCACGTTCTGCTGCGGTGTGGCCCCATCACGCACGTGGGCAACATCGCGCACACGCACCACGGCGCCGTTGACCGTGCGCACAGGCAGCATGTTGAGCAGTTCGACCGAAAGGGGCGCGTTATTCAGCCTGAAATTATACTGATATTCACCGATCTTTACAAAACCTGCGGGGGTGATCTGTGTCTGTGTGGTCAGGGCGTTGCCCACGTCCTGGGCCGATACGCCACGGGACTGCAGCTTGCCTGGGTCGAGATCCATCTGGATCTGGCGCACGCGGCCGCCATAGGGGTACGGCAGGGCAGCGCCCGGCACAGTTACCAGCCGGTTACGGATGAAGTTGAAGCCGTAATCATAAAGCTGCTGTTCGGTCATGCCCTCGCCCGACAGGGCAAGCTGGACGATCGGCACGGTGGAGGCATTGTAGTTCAGGATCAGCGGCGGCGTGGTGCCCACAGGCAGCTGGCGCAGGATGGTCTGGGCAATGGCGGTGACCTGCGTATTGGCAATGCGGATATCGGTGCCGGGCTGGAAGAATATCTTTATCACCCCGATGCCCGTCAGCGACTGTCCCTCGATATGTTCGATATTGTTGACCGTAGTGGTCAGCGTGCGCTGGAACGGCAGTACGATGCGCCCGGACATGTCCTGCGGTGAAAGGTTGCTGTAGGTCCACGCCACGGCAATGACGGGAATGCCGATATCGGGGAAGATGTCCTCCGGCGTGCGGATGGCGGAAAGCACACCGGCCATGGCGATCAGGATGGCCATCACGATAAATGTATAGGGACGGGCAAGTGCCAGCTGAACAATTGCATTCATGCCACCTGCCTGTTTCCTGTCGGTTATGATGCCCTGTGGTTCATGGGATGTCCGGCTTCAGATAACGGCCACGGCTCGGCCCGGTTTGTGCAGCGGGACAGATAATTTTGTATCAGGGCGCCGTATCCGGCGGTGGGCGCGGGTTCTGCGTGGTGGAAGATAACGTGTCGCCCACGGGGAAATTGGTTCGCGTAAAACTGTCCAGGCTGCCCAGTGCAAGCAGGATGGACAGCCAGAACAGGCCGCCAATGGCAAAGATGAGTGCCAGCGCCGGGGCGCGCGTCATACGCATGAAGCCGTAGGCAACCAGCAGCGCCATCACCCCGGCACACACGCCAATGCCCCAGTTCACCCCTGCTGCACTCAGCAGCAGTTCCACCGCCAGCAACAGCAGCACCACCACCCAGCATGACAGGACGCGAACCATCACACCCGCCCGATCAGGTATAAAACAGGGAAAAGCAGGACCCAGACCAGATCGACAAAGCTCCAGTAAAGGCCGACAACCTCCACCGGTAAGACCCGGAGCGATGCGCCCCTGCCCCGGTAAACCCGCAGGCAGACCCACGCGATCAGCCCGATCCCTACCAGCATATGCAGGCCATGCAGCGCGGTGGACAGGAAATAGAAACTGTAGAATAACTGCGCCCCGCCAGCCTGCAGGCCGCCAAGGGCAAATCCGGGTCCGGGGAACAGGTGTTCGTCCAGTTCCGTATGCCATTCCCATCCTTTCAGGCACAGGAAGGTCACACCCAACCCGGCGGCACCCAGCCCGGCAAGGATGGTGCCACGAGCGTTTTCATTGCGGGCGGCTTCCACCCCAAGGGTGTAGACCATGCTGCTGGTCAGCAGGAGTGCGGTGTTGATGCCGCCAATCGTAAGGCTGGTATGCCTGACCCCCAGCGCCCAGCCTGCGGCACGGGTGTGGGAATAGACCACAAAAATCAGGAACAGGCCGCCAAACAGCAGTATTTCGCTGGCAAGGAACAGCCACATGCCGGCTATTGCCGTTTCATCGCGGTGCTGCGGGCTGTCATAGGGCGCAAGGTGCTCAGACATGCGGGGCCTCCGCACGCGGGGCAGCGTCCGGGTGATCCAGTGCGGCGTAATCATAGGCTTCATGGGTTACGACTGGCGGGGTGATGAAATTTTCCACAGGCGGAGGAGAGGATATCCGCCATTCCAGCCCGGTGGCCTGCCATGGATTGTCGGTTGCACGCGCACCGCGGAACAGCGCCCAGGTGAAGTAGATCAATGGCAGGATATAGGCCAGCGCAAGAATGCTGGCCCCGGCAGACGACAGGACATTCAGCACCTGAAACTGCGCGGGATAGGTCGCGTACCGGCGCGGCATGCCCTCATAGCCCAGAATGAACTGGGGGAAGAATGTCAGGTTGAAGCCAAAGAACAGCAGTGCTGCCGCCGTGCGCCCCCACATTTCGGGGTACATGCGCCCTGTTATCTTGGGCCACCAGTAATGCAGCCCGGCAAAATAGGCTGATACCATGCCGCCGACCATGATGTAGTGGAAATGCGCCACCACGAAATATGTCTGGGTCAGATGCACGTCGCTTGCCAGGGAAGCCAGAAACAGCCCCGTAAGGCCGCCCACCGTAAAAAGCCCGATAAACCCCATGGCATAAAGCATGGGCGCATCAAGCCTTATGGCCCCCCCATGCATGGTGCCCAGCCAGTTGAAAACCTTGATGGCCGATGGCACCGATACCAGAAAACTCAGCATGGAAAACACAACCGCCGCATAGAGCGATGTGCCAGCCACGAACATGTGGTGCCCCCAGACCAGAAAGCCGATAGCCGCAATGGAAATGGATGACCACGCCACGAACCGGTAGCCAAAAACCGGCTTGTGGCAGAACGTACTCACAACTTCGCTGACCACGCCCATGCCCGGCAGGATCATGATGTAGACCGCTGGGTGGGAATAGAACCAGAACAGGTGCTGGAACAGGAGCGGGTCTCCCCCCAGCGCGGGATCAAATACACCGACATGGAAGAAATGCTCGAACGCCAGCAGGAGCAGCGTAATGCTGAGCACCGGTGTTGCCAGCACGAAAATGACGCTGGTGGCATAAAGCGCCCAGAGCATGAGCGGCAGCCGGTACCATGTCAGCCCCGGCGCACGGAGCTGGTGGATGCTGATGATGAAGTTCACCCCCGTGGCAATGGAGGAAAATCCGCTCAGGAATACCCCGGCCACGACCGGCAGCACGCGACCTTGCGTATAATCGGTGGAAAGCGGGGTATAGAAGGTCCATCCCGTTTCCAACCCACCACGGAACAGCCCGTAGACCACCAGTGCGCCAGCCATGATGAACAGATACCAGCTGATCAGGTTCAGGCGTGGAAAAGCCAGGTCCTTTGCCCCCAGCATGAGGGGTACGAGAAAATTGCCCAGCGTGACCGGTATGGAAGGCACAAGGAACAGCCAGACCATGACAATGCCATGCATGGTGAACATGCGGCTGTAGGTCTCATCGGACAGGATGGCCCCGGTGGGGGAAATCAGATGCAGCCGGATCAGGGCCGCACCAAAGCTGCCAAGCACGAAAAACGCGGTGATCGAGGCCATGTATAACAGCGCGATCCGTTTATGGTCGGTTGTCAGCAGCCATGAGCGCACCGTGCCATCCTGCCACAGATAGCTGCGCTGCATGATTTGCAGGCCGGGTGTGGGTGCCATGGTATCAGTTCCCTTTACGTGCACTGACGGCCGATACGCCCATGCCCGACGACCGGGATGGTGAGAGGGTCTGGAGATAGGCAATCAGGGCGGCCAGATCCTCTTCTCCCAGCACACCGCGATAGGATGGCATCCGGGTGGCATAGCCTGCCGCCTGCCCGTGCGCGGGGCCGATATGAAGGATGGCATCGTGCAGGAATGCGTTATCCACCCGTATGTGCTGCCCATCCGCCCCAGTGATCTCGCTGCCATACAGTCCCACCATGGAAGGCGCGCGGCTGGTATCGTCCGCATCGGGGGCATAAGGCTGCGATACATGGCAGCCGCTGCATCCGTTATGGATGAACAGGGCTTCCCCCTTTGTCGCAAGGCTGCCGCTGGCCGGGGTCCGGCCCAGCCAGTTGGCATAATCGGTCGGGGTCAGAACAATCAGGGTGCCGGTCATGCGCGAGTGCCCGATGCCACAGAACTGCGTGCAGTAAAAACGAAATGCCCCTGCCTGTGTCGCAATGAACCACAGGCTCTGGTACCGGCCGGGCAGCACGTCGTGCTTGATGCGCAGCACCGGGATCGAGAAATCATGAATGACATCTTCCGACGTGAGCAGAAGTTGCACCGGCCGCCCCAGAGGCACATGCAGCGCATTGATCTCGCGCTGGCCACCGGGATACTGGACCTTCCACATCCACTGCTTGCCCGTGACATAAATCTGGATTGCACCGGGCGGCGGCTGGAACCCCAGTACGTAAAGCCGTGCCGCCCACACAAACAGCGCGAAGAAAACAGCCAGCGTGGTCGCGGTCCAGCCAATCTCGAAACGCCAGCTTTTATGGGCCACCGTCTCCGCCGATACGGGCACCCTGCTGCCTACACGGAAGCGGATGATGTTGAGCATCATCAGCCCGAATACCAGCCCGAGCACCGCCAGGCTGATGAGCAGCAACCCCGCCAGCAGGATATCGACCCGGCTGGCATGGGCCGAGGCTTCGGGCAGCCAGTTCATCGCTGCCCTCGCCAGTGGGCCATGCCCAGCAGGGTGCCCAGCATCAGCACGGTCAGCACACCGCCGAGTTTCAGCAGTTTTTCTACTGCCAGCGTATAACGGCCGGTCGTTTCATCATAATGAAAGCATAAAAGCAGGATGGGCGCGGCGCGGGCCTGCTCACCACGCGCGGCATGGGCCAGGGCCTGCCGTACATCACCCGGCTGGTAGCCGACACCCAGCACATACCCCGATACAGTACCTGCCGGGGTTATGAATACCAGCCCCATGGGGTGCAGGTACTGGTGCAGTTTTTCGTCATAGCGCGCGTGGAACCCCACCGCGCGCGACAGGCGCCGGATGCTTGCGGGCGTACCGGTTACGAAATGCCATCCCTGCCCTGCTCCGGCGTCGGGAAACCGCGCCAGATCTTCCGCCAGTGCCTGCTGCGCCGTGAAGCGTGTTTCCGCAGGATCAATACTGACAACCAGCAGCGTATAATCACCCGGTGTTTTCAGGCCACCCCGCGCCAGCGCGTCCAGCAGGTCGGTCCGTTCGAGTTCACACATATTGGGACAGGCATAATATCCCATTGCAATAATCGTGGCCCCATGGCCCAGAAAGGCCCCGAGTGGCCGGGTCTGGCCTGATGTATCGGTAAAGGGTGCATCAAGCGGCAGTACCGTGCCCTGCCGTGGGGTAAAAGCCAGCGCCTGGAATGCATCTTCCGCCGCAGCGGGCTGTATCCACCATGCCGGTGCGGCACAGGCCAGTACGATAACCAGCACCCTGTAATGGCGCAACAGGGCCGCATGGTGCGCCATCATGGTGCGGCCCTTTCATCTGCCGGCCAGCCGGGAATGCCTTCGCGGGCGATTTCCTGCATGGCCTGATCAATCGGAATATGGCCGATACCCCTGCTTTTGTCGGTCCAGCCAAAACTGTTCAGGACATGTTCCTCATGTGCCGCGAATGCCGCCATGTCCGCTACCGGATCGGATTGCAGCCGGGGTTCGGCAACGACCGGAAAAGGCGGCTTGAGCAGGCGATCAAGCGATTTTTGCGGAAACAGCATATCCGCCGCCACCACAAGCCCACCCACCGCCAGACCGATGGCCACCCCCCCGATCATGACTGCGCGAAAGGAAACATCACGGGTTTCATGCCCCGGTGGCTGTCCGCTTTGATGCTGCTCAGACATGGACATCCCTCTGCTCGGGTTTCGATGCCACGAAGGGCTCCTGTATGCCGGGACGGAAAGCCAGAAAAACACTGCCACTGCCGAAGAAGGCAAGCGACAGCAGCACCGGCAGCGCCACCTGTGCGGGGAGGCAGGCTGGCAGCACCAGCCAGAAATTGCGCACCGCCTCCATGCCTACCAGTAACCCTGCCACCGCCACGATGACGGGCCGCAGCCCCTGCAGCCGCGGCAGGGCCAGCAGCACGAACGGCAGGATAAAGTGCAGCCCCACAATACAGAGTGCCACCACCCCCCACCCGCCGCGCAGGCGCGGGCCGTACCATGCGGCCTCCACCGGCAGGTTGGACTGCCACACGATCAGGAACTGCATGAAATCCAGATAGGCCCACAGCACAGTAAGCCCCAGCAGCAGGCGCGCCAGATCCCGTAATTCCGCCGTACTGGCCCGGGCCGCCTCCAGCATGATCCCGATTGCGAATGCCAGCAGCACGGCCCCGGCAGAAGCCACAAGACCGTAAGCGCTGGAACTGAAATGCGGATCAAACGATTCCGTAAGGTCAATTGCCGCAAAGCCGGATGTAAAACCCAGTACGATCAGACCGGCAGGCGCTACCCGCTCCAGACCCCGGCCGCGCAGGCAGATCAGCCCCAGTGCGCCCCACGCAACCACATAGATCCCAGCCCGCGTCAGGGCTGCAGGCATGTTGAGGTAGAAGCTGTTTGCCAGCGGCATTGCCCTGTCCGGGTGCAGCCACGGGTACAGGTAGCGTGCACCCAGCATGATACCCCCCAGCGCAGGCAGCCCCAGCGGGAGCGTTGCAATCCCCGCTCGCAGGGCGGGATGCAGGATTTCCCCCCAGCGCCCGCCCGTAAGGGCATGCACCAGCATGAGAGCCATGCTGCCAAGCGGCCAGCCAAGCCATGCCGCCCCGACCGCAAGCCATGCCGGGAATGTGGCGACAGGCATCCAGATGGCATCAGCCATCACACCCGCCAGCGCAATGGGTGCAACCACAAGTGCCATACACCGGACACGGTTCATGGCTGGATGGCCCGCTGGGCGGGGGTCATGTCTGCCAGCGTGGCCTGTTGACTCCGGCGCAGCGCGTACAGATAGGCCACTATGGCCCAGCGGTCATCGGGCATGATCCGTTGGGCAAAGCCATACATCACGCCCTGCCCCGATGTGATGATGGCATAAAGCTGCTCCGGCGTGGCGCTGCGTGTCGGGGCGGTGGCAAGGGGCAGCGGGGCGGGAAAGCCCCGTTGCACCACCATGCCGTCGCCCTGCCCCGTCCGGGCATGGCAGGGCGCGCAGAATGCCTGGTATTCACTGCGCCCGCGCTGCAGCAGGGCTGGCGTCAGGCCGGGCGCAGGATGGAAGGTATCATGATATTCCACGCTGCCCTGCGCCACGTCCGCCGGCGCGCTGCGGGGGCTGGCATAAGGGTTCTCCTTGTGCTGCTTCGACATATCATCGCACCCGGCGGCCAGAAGCAGCAGTGCGCCGGGCAGGACATGCAGCGGCCACGCACACCTCATGGCTCGATTTCCTCAATCCTCAGCGCGCCGTGACGGGCAAGCGTATCCAGCACCGCCGCGTTATCGGTCCCTTGCACCACAGCCACATGGCCGCCTGTCATAACACCCTGCATGCTCTCGGCCTCATCCACAGGGTCGTAAAGACGTGGCAGGCGCACGGTCATGAAGTAACCGATAATGCCCGCCAGGATGGCCCCCATGACCGCCAGTTCAAAACTGGCCGGAATGTAGGAAGGCCATGAAAGATCAGGCCTGCCGCCAATATTCTGCGGATAGGCCAGTGTCGTGGCGTAGACCTGCATGCCAAAGCCACCCATGGCGCCCACCATGCCCCCACCCAGCATGAGCAATGGCACGATGGAGGATGTGACCATTCCCGGTGGCGGGGCCGCGCCGTAGGTTTCTACCCTGCAGGCCCGGTCACGCCGTAGTTCGGCCACGGCTTCATGCAGTGCGCTTTCGGTAGCAAAGGCCGCGACGATCATGGCCGGTTACCAAGCATGCTGCGCATCTCGGCTATGGCAAGCATGGGCATGAAACGCAGGAGCAGGAGGAAGGTGGTCAGGAACAGCCCGATACTGCCGCACAGCAGGCTCCATTCCCACACTGTGGGCGTGTACTGCCCCCAGGCGGATGGGAGCTGTGTGCGTGCCAGACTGGTCACGATGATCTGGAAGCGTTCCAGCCACATGCCGATGAGCACACCCAGGCAGATCAGCCATACCACCGGCTGTTTCAGCCGGATCGCCCGCCACCATAACAGTTGCGGGAACACGATATTGAGCATGATGGTGCCCCAGTAGATGGGCGCATACAGACCATGCAGCCGGAAGGCGAACATGACCCTGTCCGCCGGGTCGGGGCCGTAATAGGTTGAAAATACATCCATGACATAGGCATAGGCCACGCACAGGCTGCTGGTGAGCAGCAGGCACCCCAGTATGTTGATGTGCCGCGGCGTGATGTAGGGCTGCAGCCCCATGGCCGGGCGGAGCGGTATGACCGCCAGCAGCACGATGGCAAAACCCGACAGGGCAGCCCCGAATACAAAGAACGGCGGGAACTGGGTTGAATGCCAGCCGGGCGTTGCACCCCCTGCAAAGTCCATGCCGACAATACTGTGAACCGAAACCACCAGCGGTGCCATAAGGGCTGCCATGACCCCATATACGGGCTGGTAATGCCGCCACTGCCGCCCCGAGCCACGAAACCCCAGCGCCAGCACGCCATAGAATACCTGCTGCCAGCGCCGTTGCGCCCGGTCGCGCAGGATAGCCAGATCGGGCAGCACCCCGAAATACCAGAACACGATCGAACACAGCACATAGGCCAGGATTGCAAAAAAATCCCACACCAGCGGACTGCGGAACTGCGCCCACAGCCCCATGGTATTGGGATAGGGAAACAGCCAGTAGAAAAACCGTGGCCGCCCCAGATGCAGGATGGGAAATATGGCCGCACATAGGGCGGCACACAGGGTCAGGCTTTCGGCCAGCCGGTTGAGCGAGGTACGCCACGGCGCGCGCAGCACGAAGAACAGGGCCGAAATAAACGTCCCGCCCGAGGCAATGGCGATCCACCAGACGTAATTGAGGATGTCAAACCCCCACGCCACGGGCCAGTCGATGCCCCATATGCCCAGGCCCGCATAAAACAGCCAGGCAACGGAGATGACCCCCATGCCCAGCAGCGACAGGGCAAAGCCAAGGCCCAGCCACCACCATAGCGGTGTCCAGCCGTCCTCTCCCTCATGCAGGGTGGTGGCGCAGATATGTTCCGTCAGGGAGTGTGGTGTCTCGGTGGGAAAGATGAGAGGGCCATCTTCCACCTTGGCACCTGTTTCCGCCGTCATGACGGGATGGCCGGATTGCGGTTGAGGATGCGCCCCTCATAGGTCACGCGCGGATGCGTGCCCTGTTCGGGCAGGGCGGCATAGGTGAGCGGACTGGCCTTGCGGCGCGTCACTTCAGCGTTGGGGTCATTTATATCTCCGAAGCTTATGGCCCGCGTAGGACATGCAGCCTGACAGGCGGTGACCACGTGCTCGCCTGTTCCATCGCGATCGGCGGCAATGCGGGCCTGGGCAATGCGCTGCACGCAGAACGTGCATTTTTCCATAACGCCCCGCGCCCTGACCGATACATCAGGGTTGCGACTGATGGCGGGCCTGCTTTCGGTTGCGGCAAAGGCGAAGTAATTGAACCGCCTGACCTTGTAGGGACAGTTGTTGGAGCAGAATTTCGTGCCGATACACCGATTATAGACCATGACATTCAGGCCTTCAGAATCATGCGTCGTGGCCCCGACCGGACAGACGGTCTCGCACGGGGCCTGTTCGCAATGCATGCAGAGCATTGGCTGGAAGAACGTGTCAGGCGCGTGCTCCGTTCCTTCGTAGAAACGGTCAATCCGCAACCAGTGCATCTCGCGCTGGCGCAACACCTCGTCACGCCCGACCACGGGTATGTTATTCTCCACCTGGCAGGCGGTCACGCATGCGTTGCAGCCAATACAGGCATTGAGGTCAATGCTCATGCCCCATGCCACCGGGGCATCGGGTTCGCGGCGATACAGCGTGTCCTGTGGCGTGGGAGCTTCGACAAGGAAGTCCGGGCGATCATGGAACTGCGCCAGCGTGCCGCGCCGCGCCACATCAGATGGGGTGGCATCAATAAGTGTTGCGTGATGCTCCGTGCTGGGAACAGATATGCTGTCCCCACGTGCCGCCTCGATCCGCACGAAGCCCTCTGCTTCACGGAACGGGTAAAGATCGCAGCCTACGTTGCTGCCGGTCTCGCCTGCATGGCGGCGGCCCCAGCCCAGCAACCCGACCACGCAGCCCGTTGCCTGCCCCGGCTGTATCCATACAGGCAACTGCGTGCGGGTCGTGCCGCAGGTCAGGATAACCCTGTCGCCATTGCGCAGGTTCATGGCCTGCGCCATATCCGGCGGGATCAGCAGCGGGTTGTCCCACACCACCTTGCTTAGCGGACGGGGGAGTTCCTGCAGCCACGGATTGTTGGCCCCGCGCCCATCCCACAGATACGGGTCGGGCCGCAGCAGCAGCACAGGCCCGGGCGGTGTACGGGGAGACGGAGCCGGAGACGCCACCCGCATCGCCACCTGTCGCAGCGGCACATCCACCAACCGTGACGCCGTTCCCGTAATGACACCGGTCGCCAGCGCATCGTGCCAGTCACGCGGGGATGGCAGTTGGTCACGCCATGTTTCGCGCAGCAGGTCCATGGCCGGGCGCAATGACTGGCCCAGACAGGCATGGAGCGCGCTGAGGGCGTTCATTCCGCCATAAAGCGGCATGGCCTGCGGCTGGATAAGGGCAACGGTACCATCATGCCCGCGTGCGTCCCCCCATTCCTCCATCGCATGCGCAAGGGGCACATGCCACTGTGCGGCCAGTGCCGTCTCGTGCGGGCGGTCTGACAGGGCAATGCTGGTGGAGACGTGCTTCAGTGCCGCGGCAAAGCGGGGCGACTGGCTGGCCGGGTTTACGTCCAGTATCAGCACTGCCTGAACCGCACCGCGTTCCATGTCATCCATCAATGCCTTCAGGGTGCTGGTGGGAACGGCTGGCTGGTACAGGGGAGATTCAGCAATACTGAACACCTTCCCCCGCCCACCGAGTGCTTCATTCATGGCCAGTACGGCGGCCTGTGCCTCGGGCGGGTAATCGGGGCCAAGATGCACGAAGGCCCGGCCATGGTGGGCACGCAGGTCGGCTGCCACGGGCGCAAGCCAGTCAGGCCCGCCCGATGGCGCTTCATTCTGCAAAAGCCGCGCCGACAGCCGTCCGATCACCTCATTCATCATGCCGGGCGTCGCAATGAAGCGATGGTCCGCCGCAACGCCTGTAAGTGACGGCGTGGGTTCCACCGCATAAAGCCGGTTCATGGTGCTGTTGACCGGATTGCGGCGTGCGGCAAAGGCGCGGGCATGGCTCAGATGCCCTGGCGCGCTGTCCAGTAGGTCACTATCCAGCGCGAGCAGCACATCCGCCTGCCCCGGATCGGCAATAACCGAGACAGGTATGCCATAGGCCAGACCAAGGCCCCGTGTTACGTTCTCACGCCCGATTGCATCCCATCCATGCCATACTGCACCGGGGAAAGCGGCCAGGACCTGCTCGATCGCCCGGCCCAGCGTAGGAGACGTGATCGTACCGGTCAGGATACGCAGTCCCTCGCCTGCATGGGTACCATCGGCGCGCGGGGTCATGGCGGTTGCGCGCATCTTCTGCATGGCGGCGGCCAGATCCGGCCATGAAGTCGGCATGCCCTTATGGAGCGGGCCTGTGGCGCGATCAGGATCATAAAAATCGTAAACAAGCGCCTGGGCCATCACATCTGTCGCGCCCAGACTGCTGGGATGCTCAGGATTGCCCTCTATCTTGATCGGACGGCCCATCTGGTGCGCGACCAGAATGCCCTCCGCATAACCATCGCGCACATGGGCGGTGGCGTAGATGTTGGGAAGGCCGGGTACCACACCTTCCGCCGCGCGCACGGCCGAGACGAAACCCCGGTCAGGCGTACCGGGATCACAGCCTGCCACCCCTCCACTGGCCAGTGCAAGCCCCAGCAGTTTGAGCATACGCCGCCGGTCCAGCGTATGGGACAGCACGGTTTCAAGCTGGGGAAAATGCCGGACGAGCGCCCTGTCCGACAGTTCGATGGCGGTGCGTGGCGCTTCCCCTACCGGTGGCATATCGAGCATTCCGTAAGGTTTCGCCTGCCAAGATGATATAATGCCATCAGGGCGGCCGGACCCGGTGTATCGGGGCCGCGATGCCAGTCCGTGTCGAATATGTTTTCCGCCGGACGCAGGTTGGGGCCGGGATCGCGATGGCAGTTCACACAGAACTGCATCGTCAGTGTTTTGGCCTTGTAGGTCAGTGGCATGGCAGCAATATTGCCGTGACAGCTTTCGCAGCCTACCCCTTTGACGACATGGATGCTGTGGTTGAAATAGACATAGTCCGGCACATTGGTCACGCGTTGCCAGGTCATGGGAGTGTTCCTTAGCAAACTGTCGCGAACGGCCGCGAGTACTGCGGCATTCGTCCAGATCTGTGAATGGCATGTCATGCAGGTGAAGGTCGGCGGCAGGCTGGCCTGCGCGCTGCGCTCCACACTGCTGTGGCAGAAGCGACAATCAAGCCCCAGGCCAGCCACATGGTGCTGGTGGCTGAAGGGAACCGGCTGTTCGACAGTCCAGCCCACATGCCGCTCGTAATCCGAATACGGCCATGCAAACCACAACAGGCAGCCACTGGTGACCACACAGGCGATGGTGCCCAGGCATATTGTCATGATGATATTGGCGCGGGGGGTGAACGGCACTCCCATCAGTTTGCGTTCCATCTGTGAGGGCGGCCTTCGGAACCTGTCTTTATCTGGCCACTGGCAGGCGCGCGGTGCGCTTGGGGTATCCCCCCGGGCAGAACGTCACTGACAAAAAAAACGATCCCATCACAAGGCAGTGAATACTGCGCATGTGCTGCAATGGATAAAACACCCCCCTGAACATACAGTATTCATGAAAATGACACCCTGGCATGGGGCAGGATCATAAGTTATCGCGCTATGGAACTTGCGGGCAGCGCCCCCCGTGCACAGCCATGATTCCGATACAGGAGCATGTCGTGAGCAGTAATGACAGGTTTCGGGGCGAACCACCGCCCCTGACTGACAGAAGCCTTACCCCCCATTCGCCCCCCTACTGAGCGGCAACATGGGCTGGTGACAACGCTTATGGTGATTATTTTTCTAGCACTACAGTTACAGTTTGTTTTGTTCGTTAATTATTCATGGCTCCTATACTTTCTAGGGCCTGTTAGGTCTTGATGTAGTCTGCTGTAGCAGCGAGGAGGATGACGGAGAGGAAGGATGTGGCGGTTTTCTCGTATCGGGTCGCGACAGCCCGCCATTCCTTGAGCCTTGCCCACAGGTTTTCGATTAGGTGCTGGTGTCTGTAAGCCCATTTGGGCCAAGTGACTTCTGGATCATTCTTCCTTGGTGGGATGACGGGACGAGATTCCCGGTTCCAAAGATCTTCACGAAATTTATGTGAGGCATACCCACGATCGCAGACGACATAGATCGGTGGGTGTGGCAGATCATCGAACAGGGCATAGGCACACGGCAGTTCGTGCGCCTGTCCGGGAGAAAGCGTGAAGGAAAGAGTCCTGCCATGGCCATCTGCGGCTACGCAGACCTTGGTGCCAAAGCCCCCACGTGAGCGGCCAAGCGCCTCACGATCCCTGTGGCGTCCATTGTATCCCCCTTTTTGGCGGCTCCAGCCGCCTTATGATGTGCACGGATCGTCGTGCCATCGAGAAAGACCATACCAAGGGCCTGGTCCCTGTCTTTGACCTTTTCAAAGAGGCGCTGCCATACTCCGAGCTTCGACCAGCGAATGAACAACTGTGCAGCAATCCACCAGGGACCAAACTCAGATGGCAGGGCACGCCACTTCGCGCCATTCTGATGGCGCCAGAAAATCGCGGATATCGTCCGTCGAAGGTTTTTCGATGCTTCGGACGGACTTCCTCGATCAAAGACTCCCACGCAGACCATGCGGTATCGGAAAAGACAGACTGCATCATACTCATCATAAATAGCCATGCAATCCGTTCTGTCATTCAAGGCCTAACGGGCCTTAGAAGCAGCATGTGGGCGCCGTAATAATCGCTTATCTGGCTTTCCGTCAGAAGCATGGAAACGGCGCGCCTTATTTTCAAAGAGAAAGCTGGGCCAGATGTGCACAGGCCAGTTCAGCAAGTTGCGCCTGCGGGGCGTTGACATCCAGCACCATGACCACTTCTTCATGCATGTCGGGTTCCTCCAGCGTGGCGAACTGGCTGTCGAGCATGGCAACCGGCATGAAATGGCCGGTTCGCTGGGCAAGGCGGGGCATGATGTCCTCCCTGCTGCCTTTAAGGTAGACAAAGCAGACATCCGCGCTATCGCCGCCAATCTGCCTGCGGTAACTGCGCTTGAGCGACGAGCACGTCACGATGCCACACTGGCCTGCATCGCGCCATGACTGTATCCGGCCAGCAATCAGATCAAGCCATGGTGCGCGATCCATATCGGTCAACGGAATGCCATTGCTCATGCGGGTAATATTGGCAGGAGGATGCAGGTCGTCACCTTCGATAAGGGACCAGCCCATTCGTTCGGCTATCAGTTGGGCAAGTGTACTCTTGCCACAACCTGATACCCCCATAACAATCAGCACGCACGGTCGTCCTGCCTCACCAAACCTATGCGAGAATGAAACCATATCCTGCCCCATGTCATACATTGTCTATCTTACCGAATATTATCATGAGAAAATGATCGACCCAGGCCTGTCTCGACCGGCAAAAAAGCGACAGATAACCGTTACTGACCCGATCAGCATTCAAGACATCAACATCCTGACAGAAACAGGATAAATAAATCCAGTAAAATGGATGGCATAATTTTATTCCTGCTTGATACATTCGATCACGTTAACAATCGTGGAATTTTATATTCCTTGCCCTAAAACCAGCCAGAATAAAATTACAAAAAAAGGATGTTGCTCACTTTAAAAATCAGCAAGTTCCAACAGCCAGCTCTTTTCAGATCACGGGTGTCCAGGTTTTTGCAACATCGCGGAATTCCATACAGAACAGATACGATCCGCAGTCTGGTTATAAAATCTGTATCTGCGACTTGAACCCAATGAACTCCACGTTCTTCAGGTTTTTCTGTGCATTGGGATGGAAATAGATCTGGAAATCTGGCGCAAACACCACGCCGCGCATGACATGAATCTGGTAGTTTGTCTCAAATACCGTTACGTGTCCCTGGACACCCGTGGCATGGTTTGGCGCCGTTTTAGCGGGGATCATGCTGAGGTCCAGCATATCCGTATCTGACACACCAGGCGCAATTTTTACATAGGTCATGACGACACCAAACGAATCATAGGGGCGACTTCTGATAAAACCACGGTCCACAAATGCCACATATGTTTCGTAATTACGCAATGAGGTGCGCGGATCATTGTAGATTATCCCGGTCATTGCCGTCAGCCCGCCTTCGGCATTGGAATAGGAATGGTGGAGGAGCTTCTGGTCAATTTCAAACCATGTGCTCCATGTCTGCTGATGAGTGCGGGCCGCTCTGCCAGAAAGGGCATAAGGCTGACCCTGAGCATCATAGTAATTGTCAGGGTTGGGAGCGGAGATCACCTGGCCGCCAATCTTGTAATGTCCCGGCAGTTTATGCTGATGGCCCAGCAGGGGCTCCCAGCCCAGCTCAATCGGCGCAAGCTGCCCTACAATATTGGATGAATTAAAATGAAACCCGGTCCTGTGCTGGCTGTTGGCGTAAATTCCACGTTCGGCAAAATAGACACCAGCCTGTATATAAATGTAACGTGATGGACGACCACGCACACGAAAACCCCACTCTCCGGCCGGATAGGATGTAATATACTGATTATCAATCGCTGCCTTGGGGCGCCCGCAAAAACCGTTATTCTGAAAATTGCAGAAAAGCGAACTGGCGCTGAATTCACTCATTTCAGTCAACCTCCCCCCGGCAATACTGACGCGGCCACCGAGCAGGTTTTCTTCTCCATAAGCCGTAACCAGATGTACGACAACATTGCCCCCTCCCCCGTATATTTCCGATGAGTGTGCAAGCCAGTCTCCCATCATGCGGTTGGCGGTCGTGCCATAGCGACTGGTAAAAAGCGTATGGGTGGCAAAGCCTTTCAGGCCAATAACCTTTTCCCAGTTGATGTGAAGAGCGGTATTCATCTGCCCTGCGTTACTTGACCCCTGCTTGTAATCCGGGTGACCGGGCGTTGGACTTGAAATGGCGGCCGTAAATTCATTTGTGTTATCCATAGTCAAGGCAATGCCACGCGTGCGTAGCCATGATGTCATGCCGAATGGGTCCATAAACAGGGCTTCCGGCCGGGAAAATGGCGGAACCACAGGCCCGTTTGACGGATGGGCCATGAGTGGTGTCGCGACACGGAGCCTGGCGTCACTGTTGGAGTTATCCTGAAAAGTCTGCGCTGTTGCTTGACTGCATAGAAACATACCCGCGATGATAATGACGACCCGGGCTTTTGTTCTATAAATATGTTTTCGACAATACAATGCCATAATAACCGTCAATACCGCACGCATCCATCATGTTCCCGCCGCACTTATTGTTTATAAATAAAGTATTTATTTCATGAATATTTAGTAACGACATTTCAGAAAAATAGACACCTAAAGCCGCCCTGCCCGCAGGGATGTCTTCAATATGTGTAAGATACGCCTGACTGCGGACGTATCCCACACAAGCAGTACTCCAGTTCAGATCACGGCAGTCAGCAATGACTGATCCGCAAAATGGGCAGCAAGATTTTTTATGACCAGTTCTCCCATGCTCAGCCGCGTTTCCACGGTTGCGCTGGCACGATGAGGCTGCAGTACCGCACGGGCAGAATGGCGGAGCAGCGCAGGTACGTCGGGTTCATGCTCGAACACGTCCAACGCCGCTCCACCGAGTTTTTCCGCATCAAGCACCTGTATCAGCGCCTGTTCATCCACGACCGAACCGCGGGCGACATTGACCAGAAAACCATCGGCCCCCAGCGCTTCCATAATCTCCCGGTTGACCAGATGCCGCGATCCCGCACCACCCGATGCCGCGATGACCAGAATGTCGCTACCCCGCGCCAATGTCAGCAGATCAGGCACAAAAGCATAACCCTCCAGTTCAAAATCTCGCAGGTCGGTATAGGATACAGGCATGGCAAAACCCTGGGCGCGATGCGCAATCGCGCGCCCCACCCGGCCCATGCCTATGATCCCGAGCTTCCTGCCGGTTACCTTGCGCCCGAGCGGCAGAGCGGGTTTATGCCCCCAGGCCCCGTCACGAACATACCGATCCCCTGAGGGCAGCCCGCGCAGAAGCGACAGGACAAGCCCCATGGCCATATCCGCCACATCATCGGTCAGGACACCCGGCGTGGTGGTGACATGGATATTGCGCTGCCTGGCTTTTTTCAGGTCCACAGCGTCCGTGCCGATCCCGTTTATGGCAATGATCTCGAGGGCAGGCAGGCTATCCATGACGGCTTCAGGCACGCCGGTCGCGCCTCCTGTCGCAATACCGCGTATCCTGCCCGCACTCTCTTTCAATTGTGCAACCGAGGTAAAACGATGCACGGTATAGGCAGCATCAAGCTGCTTCTCGATTTCGGGCATCATGGGTTCAATCAGCAGGATTTCAGGTTTCATGATTTCAGGTTTCCAGTTCAAGCAAAATGGGCACTTACACTGCCAATAGCGGGAAATCGGGCCATAATTTCGGTATCATGCCCGACAAAAAATGAAACAAAAAACAACTATAGAATGTCGTTCTGTGCAACGAGGTCACGGTTGCGGCATTCCGGAATGAAATAAGTTGTGCCAATGGTGATGCCGGCCAGGAAAACGACATAACCTGCAATTGGCAGCCACGACATCTGGCCGGGATGCGCCGCGGATGGCGAAAAGCTTGCCACCCACCTGATGATGCATGATCCGATAAGGGGCGTTATGCCACCTGCAATCACGGCCGAGACTTCACGCGCCAGCGATACGGCCATGTACCGGTGCCGGGCGCCAAACATTTCCGGCAGCATGGCGGCCTGCGTGCCGAACATGCCCCAGGTGGTTACCCCAAGGGCGATGGACAGCGCGATAATGGCAGGTAGCGGACGGCCGGTGCTGAAAGCATACCATACCGGCAACGCCGTGATGGCCTGCAGGATGGCAAAGGTGCGATATACCCTGATCCGCCCGAAACGGTCACTCAGCCGCCCGGCAATCGGCACGGTAAAGCCGCCGATTACCGCAGCCGTTATCAGGGATGTCGTGCCCAGCAGTCCGCCCAGGCCCATGGTGTTGACAAGATAGCTGATCGCCAGAACCTGATAGATGGAGGAACCGCCATTTTCGGCCATTCTCATGCCAATCCCGGCCAAAATCGTGCGCCAGGAGCCCTGGATGAGGGAGAAAAGCGATTCACGTTCTTCCGCCACCTTGCGCTGGATTACTTCGAAAGTAGGGGATTCCCGGAGCTTGAGGCGCATATAAAGCGCAACCACAAGAATTACGGCACTGACCAGAAACGGCAGCCGCCATATCCATGAATGCGTGATGTCCGTCACCCCGAACAGAAGGCTGCAATAGACCACGGCTGCGATGATTGTACCGATCTGGATGCCGAGGAATGGCAGCGAGGCATAGAACCCGCGCTGGCCCACAGGGGCATATTCCGTCATCATCACGGCGGCGCCGGCCTGTTCCGCCCCTGCCCCAAGCCCCTGGAGCATCCGGGCCGTAATGAGCAGGATGGGAGCCCATATCCCTATTGTCTGGTAGGTCGGGATCAGGCCGATACCCGTGCTGGCCAGACCCATAAGGGTTATGGTCATCAGCAGGACCTTCTTGCGGCCGATATGGTCGCCTAGCCGACCGAACACGATCCCGCCAATCGGGCGTACGGCAAAGCCTACAAAATAGGTTGCGAAACTGGCGATAAGACTTGTGACCGGCGTGGCCGAAGGAAAAAAGAGCGGCCCGAAAACCAGTGCCGATGCCAGGCTGTAGAGTGCGAAGTCATAATATTCAAGCGCGCTTCCCAACGAGCATGTCCATGCCGCGCGACGCAGTTCGCTTACCGTCAGGGCAAGGCGAACCGGGGGAGACATTATCCGGCCATCTGCGCCGATGCCCCCGAATGCTGCTTGTGTCATGGGATTTCCACTTCGACCTGACGGCCCGTAAGGGCCGATTCACGAATGGCCAGCGCTATGGCCAGTGCAGCAAGGCCATCTTCGCCGGTCGCGGCGGGTTGCCCCGTGCCACGCACCGCATTGCTGAATGCGGCAAGGGCGTAGTGATAGAGATTGTGATGGTGAACCGGTATTTCCTTTTCACCATCAGCATTGCGCATGAACAGCCGCCCCGCGGCCCGCTGGCTCATGCAGTCCCGACCGATCAGGACACCATTGCTGCCATAGAACTCTACCCCACCTTCAGAGAAGGGAACGGTATAGGAACCATGGATCTGGACCAGGACATCGCCTGGAAAGCGCATGATCACCATGATGCCGTCCTCCACGCCATCATGGGCAAGGCGACCGCCCTGGGTCATGGCCATGACATGTGTCGGGTTGCTACCGATCAGGAAACGCAGCGTGTCGATGTCATGAATCGTGCTATCGAGTATCAGCCCGCCCCCGTTGGGGTCGTTGATACGCCACCCCTGCAGGGCCTGAGGCAGGAAATTGGCATGAAAGACCCGCACGGCATTGAGCCGGCCGATCTCCCCCGCTTGCAGAAGCTGCCACAGTTTCTGGTGCATGGCATTGCAGCGCAAGTGATGATTGACCGCCAGGACCACGCCCGCATCATGGCAGGCAGCGATCATTTTCCGGGCATCATCAATGCCAAGGGCAACCGGTTTTTCGCACAGGATGTTTTTTCCGGCACTGGCTGCCGCGCATGTCTGGCTACAATGGAACTGGTTGGCGGTGCTGATATAGACGGCATCCACGTTCCCGTCTGTCAGGATCGCGTCGATATCCGTCGTGTAGGCAGGGATGCCGTTTTCCGTGGCAAACCGGGCGCCGCGCTCTTCGCTCGAACTCAGCACGTTCAGGATCTGGCTGTCTGGCTGCGCACGAATGGCATCGACAATCCATTGCCGGGCAACATTGCTTGCGCCAATCAGGCCCCAACCGATAGGATTGTTCATTGGATGATCAGGGACAATTGCAGGCCCTCTCCATAATGGGCACGCTTCCCCCACAGGGGGCGTGTCTTGTGGCATCAGGTATGGGAAACGACCAAATGTTGAATTTTTATTTATTGTTTATTTCAACGCACCAGTAACCGGTGACGCTTGACTGAAAACGCTGCCCTACCGAACCAGTTTTGTCAGGTTGAAAACAAAATCGTGAACGGAGCCCGTCCAGGTCAGCCATTTTGGGGCTGAAGGCCATCGCCGGGGGCCGCAATGGTGCTCCCTTTTGCCAGAACGCTGACCACAAGCGCAGTCTGGCCCGCATTCCACGCCATGTTAAGGAGACTGTAAGGAATTTCTTCGTTGCCCTGTGGGGCCAGCATTTCCATGGCGTAGCTGGTCAGGCGGCTGTACTGCCCGACCGTATAGGACACACCCCGCTCCCGACCTGACCGGTGCGATGGATAGAGAAGAAACAGCGGCTCATCCGCAAACATGACCGCAGGCGGAAAATCAGGCTCGTACCAGTCCACCACGGCATCATAACAATGGTCGCGGCCCGGCTTCATCGGCACATCCGCCGCGGCGGGGGCCACGACCAGGACCATCTGCACCCGGCAGCGGGCACCGGCAATGGCCAGGGCGCTGTCCAGTCTGGCCTTTGACGATACGGAACCCTCGATGCCGCCTGTTCCAATATCTGTCAGAACGACAACAGCGCCACATTGCACCAGCCGTTCGGCAAGAGTAGGAACATCCGACACGCCAGCCAGCACGACATGCACCGCACCGATACGGATACAGGCCAGTACAGCAACGATACTTTCCATCACCAACGGCATATGGATCGCAACCCTGTCACCGCGCTGCACGCCCTGGTCCAGCAGGGCATTTGCAAGACGGCAGACATGCTCATGCAGCGCCTGACAAGAAACCCGTTCATCAGGCCGCGCGCCTGATCCCGGCCAGATTATCGCGGCCCTGTCCGCATGATCGCCGAGATGACGGTCAATGCACAAAGCGGAGATATTCAGCATGGGCGAGGCATATTGCCGCAGCGGGTCGACAGGCAGCGAGACTGCATGAGCGGCCGGTTGAATAGGGTGCTGCCGCGCATGGATGGCAGGCAGAACGAACACGTTGTCATAAGTCCTGCTGATCATGGACCTGTTCCCCATTGCTCAACTGCTCCGGCACGGGTCACGCGCGATGCAGTCATAAATTAAAAGAGAGGCGACGTGTGCTTTACGCGAAAAAACGCGATGACGGATGTATGCCGACCTGGCGGATACGCGCGCCGTGCCACAACCGGGAACCGAAGCGGATGGCCGTCACCCGCACGGTCCGGTTCCACAAAAAGTTATTGTCGGTATGGGGCTGTGTTCCGTCATGGCATTTCATAGGGTGTGCTCTTGTTTGCTTTTGTTACCACGGACTGTGACAAATCCCGGTTGCGGGCGGAAGATGTTTTGCCGTTTAAAGGGGCGAACGCCGCGCCGCGAATTGCAAAGGTTGCGAAGATGAGAAAAGCCGCCACCAAAACCTTCACCGGGTCACGCATCCGCCATCAACGCAACCGTGTGAGCATGACACAGAGCGCGCTGGCGCTGCGGCTGGGCATATCAGCCAGTTACCTTAACCAGATCGAACATGACATACGCCCCCTTCCCCTGCCTTTGCTTGGTGCCCTGTGCGACATCTTTTCGGTAGGGGCGGATTATTTCAGTGATACTGAAGAAACACGGGGCATACAGGCACTACGTGAAATACTGACCGACCCCGTATTCGATACGGACGGCATCAGGCTCGACAGTATCCAGGCCGCCATGCGCGCGGCACCTGATCTATGCGCCCAGTTTGTGCGGCTCTATCGTGCCTATCTGCTACGGCAGGAACACACGGCGGCCCCACTGGTCGGCGCGGCCGCGCCATCGCCCGCCAGACAGGATGATGCCCCCGATCGGGTGGAACCTTATGAGGCCGTCAATGACTGGGTGCAGCTCCAGCGCAACTATTTTGATGAAGTCGACCGCACGGCGGAACGCCAGTTCGAGATGATACGGCTCGATGAAGGAAGCCCCCGCGAACAGCTTACCCGCTATCTTCTGGACCATCATGGCATACGCACGGAAACCGATCTCAGCCTCGGCCAGCGGGGCCTGATGTGGCGGATGGACCGGCGGGCACGCACCATCTTCCTTTCGCGCATCCTCCCGGCGGAGAGCAGTACGTTCTGGATGGCGCAGGCGCTTGGGCAGATCGAGCATCAGGCCGTGTTTGCACGCACCATCCGCCGCTCCCGCCTGCGCGAAAGTGAGGCACGGGGACTGGCGCGTGTTTATCTGACCAATTATTTTGCCGGGGCATTGCTCCTTCCTTATGAGCGTTTTCGGATAACCGCACGTGAGGTCCGCCATGACCTGGAACGGCTACAGCGCCATTTCGGGGTCAGTTTCGAGCAGGCGTGCCATCGGCTCAGTACCATGCAACGCCCGGGAAGCGAGGGCATACCCTTTTACTTTCTCAAGACGGATATCGCCGGCAATATCCTCAAAAGTTTCAGTGCGAACCGCTTTACCCAGTCCCGCTTCGGCGGTCCGTGCCCCTTATGGAACATTTTCCGTGCATTCAGCACGCCCCAGCAGGTGCAGGTCCAGCTATCACAGACCACCGACGGCGCGCTTTATCTCAACATAGCCCGCACGGTCGGGCGCAGCAGCATATCCTACCTTGACCGTCCACGCCTGACTGCCGTGGTTCTGGGCTGCTCCATTGCCGATGCCGAGCACCTTGTCTATTCCGCAGGGCTGGACCTGAATGACCCGCGGATGATCATTCCCATCGGGCCGGGATGCCGTGCGTGCACCCGCGAGAACTGTCATCACCGCGCGCTGCCCATGGTTGGCCACCGGGTTGATGTCAACAATGAGGGACGCGGCATCGCGCCCTATCGCACGGCATTATAAAACCTGCCCCAGATCAGCCACGGATACGAAGGCGGCGCACATCATTCTTTTTATGGCGGAAACCAGACTGTCTGCTGTCTCGTTAGAGCGGGCAGAACCCTTACCATTTGCCATGCCCTGTCAAGGCCGTCATGCCGGCTCAACCTGTCCCGACAAAGCGACAGCCCTGTTTACAGGCGGGGAGCATTCTGAACGTGTATACTGAAGCAAGTCATAACAACGTCGGTTCCTGCCTGACTGAGGCACTGGTGATCCATGCGCCGCATGACCTGCGGCTGGACCCAGCTCCCCTGCTACCACCCGGTCCTGATAAAGTGCAGGTGAATATGGCCTGGGGCGGCATATGCGGCTCGGATCTGCATTATTTTGCGCATGGGGGCGTTGGCGCATCCATTCTGCATGCCCCCATGGTTCTGGGGCATGAAGTCTCGGGCACGATTGGCGCGCTGGGCCGCGATGTGACAGGCTTTTCCGTAGGCGAGGCCGTCGCCATTCACCCGGCCCAGCCGTGTGGTCACTGCCCCGAATGCGCGCGGAAACAGCGCAACCTGTGTCGTAACATGCAGTTCCTGGGAAGTGCTGCACGTGATCCCCATACCGATGGCGGCTTCCGGCGGGCGATGACTGTCAAGGCGACACAGCTCCATACCCTTCCCCCCGGCCTGACTCTCCGCCAGGCCTGCCTTGCCGAACCATTATCCGTCGCCCTGCATGCCATTGCGCGCGCAGGCGATGTGCGCGACCGCAGCGTGATGGTACAGGGGGCCGGACCAATTGGGCTGTTAATCGTGGCGGGGCTGGTCCATCACGGGGCAGGACGGATTGTGGTAACCGACCTGGAGGATTTTTCACTCCAGTGCGCAACCCGGCTGGGTGCCAGCAGGTGCTACAACACCCGCCATGCCGCAGTGGAAGAAGAATTCGATATCCTGGTCGAAGCCACGGGCGTGCCAGCCGCCCTGCCTGCGGCCATAGCCCGCACACGGCGGGGCGGCATACTGGTACAGGTTGGCATGTTTCCACCAGGTGACATCCCCGTGCCGATTGCCCGGATCATCAACCGTGAACTCGATTTCAGGGGTACTTTCCGTTTTGACACGGAATTTGATGCAGCACTGGCCTTGCTGGCTGAACGGCCTGAAATTGCCGATATTCTGGTCACCCGGCAATTTCCCCTGGGCGATTTTGCCGCAGCCTTTGCCCTTGCGCCAGACCGCAGGCAGGCCGCCAAGATCCTGCTCTCCCTGAGCACCTGACAGAACGCTACCCATTTCCACTGGAACATACTGGCGGAAATGGGTAAAGAATTTAGCTTCCATTTACACGGAAGCGGTTATGCCCCCGTCAACCATGAGCACATGCCCGTTGACGAAGCTTGAGGCATCGGAAGACAGGAAAACAGCCGCCCCGACAAGTTCCTCCACATTGCCCCACCGGCCAGCAGGCGTGCGCTGGCACAGCCACTGGGTGAAGGCTTGGTCGGCTACCAGCTTTTCATTCATTTCCGTTTTGAAATAACCCGGTGCAAGCCCGTTGACCTGCAGGCCGTGACGCGCCCAGTCCGTTGCCATGCCCTTGGTCAGGTTTTTGACCGCCCCCTTGGTTGCGGTATAGGGCGCGATGCCCGGGCGTGCCAGTTCGCTCTGCACCGAACAGATATTGACGATTTTCCCCCGGCCACGCGGCAGCATATGCTTTGCTACGGCCTGCCCGACAAAGAAAACCGCGTTAAGGTTCGTAGCGATCAGGGCATCCCAGTCCGCCCGGCTGAACTGGTCCAGCGGCGCACGGCGCTGGATGCCCGCGTTGTTGATCAGGATATCAATCGGTCCGCATTCGGCCTCTATCTTTTCAACCCCCGCAATGACGGCATCCTGATCCGTCACGTCAAAGGGGGCAATCGCGGCCTCCACCCCTTCGCGTTCCAGCATGGCGCGGGCGGCCTCCAGTGGTTCGGGATGGCGGCCATTCAGCACAATTTTTGCCCCATAGCGGCCAAGGCCACGGGCCAGGGTCATGCCAATGCCACGGGAGGCTCCGGTAACAAGTGCGCGTCTTCCGGCAAGTGAAAAAAGGGTATCGTCCTGCATGACAATGTCCGTCCGTGTTATCAGGGCGCTGATCATAGCAAGAGAACACGCCAATGCCCTCACACGTCTGCGCGTGTGACTGGGTCATCATGCCGCAGATCCGTTCCCTCGCTGTCTGTCATGACGGCTGGCGTTCTTACCCCTGCTGCGGGCCAGGACCGGCCGAAGATCATGCACTATGCGGTTGCGCCCCTGAAGTTCATCAGATTAATGATGTCTGGTCCTGAATTAAATATTTCAGCCATTTTCCCGTATGTTTTTTATTACCGCACAGGTTAGTGCTGTCATGACAATTTCAATACTGATCACTCCAATCCAGTTGATCGCCGCAATAACCAGCGTTTCCATTACCTGCATCTGCAGAAAAAAGCTCATGCCAAGCAGCACGATCCCTGCCGCCCGGACGCATCGACATGCCAGCGGCGTGACGGTTTTGCGTAAAAGGATGCCACTGCCCCGCACAGAGACCATGGCCAGTAACAGCATGGCACATTGCCCGCACACAATAGCCGCGACCATCATGCCCGGCGCGCCGTGCGCAAAGTGGCATACCCAAACGCCCCGGCCAGGCCGAGCGCGATGCTGCCCGCCCCGAGTGTCGCGGCACTCCCCCACGGCATGCTGAGCAGTGCTATGGCCAGACAGGCCAGCATATTGCCACCCAGCAGTTCCGGCCACGCACGGCCTGGCCGCCGGAAAAGGGCAAAGACAAGCGCAAGCGCCCACATCACGAAAACGGATCGCACCTCATATCCCGACCGGCCCGCGAGTGCGGGAGGAAGAAGCCGGTTGGCCAGAAAATAGGTGGCAAAGGCCAGCGGCGTTCCGGCCAGAATGCCCGTATTCAGGCGGTTGACGATCAGATGGCCAATATGAGGCCGCTGGCGCAGGCGCTTGATGGCCCACAGATGCATCCCGCTACCGATAACCACGGCCAAAGCCAGACCGGACACGAAATAGAGCCCGCGCGTGAGTGCCGGTGCAAAGCGCGCGACATGCAGGCCATAGAGAAATGTATAAAGCCTGATGACGGGGCGCGTTTCAGTATGCGCGTTCAGCAGTTGTCCCGTTACCCCATCGAATGTCATGATCCGGGCGGATGTGCTGACCGTCTGGCTGTTGCCGGAAATGAAGGTAACAAGAGAGGCACGATCAGACGGGTTGAAGACATAGATCTGTGCAATGCCTGCGCCCCTGAAATGCCTGTCCGCCATCTGGATCAGGGGAAGGATGGGCACAAGATGCCCCGGCTGGCCGCTGGCGGGGCGGGCGTACAGGGCCGGGTTCAGTTCCGTGTAGGATGCCCGCTCATCATGATGATAGACGGCCTGCGTGCTCCACGGCAGCAGCAGGGAGGCGAGCGTTACCGCCCCCGTCAACGAAATCATGAGATGGAAAGGGAGCGCTGCAACACCAAGCAGGTTATGGGCGTCAAGCCAGCTTCTCTGCCCCTTGTTCGGCCGGAACGTGAAAAAATCCGCAAAAATGCGCCGGTGGATGATGATGCCCGTTACAAGGGCCACGACAAGTGCCAGGGCCGCGATGGCCGCGATCAGCCTGCCCCAGGGATAGGGAAGCTGGAGTTCGAAGTGAAAACGGTAAAAGAACTCGCCTCCAAGCGTATCACGCAGGCCGTCCGGGCTGCCGCTTTGCGGATCAAGAACCCGTTGACTGTATGCCCCCTGCGCGTTGGGCCATATGCCGGTTGCAAAGGGTGCCTGAGGCGTGGGGCAGGCCACGTACCATGCCGCCGCCGTGCCTGCATGCTGGCCCAGCCAGTCAATCGCCCGGCTGCAGGCCTGAATGGGGTCAACCCGCTGGCTGGCCAGTTCAGGGTGCATCCAGAGGGTGATTTCCTGGCGATAGACACTCAGCGAACCCGACAGCGCAATGGCAAACAGCACCCAGCCGGTGATAAGCCCCAGCGTGGTATGCAGCCATGCCATGGAGGCGCGGAATGACCCCTTCATGGCCGCCACCCGGCCACAAACACCATAAGGGCGAAGACCCCCATACAGGCGCCAGCACCCAGTACAAGCCGCCGGAGACTGGAGACACCAAAGGCCGCAATGAACACGACAGGCCACAGCAGCAGGCCGCAAAGTGTTCCGGCCATGGCCCCATCCGCCCGCGACAGGGGAAGCCACAGGCCCAGCGCCATGCCACCAAGCGATGCAAGACCATACCCTCCCGGCCCGGCCACCAGCATACGTAAGGCAATATTCAGTCGGGCCTGAACAGCAGGCGAGAGGTTACCAGCTAAAGCCAATGCTCGCCTGTGCATTCCGCCGTTCGCCATAATAGCACCATTCCTGATTATAGGATGCGTAGCTCAGGCAGTTGGAGACATACTTCTTGTCAAACAGGTTGCGTACGCTCGCAGCAAGCGTCCATCCGCGCAGGTTGGGCGAAAGGTGCGAAAGATCATAGCGTAGCGACGCATCGAACACGGCGTATTGCGGCACCCAGACGCTGCCATAACTGGCCTCGCCACCATAGGATTTGGCGGAGTAGCGCAGGCCGCCACCAAAGCCCAGGCCTTTTACCGGCCCCGACGGCATGGTGTAGAATGCAAACAGCGACGCATTGCCCTTGCCAGACTGGATCAGGGGCTTGCCTGTCGAATCATCATGCACTTTCTGCACGCTCACCGCTGCCGTAATCATCAGGTTCTTGTAGGGCTCGGCATGCGCTTCAAATTCAAAGCCATCCGAATGGACCCTCCCACTCTGCGTGCTGTAGCCCAGATTGCCCACGGCAACGAGCACATTGGTCTGTTCGATGTGGTAGCCCGCAGCCGTAAACAGCAGCGACGTGCCCGGAATCTGGTATTTCAGGCCACCTTCAAGCTGCTTGCCCAGCGATGGATCGGCCTGGCGCTGCGTTTTGCCGCCATCATTGGAGGCAATGCCCGACTGCGGCTGGAAGGAGGTCGAATAGCTGATATAGGGCGAAAGACCGAAGTTGAAATGATACAGGGCCGACGCGCGCCAGGTGATCTGTCGGGGACTTTCATGCGTGGATGTCTGGCTGACATATTCATTCTGTTGTGACCTGTACCAGTCATTGCGCAGGCTGCCAGTTACGACCAGCCCTTTCCAGCGCATTTCATCCTGCGCGTACATACCGATCTGGTGCGAATTGGTCCGGTAATTCACATAAGGGCTGCCCATGGAGGGAATGGCCATGTGATAATCCGGATGCAGGACATCGAGGTCGGGCGCCGAGCCGTAAAATCCCTGCTCCGCCGCGCTCTGCTGCATGTAGTCAAAGCCAAACATCATCGTATGCCGCAGGGTGCCGGTGCGAACATGGCCCTTGAACTGACTGTCAAAAGTCAGGTTGTGCGTGTGCTCGTTCGTACCGAACGCGGAGCGGCTGAGCATGTCATCGCTAGTATAATACCCGTTGTTATACACGCTGCGATAGATGGTCTTGATGTCATCATACCGACCGCGGCTGGTGAAGCTCCAGTCATTGTTGAAACGGTGATTGAAGATATAGGTAATCCCGCCCTGCCGGCGGTTGAACTTCTCGAACGGCACGTCGCCATCATAAAAATTCCGTGGCAGGTAACCATAAGATGCGGGCTTGAGTGAGCCCACCAGCGGCTCGCCGCCATAAGTGCCGTTTTCGGGGTCATACTGGTAATTGCCCAGAAGCGTCAGCGTGGTTGGCCCATCGCCGCCAAACGTAAAGGACGGGCTGATGGAAAAGCGTCGGCTGCCTGTCTTGCTCAACTGGGTATGCTGGCCGTTAACCGTGCCATACAGCCGATAGCGGACCATGCCGTCCTTCGTTGCATAGCCGCCAACATCGGCATCCACGCGGTAAAGGTCGAACATGCCGCCGGTTGTGGTCACGCCACCATAGAATTTCTGGTCAGTCGGCAGCTTGCTGGACAGGGCGACAAGGCCACCCGGGCTGGACTGACCATACAGCGCGGATGATGGCCCCTTGAGGATCTCGACGCGTTCCAGCCGGAACGTATCGGTCTGTGCCGTGGCATAGCCTGTCGGGCTATCCTGCAGTTTCAGGCCATCAAGAAAGGTCGGAACCTGAAAGCCACGCAGGAAGAACTGGTCATAACGCGTGCCCTCCCCGCCGCGCAGGTCAGGGGTAATGCCTGCCGTATAGCGCACGGCCTGATTAAGGCTGAGCACGCCGCGCACATCCATTTCATTGCGGCTGACAACCGTGACCGACTGGGCGGTTTCGATCAGTGGGGTATCGGATTTTGTGGCCGAAGACGCAGATGTGGCTGGCCGGCGGGCATGGACTTCAAGCTTTTCCGCCTGCACGGCGTTCGCTTCAGGTTGGGCATTCGCCTTTTTTGCGTGCGACGTGCCGACAGGCTGGTGGGCTGATTGATCGACCAGATTCGCCGCAAGGGCATTTCCCGTCACCAGAAGTGAAAGTGGAAAGACATAAAAAACCCTGCTGCGCTGCATGCCCGACCCCGTTTCTGGCGTTTTTCATCATGTGGATGGGGACCATTAACGTAAATGAGAATCACTTGCAATACATGTCAAAATATATCTGCAAATGATTGCCGGGCGGCCTTGCTTTTGGATTTATAACGCTCTTGTGCCTGTCATCTAAGCGATCAGGCCTGTGATGAGGAGACAGAACAATAGCGGGATAGCCGGTTCAGGATTTTGAGAATATATTATTTTTATGTGCGTGAGGAAAAAACCGGGTATGGCCGCAGGCATGAGGTCCATTGCCGCAAGAACTGCGTCCGACCATTTCCGCTGCCCCATATCCAGCCATAACGTGCCGGATGCAGCGGGCATGTCTTCGCTTATCTCTCTGCAGGGCTGGTAATGTATCCATGCCTTGGGCAACTGCACGGGATGGGTTGCATGGAAAATGTCCGGCTCATGTCGCGCCGCTCCTGTCAGCCTGGCCGCGGCACAGCCGGGCATCACAATGGTGCTGCATACCTGTTGGCTACAGGGAAACCTGCGTTCGAATTCCACGCATGCCAATGCGGCTGGTTCATCATTCCATCATATGCTGGGCCGGAAAGAAATGTGGGCAGCACCTGCTGCCCAGATCAATCCCGGCAAACATGATCGTTTTCCGCCACCACGCGTAAAAGCCGTAGTTATCCGGCCATCAGGTGCTTCAGGCCATCCCGGCCTGCCACAATGACCTCGGATGTGCGGCCAATGAACAGGCCGCTTTCGATCACGCCCACAATGCCGCGGATTTTCCGTGCCAGCGCTACGGAATCCTCAATTTCCCCGAAATTGCAGTCCAGGATCAGATTGCCGCCATCGGTGTTGAAGGGCGTACCCTGCGGGTCCAGCCGCAGGGTGGGGCGTGCGCCCAGATCCTGTAGCCGGGAAGCCGTCAGTTCCCAGCCGAATGTCGTGACTTCCACTGGCACGGGCATGTGGTGACCCAACCGTGGCACCAGCTTGCTTTCATCCACCACCACCACGAAGCGGCGTGAGGCGGCGGCCACGATCTTTTCACGAAACAGCGCTCCGCCCCGTCCTTTTATCAGGTTGAGCGTGCCCATCTCCACTTCATCCGCCCCATCAATATCAAGATCAATCTGCGGATGGGTGGCGAATGTCACCAGATTTATTCCGTGCGAACGCGCCTGCTCGGCCGAATGCTCGGATGTGGGAATGGCGGCAAAACGCAGCCCTTCCGCCCAGCGGCGACCGAGTTCATCAATCATGTAGGCTGATGTGGTGCCCGAGCCGAGGCCGACCACCATCCCTTCCCTGACCATGGATGCGGCTTCGATCGCGGCAAGGCGTTTCTGTTTCTCACGCGGGTCGCATGTCTGGGCTGTCATGTCCGGGCTCCTGCTATCCACTGCGCTCATTGCCCCGCCGCCGCCTTGTCCATAAGCCAGATGAGTTCACCCTCGCTGGTAATATGGCTGGCAGGCTCTGCCGGGTCGCCCGCGCGCACCTTTGCAAAGGCTTCGCGCTTGCCCGCACCCGCCAGCATGAACACCACATGGCGGCTGGAATGGATGGCGGGATAGGTGAGCGTGAGGCGCGTATGCGGCGCATCATCAGGCACGCAGGTCGAGACCCAGAGCTTTTTCTCCTCCAGCACGGGCTGGCGCGGAAAGAGGGAGGCGGTATGCCCGTTATCGCCCAGGCCCAGCATCACCA
This sequence comes from Komagataeibacter xylinus, assembly GCF_031081985.1. GTDB lineage: Bacteria > Pseudomonadota > Alphaproteobacteria > Acetobacterales > Acetobacteraceae > Komagataeibacter > Komagataeibacter xylinus_E. The sequence continues at coordinate 27,426 of NZ_JARWSK010000010.1, read as the reverse complement.
CATCGAATAGCGGGCGGCCGGGTTCCAGCGTTTTGCCGCCATAAACCGCCTCGAGTTCCGCCTGATACTTCGCCGCCGCCTGCGCCGGGTCGCCCGAGGTGGGCATGGGGTGAACGTTGGCGGCCGGCACCTTTACATGCGCCAGCATCTCGGTCTCGACCATGTTGTAATTGCTGGCCGCATCGCTCTCGGGCACGAAACGCTCATCGCCAAAGAAGAACTGCGTATTCGCCCACGGAAAGCGGTCGCGGTATTCGGCAGAGGCCAGGATCTGGTACAGCCGCCTGGGCGTGGACCCGCCCGACAGCGCGATTACGAACGGGCCGTCCTTCCTGGCCAGCGCCTGTCCGGTCAGCCACTTCGCCATGTACTGTGCAATGGCCTCGGCATCGGGCAGCACCACCATCGCGCCCGTTTTTACATCATGTCCACCGGTCATCTCACGCATCCCCCAGCACGAATTTCTCGATTCCATTGGCGAATCCTTCCTCCTCGCATGAGGTGGAAACATAGGTCGCCTGCTTCTGCACCTCGGGGCTGGCCTGCCCCATGGCGATCGACATGCCGCTCTTGCGGAACATCAGCACATCGTTGGGCTGGTCGCCCAAAGTCACCATCTGGCTGGCGGGAATGCCCAGCAGGCGCTCGAGCGTCATCACCACGCCGCCCTTGTTGGCGTCTTTATTGGTCACGTCCACGTAATATGGCTGCGACAGGGCGGCAGATGCCGTATCACCCAGCGCCTGCTGCAGGTCGTGCTCGAGGCGCTTCATCAGCTCAAGGTCGTCGCTCACCCCGGTGATCTTGACCACCTGGTCCAGCTTCGTCTCGACATCACCCACCACGGGCGGGAACTTGACCGTCCACTGCTCGCGCGCCACGTGCGGGGCATCAAGTTTCGAGACGATCCAGTCATTGCCGTTATACACCCACGGATCGGCCTTGTGGTCGCGGATGATGCCGATCACCTTGCGCGCGGTGTCAGTTGGCAGGGTGCGGGCCTCGATCACGGTAAAATCGGGCCTGACCATCATACCGCCATTGAAGCCTGCAATCGGCTCGGAAATTTTCAGCGGGTCGATCACCATCTTCATGCCCTTGGGCGGGCGGCCGCTGGTAATGGTGAAAAGGATGCCCCGCTCGCGCAGGCGCTCGACCGCGCGGATGGCGCGTGGGGTCAGGATCTTGTCCTTCGTGACCAGTGTGCCATCCACATCGGCCAGTACAAGGCGTATTTCGGGATCAGACACGGAAGTGTCCTCCTGTCAGTATCATGTCAGTCAGGCTGCGGCGCGTCAGGTTCCGTCAGGACCCAATTTTCAGCCAATGCCGGTGGTCGCGGACCAGCAGGTCATCGGCGGCCTTTGGCCCCTCGCTGCCAGCAGCGTAGAAATCCAGTCCCGCGGGGGCGTGCATCCAGTCCAGAACGGGCTGGACCACGCGCCATCCGGCCTCGATATTGTCCGCGCGCTGGAACAGGGTCGCATCCCCTATCATACAGTCATACAGCAGCGTCTCGTAGCCGGTGCTTGGCCCTTCGTGGAACCATTCGGAATAGTCGAACTTCATACGCACCCCACCCAGATGCACCATGGGACCGGGGATCTTGGCGGAAAACTGCAGCGTCACCCCTTCGGTCGGCTGGATATGCAGCAACATGATATTGGGGGTCAGCTTGTCCACTGGCGTGTCGCGAAACAGGGCGTAGGGCGCTGACTTGAAATGCACCGCAATTTCCGTCTTGCGCGCGGCCAGGCGCTTGCCGGTGCGCACATAGAACGGCACCCCCGCCCAGCGCCAGTTATCGATCATGAGCTTCATCGCCACATAGGTTTCGGTATGGGAATGCGGGTCCACGCAGGGTTCATCACGATAGCCCGCGACGGGTTGCCCCTTGATGGTGCCCGCCGCGTACTGGCCGCGCACCACGTCATGATGCTGCACGGTATGGATGGCCTTGAGCACCTTGGTCTTTTCATCACGCACCGCATCGGCATCAAATGAAATGGGTGCTTCCATCGCCGTCATGGCCAGCAACTGCATGACATGGTTGGGCACCATGTCGCGCACGGCGCCCGTGCTTTCATAAAACCGGGCGCGCTGCTCTACGCCCACCGTCTCGGCAGCCGTGATCTGTACATGGTCGATATTGTCGCGATTCCACAAAGGTTCGAAAAAACCGTTAGAGAAGCGCAGGGCAAGGATGTTCTGCACCGTTTCCTTGCCCAGATAATGATCAATCCGGTAAATCTGGCTTTCATCAAGTGTGCGTAGCAGCCGCCCGTTCAGCGCAATGGCGGAAGCAAGATCGCTGCCGAAGGGCTTTTCGATAATGACCCGGCGGAAGGTCTTCCCGCTTTCCTTCGCAAGGCCCGATACGCCGAGCTGGTCCACGATCGTGCCAAAGAAGCGAGCCGCCACCGCAAGATAGAAAATACAGTTCTGGTTGCCGGTCTTCCGGGCAAGGGCATCGTAGGTCGCGGGCTCTTCGAACGAACCGCGCACATAGTCGATGCTGGAGGACAGGCGCTTCCACACATCATCATGCAGGCTGACGGCTTCCGTGCCGCGGCTGGTTACGAAATTTTCCAGCGAGGCATGAAAGCTCTGCCGCAGGTCGGCTGCCGAGACATCGGCCCGGTCCACCACAATGATGGAGAAGTGGCTATCCAGCAGCCCCGCGCTGGCCAGGTTGTAGAGTGCCGGGACAAGAAGGCGGTGCGTCAGGTCCCCGCCCCCGCCAAATATGACAAATACGCCCGGTGGCCCGCGACGTGGCACGTTTTCATGCTGCGTGTCGTCAATCTGCGAGGATGCGGATGCGACAATGCTCTCCATCTTGCTTCTCCCTGAACTTTTTTAGCGTTAAAACCCGACCAGGCCGCCCGTGGTCGTTATGGCGCCACCGTGGTCTGGCCTGCCGGGTGGGTTATCAGGCGCGCACCATCAGTTGTTCGTGCCTTCGATATGGCCACCAAAGCCGAAACGCATGGCCGACAGCATCTTCTCGGCAAAGTTGTTGCCCGTGCGCGAACGGAAACGCGTGAACAGGGCTTCCGTCATCACCGGAACGGGCACGGCTTCTTCAATTGCGGCCTCGATGGTCCAGCGGCCTTCGCCGGAATCCGCTACGTCGCCCTTGTAATTGGACAGGTCCGGATTGCCCGCCAGCGCGCGCGCCGAAAGGTCGAGAAGCCAGGACGAAACCACGCTGCCACGCCGCCATACTTCGGCAATATCGGCCATGTTCAGCTCGAAGCGCTGGTTTTCAGGCAGATCTGTGGAATTCTTGGACTTCATGACATGGAAGCCCTCGGCAAAGGCCTGCATGATGCCGTATTCAATGCCGTTATGGACCATTTTAACAAAATGGCCCGAACCCGCAGGCCCGCAATGCAGGTAGCCCTGTTCGGCGCGCGGGTCGAAACCGGGTTTGTCACGGTTCGGCGTGCGGGGGATATCGCCAAGCCCGGGTGCAAGGGCCGACAGGATGGGGTCGATATGATTGGTGGCGTCCTTCGTGCCGCCGTACATCATGCAGTAGCCACGTTCCAGCCCCCACACGCCGCCCGAGGTGCCGACATCAACGTAGTGAATGCCCTTTTGCGTCAGTTCAGCAGCCCGGCGGATATCGTCCTTGTAGAAGGAGTTGCCGCCGTCGATCAGGATATCACCCTTGCCCAGCAGGCCGCCCAGTTCCTTGACGGCCGCTTCGGTGACCTCACCTGCGGGCAGCATGAGCCAGATGATCCGCCGCTCGGCGGTCAGCTTCGTCACCATGTCCTTCAACCCGGATGACGCGATGGTCTTTCCGCCCTCGGCCCGTTCCGCCACCTTGGACATTACGGCGGCCGTGCGGTCATAAAGCACCACATCGTGCCCGTGACGTGTCAGGCGGATGGCGATGTTGCCGCCCATCTTGCCCAGACCCACTATACCAATCTGCATGATTTTTACCGCTCCCATGGCAGGGACGTGCCCTGCGCTTCAGCCCAGATTCGGACTGGTGAAAAAGAGGCCCCGCCATTTACCGGTCATGGCGGGGCTGTTCCGCTACGCGATCAGACGGCGGCCCTGATGGCCTGCGCCAGTTTTTCGAGGCCAGCTTTCAGGTCGCCGTGGATATGCACGCGCAGGGCGCGACGGCCGCGTTCGCCCAGTACTTCCAGGTCCCCACGGGCCTGGGCTTCCTTAACGATGCTGAAGGTATATTTCTCACCCGGCACCGGCAGGTTGACATCGTCATCACACGTGATCTGCACGAACACGCCCGTGTTGGGGCCGCCCTTGTAGGCCTGCCCGGTGGAATGCTGGAAACGCGGCCCGAATTCGGCAGCCGTGGCCAGTTTCAACCCATCACGCACCGACAGCCTTACCTGCTGCAACCATTCACGCGTGGCGGTATCACGGTCGATATAGGCCAGCAGGGCAACATAATCGCCCGCCCTGCCCCGGGCGAAATGGGCCTTCAGGATCGCTTCCGCCGTGTCGCCCTTCAGGGCGGCTGCATTTTTGGGGTCGGCGTAGAAGGCGAACGCGCCATCCTTGGCAAACGGCTCGTAGGGCGGCAGCCTGCCGGTTTCGTTATAGGCGGTCGTGATCTTTTTGGTCTCGATCTTCGAGGCCTCGACATCGGGCTGGTTAAAGGCGTTGATGCCGATGATCGAACCGGCGACGGCGGTGGCGAATTCCCAGCGGAAGAATTCTTGGGCAATCTGGTAGCGGTCATGCAGTTCGATGGTGACGACCGGCTCACCCGCCGCGATCAGTGTCTTGAACGCCGCATCCTGTTTCTCACACGGTTTTTCGCCCAGGCGCAGGTAGATGAACACGCGGTCCTTGCCATAGACGGATGCAGGTCCGGCGGTTTCACCATCAATGGGGATCAGGCCACGGCCGTCCTTGCCCGTTGATTCCGCCAGCAGCTGTTCCAGCCAGGCACCCATGTCGTATATGGCAGGCGATGCCAGCAGCGTGACCTTGTCCCGGCCGAACGAGCGGGCTGCCACGCCGAGCACGCTGCCCAGTACCACGCCGGGATTCTGCGCGGGCGGGACAGAAGCCGCACAGGATTTTTCCCCCCGTAGGGCGGAGTCCAGCAGCCGCTTCAGCGGCAGGCCCGCGATGGCTGCGGGCACCATGCCGAAATCGGACAGCACGGAATAGCGGCCACCGATCTGCCTGTTGCCGTAAAAGATTTTCCAGAAGCCGTCCTTCTTCGCCACGTCTTCCATGTGCGAACCGGGATCGGTCACGGTGATGAAGTGCGACCCGGCCTTGTCGCCCAGTACCTTTTTCGCCTGATCGAAGAAATAGGCCTTGAGGATATTGGGCTCCAGCGTGCCGCCGGATTTGGACGAGACGATGAACAGGGTCCTGCTGATGTCGATCCTATCCTGAAAATCCCGGATCTGCTGCGGGTCGGTGCTGTCGAGCACATACAGGTGCGGGAAACCTTCATGTCTGCCGAACGTCACCGACAGGGCTTCCGGACCAAGGCTTGATCCCCCCATGCCCAGCAGCAGCGCGTCACGGAAGCCGCGCGCCTTCACTTCGGCCTGGAATTCCTCGAACTTCGCCAGATCCAGCAACTGGTCATCGACAATGCTGAGCCATTTCAGCCAGCCTGCCTCGTCATGACCTGTCCAAAGCGTGGCGTCCTTCGACCACAGGCGGCGGACGTTACCCTGCGTGCGCCATGTTTCCAGTTCAGCCTTGACCGCCGTATCAAGATCGGCAGGCAGGTTGAGCGTGGTCGTGGTCAGCTTATGGTCCAGAAACGCCGCCTGCTTGGCGGCAATCGCGCCAAGCAGGGCGTCGAAGGCCTCCTCGAAGCCACGCACCCCTTCATCCACAAGCGTCCGGGTCACGCCATCCAGATCAAGGCCAAGGCGCCGGGCTTCGCCGATCACCGCATGCGCACCCGCCACATCCTGTGTCAGGGTCGGGGCGACCCTGCCATGATCGCGGAAATCATCAAAGGTGGCAGGCGGGATGGTGTTGACGGTTTCCGGGCCGATCAGGCCGTCCACATACAGCACGTCGCTGAACGTTTTGTCCTTCGTGCTGGTGCTGGCCCACAGCAGACGCTGGGGCATGGCGCCCGCCTGCGCCAGTTTCTGCCAGCGCGGACTTTTCACTACGGTCTGCCAGTATTCATAGGCCAGCTTGGCGTTGGCGATGGCCACCTTGCCGCGCAGGGCCTTGAGGGCAGTGGCGTCCCTGTCACCTGCCGCAATGCGATCATCGATCTCCTTATCGATTTTGACGTCAATGCGGCTGACGAAGAAGGAAGCAACGCTTGCGATCCCCGCAACACTTTCGCCACGGCTCAGGCGGTCCTCCAGCCCGGCGATATGGGCTTCCACCACCTTCTTGTAGGCATTGAGCGAGAACAGCAGCGTGACGTTGACATTGATCCCTGCGGCGATGGCAGCCCGGACTGCGGGCGCACCTTCATCCGTGCCGGGTATCTTGATCATGAGGTTGGGTGCCCCCACCGCAAGCCACAACCGCCGTGCTTCGGCAAGCGTGGCATCGGTATCACGCGCCAGATAGGGCGAGACCTCAAGGCTGACATAACCATCCACCTTCCCGGTCTGTTCATAGACCGGGTGCAGCACCTTTGCCGCCGCACGGATGTCCTGGATCGCCAGTGTTTCATATAGCGTCCCGGCATCCACGATCTGATGTTCGAGGATCTGGCGGATCTGCGGATCGTAATCGGTGCCGTGGCCCATGGCTTTCTGGAAAATGGACGGGTTGGAGGTGACCCCTTTCAGCCCGTCTTCTTCCACCAGCCTTTTCAGCTTGCCGCTTTCGGTATAGGAGCGCTGGATGAAGTCCAGCCACGGGGACTGACCAAAGCGGGCCATCTGCTTCAGCGGATTGGCAGCGTCACTGGTGCCGGCGTCATACGCGGTCATGGTGTGGTTCCTTCATGTGTTGCTGACAGCCATCCGGCGCATGGCGCGTGGTGGCTGTCCTGTCGCAATTATGGTTGGGCAGGCGGTCAGCGCCGGGCGGCAAGCTGTTTGCGGGCTTCGGTCAGGACGGCGTCCACCGTGAAGCCGAATTTGACCTCGAGTTCACCCGCCGGGGCAGACGCGCCGAAGCCATGCATGACGATGGTCGCCCCCTGCAGGCCGACATAGCGTTCCCACCCTAGGCGGGCAGCCTGTTCCACCGCCACGCGAGCAGTCACATCGGGCGGCAGCACGCTGTCGCGGTAGGACCGGGGCTGGGCCTCGAACAGATCCCATGACGGCATGGAGACGATGCGGACCTTGACCCCTGCGGCCTTGAGCTGTTCGAAAGCCTTCACGATCAGCCCGACCTCGCTACCCGTTGCCATAAGGATGACATCAGGCGTGCCGGGGCTGCTGTCAGCCAGCACATAGGCCCCCTTGGCCAGACCGGTGGCCGGGGCATAGGTCTTGCGGCAGAGTGTGGGCAGGTTCTGGCGGGTCAGCACCAGAACGGTGGGCCGGTCGCGCAGCGGGACAAGGGTGCGCCAGGCCTCGGCCACCTCATTGGCGTCCGCCGGGCGGATCAGGGTGACACCCGGCGTGGCGCGAAGCTGCGCCAGTTGTTCGACCGGCTGATGGGTCGGACCATCTTCCCCCACCCCGATGGAATCATGGGTGAAAATATACAGCACCGGCAGCTTCATGAGTGCGGCAAGGCGGATGGGCGGCTTCATGTAATCGGAAAAGATGAAGAAGCCGGAGCAGTAGGGCCGCAGATAGGACAGCGCCAGCCCGTTGCAGATCGACCCCATGGCATGTTCCCGCACGCCAAAGTGCAGGTTGCGCCCGCCATAGGTTCCACCCCATTGCGGGGGCTGGAAATCACCGGCCCCATCGAATGTCAGGTGCGTCTTGGTGGAGGGCGACAGATCGGCTGACCCGCCAATCATCCACGGGTAGCTGACGGCGACCTGATTGAGCACGGTTGCGGAGCTGGCGCGGGAGGCAAGACCCTTCGCATCCGCAGGGAAATCGCTGATCTGGCGGTCCCAGCCTTCGGGCAGCTTTCCGGCCAAGATCAGGTCAAGTTCAGCCGCAAGGTCGGGGTGCGCCGTGCGGTAACGGGCCAGCAGATCATACCATGCCTTGCTGGCGGTGGCTCCGCGCGTGGCGATGCCGTGCTGAAAGTGTTCGGGCACGCCTTGGGGAACATAGAAGCTTTTATCTTCCGGCCAGCCATAGAATTTCTTGGTTTCGCGTATTTCTTCCACCCCCAGGGGCGCGCCATGCGCCGCAGCCGTGCCTGCCTTGTGCGGCGAGCCCCAACCGATGATGGAATGCACGATGATCAGCGTCGGCCGGGATGTTTCCGCCTTGGCTTCAGCCAGCAGGCGGCGGAAATCAGCCGTATCGTTCGCATCCTTGAGTTCCAGCACATGCCAGCCATAAGCCTCGAAGCGTTTATGCACGCTTTCGGTAAAGGCGATGCGGGTATTGCCCTCGATGGAAATATGGTTGCTGTCATAGATCCATGTCAGGTTCCCCAGCTTCAGGTGGCCCGCGATGGATGCGGCCTCGCTGGACACGCCTTCCATGTTGTCGCCATCACCGCAGAATGTGTAGGTGTGATAGCTGAACAGGTCGAAGCCGGGTCTGTTGAAATGCGCGGCCAGCCATTTCTGGGCGATGGCCATGCCGACGGAATTGCCACACCCCTGCCCCAGCGGGCCGGTCGTGGTCTCGACGCCTGCGGTATGGCCGTATTCCGGGTGACCCGGCGTGCGGGAATTGAGCTGGCGGAACTGCTCGATATCCGCCAGGGTCAGCGAAGGCTGGTTGGCCAGAACGCGCCCGTCTTTCACATCACGGATACCGGCAAGGTAGATCAGCGAATACAGCAACATGGAGGCATGGCCGATCGACAGCACGAAGCGGTCGCGGTTGGGCCACAGGGGATTGGCGGGATCGTAGTTCAGAACCTCGCGCCACAACGCATAGGCTGGCGGGGCCAGCGCCATGGGCGTGCCCGGGTGGCCGGAATTGGCTTTCTGCACCGCATCCATAGCCAGTGTACGGATTGTATTGATGCACAGGGTATCAATATCCACCCGTGCAGTGCCGGCACCATCGGGTGCCCATACGGGACAGGGAAATAATGAACGCATGAAAACCGTCCTCCATTGTCACGGCCAGCCCTGTGATTTCCGGGCGTTACATGAAACTGCATGAAGGGACGGCTTTCATCCTGTCATGCCCGCATGTCACGTACGTCACATATCTGTGCCGAGATCCATTACCCTGCTGCCATCCGTGACAGTACAGGGACTGATGCGCTGACATCTTTCCAATATAACCCGAGGGCTGGATGTAATTGATTCAGTCCTGCGGTTCATTCACATGGAACAGGCCGTCATGTCCGGCGCGGCAGTTCCTGCATTGAAGTCCCAATTCTGCCCTAAGGCCAGCCTCGCTCATTCACGAGTTCTTGATACGCATTTATTCTTTCTACGCATAGGCATACATTTTTTATATGCTGCTATGGGAATGTGACAAGATATTTCATATCCTGAAAATTTGCCGTTAACCGCCGTTTTTTACAGAATTCAGGGGACTGAAACGCATGGGCGCATGGACCGTGCCAGACACCCCGAAACTGGCTTGGATATTGCTCTGGCACACAAAAATATGTGCAGGGTCGCATATTGAAGAAATAACAGAGAGCCTGAATCGAATGTTTTTTAAGTTTATGGATATAACATATGTAGAAACACAATATGTTCACGGAGTCGATTCAATCCGTCGCGCAGTTCTTATGACAGGATCGATTCTGTTACTTATATCTGCAATACGGTTTGCACATATAACGTTCAAGATATCTTTCCATGAAGCATTTTTCCGTCCAGAACATTGAAAGTGACGGATATTGGGCCTGACGAATGGCCCTTTGTCGCCGTTATCAGGATTTTCTTCGATTTATATAAAAATTCTAGATATCCGGGTCACAGAAAAATGTTGGCGACCGGGTTCATATCTGTTGTTCAGCAGGGGGCAATCCATGCATTGATGCATGCATGTCAGCGTCTGTAATGACCCGACCGTTCATGCTGGTCGGGCCGGACCTTTCCCATTCATCATGTAGCGGAACAGCCGCATCCCAATAAATAACAAGAAAAGGTGTCACGCATGCCCGAAGACGATCTGGTTTCCCGCGCCATGACACATGCCGGTCCACAGGGGCAGGCCACCTCTCCTGCCACGCCAACGACGGGACATGCCATTGTGGTGGGGGTTCTGGCAGCCCTTGCCGGTCTCATGTTCGGGCTGGATACCGGGGTGATTGCGGGCGCGCTGCGCTTTATTGGCACGGATTTTGATGCATCGCCACGCATGCAGGAATGGATTGTCTCCTCCATGATGGCGGCGGCGGCTGTGGGCTCGCTGATCGCCGGGACAATCTCGTTCCGCTTTGGGCGCAGGCGTGCATTGCTGGGATCGTCCATTCTTTTTCTGCTCGGCTCCCTGGTCAGCGCGTTGGCCCCATCCGTCGCCGTTCTCATCATCGGCCGGATTTTCCTGGGATTCGCGGTGGGGATCGCGGCCTTTACGGCGCCGCTCTACATATCCGAAGTCTCGGCGGTAGCGCAGCGCGGGTCGATGATCGCGTGTTACCAGTTGATGATGACGGGCGGCATCTTCCTGTCCTACGTGACCGATGGGGTGCTGGCGAATGGCGCGCACTGGCGGTGGATGCTGGGACTCATGACAGTGCCCGCGACCGTCTTCCTCATCGGCTGCCTGTTCCTGCCGGACAGCCCGCGCTGGCTCATGATGCGGGGAGAAAAGCTGCGTGCCCGCACGGTGATGCGTTACCTGCGGCCAAGCCCGCAGCAGGCGGACCAGGAAATATCCGATATTGCCACGGAACTGACCCGGGGCCGGTCGGAAGGGTTTTCGTTTTTCCGCAACAACGCCAACTTCCGCCGCTCGGTCGGGTTGGGTATCGTGTTGCAGATCATGCAGCAACTGACCGGCATCAATGTGCTGATGTATTACGCGCCCAAAGTCTTTCAGGCCGCCGATTTTGGCGCATCCGCCGCAGGCTGGGCCACGGCGCTGATCGGCCTGATCAACCTTGTTGCCACATGCGTCGCGATCGTGACGGTTGACCGCTGGGGTCGCCGGCCGCTGCTGCTGCTCAGCTGCGCCATCATGACAGGCAGCATGCTGCTGGCTGGTGGCCTGGTTGAATATGGTGGCCATGATACCACAGCCCAGATCGCCATGGTCGGTTCGCTGCTGGTGTTCGTGCTGGGGTTTGCCATTGGGGCCGGACCACTGGTCTGGACACTGTGCGCCGAAATCCAGCCCTTGCGCGGGCGTGACTTTGGCATTGTCTGCTCTACCTTTACCAACTGGGCAACCAACTGGGCGGTCAGCAATACATTCCTCAGCGTGCTCGACACATTGGGGGAAGCCCATACCTTCTGGCTGTTTGCTGGCATGAATGCCCTGTTTATCGCCATCACGCTGTTTTACGTGCCGGAAACAAAAGGGGTTTCGCTGGAAAATATTGAATCGCACCTGCTTGCCGGCTGGCCCTTGCGCGACCTTGGCGCGCGTTCCATGCCGCAGGACGCAAAAGCATCCACACGTCCATCTACCTGAAACGGGATGGCAGGAGAACCAAAAACGGCTTCCGGTTCATTCCGGAAGCCGTTTTCTGTCTGAGATAAAAAAGGACGGGTATCAGACCTTCTGCGTCGAAGCCTTGAAGATCTGGTCGATGGATTTTGCAAGGGCTGCATCAAAATCCGCATCTGTCATGGTGTAGCGCAGGTCTTCAAGCAGCGCGCGCGAGAAGCTGGCGATCATGCCGTGGTTGGCCGCCAGTCGCTGGCAGGCTTCATCACGCGGGTACCCACCGGACAGCGCCACCACGCGCTGCACGCGCGGGTGCTTGATCAGGTCAAGATACAGATCAGCCTTTTCAGGGATCGAGACCTTGATCATCACCTGATAGTCACCCGGCAGCGCATCCAGCCCACGGTGCAGTTCATCATGCAGCAGGGCTTCCGCACCTGCTTTGTCCGGACTTTTGATCAAGACCTCAGGCTCCATGATGGGCACAAGACCGCGCGCTGCAATCTGTTCGGCCAGGGTGAACTGCTGCTTTACGATGGCAGCGACGCCCTCGCGTTCGGCCAGGCGGATGACCGAGCGCGCCTTCGTGCCGTAAATGCCCTTGCTGACCGCCTGATCCAGCATGACTTCAAGGGTGGGAATGGGCTTCATCATCTGCACGCCACCTGCTTCAGCCTCCAGCCCCTTGTCCACCTTAAGGAACGGGACAACCCCCTTTTCCTGCCACAGATAGGTGGGGACCGGCGTATCGTTGACCAGTCCGTTCATGGTCTGCTCGAACAGGATGGCAGCAAGGATCTTCCTGCCCGTAAAGGCCGGGGCGGTAATGACCCGGACCCGCATTTCATGCATCAGGGCAAACATCTGGGCATCGGTGCTGTAGGCGCTATCGGGTATGCCGTAATGCCGCAGCGCGCCCGGCGTGGACCCTCCACTCTGGTCAAGGGCCGCGATGAAGCCCGCATTTTCCGACATGTTCTTACGCATCTGATCAATAGGCATTTTATTTGTCCTATGCTTGGTATTTACATGTGATTGTGACGATGGGTGCTTAGCATATATGATTTCAGACACCTTAATTGATTAATGAGATAAAATATAGGTGAATAAAAATAAATACAAAAAACGCATACAAGCATATTGTAGCATGAAACAATGCGCCTGCATGCACTACCCCCGGATTCATAAGCCTGAATACCCTGAATAACACTTTTTGTTCAATCAGTTGGACGTGATGATGCTGCTGATCCGATGCCTTCTATCGTAAGGAAAAGATAATGCGGAGAACCTGTCATGCCTCACAATCCCGTCGCACCGGAATTTCGAGCGACCCTGAAAGTCCTGCCCTCCTTTGATGGTCTTGCAGATGAGACCCTGGACGAGACCCGCAGGGCATTCATTTCAGCCATCCGCAGCGTCAAGGTTACCGAATATCCTGACGTCAGGGTTGAGGAAGGCCACGTGCCCGGGCCGGTGGGCGCACCGGCCGTTCCGGTTGTAACCTACAGACCCATGGCCCCTCACCCGAATGCCCCTGCTCTGGTCTATATCCATAGTGGCGGGATCGTAAGCGGCACACCGGAAGTCGATGATGCACGCTGCCGGCAGATGGCCAGCGAACTGGGGCTGGTCATTTTCTCGGTTGATTACCGTCTGGCGCCAGAAGCCCCCTACCCTGCGGCAATCGAGGATTGTTATGCCGCCCTGAAATGGGCACATGATCATGCGACCGACCTTGGAATTGACCGGAACCGCCTGATTATTGGCGGAGATAGCGCGGGCGGCGGCCTGACAGCCTGCCTTGCCCTGCTGGCACGCGATCGGGCGGAAATCAAAGTCCTTTTCCAACTGCTGATTTATCCCATGCTCGATGACCGGACCGGAACAACACTCATGCCATCGCCTGCCTTGGGCGAATATATCTGGACGCGTTCCGCCAATCATTACGCATGGAACGCCTATCTTGGTAAAACGCCCGGAAGCGCAGGCATTTCAGAATATGCCGCGGCCTTTCGTGCAACGGACCTGACAGGCCTGCCGCCTGCCTATATCGGCGTAGGGTCCCTGGACCTGTTTTTGGACGAGGATCTGGAATATGCCCGGCGCCTGATGGCCGCTGGCGTGCCGACGGAGATCTGTGTCGTTCCCGGTGCCTATCACGTCTTTGACGTGTTCATTCCCGACGCCCCCATGAGCAGACAATTCAGAGACTCTTATTTTACCGCCCTGAAACGCGCCATTTCCCCAGATTTTTTTCAAAATCCGGTCTGACGCGCTTTTATGGTGACGGGAGTTTATTTTACTGAACACCAACCCGTGCTTCCACACTCCCCCGGCAGTATTGCCGGGGGTTTGAAGCGTGACCCGCATGGAGCTTCTAGGGCCTTTTAGGCCTTGATATAGTCTGCTGTAGCCGCGATGAGGATGACGGAGAAAAAGGACGCAGCTGTCTTTTCGTATCGGGTCGCGACAGCCCGCCACTCCTTGAGCCTTACCCACAGGTTTTCGACCAGATGCCGATGTCTGTAAGCCCATCCGGGACAGGCGACTTCTGGATCATTCCTCCTTGGAGGGATGACAGGACGAGATCTGCGGCTCCAAAGATCTTCACGAAATTCATGTGAGGCATACCCACGATCGCAGACGACATGGATTGGTGGATGTGGCAGGGCGTAGGCGCACGGCAGTTCGTGCGCTTGTCCAGGTGACAGCGTGAAGGACAGTGCCCTGCCATGACTGCCCGCGGCTACGCAGACCCTGGTGCCAAAGCCCCCACGTGAGCGGCCAGGAGCCTCACGATCCTTTCGGCGTTCTCTGTGCCGCATTTTTTTCAAGCGGCGTTTTCATGACAGCATGCTCTTTCGCATCAATACAATAAAAGTTTCATAATAAAATTAATTTCATTGAAATATAAATATCAGTTCATTAAATACTTAAAATAAAAAATATACTGATTTGTAATGAAAATTATTTTAAATCTTATCTGTTCATACTTTGTAAAAAAACGCTGTATCTGTCGTTCAGGCACAGCCCGCAGATTCATGCGGGTCCGTCCATCACCCATCCTGCTGGAGTGTCCCTGTCATGCCCCCTGTGCTGCCTGAATATTCCTGACCTGCGCCTGCCCGCAGGAGCAATCCGGCCTGCATGAAGCCATCATGCGCCGTTTTCGGGCACATATGGCAGTCAGGAATGCCATCAACGCAATAAAACCGCATGCTTACACTTATGCGGTTCTTCGTGATACAGGGAATTATACATCCCATGAATGCCATCGTAGTCACTGCACTACGTCGGCCCTATACCTTTGTGGTGCTTTCGATCCTGATCGTGGTCTTTGGCATCATGTCGGTATGGCGTACGCCGACGGATGTGTTCCCCAATATCCGCATTCCGGTCGTGTCCGTCGTCTGGACCTATGGCGGCATGTTGCCTGAGGAATTCGCGGGCCGGATCATCTATAATTACGAATTGATGGTGACCTCGACTGTCGAGGGCATTGAGCATATGGAAAGCAGTTCGTATTACGGGCGCGGCATCGTCAACATATACTTCCAGCCCGGCACCGATATTGGCAAGGCCGAGGCCGAAGTCACCGCCATTTCCCAGACGGTGATCAAGCAGCTGCCCGAGAACATCCCCTCGCCCATGGTCATGAGCCTTGATGCCTCATCCGTGCCGGTGCTCACGCTTCAGGTCACATCAGATAAACAGACTCCGTCCGACCTGTTCAAGCTGGCCATGATCCGCGTGCGGCCGCTGCTCGTGACCGTACCGGGTGCGGTAGTGCCACAGGCCTATGGCGGCATGGACAGTTTTGTCATGGTGGCGCTGAACCAGCAGCAGCTTCAGGCGCATCACCTCTCGGCCATGGATGTGCAGAACGCCCTGCGCGGGCAGAATATCGTGCTGCCCGCGGGCGACCAGAAAATCGCGGCCACCGACTGGATGGTGCAGACCAACGCCACTCCGCGCTCCATGAAGGAACTGGGCGATATTCCGGTCAAGCGCGTGGGCAATGCCGTGATCTATGTGCACGACGTGGCCGAGGTCTATCGTGGCGGCCACCCGCAGACCAACCTTGTGCTGGTCAAGGGCAAGCAGGGGGTCGAGATCGTGGTCATGAAAAGTGGCGACGCCTCGACGCTCGATGTGGTGGCAGGCGCCAAGGCGCTCCTGCCACGCATCCAGAAACTGCTACCGCCCGATGTCAAAGTGAGCATTCTGGGCGATGCCTCGGTGTTCGTGAAGGATTCCATTTTTGATGTGGTGCGCGAGATGCTCACCGCAGCCTTCCTGACCGGCATGGTGGTGCTGCTGTTCCTGGGCTCATGGCGGCCCACGGTCATCATCGCCACCTCCATTCCGCTGGCCATATTGTGCGCCATCATCGGGCTGCACTGGGCGGGGCAGACCATCAATGTCATGACGCTGGGCGGGCTTGCACTGGCGGTCGGCATTCTGGTCGATGACGCCACGGTGATGATCGAGAACATCGACGCGCATCTTGAAATGGGCAAGACGCTGGAACCCGCCATCATTGATGCGGCCAACCAGATCGTCATCCCCACCTTTGTCGCCACCACGTGCATCTGCATCGTCTGGCTGCCGCTGTTCGGCCTGAGCGGGGTCGCGGGCTGGCTGTTCATGCCCATGGCGGAGGCCATCATCTTCGCCATGATCGCGTCGTTCATCCTCTCGCGCACGCTGGTGCCCACCATGGCCAAATACCTGCTGGCCGGCCACAGCGTGGCGGGGCATGGGGATTCCCACCACTGCCAGCCGCAGGTACATAACCTGCAATACCCCAAACGCCTGCCCGAGCGCTTCCAGCAGGCTTTCGAGCGCGGGTTCAACACCTTTCGTGAACGCTACGGCACCCTGCTCGAGCGCGCCATCGCGCGGCGGGGGCGGTTCGTGGCCATATTCCTTGGCGTATCGGTTGGCTCGCTGGGGCTGTACCTGATCGCGGGGCGCGACTTCTTTCCTGAAACAAAGTCCGGCACGCTGCAGATGCACATGCGTGCCCCCCTTGGCACCCGCATCGAGGTGGCGGGCCGCGAGGCCTCGCTGGTGGAGGACCGGGTCAACGCGCTGTTCCCCGGCAAGGTGGAAAGCATGATCGAAAACTGCGGCCTGCCCGAAGGCGCGCATAACCAGGCCTTCATCCCCACGCCCACCATCGGCACGCAGGACTGCGACATCACCATAGCGCTCAAGGATGAGGAAACCCCGGTGTGGGATGACCGCGCCATCCTGCGCCGTGACCTTTCGGTGCGTTTTCCCGGCACGGTGTTCACCTTCCAGCCTGCCGACCTCACGGCCAAGATCCTGAACTTTGGCTCCCCTGCCCCCATCGACGTGCAGATTTCCGGCCCCGACCTGCGCGATAATTACGACTACGCCCGCCTGCTCGTAAACCGCCTGCGCGGGGTGCCGGGTGCTGCTGATGTCGTGATCCAGCAGACCATGAAGACACCGACCCTGTTCGTGCAGGGCAACCGCACCTTCGGCCAGGCCACCGGCATGACTGAAGCGGACCTTGCCAATAACGAACTCATGACCCTTTCAGGCAGCCAGACGGTGGACCCGCAATACTGGCTCGACCCGGCCACAGGCATCACCTTCCCGCTCAATGTCTATGTCTCGCAGGACCAGCTAACGCATTTCAACAACCTCATGACCATTCCGGTCGACAAGGGCGATGGCGACCCGCAGGGGCGGCACATGCAGTTGCTCGGCGGCATCAGCGATGTCAGCGCCACCGGCACGCCGGGGCAGGTCTCGCACTTCAATTCCATGCCTGAGGTCGACATCTATGTCTCCGCCGAGGGGGCGGATCTGGGGCAGGTCACCACCGGCGTGCAGCATGTGCTGGACCAGACGCGCGACAAGGTGCCTTCCACCGCCGCCGTGGTGGTGCGCGGCCAGACCGAGACCATGCGCCATGCCTATATCGAGCTTGTGTTCGGGCTGGTGGTGTCGGTGCTGCTGATCTACCTGCTCATCGTGGTCAACTTCCAGTCCTGGCTGGACCCGTTCATCATCATCTCAGCCCTGCCCGCGGCCCTTGCAGGCATCGCCTGGGCGCTGTTCCTGACCCATACGCGCCTGTCTGTCCCGGCATTGACGGGGGCAATCATGTGCATGGGCACGGCCACTGCCAATTCCATCCTTGTGGTGTCCTTCGCGCGGGAGCGGATCGAGGAGCATGGCGACGCGCTGCGCGCAGCACTCGAGGCGGGCTATGGCCGCATCCGCCCCGTGCTGATGACGGCACTCGCCATGGTGATCGGCATGGTGCCCATGGCCACGAGCAATTCGCAGAACGCGCCGCTGGGCCGCGCCGTGATTGGCGGGCTGCTGGTGGCCACCGTGTCCACGCTTCTGTTCGTGCCCTGTGTTTACGCAATCCTGCATAACCGCGCCCCCCGCAACCGCGAGGAACTGAACTGATGTCCACCCGGGAATCCCGTAAGATGCTGATGCTGGCCGGCGCCACGATCCTTGTGGGCTGGTGCGGTTACCTGCTGGCCGGGCGCATCCACCATGCCACCATCCTGCGCCATGATGCGGAACAGGCCGCCGTGCCCGATGTCATGGTCATAGCGCCACGCAGGGAGGCCCGCCATGTCAGCCTCGACCTGCCCGGCACGATCGAGGCATGGTACCAGGCCCCCATCTACCCGCAGGCCTCGGGCTACGTGCATATGTGGTACAAGGACTATGGCGCCCGCGTGGCGGCGGGCGACGTCCTGGCCGAGATCAATACCCCCGGCCTTGATGCCCAGTTTGCGCAGGCGCAGGCCGACCTTCAGTCCGCGCAGGCCAAATACGACCTTGCGGTGGTCACAGCCCAGCGCTGGCGGCTGATGGGCAAATCACAGGCGGTATCGGGCCAGTCGGTCTCGGTGCAGGACGCCAACGAGAAATCGGCCTCGGCTGACCTTGAGGCCGCGCGCCACAACCTTGACCGCTACGCCGCCCTTGAGCGCTTCAAGGTCATTGTCGCCCCGTTTGATGGCGTGGTGACGGAGCGTGACATCAATGTAGGCGACTACGTGCATGAAGGCGGCGGCAACCTGAACGCCACGGGGGCGGCCAGCGAACTGTTCAGCGTGGCCGATACGCACCAGATGCGGCTGTTTGTGTCGATACCGGAGAACATGTCCTACATCCTCCAGCCCGGCCTGCATGCAAGCGTGCGGGTGCCGCAGTTCCCCGATCGCACGTTCGAGGCAAAGTTCCTGACCGTCTCGGGCGGCTATGACCCCGATACCCGCACCAGCGTGAGTGAATTCGTGATCGACAACACCGACCACGCCCTGTGGCCCGGCACCTTTGCCGCCGTGACCCTGAGCGCACCCGAGCAGGCCGCCCACCAGAGCATTCCCACCGGCGCGCTGGTGTTTCAGGAGCACGGCATGCAGGTGGCGGTTGTGGATGGGCAGGGCCGCGCGCATTTCCATGACATAACGGTAGGCCGCATGGGTGATGGGGCAACGCAGGTCCTCTCGGGCATAAACCCCGATGACCGGATCATCGACAACCCGCCTGCCGACCTGCTGGAAGGCGAGCGCGTGCATGTGGTCCAGCCCGCTGCCGGATACAGCAACGACACCGATGAAAAGGACGATGAATGATGGCCCCTACCATTCACCGCGCCACGTTCATGGGCGCTGCCTGCGCCATATCGCTGCTGTCACTGGCCGGGTGCGACCTTGCGCCCGCCTATCATGCGCCGCATTACGTCATTCCCGCCACATGGCAGGGCCAGGCCCCGTTTGGCGTAGCCCACCCGATGGATGACGCCATTCCCGCGCAGTGGTGGCAGAGTTTTGCCGACCCGGAACTGGATACGCTGGAAGAGGCGGCCATGGCCCATAACGGCGACCTGCAGGCCGCCAGCGAGCGCTTTTTGCAGGCGCGCGCCATTGTAAGCGAGGCCCGGGCCGACCTGCTGCCGCATTTTGGCGTGGCCTTTGGCGGCAGCAACAACAAAAGCTCGGCCGAGCGGCTGTTCCGCTACAAGGGGCCGATTACGGATTCCGATGAGTTCTATGGCGGCATGGCCTCGTGGGAGCCGGATTTCTGGTCCTCCATCCGCAACCGCGTGCGCCTGCAGAAGGATTATGCCCAGGAACAGGCCGCGCAATACGCCGCAGCACGACTAAGCCTGCAGGCCGAACTGGCCAGTGATTACTTTACCCTGCGCGGGCTGGATGCGCAGGCGGCGATCTATACCCAGTCGATCCGCTATTATGAGGAATCCCTGCGCGTGACCCAGACCCGGCTGATGGATCAGGCGGCCTCCCGGCTGGATGTGGCGCGCGCACAGAACCAGCTTTACACCACGCAGGCCCGCCTGCTCGACATTCAGGCCCAGCGCGAGGTGATGGAGCATGCGGTTGCGGTTCTGGTCAATGTCGCCCCCTCATCCTTCCATATTGCGCCCGATGCCCGCCTCAATACCACCCGCTTCGCACTGTCCGCCCCCCTGCCATCGGACCTGTTGCAGCGCAGGCCCGACATTGCCATGAGCGAGCGCCAGATGGCGCAGGCTAACCGGGCCATCGGCATTGCGCGCGCGGCGTTCTACCCGCATGTATCCTTCCAGATGAACGGGGGGTTTGATGATAACGGCTTCAACCTCGCCAACCTGGCCAACAGCATGTGGTCATATGGCGCCACCGTGACCATGCCGGTGTTTGAGGGCGGGCTGCGGCGCGCGCAGTTGCAGCAGAGCTGGTCCGCCTACCGCGAAACGCGCGACCATTACCGCGTGACCATCCTCAACGCCTTTCGCGATGTGGAGGATGGCCTGTCGCGCACAAACCGGCTTGATGGTGAAAACGGCCGCCTGCGTGCCGCGGTGGGGGCTGCCAGCCAGACGCAGGACATCACCATGAACCTGTATAAAGGCGGCCTTGCCACCTATCTCGATGTGCTGATCGCGCAGGTCAGCACGCTTGATGCCCGCATCCAGCAGGCCGAGATCCAGACCCGTTACCTGCAGGCGCAGGTCGGCCTGATCCGGGCCTGCGGCGGAGGATGGAACGCCGCCAGCCTGCCCGCGCCCGACACGCTGTTCTCGGTCGACCCGCTACAGTATTCCGGCCTGCATAACGCACGCTCCACAGGCGACGTGCCACCGCCCCACAGCCACGGCCCCGACCCGGATGACAACCTGACCGGGCCAGTCCTCTCGCCGCATACTAGCCCATGAGAACAAGGCATGCACGGGATCGACTGCATCGTCAAAAAGCCCTTAATTAAAGGGAATGCCAAACTTGCCGCAATTTTCTCCGGTTCAGGTTCTCCTTAGGTTCTGTCGACAAAAGATGGTAGCCACAGCTTGATGGTACGCATCCGGTAGAAGCCGCCTTGTAGACTGATTGGACCGGATATCTCTTCTATGCATGGACGATTTTATCGAGAATGAACACGAGACGGTCGCAGCGACTGCCCGGAGAAACCATGCAGCAATCGAGATTGTGGGGGAACGCCGCCGGGCCTATACGCCCGCTTTTCGCTTCCGGGTTGTAAAAGCCTCTTTTGAAAGCGGCTTTCCCGTTCGTGAAGTGGCACGCCAGCATGGGATCCATGTCAGTCTTCTCTATCGCTGGCGGCAGGACTGCCGTCGGCGCAGCAGACGGCCTGAAGAGGGACCCCTTGTGCCTGTCAGACTGGCAGAACCGGTTGCGCAGGAAGGTCAGGCGCCAGGCCAGATGGAAATTACATTCCACGATGGCAGCATCCTGCGTTTTGGTCACGATGTTCCACCCGAGAGGGTTGAACGCCTGATTATGCTGCTGCGGCCATGATCCCGGTTCATTCCGGGGTCCAAATCTGGCTGGCAACGGGTACGACCGACATGCCAGGTCTGGCCCTGAAGGTTCAGGAGGCCCTGGGGCACAATCCCCATGCGGGGGACCTGTTTGCCTTCCGGGGGCGGCGCGGAGTTCTGCTGAAAGTGCTTTGGCACGATGGACTGGGCATGTCGCTCTATGCCAAACAGCTGGAGAAAGGCCGCTTCATCTGGCCATCGCCCGCAGAGGGCGTTGTTGCGCTATCACCTGCGCAACTGGGTTACCTGCTTGAAGGCATCGACTGGCGGCATCCGCAACGGACATGGCGGCCTGATGTCGCGGGCTAGCGCAGAATTGAGGGATGGGCAGGTGAATTCCAGTACCCCACCACCAGATAATATGGCTCTCTTGGGGCATGGAGGATGTGCGCGGAAAAATCGGTGATCTGCAGGCCGCTCTCGCGGCATCTGAGGCTGGCCGTCCGGCAGCCGAAGCCATGGTGACCCATCTGAGGCTGATCATCGCGAAGATGCGGCACGACCGTTATGGCGCCTCGTCGGAACGTGGGAAACAGCTGCTTGACCAGCTTGAACTCGAGCTGGAGGACCTGGAAACGGGCATGGCTGAGGATGACCCAACTAATGGCCCCGGCACAGCGATCCCGGTCACTGATCTTGGTCCACAACGCCATGCCGGACGCAGACCCCTTCCGTCAGACCTGCCGCGCGCGCGTTGTCATTCCCGCCCCAACGCAGTGTCCCTGCTGTGGCTTGGCAAGACTGACGAAACTGGGTGAGAGCATCACGGAAACCCTTGAGGTCATTCCGCGCCGGTTCAGGGTTATCCAGACAATACGCGAGAAGTGCAGCTGTCGGGACTGCGAGACCATTACCCAGCTGCCAGCCCCATTCCATCCCCTTGTCCGCGGACGGGCGGGACCGCACCTTCTGGCCTCTGTCCTGGTCGGGAAGTTTGCGGACCAGCAGCCCCTGAACCGGCAGGCGGCAGCCTTTGCCCGTGAAGGAATTGCGTTGGATACGTCCACCCTGGCTGGCTGGGTGGGGGCCTGCACCGCAACACTGGCACCGCTGACGGCACTGATCAAAGATCATGTCCTTGCTGGAAAACGGGTACATGCCGATGATACCACCGTACCGGTTCTGGCCAGCAGTCGTACCGTGATCGGGCGGTTATGGACCTATGTGCGCGATGACCGCCCCTTTGGCGGCCTGGCGCCTCCTGCTGCCTGGTTCGGCTACTCCCGCGATCGCAGGGGCGAGCATCCTGCCACTCACCTTGATGGCTGGAGTGGCATCGTGCAGGCCGATGCCTACGCCAGCTACAATGCCCTGGCAAAGCCGAGACGGCAGCCTGCGCCCGTAACGCTGGCGGGCTGCTGGGCGCATGCCCGACGCGCAGGCCATGGCCTACATCCTCAGACGACCGGATACCTTCACGGCGTTCCTCCATGATGGCCGGATCTGCCTGACCAATAATGCGGCAGAACGGAGCCTGCGTGGCATCGCCGTAGGACGCAAGGCCTAGCTGTTCGCGGGTTCGGACCGCAGCGGCAGGAGAGCAGCTGCCATGTATTCCCTGATCGTCACTGCAAAACTCAATGATGTCGATTCCCACGCCAGGTTGGCTGATGTCATCGGACGGATCAACGATATTCCCGTCTCCCGGCTCCCCAACCTGCGTCCCTGGAACTGGAAAAACACCCGTCACGCCACTCATACACAGGCGGCCTAACGCATGCCTGCGATCCTCGTCGGATACTTACAGTCCATCTCCAGAGGGGAGCAGATCAGTGCTGTTCCCGACAAACCTACCAACAGTGCCAGAAACTGCATACGTGTCGGCGTCTGTCGAAATGCAAGCCAAGATACCAGAATGCCCCAAAAAGGTGTCGTATAGGCCAGCAGGACCGCGTGACTGGTATCAGTCCTGGTCATTGCAATCATACCCAACCCCGTAAAGGTCATCATTTGCAGCATGCCCATAGAGGCCACAATCGGCCAGTCGCCTACAGGTGGACGGGCAAGCAGGCCTTTCCACCAGACGAAAGCAAACAGACATATGGCAGCGCTTCCAAAGCGGATTGCGGCAAGCCATAGGGGCGATACCGTTGCAAGCGCCAGTTTTGTCACGGGCCAGCTCGCGCCCCATAGCAGAACCATAACGCCCAACCAGACAAACGTCGCTACCCCACGGTGGCAGGCTGAGGGGCTATTGATGTCTGGGCTGACTTTGAATTCATGGCGCTATCTCAGGATGGAAATGGTAAAGCGCATTGTATTTATTTCAGCGGAAAAATCCTTTCCAATTTACCCAATGTTTGCTCTTATTGGGTATAAAATACTCGTTTTCATCATTTTCAAGAAAAATATTTCCCATACAATCCGTGAGTTTCGATACCGCGATCCTCAAGATTCTTGAGGCCCTTCAGGACAATGCAAAGATCAGTAATGCCGACCTCGCTGAAAGCGTTGGCCTGTCTCCCTCGCCATGCTGGCGTCGGGTTGCGGACATGAAGGCGCAAGGCGTGTTCAAGAGAACAGTAATGCTTGTCGATCCGCTCAGACTCGGTCTCGCAGTGAATGTTTTTGTCCATGTCTCTCTCCAGCAGCAGGACAAGCAGTCACTGGAGGTATTTATTTCGGCGGTACAGGCTCGGCCGGAAGTGATGGAATGCTATCTCATGACGGGAGAAGCAGATTTTCTTCTTCGCGTCGTCATTGAGGATATTCCTCGCTATCAGGAATTCATGTTGGAGGTTCTTACGCAGATCCCCGGCGTATCAAGCATCAGATCAAGTTTCGCGTTGAATCAGGTTAAATATACAACAGCGCTGCCAGTGAAACATCTGGAACGAAAAAACCAAATAAAATACAAGTAAATTATCCCCTGATAATGTCTTATCAGGGGAAGATCGAGGCAAGTCTGATATATGACGATCAGTACGAGCCTGCAGATAGTCTTCTTGTCTCCAACGAGATGGTAGAAAGCGCGCCATGCGAATATGCACAGGCGCGCTTTGACGCGTTTGTTCTCAGCCGTTGCGGAAGGTGTAGCTGTATCCGTTGATGGCTGGTGTACCGCCAAGATGGGCGTAAAGAACATTTGAGCCCTTGGGGAAGAACCCCTTTTTCACGAGGTCAATCAGACCCTGAATGGATTTGCCCTCGTAAACGGGATCGGTAATCATCGCTTCGGTTCGTGCGGCAATGCGCATGGCCTCGACGGTCTCTTTCGAAGGCACACCGTAGGCAGGGTAAGCGTAATCCTCCATCAGAATGATATCGTCACCCGCAATGGCAGGGCCGTTGACCAGAGCCGAGGTCTTCTGCGCAATGTCGAGCACCTGGGCCTTGACCGGCTTGGGCGTGAAGGAGGCGTCGATGCCGATGACCTGCCGCGCACGACCATCGTCGGCAAAACCGACGACCATGCCTGCATGTGTCGAGCCCGTAACCGTGCAGACGACGATGAAGTCGAACTTCACGCCCATTTCCGCTTCCTGGGCGCGCACTTCTTCGGCAAACCCGACATATCCGAGACCGCCGTATTTATGGACAGACGCGCCGGCCGGAATCGCGTAAGGCTTGCCACCCTTCGCCTTGACCTCTTCCATCGCGTTCAGCCAGCTATCGCGGATACCTACGTCGAATCCCTCATCGACAAGCTGGGAATTCGCGCCCATCAGCCGTGTCATGAGGATGTTGCCGACGCGGTCATAGACGGCGTCATCATGCGGCACCCAGCTTTCCTGGATCACATGACATTTCATGCCGATCTTTGCCGCGACGGCCGCTACCAGCCGGGTATGGTTGGACTGCACGCCACCAATGGACACAAGCGTATCGGCACCTGATGCGAGAGCGTCGGGCACGATATATTCGAGTTTGCGAAGCTTGTTGCCACCCATTGCCAGACCCGAATTACAGTCTTCGCGTTTGGCGTAGATATTCACATCGCCGCCAAGAAAATCCGAAAGGCGCGTAAGGTGCTCAATCGGTGTCGGGCCAAAAGTCAGGGGATAGCGTTCGTAACGGTCGAGGTTGAGCATGGGCGGACTCCGTAATGACGAGGGCGTCATGATGGCTGGACGGTCCTCAGTGATTGCGTCCGCACTATCTCACATTCCTTATGAATGGTGCTTCCTTATTGGTCCAACATAATACAAACTTCTTCCTGTATGATCGATAATTACATAGAAATAGATCATAAAATATCACTCAAATCGGAAGATCCTTTCATGCTGGAAAATGTGGACCGAATCGACATATCCTTGCTGCGCCTGCTCCAAAAGAATGGCCGGATGCCCAATGCGGAACTGGCACAAGAGGCTAATATCAGCGCGGCGACATGTCATCGCCGCGTACAGCGACTCATGGCAGATGGTTACGTGCGCGATGTCCGCGCACAGCTCGAACCGGCGCTGCTCGGTTTTGGTACACTCGCTCTCGTCGGGGTCGTTCTTGACCGCTCGACGCCCGACAGCTTCGGTCTGTTCGAACAGGCCGTACACAATATCAAGACGATTCTGGACTGTTATCTTGTAGCGGGAGATTTTGATTATTTTCTCAAAATCAGGGTAAAGGATATGGCTGATTTCAACAGATTTCACGCCAGCCGCCTTATCGCCCTGCCAGGCGTACGTCAGACACGAACATTCTTTGTCATGAAGGAGGTCGTGGATGGACGGCCTCTAACTCTCTGAAAGCGTACGTGCAGGTCAGCACCTTCCTCGGTTCAGTCTGCTGCGCCGTCACCCACAGGGGGGCGCCCGGCGACCGATGCTGACTGAGACGCACACCATACATACAGACGTTATCAACTCCGATATGCAGGCGTTGATCATCGGATGAAGATCCGTGCCTTAGCGATCTGGCATTTGCGACGTGGCAGGTGAAGTTTTTTCGCTTTATCCTTCTAGTCGTTAGGCTTAGGCTCAGGACTCATTCTTTGAGATAGAAGATAAAGCTTGCTGCGATGTGGATTGCAGACATGACTGTATGAGCGCAGCGGTCGTATCTGGTCGCTACACGTCCCCAGTCTTTCAACTTTGCGAACATGTTTTCGATAAGGTGGCGCTTTTTATACAGGTGCCAGTTGTAAGATGGCTTTGATTTCCGGTTCTTCCTCGGTGGAATGCAGGCGGTAATGTTCCGTTCGACAGGATATCGTCTGATCCGGTTGCTGTAATAACCCCGATCCCCGATGACCTCTTCTGTTTCTTCCGGCAGGTGCGCCAGCAGAACATCTGCCCCTTTGAAGTCACTGATCTGTCCCGTAGTCAGATGAAGACGGACAGGCCGACCCAGACCATCGCACACGGTATGGAGTTTTGAATTCAGGCCGCCTTTCGTGCGTCCGATATGGCGGGGAAAACCCCCTTTTTAAGCAGGGAGGCTGATGTCCGGTGCGCCTTGAGATGTGTCGCATCGATCATCAGACGCTTCGAACGGCCTGCCTGTTCTGTCAGGGCGACAAAGATCCTGTCAAAGACGCCCAGGCGGCTCCACCGGATGAAGCGATTATACAAAGTCTTGTACGGACCATACGCTTTCAGAGCGTCTTTCCACTGAAGACCGTTGCGGATCACATAAACGATCCCACTCAGAACACGACGGTCATCCACACGCGAAACCCCATGAGCCAGAGGGAAAAACGGCCTGATCCGTTCCATCTGGCTCTCAGACAGCAAAAACACGTCACTCACTGCCTAACCTCCATCGGTAAGCCTGTGAATTACAATACCCCACTCAGTTCAATAAATTAATAGGTCCTGAGCCTCAAAACATCTGCCTGAATTCTCATTCAACGCCCCACTAAAAATCGGGGGATTACCGCAGGATCATACCCTGAAACAGGCAACGGAATACCCTCCCCGCTTTCACGCCATTGCAAAATCGGACAAAAATGCGCCCGGCTTACCTTTCCGTCTGTTTCCTATATGTTTCCTACGGTAGATTTCGGGCACAAAAAAAGCCACCCTTATGGGG
>NZ_JARWSK010000012.1 GCF_031081985.1 Komagataeibacter xylinus | reverse complement strand
TCATGCTCTCATGCTCTCATGCTCTCATGCTCTCATGCTCTCATGCTCTCATGCTCTCATGCTCTCATGCTCTCATGTTAACACGATGACATTGAAATGAGTGCCAACACATCGGCTGGAGATATATGAAATGTTCGGTTCGATTAAATTATTCGTTTTTTGTGAGTTAGATATTGAGTTATCAAAATATCATGATAATGAGTTAATATGTTAACACGGAAACATGATGGCATGAAAACAATCGCGATCATTAGTCAGAAGGGGGGGGCTGGGAAGACGACGCTTGCCCTGCACCTGGCGACCAGTGCCAGTGCCGCTGGATACGTTTCTCTTATCCTCGATACAGACCCTCAAGCGACTGCAAGTTCATGGAAAGCGTGGCGAGGGGATGCCGACCCGGATGTGGTGGATTGTGCAGCCCACGCCTTGTTATCAAGAAAGCTGGAGCAAGCCTCTGAACTAGGCGCAGAGCTATCAATAATAGATACCCCGCCTCATGCCGATATTATGGCGCGTGAGGCGTGCCGTGTCGCTGACTTCTTATTGATTCCATGTAGACCACGCGCTTTCGATATGGATGCTGTCAGAACAACGGCAGAACTTGTGCGAGCCAGTGGCAAGCCTGCCTTTGTGATTTTTACTGCAGGGCCTCCTCGTGCGCCTCAAGTTTATAGAGAGGCGGCTGCGGTCGTGGCGCAGTTCGGCATCCCTGTTGCTCCTGTTGTCTTGTCAGAGCGTGCGATTTTTCATCATAGCGTTGGTTCCGGTCAGACTGCGCAGGAAGCGGAGCCGGACAGCAAGGCTGCTGCTGATGTGGCACGGTTGTGGAATTGGGTGTGTGATCAAGTTAACATGCCATCACACAAACAAGATGATACAAAAACACGTTAGCAAATTTCTAAGTTAAGGACGTACAGCATGAGTCGGTTTGCTGGTCTCAAAAAGACGGTCGCGCCATCGGTTGTGGAACCGGAAGCGCAAGCAGTGGTAGAGAAAGCCCGCTCGCGCAATCCGAGAGAAGGTAAGCGGGCTGTGGTGGGATATTTTTCCCCAGCGGTTAGCAAGGGACTACATCAACTCGCCCTTGATACTGATACAACTATTCAGGGTTTGATTGGGGAAGCCATTGATGACCTGATGCGTAAGCACGGGCGCCATCCTTTTGGAGAGCGCTGACCCCTATTTCACGTAGAAGTATGCTTGTATATTTGCACAATCAGGGTTGACCGCGCTTAGCAAACCACGTCTCGCAGAACTTGATGAAATGCCGCTCGGGATTCTTCGGGGCGATCTCGTTATCACCCAGCCACATACGCCATTCTCTTTCGAGATGGTGTACATCCCAACCTGGTGCGACGTTCCGAGCATCCCCGTAAATATCAGGATCGAGCGCGCCCATCCAAGCCTCTGCTGCGGGCTCGGCAGCTTTCATCGTGCCGCGATTGATAAATGTTACCATGTCTTTCTGGAGATCGAATTCGACACGGTAATCTGGCAGATGATCGCTCGCTGCGAGATTTTTTATCATCTGTCGGAATAGCTTTTCTGGGCTTTGAGAGCCTGATTTTTTCAACAGAATCTCAAGAGAGACTTTCCATGCTGTTTGCTGACCGCAATGCTTGCGGGCTAGTTCATAAACGCGTCGTTCCAACGGTTTGCGTAGCCGGAAATAATCACGGTGTAGTGTCAGAACATCATTGCTCTTGATTGCGTTAAAGACCCAATCCGACAGCTTGATTTCGCAATGCAACAGGCGGCCGTCGAGGCCGAGTTTACGGCGGATGGATGAAGCGTCGATCAGGCCAAAACCGTCCACCTGTTCTTCGTCGCCTGTGACAATGTTGGTGCGGATACGGGTTCCCTCAAGGCGGTCGAGGGCTTCGATGAGGGCCTTATAGTCTTTACCTGCCGTACCGCGATTGGTGAAGATAAGTAAGTCACGGCTGCTGATCCGCACCCGTTGCGATACCTTCTCCCCGGCTTTTAGCTTCGCCATGATCTGTGAAATGCAGTAGATCAAAATATCCTTGTCGTAGATTGTAGCAAGACCCTTCACGCTTGGCGTGATTTCCAGCCATTGCCCATTATGCTCATAGCGGCGAATGGAAGTCTCAGGTTTTTTGGACAAGGAATAGAACGGATGCTCCATTTGGGGCATCACATCCTTAAGTACCGCATCTGCCACGTCGCAGATGAACAGGTCATGCTGAGGATGACGCTCCGGTAAAAGAGCCTCATAAACAACTGGCTGATTCGGGGTTTCAGATACCATAACTTACGTTCGGGGTTTCAGATACCCGTGTCAAGTGATTCGGGGTTTTAAATACCGGAAGCAAGATTCGGGGTTTCAGATACCAAGATTCGGGGTTTTAAATACCAAGATTCGGGGTTTTAAATACCAAAACAGCGGAATTACGATAATTTATCTTTTTAAATCATCTGCTTATGGACCCATTGGAATCCCTTAACACAGAATCTAACACATATTTAACACCGTCTTTGGTTTTTCATCCTGTGGATAATTTCTCAAATCCTAAAAATTCCAAATTTAAATTTGATCACCGCCTCTTGGGGGCTCTGCCCCCGCCGGCTCGCGGCCTACGGCCGCCCCGATCGCGCTTCGCGCGATCTCCCACCCGGCATCCCCCTGCTCGCCCTTTCCGGGCTGCGCTAAACGGACACGCCTTCGGCGTGAAAATATCATATGACAATGCGATAAACGCATCCTCCCCGCCTGCGTCGGCACCTTCGGCGCCCTACGGGGCTCCCGCTCCGCGCTCGCCCGACACCTGCAACGCCAGAAAAACCGGGCAAGACCGCAATCTGCTCAAGACACAACGGAGTTCAGACGGTCATTCAGCGCCTCACATGTTGCAGCATGCCCACCAGGCACTACAGGATGACCGTACAGGCGTTATCGAACGTGGTGGCTGGCACAGGGTAGACCATAGAGGGAATTACGCTCTGTGCGGCCTCCCAGAGTGCTCTACGGGCATTGCAGGGAATTGACGGCCTGGTCACATCCTTTTACCTGCCTTCTTGAACAGGGGTCAGGCCGTGTGTATGATGTGTAAATGAAAAGTGCCGATCTGATCCGGGAGCTGGAAAAAGCAGGCTGGAAGCTGGATCGCGTGCGCGGTTCACACAACGTCTTCAAACATCCGTCGCGACCAGGGATCGTGGTCGTCCCTCATCCCAAAAAGGATCTGGGCACCGGTCTGGTTGCCGCCATCCGCAAACAGGCGGGTCTCTAGGAGGATCATCATGCGCTATCCGGTTGTTATCGAACGGGGCAGCGAGGCAACGGCGTTTGGTGTTGTCTTTCCTGACCTTCCCGGCTGCTTTTCGGCAGGCGACACGCTCGATGAAGCCATTTCCAATGCGGAAGAGGCCGCTGCGGCATGGATCGATGCCACGCTGGATGCCGGAGAGGCTGTGCCTTCTCCCAGCACGCTCGACGCCATCCAGAACAACCCGGATTATGAGGGCTGGACAGTGGGCTTTGTCACCATTGATCCGGCCGTTCTCGATGACCGGGTGGAACGGGCGAACATCTCCCTTCCCAGGCGCGTTCTGGAGCGGCTGGATGCGCTTGCCAGATCATCCCATGAGAGCCGTTCCGGCATGATCGCGGCCATGACCCTGCAGGCAAGGCTTAAGCCGGTGGTCAGGAGCAAATGAACAACCAGAACAGGGGAGATCGGGCGATGTAGGTACGCCCGGAAATCACTCCGTGCGTCATGGAGGGGAAGCTCCCATGTCTCGCACCTATCATCACAGCCGCAGACACAGCCGGGACCATCGCTGGGCCAACCGGCCGGATCGCTGTGGCTATGGAGGCTCACGTGATGCCTCTGAATCTCCAAACTGGTACAGCCATCTGCACGATATCCGCCCTGGCCGTCATCATGACAGGCATATTGCGCACCTGACCCAGGCCGAGATCCTGTACGGGCCGGCCCTGCTGCCGGCAGGACGCCGACGGGATCTGCTTGAATTATAGGTTCATTGAACCTATAATTCAGCATGAAGTCACGGTGGACGGTCGAAGACCTGTCGTTCGAAATGGACGATGACCAGAGCAGTGATCCGATCGCAACCCTGGTTATTCAGGCTCCCGGTGTCGTTCTGATGGTCATGGCTGAATTCAGTGTCGATCGATCCCAAGGATTCATGAAGCTGGCCAAGACTCACATCCACGGTGCAACAGCTAATGGGGTTGGGTTCGCCAATCTGAAAACGATCGCACAGGCCGTTCTGGAAGGAATGGATCTCGATGAAATCATCATTGAAGGCGGAATTCGCACGACTGGGGCCTGTCCGGGCCATATCCCGCGTCCGTTCCGGTTCACGCGCCAGATTCGCCCTGACCCTGACGCGTGAGGGGTGGCCTGATCTCAATTCCATTGCCGCCACGATGGCGCTGTCCAGGCGTGGCCTGACGATGCTGGCCGCCAAGAAGACGGTGGAAGACCTCATCAGGCAATCCTCGGAACAGGCGGAAGGGCATGCAATCGTTCTGCTGCCCATGACTGATACGATCGAGGCGGTTATCTCCGACCTTGCAAAAGCCGGGATCAGGGCGATCCATGTCGATCACAAGGCCGATGTGGATGTGGCCCTGATCCGTCGGCGTCTGAAGCTCAGTCGCCGACAGTTCGCGCTCTGGTATGGTCTGGAAGAGGAAACCATCAAAGGATGGGAAAGCGGGGAACGTACGCCAGATACCGCTGCAAAAAGTTATCTGCGGGCCATTTCCAATCGGCCGGAAGCCGTGCGTGAAGCCTACGCCCATACGGAGTAAATTTCGACAGGTCCGGCTTGTTCTGGATCCTCAGGTCCCATTTCTCCCGATACCGCCGGGGCGTCGGTCATAGGAAGCGGCGGGGAAGAGACATGATGAATGAAGTGGACTATCAGGCTGCTCGTGAAGCAGGTGCGCTCCATAGAGCGACTGTTCCCCATGCGGTGTCTGCAAGGTTTATCCGTGCACGCCGCGCCATTCACGTCACGCTCTCGAATGGCGTTGAGATGAGTGTGCCAGTGGACTTGTTGCAGGGTTTGCAGGGCGCTTCCCTGAATGATCTGGCCAAGATCGAGATGACCCCGCTTGGTAACGGCCTTCACTGGCCCCGCCTTGATGCCGATGTTCTGGTCGAAGGCCTGACCCACGGTATCTATGGTTCCCGAAGCTGGATGGCAGCACAAATGGGAGGCCGGTGAGAGGATGTTCGAAAACGTACCGTAAGCGATACCGTATGCGAGACGCAGATTTATAAGACGGGTTATATGACCGGATTGTGCTTGTTTTCGTCATATCAGACTACGGTCACATAAACGCTCGTTTGTGTGACAGGTAACTTCGAAAACAGCTATCTTCGGTCATCTCTTAGGTCAGCCCGAGCCTTAGCGTACGTTTTCGAACATCCTCTCACCACTCCCCAACATGACCTTTGTCTGGCTGTTCGTCGACCGAGATCACCACAGAGGCCGAAAACAGGTTATGACGGATGCCATTGCATGGGCCAGACCATACGACCTGATCAGACCGGCGGGTCCGGCGAGGCGGGTACACCCGCGATCGCGCGCCATATGCGAAACAGCGACCATGCATCGTGCAGCGCGCGGTGGCGCACCCTGTTGCGCGCATCTTCATCTGCTTCATGATGGTCGACAATCTGCAATGCCATACGTGCCTGTACCGAGCGGGACGCGGAATGGTCGAGCAGCGGCCCTACCGCTTCGGCATAGGCAAGCTGCACCGGTAGCAGTGGTGGAGCCGCCAGTCCTGCCGCATCGCACAGCATCGATAGCCACGCGCCATCAAATGCCGTTGCATCGCTGACGACCCGCCGCCCGCGCGCGACCTGCACGAAACGATGGGCGACATCCTGTGCCGCCTTCCCGTGTGCATGCAGCATAGTAAGCGTCAGGCCATGCAGTCGCGCCGCCTGCGTGCACCATTCGGCCCACCCCTCCTGCGGATGGACAAGATAGCTTTCAGGCACCCCGTCTTGCGTTACCCATGCGACCTCAATGGGGAATCCTCCCTCGTGCAGGGAAGATGCCTCTACATCGACGAACAGGAATGGGGCCGGGGCATGTCGTGTCATGGGACCGGCAACGTCTAGCGCAGGCGTGCCCCTGTCAAACCCCGGACGTCGGGAAAGTGCAAAAAATCCTTCCTGCAAGGCGGGTAAGGGAAAACTTTCATTCCGTTTTTCGCCCATCGCTGCATATCAGTCATGCCTTGGGACATGGATGTTCCAGTTCCCCTTTTCCATCAGAATGCCGCCGATACGACAGGAAAGGTAGCGCCAAGGCAATGATGGCATATGAGCATGAGCCCGTACTCGCATGGCTTCCGCGCATCATGGGACTACTGCGCCATATGCAGACGCGGCCCCTACCAGATCAGACCCCGCGACAGGTTCAGGCATGGCTGCACCAGGTCATGCCATATGTGCGCAATGCCCGCGCACAGGGTCACGCAATCAATGTCTGGGACGTGGCGAGCCTGAAACACGACGAGCAGCGCAACGCCGGCGTTCTGGCATGGTTGCTAGACCCGCGTGGTACCCATGGCTATGGCGCTGCGGTCCTGCGGGGGGTAATCGAACTGCTGCGCCGCCGCATGGACCTGCCTGCGGACGTAGCAGAGGACGGGATGCTGCACGCAGCGGGGGTCCTTACGGAACACTGGCCGATGGCAAGCTTGCGCAACCGGGTGGATATCGCCATTGACGGGCAGGATTTCACGCTGCTGGTCGAGGTCAAGATCCATGCCCCGGAAGGTCCCGACCAACTGACCCGCTATGTCGAAAGCGCGCAGGCCAGACGTCGTGCGATGGGACATGCATGGGCGGCCGTTCTGTACCTTGCCCCCCGTCTGCCCGAGCGGCCTCCCGCAGGGGTTGCCTGCATCGACTGGCATGATATCGCCGCCATCCTGCGCCGCCTGCCTGCCACGGGCTTCAACGGCGTGCTGGCACGGCAGTTTGCAGACCACATAGACGGTTTCTGAATATACAAGGATCATGACATGAACATGCCCGAACTCAATGCTGCCCTGATTGAAAACCTTCCTGATATCGAACTGACGCTACGCCATGTCGAAGCCCTCGATGCGGCCGTGGACACTACGCTCGATGCCATGACGGCGGACTGGATCAAGGAACATGACTGGCGCGGCGATACACGGGGGGATGAATTCTGGCTGGCAGTCCCCGAATGGAATGATCCTAGTTGCGCGGATGAAGATGTCGTTTTCTACCTTCAGTGGACTGATTTCGACTCAGTTGATGACAGCGAGATCACAGTGATATCACGACTGTGCCAGAATGGTTATGGGCGCGCGGGGCTGGAACTCTGTCACAACTTCAAGGCTAACAAGTGGAACCGTATCCTGCCTGAACTGGTGGAACTGTTGCAGGATACTGGCTTCGTACTGCATGAAAAGCAGCTGATTCTGCCGTTTCACGTGGACAGGGACGTCCTGGTCCGAGGAGTGGCGGACAATGACCTGGTTGATGGCCTGCGACAGTTCCACGAAACGCTCGACCGGCTTGTGGCAAGCCAGCCCGCACTGGCAAAGGTAGTCGCACGGTTGCGGCAGGAACTTGACTGACACGCGGTGCGACCCAGCAACGATCCCCCATCGGAGAATGGCCAAGGAGGCATGAACATACATACCCCGATTTGCGCTGATGCGCTGGGTTCAATCGTCCTGACGCGCAGGCAGTACCGTGTTGTGATGGATTTCAAGGAAGAGGCGGGCACGCGTGAAATCTGGGAACGCATGGGTCGTGTGCGCGCAAATCCCGGCGCGACGCAGCCAGACCTGTGGCTGGAGATCGATACCTATGAGTACATGTTGCAGGGGTTGCTGCTGCACTGTCCCGTGATGACCAGAGCGGATGGCGGTGCGTGCTTCGACCTTGATGGCGTGCTGCTGCTGCTGACGGGGTGCTCCGCCGAGGTCGTTGCCATCCCCGGTTGGCGTGCGCCAGAGCGTACACTTTCGCGCATCGACGCCAGCATGCTCCTGGACGATGAAATGCATGGTCTCCCGGTTGAGTATGACTGAGCGGGACGTGCGCATTGGCGGCTTGGCGTGCAGATCGTGCGGTGCCCTCAAACAATGAGTTCCTGCTCAACCAGAAACATTAAACCTGAGCGCTCATTGTGTTACATGTAACGGAGAGGATGCACCATGACCCCTGTTGCCATTCGCGTAAAGAAGCGTCGAGACACGCTCCGCAAGGCTGGACTGCGCCCTGTCCAAATCTGGGTTCCCGATACACGGGCAAAGGGGTTTGACGAGGAATGCCGCCGGCAGGCCATGCTGGTAGCCCTGGCTGACACGCATGAGCCAGATATTGCCTCTTTCCTCGATGCCGCTGCCGCCGATCTGGATGGCTGGGAGGCATGAAGCGAGGCGACTTTGTAACCGTTGCCCTGCAGGACGATCTCGGCAAACCCCAGCCTGCATTGGTGGTGCAGGCTGATCGGTTCGACATGACAGCTGTCGTGACCCTCCTGCCCCTCTCCAGCGCCCTTGTGGACGCTGCCCTGTTTCGCCTGACAATCCGACCCGATGAGCACAATGGGCTACGTAAGCCATCACAGGTCATGATCGACAAGCCGACCACCATCAACCGCGAGAAGGTTGGCCCGGCTTTCGGGATCGCCAGCGATACCCTCATGCTGTCTGTCAGTCGGGCGCTCGCCCTTTTCCTCGGACTGGCGTAGGCCCATCCTTTCCCAGGGGCATTTGCAGGTTATGTTGTGGCGTCAATTGCTGCCTGAACCTTTGCCAGATCGGCTTTCAGGATCACAAGCACCTGATCGGCCGGGACAGCGGGTTTCGTGCTGGCCCGGGCCTGGCGAATTGCAACCCTTTTGGCAGCCAGTTCATTGAAAAGATCAGTCATGATCATGTCTCCATTGCCAGATATTGCTTCGATAGCAACCACTGTCGCCGCCATCCGCAAGCAGGCGGGCATGATGATACGATTGTCGTTGATGAGATCGACAAAAGCTGTTTTCTTGCTCATTCAGCTTAACCTGACTAAGTTGATTTGGCTAAGCCAAAGGGGTGCCCCATGCGAACCGTTAATATCCATGAAGCCAAGACGCACCTGTCCCGGCTGATCGACGCTGCAATGAAAGGCGAGAGCTTTATCATCGCCAGGGCCGGTAAACCGGTTGTACGGGTGAGCCCTATCTCTGCTCCGGAACAACAGCACAAGCAACGCCTGGGCTTCCTTGCAGGCAGGATGCAGGTGCCGGACGATTTCGATCACATGGGACAGGACGAGATCGGTTCGCTGTTCGATGGGCAGGCATGAGGCTTCTGCTCGATACCCATCTGCTCCTCTGGGCGGCTGGAGAACCTGAGAAACTCTCCGCTGACGCCAGGGCTCTCATGGAAAATCCGGAGAACATGCTGGTGTTCAGTGCCGCCAGTCTGTGGGAAGTCACCATCAAGGCCGGGCTCGGCCGGGCAGACTTCCAGGTGGATCCGCACCTGTTGCGGCGCGGCCTCATCGAGAACGATTACGAGGAACTGCCTGTTACCAGCCAGCATGCCGTGGCGGTCGGACAACTTCCCGATGTCCAT
Organism: Komagataeibacter xylinus; assembly: GCF_031081985.1. Taxonomy (GTDB): domain Bacteria; phylum Pseudomonadota; class Alphaproteobacteria; order Acetobacterales; family Acetobacteraceae; genus Komagataeibacter; species Komagataeibacter xylinus_E. The sequence goes on along the minus strand of NZ_JARWSK010000012.1, from coordinate 36,604 downwards.
CGCGATCCCTTCGACCGTATCCTGGTCGCCCAGGCCACGGTGGAGGGCCTGCTCCTCCTGACCCATGATCCATTCGTGCAGGCTTATCCAGGTCCCATCAGGGCCGTCTGAGCGTTGAAACCGGATGATCGTGCATGCAGGCATCCTTGTTGGCTTATCCGGGTTTCTTCCAGGCTTTTACGACACGCCCCAGCAGGGAGGTATTGCGGACTGGTGAGAAGCCCAGTTCTTCTTCCATGGCCAGCAGGTCCAGTTTGACCGTATCCGCGATACGGCCCTTGAAGACGAATTCCGGCACGGATTTCTCGAAGGCCACGGCCTGGCGAATGTCACCGCCAAAGCGCACCCGCATGAAACGTTTGTCCCGTGACAGGATGATGTTTTCAGGGTGGCTTCCGATCATCTCGACAAGGATGCGCTGGAACTGGATGGCCCGCATTGCCTGATAGGTCCGGTACGAGAGCGGACAGGCCCAGTCGGGGCGGGGAGAGACGTGCTGCTCCAGCAGGGAAAGCAGGATGCGTGAGGAGATGGCGAAGGCATCCGGAATGGTCTTGCCCGCACCCTGATCCATCTCGATCCGCATGGCGCGGATCTGGGGGAGCATGAGGGTCAGATACTGGCGGTAAAGGGCGGTGCCGATCTCCTTTTGCAGGCGGCGGGGGCTTTCCGTCTGGAGCGCACGACTGTCGGGCAGAGAGGCATCGATATGGCAGGTCACCATCCGCTTGGTGAGATCGGCGGAAATGCTGGTGACATCCTTGTTGGTGGTCAGGACAATCGGGGCATAGCGTTCGGCCATGTCATGATCGGTACGGACCATGTCCGGCACGTATTTGCCCATCCGGTCAGGAGTGACATCGTCGATCAGCAATGGAATGGCTCCCAGCCCGAAGCGCAGGGCCAGCGCACGTTGTGCGGTAAAGTCCGATGAGCGGATGCTCTTGACGATCCCGAACATGGACTGGGCGATGATCCGCGTGAACAAGGTCTTGCCCCCGCTGGAGCGGCCATACAACACGGCATAGGGTGGATAGAGCCACGGGTCGATATGGTTGATGACGGCGCCCTGCCGCAGGAAAGCGGCAAAAGGCGCCATATAGAGCCAGACCAGAAAAGCCCAGTAGGATGCCATGGCACTCTGGCTGTTGCCATAAAACGCCGCGAAACTGCTGATATAGGTGACCAGCATGCGCGCATCCCGCGCGACCTGCGCGGCTGGTATGGTCTCCTTTTCCGACAGCCATAACCGGTCATTCAGATGGACTTCGCCCGTCCGGACCGACAGGGTCGCGTGTGGGATGTCATCTGCCGGACGATCCGGTGCGGGCAGGTTGTTGCGGGCCTGCAGGAAGGTCGAGACCGTCCGGGGCGTGACAAGGGCCATGCCCTTGCGGTTCATGGGCAGGGGCACGGTTTCCAGTTCCTGCCGCAGGCGCTGTGCCATGCGCAGGGCCGTGGCGGAAAAGCCGTCCGGCATGGGGATGCCGCCCTGTTCGACATGCGCAAGCCCGGCCCGGATGGCCCGGACGATGGGCACGTCCTCGTAGGGGATCGGGTCCGTCGGGATATCCGCCTGCCCTGTTTTCGCAGTGGGAGAAACGCCAATCAGGATTTCGTCTTCAACCGGCACGCTCTGTTTGTAATCGCGTTGGTAATAGTCTTCGAACACGTGCCATGCGGTTGGGTCATCAAAGGTGATGATCACTTCGTGCTGGCGGGCATGGAAGGCGGACAGGCTGAGATTGGCGGACCCCGTAACCACCCGGTGGCCATCGGGGCCGGACAGAAGGTAGAGCTTTTCATGACTGGGGCGGCCGGTCATCAGCCGGAAGCGCAGCGTGCCATCATGCAGGCGCGGCAGGAAGAGGCTGCTGCGTGGACCGAGGAGCTGGCGCAGCCCTTCCACAAGGGATTTCTGGTCAGCCAGACAGTCCCGGAAACCGTAGGCTTCAAAAACCTGGCTGGCCTGGACAAGGGCCAGGTGGGTCTTGGTCAGGATATGCTCGGCGCCGAAGATGATTTCCATGTCTTCGAACTGTTCGGCAAGGTCGAGCAGGAATTCCAGCGAGCTGGAAAAGGTAATGGCCCGAAGCGTGGAAAAACCTGCGAACACGTCCTGCCAGTTCTGCTGGGCATGCGCGTCCAGTCGGGCCTGAAAAACAGTCAGGGGGGCAGGCTGTCGTGAGGGCAGGTTGGAAAGCAGGTCCGTCATGCGGGGCTCCGGCAGGCATGAAGGGGATGAGACCACCTACGATTGCGCGACTGGGGACCAGCGTGGGATCACGATAGGGAGAAATGTCATTTTTTTCGGCGTCAGGTGATGCCTGTTGCCACACGGCGGTTGAGGGCGGTGGATACGTAAAGCATATGCCCATACAGAGTAAATTTCGATAGAACGGGAAAGAACGGAATTCGCATGAAAGGAAGCCATGCACAGGCTTCCTTTCATGCCGATCAGGTGACGCTATGTCTGAGGCCATGAAAAATCGGCATGGGCACCCATGGCCTGGAAAAACCATGCCGGGTCACGGTCCGGCATGCTCTCCTGCTGTTTCCTGAAAGCCGTCTTGTTCGTTCGAATGAAAAAATCATTGAGGTCTGCATCGATCAGTCCCTCATCCTGGAAAGCATAACAGATCTCCCGGGCATAAAGAACCGGGCAGACCTTCAGAATATCGTCGTCATGTGTCACGGTCCGAAAGAGCGCCTGGAAGTCGCCGTTGCGGAACATGGTCAGTGTGACCTGTTGCTGATGTCTGGTCAGGCGTGACAGGGCCGGAAGATCGCTGATCGCGACCCAGGGTAGATCAGGCCGCCCGGACGGTGGCGCGAAGAAGCGCAGGGGCAGGTTCCTGAAGTCGGCCGCATGCAGGAAAGCAGGAGCGGGTTGAAGCATGGAATCTTTCTCACGATCATGCCAGCCAGAAGCAGCCGGATCGCGAAAGGCTGGATGACCGTCATGCGACCAGGCATAAAAAAACATCTCCAGCCGAATTGTCTTCATCAGTGGGATCCAAGCGGGCGGGGCCTTCCCCAAGGGCCATTATTAATGGCTCCTTTTCCATGCTGCCCGCACCAACGGTGCAATGGTGTATGAAGAGCCCCTAGTAGGCCGGGTCCAATGCAGCCCCGAATGCGGTGTCAGTCAGGTACCAGAACGGGGCCGAGACAGTGCCAAGAGAGGGTATGCAGTGACTAGCCCGTCTTATTCACGGGTTGTGACTTTTTGAGGTTTCCTGATTCTGGACGCGCGGGGTCTACGCGATCCTGGAGGCTGATTTCAGAGTGAGGATTGGTCGGCGCTTGAGTTGGCGGGCTGGGGCGGGTTCGGGGGCGACAGCCCCGCCTGTCACGGTCCGGCGGGTTGCAGACCCCGGGCGATACCGGCGCAGAGTGCGGCTTCGGGGCATGCTGCGGCGAATGCGATGCGAACCCGGGTTGCGGTCTCGATAACCCGGCCGGCGACCTTGATCAGGCGCATGCGTAACGTGGTGAATTCGGCCGTAGCGAGCGGCTGGGGTCTGGGGATGGCCTCGCGCACCGTCAGCATCAGCCAGTAGGCGGCGGTGTGCAACACGAGGCGGACCTGATTTGCGCGAGACGAGCGACAGCCTGTCCGGTCTGAGGCCAGTTGCCCCTTGTGCAGCCTGATCAGGTTTCCCACCTGTCCCCGGGCGCAGTAGAGGGTGTCGTAAAGCCATCCGGCATTCCCGCCACGCAGGTTGGTGACGACACAGCGTATATCTGTGCCCGTTCTATGTACCGATCCCTACCCTGGTCATAATAAAAATACCCATCCTGTTGGGTTTTGTGGTAGGATGTGACCATGCCAACAGTTCACCGAGTGGGCCGATTCAGGTTCATGATCTATGCAAATGACCATGATCCGGCCCATGTCCATGTGTTCTGTGATGGCCGTGAAATCATCATCAACCTTGGGGAAACCAAGGCAACGGTCCGGGAGATTGCCCCCGGCGTGAAGCGAGCAGACGTACGCGAGGCGTTCGGGATCGCGGTGGAACAACGCGAAGCCCTATTGGCCGCATGGAGGACGATTGATGCGCAACGATCATGACATCGAAAAGCAGATGGATGCCGCTTATGAACGTGGTCGCATTCGGCGCGAGACGGTGCCCCAGGCGATTGCTGCTGGGTACGATGCCACGACAGGGCGCGTAACCGTTGAGCTGTCCAATGGCACCCGCTTTGAATTCCCTGCCTCACAGGCTCAGGGCCTTGAGAGAGCAACGCCAGAGCAACTGGCTCAGGTAGAAATCATGGGTGGCTACGGCCTGCACTGGGAGGCACTGGATGCTGACCTACTGGTGCCGGAACTGATGGCGGGCCTGTTTGGGTCCCGTGCTTACATGGCGGCAAAGGCAGGCCGACAGGCATCGCCAGCAAAAGCCGCAGCGGCACGTCGAAATGGTGTCAAAGGCGGCCGACCAAGAAAGGTCGCATAACTCACATATTGAGGTAATAATGAATTAGTTTTTTAAAATACCACACAATTAAAATGTATCAATACAAGACCAAAGTTCACAGACACCAAAAAAATAGCAAAAAGTACTAAAAGATATATAAATAACGAATGTATACATTTAAAATTCCATTATGTAATATTTAAAAAATACTCTTATGCATTTTGGACCTGTAACGGTTTTGTGCCGGTCCTGAGGTAAATAGGAGCAGTCCCATGACTCATGACATTCCTGTTATCGACATTGCCCCCCTGCGCCAGGGTAACGGTGCGGAGCGGGAGGCCGTGGCCAGCGCCATCGGCAGGGCCTGCCGCGAGACCGGCTTTTTCTACATTACCGGCCATGGCGTATCTCCCGATACGATAGCAAAGCTCTTCGAGGCCTCGCACACGTTCTTCACCCAGCCCGCCGCCGCCAAGGAAGCCGTGGCCATGAGCCGCGTGGGCCAGAACCGGGGCTATGTGGGGCTGGGGGTCGAACGGCTTGATACGACTTCCCTGCCCGACCGCAAGGAAGCCTTCAACATCAGCCCTAACCAGCCCGGTGGCCAGGACGCATGGCCTGCTCTACCGGGATGGCAGGATCTGATGATGGCATATTTCGCCACCTGCCTTGATCTCGGCGCGGCACTGCATCGCGGTTTTGCCCGTGACCTGGGGGTAGATGAGGATTTCTTTGTCGATAAATTCAGGCACCCCATGGCCACGCTACGCCTGCTGCGCTATCCGCCCGCGCAACAGGCCAGCACGGCACCGGGGGCGGGTGCCCATACCGATTACGGCAATGTCACGATCCTTGCGGTTAATGGCGTATCGGGCCTGCAGGTACGTCCGCGCGGTAGCGACTGGACGGACGCCCCGCTGATTCCCGGCACGTTCATCTGCAATATCGGTGACTGCCTGATGCGGTGGAGCAATGATGTGTATGTCTCGACCCCGCATCGGGTACTGCGCCCTGCAGGCGAGCGGTATTCGATCGCTTTCTTCCTCGATCCCGATGCGGATGCATTGGTCGAGCCGATCGTAACCCGCGCCGGCGAGCATGCGCATTATCCGCCCGTCACCGGGCATGACTACCTGCAGGAAAGACTGCAAGCGACATACGGGCACAAAAACCAGCACCACTGAGGCGGAAGGCTTCCATAGTGCGGGTGGGTGGTCCGTGGGATGCGATCAGGAATGGCCGGTCGTAAGGCTGGCAGACTGGGCTGTGGAGGTGGACCCGTGACTCTTTTTTCCCGTCCGACCGTTGTGAGGTGCCGGGACTGGAGAAAGGCGTAGGCCATGGACAGACATATTAAAGGGGGGTCCGATTAGCGACACTGACAATGGCGGCTTTCCAATGATTTTCCATAATTGGGAGGACGAAATCGAAGGGCCAGGATCCAGGAAACCGAAAGCTGCCCTGGCGCCAGGCGCAGCGGTCCTTGTCACCGGCCTGCGATAGGCCGTCACATTCACCCTTCTACGGCACTGCGGCCGCCTTATTGCCCGGGTTCAGGCAGGGGAAGGGGATGATCGGTCCCGAGGCTGGCCGCCCATGCCTTCACCGCTTCACCACTGATGAACAATCCGGCATCCGCCTGGGCCAGTGCCTGGCGTGTCGCTTCGTTCTTTTCGGCTTCCCGATCGGAATGACCTGTTTCCATGATGGTGTTCCTCCCAGGCCGGATCATCAGGCCCGTTCCGGTCTGTGTCCACGTGTTTCTGGTGACCGCAGCGCCCGAGAACCCTGTGCGTCATCGACAATGTCCATGTTCGATGGGATCAGGACGTTTCGCTGAAGCAGGGGAAGGAAGAGATATGAGTTTTCCGGCCACAGGAAACCCGCAGATAATTATTACGTTATCGTTACATAAGGCGGGCACAGATATACGCTCGCTCACCGCAATCATGGATGCCCGCCAGTGCGGAGAGATCACAGCCGATGAAATGATCGCCCAGATCCGGCTGATATCTCAACAGGAAGACTGAGTTTTTCTTGCTTCGGCAGAGAACATTGGGAGCCTGTGGTAGAATCCTGTCATCGGGAATTGAGTTAATCCGTTGCAGGAATGCGGGCTTGAAAAATCATACTGTTGTAACTACAATTCCGTAACTACTGGAGCGGATTGTGACCATATGGGTATGGGATCCTGAAAAGGATTCAAAAAACAGGGAGAAGCATAAGCTGCCTCTGGAAACCGGCAGGTTTGTTCTCGACGGCGATCCGCTCGCATTGTCTGTCCCTGATCCCCATCCAGATGGGGACAGGTGGCGAACCATAGGGAAGATACGGGGCATCACAACTCTCTTCGTCGTTCATACAGAACCCGTGGAAGACGAGGAGGATGGCGAAGAATACGGTCGTATTATCAGCGTAAGAAAGGCAACTGCCCATGAGCGCAAAGCATACGAAAATGGACTCTGAACTGCTTCAGGCGTTACGGGCTGTGGAGGCCATGCCTGACAATCAGATTGTGACGGATGATGAAGCCCCAGAAATTCGTGACTGGTCACATGCGGAACGGGGGCGCTTCTATCGACCCCGTAAAGTGCAGAAAACCGTGCGGTTTGACGCTGATGTCGTGGCTTTCTTCGAGAAGGACGGGCCTGGCTATCAGACACGTATGAATGATGCGCTGCGTGAAATTATGAATCGCGCCTTACGTAAGGCGCCCACGAAAACAGACGCGGGATCTGCACGATCTTCACGGCGCGGGAAGACGGTACACGCATAAGAGTGGCTCTGATCTTTCTTTGCCCACTTTCCTGCACGAGAAGGAGATCGACCACCATGAGCAGCAAAAACAGGTCCATGCCCTCGCTGCACAGTGACGAAGCGGCCGAGGATTTCGTCGTAACCACCGATCTGATCCGGTATGACCTGACGGATAGCCGTGACCAATGTACGCCTCGTTACCTTCCTGCGGTGTGCGAGAGCGTCCCCCTTATTGCCCGGGTTGTGGCAGGGGGAGCGGGTTATCCGTGCCGAGGCTGGCGGCCCATGCCTTCATGTCCCGTTTCTCCCGGTCTGGACCTTCAGGCCAGTTTCGGCCTGCGTCCGCGTTTCTTCTCTGGCAGGCGTGTGACCGGCACCCCAGTTCCTGATGTTTCCGAAGGGGCCGGTGTCTCCTTGACGGTCCGCCCCAGTCCGATCTCCTGTGCCAGGGCAGAACGTCGAGCTGCATAGGATGGGGCGGTCATCGGGTAGCTTTCCGGCAGGCCCCATTTCTCCCGATACTGCTCGGGTGTCATGCCATAGACAGTACGAAGATGGCGCTTGAGCATCTTCATTTTTTTTCCGTCCTCCAGACAGACAATGTAGTCTGGAAACACGGATTTCTTCACAGGCACGGCCGGCACCAGATCTGGTGTTTCGGTCATCGCCTGTCCCAGACTTCCGAGCGCCTGAAATACCGAGGCGATGAGGCCTGGCAGGGTCTCCGCCGGAACCGTATTGCTGCTGACATAGGCAGCGACAATCCGGGTCGTAAGCTCCCGCAGCGTGTCAGCTTCGGATGATCGTGTCTCGTGGTCAGTCATGGTCACGTCTGCCTGTTGTCCTGTCATGTTCCCGGTCCCTGTCGAAGGCATGAAGTCCCGCACGCCTCCAGCGTGTTTTCAGGTCAACCGGAGCAGTATCATTGCTGCCCTGGAGCTGTCCTGCAATATCCAGAAAAGTCCCGAGCAGGGTGGCGCGGTCATCATCGGTCAGATCGACCAGTCCCGCCTTCTGGACCAGGCCGCCCAGTTCGATCAGATGATGGGTGCGTTCCCGTCGCGCCTTCGCCCAGTCGCGCATGTCGGTGCGTGCCTTTCGTGCCTGATGGCGATGGATCAGGGCTTCCTGCTTCCTGATCCGTCTTTCAAGCGCCAGAAGCTCCGTTCTGATCGTTTCCGGTTCCTTTCCGGCCGCCCTTTTTTGCGCCAGCCTGAAAGAACGCCGTCCCCCGTTCGGTCCACCTCGCGACGGCTTCTGGTTTGCCGTCCGCCTGTTCGACAGCCGCAAGCAGCACCCCGGCCAGCGCCTCGATCGACAGGGTATCGGCTCCCGTCGCCTCGACCAGTTCGCCGAGCTGGAGGGTCCGTTGCGCCTTAAGCTGTTTTGCCTTTTCCTGAAGCGCCTTCAGTTCCGCATCAATGTCCCGTGGCCTGCGCATTTTCCGCCCTCTGTCCTGCTGGTCTGTGGCATACTCTATCACGCAGGCGAGAACCGCGTCACTCATCCAGAGCAATCAACCCTTGTGGCGCAGTAAAATGTGAGTGCGCGCTTATACGTCACTTCGTGACGTGCGCTTAAGTGGTGTGATAGGATCGCACTCATGGCGATCTATCACCTGCATGCAAAGGTCATCAGCCGCGCCACCGGCCGGAGCGCCGTGGCGGCGGCGGCCTATCGCGCGGCATCCCGCCTGCATGATTTGCGGCTGGATCGCGACCATGACTTTTCCAACAAGAGCGGCGTGGTGCATTCCGAGATCCTGCTGCCCGATGGCGCGCCGGAACGGTTTCTTGATCGTGCGACCCTATGGAACGAGGTCGAGGCGATCGAGAAGCGCAGGGATGCCCAGCTTGCCCGCGAGGTGGAGTTTTCAATCCCGCGTGAAATGACCCAGGCGCAGGGGATCGCGCTGGCACGGGATTTTGTGCGGGAGCAGTTCGTGGAACGCGGCATGGTGGCCGATCTCAATGTGCATTGGGATATTGGCGAAGATGGACAGGCGAAGCCCCATGCGCATGTGATGCTGTCCACGCGGCGGATCGAAGTCAGAACCGGAGAGGCTGTGCATGGAAGACGAAACGGAATCCCGCATCCTGAACGAGGCGGCGGGGGCGCATACGACATCACGCCGGATCCTGGACCTGATGGAGCAGAAAGGGGAGGACGATCCACTCAAGCTCATGATCCGTCTGCTGACGGAAATTCGGGAGACGCAGCGCGGCATCCTGCTGAAGCTCTCGACGCTGGAGAAGCGCTTGCAGCGGCTGGAAGAACAGCGCGACTGATTGCTGCGGCACGGTTGCGGCATGAAGGCCTGGGGCTGGCGCAGGATCAGCCTTCCATCGGGTTCGGTGCGAAAGAGCGTTCATGGAATGACAGGGATCTGCTGCTGACGTGGCGGGAGCGGTGGGCGTCGCTCGCCAATGAACGGCTGGCCGAGCTGGACCTGGATGTGCGGATCGACCATCGGTCGTTCGCCGCACAGGGGATCGACCTTGAGCCACAGAACAAGATCGGTCCGGCCGGGATGCGCCGGGAAGAGCGGGGCGAGGACGCGGAGCGGGTTGCCGATCATCTGGAGATCGCGCGGTGCAATGGCGAAAGGTTGCTGGCCGAGCCGCATGTGGCGCTGGAGGCGCTGACGCGACAGCAGAGCACGTTTACCCGGCGGGACCTGGCGCGGTTCGTGGACCGGCATACGGCAGACGCAGAACAGTTCAGTGCTGTCATGGTTCGGGTGGAGGCGTGTCCAGAGTTGGTCGCGCTCGGGAAAGATGGTCATGGGCGGGAACGGTTCTCCACACGGGAGATGATCGGGGTCGAGCAGCGTCTGGAAGAGGCATCGCTCGCGATGGGGCAGTCCCAGGGGCATGTGGTGCCGCTGGCGGTGCGTCGGGCGGCGATGGCGCGGGACGGGCTTGGGGACGAGCAGGCGCTGGCGGTGGGCGAGGTCACGAAGTCCCGCGACCTGTCCGTGGTGGTCGGGTATGCCGGGACGGGGAAGAGCACCATGCTGGGTGTCGCCCGCGCGGCATGGGAAGAGGCCGGGTATCGGGTACGCGGGGCGGCGCTGTCGGGGATCGCGGCGGAAGGTCTGGAAGCGGGGTCCGGGATCGAGAGCCGGACGCTGGCCTCCCTGGAGCGTGCGTGGGAACGTGGGTTCGACCTGCTGGAGCGCGGGGACGTGCTGGTGGTGGACGAGGCCGGCATGGTGGGGTCACGGCAGATGGAGCGGGTGCTGTCGGCCGCGCGCGGTGTCGGGGCAAAGGTGGTGCTGGTAGGTGATCCCGAGCAGTTGCAGGCGATCGAGGCCGGCGGTGCGTTCCGGGCGGTGGCCGAGCGGGTCGGGTCGGTGGAAATCACGACCGTGCGCCGGCAGCGTGAAGGCTGGCAGCAGGTGGCCACGAAGGAGCTGGCGACCGGGCGGACGGATGAGGCGCTGGGGCGCTATGAGGCGGCCGGCCTGGTGCGCGGTCATGACACGCTGGAAGAGGCGCGGGCCGGGGTGGTGGCCGGATGGGATGAAGCGCGTCAGGCCGCGCCAGAGGAAAGCCAGATCATGCTGGCGCATCGGCGTGTCGATGTGCGGGCGCTGAACGAGGCGGCGCGGGAGATCCGGCGGGACGCGGGTGAACTGGGTGATGATGTGCTGGTGCCGACCGCCCAGGGCGAGCGGGTGTTCGCGGACGGGGAGCGTATCTACTTCCTGCGCAATGACCGGGAGCTGGGGGTAAAGAACGGTACGCTGGGGACGGTGCGGGGTATCGTGGGGTCGGCTGAGGCTGGGGATCTGGCGTTATCGGTCCAGCTTGATGGGAAGGAGGGAGCCGGACGTGGCCGGGTCGTGTCCGTGTCGGTGGCGGATTATGACGCGCTGGATCATGGCTATGCCGCCACCATCCACAAATCGCAGGGTGTGACGGTGGACCGGGCGCATGTGCTGGCGACGGGGAGCATGGACCGGCATGGGGCCTATGTGGCGCTGTCGCGCCATCGGGAGAGCGTGTCCGTTCATTGGGGCCGGGATGATGTGGGCGACCGGGACGGGCTGGTGCGGCGGCTGTCGCGCGAGCGGCTGAAGGATACCACGCTGGATTACCCGCATGTCCGGGATCGGGATGCCGGGTTTGCGCGACGGCGCGGGCTGCATGTCCCCGAGAGCGAGATCGTGGTGGAGCGCAGCGAGACGGCCTCTGGCCCCCAGAAGGACAGGCAGGCCGAAGCTGTCCATACGCTAGATCCGGCACCGGCGCAGCGGAAACGCGGGATGTTCGACGGGCTGGACCTGTCCGTGCGGGGGCGTGGCCAGACGGCGGAAAAAGACGTGTCGGCCGGGGTGGATGCCGGGGCCAGTAAGGGGGAAAGTGGGGTTGAGCGTGAAGCTCCCGCCTCGCCCTTTGCCGGGTTGCGGCTGCCGCGTGTGCAGCGCGCGCAGGTGCCTGCCGGGCTGGGCGGGTTTGTGCCGGGTGGTGATCCGCTCCACCAGGCGGTGGAGCAGTATGCGCGGGCGGTGCGGGACATCGGGCGCATGGTGGAGCAGGAGCTGCCGGTGCTGGAGCACCAGAAGAAGGCATGGCTTGACGCCAGCACGGCCCTCGAACGGCTACGGCCCGGGGCGGTGATCGCTCTGGAAACCGCCGTGAAGCATGAGCCGGAGATCCGGCAGGCCCTGTACGGGCTGGAAGGGCCGGCACGGGCGCGCAGGCTGGTCGAGGGGCTGGAACACGAGGACAAGGTGCGGCATTCCCCCGAGTTGCGGGCGGCGCGGTTCGTGAAGGCGTGGGACGGGCTGAGCCGCGAGCAGCAGGGTGTGGCGCTCAGGGAGCTGAAGCGGGACGTGCAGCTTGAATCCCTCCTGCGGCAGAAGGGGCATGAACTGGGCGTCCGGAAGGGATCGACGCTCGATCATGGATTGCAGCCGCAGCGCACGCGCTCGCTGTCGCGTTCCAGGGGGCGGGATATGGATATGGGGATGTAGGAGATTTTGATTTACGTTAAGCAGTGACGTCATATATGATGTCACTATGCGCGTTGTTCTTGATACGGATGTTGTTCTTTCGGGATTCATGTCACCGGACGGAGCGTCCCGGCAGCTTTTGCTGGGGGCCTTGGATAGGAATTTCAGTCTGCTGCTCTCCACGACCCTCCTGGTCGAATACGAGGCGGTGTTGCGTCGTTCTGAAAACCTTTTTCGAATGGGCGTTCAGGGGGATGAAGTTCTGGAGGTTCTTGATGGACTTGCAGGGTGCTGCGTGCCGGTTTCTTTTGATTACAGGTGGCGACCGACAGGAGCGCACGGTGATGATGAACTTGTGGTTGAGACAGCGATCAACGGAAATGCGGATGCGATCGCCACGTTCAATCTGAAAGACATGCAGCGGGCTGTATCACGGTTCGGTATTCCAGCAGTGCGGCCAGGTGTTCTTTTGCGAAGGATGAGAGGATGAGTAGCAGTAAAATCCAGCTTCGGCTTCCGGAAGATATGCGGGAAGCCGCAACGCGTCAGGCGGCGCTTTCAGGTGTCAGCATGAACCTTTTTGTTGCGACGGCTGTCGCGGCCCGGCTGGGTGGGCAGGCAGAAGCGGAACGGTATTTTTCCGCACGGGCGACACGGACCACGCCTGCTCGTGCCAAAGCTCTTCTGGAGCGGATCGGAACAAGGGGGCAGATCAGGGACGATGATCGTCTGGACGTGCCGGAAAACTGAATCTGGATGAGGGGATGTCGGGTTTTTCTGGAAAGATATCGAAATGATATTTATGATATCATTCCAGGAAATGAGGAGTCCTGTCATGTCTTCTGTGGTTATTCGTAATCTTCCGGAAGAGACGCATCGGGCGCTGAAGGCGCAGGCCATGCTGCATGGGCGCAGTACGGAAGCAGAGATCCGGACCATTCTGGAAGCGGCCGTCCGGCCGCCGCAGCGGGTCCGGCTGGGATCGCTTCTGGCGTCCATCGGTCGGGAGGCCGGTATGTGTGATCAGGATATTGCGGCCTTGCAGACCCGCGATCAGACCCCGGCCGAGCCGATGTCCTTCGAATGATCCTGCTCGATACCAATGTGATCTCGGAGCCGTGGAAGCCCGTCCCGGAGCCGCGTGTTCTGGCCTGGATCGATGGACAGGCGATCGAGACGCTTTTCCTGTCTGCCGTCACGGTGGCGGAACTGCGTTTCGGGATCGGGGCGATGCCGACCGGTCGGCGGCGTTCTGTACTGCATGAGCGGCTGGAACAGGAGGTATTGCCCTTGTTCGCGGGGCGTGTCCTGTCGTTCGATCTGGCGGCGTCCCAGGCCTATGCCGAACTGATGGTGCGGGCCAGGTCAGAGGGTCGGGCGATTGGCAAGGCAGATGGCTATATTGCCGCGACTGCCGCATCCCGTGGTTATGTCGTGGCCAGTCGCGACGTGTCGCCTTTCGAGGCGGCTGGTGTGCGGGTTCTCAATCCGTGGGAGGATACCTGATGTCCTGCGGCATGCTTGAGAGCGGATGATTTAATGTGTATGATTTCTATTGGAGATACACATCATGCGAACAAACATCATCATTGACGATGCCCTCATGACAGATGCGCTGAAGGCGTCTGGTGTCAAAACCAAGAAGGAAGCGGTCGAACTCGGGTTGCGGACGCTGATCAGGCTGAAGCAGCAGCGGGAACTCCGTACCTTGCGGGGGAAGCTCGACTGGCAGGGTGATCTTGATGCCATGCGTTCCGACGCATGATCCTGGTGGATTCCTCGGTCTGGATCGATTTTTTCCGGGGTACGGTGACGCCACAGGTTGATGTTCTAGACCGGCTTCTGGGAGAAGAACCTGTCGCCATTGGGGATCTGATGATGACGGAAGTTCTCCAGGGATTTGCGAGTGAGCGGGATTTCAACACGGCACGGCGGATGCTTGGTGCCCTGGATCTGGTGGAGATCGGGGGACGTGATGTCATGATCGAGGCGGCACGATATTTTCGTGACCTGCGCGGCAGAGGCATCACCATCCGGAAGACCATTGATACCCTGATTGCCACACGATGCATCGTAAGCGGGTATCGGCTTCTTTACAGTGACCGGGACTTTGATCCGTTTGTGACACATCTGGGGCTGGAACGGGCTGCCTGATCGGGGGGCAGGCTACCGGGGGAGGGATGTTGTGCAGGAAGAAGAACAAGCCGTTTGTCAGGAGACAGCGCATCTTCTGAGTAGTCCGCGTAATGCGGAAAGATTGCGACGGACTATTCAGAACGCGGCTTCAGACAGTCGGCCAAACAGGCTTACGCTCCTGGCAATGGAAGAAGGGCGAAGGCGGCTGCTTTTCGGGAAGCAGGAAAGGGCCGGAACGCAAGAGGCTGGTCAGGATGATGATCGTCTGGACGTGCCGGAAAACTGAATCTGGATGAGGGGGCTTTCCATCATGAGCGAGACGGATCCGGCCGCGCGCGCCTTTGAGGATCTGTGCGCCGAAATGACGGTGCTCCGGCGCAGCGTGGAAGCGCTGCCCCAGGCATGGCGGGACAACCGGCCGCCTGACTACACGCCGGACCTGGCCAGGCTGGTCAAGGCCCTGAACGACGTGGGCGCGCGCATGAAGGCGATCGAGGCCAGTCCGACGCTGAAGATGACGCCGCAGGCCTATGGGCAGGGGGTACGACAGGCAGGGCTTTCCGTCTGTCAGGACATGCAGGCCGCCTTTCATACCGCGATCCGTGCGGTTCAGGTGGAGCGGCAGCAACTGACCGACATTGTCGGACAGGCCCGTACCCAGGACCGTCAGAACTGGTGGGTGCTGAAGGTCGGGCTGGCCTGTCTGGCTGTCGGGATCGGGTTCTCGCCTGCCTTGACCTATCTCCTACCATCGTCACTAGGGACGCGGGTGGCCTCCTTTATCGTGGGCGGACAGGATCGGTGGGAATCTGGTGCGTTGATGATGGAGGCCGACAATCCCGAAAGCCTGCGGCATATGGTCCGGGCCAACCGGCTTGTGGACGCCAGTCGGGACCGGATCGCTGGCTGCCAGAAAACGGCCAACGAGACGAAGGTGGACCAGTCCTGTGTCCTGACCGTCCGGCCGGATGGGTCATAAGCGTCCTGTCAGGACAGGAGATCATGCACGCTCATGCCGTCGAGGATGGCCATAAAAGCATCGGTTGCCTGTCTGGTCAGGTGACGGAGACGGCAGGCATCTGCCAGGATGCAGGGTCTGCCCTGAAGCGGCGCACAGCCGGTCATGACTTCACCTTCGGTTTCCATGAGGCGGATGACATGCCCGACATTGATGTCTTTCGGGGAGCGGGCCAGGCTGACGCCACCATTCCGCCCCCGGGTTCCCACCAGGAGATCATGATGGCACAAGTCGTTGACGACCTTCACGAGATGGTTATGGGAGATATTGTGCCGCTCGGCGATGTGCCGGACCGTTATGCGGTTCTGTGTGTGTCCATGGCGGGCCAGATGGATCAGCACGCGGAAGGCGTAGTCGGTACGCAAGGTGAGGTGCATCAGCCAAGTCGCGTGGCAGTCGGGCTGATCTGCCCCGAAGGCGTGAAAAGGTTTCCGGGACCATAGTCCGAGGAGGCCAGGTTTTCGAGCTGGTTGCTGACGCGCATCCAGAAGGCGGCGTCATCCACAAGGCCAGCCTCGACACACCGGCCAACGTGATGGCGCGCCCGTTCCCTGGCGCCAGGTAGTCCGTATTCGCGCAGGAGGGCTACCGTCATGGCGTCTGTATCCATGATCTCAAGGTCACGGGCCTGCTTTATTCCTGAACCTGCCATCTGTCCGTCCTTTTTTCACGCCTGTCCTGTGACGACAGCCGGGAAAGCGGGCAATCAGGCACACGCCTCCTGCCCGCCCTGGCGTCGGGCGGGTAGAAACGTGTTCCAAAAGGGCAAAAGCACGCCCTGCCTATTTCCACTACGGCAGACAGGTCTCCCTGTTCACCGCTGGACATAGTCCGGGTGTTGTATTGGGCAGGCCACCCGACAAGGAGGCCGCCCTTTTGGAAAAGGCGTTTCTACGCGCCTCTTTCAAAATACCACATGCTGTCTGGCAGCACCACCCGCCCAGGCTCCCGGTAGCGGTCACAGGAAAGGAGAAGAGAGTGCTGCTGCTCTTTTTAGACGGCCCTGATGGGGCCTGGATAGGACTGCACGAGTGGATCATGGGTCAGGAGGAGGAGCCCTTCGACCGTGGCCTGGGCGACAAGGATACGGTCAAAAGGGTCGCGATGAATATCGGGAAGCTGTCCAACTGCCACGGCATGCTGACTGGTGACGGGGAGGTCTTCATACCCGTTCTCGATGAGGCCACGACGCAACAGATGCGGATCAACCTGGAAGTCTGCCCGGCCAAGCCCGGCCTTGATCGTGACTTCCCACAGGCTTGCGGCGCTAAACATCAGGATGTTCAGA
Organism: Komagataeibacter xylinus; assembly: GCF_031081985.1. Lineage (GTDB taxonomy): Bacteria > Pseudomonadota > Alphaproteobacteria > Acetobacterales > Acetobacteraceae > Komagataeibacter > Komagataeibacter xylinus_E. The sequence goes on along the minus strand of NZ_JARWSK010000012.1, from coordinate 20,018 downwards.
GGGTCTTCCATGAATGTCCGGGCATCGGCGGAGAGTTTCCCCGGGTTTCCGGCTGCCCACAGGAGCAGGTGGGTATCGAGCAGAAGCCTCATGCCTGCCCGTCGAACAGCACGCCGATCTCTTCGTGTCCCATATGATCAAAATCGTCCGGGACTTGGATTTTGCCAGTCAGAAAGCCCAGACGCTGCCTGTGCTGTTCCTCAGGGGCACAGACAGGGCTGACCCGCACAACCGGCTTGCCGGCCCTGGCGATGATGAAGCTTTCACCCTTTGTGGCGGCATCGATCAGCCGGGACAGGTGGGTCTTGGCTTCATGGATATTGACGACACGCATGGCATCCCTCATTGACTTGGTCATACAAACTTAGTTTATTTTGGGCAGATCGGCAAGAAAAAGCGGAGAGCAGCTGCGCTGCGGTCTGGCTGCCACGATGACTGTCTTTGGAAATGAAAATTTCAGACCAAAAATAAATAACTATTATACATTATGTATTGTATAGACGAATACAGTGCATATTTGTTGGTTGTATCAGGATATTTCCACATAAAATGTATGAGGTATGCCGTTATTCAACCGCTAGTTGAATGAATTCTTCTGTTGCTGCCTTCCATGTCAAACTGTATCCATGAATGACGAAATATGTCGTTTTAAAGGCGACGTTCCATTCAATACAGGACCGACCGGTCATCGCCGGTCAGGCTGACCGTTCGGGAGGTTACTGATGCAGTTCAGGGCCGTGGCTTGTGCTTTTCTTTTTTCTGCTTCCCTGACGGGCGTATCCCATGCTGCGGGAACGGCAGCGGTCCCGGCCCCGTCTGCCGCGCCATCGCCCGCAAAAGGGGCCTCTGCTTCTCCGCAGGCCCCGGCCCAGCCTTCGCCGATCACCACGCAGCAGGCTTTTGGCACCTGGCAGGCCAACTGCACCTATGCGCCCGCGACACGCGCGGCTTCGCTGTGCGTGGCGGCCCAGCAGCTGAGCATGCAGCAGCAGGGCAAGGCCGTGCCGCTGGGCATGGTGATCGTCGCCCGGGCCGCGACCGACAGGGTGGCGATCACCGCGCGCCCCTACGAGCTGAGCATCATGACCCCGCTGGGCTTCGACCTCACGAAGCCTGCCACCCTGTCGATGGATAACGGCAAGCCGGTCAGCCTGCCCTATCTGGTGTGCAACGCATCGGGTTGCCTGTCGACGCTGCAGGCGACGCCCGCCATGATCACGGCACTGAAGGCGGGCAGGACCGGCCACATCCGCGTCAGCCGCGTGCCCGCGCAGGGCGGCGGCACGGTGACGATCAATTATGACATGAGCCATTTCTCCGACGCCTTTGGCGCAATCGAGACCTGGTCCAGCCAGAAAGCGCCTGCCTGAAGCCGGCCGCATAGTCCGGAATGCGCGTGATGCGCTGGCAGGTTGGGGCGGCGGCGGCCATGATGGCGCTGCCCGGTGTGGCAATGGCCCAGGTGCCGGGCCTGCCCGGCGGCGTGATGCCGGCGGGGCCGGGCTCGTCGCAGGACCAGTTCCAGCGCTTCGAGCAGCACCAGGAGCAGCTTGACGCGCTGCCGCCACCGTCAAACGACATCCAGATCCAGAGGCCGTCCGCCCTGCCACAGGCATCAAAAACCTGTGTTACGGTGCATGACATCACGGTCGAAGGTGCGCAGCACCTGTCGCGCGCTTTGAGCGATGCGATCACCGGTCCCCATGTCGGCACCTGCATGTCGGTGCGCGATCTCAACGGACTGATCAACGCGCTCAATGCCGCCTATATCCGCCAGGGTTTCATCACCTCGCGGGCCTACCTGCCCGAGCAGAAGCTTTCCAGCGGGCACCTGCGGATCGTGGTGATCGAAGGGAAACTGGCGGGTATCCAGTTACAGGGCCGCCCGGCCCGGCTGGCGACCGTCATGGCCTTCCCCGGGCTGCACGGGAAGATCCTCAACCTGCGGGACCTGGAACAGGGGATCGAGGACATGAACCGGCTGAGCCACTGGGGCGCGCGCATGCGCATCGCCCCCGGCGGCAGGGCGGGGGCGTCCACCGTGGTGGTGACTGCGCCCAAGCGGGGCGTGCTGCACGGCCAGGTCTGGTTCGACAATTACGGCCAGCAGATCACCGGCCAGGAGACGGGCCATGCCATGCTCACGGCGGAAAACCCGCTGGGGCTGCTGGATTTGTGGTCAGTGGAATACGACCATTCGCTTGTCGGCCATGCCGGGCAGCGCGGCACGTCCTACCTGTCGGTCAACGGGTCGATCCCGTTCGGCTACTGGACCGTGTTCGGGTCGTGGTGGCGCTCGCAGGATGACTATCCGCTCGCAACACTCAGCGACATCTACCACCTTGGCGGCGGCCGACGGGACTGGCGGCTGGGCATCTCGCGCGTGCTGCTGCGCAACCGTATCGGCGTGACCACCTTCCAGGCCAGCTACGAGCGCAAGTCGTTCGGCTCGGAGATCAACCATACGGTGATCGACACCGAGACGGCGCGGCAGGCCTTCGTCAACGTGCAGGTCAGTGAATCGCTCAAGGGCTGGGGCGGGGTGTGGTACATCACCGGTGGCCTCAAGGTCGCGGTGGATGGCGCGGGCACGTGGTCGAACTTCATCCGTCCAGGCTGGCAGGACCCGCATTCCTCCTACCTCAAGCCCTCGCTCGACATTGACGGCTACAAGCCGCTTGCGCGCGGCGTGCTGTGGCATACCACGCTGCACGGCGAATACAGCACGCGCGACCAGTTTCCCACTAATGAACTGCAGGTGGGTGGCCCCTATTCGGTGCGCGGCTTCCTCGAGCAGGTCCTGCTGGGCAATGACGGCGGCTACATGCGCAACGACTTCTCGTGGCAGCTGCCCACAAAGGGCCTGAAGTGCGGGAAGTTCGCCTTCATCTGCCACCAGGTCATCGAGGGCACCCAGCTTTACGCCGCCCTTGATGTCGGCGTCGTGCGCGCGGGTTTTGCCTCCTCCTCCACGCCGCCTGCGCTGAAGGGCGGCGAGATGGCGGGCGGTGGCCTGGGGCTGCGCAAGACCACGGGGCCGTTCTTCTGGAACGTCTCCCTGACCCATTCCATGTATACCGGCCCGCTTCCCTCGGAAGGGCTGATCCCGCTGTTTCAGGTTGGAGCGAAGATATGATGAAGACGCCCCGCAGGGTTGCCGCACCCGATATCATTCCGGGTCCGTCACGTCTTCAGCGCTGCGTGCATGTCTTTGCCGCCGTCTCCCTGTTCCTGGCCTCGACCGTGTCCGCCGCATCCGCCCAGCAGGCGGAGCCGCAGATCGTGGTCGATCCCCATGCCGGCGGCCCCGAGCCGACGCTGGACAAGACCCAGAACGGCATCGACCAGGTCAATATCGCCACCCCCAACGCGGCGGGCGTGTCGCATAATGACTTCATCCAGTATGGCGTGCCCGAAAGCGGTGTGATCCTGAACAACGCCACCACGGCGACCGAGACGAAGATCGGGGGCGTGGTGTATGGCAACACCAATCTTGACGGCCATGCCGCCAGCCTGATCCTCAACGAGGTGACCGGCACCCTGCCGACACAGATGCTGGGCTATACGGAAGTGGCGGGGCACCAGGCCTCGGTGGTGGTGGCCAACCCCAACGGCATCACCTGTGCGGGATGCGGGTTCATCAACACCGCCCATGTGACCCTTGCCACCGGCACGCCGGAGATGGATGCCAGCGGCAACCTGAAGGATATCGTCGTCCGGGGCGGCAACATCACCTTCGAGGGGAAGGGCGGAGACTTCACCACCGTGCCGGTGCTCGACATCCTGTCGCGCTCGGTGACGCTCAAGGCGCAGGTCAATGCGGAGACGGCCACTATCGTGGCCGGGCGCAACCGGGTCGATTACGGCACCAACGCGGCCCATCCGCTGGCGTCCGACGGCACGGCCGCACCGGAATTCGCGATTGATACGGCGGCCCTTGGCGGGATGTACGCCAACCGGATCTACATGGTGGTCAACGAGGCCGGCGCCGGCGTGCGGGTTGACGGCACCATGGCGGCCAATGCAGGCGACATGACGCTGACCGATGCCGGCGACCTTGTGCTCAACGGTTCCATGGCGGCTTCGGGCAACCTGCAGGCGCAGGTGGGCGGGCAGGTCAGCAATGCCGGGACGCTGCAGTCAGGTGGCGGGATGCAGCTGGCGGCAGGCGGCGCCCTGAATAACAGCGGGACCATTGGCGGCGGTACGACCCTGGCCGCCCGGGCGGCTGCGATCGGCAATAGCGGGACGGTGACGGCCGGGGCTGGCGCGCTGTCGCTTTCTGCGACCGGTGCGCTCGATAACAGTGGCGGCATCGGCGCATCCGGTGGCGCCCTGTCCGCCCGGGCAGGGTCGCTCGCCAATACCGGCACGATCGCAGCCCAGGCGGGGCTGACGCTGGCCAGCGCCAGCACGCTGTCCAATGCCGGTGGCCAGATATCGAGCACGACCGGTCTGGCCTCGATTGCCGCCGTGGGGGCGCTGGATAATACGGGCGGGAAGATCCTCGACCAGTCGGGTGACATGACGCTGTCAGCGCAGGCCGTCACCAATAATGGCGGGGCCATCCAGGCCGGGGGCAGCCTGACTGCTGCACTGGCCAGCTATACATCCGACACCACGGCTTCGCTGACGGCGCAGCAGGCCCTTGCCGTCACCGCCACGGGGGCGGTCGATAACGAAGGCACGCTGGGTGGCGGCACGGGCGTGACCGTGACGGCGGACCACATCGCCAACGGAGCATCCGCCCTGCTGCTTGCAACCGCGGGCAACCTTACCCTCAACGCGGCGGGGACTGGTGGCCTGGCCAATACGGGGGTCATAAAATCCCAGTCGGCATCGGGCAGCCTGACGATCGACGCCGCCACGCTGGCCAACAGTGACAGCATCCTTGCCGCCGGCACGCTTGGCGTGCGCACGGCCGGTACGGTGACCAATACGGGTACATTATATGGGGCAGGCGGCCTGAGCCTTGCGGCGGGTGGCGCCCTGTCCAACAGGGGCGGGCAGCTTGGCAGTGATACGGGCGTGGTGCAGCTTGCCGCCGCCAGCCTCGACAATACCGGGGGCAAAATCATCGCGACGGATGGTGGCCTGAACATCGATGCCGCCAGTGTCGCCAATAATAACGGCTGGCTGCAGGCAGCCGCCCTCATGTCCATCGTGACGACCGCGCTCGACAATACCGGCGGGACAGTGCTGGGCGGGACATCCGTCACCCTTGCCCGCGATGCGACGGGTGCGGCCCTTGACCACCTGACGAACGCATCGGGCCTGGTCGAGGCCAGCAATGACCTCACGATCAGCGCGGTGAGCGTTGACAATACATCCGGTGGCCTGGTCGGGAAAACCGGTTCTGTTGCCATCACCGATAACGGGTCGGGGCAGGGGCTGTTCACCAATACGGATGGCGCGGTCCAGGCGGGTGGCGCGCTGACGCTTGCGACCGGCCAGTATGCCAGTGACACATCGGCTGCCCTTCAGGCAGGAACCGCGCTTGACCTGTCGGTCACGGGGGCGGCCGATAACGAAGGGGCGATTACGGCGGGTGACGGGCTAAGCCTTTCGGCGGCCAGCCTGGTCAATGGCGCGAAGGGCACCATTGGCGCCCTCGCCGGTGACACGATGATTGCCGTCCATGGGAATGCGGCATCGCCCGCCCTGTCCAACGCTGGCGCCATCGAGGACGCGGATGTCGCCGGTGTCCTGAAGGTTGATGCGACGTCGCTCGCCAACACGGGTACGATCATCTCGCAGGGGAACCAGAGCGTCGACGCCGACGGCCTCCTGCTCAATAGCGGTGAGATCGCCTCACTTGCCGGTAGTAGCGCGCTTTCGGCGGCAGGTCTGACCAATAGCGGCCTGATCGCGACTGCGGCAGGGCTTGACGTGTCCACGACGGATGACCTGATCAATACCGGCACGCTGTATGGTGCGACCGGACTGACGCTTGGGTCAGGGGGCACAACGTCCAATCAGGGCGGGACCATCGGCACGGGGGCTGCGGGCGCGCTGGCCCTGACGGCGGCACAGGTCGCCAATGACAATGGTACGATCCAGGCCGGGACCAGCCTCGCGCTTTCCGCCACAGGCCTCGATAACGAAGCCGGCACGATCCTCGCGGGAGGCGCCATCGGGATCCGCAATGGCGATGCCACGACGCCGCTGACCGCCCTTGATAACCGCGGCGGCGCGGTGCAGGCGGGTGGCAACCTGACCATTGCGGCGGCCAGCCTCGCCAACACCGCCGGCACCCTGGTCAGCGTGGGCGGCAACGTCACGCTCTCCGCAGGGTCTCCCGCCACATTGATGGCGACACTGGACAACACGTCGGGCGGCATCATCCAGGCGGCCGGGAGTGTCTCGATCGCGGCCGGCACGATCGGCAATGACAATGGCCGCATCCTCGCACTCGATGGCAACATCGCGCTGGATGCCGACAGCGCGCCCGCATCCGCCCTGGCTTTCTCGAACGCCGGTGGCGCGGTCAAGGCGGCCGGGAACCTGTCGCTGGTGACGGGGACCTGGTCCGATGATGCCACGGGCGTCATGAGTGCCGGTCAGGGCCTGTCCGTGGTGGCGGCGGGCGACATGGCTGTTGCGGGCACGCTGGTGGGCGGGCAGGGGCTGGGCCTTACGGCCGCTGGCCTGACGACCGCTTCCAGCGGGTTGATGGCGACCGAAAACGGCGTGCTCTCCCTCGTCCTGACCGGAACGGGCAGCGGTGATGGCCTGTCCAATGCCGGGCGGATCGAGGCCGAAGGCCGTGGCGCCACCCTCGACGTCACGACGCAGGTGGCCCTGGCCAATGGCGGCACGCTCGTCTCGCAGGGCGATGTCACCCTTGCGGCGCAGGGCGTGACCAATAGCGGCGAGATCGGTGCGCTGGCTGGCCTGGTGGACCTCAACGCGGCCTCCCTTGCCAATACCGGGACGCTGGTGGCGTCCGACCAGATGAACGCGACCCTGTCCGGCTCCGTGTCGAATTCCGGCCTGGTCTACGGCACGCAGGGCGTGACCCTGAAGAGTGGCGGCGCGATCGACGATACCGATGGACGGATCGGGGGCAATGGCGCGGTCGCCCTTTCGGGGGCCAGCCTGACCAACACATCCGGCGCGGTCATCTCGGGTGCGGGCGCCGTGAGCGTCACCACGACCGGCGCAGTGGGCAATGAAGGCGGTGCGATCCAGGGCGCGGGCAATGTCGCGCTGGCGGCGGCGGCGCTCGATAACACCAGCGCCGGCCGGATCGTCAGCACCGGCGGCACGCTGGATGTCCGCAATGCAGGCGGCGGCGCGATGGCGCAGCTTGCCAATGACGGTGGCGCGCTGCAGGCGGGCCAGGATATCACGCTGGTTGCCGACAGCCTGACCAACGGGTCGGGCGGCCTGGTCAACGCGGCCGATGGCAGCCTGCTGCTCTCCGCCGGCGGCACGCAGGCGGCCGCCAGCATCAATAACGCGGGCGGCACGCTGCAGTCATGGGGCAACCTGACCCTGGTGGCGAACGGGCTGGACAATGACGGCGGCAGCGTGATCGAACGCTCCGGCCAGAATACCCTGTCGCTTGCAAATGCTGGCGGCAGCGCGATGACCGGGTTCAGCGATACGGACGGCGTGGTGCAGGCGGCGGGCAATCTATCGCTTGATACGACCTCGCTCGGTGGTGCTGCGCAGCTGGTCGCAGGGAACACGCTGGCCGTGACGCTCACGGGGGACCTCGACAGTGGCATGCTGTTCCAGTCCGGGGGCGACACGCTGCTGCGGGTCGGGGGCGACTACACGGCCGAGGCCGGTGGCGGCGTGCTGGCCGGGGGCAACGTCACCATCACGGCGGCATCGGTCACCAATAACGGCGCCCTGATGGCCGAAGGCGGCGTCCTGGACGTCTCCTCGGGCGGGGCGATCACCAATACCGGCCTCATTGATGGTGTGGCCGGTGTGGCCCTGGACCTGCCCGGCACCCTGACCAACCAGCTTGGGGCCATCCTTTCGGATAACGGGTCGATCGGGATCGGCAATGGCGCCAGCGGGGCGGCCACCGCCGTGTTCAACCGCTCCGGCGAGATCGTGGCTGACAGCGCCAGCGGGGATGTCCTGATCAACGCTGGCACGGTCACCAATGATGTCCTGGGCGGGGTGACGGTCGTCGCCAATGCCGTCCTGTGGAGCCATAGTTACGCGGGCGGCAGCAATGTCGATATTCCCGTGCCGGCAGGCCTGCTGGATACCGTGACCGGCGCACAGGGCACGGGCCAGCTTGTCGGTCATTCCCAGGGCGGCACGATCTATGTGCAGGAAGATGGTGGTCGTGCCACGCTCAACAACGCCGCCTCCCTGATCTCGGCCGGGCGTGATGTGGATATTACAACCACAGGTGGCATCATCAACGATGCCAGCCATATCGCGGCGGGGCGCGACATCAATCTCAGCGGGGGCAGCCTCGACAATATCGGCTACGCCGTCCAGCATGCTTTCTATGTAACCTGCAAGGCCTTCTACGGCTGTAGCTGGACCAGTCAGTCCGACCCGGCCTTCAAGGGCGGGTCGACGTCGGCCGTAAGGCACAAGAAGAAGTTTGGCCTCATTACGGTCGGCCATTACTGGACGGCCGCTCCGCAGCCCAAGGAAAAATGGGGTTCGAGCGAGACCTATTACGGCCCGACCGGCACCATCGTTGCAAAAGACAATATCACGGGCACCTTCACGGGCACGATCAACAACCAGACGGAAATCGCCAACGCGAGTTCCAGTGAATATACCAGCTATACCGGCGAGACGCCGGGCGGCCTGTCTCCGGTGGCTGCCGCTTCGTCTGCGTCCGGGGTTGCGGCTGACGCCGCGCTGAACGGCGGGGCGACGGCGGCCCTGGCGGATGTCAGCACCGGGGTCGCGGGGGCGGCCGGCACGCGGAGCAGTGCGGCGGCGCCCGCCACCACGGGCGGCACCCTGGCCTATCAGGGGGTCGAGACCGCGCAGGTGAAGGCGTCGGCGACGGCCCAGGAAGCCGCGATGACGCTGCCGGGATTTGCCACCAGCAGCGACCCGACCATCCCGACGGTGATCTCGGCCATTCCGGGCGGCAGCGCGCTGTTCATCGCCGATCCGGACCCCAGCGCGCATTACCTGATCGAGACCAACCCGAAATACGCGACCTTCAGCGGCTTCTATGGCTCGCAATACCTGGTCAACCGGCTGGGCGACAACACGGCGGATTACGAGTTCCTGGGGGATTCGTATTTCGATACGGAGTTCATCCAGCAGCAGATCGTGGCGTCGACGGGCCAGACCTTCCTTGGCAGCAGCTACGAGACGGCCAACGAGCAGATGGAACTGCTGCTCAACAACGCGGTCTCGGAATCCAATGCGCTTGACCTGACCTTTGGCGCAGCGCTGACGGCCAGCCAGCAGGCGGCGCTGACGCAGAACATTGTCTGGTATGTGCCCGAGACGGTGGACGGGCGCAGTGTGCTGGCGCCGAAGCTGTATCTGGCCCCAGGCCAGGCGACGCTTACGGACGGGGCGGAGATCTCGGCGACCAACGTGTCGCTGACCGGCTCGAGCATCAACAATACCGGCACGATCAACGCCAGCAACGCGCTGTCGCTGACCGCGACCAGCGGGGATATCGTCAATGCCGGCGGGACGCTGTCGGGCGGCAGCGTGGCGCTGGCGGCGCTGAACGGCTCGGTCGTCAACGAGGACCAGCTCAATACCTTCATGGTCGATGGCGGGAAGGCGCAGTCACTGGGCGCGCAGGGCACCATCACCTCGGGGGGCGATGCGCAGATCCATGCGGCGAAGGACATCACGTTTGATGGCGGGTCGCTCAGCGCGCTGGGCGATACCACGCTTGTGGCAGGGCAGGGGATCACGCTGGGTTCGGTTGCGGCGAGCGCGTCGCAGGACATCGAGCAGCATGATTACAGCCACCGCGCGGCCGAGACGGAGAATTTTGGGGCGTCGGTCAGCACGGGCGGGAACCTGACGGCGGCCGCCCTCGGCGGCGACCTCACCCTGGCGGGCGCCACGGTCGCGGCCGGGAAGTCGGCCACGCTGATGGCGACGGGCAACGTGAACCTCAACGCGGTCACCGACAGCCAGTCCTCCTATACCCGCACCGTCGAGCACGGCTTCCTGAACAGGACCACCACGACCTCGAGCGAGAGTTCCACCGACCAGGTCGGCAGCACGGTGGCGGCCAATGGCAATGTCACCATGGTCTCGGGCAAGGACATGTCCGTGGCGGGCACTGTCGCAGGCGGCGGCAATGTCACGCTTCAGGCAGGTGGCAGTCTTACGGAGAATGCGCTCCAGAGCACGGCGCAGTCATATTACGATAAGGAAAGTAAAGGATTTTATTTTGATACTGACGGTGCCAAGGCTAGGGTTGGGTTCGGATCTTCCAAAGAAAGCGTCAGTGACAGCAGCACGACCTGGACTCCGAGCATGATTGTGGCGACTGGGGGCACCCTGTCTGCTACCGGCGGCGGCCCAGTAGTCATCAACGCTTCTGATCTTGTTGCCGCGAAGGATCTGAACGTAACCGGATCCTCTGTCCTGCTCAACGCACTGTCTGATGTATCCAGCACGAAGCAGACCAGCGATTTCAAGTTCATTGGCGTGCAGGTCGGACTGTCGGATACCTCCCTTGTCGGACAGGCCGCCAATCTGGCCCTGTCGGCGGCCCAGACTGCCAGCGACAAGGACATGGCGACCCAGTCACTGGATGCCCTGTCAACTGCGGAGAGCGGCGTCAGTATCGGGAAGACTGTGGCCACGCTCGTGGATACCAAGCTGGCCGCGACAACATCAGACGTAACGAAATCCAACATAGAATTGGTAGGAGTACAGGCGGAAGTCGGATTCGAGCATGACAGCAAGACATCCGAAACTATTTCGACCACGGCAAAGGGATCTGAAGCAGAAGCTGGCGATGGACTGACCATGACTGCGACCGGGGCGCAGCCTGCGACAGACAGCAATGCCGGGGATATCATCGCCACGGCCGCGAGCCTGTCAGGTGAGAGTGTCACGCTGGCGGCGCCGGGCAATATCCAGCTCCAGTCGGGACAGGACACCACGCATACGACTACCAGCCAGACGGCCCTGTCCGCTTTTGTCGGCGCGACGGCCTCGCTGAACGCCAATCTGCAGTGGGGGGTCAGTGTTACGGGGCAACTCAGTGCCTCCCATTCCCACACGAATTCACAAAGCACGACACAGGTAGATACGACGGTCACGGGTGCGCAGAATGTGAGCATCGATAATGGGGCGGGGACGACCACGCTGGACGGGGCCAGGGTATCCGGTGGTTCCGTAGATGTGGCGGCGGGTAACCTGAATATTACCTCGGCACAGAATACGGCAAGCTATCTCAGCACGAATGAGAGCGCAGGCTTCAGCTTTGCCGTTCCCGTCTATGGCACGGGCGGGGAGATGGGTTTTTCGGTCAATGCCTCGGCAGGGGTTCTGTCTGACACTTACGCCTCGACGGAAGCCAGTGGCCTTTCCGGGCTTTATGCAGGTCAGGGCGGCCTTGATGTCGATGTTGCCAGCAGCACGACCCTCAATGCCGGCGTCATGGAAAGCACGGCGGCATCCGGCAACATGGTTACAACGGGTAGCCTGACGGCGAATGATGAACAGAATAAATCAGAATATGCCGGCGCATCTGCCAGTATCTCATACGGTAATCTGGGGAGTGGAGGGAATACAGGACCGGATCAAGGAATAGAAAATACAAAAAGAAAAACTTTTGATGGAGGAGCTAATGTAAGCGGATTTGCGGCACCAGTAATTGGTATGACTTCATCGAACAGCCTCTCTTCTATTGGGTCAAATATCACAATTAATTCCGGATCTACGTCAGGTGTCGTGTCCCGTGATCCATCAACTGCAAACCATGCGATCAGTAATGATTTTGATACGAATGAAGCGGGCGAGATTTTGTCCCTAACGAATAGTTTCGAAAAGTCGGTCAAGGCTGCGTACAACGAGTCAAATGCGGTAAAGGCAATGCCAAGCAATAAAAATTTGACAGATCAAGAAAGGATAGAAAATGACAAAAAATAACAATGTTAAAGGATTGTTTTTTGCAATATCTTCGTCGCTTCTTCTTTTTGGTTGTGTGCAGCCTACGCCACCAAAAATACCATTAAATATAAATGAAGTATCATGGGCAAAGAAAAAAGGGAGTGCTTCTATTAAAGGATGTGTTAGTGGAGGATATTTTGAAAAATATCATAACTATCAAGTTCCTAATGGAACATATGATTCTTATCCAATAGAAAGTTCATATCACGATAACCCTTCTCGAAATTTTACAATAGACCTTCTTCCCGAAAATGATTATATGTATAATCTTTCAGAAAAAATGAAACATTACTACTTGTTGCATAGCTATCATACATTGAATGATCCCCGATGGGTTGAATCTTCGGTTATGCCATTTATTCCTCATATTTCGTGCCCTGCAGATGGCCCTAATACTTGCCCATCGAGAGGGCATTTTAATTTTAATAATCTTCCTGCAGGAAACTGGTATATAGTGGCTGGATATAATGCAACCAAAGAAGACAATGCTGTGGCAGTTACCGTGCAAAAAATAACAACCATTGATGGGCAGACAGTTCCATTCGTTTCTTGGTTTGGGGTATTGAATAAAAATCAATGTACGCCTTGATTTATGAATTGAATCGCACCGGGATTGGCGGAGACCGAGGTATGTAAGTTACATGGCGATGGAGTAAGGTCCTCCCGAGTGGCGTAAAACGGACCTGTCAGGAATTTCGTGTTTGGGCGTTTGATGTGAAAGAAGGAGCAGCTCTACCGGAAGTGTCCTCTTTGTAGTGTATGGACCATTTCTTTGATCGGCAGGTTTGACGTAGAAATCCGTCGCGCATCGCTACCTCTGATAATGACATTTATCAAAAGTAGGATGGCAGCTTACGCCTCATCTCGGTCGTTTGGACCACAAGGTTGTTTGCCAAATAGCGGACATCAGCGCTTCAAAGCCTCGTTGCAGAGATTGTCTGGATCTCACTGATTGCACCTATTGAATGATCCCAAGACACAGACAGGCAACCCATGGACGTTATGGTGAAAATTTCAGCAATACGGAATTGTGATCGGATCATATGACAAGCACGTTCCTTATATCCCTTACATACTGCCCCATAGTATGAAAAGGATACTCAAGGGTAGTATATTCGGGAGTAAGCGTTCGTGCCGCACACACCGGCTGAGAAAAAGCGCGTTCTGACCCGCGTGCGCCGTATTCGCGGGCAACTTGATGCGCTGGAACAGGCTTTGGAGAAGGGAACTGATTGCGGTCCGGTGCTGCAACAGGTGGCGGCTATCCGGGGAGCGATCAACGGATTAATGGCCGGTGTTCTCGAAAGCCACCTGCGGGAAGAATTTGTTGAGTGTGCCGGTGATCGTGATGCTGCCAGTGGTTCGATCGAGAATGTGGTGTCACTCGTTCGATCCTATCTCCGGTAATGCCCTCGATGCTGGCTGATAGGTTATTTGGAGAAAAAATCATGAAATCACGGGCCGCAGTTGCTTTCGAGGCGGGTAAGCCCCTTGAGATTGTCGAGATCGATGTAGCGCCTCCTCGTGCTGGTGAGGTGCTCGTGCAGATCACGCATACGGGTGTGTGCCACACTGATGCGTTTACCCTGTCAGGGGATGATCCCGAGGGACTGTTCCCAGCCGTTTTGGGTCACGAAGGCGCGGGAATTGTCATCGAGGTCGGAGAAGGGGTCACCAGCGTTGCCCCCGGCGACCATGTCATTCCGCTTTACACGGCGGAATGCGGTGAATGTCTGTTCTGTAAGTCGGGAAAAACCAATCTCTGCATTTCAGTGCGCGCCACACAGGGTAAAGGCGTGATGCCGGATGGCACGACACGCTTCTCCTACAAAGGTCAGCCGATCCATCATTACATGGGGTGTTCGACGTTCAGCGAATACACGGTTGTCGCCGAGGTTTCTCTGGCAAAAATCAATCCCGCATCCAATCCAGAGCATGTCTGTCTGTTGGGATGTGGCGTCACCACAGGGATTGGTGCGGTACACAACACGGCCAAGGTGCAGCCGGGAGATACGGTTGCCGTCTTCGGTCTGGGCGGGATCGGTCTCGCGGTCATTCAGGGAGCGCGACAGGCAAAGGCTGGCCGGATTTTCGCTATTGATACCAACCCGGAAAAGTTTGAACTTGCCAAAGCATTCGGCGCCACGGAATTCCTCAACCCCAAGGATTATGACAAACCGATTCAGCAGGTTCTTGTGGAAATGACCGGCTGGGGTATTGATCATACATTTGAATGTATCGGAAACGTCAACGTCATGCGCGCGGCGTTAGAAGCCGCGCATCGTGGGTGGGGGCAGTCGATCGTCATCGGGGTGGCAGGGGCCGGTCAGGAAATTTCGACCCGTCCCTTCCAGCTTGTGACGGGGCGTTCGTGGCGCGGCTCGGCTTTCGGTGGGGTCAAGGGACGCAGCCAGCTTCCCGACATGGTCGAAGATGCCATGCGTGGCGATATCGAACTTGCGCCTTTCGTAACCCACACCATGCCGCTCGAAGACATCAATACGGCCTTCGATCTGATGCATGAAGGAAAATCCATCCGTTCCGTCATTCATTTCTAAGGTCTGCGTCTCACCGCGCAACATCATTTCCAATGGTTGGAAATTACAGGAGAACGATCATGGCAGTTATTTCCGGTGACGGTGTTTTCTCTCATGTTTTTCTTGGGGCAGTGGATACTGCGGTATCCGCGAAATTCTATGACGCCGCGCTTGCGGCTCTGGGCATAAAAAACCTGGGGCCGTTCGGGCATGGGTGGATTCTGTATGGCCGCGAAAAGCCAGCCTTCATCATTGCACGTCCAGGCAACGGTGAAGCGCCCTCAAGCAACGGTGTCACCATCGGTTTTGCAGCAGCGACACCCGCCGAAGTGGAGGCTTTTCATGCCGCAGGTCTTGCCAATGGGGGAGCCGATGAAGGCGCACCCGGTCCGCGAAGCCACTTACCGGGCGCTTACGCTGCCTATCTCCGGGATCCGGCAGGGAACAAGATCTGCACTTATACCTTCACGGACGGTAACTGACATGCGCAAAAGGCAGTGAGAGCCATGGAACGCAAGGAAACACACGCCTCTTTTGGGGGCGTGCAGGAAGTCTGGCGACACAAGTCCGTGTCGTTGGGTGTGGAAGCAAACTTCGCGATCTACCTGCCGCCGCAGGCAAAAACTGAAAAGGTTCCCGTTCTTTACTGGCTCTCCGGTCTGACATGTACGGAGCAGAATTTCATTGGCAAGGCTGGCGCGCAACGCGTGGCCGCAGAACTGGGCATCGCCATTGTCGCGTCGGATACCAGTCCACGGGGCGTGGGTGTGGCTGATGACGATGCGTACGATCTTGGACAGGGTGCCGGATTTTACCTCAATGCGACGCAGGAGCCGTGGGCTGTGCATTATCGGATGTATGATTACGTCGTCACGGAACTTCCTGCGCTGATTGAGGCGAGCTTTCCGGTTACGCAGCAGCGAGGCATTGCGGGACATTCGATGGGTGGATTTGGCGCCATCATGATCGCGCTGCGTAATCCTGGCCGCTATCGTTCTGTGTCAGCCTTTTCACCCATTGTGGCACCAACGCAGGTACCATGGGGTGAAAAAGCATTCAGTGCTTATCTGGGGCCGGATCGTGCCAGTTGGGCAGCCTATGACCCGCTTGAACTTGTGCGGACAGCGAAGGAAAGACTGCCTGTTCTGATAGATCAGGGTCTGGCGGACCAGTTTCTGAAAGAACAGCTCAGGCCAGAACTGTTCCAGGAAGCCGCACAGAATGCAGGGCAGGAACTCATCCTGAATCTTCGTCCTGATTACGATCACAGCTATTATTTTGTAGCCAGTTTTATTGCAGATCATCTCAGATATTTCGTGAGTAAACTACGATGAATAGATTGTCTGTCTTTTGGGATCCGGAATTTTCTGGCTTTGAGTGGAGATGAAATCTGTTAGGGGCATCTTTCAAACTGTGAAATCAGCTGGCAGCTTGCCGTGTGGGCTTGAGCGTACCGTCGAAGAGCATGGACCTTTCGACGCGCCGGAGCATCGTAGGATATCTCAGATGTCATGGCGGAAAGGCGTTTTGAACTTCGATAACGAAACTCCGCAGTTTTGGGGTCATAGCAGGGCCGGCATTGTAAAGCAGATGCATCGGGCGACCAGGAACTCTCCACTGGGATAGAATGCGGACAAGGCGGCCAGAATCAAGTTCGGGCTTCAAGGCCTGTTCAGAACCCAATACTATGCCCTCTCCTGACAAGGTGAGGGCCAATAGAAAGCCCCAGTCGTTGGACGTCACAGTGCCAGAAACCATGACAGATCGTGTGCAGGTCTTTCGTATAAAGTGCCATGCTGTTCGTACAGAATTTGCAGAGTTTTCGTAGACAAGACACTGATGCCGGGCGAGTTCCTCAGGACTGTCCGGAGCGCCAAATTTTTCGAGATAGGCAGGCGCTGCGCAGACCGTGAGGGAATATGAGGCCAGAGGGCGACTGACGACCGTAAGATCGGGATCTGGCTCGCCAATACGAATGACAGCTTCATGGCCATCCAGCGTCGGATGAACCAGTTGATCCGTAAGGGATACTTGTAATCGTACCTTCGGGAATTTCTTCCGAAAATTATGTAGAAACATGGGGAACATGGTCCGCCCGAAGGTAACTGGTACGCTGACAGCAAGTGTACCACGTGGTTCGCCCAGCGTGTTGGCGGCAAGATTATCAGCACGCTCGACAGCCTTCAGGACGAGATGACATTGCTCGCAGTAAAGACTCCCTATTTCTGTGAGGCTCTGACGACGTGTCGTCCGATGGAGCAGGCGCGTGCCAAGATGACGCTCCAGAGCCTCTATATGTTTGGCCACCATCTGCGGCGATAAGGTCAGACGCTGAGCGGCCGCGGCAAAAGACCCCAGTTCCACAACCTTGATGAAAACCTTCATACTGGTCAAACGATCAAGCATTCATCATCCTCAGTTGTGACTGACATCTTCTATCGACAATTTATCTCTTAAAAAAGAGGAATATGTTGAGCCTGCTGATTGATCGGCAAGCATCTTCTCCGATGGAGCTCTTTAGAATGCCTATTTATCTTGTGCGAATGGATCATCCGGACGGCGACGGGTGGGGGCAGCATGTCGTGGCGCATGTGCTGTATCTCAAGCGCCTCATTCAGGAAGGTAGTCTTCTGGCTTCTGGTCCGCTGAAAGGCACCCCATTGCGGTCAGGTTTTCTGATCATGAAAGGTGCCAATCGGCAGGAGATTGAAGCGATGGTGGCTCGGGATCCGTTCTCGCCGGAAGGTTTGATCTGTGATCTTCGAATTGAAGAGTGGGATCCGCTGTTCGGTTGCCTGTCCAACCTATCGACCGGCAAACCGCCCGTGGAACTGCAATCTCTATTCCCATCCGAAGAACACTCATGATCTATGAAATGATTCGCTTTCGGACGGATGTTTTGGGAGTGCCAGCCCTCTCCCGTCTCCTGAAAGCACGGTTCTCGGATACCCTGAATCCTGTTGCGGGAAGCCTCACAGGGGTATGGCGAACGGAGATCGGTGAACTTGGAACGCTACTCCTGCTGCGTTCCTTTTCCTGTCAGGATGCCTTGCTTAAGGCGCGGCACAGAACACTGGAGTCCAGAACGCCCTTCGGTATCAAGATGAACGACGTTTTAATAGAAGCTGAGGCGTTTGAAGGCTTTCCGTTTCTTAAACCCCCGGAGTTTGGTGAATGTGGTGGACTCTATGAAATCCGAACTTACAGTTTAAAAGCTGGAGGGTTGGAACCGACCCTGAAAGCGTGGCAGAGTGCTCTGAAGCCTGCACAAGCCTATACCCGCCACCTGATCACCAACATGTTCGCGCTGGATGGTGCGTCACGCATCTGCCATATCTGGGCCTTCGACAGCTTTGAACAACGCAATATTCTGCGTCAGCAACATTACGTGGACGGACTTTGGCCGCCAAAAGGAGGGCCTGAGCAAATTATTCATGCCCAGTCCTGCCTTTGCTTACCGGAAACTTTCTCGCCATTACGGTGACGACGAAAAGCTCACAAATGTTCCCATGAATGACTGCTTTGCCAGCCTTGTCGCTTGATAACCGACATTCTGTTACCCCTCCCAAAGTTGTCGGCTCTGTTGGATTGAGAGTGATAACGTCGCAAGGGGCAGCAGGCCCATGATATGATACACTATATGGGTGTACGTTACCGAAGCCTCCCGCAGGGAGGGTTTGGGAGGGTACACTATGGGCAATAGTGTAACAGGTCGGGCCTGAAACCGGCCGGCCTGTCCCGCGATTGCAGCGGTTTTCCTGTCCTGGGCGGGGGATATGTGTTACACTTTTCAGGACATCATGCCCAGACCTGCCCCGAAGGCCCCTGTCCGGCCGCCTTGCCAGCTGTCGCTGTTTCCCGAAACGGCGGCGCTGGTGCGCGTGGACCCGGCCGCCAACTGCTGGCGCTTCTACCATCTGTCGCTGCAGCCCGACCTGTTTGGCGGCACCGCCCTGGTGCGGCAGTGGGGGCGGATCGGGACGGCCGGCCGGCAGGTCTGCGAACTGCATCATGATGCCGGGCAGGCGCGCGACGCCCTCGCCCGCCAGCTCCGGGCCAAGCGCCGGCGGGGCTACCGCGACAGGGCGGCCGGATGAGCGGCCCCCGAAAACCGGGACAGCGGGCGATCCCGGCCGGCGCCCCCGGCGGGATGCAGCTGTTCGACCGCGACGGGAGCCGCAAATACCTCACGGTTGCCGAGCGGGCGCGGTTCCTGCGCGCGGCCGAGCAGGCGCCGCGCGAGGCCCGCACGCTGTGCATGACCCTGGCCTGGTCGGGCTGCCGCCTGTCCGAGGCCCTTGCCCTCACGGCGGACCGGGTGGACCTGGCCGGCGGCGTGCTGGTGTTCGCCACGCTCAAGAAGCGCCAGGACGGGATCTATCGCGCCGTGCCGGTGCCCCCGTCCCTGCTCGAGGCCCTGGACCTGGTGCATGGCATCCGCGAGGCCCAGCGCCGGCGAGGGCGTGGAGCGGCTGTCCGGCTGTGGCCCTGGTCCCGCATGACCGGCTGGCGGGCGGTGCACGCGGTCATGGCCGCCGCCGGCCTGTCCGGCCCGGCCGCGTCCCCCAAGGGCCTGCGCCATGCCTTCGGCGTCGCCGCCGTCTCCAGCGGCATCCCCCTCAACATGGTGCAGAAATGGCTCGGCCACGCCCAGCTCTCCACCACCGCCATCTACGCCGATGCCGTCGGCGCCGAGGAGCAGGATATCGCACGGAAAATGTGGGGGTAATGCATTTTGCGAAAGGGAAATCACAACAAGCGTATAAGCACCGACATGTCGACTGATATGGTCCGCTGGACGGTTTCGGTCTCCCGCGAAACCGATATCGCCGTACGTGGTTTCCTGGCGCAGCATGGCATGAAGAAAGGCGACCTGTCGCGCTTCATCGAGGAGGCGGTGCGCTGGCATGTGTTCGACAGGACGATGGCGGAAGCCCGGAGTGGGTTCGCAGATATGGAGCCGGACGCGCTGGAGGACCTAATCGGTGAGGCCGTGACCGCCACGCTGGCAACAGACAAGTCCAGCTAAAGCGTGCGTCTGGCCACCAAGACCAATCTTCTCATCAGTGCCCTGCTTTTTGAAAAATCCCTGCCAGCGTATCTGCTCGGGCTATGGCAGGCAGGACAATGCGAGTTACTGACTTCGACCGAGCAGCTAGACGAACTGCGGCACGTGACCCGGTATCTCAAGATCCTCGCTCATCTGCCGCCTGCCCTCTGATCAATGAAGGTCGGGACTTGACAGCTCTCATTGCAGATCAGCCAGAACATTATTAGGCTATTGTATATAGAGCAAATATGATGTCAGCATGCTCTCATGCTCTCATGCTCTCATGCTCTCATGCTCTCATGCTCTCATGCTCTCATGCTCTCATGCTCTCATGC
>NZ_JARWSK010000008.1 GCF_031081985.1 Komagataeibacter xylinus | reverse complement strand
TCTCCATGTCATCGCGTTCGCGTGCTTCATGCTAAGAAATGCAGCTATGCTCGCCCAAGGTGCATAACACCCTCTAGCCAGCTGTGGCAGAGCAGCACAAGTGGGCAAGACGCCACGCTTTCGGTGGGTGTTATTGACAGCCAGTCGGTTAAAACCGCTACAACAGCGGCCGCTGTGGTTATGACGCGAGCAAAAAAAATCAAGGGTCGCGAGCGGCATATCTCGACCGGCACGCTGTGTCATGTCGTGGCAGCTGTCGTGCATCCCGCCGACATTCAGGATCATAACGGTGCGCCGCCGGCAGCAAGCAAAATACGCTCATTGTTCGCTTGGCTGCGCCATCTGATTGGTGAGGGTGGATATGCTGGCGAGAAGTTGCGTGGTGTGCTGGTCGAACGTGGCCGACGGACGATCGAGATCGTCAAGCGCAGCGATCGGGCTGAAGGCTTCATCATCATGCCGAAACGCTGGATCGTGGAGCGTCGCTTCGTATGACTCGGACGCTGCCGCCGTTTCACGAAACATGTCGAGGCACCAATCTCGTTATCCTGTGCACAGTTGATGATTGTCCATATCTGCAGGGTGCTGAGACAAATCAATCAAACCGCTTTCTAATTCAGGCTCTAACAGAGCCTTAAATTCACATATGAAATTATCGCTTACTCTAAATATAGAAATGATAATCATTTTCATAATATAAATTTTCTTTTGTAGACCGGATGTTCAGGTTCACGTCAGGTTTCTCTGTTACCGTCAGAAAGTCGTCGTCGTGATGGCAGGAACTTTATGTACGCCGGGGAACAGACGCTTATTATGCAAAGGATAGTGCGGGATAGTCTGTATGCAGCCTGTATTTTCTTCCTAGGGGTGTCGGCCGCTTGGGCGGATGATGGGACAGAGGGCATATGTATGACGGTCCGGCATGGTATACGTTTGCATGTAGATGGCATGTATGGGGGTTATCCCCATTCCGTACTGCGTGACGCCGTGCTGCAGGGCGTGGCGTGCCCCTCTGATGAAGCTGAACGGCATGTCTTCGGTCTCATTGCCGACCCGCCGCCACACCTGCGTATTTCCGTTACGAGGCCCATGGGGCAGGGGCAGCAGGGGGCGATTTCGGCCCGGCTGTTCTCGCAGGGGCATTTTGTCATCGGGGAACGCATGTCCCTTTCGCCCCTGGCGCGTTCGCAGTCCCCGTTTTCGGTCACGTCCGAGATCAATCTGCTGATGGCGCGACTGTGGAGCGATTTGGCCGAACGGATCAGCCATGGTGGTCGCGCCATTCCATGATGGCCTGAAGCATGAACCGCGCCATCCCCCCCATCGTGTCGATCGCCATGGCCTGTGCCCTGCCATGGATGGCCCTGGCCCAGGACGCCCGCCCTGGCCCATCCTTCCATGAAGCCGTCGGCATGGCCTGGGCGATCGATCCCGTCCGCACCGAACTTCAGGTCGGCCATCATTCCGCCCGCGCCCGCGCCAGCGCTGCCGGGTCATGGTTTGCCGGCGGCCCGACCCTGTCGGGTGAATACATGGATGACCACATGCTGGGCAGTAACGAAGGCTATACAACCTATCAGGGCGGCGTGTCGGTGCCGCTATGGCTGCCGGGGCAGGGCAGCGCCACGAAACAGGTCGCCAGCGCGGAAGCCGCGTCGATTGATGAACAGCTCAATGTCGAACACATGGCACTGTCCATCCGGGTGCTTGATGCAGGCGCCGCCGCCCTGATCGCCCGCAGCCGGGTGGATGTGGCCCGCACCCTGTATGATGCGACCGCGCGCATGGCCGCCAGCGCCACGCGCGCGGTGCAGGGGGGCGAACTGGCCGCGACCGACGGGCAGGTGGCGCAGGCGGCGATGGAGAACGCGCGCGATGAACTGGCCCTGGCACAGGAGGAAGCGCAGAACGCGACTACGGCCCTGGAGGTGCTGCTGGGGCGCCCGGTTGTGCCTGACCTGAGCCGTTATGGTGGCGGCGACGTGACGCAGGCCCGTTTTGTCAGCCCGCGCGACATGGAAGACAACGATCCCCGCATAAAGGTCGCGCACCGCAATGTGGAAGCCGCCGAAGCGAACATGAAACTGGCGCGCCGTTCGTTCATGCCCAACCCGGAAATCGGCGTGGACGCCATTCATGAAAAGCAGTACGGCAGCCCGTGGGATGATCGTGTGGGCGTGAATTTCAGCATCCCCCTGCCCAGCGAGGTCCGTAACACGCCCATCATGTCCGAAGCCCGCAACCGCCTGGCCACGGCCACCAGCCAGGAAACGCAGGCGCGGCGCATGGTGCATCTGGAAATGATGCGCGTGCGTGAACGCCTGATCGCGGCCACCACGGCACGACAGGCTACCCGCAGTGCCGCAGAGAATATGGAAAAGCGGGCCCAGGCGCAGGAACGGGCCTGGCGGGTAGGCGAAGCCGGTGTGGATACGGCGCTTGCCGCCCGGCAGGCGGCCGCCAATACCCGACTGGCCAGTGCCCGGGCTGAGGTGGAATGGCATGTCGCCAGCATCCGCATGCTGATTGCAACAGGTGTTGTGCCATGAAGCGGATTGCCTCCATCCTGTTTCTTCTCGGCCTGCCCGCCCTGCCTGCCCATGCAGGGGAGGGGGCGCTGCCCCCGATCGTGAAGCTGGACGGGGCGGCGGTTGCCAATGAAGGGGTAACCATCGTCACGGCCACGCCGGGTCGCGTGGCACCCATGCTGCCGGTCATGAGCCGGGTCATGCCCGATACGACGCGGGTCGTGCATATCCATCCCGCCGGCAGTGGCAAGGTGCTGGCAGTACTGGTACAGCCCGGAGCATCCGTGCAGCGGGGGCAGGCGCTGGTGCGCTATCAGGATCATTCCCTGCATGTTGCGCGCCTGCAGGCGGTTCAGATGCGTGCAGCGCTTGCTGCCGCCATTGCGGCCCGGACCGATGCGGCAGGCGCGGTGCAGCGGGCTAGGGCACTGGCTGGCGAGAGCATATCATTGGCCGAACTGCGCCGCAGGCAGGACGTGCTGGCACAGGCGGATGCCACCATGCGTGCACGCCAGGCGGATGTGGACACGTTGGGCCACCGTTTTGCCGAGGAGTTCAATTCATCATCGGAGCAGGACAGTCAGGGCGCGGAAGACGAAACCTCGACCCTGATCTCCCCTGTCAACGGCATGGTGCAGGTGATCGGTACGTCAGTGGCGGGTGATGTGGACCCGAGCATGGATGTGGCCACCGTCGCGGATCTGTCCAGCATATGGCTTGTCTCCGACATCCCGCCGGACCAGGCGGCGCGGATCGCACCAGGCGGCCAGCAGGTAACGCGGACGGCAGACGGCCCGTTTACATCCCGTATCGATACGGTGGACGGGATGGCCAGTTCCCTGACCGGGCTGGTCCGGGTCATAAGCCGTGTGTCAAACCCCACTGGCGCGCTGGTGCCCGGTATGGTGCTGGATTCCGCACTGGCTCAGCGTGACAGCGTGGCGGGTCTTGTCGTGCCGTCCGAAGCCATCCAGCAGATTGACGGGCGCAGCGTCGTGTTCGTGCGGGTGAACGCGACGGACTACCGGCCGGTCGTGGTCGATGTGGCACTGGATGACGGGCGGCAGGCAGTGCTGCGTTCCGGCCTGACAGAGGGCGAGCCGGTGGTGGGTCATGGTAGTTTTGCCCTGCGTTCCGTCATCGGTCTGGCCGGAATGGATGCAGACTGATGGCACATGCCTACCTTGCCACCCTGATCCGCGCGCGCATGCTGGTGCTGGGCGGTCTTGGCCTGCTGCTGGCCGCGGGCATCATGACTGTCCTGGGCCTGCCGGTGGAAGCGGTGCCGGATATTTCGCCCCGGCAGGTTCTCGTCTCGGTCGTGGCGCCGGGCCTTGCGACGGAGGAAGTGGAAAAACTCATCACCTTTCCCGTCGAGACCAGCATGACCGGAATCCCCGGCATGACTGACCTGCGTTCCGTATCGCGCGGCGGCGTCTCGGTGGTGTATGTGCAGTTTGCCGATGATACCGACATCAACCTGGACCGCACCCGCGTGAACGAGCGCATACAGCAGGCGCGTTCAAACATATCCGTGCCCGGCATTACCGTCAGCATGGGGCCGCTGGCCACTGGCATGGGCGAAATCATGCAGTTCCAGATCCGTGGCGCGGGGCGTTCGCTCATGGAACTCAACCGCATCATGAACTGGACCGTGGTGCCGCAGATGCGTCTTGTACCCGGTGTGGTGGATGTCAACGTCAATGGCGGGGCGGAAGAAACCTATGAGGTGACGCTGGACCCCGCGCGGCTGATCGGCAGCAACCTTTCGGTAGGCGAGGTCTATCGTGCGGTGGATGCCGGCAACGCGGCATCCGGCGGCGGATGGATCACGCACCATGCCGAACAGCAGAGCGTGGTCGGACGCGGGCTGGTGGGCAGCCTTGCAGATTTTGGCAACATCGCCGTGCGGACCAACCCTGATGGTTCAGTCGTGCGGCTGCGTGACCTGGGGCGCATCACCACCGGTGCGCGCACCCGGCTGGGGGCGGTAACGCGCGACGGGCAGGGCGAAATCGTGATCGGCGTGGTGATGATGGAAAGCGGGGCCAGTTCCAACGCCACCCTTGCCGCGATCGACCGCGCCCTGCCGGGCATAAGGCAGGCGCTGCCCGCCGGGGTTACGATCGAACCCTATTACACCCGCGCCACCCTGACCGGGCAGACCATCGCCACCGTGCGTGACAACCTGGTCATGGGCGCCGTGCTGGTGGTGGGGGTGCTGGTGGTGGTGATCGGGAGCTGGCAGGCCGCCCTTGTCATTGCCTCGGTCATTCCGGTTGCCCTTGTCTGCGCGATGGCGGGCATGCGGCAGTTCGGTATCTCGGCCAACCTGCTCAGCCTTGGCGCAATCGATTTCGGCATGATTGTCGATGGTTCGCTGGTGGTGATCGAACATGTGCTGTCGCGGCGGGAGGAAGAACCGGAAGCGGAATTCATCCCGCTGGTCATCTCGTCCGTGCAGCAGGTCATGCGCCCGGTGGGGTTTGCCATACTGGTCATCATCATGGTCTACCTGCCGATCCTGACCCTGCAGGGGATCGAGGGGCACATGTTCCGCCCCATGGCGCAGACGGTCATCATGGCGCTGCTGGCGTCGCTGGCGTACTGCTTCATCTGCGTGCCCGTCCTGGCCGCCCTTGCGCTGGGGGGCGTGCGGCCTGCGGGTGATACGCGGCTGATTGCCTTCCTGCGCCGGCCCTATACCCATATGGTGACATGGGGGGAAACCCATCCACGCATCCTGTTTGGCGGTACGCTGGTGGTGCTGGCCCTTTCAGCGGGGCTTGCGATGAGGCTGGGCGGTGAGTTCATTCCCCAGCTTGATGAAGGGGCGCTGGCGGTCACCACCACGCGGCTGCCCTCGGCCTCGCTCGACACCGTGCTGGCGTCGGTCACGAAGCAGGAACAGATCCTGCGCCGCTTTCCCGAAGTGCGCTCCGTGGTCAGCAATACCGGCACATCCGCCATTCCGACCGACCCGATGGGCGTGAACGAGACCGACAGCTTCATCTTCCTCAACCCGCCCTCTACATGGAAGACCGCCCGCACGCAGGCGGGGCTTGTGGCCGCGATGGATGACACCCTGCGGCGCGAACTGCCCGATGCGCTGTATTCGTGGAGCCAGCCGGTGCAGATGCGCATGGACGACCTGCTGTCTGGCGTGCGCACGCAGATCGCGGTGTCGATCTTTGGCGATGACCTGGCCACGCTGGCCAATCTGGGTGACCGGGTGGTGGCAGCCATGTCGGGGGTGAAGGGAGCGGCAGACGTCGCGGCGGCGGGTGATGGCACCGTACCGCTGATCGTCGCCGATATCGACCGCACGCAGGCCGCCAGCCGCAATGTGGCGGTGCAGGACATTCTGGATACGGTGGAGGCGGTTGGCGGGCATGTCGGTACAAGGCCGGTCATCGTGGACAATGCCATCATCGGCACGCAGGTGCGTCTTGACCCCCGCACTGTTACATCTGCCGCCGCCGTCGCCGCGCTGCAGGTCCGGCGCATGGACGGGCAGGGCAATGTCCTGCTGTCACAGGTGGCGCATGTGCATGAAGTCGATGGCCCGCCGCGCATAAGCCGTGACCGGGTCCGCCGGCGCATGGTGGTGCAGGCCAATGTGCGCGGGCGCGACCTGGCCGGTTACGTGGCCGAAGCGCAGGCCCGTGTGGCGCGGGAGGTGAAACTGCCCGCAGGATATACCATGGAATGGGACGGGCAGTTCCGTAACCTGCAATCAGCCACAAGGCGGCTGGAAATCGTGCTGCCCGTTGCCCTTGGCCTGATCTTTGCGCTGCTGGTGGTGGCGTTTGGCGCGGTGCGGCCCGCGCTGCTGGTGTTCGTCAACCTGCCGGTGGCGGCAACCGGCGGCATCGTGGCGCTGACGCTGCGCGGCATGCCGTTCAGCATTTCGGCGGGGATCGGCTTCATCGCGCTGTTTGGCGTGGCGATCCTGAATGGCGTGGTGCTGGTCAGTGAGATCGCAGCCCTGCGGGCACGGGGAATGGCCGTGGCACAGGCGGCCTTTGCGGCCGCGGAATCCCGCTTCCGTCCCGTCATGGCCACAGCCCTTGTCGCCAGCCTTGGCTTTTTTCCCATGGCGTTTTCCGAAAGTGCGGGCGCGGAAGTCGAGCGCCCGCTGGCCAGCGTGGTGATCGGGGGACTGGTTTCGTCCACGCTCCTGACGTTGCTGGTATTGCCTTCATTATACGCCCGGGTCATGCGGGAAAAGGATCAGGACTGATGCGTATCCTTATTGTCGAGGATGAATACGATCTGGGTGTGGCGGTGCAGGAGCGCGTGGGTCTGGACGGGCATGCCGTGGACTGGTTCACGACGCTGGAGGACGCGCGCGCGGCCATGGCAACGGTCGATTATGATTTCATACTGCTCGACCTTGGCCTGCCCGATGGAAGCGGGCGCGACCTGCTGCGTGAGGTCCGCCGGACATCGTCTGACATCGCCATCCTCATCACCACGGCAGAAGACCAGATCAGTGACCGTATCGCGGGTCTGTCCGAAGGGGCGGATGATTATATCGTCAAGCCCTATGACCTGAATGAACTCGTGGCCCGCATTGCGGCGGTAGCCCGCCGGTATGCATCGCCGCGCAGGCAGGCGCACTGCCGCGTGGGAGAGATTACGATAGACCGGGAGAACCGGTCCGTATCGCGTGATGGCGAGCGGCTGGACCTGACCGCGCGCGAATGGAGCATCATGGAACTGCTCTCGCGCAGTCCGGGCCGGATCTATTCGCGCCAGCAGATCGACACGGTCCTTTATGCGCTGGATCGCGAAGTGGACAGCAATACTGTCGAGGTCTTCATCAGCCGCCTGCGGCGCAAGCTGGGCAATAACGTGATCCGGACCATACGCGGTCGTGGTTACTGCCTGGATGGAAAGAACGGCTCATGAAAAGCTGGAGCCTGTCCACCCGCATCATCAGCAGCGTACTTATGGTCGTTATTCTGGGGCTGCTGATCCTCAGTATCGCCGTGGGCGGATTTACCCGCTACGAGGTGACGGAACGGCTGGATAACTCGCTGCAGGAAGTGGCCGAGCGGTTGCAGACGGCGGTGGCCACGCGACTGCACGAACCGGGTGCGGCGTCATCCATCGCCTGGCTGCCCGAGGCCGGACCGCGCACACTGGCCTATCAGGTCGTGGACGTGAGTGGACATGTCGTGCTGCGTTCCCAGAATGCCCCGCAAACCGCATTTGTCAGCAACTGGCGGACCGGGTTTGCCAACGTCCCGCATTTTCGCGTTTATGTCGCGTCACCCGTGGCGGAGAAATACCGTGTCCTTGTGGGGGAACCGACCTTCCACCGGCGCGAGGCCGTCCGGCGCGCGATGCTGATCTCTGTCGTGCCCATGCTGCTTTTCATGCCGGTGATCTGGTGGCTGGTGCGCCTGATCGTGCGGCGCGCCCTGCGCCCGCTGGACCTGCTGCATGACGAGATGCGCGCACGTGGCAGCGGCAACCTTCAGCCCATTCCTCCCCTTGATCTCCCTGACGAACTAGTCTCCATCCAGCGCTCGATCAATACGCTGTTGGCGCGGTTGGAGGCAGCGCTCTCTACCGAGCGCGCCTTTGCCGCAAGCGCTGCGCATGAACTGCGTAACCCGCTTGGAGCCCTTCTGGCGCAGGTACAGATGCTGGGCCGACTGATGCCGGCGGGTTCGGATACGGGCCGGCGGGTGGAGGTCATTGCCGACCGGACCCGCAGGCTGGGCCGCACGGTGGAAAAACTGCTGCAGTTTTCCCGCGCCTCGTCCGGCGTCGCTTTCCGGCGCGACCGTTTCGACCTGATGACCGTAGTGCGTGTCCTTGTCGATGATCTTGGGCATAATCCGTGTGACGGGCAGGGCATTGTCATCGCGCCAGACGGGATTCACCACATATTCGTACATGGTGACATGGATGCGACCGGCATCATGTTGCGCAACCTGCTTGAAAACGCCCTGCTGCATGGAGGGCACCATATGCCCGTGCGGGTGGCCGTGCTACCAGATGGTGGAATCGACATCACCAATGACTGCCCCGCGCTGCCACCCGGCATATTCCAGCGGCTGACTAGCCCATTCGTGCGCGGCGGGACCGGTAATCATGGCAGTGGCCTGGGTCTCGCCATTGCCAGTAATATCGCTACCCAAATGGACGTTACTCTGCGCTTACGTTCCCCACTTACAGGATCTGCCAGAGGATTTGGTGTGTGTGTCACCTTTCCAAACTCGAAGGTAACCTAATTCATGACTGTAGAGGAACAGACGCGCAGGCAACTCCATTTTGCGTACTCTACTCCCCTATGTCACGAATGCCCTACGTCACGGTTGCCTGGTAGCAGCCCGTTGGCAATATTCTGAGAGCCTGCTTGGGAAAATCAGTCAACACGTGCCTATGGGTGGTGGGGTTGATGCGTCTTTCGCTGCGTACCGACTACGCTTTCCGTGTGTTGATCCACTTGGCGTGTAATCCTGATTCGCGTGTTACCGTCAGGAACATCACTGAGTTGCATGGCATTTCGCACAATCATCTTGTGAAAGTTGTACAACACCTGTGTCATGCCGGGATCGTACAAGGTACCCGGGGACGTACTGGTGGCATCCGTCTGGCTGTGTCTGCCAGAAACATAAACGTCGGTCATATTATGCGGCTCATGGAAACTGAAAAAGAATCCCCTGGTGCCTGTCACTCATCTGGCAATAACCAGTGTATACTGGGCAATGCTTGTCAGTTTCGCCATCTCATAGTACAGGCCGTTGATGCATTTATGGCATTTTCCGATGGGATGAGCTTACTGGATCTCACTAGTGGTTCAGGATAATGTGTTTGCTCACTTTTCCATCCTGGCATGATGCCTCCCTCAAACACTTGATAGAACATTTGAAGCCGTCGATGAAAAAAATATCACTGTAGTCATAGTGAATCTCGTGTGAAGTAAGATTCATATAATCTTCAGGTGAAAAGTTCACTTTGTTGCGGGTAATATAATGATAGCGGACGTTATTATTATTACGGTGTTGAAAGATTTTTACCAAAGTACGGACGGCTTCTAGGCTCGGGACACATAGCCAGAACATGACGGTTGCGGTGAGACAGATGGCTGAGAAGAAGACGGTCGGGCACCTGTTGTAGCGGGTTGCAACCCGCCGCCAGCCCTTGAGCCTTCCGAATATGATCTCGACGCGATTGCGGCGTTTATATTTTCTCTTGTCGTATCTGACCGGTTTTCCGCGAGATTTCTGTCCTGAAATGCAGGGCTTTTATACCTTTTGCTTCCAGGGCGTCCCTGAACCAGTCGGCGTCATCCCCGCGATCTCCCGGCATCCATTGTGCTTCAGGAAGACTATCCAGCAGGGCAGCGGCATCGGTATAATCGCTTATCTGTCCCGCAGTCATGAAAAAGCTCAGCGGTCGCCCACTCTGGTCGGTGATCGCATGCAGCTTCGTGTTTATGCCCCTCTGGTGCGGCCGATCAAGCGACCTGGATCCCCTTTTTTAGCCGCACGCTCGAAGCCGTGCGGTGTGCCTGGAGATACGTCGCATCAGTCATGATGGTCTGGGGCTCTGCCTTTCCGGCAGCCAGACCGTCCATCATCCGGGCGCAGATCCCCATGGCGCCCCAGCGCTTCCAACGGTTTTAGAGCGTCTTATGTGGACCGTATCCCCGGGGCGCATCGCGCCAGCGCAAGCCGTTCCGATTGACAAAAATGATGCCGCTCAGCATTCGGCGGTCATCAACGCAGGCTCTACCATGGCTCTTAAAGAAAAAGGGCCGCAGACGCTCCATTTGTTCGTCCGGCAGCCAAAACAGGTCGCTCATCTCCAGTCTCCTCACAGAGCCTGAATCAGATTCCCGCACTCAAATCAATGGGTTGTTATCATAGGGGATGAAGCCAGTCTGGAAAGCACTCGGGGGCTCAACTCGCGTTCATCACTATTTTCCCATTCGACCGCGAAAGTGTGTTGCCGCCATGACACGGACGCTGCGGCTTCATGGGCTACGTGGGCGAAATGCACCGTGACATTTGCCTACCGCGCTAACTGACTACTGGCGGAGATCACCATCATGACACCCGCCACGACCATGGCGGCATGACCAATATGGTGAAACAAGCGATCATGTAGGTGCGGCAACAGGTACTTCATGATTATTGATGACAGAACCGCCGCCGCAGCAACAGCGATACCCGCAATGCTGGCCCGGGTATTCAACAGGCCGAACTCAGCGTAGAGAGCGATCTTGAGCACATGCAGCATGATTTCGTTGGCCGCGCGGGTTGCGACGATTTCTTCCTTCCGGAGACCAAGTCGATAATAAAACCCATTGAACACCAGGCCGACCGCTCCGGTAAAACCGGAAATGAAGCCGGCGGTAGCACCCAGCACGTGCAGTTCGATAGCGTGGGGCGTTTTCACAGTGACCTGGGGTGCAGGCTTGCGAAAGAGAAGGGGAAGATTGCCCATCAGGAATACGCCAAGAAGCAGCGACAGATAGGCTGGCTCCATACGGCTCAATGCCCATGCGCCCAGGGCGGCGAAGGGCAACGCGGTGGGCGCAAAATGCCGGACGATGTCCCACCGGATCGCCTGCCGGAACGAGATGATGCGCGTCGCCGAACTGGCAACTGTCCCGATCGACAGGGCGGCTGGCACCTGAGTGCCAGGCAGCACCAGCCCCAGCAGGGGCATTAGGAGCAGCCCGGCACCGCCTCCCGACACGGCGCTCAGGCCAAATGCCGCGGCTGATGCAACCAGAATCAGGGACCAGAGCAGCATGGTTTGTATGAATCCCGATTTGGATCCCTGCTCGCCGGGACCGTTGCAGGCGGCCACATCGCATGGGCGCGCGGCATCATTATTTCTGGCGAAAGCTCACGGGGATGTCAGCTTACAATGCCCCAATCTTCAGTCGTATTTGCACATCTCTAACCAGCCAGGAGGTCTGCTGTCTATGAGGCCGTGAAGGCTAGATCTCTATGGGTAATTTAACGATACACCTTACGCCAGGGTTGTTGTGAGACAAGACGATCGTGCCCCGGTGCAGTTGTACTACGGCTTTCACCATGGTAAGCCCTAGCCCGTTACCGTCATGCGTACGGCTTGTATCAAGACGGACAAAGCGGTCGAATACCCGAAGCATGGCTTCGTCCGGAATGCCTGGACCATTATCGGCTATTTCTATCGTGATGGTCTTGTCCGAAAGCATTATGGTCGCTGTGATGGTGGTCTGGTCAGGCGTATGGCGTACGGCATTCTCGATCAGGTTGGAGAATGCCTGCCGTAAAAGGACTGGATGACCGGTGACGGTAGGGCAGGCGGGAATGATTTCGGTTTCCAGGCGCTGTCCATTGTCTTCGATAACGGAGCGATACGGTTCTAGAACTGATTCCAGAAGTCGTGCGGGATCGAGGGGTTCCATTTCGTTGTTCCATGCCCCGGACTCAAGTTGCGCCAGCTTGAGCAGCGAGGAAAATATTTCCAATGCGGCATCCAGATCCTCGATTGCACACTCGACCTGCTCATGCATGGTATCGGAAGGTCCATGTGCCCCAATGGCGCGCTCAAGATTCTGGCGCATACGCGCCAGCGGGCGGCGCATGTCGTGCGCGATGTCATTGGAGACCTGTTTCAGACTTGCAATCAGGTATTCATTCTGGTCGAGCATCGCATTGAGGCTCTCCGAGAGATGATCAAGCTCATCATCCGTGCCACGTAGCGGGATGCGGCGAGACATATCGCCCTGCATGATGCTCCGTGCCGTCCTGCTTATCGTCTCGATCCATTTCAGGATCAGGTTGCTCAGGAAAAGGCCGCCCGCTACCCCTATCAGACCAAATCCTGCAATGCCCCACAGGATCGTTGTCCATAATGCGCGTTGGAGATGCGTCAGGGGCGAGGCATCCATGCCCACGAAGTAATAGCCGCCGTCATCAAGGCGATAACCTATTCCATAAACGATATCCTGGTTGATTTCTTTCGGCAGGCGATGGGACCATGCCAGCCAGCGTTCGCCCGGCACTGGTCGCAGATGCAGCATGTTGCCTGCGACAATGACCTGTCCGGAGTCCTGAAGCAAATAATGGAAACCGGGTTCATGTTCGATCAGTCCTTGCACAACTGGCAGGAGATGACGGACATCCGCAACACCAGCATCTGCAAATGTCTCATGGCTCTCGTTCTCCACTTCCCGGCGGATCTGCTGGCGCATGGTTGACTGGCTGTAAAGGCCTGACGTTATAGTCATGACCATGCCGCCCAATATAAAAAGACCGGCGAACAACGTGACGATACGAAACGACGTCGTGGCGATGATACGTCGTGTCTCCACATTTCGGCGTCGGGATATCCTATTCCACGACATCATTGGACATATTTATCATGTAGCGACATCCTCTCAGGATATGGATGACCGGACAAGATCCACCCGTCCCCGATCATGACAGGTCCGGTTGGCATAGGCTCCAGCCCTGTGGCCTGACTTTACCCTCAATGGTCTTTCCGCGTTAACCCCTTTGCCTTGTCCTGTCCGGAGAGAACTTACCGTCTTTTATTTTTTATATGCCTGCGCGTACGTAGTATTTGTTTTAATACCGTATAAAATATAATACATATACATCCACATTTATGATATGTATCACATGAAATATTGATATTATTTATTCTGTATTCAATTTGGAGACATGGTCGATACATTAAAAAATGCCAATAATTGTCTATCCATCGTCATGGATGGTGTCATGTAACAATGATTCTGATAACCTGATCAAGAACTCAGTCTCGCTGGGCGGGACATTAAATTTGTTGATTGGCCTGCTTCATGACGCTGGTAACACGCCCCCGCCTGCTTTTGGTTGAAGATGACCACGCAACTACGGATTACGTGCGGCAGGGACTGGAGGAAAGCGGAATTGACGTGGTTTGTGTCGCTAACGGGACCGATGGATCGCAGCATGCCCTGTCGCAAACGTGGGATATCGTCATTCTGGATCGCATGCTGCCTGGTCTGGATGGACTGACAATTCTCATGCGCATGCGCTCTTATGCCATCATGACGCCAGTCCTGTTCCTGACGACGATGGATGGCGTACCAAGCCGTGTCGCCGGTCTGCGGCATGGTGCGGATGATTACATGATCAAGCCATTTGCATTACGCGAGTTGGTCGCGCGCGTGCAGGTACTGCTTCGTCGATCATCTTCCTTCCAGCATACAACAATAATGAATGTGGCTGACGTTGAACTCAATCTGCTGACGCTTGCAGTGACACGGAATGGCGAAAAGGTTCTTCTGCAGCCTCAGGAACTAAAACTTCTGGAATATTTCATGAGGAATGCAGGCACGGTGCTTTCCCGGCAAATGTTGCTGAAGGATGTCTGGCATATGGATTTCCCGGTTCGTACGAACATCGTCGAAACGCATATTTGTCGTCTGCGGGAAAAACTGGGGCAGGACGGCCAACCTCTGATCCACACCGTCAGGGGTAGCGGTTATGTCATGAGTGCGTGACTCCCTGGCGGTATAGGATGATCTTGCATGCATGCCCGGTGCGGCCATCCTGGATGAGATGGGTACGCAAGCAGGATGACCATGGCGTGTAGGCAAATGCCTTTCGGTCCGACATCGTAGTCGGCCATTAACGATCGCAGCGACAACGGAATAGAGATCACTGCGCATATAATTCGCGTCCCGCAGGAGAAGCGGGGTTCCCATAGCCGCCTTGGGAAAGTCTTCAAGGAAGTTGATGCCCACTATCTATTGCCGGGATAGCATTATCCCACAGACCCATTTCTATGTAATATTATATTGTTTTTGTCACGATATAAATGAAATACAAGTCGCATGCAGAGCACTGAAACGACAGCCTTTGATAGCACAATTACAAGAAGTACATTCACGATATCATTCCATTCGTTCAATATACAGAAATATTTAATACATTATCTCTGTACCCCGAATATCCGGCCGATGGCAGCCGTCACGGCCATCGCTACGATGCCCCAGAATATGACCCGCATTGCCGGACGCCATGGTGAGGCCCCACCTGCACGCGCACCCACGACTCCCAACACCGCCAGACCAATCAGGGATACAGCGGATACACTCCACGAGACCACGCTGGCTGGCGACAGCAGGGCTGCCAGCACGGGCAGTATGGCACCGGAAGAGAATGCGCTAGCCGATGCAAAGGCGGCCTGTACCGGGCGCGCCGCAGTCGCGTCCGAAATGCCGAGTTCATCGCGGGCGTGCGCCCCCAGTGCATCATGCTTCATGAGCTGAAGGGCAACCTTGCGTGACAGAATATCATCCAGGCCACGCTGACGGTATATCCCGGCCAGTTCGCTCACTTCAGCGTCCCAGCTACTGCCAAGCTCCTTTTTTTCGCGGGCGAGGTCAGCCTTCTCAGAATCCGCCTGCGAGCTAACGGACACATATTCCCCTGCGGCCATGGACATGGCCCCGGCAGCCAGACTGGAAATTCCAGCCAGCAGGATGCTCCCCTGTGTCGCATGGGCGCTGGCGACACCAATGATCAGGCTGGATGTTGACAGGATACCATCATTCGCCCCCAGAACAGCGGCCCGCAGCCAGCCCAGACGGGAGGTCGCGTGGATTTCTTTGGGGCGCAGCGGTATTTTACTTTCCATATTCATCGGATACATTCCCTGTCAGCAGCATTCTCTGAAAAACATTGTCCCGGAGAATGAAGTAATGAAAACACGCGGCCAGCGCATGACCCGTGGCAAGCACGATGATCAGCCAGCCATTCCACTGGTGCAGCCAGTGCAGAATGCCGACTGTCGATGTCGGAAACCTGCCAAAGGGCGGCATGATCTGGATGGACAGGAAACTCATGGCCTGCCCATTGCCCCATCGCCACAGATATCCCAGGAGGATTTCCAGCAGGACTAAACCATACAGGCTGTATTCCACGCAGCGCGCCAGCATGGCATCAAGCCAGCGATCGGCGGCGCGGATCTGCCGTCCCCAGCCTAGTCGCCATAGCAGGCGTGCGGGAAACAGAACGCTCAGTACCATGCCTGCCGTCAGGTGGGTCACCACCAGTTGATGGTGTAGCGGGTTCCGGAACAGGCCCCATAAATTCGCGGTTGCGAACTGCAGTATGATAATGGCCGTGCATCCCCAGTGGAAAATGATTGTTGGTGCGTCATAACGTGCTGGGGAAAGGCCAGATTTGTATTTCATCCGAACGATCATATCACTCAAACATGACGCGAACCTGAACGATTGGCCGCCTTGTCGATACCTGCGGTCCGTTGGTGTTCAGACTGTAAAAAAAGAATGGAGATGGTAAACCCACGACGACACCGGCAGCGAGCAAGGAACCTGTATCCAGATAACTGTGTGGCGCCCGTGACCTAATGACATCGCAGAATATGTGCAAGCTACGGCCATTTTCGGTAAACCGGATCGCAAATGTGATGGACTGAGCTTGTTTCCCCGTTATGGAATGGCACGCTTCCCCTGTGCGATCCGGTTCGCCAGATCGCCCCATAGGCGTGCTGTTGCAAGGTTGATGTCTGCCTTTACCGAAAAAGGAGACTGGGTGCGTGAGAAAGGAGAGAGGGACATCCGTTCGCCGATAACGAAATGCCCTTGTGAAAACAGCATGATGGACAGCGATCCCTGCTGGCCCTGCCCGATGGGGCGCATGACGGCAATACGCATATGGGGCGGCGGTATCGCAATGGTATGGAAAGCGCGTAGTTCTGCATCCCCCGAAGGACAGGCTACGCTCTCCAGCACCGCATCACGCAGGACGGAATGGGGATATCCGCCATACGTGCCGTCGACATGCAGCCGGATACCCTGTTCCACTGTCTCGCAAATACCGTTTGTTTCTGTTTCTGTTTCGGCGCGCGCCACACAGCCGGATATGCTGACTATCATCAGGATTGCCAATCCGTAATGCACTATCGATCTCATAATATTTGTCCGGCCTCCTGGCACCTGACCCTGGCCATGCCATCATGCCGATGCTCGCTGTTCTTGTAACACGCAGACATGACGTGAACCTGAACACGGAAAATAAGGTCACGGGGGAGACGCTGCTAGCAAGAGATCAGCCGTTATGAGCAATGGTAGGGCGGCCAATCCTTGTAGCAGGCAGCATGGTACTCAGTATTACCACGCATGCCGGCGATCATTTTGTGCAGGCAGCCAAAGTGAAAAGTCTGAATTGTTTTCCATAGAAGCGGCAGCCGCGATAATTTATTTTCCGCTATGTGTTTTCGTCCATCGCCAAAGCAGAATAGACACCTTTTTATGACCTTCAGGCATATTTTTTAAAAATAATAAATTAAATTACGAGAACGATATAATATCACAATTCTCTTTTATTCACATTGTGTCTTTAACAAAAACATCATGTTGTGGAAAGAAGACCGGGTATATGATATCTGTCTGGATTACGACCTTTTTTACGATAATATGAGAAACATTTGCGACCGTGCGAACTGACATCACGCAGGATTCCGGCGGTTTGCGTTACCCGATTGTCCCGGCGTGTATGTGAGGGAATTTTCTTCTGGGGCATCGGCGGTTTCATCTCCGTTGCGGGGCAGGCCCAGACCGCCATTGCGGGTGGGCAGGCCCATCTGGGCGCCAGTACACCTTTCTTGGCCCAGATTGACCCGGCGACCGTGCGTGATTCCTGGCAAGCAGGCGCAATCACGACCAGCCACAGCCAAGATACGCCGTCTGCCGGTGGGAGCCTGCTGGGGAATATGGGGGGATTGCGTCCATGGCTGGCCCGCTACGGCCTGACGCTGAGCATTCAGGACGTCAACGAGTTATGGGGTAACGCCACGGGCGGGATCGGCAGTACCAATGGCGATGGCAGGGGATCGGGCACGGGCCCTTCCTATATCGGCATTACCATGCCGACCCTGATGGCGGATCTGGAAAGGATGATCGGGCTTAAAGGCGCGACAATCAACATCAGTGCCCTGCAGATCCGGGGACGTGCCGTCACTCAGGACCATCTGGGCAATTTCAACCCCATCAGCGGATTTGAGGCGGATCGCTCCACCCGCCTGTTTGAACTTTGGTACCAGCAGTCCTTTCTCAGGGGCGCGCTGGACGTCAAGATCGGCCAGCAGGATCTCGATACGGAATTCCTGATCAGCGATTACGCGTCCCTGTACCTCAACGCCAATTTCGGATGGCCAATGGGTCCTTCGGTCAATCTTTATGCTGGCGGTCCTTCATGGCCGCTTGCAGCTCCCGCAATCCGGTTGCGCTACCGACCCGGTGAAAAATACACATTCATGTTCGCGGCGGCGGATGACAATCCGTCGGGTAATCAGGATAGCAGTGTCTTTGGCGTGACCGGAAACCCGGCGGACCCCACCAGCCAGACCATAAGGGATGGAAGTGGCACGCAGTTCAATATGGGAACCGGCGCGCTACTGATTACCGAAATTCAGTATGCCTTCAATCCTCAATCTGGCGACAGTGGACGCGCGGCCAGTCATCCGGGCCTGTCAGGCGTTTATAAACTTGGAGGCTATTATGATACGGCACGATTTCCGGATTATCGATATAACACACAGGGACTGTCTCTTGGCGCGGATGGTGGTACACCCCGCTGGGATCGGGGAAACTGGCTGATTTACGGGATAATCGACCAGTTGATCTGGCGTCCGTCGCCTGATGCATCACGCGCACTTGGCCTGTTTGTCCGGGCGACGGGTAATAGTGGTGATCGCAATATCATAAACTTCGCCATTGATGCCGGCCTTAACCTGAAGGCGCCCTTTTCAGGCAGGACGAATGATACACTTGGTCTGGGCTGGGGTATCGGTCGCGTCACATCAGGCGTGCGTGCCTATGATCGCGCGCGCGGTGCGCTGGTGCAGGGAAACGAAAATCATTTTGAACTGACCTATCAGGCCCAGATCACACCATGGATGGTCGTGCAGCCCGATTTCCAATATGTCCTGAACCCCTCGGGCGGCACGGGAGATCCATCCTGTCCGACGCGCCTGATTGGTAATGAAGCCGTATTCGGGTTGCATACCAATGTGAATTTCTAGCTGAACCTAGAATGAAAAGGCGGGGCAACACAGTCTGGTCGGATCTTTTCAAAAAAACCTTGTACAGAATGGTTCAGAATGTTACGCTGCTATGCAGACCGAAGATGGCTTCGTCATGCACATGCTGCCCTTTATTATCGAGAACACCACCACTGGGCGATATGATGCCCTGAATATCAGGCTGAAGCATGAACCATGGCGTGATTGGGATCTGATAGGTCAACTCCAGATGATATTCGGTGCCCTGCATGGGCAGGCCAGAACGCCGGTCCGCCTGGGCAAGATAGGGACTAGCCGCCCCCAGGCCCGCACCAAACCCCGCCATGTCGCCTGCACGTCCAAACGGCCCCTTCAGGGTAAACCCAGCATCTGCGGCATAGACGATCTGGTTGCGGTCGGTGTCCGCTGTCCAGTTCCCCCGAATGAAAGCGTCAAGCTCCGTTATTCGCCCGAAATGCTGCAGCGTCTGATCCGCAATGGCGTAGACGGCCCAGTTGGTTTTATGGTTTTTTCTGAGATCGGACTGGTCGGGAAAGCGTCCGGTATCAAAGTAACCGCCAAGTTTATATGTGCCCTGCCTTCCGTACAGGGTCCGCCGGTACTGGACCTCCCCGAAGAAAAGAGCGCCCGTGCGGAAACTGAAGCGCGTGCCACCGGGGTCGCGGTTTTGGTTCCACGGGTCCTTCGCGTTGATGAAGGGGCCGCCCACAGGATTGTCATCGGCTGCCGCGAACAGGAAATTCCAGTGTGGGGACAGGGTATAGCGCAACCGTATCGCAGGCGTGGCCACGGGGGAGACGGGGCCTTGGTCATACAGGTCATTATCGGGCATGATGGGCCAGGAAAAGGACGCGTTGAGGAAGTTCAGCCCGACGCTGCTGACCATGAAGTCATGCCCGAGATCCAGCTTGCCAATCCGGAAGGCCAGGCGTTCTCCCATGAATTTCTGGCTGTACCACAGTTCATATAGCCGCCCGTTATCATCCGCTTCGATATTCGATGTCTGGTTGAAAACATACAGGGGCGTATTACTGAATGGTCGCCCACGGATTTCCATGGCGCTGATGTCAAATGTACCCAGTGGCAGGCCCGTCAGGGTGTGCAGATCCGTCACCATTTCAACCGCGGCGGACCCGATGTAGTTGCTGGATGCCTGCGCGCCCCCCACCGGGTTGGACCAGAATTCATTGGTATCCGATATACGGATATCAATTCCCTGTGCCAGCAGCCGGTTCCGTATTCCGCCCCAGTTGCCGGACAGATGGGTGCGCGGGTCAATATGGTCGGGAATATTCTGCTGTGGCGTAACGCCCGCGCTCAGCACGCTTACGGGAACAGGCTGGGCATATGCAAAAGAGAAGGTTTTCAATAATATGATTGTAAATAACCATATATGATGATTATGCCAGATGCGCCTCATTTTTCGAGAAAATATCGTATAATAAAATTTAAAACAAATTATTTATTGAACAATTCTTTTCATTAATTCAATATATATTTTGATAAGTGGAATAGCTTCGTTATGTCGGAATTTATACGAAATGCGCTTTAACAGGCAATGCATATTAGCGCTTTTATTGTACATCATGCATACTCCTTCATCTTCCCTTAACACGGTTTAGACTGGCACGAGTTCTGCCTTGACATGACGTACAACGGGCGGCACGTGCCAGCGGCCCTGGTCCACATCCGCGATCTCGCGGTCGATCTCGGCAATGACCTGGCGTGAAAACGGGCCAAGATGCAGGTAAAGCGCGCTTGTCATCACCACATAGGGCAGCGCGCGCGGGTTATGCAGGGCGCAGTCCAGCATCATGCGCCAGAACTGCCCGGCCGTTCCCGGCCCCGCACGGTGGATGCGGAACATGAGCCGGACAAAGCTGCGCAAATCACCCTTTATCATCCGGTGCGCGCGCTTGCGCCCGAGCATCCGGCCCAGCCTGCGCACGCGGCCGAAATAGGCGACTGGGTCATAGATGGCCGCAAGCACCGTCCTGTAATCGTTCAGCACGTCGCGACGCGGGCGTTTTGTCTCGAAATTCAGCCCCGCCGTGCATTGGTCGCCCGACTGCGTCTGTTCACTGCCGGAAAAAAGGCGGCCTTCCGCCAGCAGGCGCCGCGTCAGCTGCGTCGTGGGCAGGGCGTAAAGCAGGCCGACCATGCAGACTGGGATGGACGTATCCTCGATACAGTCGATCATGCCCTGGGCGACACTGCCCTTTTCGCTGTCGAAACCCACGATGAAGCCCGCATTGACGAAAATCCCGGCCTTGTGGATCGTCTCGATGCTCTGCTGCAGGCTGCGCCGCGTGTTCTGCTTTTTCTGCATCAGCACGAGGGAGTCTGTATCCGGGCTTTCGATGCCGACGAATATGGCGAAGAAATTGGTATCGGCCAGGCTGCGCAGCAGGTCGGCATCATCGGCAAGGTTGATCGATGCCTCGGTCGAGAACTCGAATGGAAAGTTCTTCTCGTTCTGCCAGCGTTTCAGGTCGGGCAGGAATTTCTTGAGCGCCTTCTTGTTGCCAATCAGGTTGTCATCGACAAAATCCACATGTCCGCGATAGCCAAGCGCGTACAGGGCATCGAGTTCGGCCATGACCTGCGCATTGGTCTTGGTGCGCGGCACTCGGCCATAGAGTTCAATGATGTCGCAGAACTCGCAACTGAACGGACAACCGCGCGAGAACTGGATGCCCACGTGCAGGTACTGATCCAGCTTGAGCAGGTCAAAGCGCGGCAATGGGCTTTTGGTCACATCCGTCTTGCCCATGGGAGCCTCAAACATGCCCTGCCGCACGCCGCTGTGCCAGACGGCGATGAAATCATCCATGATCTCTTCGGCCTCGCCCAGAACCTGAAAATTGGCGGCGCTGTAAAGCGATGGGCTGGAGGTCACGTCGGGGCCACCCACCACCACCGGCTTGCCGCGCGCGCGGCAGGTCTCGATGATGTGCAGCGCATCATTGCGCTGCGGCAGCATGCCGCCGGTCATGACCATGTCGGCCCAGTCGTAATCGGCATCCACAAGGTCTTCGGTATTGCGGTTGACCAGCCGGACTTCCCAGTCCCGGGGCAGGAGGGCTGCGACCGTGACCAGGCCAAGGGGGGCCGCCGGATAGCGTGCGCCCGCAAGATCGCAGGCTTCCTTGTAGTTCCAGAATGAATTGGCGTTGAAAAGCGGGAAGATCATCAGGACCTTGCAGGTTTCGGTCATCATGCAAGGATCCATTGCTGCAAGGACTGGTCATGATCAAGACAGATGCCTTCCCGTCCATTTCGAGACGTGGCAGCCTCAGGCAGGGCGCAACTCGACTGTAAGGGTGACATGGGGTGAACCCCTTTCGTAGTGGTGTCGGTCAGGTGGGCCGGTACAATATCGGTGACCGCCACTATTGCTTTTATCCTGGTAATCTCGAACGACCGTGGCCAACGGCATGAGCAGGCTATGATGCCCAGGCACATCAAGGCGGTATAGGAAGATCGCTATATGCGAAATCAGGACACGGTGTTTGTCTTCACGTCAGGAGGGTGTTGACCACAAGAACCTTGGTAGTTTCTTGTGGATCGTGACGGATTTTACTGTTTATGGAGGTTTTCAATTGGAAAGATTCCATAACGCTATGTTCATGACAAAGTATTTCTTTTTGTTTTTACAAGAGCTTTGATAAAGCGACAAGATGGTCGCACGAAGATTGGGGTTTATTAATCCAGATCACAGGATCACGGATATGGTAAGCCTGAAGTGTTGCCGCTTTGGCGTTGGCTGGAGCGTAGCAGGCTTACGGCCCCGCAGCATGGCCGCCATCCGCAATCACCACGTTGAACGGTTCCGTCCCGTCCCGGCCTCACCGCGCTTCAGGCGGGCGATGGTCCTGCCTGCGCTCGCTATAGCGATCAACGAGGTAATCGGCCCGGTCCCGCAGCAGCCATGTGAACTTCATCAGTTCCTCCATGACATCCACCATGCGGTCATAGAGCGGGGAGGGCTTCATCCGGTCATCATCACCGAATTGCGTATAGGCCATCGGCACGCTGGACTGGTTGGGGATGGTGAACATCCGCATCCATCGGCCCAGAACCCGCAGGGCATTGACGGAATTGAAGCTTTGCGATCCGCCTGAGACCTGCATCACCGCCAGCGTGCGGCCCTGCGTCGGACGGATCGAGCCTTCGGACAGTGGCAACCAGTCGATCTGGTTTTTGAACACAGCGGTTATGTTACCGTGCCGTTCGGGGCTGCACCAGACCTGGCCTTCCGACCAGAGCGAGAGTGCGCGCAGTTCCTGCACCTTTGGATGGGTGGCAGGTACGGAATCCGCCACCGGCAGGCCGGTCGGGTCGAATATCCGCGTTTCCGCGCCGAGGGCTTTCAGGATGCGCTCCGCCTCCAGCACCAGCAGGCGGCTGAACGAGCGTGGTCGCAGCGAGCCATAGAGCAGCAGGATGCGGGGCGGATGGTCAACCCGTGGGTGTGGCTCAAGCCGCGCGAGGTCAACCCGTTCGAGATATTCCGGATGCAGGGCGGGCAAGTCAGGTGCGGTCATGGAGCGGTTCCCTTCATGCGTTACGGGTGGCTGACCCGGGGCAGCCACAGGGCCAGCGCGATGAGCGTGGCCAGCAGGACCGGCGGGGTGATGGCCAGCCCGACCTTCATGTATTGCCCCCACGTGACCCGATGATTCTTGGATGCCAGCACATGCAGCCACAGCAGTGTTGCGAGACTACCAATGGGCGTGAATTTCGGCCCGAGGTCGCAGCCGATGACGTTGGCATAGATCATCAGGTCGCGTGTCAGCGGCGTGATGTCGTGAGCCTGCTGGATCGCCAGCGCCCCGACCAGCACACTCGGCATATTGTTCATGATGGACGACAGAACAGCCGCTAGAAAGCCGGTGCCGATGGTGGCCGTGAACGTCCCTTGATGACCGAGCCAGACCAGTGCGGTCGCAAGATAGTCGGTCAGCCCGGCATTGCGCAGCCCATAGACCACCAGATACATGCCTAGGGAGAAGATCACGATCTGCCACGGGGCACCCCGCAGCACCTTGCGAACAGAGATCACCCGGCCATATCCGGCGACGAGCAGCAGGATTGCAGCGGCCAGGCAGGCTACGACACAGACCGGGATATGAAACGGCGCGGTCAGGAAATAGGCCGCCAGAACCAGGGCTAGCAGCGGAAATGCCGCTCGGAATACATGAGGGTCACGAATGGCCGTGGCAGGTGCGGGCAGTTCGGCGACGGGATAGGTCGCAGGCACCTGCCGCCGGTACCACAGCCACAAGACGGCCAGCGTTGCACCAAGTGCTACCAGATCGACAGGGACCATGATCGTGGCATAGCGATCGAACGCAATGCCAAAGAAATTGGCGCTGACGATGTTCACCAGATTGGAGATGACCAGCGGCAGGCTGGTGGTGTCCGCGACGAAGCCGGTCGCTATGATGAAGGCCAGGGCTGCAGTATGGCTCAGGCGGAGTTGAGTGAGGATGGCGATGACAATGGGCGTGAGCAGCAGGGCCGCGCCGTCATTGGCGAAAACCGCTGCAATGGCCGCTCCCAGCACCACGATCAGCGGGAATAGCGTCCGGCCTCGCCCTTTGCCCCAACGCACCGCGTGCAAGGCGGCCCAATGGAAGAACCCGGCCTCGTCCAGCAACAGCGAGATAACAATCAGCGCGATAAAGGTGAAGGTCGCGTCCCAGACGATGTGCCAGACGACCGGAATGTCGTGCCAGTGGATCACACCAGCCGCCAGAGCCACGGCGGCACCTGCCATTGCGCTCCAGCCGATGCCCAGCCCCCGAGGCTGCCAGATGACAAAAACCAGCGTGACAACGAAAATCAGAAGCGCCAGCATCAGACGATCCGCTTTCCGGATTCATCGACGGTTTTCTCGTTGTCCACTTTGACGAATGCGCCCTGCTGTGGGTTGGGCAGGATGTCCAGAACCGTCTCGGACGGACGGCAGAGCGCAACGCCGAGCGGGGTGACGACGATC
The DNA here is from genome assembly GCF_031081985.1 of Komagataeibacter xylinus. Classification (GTDB taxonomy): domain Bacteria; phylum Pseudomonadota; class Alphaproteobacteria; order Acetobacterales; family Acetobacteraceae; genus Komagataeibacter; species Komagataeibacter xylinus_E. Next base: position 145,345 of record NZ_JARWSK010000008.1, on the reverse strand, counting down.
GGTCGGTTCATCAAGATTGGGTGTGCGATTATGGCATCGATCAGCGCGTCATCGCTCAGGGCCGGATTATCGAGGCCAAGTTCGTGAAAGGGCGTGTCCTTTTCCCGCAGGACCGAGCGCACCGGAACGCCCATAAGGGCAATCAGATCGACCAGTTCCGCACGATTGGGAGGCGTTTTCAGATACTCGATAATGCGAGGCTCCTCGCCGCTGTTGCGGATCAGTGCCAGCACATTGCGCGACGTGCCGCAGGCCGGGTTGTGATAGATCGTGATGGTCATGAGCAGGATTCGGGGGACGGACAGCAGGAGGACAGGGTCGCGATCAGGGGCGCACAGAGTTCGGGACTGCCCGCACAGCAGTCCCTGACGAGGAAGAGCATCAGGTCCTGCAGGCGAGAAAGACAGGCGCGATAGACGATCTGCCGACTGTGGCGTTGCGCGCTCAGCAGGCCGGCACGTGTCAGGATCGCGAGGTGGGTCGAGATCGTGTTCTGCGGCATATCAAGATGGCGAGCGACATGTCCGGCGGGCAGGCCGTCCGGTTCATGGCGCACAAGCAGGCGGAAGATAGCCAGCCGCGTGGACTGGGACAGGGCGCTGAGCGCGGCAAGGGCCGATTCCATATCCATATATCTTTGATTGTGGATATATAAAATAATGTCAATCCCTGTCCTGGCGCGGGGGGGGGCGTACGTTCATGCATAAGCCATGAGAGCCTGTGTTCCTTACCCTGCTTGCCGATGGAGGCACCATGATAGATCGATTTCCGGCCGCCATCCTGTCAGCCTGCCTGATCCTGACCAGTGCGACGGCCCGTGCGGATCCGCCATGGGGGCATGGCGGTCATGACCGTCGTGGCGGGGAGCGTGGCCATATGAGGGACTGGCGAAGGGGGGAGTATTATGTCAACTGGCGGTCGCGGCAGTGGCGGGGCCGTGACTGGCGGCGCTACCATGGCCTGTGGGCGCCGCCATCAGGCTATTACTGGATGCAGTCCGGAGCGCAGTACCTGCTTGTGGCGGCGGTAACCGGACTGATCGCGGGCGTGGTTGCTGCCACTACAGGCGTGGCGATGCCTGTACCGGTCGTGCCTGCTTACCCGACGGCGCCCTATCCGGCAGCACCAGCTTATACGCCACCTTATTGAATGGGCCGTTGATCGTGAATGACCTGTAGCCGACCTCGAACCCCTTCGTCCCTTGCGTGGCGACCGCGTCGGCGCCCTTTCCCAGCCGCTGGAGTTCGGCTACCGGGTCGCCCGCAAGCGCACCCACCGCCATGTCGCCGCCACGGCTGAAGAATGGCGCGAATTCCTTCAGCACAAGGAATATCTCGCGGTCATGGGCGCCAGGATTATCCTTCGGCTCGATATAGACCAGCCCGACCTGCCCGGTATAGGTACCACGGTTGAGATCGCCCCCGGCCATGCCAATGCACCAGTTCCGGCGTATCGGTATCATTGAAGATGTCGATCACGCTGAGCCTGCCTTCCTCAAGCCGCAGCAGGGGGCCGGGAAACTGGCCATTATAAAGCGTGGTTGAAATGATGCGCCCGGGGGCAAGTTCGACCTGTCCCGTGGCGATCCGCAGCGTATGGTCCGCTTTTCCACCCATGACGGGGCCAGCGCCACGGCCCCGGCGCGGGATCATGGCCGCCGGCGTCGTTCGTCCGGACAATGCCAGAAAGGAACGGCGATCCAGCATCATGGTAATATCCGATTATGGGCAAACAGGCAGGGTTCCCAACGCCTACAGCGTTGGCCGGTTTCATCGGGCTGGCGCGGGGGCAGGCCGTCCTGTCGCCGGGACCTGTCCATAAATGGACCGTAGCCCGGGCCATGCACACCGGCGCGATGCCGGTCGCCATGTCCGGCGAGGATATAATATTTCCTCATATCGAGAAATTCAGATATGAGAAAAGGCCCGGGACTGGACGCAACGTGGCTGATGTCTTCGCGCGAACGGGCAGGGATGGCTGTTCAGGAGGATGGATGACTGTAGCGACAGATCAGGCCAGGCCTGTGGCGCTGGAGGTACTGGCCTTGCGCAGCGTCCATGGTGGCCCGTTTGCATTCACTGTCCCGGCGGGGGCGTGCGTGGCGATCACCGGGTCATCAGGCAGCGGGAAGTCGGTACTGCTGCGCATGATCGCGGATCTTGACCCGCATGAAGGCGATGCACGCATCGATGGACAGGCCTGCTCGGGCATGCCTGCGGCGCAGTGGCGCCGCCTGGTGCAATATGTCCCGGCGGAACCCGCGTGGTGGTCCGATATCGTGCTGGACCACATGGTGGATACGGACGCGGTGCGCGCGCTGGTCGCGCGCCTTGGCCTGCGGGAAGACTGCCTGCGCTCGCCGCTGTCACGCCTGTCCACGGGGGAACGCCAGCGGCTGTCCCTGATCCGCGCCCTGCTGCTGCATCCCCGTGTCCTGCTGCTTGATGAACCCTGTTCGGCGCTGGATGCCGCCACGACGGACAGGGTTGAAGCCGTTCTTCAGGAGGCAAGGGCGCAGGGGACGGCCATTGTCCTGGTCTCGCACGACATGGGGCAGGCGGGGCGCATGGCCGGGACGCGGTTCCGGATGGCACGGGGACACATGGAAGAAATCGCGCCATGACACCCATAGTGCTGACGACCGGGGACATGCTGGTGGCCGCTGCCCTGATCGCCATCGGCAGCGCGCTGTCGTTCCTGCTGTCGCTGGGGTTGCAGCGGGTGCTGCTGGTTTCCGCCGTGCGCATGGCGGTACAGCTTGCGCTTGTCGGCAGTGTGCTTTTGTTCGTGTTTGGTCATGCCTCCGTGTGGCTGACCATCGGGCTGCTGGCCTTCATGTTCACCGCCGCCGCCCGGGAAGCCGGGTCACGCCAGCAGGTCCGCCTTGGTCTGTGGTGGCATTTCGGGATCGCGGGTGCCTCCACGGTAACAGGGACGGTCATCGTGGTGCTGATCGGGCTGTTGACCGGCCTCCAGCCCCACCCGTGGTATGTGGCCCGCACGGCCATTCCCCTGACGGGCCTGCTGCTGGGCAATGTCATGAATGCAACAAGCCTGTCGATGAATACACTCCTGTCCGCCATCACGCGCGAACGGCAGGCCATCGAGGCGCGGATCATTCTCGGCGCGACCCGCGCGCAGGCAATGAACGGCCTGATTCGCCAGGCCATCCGGACGGCCCTGCTGCCGACGCTGAACCAGATGGCGGCCGCCGGGATCATTACCATGCCCGGAATCATGACAGGGCAGATCCTGGCGGGGATGAACCCCTTGGCAGCCTCAAGGTACCAGGTCCTGCTGATGTCACTTATCGTCAGTGGCAACCTGATCGGCGCGACAGCCGCGGCCTACCTGGCAGCCTGGCGGCTGACGGACAGCCGGGGGAGGCTGCGGCTGGAACGCCTGCTTCCCCGATTGCAGAAGGGGTGAGGCGGTGGAACCACGTATCATGGCATGACAGCGCCGATCAGGGTCATACAGATGCGGAGCCTGTTTCCAGATCATGATCCGGGCTGCACATATGAACTAATTGGACGAAGGATAGCGCCGCATCAGCCTGAGTTGCCGCCACCATGCCGTGGCCAGCGCCATTGCGCTGATCGGGACCGCGCCATCGGCCCGCATCCGGGCCGCCAGCGCGAACAGGGCCGCCTGCTTGGCGAACACGCCACGATAGGCATCCCGCAGGCGCATCGTCGGGTCCCAGAACTGGATGGCTTCGGATCCGGCGCCGTTGATTTCGATAATCCGGAACTCTCCGCGTTGCAGGGCCGCCTCGCTGCCAAAACGTACGTCCAGGCGACCGAAATGGAAGCCGTGCATGGAGCGGGCTATGGCATCGACACGGTCTTCAAGGGCAGGGGTATTGAGCCGCATGGCATCCTCATAGCGGCCGCCCACCCGCAGGGACGCGACCGTGCCAAGGATGACGCGTTCGCCACGCATCGGAACATGGTCAATCCCTCTGGTGGAAAGGGCGCGCCGGTAATGCCCGATCCGCGAGCACAGCCGTGGGTCGGCGGCCATCAGGGCCGCGATGGAACGCACGCCGTCGCCCGTGACCTGTGGGGAATGCCGGATGGCGAGACCGATAAGGCGGCCATGGGCTTCGGTCGGGCCACGGCTGTAGAACAGTCCGGCCTCAAAGGGGCCGGGCACGAATTCCTGCAAGAGGAAGCTGGCGTCGGGGGGGAAGGCCGCGATGTAGGCCGTCAGCCCATCTACGACATCGATCCGTCGCACGCCATGGCCGCACCAGCCGATATCGGGCTTGGCAACCAGCGGGTAGCCCAATGTCCGCGCCATGGACGCTGCCGCCGGGATGTCAGCGGGGGAGACGAGGACGGTACGGGCGACCCATGGCGCATGCGCCTGACCGATCCGGGCCAGGCAGGCTGCTTTTGATTCGCCTGCCAGTCCCCCGGTCTCGATCGCCGGATTGACCACCGATGGCAGCGTCAGGCTGCGATAGCGTAGCCCCAGCCATAGCCACTGCAGGACAAGGGGTATACACAATACCGGCTTCGGAAGCTGTTCCATCGCACCAAAGCTGCAGGCGTTGCCAGCATGGTGGGAACAGGCGTAATTCGTGCTGCGTTGGGGCTTCATCATGGACAATCCTATCTTCCCCGCGGCAGTTCGGGATCACGCAATGCAACAGGTGGGGATCACGCTGTTGCGATCAGGCTACAGGTTTGTCTGCCCCACGCCAGAGACCCAGCGCCGCGTCAACGCGCGACCGGGTAATGGGTGGGCGGCGAACCCCGTCGATATCTTTGGCTGGAGCCGGCCCTTCCGGCGTGATGCGCTGCCCGTGTCCCTCTTTGCGCAGGCGACGGAAGCAGGGATGCTTGTCGCTGATAACGGGGCCTGGCGCAGCCGGTTCCGGTTCTCCACGCTGGGGGGCAACGGGTTCTTCCATTCCGCCTTTCCCACCGTGGCGGCGGATGCGGTGTTCTTCGGCCCCGACAGCTACCGGTTCGGCGCGGTGCTGGCGGCCCACCTGCGCTCCGCCCCGCCGCCCGTGCGGGCAGTGGACATTGGCTGCGGCACGGGACTTGGCGCGATCATGATTGCACAGGTCTGCCCGTCAACCGAAGTGGTGATGGTCGATATCAACCCCGACGCATTGCGGCTGGCGCGGATCAACGTTGGTCTTGCCGGCGTCGGCGGCATCATGGCGTGGCAGGGCGATCTCCTGTCGGGGCTTTCGGGTGCATTCGACCTGATCATCTCCAACCCACCCTATCTGCCCGATCCCGGTTGCAGACTGTACCGAGATGGCGGCGGCAGGCTGGGGGCGGGCCTGTCACTGGCGATTGTCAGAACGGCCATGGAGCGGCTGACGCCCGGCGGGACGTTGCTGCTCTATACCGGGACCGCAATCATCAATGGGGACAATCCCTTCCTGCGCGATGTGGTGGCCCTGCTGGATGGCCGGGAGTTTACGTGGGCGGCCACTGAGCTCGATCCGGATGTCTTTGGTGAGGAGCTGGAGAATGGTCCGCTATCCACGGCGGAGCGGATCGCGGTGATCTGCCTGACCGTGACACGGCGATAGCAGGAGAGGAATGGTGTCAATGAACAATATCCTGACGGGCAAGAGTAGCGACCGGGCGCAGCGGGAACTCCATCTGGCACTGGCCGGGCTCAATCGTCTAAGGCTGACGCCGTGCCTGCCCGAGGAGGACGGTGCGGCGGGACTGGATCTGCCCCGTCTGCTGGCGGAGGAAGCGGGTTTTCTGCGCTCCCTGCGCGAACAGGTCGCACCGATCGCCGCCCAGGCTCCCCGGGAGCCCGCGGCTTTCCTCGCATGGTTCGAGGAACTGGAACAGACCGGTCCCGGCCAGCACGACAGCCTTTTCCCCTGGCTGGCGCATGATGCATCCCGTGAGGCCATGGGCTGGTTCCTTGAACAGGAAGCCGCAGGGGAAGCGGGTTTCGAGGACCTGACGGCACTGGTCCAGGTCCGTATGCCAACGCGCCCCAAGTTGGAATTGGCGCGCAATTACTGGGACGAAATGGGTCATGGCCGGGAAGCCGGCATGCACGGTCCGATGCTGGCGCATTTGGTCCATGCCCTCGGGCTGCGGTCCCAATCGGAGACGACGGTGTGGCAGTCGCTGGCCCTAGCCAACACCATGTCCGGTCTGGCCTGCCGCCGGCATCTGGCGTTTCACGCGGTCGGCGCGTTGGGCGTGATCGAACTGACCGCGCCGGGTAGGGCGGCCATGGTCGCGGCAGGGCTGAAACGATTGGGCGTGCAGCCCGATGACCGGCATTATTTCGACCTGCATGCCGTGCTGGATGTGCGCCATTCCGCAACATGGAATGCAGAGGTTATCAGCCCGCTCATCGCGGAAGATTCGCGTCGTGCCCCGGCCATCGCCGAAGGCGCCCTGATGCGGCTGGAATGTGGCGCGGCCTGCTTTCGCCGCTATCGGGATCATCTGGGCCTGAAGTGACCCTACCCCGAGCGTGCCCTCAGTTTTAAGTTAGGGTCTGTGGGTTGCTGTATGCCTTGTCGGTGTGTTGAGCGAAAACCTCTGGGGTCATGCCCCCGAGGCTGGTGTGGGGCCTGACGGCATTGTGGTCAGGCCGCAAGCCCTTGATGACCGAACGGGCGTGGGCGAGGTTGCGGAACAGGTGCTCGTTGAGGCATTCGTCACGGAACCGGCGGTTGAAGCTCTCGATGAACCCGTTCTGCTGCGGATTGCCTGGTGCGATGTAGTGCCACAGCACCGACCGTTTTTCCTGTCAGGCCTCGATCGCGTTCGAGGTCATCTCGGTGCGGTTGTCACGGACGATCATCATGGGAAAGCCGCGCTGTTCCCCGATCCGGTCGAGTTCGCGGCCGAGCCGTTCGCCTGACAGCGACGTATCCGCTACCAGCGCCAGGCACTCTCGCGTGTAGTCGTCCACCACTGTCAGCACACGGAAGCGTCGTCCGTTGTTCAGCGCGTCCGAGACGAAGTCCAGGCTCCATCGCTGGTTTGGCCCGTCGGGCAGCATCATCGGCGAGCGCGTGCCCATCGCCCGTTTACGGCCGCCATGCTTACGGACTGACAGCCCTTCCTCGCGATACAGCCGGAACAGCTTCTTGTGGTTCATCACCAGCCCCTCCCTGTCGAGCAGGATCTGCAGGCGCCGATAGCCAAATCGTCGTCGCTCTGCAGCCTGTTCACGCAGCCCCCCCCGCACTGTGGCATCATCCGAGCGGCGTGACGCATAGCGCCAGGTCTTCGGATCCATGCCAATAAGCCGGCAGGCCCGTCGCTGCGAATAGTCTTTCTCCCGGATCGCGCAGGCCACGGCGTCCCGCCGCAAACCGGGCGTCACGAGTTTTTTGCCAGCAGGCCTTCAGCGTCGAGACGTCCATTACGCTCTCCGCCAGGAGCCGCTTCAGCTTCGCGTTCTCTTCTTCAAGAGCCGTCAGCCGACGCGCTTCCGACACTTCCATGCCGCCGTATTTCGACCGCCAGGTGTAGAAGGTCGCGTCGCTGATCCCGTGCCTGCGGCACAGATCCGCAGCCGTCGCGCCCACCTGATGCTCCTTCAGGATCCCGATGATCCGCTCCTGTGTGAAACGTGCTTTCTTCATCGTCTGTCTCTTATGGACAGACCTTACTTCAAATCGAGGGCATTTCAGGGGGCAGGGTCGATATTCCCGAACTGGGAACACTGGGAAATGGACAGGTTGTTGGGCTCGCAGACCAGGCAGTGTGGAAAGTGGCAGGGTAAAAGCTTTATTCGGGTTGGTCGGATTCATGTCAGAAACGCTCTGTACATGCCTACTCTGGTTGCCATGCGGCATAACCCTGACCTTCGAAGCATCTATCTTACGGCGTGTCGTCAGTTAAGCCCTGAATGTGGCACGTGTGGGTTGTACTTTATGGCTGCGTGTGCTGACTGTTTTCCCAGTTTTGGGGGAGACAGAGGGATGCGGCGCTATGGTTTACGCGATGACCAGTGGGAGCGGATAAAGGATCTTCTCCCCGGTCGTGAGGGTTATGTCGGCGGCACTGCGGCGAACAACCGTCTGTTCGTGGAGGCGGTACTGTATCGCTATCGCGCGGGCATTCCATGGCGCGACCTTCCTGCCCGTTTCGGGGACTGGAAAAACGTGCACCGGCGTCTGCGCCGCTGGTGTGAAAGCGGTGTCATCGAACGGATATTTCGTTATCTGGCCGCTGATCACGACAATGAATACATGATGATCGACAGCACAATTGTCCGGGCGCATCAGCATAGTGCCGGAGCTCTCAAAAAAGGGGCACGGATCAGGCCATCGGACGATCACGAGGCGGGTTGACTACAAAGATCCATGCCATCTGCGACGCTCTGGGCAATCCGGTGGAACTCGGCATCACACCGGGACAGGACGCAGATATCACCCAGGCGGAACCGCTTCTGGAAAACATCGACCCGGATGCTTTCCTTGCTGACAAGGCGTATGACGCGGACAGGTTGATCGATCGGCTGATACAGCGCGGGATTACCCTGGTCATCCCGCCAAAACGCAACAGAACAACACGACGGAAAACCGATTTTTCCCTTTACAGCGAACGAAACCTTGTTGAGAGGTTTTTCAATAAACTCAAGCAGTTTCGCGCTATCGCAACCCGCTACGATAAACTGAAGTCAACATTCCTTGCAGCCGTGCAGTTCGCCTCAATCATGATCCTGCTTAACTGACGACACACCGTAGCTGGGCACTTTTAAGGTGCGCCTTGGCGAAGCGCTTGCCGACTGTATGGACGAGGTCGGAAGACATCGAGTAGCCGCGTGTATGGCTTGCCCGAGCACCGTGGCTGACATCCTACAGCGCGGGGCACGGCGATCACGGCTTCATGGGACACGAGAGATGGGCGGACGGCCGTGTCGTTGAGACCGTGCGCGACTGGCGTACCGAGGAGATGTCGCTCCACGTCGTGCGCCTGACATATGCCACGCGCCCACGCGTGCGGAACTCGTGCAAAGCTTCATGGTCTACCTGACGAGACGCTGGATCGAAGGTTTCGTCGGAAGAGATGCGATGGACTAAGACCACGAACGTCCGCTCCCGAGCAGGTTAGACGGGCGGCGGCGCGTCTTAGATGAGGGAGATAGCGGACCAACTATATGGAACCAGCATGGTGCGGGTCCGTAGGGCGCCGAGCCTAAGCGCATTGGTGACGACCGTGAGTGGGATGGCAAGAGCGGGGGCCACGATCAGGCGGTGCGTGAAGTCCTTCAGCTCCGAATTGTCGTCAGGCTGTTCGGTCGGTTCCTCCGCCTCCAGCGCAATGCCGCAAAGCGCGCAGTTTCCAGGATGGTCCTGCCGGATCTGCGGACGCATGGGGCATGTCCAGATCGTGTGGCCACCAGTAGGCGGCCAGGCAGCGGTCTGGGGCGCATGGCGGTTCTGATCATGGCAGGCCATATCATGAATCGCCTGGTCGTGGCCCATTCCCTTCTTTGGTTCCATAGTATCGGGGCTGCTCATCGGCTGAAGTGTCATACCGCATATCGGGCATTTGCCGGGATGCGCTTCCCTGATGTCCGGATGCATCGGACAGCTCCAAACGGCACCAGATGTGGACGTATGCTGACCGTCCATCTGCTGTTTTCCTGACATGCGGTCTCTCCCGATGGACGCAACGGGTGAAGACGAGGAAGAAGAGGCGTCTCGGTCAGACATTTAGAATGTCATGGTACATCCGCAGTCGAGCCGAAGGAAGAGTAAAAGGTCTGAAGCCGTTACCCTATTGATTGGATATGAAAACGTGCCTCAAGGAGGCGTCATCGGTGTGGGACCCGATTTGGTCATGGCCAGTTTCTGCGACTGGATCTCTGTCTCTAACCATCAGGGGTTACGTGGCGTCGCCACGCGGGATATACTGTTGGGAGAAGGGCAACGCGGATATGCCGAGCTAGTGTCTGTACAGAAACTGCAGGCTTGTTCTCTACATTCTCTTGTGTCACCCGTTTAAAAAAGGGGATTAGCGGAGTTCCCACAAACTAGTGTATGAGTATAGCTGGTACTGTAACAATATTCGGGGGCTTTTGGCATTCTGTTGGGCGGGGCAGTCAGCCCGTGATCATTGGGAACTGGGACTTGATCAATGACTGAGACGTGGGTTTCGGGTCCGGGAGATTTGTATGATTTACAAGATAAAAGAAAATAACTTTCTGATATATGACTTATTAAATGGTGTAAAAAATAAAAGGAGTGGAAATCAATGGGTATTGAGCACGTAGTTGTATTAATGCTAGAAAATCGGTCATTCGATAGTATGTTTGGACAGTCGCCATCGTCCACCGATCCGATCGACCGACTAACGGGAACGGAGACTAATCCCTGGCATCATCCGGACGGCTCCGTCGAATCGATAGCCGTGTGGACTACGGACGGAACCGACCGTCAGGTGGTGCGCATTCCAGATCCTGATCCCGGTGAATCATTTAAAGACATTTACGAACAGATTCATGGACGCCAGGAAAAGGGCAGCTTGGCTTCGAAATTACCAGACATGTCAGGATTCGTAGATAATTATATGGCCCAGCCTGATCGCCCGGGTTCGCGTAGTCCTGAGTCAGTCATGCATTTCTTCACCCCCGATCAGCTACCTGTATTGACGACGCTGGGTCGGGAATTCGGCATTTCAGACCGTTGGCATGCATCTGCGCCATGTCAGACATGGCCAAACCGTATCTTTGCGCATACGGGCACGTCTGGTGGATGGGTCAATAACTATCCGGACAAGCTCCCGTTTGAAATGCCCACCGTATTCAACAGATTAAGGGAGGTTCATAAGGATTGGAAAATATATTTTCATGACTTTGCGCAATCGACGACTTTGTCCTCTCTTTGGGAATTCTCGCTCTCGAATTTCAAATATTTTGAGGAGTTTGAGAATGATGCGAGAAAAGGGACTTTACCCGCGTATAGTTTCATCGAGCCGCGATATTTTGCTCACCCCATTTTGAGAAAGATGCCCAATGACCAGCATCCGGCGCACGATGTCGTATACGGGGAGGAACTCATTGCATCGGTCTATAATGCGGTTCGCAATGGTCCCTTATGGGATAAGACACTTTTAATCATTACCTACGATGAACACGGAGGATGTTATGATCATGTGACTCCACCAGCAGCAGTATCACCCGACGATAAACATCAAGATGGTTTTAATTTTGATTACTTCGGTGTCCGTGTCCCTGCAATAATCATCTCACCATATGTAAAGCCGGGTCACGTATTCAGGCCACAAGGCAATACCCCTTACGATCATACGACAATAATAGCGACACTTAGAAAACTATTTGGTATTCGTTCTCTAACCAAACGTGACCAGGCAGCGCCGGACTTTCTTGATGAGCTTCTTAAAACACCTGACAATCAAGGTCCAAGCAGCGTTCAGGCTTCAACGTCTTATTCGATGCGTGATTCGATTGATGCCGTCAAAGAGCCTTTAAACAGCCTTCAGATCAGTCTGGCGCAGGCAGCTAGACAATTGCCAACCGCTGGCGCTGATCTCGCGCTTCACAACAAGCGCGTCGCGGCGATGACTACTGCTCAAACGTACCCGTCGACCGTTGGAGAGGCATCTCTCGAAATTCAGGCTCATATGAACGCATTTACAGGACGGAATGCATAATTGCCGCTTGGTTGTTTGTCGCTCCTCAAAAAGAGGGGCGCCCGTTGTTATGGTTGGTGGTCGACGTGACGTAATGGTCCCAATGGCTTCCGTTGGGACTTTTAACCGACTAATATCGTCGCAAGTCCTTCATTTATTCTCGGTTTACAACCATGACGTTGCGGTTGCTGGCAAACGCTTTTCATCGTCGATGACGGTTACGCGGGAGGGTAGACTGTCTGACCACTGCCAGAAGACCAGCTTCCTGTCATTTTCCATTGCTCCGGGGGCAAAACTCGGGACGATGATGCCAGCCACACCATTGGCTGTGAGCATTTTTGCGAGTTCCCACGAGGGCGGCATCTTGCCCTGATCGGCAAGATCTTCCCAGGGGCAGGGGAGGAGAAACCGAGATTATCAAGATTGGACGGGTCGGTCAGATCGAGGACGGGTTCGCTATCGACGTCATAGCCACAGATGGTCAAGGGCTGAGGCTTGAACGGGAAGCCTTGCTGGGCCTCGAGCCAGGCAGTCTCCATCCGCAGAGATGTGTAAAGGGTAGGTGTGCCGTCCAGGTTGAACCGGCCTCCATGAAGCGCCGCACCGTCGCCTGACAGTGGGGTGAAAGACCAGCGGGGATTATGAGCCCGGAACACCCGTCCGGTAAACCTCGCGCGTAACCGCCGGTTGCAATCCGATCGAGATAGCGCGCCGGACGGCGTCGGCGTATCTTTCCCGAACGAGCGCCTCGGCAGTCTGATCACCGAAGGAGGGCAGGGGCTGTGACCGATACCATGCAAAAGCCTGTTGGGCTGAGCCCGCCCATGGCCGGACACGATTGAGGATCTCGACCATGTCGCGCAGCCTCGCCTGGGTGGCGGGGCGGCCGAGGTGGGCACTTTTGGAGACGGCGTCGCGGGACAGGCCCAGGGTGGCAGCCAGTTCGCCACGAGTGATATGCAGCATGCTACTCAGCCGTTCGGCCGCGATCAGTCCGGACGGATCGTAGGCGTCAGTAGAGAAACGTGGTCTCGGACATGACAGGTTGCCTCATATATTGACCATAGAATGGGATTATATATGAGGCGGTCTGTCCATGACAAGGATTCCAATTGGGTATGCCCATGCGTTTTGGCATGATTACCTTGTCACGCGGCGAGACGGGGTATCTTGCTGTCCGCTAATCGCAAGTATCATTGGTTGCCTTCCCGAACAATCAAACTTGTAAATCCCATAATATTTGTTATGCCAACAAGGCGCGCTGATACGGCGTAGGTCTGAGACGCAGACAATGTCCTTAGCCGCTGCGTGACGTGGTTATTGATCGCCCCGAGAGTTTCTGTTTCCAGGCGTGGATCGTGTCTGTTGATTTTCACTGAGAACTGATGGTGTGGACGGCTCCCTGTGGTCCTGAGAGGATGCTGAGGAGTTGAATGTCAGTGAAGGAAACCATCATGCGTCAGTTGGTCCGTATCGGCATGGATACCTCGAAAAAAGTGTTTCAGCTCCACGGCGTGGATGCCGAAGAGCGGGTTGCGCTAAGCCGGAAACTGAGCCGACATCAGATGATCCGGTTTTTCGAGAAACTTCCGCCGACAGTGATTGGCATTGAAGCTTGTGGGGCTTCCCATCACTGGGCCAGAACCCTTGGTGCGCTTGGCCACGAAGTGAGGCTGATGGCGCCACAGCTTGTCAAACCGTATCGCGGCGCTGCGCTACTGAAGTCGTTGCCTTAACGGCTAACAGCATCATCGGCTAACAGGTACGTCGCATCGAATGCCGGATGGGGTTCGAACCGCCGCGTCTGAATTATGATTCGACCGACCTCGGCTGGCTCGTTCTCGATCCGATCCAGCGCTTCGTTCACGATCCGACATTGCTCGGCATCAAGGTAGAATCGATGTTCGTCCAAGAACGATCGCGCCTTATGGAACGTGTTGAACGTGGCGCTGGCAATCTCTGCCACGGCCGCCTCGATACGGCTCCGGAGCACGCGGGGACGATGGAGTGGGATGACGTCGAGGGTTCGATCCTCCGAGATGACGAACGCCATGCGCGGCACAGCGCCAGCGGCGACGTATCGTACCGCAGAGTTGTAGCGGGCCCCGCGCGACGGCGTGCTTTCTTCACTCGCCGGACCGTCGAGGATGACGCCGATCGCATGGCAGACGCCGGCCGGATCAGCAAGGATGGTTCCGTCAATCGCCGTAGCGCGCTCGAGTAGCTCCTTGGTAAGCGGGGTTGGAACGATGTTTGTGCCCTGCCGCGCCAGACGCTCTGCTTCGTCCTTCGCGTCGCTGGCTATAACTAGCGAGCTGCCGTGGCGCAGTTGTGCGAGCAGATCGAGGACGATGCGGAAGCGGGCGATGGCTGGCTCGTCGATCCCGGGAAAGACGCGCTGCATGTTGTCGATGAAGCGCTCCTTGCCCATCGTTTCCTGCGGCAACTGCACCTCGCCGAAGCGGCAGCGCATGAGCACCAACTCGCCGCGACGCAGGTTCCATTGGTGATGATCAAGGAACTCGATCGAGAATGGCGGAGCACTGACATCGGAGACTGTACCAAGTCCCGATATCGTGTCGTATTCGGCCACCAACGCTGACGGTCCGGTCGCCATCTGCAGCAACTTGCGCGCCCAACGCGGCTCTGCGAGTCTTACCGGCTGCGCTAGGCGCAAGACATACTTGACGTTAGGATCGTTGGCCGCCGCCAGCACGAGCCGGCCGATGCCAATATCGCCTTCGTATCTCTGCTGCGACAAGCGGTTTACCGCTTCGAATAGATCCAAGTCGCAGAACTTGCCGGCGATGAACGGCGAGCACATGAAATTCGAAGCGGCCCGCCGGATGATCTCTTCCGGCGATCGAAGACCATTGTCGCCGATCCTCCGTCCGGGTTCAGGCTGCCCAAGGCCGTGCCGACTCTCTTGGAGAAACACGTTAATGCAGGCGTGGATAAGGCTCGTTTCGTAGACCTTGCGCTGGTAGGCCATCGACACCGACGGGAACTTCCTGAACAGGCGGTCGGGTAGTTGCAACACGCAAACCACGTCATAGTCGTCGACCGAATGGGCCGTACTGCAGAAGCTCTGCCAGCCGGCCATCTGGTCGGCTCGGTCAAGCGCGCGCTTGACCTCGTCGGCGATGGTTTCCTGTCTGATGCGCTCGGGTTTTTCTCTGTTCGCGCGTTCGTCGCCGTAAACCATCATCTGATCGGGGTGTGCGGGGATTGCTTGCTCCACCTTGGCTGGTAAATTGCTGAAGAGGGCCAATGGCCAGATCCCGTCCTCCGGCTCGATGCAGACGGGGTGTCCGGGCGGGAGGCCCGGACGTCGCATGCCGACGAGCAGGACTCGCAGTTCGGTTTCAGCTCCGATCAGCTGGAAAATGCTCTTGGCCCGGTATTCGAGCTGAGCGCGAAAGTGGGTTTGGTACCCCCACATGAAAAGGTTGATTGTATTCGACATGGTCGGGATAGTTTTGCAGGCGCGGCGCGCGATGCTCAAGCGGTTCCTTCTGCCAGCAAAGTTTGCTAGAAGAAAACGTGATGACCGATGAGTCCCCTCAGAGCGCGGACGCGCCCACACCGTTTCGCATCCTAAGCTTGGATGGCGGCGGCGCGAAGGGCTTTTACTCGCTCGGCGTGCTGCGTGAAATCGAGGCTCTTGCGGGCAAGCGGCTGCACGAGGTTTTCGACTTGATCTTTGGCACCAGCACGGGCGCGATCATCGCCTCGCTCCTCGCACTAGGCCGCTCTGTCGAAGAGATCCACGCACTCTACGTCGAGCACGTCGTCAAGATCATGAGTCGCCAATCCTCCGCGGACAAGACGGCGGCTCTGAACACGTTGGCCCGCGAGGTGTATGCCGACACGAAGTTCGAGAGCATGCGGACCGGCGTAGGGATCGTCACGACCAAATGGGACATCGAACGACCAATGATCTTCAAGGGTCAACCCGCCCAGGCGCACGGCCGCCGCGGCACGTTCGTCCCCGGCTTCGGGGTCCCCATAGGCGAGGCTGTGGTAGCATCCTGTTCAGCCTATCCTTTTTTCAAGCGCAAAATCCTCACCACTGCCGCTGGTGACCGAGTCGAACTCGTCGATGGCGGCTACTGCGCCAACAACCCGACTCTTTACGCGATCGCCGACGCGCTGGGGTCGCTGGCTCAGCCGCGGTCAGCGGTGCGTGTGGTCAGTGTGGGCGTCGGCACCTATCCCGAGCCTAAGCCGGCCTTCTTCAGCAAGATGGCGTTCGCTAGCCGACTCTTGAGCGTCCAGCTTCTTCAAAAGACGCTTGAGATCAATACGCAGTCGATGGACCAGTTGCGGGAGATCCTGTACAGTGACATCCACACTGTCCGGATCAGCGACACGTTCGCGAACCCCGAGATGGCGACTGACCTGTTCGAACACGACCTGAACAAGCTCAATCTACTGCGTCAGCGCGGCGCTGAGTCGTTCGCGAAGAATGAGGCTGCCTTGACGACACTTCTGACGTAAGCTCAGACCATGAGCATATCGGAAAAGCAGCTCGACATCTGGTCGCGGCAAGGCTCCATCATCCAGTCGGCGGCGACGTACCAGGCGCTGCGTAACGTGTTGGAGCGTGATGACGCGCTCTACGCGCACCGAAGCTACTCGACCTTCCTGCAGGGGTCTTATGGCAACGACACCAATGTATATGCCGACAGCGATGTCGACATTGTCATGCAACTAGATTCGGTCTTCTACACTGACCTGTCCGAACTTTCCGCGAGCGATAAGGCCAATTACGAGACCAATCGCTCACCGGCGCAATATAGCTGGACCGAGTTTCGTAAAGAGGTGATCGCGCAGCTC
Source organism: Komagataeibacter xylinus (assembly GCF_031081985.1). Lineage (GTDB taxonomy): Bacteria > Pseudomonadota > Alphaproteobacteria > Acetobacterales > Acetobacteraceae > Komagataeibacter > Komagataeibacter xylinus_E. Next base: position 128,888 of record NZ_JARWSK010000008.1, on the reverse strand, counting down.
ACCAAAGCCTATGGCTCCGCCGTTCAGCCCGGCTCGAAGGCGATCTACGTCGCGGGGAATGGCGGACGTCGTGATGCCGATGTGCTGCTCGTAGCGGAGTTTCGCCGCTACTTTCGCTACGCCAGCCCCTCCGATCAGCGCTACGCCGAGGGCATCTGTTTCTGGCTCCGTGACGGGATACAAGTTGTTAATTATCCGAAGCAGCATTCGGTGAACTGCACCGCCAAGCATCAGCGTACCAGATCTTGGTTCAAGCCGATCGTTCGTATCTTCAAAAATATGCGCAACGCTATGGTCGCTCAAGGCCGATTGGCGGACGGGATCGCGCCCTCCTATTTCGTCGAAGGCATGCTTTATAATGTGCCTGACGCCAACTTCGGGTTAAGCTACTGCGCCACGCTGATCAACGTGCTCAATTGGCTGAATGGCTGCGATCGGGCAAAGCTCGAATGCGCCAACGGGCAGTACTTTCTCTTTCACCCAACGTCGCCGGCTACGTGGCGTCGTGAGCAGTTCGAGATATTTTTGACGGCATTGATTAATTTCTGGAACGACGGAGACTGAGCAAGTGGGGCTTCTCCCGTTGAGGCGCTTTCACCAACTTTAAGGGCCGCCAGAGGAAATCGACCAGCGAAACATCACCAGGTGAACCAATTCCGCATTGGGGGGAGAACCGAATGTCCGATTCAGGGCAACGGGACAAGGAAAGCAGTCATTCAAGCAATGTGCATTGGAGACGGTCGCGCTCATCTGAGCTATGCGAGATGCCAGCCTCCTAAGGGCGGATAATGCGTCATTTGCGGATTACAAGCAGCATATTGACCTGTCACAGGTCATGAGCCTCCTCCCATGGGGAGCATCATGCTACGCCGAAATGCTCATACTTGAATTTCCAAAAAGGCTCGAAGGGGGTATTGTCGCTCTGGAAGAGAGAAATTAGAAAGATTCAAAATGTCAGCGTCGCAGCAAGTAATACATTACTTAAAAATAGATCACCTCAAGGGCATTAGGAATCTTCAAGAAATAAGATTCGATGAAAAGAATTTAACTTCTATTGTTGGAGTGAATGGATCCGGAAAATCAACCATCCTTCACGCTTTAGCTTGTTGTTATAAGCCAGAAGATGAAAAAACTCAAAGAAATTGGAAGTTTAGTGATTTTTTTACTCCCACAACACACAGTACGTGGAAGGGTAGTGAATTTACAATGGTCCATTCTTATCGGGAAGGGGAGCAGGAAATTAAACATGAAGAGACCACTTATAGAAAAATGACTGATCGATGGTCTCCAAAATATATTCGTAGACCGGAAAGATTTGTAGATTTTATTGGAATTAAAACATGCGTTCCGCGCATTGAAGAGGAAAGAGCAGCGGGAACAATTAAGTTCAGCACAACAAAACACAAGGATTCGGATTTAATTATATCCGAGATGAGTTCTATTTTTAATAAAAATTATGATGAACTAAGCATTCATGTAACAGCAAATAAAAAGATGGTTCTTGGATTATCATTAAAAAGCATAAAATATTCCTCTTTAGCTATGGGGGCTGGAGAGCAAAGAGTTATACAAATATTATCATCAGTATTTACTGCGCCTAAATATGGATTAATTTTGATAGATGAAATAGATCTTCTTCTTCACACAGATGCATTAAAAAGGTTACTTAGGTCCATTTCCGGAAGGGCATCATCCAAGAATTTGCAGGTAATTTTCACATCACACAGAGAGACAATACTTACTGAAACAGACATTGTTAGCATCAAGCATCTTCAGACAATTGAAATTAAAGATTCTTCTGTAGCTGTGGGCGATGCGACGAATGCAATAAAAGCAAAGACTTTATGTTTTTCGAATACTACGCCAGATATACTTTACAGACTTACAGGAGATATGGCAAGAACATTTGAAGTATTCGTTGAAGACGATGTTGCCAAATCTATTATTGACTGGGAAGCTTCTAAGTTAAAAATAAAAAGACATGTAAATACCGTTTTCTACGGATCAGCAAGTAATTGTTTTAGCGTTGTGGGAGGGCTTGCGCTAACAAAAAAATATGATCCTGAAAAACAGCTTTACGTTTTGGACGGAGATGTTCTCTCGAAGGAAGACGAAAGAAAAACGCAGTTAGAGAAAGTAGTCAGTGGGACTGAAGAGGGGCGCGAACAATTTAGAGAAAAATGTGTTAATGGTATTAGACAATTTAACCCTTCTTCCGATTTTGGTTTATCCCCAGAGTCTCAGATACATCATATGATAAGAAGTTTAAATCCAGATGATCTTTCTGGTAATGATCGAGAAATTTATGATATATCTTCCAATATAGAATATGAAAAAGATAAGCATTATCTCATAGGAAAAATAATAGATACTTTAAATGTGGAGAGATCTGTAGGATTGTCCCAAATTATTGATTTGGCTGCGAAGTCAAGTTATTGGGATACTTATACACAACAAGTGCGCGATTGGTTAAATCACGCGGCCACTATCGTTTCTCAACCTGCCGCATAATAAATTCCGTCCTTAAGATTGGAGAGTTCGAAAAACTCTCCTTTCATATCGAAGACAATTATAACCAATTAACATTTAAAGATATGTAAAATTCCTGATAGGGTTTTTCGAACCCTCCAAATGGAAACGGTCGACTTTGCTCCATAATACTATCTTCTGAACTGCTGCAGTGTGCAGCAGGGATGGTACTTTGACTATCAGATGCAGGGTGAATTATTGCGAACTGTCCGTTAACGGGAACACATACTATTGTGCTCTATGTCTGGAGTGAGGGCGTAAGCAGACATCACGAACTTGGATTATCCTGCTGACACAACATTCAATGGAAATTCCGGGCCTTCACAATGATATTTTCGGAAGACCTGCCCTGATCGAAGTCTGGAAGTATCTGCGACGACCGATTTCCCACATCGGCCAGCAGGAAGGAGAGATCCACAATCTCACGCGTCACGAGATGCACCACCTCCCCTTCTTTCTGCAGCCGCCCGACAACCCCCAGCATCTGGCCCGACAGGACCACACGACGACAGCGCTCGAACATATCGGGCCAGATAATCACGTTGATCGCCGCCGTCTCATCCTCCAGCGTCATGAACACCACGCCCTCGGCCGAACCGGGCCGCTGACGAACCAGTACCAGCCCAGCCACCGACAGGCTGCTCCTGTCCCGTGCCTCGAAGGCCTGCCGACACGTCACCATCCCACGCTCGATAAGATCGGCACGCAGGAAGGCCAGGGGATGATCCCGCAGGGTCAGGCCGGTGCGGTTGTAATCCCGTGCGACCTCGGCCCCGTCCCGCATGGGCTGGAGCAGCACATCAGGTTCTTCTGCTTCACGCACGACAGCGGCTGCAGCAAACAGCGGCAGGGGTTCGTCACGTAGTGCTTTGATCGCCCAAAGCGCCTCGCGCCGGGCCAGACCCAGTCCCGGCCGGAAGGCGTCCGCCTCGGCCAGATGGGTCAGGGTCACCCCCTTCACCCCTGCCCTACGCCACAGATCATCGACCGAGGCAAAGGGCCGGTCGCCCCGCGCCGCCACGATGCGGGCCGCATCCTCATTGGCCAGCCCTTTCACCAGGTTCATGCCCAGGCGGACGGCAAACAGCCCGTCATCCCGCTCCGGGCCTTCCAGCGTGCTGTCCCAGCGCGAGGCGTTGATGCAGATCGGCCGGATCTCGACCCCATGTTCGCGCGCATCACGCACAAGCTGCGCCGGGGCATAGAATCCCATGGGCTGGCTGTTCAGGAGTGCTGCCAGAAATACATCCGGATGGGCACATTTCATCCAGGATGACGAATAGGCGAGGATGGCAAATGAGGCGGCATGGCTTTCGGGAAAGCCGTAACTGCCAAACCCCTCCAGTTGCTGGAAGATGCGCTCGGCAAAGGTCTCGGGATAACCGCGCGCCGTCATCCCCTCGATCAGGCGCGTGCGGAAGCGTGAGACCGTGCCGGTATTCTTGAACGTCGCCATGGCCCGGCGCAGCTGGTCGGCCTCGGATGCCGAAAACCCGGCACACACCATGGCCACCTGCATCACCTGTTCCTGGAACAGCGGAATGCCCAAGGTCTTCCTGAGCACCTTTTCGAGTTCCGGCGTCGGGTAGATTTCCTTTTCCTGCCCGGCCCGCCGGCGCAGATAGGGATGCACCATGTCGCCCTGGATGGGGCCGGGCCGGACGATGGCCACCTCGATCACCAGATCATAGAACACCCGGGGCCTGAGACGCGGCAGCATGGACATCTGCGCCCGGCTCTCGATCTGGAACACCCCGATCGTATCGGCCTTCCGGATCATGGCGTAGGTGCGCGGGTCCTCGGCCGGGATGGTCTGCAGCGTGTAATGCTGTCCCTTGTGTTCGCCCAGAAGGTCCAGCCCCTTCTTCATGCAGGTCAGCATGCCGAGTGCCAGCACATCCACCTTCATGAATTTCAGGACGTCGATATCATCCTTGTCCCATTCGATGATCTGGCGAGCGTCCATGGCCGCTGGTTCGATCGGTACCAGCTCATCCAGTCGGTCATGGGTCAGGACAAACCCGCCGGGATGCTGCGACAGGTGGCGCGGCACGCCGATCAGGCAGCGCGCCAGATCCAGCGTCAGCCGGATGCGCCGGTCGGACAGGTCGATCCCCGTCTCATTCAGCGCGTCCTCATCCAGCTTCCGCCCCCAGCCCCAGATCTGGCCGGACAGGGTGCGGATCAGGTCTTCGGGCAGGCCCATGACCTTGCCGACATCGCGCAGCGCGCCCTTGGCGCGATAGCGCGTAACCACCGCCGTGAGAGCGGCGTGGTTGCGGCCATAATGACCGTAAATCCACTGGATCACCTGCTCCCGGCGCGCATGCTCGAAATCCACGTCGATATCGGGTGGCTCACGGCGCTCTTCGGACACGAACCGCTCGAAGAGCAGTGACGTCCGTGCCGGATCGATGGCGGTAATCCCCAGCACGTAGCAGACAGCGGAATTGGCCGCCGATCCCCGCCCCTGGCACAGGATGCCCTGCGATCGGGCGTAACGGACGATGCTGTGCACGGTGAGGAAATACGGCGCGTAATCCATGCGCCCGATCAGGGCGAGTTCATGGGTGAGGGTTTTCCTGACCTCGGGGGGAATGCCTTCAGGATAGGCCGCTGCCGCCCCTTCCCAGGTCAGGGCTTCGAGCGCCTGCTGCGGCGTCTGGCCCGGGACGGAGACCTCATCGGGATACTGGTAGGCCAGGTCATCAAGGCTGAACCGGCAACGGGCCACGATCTCCATGGTCCGGGCCATCGCTTCGGGATAGCGGCTGAACAGCCGGGCCATTTCCGCGGGCGGCTTGAGGTAACGGTCCGCATGGCGCTCGCGGGCAAAGCCGGCTTCGTCGATGGTGGTGTGGTTGCGGATGCAGGTCACCACATCCTGCAGGATGCGCCGGTCATGGGTGTGGAACAGCACGTCATTGGTCACGACCGCTGGCACCCGCGCCTGCCGGGCGAGGTTCGCCAGTTCATACAGCCGCATCTGGTCATTGGGCCGGCGCCGCAGGGTCAGCGCCATATAGGCCCGATCGGCAAAGACGTCCTGCAGCTTGCGCAGATGCAGGGCGCAGGCATCATCCGCCGTATCCGGGAGCAGGATGACAAGGAGGCCCTCGCCCCATGCCACCAGATCATCCCAGAGCAGATGGCATTTCCCTTTCCCGGCCCGGGCCTTGCCAAGGCTCAGCAGTCGGCACAATCGGCCATAGGCAGCCCGGTCCATCGGGTAGACCAGCACTGGCGCGAAATCGGCAAGGTCCAGACGGCAGCCCACGACCAGGCGGATGCCCGTCTCTTTGGCCGCGACATGGGCCTGCACCATGCCTGCCAGCGAATTGCGGTCGCAGATCCCCAGCGCTTCAATGCCAAGGGCCTTTGCCTGCTCGAACAGTTCAATCGGTGAGGATGCGCCGCGCAGGAACGAGAAGTAACTCGTCACCTGCAGTTCGGCGTATGGCACGCTCATTCAAAGAGACCATGCAGGAACCAGCCCTGCGAACCGGTCTCTCCATGTTCGCCATCCCCTGTCCGGTAAACCCAGAATGTCTCGCCGCTGGTATCCTCCACCCGGAAGTAATCGCGCACGGTGGTCAGTTCGGCATCCCCTTTCCACCATTCGCCAAACACGCGCTCAGGGCCATCGGCGCATCTGATCCGGCGGCGGATACCACGCCAGATGAAGAAGACCGGCGGATGGTCGGGCAACACCGCCATGGTCTGGATCGGCTCGGGACGGGGCAGCAGGCGCGTGGGGCGCGGCCAGTGATCAGGCCAGTCCCGTGTATCTTCGGGTGCAAGGGCAGCCACGCGGCAGACGGCCCGCTCTGGCACGTCGCTTTCCACCGGGGCGAAGCGATACAGGGCCTGCGTGCCGACACGATTGGCCAGGGTATCGATCAGGTCGGAGACGTCGGCCTCTTCTTCCTCGATCAGGGCGGATACACCCTGGCGGTGCAGGATCGGCTCGGCCAGCGACGCGGTCAGCACCATGCGCTCGATCCCGAAGCCCGGATCGATGGTCTCGATCCTGTCACAGAGCAGACGGGTCAGGCGTCTGACATCCCGCACCGGCATGGCCGTGGCCACGCGGATGGCCTCGGTGCGGCTGTCCACCCGGTGCAGCAGCAGGTCAAGGCGGCGCACGCCCTGCTCGCGTTCCTCCAGCCCGGCGCACAGGGGTGGCACGAGTTTGGTGATGTAGCGGGCTATGGTCTCGGCGGCGCTGATCGGTTCGGCAAAGTTCCGGCTGACCTGCACCGGTGCCTGCAGCCGGACCGGGACAATGGCTTCTGCCTGCCGTCCGAAAGCCTGGTCCAGCCTGCGGGCGACATCCGGGCCGAAGCGCAGGGCCAGCGGCGCGCGCGGCAGGCCGGCCAGCGGCCCGATGCGTGACACGCCCAGTCCATGGAGGCCATCAATGATATCCGCTGGCAGGCGCAGGGCTTCGATGGGCAGGTCGGCAATCGCTGCCGCCGTCTCACCGGGCGGCACGAGGGTGATGCGTCCCCGGCCATAGCGCGCCAGCGCATGGGCGGCACCCCACGTATCGGCAATCGCGGCCCGGGCCGTAATCCCGGACTCCTTCAGGCGTGTGACCATGTTCTCCAGCATGACGGCCTCGCCCCCATGCAGGTGATCGGCACCGGTCGTATCCAGCACGATGCCGTCTGGCGGATCGGGGGCCACGATGGGGGCGATGCGGTGCTGGAACCACAGCGCCAGCCGCTCCAGCCCTGCCCGGTCACCGTCCGGGTCGGCATCCATGATGAGCAGATCGGGATGGAGCGCCTGCGCTTTCGCGACAGGCGTGCCGGGACGCAGGCCCAGCCTGCGGGCGGCGAGGTCTACCGACAGGATGACCCGTCGCCGCCCTTCCCGTCCGGCCAGCACCAATGGGCAGTCAGGCGCGGGCACGTCGGTGCCCAGCCGCTTCCTGATCCGGTCTGTCGGCCAGAGCGGCAGGTAGAGCGAGACGACACGGTGCCAGTCTCCCTTTGGCATCACAGGCCTCCACTTCGAAATCGGCGCATTCGCCCGCGCGGGCACGGATGAGTTCCAGCAGCCAGCGGGACCGGCCGACGCCGGGCACTGGCAGCGGCACGGATGGCAGGACCGAGACCCGCCACCGCGTAACCGAAGCCGTGGGCTGGCCGAAGTCGGCCGCATCCGTCTGTCGCCGCCAGCGCCGTATGGCGATGCCCAGCGCACCGGATGTCTCGGCCGCCAGCTGCAGGCGGCGTGACGCTGTCATGGACAGGCGGGCGACCTCGGCGACAACCGCGCCCAGCCCCTGATGGCGCAATGCCTCCTCGAAACAGGCCAGGACATCGACGTCCGAACTGGCCGCGACATAGATGGTCCGTCGCGCCGACAGGCCGACCTGCTGCAGTGCCGGGGCATACAGGTCCTGACGGGTGGCGATCCACAGCACCTTGCCCCGTGTCCGCGCTGCGATCCCGGCGGAAAACAGACCGGACGCTGCTGCATTCAGGGCGTCATGGCCGCCACCTGCCACCTCATGCAGCGCGCCCAGCGCCATGCCGCCATCCGGCAGGCGACCGTCAATCTCGGGCATGCCGAAGGGCAGCACGCCCCGCCTGCGTCGACCCTGGCCTTCAAGACGGCTGACCTGTGCTCTCAGCGCCTCCAGCGCGGGATGGGGTTGGGATGCGGGCATGGGGTCGGACAGTCCATTCGGGTGTTTCTGGCATGGAATCAATGATTGTGTTCGTTATTTGTTCTGGTACGGTGACGAATGTCAACCCATCCTGGAAGAGCGACTGTGATCCGGACGCGGGCACAGGCCTGCCACACGGTCCAGGCTTGATGAAAACTGTCTGAAGTACAGGGATTTATCAGGAACAGTCCGGCCACCCCCGTCCTGCAGGGTGGATACCGTCCGTCAGGACACCCATATCCGGACTCGCGAAAGGATGGCGTGATGTGCAACCTCTATGCGATGACCAGCAGTCAGCAGGCGATCCGGGAGGCGGCCCGGGTCATGACCGACCGCACCGGCAATCTCCAACCCCTGCCCGAGATCTGGCCCAACACCATGGCGCCCATCGTGCGGAACGCGCCGGATGGGCGTGAACTGGTCATGGCGCGCTGGGGCATGCCCACGCCGCCGGGCTACCTGAAAGGCCACAGGGTCGATCGGGGTGTGACCAATATCCGCAATCCCACCTCGACCTGGTGGAAGCGCTGGGAAGGTATCGCGCATCGCTGCCTGGTGCCGCTCACGGCCTTTTCCGAACCGGAGCGCCTGCCGGATGGGACCAGCAGGCCCGCCTGGTTTGCCCGGAGTGATGGGGAGCCTCTGGCTTTCTTTGCAGGGATCTGGTGCCAGTGGACGTCAGTGCGAAAACTGGCGGATGGCGAGACGACGGATGACCTGTTCGGCTTCCTGACCACCACCGCCAATCGGGAAGTCGGTGCCATTCACCCAAAAGCCATGCCGGTCATCCTGACTCGGTCGGAAGAACTGGAGCTGTGGATGAATGCGCCGCTGGCCGAAGCGCTGCGATTGCAACGTCCCTTACCTGACAATACCTTGGCTATTCCGTAATATATACAGGAAATACGAAACCGAATCAGTAAGTATAGAATATTATAACTTTAATTATTAATTACAACATAATTCATGATTTTCGGGAATAAATCATATTATCTATACGATGACAATCAGGCGCTCCTACTACCTTAGCGCCTGATTGTATTACAGAACCAATGTCACTGGAACAATAACCTAAGCGTGTTCAGAACGGTGACTGTCCACCCGCATCAGGATCTGGCTGCCGATCATCGATCCAGAGCAATGCCTCCCCCTCGCTTGTGAATGGGCCACCGTCGAGAATCCTGGAACCACTGAGAACATACCAACCATCTTCCTGAGGTGCTGGCGGGTTCGTCGTTTTATCGAGAAATAAAGGGATCATAATGTTTTCTCCGTTTCTGAACAGCAATGCCCGTTTGTTGATACTCGTCTAACGACAAAACAAAGGACGCCGCAACGAGATCCGCACAATAAGATACTATTATTTGTCTTTGAGTATCTTTTTCTCAAGAAGCTCCAACTGATCGACTTCAACGCCTTCGGGATTGTGCGTTGCCTTTTTGGCTATTTCTCGTTCCAGTTCGTTTGCATGCTCGTCGCCTTTGAGCACGTGCTCGGCAAGGCGGATAACTTTTTCACGCGTAAGAAGTTTTGGCGAATGCAAGGCTTTTCGTCCAAGGTCTCGCAGTGAACTTGCCGCATGCAGAACGCGATCATCAGACATAACTCAAACCTTTTATGCTATAAAAAGAAACCTAATCGACAAGATATGCCATGATTTATATTATCGGTCATGGACCAACGCCGAAGAATAGCGACTTTTCTGCGTATCAGGACCTTGTAGACTGACCAGATTGATCAATGGCGACCGTCGCTTCGGTCGTCAGTACACGGAAAACGAAACTTTCTTCCAGATACAGTTCGACAGTATCGGCCGTGTGAGCCAGATAACCGATCGAAAAATCCTGTCCGATATCCAGTACAAGATCACCACCACGCATGGTAACGACAAATGCCCCTTCAATAGCAGGCGCCCAGATGAGTTTGCCGTCAATTATGGCCTCGATGTGTTTACGAACAGGATAGCCATCATCATCGCCACTGCTGATTGCCTGATAGGCCTGCGCGCCCAGAACAATCGAATACGGACCATTAACACCGGCCAGACGCAGTTCGGTCAGCGCCTGGGCAATGACGCGCGGGTAATCCTTTACGACGGACGGGAGTTTCAGGTGAATATTGGACGTGGCTGCCCGAATGCCTGGAATCCCGGCGGCTGCATAACCATCGAAAATGGCCCGGTCTTCAGCAAAAGCGATTTTCTTTGCCGCGTCCTTCACCGGCTGCCAGTCGGAGTCCTGGGAACCGCGCTCCACGGCGTCAATTTCGTCGCGTGAAAGCGTAAAGGGAACACGCAGTTCGATGAGCGGCAGGACCTCTCGCTTTATAACATGAATACCATTATCCGGCGATGCGATCTCGCTGCCGCGCCCAGTTCCGATACCCGCCAGCGGCAGTCCCTTTGGCTCAGGCATATCAACAATGCATCGACCCGCCAGATGGCGCCGGATGGTGCGTGAAGCTTCCTCTTCAATCTGGCTCCACGCCGGACTGGAAATTGGGGCAAGATGACGATGGAGATTATTCATATCATGAGTCCTCTTTGAGTGAACCGATACGCAGGGACGTGCCATCGGCTGCTGCTACGATTGCGGGCGCTGGAGATACCTCTGCATGGAAGGCGGCATCAGCCGAAGAAGCGGGCGGCCCCATGTCCGGCGCGCCATCCAGAAAGTCAGCTGTCGGGATAAAAAAAAGCGCGCCGGTGACTGCCGTGCTGACATCCAGAATACGGTCGTAATTCCCCGGCGGCTGTCCAACGAACATGTTTCGTAGCATCTGTTCCATCCGCGCGGGGGAACGGGCATATCCGATGAAATATGTACCGAATTCGCCCTTCCCCACCTGGCCAAACGGCATATTGTCGCGGACGATCTGAAGTTGCTCGCCATTTTCTTCAATCGTCGTCAGAACGTTGTGGGCATAACTTTTCTTGGCGGCATCCGCCTGTTCAATGTCGGAAAGCTTCTTGCGACCAATGACGTCCTCCTGCGTCTCGGTCGGAAGGGCGTTCCATTTTTTCAGGTCGTGCAGGTATTTCTGAATAATGACATAACTGCCGCCAGCGAATTCCGAATCTTCCTCGCCAATGATCGTAGAGTTGATGGCCGCCTGACCGGACGGGTTCTCGGTCCCATCCACAAAACCAAGCAAATCACGCTCGTCAAAATATTTGAACCCGTGGACCTCATCGACAACCGTTGCTGCACCTTCAAGGCGTGAAACAATTGTCGCAGCAAGTTCAAAACACAGATCCATTCGTGTAGCCCGAATGTGAAACAGGAAGTCACCAGATGTTGCTGGCGCATGATGAACGCCATGGATTTCCCTGAACGGATGCAGATCCCTTGGACGCGGCACACCGAAGATCACGTCCCAGGCTGACGACCCAATCCCGGTCACACAGGTCAGGCGTCCATCGGGTATGCGAAAACCGACGCCACGCAATAACGAAGACATGTCACCAAGCAAATCACGAACCTGTTTGCCAAGAACGGTGCGATCGCCTTCGTTCAGGGTAAGGACGAGGAATACAGCCGCCCGGGTCAGCCTGGTATCAACGGATTGAGGTGTGACCAATGTATGGAACCTCCTTGTATCGCTTTCGAAAGACATGGAGAAAGCGTTCTGGCGAAAAACCTGACAAATAATCCTGATTTGATGACCTTACAGCATAACCGGGAGCAAAGGAATACAGATATCATCATAACCAAACCGCATATTAAGATAAACAGATAGTATTAGACACCTAATTACATGACGATATAGACAGCATATCAAAATACAACAGACAGCGTCGGGATGTTTTGGGGGCAGACGTTTATTCGTACATGGACGATAAGACCGATCCGGACGGAAGGCAGGCAAATCCCTTAAACTCCGCCCTGCGCCGGACAGGATCCGTTCCCTGTCGTTACGCCGCATTCCGGCAACTGGACCGTGTCGGCTATTCGCGCGGCCTGCCCCAGCCTTTCCCTACCGAAGCGAAAGCATGCGATATGACCAGCCAATCCAACGGGCACCTTTCCTTTCCCAAGGACAAGATCCGTATCCTCCTGCTTGAAGGAGTTCATGAAAGCGCCGTCAGAATCCTACAGGTCAACGGCTACGAAAACATCACATTCCTGAAAACGGCGCTGGAAGGCGAAGCCCTGCAGAAGGCGCTTGAAGGCGTGCATATCGTGGGCATCCGTTCGCGCACGCAGCTGACGCGCGAAGTGATCGAGAAGGCGGACCGCCTGATCGCCATCGGCTGCTTCTGTATCGGCACCAACCAGGTGGACCTGGATGCCGCGCGTGAGGCCGGTATCCCGGTGTTCAATGCGCCGTACAGCAACACCCGCTCGGTGGCAGAACTGGTCATGGGCGAGATCGTGATGCTGATGCGCCGCATCTTCCCCAAGTCGGAAGAATGCAATGCCGGGATCTGGAAAAAATCCGCTACCAACAGCTGGGAAGTACGCGGCAAGACGCTGGGCATCGTGGGCTATGGCTCGATTGGCTCGCAGCTTTCCGTGCTGGCCGAAGCCTTTGGCATGCGCGTGTTCTATTACGACGTGATCGACAAGCTGGTGCATGGCAACGCAACGCCGGTCGATTCGCTGGAAACCCTGCTGGCGCTGAGCGACGTTGTCAGCCTGCACGTGCCCCAGACCCCGGAAACGGCGGGCATGATTGGCGAAGCCCAGATCCGCGCGATGAAAAAGGGGGCGTTCCTGATCAACAACGCCCGTGGCAACGTGGTGGACCTTGACGCGCTGGCCGCCGCCCTGAAGGACGGCCACCTGCTGGGTGCCGCGATCGACGTGTTCCCCAAGGAGCCAAAGCAGGCCGGTGAATCTTTGGAAACGCCCATGCGTGGCCTGGATAATGTGATCCTCACGCCCCATATCGGCGCCTCCACAGCGGAAGCGCAGGAGCGCATCGGCGTGGAAGTGGCGCGCAAGCTGGCGGAATATTCGGATGTCGGCTCCACGCTGGGCGCGGTGAACTTCCCTACCGTGCAGTTGCCCGAGAACCCGCGCGGCACGCGCTTCATGCATGTGCATAAAAACGTGCCAGGCATCATGTCACGGGTCAATGAGATCTTCTCCAGTGAGTCCTGCAACATCACCGCGCAGTACCTGCAGACAGCGGGCGAACTGGGCTATGTGGTGGTGGAAGCCGATACCGGCCACGATGTCGAAAAAGACAACCGTCTCCTTGACCGCCTGCGCGCACTCAGGGGCACATTGCGTGCCCGCCTGTTGTACAAGCAGAAGTAGACAATTATTCTAGATATCATATCGGGACACACCGAATGGTGTGTCCCTTTCACCGAATATATTCGTCTATGTATATTTTTATTTATGCCTATATACACATATATATCTAAAACGATAAGTGTATCCAGAATATGACAGCCCGTCGAATGCCCGAAAGAAGTTAGACACCCTTGTCTATATCGTCGCCGGCGCGACTTTGAACTACGCGCCCAAAACCCGCCACGCGTGCGATAGCTGATCGTCGTATCGCGTAATTTGGCGCAACCATGGGATAGTGCCGGGGCAAGTCCCATCGTTCACGATATTCATCTACCGTCATACCGTAAACAGTATGGAGATAGCGTTTAAGCATTTTACGCTTTGTACCGTCTTCCAGACAGATGATATATTCAGGAAACACTGATTTGCTTACAGGGACGGCTGGTTTCTTCTTGAGACCCTTTCCCGATTTCCCGGGTCGTTCACCGCTGAGCGCAGCGTAGACAGATCTGATCAATGGATCAATATCATCTGCCGCAATCTTATTGTTATTTATATACGACAAAACAATAGTTACAACCTGTCTCCGGATATCGTCTCTACCTATACGCGTAACGATCGGGCAGTCATGCATCGAATGCTCCATATATGTTCTAAATGGTGAAAAACATAAACCGTATTTATGCGTTTATTTTTAATATATATTCGTTATGTAAGGTTTTTTATTCATTATGGCTGCTGGCGACAGAGATCATCCAGTTGTCCTTCAAAATCTATCTTTACGATGATCTTCCAGACCTCCCCCACAAAAGAGGGCAACGGGGATTCATACAATCTCACCAGACCAATCGAACCCGCGGAAAACCCGGAAAGACGCCGTATCTGCAATCTGCCCCGAGGGGGCACCCTTAGCGGAAACGAGGAAATTGGCAATATTGTCGCATGCGTTCCCTTCATGATCGCAGCATGGATCAGTTCCAGCGAGGTGGTTTCAAGCCGGACAGCCGGCTTGACCCCCGCGGTCTGGAACCCCACATCGATAAACTGCCTGCAGCGCATGCTTCGGTTAAGTAAAGCAAGCGGAAACTGTCCGGCCGTCTCCCAACTGACTTCATCGCCTGGCGGAAAATCGTAATCCGCCGCTCCGGCAAGGACCTGGTTTTCCTTATAAAGTTCGTGCATGGCGAAGGCTGGTGCTCTGGGGCACTCCTCGCAATACATGATGCCAATGTCCAGCTGCTTTATATTCAGCTTTTCAATGATTTCTGCGTTGGAAAGAACCAGAACGTCACATACGAAGTCCCCGATACGCTCCTTTACCGCATCCATAAGGAGAGGGATGATGTGAACGGCCGTTGGAATGACGCCTATTCTGATCGCACCTGCCAGTTTTTGGTGGGATAGGGAGACAACATTCTGGATCTCTGCAACACCGTGCAGGATTTCATGTCCCCATTTGAGTATCTGGGTACCTTCAGGTGTCAGACCAAAAACTTTTCTCTTCCGGTCAACAATAACAACGCCGAGCTCTTCCTCCATGACACGTATGGCACGCGAGAGGGATGGCTGCGATACGTTGCATGCAGCCGCCGCCTTCGAAAAGCTCTTGAATTTGTCTATCTCCCGAAGATAGTACAGCTGCTTGAGAAACATGTCATACTCCACGAATACTTACTGACCGCCAGCCATATCGCGCGATCATTTCCCTATTTATGTGATATTTTTCTCCATATTCCGGAACGATCAGAATAATGGGAATATTTTATTTGTTCAGGATGTAGGATATGATCAGGTAAGACGACTTCCGCCGCAAAACAGCGTCTGCTCGTCCTGCCGCGCGATGGCGATCAGGGTCTGGTTCATTGTTTCGGCCGTCCGGAACGCACGATAGGTCGGGGCAGAAATTGCGACCACAACGGCGATACCTGCCCGCACGGTCTTGAGCGCCATCTCAAATGAATACCGGCTTGTCAGCAGGCAGAAACCTTCGTGAAAAACTTCAGGATGGCAGGCACGCACACCGATCAGTTTATCGAGCGCATTATGTCGCCCTACATCTTCCCGGATCATGTGAATATTACCGTTATTGTTTGCCCATGCGGCTGCGTGCACCATGCGTGTCGCCGCGTTCAGCGTCTGCCACTTACGCAGTTCATGCAATGCGTTGCGTATTGCTGTTACGGACAGGCTCGGCCCATCCTCCAACGGCACCGCCGCTACCGCATCATGTTCCGGCACGGTTTCGCTGCCGCATATGCCACAACTCGAATGGCCCGTCTGCATGCGGACATTACGGCGCATGAGCTGCGTCAGCGCCCTGCCCTTGATAAAAATATCAAGGGTCAGGCCGTCTTTCACCTGTATAATGTTCACCGAACGAATATCTGCTGCTGAACCAACGATCTGTTCAGTTATACAATACCCATAAGCGAAATCTTTCAGGTCCGCGGGCGTCATCATCATCGTGCCATACGGAAAAATTCCGTTGAACAGAAGACTGACCGGCACTTCCTCCGCCACGTTCAGGCTGAATGTTTCATCCGGCCGGGACAGGGAACGCACCTCCAACGGGTAAAAGAGGGCGGACATCACAGCAGCCTCAGGCATCGAGAGGGACATTGTTCAATGGTCAGAGGGTATGGCACGGCACCCATCCGGTCTCTCCACTCGCATAATGTTCATTTTTCCAGATTGGAACGCGCTGCTTGATTTCATCGATAATGTAACGACAGGCGTCGAAAGCCGCATCGCGATGTGCTGCAGAGACACCAATCCACACCGCCGTTTCGCCTATGGACAGATAGCCGGTCCGATGGATGGCAGTCGCACGGCAGATTGCAAACCGCTGTTTCGCCTCTTGCAGGATGGCCTGCCCTTCCGTCAGGGCAAGTGGAACGAAAGCATTGTAATCAATCCCGGAGACGGCGCGACCTTCGTTCGTCTGCCTGACCCACCCTTCAAAGGAGCAGAACCCGCCCGCTTCAGGGAAAAGGAGCACCTTGCGCAGCGCGCTGATGTCCACAGGCGTCTCCGCCATGATGAAGTCGTTCATCCGCCCGTCACCGGCGGGATGAAGGCTACATGATCGCCTTCGCATAGCGGCTGATCCCATGGCGCGAATGCCGAATTGATCGCAACCCGCATGCGGGCCGGTTCAAGCACAAAGCCATAGGCGTCACGGAGTTCATCATACAGCGCGGCTGCCGTGGGGGCCGGGGTCTGTCGTCTTTCGTGTGCCCGTCCGGCTTCATCCTGAAGCTGGGCGAAATACTGCAACTCTATATTGAGCATCATACTTCCTGTTCAAAGCAACCCAGGCGTTTCAACACCTGGTCGCGTTCATCAGGTACGTTTACGTTTTCCAGCGCACCTGTTTTTTTTACTTCAAGGCGACGAACCGCAGAACCGCCGAGCATCCGGCGCAGCCGAATTTTCTGGTTTGCCGCCTGATTGTGCAGGGCAGCCAGTGTCGCGGGCTCCCATATCGTGCAAAGCGGCTCAGGCAGTCCGTCGCTTTCGCTTACATAGGCCGTGGCAGCCAGATCCGCATTGCGTTCCTGCACAAGGGCAGCAAGCGTCATATCGTCCAGCATCGGCAGGTCGCAGGCGACGACGAGCCAGGCTACTCCCGGATAGGCCAGATGAGCAGAAAGCACGCCGACCATCGGGCCGCCGCCAAGCCTGTCCTTTATCTCCCGCCTGTCCATAATGCAGGGATAGGACGCCCGGAGAGGATCAGGCTGCTGATCAGGACGTATCGAGACAAAACAGCGCTCTGCATGCCGCGCCACGAGGTCAACGGCACGGGCAAGCTGCGGCCGTCCATTATAAGACAGTGCCGCTTTATCCTGTCCCATGCGACGGCTTTCGCCACCGGCCAGGACTAGTCCATACAGTAATGCTGTCATGGCTCGCGCCCCTGTGAGCATCGGGATCTGCCCATGAAATTCATCATCCCCCGATATAATGCATTTCGATTTTTTCCTGCCGGACTGCCTGTTCCCCACTGGCCAATAATGCCGACTGGCGCGTGCGTTCCTCGCTGTAGCGATCTGTCCGCTGGCGCCAGATCCTTGACAGGGTTGTGCGCAGTTGTTCATCCATTTCGGCATCACCGGCATTCCCGCGCAGGAGTGCGCGCAGATCTGTGCCAGACGTTGCGAAAAGGCAGGTATAAAGCTTGCCGTCGGAAGACAGGCGCGCACGGGAGCATGCACCACAGAATGGTGCACTGACGGACGAGACGAACCCGATCTCCCCTGCCCCATCCGCATAGCGATAACGACGGGCTACCTCGCCGCGATAGCGTGGCGGTAGCAGCTCAAGGGGCCAGAGTTCTGCAATGCGGGCGCGAAGTTCGCTGGAGGGCACGACATCGGCACGGTCCCATCCGTTGCGATTGCCCACATCCATGTATTCGATCAGACGGACCGTGACGCCGGTATGGCGAAAGCGCGCCAGAATATCTGGCACATCCATGTCATTCACGCCTCGCTGGACTACCGTGTTGATTTTGACGCCGCCCTCAAAGCCTGCAGAGTATGCAGCATCGATGCCCTCCAGCACGGCAGGCAGGCTTCCCCTGCCGCCACTCATACGGGCGAATATGACTGGATCGAGACTGTCCAGGCTGACTGTCACGCGCCGCAATCCGGCCTGACGGAGTGCTGGCACGAAGCGCGGCAGCAGCACGCCATTGGTTGTCAGCGCCACATCCTCAATGCCCGGCAGGGCGCAAAGGCGGCGGACCAGATCGGGCAGGCCGGGCCGCAGGAGCGGTTCCCCGCCGGTCAGCCGTATTTTCGTCACCCCCAGTTCGGCGGCCATGCGCGCGACCTGCTCGATCTCATCAAAATCCAGCCGTTCCTTCGGGCCAAGAAACCGGAAGCCCTCGTGATAGGTGGCTTCGGGCATGCAGTAGGGACACCGGAAATTGCACCGGTCCATGACCGAAATGCGTAGGTCGCGCAACGGGCGGCCAAGCCTGTCGACAGGCGGCACATGGCTGCCCAGTCGGCTGTTATGATCGTCATCCATGGCCGCCTGCCCACTCAGCCCGCAATCCGGATGGGCGGTGCGGATGCAACACTTTCCACCACCCTGACCGGAATGGATTTGGCCGCAGGCGTTCCGCTGATCTCGTCAAAGTAATCGAGTGGCAGCAACGGGTTCAGTTCCGGGTAGTATCCGGCAATGGCGCCGCGCGGCATGGGGTAGTCGAGGACATTCAGGCCATCGACATAACGCCTGACCCCGTCATCGCTATAGGTTTCCAGGCCAATCACGTCCCCGTTCGCAAGACCGCGTTCGGCCATGTCCTCTTTATTCATGAAGATGACGAGGCGCGTATTGTACACCCCACGATAACGGTCACTATTGCTGTAGATGGTCGTATTATACTGATCGTGCGAACGGATGGTCGCCAGACGCAGCATAGCCGTATCCTTCACCGGCACATTCACTTCCAGCCCCGGCAGCACAAGGAAGTTTGCCTTGCCATTGGGCGTCTGCCATACGCGGCGACGCGGCGGGACATCAAGGTGCAGGCCATGCGGATTTTTGATCTTTTCAGAAAAGTCGGCATAGATTTCCGGATAGACCTCGGCAATCTTGTCCCGGATCAGGGTATAGTCGACCATGTAATCCGCCCACGGCGTGCGGGAATTGGGCAGTGTTGCCATGGCCATGCGGCAGACGATCTCCGTTTCCGGCCGCACATGTTCGGTCACGGGTTCGAACACACCGCGCGATGCCGTGACATTCGCCATCGCATCCTCAATGGTCACGAACTGCTCGCCAGCCTCGGTGCGGATGATTTCGGAGCGGGCCACGACCGGCAGGATGAGTGCATCCTTGCCGTGCACTAGATGGCCCCGGTTCAGCTTTGTGGCCACACCGACCGTCAGATTGAGGTTGCGCATGGCGGCATAGGAGCGGTCCGTATCCGGTACGGCGCGGATGAAATTGCCCCCCATGCCAAAGAACACCTTGGCGGTGCCCGCTTCCATGGCTTCAACCGCCTCCAGCACATGGTGGCCGTGTTCGCGCGGTGGTTCAAACCCGAATACATCCCGCACGCGGTCCAGATAGGCCTGGGTCGGTTTTTCATCAATGCCAACCGTGCGGTCGCCCTGCACGTTGGAATGGCCACGGATCGGCGCAATACCAGCACCGGGCTTGCCAAAGTTGCCGCGCAGGAGAAGCAGGTTGGCCACCTGCTGCAGCAGGCGTGACCCTTCCTGATGCTGGGTCAGCCCCATGCCGTAACAGATGATCGTGGCATTGGATTTCATGTAGATATCCGCAATCCTGCGGATCTGGTCCTCGGTTATGCCCGATATCCGGGTAATATCTTCCCAGCTACAGCCCATGACGTCATCGCGCACGGCATCCAGTCCGGCCGTGTGTTCATGAATGAAGTCAAGGTCCAGTACTTTTTCACCACGTGCTTCGGCCTCAAAAAGCGCCTTCATCATTCCTTTGAAAATGGCCAGATCGCCACCGATGCGCACATGGACGAATTCGCTGGAAATGGGGGTCGAGCCGAACGTGCCCATCTGCAGCACATCCTGCGGTTCGGTAAAGCGGATCAGCGCCCGTTCCGGCATCGGGTTGATCAGGACAATCGGCACACCACGTTTGCGGGCTTCCACCAGGTTCGTCATCATGCGCGGCGAATTGGTGCCGGTATTCTGCCCTATGACGAAAATCGCCTCGGCATGCTCGAAATCGCTCATGACGATCGTGCCCTTGCCAATGCCTATGGCGGGCGGCAGGCCACGGCTGGTCGGCTCGTGGCACATGTTCGAGCAGTCGGGGAAATTGTTGGTGCCGAATTCGCGCACGAAGATCGAATACAGGAACGCGGTCTCGTTTGCCGTACGGCCGGATGTATAGAACTCGGCCTGGTGCGGGCTGTCGAGGGCCTGAAGGTGCTGGCCGATCAGGGCGAATGCGTCATCCCATGCCACGGGCACGTAGCGATCACTCTGGGCATCGTAGCGCATCGGCTCGGTCAGGCGACCCTGCATTTCCAGCCAGTAATCGCTTTTCTGCATCAGTTCAGTGACGGTGTATTTTTCAAAGAATTCGCGCGTCACACGCCCCTTTGTGGCTTCATGCGCCAGCGCCTTGGCCCCGTTTTCACAGAACTCCAGCGTCTTGCGATGATCCGGGTCGGGAAATGCGCAACTGGGGCATTTGAAACCGCCCGGCTGGTTCATGGACAAAAGCCCGCGTGATCCCTTGACCAGAACGCTCTGTTCCATCAGCACTTTTGCGGTGGCCCCGGCCGCACCCCACCCACCTGCCGGATGATGATAGGGTTTGTATTCAGGCGTTTTTTCGTTGCTCATGATCTCAACCCTCTTCTTTCAGTTGGGCAGGCGGGCTTGGGTATGCGATACGGCTGCAGAACCGGGAGCAGCCCCCACATGCTGTTGCAGGAGGCCGAACTCCCGCATTGCCGGCACGAAATTTTCATTTTCATGCTTCGAGCGGGCCAGCTTCACCAGCGCAAATCGCTGGAGCGGCAAAAGGCTGGCCCATTGCCTTGCTGTGGGTGGCGCTATTCCGTCAGCCCGTGCCTGGGTCTTGACCGCATCAGGCATGTGGTCAGCGTCCCGCCAGGCTTCCAATCCACGCGTCACAAGGTGGCGCAGCGGTTCGTCACTACGGGTTGCGATCAGATGGGCGACCAGTTCGCGGTAGGTGGCCTGTTCGGGCACGGTCTCGCACGGCAGGTCGGCCAACTGGCCCCTTTCCTCGCGTGTAAACCGGCTCCACTGACGCAGGCTCAGTTTGATGCCGACGATATCAAGCTTCTGGCGGGCAATCATCGGAATGCACCGCAGCGACCCTGCAAAGTCACGTTCAAAGTCAAAAAGCATTGGACCAGATCCCGTATTGGAGGGAGGGAAATATCGGACAGTCATGCCGCCCGGTTTACCGGGGAACG
Source organism: Komagataeibacter xylinus (assembly GCF_031081985.1). Taxonomy (GTDB): domain Bacteria; phylum Pseudomonadota; class Alphaproteobacteria; order Acetobacterales; family Acetobacteraceae; genus Komagataeibacter; species Komagataeibacter xylinus_E. The sequence goes on along the minus strand of NZ_JARWSK010000008.1, from coordinate 107,479 downwards.
ATCAGGTGCAGCAGCGACGCCGCCCCGAAAAATACCGTGGTGCTCAGCGACCAGATCGCAACAAACCACGCAATCCGTGCACCGGTGCGCGGGGGCGCATCATCTCCGTTGCCCCGGACAATCTCAGTGATAGCCATCGGTTTCCGTCACCTTTCCGCGAAAGACGTGGTAGGAATAGATCGTGTAGGTCAGGATGATCGGCAGCAGGATGGCGGTGCCGATCAGCTGGAAGAACTGGCTGGATGGCGGGGAAGACACATCCCACAGCGTCAGGCCCGGCGGCACGGCATAGGGCCATACCGTAATGCCCAGACCGGACAGGCACAGGAAGAACCAGCCCAGCGCGCACAGGAAGGGCCCCTTCGAGTGGCCCCTGCGCAGCCCCATGACAAACAGCACGGCCAGCACGACCACCAGAACCGGCACGGGGGCGACGAGCGCGATGTTGGGCCAGTCGGTCCAACGGCGCAGGTAGGGGGCATGCAGCAGCGGTGTCCACAGGCTGACCGCGACAATGCCGATGAACAGGCCCACGGCCAGCCGGGCGGCCCAGCGGCGGCAGGATTCCTCCAGCACGCCGGTGGTGCGCCAGATCAGCCATGTCGCCCCCAGCAGGGCATAACCACACATGACGGACAGGCCACACAGGATGCTGAACGGGGTCAGCCAGTCGAGTGGGCCACCGGCAAAGGCGCCATTGACCACCCTTATGCCCTGCACCACGCCGCCGAGGATCGCGCCCTGGCAGAAGGCAGCGATGGCGGAGCCGGCCATGAAGCCCGCATTCCACATCCCTTCCCTGCCCGTATCGCGTGTCATGACACGGAATTCAAACGCCACGCCGCGGAAGATCAGCGCAAGCAGCATCAGCACGATAGGGAGGTAGAAGGCTGGCAGCAAGGTGGCATAAGCACCGGGAAAGACGCCGTACAGCACCGCCCCGCCCAGTACCATCCACGTCTCGTTGCCATCCCACACGGGGGCGATGGTGTTGACCATCACATCCCGACGGTCCGGGTGGCGTTCAAGTGCGAACAGCATCCCTATCCCAAGGTCAAAGCCATCGAGGACGACATAGATCGAAATGGCGGCCACCAGTATGACGGCCCACACGATGGGGAGCCAGTATGCAAAGTCCATCATGCCTCAGGCTCCTTTGCCAGTAGAGGGATCAATCACGCCCGGATGCATGCGGGCCGCCAGAATCTCGGTAGCGTGGTCGGGCGGGGTCGCGTGCTCGCCTTCCTGAGGCGCGCGGCCCAGCATGCGGACCAGAATGCCCAGCCCCGAGCCGAACACGAGCACATAGACCACCACGAACGCCGTCATCGAGAACGCCAGGGAAGACAGGGCAACCGGCGATACGCTGTCAGACGTGCGCAGCAGGCCATAGACCGTCCAGGGCTGACGCCCCACTTCGGTCGTGATCCAGCCGCACAGCAGGGCCAGGAAGCCCGCCGGTGCCATGCAGAGTGCGACACGGTGGAAGACCGGGTTGGTGAACAGGGTGCTGTTCCGTCGCAGCCAGAGTGACCATAGCCCCACCAGCATCATCAGCATGCCAAGCGCCACCATGATGCGGAAGGAGAAGAAGATGACCGGTGAAGGCGGCCGCTGGTCACGCGGAAAGTCCTTCATGCCCGGCACCTTGCCGTTCAGGCTGTGTGTCAGGATCAGTGATCCGGCCAGCGGCAGTTTGACGGCATAATCCGTATGCTCGGTCTTCATGTTGGGAATGCCGAACAGCAGTTCGGGCGCATGATCTTCCGAGACCCAGTCCCCTTCCATCGCCGCAATCTTGGCGGGCTGGTATTTGAGCGTGTTCAGGCCATGCGCGTCGCCAGCAAGGATCTGGAGCGGGGCTACGATCGCCGCCATCCACATGGCCATGGAGAACATGACCCGCACCGGCTCGCTGGAGATCTTTCCTGCCTTGCGGGCCTTGAGCATATGCCACGCCCCCGTGGCCCCCACGATGAAGGCCACCGACAGGAAGGCCGCCAGACCCATATGCACCAGGCGGAACGGAAAGGACGGGTTGAAGATGATGGCCAGCCAGTCCGCGGGCATGAACCGACCCGTGGCGGGGTCGATGGTGTAGCCGCGCGGCGTCTGCATCCATGAATTGGACGACAGGATCCATGTCATGGAAATCAGTGTGCCAACCGACACGCAGCATGTGGCCGCAAAATGCAGTTTGCGCCCCACCTTGTTCATGCCGAACAACATGACGCCAAGGAAGCCTGCTTCCAGAAAGAAGGCAGTCATGACTTCATAGGACAGAAGCACGCCTGTAATCGGCCCTGCTTTTTTCGAAAAGATCGACCAGTTCGTGCCGAACTCATACGACATGACCAGTCCCGACACCACGCCCATGCCGAAAACAATGGAGAACACCTTGATCCAGTATCGGTACAGGTCAAGGAATACAGGGCGTCCGGTCCTGAGCCATAGCCCTTCCAGAACCGCCAGATAGGCTGCCAGTCCGATTGAAAAGGCTGGAAAGATGATATGGACGCCTACGGTAAAGGCGAACTGAAAGCGCGCCAGAAGGAGCGCCGGGTCATGTGCGTACTGCATCTATACTTTCCAAAACTTATGGCGAGAGGCGTAAAATTATAAACAGCTTCTCGGCATAGTGATCCCGCAAGCAATGTGCCGACCTGAACGACGGGTTCACGCTGCGGTGTCTTGGAAACCGTAGTAGATCAATCAGACGCATGACGTCCAAGACAGATTATACATAAGATCATAAACAGCGTTTATAACCGGAGCATTGGCAGGTTACGTATAGTTATGACGGGATATAGATAATCGAAAAACATTAATAATCGATCACAGAATATTTGGCGGATATCCCCCGTTTTTAGGCGAAAGAGAGTTTCTTCACGCGTCCTGCTTATTCATTCCAGACATAATGTGGGCTAGCCAGACTTGAGCCGAAGCCTTGTTGCGCCTGCATCCCTGATCATATGAAATTGAATACGAAAGCCTGTTTGATAGCATCAAAACATAATCTGGCTGCTTTATTCGGGTCCAAAGCTCTGGAAAAGTTAATACCCACATTCGACTTTTCTGCTACGCCCGCACTTAGGCTCAGTATCCATGAATTTGCGGACGGAAATCTGATTCAGGCTCCGGTAGGGGGCGGAAGACGAGCGACCTGTATTGTTTGATGGGCGAGAAAATGAAACGCAGGTAGCGCCCCTTTCCCCCAGCAGGCGATGGTAAACCCTTCGCCGATGACTGTCGCGTGCTGCGCGGCATCATCTCTGTTAATCGGCGCCGCCTGGCGCCGGCAAAAAGATCCAAAGAAATATGGGCCACGCAAGACGCTCTATAATCGTTGGAAACGCCGGCGCGGCAAGGGTAATTTCCTGCAGAGGGAGGATAACCCGCCAGCCGAGAAACAAAGTTACACCGGAACATCGCGGCTCTAGGCTCAGGACCCATTGATATGAGTGGCCGGATGTGATTCAGGCTCCTTGAGGAGACTGAAGATGAGTGACCTGTATTGGCTGACGGACGAGCAGATGGAGCGTCTGCGGCCCTTTTTTCCGAAGAGCCATGGCAAACCTCGCGTTGATGACCGTCGTGTGTTGAGTGGGATCATTTTCGTGAACAGAAATGGTCTGCGTTGGCGTGATGCACCCCGGGAATACGGTCCACACAAGACGCTCTACAATCGCTGGAAGCGCCGGAGTGCTATGGGGATATTCATCCGCATGATGGAGGGACTGACTACCGGCAAGGCAGAGCCTCAGACGATCATGATTGATGCGACCTATCTCAAGGCACATCGCACAGCTTCGAGCCTGCGGTTAAAAAAGGGGCTCCAGGCCGTCTGATTGGGCGCACCAAAGGCGGGATGAATACGAAGCTGCATGCCGTCACCGACCGGAACGGACGTCCGCTCGACTTCTTCATGACGGCAGGCCAGATCAGTGATTACACCGGTGCGGCTGCCCTTCTGGACGGTCTTCCACCAGCCGAATGGATGCTGGCAGATCGGGGCTATGATGCTGACTGGTTCAGGGATGCCTTGGAGGAGAAAGGGATCAAACCCTGCATTCCGGGACGGGAATCCCGAAGGAAACCCATAAAATACGACAGGCGGAAATACAAAAGACGCAGCCGTATCGAGATCATGTTCGGGAGGCTCAAGGACTGGAGACGGGTCGCGACACGCTATGACAGATGCCCCACCGTATTCTTCTCGGCGATCTGCCTCGCCGCAACCGTCATGTTCTGGCTATGAGTCCTGATCCTAGAAAGTGAAAAAAACACCCTGCAGTCAATGGTGAAAATAGTTTAAGTCGAATTGAAAATAGTTGTCAAATTGTCTTGATATTTTATTCAGTAGTGCCGTGGAGAGGAAGAATAATGAATTATGCATGGTGCGACAATCCGACGAATAACGAAGAGGCTGCGACTGACCCGTTTATGGGTTACCCCTGACGCGCCACGCACGAGCACTACGGCACGTGGAACTGAGTGTATGTCGCTTTTATCGGTGGACTGGATAGAGTGTCCGGAATGCCCTGCGGGCTGGCCGGGAATATGCCAACGACAGCGTCTGTCAAGATCTGCTAATGCATGGAATTCCTATTCCGCTGCTTATTCCGTCATGCAGAGACCGCATTACCCTGCGGAAAACAGACTGGGAGGCGGCAGGCGATGTTTGACCACGTCAAAGTATTCTATGCAAGTATGGTAAGAATAGCGCGTCATTACCCTGGGATTTCGTAACAACAGCAGATTTCGAACGCTCAGAACGTTTAGAAACCTAGCAGCCTGTCACGTTGCCCTCCCCTGTGAGGAGGTGAGGTTGTAGGGTAGTATAGCATACGCTGTTTTTTTGATGGTCATATTGTGACGGTAAAGGTAGCGCCAGATCGCGCTCGGCGCAAAGCGGATGCCGCGTCCGTTGCCAGTTTCTCCCCCAGTTCAACGAACGAAATATCCATTTTTGCTCTAATCTCAGCTATGAGTAAGCCTAACCTGGCTTCAATTCGATTCGGTGAGAACGGCGATCACCGCCCTGTTTCCGGCATGGTCGCGACCACTGACCTGCCGTTCCGACATCCAGATGTTCTACAGATAGACAGGCCTCGTCACAACGGCCGGGCGATAACGATTGGAGGAAGACAGATGACAAAGATACAAAAAACAAATAGCAGCATAACAGCCTCAGAGAAGAGAAGAACTACCGAACAATGGGCGTGGACCGGCCCTAACTATGATTTGGTCCGAGCTTTAGACGAATATTGCTATGGGGAAGATGTGGCGCCGTTTGCGTTGATGCTCCGAGGAACATGGGGTTGCGGCAAAACATGGCTAGTAGACCGGTTTTTCGAAGAGAAGAAGCAGAACCGAAGCAATGATGACGCAAGCTGGTTCCCTTTGCGTGTGTCGCTTTTTGGAGTCACATCAGCAACGGAAATCGGAGACGCCCTTTACGCCGAATTGCATCCGTTTCTGGCCGGTAAGCCTGGTCAACTGGGAGGCTTTGTTGTGAGAAGCCTCCTGAAAACCACACTACGAATTGACCTTAAAGAACTTGTTGGCAATGGAGCAGCAGGAAAAGCCGGCGGAAGCGTGACGCTGGCGGGCGCCGATTTAAGTGGCCTTGGACCTGATGGCAAACCACGCCGTCGTATCATCGTTTTTGATGATATCGAACGCGCAAGGATGCCCGTGACGGATGTTTTGGCCGCCATCCACCCACTTGTCGGGAGCGGTGAAAATCGAGTGGTTCTCTTGGCCAACGAAGAGGAATTCATAGATGACGATAGTCCTGAAACGGAGCATTACCGGCGTACGAAAGAAAAGACAGTGAGTCTAACGCTCGAAGTAAAAGCGGATTTTCAGTCAACTTTTACTAGTCTTAGTAAAAACATTAAAAATAGTGATTTTCGGGATTTTCTCGAATATCTGGGGGAACGACTAGCACCTCTGATTATCAAGGCCGGTTCATCTAACCTTCGGTTGCTTTCCTTCTTCGTACAACTAGGAGAGGGATTATTTAGAGAAATCAAGCCAGCCTATCGGACTGAAAGCCATTATGCAGCACTTTCCGAACTCTTCATGCTTGTCTACATCGCCTTAGTAGAAAATCGCGTGCATGGCATACCGTTCCCGATTTTTGTGGAACTTGTGAGAAAACCAAGATGGTTTTCAGCCGATCAGCGAAGGCGTGGGGAGCCGCACGAGACAGAAGCGAACGAGGAACATGAGAACATTCGCAAAAGGCTACAATCGTATGATTATGCGGTATTGCATTCATCGTTGATTTCGATGGAGGATCTCGAATCACTAGTGATGCGGGGGACCGTCCAAGGAAAGTCGATTAATGCGGCTTTGGCGCTGGATAATCGCTTCACAGCAGAGACGGAGCTACCCTCATGGCTTCGTGTATGGAATTACGCCCAGGCGTCAGAGCAGGAAGCGGTCAGTGCTGTAGCCGCATTCGCACTTGATTTTAATGAAAGGAAGTTTATCGGCCTCGATATGCTACATGCCTGCAGCCTGTATTTGACGCTCCACCGTATCGGCGAACCAAGCTTTGACAGCCATGATCCTGTTAGCGTCGTAAAGTCTTACATCCGTGATATTTTTGCTAAAAGAATACTGACTGAGAAAGATATCCAGACGGCGTTTGATAGTCGTGCCGATCCCTTCTTTTTTGCTCCTTTCGGTAGACAGTTCAGCGAAGAAGGAACTCCCGAGTTTAGGGAAGTGAAGGAGTTTTACTTTAGTGAGAAAAATTTATGGCGGAATAGAGGCCTTAAAATAAAATCTCACGAACTTGATGAGTTATTACCTGGAAATGTCAATAAGCTTATCTCACTTCTATTTCGCGTAAGCGAAGCTCCAGCCGTGTACGAGCACACACCTATTCTGCAACATCTAGATGCGATAACATTTTCTAAGAAAATTATTAATCTTCCCCCCGATCAGAGGATTTATTTTCTTAGCTGTATGAAAGAACGATTCGACAGAACTGTGCACTCCAGCGGTGCGTTACATCCAGAATTTACGTGGTTTCATGAACTAAGCGAGGCTCTTAAAACTACCGTGAAACAATCCGGTGGTTCGCCTCTATTTAAGGAAGGATTAAGAGTTTCAGTTTTATATTTGTGCGACAATGTCGCAAAAATACCGCTGACACAGACACCAGAGGTATGATGAGCGTTTCACGTTCGCATTTCAATGTCGATTTCATTATGATTTATTCTTGAGTCCGGAACCTATTAATTTGTTGGGATAAGTGGTAGTTAATGATTTAGATTTTTTCATGGGGACAACCAAAAGAGCAGCTCGTTCTTACTATTTGACAATTTGAGGACATTGATTGAGCCTTTTTGTCTCCCTTTCAAGGAATACCGTATCGTGAATGCCCACCCCATTCTGGGTGGGATTGTCCGTGTAAACCATGGTCGGCTTCAGTGGAAAGCACGCGCAATCTAATCGTTCCTGCACGCTGTTGGTAAAGCGACATACAATGCCCACGTCCGCACGTCATTCCGCGGGAAATATGAGGCTGCCAAGCGATACCTCTCCTCGCTGCACCATTTCAAGTCCAGCCATAAACGTCGCAGCGACGGCCGCTCGACGAGCGATTAGTCCCTCAGGCTGACTAGACCGCGTCGCAGGAACACAATCCCATATACTTCGGAGAGTTCCGTTTCTCATTTTCGCTCGCATAAAAGCCAATGCATCGGTCACACGCCAGTAGGAGGGCACATCGATCCGATAGATCGGAACGGATGTCTCGACCCTCACCAATTCCCGTTCCAGCGCACCGAGACAGGCTTCCATCAGACTGAAATACGTCCCCTGCCGTACAGAAACACTACGATCCGCGTCTGTTCCGCCCCGTGTAAAAACCGACACGCCAAGCTGCGGTCGCGCCTCCAGCCAGTCCGCCGCTGCGCGCATCTCCAGCAGCCCCTCGATCTGGCCGACCGTCCGGCGCGCCTCATTTTCGGCAAGCTGTTTTTCCGCCTGCGTGGCAAACAGTAACCGCGAACGCAGGAACACCAGCCGGGCGATCCAGATCACCCAGTCCGCGCGCTGCATGAGCGGCGTCGTGCGGGCCAGTCGCTCCGCCTCAGCGACAAACTGGGCTGCCAGATCCGCGATGGACAGCACGCCCAGATCCAGACGCTGCCGCTCCGCCAGATCCAGCAGCAGGTCCAGCGGCCCGTCAAACCCCTCGACATGGAACTCGGGCACCACCGCGCGCGCTAGCCGACGCGGCGGATCACCCCAGTCTTCGTCCTTGTCAGGCAGCATCGGCGGTCTTCCCGGCATCAGCGCGCGCGTACTGCGGCCGGATGTCGAAAACCAGCTCTGGCCAGTCCGTCCGCACCCGGTCCAGCGCCTGCCACGGTGTCCATTCCGCCGACCAGAAGCGGTAGACCAGCCGGGCACTGCGGCGGGCGCGCTGATCGCGCACGGCTTCGACCTCCACCCGGCGCAGCGGTAGCAGCGTGCCCCACTGCGCCTGCAGCCATGCCGCCGCCGCGCGGGAGTCCGACCCGGCTTCCAGAATGGGACCGGGAACTGGCACCAGCCGATGTAGGTCAAACGCGCATGACGGCGTGCCCGCCGCCTGATGCTGCAGGGCGATCCGATGCAGGCGTTCGGATGCCTGGCGCAGCAGCCGGGCCAGCGTCACCGCCTGGGTTCCCTTCCCCGCCATCGGTGCCAGCAGGCGGGCCTGTTCGTAGTCAAAATCCACCTGCCAGGGAATGATCCCCGGCCCATGGGCCGCCGCCCGGAACCGGGCCACCACGTCCACCGGACCGCTCACCGTCAGCGTTGTCCGAACCCAGTCCGGGGCGGGCGTTGTCGTGCGTCGACGCGCCGCCGTCCCAACTGGGGACTCTGGCGGGGACCCCGATTTTGTTCGCCGCGCGCGGTGGGCTGGGTGGTCTGGACGTCTCAGTGCCCGGTCCAGCACGAACCGGAACCCCGACACCGAAAGCGGATCCCCGACGGTGCCGTGCGCATCGATCCCCCGGAATGCCGCTCCCCAACGCAGTTGCGCGGCATCGCGCCAGGCCGCCCAGGACCTCACCGGACAGACGGCCGGATCCCGGCGCCGCCGCAGGCGACGCAACTGGTGACGCCCGGACCGGGGCCGCAGCAGGGCGACGGTCATCCCGTCTGTCGTGTCGGTGATGTCTTCCACCGTCAGCCGCGCCAATGCTTCAGCGCCGATGTCCAGCGCGACCGTCAGCAGCAGCAAAGCCCGGTCGCGCAGACCGGGCAGGTCGGGCCCGCAACGTCGCGCGGCGGCCAGCAGCGAAGCTGCATCGACCCCGGCCCCGGTCCGGCGCACCCGCGTAGCGGGCAGGGCAACATCAAGCCCCTCGCCATTGGCGGCACACCATGCCGTCAGCGCCGCGCGATCCACCACCAGGCTCTGCCGCGGCCGTCCCGCCTTGGCCCGAGCGTGCAGCCACGCTGCCACCGCAACAGGGCCGACCGGAAAGCCGCTATCGGCTGGTTGGGTCCTGACAAAGGCGCGCCAGGAGGCCGCATAGGCCCGTGCCGTGGCCGGCGACAGGCCGGTCGGGGGCCGCGCCGCCTGCAGCGGTCGGCCGGTCTCAGCCATTCTGATGGGATCCGCAGTTTTCCAGCCTGCACGCCCTGCGGGCCGATCCCGAACGGGCTTTCGAAGACGGCAGCCTGCCCATCCTCAGCGGGCAACCGCACCGCCTGACCCTGACCATATTAAGGCGTTTGCGCGTCATATAATATGTCGTATCATGTTAATGGGTTTTTTGAGAACAAAAAAGCGCCCGATTGATCCCGAAAGGCGCGGTTTTCCAGACTTTCTTCCCCCCTCACCACCCCGCCGGGCTAAATCTGACCGATCAAAAGTCTACTTCCGATAAGTTATCTTGTCGGAAGTAGGTGAAAATTTCCAGAATGCCTGCTAAAATTCCGAAATGTGCCTGTTTCCGAGCCTTTTCGCCAAGCCTGTCCGTGTGCCCCTTCCCCGCTGTCCAGGTGATGGCCAGGGGTCATATGCGCAGGCAACCCTGCCATGCTGAGCGACGTCCGGATCCTCGGCTCCAGCAGGCAGGCGCAGGCCGCGCTGCATGCCCGTGTTGACCCTCTGACGCGGCAGCGTCTGGCCGAGACACAGGATCCGGCGCGTTGGCGCGAAATCCTCTCGACCGCGCGGTTCACCCCGCCCCTGCCCCTGCTTTTGGCCGGCATCGAATTGCCGGACGGTAGCTATTCCCCAGATACCCTGCTCGCGCACGGCGTGCCGTATGCGTCGGCAGCCCAGCAGATGGCTCAGGACCACCTGGCCGACATCCCATCGGGGTTCGAACTGGCCGTCGGACTGGAAGTCGATGATGGCGTACCCCGCTTCCTGGCCTGGTTCCGGCCGCTCCAGCCCGTAGGGCCCTGTCCCGGGACGGCAGATACAGCGCCCCCTGCGCCCGTTGGCCAGCCAGCCGCTGCCGTCGCGCAATGGTTTTCCGCCGTCTCGGCACAGCCCGTCCCCGAACATGATGGCCGCCTGGCCACGGCCCGTCAGGCGGCCGATGCTTATATGCACCGCAGCAAGGCCGAAAACACGCTGCGCACCTATCGCGCCGCCGTGCGGTCCTGGTGTCGCTGGGCTGCCGGTCATGCGCTACCCGCCCTGCCGGCCCGCAGCGAGGATGTTGCCGCCTATCTGGCCGACATGGCACTGCAGGGGCGCAGGACCAGCACCATCGACCTGCATCGTGCCGCCCTGCGTTACCTGCACCACCTGGCGCAGATTGCCGTACCCACCACCCACCCGATGGTCACCGCAACGCTTGCCGGCATCAGGCGGGAGGCAAAGGAGACCCTGCCCCGCCAGAAGACCGCGCTCACCTGGGACAGGCTGGTCCGGGTCGTCGAGGCCATCAGTCCCCACGATCTGGTCGGTGCGCGGGACCGGGCCATTCTTCTGCTCGGTTTTGCCGGTGCGTTCCGGCGCTCCGAGCTTGCCGCACTAAAGGTAGAAGACATCACGGTGGACGAGGATGGCATGCAGATCCGGCTGGGCCGGTCCAAGGGGGATCCCCAGCGCAAGGGCGCGCTGATCGGCACCCCGCGGGGCCTGACCCGGAACTGCCCGGTTCTGGCATACGAGACCTGGCTCCGGCTGGCCGGGATCACGGACGGTCCGGTTTTCCGGCGTATCTGGTCAGCACAGGGCCACAGGGCGGGCGCCACGCCCGTCGGGACCCTGCCCAGGATCGGGCCGCACGCCCTGTCGGACCGGGCCGTCACGGACATCATCCGCAAACGCTGCGGCGACACGCACCTCGAAGGGGACTTTGGCGGACACAGCCTGCGCCGCGGGGCCATCACCACGGGCGCAAAGGACGGGTATGATCTTCTGGAACTGAAGCGCTTCTCGCGGCACAAAAGCCTTCAGGTCGTCGAGACCTATATCGACGAAGCCAGCATCAAGGCCCGGCACCCGGGAAGATCGAGATTCTGAACCTGTCTTGACCCCTGCCGCCAGCGCGCTTCAACTCGCCTTCAACCGCCACACGTCAGGGCGGATCAAAGAGAGGAAACAGCATGATGGGTTCCAGAATTCTTGTTGTCGGTGCGGGTGCCGTGGGTGGGTATTTTGGTGCCCGTCTGGCCAGCGCCGGGCATGATGTGACCTTTCTGGTGCGCGAAAGGCGCCTGCAGCAGCTCCGTACCGAGGGCCTGTGTCTGATCAGTTCCGTGGGCGACGTCACCGTCACTCCCCGGACGGTGATGGCCGGGGAGATTGAGGGTCCCTACGACATCATCCTGCTCAGCGTAAAAGCCTATTCCCTAACGGGTGCAATGAACGATTTTGCGCCTGCGGTAGGACCACAGACACGGATTGTCCCGCTTCTCAATGGCATGCAGCATCTTGATATTCTGGCAGACCGCTTTGGCCCTGCCGCGGTCATGGGGGGGACGTGCTTTATCGTCAGCAAGCTTGATGCGCAAGGGCGCATTGTCCAGGCGGGTTCTCTCCCCCGGCTTTCCGTGGGGGAGCGGGACGGTCGTGAGACGCCAGCGGCGTGCAGTATTGCGGAAACCCTGTCGGGGCCCGGATTTGAAACGGTGTGTTCCACCCGCATCCTGCAGGATATGTGGGACAAATGGGTTCTGCTCGCCGCCCTGGGCAGCATCTGCTGCCTGATGCGCGGAACCGTGGGGGATGTCGCCAGCCAGCCAGCAGGTCAGGATTTTGCACAGGCGGTGATCCATGAATGTGCGTCAACGGCAGCTGCCGCCGGTTATCCCCTGCGGGATGCCGCGCTGAAGGGCACTGTCAGTCTCCTGACGAAAACGGACTCCACCCTGACGTCCTCCATGTTCCGGGATCTGCTGCAGGATGCGCCTGTGGAGGCGCAGCAGATTATTGGTGACCTGGTCAGGCGCGCGCGCGTCCATCGGGTCCCGACGCCTCTCCTGGATCTCACGGACCTGAATCTGCGCGTGTATGAACAGCAAAGGCACGCGTGAAGACACGCAGGGCAGGCACGAGGCACCGGCAGACATATCCGCTTCGGAGATCATGCCTTCCTTGTTTGACGATAATTTTCCGCGCATGAACAGCTGGAATGGAACGTCTGATTTGGGGAGCGAACGGCTTGTCCGCTCTCAATGCAGGCGACGATGAAAGCGGACAAAACAAAGTTCTTATGCTGAAGCACTGTCTCCAAGGTGCACCCTGAAAAACGGCACCAGTTTCTCCAGCGCCGGACCAACGGCTTCCGGTTTGTCATACAGATCATAATGCGAGCTGTTTTCCAGGGACACGATCTGCCGGTCTTTTGACGCGGTGGCTCGGCCATAAATCTCCGTGCCATCGCGATAGGCTCCGAACGCGCCGACCTTTTCTCCCACTACAACCATGACAGGCTGGGTCAGCAGGGTTTCAGCAAAGGCAAACGCATCCCATGACAGGGTTTTCTGGGCGTGGCTGAACAGCATCCGCGTCCACCCACCCGGCTTCTGGCCGCGAGGCGTCTTGTAGTAATCCGTGGCTTCCAGAACATCCCGGTCCGTCAGACCATTCGCACGGGCAGCCTCGACGCTCGGTGGCAGCAGTTCATTGACCTGCAATTCGCCGCCACGCGCCTCTTTCGTGCGCTGCGCCGCCATGGCCTCCAGTGTGCCGAGTGGATTGAAACCACTGAACCCTTCGCGGAACAGGCGGCCGAGATTGACTGGCGTGATGCCGACAACAGCTTTGATCCGCTTTTCAGTCAGCGTGGCGTTTAGGGCATAGCCTCCGCCGCCACAGACACCGATTACACCGATGCGGTCTGCGTCCACATAAGGCAGCGTCACGGCATAATCGATCACATAGCTGATGTCTTCGACCCGCTGGGTCGGGCTCTCAATCCAGCGTGGCGCGCCGCCGCTTTCACCCTGATAGGAAGCGTCATAGGCGATAACGACGAAACCTGCCTCGGCCAGCGCCTTGCCATAGACATTCCCCGAGGTCTGTTCCTTGCAGCTTCCAAACGGGTGAACGCTGACAATGGTCGGGTAGGCCCGGCTTTCATTAAAGTCGGAAGGGAGCAGGATGTTGGCTGCAATCGGCCATGCCATATCGGCATTCTGTATCTGGATAGACTTCATCTGAATGGTCCTCGTTCTGTCCTATATGCTCGTTACGCCAGTTTGGTCTGAAAGAACGGAGCCAGCACGGAAACGGCTTCGGTCACGAAGGCTTTCCCATCATAGAGATCCATGTGATTGGCGCCCTTCACGATATGGACCGACTTGTCCGTGCTGGCCGCGCGGTCATACAGGTCGTCGCTCATCCACTTGCTGCCCGCGTCGCTGCCGACGACGATCTGGATCGGTTGCGTCAGATAGGTTTCGGCCATGTGATAGGCATCATAGGTGACGATCTGGTTCAGGCTCCGCAGCGTGGCAAAGCCGGGCGCGGTCGCGCACTCGGCGCGGGGCGTGTGATAATACTCCCAGGCCTGACGCAGTTCCTCGTTCGGCGCATCTTTCTCCGTCAGCGGCGCGAGTGGCATGGTGGCGTAACCGTTGCCTGCGGCATCTGCTGTGCGGGCATTGGACCCGGCTTCGATCAGCGGGAGTGCGTCGATCGAGCGCACCGAATTGTCCCAGCCATTGCGGAACATGGAGCCGATATTGACCGCGCTGACGGTGCCGATTGCCTTGATGCGACGATCCTGAATGGCGGCATTGGCCGTGTAGCCCGCGCCCGCACAGATGCCCATCGCGCCGATGCGGTTCTGGTCGATGTAGGGCAGTGTCGTCAGATGGTCGATAACGGCGCTGACGTCTTCGGTGCTGACGTAGGGGTTTTCAAGCTGGCGTGGCTCACCGCCGCTTTCCCCCTGACAGGACCGGTCGAACGCAATGGTGACAAAGCCCTGTTCCGCGAGTTTCTGCGCGTAGGTGCCAGCCGTCTGCTCCTTCACACCGCCGCCAGGATGGGAGACGACAATGGCGGGCCATTTTTTCTCCTCGTCGAAGCCATCGGGAAAATTGATCACCGCCGACAGGCTAATGGCCGGGTTGTTGCTGTTCGCGAAACTGATCTTGGTCATGGTCTGTCTCCTGTTGATGAAAGCATGGTAGGACAAACCCATTGCGCGGATTAGACGGATAATCCGTCATGGCCCTATCACTGGAGTGATCAATGAGGCGGGATGAAATCGCCGATCTGGCAGCTTTCGTCGTGGTGGCCGAGGAAGGCAGCTTTACCAAAGCGGCCCGTCGCCTTGGCATCGCACAGTCCGGCCTGAGCCAGATCGTGCGACGCACGGAAGAACGGCTGGGCATGCGCCTGCTATCACGCACGACCCGCAGCGTGGCACCAACGGAAGCGGGCGAGCGGCTGCTCGCGACACTCGGTCCCATGCTGCATGATCTGGATGCAGCGGTCGCCTCCCTGGGTGATTTGCGGGACCGTCCATCGGGCACCATCCGGGTGACGACCGTGGAACATGCGGCGAAAACCATCCTTCTTCCCGGCGTGAAGCAGCTTCTGCGAGACAATCCCGATATCCGCGTGGACGTGACCATTGATTACGGACTGGCAGACGTGGTGGCGGATCGCTTCGACGCCGGCATCAGGTTGGGCGGTGAAATTGCGAAAGACATGATTGCCGTCCGGATCAGTCCGGATATCCCCATGGCCATTGTCGGGTCACCGGATTATTTCCGCACCCACCCGGTGCCAACGTCTCCAGCACGGCTTGTGGAGCATAAGGCGGTCAATCTGCGGCTGCCGACATCGCAGACCGTCAATGGCTGGCGGCTGATGCGGGGCGGTCGGGAAACACGGGTGCGGCTGGAGGGGCAGATGATGCTCAATACCATCGACCTTATCCGCGATGCCGCTCTGGACGGGCATGGGCTGGCCTACCTGCCGCTGGACATGGTGCAGTCTGATCTGGAGCGCGGCGATCTGGTGCAGGTGCTCGCAAAGTTCACGCCCCCTTTGCCGGGGTATCACCTTTACTACCCCAACCGGCGACAGTCACCCGTCGCTTTCAGGCTGTTCGTCGAGGCGTTGCGATATTCGGAGTGAGGCAGCAAGGGGGTGGGAGAGCGGAATATCTGTTTTCGAGTTACTGGAAGATGTAAGCAGCCATAAATTTGAATGCAGAAATCTTTCGCTACTGCCTTTGTGGACACGGGCATTCGTCTACCAGAAAAGTGCTAGCGATAGTTGCCTGGAGTAACCCCCATAATCCGCCTGAACATAGCCGCAAATGCACTTGGCGTCTCATAGCCTAATGTGTCAGCTATTGAAGCCACCGGTTCGCCAGCAATGAGCTTTGGGACAGCTGTCAGAATGAGCGCCTGCTGTCGCCAAATCGAGAGAGAACAGCCAAATTCTTTCTGGGCTAGGCGGGTAAGGGTTCTGATGGACGCTCCAGCCTGCTTCGATAAAGCCTCCATGCCCGGATTGATGCCGGGGGCTGAGAGAATTTCAGCACAGGCCAGCGCAAGACGTTTATCAACGGGCATCGTCAGAGACAAAAGATCAGGCGTCAGATGGCTGAGTTCGTCCAGAAGTACTGCAGCGAGGCGATGAAACCGTGGATGATCTGTAATCGTATTCTGCGAGAGCATCTTCAGAATGATTTCACGCAGGAATGCTGAGACCATGAACCCACCAGGCTGTTCACCGAGATAGGATGTTACCTTGCTGGCTGCAATATAAACTGTCCGAAGGGTAACCTTGCCCCGCGCCCTCAAAGCATGCGGGGTACAAGGCGGTATCCACAAACCGCGTTGCGGAGGCACAAGCCACAGACGCATCGGCGTGCGGATCTCCATGACGCCCTCAGTCGCATGAATGAACTGACTGTCTTTGTGGCAATGTTCACCGACCCTCTCGCCATCCACGTAATCCCTCGCAAGCGCCCGTATATCAGTGGGTTTAGACTCATCAATGTATGGCATCATCGATCAGATGTTCAGTGAACCAGTCCCGGGCGGCCTGGCTGGTCTCTTCAAAGCACCGCACATAAGGGTCGAAATGTCCCCCGTGGATCATGTGCAGTTTTTTGGGCGGCAATGCCGACTGGTAGCCTTCGAGGCAGATATCCGTTGCCGTCAGGATGTCCTGATCGGCCACGATCATCAGTAGAGGGGTGGGACTGATTCGAGCAATATGGATACCGGGCTCATTCTCACGCGCCAGTTCGGCACTGCGAAGGGTCAATTCATTCCGCCATGTCGGTGCGAAACTCCGGGTTCCGGTGAAGAAAGCATAGGCGTCTGCTCCGCCCATGGCGCACACAACTTCTGGCCGGTCTGAGACTGCCGGAAACACCGCAGGGGTTTTGCCCTGGAACCGTGCGGCACGGTCAGTGGCAAAACCGGAGAGAAGTGACGGTACAAGATCAGAACGGACACGCCGCTGAGAAGAGCGATATCCACTGACTGTAGGTACCTGACTCACCACGCATCGCACCCGGCGGTCGAGAGCCGCAACTTCCAGGACATGGCCACCACTGTAACTTGTGCCCCACAGGCCGATCCGTTGCGGATCAATCCATGAAACCGTCTGGGCAAAGCTAATGGCGTCACGGTAACCCCGCCTCTGAAGCACAGGATCGGCTTCCTGCCTGGAGACGCCATCGCTCGCTCCGAAATTGACATGATCATATAGAATCACCCCAAACCCCGCCGAGACGAAAACTTCGGCATAACGATCGAGATATTGCTCCTTAACTCCGGAAAGACCATGCGCCATGACGATAGCCGGATATCCACCCTTCTCTCCTTCTGGGCGATAAAGCCAGCCACGGAGCGTTCTTCCCTCAGATAGAAACTCAATATCAGTCCGCATTGCGACCTTCCTTTCACGATGCTTCATGATATTGATTTAGCCCTCTGGCCAACAGAACGCTTTTGGCCAGAAAAAGCGTCATATCGGCCACAGATCGTAAAACATTTTATTGCGCGATCAAAGGCACATCAGTCCAGGCCCCCGTTTAAGCGGGGCAAGATATGTCCGCTTTCAGAAGGAACAGGAACCGACAATAATTTCCATTATGAGGGCGACTGCTGCCTGTCTGCTCCTGCATCACTGAGCAGACAGGCAGATCAGGGGGGGAGCGGAATGTCCGCTTTTCGGCGCATGTCGGGAAAAGCAGATCACCGCGTTAGCAAGCCTCGTCCCAGATGTGGCAGTGGACGGCGGTGCGGAAACTGGCTGACAGCGAGACGACGGACGATTTGTTCGGTTTCTTGACCACCGACGCCAACCTGGAGGTCGGCTTGGTGTATCCGAAAGATATGCCCGTCATCCTGACGCACCAGGACGATATGGACCTCTGGATCGCGGCCGACACGTAGACACGCCATCCTGATAATCTTCTAACGGGCTTTCGCTTTCATTACGTATGCCTGCTTGAGTGCAGGCCACATCTTCCGCATTAGCGGCACCCGCCCCTCAAGAAAGCTCCCTTCATATTTGCCATCTCGAAGCGCTTTAAATTCATCCTTCATGATAGTTTGTCTGAAAATTTCGTTGAAAAGTGGCTCATTGCAATCAAAAGGCGGTGGTATGCCTTCGCTTTGATCGATAATAGCGTCGTTCCATTTGCTGTCATCACCAATCTTTACATAATTATCCTTTAGGCGCCCAGCTCGGAACCATTGACATTCAGTCAGCACGCTGGGATGACCATTGGCATTTCTTTTCCACCAAAGAAGCCACGTTCCTGGAGTAAGAAAAGTCCTGTCACACTCATTCTCAATGGGATAAAATTCGTCTTTCTTGACGGTCTTGCCGTTGATTTCGTCATGATCGGTATACTCAGGATTGATTTTATATTCGAATTCTGCAAACCAGACGATCAAAGGAACATCCAGAGCTTCGGCATCAAAATCCGAAAATGACAGTGTGGGTTTAAATGATCGACGCTGCTTCCAGAGTGTCTCAGCTACCTGCAAATCGCTGTTTGTGATCGGTGCCGTCTGAGGATCATTCCAGAGTTCCTCGAACCAGTTGGCGACACCGTTTACGTCTTCAGTGTAGCAACCTGCCTCGATCCAATGGGCGACCTCAGTATCCTCAAATCCAAGACCATTTGCTGACAAGTTAGCGGATGCAGTTAGGGCCTTCCCCCCTCCCAGATAGACCTTGGAGTGAAGTCTACTGTTCTGCCTGACATCATGATTATGCTTTTGCAGTTCGCGCACTGCGTCAGGGTTGGTCGCTCCAGAGGCCAAATTGCAGATAATCCGCGCATGCCCACCCTGGAAGATGACGGGAGAGCGCCGCCCAAGAAACGCGACGGCGCAGCGAGGATCATCAGACCCCGCGATATCTCTGACCGCCTTGTCAAGCGCCGCTCCAACTAAAAATGTATGGGCCGTCATAACCGTCTCCTCTATTCCCCTCATAAACTCATGACTTACAGGCCAGTCAATCGGGACTGTTATTTTCTCCCATGTTGAGAGCTGGTTTCGAGAAATTTAACCGGGGTTGAGATAGGTCTGGTATACTGGTTCATTCTGCTCACCCACTATGTATGTCTTAAGCGGACTATCGCATTTGGCTGTAGCATAACGCTCAAATCGGCACGAAGGGCGGGCTGCGGACATTCGCGGCACGCGCGAATAAACGTAAGGTGAGCCGCACTTCTCCAAACAACCTCAGCTATCTTCGAAACCTATTTTCCCTTGAGGTTAATGTTTATCAACTGGCAATCGCACCTCAACTGCACCGAGCTCCCTTTTCTAGGGACGACGTAGGGCAAAGTTCCGCATTTCTCGTTCGAGCAACGCATACTGTCGAGTAGAATTTTGTATGCAGCAACGACTTTCGCGAATTCGCCGCTCTCGAAGTTCTCCCACTCGTTGAAATGAACCGATGGATTTATAGCCCATTGTTCAACGTATGTTGCCGCAATCAACGCTTTCGATTTGTCGCGTTTTTCTGTGAGTATGCTCTTCTCTTCGTCGTTGCCCCAGTGGGCGGCGACTTTGATCCCTTTATCGAGACGATTTTGCCAGCGTTTCAAGACGGGCGGCAGAAGATCGCCAAGGTCGTAATGGCCGTCACCGCGAAACTCCACTTGAGCGCGGATATTGTCGGCAAGGACAGTGGCGATGTATTCTAGGTAGCGGCGCAGGAGCCAGGCTGCGCGCGGCACGTCGTTCTTGACGAGCTGTTGGTCGATCTCCGTCCAAATATCCTGATCATCCCAGATACGCGGCCCGAACTCCACGCTCCAGCCGCCGAATAGCTGGCTCTTCGCGATCAGCTTCTCTGTCTTCATATACTGCAGCCAGACCCGATCATGAGTCGTGAGAACGAACTGCGTGTTTGGAAACTTCGTCTTGAGCAGGCGACACACCTCACGTCGATGGCCCGTATCGACGGACATCATCACATCGTCGAGCACGGCGAAGGTAAACTTGTCCCCGAGCGTGTGCTGCATCAGCGCAAGATAGAGACACAGCCCCATCCCGTCTTGGTGTCCCTCGCTGTGATATGCGCCAGGCGGGAACGTGCCCCTGCCGTAGAAGTCCACATTAAAGCTCAGTTTTGCGGGTTCGGCCTTGAGTTCTCCGACGAACTTACCCTCATCATCGTTGATGGCCTTGTAAAGCTCTGTGAACTCCTTCGCGACAGCGTCATAAATATCTTCCAACACGTCGTTCGAAGTCTGTACATAATGATCATAGACCTTCTCAGCTGCGGTGCTACGCTGTGCGCTTTCCTTTGCGGTGCGGTTCGCTTCGATCAGACGGACATAGCGTTCCTGTAGCACCGTCAGGAACTGGATTGCCTTGTCTTTGGCGGAACTGTCGGGCAGTGCCGCGACGGCCTTGCTTAACTTCTCAAGCAGGGCCTGAACGTCGCCGGGTAATTCCCACCAGGCGTCTTGCATGGCGGTGATTGCGGGGTCTAGCTGCGCGTGATCCTCCCGGAAGTCTTTGATCGTGGTCAGAATCTGTCTAAGCCGCGCCGCATATGTGGCCAGCGTCGCGGTCGCGATGGCTGGTTCCATAGTCTTGGCATAGCTCGCTACTGTGCGCAGATCGTCGATGCGGTCTTTGACGGTTTGCTCGATGGTCTGGAAATCCGTGTCCAGCTTCTTGAGTAGCTTGCCGATGGCATCGCTGCTGATTAGCTTTTCTTCAAGACGCGTGCGCAGCGCCTCGGCCTCCCACGGCGTATCGCAAAGCGGACACACTTCACTACCGTCACTTACGAACTCCAGCCCCTTAGTGATGAAGCCATGCTGCCGCGCCAGCGTCAGCGCAGCGCTGTCCTCTTTTAGCGTATTCAGCGCGGTAAGCGCATCACTGCGTGCGCCGGACAGTGCATCGGGCTCGTCTTGTGCGGCACTCTCAGTCAGAGCCTTGAGGTCAGCCAGCGCGACGGGTTTGCCCAGAGCGGACTGCTTGCCCCTTTCATCTTCCTTCTCATCCTCCACTGCGCCTATGAAGATGATTTCGGGGGTCAGTTCCGTGAGATCGGGGAGCCCGAGCACCTTGCGGTGTTCATTGGCCTTCTCTAGCACGGTTTCACGTTTGAGCTTGTCAACGCCAAGAGCAGTTTTGAGGTCTTGTTCCGCTTTACGCTTCACGCCCGTCGCGTCTCGCGCCTCCCTGGAAGCGTTGTTTTTGAATGTATTCAATGCTTTGCGGAGATCTCCGATGTGATCGAGACGTAGGAGATTCTGCACATCGGTCGAGCGCTGCGACGGCGGCGTGATGATGTATTTGGCGATCTCTCGCCGAGAAAGCGCAAACTCGGGATGGGCCTGCAGGCTGGAGACGATCTCCTCCTCAGCTCCGCCGGAAGGCGTGACGCTCACCTGCTTCGGAAATTTGACCGACCGCGCGATAATCACGTCCTTCCCGAGCGAGGGAATATACGCTGTAATCTCGACCTTGGCCTTCTCAGGTGCGGTTCGGCTATCGACATGCGGGCCATGCTTGCCGACGCTGAGTTCTCCTTGCCCCTGCCCCGACAGGCGGGTCAAACTTCCCGTGAGACAGAATTCTATAGCATCGACAACGCCGCTCTTGCCCGTTCCGTTCGGTCCGCATATTCCAAAATTCTTGCCGCCCAGATCAAGGGTGAGGTCTTTGATACCCCGAAACTCTTCTATGCGGATTGTCTTAAGCCGGATCATGCACCGTCTCCTATCACACCATTCGCCTCATCTTCCGGCGGCGGAAATAGCGCGGCACTGATCTCGTCCGGTTTAGGGACCTTGCCACTGCGCAGCAGCGCATCCAGTCGGTCTGCTGCATCGTCTTCGATGGCCTCGTCGGACTTCATCACCTCAAGAAACTTCTTCAATACTTTCGCAAGTGTGGGTGAAATTGGCGGGCCTTGATCTTGATCCATTGGCAATTGAACTCCTGGTAGACCTATCTCCCAAGTCTGTTGGACCTAGACTTAAAATACAACATTTATTGCTCCCGATATGCCGCGCTCAATACTAGCCTGTGTCCATGCATTATTGCTCTGCAGTGAGGCGAAAGGTGGTCGGACCAAGCTCGGCTGTGGAGCGGAAGCGGCGGCCTATCTGGTTGGGAATGCCAAAGGATCTGTGCCCGCTTCCTGCGCAAGTCGGCCGATAGGCTTTGAATCAGTTATGTCCGCTATGTGGAAAGCGATAAAACGTCCTGAATGTCTGCCATGAGGCGACTGCCGACTGTCTACTCATCATGGAACAGATAGGATTTTTTAGGAGGAAGCGGAATGCAGGCTGGCAGTGAGAAGTGATAGAAAGCTGTCGTTCATTCCCGAATCACATCAAGATTGATCAAGCTCTTCTCCACGGTCCCGCTCCCGTTTTAGTGGACGAGACGACCTCTACTATCCCCATTCTTCAGACATCACTCAAAAGGAACAGAATGGACATCGATAACCTTCCCCTTGAAATTGCCACTATTGGCCGAACTAGCATCGATGAATGGACTGTGGTCTGGTCCGAGGTCAGTACCGATCCTTGCCCAACGCGCAGAATAGAAATCGAGCGCGAGCTTCAAGCATTGCTTTGCACACACCAAGCGGACGCAAAGTTCGTATTTTGTGCCCCCGCGGGATATGAAGATGCCCCTAATCCGCTGATCATTGACGAGGATTACTCGGTCGTTGAGAAATATGGTGCCGATCCTCAAGCGACTGCAGACGACGTGAAAATCTGGGCGCATGGGCAATGCGCGTTGCTTGCCGTGCGCATGCACGAGTTGTCCGGCTGGCCTATCTTACAATTAGGGATCGACCATTTTCTAGTCCAACGTCCTGACGGAGCATTGGTGGATGCCTACGGCGTGCATGTTCCAGAGGATGAAAAAGACTCCTCCCATTTTGACAAAATTACCAATCGCTACAATGCGTATGACACTTGCTGGAAAAAGGGCAATTGCGACTCTCTCTGCTCGACGACTGCGGACGAACATCGCGCCGATACCGATGAGTTTCTCGAGACGCCCTGGATGCTAGCAGTATTTCCCAAGCGTTATCGCCTCAAGGTTCCGCTGAGCTATATGGCTAGCGAGGACCGCCCCGATGATCCATGTGACGAGATGGAGGATTGAGCTAGGACAGGGTAAGCTTACAGCCGATCAAGTCTTGCGTCCGCCTGATAAACGAACGATGGCTTCGTTTATCAGGCGGCCTAGCGGGTCACACGACAATGTCCGCTTACGGGATGACCGCATTCACGCAAATAGTTCTGCAATGAGGCGACTGCTGCCTGTCTGCTCCTAGTCCGCTGAGCAGACAGGCAAATCCGGGGGGGGAGAGCAGCATGTCGGCTATGGGATGAAACGATGTAGAGTTTTCTATTTACGTTGAGACATCGGAGTGATCAAAATATAAAAAATATCTCAAAAGGAGTACAAGATGATTTCTAATGAATTTAATTTATCTAATCATATGTATCTATCAAAAATATCTAGATACAGAGAGATATATGAAAGATCCGTTAAACCTGTCGAAGAGCAGCTTACTGAAGTTGAACGAGAAATCGACTCATATAATTTAAGAGTGAAATGTGGGTATAGTGAGACACCTTTAATTTCAGGCGATGCGGCAAGTATAAATTTTTTTCCTAAAGAAACAAGGCTACATGATCATAAAGGAATATGCATTGACGTTATAGAAAGTATAAATAAAAATACTATTATAAGCATATATCATTTTTGGGAGAGGTATTGGTTCGATATAATAAAAGGAAAGGAAATGAATGAAGTCGAAGAGAAAAATTTTAAATATAGTGAATTTCAGGATTATTTTTCACTTAAAAAAAGAATATCCAGGCATTATGAAATCGGAGAGGAAATTGAAAAAATAAAGGACGTGGCAAACTCTCTTAAACATGGAAACAGACGTAATATAAGAAGGCTGCTAGATACGTATCCAGATTTATTTGAGAGAAAAGATAAATTTTTCATATCTTGCTTTGGAGCGGATGCAATATCCATTAAGCGAGCAGACGTTGAGGAAGCTTTTGAAATTGTATCTAATTCTGGTCCGCAAAAGCCGCTAACTTCATAAGGACCATTGCGTTAAACGGCAGCCTTAAGGCTTAAGAAAGCGTCTCCGAAAGACCGCTATGAGGCGGAAACCGTCTGTCTGCTGGACGTTCCGTAAACAGACAGACGGCTTAGGCGGATACTTTGGTGAACAAATGGCTGCTCCCGTCATCCACCGGAAACAGTCGTCAAATTTCAGCACCAGCGAGTTTGCGATGGAAGGATCTGTCACACTGGTCTTCGGCAACTCCCTCCTTCCCTGCCACCTGTTTCCCATGTGTCTCTCGCGATACGACCTGTTATCCCTTTGCCGACGACCTACGAGATAGAAAACGCGCCAGAGCTGGCCCGGTGACCAGAACGCAGAAAAACCGGGCGACCTGCATGGCAATGACGAAAGGCATGTCCACTTTCGTGGTCGAGGCGATAATGGAGACGGAATCAGCCCCACCAGGGCTGGTTGCAAGATAAGCCGTCAGCAGGTCCACATGCGCCAACCGGGCAAGCACCACTGCAAACCCGCCACACACCGCAATCAGCGCGAGGATGGAACCCAGCACGCGTGGAAAGACACGTCCCGCATAAGCCAGCACATCTGGCGTAAACCGCATGCCGATGCCCCACCCGACCAAGGCATAGGCCGCGACCAGCAGAAGATGCGGCTGTTCGACCGGCAGATGGGCGCCAAGCCTTGCAGCCATCCCGATCCCCATGGGCACAAGCAGTCCCCCGGCCGGTACGCGCAGACGGGTTCCCACGGCGCTCCCTGCCAGTGCGATCACCAGCGCCAGTAAAGCACCCTGCCATGAGAGGGTCTGTGCCACGACCAGCGGGGCGGACGGCGTTCCGGCTACGCGCGCAACAGCAGCCGCAATGACGGCGCAGCAGGCCACGCGCAGATATTGCATGAAGGCGACGAGCCGCATATCCGCCCCGTATGATTCCGCCATCAGGGTCATGACCGTGGCCGCACCGGGTGATGAACCCCAGATCGCGGTATTGCCGGGTAGCAGGCGCGAGCGTGTCAGCAGCCAGCCGAGAAGGGCTGCCGCAGACAGGGTAGAAAACGTACCGGCAACAAAGACCGGCCAGCTGGCTGCCATTTCGTGAAAGATCGAGGCTGAAAGATAGCTGGCGATCATGACCCCGACCACGCCCTGTGCGCCGAGAAAGGCCCAGCGGGGAATACGGACCGCACTACCCCGTGTGGCCAGTACGACCGCCGCCCCCAGTGGTCCCAGCAGCGGCGCGGCCGGCAGGCGTAAGACGGCCAGAAGCATACCGAAAACCAGCGAAAGCAGCGCCAGTAAGCCCCATCGCCCGGTCAGCAGCCACGCTGATGGCCCCACCCTCACCGCTTAACCGCCAAACACGATTGTATCGGAAGGCAGCACGCGTGCGATCCGCGGGAGGATCGAGCGGATGGAGACATCATGAAGGTCTGCTGACAGGCTGGTGCAGAGATCCTCGGCGATGACAATATGGTAGCCAAGTTCCCAGCCATGCCGTGCTGTGGATTCAACCCCGAAATTCGTCGCAATACCGCCCAGCACGACCGTCCGGATGCCCCGCCTGCGAAGCTGAAGGTCCAGTTCCGTGCCTGTAAATGCCCCCCACTGATGTTTGGTGATGACGATATCGCCGGGTGCCACCAGCCCGTCAGCCAGGTGCGCCCAGTCCGCTGGCAGGCCGCCTTCCGGCGGGCTTAAGGGCTGGTCGGCCAGACCGGGTGGCGCGTCGGCAAAGTCGGGTGCAAACGCGACCCGAACCAGTACGACCGTAGCACCTTCATCCCGGAAGCGGGCAGCAAGCGATTTACCGCTCTCCAGCACCTGCGACGATGGCCGCGGGGCGGTTGGCAGGGCAAGTATGCCATTCTGCAGGTCAATGAGGACAAGGGCGGTGGTTCGCGGGTCAAATCTGTTCACGGATCGGCGCCTTCCGGGATCTGGATACATGGTCGGGTCAAACATCGACCGGCATTGGAAAATCGGTTATGCGAGGACTGTCTCGCATAAAAGAAAGTTGAGGGTGCCTTCGCATTATGTCAAGCCCGCCCCGTTCATCACCACTCGCGCCCAAGCGGCAGCGCGGACGCGACCGCGTTGAAGCGATCCTTACGGCCGCAACAACGGTCTTTGGCGAGAAGTCATACGAGGCGGCGACAATGACCGAGATCGCTGCCCGCGCCAGCACGGCAATCGGTTCGCTCTACCGTTTTTTTCCGACCAAGGACGTGCTGGCCGCCGCAGTGCTCGAACGCTACGGCGCGCGGTTACTACATGCCTTGGATGAGTTGGTCGATCGCGATCCGCCGCTGTCGCCACGTGATGCAGCAGAAGGACTGCTGGACATCATCCAGCGTCTACGGACGGAACGCTCAGTCGTCCTTTCTCTGCTCGACAGCGGGATTACCCTACCAGATGGGACAGGAACGCTCCGCAAGGCACTGATCGCGCGCATGAGCCAGCTGTTGTCACGGCTGGGTGGTTCTCCGGGACCACATGACGAACGGGCCGTGATGCTGCTGCATCTGGTCAAGGCGATCTTTGCCCTGCCACAGGATCATTCGGTCCCCCGCCCGGCCCAAGACAAGGAAGCCGTTACGGTGCTGCGGCTCTATCTGGAACATGCGGTCGCTTCCCGCCGATCCGGGTCAGAAGTCGCTCCGTAACCTCTGAATCCGCACACAACCAATCGGTATCTCCAGCGATCGCGTCATCTGGATTGAACGGGTCTGCTTTTCAAAGCATAACTGACTGTAATGCGGTGAAAATCGAGCTTTTACTCCAACTGTTTCGCGAAGGTCAGAGAAACGCATCAAGCCGATATAACAACTCTGCCGGTAATTCTTCCTGCGGACTATGACCACAGTCGATCGCGTATCCCCGCACGTCCACTGCTTTTTCGCGCCATGTCTCGACAACATCATATAGCGCGCCCACGGTGCCGCGTGCGCCCCACAGAGCCAGTAATGGGACCTCAATCCGCCTGTCTGCATCAGTCGCATCATGGACTAGATCGATGCCTGCTGCAGCGCGGTAGTCTTCGCATGCTGCATGACGCATTGCCGGGTCGGCGTAGCATCGACGATATTCGGCCATGACACGCGGATCGACCGATCCTGGTATCTTGATCTGTCCTGCAATGTGGCTTTCGAGAAAAAAGTCCGGATCTCCACTGATCAGCCTTTCAGGCAGGGGGGCGGGCTGGATCAGAAAAAACCACCAGAAATAGCGTCGGGCGAATTCCATATTGGTCCGGGCATACATCGTTGCTGTCGGTACGATATCGACCAGCACCAGTTTTTCCACCGACTGCGGTGCATCCAGCGCCATGCGGTGCGCCACCCGTCCGCCCCGGTCATGCCCGACAACCATGAACCGTTCAAATCCAAGCTGGTGCATGACGCCAACCTGATCATCCGCCATGGCCCGCTTGGAATAGTTGGCGTGATCCATCCCACCTTCAGGCTTGGCGCTATCACCATAACCCCGCAGATCTGGGGCCACGATGGTAAAACGTTTCGCCAGTGCGGGCGCAACCTTGTGCCAGGTCAGATGCATCTGCGGATGACCATGTAGCATGAGTAGCGGTGGTCCGTTTCCGCCGGTAGCCGTGCGGATCCGCACGCCATTCACCTCGATATCCCGCCAGCTAAAGCCCGGCAATAGATCGGGGAATTTCCTGACTACGGTCATGCTTTCACCTGCATTCGTCCAGTGGCACACAGCAGAAAAGCAGAATATCAGGAAACTAGTATTTCCCCTGATGAAGACCTGTTGATGACCAATCCGCAGACGACGCAATGACTTTCGAAGCCGCAGGCATCTCTGGCTATGCCTCGAGAACGCGGCTGATATCGTCATGGGCCACTGTGCCCATTAATTACTAATCAGTCCAATGAGTAGTCGGCCTACCAAAAACAAAAAGGACGGTCAGAAAAAAATACTCTAACCAGCAATGATTGCAGAACCGTTGGTATGGCGATGACATCACGTTTACAGTCATCAGGTACGCAAGCAAGACCGTCCTATCGACACGCAGTGCCTCCACGAGCTACATGCCCAGCCTGCTTGTTCTGAAATCGCTTAGTCCTCTCAAACGAGCCCCAGCACGTATTTCGGACACAAGGCACATACACTCGTGCAATGGTGACCCAACATTACCACTCAGACCCAGTACCGGTAATTCACGCAGAAACAAATCTGATACGCTGACTGCTGCAGGTTACGTATCCTAAGCAAAAGTTCATTCTTGAACGGGCCAGTAGCGATCCGTCAGCAGTTTAACTGCCTCCTCCATCTCTTCGCGAGAACGTAGCTCCGCCAGCATGAAAGTGACCTGCAAACGCTTAGGCGACTTCGCATCTATTTTTACAATCTCTTTGCCATCCGTATCGCGAGTGATAGCGACGGCGCCACGTTTAGGCGAGCGCGGGCTGCCGCGACGTAGATGTCCCAG
Organism: Komagataeibacter xylinus; assembly: GCF_031081985.1. Classification (GTDB taxonomy): domain Bacteria; phylum Pseudomonadota; class Alphaproteobacteria; order Acetobacterales; family Acetobacteraceae; genus Komagataeibacter; species Komagataeibacter xylinus_E. The sequence goes on along the minus strand of NZ_JARWSK010000008.1, from coordinate 78,997 downwards.
TTCCGTTGCTACCGCATTCTCGAGTTCGCGAGCCACTGCAGCAGGTTCCACAAGGTAGTTCTGATCTTTGCTTCTCAACGCAGCAATACGTTCAGCAGCCTCGTAAACCACTTCGCGTGATGCACTGTCTTTAATAAGGGGCTTTATCTGCATCACGTGCTTAAGCCGAATATCATGCGGGCTAACAAATGCCCGAGTGACTGCTTCAGGCAATCTAGCAAGGTCGAGGTACCGGCTTAACCATGCTTCAGAGACGTTTAACCGATCTGCCATCGTTTTTTGGCGACCATGATAGTACCGATCCAGACCCAACAAGTAATCCTTTGCGCGCTCGTAATCGGTAAGATCCTCACGCGCCCTATTTTCTAGGTCCGCAATACGGAAGGCTTCCTCGTCCTCCATTTCACGAGGCTCAACAAGGAACTTAATGTCACGATAATTATTGGCGTTAAGCCACGAAACAGACCAATGTCGGCGTGCGCCACAGATCACTTCGAAATCAAAATCTGGGTTGTTGGTCAATCGCCGAACGATGGCCGGAACCTCTTGGCGTCCCTGCGCACGAATGCTTTCGATAAGTTCGCGACAGTTTTCATAAGACAACGCGGCGTAATCACGATTATGACCCTCCCACATTTTGCATCGTGCAGGGTCAATAAACTCGTGAGTACGAGTAACAACTTTACCGCTAGCAACTTCTGCTAATCGGTTAGTACGATCATTAATGATTGACCGATTTGGACGAGACTGGCCTTGTCTAGCGGTTACGCCTGAAATTGCAGCTGTTAACCCGTCCGCAAAAGCCCTGTTTTTCCCCGACATTTATCCCTCCTTTTTCACATTACTCGACCTGCAAAAAGTTCGAATGATGCTTTGAAAATGCGTGCTTCGCTTCTCGCTCCGCTCCCAATCCAAAATTGCAACGTTGCAATTTTCAGAAATTGACGATTTGCGAGAGTTCAATGAACCGCCATCTCCAAGAAAAAATTACACCAGTCCTTCCTTGCGAAGCCGCTCCTGATGACTAGGCCACATTCCCCGAATATCCGTTTCAAGCTCCTTACACACTGCGTTCAGATAGGTAAGGCAGCGATCACGAACCGACTTGCTTGTGATCGCTCCTTGCTGTTCGTACACAGTCATGAGTCGAGCTGTGGCATTGTCTATTTCAGCAGAATTTTTCAGAGGGGCTCTAACTAGATGATGGCCGAAAATAGCCTGCATCAGCTTGATAAGTTCCTTGTGAATCGATTTGTTCTCTTCGACCCGAGAAGCCACAAATTTGAGAAACTCTAGAGAAGGAGCCCTGTCAAACTGCGCTAGCGTCCGCAATGTCTCCTCCAGCATCGACAGGAAGGCTGTCGTTGACGAAAAGTCCATAATTGTCGGGGGCACCGGAACGACCAATGCATTTGCTGCCCTCAGCACAGAAAGCGAGATTGCTCCCAAGGCAGGAGGAGGATCCATAATTATAACGTCAAAATTTGGCGCTATAGACGCCAGCCCTACCGACAACCGATCCACAAGCCCAGGCTCGCCCTGAGCCATCCGCGCGGCGATTTCATACTCAGATTGAAACAGCCGAAGATTAGACGGTATCAGATATAGACCATCGAAATGCGTAGGTTTGAGCGCGTAGCTCAGTGACGAACGTTCATCGTGCCGCAAAAACGGGTAAAGCGTCTCATCCTCAGTAAGGTCTAAATCTGGCACGTAACCAAAGAGCGTTGTTGCTGACGCTTGGCTATCACAATCGATCAGCGCCACGCGATAGCCTTGGATCGCGAGATATTGCGCAAGGTGAACAGCAACTGTTGATTTCCCGACACCGCCTTTAAAGTTTTGAACAGCGATGATTGCCGGCGGGTCGCCTGGATCACGCCACGGACGCGTGCCAAAGATCCCGCGCATGTCGTTAACCTGTTCAAGCGTATATCCCACACGCCTGTTATTGGCTCCCCGTTCAGGTTTGGGCAGACGACCATCCTTTTCTGCGTCGCGTATGGCTGCAGGCGTCCGGCCTACGAGTTCTGCAGCCTGGCCAATCTGAAATGTCGGTTCTCGTCGCTCGCCGGCTCGCGCGGCAACAGCGCTTTCCCTCAAATTCTCCAGAACTGCCGCGGCTTTATCCGCCAGCCCTTCAACCATTTGGAGACTCGTATATCCGGCTTGCTCGAGATCAGCTGTCATAAATCTTTCTTTCGATAAACGTCCGGCGCGCACTAACTTTCGATTTCCAGTTGATAATGTCTATCTTTTCGAAAGTCGAGACTTAACTCGATAGCCATTCCCTTTTTTTAATGCTGGCAAAGCGCGACGATCATGTGCCGGATTAGGTAGCGAACATAAAAACCGAAAAGATGAGTGTCCTGACCTCTTGGGGGAGCATGTGATAAGATGTACGAGGTATCCTGACCTTATGGGGGATCCCAATCGGCGCACGTCGCTATCCTGACTTCTTGGGGGGGGGGGCAAGGTACAAATGCTTACCCTGACCTCGTGGGGGATATTTGTCCCTGCATCAATGAGAACAGCGGAACACTGAATTCCACCCCTAGCCGAATGCAATAGCTTCCAGTCGAGCATCTCGGTGGCACTACCAAAATAAGCAACCACATTAGACCTTCAGTTACCCAGTCACTTTCGCTTTAATCTTTAGTGAGCTTTTTTTTTCGAAATTTTCTTTGCCACATATTAGAGATTGCAACATTGCAATTTGGGACAAATACGTTCAGTTGCCTCAGAGACATCGGCATAGTGCTGCGAGTTGGGTTACCCATACCGTCGCTTACTGCCGACCGGGTAGGTCAGTTACTTGTGGAAAAAGGCTAGTAACCTCGCGTTTTTCGCAAGGGAATCCATATACCTTCAAACAATTGCAACGTTGCAATCCACCCACACTGGGCAATCATCTGGCGTGGAACATCGTCATGGCAGCCACGGCAGCTATGAACGAGATCTAAAAAAGAGACGAAAGCCCGTTAAACTGCGAATCGCACTCATAGATTTCATTAAAAAACACGCGCAAGCCCCATAGATACCGGTTTGCGACCGTCAACATGAAAGTTCTTAAAATAACGTGTGGGCATTTCCCAAAACTAGCTATCTTAACTGACTGTCCCCCACGAGGTCAGGTTAGATCCCCCACGAGGTCAGGTTACTATCCCCCAAGAGGTCAGGCTAGGTCCCCCACCAGGTCAGGAAATGCTCTAAAAGTCGTTGGTTTTCCTAGTATTTTTTGTCCTGAATCAGAATCACTTGAATAGAATCAGAATCCCCCTCAGCACGCTGCGGTCGTGTTTATAAAAATCTTCATAAGAAACCTTATTTCTCAGCATCACGCGCGGCCGCGAGAAGGTGCTGAGATGCCCAATTTCCCCTTCACCTGACCTTATTCTCATTCTAAGGTCAGGATACGAATCGTTCATCCCGTTAGGTGCTGGATAACCCGCCCATGCAATACGCATCCGAAAGTGATGAAGCTCCAAAGCGCGCCATGCGTGTTGCTCGCGCTCTACAGCATAAGGGTGCCGACGAGTTCGCCAAACCTGGCCACCTTGTAGAGATACGTTTCGTCAGAGGCCAATCGCTAAGCCTGACTGCATCACGTTTACTCGCGTTGATGATCCTTGTAGCCGGTGGCGATGCTTGGAAGCCAGTGGTCCACCGCATGCGCAAAGCAGACATCAGGCGAGGTCATAAAGGTAACGAACGCATAAGTGACATGCTTGAAGAACTGCATGGTACTCTATTTGCCGAAGACGACATTTCCTGGCGAGGTAAAAAAGCGACGCGACGATTTTCTCTGATTGCTTCTTCAAGGGAAGAGGTTGAAGACACAGAGCCTGGAAAAGAAGTCGGTTGGATTGAGTGGGAATTTACTCCTGATGCCCGAAGACTAATCCAGGAGTCTGAGACCTATGCGGTCATGAACCGCACCGCTGTATTGGGTTTTCGTTCGGCTTACGCGCTTAAACTTTACGAAATCGGGGCCTTGCGCGTGAAGAGACGTCAAACCGTGTGGAAAGGTGACGTCATCGCATTTCGTGCTGCTTTAGGGATCTCACCTAACGTCTATAAAGACTTTGCTCAGTTGCGGCGAAAAGTATTGACCGTTTGCAAAAATGAAATCGACGAACTGGCGCATTTTACGGTCGAGTGGACGGAAATAAGACAAGGAAGAGCAGTAAGAGAACTCGAGATTGTTTTCCAACCTAAGGAAACCCCAAAGGTTATAGATCATCAAGCGACTACACGCGAATTAGAAACACAACGCAATCAAGTAGTACGATCCGCGGCAGCGAAAAGCGATGGGCAGGTAATGTTCCCAGCCGGTTCTCTCCAGTTTGGAGCCGACCAAGAGATATTCGCTAGAATAGCGCGTTCCTCTGGCGGGGGCTGGGATATCGACCTGATTGCCGATGCATTCCGAGACCATCTCGGTGAGCGACTTGGCAAGCTGCATGGTTCCAAGCTTAAAGCGGCATGGAAAGGCTTTTGCGAAAGTTATCACAACCGTCGAGGCAATCCATAAACGTGAGCCGAGAACGCTTCTATAACGCTAAAAATGCGAATAGGGGGCGACAACGCAGGTCGTCTCTATGTCGATTTAGAGGTTTCTCAAAAATTGCAACGTTGCAATTTTCCAGCGACAATCCATTTTAACTATCGGTCGACTGTAAAAATTTAAACGACTGCAACATAGCGATCGGATGTGTGACTACCCGCTTTTTCGTAAGATTCAAGCTGAACGGGTGGTAAGTCTGCTTCCACAAGAAGAATAAGATTAAGAGATTAGTCCGCAAAGTCATTTAGGGATTGGCACCAGCTCGGCCAGCACGCCGCAAGGGGTAGCTCCTCCCCGTGCTCGGCGTCTGCGTCGCCTGCGCGCGGGTCCGGTGCTGCCGCTACGCGGCACCCTTGCCCCGCACTGCCCGACCCGGTTGCAATGAGAACTGAAGGAAAGAGTAATCAGGCGACACAACCTGATTAGCAAGCCCGTTCCTGACATCCCGAAAACCTAACCCGGAAACACCCCGGCCTGCAGAAGCAGTGCCGGGCGCCGGCGTTTGTACGGAGCACGGCCATGTCGTTTCAGCTCAACCTCTTCGGTACAACCGCTCTCGCAGATACCCAGAACGACCTTTTCTGGGGCGAACTTGAAGGTGAAGACGGCACCTCCCCTGTCTCGCCCGTCACACCGGCCCCGATGACCCTTCCCCAGATCGACTTTCATATGGTGACCAACCGAAGTCTCGCTGACACCTGGAAACAGCGGGCCCGTGACAATGCACTGGCTATCGCGCTGCTCAAGGAGATCGAAGAAGCAGACCGAAACGCCTCTTCTCCCGAACAGATCGTCCTGTCACGCTTCATCGGCTTTGGAGCAGGAGAACTGGCGAACAACCTGTTTCCATCCGGGAGCGATAGCCCCCGCCCAGGCTGGGAAGAGTTTGGCGAAGCGATCCATGCCTCCACAACAGACGTTGAAAGGGCAGGACTGAAGCGCGCGACACAATATGCGCACTTTACCCCTGAATTGATTGTGCACGCGCTCTGGAACAAAGTGCTGCGGATGGGCTTCAGAGGCGGTTCCGTGCTTGAACCCGGCTGTGGGACCGGTCTTTTCATCGCGGCCCGACCGGAAAGGCTCGAGGGACGCATCGCCTTTACCGGGATCGAGAATGATCCGATTACGGCAAGGATTGCGCGCAGGCTCTATCCGAACCAGTGGATCCGCAGCGAGGATTTCACGACAGTGAAGCTCGCAGACGGGTATGATCTTGCGATCGGTAATCCACCCTTTTCCAATCGCACCGTGCGTGGCCCGGAAGGTCTGGGACGGCTTGGCCTGAGCCTGCATGATTTTTTCATTGCCCGATCCGTCGAGGCACTCCGCCCAGGCGGCATCGCAATCTTCGTGACGTCCCGCCATACGCTGGACAAGACGGACAGCACCGCGCGCCGGACCATTGCCGACATGGCTGACCTCGTGGGGGCGATCCGGCTCCCCGCCGGGGCAATGCGCGATGACGCTGGCACGGACGTGGTGGTGGACGTACTGGTGTTCCGCAAGCGCATGATCGGCGACATGGTCGATGACGAGACCTGGCTGGAAACCGGCGCCCTTGCGAATAGCGACCATGGTAACGGTCCGCTCCTCGTCAATCGCTACTTCCTCGACCACCCGGAGCAGGTGCTTGGCCGTCACGGCTGGACCACCACCCAGTTCGGTCCCGATTACACATGCGACGCGCGTGCCGACGGCAGGCTCGATGTGATGTTGCCCGAGGCCCTGGACCGGATCGGGCAGGACGTGCGCTTTCCGGAACCCCTGGACCAGCGCATTGTCCGGCCGGCGGGAGCCGGTGTGCTGGTCGGCACGGCTGCCGATGGCGCCCAGTTGAAAGAGGGCTCCTACTTCGTCACGAAGGGCGTCCTGCAGCAGATCTGCGACGGACAGGCCGCCACGGTCGCCATCAGGAAGGGGCATCAGAAGGACGGCCTCTTCCAGAAGCATGCCCGGATCATTACCGCGCTGATACCCGTCCGGGATGCGGCACGCGCGGTCCTGCGGGCGCAGATGGAGAACCTGCCCTATGGACGCCTGCAGGGTGATCTGAAGCGTGCCTATTTCAGCTTTGTCCGGCAGTTCGGCCCGATCAACCTGATGAGTGTGACAGTCAGGATCGATCCGGAAACCGGGGTCGAAAACGAAACCCAGCGGCGACCAAACCTGACGCCATTTTACGATGATCCCGACGTCTGGCTGGTCTCGTCCATCGAGGAATACGACGAGGCGACACAGAAAGGCCGGATGGGACCGATTTTCTCGGAACGGGTCATTCATGCGCCTGCCGAACCCGAGATCCATTCCGCCCACGACGCCCTGGCCGTCTGCCTGCATGAAACAGGCGGCGTGGAAATGCCGCGGATCGCGGAACTCATGGGACAGTCCGAAGCTGAGGTCGCGGCCGCACTGGGGGATGCGGTCTATCTCGATCCGGCACGGAGTGTGGACGGTCGCGATGTCTGGGTCACGACTGATGAAATGCTCTCCGGCGCCGTGCGGACCAAGCTGGAAGAGGCACGCGATGCAGCCCGGATCGATGGACGCTACGCCCGGAACGTGACGGCGCTGGAAGCCGTCCAGCCAGCCGATCTGCGTCCGTCGGAGATCACCGCGCGCCTTGGCGCTCCCTGGTTGCCGGTCAGTGACATCATCGCCTTTACCGCCGAGGTGCTCGGGGTCGAAACGGTCATCTATCACGCGCCTGCTGTCGCCTGCTGGACCGTGGAGAAACGGGCGTTCATGGGCAAGGCCGAGGCTACGTCAGTCTGGGGAACGGAACGGCGACATGCCGGCGAACTGCTGGAAGATGCCCTGACGCAGGCATCGCCAAAGATATGGGATGTCTGGCGTGATGGCGATGGCAATGAGCACCGCGAACTGAACACACAGGAGACCGAAGCCGCAAAGGAAAAACTGGCGGCGATCAGGCGTGCGTTCGAGACATGGGTCTGGCAGGATAGCGATCGGGCCGAGAGGCTGGTCAGGCTGTATAACGACACCTACAACAACCTCGTGGCTCGCGCGTTTGATGGCTCCCATCTGCGCCTGCCCGGTGCAAGCACCACGATCAGCCTGCGCCCCCACCAGAAACGGGTCATCTGGCGGATCATCGCCGCGGGCGGCACGTATATCGCGCACGCGGTCGGCTCCGGAAAGACCTTCTCGATGGTTGCGGCCGTCATGGAGCAGAAGCGGCTTGGGCTGATCAGCAAGGCGATGATCGCCGTCCCCGGTCACTGCCTCGCCCAGATGGCCCGCGAATTCCTCATGCTCTACCCGACCGCACGGATCCTCGTCGCCGACGAGACGAACTTCGTGAAGGCAAAGCGCCAGCGGTTCCTCGCCCGGGCCGCGACCGGAAACTGGGACGCGATCATCATCACGCATGACGCATTCAGGTTCATCCCGGTGGAGGGGGATTTCGAGCGCCAGATGATCGAGGCGCAGATCGCGTCTTACGAGGAAGTGCTGGAAAGCGTCGACGCGGCCGACCGCCTGTCGCGCAAGCGGGTCGAGAGCATGAAGGAGAAGATGCAGGCGAAGCTGGAAGGCCTTTCCGCTCGAAAGGACGATCTCGTGCATCTGGGAGAGATTGGCATCGACCAGATCCTCGTCGATGAAGCGCAGCAGTTCCGGAAGCTGAGTTTTGCAACCAACCAGTCCGACCTCAAGGGGGTCGATCCGAACGGCTCGCAGCGGGCCTGGGATCTCTTCGTAAAGACGCGCTATCTGGCGGCAAAAAATCCGGAACGTCCGCTAATCATGGCGTCCGGCTCCCCCATCACCAATACGCTCGCCGAAATGTGGACGGTCAGCCGCTATATGGATCTTGAGGCGCTGCAGAAGCGCTACCTGCATGAATTCGATGCCTGGGCAGCCAATTTCGGCGAAACCCGTACCGAACTGGAACTGCAGCCAAGCGGGCTTTACAAGCCGGTCACGCGCTTCACCGAGTTCGTCAACGTCGCCGACCTCATGGCGATGTATCGCGACTTCGCGGATGTCGTGCAGCACGATGACCTGCGCCAGTACGTGAATCTGCCAGCGATCCGGGGCGGACGTCGCGAGATTATTGTCGCACCGACAAACGATAACTTCAGGGCCTACCAGAAGACGCTGGCGGCCCGCATCAACGCCATCGAAGCACGCCAGGGGCGTCCCCAGAAGGGCGATGACATCCTCCTGTCCGTCATCACGGATGCCCGTCACGCCGCGATCGACCTGCGCTTCGTCGCCCCTCTCGCCGCGAATGACGATACATCGAAGCTCAACCTGATGATCGGGAACGTGTTCCGGATCTGGCAGGAGACATCGGAAAGCCGTTACAGCGATCCTGAAACCGGTCGGCCGTACGACCTGCCGGGGGCGGTGCAGATGATCTTTTCGGATCTGGGCACCGAGAGCGCGATGGAGACACGCGGTTTTTCCGCCTATACGTGGATCCGCGATGAACTGATCCGCCTGGGCGTGCCGCGCGCGGAAATCGCGTTCATGCAGCACTACAGGAAGAGTGCGGCGAAGCAGAAGCTGTTCGGTGATCTCAATGCCGGCCGCAAGCGGATCCTGATCGGCTCGACGGCGACCATGGGCACCGGCGTCAACGCCCAGCAGCGCCTCAAGGCCCTGCACCATCTCGACGTGCCGTGGCTGGTCTCCGACATCATCCAGCGCGAGGGACGCATCGAGCGGCAGGGCAACCAGCACGCGGAAATCGAACTCTACGCCTATGCCCAGCAGGGTTCTGTTGACGCGACCAACTGGCAACTCCTCGAACGCAAGCAGCGCTTTATTGGCCTTGCGATGTCAGGTGACCGTTCCATCCGCCGGATTGAGGACATTGGCGGGGAAGGGGGAAACCAGTTCGCCATGGCCAAGGCGCTCGCCTCAGGCGATGCCCGGCTGATGCACAAAGCCGGGCTGGAGGCCGATCTTGCGCGGCTCGAGAGACTCGCGGCCGCCCATTATGACGACCAGTTCGCCGTAAAACGTGCCATCGACCGGGCCGAGCGTGAGATTGCGGGCGCGGAGCGCCAGATCCCGCTTATCGAGGCGGATATTGCCAGCCGTCAGCCCACGAAGGGGGATGCGTTCGTACTGCGTCGGGACAAGGGGGATGTCAGCGAACGTGAGAAGGCCGGGTCATGGCTCCTGTCACAGGTCCGCCTGGCGGCGAAGAACGGCGAGGCAGGGGTCTGGAACCTCGGACGCATCGGTGGGTTCGCCGTCATGTGCGAAGCTGGGCCTGGCCGTCGCGTGCGCGGCGAAAAGCGCCCGGTCGACGTGACGCTGTTTGTGGAAGCGCGCTCGGGTCGCATTGAGATTGTCATCGAGGACGACACGAAGGGCCTTGGGCTGACCTCGCGTCTTGAACATGCGCTGCTTCGGATCGATGACGCGCTCCGTGACGCAATCCTGATGCGGGAGGAAGCGCAGCGTCGCCTGCCATCATACCGGGCCCGTCTGGGCCTGCCGTTCGCGGAACAGGCGATGCTTGATGAAAAGCGTGCTGAGCTGAAAGCGCTGGAAGACGATCTGGCGGCGACCGCGACCGATGAAGACCCGGTGCATGACGACACCGAGGACAGGGAGAAGGAAGAAGAGGCGGCAGCCTGAGAAGGGCTGCCATCTCCGGTCAGGCGCCGCAAGGGGTGGCGCCTCCCCGTGCTCGGCGTCTGCGCCGCCTGCGCGCGGGTCCGGTGCCGCCGCTGCGCGGCGCCCTTGCCCCGCCAGCCCGGTGCTGGCCGCCGGAGTGCATCAGGAAAGGCGTCCTGAGAACACGGAGTAAAAACCATGGAACTGCGCGAAGTTGATCCGAAAACCCTGCTCGACAACCCCGAAAACCCGCGGAAATCCACGCCCAACGAGACGGAAGAGCGCCAGCTGGCGCTGAACGTCAAGGCCGTCGGGATCATCCACCCGCCCCTGGTCCGCGAAACTCCTGACGGCCTGAAGATCGTTGCGGGGCATCGCCGCCGGCGTGCCGCGGTCAAGGCCGGCCTGAAAACCATTCAGGTGACGGTGGCAGGCGACGATGCGGAACTGGACCGGATGCGTGCCGCATCGGAGAACATGATCCGTCAGCCCATGACCCAGGTTGAACAGTGGCGGGTCGTTGCCAGGCTCCGGGAGGAAAAAAAGTGGAATGACACCGCGATCTGCAAGGCGTTGATGCTCACACCGGTGCAGCTGAAGCAGATCGGCCGCCTGTCTGCCATCCTGCCTGAGATTCTGGCGTGGATCGAGGCGGGCAAAGGTCCCGACAATCGTGAACTGGCGAGCATCGCCCTTGCGTCAACCGCGCTGCAGGAACAGGTCTGGGGCCATTTCGGGTTCCCGGTTGGCTCGTCGCCGCCCGAGGATGTCGAAGCCTGCGAAGATGAGGGCGAGCAACTGCCCGACGGAAATTGGGAACCCGGTGCTGCCATCCCCGATTGGGACCGGATTGCGTCAGCCCTGCGGCAGGACCGTTTTTATGCAATCGAGGCCTCGTTTGATGACGCCATTGCAAAAAGCTGCCGGATCGCCTGGCAGGAAGATCTGTTCGGTGAAGCCGGGAAGGACGGCCGTTATACCGATGACGGCCTCGCCTATGAGAAGGCGCAGCGCCAGTGGTTGGGTCAGAACACGCCTGAAGACGCATTGATCCTCCAGAGCGACGAGAACGGCGAGCCGGTCTTCGAACCCGGCATGGTGCGGATCTACTGGCAGCGCGAGGGCGCCACGAAATTCTTCTGGCTCGATCATCGCCTGAAGGTTCGCGAGGGCTGGTGTGTCCTGCCGGGCAGCGAGGCGGCAGGTCGCGTAACGCCGTCCGCCGTCATTGAAGCCCTGCCCGAAGGGTCACGGGAACGGGCGGATATCTCGGGGCGCGGTTTTGACATGATCGGCAGTTTCCGCACCCAGGCGCTGCATGCCGCATTGGACGGCATGCGGGGCTCTGCCGATCCATGGGTCTTGGTCGGGCTGATGATCGCGGCCCTCAACGCGCAGAATGTCCGGGTGGATGGGGATTCCAACGCACACTACCCGCAGCGCCGTCCGTCACGCCGGCTCGTAGCTGCTGCCGGGCTGTTCCAGGATGGCGAGATGGCGCTGGACGAGGCGCTCCTGCGTGGCGCGGCTGTCGACGTGCTGAAAGCCGTGCTGTCCTGCGAGAAGAACGCGACGAATAGCGGCGACTGGGGTGTCCTGGTCGGCCATATCGTGAAAGCGGACGACCATCTGCCCGCCATGGCGGATGAAGACTTCCTGAAAACGCTCAGTAAGTCCGGCATCACGAAGGCCATAAAGGCGGAAGGTATCCTGCCGCGCAATACCGGCAAGGAAATGCGCCGCGCCCTGATGGACCATGTCGGGCAGGGGATCTGGGTGCATCCTGCAGCGCGTTTCCAGGTCGATGTCGCAGCGCTGAATGCCACCTTCGCGGAAGCGCTCGCCCCGACATCCGAAGCGGATGACGATGATGGGGACCTGGCGCATGACGACGATACCGAGTTGGAAGACGACGTGGATGCTGGTGCGCCGACGGATGGCCCGGGAACCGATGATCTTGCCGCGACGGGCATTGAGTTCGATGAAGTGACCGACACGCCCGCAGACCTGGCGGCAGATCAGGGGGATGATGTGCCGCATGGCAGGGCTGAAAGTCCGGCTCCGCCATCGCAGACACCTGAAGAATTCCTCAGGACGCATGTTGAGTTTGTAGGTTTCAGCTGAGCGAGGCTGTTGCCGCCGTGATGCTCTGGCTCACGGCCCGCCGTCCCAATGGTGAGATCGGGCGGTGAGCCAGCAACGGCCTCAGGCAGGACGTCGACCGGGAAATTCTGCGATGCGCCCCCACCGGGCTTATCCAGAACGTCAGGTTACGCGTTCACCTGCGTCGGCGAAGGAGAACCGTGATGACCCATGACTACATGACGGAAAAGCGTCTGATCGGCAGGTATGTGGTTGAACTGGGCTTCCACCCGGATGGTGGGGTTCTGATCCGAACGCCTGAAATCTATCCGCCCGCGGCCCGCCGATGGCGGGGGCCCTATGAAAGCGTGGAGGCGGCAGTAGTCGAATTTTCCGCTTTCACGGCGGTTCCCAGAGTCACGTCGGCCGAGCTGGCCCGGCTGAGAGAGCGTGGCTCTGTCGCCGAAATCTGCGGAAAGGACGTGATGGTGTGGTACTGCCCATGGCGCGAAGCCAAGACACTGAGCGAATTTGTCCTGGTAAGGGAGGACGGCAATGCCTGATTTTCGTGTCACGCTGGTTGAGCGCCTGTTTGAAGCCGATGCCGGCGATTTCAGGGTCACGGCGACGGACGCTGAGGCTGCTGCGCGGATCGTCCTCAATGCCGTCCCCGACAGTGTAGACTCTGACGGGATCCGGACCACCATTCTGCCTGACGGTCAGGAAGTGGACCTCGAGGTCGAGGAAGTCGTCCATGGCGAGATCGTGGCCATGGTCCACGATGCCGGGACCGGCGTGCTGCAGGGACAGTTTGGGTTTTCCCTTGTTTTCAGCCCGGGCCGAGAGGCAGCCGCCGTTCTCGCCAGAGTGATGGATCGTGTCCTTGCGGATGACGGTGAGCGGGACACCCATGCAGCCTGCTTGCTGCTGCGCCGGTATCTGCACGAATACCTGAACGCGGACGCGTAGGAAAAGCAGGAATACACAGGAAAAAAATATGCCCGAAGGGCCATCGCGCGTCAAACGGTGGCTCTTGTCCCGCTCCGCGGGCCTGCGATGCCGGCGCACGCGCCGCGTTTGACCCGCGATATCCCTTCGGACCGCCAGAAGACATTCAGACAAGGAGAATGTCCATGGTGACCGCAAGCCTGTCATCCCGTCAGGGAACCGTCGTGCCGGAGCCCGGAGAGATACCTGATCTGGCGCGTTATGATCACGTCATCGTCGCCTGTTCCTTTGGCAAGGATTCCCTCGCCAGTACCCTGCACCTGCTCGAAAAGGGCGTGGCGCCGCAGCGCATCGAGTTGTGGCACCATCGTGTGGACGATGACGGGGACGTTTTTGACTGGCCACATGTGCCCGATTACGGGCGGCATCTGGCTGCAGCCCTTGGCGTCAGGCTGTATTTTTCCGCGCGCCGGGGCGGGATCGTGCGGGAAATGCTGCGCGAGAATGCGCCGACCGCACCGGTCTGGTTCGATACGCCGACGGGGCGGGTCACTGTCGGTGGCAAGGGACCGCCCAATACGCGACGCCGCTTCCCGCAGGTTTCGGCGAACCTGTCGGTCCGCTGGTGTTCCCCATACGCCAAGATCATGGTTGCGGATGGCGCCCTGCGGAACCAGGCGCGCTTCAGTCATGCCCGGACCCTGTTTGTAACCGGAGAACGCGCGGCGGAATCCGCGAACCGTGCCCGCTACGCTGTCTTTGAGCGGCACCGGGCAGACTGTCGTGATGGTCGGATCCGACGGCATATCGATCACTGGCGGCCGGTACATGCCTGGAGTGAAGCGGATGTCTGGCAGATCCTGCGTCGGCATGGCGTGATTCCGCCGCTTCCCTATCAACTCGGGTTTGGCCGTCTGTCCTGCCTGGCATGTGTATTCATGTCTGCTGATCAGGCTGCAACGCTGCGGCACATGGACCCGGATCGGTTCGCCCGGCTGTGTGAGTGGGAACGCGCATTTGGCTGCACCATCCGACGCGACCGGGACCTCGGCACGCTGGCCAGCGGCGGCACGGTTTATGGCCCCGTGCGCCAGCACCCGGGTCTGGTGCGCCGCGCGCTCTGCCACCGCTGGCGTGGCCGTGTCCTCACATCCCCCGAACAATGGGTCCTGCCCGCCGGCGCATTCGGCGAGAGCGCCGGGCCGGTCTGACCCGCCTCATCCTGAAGCAGGGAGAAACCCGATGTTAGCGCCTTTCCAGATCCGGAAATTCCTCGACCTAAGCACCGGTCATCTCCCCCTGTCGGACCGTGGACACCTTGAGAGATATGCAAGGTCAGGTGGTTCCTTTGGCCTCACCTGCCTGTCCGGCCCGCACGGATGGTTTGTCCATGTCCCGCTGGATCCATACTCCCATGATTGGCCGGGGTCGCGGTCACTGCGGACCATTCTCGCCCTAGCCCGGAATCACGACTGTGATTACGTCCTGTTTGATGCGGACGGCCCGGTCGATGCTTCGCTTCGTTTCTTTGATGATGATGAAGATGAATGACCGGCAACGGCATCGGGCGTCCCTTGGGCCAGAGGCGCCGGTTGTTATTTCTTAAGGCGGGATACTTCGGTGTCCCGCCTTTTTTTGTGTCCTCGAAAGGGACATACACAAAGGAATACTGCGATGAAACTGCATTTCGACCATGCCCTCGTGGCGCGTCTTCTTGCTCATGCGCAAGCCGCGAGCGAACATTCCCCTACCTATGATCAGCTTGTTGACCCGGCCTTTCTCAAGGCTGGCGTATCGTCGCGCCATCCGACCGGTGCGGATGTCGACCGTACCAGAATACCGGCAGGACTTATGCTGGTCGGCGATCATGGGGTGTACCTGATGTCGAATGGTTATCCGGGCCTCAGTGATGCCGAGGGGCAGGCGAACCTTGTCGCCTATGCTGTCGAAGCGGACCCGCGCACATGTCCTGACGACTGGTACGATGTCAAACGCGCATCGTTTGGCGGTGACGATGGCGCGGAATTTCTTTCCGCCGATACCATCCGTAAGGCACTGAAGGCGACTGCGGGCAATCGTTTGTGGATTGATGTCACGCCTGCGCGGATCAGTTGCCCCTATCTGGCATCCCCGCAAAAAGCCCGATCCGGACAACCGGATGGCGGCTCTGGAAAGGCCAAATCTGAATAAAAATATAATAAAAATAAAATATAGAAATAAATGAAATAGTAAAGAAAGGAGGCAGGCACCACAGTCCAGCCTGCCGCGCAAGGTGTGGCTCCTCGCCGTGCGCGATGGCTGCGCCATCTGTGCGCGGCTCCGGTGCCGCCGCTGTGCGGCGCCCTTGCCCGCCAGTCTGCCCTGCGGTCGCCGGAAGGGGTCGAAACCCCCGAAAAAAGGATCTGGAAATGGCACAGAACCGCATTGCGCCGCCGTCCCGCCCCGCCGTCGAAATCGCCAAATTCGTCGCCATCGTGCTCCTCTGGACGGCCTCCATGGTCACTTTCCTCCTGCTGCCCGACGTCTTCCTCGATCCGTGCACGGGCATCATCGATCTCAGGTGACACCACCACCTCGCCATTCGCTGCCCATCCGCGCCGCCCTTCGGGGCGGCGTCTGCACTTTCTGGAGACTGATCATGGCCAGAACTGAACGTACCGACATCCACCAGTGCGTCACTGACCGCATCATCCGCGAACTTGAAGCGGGAACCGTGCCATGGGTCTGCCCGTGGAGCCGCACGAAATGCGGCATTGCCCTGCCGCGTAATGCCGCGACCGACCGGGCCTATTCCGGGATCAACATCCTGATGCTGTGGGGTTCGGTAGAGATGCAGGGGTTTTGTACCCAGAAATGGCTGACGTTCCGCCAGGCGCATGCGCAGGGCGGCAATGTCAGGAAAGGCGAGAAGGGAACGACTGTATTTTATGCCGACCGTTTCACGCCAAAATCGGAAGCAGGTTCCGACGAGCCACGCCAGATCCCGTTTCTAAAGCGGTTTACGGTGTTCAATCTTGACCAGTGCGAGAACCTGCCGGAGAGCATGGTCGCGCCGACCGCGCCGTTGCCGGAACGCGAAATCGTGCCGCACGCGGAAGCGCTGATGACCGAAACCGGGGCGGACATTCGCATCGGTGGTGACAAGGCATTTTATGCCCCGGATGCGGACTTCATCCGGGTTCCGCCCCAGCAGTCCTATTTCAACCAGATCGACTGGTACCGAACCGTCTTTCACGAGATCGGGCATTGGACCGGGGCCGAAAGCCGACTGGCGCGCACCTTTGGCAGGCGGTTTGGGGACCATGCCTACGCGGCCGAGGAACTGGTCGCAGAGATGACATCTGCTTTCGTATGCGCGGAACTGCAGATCGAGCCGACGGTCCGCCATGCTGATTACATCGGGAACTGGCTGGAACTGCTGAAGGCTGACAAGCGCGCCATTTTCACCGCAGCGAGTGCTGCTTCAGCCGCGGCCCAATACATTTTCAGCTCATCGACACGTCAGCCATCCGTCGAGGACGTGGCTTCTGCCGCCTGAAACCCAACCCTGAAAATATATGCGCCCGCAAGGGCGCGCTGAGTGATGGAGTTCATCATGCCAGTCTTTGCCCTGATTGCCACTCCCGCCGTGCGCATCCGTTCCGACGGCTGCACCATCCTTAAGGCGCTGCCGATGGAACACCTTGGTGCACGGGGGATGACAGAAGCCCGGACGCTCGCGGAAATCTCGACTGCCGTAACGCTTTACGGTGAGAGGATCGCCGACGCGCATCCAGGGCGCTCATTTTCCATCAGTGTGCATATCCGTCGGGGCGATCGTAAGCCACGTGGCTTTGATGCGGCTTACCGCACTGGCGCCCTGGGGACGGACAGATGGGTTCTCATGGTCGATAACGACGCTGATGGCGCGCGGATCCTGCATGGACGATCCGCAGCCGAAACCGGAAACATGGCGTCCTGCAAAGGAGACGTGGCATGATCCGCCAGTATTATACGTCTCCATTTCAGGGCGGTAATAACCCGCTCCGGGTCGGGACCATTGCCAGTGGAACCATCTTCCGTCTTCCGGCTCCTGTTTCGGGGCGTCCCTATCGGACCCGGCCGTGGATCGTGGAATGTTTTCTGAACGGCACGATGGGGGCGGCTGCGCTGAACCCCGTCACGGGTCTCTGGGAAGACCGTTATATGCGAGGCCGCTCGGATCTGGTCGTATTGCGTAGCCTCGCCGATGCCCGCCGTGTGACCGTGGCAGTGCGCTATCTGGAAAGGATGAATGAAGAGGGCCTGGGCGAGGGGCATTATCCGGATCTGCCGGATGTGAACCGCTTTCATAACGGCTATCGATGCCGGAGCCAGGTGTCATGACGGCGGGACCGATCCTGTGCGAGTGGCTTCGGATCCCGCCTTTAGACCCGGCTCTCCTGAAACCCACCCAATGGGCGACGGCCCAGCAAAAGGCAAAGCTTGGTAATGCGATCCTGCGGTTCATCGCACTCGGAATGCCCGCAGAAAAATTTACCCCGGCCCTGTATAACCGGCTGAGCAATATGTTCGGATTTATCGCGCATTATAATCGGACCGGCTTCGCGCAGACATGGTTCGACAATGCAGCCACACGGCGCGATTTCCTCGATCAGGTTGCGCGATATCCCTGCTGGGGCGACCCGACTTTTGTCTGGTCGGATGTAGAGAAGGAAATCGGGCAGCGTGTCCGGGAAAACCTGCTGGTCGAGGCATGGACGACCCGCGCCCGCGAGGAACAGGTTGCGCGCGAGAAAGCGGAGATGGCCCGTCTGCAGGCAAAGCATGGCGGAACAGTGATGGCAGCGGATGCACCCGTGCCCACCGTGCAACTCGGGCTGCTCTAGCCTTGGGCCATGCGCCAGGAGCCATGTCCGTCGAGGCACCGGCCCAGGAACACCAGTGCGGCACGCGGATATTTCCGGATTTCCAGAACGCTGCCGGTGGGTACCTCCATGTGGTAGGCGCCGATCCGGGCGGCGTAATGCGGCTGGCCGCGCAGGAATTTTATGCCCTTGCCGGTGCGAACTGCCTGCCGTGGACCAAAAACGCCCACAACGTGACGGCCACCGAGGTAAATATCGGCGTTGAACTGGCGCCACAGCGGTGCCCGGACATCCTGCTCGTCGACTTCGACCTGCACGGTGCAGCAGTCATGCCATGCATCTGGCGTGCCATTCACGCCATACAGGGTCTGGCAGAGCTGGCGGATCGCCGGCTCATGTTCGGGCAGGAAGGACCAGCCGATTTCCTTGCCGAGAAAACGTCCCCTGTAACGCCGGGCCTGGACTGCCAGTTCGGGATGAAAGTCGGCCTTCAGGGTGATGCGTCCTTCCGACGCAGTAATCACGGCCATGATGAACTCCCAATGTAGAGACAGGGAAATTCTAGGACGACTATCATAATTGTACAAGAATAAATGACGCGATTATGAGCGAAATAGAAAAATAAAACAGAAATCAAAATCCAAAAGCATGACCTCGGCCCCTGCCGGGTCTCTGACCTGGTTTCTGCGGTCTGAAGCGGTCGTCGTCGGGCGCAACCCCCAGGCCTGCGGTCGGGGCGGCACCGTGAAGCCGCATGCGCGGCTTCCGCACCACTGCCGCCCCGAGGGGTTGCGCCCGCCGCCTGAGGCCCGCTTCCGCGAGACCGCACCAGGTCAGAGATCCGGCAGGCGCCGGAGACGACCAGGAAGGAAAAAAGGAACAAGACCATGAGCCAGTCAGTCAATCGCGCCATCATCATCGGTCACCTGGGCCGGGATCCGGATCTTGCCGCACGCAGGGAAGGGGAGGGCAAAATCGCATCCTTCGGCGTGGCGACAAGTGAAACCTGGACCGATCGCGCCAGCGGTGAGCGCCGGGAGAAAACCCAGTGGCACCGCGTCGTCTCTTTCAACGATCACCTTTCAGCCGTGATCGAACGTCGGTGCCAGAAGGGAACGCTGGTCTATGTCGAAGGCCATCTCGAGACACGCAAATGGACCGACCAGCAGGGACAGGACCGTTATGTGACCGAGATCATCATTGATCGGTTTGATGGAAACCTGAAGGTGCTGGCCAATGGTCGAAGCACTGGCGATGGACGTTTTGATGAAGAGCGTCCCTCGCGGAGCGCTGCACAGCGCCCCGTTCCTGCCGCAACTTCCAACGCGCAGGAATTGGATGACGAAATCCCGTTTTAGGCCGCGCGGTGTTCCGGGTCGTCAACGACCCGGAGCATTTTGCCCGTTCAGGGAGAAGAAAGTGCGGTTTCTGCCGCGCCAGTTCCCGTCATGAATACTTGTGAGGACTGACAGGCCTGATGGCGCGGGCGATCGGGAAAGCCTGTCGGCCGACACCGGAACGCCGGTCGTCCGTCCACATCGGGGATGAACTGTGTCTCTCCTGTTTCTCCATCGACCTTTATACGGGCTCGTGAACCTTATTTTTTCGTCAGTCGCATGATGTGGGCGCAGGCAGGATCCTCCACAGGGAGTATCTGACGTCGTGAATGCCCGCTCGTCCATAGTCCCGGTAATGCGTGCGCAGTGGCGCGGGCACGTGCCGTTTGCTGCCGCGCGTAAACTGCGGCCATTCGTGCGTCCTGTATTCTTTTGCAGTTCACGCAGAATAAAAATCCTCAACGCGGATCATCAGGACGCAATATCTCGACGAACCATACAGAGGTCGTCGTGTGTTTCCGCGCGATCATCTCAAATACTCACCGTAAATACCGGAGCGGTCTGAAACACAATCCATGCTGTTCGTGAAGGAGTGTCTTTCATGGCTTACACGTCTTCCCCAGAAGCACAGCAAAGAGAACTTGATGAGCTTCGCAATGCTGTAAACTGCGCCGTTGTTCTGGAGAAAGCCGGGTTCCGGCTGGATCGGCAGGCTACCGCGCAGCGTTCCGCCCGTAACCTGAAATTTCGCCGTGACAGTGAGGCCATTATTGTCAATCACGATGGCAAGGGCTGGTGGGACCCGAAAGGCGACGGCAAGGGCGATGTCTTCAAGCTTGTCCAGTATCTCGATCCCTCGAAGAACCTCGGTCATGTCAGGCAGGAACTTCGCGCCCTGGTCGGCAGGAGCCCGACGCTCGAAGTTGTCGAGCGTACGAAGGGAGCCGCTGACAGACCGCGGCGCGATCCCGCTAAACTGTGGAACCGTCGCACCGCACCCGGGCAGGGGACGGCTGCATGGCGCTATCTGACGGAGATCCGTGGGTTGCCCGACCATATTATCGCGATTGCCGGACAGCAGGGGGCGCTGAAGGAAGGCCCGCACGGAACCGCCTGGTTCGGCCACCGGGATGCGGACGGGCAGTTCACCGGGATGGAAATGCGGGGGCCGGATTACAAGGGGTTTTCGACAGGCGGCGTTGGCAAGCGTCTCTTCGGTTTCCGGGCCGACGGGGGAGAAGAACCCGTGACGCGCCTTGTCGTCACCGAGGCGGCCATTGATGCACTGTCCTTTGCAGCACTCGATCGCTTCCACAAAGGAACGCTCTATACCTCGACGGGTGGCGGCATGAGCCCAGAGAGCGAAGCGAACCTGAAACGGGTCATGATGCAGGTCGCCGCCCAGCCTGAAGCGCGACTGGTTGTTGCCGTTGATAACGACCTGCAGGGGGATCGTTATGCCGGGAAATTCGCTGCGATGGCACAAGACGTCGGTCTCTGGTCAGGACGGGTATCTCCGAAGGGGCCCGGAGAGGACTGGAACGCGGTCCTGAGGACCCGCAGGGAAGGAATGCAGGCAGGTTCTGTTCCCGTTGCGCCCTTGTGCCGCCTGTCCGAAGTCCTGGGTTCAGGGTCGAAAGCGCAACCGGAGACGGTTTCCCCGTCATGGCTGGGTCAGGCCGAGGCACACGGCACGCAGCGGCCGCCGCGGGTTTCGGACGCCTCATTGCCTGCTTCGTCTGAACCTGTCGGGAAGCCTGCCGGACCACGGTCAGGTTCATCGCCGGGGCTGTCCTTGTGAACCAGCGTGAGTCCTTTGGGCTCACCGGACAGACGGCATCGCGGGCTGCAGGCTTTGTCCGAACATATGCGGGCCTGTGTGCATGCACGAACGGCCCTGCTGCCAGGGGCGACGGATATGCGGAAATACGTGGCGCGTCGATTGCGGGGCAACGCGCGGCCTCGATGGCTCGAGGCCGGGACTTGGCAGGCCGCATTGCCTCCTTCGCCGACGATCACGGGATGATCGTCATTTACGGCTGGCATGCCACAGAGGTGGGCGCCGAACGGTCCTGCGCGCAGGATCATCTCACACAGGAGAGGGTCATGGGATATGTTTCAGACTATGCGGATCGGGGGATCGCGCGTCTGGCGATGAAGGCAGACCTTGCACGGACGTTTGCCCGCTCGCGCCCGGCTCGAGGCATCTGGAACCGCCACCTGCGCCAGCGTTTGGCGCAGGCAGAAGATGATCCCCCGATACCGCAAAGTGCAGTCCGCCTCTACGAGCGGCTGGGCTGTCCTGTCGGCCTGGTTATCGATGGACGCTGGGAAGGTCAGCTTGGGAACTGGGATCTTTCCTATCCGGCGACGATCCTGCTCTCGACCGGTAAGATCACTACCACCCCGGGTTGCGTGGCGGAAGGGCTGGAAGAGCTATGACCGGTGATCTTCCCGTTCCGCGCGCGCTTGCGCCAGTCCTTGACAGTCTGACGCCAGAACAGCGGCGTGCGGCGATGGCACTGGGATATGTTCTGGTTCTGGCAGGGGCAGGCACCGGCAAGACCAAAACCCTGACAGCCGGGGTCGCAACCCGCGTCGAACTGCATGGCATGGTTCCTGGCCAGATCCTCTGTGTAACCTTTACCAACAAGGCTGCCCAGGAAATGCGCAAGCGCATCGGAGACGTTCTTGGGCCGTACTCGGTACCGACATGGCTTGGAACTTTTCATGCCCTGGCCGCCCGACAGCTACGGGCCGAGCCTGAAGTGGCGCAATTGCGCAGCGGCTTTGATATTCGTGACGGCGAGGACAGTCTCGCCATCGTCCGCCGCCTGATCAGGACTGTCCCGAAGGAAAAGCTTCCCGTGCCGCAGGAGGGAGCGCCAGGAGACGCGAGACAGATCAAAAAAATGGCCGAGCGGATTGCGCGGCTGAAAGAGGATCTAATCACACCGGTGGCTGCTTTCGCGCATGTTGAAAGCCTGATCGGCAGGCGGCAGTCGGCGAATCTCCATGTGGATCACGAAAGCTGGCGCTTTGTCGTCAGGTTGTATGGTCGTTACCAGACGATCCTGCGCGAGCAGAACGCGGCGGATTTTGGTGATCTGCTGATGTGGCCGACCCTCGCGATGCTGCATGATGCGGCATACCATCGCCGGTGGTCCGCCCGTTTTACGGCCGTGATGGCGGACGAGTTTCAGGATGTGAACCGCGCCCAGTACCTGTGGCTCACGTTGCTCAGCAGGACGTCTGGTGAACTGTTCTGTGTGGGTGATGATTCCCAGAGCATCTATTCCTGGCGGGGGGCGAAAGTCGGCTTTCTGCGGAACTTCCCGCGTGAATTTCCTGCTGTGAAGACGTTCAAGCTCGAGGAGAACTTCCGTTCCACCAGCAATATTCTTGATGCGTCGAATGCGGTGATTTCATTTGACCCGTCGCGGATCGAAAAGACACTGTTTACACGTCGGGGCGAGGGCCTCCCGATCGAGGTTCTGGGGTTCTCCTACGCCACCGAGGAAGCTGCGGCGATCATCCGGGAGATTGGCCGTCGCGCAGCGACCGGCGTCGCCTGGCATGACATGGCTATCATTTACCGCCAGAACCGGCTCTCCCGAACGCTGGAGGAAGCATTGCTCCACGCTCGTGTTCCCTACGAGATCATCGGGGATATGGGTTTCTATCGGCGTACCGCCGTCAAGGACGCTCTGGCCCTGCTGACGCTTTGCGCATGGCCCGATGAGCGCAGGTCGGACGAAGCCTTTCGGCGGATGGCCAACCGGCCCCCGCGGGGCCTTGGTGCCAGGGGCCTGGGGAAAATCGAGATAGAGGCTTCGGCAGGTGGTCAGTCGCTATGCGCGGCGGCCACACGGACCCGTCTGTCCCCGAGATGTGCCGTGGCGTTGCAGGGATTCGTCCAGATTCTCAGACAGATCGGATGTCGGGAAGGGGAAAGCCTTGGGGAGCGCCTTACCGGCCTGCTCGAGGCAACAGGGTATCTGGACATGCTGCGGGCTGATGATTCGGATGAAGCGGCAACCCAGCGCGAAAACCTCGCGGAACTGATCGAACTGGCCCAGGGTTTCCGGCGCGTGGAACACCTCATCGAACATGCGGCACTGGCAGGCGGAGCACCTGGAGAAAAAGGTCGTGATCGCGTTCAGCTCATGACCATGCACCGGTCGAAAGGACTGGAATTCCGGCATGTCTTTCTTCCTGCGTGGGAAGAGGCGATTTTCCCCGGTGCGATGTCGCGCAATCCCGGAGAGGAGCGTCGCCTTGCCTATGTGGCGCTGACCCGGGCCATGGAGCAGGCCACGATCACGTTCTGTGATTATCGCCAGGGCGGATCTTCCCGTCCGAGCCGGTTCATTGACGAAATTCCACTCGAGAACCGGGTCAGCAGCTGGAATCATGGCAGGAACGAACCACGTCAGTCTGACACCCGTTGGAGGCAGGTTGATCAGGAACTGAATGCGCTTGGCTTGTGAATGCGGACAATGCATGCTTCGGCAGCGGCGACATGCGTTCGCGTGGCCGGGGCATTGCACCAAACAGGCTGGTTCCGTCCGACGCTTCGGTCTTAAATTGCTTTTCTTTTGGTCGAAGGACGTCTGCTTTATGGCGAAAAAGCCGGTGCCGCCGATTGAGCCCGATGACTGGGATGATGACGAGGCGGTCTTCCTGCAGCCCTTGGAGCCACCGCCGCCCGTCCGGGATCCGACGGATCTCAGGCTGCATACGCGCCAGCTCGCCGACCTTCTCCGGGCCAGATTTCCCGACAGATGGATCGGTGTGGAAATCGGCACGCTTCCGCTTCGGTGTGAGGACGACCTGTTCTCCGATTTCATCGACCTTGGAGATGGCCTCGGGGTTCGCCTTGATTATGATCCCGAGGAGCCGGAGCGTGTACTCTGGATCAGTGCGGGCAACCGTGACCATGGTGGTGAGCCGCTCGATTTTCCCCGCGATAGTGAGGCCTGTCGCGGGCGTATGCTTTCAACTGCGGAAATCGCGGAACTGCTCGATTTTCTCGACAGGGAGGCCGCTTACTGATGCCTGCTGGCATGGCAGGCCAGCCCGATGCGCCGCCATGCGTCAGTCAGTGTGCCCCGCGGCACGTTGCGCTCAAGACCATGTAGCAGGGTTTCCAGCTCGGAAAGGGAAAGGGTGCAGGCGACAAGCGCAGGTGACAGGACCGCAGTTCCCGTCATCACGACGTGGCTGAAGACCTGGATGGTCGGGTCCAAGAGGCGGGCCAGCGCGTAGACGGCCCGGCAATGGGCGGCATTCTGCATCACCGGGCTGTAAATCAGCCGGGGCGGGACGTCGGGCGCCTCGCCCGCGAAACGCTGCCGCCACCGTTCATCTTCCGGGTGTCCGGTCAGTTCGCCGCCATACCGCTTTGTCTCCACGACATGGATGCCCCGCGGGCTGAGGAACAGGTGGTCAATCTGGGTCGTCCTGCCGTCACCCGTCGGCAGTATGGCGTCGTGCAGCACGGCCAGGCCGCTCCGGTCGAGCACATGGGCTACGGCGCTCTCTCCTTTCTCGCCCTGGATGGCGGCGCGAAAGGATCGCCAGACCTGCGCCTCATGGGCCGTCAGGCGGCAGCTGCCGGAAGGCTTCACGCGATGACGTCGAAGTCTTGCCACGCAGTCTTCCCCTGTGGTTCCACGGTCCGATAGCATGTCCCGTATATCTGTCCATCATGCGACTGCAGCTGGATGTATTGGGAACCGTGTATGTTCCGGGTGAGGGGCCGGGTACATGTCTGCAGCGTGGATGCGGATCACCAATAGTGCCCGCTCAACCGCCAGCCTGAATGCAGGAGACCGGACAATCGGCGGCAGGCTCGTCCAGTTCCGCAGGGGATTCAGGATCCCGTCTGAACCCGGTATTCTCGTCCCCCCATTTCTTGAGGGCCATGATGACCGGCTCTAGGGTCCGCCCCCGCGGCGTCAGGCTGTATTCCACCTTCGGGGGCACCTCGGCGTAGACCGTCCGCAGGACAAACCCGTCCTGCTCCAGTTCGCGGAGCTGCGCCGTCAGCATGCGCTGGGTGATATTGGGCAGGCGCCTGCGGATCGCGTTAAAGCGCAGGGTTCCCTCGAGCAGGTGGTAGAGGATCACTCCTTTCCATTTCCCGTCGATCAGCTGAAGCGTCGCTTCAACGGCACAGCCGGGACTGCAATCAAGTGATTTATGCCGGATACGGGCCATGACGGTATCATTTCCGATACTATGGGCGTTAAAAGTGCGTTCTTGTCCGAACCTAGCATAATGCTCACTGTTCTCCTTCATCAACACAGGAGCAGACATCATGCGCGCCGTCGGTTACCAGACGCCTCTCCCGATCGACAATCTCGCATCCCTTCAGGACATCGATCTGCCGAAGCCTGTTCCTTCAGGGCGGGATCTCCTGGTGGAAATCAGGGCTGTGTCGGTCAATCCGGTCGATACAAAAGTCCGTCGCAGCGCCACGCCGGACGCGGGTCAGTGGCGGGTTCTGGGTTGGGACGCCGCCGGGATCGTTGTCGGCACCGGACCTGAAGTGACGGATTTTGCCATCGGGGATGAGGTTTTCTACGCTGGCGCGCTCGATCGTCCGGGAACCGATGCCGAATTCCACCTGGTCGACGAGCGGATTGTCGGCCGTAAGCCCCGTTCCCTGAACTGGGCTGAAGCCGCGGCCCTGCCGCTGACAGCGATCACCGCCTGGGAGATGCTGTTCGATCGCCTGGATATCCGTCGGTCAATCCCTGGCGTGAAGCCGGCCGTGCTGATTATCGGGGGTGCGGGCGGCGTCAGCTCCATCGCCATCCAGCTGGCCCGGGTCCTGACCGATGTCACGGTCATCGCCACCGCCTCCCGGCCAGAAACGCGCGATTGGGTAAAATCCCTCGGGGCACATCATGTGGTGGACCACAGCAGGCCTCTTGCCGCGCAGGTCGCGGCCCTTCCGACCGGTGCGCCCGGCTTCGTTTTTTCCACGACGCAGACCGATCGGCATATGCCAGAGATTGTCGCGCTGATCGCGCCCCAGGGGCATTTCGGCCTGATTGACGACCCGGCCGCGCTCGACGCCCTGCCGCTGAAGAAGAAAAGCCTGTCGCTGCACTGGGAGCTGATGTTCACCCGCCCGCTGTTCGGCACAGCCGATATGGGCAGGCAGGGCAAGATTCTCAACGACGTCTCACGCCTCGTGGATGACGGGCGTATCCGCACCACGCTCGGCAGGAACCTCGGCCTGATCACGGCTGCAAACCTGCGGCAGGCTCATGCCCTGATTGAGAGCGGCCAGGCAAAGGGCAAGATCGTGCTCGAAGGTTTTCCTGGCTGAAATGGAGAAGACCATGACTGAATCCGCAAAAGCGCTCGTCGAGACATGGTATGGAACAGGCAATACGGCATTACTTGCCCAGGACATTGTCTGGACTGTGCTGTCAACCTTTCCCGAGGGCGGACGGTATGTCGGCCGCAAGGCTGTGGAAGAGCAGTTCTTCCCCCGGTTGACGGCCCACTTTTCGGAGTATGTGACCCACCCGCACAGCTTCACCGCCGAAGGAAACCTTGTCGCGGTAACGGGGATCTATCGCGTGCGGACGAAACAGGGTCGGCCGGGCGATATCGCCTTCGCGCATTTCTGGACCGTGAGAGACGGCCAGATCTCGGCCCTGCAGCAGGTGGCGGATACGGCGGCTATTCAGGAGCTGCTAGCGGGCGGAGAACAGGCCGCATGATTGATGAAGAACATCTGATGACCCTGAACCGTACCGGTGGACGGTTCGATCTCAACAGGATTGCCGCGGCGTTCCCGGAAACCGCGGATACGATGCTGCTGGATACCTATCTGACCGACAGGCCTGAAGCCAGTATCAGGGTGTTCCGGATCTATCGGGACGTGCCGCCGCATTATCATACCCAGTGTGATGAAGTCCTCCATGTGCTTTCCGGAGAAGGGACATTCTGGATTGATGACCCGGCTGAGGAAGCGCCGTTTGTTCCCGGGCACCTGCTGGTCTTTCCGCGGCGTGCGGTGCATGCGGTGCCGCGTATCCTGCGTGATCCTGTCACTTTTCTTGCCATCGACACACCGCGCCGGGCACCGGATGACGTGGTGTTCGTCAATCCTGCCGAAGGCACGCCTTCCGGCTTCATCAAGAGTATCTGAAGTCATGTCGCGGGTCACAGATGAACTGGATCTGTGTCCCTGCAGCGCATGCCCGCAAAACGCGGCGTAAGTCCTGGGCGTCTGGTTATAGCCGCCTCTCCCGGAAGGCCCGGTTCGGGAAACATCTCTGTTCAACAGGAAAAAAAGAAAATCAGGGCGGCCCCTTCGGGGTTCTCTCACTCTGGTTCGCTAAGCGGCTGCGCCGCTAACCTCACTGGAGCCCCCTGCGGGGTCTCCACGCTTTCGCGCAACGGTTCGACCGCTCGCCCTGGGGTTCTTCAGGATCAATACTTATGCAATACATAATAATACTGCGATTAATAAAATGGGCATAAGGAAATAAATGGAATAAAAACAGTAGTAAACTAATGTTTACTTCTAATATATTGTCTTTTTTATTGAATTTATATTCTGTTCGTACTATTCTTTATTTGTGGGGAGGGAAATGGTTCCCGCCACAGACGCCCCGCCCGGTGCTGGAACACCGGACAGGGCTGACGCCAGACAGAAAGGCTAGTTTCATGTCCAACGCTACCAACACAATGACCGCCGCCCTTGCTTCCGCGCAAGAGAAGAAAGCCGCCAGCAAGGCAAAATCGGGCCAGAAGGCCCCCGCTGCCCGCCGCTTCGAGGAAGCGGCCCGGCGCGCGCCTGTCATCACCATCGAGGCCGCCGAAGCCCTGATCCCCGTTCCCGACCAGATCACCAAGATCGTTTCCCATTTCGGTCTTGAGGACTTCGACGCCGACGCCCTCGCGGAAACGGCTCGGCAGGCTTTTACCGTCATCGCCCGCAGCCTCTCGCCCGTGCTGGTCGTGACCACATGGAATGGGGAGCAGAACGACAAGGGGCTGGAAATGCACCTCCAGCGCATGGCTGGCGCCGCTGTCGCGTCCGCCTTCGGGGCCGCCCAGTTCTATGACGCCAAGCGCGCGCAGGCCCGCGAACTGTCCTCACAGTTCAACGAGTATCGCGAAGAGGACCGGCTGGGCGTCGACGGGCTGGAAAACAGGGCGGCCAACGCCCGCCGCTTCGCAGCCGAGCAGGGGATCAAGGCCGCCGCTCTGGTCGCGTCCGCCCGCGGGGTCCTTGCGGCCTACGAGGACATGATTGGCACTCCGTGGAAGCCCTACACGGCCAGCAACGCCCGAACCATCGACCAGCGGGCCGCAGCTGCCGAGATGGACGCCCTCGGCTTCTGACCGACCCGGCCGGACCCACGGCGGGTCCGGCCACCCACGGCAAGGTACCTTTCCGCAAGGATCGACCCGCATGAGCGAATATGAATCCATGGCAGACCGCGACGAAGCCCTTGCGCTTTCGCGTGCTGCGCCCCACCACGCATGGGTCCTGACGGACCGGGACGTCTGGCATCGCAATCCTTTTTATCATGGCCCGGAAATGCCGCATCCCGAAGATG
Organism: Komagataeibacter xylinus; assembly: GCF_031081985.1. Classification (GTDB taxonomy): domain Bacteria; phylum Pseudomonadota; class Alphaproteobacteria; order Acetobacterales; family Acetobacteraceae; genus Komagataeibacter; species Komagataeibacter xylinus_E. The sequence goes on along the minus strand of NZ_JARWSK010000008.1, from coordinate 50,025 downwards.
ACGGCGCCCATGACTTTATTGCCGACCACGGCATCGACGCATGGCGGGAGGCGACCACGGCCGCAAGGGCCGCAGCCATCGCCGCAGCCGAAGCGAAAGCGCGCGAGATCGCGGACGCCCCCGACCCCTGGTGGCCCGACGATCCAACGGCTTGAGAGACCACGCCGCAGGAGCCCGGAAACCGGGTTCCTGCTTCTGGTGTCCGGGGTCGCCATCGTGTTTGCAAAAAAATGCCCTGAAACCAGCATGTCGCCGCGAGGCACCCGCCTCAAGCCCGCTGCGCGCCGCGCTTCGCGCGGTGAGGACACGCCCCTTTCAGTGAACAGGGCCGCCCGGATCGCAGGGCGGTGCCCCGCGCTCCGGGCAACCCGGTCCACCTCAGGGGCATGCCCTCAGGCTTGACCCGGGCACCTCGCGGTCCTCCCGGCGGGCAGCGGCCTTCCCTGATCCGCTCCCGGGGAAAACAATGTAGGCCATGCAGCATGCCGGACTGTGGAGATGACAAACCTACTGTGTCGCCCTGCCGAACACGAAGCCAAGCTTGCCGTCATTCATGACATAGGGCGTGCAGGTCATGCCGGGATGGACCGCGTCGTAGGGTTTCAGCCATCTTGTCGAGACCCAGCCGGGACGCAATGCGAGATTCATGCTCCGGACGTAGCCGTTCGTAGGCGGTGCGTTCGTGGCGACCGGGAGTACCGCTAGCGCGGGAGCAATGCTTGGGGCATCGTCCCGCGGTTCGCTCTGCAGCGGGATCGGATGCCTGAAATCCATCATAATCCGCTCCGGTGCATCAAGGGCCATGCATCTGTACCCGTCGAGCGCACGGACCGGGGTTCTGTGCAGCGCGAAAGCCGGGTGGCTTAGGCTGCAGGTGAGGGCCGCAAGGATCGCGGCCCGGTGGGAAAACCTCATGCTGGACTCCTCGTCAGCCGGTCAGGATCGAACTGGACGCGGCACTGCCCATTTTTGCTGCGACCGCCGCGCGCCATTGGCCGACCGTGGTGGTTGAACTGATATTGTTCCCCGACATCGCCGTGCTCGATATGTAGGACGACATGAGGCTGCTGTCGTCGGCCGTCGCGATTTCAGCGCCCGCGCTCGGGCCAAAGTTATAATAGGCCCGGGCATCAAGGGCTGTCGGGTTGCTGATGCCGCTGTGCTGCAGACTGGTCGCGGCATCCTTGAGATACTGCGCTGCAGCTACCGCTTGTGTTGCCGGGTCCTGCTGGCCCGCCGTGCCGCTGGTGATGGATGAGGCCAGCGAGGGGTCTGCTGCCAGTGCCTCTCCAAGGGTCTGGCTGTAGGTCCCGTTGCTCATCTGGAACGCGCCGGTGATCGTACTGCCGTTTCCGGCCGTGTAGAGGTTCTGGCAGCCGGATTCCACCACGCAGGTCGCTGCCAGCGCTGATGGATTGACGCCCAGCGCCTCGGCGTTCTGGGCTGCCGCATAGCCCCAGGACTGCTGGTATAGGGTCTCGAGCGCATCGCTGTCGGACGTGCCTGCTGTCGTTGGCTGGGTGACGGCGCCGCTTCCGCTGGTGGTCTGGGCTGTCCCCGTCGTGTCCGGGGTCCAGCCACCGAGCCCCGGTTCCTGATAGGTTGCGTTGACATGTGTCGGGAGCCCGCCCGGCACGTTTACTGTCTGTGCGTGCCCGATCGGCGGAACGAGGAGGCCGCACGTTACGAGGACCACGGTCGCTTGCGCCGTGCGGCAGCATGGAAAGGGGAGCCGGATCACCTTGGCCTCCTGTTGCGAGGCGGACAGGATCGGCCAGCATCATGCGACCTGTGTCAGTACTTAGTACGGCGTTTCGGTTCCGGTTCTGAACGTGTCCGTCGTGGACACGCTCAGGGCATTCGCCCGAGCGCAAATCCTGCTATCAGGACGATGGAACTGTAGCCTAGGATCCGAAAGGCCGTCTGCAGGTTGTACCGTCTGGTCATGGCCGTGGCCTGGCTCTCGATGGCACCCCTCAATCCTTTCGTCATATCCGCGGTGATCGCGAGGAGTTTCTTCTCGACCAGTTTTTCGTTGATGGTGCGCAGCGTGTGCACCGCTTCAATGCCGTCCCTGAGGTGACTGCGGATGGCGATCGTGTCCTGCGCCAGGGTTTCGCGCTGCTGTTCGGCCACCAGCCTGCTCTCGGCAACGGAGCGGATGGAGGCGCGCCTGGCTTCAATGCAGAGGGTGCCGATCTGGTCTATCGCTGCGACCAGTGCTGAAAGCACTTCGACTTCGGGCGCGATCGGACGCTCGACCCACTGGGCGGCGACCCGGCGCAGGTTCTCCATTCGGACCGCGAATTCACGGTCTGCCGCCTCGATGTCGCCTTGGGCTGCCATCAGACATTCTCCATCACCACGTCGGGCAATCCCTTCGGCATCCGGGGCAGATAGTCCGCTCCGAGGTCGCGCAGGAAGAGGGGCACGTCCCGTTTGAGCCAGCGATTGACCCGTAGCCTGTCGAATACCGAGCTTTTCGGCTGTCCGGGAACCGGCTTGTTCGCAGCAAAATCCATGAACGACTGCCCACGATCCGCGATTTTCTTCAGCCCGTTGATCGCGGGGAACACACCGTGCGCGGCGCCTCGGTCCAGAGCGTTGAGCACCGCTTCGTTTTCGAGGATCTGGCTGACCGCCTGAGGTGTATCGATACCGACGGGAAGCAGGCCTTCATTTATGACAATAGCCGTGCGGGGCGGCAGGAATCCGTGCTGCTCCTGAAGGTCCTGCAGATAGTCGATGTCCGCATTCTCCATGCCGATCATGAAGATCGTCACAAGCGAGATCCCGAGCTCGTCCAGCGCCGCGACAAGGGGAGATGAGCGGATCAGTTCGTGCATCGCAGTCCATCCTCCCCCGATGTCGAGGATCGCATCATGGCGGGATTCAACCAGCTTCTCGATCTGCCCTTCGAGCCAGGCAGCCTGCCCGGTCGGGGACATGCTGTCCGCTTCCAGAACCTGCGGACCAAGCGATGAAAGCGTATGCGAGCGGTTCATGGAATCCGTGTTCCAGATCTCCGGTCTGCCTCCCTGCTGGGCCGTGATCTCGGCCAGCGATTTGAGGAATGTCGTCTTTCCCACCCGCTGGCGCCCGATGGCTACGAGCAGTGTCGGGCGTGTCACCAGCTCCGTTGGGTCTGCGGCGTCTGTGATCGTGGCGGATGCCATGCCTTACTCCCGATGAAAACCGGGCTCCTTTCGCTTCAGCCGCGCAAGAAGATCCCGCTTGATGGCCTCGGCCCGGGCGCGACCAATGGGGAAGTTCTTCTCCCCGGTTGTCTCGCTGTCCGAGCACACTGGCACTGTCGCAGGCAATGATGCGACCTGTGCGTTTTCTTCGGCGGGCACTATTTGTGCGGGAACGCCAGTTCCATCGGGCGCGCAGCTTACGCGACCGTCATCGACAACAGCGGGCCTCCAGCCGCGAGGGAAGCGGCTGGGTTGCATGGCGCTTTCGGTGTCAGGAGATTGTGGAACCTGTTCAGCTTCCGGATGCATGCGGCGGGTGCCGGCCATACGGCGCCAATAGCGCTCCATACGCTTCATCGCTTCCTTTTCGTCCGGAAGGTCAAGGCCATCTTCTCGGGCTGCGGCAACATAGGGAGCCCAGGAATCCCCTTTTGATCGCAGTGCGCTTATGTCCTCGCAGTTGGTGAGCAGCCACCGATAGAGAGGTGTCGCACTGTCTCGGGCTCTATGGTTCTCAATGAGCGATTTCAGCCGTTCCTTGCCGAACCTGCCTGTCATGATTCATCCCCTCCTGCATCATCATACCTGGGGCGCAACTTCGTCAGCATGCAGATTCTCACATGTGATCTGCGCGCGCATACTCATGAACGACCCATATCCCTACCCTTGACGCACGGACGGAACGACTGTTTCACGACCCAACGACTACCCTTACGACGACCCATTGACATACCCGAGGCCGACATTGCGCCTACCCATAAATAGCGGGTCCTCATACACCATTGCACCGTTGGTGCGGGCGGCTTCGCCGCCAGGAGCGGGGGAGTTGGAAAGGGTATAAGCAATGCTTAGACCCTTCCGGATGCCGCTGAGCCCATTTTAACAAGAGGTCGCATGTTCCCCGCGCACAATCTCCTTAGGAAAAGGGGAGATATGAGATGCGAGATACCATCCCTAACAGGCCGCGAGTCAGGAAGCCGGTCAGTGATCCGGTTCAACCTATTCTGCATAAAAGCGAACGAGACTATCTGACATTTGAAGACACCCGGATCTCAGTTCAGGAAGTCACCGGAAGGCGATGGATCTCGGCGCGGGAGATTTGCTCCATATTGGGCCTCAGCAATCCTTCTGCGACGGTCAAACGGCTTGATGATGATGAATATTGCCGTATTGGCGTGGTGACGGCAGGCGGGACGCAGGAACAGCTCTTCGTCAGTGAAAGCGGAGCCAATCACCTGACGTTCATTTCTCGAAAGCCTGTTGCCAAACGGGTTCGGCGCTGGATTACCGGAGAGGTGATGCCACAGATCAGTCGAACCGGTGCCTATATCCCCGGCGGATGCCCCGGAAGTGCCGTGCAACTTACAGTCACCAGCAGTCAGATGGATCTTCTCAGGCGTCTTTCGCGGCCTGGTCCTCACATGGTTTTTGTGATGCCGGGACAGGAGCCATACATTGAGGAGGTTGATCCTCATCAGTTCATTCGCGATCTGGATCGTCACGACGTGGAGGGGCTGGTTCACGCCATGAACCTGATCGGGTCGGTCTGGAGCGTATGCTGCAAAATCGACGGGGCGATGTATTGCTCCGCCGTCTTGCAGAGTGGTATCGGTCGCCAGCTTGATGACGCCATTCGCATCGGGGTGGACCTGTCCCGCAGCGTCATCGTGCCTACCCGAGAGAAATCATAAAGCCGCCACGGTTGTGATTCGATCTTTCCGTGTCACCTTAATTGAAAGAGACAGCGTTGATGAAAAGTACCGATCTGATTGACCGTATCGCCGAAGCCACGGGCGGCACGAAGGCCGATGCGAAGACCGCTCTTGAGACCGTCCTGGCCTCTATCGTTCAGGCTGCAGAGGTCGGCGATGAGGTATCGCTGCCTGGCTTTGGCAAGTTTACCGTCCGGCATACCGCTGCCCGCATGGGTCGCAATCCGGCGACCGGTGCTGAGATGCAGATTCCGGCCTCGCGCAAGCTGGTTTTTGCGCCGGCCAAGGCGGTCAAGGACCAGCTCACCGGGGCTAACCAGAAGAAGGTCTGAACGGTTGCATGATTCCGCGTCACGCTTCCCGTGTTTCTGACACGGGGGGGTGACGATGATGAGCGAGTCAGTCGGAAAACCTAACACGACCGCAAGTTGGGACGACGATATCCGGGAACGGCTTCGAATGATCGAAGACAAGCTGTCCCTGATCATTGAAATTCTCGCCCCGAAGGAATCTGATGGTCCGACACTTGATGAGATCCTCGGCCGACTGGTGACACTTGTCGCCGCGCAGGGCCCTGTTCTCAGGCATATTGACGCCACAACCTGCAGAACCCTCGATATTCAGGAGGGCCGGGCGCCCCTCACCTCTCGACCCGAGGAAAAGGACGGAACGGGTGTCTGATGATGACGTTCCGGAAAATCTCGGCTGAGAGTAGTGGTCGCCTGATCACTGCCTATTTCACGCAGGAGCTGCCAGAGCCAGAGCACGATTTCCGTACCCGGCCCGGAAAAGTGCCCGACGCGGATGGTGGCCGACTGACCAGCTATTACACCGGTCGCGATGGGCGGGCCTCGTGGCGACCGGACATGCGACCCGAGATTGCAGCGGCTCTTGGCATTGATCCGAAGACACCACCTAAGAACGCGCAACTCAATCGCCTGTTTGAAGCAAAGAGGGCCGATAATGGCGATGACTGGTCAAGGAATGCCCGCAAGATCAGTGCCTATGATCTGACCCTGGCGCCACACAAATCAGTTACGCTTGCGGCCGAGTTTGCGCCGACCGAGGCCGAGAGGGCAGCCATCTGGCACGCCATTGATCGGGCAAACGACGCCACCATGCTCTATGTCGCGCGGGAAATCGGCTTCGCGCGGCGCGGTCATGGGGGCGAAGACGGTGCCAACCCGGGCGAGGTCGCCTGGGTGTCATTCCGGCATGATACCGCGCGCCCGACGGTCGAGGCGCGTGACGCGGGGACAGGTCAGACCTATCTGATCGATACGCCAGCAGGCGGCGATCCCCATGCCCATATCCATAATGCCCTGTTCAATGTCGTGGTTACGGAAGAGGGACATGTGGGTTCACTCGACACGAAGCGGCTGCGATCGCGCGTTCACGAATTTGGAGCATATTTCCAGGCACAGCTCGCCGATGAACTGCGCCGGATCGGCATCGCCCAGCAATACGATGCGAGTGAACAGGCGACGGTCATCTCGGCCGTGCCGCAGGATATATCGGATTTCTTCAGCAAGGGACGACGCAACGTCATCAGGGCGGCCAAGGAGTATGCCGCGGCGGAAGGAGCGGACTGGGCGCATATGCCGATCGAACGCAAGCGCCGCATCCTGTCCATGGCCGGCCTGGCAGCCCGGCTCGACAAGGACAAAGGTACGAGTGACCATGAGATATGGCACGAGCAGGCCAGGCGTCTTGGCTGGGAGAAAAAAAGTCTGCTTGGCACGCCAGTAGCGCCCGTGGGCGCCAGGGAACAACGATACGATATTGCCTACCGTTTCGCTGCGCGCCATCTCGCGAGGGAGTTTGAAACAGCCGCCGTGATCGATCACGACAAGCTCAGAACGTATGCGGCCCGGGGCCTGATCGGCACCGGCATCGAGGGTGGCGTGAAGGACATTGATCATGTCGTGGCCCTTATTGAACAGCGTGGTCTTGAACTCGGCGGGGAACGGGTCTCGCTGATTCAGGAGATGCGTGGCGACAGGCTGAGGGTGACGAATTCCGCGCAGATCGCCATTGAGGAGGACCTCGCGATTCAGGCGGCTCGTGCTTCAGGAGACCGGAGCGGGGCGCTGTCGGACCGCCAGATCACGGAAGCGATCGGACGATCACCCCTCGACTTCGCAAGCGAGCATGGAAAGACCCAGAAGGCTGCGATCTACGCTCTTGGCCGGGGCGGTGCGCTCTCCATGCTCACCGGCGTCGCGGGTTCCGGGAAGACGGCCCTGCTGTCTCCGCTGGTTGATGCGTGGAAACATGATACGCGTTATGACACGAATGGTCGCAGGGTTATCGGGATTGCCAATGCCTGGCGCCAGGCGGACGCATTACGTGAGGCCGGCATCTTTGACACAAGCGCGATGCTGCCCTTTTTGGCGCGGCTGGAGCGCGGTGACGTTGATGTGGACCAGAATACGGTGCTGGTGATTGACGAGGTCGGTCAGGTCGGCCCGCGCCAGATGCTTCGCCTGTTACAGTTGCAGCGCGATACCGGTTGCACGATCAAGGCGCTGGGTGACCACGAGCAGGCGCAGAATATCGAGGCAGGGGACGCCATCGAGATGCTGCGCCGGGTCCTGGATCCGGAAGATATGCCTGAGCTTCTGTCCAGTGTCCGGCAGGTATCTGCAAGAAATCGCCAGATTGCTGATCTGTTTCGTGGCGCAGAGCCGGAAGAGAGCGATCTGGAATCCCACGAGTTCAAGGGGGCTGCGGCCAACGCGCATACCGACGAGGAAAATGATGACGACGTCCGTAACAGGTTCCATCTGAAGGAAGTCCGGGACGCGATTGATATGAAACGGGCGGATGGAACGATCCGTCTGGTCGGCGGCGACCATGAGGAAGTCCTGCAGGATATTGCCCGGCTGTATGTGACGCGTCGCGATGCCCTGGCCGCCGAGGGTGCCGGCCTGCGGCGTGGTCGGACCAAGACGATCAGCATGTCGGCACTGACCAATCAGGATGCTGCCGATCTGAGTCGGGCAGTCCGTACAATCCTGCAGGAGCGCGGCGAGATCTCGACGCATGAAATCACCGTGCAGGCTATTGATCAGCGCGGCGAAACCTATGATCTTGCGATCGCTATGGGCGACCGGCTTCGGCTGTATCGTCGGACATGGGGCAGTGTGGATGGAAAGGGCGCCACAGTCGGAAATAACGGTGATGTGGTGGAGGTTCTGGCCCATGGCGATGCGGGGCTTCGCGTTCGCACGAAGGACGGGCTTGTTGCCGATGTCGAATGGCGGCGGTTTCGTGATGTGAAGACTGGTCGGGTACTGCTCGGGTTCGGACATGCCATGACGATTGATGCGGCACAGGGGCTTACTTCCGATGAGCATATCAATGCCCTGCCGCGAGGCGTCGAACTGGCGACGGGATTTACCTCATACGTCGCGGAAAGCCGGGCGCGTGGAACCACATGGACCATGATCTCCGATGGCGCGACGTTTGAGGCGGTCCGGAACCAGAGGCCGCTCGGGGATACCACGCCCATCACCAGTGACGATCTGTGGAACCACGTGGCAAAGAAAATGGCGCATAAACCCTATAAATCATTGGGCACGGATCTGGTTGCCCGAACCCGCAAGGCCCGGGATGCGAGGATCCGCGAACTGATCGCGCTTGGACGCACGCAGGAGACACTGATGAAGTCAGGTCGCCCATACGGAAGGGAGATTATTCTGGAAACTCAGGCGCGGCAGGCCGAGCGCTTGCATAAGGCGCGTCTGGCCGAGATCGACGCCAGACTGGAGGTCATGATCAGGAACGCACCAGCGGTCATGACGGGTGCAGAGCAGACGCTTCGGAACCAACGGGCCGCTCAGGTGCTGGGCAGGCGTCCCCCTGTGCCATCTGCGTCGCCAGGCGCCGCCAGCTAGAGCGGTCCGGCTTTCTGCTGTTCTCACCCGTATCTGGATCCCGCTGACAGTGTGCCATACCGCGACAACGTCTCAGATCTGACGCACGCTTTGGTCATTTGCGCAACGAAGTCGGATGCGTACCGTTAGGCAGGCGGGGAGCAGCAGATAACAGGCCAATGATGGACGATGTGTCTTTCCGGGGAGATCCTGATCCGTTCGACTGTTGGTTGAAGAACGAATTGCGTGCGCGGTTCAATGATGTTGTGCGTGAACCGATCCCTGAAAGTCTGCTGCGCATTATTGGCGCGACTGAAGCTTCCGGGCATGTTCACGCCTCAAGACCTTCCTGGACCGAGGAGGAAGCTGTGTCTGAGTGTTCTGCTGACACCGGCTCCAGATAATTTCGTATCGCAGATATGGCGTCTTGATGCTGGGCGGGAAACGGGTAATAGGATTGCTGTATAAAGAAAGAAGTGTTGACGGTCAGATAAAATACAGATGAGCAGGCGAAGGATCCTATTGGATATTTGCTCAAGAGCATACCTGTTTTGCAATCTGCCAAATCCTCGAAAACGTCGAGGACTATTCCCAGTAGCGGTGTTATATACAGGGCCAGAGTTTTTTTCGTCTGTTGAGGTGATGGACAATGCCCGAAGAACAACAAAGACAGCTGGCGCTGACCGTGGAAATCATAACTGCTTATGTATCGGAAAATAAAATATCGCCGGACGAACTTATCAGGCTGATTGGGACTGTTTACAATTCATTGTCCGTCCCGACTGCTTCGGGCGTAAAAGAACAGATACCTGCCGTTCCCATCAAGCGGTCCGTATTTCCGGATTATATCATATGTCTTGAAGATGGGAAAAAGCTGAAAATGCTCAAACGGCATCTGCAGGCATCCTATGGCATGACGCCTGAAGAATATCGGCGGAAATGGGGACTTCCGTCTCATTACCCGATGGTCGCCCCCAATTACACAGCACGCCGATCGGAACTTGCAAGAGAGATTGGGCTGGGGCGGGATATAATGTCCACTGCCACCAAATCTGGTGATGAGGGCGCGACAGAACCTGCATTGTCTGACAGGCCGCAAGGACGTCGCCGGGGTAGAAAGAAGGCCATCCACTAAAAGGGGAACGCGCCGCCGGACCGGGCGGCGCGGCGATCTCTTGGCTCAGGAACGCAGCAATATGCGAAGGCAGAACTTCTTCGCTACGCTGTAGGGTGTCGACAGTGGATGTTCCTGTTTGACCGGACCATGATCCAGTTCGGGGCGTGACGTCGATAAATCCCGACGAAAGATGCCTTTTATACAATCCAGGTTGCGGATCGCGATCCTAAGCCCTTGCGTTATGCACCTCGCGGAAGAATTCAGTTCTCAGTGAAAATCCATAAGCGATGACTACAAAGTTGTGCTCTCACGAGGGCAGCCTGCCTTTTCCGCTCGGATAATCCTTTTGCAGATCCCATGTCTGGTGACGGACAACTTTCTTCTTGTCACGGGCGGTCCACGTGTAGTCATTCAGAGAATGAACGCCTCAGCGCCTCAGAGATGGCGCTCCAAAGCCTGAATTTTTCGATCATGGGATATTCTTTCTGAATCTTGCCGCTGGGTATGAAACGAGTATTCCGTAATGACCTGATGATGCGGTCGGCATCCATATCCGGCATTTCAACAAGCTCCTTGAGTGCCTGCCGGGCATTATGGTGTGACCGGAGATATATGGCTTCCTCTTTCATGTGGTGCTTGATGGTCATCTCCAGTGCTGCGCTGAGATAGATAACGTGGGGGGCGAAATTGATATAGCGCCAGGCCGGTCTCGCCAGATCAGGGTTCGAGAAGTCGAGATTGGATTTTATCCCATCAGGATAGGTCTTCATGTCACGATCGAAAGAGACATGATCCGTGATCTGTCGCATCAGGGGTTTTGAAACCCTGTCCAGAATCTGGTCGTAGTTTCGCCTGCTCGTCGGGTCTCCAATGATCGTAGCTGAGATGGGAAGGATGATCTGGTCGGGGATGACGCCGTCCCGCCTGAGAACGTCGTTTATCAGGAACCGGTGGACACGGCCGTTCCCGTCAGAAAGAGGATGGATGTAGACGAACCCGAAGGCTGCCACGGCGCTACGCATGACAGGAGACTGTTCTTCAGTCCTGTCGAGGAAAATTTTTAATCCCTCAAGCATATCCGCTACGTCTTGTGCGGGAGGCGCGAGGTAGTGAACAACATTCTCGTACCTCATCGTGTATTCTCCAACGAATACCGGAGACAGTCGCAAGCCAAAATGCTCGGTTATTGTGACGTCACCGAGGATGTTGCGTTGCAATTCGGCAAGGTCAGTCTCTGTCAGGGGGACTGTCCCTTGCCCGGTTCTCGTGGCGAGTACGTGGCTGAAGCGCTGGATCCGGTCAAGTTGATGCTCCTCGCCTTCAATGGTGAAACTTGCCTTGCTTTCACGATTTGTCAGCCACACTGCGGCCCGGGCAAGCATGCTCTCGCCGAACTCCTGCACCAGTTCACCGTAACCGGCAGATACGTCCATCTCCGCAGCCGTCTTGAGTTGACTGGAAAGCGGGATAAAGGGGCAAAAAAAGCGGTTCCCGGGCATGTTGTCACGGACGCGCCATCTGCTGACGTTGCTCGTTTTGTCCGGAGAAGCTGTTACCTGAAAAGATGCGTCCAGTGCGAAGACGTAGTTGCCGCCGAGGTCGACTGGCGGCACGAGCGTTTGTCCGGTGACGAACTCAAAGAGAAATGACGCCCGTCTGGCATATTGTCCGGTCGGTGCACTGTTTATCCACTCCTGGACAAAACCTGGTCCGGTCTTCGCAAAGACGCGCGCCAGCAACTCCAGGCTGGTGGGTTCGTGTCGCAGATGAAACTGCAGATGCGCGGCCGCCGTGTCAGCCGGACGCATGTTTTCGGGATATGTCTCGATGCTGTATAAATTATGATGACTGCTCGACCGGCGACTTCCAAGCTGGCTTTTGACAGCCAGTCCACCGAATGGCTCTGCATCATATTTCAGTGCGAGCCACGTGCCGCCAATCGGGTCCGCCATTGGAGTTAGATTCCTGCCGAGTTGTCCAAAACCGTTTATTGATGCTTAAAATCGCATATAAACGGTGCCTTGTGTAAAAAAATATATATGGACAGCCGTGGCCCCGCGTATGCGTTCGTCACTTCGTCTTTGTGATCAATAATTCTCATTCACTGAAGCGCCGCATGATCAGCCTGTTTGCTCCTCGTGTCCGTTGATATGGTCCCGGCTGGGTTCGGTGGCGTCGACAAGGTCTGGAGCCCCATCAAGCCGGATGAAAGGCATTGTCTGACGTGATCAGCTCAGCATCGCTCCTTTTCTGGCGGGCGGGAAGGCTGGAATCCGGCTTCCCGTTGTCGCATCCCATGACCACCATCCGCCTGCGCCGAAAGTCATGGTGTAGTAGTTTTCCTTCCCGGCTCGTCTGGCAGTGTAGGCCTCGTCCGTGCGACCGAAAACTTCCATTGGATATCCGTCACTCCGCGCGGTGTCCTGCAGGATGAAGTCGGGAAAAACGAGATCCCGTTCTGCGTCGAAACGTAGTGGTTTTTCGAATGCGCGTCCCGCTGCCACGAGGGCATCGGCTACCGCCAGTTCATGGCTGCTTTCGAAAGGAAGCATGCTGCGAGAGACGGTCATCAGGGCACCGGTCCTGACTTCCGCCTGGATCCAGCCCTTCCATCGGCTATTGGGCGTTCCGATGTTTCGTGCCGTCACATAGAGCAACGCCACAACATGTGCCTGCCGCGCCGCTTCGGGCAGGGCGAGCGTGGCTGCCGCCAGTTGGTGCGACCGGACAAGACGGTTCCTCTCGGCAGCAGGCACTGTCAGAAAGCAGCGGTAACCGTTGCGCTGACCGCTCAGGGCCATCGTGAAATTGCCCCTGGGATCTGGTTCCAGAGCCTCCACGAACCCGATCAGGAACAGATGGTTTTCCTGTCCTTCTGTCCTGACAACGGCATGGAGACGCCGTCCGAACTTTTCATGCCCTGGGGCAACAGGGCATAGAAGATCGGAGATCAGTCGGCCCTGCGCCCGGATCCGGGTTCCGGCAGAGGCGATCCGGCCCAGGGCGACCGTCGGTGTGCGGTGTCCGGCGAATTGTGGCCGCCATTCGGTCAGCCCCGCCCGCTCCCACAGGAGATGGAGCAGCCCGAGAGGCGTCATCCGGCGCTGTCGCGCCTGTCCGGGCCGATCTGAAGCAGGCAGCGGCGTGTCATCGACTGGCCGGGGTGGTCCCTTGCGGCGCAGGCCGATCGACAGGGTCACAGCGACATCCCCATCCTCACCCTCGCGAATTACGCTATTTACATAGCTGGCGCGCCCACTTTTCTCCGGATCAGGCTTGTAGAACGAGCATGTCTTTTCATGCAGCGGCCCTTCATTTGGCCAGACGGCGAGGTGATAACTGTGACTGTCCGCCCGGTAACGGATCTGTAGAGGTAGTACGGCGCCGCGATGCTGGCATAGGCATCGCGCCTTGTCAGAACGCTCCGCGCTCCGGCTCTCATCATATTTTGCCTTCAGGCGGCGTTCCCATCGCTCCGGGTCGGTCCGGCGCCATTCGAGCTGGAACCTTTCCCCGCCGGGAAGGATGATGATCGTGCCGGTCATGCCGAGGTTTTTTCTCGCAATATCCTGATCTGGGCGAGGATTTCCTTCTCGGTCATCCCGGTGCTGGCAGCGCCCTCCTTCGATGCGCCTTTTGTCATCGCGTCCCTGACACCCAACATAAGCAGTGCCTGACGCCGGGCTACACCAGGCTGCCGGTCCACGCGGCGTTCAATAGCCTCCAGGCGTCCAAGCAGGTGACCGTCGATGGGAGGTATGGTGCGGGGCGGTGTCCGAAAACCGGGTTTCGGGATGGAGGCAGCGTCACGCAGCATATAGGAAAATGGTGTCAGCATGTCTGTTCCGGCTGCATGCTCATTCTCTTCATCGTCATTGGCGGTCGCAACCCGGCGTGGTGCGGCGGCGACTGCTGCACCAATCTGTGCAAAATTGCGCAGGATGTCTTGAGAACCTGAACCGAGGCGGTCGACTGCTTCCTCGAGTGCGCGAACATCCGGCTCGTCGTGTACGGTGGTCAGTTCAGACTGAAACAGACCGCCTTCGATCGTCGCGAGGAGGGCAAGCAGCTGCTGGTCCGGGGGCACCCGATTCAGGTCCAGCGGCGCTGCAAGCATGACCGGCTGGGCCATGCGGATCGCGCCTGACCGCCCATTGACGGCGGCAAAGAACGTCTTCGAATGGACGATGCGACCGGCATACATCGTTATGGCCTCGCCCTCGATGAGTGACTGAAGGTCTGCCCAGGGGATACGGGCGACTTCCCGGACTTCGGCACCCCGTCCTTCCCGGTAACTTCCCGCGGAGTTGCCTTCAAAATGCGTGGCCTGACTGACCTCGATCCGATCGGACTGCTTTTCGATCCACTCGCGTGTGCGCATGGCATCCTGCAGGCGCATGGCGTGGGTGAGGTTGGCGTTGCCGAGCAGGGTAAAGGCTTTGTCGCCGATGCGTGTCGTGAGACCCGGAAGATCCTGAAACCCCAGCCAGAACATGCAGTTCAGGCCGCGTCCCATGGCCAGCTGCCGGTCCATGCCGTCCGTGACGTAGGCGGAGAGTTCGTCGTAGAAAAAATGGAACGGCGCGTCGCCGCTGCCTGCCTTGAGCTTGAAGACCTGCTCGGCGGGGCCGTCAAGGCGGGCGCCAAGAAGCTGGGCCATGACGCCGCGACCGGCAGCAACCACGATCTTGCCCAGTCCGGCCAGCGTATCCGAGGAATTCTCCAGCGCGGGCAGCGTGACGACGAGAATGCGGCGGTTCAGCACCACATCGCGCATGTCGATATCAGGGATCTGGGCGCGGAAGATGTGCCCGAGACTGACACCAAGCTGCGTGAAGACCCGGGTGAAATACATCTTGGCGTAGCCATGCTGCTCGCTCGGTTTGTTTTCTTTCTGCTCATTCCACGCCAACGAGGAATCATACCCCGGCAGTTCGCCCAGATAGGCCTGGGCCGGATAGAGGATATCATCGGGAATTTCGGGAACGCTGATCTCGATGGGGTGATCGGAGCCGGGATTGCGGATCAGGAATACGCGATGCCGGGCCAGCGTGCCGATCCAGCGCAGTTCCATGGCGTAGCGCATGGTCTCGATGTTGATCGGCACGCCGTGGGTGTCGCGCATCCAGGTCAGCACGGGGGCGATCGTGCCGGCAAGGCCGACGGCACGGTCCCGAAAGACGCCGTTGGCGTCGTTGCTGGACGGCTCACCAAGCTGGCTGACCAGCATTTCACGGATGGCGTCGGCATTGCCGGTTGCAAACGGATTGAACGTATTGGACTGGCGGATGCCGCTTGCGGTCAGAAAGTTGAGATTGAGAACCTGGTCGTCCAGCCCGAAGCGGCGGGCGAGCGCCAGCACATCGCCGTGGACCGTGTTGTCACCCTTGCCGTCGATCAGGATGAACCCGGATCCGTGCGCGAGAGGATTGGCCAGCAGGGAGATGGCGGATGTCGTTTTGCCTGCACCCGTTGTGCCGGGCACGGCGGCGTGCTGGCGCCCCGCGTCGGATGAAAGCCAGAGTTGCTGGCCGGTCAGTCCGTCCGTTCCAAGATATATGATGCCTGCCGCCGCCCGCGGCCGACGGGTTTTGGGATCAAGATCGTGTTTGTCTTTCAGTCCGCAATACCTGGGCAGATGAAAAGGCAGCACGGGCTGGCGGGTCATGACCCAGAGCGTCAGGCAGAGGGCGAGGGGAAAGGTGATCCCGACGATCGCGGGAGCCAGCACGCTGAGCCCTGCCAGAATCATCAGGGCGAACCCGGAACTGCTGGATTGCAGCTCTTCGGCGATCCGGACCGTGAAGGGACGCGTGTCGCGATAGGTGGAGCCGTGTTTCAGTTGCTGGTGGACCTGCGGTCCGCCAATCTCGCGCTTCACCATGCTTCAGTCTTCCAGCCCGAAAGGAGATTTTCCCGTGTCGATCATGGGCGCCACGGGCGCGGTTGGTGCCGTGGGGGAAACCGGCGCCGTCGGCGCTGTCTGCGCGCTACCTGGGGGTTGCGGATAAGTGACGACGGGCCGCTGCGTCATGATGCGTCGTGCGGCATCGATTTCCGCGCTCGCCGGGTGACCGTCGGGATTGCCGACCACATTCCCGTCGACCGGCATGCGTGCGCCCGGGACATAGGTTGAGCTGACCCCTGGCGCGCCTTCGTCCGTCATGGGCGAGCCGGAGAGTGGGGGTAGAATTGCAGGCGGTCGTAGCATGCCAGCGGGCCCCGTGTCGGGAACAGCGCGGTCGGAAACCATGGCCTGACGTGTGCCGATGATCAGGATGGCGGCCAGCCCCCCGGCGATGAGCGCGGGCAATGCCTTTTTCAGGCGCCCGCGTCGTGCTGCTGCCGTTTCTGGTACAGTCGGTGCCGCATCGCTTGTCTTTGTCTGCCCGAAATCAGATCCGAGATGGAGATGGAGATGGAGGGGCTGTAAGCCTGTCCCGTCGAGTTCAACGGTGATGGGCGCCCGGCCATCAGCGTGGAGAATGATACGGGTCATGGGAAAATCCTTGTGCTTCGGGCATCGGGCGCAGGATGGCGAGCGCGTTCTCAACCGCAGGGATGTAGATCGGACGCTGGTAGCGTCGTTCTTCGCTCCAGTGCGCACGCGCGCCAGCGGCCTCGATGCGGGGATTGGGATGAAGGTCTTCGGCCGGGATTTCAGCAGGAAAGCCGAGTGAGTGCAGCGCGTACCACAATGATCGGTCGATAAGCTTCACGATGGCGAATGAGGAGGGTGCCAGTACGCCCGCCTGACGCCGGGCCTCGTGCAGCAGGGTCATGAGCGCGGTCACGCTCCATCCGCTGCGCTCGCAGACCGTATCGATACAGTTTGTGATTTCCTTGTCCTGCAGGGCAGAGCGGGCGCTTCGCACAACGGACTCTGGCACCGTAAGCGGCGCCAGCGGACCTTGCGGACCACCAAGGCCAGCGTCCGCCAGACTGGCAGAGAGTTCACCAAGGAGCGCGAGGGCGTCCCGGCGCCTCTGGAGGTAGTGCATCGCAAAGGCAACGAGAAGCACCTGTTCGACAGGGGATGCGGCGTGGATGCTGGACCAGTGGCGGCCCAGCTGGCGCGTGAACGCTTCGAGCGCGCCGGTTTCACTGTAGCGGTCTTGTGCATCGACAGCGAAGCGCGCGCCCCATTCGGCACGTGTCAGGGCCGGGTCCGCGGGCAGGGGGATGCCATCCGTGGGCGTTACAAGCCTGTCCAGTCGGCGTCGGACGAAGCCTCTCAGTGTCGGAAACATTTCTGCCTGGACCGCAATCAGACCTTCCAGATCGAGCGCTTTTGCAAAACGGCCGGGGGCAGCACGCCACATGCATAACCCGCCCAGGAGCGCAATCACGATGGCCACCGGCCATTTCAGGGCATTGCCCAGGATCGCAAGCCCATAATAAAGCTGGATCGCCCGCACTAGGTCCGGTCGATATTGTGCGGCCTGCAACTGGAACCGCAGGCGCATCAGGTCGGGATCGGACGTATGCAGCAGGTTGATCTGCCCCAGCATGGCCCGCAGATAGAAGGCCGAGATCTGCGTGTGCCACAGGCTCCAGGCCATGTAGCTGAACAGCAGGATCCCGATGATGATGATGATCGAGGAAAAGAGCAGATAGTCATCGCTGGATGACCATGGGACGCGGCTCGTGCTCATGAGCGATCGCCCCTGCGGTTTCTGGCCATCATCGTGAGGGCGATGTCGTAGAAACGCCGGAGATAGGCATTGCCATGGCGTGGGGTATGAGAGTGATAGAATGCCACGGCCTGCCAGAGGTCGCCGTGTGCTTCGTGCATCGCCTGACCAAGGATCCAGGCGCCTGCCTCGATATTGGCACACGAACTGTCGCGCAGCGCTGCATATGTTTGCGCGGGCGTGCTGTGCCATCGCCTCGCGATGCGATCGACCCATGTCGTGTTGACCTGCATCGGCCCGAGATCCGCCGTGCCGTTACCGTTCGGGCTGACCATTCCGGGGCGGCCGGCCTCGACATAGAGGAGGACGAGCAGCACGCCACGGGGCACACTGGAGATTTTTGCCGAAGCCTCCAGACAGGCTGCAATCTGGTGGCCGTTTTCTTCGATGCTCGTGGCGCGGGCGGTCGTGCTGGCGACAAAAAGGGGAAACGCCCCGAGTGCCGCCAGAGCGAGGCGGGGGATCATGTCGCCCCCTGCAAGGTCGGCGCGACATCGGCAATCCGGCCATGGGCTTCGCCCCAGAAGTCGATCAGATGATTGAGGACCAGCGCGTCGTCCATCTCCGCAAGCCTCATCGTGACATCGATCAGACATAACATCACGACCGTAAATGAACCGGCGCGCACCTTGCGGACGGCATAGCCGAGCGCGCTGTCGGGCGTCCTGCTGACATCAAGGGCAAAGCCCGTTCCCGTCAGTTCCAGCCACAGGGTTTCGGCACTGATCAGGAAAATGGGCAGATAGGCTTCAGGGTGTGCCGCGTCAGCTGGTGATACGACCACCCGTTTTCCGGTGCCACGGTCCAGCAGTTCAATCGGCTTGCCGATTTCGGCCAGAAGCCGTGTCTGCGCGGCACTGATCGCCGCCAGATCGATCGCGCTCATGAGAACCGCCTCCTTTGCCATGTCGGCAGGGCGGTGCGGACCGGCCCGATGAGGAAGCGTCGCATGGAGCGTATCGCGGCTGGCAGCGTCAGCCCGAAAAACGAGATCGTCCCGAAAAACACCACGCCGAAGACCCCGATCAGCAGGGTGGTGAGGCTCCAGTGTGTCACGGAGATGAGAATGGGAAAGCAGCTGCGGGCGTCGAGAATGAAAACCCGGACAGGATAGGCCGTTGCACGCCACATCACGCGTCTCTCCTTTCTTCCGCCAGAGCGGTGTCTTCGGTGATCAGATCGGCATCAAGCAGTTTGCGGATGGCTCTGCCGAAGGACTGGCCCTGCGCCTCGACCGCGTCGGCCACGACGTCCGGCCAGTCTGTTGGCTCGGTCCGGGTCAGCTTGCGGCGCAGATCACGATCGAAGGTGAGGAATTCGCGGATCGCAACACGCCCGCCGTCCTTTCGGGGCACAAGGCGCTGGTTGATGCAGAACCGGAGCGCCTGAGCGAGGGCCGAGACCAGGTTGTCACGTTCCAAGGGGGGACAGAGCGCGATCGCGCGCTGGATCATGAGGGAGACGCTGTCTGCATGCAGCGTCGTGCCCAGAATACCGCCCATCATGGCGATATTGATGGCTGCATTCATGGTCTCGCCGTCCCGACATTCCGTGATGATGCCATCGCTCATCTCGCGGCGTGTCAGGCTGCGGGTGAACGTGGGAAAAGTCAGGGTGGGGGGGCGGATCTCCGTCTGGCTGATCCGCGAGCCTGAAGGCGGACGCAGGTCGTCCAGCAGGAACTCGATGGGCTCCTCGCCGGTTGCCATGTCGCAATACACGGTCGGGTCCATGAGTTTTTCGATGGCGAGCCCGAATTGCAACGTGGTCTTTCCGGAACCGGTTGCCCCACCAAACAGGATCATGCCGCTTTTGAGCCTGTTCGTGTCCCGGATTTCCTGCTCGACCATCTGCTGGTCAAGGCTTGCGGGGCGGGCGGGGATCGGACGCATGACGATGTGGACGCCACTGCCCCGCTTGACTGAAATGGGTGAAAGATTGATCCGGAAACGCAGATTGACCTTGCGGTCCAGTGCCACGCTGTAGGCTGTATCGAGGATATGGCCGACACCAAGCATGGCCATCCCGTCAGAGGCATAGACATGGCCGACGATATCCGCCAGCGCAAGGGAGTCCGTCGCTTTACATGTGGCGTAGCGGATCACGCCGTGCACTTTGATCGTGACCGGATGGCCGGTCTTGATGTCGATGCGCGAGGCGCCGAGGCCATGCGCCCAGCGAAGGAGGGAGTCCAGCCCTGGCGCGTTACGCCGTCGCTCCTCGACCCAGGCAAACGCTTTCCTGCCTTCATCCGGCCAGCGTTCGTCGGTCGTGACGGGGATGGTGATATTCATCGGCAATGCTCCGGATAACCGTAATCGCTTCCGCGCCGGACGTGGCCTTGAAGCCCCGGCTGGCTCGCGATCCGGATCGTGCGGTCATTGAGGTGGAGGGTGTCTCCTCCTCCCACGGTATCTTGGTGCTCGAACACGACGCGCGGTTCTTCGACGCGCCCAGCGTTCAGCAGCACCCGGTAGCGGGCCATGCCGGTAATGTCGCGCTGCAGGCGCGACAGGTCGGAGAGGAAGATCTCGGTCGCCTGCTTTTCCCCGTCTGCCCAGCCTTCGGCCACCCACTGGTTCCAGTGTGACACTTCCGCCTTTGTGCGGGGCAGGGCCGCGGCTACCGGGTGATGCGGTTTGCCCCATGTCCGGACGAGATACGTGCGCCAGTCCGGGGGCGCGGATGTCAGTTGTGCCTCCCGGGTGATCTCGAAAACACATTCTGTCTCGTGCGCCACCTGGCCGGTGTCATTGAGCGCAAAGGCCATCTGTGCCTCGGTGACGATGGGGGGCTGCATGAGGGTCTGGCCGCTCCCGATCGGAAGCACGATCGACCGGAAATCATAAGTGGCGTCGAGTGTCTCCTCGTGGCGCCGCAGCATCTCGTTGATTGCGAATGCCCGGGCGGCCAGACCGCCTTGCGCGCCGTAAATATGCGCGGCTTCCCGAAGCTGGGTGCTTCGACCGGGTTTCAGGTCATCGCCTGGCTCGTCATTGGGGCGGGTGTTCTCAAGGGCCTCAAGAGAGGGGGGCGCTCCGCCGCCAACCACCTCGTCGAGCGTTGAGGCCCCTGTCACCGGTTTATTGATGGGATTGGCAAGGGCGGGGTCAGCCCCGTCCACCTGATCCGCACCCGGCTGGGGCGGCTGTGGCTCCGGGACCAATGTGCCGCTGCGGGCCGATGGCGGGGATGGAGACGATGTCGGTAGCCGGACGTGCTGCCCCTCCTCAATGACAACCTTCCCCGTGGAGACAGATGCCGCATGGGTCGGGCTGCCTGCGGCCGTCACGACGATGGCCGAAGATAGAAAGAGCGCCATCTTACGCATGCCAGGCCACCGTTATCGCGTGGTGAAGCGGGTCTACCGAGACCATGGCCTGATCTCCGGCCTGATCGCCCAATGTCCGAAGGATATCCACCACGGCGGCAACGCTGTTGGTCGCGACGCGCATTGCTCGGGGATGGCCGGTGACCGTCACGCTGTAGCCAATCTCCTGGCCGAGTTTTGCGACGGCCTTGCCCAGCGGGCCGTCCCACACGAACCAGATTCGGCGGGTCAGGTCATCGGGGAGCGGGGGTTGGTTGGTAGATGCAACGACCGGAGACGGGCGGATGCTGCCAAGTTCCCGAAGATCAGTCGTGGTCTCTGCTATTGACCGCTGCAAGGCCAGTTCAGGATTGGCCATGCCGGTCGTCGCAATGGGAGAAGGTGACGACAGGCTCTGCGCACAGGCGTTGAGCGCCATGGACAAAAGAAAAATGAGCAGAGAATGTTTCATGAGCTTCTCCGGATGATGGGAGAAGCTTCGAAGATCATCTTGCGACTGCTACAGCAAAAATTGGCTGCGTTGCTTTTTCTTTCATGTAGGCCCCGAGAGCAGATTCGTGTCCTCTTTTGGGGTATGCTGTCGCCGGATTGACGCGCAGAATTGCGTGGGACAGGAGCAACCCTTTTCTGTTTTCGGCTCTGAACGTGAGGGGATCACCGGCAGCCATCCATGTTGCTGACAGTCCTACCAAGCATCTGATGTGCGCTGAACAATCTGTATCGATGGGACACAATGAGGTATGTCGATGATATGTAGCCGAGAGGGTAGAGTGCAGGATGAAGA
Source organism: Komagataeibacter xylinus (assembly GCF_031081985.1). Taxonomy (GTDB): domain Bacteria; phylum Pseudomonadota; class Alphaproteobacteria; order Acetobacterales; family Acetobacteraceae; genus Komagataeibacter; species Komagataeibacter xylinus_E. The sequence goes on along the minus strand of NZ_JARWSK010000008.1, from coordinate 28,312 downwards.
TCATCAGAACGGCCATCGTGATGGCGATCATTGCAGGCACGAGTGCCTGTTCGTCCACGGGTGATGCTTCCATAAAAAAAACAACCATCGCGGAAGTTGATCAGAATATTCATGATGGTGTGACAACTTCATCCCAGGTGCGTCAGATTTACGGTGAACCGGGGCAGAAAACCTATGAAGATGGTTATGAGGTCTGGATTTATAGTTTTACGTCCGGCAGGGAGGATGGTCTTTCAATAGCGCAGGACGTAGTCGGGCTTGGCATGCTTGGAGAAAGATCAAATAACAAAAGCAAGATGCTGACTGTTGTGTTGAGTAACGGGATCGTGCTGAAGCATAGTTTTGCCACCTCGCATTTCAGTTCCAGCAGTGGCTTGAGGTAGTAATATCGCAGGCAGGTAATGGTTTGGTATGAATGTATTGATCTGGGTAAGGCATGCAGCCGGGGCTGACTATAATCAAGACGTGTGCCGCAGAAATTAAGTTGGAAGAAACCACCTGCATGGTCCGTAGTAATGGGTCGCGGTAAGTGCGTATCCGCATGTCTCCTGATCAGAAACACAGCTATACGCGCTCCAGACGTCTATCCCCCTTTAAGTCACTGCATTGACGGGTAAGCGGTCCTTTTGGTGACGAAACCATGGGACCATGCGGCGGATGGCTTCTTCAATCTGGTCCGTTGCTACCGCAAAGCTGAAACGGATGAAGTATTTCCCGTCTAGAGGGTCGAAATCAATGCCCGGTGCTGTCGTAACACCCGTATCCAGCAACAGGCGCTTGCAAAACGCCATGCTGTCATCCGTCAGGTGCCGGATATCGGCATAGATATAGAACGCTCCATCTGGTGGCGCGATATGGCGCAGCCCCATTTCGGGCAGGGCACGTAACAGCAGGTCACGATTGCGCCGGTAGGTTTCCATATGCCCTTCAAGCTCATCGCGGCAATCGAAGGCGGCAAGGGCCGCGTGCTGGCTGAGGGCGGCGGGCGGCAGGAACAGATTACCCATCCGCGCGCGGGCGGCTTCCACCTTGGCTGGCGGGACAACCAGCCACCCCAGCCGCCACGGCGCCATGCTGAAGTATTTGGAAAAACTGTTTACCACCAGCGCATCGGGATCATATTCCAGAATACTGTGCGCGCGTTCGCCAAAACTCAGGCCGTGATAGATTTCATCCGATATGATGCAGATCCCGTGCGCGCGACAGACGTCAACAATGCGCCGTATTTCATCAGGAGACAGGATGGTACCGGTGGGGTTGGCGGGACTGGCCAGGATCAACCCGTCGGGAGCAGGTTCAAGCGCGGCAATGCCGTCGGGGGTCAACTGGAAGCGTTCTTTTTCCCCACACGGAATTTCAACCGGTTTCATATGGAGCGAGCGCACGACATTGCGGTAGGCCACATAACCCGGTCGCGCCATGGCTACATGCGCGCCGGGCACAAAACTGGTCATGAGCGCCAGAACCAGCGCGGGTGAGGCGCCACAGGTCAGGATAATCTGTTCAGGCTGGAGCGAAACGCCATATGTTTCGTCATAGTGCAAGGCGATCCGTTCCTTCAGGGGCTGGCTTTCCCAATAGCCCATGGGGTCGGTCGCCAGTACGTGCTGGGCGCGTTCGATCGCCGCGCTTGGCGCGCCGGTAGAAGGCTGGCCAAATTCCATATGAATGATGCTGCGCCCCTGCGCGGCCAGTTCATGTGCCAGTGCGCTGATGGACAGCGCGTGGAAGGGATCGATTTGCGGCACAGGCATCATGACCTCAAGGTGGAAAATAGACTTATAGGGTGATGATCGCCCCGCGACCAGAAACTGCCCGTGGAATTCAGGCGGCCTGCCCAGCGTTTTCTACGCGACGTGCCAGTTCCTGCCAGGAACGTGTTGTGAAGGGCAGAGGCTGGAGTTTGCAGAATTCCATATATGACGGTATAAGGCAAATTATCCGTCAAATATGAGTGATAGTAATGGGCTCACCAAAATCCCGCGCGGCTCTTGAACGACTGGGGCGTGACCTTCGTGGCGCGCGCCTGCGGCGCGGCATAGCGATAGCCGACCTGGCCGCTCGTGCCGGCACGTCAGCAAGTTCCATCGCGCGCCTGGAAAAGGGAGACCCGGGTGTGGGGATCGGCACTCTGGCCGACGTGCTTGTCGTGCTTGGTCTTCTGGACCGGTTGGCCGACCTGATTGATATCCGCAAGGATGATCTGGGACTGGCGTTGGCTGCTGAACGTCAGCCTCGTCGAGGCCGGTCTTCTGCGACCACGTTACGCAGGCAGCAGGATAAGGATAAGGCCACGCATGGGGGAGCGGATGTTATTGATATGGACGGTGCTTCGTTCTGATGCCTGATTTCAGCGCCCATGTCGTTCTTGGCAACAGCCTGACTCCCGTGGGTCAACTGCGTTTTACGCAGGCAGGTCCACGGCAGTTTTCGACCTTCACTTATGATCCGGCCTGGGTCGAGAATTCTCGGGCCTTTGCCATCCAGCCAACCTTTCCCCTTGGCTCTGGGCCGTTTCATGCGGCTGGCCAGCCAGGGAACGTGCGCGATGCCCTTGCGGGTGTCTTTGCTGATGCTGCGCCCGACAGTTGGGGGCGCAGGCTTCTCGAGCGTGCCTACGGTAATGGGCTTTCCGAGTTTGAATATCTCACACTGTCGGATGACGTATGTCGGCAGGGTGCGCTTCGTTTCGCCGATGATAACGGAGAAATCATTCGTGGCGGCGCCGATGACATCATACCGCGTCTGGTCGATCTTGCCGCTATTACGGCTATCGCGCGGGCATATGAACAGGGCAAGGACATATCCGAAAGGGATATGCAGGCGCTCGCTGGTGCAGGTGGTTCGGGTGGGGCGCGACCGAAGGCCAATGTTCGGGACGGCGATGTGCTCTGGCTTGCAAAATTTACCTCGGTTCACGACCAGTGGCCAATAGAACGTATTGAAGTTGCCACGCTTCGTCTGGCAAGAGCATGCGGAATCCGGACGCCAGAGGTCAGGCTGGAACTGGCTGAAACGCCGTTTCCTGTGGCTCTGATCCAGCGGTTTGATCGGCGTGGGGCTGGCCGGATTCCTTATATTTCGGCGAGGACTGCTCTGGGGAAAACCGGAACGGAACTGGGTTCCTATACGGAGATTGTCGATTTTATCCGGACCTATGCCGCCGATCCCCAGGCAGAGTTCCGCGAACTCTTCCTGCGTCTGGTTTATACTATTCTCGTGTCAAATAAGGACGATCATCTGAAAAATCACGGATTTCTCTATGTGGGCGCTGGACACTGGCGGTTATCCCCCGTTTTCGATGTGAATCCAGCACCCGACCGTAACCCGCATCTGGAAACGGCGATACTGGAGGGCGGTCCGCATGATCGGTCCATCCGTCTGGCACTGGAGGCGTGTGAATTCTTCGAAATTACCCCTGCTGAGGCCCGGCAGATGATCCGTGTGACAGCGCGGCGAATTTCGGATGAGTGGAGGCCTGTTCTGCGAGAGGTTGGTGTTTCCGGGGCGATGGCGCGTCATTATGAAGCCGCCTTCATAAACGATCAGATCGGGATCGCGCTAACGATCTGATAGTCACATATGACTGATAATATCGTATAATATGCCAGATACGACACATAAATTTGTCGAATCTATCCCTGCCAGACGTCGCCGCGCTATTGATCGAACAGCATGGTCAACATCATTGTGTCCGCAATGATCGGGATGTGAGGCCATCAGGAAAATATCGGTCACCTTCTACCCAATGGTAAATTCGAGTTCCGATTGTTCATCAATGGCGCGCAGGGTTTCATACAATCCTGCGGCCACGCCTCTACCTTCCACGATCTCATCCGCCAGTTCATCCAGAACGCCGGCAAACGCTTCATCGGTCGCGAGACCGAAAACATTCATGCGCTCGCTTTTTCTGCGTTCGATCTCGCTGTTTGCTGTTCCCGAGGGAAATACAGTGGCGAGCATCCGCAGGGCGCGGGCAAAATGGATCCGTTTGTAAAGGCGCGAACGGAGCGCCGTGTCGCCAGGCGTCGTCGAGAATGACCAGAGTTCGATTGGCCCCAGGACGTTCACCAGAAGCTGTTCATATTTTGCTTCTCCGGCCGACATGTCCACGAAGAACGGCGCACCATTCTTTCCCGGACCCGGCAGCGCGTTGCGAATGACATAGGCGCTGGCATCGGACAGCTTGAAACGTCGGATAAGACTGTCTGCCGTCTCCTGATCACCGCATTTGAGGACCCATCGGGCGGTTGATATCTTGTAGAGATCCTCGCTGAAATCGGTATGGTTCTGTGAAATGAAGGCGAGTTGGACGTTGTGCTTACGCCCCTCGCGGCCGTCGCGGACAGCCTGCTTGTCTACCTGGGGTGCGGGTTCGGTACGGTGCCACTCATCGAAGTCGACACGCTTCGTCGTTTCATACATCTCAGTGAAGCGGGCGAGATGATAGTCCCGCATGGACGAGGGCATATGCGGGTCGTCGGCATAATCGGGATGGAGAAAGAAATTCCGGGCCAGGATATGGCGGCCAAGCATATACATGAGCGCTGTCTGGCGGTTGGCCGCGGGAGAGCCGGATGGTGCAACCTCGGCAAGATCGAGGACGATCACGCGCGCGTCCCCCATATCCAGCCTTGTCGGGGACGCCAGCATGGGAAAATTCTTGATCACGTTCATGATGTAGCGATCAAACGTGTCGATCAGGCTTTCACCGGTTTCCAGGGTGATCTTGGAATAGCGTTTTTCGATTTCCGGGCTGCGGGCCGCAATCAGCAGATCCTGCAGGACCGGTACGGCATGGCGCTGGGCAAAACCTGCAAGGCGGTATTCCCTGAGATTGACAAGGGCATCGACGACATCCCGCCACCATGTCGGATCGTCCTCTCCCGCATGGTGGGGCAGGCTGATACCCAGCGATGTTATTGCGGCATCGACGTCGGGCTCGATCCCTGGGGTGTAGATTTTGGGCGTGCCCCCCTGCACCCCGGTACAGAGGCGGTAGGCTTCATCAATCACGTCCTCTACCAGATGGTCCATGCCCTCCCACGGCCTGCCATCCAGCGGCGTGGCAAGAAGCGAGATGAAATTCTGCAGGAAAACGCGCTCGAGTGGCAGGGGATATTCCAGTCCGACCTGGGTATCGAAGACATTGACTTCGAAGCCCGGGATTGCCTGCATCTTGACGTAAACCGCCTCGTGCTGGCGTTCGGGGCCAAGCGCGTTGCGCAGCATCTCGATCAGTCCGCGCGAGGACGGCCCGATATCGAGCTTGCCGATATAGGGGAGCTTCGTGCCGTGGCTGCTGATCGCGGCGCTGCTGAGGATCAAGCCCAGAAGAATGGTATTGGCCAGAACGGATTTTCCGCCGCCAGGCGGGGCTACGATAATGTCTACGACGGATGGGCGTAGCCCGCCCCCGGTCGGATCGTAGGGCCAGATTGAACCATCGGGTTTGCGGAAGAGAATGGATCCTCTCTGCCACGGTGATGCACTGCGTGCCCACGGCATCATGGAGAACGCGTCACCGACAAGGGCGAGCGATGAGGTCGCAGTCGAACCGAGCGCCAGGGCAGGGACAGAACCCATGGCCGCCTCCAGCGGATCGCCAGAGATCCGCGTTGTCTTGCTGTTGCCCCACGCATCAATTGCCTGAGAGAGGTCCGACGCCTGCCGTCGCAGCTTCGCCTCTGCTCCAACCGGAGCCCAGGTTGTGGCGGTCATGCGCATCCGCACGGAATTATGGTTGTTTTTCTGGCGCTCCAGCTTGAGTGCGGCAAACGCCCGTCGAATGTCGCTATTTCCGGGGAACATCGCCAGAAACCCGGCTCCGGCTTCCTTGAAGCCGAAGGCGGCGCGGCCACCACCCTCCAGGATCATGGCGCTGCGCCATGGCAGTCTCTTGCGGCCGAGTACGCTGGACAGTTCGGAAAACGGGCGCGGATCCTCTGGGCCAATCGTCATGTCGACCGGGGCGTATGTATAATCCCCCACGGTCACGAGTTGCCCGCCTTTCGTTTCGGCGTCGGCATTGAAGATCTGGTCCCGGATCGCCGGCCAGAGCAGGCCCTGCGGATGTGGCTGCGGATCATCCAGATCGTCGGGAAGCCGTGGCATGACCCGGTCACCCAGCAGGGTCGGTTTCCAGGCGGAGCCCGCCGTTTCACGATAGGTCGCTTCGCGCGCGACCTGCAATGCCTGATGTGGACCAAGGAATTCGCAGGAAATGTCGAACCCCTGCAGGGCAGCCTGGACGCGTGAAATGAACGATTCATGGCGGGCCGCCATGATATCGGAGCGCAGGGCAAAACGTTGGGTATTGCCCACGCGGGGAAATTGGGAGGCAAGGGTCCGGCGCTCCTCTGCCACCTGTTTGCGGTCCTCACGTGTCAGCACGCTGGGCCGGGTCCACAGGACGTAACAGGTGGCTTCCCAGCGCATGACGTTTGGCCAGCGCCGGCGCCTCTCTTCGATGACGTCCGAAAGGTCCGCTCCGATCTGTCGGGCTATGGACCGGCAACCATTGAGGCTCAGGCGGTCAATCTCGATACCTGAGCGCTCGGGATCGGAAATATACCATCCCACGATGGCATGGCCACGTTCTTCAAGGAGACCCTGCAATTCTATACGCTGCTGCTCGGCGAGCGCTTCCACTTCCTGCCGCGTGCACATGCGACGCAGGCCATTGATGCGCAGTACGGAGACATATTCACCGCGTTTGGTGATGAGATGGTCCCCGTGCGTACTTTCCACATCGCAGAATGAGGCAAGGGGCTGGCGCAGCCCGAGGCTGATGCCGGCCAGCAGACTGGAAAGAATACCGCCCATTGATATGATCCTGTCATGTCATGACCGGTTGGGGATCGGCATCAAGCCATTCCCTGACGAGCGCCGGGTAGATGTCGGTGGGGCCGTTGTAGAGACGGCCCAGGGGGAAGAGCCGGATGCCGTCCATTAGGGCGGTCGCGCTTTCATTGATCTGCGGGTCAGCCCGGTTCGCCATCAGCAGGGCAGTCGCCAGCAGTCGGGGAGAGGTTGTCTCCAGCCGCCGCCGGGCTTCGGTCGTTCGCGCGTGCAAAGCGCGGAGCACAGCGAGAGCGCTTTTGCATTGCGCAGGCATCATCGCGGTGTCCGACCCTGACGCAATCGTGTCCATTGCACGATGCCAGACGACATCCTGTCCGTTTGGCCCATTGCCGAGCGTCTGGATGAGGGCTTGATGCGCGCAGCGGGTCAGGGTCATGATGCGGGCCTGCGGCAGTTTCGGCCACCATATTAGGACGGCTTCGCGTTCAATGGCCGGACGGGTCGGATCCTGCAGAATGTTGCATAAGGCGCAGACAGGCCCGGGTCCGTCACCATGCCATGGAAACCTGCGACCAGGCGTTATCAGGCCGCAGCAGGCACATGTGAAAAGGCCCGGCTCACCCATCTCCCTGGCGCCTGGCGCTGACGGATCCCATGGGCGCGGCAGCAGACGGAAAGACTGGGTGAGACGGGCCATTGCGATCGGGTTCCTAGCCGCCGCTCGTGAACTGATAGGCTTGAGCCTGCGTACCAACGGTTGCCGAGCCACCGGACGCGGTGTTGGCAGCCTTGTTGATCCACTGCGGACCCGTTGCGAAAAGACCGCACAGCACGATGCCGGCGATTGCCATACCGACCTTTCCGGGCGAACGGTTCTGTTCGTTGCGGCTCTGCCAGGCCGCCCATACGCCGCCGATGAAGCAGATGAAGGCAGCGACATACATGCATGCTGCAGCGACAAAGCCGCCCGCTGTCAGCCCCTCCTGGGCGGTGGCCTGCATCTGGGCCCCGATACCGTTTGCGCTGCCGGTTGCGGATTGGGCCAGCGCATGGCTGGCAATGAGGATCGGGACGGCCAATGTGCCAAGTGCCGTGACGGCACGCTGGCTGTATCCGACCCGTTTGGTCACGAGACGCGTCAATCGCCCCGTGTCGGGGATGCTTGTGCGAGAGAGGTTCATGGTCAAGGGCTCCGTTAAAGAGGGAGGCATGTCCCTCGGAGGAGTCTTCGGCCAGTAACATGCGACTGCGAATGTTTTTTCCGAAAAAATCTATCTTGTCGAACGGTACACTATGACTTTGGTATAAAAATCCGGGACATATATCTTGATCCAGAACCGCTCGGAGCTTCAGTAAAAACGAAATATTTTTTGTTTAACTTCTGTAAAATGTGAACGGTAAACGAAAGTGAGCGGGCAGAGTTTAGGTATTACCTTGAATACACCCTTATTTCTGCATGGACCTCAAATTTTATGGGTCTGTTATCCTAATCATAAACAGGTATCATACGATCAACCATTGATTGGAACGGATGATAAACTCTCAATTATCCTTGATAGGCATTTTAGAAATACCATAACCAAGAACGCCAATGATGATTGGCATGCCAATAAAGGCGAAGAACTGCATAAAGGTCATTCTCGAAGCCCTCCTAAAACGGCTTGTGCCCGCTGATGGAGAAAATACGCCATTCCCAGCCAGAAAGCGACTCCCAAGATAACGATATGAGTAGGAACGCGGTTGGCTGTCAGATTAAAAAATGACGCAGCCAAAGAAGATAGAACACCTAGCGAAAGGCAAGATCCCGCAGCGGTATTCAGCAGGTTTGCCCGCAGCTTGGTCCGTTCGTTATGAACAAGATTACCCATCCCAGCCATCGCGTTCGGCGGCTTCAAGTTCCCTTGCGATCAGGCGGCGGATTGCTCCAGCACGGTTAATGCCTTGGCGCACGGCCACATGTGGCCATCTCTCCAGATGGCGCGCGCCCCGCTTTTTCGGGTTATTATTTCCCAATTTTATCATGTTTATCGGTTATCAAAAAAATGCGCAGGAAGAAAGTGTCGAACCGTGGCCAATCTTAGCGCTACGGGTTGGGTCATGATTTTAGCCGGACGTTGTCCAGTGGCTCAGGATCCAGGTTGCTTCCTTGACGGGATTGAGGAGGATCACGCCGAAAACGAACTGGATGAGGCAACTGAGTTTTGAGCGGTTTGTTTTTCCGGTCGCCGACGCGTTCCACGCAACGACCGCCATGAACGCCGCCCAGGCGCCGAACATTTCGAAGAACAGGGCGAAATCACTGACGATTGACAGGATGGCATCCTCTGGGCCAGTCCCGGAAATGACGCTTCCCGTCGTCGCTTCCGTGTAGCCGGTGACAGAAGCTCCCAGCGCAACCTGCGTATCGAGACCGGCAGAGGTGGTGGACTTGGTGAGTATCCTGTCAAAGGTGGCAAAAACGCCGGACAGGACAATCCCGATCCAGGGCACCCAGGGACGGCCGACGAACGGGTTCTGGGGCTGGCGTTGCTGCCATAATCCCCATGCCCCGGTCAGGAAGGCAATCCACGCTGCAATATAGCAGGCCATTGGCAGCAGCCAGGCCATGGCGAGAGCGAGATCGTTGACGAGGTTGACCAGACCTTGCACGTCGATGTGTCCTTGCCTTACTGGATGATGCCGCGTTCAGCCTGGATCACCCACATCGTGCCGCGTTGAGAGATGGCGCGCACACGACCATATCCGCGGAGATCCGTGCCGATTTCGATTTCGGACTGCGGCGGTTGCCCGGCCGGCGCAGCGTCGTCCTGCACCATGGCAAGCTGGGGAGATGCGGCAAGTATCCGGTAGTGGGGCGTCCATGTCGGGGGCGGAGCAGGAGGCGTCGGGCGCATTTTCGCTGTCCGGGACGCTGGAGATTGCGGCGGCGTTGGTGCTGGTTGCGGCTCGGCCGCCGCGGCTTCCAGAGCTGCCCGTGCCTTGTCGGCTGCGGCGCGTGTGGCGGCCGGTCCATCTGACGGGGGTGCTTCGGCGTCGGCCACGGCTCGTTTCGCTTCGAGGAGCGACATCCGGCGGTTGAGATCCGAAGCCTTTGCCGTATCTGCGATACGCAGCCGGTCAAGATCCTGCCGGAGCGCTGCGATGTCGCTGCGGGTCCGCTGCACCAGTGCTGCTTCTTCCGTTACAAGCTGCAGCACCTGCAACTGGTCGTCCGATGTCATGGGAGCCGCTTGCAGCCGGGTTGCTTTCTGGACCGCATCGTCGGTTGGAACGGCCGTTTCGATGCCGATATCGTGTCTCTGCGTAGGCGTGTTCTCAGCCGACGGAGTTGCCGGTATTGGGTCGGCGGGATGGGGCGGCTTTTTCATCGCAAGGAGTGCCTTGAGATCCTCATCTGTAGCCGAGACCTGAGGTGCCGGGGGTGATGGCAATGATGTAGGTGAGTGCCCTGGCGCTGGAGACGCTTTGGGGCCTGCTGGTAGCGGGGCGGAAATCATTCCGACTTCCTGGCCCACGGGAGACGCCTGCCTCTTTGTTATGCCCATCACGAGGAAGAGGGAGAGCAGACTGCCGACGGCAGTACCCGCGATGATGACCTGCCTGCGGCGCGGAAGCGCCCTGAAAAGGGCTATGGCATGTGGAACGGGTCTGTTCCTGTCAGGTGCTGCTGTCACAGGTTGCGGGTGAGGAGAGAGAGGCTCGGCAATTGTGTCCGGTTCAGGCGAAGGGTCAGGCTCGGGCGTCGTGCCCAGCTTGCGAAACGGAACAGGTTCAATGCCGCGATCCGCGCTGAACGGATCCCGGGACGTCGTTGCGGTTGCGGCTGAGGTCATGGTGAATGCTGCCTTCTGGTAGAGAGTGCAGAATTCGCCGATATCATGCGACCGGTGCCCGAAAACTTACTTCTTCATGACGACGTCCGACATGAAGATCACGCCAACACTGACCTGAGCGGCAAGATTTACGCGCGGCTGGGTCGGCATCTGCTGCATGAGCGCGCTGTTGACCTGCGAGGCCGCTGCACCGGCCGCCACGCCCAGTTGTTGCGGGAAATTCAGTGACTGGACGTAGTTGACGTTGCCGAGGGCTCCGATCGAACCGGTCGTGTTCGACGTCATCTCGATCGCCTGCCCGAGCCCTTGGACAAAGGCGGCTGCGGCGGGAAGAACAAAGCGCTCAACGTATAGCTGGTCAACGCTTGAGGCCACCGCAGCTTCCATGGTGTCCGGCGCAACCACCATACCTTCGACCTGGATCGGGGTCGGATCATTCTTATGGAAGACCTGATCAACGCGGACAACCAGCCTGTTCAGATGTCCCCCGGCCCTTCTGACGGATGCTTTCATCCTGTCGCCAGCGAGTGGACCTGAATCAGCTTCCAGGATGATTTCTCCCCCGAGATCGCTGTTGGTTGCTGAAACCGTATGGGCGTAAATCCCCCGCCCGGCAGGAACAAGGACGCGGGAGAGGGCCGTCTGGGAATTTGCTGTCGCGGCCGAAGTTATTGAAGGGGAGACCACCGGTTTTTTTGTCTGTTCCCTTCCGATTTCCGTCTTTTCATACAGGACATTTGTGACAGGAAAGCGTCCATCAAGACGGCCCGCGAGATCCATGATCGCATGTCTGTATGCGGTGATGGCGTCTTTCTGGAGCTGTGGGTCACGTGGCATGGCTGCACGGAAGGCTGCATCCGTCTGCACTGGTACGACGGGAACGCTTGGCACGACCTCAGGCGCGTGCAGGGCTGGCGCTGCGGCGGCCTTGGCCAGCGCCGGGTTGACGTCCGCCCCGACCTCCTGGGCGACTGGGGGCGGGGGAAGCTTGTCGTCGGGATGGGTGGGCGTGCCCGGTGCAATATCGGGTGAATACGACTGTCCCGCAGTCTGTGCCCGACCTGCCTCGTCGCGGATCTGATCTTCGCGGAGTTCCTGCTGGCGCGGATTGGAATTCAGGCCGCCGGGCAGGGGGTTGGCGGCGGGCGGCCTGCCGGGGTCCGAGCGTGGAAGCTCCTTACGGTGGATGGTGGAGATGAGCAGCGTGACACCAAGAACGGTGCCTATACTCCCAAGGATTGCGAGCAGACGCCGGTTTCCGCCCCGCGACGCATCACTGAGCAGCTGGTTGAACCTGGGTTTCATCACTGTGCGTCCCTGATATGGGCCGAGACCGTCCGTCCCGCATCGGAGAGAAGGACAACGGGGGACTCATGGAAGGCATAGAGCGTGTATCCCCCTTCACCCTGCTCCATGCTGTCCGAGGAGGGCGTCATGAGATGAAGGCGCGTGCGAAGATAGACCTCGTTTCCAATCCGCCAGGCGCGTACGTCATCGGGTGAAATACCCTCGACGGCCAGCGGAACGGCTGACGCTGGTGGAATGCCGCTTAGCATGGCGTTCATGTAGGGCTCGCCTGTCGCGGGCACTCCGGGGCGGCTGTCGACCGGCTCCCGGGCATTGGGCCCTCCCTCGGACATGCGAACGGTCAGGTTGTCATCGTAGGATCCACGTCCCGCGATCAGCAGGAAGGAGACCGGCTTTGGCGCGTTCTGAAGCGTTACGAGCAGTCCACCTCTGGGCTGGAGCGACATCGGTTCGATATTGATGGTATTGGAGCCCTTGAACGGGACGCAGGTATAGAAACCCGTTGTCTCAACCGCAGGATTCCCGGCCGACGCGCCGCTTTTGCCGGAAGCACAGTTCGTGCTGCCGTCCGGGTTGGCGGAATTGCCAGACGTATTCCATGCGATCGGCCAGGGCTGTCCCGTGCTGTCCACGAAGGACAATGCGGTCGGATAGCCTTTTGTCGTAAAGATCAGGCTTGTCTGCTGACCAGGCGCAAAGGAGACACGGATCGCCGGGCGCGCATTAGGGGTCGCGAATTCCGTACCGACCTGCTCCGTGGCACGACGCACGTCCTTCAGGCGTTCCCCCAGCCGAAGGATTTCTTCGGGGGTGAAAGGAATGGCCTCATGCTCGGCCTCACCTTCGGCTGCCTGATCCTGATCGTCTGCAGGTGTCGTTGCCGCAGGCCCGGGCTGTGATGGCTGCTGTGCGAGTGCCGCAAGTGGCAGGATGGACAGGGTCAGCGGAAAGAGAGAAAGAATTCGCACGGTTGTCACTCCCTCCCCGACGAGACGACAAGCTGTTCGATGGCCAGTCCATCCGGGTGATCCAGGTCCTCCACGCGATCAATCGTCACGGTTGCCATCAGCATTTGCGTATTCTGCTGGTTCACGTTTTCGCAGGTCTGGATGAAAGGAAACTGTATTACGTAGCGCGCGTGTCCCTGCACGACTGTCTCGGCGCGTACGGTCGCGGCCCGTGTCGGCTGCGCATAACAGAGCAGTTTTGCATCCCTGAGTTTCGCCAGATTCCCCTGCGTAATGAAAGACTTTGCAAAGGTGTTCCATCCGTTGAGCGTGTAGTGAGCGCCCGCGGTGTTCATCTGGGTTGGAAAATCACGATAGTTGATGTTGTAGGGTGCGATCGCCCATTTGACGGCCCAGCCGAGAAGCTGATCCTGGCCAAGTACCGGACTGGTGAGGGCCACGGCCGGTCGGGGAGCATTCTGGCCGTCAACGTAGAAATAGAGGGGTGTGGGCGGGTGTGCACGGATATAGGCGTCGTGCGCCGCGAACACGATGACCACGCCCGCCAGTGCGATGTTGAGCAGCAGTGATCTGTCTACAACAATCCCCTGAAAGTCGGGGTCGGTAAGCCGCCTGGTTACTGCGGAATTAAACAGCCGCATGGCGCGCCTCCCTTACGGGGGCATGAAAAAAGGTGGTCATCACTCTACTCTCATTTCCCGACGGTGATGAGAGCAGGCTGGAAGTCTATCTTGCGACCGGCACGTTTTTTCTTTGATGATTCCCGCTACTACTCAGGCGGCAATGCCATGCGTGGCGGCAATGCTGCGGCGGTATCGTCTGCTGACCCGGTCACCACCCTTGCGGGTGGTCCAGAAAAAGCATCCGCTCTTGCAGAGGCATTCCCGCCGGATGTAGTGGTGTTCGCCGATATAATATTCGGCCCTCGCGTGAATGAACCAGGGCACTTTGGCGCCGCGTCGTGGCGGAAGCTGTTCCCAGCAGCTTTGGGATTTCAGCGCGCTTTCCGAAATAAGGAAGTCCCGCGCAATTTCACGCGGGTTCTGAAATGCAAAATGGCGGTATGCGATTTCAATGTTGGCGGCCTCGTGCCACCGTACCTTGTCTCCTCCCTTATGTCCTGTGAGGGTCAGCCTGTTGAGGCTCTTCCTGACAAGCCATGTCCGTCCCCGCCGGGCTTCATGAGGAAGCAGGGAGGCCTGTTCCCATGTCAGGACAGCTTCGGGATCTGCGGGAATGGCGCTCCGCTTTTCGGCAAGTATGGTCTCCGCCTGTATTTTTGAGAGCCTGATGCGCGGTGGCAGGCCAAGCTGCTTTCTTTTTGCACGCACGCTCCCGGCCGAGCGGCCAAGCATCTCAGCTATGTCGGCGGTTTTATCACCACAGAGCCAGCGTTGGCCAAGGATGAGCAACTGGGTCCTTGTCCATGCTCCCCTGCGTGCAGGCGCTTCATAAAAAACATTCTGGGGTCGGTTGGCCCATTGCGCGACTGACTCCTTTACCTCCTGCACTGTCAGGGTAAGCATTGTCGCTACAAGGACTTCGTCGCACAGCCTGGCATAGAGGGCGCGCGTCATTTCTGGCGTGGGATAGGTCTGAAGCCATGTAAACAGACCGTGTTTTATGACCTGGCCGAACGATGCTGACTTCATGGCGGTATGCCCTCGTCATCGCGTTTTCGGGATAGGCTGCGTGTTTTGGGAATAATATCTCTTAAGCGTTATATCACCGTCAAGAAATAAATAGCGCAGAACGCGCCAATATGACTCCAGACGCGGTTTCCGGTCCACGTTGGTGATCAGCCGGGGCACATCACCTGGAATGGACAGCCCAAGGCATAGGGTCTGCCATAAGAAAGGAGACCCCTTTCCTGACAGTCTTTATACCTTCATGCACCCGGTCAGTGGTTTGCGATATCGTCGAGGTGACCAATAATGGATTCGAGATCAGCGAGGGCTTCGAGTTGTGATTGCGCGGACATTGCCCACGCGGTCATGTCCAGGGAACGCAAAAGATCTGCGTCGTCATGTATTCCCGGGATCAGGTAATAAACGGAGACGGACAGTCCTTCGGCAATGCGATAAACCGTTTCAAGGCTCGGATTTCTCAGCCCTGCTTCGATCAGGCTCAGGCTGGTCAGGGAAACGTGCGATTTATGAGCGATCTGGCTCGCTGTTGCTCCCTGAAGCGTTCTGAAGATCTGAATCCTGCGCCCAAATATCTCAAGGAGGTCCTGCCGTTCCCCCGAGGTGAAGGCGACACTGTGTGAATAATGATCGATCGGCAATCTGGCCGGTATTTCCGGCAGGTTAAACGTCTTGGAAATATTGCCAATAATGTCGCGTAATTTCTGGATTGCCAGATTGTAGTCCGAACACTGCTTCATGGTCTTTTTCAGCTGCGTGGCGGATGCCGCCAGATCCAGATGGGCAAACCATGTTCCTTCCGGTGCACCTTGCGGAAGAATATCGCGCGGATCTATCTCAAACACCCGTAGCAGCGCCGATAATGTTTCCAGGGAAACCGGACGACCGGCTTCGATGCTCCGTATGACCGATACATTCAACCGTGCCAGTTTGGCGAGGTGCACCTGCGTCCAGTCAAGCGCAGTCCGCCTGTCATAAATGATTTCCCCGATGTCTCTATATAATTGGCCGGATGCAAATAAGGCCTCGGCTTGCATCTTGCCATTGTCATGGGACATTTTCGTTTACTCTCACGGCGGGCGTTTTCCTCAGCAAAAGAAACTTCCAACATCCAGAAGATATCGACTGGCCGCGTCCTGACAGGGGATCAGCCGTGACGGAACGTCATGATAGTCGAGTTGGAGCCCGCAAAAAAGGTGTCTGAGGTCGCAAAGGCCGCTGCTTTGGTCAGGAGAGCTTGATGGAGACACTCATATGCCTGTTATGCCTGCCGTGGTTATGGCGCTGGCCTCTGGCCCCATATCTGTCACACCTGCCGCGTTTCATCTGGTCCAGACAACCTCTCCGGAAACTCCGCCGCAGTCGGCATTGACGTCGCCCACAATGGGGACGACCGGCGGGGAGACCTTACCTTCACCGGGAGACACTGGTCAGAAAGGGCCGGGCGTATTGCCGGGTACTGGTACGGATCCTCGAACATCCGGGAATGTTCCAGCCCGTCGATATTTCCATATCGCCAGTGGATACGGAAAGCAGGTTCCACTTGGCTTCGCCATACGCCAGATCGTTCCGCATGGGGTGCGTGTCGTGTTCGCGGCGGACGTGGACACCAGCGTTCCTGTTGACTGGCAGGGCGGCCGGGAATGGAACAAGGTTCTGGCGACCACGGTAGCCCAGGCGGGCGACGTCATTGATGTCGCTCATAATAAAGTCGCGGTCCGACGTCGAATTCGCTGACCGGTCGCATGATGGCCCGACACCTTCGTCGTAATCACCCGAGGAAGGTTCCATGAACAAGCCCTCATCCGTCCGGAAATCCGGACCTTCTTCCCCGATGCCCAATGTCGCCCTTGCGCTGGATGCGCTCGGCGAGATCTGGCGCATCAGGGGCGGAGAGGATGTCATCGCGATGTTGGACAATGATATGACAGCGAGGACGGCCTGGCACGCCATCCTCTCTGGTGTCGCGTCGCCTGAATGGCCTGATCTGGTCAACTCCCTTGACGCGCTGATCCCCTATCTGCGCGGCCGCAGGGACCTGTTGTCGGCGGATAGCCCTTTTGGACGGGGCGTGATCTCGGAAAGCAGGCGCCAGGCGCTTCATCGCCTTCTTGCTCCGGAAAGGATTGCCCTGCTGGAGGCTGTGACGCGTCCGGCTACACGTCAGGAGGCCGCATGATCCGTCTGCGCTTCCGTGTCCTGTTGTCAGTGACTGCCGCTCTTGTATCGATACAGGGGCATGCGCAGACCACGTCATCAGGCGCCTCTGGTGCCACGACATCTACGGGAAGCGTCGGCTGTGCTGCCCTGACCCAGGCGGCGGCAACAGCCGTAAACGAACGCGTCCAGGCCAACGACGCCTATGAAAAGCAGCCGGATAGCGTCAACGGCCTGTCCTGCCTGAGCAATTTTTTCAACGGCACCGGACTGAATCTCATCACGAACGGCCTTGACCCAGCAGCCCTCCTGCAGGCCGTCGAGGGCCAGATAGGTGGCCAGGTCTGTCAGGCCGCACAGGCTGCATGGGGGAACGCCATGGGGTCGACCCAATGTGGACTCAGTCTGTCGGGCGTTAACCTGGGGCTCGGTTTTGGCTCGAGTAGCGGACTCATGTGCCCGAGCCTGAGTTTCGGTGGTGGTGGGCCGCCAATTGCGACCACCATTGCGGGAACGTCGAGCGGTGCGACTGACCTGTATATCAACGGATCTCCCCAGCTTCCGACTGGATACAGCCTGAGCAATCTCGTGGACGGAGTATTCTGATGCGCCGGCTGCAGATGGTTGCCATTGGTGCCGCTTCGTGTGTCTGCGTGCTGGCAGTCACGCCGCGTCCGGCATACGCGCTTTTCAGCGATGCTGCTGTCGTTGCGGCGATCAAGCTTCTCCAGGCGTTCACGGGCAACGCCCTCAATACGATGACGAAAAACCTGACGGACAGCATCGATTCAAATCTCAGTAGCCTTACAAACCCGAATTCCGTTGCGTCTCTCCTGACGAAGGGTTTCACGCAGGTTGCCAATTACGCGAAAGCCCAGGTCGGTGCCCAGTCGCAACTCATGGATGCCCAGGACGCGGCGATGGCCGGATTTCTACGGCGTCAGCAGGAAACCGGAATCCGGGACGAGCATATGATGAATCCGGAATTCTGCGCGGGCCTTGATGCCCAGCAGTCCACCGTGGCCGCGTCCAAGGCGGCTCGATCCGCGGTGTATGCCATCGCGACCGTAAGCGATCCCCGTGGTGAGGCAGGTCAGGGGACGCCCTCCTATTACGGCAAGTCACAGGGCACGGATGCGAACATGTCCCTGCACCTCAAGCGCTACTGTTCATCCGACGACGTGGCGCAGGGGCTCTGCTCTTCCGTGTCGCGGCTGCCGAACGCCGACCAGCGTGCCGCCAGCCTGTTCGGCGCCGATACCCTGTCCGCGGATGGCGCAGTGGATGCAGCCAATGATTATGCGACCACGCTCATCCAGCCGGTAGCGCCTGCGGCCCTGCGTGGCGAGCAGCTGTCCAGCCTTCGGGGACGTGAAGCCGCAACCCGGCGCCGGTCGTACAACAGTCGTATGTCTCTTGCCCGCTGGGTCACGGGCTACGTCACATCTCTTGGTGTTCCGTCTGTCACGCTCACGCGGGACCAGAAGGCCGAAATGACGGCCGAGGGGCTTACGCCGCTCGACAAGGCGTCGTGGCTGCAGGCCATGGCGCTGGAAGTCAATCGCAGGGTCTCCAGCGTGAGCTGGAACGCCTCGCTCCAGGCAATGCCTCCCGCATCGGTCATGCGCGAAGTTGCCACCGAGATGGCGCAGTCCAATTACCTTGCGCTGCAGAACTACCGTCTCGGGCTCTACCTGGCGACCATGGGAGCTGCCCGGGTTGCGCAGGAAGAAGAGGTCGCCTTCAAGGACGGCCTGACACCGATGCCTTCCCCCACGATCAATCCCTAGAGGTTTGCCATGTCTGAGGCCCAGCAGAAAACCGGCGATATCGAGGATGTGCTGACAACCCTTGATCGCGTGCAGTCCGAATACAGGAAGCAGGCACCCGGGCAGGCCGCCGCCTATGATCGGCTGCGGCAGGAATCCCGCGAGCCTGACGTCCATAATGATCCCGGCTTCCGTACGCGCGTCGCATACGCCATGCAGGATGTAGAGCGTCTTTTGGGACCGACGCTCGAAAAGGAGCATCCTCTCCGCACCGAGATGACAGAGCGCGCGGCGCATTACCCGGGTCTGAACGAACCTGTGGTCGCTGCGATGATGCGTGAAACGCATCGCCTTCAGCAGCCAGAAGTAAACGCGATCCGGACACTTGCCAGCGAACTGGTTGAAGGACGTCAGGATCCGGATCACCCGGACATCGCGCACACCATCGAGAACCTGAGGGCGACCGTCTTTCCCGAACCAGGGCGCCAGCCAGCGCCAGGGCATGACCATGCTGCCGGGTTTGCGCACGATG
The DNA here is from genome assembly GCF_031081985.1 of Komagataeibacter xylinus. Taxonomy (GTDB): domain Bacteria; phylum Pseudomonadota; class Alphaproteobacteria; order Acetobacterales; family Acetobacteraceae; genus Komagataeibacter; species Komagataeibacter xylinus_E. The sequence continues at coordinate 9,295 of NZ_JARWSK010000008.1, read as the reverse complement.
AGAAAGGTCAGCCGGACAAAACCCGAGGAATGGCGTCCCCGGGGGAGGGTACCCCGCCAGGACCGGAGCAGTCAGCCAGCAGCCAGCCCGGACGGACCCATACGACGGATCCTCAGAAGGATTTTCGAGAGAAACAGACAGGTCCGGCAAAAGATGCGCCGGAAAGCCGATCGACGATGGATGCCAGCGGCACAAAGGAAAAGGCGGCAGCGAACACGCGGGAAACGAACGCGGCGGCCAAGGATCAGGAGGACGTCAAGGTTATTCGCGGTGGCGGATTTGCCCGCCTTGCGGAAGCGATTGCCTCGCGCATTGATAACCAGCCTGCGAACCCGGCATCATCGTGGATGGAAAAGGCCGTCGATTTCAGCACCCGGCTGCACAACGCGCGTGACGCAAAGAGCCTGGAGGCGACCGAACGTCTGGGAAAGCAGGCGGTGGAGGCCCTGCGTGACCTCAGGGAGCGACCAGCTTCCTCGATCATGGCGGCGATCTCAGATGCAGGAAAGGGCGATCCTGACGGTGTTGCCGGTGTGTTGTCGGAGATGAAGGCTGGTGGTCGGTATGCCGATCTGCATAGCCAGTTTGTGACGGAGAAACAGAATAACCAGGCATTTGCGGCGCAACTGGAGAATGTCACCAGCAAACTCGAAGCCTACGGAAAGGGAAGGGAAGCCGCCGAGGCAACAGGCCAGCGCATGGGAATGCCCGGCAGTGTGACGCAGCGCTTCACCCAGATCGATGCCGAGATTGGCAGGACTGCTGCCGAAGTGCCCGGAAAAAAAGAGGGGGCCAGTGCGCTGGAAGACATGAGCGAGAAGGTCCGCGAGATGATGCACAAGGCTGTGACTGCGGTGACGGATTTCATGACGCGGATGAATCCTGGTCCCACCGCCAGTCCTGCGCCGTGACTGTGCTGCTGGGAGGACAAACCATGACGCCCTTTCGTCGCCCTGTATTCGCCATCCTGCCGCTCCTGTTTCTGTCGGCTCTTACCGTGTCCGCTGCAGCGCAGACGGTTGTTGCGACCGGTTCGGAAGATGCAGCCAGCAGCACGGGCTATAACGTGACATGGGACCTGCTTGATCCGGGCAGTGACTGGGCGGCGCAGGTCATCCGGTCCGTATTCCCGGTTTTCGGCCAGGATACGAGCGCGCCCAGCATCGGCAACGAGGCGACCGTGATAGGAACCATGATCGGGTGGTTCTCCGGGTTCGTCATGGCATTTGCGATGGCGGTCGTAAGCTATATCTACTTCATGAACATCCACCGGGGGGCAGAAACAGCGCAACTCCTTGGCAACAACCAGACCAGCATGTCGATTGTGCGGATCGGGATTGCAGCCATCCTGATGTGGCCGCTTCCGACAACCGGCTTCAATGCGGCGCAGGCCGTTGTCGTGCAGGGCTCGCTCTGGGGCATCGGTATGGCGAAGGTCGTCTACGACAAGGCGAAGCAGGCAATCGGACCAGACGGCATGGTCATCGCACAGCCCCTTATTCCCGGCACAAAGGGGATTGTGACCGGTCTTGTGAAAAATGAGTTCTGCCGGGCCATTATTAACATTGCTGCGAATAACACGAACCTGATTGCAGCCCCGACCGGGCAGACCGTCCTGTCCGTGACCGGCGGGAAGATGGGAATCATCAACTATTCTTACAATATGGCAGCCGGCGCAGGGGACGGGACACCAGTTTGCGGGGCCGTAAGTCTGCAGGCGCCCAATACTGACGCGGTGAATCTGGCCGGTTTCCAGGTCGACCAGGCGGGTATGCAAAAACAGGTCCTTGATTCCGTGATCCTTGGCGACATTCGCAGCCAGGTTGCGCAGGTGGCCGAGAATTACTGGCAGACGAAAACGACAGCGTCCCTGGCCCCACTCATGACCATCATCGTCAATGCCACCAACGATTATGCGTCGCGTCTCACGACGCAGGCGGCACAACTGCGGTCGAAGCTTCAGGACACGGTCAACAATCAGACGCTCGCGCTTCACCAATGGGGGATTTCGACGAACGGAGATGCGGTCAACACCAGCAACCAGATGGATAATCTCGGGTGGACTGGCGCAGGAGCCTACTATCTCGAATTCGCGCGCCTCAATGGCCAGACCCTGTCTCTCATGACCGCAACGCCAACCATCACCACCCCATCCTATTCCGGTCTCGGAAACTATCTTGCCTCGGACATTGCGCCCCTGGTGCAGTCTGCGGACACCTTTATGGAGAACATTGACAGCATGGTTGCGACGCAGGATGGCGTGACTGCGCCAGGCGGGAATGCCGACCTGTACACAGGCGCTATACCGGGTGGAGACGGTGCGGGTGTGCTCGACCAGCTGTTCCGCGCTTTGCACCTGAACGATTACGCCCTGCAGATCGTGACCGGATTTATCGAGCCGTCCGGGACGAACGGCTACTGGACGGATCCGTTTGGCAATCTCATGTCACTTGGAAACTGGATGATCACGACCGCCCTTCTCACGATGGGCACTGCGTCGGTCCTTTCTTCTACGGCCGGGACCGTTGGTATCGGCGTGCTGTCGCTTCTGAGCGGGAATCCAGAAGGTGCCGTAGCGGCAGGGGCCGGGCACGCACTGATGCACTTTTTTGGCGCGCCGATTATCGGCGGCTGCTTTGCCATGCTTATGCCAGGCCTCACCATTGCCTACGTCATCCCGATGATCCCGTTTGTCATGTGGATGTTTGCCGTAGCTGGGTGGTTCATCATGGTCTGTGAATCCGTGATTGCAGCACCTCTGTGGATGCTCGCGCATATGACCATGAATGGGGAGGGGCTGCACGGTCATGCAAAACAGGGTTATGCCCTTCTGTTCAATGTCATCTTCCGGCCGGTACTGATGCTGTTCGGACTTTTCCTCGGATATTTTATATTTGATTCAGTGTCGTGGCTGATCCACATGTGTTTCGGCATTGCGGCCGGACTGGTGCTGTCAAACGGTTGGATTGTCAGCAACTTCCTCGGCATGATTGTTCTGGTCAGCCTTTTTGTCATGATTCACGTCACCCTGGCGTTCATTTCATTCAGGATGATCTCGATCCTGCCCCAGCGGGTTCCCGCGATGATCGGATTTGGTGACGTGGATCGCGTTGATATCGACCAGTTCAGCAGGGACGCCGCCGTTGTCGGTATGGCGGGCACGTTGCTCTCGATTCAGCAGTCTCTGGCAGGAAATAAAGCAGATAATCAGAATGGGCCGGGACAAGGCAACGGTGGCATATCTTCTGGTGCTCGAGCCCTGATAAGTGATACAACAATGAAAAAGAGCGTCTGACTTTAGGGTCAGGAGGAACTGAGATGTCGAACTGTGGTGGCCTGAGCGGGGCTGCAGCGTTCATGTTGGGACGTGCATCGCACCAGTACGAACAGACGCTGGGGAACTCCATACAACGTGCGCTTTACGGCCGACGGCCTGCGCGACCGACAGAAGCCGATGAACTTGCTCACCTGCTTTCGCAGATGACAAGTCTACTGCGACAGAAGAACGCGGAATCTGACAGACTTGAGGAGCATCTGCTCAGATCTAGGGAATATGCTTCTGGTCTGGAGGCTCAGATCAAAGACCTGAAAGACACTCTCGCTCTCGCAGATGCAGCAACTGCGCGGCAGGCAGTTCAACTTAAGGCTGCTGGGGACCGAGAGAAACGCCTGGCGTGCGATCTTGCGGCAGCCCACGATAAATACCATCGACTTAGCGACGACCATACAATGCTGAAGACTAAAGCCGAGAACATGGAACGACGGATTTGGGGCTATCTTTCCATGGAAAATGAATGGAGAAAGCGGCAGTCCTAGTCGCAAGATACTTTGTCAGGATGGTCTCCTCTAAGCGGGAGACCATTCGTGAAACATCTCATTCTACCTCTTGTCCTCTCCCCCTGGCTTGCGGCATGCAGCGCTGGCAACGTGTCGTCTGCTGCACATGTGCATGGCCCAAAGGCTCCCCCGACCAGGCATGCGCGTTATGATCCGCACGTGGCCTACGGATCGACACGTGTAATCTGGACACCCCCTACGTACGATCGCGCCGGTACGATCGTCCGGCCTGATGATCCACGGGCGATGTCGGGGCGCGAGGATTACGAACATGCCTCCTGGGCAACAGGCGCTCAGGGCGGCGACAAGAACGCGCCACCCGGCACGTTCTGAGTGCTCCGCCAATCCTATCTATTCACCAGCGTAAAGCAGATGGACTTGCGGTTACGGCCTGCGTGGAATGAGGCTGTCGGCGGTGGCGACAAATTGGCGGGCGGAACCCAGGCGGCGTTCGCGGATCTGCCAGTTGAGCCACGCGTTCTGAAACGCCACGAGTGTCAGAAATGTCCAGAAGGGTGCGAACTCCAGCGCAGCAAGGAGTTGGCTGCCCTTCCAGTGGGAAAGGAGCATTTCTCCGGTCCAGCCAAGCACCAGAACAACAGCGAGCATACTGGCAGCAAGCGCCCGCCTGTATGTCTCATGCTGTCTCTGATCGAGTAAGATCGCCACAACGCGGGGTTCGACGCCGTATTCGGCAGCGACCGCGGCGATATCAATAGGGGTACCGTCTGGCGCCCGCGGGCCCTGCATACCGGCTTTAGGCTTCAGTAATGCCTTCCCGAGGGCTTCAATCAGCGCGGCATTCCTCGTTACATCGGACCAGGCGACCAATGTACGTGGGTCGCCAATCACCACGCGGGCCACCTTGCGCGTTCTTTCAAAAAAACGCCGCGGGCCGGTCTGGTCCTGTCGTGTCTTCATTGCGAGACCGAGGTGAGAAATGTGGCGACATCCGTGGGAACGCCGTCGAGCCGGCCGGTCCCGCCATTGCGGTGCATCCAGACGAACGTTGGTGTCCCTGTGAGCCCTATCTGCCGTGCAATCCGGGTATTACGGGCAAGCTTCTCCCCACTATCCGGTTCAGGTGCAGCCAATCCCGGGTTTAGACGACCGTTGACCCACGCTTGTGCCATCTCGTTTGCCGGGAGCGATAGCATGGCTCTCGCATTGACGGTACTGGCGCCGTTATCCTCGTAATCAAGCAATGACAGCGGGACTATTTTCAGGCGAACTTTCCCTGCATCGATTGCGGGCTGAAGGATATGCATCGCCTTCATCGAGTAAATGCATTGCGGGTCTATGAACATGATGACTTCCGGGGCGGAAGGTATCCCTATAAGGCCTCCCGAGAGCCCCTGGAACTCGGACTGTTCGTTAGCGTCGGATGAAGCGCCAGAGATACTGATTTCTGGGACGGCTCCAGGAATGCCCCTGATCTGGTCTTTCGTGATGTCCTGTCCAGCGGCACCCCACATCCGGGCCGCGACTGCTGCCTTGCCATCCGGGGTCGCATAGACGACCTGAAAACGATTATCTGCCCGAACAAACATTCCCCTGATGCCATCGACCGGTGCGAGATCGTGGGCGCGCGACCCGGCCAGTGAACGTAGGGTGTCGTAGGGTACCGGAATCATCGTGCCGCTAAGCACGATTGCATGGCTTTCCGGAGCGAAAAAGACGAGGAGTTCGTTCCGGGTATGGGCGATGCCAGCTTCGAACCCGTGGAGATCGGGTAGTTTTTCGATGTTGGCCCCTGCGATCCCAAGGTGGGCGACTGCATCGGTCCTACCTTTATCATCATGTTCCAGGGTCGGCCCTATGGTGTCGCTCCTGGACTCAATCGGAGTAGACACAGAGCATTGCTGTCCTCGCGCTGGCGCGTGCATGAGCAGGAGAAATGGCAACACGTAGAAACAGCGCATGGCGGACTCCGGACAATACCTATGTCCTGTACGCCCTGATCATGCGACTGCGATTAAAAAATCATCCCTTGTCGTTTCCCCTTTCTTGAGACAGGAGATTTTCAAAAGGGGGGGGGATCGGGGAGAGAATAAACGTATCTTCTGCTTCGCTTCCTAACTCCTCGACCGACATCTCGCTTATCATTTTTACAAGAATATCAACGCGGAGTTGCAAATAATGGGAATTCGGGTGGTCGTCTTTCAACTGATGGCCTTTTTCGTGGCAAAGCACCAGAATGGGGTGCAATGATCTTGCCTGCTCACGCCTGGCAGTTGATGTTTTCGCTGGAGAAGCAATGTATTCAATATTGCATCTCAGCGCTAAAATCGCCTGAACCAGCGTCAGACATAGCTGTCCGGATTGTTCGTCATCGATAAGCTCGAAACGCGAGCGAAGTTCATCAAACTTCATATCATCCTCACACGGATCAAGACGAACACACTGAAGCAACGCAGTGCACGGTTGCCATGTTTCTTACGGAGCGCTGGAGCGGCATAACCCGATATACTTTGCTATTGTTGACGATTTCCGTAGTGATTTAATCTGGTCACCTGGCTCCACGGAATCATGATCAGGCTGCTCAATCTACACGATTCCGTCTTGTTGTAACGTATATCTCATTATTGTTACCAAGTGTTTCGTCAATATTCTGCGGGCAACGCATGTTCGAAACATGCCCTGCACTTTCTGGCTGATCGAAGGGCAGTCACGCCTGAGTGGCGAGAAAAAGCGTCTTCTACGTCATCTTCGACCGGGTCATGGCTTGAGGCAACCACCAATGTGCTGGATGATTGACGTATCGGAAGACATCCGCATCGTATCATCCGACCCATAGATCGTAGGAAATGATCCATGCATGCTCCACGCGGAGTTGCAAAAGGCTGAAAGAAGTTCAGAATATCTGTACTTGGATAATAGATCATGTTAGCATCATGCGATGCGCAGGACCAATATGACATCCAGAAGATCAAGGAGCGCCGTTCCCCCAGGGAAAACAATACAACTTGGACTGTTCCCGCTATCGGTCCAGTTGCGCCGTATTCAACCCAGTTTCAATGAGTGGCGGTATTACGGACTGTCAGTTCAGCCCGACCTGTTCGGTGGTGCTGCACTTGTTCGTAACTGGGGCAGGATCGGGACAGCTGGCACCCAGCGCGTGGATCTCTATCCCGACGAAGGCGCTGCGGTGAATGCTCTGACCGCGATGATCCGTTATCGCCTGAAACGCGGCTATATCGTTACACAGTCATGACTGGCAGCATTATCTGCAGGATAACCCGGGGTGATCATCAGACAGGTGATAGAGATAAATACTGTATCCGCTCACCACGTCATGGAAAATTCGTGTGTGGATATATTCCGACTAAAAAAACTTATCATCGACATTGAGGTGAGCCGTAGTTTTCGTGAAAGGCCCGCTGCATAAGCCAGTTTACGCCGTCTGATAGCGTAATCAGGGGCAGGCTCCGCCGCATACAATTTGCGTAAAACTTGATGTTCATGGTGCAATGTGATCGATGTAGGCAACGTACCGCAATATATAATTTAGCTTTCGATACGCCATATTTTGCCGATTGCATAAAGACTTACACTCCGGCAATGTTATTCGGCAAAAATATAGCGGAGAGGCTTTATCATGGACCAATCAGACGACCTAACCCCGGCAATTGTAATTGCCATGAGCGACATCGTGGCAGCGCATCTCGGCAATACCAATACCTCTCTGCCGACAGAACATGTCCCGGCGTTTATCCGCGATGTCTACGCCGCTATCCGCGAAACAACACCGGCCACAGAGAAAAACAGCAGCATCCCTGCCCAGCAACCCGCAGTTCCAGTCGCGCAGTCGGTATTTCCTGACTACATCGTCTGTCTGGAAGATGGCAAAAAACTCAAAATGCTCAAGCGTCACCTGCAGACAAGGTACGGAATGACGCCAACGCAATACCGAGAGAAGTGGCAGCTTCCTATGGATTATCCCATGGTTGCTCCGGAGTATGCCAAAATGCGGGCGACTCTGGCGCGAGACGCGGGTCTCGGACGTAAGGTTTTGGTGCCCCAGACCGCTCCCGTGGACGAAGCAACCGCAGCACCTTCTGTCGATAGTGCGACGAAAGAAGTGTTGGTCGACACTGCAGAGGCTGTATTACCCCCCAAAAAAACGATTTCGAAGCGATCCAGGTCGTCGGCAACTGAAACCGGATCTTCCGCGGCATCGCCAAAGAAAACGCCGGGTTCCAAGACTTCAGCGAGACCGCGTGCGGTACGGAAGACCGGCACGAAAGCAAAAGGGGCCAAGGTCTGACTGATCAGCCCAGCCTATCCGGCTTTGTCATAAGGCAGCCAGGCATCACCCGAACGTCAGGATGATCAGATGATGAATGTTCATGAGGAAGATGTTCGAGTTATCATTGCGCCAGTTCGCGCCACACTGCTCAAACTGGAAGATCTCGTCGCCGGGATTACCGATCTGAACGGGCATGATGAAATTGACTTTGGACAGTCTGTAGGTGACGAAAGCTGGTGAACACCAAATCGCAGGTCACGTGGGTTCCGGACTGCGGCGACATTGTCTGGTTGGAATTTGATCCCTCAGCCGGGGCGGAAACGGGCTGTGCATCGGCCTGCGGTGCTTCTCAGCCCTGCAAGTTATAATGCCAAAGCGGGGATGACGCTTTGCTGCCCCATGACCACTAAAATCAAAGGCTATCCGTTTGAAGTAGCCGTAGTAGTAAAACCCGCCAGTGTGGTCCTCTCTGATCAGGTGAGAAGTCTGGACTGGCGGATGCGGAACGCGAAGCTCAAAGGAAAGGTCTCGGCAAAGGAAATTGAGGCAGTTCGTCAGCATGCCAGATTACTGGCTGGCCGAGGAAAACAGGGAAGCCCGAACATTTCAATGTATTCAAACATGTCCTGCCGGACTTCTTAATATGTGTTGTAGGTTCGACGCTGCATGCGCTTGTCTGATGAGCGATCAACCACGTTCTACGCCGACATACAGGGCAACGTTGGCCTCTGCGCCAGAAAACGGAAACATGAGATGTGCAGCACAGCCGAACAGGGTCACGTTCGGTTGCGGCTGCCAGCACATTCCTGGCGGTAGGTTGCTATACGTTAGCAATGGCACCGGGCTGTGGTCGGGTTTTGTACTCTAATTGGGCAGGGGTGTGAAATCACCTGTTTCAGTCTGGGTGCGGGGTGAGTCTGGAGCCTTATCCTGACGCCGATGAGCGTTCAAAACGCCGGGTACCGGCTAGACGAGCCATCAGCCCGCATATGAGTGCGGCTGCACAACGCGGGCCTATGTATGATACCGGTGATCGGGTTGAAAAAGGCAGAGCTGGGTACCGAGGGCACGACAGCATCATGTCCGTCCGTAGCAAGGAACTTTAACAGATGCTCAAATCCGAGATACGAGCCTAGAGGGTGTTATGTACTTTCGTGCCTGATTGGTGCAGTAATGAGGGATGACGCCTGCACGCAAACCGTATCCCTC